>NZ_JH719395.1:4674309-4719808 GCF_000271845.1 Rhizobium leguminosarum bv. trifolii WSM2297 | reverse complement strand
GCTAAATCATTGCGGTCGGTGCCGGGCATCGGACCGGTTCTGGTGCCGCTGCTCTTGGCCGTCATGCCCGAACTCGGCACCCTCAACCGCCGCCAGGTCGCAAGCCTCGCCGGTGTGGCTCCGCATCCCAAAGACAGTGGCAAGGCCAGCTGGCACCGCAGCACCACCGGCGGGCGACGCCAGATCCGTCCGGCGCTCTTCATCGCTGTCTCGCCGCCTGCCGTGGCAATAGTCCGCTCGCCACAGCCTATCAGGCGCTGCTCAAGGCCGCAAAACCAAAGCGCGTCGCGCTCACCGCCATCATGCGCAAGATCATCACCATCGCAAACGCCCGGGTCAGAGACGCCTTGCAGCAGCAAAATGAATTAATGCTCGCGCCCGCATAAACTGACTTGGAGAGGGAGGTTGGGGTGGCGGTCTCGCAAATATTTGGCGGCGTGCCGTGTGAGCAGGTTGCGGGTGCCGCACCCTATCCCGGCCCTTCGCTTTGGGCTCAGGGCGTTCGCAACTGCAATCGATTCGCCGGATCGATTGCTGCCGCTTTGCGGCACCGTTGCTCACCCACCCGCAATCCCCAGCAGTTCGGCATCCAGCGCCTTCAAATAATCCCCGGCGATTGCGGCGCTGAAGCCGAGGTCGTGTTGGCCGTAGCGGGAGGCGACGCGGATGTCGACGAAGGTGGTTTCGGCTTCTTCGCGCAGCCGGATGAGGATATCGAAGCGCAGGCCGAGGATCAGCGTGCGGTTGGCTGCCTGCAGCGTCACGCCGTTGGCGCCGCGGATCAGCTTGGCGACATCGTCGTCATAGGGGCGCGGCGTCGGCACGGGAATGATGCCGGGTGCATCGGCAACGGCGTCGTCGCCGGGCTGAGGCGTTGCCGGCCTGTCCTCGAGGTCGCGGTCCGGCTCGGTGGTGCCGGCGCTCTTGACGATCACAAAGCCGCTCTGCTTGGCGACCTTGCGCACCGCCTCCAGCACCCGGTCGAGCGCGCCCTCGTAACGCCGGCCGGTGAGTTCCGGATAGGCCGCCATCTGCTTTTCGCGATCCTCCGGCGTCAGCAGATTGCGCTTCAGCCAGATCTGATCGGCTTTCGGGGCCGACAGCCAGTCCGGGGCGGAGACCGGATCGGTGGAAACGTCGTAGATGGCAGGCAGGGTGAGGTAACGCTCGGTGGCGAAGGCGCCGATAGCAAGCGGAAAGGCGGCATAGATCAGTGCGGCAAGGGCCGCCAGCCCGCCTTCGGCCCCCGTCATCCAGAGGCTGCGCAGCCCAACTGCGGCCAGCATGGCGGAAAGCAGCGCGAAGCCGGCGGCGGTAATCAGCAGCAGCACCAGATAGGGGGTGGCCAGCCCGCCGAAGCGATGGGCGATCAGCACCGCCAGCGCCAGCACCAGCGAAAACGCCCCGAGCAGCCGCGAAAAGCGGGCGGCGCTGGAAACGGGACGGTCGAAGCGGATGGCCATCAAACTTACCGGTTGCTCGTCAGCGCCGCGCACTCAACCACGCAAATCGCCGTAACCCTGTTTAGAGCATGATGCCGAAAAGTGTGAAGCGGTTTTCGGACGACATCATGCTCTATTTCTTTGATTTAGATCCGGATTCAGGTTTTAGGCCGGCCCGGCCTAAAATCATCCGGATCTGGGCAATTGAATCTGTTGTCTCGGAATATCCGACGGAATTCGCGGGTGATGGCCCGGGCGAAACGCCACCTGCTTTGTAAGCCCTTGCTGATATGTCAAAAAAAGGCCATTCTGCCGGGGTTTCATCTCCGAATTCAAAGGCAAGGAGAGACGGGATGATTTCACCCGAGATAGCAGCAAGGCCGCAGGCGTCTGCGCTTGGCGGCATCGATCACACCGAGCCGATGCTGCCGATGGAGCTGGTCGAGCTCGAACTTTCGCTCGAAGGTTATGCCGGCGGCGATGCCGGTTTCTGCGAGGCGGTGCGCCAGGCCGCCAACCGTTCCGGCGGCGAACTGCTGTTCGACCTGCCGGCCGGGGGTCTTATCGAGGATTGCCGCCGCATCGCCGTGCTGCGCATTCCCGATCACGGCAGCGGCACACGCGTCGTGCTGGCGCTGCTCGATTATGCCGGCACCGAAATCCGCATCCAGTCGCCCGATGAAGAGACCGCGCATCTCAAACGTTTCGCCGAAGCCTTCATCGAGGTGCTCGAGCGGATCTGAGCTTTAGCGGCAGTTTTAGCGCCGGTCGGCCGCGGCCTCCGCAAGGCTGCGGAAGGGAAACTTGCGCCCGCATTCGCACTTGATCATGAAAGATTCCTGGTGGTTCGACGGCCGCTGCACGCCAAAACCGCGCGGCAGCTGATCGACCTTGAAATCCGGGTGCTTGCGCTTGGGATCGTCGATCTCCGAGGCCTCGGCAAAGCCCTCATTGCCGCATTGCGGACAGTTCAGTTTCTTCGAAAATCGATCGCGGATGGCCATGCTCGTTCCCATGCTTGCAAGTGATCCTCATACAGAGGAATGCCCGGGGGCGAAAGTGGAACCAAGTGCAGGCGATGCCGTTCCTTTTTTGAAAAGGAGGCGATCATGCCGAACAGAGACCCCATTCCCACGCCCAATGCCGACACCCCGCGCGGCCCGACGCCGACACCCGGCATTCCCGACCCCATCCAGCAAAAACCGCCACTGACGCCGGTGCAGGACCCCGCCGACACGAAGAACCCGCAGGATCCACCGCTCGACCCGGCGCTGCTGCCGATCGGCGATCCGGCCGGGGCGGCTTGAGTCTGGTGAGGAGGGCTGCCCCCAGCCGATCTCCCCCCTTGTGGGGGAGATGTCCGGCAGGACAGAGGGGGGTGCTGCCCGCCGCACGCAGCCAAAAAAGCCGGCGCACGGTCCATTGTCCGAAACGGTCGGAAACGGCAGCGCACTCAGGGCGTGCCCCCCCTCTGCCCTGCCGGGCATCTCCCCCAAAAGGGGAGAGATCGGCAAGTGGCCAGAACCCCGCGAAACAGGGGCGCTTCTGCCGTGGCGGCAGTCCGACGAAGGTCAAATCAATGGCTTGACGCTCTCGCCCTAATGGCATTTCCTCTGAGCGATCATGCCAAGGACCAAACCAATGCGCATCCCCATCCTCATCACCCTGCTCGCCACCCTCCCCGGCCTTTCCGCCTGCCAGACGATGACGCCGGAGGAGCGGCGGGCGGCGGATGAGCAGCGATGCCTGAGCTATGGTTTCCGCCGCGGCACGGATGGTTTTGCCACCTGCCTGCAGCGCATCGATCTCGACCGGCGGGCCGAATCGCGGGCGAACAGTGCGGAAATGATGGACCGCATGGCCTGGGATCTGAACGGGCCCTATATCTACCGCGACCACTGGCGGCGGTATCACTGAGTGCCGCAGGCCCCTGCCCCAAACTCCGCGGTATTTTACGAGCTAGCCCGGAGGTCCTTCGGGCTGCGGCGGATTTCTTCCAGTCCGGCTGAAATGACCGCCTGCGCCGCCGCCAACCTGGCGATCGGCACGCGGAACGGCGAGCAGGAGACATAATCCAACCCGATCGTCTCGCAGAAGCGGATCGAGGCCGGGTCGCCGCCATGTTCGCCGCAGATGCCGAGCTTCATGTCGTTGCGGGTGCGCCGGCCGCGTTCGGCGGCGATGCTGATCAATTCGCCGACCCCGTCGAAATCGAGCGAGATGAAGGGGTCGTGCTCGATGATGCCCTTGCGCTGATAGGTGGGGATGAAGGCGGAAGCATCGTCGCGCGAGATGCCGAAGGTGGTCTGCGTCAGGTCGTTGGTGCCGAAGGAGAAGAATTCGGCGGCTTCGGCAATCACATGGGCGCGAAGTGCGGCCCGCGGCAGCTCGATCATCGTGCCGACGAGATAATCGATCTTCATGCCGGCTTCGCGCATGACATTGCCGGCAACCTCGTCGATGCGCGCCTTGACGTAATCGAGCTCGGTGCGCAGGCCGACCAGCGGCACCATGATCTCGGGCACGACGGCCGCCCCGGTCTCCTTCGCTGCGGCCACCGCCGCCTCGAAAATGGCGCGGGCCTGCATCTCGACGATTTCGGGATAGGAGATCGCCAGCCGGCAGCCGCGATGGCCGAGCATCGGATTGAACTCATGCAGCGCATCGACGCGCTGGCGCAAAGCGAGCGGCTCCATGCCCATGGCGAAGGCGACCTCGGCGACCTCGTCATCGGTCTTCGGCAGGAATTCGTGCAGCGGCGGATCGAGCAGGCGGATCGTCACCGGCAGGCCGTGCATGACGGTGAACAGACCGGTGAAATCCAGCCGCTGCATCGGCAGCAGTTTGTCGAGCGCCAGCCGCCTGCCCTTTTCATCCTCGGCCAGGATCATCTCGCGCATGACATGGATGCGCTCGCCCTCGAAGAACATGTGTTCGGTGCGGCAAAGGCCGATACCCTCGGCGCCGAAGGAGCGGGCGGCGCGCGCATCGGCCGGCGTATCGGCATTGGTGCGCACCGTCATCCGCCTGGCCCGGTCGGCCCAGCCCATGATCCGGCCGAAATCGCCCGACAGCTCCGGCTGGATCATCGGCACCTCGCCCTTCAGCACCTGGCCGGCCGAACCGTCGATGGTGATGATATCGCCCTTCTTGAGCGTGACGCCGACGCCGAGCAGCCGCTCGTTGCGCTGATCGATGCGCATGGTGCCGGCGCCGACGACGCAGGGGATGCCCATGCCGCGGGCAACCACCGCCGCATGGCTGGTCATACCGCCGCGCGTCGTCAGGATGCCTTCGGCGGCATGCATGCCATGAATATCCTCCGGGCTGGTCTCGACCCTCAGCAGGATGACCTTGCGGCCTTCGGCCTCGGCCTCGACCGCCTCTTCGGCGGTGAAAACGATGGCGCCGGTCGCAGCGCCGGGTGAGGCCGGCAGGCCGGTGCCGATCACCTGGCGGGTGACGCGCGGATCGATCGTCGGATGCAGGAGCTGGTCAAGACTCGAGGGCTCGATGCGCAGCACCGCCTCTTCCTCGGTGACCACGCCTTCGTCGACCATGTCGACGGCGATCTTCATCGCCGCCCGGGTCGAGCGTTTGCCCGAGCGGGTCTGCAGCATCCACAGCCGGCCGCGCTCGATGGTGAATTCGATATCCTGCATGTCGCGGTAATGGATCTCGAGCTCGGTGCAGATGCGGCAGAGCTCGCGAAACGCCTCCGGCATCAGCTTTTCCATCGAGGGTTTTTCCGAGCCGGAGGAAATCCGCCCCTCCTCGGTGATGCTCTGCGGCGTGCGGATGCCGGCAACGACATCCTCGCCCTGGGCATTGACCAGGAATTCGCCGTAAAGCGCCTTCTCGCCTGTGGAAGGATTGCGGGTGAAGGCAACGCCGGTGGCAGAGCTGTTGCCGAGATTGCCGAACACCATCGCCTGGATATTGACGGCGGTGCCCCAGGCTTCCGGAATATTGTGGAGCTGGCGGTAGGTGACGGCGCGCGCGCTCATCCAGCTGGAAAAGACCGCGCCGACAGCACCCCAGAGCTGGACTTCGGGATCCTGCGGAAATTCCTGCTCCAGCTCCTCCTCGATCAGCCTTTTATAGAGCGAGACGATATGCTGCCATTCGGAGGCGCTGAGTTCGGTATCGAATTCGTGGCCGAGCTTGGCCTTCTCGTCCTCGAGGATTTCCTCGAAGGCATCATTGCCGAGACCCATGACGACATCGGCATACATCTGGATGAAGCGGCGGTAGCTGTCCCAGGCAAAACGGGCGTCGCCGGCATCGTGGCCGAGCGCCTGCACCGTCTCGTCGTTGAGGCCGAGATTGAGTACGGTGTCCATCATGCCAGGCATGGAGACGCGGGCGCCGGAGCGCACCGAGAGCAGCAGCGGCTGGCTGGTGGAGCCGAAGCTGCGGCCGGTGATCGCCTCGATACCGGATATGCCGGCGCGCACCTCGGCTTTCAGAGCGTCTTCGATATGGCGGCCGTTCTTGTAATAGGTGTGGCAGGCATCGCCGACGATCGTCAGCCCCGGCGGAACTGGCAGCCCAAGGGCGCACATTTCCGCGAGATTGGCGCCCTTGCCGCCCAGAATCTCGTGATCGCGCGCCCGGCCCTCAGCCTGCCCGTCGCCGAACGTATAGACCCACTTGGTCATCTTCCCCCCAACACCACAGAGGGATCAGCTTGATCCCCTCAGACTGCCGGCATCTTTGCCAACTTCTCTTTCGTCATGCTCGTCGAGAATGACGTCAGGAGAGGTCAAGCACTGCCAGCGTCTGAGTAATCAGCTTAATCCGTTGGTGTTGAAATGAAAATCGACAAATGCGGCAAAATGTTGCGCTGCACAATAAATCTTGTGTGCCATGGCTGATGAAACGATTGAAACCTCGCCCGGCATCAGGAAGGCATAAAAAAAGCTTTGCGGGACTGCAACATGTCCCGCAAAGCCTTGTTTCCGTCCGGCCAGGAAAACCGGACGGGGGGTCCCTCAACCCAGGGCACTTTCCTCAAGTAATGGAATGCCCTATCGCTCCATCTTCACGCAATTCCTGCGAAAGCCGCTTCGCGCGTTTCCTGGAATTGCCCCAGATTTCCCGGTCCTTGCCCTCTGCCCGGAAAACCGCATGCAAATTCGACAATACGCACATTGACCGCCCGCGTTTCCACAGAAGCATCAGGTTGCGTTGAAACAACTTCTAATGCAAGTCATCGCAAAGAGCATCACCCAAATGGGGTAGAGGCCGCAAAGAAGCCGACCTTTTTTGGTGCTTACGCAATTTCCGGCGAAAGTGCAGGCCTTTTCAACCGCTTTCGGCCTTCAGCGTGATTATCTCAGCCCCTTCCACGTAACTATTTCATCACGCCATATGGCGAGGTGTTACGCAATATGACCGAGTGCCTTCCGCCAGGCCGCGTTTCCGCCCGTCCTGGGCCCCGAGTCTGGCATCCACTGCTGTCGCTGATGGGGCGAAGGTGGATCTCGGGTCAAGCCCGATCCTCGGGTCAAGCCCGAGGAGGACGGAGAATGGGGTGACCTCTGCGGCACAACAGCGATGGCCGGATGCGAATGCAGTGGCGCTCCTGCCGGTCCGGGCCTCCTGCCGGTCCTGTCCCGAGCGGGAATTCAGTGTCACGTGACATCCCCGCCCAGAAGATCGGCGGAACAGCCCCTTGCATGTTCAATTCGCACTAATTGTTGGATGATTGGTGCGCGCTCCGGCGGATGGCCATCCGCCGGAGCGCGGACGGCCGGGACCGCAAGCCCCTTGGCTAGAACCGGGGATGAGATTGGTCCGGCCGTCCTCGCGTTTGTCCTGAACAGATGATGGGGAGCAAGTCCCGCATGCAAGGCAAGGTTTCGTTCCAAGAAGACGCGATGCCGGTAGTTTATGCCGGTGTGGACGTGAGTAAAGAGTGGCTTGATGTTCATCTGCATCCGCTGGGCGAAAGCCGGCGGTTCAGTAATGACAAGATGGGCATCCGGCAGCTGAAACGGCTGCTGGCCAAGCATCGGCCCAAAAGCATCGTGATGGAGGCAACCGGCAAGTTCCATCGCGCCGCCCATCGCTCGCTTTGGCTCGCTGGCTTTGCCGTGGCTGTGATCGATCCGCTGCGTGCGCGCATGTTTGCCCGCGCTTGCGGCTATCTCGCCAAGACCGACCGGCTCGACGCCCGTTTCCTGGCGCTCTTGGCCGAGAGCCTGCGCCCGCCGGCCGACGCGCCGCCAACTCCTCACATTGAGGCCTTGCAGGAGCTGGTCAATGCACGATCGGCAACCATAGGCGACATCACCGCCCTGCAAAATCGCAGCAAGACGACCACCACCGCCTTTCTGCGCGGAGAACTCAACCGCCTCACACGCCAGCTGGAACAGCATGTCGAACGTCTCAACAAAGAGATCGAGCGCCGTGTCCGCGAGGATCCGCAGCTCTGCCGCAAGGCTGAGATCCTCACCTCCATTCCCGGCGTCGGCCGCATCACGGCCCTGGCCTTGATGGCGGGAATGGACGAGTTGGGCAGTTGTTCGGGCAAGCAGGCCGCCATGCTGGCAGGGCTTGCTCCAATCGCTAACGACAGCGGCGCGCGAACCGGGCGTCGTTCCATTCGCGCCGGCAGGCCCGCACCCCGGCGTGCACTCTACATGGCCGCCTTGTCGGCTTGTCGCTACAATCCCGCTCTTGCTCGTTTCGCAGACACACTCAAAGCCACAGGAAAACCACCCAAGGTGATCCTAGTCGCCGTCATGCGCAAACTTCTCGTTCTCGCTAACTGCCTCTTAGCTCAGGACCGACTCTGGACCCCAAATCCGCCTTGACAACCAACACAGATTCTCATCCGCCTGCCGCCACCTTCTCCCCGTAAACGGGGCGACCGCAACCTCTCCGTCCCTCACCCACCTCTCGCAGGGCACGTCCCCTCTCCCCGTAAAACGGGGGTTCGAAGGACGGGGCGAGCCCCGTGGCTCGACCCCGGTCAGGTTAGGGTGAGGGGCAGCCATCGGATTAACCGGACAGCCGTGGCCTTGAGCCTGGGATCCACGCCCACGCCAAACCTCAGGCAATCTCGCGCAGGCGTTCGGCGGTCTGCAGGTCGACGGAGACGAGGGTGGAGACGCCCTGTTCGGCCATGGTGACGCCGAAGAGGCGGTTCATGCGGGCCATGGTGATCGGATTGTGGGTGATGATGACGAAGCGGGTTTCGGTCGAGGCCGCCATTTCGTCCATCAGGTTGCAGTAGCGCTCGACATTGTGGTCGTCGAGCGGCGCGTCGACTTCGTCGAGCACGCAGATCGGCGCCGGATTGGTGAGGAAGACGGCAAAGATCAGCGCCATCGCCGTCAGCGCCTGTTCGCCGCCGGAGAGCAGCGTCATGGTCTGCGGCTTCTTGCCCGGCGGCCGTGCCAGGATTTCGAGGCCGGCTTCCAGCGGATCGTCGGATTCGATCAGCTGCAGCTCGGCGGTGCCGCCGCCGAAAAGATGGGTGAACAGCCGCTGGAACTGGGCGTTGACGATGTCGAAGGCGGCGATCAGCCGTTCGCGGCCCTCCCGGTTGAGGCTCTGGATGGCGCCGCGCAGCTTGCGGATCGCGTCGATGACATCATCGCGTTCCTTGATCAGCGCTTCGAGCTTCTCGCTCAGCTCCTTCTGTTCCTCGTCGGCGCGCAGGTTGACGGCGCCGAGCCGCTCGCGCTCGATCCTCAGGCGCTCCAGCTCGCGCTCGACCTCGCGCGGATCGGGAATCGCCTGCATGGTTTGACGCCCGGTCAGCTGCAGCGCCTCGTGCGGGGCGACATTCAGCACCTCGCGGATGCGGCTTTCGCTTTCCTGCCGCTTCTCGCGGGCGGAAACCAGGCGCTCCTCGGCGCGGCCGCGGCGTTCACGGCATTCGGCAAGCTCGGACAGTGCCGTCGTCGCCTTGTGGTCGGCTTCGCGCTGGATGCGTTCGGCCTCGGCCAACAGATCGCCGGCATTGCGGCGCGCCTCCTCGGCCTTCTGCAATTCGCTCAGCAAAGCGCGGCGTTTGTCGTCGAATTCATCCGGCGCCATTTCGAGCTCGGCTGCCTCTTCGCGCGCCTCTTCCTCACGCTCGCGCAACGTCGCGACATGGTCTTCGCCGCTGGTAGCCCGCTGGCGCCAGGTCTCGCGCTCCTGGCCGATCGCAACGATACGGCGCTGGCGCGCCTCGTTTTCCCTGGCCAGGCTTTCATGGCGGGCACGGCTTTCGGCCAGCGCGCCGCGATCGGTCGCCACCTCCGCCTGCTGGAAGCGCAGCCGCTCGTCGATCGCAGTCAGATCCGGCGCATCCTCCAGCTCGATGCGGGCATTCTCTTCCTGGACGCCGATTTCCTCCAACTGCGACTGCAGCTGGCTGACGGCCTCGCTGACGACATCGCGGCGGCGGATCAGCTCGCCGGAGGCACGCTCGGCGGCAACCAGGGCTTCGCGCGCTTCGGCAAGATGGCGCGCCGACAGGCGGCTCATGTCGCGGGCTTCCGCGAGTTTCCGCTCCTCAATGCGGATCGCCTCGGCGGCTTCCGCCTGCCGCTCCTCGGCTTCGGCGAGCACGTCGCGCGCGATCGCCGCTTCGCTCTCCAGCTCGGCCAGCCGGTTCTTCTGGGCAAGGCGCAGAGCGGCAGCGCTCGGCGCATCGGCGCCGGTGACATGGCCGTCCCAGCGATAGACGGCGCCCTCTTTCGTCACCAGCCGCTGGCCGGGCTTCAGCGCCGCCATCAGCGGCTCCGCCTCCGCTTTGACGACAAGGCCGATCTGGCGCAGACGGCGGGTCAGTGCGGCGGGCGCGCTGATATGGGCAAGCAGCGGTGTGACGCCTTCGGGAAGCGCGGGATCGCCGACGCCATCGCCATTCACCGACCAATGGGCCGGCGCTTCGGCAGCGAGCGGCGATTCCAGATCGTCGCCGAGGGCAGCGCCTAGTGCTGTTTCGAAGCCGCGGTCGACCTTCAGCTCGTCGGCAACCGGCGGAAATTTGCCGGCCGCGGCACCGGCGGCGAGCATGCGGGAAATGGTGCGGGCCTCGGTTTCCAGCGCATTCAGGCTGGAACGGGCCTGATCGACCGGGGCGCGCGCCAGCGCCTCCGTCTGGCGGGCGCTAGCCAGCGCCTGTTCGACTGCCTGGACGGCAGCTTCCGCATCGGCGACGGCGATTTCGCCGGCCTCGACGATGGCGCGTTTTTCTTCGGGATCCGGCAGGCCGGATATCTTGTCGGCGACGGCCGAGAGTTCGTGATTGGCCTCATCCATCTGGCGTTCGAGGCGCATGCGGCGGTCCGTGAGATCGCGGATGGCGCGTTCCAGCTGGTTGCGGCCGGCGGCGGCCTCGGCGCGCTCGGCGGTCAGCTGGGTGAAGATGCGCTCGCTGTCGGCAAGTTTTGCCGCCGCGCCCTCGAAGGCCTCGCGGGTTTCCTCGGCATAGCGGCCGGAATCGGCGAGCACTTCCGAAATCTCCGCCTCTTCGGCATCGAGCCGCGCCAGGATGACAGCGTTGTCGGCGACCAGCCGCTCCTCGCGGCGAATATCCTCGCCAAGCTGGGCGAGACGGCGGGTCAGTTCGTCGCGGCGGCGCAGGATGCGGCCTGCATCCTCCTCCAGCTGGCTTCTGGCGATCTGCAGGCGCTGCAGCGCGGCGGCGGCGCGCGCTTCGCCCTCGCGCAGCTCCGGCAGCTTCAGGCTGGCGATGCCCTGGTGCTTGGCCGCCTCCATCTGGTTCTGCGCCTTTTCGGCAACGACCGAGGTTGCCTGGTTGAGCGCGCTGTCGGCCTCGGCCTCGGCCTCCTTGGCCTGCACCCAGCGGATATGCAGGAGCATCGCCTCGCGGGCGCGAATATCGGCAGACAGGGTCTTGAAGCGGTTGGCCTGGCGGGCCTGGCGTTTCAGGCTCTCGATCTGGCTCTCGAGCTGCGAGGTGACGTCGTCGAGACGCTCGAGATTGCCTTCCGCGGCGCGCAGCCGCAGTTCGGCCTCGTGGCGGCGCGAATGCAGGCCTGAAATGCCGGCCGCCTCTTCGAGCAGCTGGCGGCGGGCCTGCGGTTTGGCCTGGATCAGCTCGCCGATGCGGCCTTGCCCGACCATCGACGGCGACCGGGCGCCGGTGGAAGCGTCGGCAAACAGCAGCTGCACGTCCTTGGCGCGGCTTTCCTTGCCGTTGATGCGATAGAGCGAACCCTGTTCACGCTCGATTCGGCGGGTGACCTGGATCTCGTCGCTGTCGTTGAAGGCGGCGGGTGCGGTGCGTGTCGCGTTGTCGAGATAGAGCGCCACTTCGGCGGTGTTGCGCGCCGGGCGGTTTCCCGAACCCGAAAAGATCACGTCGTCCATGCCGGAGGCGCGCATGTTCTTGTAGGAATTCTCGCCCATCACCCAGCGCAGCGCCTCGACGAGGTTCGACTTGCCGCAGCCATTCGGCCCGACGACGCCGGTCAGCCCGCGCTCAATGATGAATTCCGTCGGTTCGACGAAGGATTTGAAGCCGACCAGGCGCAGCTTGTTGAACTTCATGCAGAAATATCCACGGCAGGAAGCCCCCTCATCCGCCTGCCGGCACCTTCTCCCCGCTGGGGCGAAGGGGACGTGCCGCAACGTCTCGATTCCCTCTTCTCCCCAGCGGGGGTCCGAAGGACGGGTCGAGACCTGCGGCTCGACCCCGGGTGCCCGTAGGGCGGATGAGGGGGCCACACCCGCAAACTGCGCTGAAAATAAAAAACGGGCGCACGGCTTTCGCCGTCGCCCGTCGTGTCGGAACGATCCGGTTCAGATGAGGCTGTCGATGAGCGCCGACAAGGTTTCAACCGGCATGTCTCCAGAGTAGCGCTTGCCATTGATGAGGAACGTCGGCGTGGCGTTGACGCCGAAATCCTTGGAACCTCTTTCCCGCGTGGCGTTCACTTCATCCAGAAGCTTCTGGTTCGTCAAGCATTTCGTGAAGCTATCCTCAGTAAATCCGGCAAGCTTCGACATCTGCAGCAGTGCGGCACGGCCATCATCGGCGGCAGCCCAGACCTGCTGCTGCTTGAACAGCATCGATACCATCGGGAAATACTGCTCCGGCGTGCTCAACTGCTCCGGATTGGAAGCGCTGCAGCGGGCGAGCATGAAGGCAGCGGCAGCGCGCGGATCGAAGGGGAATTCGCGGATGATGAACTGCACCTTGCCGGCATCGACGTATTTCTGCTTGATGGCGTCGAAGGTGGTGTTGTGGAAATGGGCGCAATGCGGGCAGGTCATCGACATGTATTCGACGATTTTCACCGGAGCGTCGGCCTTACCAAGCGCCATCTCCGGCAGCGTACCCGGCTTCAGCACTTCGGCCATGTCGACATCGCCGTCGGATTGCGGCATTTCGGTCGCCGACGTCGCCGCCGTCTGCATGGTATCGACATTGGTGCCGTCGGCCATGGTCTTGCCGGAGGACGAAGCATCGGCAGCATCCTTGCTGTCGTTGCAGGCGGCAAGCGCTGCGGCAGCTGCGGCGATGGCGATCCCACCCAGGAGGCGGCGTTTCGTCAGTTGCATTTCGGACATCTGCATGGGTTCCCCATAAGCAATGAGAGTGACGGCATGACTGTGCGATATAACGGCTGGCGGCCGCTCACAAGCCACGGATCACCAACTTCCTTCAAAGAATTGTGACCGTGATGGGACCGCCAGACAAAATTGCGCGATTGGCCGTTTGTCGATTTCATCGGTAGACATCCCTGCGGTTGCCCACCCTCATGATGAGGATTTGGACCGCCCCGTCATCGATGCTTGCGATCACTCGATAGTCGTCGATGCGATATTTCCAGAAATCCCCGAGTTCGGATCCCTTGAGAGCTTCTCCGATGGATCGGGGATCATCCAGTCTGGCAACGCGATCATTGAGAAATCGCAAGATCCGGCGGGCGCCTTCATGTCCGAGCTTTTCAAGTTCGCGTTCGGCCGCTCGCTGAAACTCAATTCTCCAAACCATGACGCGCCATCAGCTCGGCCAGTGACACGGTGTCGCTCTCACCTCGGCGAAGCTCTTCGAGGCGCTTTTCGGCGAGATAGATGTCTTCGAGATCATCGAGATGTTCGAGGATCGCTTGACGCGCGTAGAAGCTCTTGCTTCGGCCCGTGCGCTTGGCAAGTTCATCGAGCCGCGCTTCAATTTCCGGCGGCAACCGCAAGGCCAGCATGATTTTTCTCCTGTCTGCTATACAAATAAAGCATCCGAAGCATTCGGTCACCATAGCCTCTCGGATATGCATGCTTATTTGGGAGAGGCTCTGATGGAAGCAGAGTGCTTGTGAATGGATGCTCGGGTCAAGCCCGAGCACGACGGAGGGCGGGATTGCTTCTGCGAACACAGCGACGGTGCAGAGTCGGGCGCTATTGGCGTGCCTCCAGCCTCTCGCGATCCTCAATCTCCGTCATCCCAGGCCCTGAGCCTGGGATTCATGGCTCGGGCTGACGGATGCCACATGGATTGGGAGAACCCGCGCTAGCGCCCACTCCCCCGCTTGCCCATCACCGCCGTCCCCAAGCGCTGGATCGCCTGGCGCAGCTTGTCGCCCTCGATCCCCTCCATCATGCCTTCGAGCTTGCGGGCGGCTTCGCCCTTCAGCGGCGGAGGGGTGCGGGAGCGGCGGGCGGGGTTGGAGACCGGCTTCTGGACGATGCGGATCTGGTGGACGGCGGCAAAGCCGAAGAAGCTGTTGATGCGCTGGATGAGTTCGCCCTGCGCATGGGTGAGGAAAAGCGCGCGGGCGCCTTCGCAGGCAATCGTCAGCACGCCGGGGCGGAAGCCGCCGTCATCGCCGCCGCCGCGGGCCCAGGCGATCTTTTCCGGCCGGGTGCAATCGGCAAAATCCTCGCCGGCGATTTCACTCCAGGAGCCGAGCAGAGCCGTGTTGATGCCGGCGCGGCGCGCAAGGACGGGATCGATCAGGCCGTTGGCCAGCTCGGAAATCTGCTTTGCACCTTTACGTGGATAACTCATCGAAACCCTTGGACGCCCCGCGAACGACTTGATCGCAGGGCATTGCTTCGCCAAGTATAGGCCACCTCCCCCATCGCGGCAAATCATGACGATCACCCTCGACACGCCCTTCGCAAAACCCCTTCTCGACTGGTACGACCGCCATCACCGCGACCTGCCCTGGCGTGTCTCGCCCGGCATGGCGGCCAGCGGCATCAAACCCGATCCCTATCATGTCTGGCTTTCCGAGGTGATGCTGCAGCAGACGACGGTGCAGGCGGTCAAACCCTATTTCGCCAAGTTTCTGCAGCGCTGGCCAAGGGTGAGCGATCTTGCCGCGGCCGAGAACGAGGCTGTCATGGCCGCCTGGGCCGGGCTTGGCTATTACGCCCGCGCCCGCAACCTGAAGAAATGCGCCGAAGCGGTGGCGCGCGAACATGGCGGCGTCTTTCCCGATACCGAAGAAGGTCTCAAATCGCTGCCCGGCATCGGCGATTATACGGCAGCCGCCGTCGCCGCCATCGCCTTCAACCGGCCGGCGGCCGTGATGGACGGCAATGTCGAGCGGGTGATCTCCAGGCTTTACGCGATCGACACACCGCTTCCTGCGGCAAAACCGCTGATGAGGGAAAAGGTGGCGCTGCTGACGCCTGCGGCCCGGCCCGGCGATTTCGCCCAGGCGATGATGGATCTCGGGGCGACGATCTGCACGCCGAAGCGGCCGGCCTGTTCGCTCTGTCCGTTTCGCGGCGCCTGCGAGGCGCTGAAATTTTCCGATCCCGAGCTCTTCCCGGTCAAGGCGGCAAAGAAGGAAAAGCCGGTGCGCCACGGCGCCGCCTTCATCGCCGTGACCGGCGATGGCGAGATCCTGCTGAGGCGGCGCGCCGAAAGCGGCCTGCTCGGCGGCATGACCGAGGTGCCGACGACAGGTTGGACGGCGCGTATCGACGGCGAGACTTCCGTCTCGGCAGCACCCTTCGAGGCGGCATGGCAGGCCAGCGGCACCGTCATCCATGTCTTCACCCATTTCGAGCTCAGGCTTTCGATCTGGCGGACGGCGATCGCCGCCAAGCCGAAGACGAATGGCGGCGCCAATGACGGATGGTGGGAGCCGGTTACAAATCTTGAAGCGCAGGCCTTGCCGACCATCATGAAAAAAGCGATCGCAGCGGCTATTCCACTCGCGTTCAAAACGTCCAAGGGATGACCATGACCACCGACATAAAGCATATCGTTTTCGATATCGGCAAAGTTCTTATTCATTACGATCCGCATCTTCCTTTCAGCCGGCTCATCCCCGACGAGAGCGAGCGCAACTGGTTTTTCGCCAATATCTGCACCCATGACTGGAACGTCGAGCAGGACCGCGGCCGCACATGGGCGGAAGCCGAAGCGCTGCTGATCGCTGAGCACCCGGCACGTGAGGAGCATATCCGCGCCTTCCGCAAATATTGGCACGAGATGGTGCCGCACGCCTATGAGGACAGCGTCGCGATCATGGAAGGGCTGATTGCCGAAGGCCGCGACGTGACGATGCTGACCAATTTCGCCTCCGACACTTTTCGCGAGGCGCAAGGGCGCTTCCCGTTCCTGACCAAACCGCGCGGCGTCACCGTTTCCGGCGATGTCGGCCTGATCAAGCCGGATCTGGCGATCTACGAGAGCCATACCAACACCTTCGGCCTCGATCCCAAGGCGACGATCTTCATTGATGACGCGCCGGTCAATGTCGAAGGCGCCAAAGCTTTCGGCTGGAATGCGGTGCTGTTTTCGGGCGCCGACAAGCTGCGCAGCGATCTCGCCGCTTACGGATTGAAAGTCTGAGACCATGGCTTTCGACCCGGCAGAAGAAATCGAACGCTTTCACGCCGCGATCAACGCCCTCGATTTCTCAGCGATCGAGGGCTATTTCGCCGAAGACGCCACCTATGTCTCGAATGGCGTCGGCAGTCTTTCCGGCCGCGCGGAGATCATGGCCGCCTTCCGGAAATATTTCGACGACTATCCCGATCAGACGGCGGATAATTCGCTTGTCGAAAACCTGACGCCGCTTTCCGGCCGGGCGGTCTGGTCGCTTCGCGCCACCCACAGCCAGACCGGCAAGCCGCTGATCCGCGAGGGCGAGGAGACGATCACCTTCGATGCGGAAGGCCGCATCACCCGCGTCGAGGTCACCGACTACAAGGATTTCTGAAACAGCACCTCAGAAATAGAAGACGCCCGAGGTTTAAGCCTCGGGCGCCTTGGCCTTCTTCCGCAACTGGAGGAAACCGGAAGAAGGTATTTCGATCTGCCAGAGCATGATGCCGAAAAGTGTAAGCGGTTTTCGGACGACATCATGCTCCGTCTAAGGTGCTGCTCATTCCACCTTTGCCAGATCACTGCGGATGACGGACCTGAGATCGTCGATCGGGCGCAGGGACTGCCCGTCTTCGAAATGCCAGAAGGTCCATCCGTTGCATGCATCGAGACCCTGCACCTTGGCGCCGAGACGATGAATAGAGCCGGCCTCGCCGCCTGAGGCGACCGTACCGTCGGCCCGGACGATGGCGCTATAACGGCGCTTGGCGTCGGTCAGCACCTGGCCGGGCTTGATCAGGCCGCTTTCGACGAGCACGTTGAAGGCGACGCGGACTTCGGCCTTCTTGCCGGTCATGACCGTCAGTTCCGCCTTGCCAAGCGGCTCGACGGCGGCGATGCGGGCCGAGGCCGCATCGATATAATCCTGCTCGCGTTCGATGCCGACGAAGTGACGGCCGAGGCGCTTGGCGACGGCGCCCGTCGTTCCTGAGCCGAAGAAGGGATCGAGCACGATGTCGCCTGGCTTGGTCGAGGCCATGATGACGCGGGCTAGCAGCGCTTCCGGCTTCTGCGTCGGATGCACCTTCTTGCCGTCCTCGCCCTTCAGCCGCTCATTGCCGTTGCAGATCGGGAACAGCCAGTCGGAGCGCATCTGCACGTCGTCATTGGCGGCCTTCATCGCATCGTAGTTGAAGGTATAACCCTTGGCTTTGGCATTCGGGCTTGCCCAGATCATCGTCTCATGGGCGTTCTGGAAGCGGCGGCCCTTGAAATTCGGCATCGGATTGGTCTTGCGCCAGATGATGTCGTTCAATATCCAGAAATTCAGATCCTGCAGCGTGGCGCCGACGCGGAAGATATTGTGGTAGGAGCCGATCACCCAGATCGAACCCGTCGGCTTCAGCACCCGCCGACAGGCGAGCAGCCAGGCACGGGTGAAGGCGTCATAGGCCTCGAAGGAAGCGAACTGATCCCATTCGTCATCGACCGCATCGACCAGCGACTGATCGGGACGATGCAGCGATCCGCCGAGCTGAAGATTATACGGCGGATCGGCAAAGATGATATCGACGGAGTGGCTGGGCAAAGCTTCAAGAGCGCTGACGCAATCGCCCTTGATGATCGTGTCGACCCAAGAATCCGACCGAGAACCCGGCCGGGAATCCGACTTGACGGAAGCCTTGAGGTCGGCAAGCGGAAAAACTGATGCCATTCTGATACTCACTCATACGCTTGACGCTTAACTCTCCGTTATGGTTACGCAACTTAGTTACCAAAGCCTGAAGCGGTGGCCGATTTCGGGATTTTATTCGGCCGCCGCTGCCAAAAGACATCACGCGGCATCATGAAAATTGCGGCTATCAGCCGGCGCCTCGTCGCGTTCGAACATGCCGTAATCGCGCACGACACTGGCGATGCGCAGGCGATAATCGGCGAAGATGCCGCCGCGGCCGGCTTGCTGGGCGGCCCTGTGAGCCTCGAGGTTGCGCCATTCCTTCACCGCTTCCTCGTCGCGGAAGAAGGAGAGCGACAGCAGCTTGCCGCGGGTCGTCAGGCTCTCGAAACGCTCGATCGAGATGAAGCCGTCGATCTTTTCGAGTTCGCTACGCAATTCGCCGGCGAGATCGAGATATTTATGACGTTCGCCCATATAGGGCACGACTTCGAAAATGACGGCGATCATGGCAGCACCAGCTTTGCGTGAGGGGCGGAGACGTTTTTCAGGAAGATGCGATCCTCCTTCAGGATGAAGCACTCGCGTCTGGCATATTCATAATTGTCGCGGCCGAGCGGGTCGGCCGCCAGCCTGGCGCGATAGGCCTCGTAGGCGGCAAGGCTTTCGATGTTGTAGACGCCGTAGGCTGTCGTCGCCGATCCCTCGTGCGGGCCGAAATAGCCAATCAGATCGGCGCCGTTCCGGGGAATTGCCTGGCCCCAGTTGCGGGCATATTCGGCGAAGGCCTCTTTCTTGAAGGGGTCGATTTCGTAGCGGATGAAGCAGGTGATCATCGGTTTCTCCTTTTGTGCTTCCCCGTTTTCGCACATTGCCGGACGGCGATGCTTCGGTTACGATCGAACTATGAAGGAAGGACCTGACATTGCCCAGATCGGCGCGCTGATCGGCGATCCGGCGCGGGCCAATATGCTGGCGGCGCTGACCGGCGGCCGGGCGCTGACGGCGACCGAGCTTGCCGGCGTCGGCGGCATCACCGTGCAGACGGCGAGCACCCATCTGGCCAAGCTCGAAGCCGGTGGGCTGCTGACCCAGCGCAAGCAGGGGCGCCACCGATATTTCACGCTGGCCGACGAGGCCGTCGCCCGGCTGATCGAAAGCATGATGGGCTTTGCCGCCGGGCGCGGGCATCTGCGCCACCGGCCGGGGCCGAAAGAGCCGGCGCTGCGCAAGGCGCGCATCTGCTACGATCATCTGGCCGGCGATTACGGCGTGCGCATGCTCGACAGCCTGATTGCTTCAGGCTCGATCGACGCGGTCGGAGAAGGACTGGCGCTGACCGAAAAGGGCGAAAGCGATCTCAAATGCATCGGCATCGATGTCGGCGGTCTCAGATCCTCACGCCGTCCGCTCTGCCGTTCCTGCCTCGACTGGAGCGAAAGACGCGCCCATCTTGCCGGCAGTCTCGGCAAGGCGCTGCTGTCAAGCTTCCTCGACAAGGGCTGGGCCCGGCGCTCCGCCGAAAGCCGCTCGATCCTCTTCTCGCCGGAAGGCGACCGGCAGTTTCTGAAGCTGTTTCCGGTTGATGCGTAGGTTCCGGCTGGCTTAGACGCCCGCTCTCTTTTCATCTTCCTGCCTGACATGGGCGCGCAGCGCCGCGAGAGTGAGCGCCAGTGCGGCGTGATTGCTCTCGGCTTCACCGAGCACGCTTTCGCCTTCCTCGATTTCGCGCAATTGCGCGCCGTAAAGCCGCTCGTCCGGCGTCTGGCGGCCGCGGGCAAGCTGCCAGACTGCATCCGGCCGGATTTCCCGGCATAGATCGATGGCTTGATTGACGTCGTGAGTGAAGGGCCGCGCCATCAGGAAGCCGTGCTGCGACTTGATGCTGCTCGGCAGGTAGTCGTGGGGACCGTCGAAATCAGTTGGTTCAGCCGGCCGGAATTGCTTCAACAGAAAGGCACAGGTGATGAAGGCGTCGATCCGGCTGTCGGGCATATCCGTCTTCTCAAGGGTTTCGATGATGTCCTCGATCGTCATGCAGTCTTCCTCTCGGTCCGTTCCTTGGCGTGCCGCGTCTCCTCATCCCCAATAGCGGCGGTGGCATCCTCTTCCCCGAGCGCCATCTAGTGCAGGAGAATGCCAAGGATAGTCCTGGAACGGTGATAAGCCGGTGATCATGTGGATTTCATCGATCGCGCGCCCGCCTAGCTTGAGCTAACAGGCTGTTGCGCACGTCCCGGTCGAATTGCCTTCGGCTTCTGCAACAGGGTCGGCCGCCAGACGGCATCCGCCGCCGGCTCTCGTAGGCGACTTATAGTCTCGTCGAGCAGCCCTTCTTCCTCATCTTCCGTTCGATCTTGGCCCTCCTTTCGGGCCCATCTCCGGCATGTTTTCCGCCGGTCAGACCGTGATCCATCATCGCCTGCAGCTCTGCACAGCTTCTGTGGTTGCCCTTGGCGGTGACGTCGGTGGGTGTGAAGGCAAATAGCAGCGCGACGGCTGCTGCCGGTCGAACAAGAGCTGACAGCTTCATGGTCCCTCTCCTATTGCCTGACATGCTACGCCCAAGCCCGTAAGCCCGCAATGAGCAGGGTGTCGCGCCGGTCGGGGATAGCTGTGTCCGACCAGCCGGGCGGACGGCAAAGGACCCCATTTTGCTCCTATGCCGGCGCGGTCAGACCAAGGTCCGGGGCCCCTCCGACTGAGTGCCTAGAACAGGAACAGTGGGGTGTAACCGAAGTTTGTCAGACAGCTACCCATCCACTGCGGACGCGATAGCAGCTCAAAAACAAACGGAGGAATACATCATGATGAAGGTAACACATCTCGCATTGGCAGCGGCCTTTCTGGCCGGCACGACGGTTTCCGGCTTTGCTCAATCGTCAAGCACGGTCGGCACCGGCGGTTCATCAGCCGGCGGCGGAACTGCGAGCAGCACCGTCGGTACTGGTGGCAGCTCTGCCGGGGGCACCTGCCCTGCCGGCGCAACCAACTGCAATTCCGGCTCGTCGTCGACGGTCGGCACCGGCGGCTCATCTGCTGGAGGCGGCACATCGAGCAGTACTGTCGGCACCGGCGGCTCTGCCGCGGGCTCTGGATCGGGCTCGGGTTCTGCTTCGACGCTCGGCACCGGCGGTTCGTCGGCCGGCGGCGGCACCTCGAGCAGCAGCGTGGGCACCGGCGGTTCTGCGGCGGGCTCGGGCAATGCGAATTCGGCATCGAGTGTCGGAACCGGCGCTTCGTCTGCGGATGGCGACAAGACGGGCAGCACCGTCGGCACCGGCGGCTCTGCGGCCGGAACCTCGCACGACAGCAAGGGCAAGAAGGGCTGCGCGCCCGGCCAGGTCAAGAAGGATGGCGCCGGCACCAAGGGCTGCTGACGTTGTCGGCCGGCGCCTCTGCGGCGTCGGCCAAACCCTTGGAGATAAGACAATGACCCAATTTTCCACAATCGCACTGAGCGCTTGCCTGGTCTTGATCGCCGGGCAAACGATGTCGGAAGAGATCAAGCTCGACGACGGAACGACATGCACGATCGTCCAGTCGCAGGCGGGAGATATGTCCACCACCGTGACGGCGGGCAATGGGCACGTCTCCTCATCGACGACGACCGGCAGCGGCTCGGCCGGCTCCTCTTCGTCATCCGCCTCCGCCGGCTCCTCGGCCGGATCGGGAAGCGTCGACAGTTTTTCCACCGCGAGCATCACCCGGCCTGACGGCACCGTCGTCACCAAACGCTCCGACGGCACCTGCTCAATGACGAAACCGACGAAATAGGAGAGGACAATGAAACATCTCAACTTTATCGCCGCCGCCTCGATCGCCCTTCTCGCGTCGAGTTCGGTGGTCCTTGCAGAGGATTGCAATGCGGCCGGAACGGTGGGAACGGGCGGCAGCGCCTCGGCCGGAGGCACCTCGGCCAGCTCTGTGGGAACGGCGGGCGCCTGCCGAACCGACGGCGGCACGACATCCTCGATCGGCTCGGGCGGCAGTGCCGCCACCATCGACGGAAAGGCGCAAAGCAAGACCCATATCAACGACAATGGCGACAAGCTCAAGGCGCAGACCAAAGCCCAGGCCGTCGACAAAGGCACATTCAGCAAGTCCCGCACGAAGACCAGCACCGACGGCGACACGCTGGATAGCACGACCCGCACCATGTCGCATGTGCCCGGCCAAAAGCCGGTCAAGAACACCACCAATCAGAAGATCATCCTGCCACAACAGTAGCTTGGCTGGGCTCGCCTCACTCGGACAGGGGCGAGCCCTCGGCCGTTGGTGTAACGGCGCCCGGTGCTCCAAACCCGCTTCTTGAAGAGCATTCAACTGCTCATCGAGTGAGCCAAATACTACAACCTATTGTTTTTACGCGGCTTCGCGTGGTCTCGCTGAGAAATCATTAAGCATGTTCCGTTATTCTCAGGTTCCACATTAACCTGAGAACATCGTCATGGCGTCGATCCAGCATAAGATCATCATAGCAAGTGTTGCGATTTTCGCCTTGGCGGGCGGCGCCACAGAGGTTGGCATCTGGTCTGCCTCCACCCTCTCGGCAAACAGTGCCGATGTTGCCCAGTCGGCGCAGATCCTGCGCAACCACATGCAGGCCGATATGATGCATGACGCGCTGCGCTCGGATGTGCTCGCCTCATTGCTGGCATCCAACCCGGCAGCCGGCATAGACGCAGCTGCGGTGAAGGCGGATCTGGCGGAGCATGAGGCGTCGTTTCGGGAGATGATCGACGCCAACAAGGCGCTTGTTTCCGACGAGAAAACCAAAGCGGTCCTTGCCGGCGTCGAACGTCCGCTTCTGACCTATGTGAAAAGCGCCACGGAGATGGTCGATCTTGCCGGCAAGGATCCGTCGGCGGCGTTGAAGGCATTGCCTGAATTCATGGGCCAGTTCTCTCAGTTGGAGACGGCCATGGAACAGGCCGGGGATCAGATTACCGCTGTATCGGACGAGATTTCCAAGCATAACGCCGACATCAAAGCCTCGGTCGATATCGTGCTGAAGGCACTTCTCGCCGCCGCCGCGATCTTCGCCTTTGGCCTCTATTTCCTCACCCGCATGAGCGTCACCAAACCGATACTTTCGCTGTCCACCGATATGCAAAGGCTCGCCGGCGGCGATACGGCCATTGCCGCGACCGGGATCGGACGCACCGATGAAATCGGCACGATGGCATCGGCTGTCGAAGTCTTCCGCCAGGCAGCGATTGCCAACAAGCAACTCGAACAGGACGCCGAGACAGCGCGCTTGCAGGGCGAAACCGAGCGGGTCACGGCCCGCAAGCAGGCTGACGAGGATGCAGCCGAGCGGCTGCGGGCAGCAACGTCGGGCCTTGCCGCCGGCCTGAAGCGGCTTGCATCCGGCGATCTCGCCTTCCAGATCGAAGAGCCGTTCTCGCCTGATTTCGAGAGCCTTCGGCATGATTTCAACATGTCGATCCGGCAGCTCGATCAGACGCTCGGCGCCATCGCAACGGCCATCGCCGCGATCGACGAAGGCACACGGGAAATCGCATCGGGAGCCGGCGATCTGTCGAAACGGACCGAACAGCAGGCGGCGTCTCTCGAAGAAACCGTAGCGGCGCTCGATCAGATCACCGCCAATGTCTCGAATTCGAGCAAGCGCACCGATGAGGCGCGCAGCGAGGCGACCGATGCCAATCGCAACGCCGCCAAATCCGCGGAGGTCGTGTCGCATGCCGAAGAGGCCATGCGCCGCATCGAGGCCTCGTCGCAGCAGATCTCCAGCATTATCGGCGTGATCGACGAAATCGCCTTCCAGACCAATCTTCTGGCCTTGAATGCCGGCGTCGAAGCGGCCCGTGCCGGCGAAGCGGGCAAGGGCTTTGCGGTGGTGGCCCAGGAAGTCCGCGAGCTCGCCCAGCGCTCGGCGCAGGCGGCAAAGGAAATCAAGGGCCACATTCAGAAATCGTCGGTGGAAGTGGAAAGCGGCGTCAAGCTGGTTCTCGACACCAGCCAGGTTCTGAGCGCCATCAGCGAGCAGATCGCCCGCATCAGTCAACACATGGATGCGATTGCCGTATCGGCAAGAGAACAGTCGACCGGCCTTGCCGAAGTCAATACCGCCGTCAATTCGATGGACCAGGTGACCCAGCAGAACGCCGCCATGGTCGAGCAGTCAACTGCGGCCTCCGGTCATCTCGCTCAGGAAGCCGCCACGCTGCGCGAACTCGTTTCCCGCTTCAAGCTGCGTGCGACGGCTTCGACGCAATCTGCGGCCGGCCGGCGGAGCGCGCAGTGGGCGGCCTGACGGCTTCGTTGAAAAGGTCATGGCTGCCCTGAAAGCGATCGTTCACGCATTCCGGTGAAACGGGCCGAAGCGTTTGCTTCGGCTGGCCGCTTCTTCAGTTGATCGCGTGGAACGTCTCGAAAATCAGCGCCCTGAGCCAGCGATGCGCGGGATCTGCGTCCATGCGGGGGTGCCAGGCCTGGACGATGTTGAAACCCGGCACGGCGACCGGCAGGTCGAAGGTCCTGATGTCGCTGATCGCGGAAGACTTGCAATAGGATTTCGGGATCGAGCCGATCAGATCGGAAGCCGCCGCAACGGCGATCACCGCCGGGAAGCTCGGCACGATCAGCCTGACGTCACGGTAAAGATCCAGTTCGGCGAGCGCCCTGTCGACGGGACCGGTGTAATCCGCTTGCGGCGAGAAGACCACATGGCCTGCCGCGGCATAGACCTCGGCCGTTATCTCAGAATCGAAGATCGGGTGCCCTGCCCTTGCGACACCGACGAAGCGGTCCTCGAAAAGGCTCTGGCAGCGCAGCTCGCCGCCGTCGCGCGGCAGGACACCGATATCCAGATCGATCGCCGCGTCCCGCAAAGCCTGAAGGTCCTTGTCCGATCTCGGCGCAAAACGAAGCCTGATCCCTGGCGCAGCACTGGTGACGGCAGCGCTGAGATCGGCGGCATAGAGCAGCACGAAGGCCTCATTGGCACGGATGGTGAAGTCGCGCCGCAGCTCGCGGATCTCCACGGTTGACGGCGGGCTGAGCACCGTTTTCACCGCATCTTTCAACGCATGCACCTCTTCGGCAATCGCCAGGGCATGCGGCGTCGCCACCATGCCGCGCCCGGCCGGCACCAGGATCGGATCACCGAGCGCGGTCCGCAGCCGTGACAGCGTCCGGCTCATGGCTGAGGTGCTGAGGCCAAGCCGGCGGGCGGCGGCCGAGACGCTCTGCTCGCGCAGCAACGCATCCAGCGCCACCAGCAGGTTCAAATCGAGATCTGACATAGTTCAAATCCTACTCAGGCATGGCGCAAAACGCAAAGGTCAATTGCATTTGTTGCGTCTGGCGCGATGTGTCGGCAGGGCCTAATTAATCGAGCGTCCCCGCAACCATCCGAGGAGTTCTCCATGTCCCTCACTTCAACCGCACCGGTTTCCCAAGACGGCCTGGTCTCGCCGCGCCGCTATCTGGCGATTGCTCTCCTGCTTCTATCCATCGTTCTCGTCGTATTGGACGGCGCGATCGCCAACGTCGCCTTACCCTCGATTGCGCTGTCGCTGCACGCGGAAGCAGGCAGCACCGTATGGGTCGTCTCGGCCTATCAGCTGGCCGTGCTCGTCGCCATTCTGCCATGCGGCGCGCTGGGGGAGATCTATGGCGCGCGGCGGGTCTTCCTGCTCGGCGTCGCCCTGTTCACCGCGGCTTCGGCGGCCTGCGCCTTGGCGCCCGACCTCCCGTTGCTGATCCTTGCCCGTTTCGCACAGGGCCTTGGCGCCGGCGCGATCATGGCACTGGGGATGATGAACCTGCGCCAGGCCTTGCCGCAACACATGCTGGGTCCGATCATCGGCATCAATGCCATGGTCATCGCCATTTCTTCAGCTGCCGGCCCCGGCATTGCCGGTGCCATCCTTTCCGTCACCAGCTGGCCCTGGCTGTTTGCCGTCAATATACCACTCGGCGCCATCGTCCTCTTCGGCGGCGGCATGCTGGGGCACGTCGAGGGCGCAAAACGCAAGCTGAACGCCAAGGCGTTGCTGGCCAATGCGGCGATGTTCATCCTGTTCTTCTCGGGCGCCGATCGGATGGCGAGCGCACCGGTAACCGGTGCCATCCTGATTGCTGCCTCGCTCGCCTGCCTCTTCATCCTGCTGCGCCTCGAGCGGAACAGCCGGACCCCGCTCGTTCCGACGGATCTGCTGGCGGCGCCGGCATTCCGCGTGGCGGTCATCGCCTCGATCTTCTGCTTCTGCGGCCAGACGCTGAGCACCATCGCGCTGCCCTTCTACCTGCAACACACGCTGCACATGACGCCGGTTCTGGCCGGTCTCTATATGATGCCCTGGCCTGTCGCGACCGCGATCATTGCGCCGATCTCCGGACGCCTGGCAAACCGCGTCAAGACGGCATGGCTTTGCGCCATTGGCGGGGCGCTTCTGGCGCTTGGCCTTCTGGTAGCCGGCCTCACGCCGCCTGATCCGAGAGGCATCGCATTTATCATCGGCACTGTGCTCGCCGGCCTCGGTTTCGGACTGTTCCAGACGCCGAACAACCGCATTCTGCTTCTCTCCGCACCGAAAGCCAGAAGCGGTGCGGCCGGCGCCATGCAAGGCACCGCGCGGCTTCTCGGCCAGACCCTGGGCGGGATTTCGATGTCGATCATCTTCGCGACACTGCCGTTGTCGACAGCGCTCAACTTTGCAATCGTCATTGCCGCCGGCTGCGCAGCCATAGCAAGTCTGGTCAGCCTGAACCGGGCTCGCCACGAAGTGGCGGGACAGGCTGCAGCGAGCTGAACGAGCGCGCTTGGCGCTCGTCCGGTGAAGGGGG
Organism: Rhizobium leguminosarum bv. trifolii WSM2297; assembly: GCF_000271845.1. The sequence goes on along the minus strand of NZ_JH719395.1, from coordinate 4,693,110 downwards.
TTCACGGAGCCGGTCGCCTGCCGCATCGCAGCCATGCTTGGGATCAGGTTGAGCTTTGGCCGGGCATCGTGTAAAGCCGCAGCATTCCCGGACAAACCCAGACTTCCAGCCCAGACTCCAGCAAGGCGTGAACATATGGACGGCTTCGACCTCATCATCTTCGACTGCGACGGCGTACTTGTCGATTCGGAAATCATCGCCGCGGAAGTCGAATCCGTGCTTCTGACGGAAGCCGGATATCCGATTGGCGTCGAAGAAATGGGCGAACGCTTCGCCGGCATGACATGGCGCAACATCCTGCTGCAGATCGAGCGCGAGGCGAGCATCCCGTTTTCGGCCTCGCTGCTCGAGAAGTCCGAGCAGATGCTCGACCTCCGGCTGGCCAGCGACGTCAAGGCGATTGCCGGCGTCGAATTTGCCGTCTCCAGGCTGCCGATGAAGCGCTGCATCTGCTCGAATTCGAGCAGCAAGCGGCTCGACATGATGCTGAGCAAGGTGGGGCTGAAGCAGCTGTTTGCGCCGAACATTTTCTCCGCCAAGGATCTCGGCCCCGACCGCGCCAAGCCGAAGCCGGACATCTTCCTGCACGGCGCCAGCCAGATGGGGGTTTCCCCCGACAAGGTCGTCGTCGTCGAGGATTCCGTGCACGGCGTTCATGCAGCGCGCGCCGCCGGCATGCGCGTCATCGGCTTCACCGGCGCCTCGCACAGCTATCCCGCCCATGCCGACAAGCTGACGGATGCCGGCGCCGAAACGGCGATCTCCCGCATGAACGACCTGCCAGGCGTCGTCGCCGCACTGGCGGCCTGGGACAACGTTCTCTAGAGCCTCAGGCCCGTCGCCGCGGGCCCACACATACGGCAATTGCTGATTTCTCCCTGGAACGACCGGTGAGATGTAATTGCTATTATATTGGCACTTATATCCAAAGCGTGATATAAGTGCCATTATGTTCACATTTAATATGACCTCTCCCGCCGAGGTAACCGGCGGCCTGTCGGAGCGGATGAAGCGCCGGCGTATTGACGGCGGCCTCACTCAAAGGGAGCTGGCCGCAAGGTCCGGCGTTTCCTACGGATCTCTGAGACTGTTCGAGGAAACGGGAAAGATTTCGCTCGAAGCCCTTGTGAAGATCGCCTTTGTCCTGGAAGCCGAAGCGGAATTCGAACAATTGTTTCCGCCTCGCCCGCCCAAGACGATTGCCGATGTGATTGGCCGTCCTGTCAGGCAGAGGGTGCGAAAGAGATGAAATTCAAGCCGATCTGGAAAATGAGCGTCGTTCTCGATCTGGAGGGGAACGCCAGAAATCTGGGAACGCTTGCTTGGAGCAGCGACGAACGCCGAGCCTATTTTGAATACTCGGCAGAATTCATCGCTGCGCCTTTGCCCGTATCCCCTTTCAACCTCAAGACAAATCCAGGCCTGATCGCGGCGCCGCGCGATCCATTCGACGGGCTCCATGGCATGTTCAACGACAGCCTGCCGGACGGATGGGGCCGGCTTCTGCTTGATCGCCGTCTTCAGAAGGCGGATATCGACTATCACCTCCTCACTCCCCTCGATCGTCTTTCAGCGGTTGGAAAGACGGGGATGGGTGCGCTTGCATATATTCCGGAGCTGACTGACGACGAGAACAAATCAGCCGACGACATCGATTGGGATTGGTTCGTCGAGCAAGTCGACTTGGTCCAGGCGGAAATCGAGATTGCCGACATCGACACTCTGCAGGGCGCACAGGGCGGCTCTGCGGGAGCGCGCCCGAAAATCATGATCGGTTTCGACAAAGCCAGGAACAGTTGCGTTCTAGACTACGGCCAGGATCTGGCACGCGGAGTTGATCGGTGGATGGTGAAGGCGCGCGGCGTTGGCGACCCCGCCGATATCGGCGTCGAGGAGCAGGCCTATGCTTTGATGGCACGCGCCGCAGGGTTGGAGATGGCCGAGACGAGGATATTCGCGACAAGGAAAGGCGGCCGCCTCTTCGCCACCAAGCGATTCGACCGAACGGTGGCCGGCCGGCTGCACATGCATACTGCCAGCGGCATACTGAACGCCAGCCATCGACAAGCATCGGTGAACTACGAACAGCTCCACAAGCTCACTCTGTTGATGACACGCGACAGTTCGGAAGTTCTCGCGATGTTTCGGCGCATGGTCTTCAACGTCTATGCCAGGAACCGCGACGACCACGCGAAAAACCACGCCTTTCTGATGGCGGGCGATGGGCGATGGAGGCTCTCTCCCGCTTACGACCTTACCTTCTCTTCCGGGCCGGGCGGCGAACACAGCGCCGAGGTGGCCGGCGAAGGAAGAGACCCTGGTGTGCCGCACCTGCTGACCGTGTCGAGGCAAGCATCGATTCCCGAGCAAGACGCGAGGGATGTCATCGATCAGGTCCGAACCGCCATCAAGCGCTGGCCGCACTTTGCCGATGAAGCCGGATTATCAAAATCCCGCGCGACCGAGCTCGACCGAATTCTGAATTAGCTGTTCTTCTTCGTCTTTGCCGGCTGGGTGTCGAAGCCGATGTTGACGCGCACCAGGGCGCCGGAGCCGACCGGCATCTTGATGCCGTCCTTGCGGAAGATCACCTGGGTGCCCGGCGCACCTGCCGGGATTTCGGTCGGGAATTTGGTGACCTCGGAATAGAGCACCGTCTCGCCGTCGACGATGGTGACGCGGATCGGCAGCGTCACCGGGCCGGGGGCGCCGGCCGGGCCGGTGATCAGGCGCAGCTGGGCAACGACGGTCATCGTCAGGTTCGTATCGTTCAGCGTGCACTGGCGGGTGTAATCGCCGAAGGAGGCCTGGAAGGCGATCTGCTGCGGATCGTCCTTCTTGCCCTTGGCATAGGTGCGGAAGATCGCATCCTGGTCGCGCATGAAGATCTGCGGGCAGGCGCCCTGGACGACGGGGGCGACGGCGCCCTGTGCCGTCTTGGCCGTGCCGATCGAAGGATTGTTCGAGGATGGGTTGGCGGGCGCCAGCGGCATGATCTGGGCGGTGCCGCTGGGCTGCGCCGGCGCGGCCGACTTGCTGTCGCCACCTATGCCGAGCGAGTTGCAACCGGTGAGCAGGGCAAGAAAAGAAGCAGAGACGATGAGACGCGAGACCTTGCCGAGCACTATGTTCCACCCTTTTCACAAGCGTTTCTTGGAGGCCCCATGACTTTTTCGCGGGGCCTTTCATGACGGTTTGCGATGGTCTATATCAGCGGCGCAAACAAAAATCGATTGGGTACGCGCCGTTTTGATGCACTTTTCGCCGCCGTATGCGGGCAACTTCAACAAGATAACGGCGATGGTATGGCCAGAAGGCAGCCCCTTGCCGGTTTCCGGCGAATCCGGCCTCGACTCGACCCAGCCGGATTTCCTTCAGCGATAGATCAAGGATGACGAACGTGGACTATATCTCGACCCGCGGCGAGGCCCCTGCCCTCGGCTTTTGCGACGCCCTGCTGACCGGGCTGGCGCGCGACGGCGGGCTCTACGTTCCCAGGGAATGGCCGAGCTTTTCCAAGAAGCAGATCCGGGCGCTGCGCGGCAAAAGCTATCAGGAAGTAGCCTTCACCATCCTGTCGCCCTTCACCAATGGCGAGATCCCCGAGGCGACCTTCCGGGCGATGATCGACGAAGCCTACGGCACCTTCCGCCATCCGGCGATCGCGCCGCTCGTCCAGACCGGCCCGAACAGCTTCGTCATGGAGCTGTTTCACGGTACGACGCTCGCCTTCAAGGATGTGGCGATGCAGCTGCTCGCCCGGCTGATGGATTATGCTCTGGAAAAGCGCGGCGAGCGGGCGACCATCGTCGGCGCCACCTCGGGCGATACCGGCGGCGCGGCGATCGACGCCTTTGCCGGCCGCGAGCGCACCGACATCTTCATCCTCTTCCCGCATGGCAAGGTCTCGCCGGTGCAGCAGCGGCAGATGACGACCTCGACGTCTTCAAATGTGCATGCGCTGGCTGTCGAGGGCAATTTCGACGATTGCCAGAACCTGGTGAAGGCGATGTTCAACGACGCGGCCTTCCGCGACAAGGTCAATCTATCGGGCGTCAACTCGATCAACTGGGGGCGCATCATGGCCCAGATCGTCTATTATTTCACCGCCGCCGTGGCGCTTGGTGGTCCGGACCGGAAGATCTCGTTCACGGTGCCCACAGGCAATTTCGGCGATATCTTTGCCGGTTACTGCGCCAAGCGCATGGGCCTGCCGATCGACCGGCTTGTTATCGCCACCAACGAAAACGACATTCTCGCACGGACGCTGAAGACCGGCCGCTACGACATGAAGGCGGTCAAGGCGACGACATCGCCGTCGATGGACATTCAGATCTCGTCGAACTTCGAGCGGCTGCTGTTCGAAGCCTATGGCCGCGACGCCTCGAAGGTGCGCGCCGCCATGGAAAGCCTCAAGCAATCCAACGGTTTCGAGATCGGCAGCCAAGCGCTGAAGGCGATCCGCCGCGACTTCCGGGCCGGGCGCGCCAGCGAGAAGGCGGTGGCCGAGACGATCCGCCAGACCCATGCCGAGACCGGTTATCTGCTCGATCCGCATTCGGCGATCGGCGTCTTCGTCGCCAGGAAGAAAGAAAAGCCGAATACGCCGATGGTGACGCTTTCGACCGCGCATCCGGCGAAATTCCCCGCCGCCGTAAAATCGGCCTGCGGTATTGACCCGGCGCTTCCGACGTGGCTTGCTGATCTGATGCACAGGGAGGAGCGCTTCCAGATCATCGAACCGGAGCTGAAAGCCGTAGAGACCTTTATCGGCAAACACGCCCGCGGCAAGACGACGGCAGGCGCAGAAAGATAGCCAATGACAGTTGAGTGCACCCGGCTGAAATCCGGGCTGACAGTAGTGACAGAAACCATGCCGCACCTTGAAAGCGTTGCGCTCGGAGTCTGGATCAAATCGGGATCGCGTAACGAGACGGAAGACGAGCACGGCATCGCCCACCTGCTCGAACACATGGCCTTCAAGGGCACGGCGCGCCGCAGCGCCCGTGAGATCGCCGAGGAAATCGAAGATGTCGGCGGCGAAGTCAACGCCGCGACCTCGACCGAGACGACTTCCTATTACGCCCGCGTCCTCAAGGACCACGTACCGCTCGCCGTCGACATCCTCGCCGACATCCTGACGGAATCGGCCTTCGAGGAGGAGGAACTGGAGCGTGAGAAGCAGGTGATCCTGCAGGAGATCAACGCCGCCAACGACACGCCCGACGACGTGGTGTTCGACCGGTTCTCCGAGGTCGCCTATCGCGACCAGACGCTCGGCCGGGCCATTCTCGGCACGCCGGAGACCGTCGTCTCCTTCTCGCCGCAGCAGATCCGCACCTATCTCGGCCGCAACTACACGACCGACCGCATGTTCGTGGTCGCCACCGGCGCCGTCGAGCACGATGAATTCCTGCGCATGGTCGAGGATCGTTTCGCCAGCCTGCCGACTGCGCCTTCCGCCCCGCCGGTGATGGAAGCGGCGCGTTATATCGGCGGCAGCGTGCGCGAACCGCGCGACCTGATGGACGCGCAGATCTTGCTCGGCTTCGAGGGCAAGCCCTATCACGCCCGCGATTTCTACTGTTCGCAGATCCTCGCCAATATCCTCGGCGGCGGCATGTCCTCCAGGCTGTTCCAGGAGGTGCGCGAGTTCCGCGGTCTCTGCTATTCCGTCTATGCCTTCCACTGGGGCTTTTCCGATACCGGCATATTCGGCATTCATGCGGCGACCGGCGGCGAAAACCTGCCCGAGCTGGTGCCCGTCATCATCGACGAGCTGCATAAATCCGCCGATCAGATCCACCAGAAGGAAATCGAACGCGCCCGCGCCCAAATCCGCGCCCAGTTGCTGATGGGCCAGGAAAGCCCGGCCTCGCGCGCCGGCCAGATTGCCAGGCAGATGATGCTTTACGGCCGGCCGATCTCCAATACGGAGATGATGGAACGGCTCGAGGGCATCACCATCGAGCGGCTGACGGATCTCGCCGGCCGGCTGTTCTACGACACGGTGCCGACACTTTCGGCGATCGGACCGCTGGAACAGCTTGCGCCGATGGAAGACATCACCGCTTCGCTTTCGGTCCCGGCACCGAAGACGATGCAGGCCGGCCGCTGAGCCGGCTTTCGTCCTGCCGGGAGTGATCGATGCCAAAATCGGTGTTTCGGTTTCTGTCGCGGCAACCGGAAGCGGTGGAGCTGCAGAACGACAGATATTTCCTGCGCCTGCCGCGCTACCAGGATTTCAACCAGTGGCACCGGCTGCGCGCCGAAAGCCGCAAGTTCCTGGAACCCTGGGAGCCGACCTGGCGGCGCGACGAGCTGACCGAGGGCGCCTACCGCGCCCGCGTCATCCGCGGCAAGCAGGAATATGCATCGGGCCAGGCAATCCCGCTGTTCATTTTCCTGAAAGACGACATGACGCTCGTCGGCGGCATCACCATCGGCTATATCAGGCGGGGTGCGGCACAAAGCTGCATGATCGGCTACTGGATGGGCGAACGCCATGCCGGCCAGGGGCACATGTTCGCCGCCCTTCAGTTGGTTATTCCTTACATCTTCGCCGGGCTTGAGTTGCACCGTATCGAAGCAGCCTGTATTCCAGATAACGCGCGCAGCATTCGCCTGCTTGAAAAGGCCGGGTTTCAGCAGGAAGGCTATCTGCGCGGATACTTGAAGATCAACGGTCAGTGGCATGACCATGTGATGTTTTCACGTCTCGCCACCGATACGGATAAAGGCAGGAAAACCGACAGCCGATGACCAGAGACCGCATGCTGCCCAAGTCACCGTCCGGACGAGTGATCGCGGTGATCGCAGCCCTTTTCCTGGCAGCTTTCGCCTTGGTGGCCGGCGCTGCCCAGGCGGCCGAACCGGTGAAGATTTCCCGTGACGATACCGCGCTCGACCTGACCGCGACCACCGAAATCTACGTCAACCAGGGCGAGGCCTTCCAGGTTTCGACGGCGGCCGGCGCCGATGGTATCCGCCGCCGCATCGAAGTCAGGGCAAGCTCGGAGAACCACCAGGGCGACTGGGCGGTGTTTGCGCTTGCCAACGTCTCCGAAGAACAGCTCGAGCGCGTCATCGTCGCGCCGCATTTCCGCCTGGTCAATTCCAAGCTGTTCTGGCCGGATCTCGGCTCGCAGCGCATCAGCGCCATCACGCCGAGCGAGGGTTTTGCGCTCGACCGGCAGCCGAGCGACGAGGCCGACGTCTTCCGCATCACGCTCAATCCCGGCGCCGTCATCACCTTCGTCGCCGAGCTGTCGACGCCGGAGCTGCCGCAGATCTATCTGTGGGAACCGAACGCCTACAAGGACACGATCAACGCCTTCACGCTCTATCGCGGCATCGTGCTCGGCATTGCCGGCCTGCTGGCGGTGTTCCTGACCATCCTCTTCGTCGTCAAGGGCACCTCGATGCTGCCGGCCACGGCCGCACTCGCCTGGGCGGTGCTCGGCTATATCTGCGTCGACTTCGGTTTTCTCGGCAAGCTGATCAGCGTCGCCTCGGCCGACCAGCGAATATGGCGCGCCTGCGCTGAAGTTGCGCTGGCCTCCAGCTTCGTCATCTTTCTCTTTACCTATCTCAATCTCAACCGCTGGCATGCGCATCTGGGTTATGCGACGCTTGCCTGGGTGCTCGGCCTTGCCCTGCTCTTCGGCGTGGCGATCTACGATCCGTCGATTGCCGCCGGCATCGCCAGGCTTTCCTTCGCGCTAACGGCGGCGACCGGCCTGCTCTTGATCATCTATCTCGGCTTCAATCGCTACGACCGCGCCATCCTGCTGGTGCCGGCCTGGGCGCTGACGCTCGTCTGGCTGTTCGGGGCGTGGCTGACGGTCACCGGCCGGCTCGACAACGACATCATCCAGCCGGCACTCGGCGGCGGTCTCGTTCTCATCGTGCTGCTGATCGGCTTCACCGTCATGCAGCATGCTTTTGCCGGCGGCGCCTTCCAGCAAGGCCTGTTTTCCGATCTCGAACGGCAATCGCTGGCGCTGACCGGTTCCGGCGACATGGTGTGGGATTGGGACGTGGCGCGCGACCGCGTCGTCACCATTCCCGACGTCTCGACCAAGCTCGGCCTATCGCCTGGCACCATGCATGGGGCGGCGCGCAACTGGCTGCCGCGGCTGCATCCAGACGATCGCGACCGCTTCCGCGCCACGCTCGACGTGCTGCTCGAACACCGGCGCGGGCGGCTGAACCACGAGTTCCGCATCCGCGCCGAGGACGGACATTTCCACTGGCTGCTGATCCGCGCCCGGCCGGTGCTCGGCTCGAACGGCGAGATCATCCGCTGCGTCGGCACGATCGTCGACGTGACCGAGCAGAAGAACTCCGTCGAGCGGCTGCTGCACGATGCGCTGCACGACAATCTCACCGGCCTGCCGAACCGGCAGGTGTTCCTCGACCGGCTGCAGTCGGTGCTGGCGCTGGCGCCGGGCGGCGATACGCTGAGACCGACCGTGATGGTGATCGACATCGACCGCTACAAGCTGGTCAATGATGCGCTCGGGGTGGCCGCCGGCGACAATATCCTCATCGCGCTGACGCGGCGCCTGCGCCGGCTGATGAAGCCGCAGGACACGCTGGCACGGCTTGCCGGCGACCAGTTCGGCCTCATCCTGGTGTCCGAACACAATCCGGCCAAGGTCGCCGATTTTGCCGATGCGGTCAGCAAGGCGATCATGGTGCCGATCAACTTCGCCAATCGCGAGATCATCCTGACGGCCTCGATCGGGCTCGCCTCCTGGGTGGACCGGCAGGAGAGCGCCACCGGCCTGCTCAGCGACGCCGAGCTTGCCATGTACCGGGCAAAACGGGCCGGCGGCAACCGCGTCGAGCCGTTCCAGCCGGCTTTCCGCGATTTCGGCACCGACCGGCTGCAGCTCGAAACCGATCTGCGCCGCGCCATCGAGCGCAAGGAATTGTCGATGGTCTACCAGCCGATCGCCCGGCTTGAAGATGTCGAGGTTGCCGGTTTCGAGGCGCTGATGCGCTGGGAACATCCCAAACGCGGCAATGTCCCGCCATCCGAATTCATTCCGATCGCCGAGGCCTCCGATCTCATCGGCCCGCTCGGCATGTTCGCGCTGGAACAGGCGACCAACGATCTGATGAGCTGGCAGAACCAGACCGGCGAACTGCCGATCTTCGTGTCGATCAATCTGTCGAGCGTGCAGCTGCTCAACAACGAGCTCTATGACGACGTGCGGTCGGTTCTCGCCAAGACCCATTGCCAGCCCTCGCGCATCAAGCTCGAACTGACGGAATCCATGGTGATGGAAAATCCGGAACAGGCCCGGCTCGTGCTGCAGAAGCTGAAAGAAGCCGGCATAGGCCTGGCGCTCGACGATTTCGGCACCGGCTATTCGTCGCTCGCCTATCTCACGCGTTTTCCCTTCGACATGCTCAAGCTCGACAAGGCCTTGGTGCGCGACGGCAGCGACAAGAAGGCGACCGTGCTCAGATCGGTGATCGCGATGGCGCGCGAGCTGGAGATGAAGGTGGTGGCCGAGGGCATCGAATCCAACGAGGATGCGATCGAACTCGCCAAGATGGGCTGCAGCTACGGCCAGAGCTATCTCTTCGGACCACCGATCCCATCGGAATCGGTGCTGCGGCTGCTTCGCGAGCGGTTTCCGCTGACGAAGCGGGCGTGAGCGGAGCGGCCGGAGCGGACCGAAGGCGGCCGCTCTCAGCGCTCGACGGCAACGCTTAACCCGACTTTCACCCGATCCATCGCGACGAATGTGCGAAAGCGTTTGACGTTGTTATTGCCGAAAAACAGCCGCCGCGTCAGGGCCTCGTAGTCCGCCATTGAGGGGACGACGATGACCAGAACGAAATCCGCCTCGCCGGTGACGTAGTAACACTGCTGGATTTCGGGCGCGGCCGCGAACTGGCTTTTTGCCTGTTCGATCTGTTTTGACGTTTCGCTGATCACCTCCACCTCCACGAAGATGGTGATCGATTGCCCAAGTGCTGTGGGGTCGAGAACGGCGACGTTCGCTTGAATGACCCCCTCCTCCGCCATCCGTTTGATCCGCCGTTGGACGGCCGGCGCAGACAGGCCGACGGCTTCGCCGATCGTCCGTTGCGGCGTGGTATTGTCCTTTTGGAGGATCGCCAGGATCTTGCGGTCGAAACTATCCAGCTGCGGGGATTTGGCCGGTCGGTTCAAAATGAGGGCTCCAACGAAACAAACTTGCAAAATTACCCACGAAATACAGCGCCTTTTTCATGTCGGTTGCAATATGTTTCAACCCGACAACGCAAGTGAGGCGCGCATGTTTCTATTGAACAGCAGTTCGGATTACCATCAGCCCCTCGACCCGCGGGACGCCGAACTCCTCGGCCTCGATGCCGCCACCGAAGTCGAGCGCCACCTGACATTCCGGGAAAATCATGCGGAAACGCCGCTGGTCGCTCTGCCGGCGCTGGCAGCCGAACTCGGTGTCGGCTCGATCCACATCAAGGACGAAGGCCACCGCCTCGGCCTTGGAAGCTTCAAGGCGCTGGGCGGCGCCTATGCGGTGATCCGGCTCGTCCTCGATGAAGCGGCAGAGAGGCTCGGCCGCGCCATCGATATCTCGGAATTGCAGTCTGCGAAGATCCTTGAGGTCGCCCGGACGATGACCGTCGCCTGCGCCACCGACGGCAATCACGGCCGCTCGGTCGCCCAGGGTGCGCAGCTGGTGGGAGCCCGGGCGGCGATTTTCGTGCATTCCGGGGTCAGCGACGAACGCGTCGCCGCCATCGCCCGCTTCGGCGCCGAGATGATCCGTGTCGACGGGACCTATGACGATTCCGTTCGGGAGGCCGCGCGTATTGCCAGGGAAAAAGGCTGGACGATCGTCTCGGACACCTCATGGCCCGGTTATGAGCGCATCCCCGGGCTGGTGATGCAGGGCTACACCGCCCTTGTCCGCGAAGCCCTGAGGGCAATGCCGCAGCCGCCCACCCATGTCTTCATCCAGGCAGGTGTCGGCGGGATCGCTGCCACTGTCGCGGGCCACATGGCCATCGCCTTCGGCGACAACCGTCCGACCTTTATCGTCGTCGATCCCGCCCGCGCCGCCTGCCTGTTCGAAACGGCACGGGCCGGACATCCGGTGACCGTTGCCCATGGTGACCCCACAGTCATGGCGATGCTCGAATGTTACGAACCTTCGCTCATTGCCTGGCGGATTCTCTCCCGGGTCGCCGATGCATTCATGACCGTGGATGAAACTGACGCGATCTCGGTGATGAAACGACTGGCCGATCCCGCCGGAAACGACCCGGCGATTGTCGCCGGCGAAAGCGGCGGGGTGGGGCTTGCCGGGCTGATAGGCGCCGTCAGCGATCCCGAGATCAAGAAAGCACTGTCACTCCATGGGCATTCGCGCATATTCCTGGTGAATACCGAAGGCGCGACCGACCCCGGCAAATATCAAGAGATCGTCGGGCGATCACCCGCCGCGGTCGCCGCGAAAGGCAAGACTGGAGCGTCGCAATGAGCAAGCGTTCGATCGATGCCTCTCGTCTGCTCGGGCGCATCTCCGAGCTCGGCGCGGTTGGCCGCGATAGCGAGGGAAGGCTTGTCCGATTGGCGGCGTCCGATAGCGAAAAGCTTGGACGCGATCGGTTCGTCTCCTGGCTTGCGGAAGCGGGACTGGAGGTTGCAGTCGACCAAATCGGCAATATCTTCGGCATCTGGAATGGCGCGGGCGCCGGGGAAAAGCCGATCATGATCGGCTCCCACATCGACACGGTGATCAATGCCGGCATCTATGATGGCTGTTATGGCGTGCTGGCCGGCCTCGAGGTGATCCAGACGCTGAAAAGCCAAGGCTTCGAACCGTCGCGCCCGATTGTCGTTGCCGCCTTCACAAATGAGGAAGGGGTGCGCTACGCGCCCGACATGATGGGGTCGCTGGTCTATTCCGGCGGCCTCGATGTCGCGGCGGCACTGGAGACGGTGGGCACCGACGGTACGGTGCTCGGCGATGAATTGGCGCGGATCGGCTATTCCGGCCCCCATGCGCCCGGCTTCATGACGCCGCATACCTATGTCGAACTGCATATCGAGCAGGGCCCTGTTCTCGAACGGGAAGGCGTTGCGGTCGGTGCGGTCCAGGACCTGCAGGGCATTTCCTGGCAGAAAGTGACCATCGACGGCGATGCCAACCATGCAGGAACGACACCGATCTCGATGCGCCGGGACGCCGGCTACGCGGCTGCCCGTGTCATAACCTTTCTGCGCGACCGCGCAAAAGCATCGAGCACCCCGACTGTCGCGACCGTCGGCTGCATCGCCTTCGAACCGAATGCCATCAATGTCATTCCCTCACGCGCGACGTTGACGGTCGATCTTCGCGATCCGGACGAAGACCGGCTAAGGGAAGAGGAAGCCGCGCTCGCTGCATTCCTTGAACTGCTGGCGGCTGACGAAAAGGTTGGCATATCCGTCGAACGACTGGCACGGTTCGAGCCGGTCAAGTTCGATCAAGGGATCGTTCGCCTGATCGAGGCTGCGGCCCGGGATCGGGGTCTGGCATGCAAGCGCATGACGTCGGGCGCCGGCCATGACGCCCAGATGATCGCCCGTATCGCCCCGAGCGCGATGATCTTTGTACCCAGCCGCGGCGGAATCAGCCACAATCCGAAGGAATTCACCGCCGAAGCGGACCTTGTCGCGGGAGCCAATATCCTGCTCGACGTCGTCTCCGGACTTGCAACAGGGGAACTGCGGAAATGAGCGTCGACGACAAGATGCTGGAACAGGAAATGACCGCCTGGCGGCGCGATCTTCACCGCCATCCCGAATTCGGCTTCGAGGAGAAGCGGACGGCAGCTTTCGTCGCGCAGAAACTGCGGGAGTTTGGGCTCGACGAGGTTGTCGAAGGTATCGGCGGCAGAGGAGTTGTCGGAACCCTGAGGCGTGGCGGCGGCAACCGTTCGATCGCGCTGCGCGCCGACATGGATGCCCTTCGGATCACCGAACAGGGAGAGAAATCCTATCGATCGCAGACCGAGGGTGTGATGCACGCCTGCGGCCATGACGGCCATACGGCGATGCTGCTTGGCGCCGCAAGGATGCTGTCTGAAGACGGCGATTTCGACGGCACCGTCCGGTTCATTTTTCAGCCTGCCGAGGAGTGGGGCAAAGGCGCGTTGGCGATGCTCGCCGATGGCCTCATGACGCGCTTTCCCTTCGACGAAATCTACGGGTTGCACAACATGCCGGGTCTTCCGGTCGGCCTCTTCCAGACCCGCGCCGGCGCGATCATGTCGGCTGAGGATAATTTCGAGATTGTGCTCAAGGGCGTCGGCGGACACGCCGCGCGTCCGCATAAAGGCAACGAAGTCCTGGTGGCCGCCTGCGCGCTGGTGACCAACCTCCAGACAATCGTTTCCCGAAGGCTCGATCCGACGGATATCGGCGTCGTCTCCGTGACCGAACTGCTGACCGACGGCACCCGCAACGCCCTGCCCGGACTGGCGCGCATTCTGGGCGATGCCCGCAGCTTCCGCCCCGAGGTCAGCGCAGTGATCGAAAAGCAGATGCGCCTTATCGCCGAGGGCATCGCGCTCGCCCATAATGTCTCGGCCGAGGTGAGCTATACGAGAGAATTCGTTCCGCTGCTCAATGATGCCGCCCTGGTCGAGGAAGCCTTTACCGCCGCCCGCAGCGTCTTTCCCGCCGAAAACATCAAGGTCCGGCGCGAGCCGATGACCGGGTCGGAAGATTTCGCGCGGTTCCTTGACCACGTTCCCGGCTGCTTCGTCTTCCTGGGCAACGGCGAAGATTCCGCGCCGCTTCACAATCCGAATTACGATTTCAACGACGCCGGACTGCTGCATGGAGCCAAATTCCACGCAGGCATCGTCCGTCGGCGGCTGAACGCAAACTGACATCCGAGCGGTCGCAGCCCGCCGTCTTTGACCCGGTTTTCGGATGGCAGCGCATGACGCGAATGGACGAGAGCATTTGCAACCGCCTCCGACAAATCATTGACCAACGGCCTGCGATGTGCGCCTCTCATGGCTTGCACAAGGAAAATCCGATGCTCAAGTTTCTGCTCACCCTCTCCTTGGGTGTTTTTTGCGTCTCGCCGCTTCAAGCCGGCGACATCACTCCGGTCACCAAGACTTGCCTGCCGGGGGCAAAACAGGTGCACTGCGAGCGCTGGGTCAAGGATTTCAAGACGGCCATGGACCAGGCGCAAAAAGGCGATCACGGCGCACAGGTGACCGTCGCCTTCTGCCTGTCCACCGGTTGCCATGGTGCCGTTGCCATCGATAAGGTCGCTTCCTGCAGTTGGCACCTCGTCATCGCCAATTCGGGTGCTGCAACCGTGCTCGATGGTTCCAACCTCAGGTACACCTGCCGGCCGATGACCCCGGCCGAGAAAGATCAAGCCCGCGCCTTGTCCCGCGACCTCGTCCAGAAGATCTACAAGCGTCCCATGGTCGCGACCGATCAGATGTAATCCGTCAAGGTCCCAGCTGGCTCCCGCAACGCCTGCGTGAAAATAAATCTCATTGCCCTCCCGGCTTTCGCCGCTATTCTGCCGGCACAGAGAATCGGGAGGACCACTGATGATCCTGCACTGCGTATTCTTGCGGCTGAAGACCGCGATGACGAGCGACGACAAGCAGTCGCTGTTTACGGCGATCGCCGCCCTGAAACAGGTCATTCCCGGCATATTGGATATCAAATACGGCCCGAACGTTTCGCCCGAGGGCCTGCATGGCGGCTTCGTCGACGGTTTTGCCGTCACCTTCGAAAGTGCCGAGGCCCGCGACGCCTATCTCATCCATCCCGAACATGTGATCGTCGGCGAACGCATCGCCTCGTCGACGGATGGCGGCCTTGCCGGCATCCTGGTCTTCGACCTCAATCTCTGAGGGCGGGCCCAGTCCAAGGAAGCGCAGACTCAGTCCTGGTATTTGATGCGACGTTCTTTAGTGCGCTTCGCCAAGCACGACGTAGGTTCTTTCTCGAAACCCGATCTTGATAAAAGCTGCAAATTGGCCGCTTGCGCAGTCGTGGGCAGCAAAACCCTTCGGCAACATCTTCTCGACCGAGGATGAAACCCCATGCTCGGCCAAGACGTCGAGCTCTTGGGAACGATTGAATGCTGCAATCTCGATTGCGTCTTTGCCAACCAGCACAAAAGCAAAATGCCCTTCGCCCGCCACGTAGTTATTCGCGGCGAGATATTCGTTCACCCTAGCGGCTAAGGCATCTTTGGAAGACAAACGATCCTGGTAGGGCTGGAGCAAGCAGATCGCCTCGGCATCCAGTGGCGATAGGTTCGAAAGCTTCGTGGTCTTGCCAATGGGGATGTTCCTGAAAGCATCTTCGTCCAAGGAGCCAGCAGTGGCCGGCAGCCGGTAACCAATCGATGCCGTCGCAGCCAACAACGCAATAAACCTGATGACACGCATGCTCGCTCCTACCTTCCACGCAGGGGCCGAATACAACCTTGTGTTGCCTTCGGTGTCAACATGGCCAAGCCCTGCGCAGCATCCTCGTCCGTAACGCTGCGGCCTTTACGCAATCCCAGCAAAACGCCCGCAGTTTTGCTGGGATTGCATTCAGCGCCGGGGACCGAACCCGCAGCCCCTTGATCCTCAGCTCGATTTCGCCATGGCGGCGGCGAGCTGGTCGACATTGTAGCGGAACATCTTCTCATAGGTCGGCGCCGGCCCCTTGGCGTCGGACAGAGACTCGACATAGAGCTCGCCGCCGGGCTCGGCACCGGTTGCCTTGGCGACCTGCTTGACCAGGCGCGGATCGTTGGAATTTTCGAAGAAATAGGCCTTCACGTGTTCGCCCTTGATCTGTTCGATCAGCTTGGCGACGCCGGCGGCCGAGGCCTCGCTTTCGGTGGAGAGGCCGAGCGGCGCCAGGAAGGTGACATTATATTCGCGGCCGAAATAACCGAAGGCATCGTGGCTGGTCAGCACCTTGCGGCGGTCGTCGGCGATCCTGTCGAATTTCGCGTGGGCGTAGGCGTTCAGCTCGTCCAGCTTTTTGGTGTAATTCTCGGCATTGGCCTTGAAGGACGCTGCATCGTCGGGATCAGCTGAAGACAGCGCCCTTTCGATATTGGCAACCCAGATCTTGACGTTGACGGGGCTGTTCCAGACATGTGGGTCGGTGATCTTTTCGCCGTCCTCTTCCATGGTGCGGGTGTCGATGCCCTCGGAGACCGTCACCGGCTTGCCCTTGTAGCCCGAGGCGGTGATCAGCCGGTCCATCCAGCCTTCCAGCCCTTCGCCGCTGACGAAGGTCACTTGAGCGGCGTTCAAATTTTTGGCGTCGGCCGGCGACGGCTCGAATTCATGGGGATCGCCGTTCGGCCCGACAAGGCTTGTCACCTTTACATGGTCGCCGCCGACCTGTTTGACGACATCGGCAAGCACGGTGAAGGAGGCCACAACCTTCAGGGTTTCAGCGGAGGCCGGCACGGCCGACAGCGCCATCAAAGCGGGGATTGCTGCGGAGAGAAGCAGTCTGCGCGGTGTCATCGAAGTCTCCTTGGGGTCAGCCCTTCAAATGCGGGCGGGGAAAGAAGCGCCGGGCGAGGCCCGAGGGCGCAAAAAGGATGGAAAAGCCGTAGATCACCGCCGCCGTCATGATGATCGTCGGGCCGGAGGCGAGTTCGAGATGGTAGGAGGCGATCAGGCCGATATAGCCGGACGCTGCGGCACTGACAGCTGCAATCACCATCATCGCGGGCAGACTGCGAGACCAGAGCTGGGCGACGGCCGCCGGCAGCATCATCAGGCCGACCGCCATCAGCGTGCCGAGCGCCTGGAAGCTGGCGACGAGGTTCAAGACCACCAGCAGCAGGAAGAGCACATGATAGACCGGTCCACGCCCGCCGACGGCGCGCAGGAAACCCGGATCGAAACATTCGGCCACCAGCGGCCGGTAGATGACGGCGAGGACGACCAGCGTCAGCGAGGTGATCGCGCCGATCAGATAAAGCGCCGACGCATCGATTGCCAGGATGGTGCCGAAGAGCACATGCAGCAGATCGATATTCGAGCCGCGCAGCGAGACGATCAATACACCGAGCGCCAGCGAGGCGAGGTAGAAGCTGGCAAAACTCGCATCCTCCTGCAGCACGGTCATCCGGCTGACGGCGCCCGAAAGCAGCGCCACCGACAGGCCGGCGACAAGGCCGCCGAGCCCCATTGCCGTCAGTGACAGCGAGCCGGCGACGAGGTAACCGATCGCCGCCCCCGGCAGCACGGCATGGCTCATGGCGTCGCCCATCAGGCTCATGCGCCGGAGCATCAGGAAGACGCCGATCGGTCCCGAGCCGAGCCCGAGGCAAAGGCAGGCGACAAGGGCGCGGCGCATGAAGCCGAAATCGGCAAAGGGCGCGAGGAAGAGATCATAGACCGTCATGCCGCCGGCGCCTCTTGCGGTTCGCAAGTCTCGGCATCCTCATCCCAGCGCTCGGCCATGGCGCGCGCCTTCAGGAGATTGGCGGATGACATGACGTCGGCGGTCGGGCCCCAGCCGACAAGTTCGCGAGCGAGCAGCAGGGTCTCGGGGAAATGGGCGCGAACGAGCTCGAAATCATGCAGCACGGCGATGACGGTGCGGCTCTCGCCATGCCAGCGGGCGACGATATCGAGGAGGTCCCTGGTTGTGCGGGCATCGATTGCGGTAAACGGCTCGTCGAGCAGGATGATGCCGGCATCCTGCAGCAGCAGCCGGGCAAACAGTACACGCTGGAACTGGCCTGAAGACAGCGATCCGACATGCCGTTTTCCGAAGCCTTCGAGCCCGACGGCGGCAAGCGCCTCGCCTGCCCTCTTTACCTCGGCCGGCGCGATGCGGCCGAAAGCCCCCGTCTTCTTCCAGGCGCCGAGCATCACCGTATCGATCACCGAGATCGGAAACCGGCGATCGATCTCGGCCGCCTGCGGGAGATACCCGAATTCCGCCCGCCCCAGCCGATGCTCGACCCGGCCTTCGGCCGGACGAAGCTCCCCCATGATCGCCTTCAGCAGCGTCGATTTGCCCGCCCCATTCGGCCCGGCAATCGCCGTCAGGCTGCCTTTGGCGAAGGGGCCGGAGACATGATGGAGTGCGGGGTGCCGGTGATAGGCGACAGTCAGATTGTCGAGACGGATCACCGGCGTCATGGCAGGACAACCGCCCAGTGGATTGCCAGCCAGAGAATAGCGACGACCAAGGTGATGCCGACCACCCTGGATAAAGCCGACTGTGCCAGCAGGCGGACGGAAGGGCGGTCGGGGCTCGGGGGCATGGCTGATCCTACAATGTAATAACATTACGGTTATGTTATAACGATTGCGGCGAGATTGAGGCGGGATTTCTTGGCAGACTTGATATTGCCGGATAGGGAGGTGCGGCCATTTGACTGTCAGGCGCTTCGGAGCCAGACTTCAGCGGACATAGTGCTCGAGGTCACGCCCGAGCGTGAAGGGCGCTAAGGCGATCGACGGAGGCGCAATGCGTTCGCATCCGGCCAAACATCGCTGCCCTTGCTGCAAGAGCAACCCACCCTCCGTCGTCCTCGGGCTTGACCCGAGGATCCACTCTGCCCTCGATCGGCACCGGGCGTGGATCCCAGGCTCGTAGGCCTGGGATGACGGAGAGTGGGGGAGCGTTTCTGCCAAACTCGCCGTCGGCGTGCACCCCTCATCCGCCTGCCGGCACCTTTGTAACTTCCCTTTGTCCGCTATTGGCGCTGTAATGCCGGTTGCGGTGGCGGATGGAAGACCGATGCATCTTTGGGCGTGCGAGCCCGTGGG
>NZ_JH719395.1:4394145-4674209 GCF_000271845.1 Rhizobium leguminosarum bv. trifolii WSM2297 | reverse complement strand
CGTCGCGACCGTCGCAACCATGCGCAAATTACTCACCATCCTCAACGCCATTATTAGGGACGGACGATCATGGCAAAATGCTTGACAAACAAGACAGTCGCTCTCCCCGCCTTGCGGGGCGAAGGGGGATCGCCGCGACCTCTCCGTCCCTCGCCAACCTCTCGCAAGGCACGTCCCCTCGCCCCGTCAGAACGGGGAGAGGGTTAGGGTGAGGGGCAGCATCCGCACGAACGGAACACCCGGCGATGACAGAGGTGAGGCACATGTTCCGCCGAACCGGTCGCTACGGATGACACGTCAGGCGTTCGCCAACATCGTCAGAAAAGGCCCCTCCCCAACCCCACCCCACAGGTGGGAGGGGCTTATGCGCGGCGCCGATTTCGCCTCTCTCGATCGCAGCATTCCGGGTGGTGATTTTCTGGCGAGACGGTTTAGCAAGTTGTGCCCCTCCCCCTTATGGGGAGGGGTTGGGGAGGGGTTTTGGCGCATCACACAGAGGTGATCGCGAACGTTTCTTCGACCCAAACTCTCTCCCCTCAGCACCGGGCGTGGATCCCAGGCTCGGCGGGCCTGGGATGACGGAGACTGGGGGAGCATTTCTGCCAAACTCGCCGTCGGCGTGCGCCCCTCGTCCGCCTCCCGTACCTTCTCCCCGCCTTGCGGGGCGAAGGGAATGTGCGGCACCGTCTCCGTTCCTCGCCAGCGTCTCGCAGGGCACGTCCCCTCTCCCCGTCATTACGGGGAGAGGGTTAGGGTAAGGGGCAGTTTTTTGGCGCCAATGCCTCTCGAAAACTTAGAGCAGTTCCAGCATAGCAGCCGCACCGGAAACCGTTGCCTGGCCGGGGCTTTCTTCGATGTTGAGGGCTTTGACCACGCCGTCTTCCACCAGCATCGAATAGCGCTTGGAGCGCAGGCCGAGGCCGCCGGCGGAGAGGTCGGCTTCGAGGCCGACGGCCTTGGTGAAGCCGGCATCCCAATCGGCGAGGAAGTGGATCTTGCCCATGCCGCCGGAGGATTGCGCCCAGGCGCCCATCACGTGCCAATCGTTGACGGCGAGAACGGCGATGTCGTCGACACCCTTGCCGAGGATGGTGTCGCGGTTTTCGAGATAACCCGGCAGATGGTTCAGCGAGCAGGTGGGCGTGAAGGCGCCGGGCACGGCAAAGAGCACGACGCGCTTGCCGGAGAACAGCTGATCGGTGGTGATCTCGACCGGGCCGTCGGCGGTCTTTTCCTTGAAAGTGGCGGCAGGAAGCTTGTCGCCGATCGCGATGGTCATGGGTTTTCTCCTTGAATTCCGGCTTTGGGGTTCCGGTTTGCTGGGTTGTGACTTGCTAAGTTTGACTTGGCGGCCTCGGGCGCCGCAGGGATCGTCGACGACTATAAGATCCGGCAGATCAAAGGCAAGGCCAGGTCATCAGGGCCCGGTCGTTCAGAGGTCCAGTCGCTCGGGGCGAGCCGTCAAGCAAAGGAAGGCCGGTCATTCAAAAACAAGCGTGGTCTCGATCGCCTTGTCGCCGTCAATGACCAGCACGCCCCAGCGCTTGCCCGCTATGTCGTAATCCTTCGGCAGCTTGCCGATTGCGATGTCGACCTTCAGCGCGGCGCCGTCGCGTTTGCTGCCGACCTGCTTGGTGAAGGCATAACCGCTCGGCCCGGTGACGATGATATCGGGCGCGCCCTTCCGCTCCCCGCCGGGTAGAGCCAGCGTCAGCGTCAGCGTCTTCTTATCCGGCGACATCGCATGCGCGGTCACGCCGAAATCGGCCGAGGGCGGCTTCGGCAGGCTCGCATCGGCCGCCGCAAGGATCGCCTCCTCCTCCGGATGCGACTGGATGGCCGGGCCGAGCTTCAGCTGAAAATTCGCCTGGAAGGGAATGCAGATGTCTTTGCATATGCCGATGAAAGCCAGGGCGTCGATCTCGACCGGAGCTTTACCTGCCGCCGTCAGCGACAGCGGCAGCGTCACCGGCGCGTCATAGGCGATATCCTCGACCGCGCCGTTGAAGAAATGTTTTGGGACGGGATAGGCGATGGCGTCGAGCGTGACAGCGCTGCCGGCCGCGATGGTGAACTGGGGCGGAATGCCGCTGTTGCCGGGCTCTTTCCAATAGGTGATCCAGCCGGGTTTCGGCTCGATCTGCAGGGCGGCGCGGATCTTGCCGGCGGCATCGGGCGCCAAGGCGACGAGGCGCATGCGGCCACCCTCGTTGTCCGCCCAGGCGCTCATTTCCGCGTGGGCCGAACGATGGGCGGCGAAGGCCGCGCCCACTGAGATGACCGCAATTAAAAGCCGGCGCGGGGCCGAGGAAATAATCATCATGGAACAACGGTTTACCGAAACTGCCGTTTGGCCGCCAGAAGTCGCGGCGATTTAAATCTTCATTTTCTGTTGATTGATGTGTGACATTAGCCCATGCTTCTGTTGTCAAGGCCTCAATGCGGTTGGCAGCAGGAGGAACGATGTCCTTATCGACGCTGAAGAACAGACGGGAACGTGGCTTCTTCGATGGCCAGTTCCTCATTGCCATGCCGGGTATTGAAGACCGCAATTTTGCGCGCACGGTGATCTATATCTGCGCGCATTCGGATGCCGGCGCCATGGGCTTCGTCATCAACCGCCCGCAGAGCCTCACCTTCACCGATGTGCTGCTGCATCTCGACATGATCAAGCAGGAAGATTCGATCGTCCTGCCGCAGCGCGCTCGCGACTTCCCGATCCAGACCGGCGGCCCGGTGGAAAGCGGCCGCGGCTTCGTACTGCATTCGGACGATTATTCCAGTGACTCCTCGATCCCCGTCAGCGACGACATCTGCCTGACGGCGACGCTCGACATCGTGCGCGCCATCTCCAAGGGCGACGGGCCGACGCGCGCGACCATGCTGCTCGGCTATTCCTCCTGGTCGGCCGGCCAGCTCGAAAACGAGGTCGTCAACAATGGCTGGCTCACCTGCCCGGCCAATGAGGAGCTGATCTTCGACCGCAGCCTCGACGATAAATACGAGCGGGCGCTCGCCGGCATGGGCGTTACCGCTGCCATGCTTTCGGCCGAAGCCGGACATGCCTGACGCGGTGGGCCTGAGGTGGCGGGCCTGAAAGTGGCGGGAACGAATTGGCAGGACTGACGTTTCATTTCGGCAAGCATGGACACGAGGCCCATGCCGACGAAGGAGACATCACCTATGGGTAGCACCAGCGACAAGATTTCAGGCAAGGCCAACGAAATTGCCGGCAAGACCAAGCAGGCTGTCGGCAAGGCTGCGGATGACCGCGAAATGCAGGCCAAGGGCGCCGTTCAGGAAGCCAAAGGCAAGGGACAGGTCGCAACCGGCAAGGTCAAGGACAAGCTCAAGGGCGCCGTCGACCGGCTCTGAGCCACAAGCTTATCCGTCATCAACCATGCCTGCTGCGCCCCTCGCGCGGCAGGCATTTTTAATCCGTACCCTCATGCTCTGCAGAGATAGACACGATGAAGCTTTTCGCCTGCGACAATTGCGATCAGGTCGTCCATTTCGACAACCGTCAATGCGTGCGTTGCAACCATCGCCTCGGCTTCCTCCCCGGCGATCTGGCCATGCATGCGCTGGAGCCGCGCGAGGAGACGGTGTGGCAGCTCGTCTCTAACCCGGAGCGCGAGGTGCGCTTCTGCGCCAATGCCGGCCTCGACATCTGCAACTGGCTGGTGGACGGCGATGGCGAAAGTGAATTCTGCGTTGCCTGCCGCCACAACCGGCTGGTTCCGAACACCGATAGCCAGAACGGCATCGATCGCTGGCGGCGCATCAGCCAGGCGCAGCGTCATCTGTTTTATTCACTGTTGCGCTGGCGGCTGCCGCATCCCGATCGCGTGCAGGATCCGGAAGGCGGCCTGGTCTTCGATTTCCTCGAGGATTCGATCGAGAGCAACGGCTATGTCGTGCCGGCCATGACCGGCCACGAGGAAGGCCTGATCACCATCCGCGCCGCCGAGGCCGACGATGCAACGCGCGAACAGGCGCGCAGCTCGATGAACGAACCCTATCGCACCCTGCTTGGCCATTTCCGCCACGAGACCGGCCATTTCATCTGGAACAAGCTGGTGCGCGACCGCGATGGCCTGGCGGATTTCCGCGCCGTCTTCGGCGACGAACGGCAGGATTATGCGGCGGCCCTGCAAAACCACTATGCCGGCGGCGCGCCCCTGGGATGGCAGGACAATTTCATCAGCGCCTATGCAGCCTCCCACCCCTGGGAGGATTTCGCCGAATGTTTCGCCCATTACCTCCATATCGTCGACACGCTCGAAACGGCGCGTGCCTTCGGCATCGCCATCGACCCGCGCGGCCATGAGGAAATCGCCGGCGAAGTGGATTTCATCCCCTACCGGGCAAAGAGCGCCGAACAGCTGGTTAGCGCCTGGGTGCCGCTCAGCATCGCGATCAACGCCATCCAGCGCAGCATGGGCCAGCCGGACTCCTATCCCTTCGTGTTGTCCTCGCCCGTCGTGGCAAAACTCGAATATCTGCATCGGTTGATCCAGGGAGCGGCGACGGCGCGGCAGCCTTGAGATGCCACCGCTCTCCAAGTCAGTTTATGCGGGCGCGAGCATTAATTCATTTTGCTGCTGCAAGGCGTCTCTGACCCGGGCGTTTGCGATGGTGATGATCTTGCGCATGATGGCGGTGAGCGCGACGCGCTTTGGTTTTGCGGCCTTGAGCAGCGCCTGATAGGCTGTGGCGAGCGGACTATTGCCACGGCAGGCGGCGAGACAGCGATGAAGAGCGCCGGACGGATCTGGCGTCGCCCGCCGGTGGTGCTGCGGTGCCAGCTGGCCTTGCCACTGTCTTTCGGATGCGGAGCCACACCGGCGAGGCTTGCGACCTGGCGGCGGTTGAGGGTGCCGAGTTCGGGCATGACGGCCAAGAGCAGCGGCACCAGAACCGGTCCGATGCCCGGCACCGACCGCAATGATTTAGCCCGCAGTTCCAGATCGCGGCTTTCGCTAATCAGGGTGTCGATCTCTGCGTTGAGCGCTTCGATATGGCGCTCCAGTTCGCAAAGATGGGCGCGGATATTATCGGCGATCAGACTGCTGCGCGGGGCTTTCAGGCGGTTTTGCTCCTGCACCCGCATGGCGACGAGGTCGAGACGGCGGGCGACGAGCAGCTCGAGCTTCTGCTGGGTCGGAGCGGTCGGCTGCCAGCGCAGCAGCATCGCGGCCCGGTCGCGGCCATAGCGGGACAGCCAGCGGGCGTCGATCGCGTCGTTCTTGGCGCGCTTGCCGAAGGATTTGATATAGGCCTTGACCTTGGCGGGATCGGCGCGATGGGCCTGGATGGCCAATTCCAGGAGCACGCCGAGCACGGTATCTTCATGGCCGCCGGTGGCCTCGCACACGGCGAGCGTAGCGCTGCCTTGATACGGTTCTAAGGCGGCACGCAGCGCGTCGGCCTCGTTGGCAATGGTCAGGCAGCGGCGGGTGCAGCTGTCGAACAGGGTCACGGTATCGCAGGAAACGTCCAGGCCGAGGATGGACTGGATTTCATCGGATTCTGCCATCATAATTGGGCTCCATGCTTCGAATTGTCTGCGGGCGTGTCCTTCGGATAGCCCATTCAAGTCAGCAAGCGATGCGAAGCTGGTGCGGCAAAGTCCCTTCATGAGGTCGGTCGTTGACACCTATTCCTGTACGGGCGCTTTGTCGCGCGAGCCCCGGGATGGCCATCCCGGGGCTCGATCCCAGCTTCCCCCGCAGTAAAGCATAGATTTGAGAGACAATTCCTGTGCCCGTCACAGGAATCCAGCCACCGCGCGTCGGCGCGGTGAATGACTCAATGCCAGTTTGCTAAGGGTCTCCCGCGCCCAAGGACTTGGGCGCACTGGATTCCTGTGACAGGTACAGGAATGAGGGAGCAAGGGGCGATGCTGCGCTGCCATAGTCGGCCTTTCAAACCCGAGCGGCGGACAGCATGAGACGGAAATTATCTCGTCCCTCGGTTTCAAAGATGGCACTCGACAATCTGCCCGCCGACTCCATAATTTCGCAAGAGCTGCGCCGCCAATAGACGAATTTCGGACTGCGCGAACGGCGCAAGCCCTTTGCTCAATGACCCTGGAGGACGCAAAATATGGACGATGCCAAGCGAACCATGATCGTGCTGGATGCCAGCGAATCTCGCTTCCAATTGCGGGCCGGCGCTTTGATCCGCTCCCGTGGCCACATCCTCATTCATCGCGTTGTCGGCGACATTTTCTGGGTGCTGCCCGGTGGACGGGTGGAGTTTCACGAGGCCGGCGCCGAAACGCTCGCACGCGAAATAGAAGAGGAAATCGGCAGCAAGGCAACGGTCGGACCGCTGCGCTTCGTCATCGAGAATTTCTTCGAGTTGGGGGGACGAAGGGTTCATGAAGTCGGTTTCTATTATGAGGCGGAGCTGATGACCGCGCTGCCCTTCCACGAGAGCGATATTGTCCACCGTGTCCGCGACGGCGCCGCCGATCTGGAATTCCGCTGGGCTTTGGCAAGCCGGGCCGCCCTCGATCGCTTCGATCTGCAGCCGATGCCGGTGCGCGACCTGATTGAGACGATGCCCGATGGCGTCCAGCATCTGGTGCGCCGCGATGTGGCGCGGGGTTGACATTATCGCGCGAATTCGTGTTCCAGCAGGCTCATCATCACATCGTCGTGCCAGGCTCCGTTTACAAAGGCCGCCTCGCGTTCTCTGCCTTCCTCGACAAAGCCGCATTTAAGGTAGGCGCGAACTGCCCTTTGGTTGTAGCTCAACACACGAACGCCGATGCGATGAAGTCGCAAGGGACCGAATGCGTGGCCAAGCAGAACTGCAATTGCTTCGCTTCCCAGTCCTTTGCCAAGGGCGTTTCGGTCGTAAATGCCTATGGCCATCGACGCACGCCGATCATGCATATCCAACCGATCCAGCCTTATCTCGCCGACCAGTGATTCTCGCGCCTCGATAATCCATGCATGAGGATGTTCGACGATGCCCTGTACCCAAGCAGCGGCTGACGCCTGCGAGATCGTAGGCACGTCATTGCGGCTGATGCCAAACATCTCGATTATCTCAATGTCGTTTCCCAAACGAAATCTTGAGTCGATATCCCCCTCTTTGGGCGGACGGAGCGTCACATTTGCTCCCGTCAGCGTCGACATCACCTAAGTACCTCCAAGTTCAGTAGCCGTGCCGATGAAGCCGGGGCCAACCCCGGGCAACCGATCGGTGAAACGCGTTACGGCTTCACGATCCGCCAGCAACCACTTTGAACCTGAAAAGGCCGAATACAGCTGGGCATGCGCGTCAAACGAATTCCAGTTGTTCTTTCGTATCCTATATTCCGCCACCCACTTGAGCAGATCGACAAACTGCGTCTCTGATTCACCGCCCTGAATACCTCTCTCTTTGACATTGGCGATGCACGCCTCTTCGGGCAGATCGATCCAGATCAACGCGGTCACGCGGCTGAGGACCATGTTCACCAACTGGCCATAGACCCCTTCCATGACCCAGCTTTCCCCTTCGGCCGCGGTCTTGACCATCGCGTCTCTGAGCGTCTTGTCGCGAGCGGTGCCGTAGCCGCCCGGTTCCCAATGGATATCGTCGAGATGGATGATGGGCTGGCGGAGCTGATCACCGATGCGACGGGCGAGCCACGTCTTGCCAGTCCCGCCGTTTCCCATGATGAGAACCCGCTCAAACGTATCTGATGGGATGGGAAGTTCCATTCGCGCCTCCTCCGTGACGACTTCCGTTTTACGTCCGTCCGCCCCTCATCCGCCTGCCGGCACCTTCTCCCCGCGCGCGGGGCGAAGGGGATATGCTGCGACCTCTCCGTTCCCCCGCCAACCTCTCGCGTGGCAGGTCCCCTCTCCCCGTCAGAACGGGGAGAGATTAGGGTGAGGGGCAGCTATCGGGGCGGCTGCGCCTGATAGTCTTTGATAAACGACCCACGGCCAACCCCACGTAACCGGCTCTTGCTAGGCGCACGCCCCTAAAACGAAACCGCCTTACCCTTCTTAAACGGCTCCATACCCCGGCGCGCAAGTTCATCGGCGCGTTCGTTTTCCGGGTGGCCGGCGTGGCCCTTGACCCAGTGCAGCGTCACCTTGTGGCGGTTGCGGGCTTCTTCCAGTGCCTGCCAGAGTTCGGCATTCTTCACCGGCTTCTTGTCTGCGGTCTTCCAGCCGTTTTTCTTCCAGCCGAAAATCCACTTGGAGATGCCGTCCTTGACGTAGGCGCTATCGGTATAAAGATCGACCTCGCAAGGGCTCTTCAATGCCTGCAACGCGGAGATCGCCGCCAGCAGTTCCATGCGGTTGTTGGTCGTGTCGGCCTCGCCGCCGCAAAGCTCCTTTTCGACGTCGCCATAACGCAGCACAGCGCCCCAGCCGCCAGGGCCGGGATTGCCGGAGCACGCGCCGTCGGTGAAGATATCGACATGTTTCATAGGCTCAATCCGTATTCGGCGGCTGAGCCGATCTGGCGGTGGAAGCGCAGCTTGCGGAGATATTCCAGCGGGTCCTTCTTGGTGACCATGGCGCCCTCAGGCGTCGTCAGCCAGTCGTAGAGCCGGGTCAGGAAGAAGCGCAGCGCCGAGCCGCGCGACAGCACCGGCAAGGCGGCGATCTCTTCGTCGCTCAACGGCCGGACACTCTGGTAACCCTCGAGCATCGCCGTGCCCTTGGTGATGTTGTAGGCGCCGTCCTTCTCGAAGCACCAGGCATTCAGGCAGATCGAGACGTCATAGGCGAGCAGATCGTTGCAGGCGAAATAGAAATCGATCAGGCCGGAAAGCTGATCGCCCAAAAAGAAGACATTGTCGGGGAACAGATCGGCATGGATGACGCCGGCCGGCAGGCTCTTCGGCCAGGCGGCGGCGAGGAAATCGAATTCGCTACGGATCTCATTCTGCAGGCCGGGCTCGACCTCGCCGGCGCGATCTTCCGATTTCTCCCAGAGCCCGCGCCAGCCGTCGATCGACAGCGCGTTCGGGCGCTTCAGCTGGAAATCGTCGCCGGCCACATGCATCTCGGCCAGCGCCCTGCCGACCTCGCGGCAGTGTTTGGCCTCCGGCTTTCTCAGCCACATGCCTTCGAGGAAGGAGATCAGCGCGGCCGGGCGGCCGGAGAGCGAACCGAGCAGCGCGCCGTCGCGCCGCGGCAGCGGCAGCGGGCACGACAGGCCGCGGGCGGAAAGATGCTGCATCAGGCCGAGGAAAAACGGCAGGTCGTTCTTTTCCACGCGCTTCTCATACAGCGTCAGGATCAGCGGTTCCTTCGAGGTATGCAGCAGAAAATTGGAGTTTTCGACGCCTTCGGCGATCCCCTTATAGGAGAGCAGAGTGCCCGCGTCATATTCCGTCAGGAACCATTTCAGATCGTCTTCGGCGATATCGGTATAGACTGCCAAGGGAGGTCTCGTCTTTGCACTGTTGATATTGGCTCCGCCGCTTCGACCATCCGGCGTCGCGACAAGGTTTTCAGGATGAAGATCAGCCGTTGACGAAGGCCATGTCGGCGGCCGTCAGCTCGATGCTGCGCAATTCGCGGTTGACGAGGAAATTCTCGGTTTCCTGCACCGTTTCGGCCAGTTCGACGCGGGCGTCGAATCGGGCGCGGAACGCCTCGATGATCTCGTTGACGATCACCTCGGGTGCCGAGGCGCCGGCGGAAAGGCCGAGCGTCGAAATCGCCCCGATGTCGTCCCAGTCGAGCTCGGCGGCGCGCTGCACCAGGATCGATTTCTTCGCCCCTGCCCGCAGCGCCACTTCGACGAGGCGCTTGGAATTGGAGGAATTCGGGGCGCCGACGATGATGAAGAGATCGCAGCCGGGGGCTGCCTGCTTCACCACTTCCTGGCGGTTGGTCGTCGCGTAACAGATCGAATCCGCCGCCGGCGCCGTCAGGTTCGGGAAGCGTTCGTGCAGACGGGCGATGACGCCGGCCGTATCGTCGACCGACAGCGTCGTCTGGGTGACGTAACCGAGATTGTCGGCATCGGCGGGGATATAGGCATCGGCGTCCTCGATCGTCTCGATCAGCGACACCGAGCCTTCCGGCAACTGCCCCATCGTGCCGATCACCTCGGGATGGCCGGCATGGCCGATGAGGACGACGTGGCGGCCGAGGCGATTGTGGCGCATCGCCTGCTTGTGAACCTTGGAGACCAGCGGGCAGGTGGCGTCGAGATAAAAGAGGTTGCGGCTTGCCGCATCCTCCGGCACGGATTTCGGCACGCCATGGGCGGAGAAAACCACCGGCTGGGCGCGGTGCTCGGCGGGGATCTCGTCCAGCTCCTCGACGAAGACGGCGCCCTTGGCCTCCAGCCCCTCGACGACATAACGATTGTGGACGATCTCATGGCGCACATAGACCGGCGCGCCATAGGATTTCAGCGCCAGCACGACGATCTGGATGGCGCGGTCGACGCCGGCACAGAAGCCGCGCGGCCCGCAGAGCCTGATCGTCAAGGGAGGTTTCGCCGCAATATTCATGTCTTTTCCGTCAAATTCCGTCCCGCGCGTGGGACAAGCGACCTCTAGCCCAATATGGCGGGGAATTGAAGCGATACTATTGCGCGGGGTGCTTGCCGGGTTTGCGGAACCAGGAGATCGCCACCACGACGACAAGCACGGCGGCAAGCCCGTACCACGTGAAGGCATATTGCAGATGGTCATTCGGCAGGTCGACCTGGGTCACGCCGCCGATCGGCAGGCCGGCCGGATTGGGCGTCGAATCGGCATCGACGAAAAACGGGATGACGCGGGCCTTTTCCAGCCCGACGCTTTCCGCCATCACGTCGAGATCCTTCCAGTAGAAGATGTTCTTGGCGACGTCGTTGTCGGGCACCACCCAGGAGGGTTTGCCGGGAAGTTTGCTGCGCGCCAGGCCGGTGACGGTCTGCTGATCCGTCAGCTGGCCCTGCATGCGCATTTCCGGCTCCTTGTTCTCATAGGGAACGAAGCCGCGATTGACCAGGAGCGTGCGCCCGTCGGCAAGCTCGAGCGGCGTATAGACGTAAAAGCCGGTCTGGCCCTGCCAGGTGGCGAAGAAGTGGCGCTCCTTGTTGTTGATGTAGCGGCCGGTGGCGGTAACCTTGCGGTATTCGATGTCGCCGCCTGAAGCCGCCATCGCCTCGATCTCGGAAAGCGGCACGGGGGCAGCAGCTTGGCGGGCGGCGATATCGGCAAGCAGGCCTTCTTTCCAGTGGAGGCGCTCTACCTGCCAGGTGCCGAGCGAAATCAGGATGGAAAGCGCGATCAGCACCAGGATGCCGGTTGCCACAGGCAGCCGGCGGCGCGGCGCGGCATGTTGGATCTCAGTCACTCAGGCGTCCTTCGCGGGCATTGTGGCGGTATTGCATTGCGATCAGGATGCCCTTGAACCAGCGTAGCGTCGCGAGCGACAGGATGATCGTCAGCGGCGCGAAGAGCAGGATATGCACCCAGATCGGCGGGGCGTAATTCACCTGCAGCCACAGCACCATCCCGATGACGATGAAGCCGACAATGAGGATGACGAAGACGGCCGGCCCGTCACCGGCATCGGCGAAGGAATAATCCAGGCCGCAGGAGGCGCAGCGCGGCTTGACCCCGAGCAGGCCATCGAACAGTTTTCCCTGGCCGCAGCGCGGGCAGCAGCCCTTGATGCCGGTTTTGACCGGATCGACCGGGGGATAATGGGCGCTGTCCTCGCTCATGCCATTCCTTCTGACAATTCCATGCTGCCTTAACTCTCCCATAAAGTATTCGCATCCCGAATGGAAATGCCTGCGCGGTTTCGCCTCAGTGATTCGCGCCAAACAGAAGAAGAAGACTGATGACCAATGACAACCATGCCGGACAGATCATTATCTTGAACGGCGCGCCGCGCAGCGGCAAATCCAGCATTGCGCGCGCAATCCAGGAGGAATTCGAGGGGCCGTGGATCAACCTCGGCGTCGACGGCTACAATGCCATGACGCCGAAGCGCTACCTGCCCGGTATCGGCCTGAGGCCGGGCGGCGAGCGGCCGGAACTCGAAGAACTGGTGCCCTTCCTCTATGCCGCGCTTTACGAATCGATCGCCATCCATGCCGGATTGGGGCTCAATGTGGTGGCCGATCTCGGCCATCACGACAGCTATTCCGAGCCGCTCGGCATTCTCGGCGACTGCGCCCGGCGCCTGGAAGGCTTTTCCGTGCTGTTCGTCGGCGTGCGCTGTCCGATCGAGACGATCATGCAGCGGCGTGAATTCAAACAGGAAGGGCGCGAGACAATGTATGTAAAAGCTACCGATGAGACGCCTGTGCCGGAGCCGGTGAAGCGCTGGCAGGACGAAGTGCACCGGCCGGGCATCTACGACATGGAGGTCGATACCTCAGTCCTGACCGCGCTCGAATGCGCCGAAGCGATCCGCCATCAGCTCGACCTCGGCATTCCTACGCCTTCAGCCTTCGAACGGATCGCCGGCGGCCGGTGAGGATTTGGTGTTCAAAGGAAGGCCGAGAACGCGGGATCGATTGCGATGGGAATTGAACTTCTGCAGGTGAAGGAGGTCGAGGAGTGGCGGGCCTATCATGCCATCCGGCGGCTCGTTTTGTTCGATCTGCGCGGCCTCGACGGCTACGATGACACGCATCCGGATGAACATGCACCTGGCCATATGCCGCTTCTGCTCAGGAAAGACGGCGTCGCCCTCGGCACGGTCCGCCTCGATCTGTCGGATGCCACGACCGGCATCGTGCGACTTGTCGCCATCATGCCGGAATATCAGAGACAGGGGCTGGGGCGGATTTTGATGTCAAAGGTCGAGGGATTATCGGCAAGGCATGGCCTCAGCCGCCTGGAGGTCCATGCCGCACCGGATGCCGTTCCCTTTTATGAAAAGCTGGGATGGGTGATGGTCGACGCCGACAAGAGCAGCCCGCTGATGGCGAAGGAAATCCAGTCCTCCGATGATGGCAGCGGATCGGGCGACGATTAACCGTTTCCCCCTTTCGGGATTTGGCTATCGCGAACCCATCACCTCTCGCAACAAATCAATGGTCTGGAGGACGGATCGCCCTTGAATTGGTGGCGGCTCTGCGCGCTCGCAAAACTCGCGCCAGATAAACAGCGCCAGTTCAGCGCCATCCGTCGGGGTTTCTCCCGGGCCATCGGCAAAATTCTGAAGTACGCGATACCGGCTGTCTTTCCAGAACAATTCCTCCACCCAATCGTAGATCGGGATCACGTGAAAATGGATGGGATAGCCGGGAGAGTGTCCGTATCGGCCGATATAAACGCGTTGCGCTTCCAGTTCCCGTTTCAGCACGCCCTGAACCGTCGCCAACAATGGACCGAGTTCCCTTAACGCAGCGTCTGGGATTTCGGACAGATCATTCGTGTCCGTCTTGGAGCTGACCATGAGATAGCCGGGAAGCGCGGAATTCATCCGGTGGTTTACCAGCCATCCATCCGTCTCAGCGACAAGAAAGCGATCGGGGATCTGCAAACTGTTACTCCTCCAGGTTTGGGGCTCTGCGAATGTGCACTTCAGATGATGCTTCCATCCGTCACGGAGCGTGGGTGGGGGGCCGTCCTGCGTCCTGCCTCTTGCTGACCGCTCTCCACGTTTCAGTGCCCTCGGGCTTTATAAATCCCAACGATGACGGAGCGCGGAAACCACAAACAAAAAAGGCGGGCACCAGGCCCGCCTTCTGCTTGAATATCGCTCCGATCAGCCGGCGGCGACGGGGGCGCCCCAGCCGCCCCAGACGTAGATGCAGAAGAACAGGAACAGCCAGACGACGTCGACGAAGTGCCAGTACCAGGCGGCGGCCTCGAAGCCGAAATGCTGTTTCGGGGTGAAGTCGCCGCGCAGCGACCGGATCAGGCAGACAGCCAGGAAGATGGTGCCGATGAGGACGTGGAAACCGTGGAAGCCGGTCGCCATGAAGAAAGTCGCGCCGTAGATCGAGTTCTTGAAGGCGAAGGGCGCGTGGGCATATTCATAGGCCTGGACGCTGGAGAAGAAAATGCCAAGCAGCACCGTCAGCGTCAGGCCCTGGATCAGGCCCTTGCGGTCGTTGTGCAGCAGCGCATGGTGCGCCCAGGTGACCGTCGTGCCGGAGAGCAGCAGGATGACGGTGTTGTAGATCGGCAGGTGCCAGGGATCGAGGACCTCGATGCCCTTCGGCGGCCAGGTGCCGCCGGTATAGAGCAGGCGCGAGGCCTGGATGGCTTCATTCGGATAGAGGCTGGCGTCGAAATAGGCCCAGAACCACGCGACGAAGAACATCACTTCCGAAGCGATGAACATGATCATGCCGTAGCGCAGGTGCAGCGAGACGACGCGGGTGTGGGCGCCCTCATGGGCTTCCTTCACCGTATCGGCCCACCAGCCGTACATGACGTAGAGAACGAGCGCAAAGCCGATATAGAAAAGCCAGGGATTGGCGAGTTCAGCGCCGGCGACCTTGAACGAGCCGCCGTTCAGATAGCGCATGTAGCAGACGCCGCCGATGGCCATGATGAAGGCGCCGAGCGAGGCGAGAATCGGCCACGGGCTCGGATCGATGATGTGATAGTCGTGATTCTTCTGATGAGCATCGGCCATGTAGCTATCCCCGGATGTCTTCCTTCACTCCGCTCCCGGCATAGCCGGAAACGAGCCTTGATCAAAGTTTCTTTTCACTCTTTACCGTTCCACCCTCATTCGAAGCCAAAGGCTTCGGACCCTCTTTCGGGTAGAACGTATATGACAGCGTCACCGTATGGATGTTCTTGGATTCCACCGCCTTGACGATCTCAGGGTCGATGTAGAACACCACCGGCATGTCGAGCTTCTCGCCCGGCTTCAGGTCCGTTTCCGTAAAGCAGAAACATTGCACCTTGTTGAAATAGACGCCCGCCTCGCCCGGCGTGACGTTGAAAACCGCCTGGCCGCGTTGCGTCTCGTTCGAACGATTCTCGGCGGTGAAATTGACCTGGATCGTTTCGCCGATCTTCGGATTGACCTCGCGCTCCACCGGCTTGAAGTCCCATTGCAGACCGGGCGCGACATTGGCGTCGAAGGTGACGCGCATGGTGCGGTCAAGCACGACGCTCGACACCTGGTCGACGCGCTGCGTCGTGCCGTTATAGCCGGTGACCTGGCAGAAGATCCGGTAGAGCGGCACGGCGGCGTAGCTCATCGCGCCCATGCCGAAGACGAAGCTCAGGCACATCATCACGACGGCGCCGTTGTTGCGGCCCTGCTTCCTGCCTGCGGCGGCGTTGTCGCTCATCCGGCCATTCCCCCGCCGATCTTCACGATGGTGATCGCGTAGAAGAGAATGACGAGGCCGGCAAGCACCAGCCCGAGGGCGATGTTGCGGTTGCGGCGCGACTTCATCTGCTTTTCGGTAAGCTTGACGAGATCCATCAGAACCAACCTCCCGCATGCGAGACCAGCATCGACGCCAGCCGGTCGATCATCAGAGCGGAGAACACGGCGAAGAGATAAAAGATCGAGAAGGCGAACAGCTTCTTTGCCGGGATCATCTTCAGATCGCCGTCGGGCATGCGCCAGACGGCGATGGAACAGTAGATGAAGATCGCGCCGAGCGCGGCCGCCACCAGGCCATAGCCGAAGCTGGCGAAACCGAGGAAGGACGGTAGGACCGCGCAGACGGCGGTCAGCACCGCATAGGCGACGATCTGGTGTTTGGTCACCCGCTCGCCGGCGACGTTCGGCAGCATCGGCACCCCGACGGCCTCGTAGTCGCGCATCTTGAAGAGGGCGAGCGCCCAGAAATGCGCCGGCGTCCACAGGAAGATGATCAGGAAGAGAACGGTGCTCTCGATCGTCACGCTGTTGGTCACGCAGGCCCAGCCGATCATCGGCGGGAAGGCGCCGGCGGCGCCGCCGATGACGATGTTCTGCGGCGTCGAGCGCTTCAGCCACATAGTGTAGACGACGGCATAGAAGAAGATGGTGAAGGCGAGGATGCCGGCCGAGAGCCAGTTGACGGCAAGGCCGAGGATGACGACCGAGAAGCCTGACAGCACCAGGCCGAAGGCCAGAGCCTCAGACGGCGCGATGCGGCCGGCCGGGATCGGACGCTTGGCGGTGCGGCTCATGATGGCGTCAATATCGGCGTCGTACCACATGTTCAAAGCGCCGGAGGCGCCGGCGCCGACGGCGATACAGAGAATGGCGATCAGGCCGAGAACGGGATGGATGTGGCCCGGCGCCAGCACCAGGCCGGCAAAGGCGGTGAAGACCACGAGCGACATCACCCGCGGCTTCAGCAATTCGAAATAATCGCGTGCACTCGCTTCCGACAATTCGCCGTCCTTTGCAAGTACCTCGTGATTGTCGATGACCGTCATCATTAAGTCCTGAATATCAATATCAGGACGCCGTATCGAATGCGGCGTCCCGATATCCGCGCAAATTACTTGATGCGCGGAAGCTGTTCCCACTGGTGATAGGGCGGCGGCGAAGGCAGCTGCCATTCGAGCGTCGTTGCGCCCTCACCCCATGGATTGTCGCCGGCGAGGCGCTTCTTGGCGAAGGCTTCGAAGACGCCGAAGAGGAAGATCAGCACACCGAAGGCCGAGATGTAAGAGCCGATCGACGACACATAGTTCCAGCCGGCAAAGGCATCCGGATAATCGATGTAGCGGCGCGGCATGCCGGCGAGACCGAGGAAGTGCTGCGGGAAGAACACCAGGTTGACGCCGATGAACATGACCCAGAAATGCAGCTTGCCGACGATCTCGTTGTACATGTAGCCGGTCATCTTCGGGAACCAGTAGTACCAGCCGGCGAAGATCGCGAACACGGCGCCGAGCGACAGAACGTAGTGGAAGTGGGCCACGACGTAATAGGTGTCATGCAGCGAGCGGTCGAGACCGGCATTGGCGAGCTGGACGCCGGTGACGCCGCCGACCGTGAACAGGAAGATGAAGCCGATCGCCCAGAGCATCGGCGTGCGGAACGAGATCGAGCCGCCCCACATCGTTGCGATCCAGGAGAAGATCTTCACACCCGTCGGAACGGCGATGACCATCGTCGCGAAGACGAAGTAGCGCTGCGCGTCGAGCGACAGGCCGACCGTGTACATGTGGTGAGCCCAGACGACGAAGCCGACGGCGCCGATCGCGACCATGGCGTAGGCCATGCCGAGGTAGCCGAAGATCGGCTTCTTCGAGAAGGTCGAGATGATGTGGCTGACCATGCCGAAGCCCGGCAGGATGAGGATGTAGACTTCCGGATGACCGAAGAACCAGAACAGGTGCTGGTAGAGGATCGGGTCCCCGCCGCCTTCCGGAGAGAAGAAGGAGGTGCCGAAGTTACGGTCGGTCAGCAGCATGGTGATGCCGCCTGCCAGGACCGGCAGCGACAGCAGCAGCAGGAAGGCGGTGATCAGCACCGACCAGGCAAACAGCGGCATCTTGTGCAGCGTCATGCCGGGAGCGCGCATGTTGAGGATCGTGGTGATGAAGTTGATCGCACCGAGGATCGACGAGGCGCCGGCAATATGGAGCGCGAAGATCGCCAAGTCGACGGCCGGTCCGGGCGTGCCGCTGGTGGCCAGCGGCGGATACATCGTCCAGCCGCCGCCGGTGCCATAAGCGCCTGCCGGGCCTTCGACGAACATCGACAGCAAGAGCAGCGCGAAGGCCGGAACGATCAGCCAGAAGGAGATGTTGTTCAGGCGCGGGAAGGCCATGTCGGGCGCGCCGATCATGATCGGCACCATCCAGTTGGCAAAACCGCCGATCATCGCCGGCATGACCATGAAGAAGATCATGATCAGCGCGTGCGCCGTGGTGAACATGTTGAACATCTGCTTGGCGCCGTCGATCGCCGCATCGCCCTCATAACCGTAGACCATCGAGGCCAGGCCGTGGAAGATCTGGATGCCCGGCTCCTGCAGCTCCATGCGCATGGCTACCGACAGCGCGCCGCCGATGATGCCGGCGATGATCGCGAAGATCAGGTAGAGCGTGCCGATATCCTTGTGATTGGTCGAGAACAGCCAGCGATTGGCAAAGCTCGGCTTGTGCCCGTGGTCGTGGTCATGATCATGGGCGTGGTCATCATGAGCATGACCGTGAGAATGATCGTCGTGAGCGGAAGGTCCAGCCATTGTCCCGATCCCCTTAATTACTGTGCTTCGGCGACGTCGAGGGTCTTTGCGGGACCATCGGTTGCGGCCATGAGTGTCTTGTAGGCGCCGGGCAGGTCGCTGGCGGCTGCCGTCAGCCACTGCTTGTACTTGTCCTCGGAGACGACGCGGATGGCGATCGGCATGAACGCATGGTCCTTGCCGCAGAGCTCGGAACACTGGCCATAAAACAGGCCTTCGCGCTCGGCCTTGAACCAGGTCTCGTTCAGGCGGCCCGGCACGGCATCGATCTTGACGCCGAAGGACGGCATGGCGAAGGCGTGGATGACGTCGGTCGGCGCTGAGGTCACGAGAACGCGCACCGTCTTGCCCACCGGCAGGACCAGCTCGTTGTCGACAGCGAGAAGCCTGGGATAAATCGACTTGTCTTCCTTGCCGGCGGCCGCGCGATCCTGATCCTTCAGCAGGTAACTATCGAAAGCGAGCGGGCTGTCGCCCGAACCCTCATATTCGTAGTTCCACTGCCACTGGGTGGCGGTCGCCTTGATCGTCACATCGGGGTTTTCAGGCAGCGTCAGCTGCGCCGTCAGCAGGTTGAACGAAGGAATGGCGAGAAGGAGAAGCACCAGGACCGGCCCCACGGTCCAGGCAATCTCGATCATCGTGTTGTGGCTTGTCCTCGAGGGAACCGGGTTCGCGCTGGCGCGGAACTTGACGCAGACGACGATGAGCAGGACCAGAACGAAAAGCGTAATCGGAACGATAAACCACAGAGTATATTGTTCGAACCAGTGGATTTCCCGCATGATCGGCGTTGCCGCCGGCTGCAGCGTTGCCTGCCACGGCATTGGCTGGTCGGCATATGTGCCGGAAGCAAAAAGCAGACAGACCAGCGTGGTCAGGGCTGCATAAGCCTTCTTCATCACCTTATTATCTCCCTCGAGCGCTTGACCTGCAAAATAGAACGCAGAATCCTTGCCATCTTCAGCGCTTCAAACCACAGTTTGGCATTTGCCGCAACAGGCCAGAGCAATTGTCTATGCGGCATTTTTGCTGAAAGCATAGGCAGGCCGGAAGGTCAAAACATCCCAAGTTTTTCATCAGCATATGAAAAATCGGCTTTCCGGCCAATCAGCGCGCCGCACATTCTTGCCGAAAGGTCCAATTTCCGCCGCAGTCCCCCGGTTTTCACGGGGTGGGGCTTTTCATTTTTGGTGGGCAGCTTCAACAATAGCCGCAATGATTCGATATCCAGAGGTTTCCATGGGTTTCCGTTCCCTCGCTCAGTCGCTTCTCGTGACTGCCAGCATCGCGGCCGCAGCGGCGACGCCCGTTTTCGCCCAGCAGCAACCGACGCCCGCGCCAGCCAAGCCCCCGGCTGCCGCGCCGGCCCCTGCCCCGGCACAGCAACCGCCGTCGGCGGCCAACCCGAACATCCAGGTGTCGCCTGGCCAGACCCAGCCGCAGGCGCCGGGCACGGTGAAGTCCAATCACGGCGCCTGGTCCGTCGTCTGCGACAAGCCGGCCGGGGCCTCGACCGAACAATGCGCGCTGATGCAGAACGTCATCGCCGAGGATCGGCCGGAAGTCGGGCTTTCCGTCGTCGTCCTGAAGACGGCCGACCGTAAGTCGAAGATTCTCCGCGTGCTGGCGCCGCTCGGCGTGCTCCTGCCGAACGGCCTCGGGCTCAATGTCGACGGCAAGGATATCGGCCGCGCCTATTTCGTGCGCTGCTTTGCCGACGGCTGCTATGCCGAGGTCGTGCTCGAGGACGAATTGCTGAAAACCTTCCGCAGCGGCGCCCAGGCAACCTTCATCGTCTTCCAGACGCCTGAAGAAGGCATCGGCATCCCCGTCGACCTCAAGGGCTTCGCCGAGGGTTTTGACGCGCTGCCGTGAGGCATGCAAGCGCAACGCAACTCCGCTCGCATTCCGTCTTCTTCGCTGCACTTGCTCTAGAGGCTCCTCATACTCCGTCATGCTCGGGCTTGACCGAGCATCCACCAGTTATGCAACGGTGGCGGTGTCATAGATCCCAGGCTCGCGGCCTGGGATGACGGAGGTTGGGGGTACGTTTCCACCAAACTGCTGCGCCCATAAGTTCTTAACCGCGATCTCCCATCGATCAGTGAGTTCTGAGTTCAATCATATTCGGAGAAGCTGCAAACATATTCAGAGTGGTCGCCTGCGTCGACGATATAACCAGGCATCTCACCTGCACTGCCGTCACGGCGACGGCTGGGGGAATATATTTCCAACCTCTTTCCGGTGCGTCTTTCGATCTCCTCTCTAAGTACGGCGGCAGGCTTCGAGAATAGGATATTGTAGGATGATGCTGTGAAGCATCCGTCGCTCGACTGGCCTGAAGCCGGGATTTCGAATGTGGAAAACTGATTTCCAAAGAACTTGCCCGGCTTGTTTATCAATGGCGAAGCAATCCCTGCACCGGCCTTGCATTCCTCGCGAACGATCACGTCCCTGGTGGCTATATGCTTGTGAACTTCAGCTTTTTGATATCCCCTCACCACCAACTCTTTTTCGTCAAAATCGAAGTAGATCATTCCATCCACCTCAAGGCATTCCTCCGGATCGGGAAAGACCTTCTCAAGCCAGTTGTCGGCCGCTAGGCCTGTCATCGGAAAAAGAAGAGCGAGAACGACTCCGCTTGCACTACGTCTCATCATTTCGAACAAATCGGCCCCCAGACTGATCATCAACAAAAATCTCGCCACCCAACCGGCGCAAAGCGATAAAACGCTTACATTGCTTTGGAAGGACGTTCCATCACGCGAGATCATCCTGCCCCGGCAATAATAATTCGACCGCAGGGCTTCACTCCTTATCAGTAAGAGCCCTATCTAAAGAGTGAGCGTATTCCTGAACGCATGCCCATTGGAGCGATATCATGACCACCGATCTCCTGACGCTATTCGATGCCGACGAAGCCACGATGCGGGGTCTTGTCGCCGAGGCGCTGTCCGGCGCCGATGACGGCGAGCTCTATGTCGAGCATGCGCAGGCCGAGGCGCTGACTTTCGACAATGGCCGGCTGAAGGGCGGCAGCTTCAATACCGAGCAGGGTTTCGGGCTTCGCGCCGTTGCCGGCGAAGCGGTGGGTTACGCCCATGCCGGTGATCTCTCGGTGGCGGCACTGAAGCGGGCAGCCGATGCGGTCGGCGCGGTGACGCGCGGCTATTCCGGCTCCTATGCCGCGGCCCCGCAAGGCACCAACAAGAAATTCTACGGCGACCAGAACCCGATCGGCCAGCCGAGCTTCGAGGAAAAGGTCAAGGTGCTGCAGGACATCGACGCCTATCTCAGGGGCAAGGACGACAAGGTGCGGCAGGTGACGGCCTCGGTCGCGGCGAGCTGGCAGGTCGTCGATATCCTGCGCGCCGACGGACACCGCGTCCGTGACATCAGGCCAATGACGCGCATCAATATCTCGGTGATGGTCGGCGAAGGCGATCGGCAGGAAAGCGGCTCCTACGGCAGCGGCGGGCGCATCGGCTTCGGCGATTTCATCGCCGAGGGCAGCTGGCAGTACGGCGCCGACGAGGCGCTGCGCCAGGCGCTCGTCAACCTCGAAGCGATCGATGCGCCGGCGGGCACGATGGATGTCGTTCTCGGCTCCGGCTGGCCGGGCGTGATGCTGCACGAGGCCGTCGGTCACGGGCTGGAAGGCGATTTCAACCGCAAGAAGACCTCGGCTTTTGCCGGCCTTCTCGGCCAGATGGTCGCCGCGCCCGGCGTCACCGTTGTCGACGACGGCACGATCGACAACCGCCGCGGCTCGATCACCATCGACGACGAGGGCACCCCGTCGGGCTACAACGTGCTGATCGAGAACGGCAAGCTTGTCGGCTATATGCAGGATCGGCAGAACGCCCGGCTGATGGGCATGGCGCCCACCGGCAACGGCCGCCGCCAGGGTTATGCGCATGTGCCGATGCCGCGCATGACCAACACCTATATGCTCGGCGGCGACAAGACACCCGACGAGATCATCGCCTCGGTGAAGAAGGGCATCTATGCCGTCTCCTTCGGCGGTGGCCAGGTGGATATCACCTCCGGCAAATTCGTCTTCGGCTGCACCGAGGCCTATCTGATCGAAAACGGCAAGGTCGGCGCGCCGATCAAGGGCGCCATGCTGATCGGCAACGGTCCGGATGCGATGAAGCGGGTGTCGATGATCGGCAATGACATGAAGCTCGACACCGGCATCGGCAATTGCGGCAAGGGCGGCCAATGGGTTCCGGTCGGCGTCGGCCAGCCGCATCTGCGCATGGATCAGATCACCGTCGGCGGCACGCAGACCTGAGGGGTGACTGATGGCGGAGATCGAAATCAGACCGTTTGCCGCCGATGACGCCGATGCCGTGCTTTCGGTGATCCTGCCGATCCAGCGCGAGGAGTTCGGCATCGATATCACAGCCGATGCGCAGCCGGATCTGCGAGTGATCCCGGATTTCTATCAATCCGGCAAAGGTGAGTTCTGGGTTGCCGTCAAAGATGGCGTCATCGTCGGCACGCTCGGGCTCAAGGATATCGGCAACAACCAGGCGGCGCTACGCAAGATGTTCGTCGCCGCCGAGGTTCGCGGCCGCGAACACGGCGTTGCAGCGCTGCTCCTCGATCGCCTGATCGCCCATGCCAGGGATGCCGGCCTCACCGATATCTTCCTCGGCACAACAGACAAATTCGTCGCCGCCCATCGCTTCTACGAGAAGAACGGCTTTACCGAGATTGCCAAGAGCGCCCTGCCCCGTTCGTTTCCGCTGATGGCCGTGGACAGCAAATTCTATCGCTATAAGGTCGGCTGACTTCAGCGGCCGACATGCATCAGCTCTTCGCCGCCTCCGCCGGCCGAAACAGCCACTTCCGTTCGATCGCGGCGGCGAGATCGAGATCGTTGTGGCGGGCAAACAGCAGAAGATGGCCGAGAACATCGGCGGTCTCGTCGGCGAGCTCGCGCTGCATGTCTTCAGGAGAGCGGCCCTTCGCACGGCCGCGGCCGGTCAGCCGGTTCCATGCCTGGGTCAGTTCACCCATTTCCTCCTGCAGCTTCAAGAGGAACCAGTCGGCATCGCGCTCGATGTTATTGGCGGCGACATGCACAGCGGATGAAGTTTCGAACTGGTCGGCAAGACGACGCAACATGAACGTTCTCCTTTTGTTTATGGAGCGCTGATTCCCGATGCTTGTCCAGTGTGAATTGCCTGAGTGAATTGCCGGAGTGGTGTGGCGCGATCAGCCGTGATCCGGCAGCAGCATGCAGTCGTAGGAGCGCTGCTTCAGCGCATCGCAGGCGGAGACCGCAGCATCCCTGCTGGCGAAGCCGACGAAGCGGGCGCGGTAGATCCTGTTGGCGCCCTTGCCGACCGCCTCGGTATAGGGCGAGGCGGACACCAGCGGCGCGCCGCCTTCAGACTTCGCCTGGGCGAGAAGTGCGCGGGCGGCATCGGCACTCGGAGCGGCGGAGATCTGGATCTGCCAGTCACCATCGGTCTTTTCTGCAGACATTTTCGGCGCCTTGCCGGCGTTCAGGATTTCGTCCATCGCCACCGGGCGCTCCAGCGGCACGACGGCGTCGTCGGCATAAGCCAGGCTCTTTGCTGCGAGATCATCGGCCGGGCGCGGTGCACTGAGCGGCACCGGAACATCGGAAGCGTCATCAGCGGAGGCGACTTCGACAGGCTCCCTGGCGCCGACGCTCGCCACCAGCTTTGCGCCGCCGGAAGAGGAGGCACGGCCGAGATAACGATCGAGCAGACCGGCCATCTTGTCGTCGCGGCTGCGGGCGGTGCGGCCGCCGAGCACGACGCCGACGACGCGGCGGTTGCCGTCCCGGACGGCGCTGACGAGATTGAAGCCGGAGGCGTTGGTGTAACCGGTCTTGATGCCGTCCATGCCCTGGTAGCGGTACATGAGATTGTTGTGGCCGCGCACGGTGCGGCCGCGGAAATTGAAACTTGTCGCCGAAAACAGCCGGTATTCGTTCGGATAATTCTTTATCAGCGCGACGCCGAGCGTCGACATATCTCGCGCCGTGGTCACCTGCCGGCCGTCCGGCAGGCCGGAGGCGTTGACGAAGACGGTGCGGCTCATGCCGAGCTGGCGGGCCTTGGCGGTCATCATCCGGGCAAAACCGCTTTCCGAGCCGCCGAGCGTCTCGCCCATGGCGGAGGCGGCATCATTGGCGGATTTGATGATCATGCCATAGACCGCCTCACGCACGGTGATCGTGCCGCCGGCCTTGACGCCGAGCTTGGTCGGCGGCCGGGCGGCGGCGTATTTCGACATCTTGATCGGGGTGTCCCAGGAAATCTTGCCGCGTTTCAACGCTTCGAAGGTGAGATAGAGCGTCATCATCTTCGTCAGCGAGGCCGGATGGTTCAGCGTATCGGCGTTTTCGGCGGCGAGAACCTTGCCGGTCCGGGCATCGAGGATCAACGAAGCGCTGCCGGCCAAGGCCGCAAGAGGCGCCGAAACGGCCAGCGTTACGGTCAAAACAGCCGCCAGAAGCGTTCTCATGCAGTTCCCCTTGATGCGTCGGCTCTCGATCGAATCGGCGCTTGTGCCGTAATGTGACAGAAGCGGCAAGTTTGGCGCGACTTTGAGGCAACTACTATCATTTTTCTAGTCTTTTCATCGCCTTGGTTAACAGGAAATGAAAAGACCCGTGCGAAATCGGGATTCAGCAAGGCTTAAGCCGCCCTTGCTAATTTCCCGCAAAAAGCAACGGACGGCGCATGGCGGGACAATTCAAGCGACTGACAAAACGCGCGGCGATCGGCGCCGGGCTCGAGCTTTCCTGGCTGCTGGCCGCCGCCGGGCTGATGCGCGAGGCGCGCGGACGCGGCCTCGTCTTCACGCTGCATCATGTCCGCCCGCACGTGGCCCAGGCTTTCGAGCCGAATGCGCATCTCGAAATCACCCCCGGCTTTCTCGATACGGCGCTGCGGCGGCTGCGGCGGGAGGGTTATCGCTTCGTACCGCTCGATCAGGTGCCGGCGCTGCTGGCCGAGCCTGAGGGCGGAAAGCCGTTTGCCGCCTTCACGCTCGACGACGGCTACATCAACAATCTGGAGCATGCGCTGCCGGTGTTCGAACAGCATCGGGCACCGTTCACGGTCTTCGTCGCTAAAGGTTTTGCCGAAGGCTCCCACAGCATCTGGTGGGAGACGCTCGCCGTCCTGTTGCGCCGGTCAGGCGAAATCCACTTCGATTTCGGCCGCGGCAGCGAACGGCTGGCGCTCGACGATCCGCAGCAGCAGTGGGAAGCCTTCGACCGTTTCGCCTGGTATATCCACCGATCCGACGAGGCGCGTGCGGTGGCCGCAATCGACATGCTGGCGCGGGAAAACGGCATCGAGCCGACCGATATCACGCGCCAGCTGGTGATGGGGCCGGGTCAATTGCAATGGCTCGCGACCCATCCGCTCGCCACACTCGGCGCCCATACGATCAGCCATCGGGCGCTGGCCCGCCTGCCGGACGCCGAAGCGCGAATCGAAATGCAGGTCTCGGCCGATTACGTCGAGGCGGTGACCGGCATCCGTCCCAAGACGATCGCCTATCCCTATGGCACCCCGGAGGCGGCGACCGCCCGCGAGGCGGCGATTGCCCGCAATCTCGGCTTTCAGCTTGCGGTCACCACCCAGCCCGGGCTGCCGGTAGCAGCGCGAACCGCCTATCTCTCGCGCATGTCGCTGAACGGCCTCTACCAGAAGCGACGCTACGTCTCGGCGCTGGCCTCCGGCATTCCGCTGAAACTGATGGGCAAATAGGGCCGTTTACGGGTACATCCGCACCTTGTCCCATGCGCCTTCCGGTAACGGCCGGCGAAATTCGATGCGGTCATGCAGGCGGAAGTTCTGGTCCTTCCAGAATTCGATCGAGGTCGGCCGGATGCGGAAGCCCGACCAATGG
This sequence comes from Rhizobium leguminosarum bv. trifolii WSM2297, assembly GCF_000271845.1. The sequence goes on along the minus strand of NZ_JH719395.1, from coordinate 4,648,202 downwards.
GCGGGGCGCGGAATTTCACCGATGGCATAACGGGCGGTATATTCGGCCACGGCCTTTTCGAGCGCGAAACGGCTTTCGAGCGGGCGGGATTGTTTCGAGGCCCAGGCGCCGATGCGGCTGCCGCGCGCCCGCGTCTTGAAATAGGCGTCGGCTTCGGCATCGGTGACAATTTCGACGGGGCCGCGCAGCCTGACCTGGCGTCGCAGGCTTTTCCAGTGGAAGCACATGGCCGCCTTTTTCTGGCCCAGAATTTCACGGCCTTTCTGGCTCTCGAAATTGGTGTAGAAGACGAAACCGTCTTCATCGAATCCCTTCAGAAGAACCATGCGAACATTGGGAAGACCATCCTCATCGACCGTTGCCAGCGCCACGGCGTTCGGGTCGTTGGGCTCGGAAGCCTCCGCCTCTCCAAGCCATTCGGCAAAGAGCTTGAAGGGTTCGCCACTTTCGGTAAAGTCACCGCTTGTTAACTCGTTTGCCGACATATTGGTTCAAATGCCCCGGATTTTTCAAAACGCGCCCAGCTTTTGGTAACTGGACAGGACGCAGGGTGGAAGTCATAGCAAAGTCATATCGCCATACAAAGGGCCTGCGGCGACGCAGCGGCACGTTCTTCGTCATCGGCGCTGCAATGCTTTCGCTTTCCGGCTGCCTGGCAGGCGGTATGGATTTCTTGAGCGAAGCCAAGGTCGACCGGTCGGTGGCAACCGGCACCGTGCCGCAGACGCCGCCGAGCACCGATACGCTGTCGGACGAGATGACCGTGCGCAATGCCGTGACTTCGGCCGACGTGCAAAGGCTCGAGGGCCAACCGCTTCCCTGGGCGAATGCATCGACGGGCAGCGCCGGCGTCATCGATACGATCGTCGAGAACAATGAGTCGGGCCAGGTCTGCCGCCAGTTCCGCACGACCCGCCATTCCTATGTCGGCATCGCCAAATTCTACGGCAAGACCTGCCTGGTCGGCGGCGGCAACTGGCAGCTTTTAAGCTTTCAGCCGGAAAGTTGATCCGGCGGGAAAGCTGATCCGGCGGGCAAGCTAAGCCCTCCCAGGCACAATCCAAAATGTTGCAGCGTTTCCGCGTGCGCGCGCCCCGAAAAGACGCGCGACGCCGTCCCAACAGGTTAACGCACGACCGCTTTTTGCCGGATGCTTAGCGAAGAGCTAACCATTCGCCGCGAAACACCCCACATCTCTCCACAGAAATAACAAGTGATTAGCAACTCCGCCGCAGGATCGGCGTTGAAAGTGGCTCTTCCTGCCTTTGTGGCGGGTGGCGCCGCTCAAGTTTTATTGGACGGGGGATGCCGGGCAAGGACGTGGCTTCCCGCATCGCAACACCGGCGGTTTGACATGCGCGATCCTTATAAAATTCTGGGCGTCAAGCGCGACGCTGCAGCAGACGAGATCAAGGCGGCCTGGCGCAATATGGCCAAGGCTGCCCATCCCGACCACAATCAAAGCGATCCAACGGCGACCGCCCGGTTCGCCGAGATCGGCCGCGCCTATGAAACGCTGAAAGACCCGCGCAAACGCAGCCTTTTCGACAATGCCGTGCGGATGGCGGAAGCCAAGAAACACGAACAGACGATCATGCAGCAGCGCCAGGCAGCGCGCGAGGCTGCTGTTCGCGCCAAGGCGGCGCAGGCAAATGCCGAGCGTGTGATGGAAGAGCTTGCGCGCGCCGCCCAGAAGGCGGCAGCCGACGGGCCAAGACAACAGGCAGGATCGGCCGAGCCCGCCGACGAGATGGTCGAACGTATTTTCGGCGCTCAAACGCGTGCCGCCGGCGGTGGCCAGGCGCAGGCGCGCGCGCAGCAGCCGCAATACCAGCAGGCCCAAAATCAGCAGACACAAAATCAGCAGGCGGGCGAGCCCGGCAGGCGCGCGGATGGCGAGAGCACTGAAGCCGACACCAAGGGCGACGAGGAAGCCGGCGAGACGGCAGCCAATGCCGGCGCCAACCTTCCGCTGCCGCTCAGCATCCTGACATCCCTGGTGCGCCGTTTCACCGGCGCCAAGGATACCGGCCTGGAAAAAGCACCGGATGAGGTGACGACGGCGACGGTGACGATCGACGACGTGCTGAAGAGCGGCTGGATCACCGCGTCACTGCCGGAGGGCCGCGAAATCGGCTTCGCATTGCCGGCCGGCACGAGGGATGGTTACGAGCTGCGGCTCAAGGGACAGGGCTTCAAGCTGCCGGGCATGCAGCGCGGCGATGCCGTCATCAACATTCGCATTGCGCCCGATCCGCGCTTCACCGTCGACGGTTTCGATCTGCATGCGGTGCTGCCGCTCAGCATCGAAAATGCCGTTCTCGGCACCGAGGCTCGCATCGAGGGACCGAGCGGACCGCTCGACATTACCATCCCCGCCTGGTCGGGCTCGGACAAGACGATCAAAATCCCCGGCCAGGGTTTGCCCCGCGAAGAGGGCGGCAGAGGTGATCTCGTCGTCGAATTGCGCATTATCCTGTGGGAAAAACCCGACGACAAAGTCACAGATCTCATGCGCAGCATGCGCGAAGGCCTGTTCCTGTGAAATATTTATGACTTTCGCACCCTTTGTTACGATACCTAACAGTTGATGATCCAGGCCAAGCTTGAACCGATTAGCGGCCTATGCCATAGGCAGGATCGATCAGAATTCCTAGGGAGCGAAATATGGCTCAAGCATCCGGCCTCATGGCAGGCAAACGCGGCGTCATCATGGGTGTCGCCAACAATCGCTCGATTGCGTGGGGTATTGCCAAGGCCATTCATGCGCAGGGCGGAGAAGTCGCGCTCACCTATCAGGGCGATGCGCTGAAGAAGCGCGTCGAGCCGCTCGCCGCCGAAATCGACGCGACGCTCGTCGGCCATTGTGACGTTGCCGACGAAGAAACCATCGACGCCGTTTTCGAAAATGTCGAAAAGCTCTGGGGCAAGATCGATTTCCTCGTGCATGCGATCGGCTTTTCCGACAAGGACGAGCTGACCGGCCGTTACGTCGACACCTCGGCCGACAACTTCGCCAAGACGATGCAGATCTCCGTCTATTCCTTCACCTCGGTCGCACGCCGCGCCGAGAAGCTGATGACGGATGGCGGCGCCATGCTGACGCTGACCTATTACGGCGCCGAAAAGGTGATGCCGAACTATAACGTCATGGGCGTCGCCAAGGCAGCGCTCGAGGCGAGCGTCAAATATCTGGCCGTCGACCTCGGCCCGCAGAACATTCGCGTCAACGCCGTCTCGGCCGGCCCGATCAAGACGCTTGCCGCCTCCGGCATCGGCGATTTCCGCTATATTCTGAAGTGGAACGAATACAACGCGCCGCTGCGCCGTACGGTCACCATCGAAGAAGTCGGCGATGTCGGCCTCTATCTCCTGTCGGACCTGTCGCGCTCCGTCACCGGCGAAGTGCATCATGCCGACAGCGGCTATCATGTCATCGGCATGAAGGCGGTCGACGCCCCCGACATTTCGGTCGTCAAGGACTGAAGCATTCCCGGAGCCTGAACCGTGCTTATCTACGTGATCAGACACGGTCAGACCGACTGGAATGCCGAGCGTCGCCTGCAGGGCCAGAAGGATATCCCGATGAACGCCACGGGCCTGGAACAGGCCCGGCAGAACGGGCTGGCGCTTGGCGAAATTCTCGGCGGCACCGTCGATGAATTCGATTTCGTCGCAAGCCCGCTCCAGCGCACGCGCGCGACCATGGAAATCGTCCGCGCCGCCATGGGCTTGCCGCCGCTTGCCTATCGCACCGATCCGAGGCTGGTCGAGATTTCCTTCGGCGACTGGGAGGGCTCGACGCTCAAGGAGCTGAAAGCGACGCAGCGCGAGCGGGTGGCCGAACGCAACGCCTCGAAATGGGATTTCATCCCGCCCGGCGATGACGCGGAAAGCTACGAGATCCTCTCCTGGCGCACCGGCTCATGGCTGCACTCCGTCGACCGTCCGACGGTCTGCGTCACACATGGCGGCGTCATCCGCACGCTTTTCCAGACGGTTTCCGACTTGCCGAAGAGCAGCGCTGCGGAAGGCGCAATCCCGCAGGACCGGATCGCCAAGATCGACACAGCTGAGCGGACGATCGTCTGGCTGTAAGCACGGCTGGCCTTGCCCCTCATCCGCCTGCCGGCACCGACCGGGGTCGAGCCACGGGTCTCGACCCGTCCTTCGGACCCCCGCTCGCGGGGCGAAGGGGATAGCCGCAACCTCTCCGTTTCCCACCAACCTATCGTAGGGTACGTCCCTTCGCCCCGTTTACGGGGAGAGGGTTAGGGTGAGGGGCGGCATCCGCGCGAACCTCGCCCGATCACTCTCGAGAAATTTGCCTACTTGACGATATCGAGATCGTTGATGACGCGCTTGCCGTCGACCTCGGTGTAGAAGACGATCACCTTCACGCCGGCTTCGAGGCCGTCGAAGTTGAACTCCTCAGGAGCCTGATAGGTTTTGCCGTCGTCGAGCGTCAGCACGAGATTGGCGGTGTCGACCTTTTTGATCGTCGCCTCGACATCGGCGCTCTCGGCAAAACCGCTCATCGGGGACAGGAAACTTGCTGTTGCCAAAAGCGTGGCGACGACGAAACGCATGGCGACAATCCTTTTAAGACGCTGCACGAGAACATGACTGGTCACAGATAGCCTCCTGAATATGGCGAAAATTGCCCGGAAGAATGGCTTTTCCCGCCCAATTGATGAATAGGATTTTAAATATAATCAAGACGCGGTGTTAACCGCCGTTTTTCCCTTCCCATGATTTTTGGCATCGCCCGCGGGCAATCGTAAATTAACCCCCGCGCCCTACAGTCGCCCGGAAGATGGGAGTTTCATTTTGCTATCCAGGCTGAGCGACAACAAGCAGTTACGGCGCGCGTTGAAGAATACCCGCGTCTCTTTTCTGGTTTCGTCGCTTGTCGCCCTTGTCGTCATCATGGTCGGCTTCGGCCTCGACCGGGCCAATACTGCGTCGCATGTGCGCGAACTTCATATCCGCACCGAAAATGAGACGAATCTCATTCGCGCCCGGGTCATGGCCGAGATCAACATGGATCTCAGCGTCGTCCGCGATCTTACCAACCTGATCTCCATCGGCGCGGCGAACGGAGATGAGATGGAGCGCCAGATCAGCTGGCTGCTGATCCAGAACCCGTCCTTCCTTCATATCGCCATCGCACCTGACTTCATCATCCGCGACATCCATCCGCCGCAATCCGGCAATGAACGCGTCGGCCGCGATGTTCGCGAGGCTCTGTTCTTCCGCCAGGCAATGACCAGCGCGACCGGCGACCAGTCGGCGCGCTTCTACGGCCCGATCAGCGTCGATAACCGCGACGCCTTTGCCATCTTCTTTCCGGTGTTCATCAGGGAAAACGGCAAGCGGCGGATCTGGGGGGCGATCGAGGTCGCCATCGACCAGACGATGTTTTATCAGGCGACCGGGCTGATGCCGGCACGCGATCGCGAGAACCGCGAACGCTACCCGCATCTCGACCATCTTTCGATCGCTATCCGGGATATCGGCGCGCTGGCCGCGACCAAGGCTGCTCTGCCGGCGCCCTTTTTCGGGTCGTCCGGTATCGACGACAAGGATCCGATGCGCCAGAGGATCGGCTTTGCCGGCGGCAAGTGGGAACTCTCCGTCGTCCCGAACAGCGGTTGGGAGGCGATACCGGAAAACCGAACCGAGCTGCGCCTGATCGTCGTTGCCGCCGGCTGTATCATCATCATCCCGATCTTCTTCGCCACACTCCTGCTCGGCGAGCGCAATCGCAATATCAGCGAGCTGGAGACGCGCGAAGCGAAACTCAAGGAACTGTCGCAGCGGCTCGATCTGGCGCTCGAATCCTCGAATATCGGCATCTGGGAGTTGCAGGATGATTCAAGCAGCCTGCTCTGGGATGCGCGCGCCGCGGCCCTGCACGGCAAGCCGGCGCAGGAAGGAAGCCGGGCGCTCGACGAATGGCTGGCGGCGATCCTGCCCGAGGACCGCGACGTCGCCGAAGTGCACTTCTTCAGCTGCAGCATCGCCGGCGCTGCCTGCACGGCGCAGTACCGTATCCTGCTTGCCGATGGCGGGATTCGCCACCTGCGTTCGGTCGGCGCCTTTTATACCGATGCCGGCGGCGTCGGCAGGACGATCGGCATCGTCTGGGACGTGACCGCCGACGCGGAGACGACCGACACGCTGCGCAAGGCCAGGGATATGAGCGAGGTCAAGAATGCCGAACTGGAGCTCGCGCTGGAAGAGCTTTCCAGCCGCGAGGCAGAGCTCGCCGAGCTGTCGAGCCGGCTCGACCTGGCGCTCAATTCCTACCAATGCGGCATATGGGAAGCACGGCCCGATCGGGGCGGCTCGATCTGGAACGAGCGCATGCACGAGCTCTATGGGCTTGCGCCGCGCAAGGGATTCATGACCGAGGAGGTCTGGCTTGGCTGCATCCACCCCGAGGATCGGGCCCTGGCGCTGGAAAGCGCGCGGCACTTCAAGAAAAACGGCGATACGCACACCCTGGTGTGCCGGGTGATCGTCGACGGCGGCGCGGTGCGCTATGTGCGCTCGGTCGGCAAGGTCCACCAGACGGGGACCGGCGAGATGAAGATCATGGGCATCGCCTTCGATGCCACCGAAGACGTGCTGATGACGATCCGGCTGAAGGCGGCCAAGGACGAGGCGGTCGCCAAGAATATCGAGCTGGAGCTTGCCAAGAACAGGATCGAGCACAATTCGCTGCACGACCCGCTGACCGCACTCGCCAATCGCCGCAAGCTCGATATCGCGCTGGAAGAGCTGACGCATGACGGCCGCCGGCAGCGGCAGAAATTCTCGATCCTGCATATCGACCTCGACCGCTTCAAGGACATCAACGACACGCTTGGCCATGCCGCCGGCGATGCGATGCTGGTGCATGCCTCGAAAGTGCTCGCCAGGAATGTCCGCGGCAGCGATCTCGTCGCGCGCATCGGCGGCGACGAATTCGTCATCCTCGCCCTCGATGTCGGCGACACGGAGATGGCGCAGCTTTCGACGCGGATCATCGAGGAGATGCGCCAGCCGATCGATTTTCAGGGTTTCTCCTGCCGCTGCGGCGTGTCGATCGGTATCGCGCTTGCCAACGGCATTCATGTCGATGCGCGCAAGGTGCTGATCAATGCCGATATCGCGCTCTACCGCGCCAAGAGCCTGGGCCGCAACCGCTTCGAATTCTTCAACCACAATCTCCAGGCCGATATCATCAACACCAAGCGCACGGCCGACGAGATCCTCGCCGGCATCGACAATGGCGAATTCACCGCCTGGTATCAGCCGCAATTCTCAGCCGGGACGATGGAGCTGACCGGGGTGGAGGCGCTGGTGCGCTGGAAGCACCCGTCCAAGGGGTGGCTCGCGCCCGACAAGTTCCTGCGCATCGCCGACGAGATCAATGTGGTGCAGATGCTCGACCGGATCGTGCTGGAAACGGCGCTGCGCGACAAGATGCGCTGGACGGCGCTGGGCATTGCCGTTCCCAAGGTCTCGGTCAATGTTTCGGCGCGGCGGCTGCATGACGGCAGCCTGCTGGAATCGCTTGCCGATCTGCATATCCGCCCCGGCGAACTCTCCTTCGAACTGGTGGAATCGATCTTTCTCGACGAGAGTGAAGACGTGGTCTCGCACAATCTCGAGCGCATCAAGGCGCTCGGCATCGATATCGAGATCGATGATTTCGGCACCGGCCATACCTCGATCGTCAGCCTGCTGAAGCTGAAGCCCAAGCGGCTGAAGATCGACCGCCAGCTGGTGCAGCCGATCGTCAATGCCTCGCAGGAGCGGGCGCTGGTCCGCTCGATCATCGAGATCGCCCGCTCGCTCGGCGTCGAAACGGTGGCCGAAGGGGTGGAAACGGCGGCCCATGCCGAACTGCTGCGCGATCTCGGCTGCGACATCCTGCAGGGCTATGCCTTCGCGCGACCGCTATCCTTCGACGATTTCACCACCGAAGCCACCGGAGCGGGATGGCGGCTGGCATCCTGACCGCCTTCCGTTGATAGGCACGGAAACAGCATTTCCGCAGCTGCCGGTTTGGCGCAAAGAAAGGCTTTTGCCTCGACGGTTTTTTGGCCTATGAGTGTCGCGCCTTTTCAAGCAATGGCGCGACCGGCTTTGGCGCGCCACCGTGGGAACACATGTCGCACAATACATTCGGTCACCTCTTCCGCGTAACCACCTGGGGCGAAAGCCATGGTCCGGCGCTCGGCTGCGTCGTCGACGGCTGCCCTCCGGGGCTGCGCTTCAAGCTCGAGGAGCTGCAGGTCTGGCTCGACAAGCGCAAGCCCGGCCAATCCCGCTTCGTCACGCAGCGGCGCGAGGACGATCTGGTGAAGGTCCTGTCCGGCGTCATGCTCGATGCCGACGGCGAGACGATGACGACGACCGGCACGCCGATCTCGATGCTGATCGAGAATACCGACCAGCGCTCCAAGGATTATGGCGAGATCGCCAGGCAATACCGCCCCGGCCATGCCGATTATAGCTATGACCTCAAATACGGCATTCGCGATTATCGCGGCGGCGGCCGTTCCTCGGCGCGCGAGACCGCCGCCAGAGTCGCGGCCGGCGGCATCGCCCGGCTCGTCGTCCCGGGTGTCACCGTACGCGGCGCGCTGGTGCAGATCGGCAAGCATAAGATCGACCGGCGCAACTGGGATTGGGATCAGGTCGGGCAGAACCCGTTCTTCTCGCCCGATGCGGCGATCGTGCCGGTCTGGGAGGAATATCTCGACGGCATCCGCAAGAACGGCTCGTCGATCGGAGCTGTTGTCGAAGTGATCGCCGAAGGCGTGCCGGCCGGCCTCGGTGCGCCGATCTATGCCAAGCTCGACCAGGATATCGCCTCGCTGCTGATGTCGATCAACGCCGTCAAGGGTGTGGAGATCGGCAATGGTTTTGCCGCGGCCGAAACGTCTGGCGAGGACAATGCCGACGAGATGCGCATGGGCAATGACGGCACGCCGATATTCCTTTCCAACAATGCCGGCGGTATTCTGGGCGGCATTTCCACCGGCCAACCGGTGGTGGCGCGTTTCGCCGTCAAGCCGACCTCCTCGATCCTGACCGAGCGCCAGTCGATCGATGCCGACGGCAAGAATGTCGACATCCGCACCAAGGGCCGGCACGACCCCTGCGTCGGTATCCGCGCCGTGCCGATCGGTGAGGCAATGGTCGCCTGCGCCATCGCCGATCATTATCTTCGCGACCGCGGCCAGACCGGCCGTCTGAAATAGGAGCGTCCCATGTCTTACGACCAGAAGCGCGTCGTCGACGCCATCCGGGCCTTCGAGGCCGGCGAGATCGTCGTCGTCATGGACGACAATGACCGCGAGAACGAGGGCGACCTGATCGTCGCCGCCGTCCATACCACGCCGGAAAAGATGGCCTTCATCGTCCGCCACACCTCAGGCATCGTCTGCGCGCCGATGCCGAAGGAAGAGGCCAAGCGCCTCAACCTCAACGCCATGGTGGCGGAAAACGATTCCGCCCACACCACGGCCTTCACCGTCTCGGTCGATTTCAAGCACGGCACGACGACCGGCATCTCCGCCGACGACCGGACGCTGACGGTGCGCAACCTCGCCAATCCGAATGTCGGCGCCGCCGATTTCGTCCGTCCCGGCCACATCTTCCCGCTGGTTTCCCGCGAGGGCGGGGTGCTGATGCGCTCCGGCCATACGGAAGCCGCCGTCGACCTCTGCAAGCTCGCCGGCCTGCCGCCGATCGGCGTCATCTCCGAACTGGTCAATGACGACGGCACCGTCACGCGCGGCCCGCAGGTGGTCGATTTCGCCGAGCAGCACGGGCTGAAGCTCGTCTCCGTCGCCGATCTCATCGCCTACCGCCAGCGCAAGGAAACGCTGATCGAACTCGGCACGAGTTTCGACGTCGACACGCCGTTCGGCAAGGCGAAAGCCCACACCTATTCCCTGCCCTGGGACCCGATGCAGCATCTCGCCGTCGTCTTCGGCGACATTCGCGATGGCGTCGACATCCCGGTGCGCCTGCATCCGGAAAATGTCGCCGAGGATCTGTTCGGCAAGAACAGCCCGGTCGATTTCTACATGCAGAAGATCGCCGAGGAAGGCCGCGGCGTCATCGTCTATCTGCGCGAGGGCTCGGTCGGGGTCGGTCACACCGACAATGGCCGCAAGGCCCGCAACCAGGGCCGCGAAGCCCATGCCGAAGCGCAGACGCGCGACAGCGAATGGCTGGAAATCGGCCTCGGCGCCCAAATTCTCAAGGATCTCGGCGTCAGCTCGATCAAGCTGCTGACCAGCCGCGAGCGCCACTATGTCGGCCTGGAAGGTTTTGGGATCAAGATCAGCAAGACGGAGATTTGCTGATTGGGTCGTGGAAAGCCGCGGCCGGTCATTCAGCTCAACCGCTCGGCGTTGTCTGCCAAATCAAGCTGTGACGGGGCCGCGCCCGTCCAGCGTTTGAAAGCCCGCCAGAACACGGTGCTGTCGGCATAACCGAGCGTATCCGCCAGCCGCGCATATCCGGTGGCGCCGGCCCGCAGATGTAAAAGCGCGATCTCGCTTCTATAGTCGCGGATCAGATCGCGGATCGAGGTTCCCTCATCGCTCAGGCGTCGCTGCAGCGTCCTTACCGATAGGTTGAGCTCCGAGGCAATCGCCACGACGGTGATCGGCTTATGGCCGAGATAGATCGAGATGATCGACAGGACCTGTTCCCGGAGGCTGTCGCGATCGACCTTGTCGGTCACGAGGTCGCCGATGTGCCGTTCGAGAATGGCCGTAAGGTCTCGGTGCTCGTTGCGGTAAAGCCTGTCTGCGTCTGCTTTCGTCATGACGATGCGGTTGCCGGACTGAGAAAAGACGATCGGTGCCCTGAATATCTTCTGTAAGTCTGCCTTGTGACGCGGGGCGGAATGCTCGAAGTGAACCTCGACCGGTCTCCACGAGGCACTGAAAGAGCTGCGAACAAGCTGGCAGGACGCGGCGATCGAATACTCCGCGTCCTGGTGGCGCGGCCACATGCGCGGATCCTCGAGCTTATAGCTCCAGATCAGATTATCGCCCTCTTCCAGCAAGCCGGCGCTGGTCGCACCCTGCAGCGCAACGACGTGCCTGGATAGTCGCTGAAATGCCAGGCGCATCGTGGAAGATGCCGAGAAAAGGATGCCGAGCGGCCCGATATCGGCAGGCTTGAAAGACATTCCCAAGCGCGCGCCAAGGGCCGGCTGATGCAGGATTTCGGCAGCCTCCTGAAAGATCGCGATGTAGCGCGCCATCGGCACGAAAGCATAGGGATCCTCAAGCTGCGAGCGCAAAACCCCGTGGCAGGCGAGCAAAACGTCGGTTTTACCGTGGTTTTTGTCAAGTTCCTGCACCAGCGGCACCAGAACCGAGGCGCGAATAGCGGCAATTGCCGGAGGATGCCTGCTGAAATTAAATGCAGCTGCCATTCCGTTCACCTTCGTGCCGCCCGATGGCGCGGTTTATCGAATATATGGCGTAACTTGCAATTCTTGGACCAGACCGAAATCCCTAGCCTGACCTGATAAAAGCTAAAAAGAGGGGTTATCATGTCTGTCGAAACGAGTATGCCCAGCCAAACGTCAGGTCGTCTTCAAAAGAACTCGATCGGCCTTCTTCACATTGTCTTTTTCGTTGTTGCTGCCGCTGCTCCGCTAACGGCGGTGGTCGGTGCGTCGCCGGCCGCGTTTGCCTTTGGCAACGGAGCGGGCGTGCCGGGCGCCTTCGTGCTGTCGGGCGTTCTCTATCTGCTGTTCAGTGTCGGCTTCACGGCGATGAGCCGCTATGTCGGCGGCGCCGGCGCCTTCTACACCTACATCACGCAGGGACTGGGCAAACCGGCAGGCGTCGGCGGCGCAATGATGGCAATCGTCACCTATAGCTCGGTGCAGATCGCAATCTATGCGCTGTTCGGCGTCTTCGTGAGCGGAGCGTTCACACCCCTCGGGATCGCCCTGCCCTGGTGGGTCTACTCGTTCGCGGCGATCATTGTGGTCATGCTTTGCGGCCAGCGCAACCTTGCCTTCAGCGGCCATATTCTCGGAATTTGCATGGTCGCCGAGATCGCCATCCTGCTTCTCCTCGATATCGGCATCGTGCTTGGCGGCGGCGGCCCGGAAGGCATGAGCCTCACTTCCTTTGCCCCATCGATGGTTTTCGGTCCCGGCCTCGGCGCGGCCCTCGTCTTTGTCATCGGCTCGTTCATCGGCTTCGAAGCGACGGCGATTTTTGCCGAGGAGGCAGAAACGCCCGAAAAGACAATCCCGCGCGCGACCTATGTCGCCGTTCTGCTGATCACGGTCTTCTACGCTTTCTCCACCTGGGCGATCGTCCAGTATTACGGTCCCTCCAAGGTTTCCGAAACGGCGCAGGCCGGCCTGGACACCTTCTTCTTCAACGCATCCGGAGCAGTGCTCGGCCAATGGTCGGTGCAGGTGATGAACGTCCTGTTGATCACCAGCCTCTTTGCCTGCGTGCTCTCCTTCCACAATACGATCAATCGCTACTTCTTCGCGCTCGGCCGTGAAGGGATTGTCGCCAGCGTCCTTGGCACAGTGCACGCCAAGCACGGCTCGCCCTATGTCGCCGGCCTGTTTCAAAGCGCCATCGCCGCCGCCATCCTCGCCGGCTTCGTGATCGGCAACCAGGACCCTTATGCCGTGGTGTTCTCCTGGATGGCGGCGCTGGGGACGATCGGCATCCTTGCCGTCCAAGTGCTGGTCTGCGCGGCGATCATCGTGTTCTTCCGCAAGACCGATAATGGCCTCAGCGGCTGGAAAACCTTGATTGCGCCTCTGCTTTCGTTGGTCGGCCTCCTTGGCGCACTGGGACTTGTCAGCGCCAACCTGTCGCTGCTGTCGGGCTCGGAAAGCCTGATCGTCTCATCCTTCCCCTACCTCATCGCCCTCGTCGGCCTGCTCGGTGCTGCCTTTGCCGTCTGGCTGAAGTCGAACCGGCCGGTCCTCTATGCTTCACTCGGAAAGGTCTTCGAATGATGCAGGCTCTGCACCCCTCCTTCGATGATCGCGGTTTCTCCGCAGTCATCGCCACCACCGGTGTTGCGATACTGTTTGCTGCCTCCATCCACTTTCACCTGCTTTGCAGCATCCATTGCTTCCACGGCAGAGATGCGCTGATGACGGCAGACATCTGCCACAGCGCTGCCCGGGACTAGAGTACGAGGCCGATCCGGCCCGAAATCATGCTGCTCCAGGGCAGCGCGGCGAACCAGGCGGCCGTATCAGCCACGATTTTTCCATTCAGGAAGGATACTCTCATGGATATTCAGGTTTCCGCCACCCATCCGCTCGACCCGCTAAGCCTCGCCGAGATCGACGAGGCGATGCTGGTCGCCAAGGAGAGCCGCAAGCTCGGGCCGCAATGCCGCTTCCCGATCGTGCGGCTGGAAGAGCCTTCCAAGGCCGATATTGCCGGTTGGAAGGCTGGCTCGAACTTGCCGCGCCTTGCCTTCATATTGGTGCTCGACAGCTTATCTGGCGAGGTGGCCGAAATTATCGTCGATCTCAGCCGCAAGCAGGTGCATAGCTTCGATCGCCTGCCGCTCGGCGAGGCACCCTACGGCCAGCCGCCGGTCATGTTGTGCGAGTTCGAAACCGTCGAAGCGACGGTCAAGTCTGATCCTCGCTGGATTGCAGCCGTCAAGCGCCGGGGGATCACCGATGAGGACATTGCGCTCATCCAGATAGACCCTTTCTCCTCCGGCTATTTCGGCCGCGATTTCGAGAATGGCAAGCGCATCGTGCGCGCCGTCAGCTATTGGCGCGAAGACGTCCGCGACAATGGTTACGCGCATCCGATCGAAGGCGTCGTTGCGGTCGTCGACCTGATCAGCAACAAAGTCGTCGATCTCGTCGACGACGAGAAGGCTCCACCGGTTCCGAAGAAGAAACGCAACTATGGCCGCGAGGCCTTTCCGGACACGCGCAAGGATGTGAAGCCGCTCAACATCGTCCAGCCGAATGGTCCGAGCTTCAGCGTCGATGGCTGGAAGGTCGAATGGCAGAACTGGAGCTTTCGCGTCGGCTTCACCCCGCGCGAGGGTCTGGTGCTGCACGAACTGTCAATCAAGGATGACGGGAGGTTCCGGCCGATCATCTTCCGCGCCAGCGTCACCGAAATGGTGGTGCCCTATGCAGATCCGACCGCAAACCACTATTGGAAGAGCGCATTCGACGCCGGCGAGTATGGCCTTGGCCGGCTTGCGAATTCGCTGGAACTCGGCTGCGATTGCCTTGGCCAGATCCACTATTTCGATATTCCGGCCGCCGACGACCTTGGCCAGCCCTTCGTCATGAAAAATGCCGTGTGCATGCATGAAGAGGATTACGGCATCCTGTGGAAGCACTACGAATTCCGCAACGGCATCTTCGAAGTGCGCCGCTCGCGCCGACTGGCCATCAGCTTCTTCGCCACGGTCGGCAACTACGATTACGGCTTTTACTGGTATCTCTACCAGGACGGCACGATCCAGCTGGAGGCCAAGCTGACCGGCATCATCCAGACGGCAGCGGTCGCTCCCGGCGAGACCTATCAGTGGGGCGGTATGGTCGACGAAAATCTCGGCGGCCCGACCCATCAGCATTTCTTCAATGCCCGTCTGCATATGGATGTCGACGGCGGCGGCAACACGGTGACCGAACACGAGTTCGTCCCGCGCCCCTGGGGCAAGGACAATCCTTACGGCAATGTCTTCGACACGACGACGAAATTGCTGGCGCGCGAACTGGACTCGCCCGCTGTCGCCGACGGCGTCACCGGCAAATACTGGAAGGTGAGCAACACCAATGAGAAGAACAGCGTCGGCCGTGCACCCGGCTACAAGGTCGCCGTCATGCCGAGCCCAGTGATGCTCGCTCAGGAAGGGTCAACCGTTCGCGAACGCGGCGGCTTTGCCACCAAGCACATCTGGGTCACGGCTTTCGACGCCAAGGAGAAATATGCCAGCGGCGATTACCCGAACGTCCATGCCGGCGGCGACGGGCTGCCGAAATACGTGAAACAGAATCGGCCGATCGAAAATGCGGATGTCGTGCTTTGGCACTCTTTCGGCCATACCCATGTCTGCAAGCCGGAAGACTTTCCCATCATGCCGGTCGAGTATGCCGGGTTCACCTTGAAGCCGAATGGCTTCTTCAAGGAGAATATCGCGATGAACCTGCCGGCAGACGTCAATCGGCACAGCATCGACAATCGGAAACCCGGCGAGGATGGACCGCTACCCGCCTGCCACTGCGACTGAAGGATGAGGCTGACGAAAGACGCCTAGGAGCGGGCGAAAATCATTCTCGCCACCCATCGAGAAGCACGACTTTCTCGACGCCGGCAAAACGCGCCACCCGGTCCAGCTCCGCCTCCAGCCGCTCCAGCCGCCCGGCCGAAGCCTTCACACCCGGCTCCAGCCACAGCCGCTTGACGTCGAGTGTCGACTTCTTCCGGTCCGCCTTCATGTCGATGCGGCCGATCAGCTTGTCGCCTTCGAGCAGTGGGAAGACGTAGTAGCCATATTCGCGTTTCGGCTCCGGCACGAAGATCTCGATGCGATAGAAAAAGCCGAACAGGCGTTCGGTGCGGTTGCGGTCGCGGATCATCGGGTCGAAGGGACTGAGCACGCGGATGCGGGGCGGAGCGCCGGGGTAGCTGTCGAGCGTCGAGAGGAAATCGGCAAAAGCCCAGGATGGGCGCGGCTTGGCCCCGAGCGCCGGTTCGATCAGCACTTCGATCAGCTCGTCGCGATGGGCGGATACCCAGCCCTTGGCCTCATCGGGCGAGACGAGGCTCCAGAAGGCCGATATCTCGCCATGGGTGGCAAAGCCGAGGCGGGTCAGCGCACTGCGGCAGGCCCAGTCGACGAATTCCTCGCGGCTCACCTCCGGCTCGCGAAACTCGGCCGGGATGACGCGCTCGGTGAGATCATAGATCTTCTGGAAGTTCGAGCGGCCGGCGATGGCGAACTTGCCGGTGTGCCAGAAATATTCAAGCGCCGTCTTGTTCGGATGCCAGTTCCACCAGCCGCCGGAGACATGGCCGTCGGCCTTGATGTCGCGGGCGAGGATTGCGCCGTCGCGATGGACGCGCTCATAGGTTTCCTCGAAAGCCGTCTCGAAACCCTCGCCGCGCCATTTGCGCCAGCGTTCGATAATGACCTTCTCCTGATGACGGAACTTGTGCTTCCAGTAGACGAAGAAGGCGCTCGGCAGGATGGAGGCGTCGTGCGTCCAATGCTCGAACAGCGCGCCGTCCTTTTCGAGCAGCGCCGTCAGGTGCTCGCGCCGGTAAGTCTGGTTGCGGGAAAACAGGATCTGGTGATGCGCCCGCTCCACCGTCTGGATGCTGTCCACCTGGACGAAGCCCAGCTCGCGGATCAGCTGCAGCAGGCCCTCCTTGGTCAAGGCGCGGTTCGGCGGGGCGCTGAGGCCTTGCTTGGCGAGGAAGACCCGGCGGGCGTCGGAATTGGAAAGCAGATTCGTCATGGATGCATCATACCGCGGAAAATCTTCCTAGCCACCCGATATCGCTATCAGATATCGACAGCGAGATTTGCTCTTTGTAGAAGCACTGCTGTCAGGTTGGCGCCAATGGCTGCCCCTCACCCTAACCCTCTCCCCGCTCGCGGGGAGAGGGGACGTGCCTTGCGAGGCGTCGATGGGGACGGAGAGGTTGCGGCATATCCCCTTCTCCCCGCGCGCGGGGCGAAGGTGGCGGCAGCCGGATGAGGCGCCGGCGCCGGTAATCTCTTCCGGTAAAAATGCGAGGGGTGGATTTGGACATACAATTCGAAGGCGCCGGGGTCAGTTTCGGAACGCGGGTGGCGCTGCAGCCGCTGACGCTCGGCATCAGTGGCAAGCGCATCGGCGTCATCGGGCTGAACGGTTCGGGCAAGACCACCTTCGCGCGGCTGATCAACGGATTGTCCAAGCCGACGATCGGACGGGTCACCGTCAACGGCCGCGACACGGCCGACGACAAGACGGCGGTGGCCGATGTCGGCTTCATCTTCCAGTCGCCGCAAAACCAGATCATCCTGCCGATCGTCCGGGACGACATCGCCTTCGGGCTGAAGCGGCGCGGCTTCACCAAGGCGGAGATCGAGGCGAAGGTCGAGGACGTGCTTGCCCGCTTCGGCGCCGAGGCGCTCGCCGATCGTCGAGCGCACGAGCTTTCCGGCGGCGAGTTGCAGGTGGCCGCCCTCTGCTCGGTGCTGGCGACGGGGCCCGGTATTCTCATCCTCGACGAGCCGACCAACCAGCTCGACCTGAAGAACCGGGCGCTGGTCGAAGGGATTATCGCCGGGCTGCCGGAAAGCGCCATCGTCATCACCCACGATCTGGAGCTGATCTCCGGTTACGAACGGGTATTGCTGTTTCATGAAGGCCGGGTTGCCGCGGATGCGCCGGCGGCCGAAGCGATCGCCCACTACAGGGAGATCGCTGCCTGATGCAGTCGCTCTATGTCGAAGGCAACAGCGTGATGCACCGGCTTTCGCCGCGGCTAAAGCTGTTGTCGCTTGCAGCCTTCAGCATCGCGCTGTTCATCACCGGCAATCTCCTCCTGCTTTCGATCGCCATGCTGCTGGCGGCGGCCGTCTACCGCATGGTCGGCCTGCCGCTTCGCGATGGGCTCAGCCGGTTGCGGCCGATCTTCCTGACGATCGCGGTCGTGGCGCTCTTCAACCTGATTTTCCATCCCTGGCAGGAGGCGCTCGTACCGCTGCTGCGGCTGACGGCGCTGATGCTTTTTGCCGCCGCCGTGACGGCGACGACTTCGATCACCGCCTTCATCGACGAGGTGACGGCGCTTTCCCGGCCGCTCGAACGCACCGGCTGGGTGCGGGCCGACGACATCGGCCTGGCGCTTGGGCTGGTGCTGCGCTTCGTCCCGGAAATCGTCACGCGTTATCAGGCGATCCGCGAGGCGCACAGGGCCCGCGGGCTGAAGGTTCGGCCGACGACACTGCTTGCGCCGCTGATCATCCTGACGCTCAAGGATGCGGATAATATCGCCGCGGCAATTGACGCGCGCGGCATTCGGCGGCATGGAAGTTAACGATTGATAAACACGGAAGTCATGATGAGCACCCGCGACCTCGTTCTTACCGCCCTCTTTGCCGCGATCATCGTGGCGCTCGGCCTGCTGCCGCCAATCTCGCTCGGCTTCATTCCGGTGCCGATCACCGCGCAGTCGCTCGGCGTCATGATGGCCGGCGTCGTGCTTGGCGCGCGCCGCGGCGCCATCGCCGTGCTGATCGTGCTGTTGCTGGTCGCCATCGGCCTGCCGGTGCTCTCGGGCGGCCGCGGCGGGCTTGCCATCTTCGCCTCGCCAACAGCCGGCTTCCTGGTCGGCTGGATCTTTGCCGCCTTCGTCACCGGCTTTCTCAGCGAGCGACTGGTCAACGAGCAGCAATCCGGCCTCGTGCAGACGGTGAGCTTCTTCCTCACCGCCATGGCCGGCGGCATCGTCGTGCTCTATGCTTTCGGCATCACCTATCTCGCGACCGTCGCCGGTCTCGGCTTCACGAAGGCCTTTGTCGGCTCGATGGCCTTCATTCCGGGGGACGTGATCAAGGCTTTCGTCGCCGCCCTCGTCGGCCGCGCCGTCATGGTCGGCTATCCCCTGTTGCCGGCGCGCGCATAAGAGTCGGTACTCTATCGCAAATCCCATCAATGGCCGCCTTCGTCGAGGGCGGCCATTGTGCGTTGGCGGCGCCGTCGATGGCGATCGTCTCTCAACCTCCGTCGTTGCAGGTCGCGAGCCTCAATTCCTAGGTCTGCTGCCGATTCTCTGAAATTGGACCTAGGCGGCGGCGGCATATCGATAAAGTCGACCCCTCACCTGCAGCCCTTCCCCTCCAAGCTCCCGTCTCTGTCGTCTCAGCATGGCCTGGAAACCGGGCAACAAAAAACCGCCTCAAGGCGGTCGGGCATTCTATCGATTTCAGCTTATCTAATCTCCACCACCTCCGTCTCCACCCCCGCCGTCACAGCCGCCATGGGAGGTGTCGAACCCAACTCCACCGCCGTCGCCAGAGCTGCCCGACTTGTGCTTGCTGCTCATGATCATCAGGGCACAAAACAGGATGAAGCATGCGAAGAGCACACCATCCGAGAAAAATGTATCCAATCAGTATCCTTTCGTTTTGTTTCAGGAAATCTTGTTTCCTGATTAAAATAGTAGATTATTATTGCGAGACCGGCAATGGCCCCAATATGAAAGTTTCATGACACTCTCCTGCGCTGCTGACTTACAGCGCAGAATATTTTCTCTCGGGCCGCTTACGCACAGGCAACCGCTCTTTGCGGAAAGAGCACGGCTTGTGCAGCGGCTTTTAACCCCACTCACGATCATGGGATCCCGATAGAGGCGAGGAGACGCTATTCCCAGCCTGGAATGCAGCTTTGCAGCCGAGCCCGGCAGGAACGGCAGGAGGCAGCGGGCAACGATCGCAAGGCCGAAGACCTGCTCGGCCAGGCAAGCGCCAAGACGTTCGGCGGTCGCTTTGCGATCCTCCGGAGCGGCATCGCCAAGCAGCGCTTTCGCATCCGCCCATGGTGCGCGTTTTGTAAACCGCCGGTTCGCCTCGCCGATAAACTCGAAAATATCGGTAAGGCCGACATGGAGTTCGTAGGCGTCGAAAGCCTCCGCCACCTTCCCAGGAAGCCGGAGAGCCTGCTGCACGAATTCGGTGTCCGGCACGGCCGGTACGATGCCGCCGAACGACCGATCTAAAAGGGCAAGCACCCGGTTGGCGAGATTTCCGAGCTGGCCTGCGAGTTCGTCCGACCATGCGGCTTCGAGACGCTCGGCCGAGAAGTCGCCATCGTCGCCCGACCGTATGTGCCGGAGCAGGTAATAACGCAGCGCGTCCGGCGTTCCGTAGGTGTCGATGATGCCTTCCGGGTCGATGCCGTTGCCGGCCGACTTGCCGATCTTCCTGCCGTCGACCGTGACGTAACCGTGCACGAGCAGCGACGATGGCGGCGGCAGGCCGGCGGACAGCAGGATGGCCGGCCAATAGATGGCGTGGAACTTGGAGATGCCCTTGCCGACGACGTGGATGCGTTCTCCACCGTGCCAATAAGGCTGCACGAGCGCTTCATCGGCCCCGTGGCCAAGGCCTGTGAGATAGTTCGCCAGGGCATCGAACCAGACGTAGACGACTTCGCCTCCATCGGCGCCATCGCTATCGGGAACGGCAACGCCCCAGCCTCGCGCCCGTTCGGCACTGCGCGAGACGCTGATGTCGGTCAGCCCGCGCCGCAGCAGGGCAAGGACTTCATTGCGCCGATGGGCGGGGACGATGCGAAATTCACCGGTCTCGATCAGTTCGAGCAGCCTGCCGCCATATCGGGAGAGACGGAAGAACCAGTTCTCCTCGCGGACGATCTCAAGAGCAATCCCATGTTCCGGGCAGCGCCCGTCATCGAGTTCCGACGGCTCGTAGAACTGTTCGCAGCCGACGCAATAGAGGCCCTCATAGGCCTTGCGATAGAGATCGCCGTTTTCAGCGCAGGCCCGCCATAAGGCGTGGACGCAGGCGACATGCCTTGGATCGCGGGAGGTGTGGACGAATTCCTCGTTGGAGATATCGAGCCGGCGGCCAAGGCGCTCGAACCTGTCGGCATTGGCATTGACGAAGTCCCTCACCTGCAATCCCGCGGCTTCGGCAGCCCTGACATTCTTCAGGCTGTTGTCGTCGGTTCCACACTGGAACCTGAGGTCATGGCCGAGAAGCCTGAAATGGCGGGCGTAAGCATCGGCCTGGACGAGTTCGAGGGCGAAGCCCACATGCGGCGCGGCATTGACATAGGGGATCGAGGTGGTGAGGTAGATCTTGTTCATCGGCGTTTCCTTTCGAAGGCTGTTGTTGCCCGCGAGACGGATCGCCCATGAAAAGACCGCCTCGAGGGCGGTCGCTGGTGCATGTGGACGCACGAAACCCGCCACGCTATGAGCGCGGCATCATCATCACGAAAGTGCTGATCAGGGTGTTGTCCATGCCATTTTCTAGCATGAAGGGCGGTTTTGAACAAGCGCGCTTCAATGATCGGCGGCACCGGATCGGCATTCCCTAATGAACCATTCGGTAAAACGACGCACCGGCCTTTTCGCCCAGGAGCTGGTAATCAGGTAATATCCCTGGGTCTCTGCCGTCGAGATGTCCGAAAGCACGACGAGGTCGCCGCGCTCGATCTCTCGCCGAAACACTTCGACGGGGCATAATGCGACGCCATGCCCGGCTATCACCGCCGTGGCAAGCATGTTGAAATCCTGAAATATCGGCCCGCGAACCGGCTCGGGCGCCTTTATATCAGTCCTTCGGAACCATTCTTTCCAGCCGTCCGCGGATTCGTCGTGCAGCAGGTCGGCCGCTGCAAAGGCAACGCTGTCGACAGTCCAATTCCGCTTGGCCAGATAATGAACGCTGGCCACCGGCTGGTTGCGGCGGGAGAAAAGCAGGCGGCTCTCCCGTCCCCCAGACAGGTCTTCGCCCATGGTAATCAGAACATCCAGGCTTTCGTCATCGAAGCGCTCTTCCGCTTTTGCATAGACGATCCTGACGTCGAGGTCGGGATCGCTCTCGCGGAAAGACGGGAGCGCGGGAACCAGCCAGCGCGAGGCGATCGAAGGAATGCATCCGACGGTGATCGAACGCATATTGTGGTCTCGGCGCATATTGCCCGTTGCGTGGGCGATGGCTGCCAACGAGCCCGTGACGGCCAGGTAATATTCGCTGCCCGCCGGGGTCAGCGCAACGCCGCGCCCGGATTTTTGCAGCAGCTTGCGGCCCAGCCACGCCTCCAGATGTTTGAGCTGATGACTGATCGCCGCGTGCGTCACATGCAGTTCGTCTCCGGCCTTCGACAGGCTCATCAGCCGGGCAGTCGCTTCGAAAGCTCTCAAGGCGTTCAGTGGCGGCAGTTGCATATGTTGGAATTCCTCACATGATCGACAGGCCTCATTATCCGCTGTTCTTTCCCCAAACTCGTCTCGCGTCGATTTATATATGTAACTTATCCTAACAGATTTCTCAATATTGATCATTTGAAGCAGGGGTGGATTTCAGTGCCTAATGGATCATGGAGATCAAAAAAATCTCCGTCATTCCGGAGAAAACACATGTTTGTGAGAAGTCTAAAAGAAGTGGAAGAGACCGAGCGCTTCGTCGATTGGGGCAATGGCACGAGCCATCGCCTGCTGACGAACGATGACGGGATGGGATTTACGGTCTGCCACACTGTCGTTCGCGCCAACACGCAAGCGCTGCTGCAGTACCGCAACCACCTGGAGGCCTGCTACTGCATCGAAGGAGAAGGCGAGGTCGAGGATATGGACGGCAATGTCTTTCCCATCCGCGTCGGCGACATCTACGTGCTCGATAAACATGACCGCCACTATTTGCGGGGCGGCAAGGACAAGGACCTCATTCTGGTCAGCGTCTTCAATCCACCCCTGAAGGGGACCGAACGTCACGATCTGAACAACAGAAGCGGTTCCGAATACTGAGCCGGGCGACCGATCTCCGACCGGTTCCTGCCATCCTTGGCGAACGGTTTGGCGATGTGATAGCAAGTATCGGAATTGCACGCTCTCTGTGCGGCGTGCCCAGGTTTGGTGGAAGGGCCTGCTGCCGTGATCCGCACGAAGATCGACACGCTGTGGTTCAAGCGCTGTTGCGCCTTTCACCTGCAATTTCTTCCCGATCGCGAGGCGCTGTCAAAGCTCTCCGCCTTGCAAGCCAGTGTCGAGCGAGACAGCGCCGCATCCCTCTCACGCGTACCGGCCACCAGCCTGCATATGACGGTCGTCACCCTGGTCAACGCCGCGGCCCAATTCAGCATTCCGAAAGAAGAGGTCTGGAAGCGGAACGGCGAAAGATGGAAGGAGATCGTCGAAAGACTGATCGACGAGACCCCGCCATTTGACCTCCATTTTCACGAGGTGGCGGCTTCGGAAGCTGCTATCTTCGTAAAAGCCGAGGAGCCGGCGGAATTGCGCAGGCTTCGCTTCGCCATTTCACAGGCCATCTGCTTCGAACAGTGGCGTCCAACCCCGCCCCGCATAGCGCATATGACACTGTTCAGGTTTTTCGCTGAAGAGCCGGTGCCAGCGGTAAGCTTCGACGTGGGTTGTTTACCCATCGGAGTGCGGGCTGGATCCCTCACCCTGCTGGAAGAGCGGGCCTATCCAAACGTCGAGATCAATATACTCAGCGAACCGCTGCTCTGCGGCCAATCGTGATCACGGGCTGTAATCCAGAAAACCGTAGAGCCAGTCCCGCGTCTCCTCCGGCAAAGACACCGGCTGCTGATCTTCCCCCGCGCGGGCCTGCCAGATGATCTCCACCTCGGCGGCGCGCTCCTCGCCGGTGTCGATCGAGACGATGAAGCCGATCGAGCGGACGCCGATCTTGTCGACGGCGGCGGTAAAGATGGCCGGCTCGTCGTAATGCAGCGGGCGATGGAGGATGCAGGAAATCTTGGTGGCGCTGTATTTCGGCTCGTCCTCCACTTCGGGCCGCGATGACCAGAAGCTCGCAATGACGGACTCGGCGTAGGAAATATAGGAGCCCAGAAACATCTGGCCGGTCATATCGACATCGCGAAACGGCACGTGTATTTCCGCCACCCCAGGGCGTTTCGACTGGTTCATCAACAACTCTGCCTACAAAATTCCCCGTCATCGACAGTAGCGACGGCGTTCGCCGAAGTAAACGCCGCAAATGACAGGAATTGCAATGCGGCGGACGGTCGGACGGTGCGGCGACCGCGCTTGTTGAAATCATCCGGCGATGCCCCATCTGCTGTGGAACATGACATAAGCGACCGATAGAGTGTCTCCATGAGCACCCGTCTTTATGAACATCCGATCTTCCTGGAACATGTGACGCCCGCCGGCCACCCGGAGCGATCGGACAGGATCCGCGCCATCAACGTCGCGCTGGAACATCCGAATTTCGAGCGGCTGGACCGCCGGCAGGCGCCGCAAGCGAGCGAGGATGCCGTGCTGCTGGCGCATCCGGAGGAACATCTTACCGCCGTCATGCGGGAGATTCCCGAGGAAGAGGATCGCATCAACCAGCTGGAAGCCGATACCTATGCCAGCGTCAAAAGCCTGCAGGCGGCACTGACCGGCATCGGCGGGGCGATGGCGGCGGTGGATGACGTCTTTTCCGGCGCCGCCGACAACGTCTTTGTCGCCGCGCGGCCGCCGGGGCATCATGCCGAAAAGATGACGGCGATGGGCTTCTGCTTCTTCAACAATGCGGCGATCGCCGCCCGCCATGCGCAAAAGAGACATGGCGCCGAGCGCGTCGCCATTATCGATTGGGACGTGCACCACGGCAACGGCACCCAGGATATCTTCTGGGACGATCCCTCGGTGCTGTTCTGCTCGACGCATCAGATGCCGCTCTATCCCGGCAGCGGCGCCAAGGACGAGAAGGGCAAACACAACACCATCGTCAATGCGCCGCTTTCGCCGAATGTCGGCAGCGACCATTTTCGCGAGGCGTTCAAATCGCGGGTACTGCCCGCCGTTGCCGATTTCCGGCCGGATCTCATCATCATCTCGGCCGGTTTCGACGCCCATCACCGCGACCCGCTGGCGCAGATCAACCTGACCGGCGAAGATTTCGACTGGGCGACCGGACGCGTGCTCGAACTGGCCGACCGGCACGCCAAGAACCGGGTCGTCAGCCTGCTCGAAGGCGGTTATGATCTGGAAGGCCTCGCCGAATCGGCGGGCATGCATATTCTGCGAATGATGAAGGGTTGAGAATGACTGACAGCGCTAAGCCCGAGGTGTCGGGCCTTTCCTTCGAAAAGGCGGTCGCCGAACTCGAAAGCATCGTCGCCCGGCTGGAACGCGGCGACGTGGCGCTGGATGAATCCATCGAGATCTATGAACGCGGCGAAACGCTGAAGAAACATTGCGAGACGCTGCTTTCGGCCGCCGAAAACCGCATCGAGAAGATCCGGCTCGACCGCGCCGGCAAGCCGCAGGGCGTCGAGCCGCTCGACGGGGCCTGAAGCCCAGACGAAACTCCCCCTTGAAGATACTTGGCGATCCGCTTGTGGCCGATCTATGATCCCCTTCCAGAATCTTGAGGGGACAAGCAATGACGGACAGATTGAAGGGCAAGATCGCCATTATCTCGGGCGGTGCGACCGGCATGGGCGGCGCCGCCTCGAAGCTGTTTGCGGCGGAAGGCGCGCGGGTGGCGATCATCGACCGCAATGGTCAGGCAGCCGCCGAAACCGTCAAGCAGATCCGCGACGCCGGTGGCGAGGCCGAGTGCTGGGTGGCCGATGTCTCCGATGAAACAGCCGTCAATGCCGCCGTCGCCGGCGTCGAGGAACGTTACGGCGCCGTCACCGTGCTCTTCAACCATGCCGGCACCATCGTCATCAAACCCTTCCTGGAAACGACGCTTCAGGAATGGGACTGGCTGCACGCCGTCAATGTGCGTTCGATGTTCCTGATGACCAAGGCTGTGCTGCCGAAGATGATTGCGGCGGGCGGCGGATCGATCGTCTGCACCTCGTCGATCTCGGCGGTCGCCGCCACGCCGATGGAAGTGCTCTACGACACAACCAAGGGTGCCGTGCATATGTTTGCCCGTGCCATCGCGGTCGAATTCCGCGATCGCAATATCCGCTGCAACGCCGTCTGCCCCGGCTTCATTCGCACGCCGCATGGCCTGCGCGAGGTGGCCGACCTGCAGGCGCTCGGCGTCGACGTCTCCGATGCCGCCATCGCTGCCCAGCAGGGGCGGATCGGCGAGCCCGAAGACGTTGCCCGGGCCGCCCTTTACCTCGCCAGCGACGAATCGAACTTCGTCAACGGCGCCCACCTTTTCGTCGATAACGGCTTCACGGCCATCTGAGATTGGGGATGCGTAGCCTGTCCAATTGGACGCGTGGCGCTGCAGGCACTATTTGTGGTCAATATCCTGCTGCATGATGTCGCAATTCAAAGTGCTGCAGCCTCCTATGCGCGTCTGGAATGAGGCGCTGCACTACAGCGATCGGAGATCCCCATGTCCTTCTTTCCCGGTAAAGATCCCCTGCCCGGCGATGCCTTCGCCTGTGATGCGATCGAAAACCTGATCATTCCGCGCACCAGCGATATCGGCGGTTTCCAGGTGCGGCGTGCGCTGCCGACAAGGCAGCGGCGGCTCGTCGGGCCGTTCATCTTCTTCGACCGCATGGGGCCGGCGATCCTGAAGCCCAACGAGGCGCTGGACGTCAAGCCGCATCCGCATATCGGCCTGTCGACGGTCACCTATCTCTTCGACGGCGAGATCCGCCATCGCGACAGCCTCGGCACCGAAAAGGTCATTCGTCCCGGCGATATCAATCTGATGACGGCAGGCCGCGGCATCGTGCATTCCGAGCGCACGCCTGAGAATTTACGCGGCCATCCGCTGCTGATGTCGGGGCTGCAGACCTGGCTGGCACTGCCCGACGACAAGGAGGAGATCGATCCCTGCTTTACCCATACGGAAAAGACCGAGATGCCGCTGATCGAAACGCCAGGCGTGCGCGGGCGTGTGGTTATCGGCTCGTTCGAAGGCATGACGTCGCCCGTCGGGGTTTTCTCCGACACGCTCTATGTTGATCTCAGCTTGCAGCCGGGCGCCAAATTTCCCTTCGGCGCGGCACATGAAGAACGCGCCGTCTATGTGCTTTCGGGCGAGGTCGTCATCTCAGGCGACCGCTTCGCCGCCGACCAGCTGCTGGTCTTCCGGCCGGGCGATCCGATCACGCTCGAAGCCGGCAGCGATGGCTGTCACCTGATGCTGTTCGGCGGCGCGGCGCTGAATTCGAAACGTTATATCTGGTGGAATTTCGTTTCCTCCTCGAAGGAGCGGATCGAACAGGCCAAGGAGGAATGGCGCACCGGCCGCTTCGATATCGTTCCCGGCGACGAAGAGGAGTTCGTGCCTTTGCCGGAAGGCTGACGGCAGCGGTGCGCCGCCGGCAGCCTCTCCCGGAATTCAGCCTGCCGCGAAATACCGCGTCAGCGCACCCTTGGTGCGGTTCACATAGCCGTCCTGCCAGCTGTCGTCGACGTTGAGAAAGCCCGACCAGCCCTTTTTGCCCTGCCGCTTCAGCTCCGCCTCGACGGCGCGGAAGCGGTAGTGATCATAGACATCGAGGATGTGGACGGCATAGGCCTCGGCGAGCGCGCGGTCGCCTTTGACGATCAGCATATTTTCGTCATTGCCGTAAGAGGCCTTGAAGCCGAGATTGTGGCTGCCGAGAACGACGACGCAATCGTCCGACAGGGGATCGATCACCAGCACCTTGTCGTGAATGATGGCGCCGACCTTCTTGGCCGTCAGTTCCTCGGCGCCGAAATCCGCCAGCAGTTGGCGGTCGTCGATGCGCGAGGCGCGGACGATCGAGACGTTGGCCTCCTCGAAAGTATGGGGCGAGACAGCCTCGGTGTCATCGTCCTCGTCGTCGAGATCGTTCTTCTTGCCGGCGACATAATTGGGCATGGCCTGGGCGCTTGAAACGGCGCCGGTCACGATCAGCTTCTGATCCTTGAGGCCAATATCGATCGCCTGGCCGACGATGCAATCCCTACCCGACTGGCCGGGATAGAAGGCGAGGAACAGCACGGCGTGCTCGGCACGGCGCATCAGCCGGTAGACTTCACGCAGGTCGGGCGGCGTCGCCTTGCCCTTTTTGCGGCTCTGCATGTTGGGTGAGAACCATGCTTCGATTGAAGCGCCATTGTCGGTGGGCACTATGGACGGCGTCTCGTTTGAATGGCGGAACGCCTTGCTCTGCTGGTTGTCGGGCATGCCGTCATCGAATTCGACGGGCGCTTCCAGCGTCGCATTGTCTTCCAGCATCCGCTCCCAATAGGCGACATAGACCGAGGCAATCTCATCGTTGCGAACGATCAACGCGTTGTTGGATTGGCCGGCGAGCCCCGTCGCCGTCCAGTTGGTGCTGCCGGTGAACACGCTGCGGTCGGCGCCGTCGGACGGTAGATGCACGACGAATTTGTTGTGGCCGATCTGGCTCGAATTGTTGAACATCCGGTGATGAATCTCGACGCCGGCATCGATCAGCGCCTGGCGAGCGTCATGATTGCGCACATCCCAGGCGTCTCCGACCTTTCCCGTATTGGCGAGGATGACGCGCAACTTGTCCTTGTTGGCAAGCAGCAGGTCGAGCAGTTCCTTATCCTCCAGCTCGTAAAGCGCGACGAGGAAGCGGCCGGGCGCATTCATGAATTCCTTCAGCATCGGAATGACATCGCCGGCAAGATATTTACGGATGCCGTTTTCCGGATTGGAAATCATGTCGATCAGCTCGTTCGGCTGCTTCACACCGTCTTCCAGCAGGACGTTTCGCAACCACTGCGCGGCGAGAATCCCATTGGTGAAGGTGGACTCGAACTGGCCACGCTTGCGCGTCACATGCACCGGATTGGAGGCGACCGCCGGCCCGAGATATCCGAGCGGCCGCGGCGGACCCTCATAGGCCTTGACCGCGATCTTCTCGTAGGCGCCGTCAAGCTTCTTGATCGGCTTGCCGTGTTCGTCGCGCTTGTTGATCTCGACGAGCTGAGGCGTCGGATCGGGGGCGGCCGGCATGCCCGGCTTCAGATCGCCGAGCGGACGGATCTCGTAACGCACCCGGACCTCGTCCGGCCGCCGTTTCATTTCGTTGCGCCGCTTGCGCAGCGTCAGATCGCGCCAGGAAAGCTTCTGCACCGGCCAGAGCGACGTCGTTTGCGGCAGCCAATGCGGATTGCGTTGTCCCTTGAAGGCGACCCAGGCGGCGCAAGTGACACGGTCCTCGCTGCCATCGGGTCTTTTCGACACGTTTCCCTGGTCGTCGAGATAGACGCGGACGACTTCGAAGCCAAGGCATCCATCGATCTTGTCGTCGATGTCCCAGGCCACATAGGCGACCTCGTTGTTGACATAAGCATGCGCAGCAACAATCGTTCCCATGACCTGATCCCCCAGCCAGCGCGGCAACATTGCTACCATTCCGTGTCATATTCAAGCTGCTCGCTGGCTCTCGCCCGTATGAGTTCCCGGGCAAACCGGGCGAGTGCAACTCACAGAAATAGAAAGTGATATCGTCCGAAAGCGCTCACACTTTTTTCCGCCATGCTCTAAGGTGAAAACCTTCGGTTCCTGAAATGCACTTGTTTTGCCCCGATCTAATCGAATAAAGCGAAACAAGGAAAAGCAAGAAAGAGCGCCCGCCCGTGACACAACTGCCGAAGACCCCCCTGCTCGACCAGGTCATTTACCCCGCCGACCTGCGCAAGCTCGAGGATCGCGACCTGCCGCAGCTGGCCCGCGAGGTTCGGGACGAAATGATCGATGCGGTGTCGCGCACCGGCGGTCATCTCGGCGCCGGTCTCGGCGTCGTCGAGCTGACGATCGCCATCCACAGCGTCTTCGACACGCCCGATGATCGGCTGATCTTCGATGTCGGCCATCAATGTTATCCGCACAAGATCCTCACCGGCCGGCGTGATCGCATCCGGACGCTGCGCCAGGAAGACGGGCTTTCCGGCTTCACCCGCCGGGCCGAAAGCGAATACGATCCCTTCGGCGCGGCGCATTCCTCGACCTCGATCTCGGCCGGCCTCGGCATGGCGATTGCCGCCGATCTCGACAAGAACGACCGGCGCGTCATCGCCGTGATCGGCGACGGGGCGATGTCGGCCGGCATGGCCTATGAGGCGCTGAACAATGCGGGTGCGCTCGATGCGCGCCTCATCGTCATCCTCAACGACAACGACATGTCGATCGCCCCGCCGACAGGCGCAATGAGCGCCTATCTCGCCCGCCTCGCTTCAGGTCGCACCTATATGGGCTTCCGTGACTTCGGCAAGAAACTGACGGCCTATCTCGGCAAGAATATCGACCGGGCGATCACCCGCGCCGTCGAACATGCACGCGGCTACGTCACCGGCGGGACCATGTTCGAGGAAATGGGCTTCTATCATATCGGGCCGATCGACGGGCATTCCTTCGACCATCTGCTGCCGGTGCTGCGCAATGTGCGCGACAATGGCCGCGGACCGGTGCTGATCCATGTCGTCACCCAGAAGGGCAAGGGCTATCCGCCGGCCGAAGCCGCAGCCGACAAATATCACGGCGTCAACAAGTTCGACGTTATCACCGGCGCCCAGGCGCGGGTGAAGCCGAATGCGCCGAGCTATACCAGCGTCTTTGCCGAAGCGCTGGTGCAGGAAGCCACCCTCGACGACAAGATCGTCGGCATCACCGCCGCCATGCCCAATGGTACCGGCCTCGACAAGCTCGCCGAGGCCTTTCCGTCACGCTGTTTCGATGTCGGCATCGCCGAGCAGCATGCCGTGACCTTCGCCGCCGGCTTGGCCGCGGAAGGCTACAAGCCGTTCGCAGCCCTCTATTCCACCTTCCTGCAGCGCGCCTACGATCAGGTCGTGCATGATGTGGCGATCCAGGGACTGCCGGTGCGTTTTCCGATCGACCGCGCCGGCTTCGTCGGCGCCGACGGCCCGACGCATGCCGGCTCCTTCGACACCGCCTTCCTCACCACCCTGCCCGGCTTCGTGGTGATGGCGGCGGCCGACGAGGCTGAACTCAAGCACATGGTGCGCACCGCCGTCGCCTATGATGGCGGGCCGATCTCGTTCCGCTATCCCCGTGGCGAGGGTGTCGGCGTCGACATGCCGGTGCGCGGCGAAATCCTGCAGATCGGCAGGGGCCGCATCGTCAAGGAAGGCACCAAGGTAGCGCTGCTCTCCTTCGGCACACGGCTTGCCGATTGTCTGCTGGCCGCCGAGGACCTCGACGCCGCCGGGCTGTCGACGACGGTTGCCGATGCGCGTTTCGCCAAACCGCTCGATCACGATCTGATCCGCCAGCTCGCCCGCCACCACGAAATGGTAATTACCGTCGAGGAAGGTTCGGTCGGCGGCTTCGGCAGCCAGGTGATGCAATATCTCTCAAGCGAAGGCCTGCTCGACAACGGGCTGAAGATCCGCTCGCTGGTGATGCCCGACATCTGGATGGAACAGGCCAAGCCCGAAGCGATGAACGCCCATGCCGGGCTTGATCGCGCCGGGATCGTGTCGACGGTGTTCCGGGCGCTGGGGCGTGGGGTTGCAGTTGGGGTGGCGGTGTAAAGATTATTGAGGGCGTGTCGTGTGGCCCCCTCATCCGACCCTTCGGGTCACCCGCGAGGTTGAGCCACGGGTCTCAACCCGTCCTTCGGACCCCCGCTGGGGAGAAGGGACTTGCGGCAACGTCTCGATTCCCTCTTCTCCCCTCGGGGAGAAGGTGCCCGTCGGGCGGATGAGGGGGCCGCCGGGACAACGATCATAACATCATGAAAAAGGGCGGCACCGCTGCGCCGCCCTCCGCATTTAACATCCCTTCCGAAAGCTGCGCCCTCAGAACTCCGTCCAATCCTCCTGAACCGCAACCGCGGCACTTGCCTGCCTTCCGCCGAAGGCCTTGGTGACCTTGCTGGCGAGCGCGCGGGCGGGAGAAGCGACCGGGCGGGCGTTGGCGACGGCGGCGCGCGGTGCTGCGGCATCCGGCCTCGTCTGGCCGAGCTTGAACTGGTGCAGCAATTCGTCCAGCGCGTTTGCCTCCTGGGCGAGCGCATGGCTTGCCGCGGTCTGCTCCTCGACCATGGCGGCATTCTGCTGGGTGCCCTGGTCCATGTTGTTGACGGCGGTGTTGATCTCCTGCAGGCCGATCGACTGTTCACGGGTGGCGGTGACGATCGCGTTGACGTGGTGGTTGATCTCCTGCACCTCGGCGACGATGGCCTCAAGCGCCTTGCCGGTCTCGCCGACGAGGGAGACGCCGGCAACGACCTGTTCGCCCGACGTGGTGATCAGCGCCTTGATCTCCTTGGCCGCCTTGGCCGAACGCTGGGCGAGCTCGCGCACTTCCTGGGCAACGACGGCAAAGCCCTTGCCGGCATCGCCGGCGCGGGCAGCTTCGACGCCGGCGTTCAGAGCCAGAAGGTTGGTCTGGAAGGCGATGTCGTCGATGACGCCGATGATGTTGGAGATCTCGCCCGAAGACTTTTCGATCTGCTGCATGGCGGCGACCGCCTTGCGGACGACTTCGCCGGATTTTTCGGCGCCGAGGCGGGTGCGCTCGACGAGATTGCCGGCATCCTCGGCGCGCTTGGCGCTGTCGCGGACGGTCGTCGTTACCTCTTCGAGCGCTGCGGCGGTCTGTTCGACGGCGGCAGCCTGCTGCTCGGTGCGGTGGGCAAGATCGTCGGCAGCGGAGCGGATTTCGCCGGCGCCGGCATTGATCGCCGAAGCGTTGCGGCCGACCGACTGCAGGGCTGCCTGCAGCTTTTCGACAGCATGGTTGAAGTCATTGCGCAGGCTGTCATATTGCGGCGCGAACGGCGTCTGGATACGACCGGCCATATCGCCATTGGCAAGCTCGGCAAGGCCGCCGGCAAGCGCGTCGACGGCAAAGCGGATTTCGCCTTCCTCGCGGGCCTTCTGCTCGTCGCCCGCACGGCGCTGACGCTCGGCGTCGTCACGCATGCGGTCGGTTTCGCCGGCAAGGCGGAGCTTCTCGATCGCCGCCTGCTTGAAGACCAGCACCGATTGAGCCATGCGGCCGACTTCGTCACCACGGTCAGTCGCCGGGACCTCGATATCGTTCTGACCGCCGGCGAGGCGATCCATGGCTCCCGTCATGCCGACGATCGGGCGGACGATAGTGCGCGACATCAGCCAGGCGAGGACGGCGGCGGCAAGCGAGGCGAGGATACCGCCGGCCAGCAGCGTCGTCTTCAGGTCGCTGTTGGCATCGGCGCGGATTTCAGCGAGCGCTTCCGACTTTTCGCGGGCGCTGGCCTTGATCTTGGCCGAGGCCTGGCGGAAGCCGTCGAGCTGGCCCTTGGTGGCGTTGACGCCGATCTTGACGACCTCCTCGATCGGCATGTCGGTTTCTTTGCGCGCCTTGGTCTGCGGCTCGGCCAGTTCATGGAAATAGAGGTCGGCGGCCTTCTGCATGCCGTCGATCATCTCGACCAGTTGCGGCTCGCCGGCGGCCGTCTGCTTGGCGGCGGCAATCGCCTTCAGCATGCGCTCGCGATTGGCGAAGACATCGCCATAGGTGCTGTCGCTGCGGAAAAGGATGAAGCCGCGCAAATTGACGGCCTGCTCGAGCATTGCCTGCAGCGCATCGTCAATCTGGTTGACGAGCAGCTCGGACTTTTCCTGCTCGGCAGAAGCGGCCGCCGACGCCGTCGCCTTGGAATAGACGAAGGCGGAAACGGCGACGAAAATAAGAATGAGGGCTGCGAACGTGGCCGCAAGCTTTCCGTTCAAGGATATGTTTTTGGCGGACATCGGTGAACTCCTGACGACAGTCGACGCGGCGAAGGCGGATCGCGCGTGAGGCGCAACCGCAGGGATGTTTGAAACTGAGAACATGATCGGCGTTGAAACGCTTGCGCCGTCATGGCGCCGAGCGGTCCGGACGAACCGCTGCAATCGGGGCGAAGCTATGCGGGCGAGCTTTAGATTTGTTTAAATTGTGCGCCGCAGCAGCGGCCCAGACCATGATTAAAGCTGCTTAAATTAAGGCTTCGGTTCCGCTTCCGGGGGATTGAGGATCAGGATGTCGAAATCCTTGGCGGGATCGAAATCCTCGGCCGTCATCCGAAAGGTGGTCGGGCCGATCTTCTCGACATTGCTGCCGCAGAAGCTGATGAGACTGCCGGGCTTACCCTTGTCGATTGTCAGCTGGAAGCGCTTGATCGGTCCCGCCCAGTTGGCGCCGGTCGACAGCACATAGGAGATCCAGCTTTCGGTAGAGTTGGCGCCGCCGGCTTCGGCCTCCCCCGCACGCTGCTGCGCCACCCTGACGAAGTCTGAATCCAGGCAGTATTTGCGGGAATATTCCTCGAAGCGCTCACCCTTCGCCTGGCCGTTTTCGAGAAAGCTGATGGCGACGGTGCCGCCGACGGCCGGCTGGTAGCGGTGTTCGACGTTCACCTTCTTCTTCGCCGGAAAGGTGGTGCGCCACCAATAGGTCGAGCGCAACGTCCAGAGCGGCACAAGATCGGCATCTGTCATCGCATAGATCAGGCCGCGGGCGATCCAGTCTTTTCGGACGGGCTCGGGAAGCTTGGCAAGCGCTTCTGTCGTCTTCTGGCTGTAGGGCAGGACCGGGATGGCGTATTTGGCCAACTCGTCGGTCACGTCGATGCCGAGCGAAACGACCCGCTGCTGCAGTTTGGCGGTGATCGGCCTGCCATCCTGCACGGTGGAAAAATGCAGGAAATTGTCGCTGTCATAATCCGATATGGCGGAATTGTTGTCCACCTGACCCGATATGTCGGGCATCGGAAAGGCGACCAGGCTTTCGACATCCTTGTCCGAGCTATTCTCAAAGACATAATCCACCCGCACTTGCGAAGCGGAGATGAAGAGATCCTCTTCGACCATGCTGACATCATCGGATTGGGCAAAGATCAGCCCACCGGTCTTGACCTCGGCCATGGTGTCGTTCGCCAGCGCCGGCGATGCGATCCCTGCCGCGACAAGAAGAGTGAAGAGCTTCAGCATAAAACACCCCCATGTCTGCGGCCCGCCCCGTCATCGCCGCGGCAGGATTATCGCCGAAAGCTTTCGAGGGTCAATGATGCTGTCTGGAACAAAACGCTTGCAACCGGCGGCTTTGCCGGTCATTCACAGCCGATGTCCGAACAAAACAGCCAACGCCTCGACCAACTTCTCGTCTCCCGCGGCCTTTTCGCCAGCCGCTCGCGGGCCCGCGACGCCGTGCAACGCGGCACCGTCCGGATCGCCGGCCAGGTGGTGACCAAAGCCGGCGCAGTCTTCGGCGACGACGCCGATATCGAGATCGACGACCCGGCGCAGGACTATGTCTCGCGCGCCGCTCTGAAGCTTGCAGCAGCGCTCGACCATTTCCGGCTCGATCCCGCCGGTCATCACTGTCTCGATATCGGCGCCTCCACCGGCGGGTTCACCGAGGTGCTGCTGCAGCGCGGTGCTGCGCATGTCACGGCGATCGATGTCGGCCATGGGCAGATGCATCCGCGCATATCCGGCGATCCTCGCGTGACCAACCGGGAAGGCCTCAACGCCCGCAATCTGACGGCCGACGATATCGGCGAGCCCGCCACCTTCATCGTCTCCGACGTCTCCTTCATCTCGCTGAAGCTGGCGCTGGCGCCGGCTCTTGAGATCGCGGAGCCGGGCGCCGTCGCCGTGCTGTTGGTCAAGCCGCAGTTCGAGGCGGGGCGCGAAGCGATCGGCAAGGGCGGGCTGTTGAAAGACCCCTCCTCGGCGCCCGCCGTCGCGGCGGGGCTCGCGCGCTGGTTCACCGAGGACATGGGCTGGAACAGCCTCGGCCTCATCCCTTCCCCGATTTCCGGCGGCGACGGCAATCAGGAATTCCTTCTGGCAGGATTGAAACCGTGAGCACCGAAACCTTCACCATCGATAAGCTCGGCGCCCAGGGCGACGGCATTGCCGGCAGCGCCGGCGGACCGGTTTATGTGCCGTTTTCTCTGCCCGGCGAAACCGTGGCGATCGCCCGCGTCAAAAGCCAGGGCACGATCATGTCGATCACCACGCCCTCGCCCGACCGGCAGGAGCCGCCCTGCCGGCATTTCGGCCCGGACGGTCTCAACGGCACCTGCGGCGGCTGCACGCTGCAGCATATGGCAGATCTGCCCTACCGCGCCTTCAAGCGCCAGCTGGTCATCGATGCGCTGCGATCCAAGGGGCTGACGCCCGACGTCGGCGAGATCGTGCCGGCCCGTCCGGGTGAACGCCGGCGCGTGGTGTTTGCGGCGCGCAAGACCGAGAAGGACATGCTAATCGGCTTCAACCAGGCCGAAAGCCACCACATCGTCGCGATCGAGGAATGTCCGATCTCGTCTGCGGGCATCGTTGCCCGGCTGCCGGCGATCCGGGCGATTGCCGCGGCACTGGCGACCAATGCCGAACCCTTCCGCGTCTCCGTGCTCGAAACGCTGTCCGGCCTCGACATAGCGGTCGACGAGGTGAAGAAACTGTCCGACCCGCAGCGGCGCAAGGCGGTCGAAACCGTGCTTGGCCTGCGCGGCATCGCCCGTGTTTCGCTGAACGGCGAAATCCTCATCGAGCCGTCGAAACCGCTGGTCGACTTCGGCGGCGTCCAGGTTTCGCCGCCGCCCGGCGGCTTTACCCAGGCGACCAAGCCGGCGGAAGAGGCAATGGCAGAGCTGGTGCTGGCCCATGCCGGCAAGGCCAAGCGCATTGCCGATCTCTTTGCCGGCGCCGGCACGTTTTCGCTGCAGCTGGCGCGGATCGGCCGCGTGCATGCGGTCGAAGCCGAGGCAAAGGCGCTCGCAGCCCTCGACCACGCCGCCCGCAACACGCCCGGACTGAAGCCGGTCAGCGTCGAAAAACGCGATCTCTTCCGCCGTCCGCTGATGACGCAGGAGTTCAAGCCCTATGACGCGGTCGTCTTCGACCCGCCGCGCGCCGGCGCCGAGTTCCAGTGCAAGGAGCTTGCCCGCTCAAGCGTGAAGAAGATCGCGGCCGTCAGCTGCAATCCGCTGACGCTGGCGCGCGATCTGGCGATCCTCGTCGAGGGCGGCTACCGGATCACCGGGGTGACGCCGATCGACCAGTTCCTCTGGACCTCGCATGTCGAGGTGGTGGCGACGCTGGAGAAATAGGCGGGCCGTCCGCCGCCTTACCCGCCGTCAGTGCCGAGGGACCGGCCTAAAACCACCAGGCGGAGGAACCCGATTGCGAATGTGCAAGACCAGAAGACGCAATCCTTATTATGACGGCCCGGTGTCCGATCACTTCGACGGCACGCATTTCTTCAATCCCGAAGGTATCGAGCCCCTTGGTTTCCGCGATTTGCTGCGATGGCAATTCGGCGGCGGCCGTGAGCGTTGGCCGAAATCGGTCCCAAGTCCGTATGCGGCGGCCAAACCCGATGCACGTGTTGACGGTGCAGATCTGCGGGTGACCATGGTTGGCCATGCAACAATGCTCGTCCAGGTCGCCGGGCTCAATATCCTGACCGACCCGGTATGGTCGGAGCGCGTCAGCCCCTTTACTTTTGCCGGGCCCAAGCGCGTCGTCCAACCGGGCATCGCCTTCGATGATCTGCCGCCAATCGATCTCGTGCTGATCTCGCACAATCACTATGATCATCTCGATATCGCGACCCTCAACCGGTTGCAGGCGAAACATCGGCCGCGCATCGTGACGCCACTCGGCAATGACACGATCATCCGCCGCGCCGTGCCCGATCTAGAGACGATAACGATGGATTGGGGCGAACGCATCTCGCATGCCGGAATCAGCATTGATGCGGAGCCCGCGCATCATTGGTCCGCTCGCGGCACGGCCGATCGCCGGATGGCACTCTGGGCGTCGTTCGTCTTGTCGACTCCGGCCGGAAAGATTTATCACGTTGGAGATACCGGCTTTCACTACGGCATCCATTACAAAGCGGCACAGCAGAAGCACGGCGGCTTTCGCCTGGCGCTTTTACCCTTCGGCGCATATGAGCCGCGATGGTTCATGAAAGGCCAGCACCAGAATCCGCGGGAGGCGGTGATCGGGATGACGCTGGCAAATGCGGCCTATGTGGCGGGGCACCACTTCGCGACGTTCCAACTGACAGACGAGGCGGTCGACGCACCGGCACGAGCATTGCAAGACGCGATGCGCGAGCATGACATTCCCCCGGAACGGTTCCGGCCGCTGAGGGCCGGCGAGGTCTTCGACGTGCCGGCAGTCTAGCTAGTCGACCCGTCGATGATGAACGACCGATAGTCCGCGCCGAGAAACCGGTGTCTTACGGCAGCCTGGTATTCGGGACTGTCATAGAAGGCACGTGCCGCCTCCATTGTGGGAAAGCTGGCCATGACCACCCCTTCAGGAGCAGCCCCCTCCAGAGCATCGAGAGGGCCGTAGGCCGCAAGCACGGTCGCTCCCGATTTTCCTAGCAGTGGCGTTACCAACTCCGCATATGTCTGCAGTTCAGCGGCATCGCGGCTGCGTTCTCGAATGAAAATCGCATAAGCGGTCATATTCAATCTCCTTGAGAGTTCAAAGGCCCGGTCAGTTGCGAATGACGACCTTTCCGAAGACATTTCGGCTCGCGAGGCGCTCGTAGGCCGAAAGTGCGTCCTCGAACGCAAAGGCGCTGTCAATCACCGGGCGGATCTGATGGGCCGCAACGGCGCGGTTCATTTCCTCCAGATCGCTGCGATTGCCGACGCTGATGACCTTGTAGGTCGCCTGGCTGAAGAACAGTTTCATGATATCGATCGCTTCGCCTTCCATGCCGAGCGCGCCGACGATGGAGACCTGGCCACCTTCGCGGATAGAGCGGACGGACTGGGCGATGGTTGCCGGTCCGCCGACCTCGACGATACGGTCGGCACCCAGGCCACCCGTCAGATCACGCACCGCCCGATGCCACTCCGGGGTCTCGCGGTAGTTAATGAGCGCATCCGCACCGAGCGCCGTCAGCTTCTCGAACTTGTCGCTGGACGACGTCGTGGCGATGACACGTGCGCCCAATGCCTTTGCGAACTGGATTGCGAAGATCGAAACACCACCAGTTCCGAGCGTCAGAACCGTATCGCCAGGAACCACACCCGATACCGCCGACCACGCCGTCAGTGCCGCGCATGGCAACGTTGATGCCTCCTCGAAGGTCAGATGATCAGGAATGGACGTCAAGGCCTCCGCGCTTATTAGAATGTATTCCGTGAGCCAGCCATCCTGCTCCTTCTGGTATTGCTCGCGATACGCGGGGATGCGTCCGCCGAACCAGCTCGTAAAGAAGCTGCTCAAGACGCGATCGCCAACGGCAAACCGCCGGACCCCGTGGCCGACAGCTTCGATAATGCCTGCGCCATCGGACAAGGGTACGTGGTTCTCCACGATGCCGAAGGGATAGTGACCTTGGGCAATAATGATGTCGCGGAAGTTCAGCGAACTGGCTTTGACGCGAACCAACAACTGACCGGCACCAACCTCGGGAAGAGCTTCCTCACGGACCTTCAGAGTGCCCATGTCGCCCAGCTGCGTGTGGCGGTAAACTTTCATCTTCAGCTCCATGCTTGACTATGGCGCCCATCTAGCATTGGCTGATCGGATGAATAATGCCGCGCAGTCCGCTATTTATATCCGATCGTCCAATCCGGAGCTGTCATGAACCCGTTCGATGAGATCATTCACCAGATGAAGGTCGAGACATCGCTTTACGCCCGTCTTGATCTGGGTGCGCCGTGGGGCATCCGGTTCCACACCGGCGAGCATGCTCGACTGGTAGTCATATCCGGGAGCAACTGTTGGCTGCGATGGGAGGGGATTGCCGATCCGGTCCGACTGGAGACCGGCACTTGCATGATCGTCCAGCCGCACGTCACCTTCGATCTGTCGGACCTGCCCGATCAGAGCGTGATCGCATGTGAAACACTGGTAGCATCGGAAACGGACGGCGCCGTTGCCCATGGCGGAAGCGGCTTGCAAACCGAGATCGCTTCCGCTCGCCTTTCGTTTGATGCGGTCGCGGCCGAACCTCTGTTCCGCTCGATACCCGCTCTGGTTCACTTCCCACTAAACGAAACACATGCCGCCCTGATCAGGGCGACCCTCGATCTCATCGGCATGGAAACCAAGGCTGGGGAGCATGGTTCGGGGTTTGTGGTTGATCGCCTGGTCAACACGCTTTTCGTGCAGGCGCTACGTGCGCTGTGTAACAACAATACCGGTAAGACAGGCTGCTGGCTGGCGGGCTTGGGAGATCGGCGATTGGCGCGCACGATCCACGCGGTCCACTCTGACCTAGCCCGCCGCTGGACGGTCGAAGATATGGCGCAGCAGGCCGGACTTTCGCGTTCAAGCTTTGCGGCACTCTTCAAGTCGGTGGTCGGCGAAGCGCCGCTGGATTACCTCACGGGATGGCGTGTTTATCGAGTCAAGCTGCTGCTGACGGCGACGGACGAGAGCCTGCTTCGCATCGCCAACCTGGTTGGCTATGACAACGACCTGTCGTTGAGCCGCGTATTTAAACGAAGAGAAGGCCTTGCTCCCGGGAGATGGCGGCAGATAATGAAACAGAAAGGCACAGTTCAGCCAGAATTGACGCTCAGTTCCGAATTGGAAGTCGCGTGATCACATGACCCTGTTTCGCAAGGTTCCACAGGTAGCCGAGCAAAAATGAGCCGAACCGGCGACGTTGCTCATTTGGATCCAGGAAGGGTCTGACGCAAAGTCTAAAACCGCCCAACTTCCGTACCGGAGTGTCTCTAGTGCGAACGTGACGCGGCTGAAGGCTGGTACCAATAATAGGCGTGATAGCTGGCAAAAGGCGGACACCAACGCCGATCAGCCGGCCGTCAGAAGCAGCTTGAGCAACGGAGCCTTCCATACGAACGCCAGCCCCCCGTCGAGAGCCGCCTGTAAGATCAGGTCATCATCATTGAAGGCACGTTGTCCCTCGACGCGAACGCGAACTTCGCAACTGTCCTTTTTCAGGTTTGGGTCTGTTCCCCCACACTTATTTTCATGCGCTCCGAGAACGAAGGGCGTCACCGCAATGATATGGCTTCGATGAATGTCGACAGCTAGGGCACGTCGCGTCCGACCCGGTTTAGAGCAATTCCAGGAAAAGTGCGAAGCGGTTTTCCGTCCGGAATTGCGTAAAAACAAAAGCTTAGAGCGGTTCCGCGCTTCCGCGAAAAGCTGAACCGCTCTAACGCCGCATGAACGCCTCGAAAGCCGCCCGGGCCTCGGCGCTTTTCAGACGGGCGGAGAAATGGCGGGCCTCTTCGTCGATGCGGGCGATGATTTCGTCCCTGTCGCCGCGGATGAGATCGCGGGCGATGCGCAGCGCCTCCGGCGGTTTGGCGGCAAGCCGGGCGGCGGTCGCCAGCGTTACGACATCGACCTCGCCGGGTTCGACCACCTTCCAGATGAGACCGGCGTCCTTGGCCTCGGCGGCCGAGAAGGCCTCTCCCGCCGCCAGCAGGGCGAAGGCGCGCTGGTGGCCCATCAGGCGCGGCGCGACCAGGCTGGAGCCCGCCTCCGGCACCAGCGCCAGATCGACGAAGGGGGTGCGGAACTGGCTGCGGCTCGAGGCGATCGTCAGGTCGCAATGGAGGTGGATCGTCGTGCCGATGCCGATCGCCAGGCCGTCGACGCCCGAGACCACCGGCTTTTCAGCCTTCACCAGCGCATAGAGGAAATCGAGGATCTCCTGAATAAAGCCGCCGCCCATCGCGGCGGCGAGAAAATCATTCATGTCGTTGCCAGCGGAAAAGCAGCCTTCGGTGCCGAGCAAGGCGGTGGCGCGGATGGCGGGATCGGCATTGGCCGCATTCAGCGCCTCGGTCATCGCGCCATACATGGCGCGGGTGATGGCGTTCTTCTTTTCCGGTCGATTGAAGCGGATGATCTGGACACCCGGATAGGCGGAAGGCTGCTCGACGATGATGTGATCGGTCATTGGATGTCCTCAGGCAAGCAGGATACGGGCGGCGGCAAGGCTTGCCGCACCATTGACCAAGCAGTCGCGAAGGGCCGCGGTCTCGGCGAGCAGGTTTTCGGCGGCGAAGCGGCAAAGCGCGATGCGGCCCTCGCCCCTGCCATCGCCGCTATCGGCGAGAGCACCCTTGGCGAGATAGCAACCGGTGAGCACCAGGCCGAACAGGCGCTGATAGGGTGTCGCACCGGAAAGCGCCTCGGCGGCTCTGTTGTCGGCGAGCATCTGCAGCAGCCAGGCGGTCGCCTCTTCGAGATCTGAAATCGCTGCGTCGAGCCTGACGGCGGTCTCGCCGAAACCATCGAGATTGGAGCGGCGGACGTTATCGGCGATCTGCTTCAACTCGGCAATGAAGCCTCGCACCTGGTCGCCGCCGGAGAGCGGCAGCTTGCGAGTGACGAGGTCGATCGCCTGGATGCCGTTGGTGCCCTCGTAGATCGGCGCGATGCGGGCATCACGCAGGTACCGGGCCGCACCGGTCTCCTCGATGAAGCCCATGCCGCCATGCACCTGAATGCCGAGCGAGGCGACGTCGACGCCGGCATCGGTCGAAAAGGATTTGGCGATCGGCGTCAGCAGGGCGGCGCGCTCCTGCCAGTGGCGGCTGTCGCCGGCCCGGTGAGACATGTCGATCGCGTGGGCGCAGGCATAGGAGATGGCGCGCGACCCTTGGGTCAGCGCCTTCATGGTGAGAAGCATGCGAGCGACATCGGGATGTTCGACGATCGGGCTCATGCCGGCACCGCTCCAGCCGGGCGCCTTGCCCTGGGTGCGTTCCTTGGCATAGGCGACAGCCTTCTGGGTGGCGGCTTCGGCGATCGCCACGCCCTGCATGCCGACGGCCAGGCGGGCATTGTTCATCATCGTGAACATGCAGGCCAGCCCCTTGTTCTCCTCGCCGACCAGCCATCCCACAGCGCCCTTTTCGTCGCCGAACCGGCCGTCGCCATAGATCATCGTGCAGGTCGGCGAACCATGAATGCCGAGCTTGTGCTCCAGCGAATGGCAGAACAGATCGTTGCGGGCGCCAAGCGAGCCGTCGTCGTGCACCAGGAATTTCGGCACCAGGAACAGCGAAATGCCGCGGGTGCCGGCCGGCGCATCCGGC
This sequence comes from Rhizobium leguminosarum bv. trifolii WSM2297, assembly GCF_000271845.1. Next base: position 4,605,493 of record NZ_JH719395.1, on the reverse strand, counting down.
AGGCGGGCGAGCACAAGATGGATGATGTTGTCGGCGGCGTCATGCTCGCCCCAGGTGATGAAGATCTTCTGCCCGGATATGCGGTAGCTGCCGTCGGCGCGGCGCTCGGCGCGAGCCTTGAGCACGCCGAGATCGGAGCCGGCATGCGGTTCGGTCAGGTTCATGGTACCGGTCCATTCACCGGACACCATCCTTGCCAGATATTTGTCTTTCAGCGCGGCGCTGCCATGGGTGCTGACCGCCTCGATCGCGCCCATCGTCAGCGTCGGGGCGAGCGCAAAGGCCATGGAACCGGAATTCCACATTTCCAGCGCCGCGACATTCAGCATATGCGGCAGGGCCTGGCCGCCGAAAGCTTCGGGCGCCGTCAGGCCGTTCCAGCCGCCGGCGATCCAGTTGCGATAGAGATCGCGCCAGCCATCCGGCAGCCTGACCTCGCCACCCTGCAGACGGGCACCCTGACGATCGCCGATTTCGGCGAGCGGCGCGACTTCCTCTGTGGCAAAACGTCCCGCCTCGGAGAGGATGGCGTCGATCAGATCGTCACTGAGATCGCCGAGAAGCCCTTGTGAAACCGCCTCGCCCATGCCGGCTACATGCTTCAATGTGAACGCGATTTCCTCGACGGGCGCCTTGTACATGCTCATTTCCTCCGTGGGACCGGCCTCGCGCGTCTGCACTTCCTGCACTTGGGCAAAGCCCCTCCGAGGCAAAGGGCTAATTGATTTTTACGTAAACGTCAATTTCGATTTCCCCTGCCGCCATGCGATAATTCGCCCGACACGGCGCTTGGCACTTGCACCCTTGCACAAATGGACGTCATGAAGACTCTCTAAGGAATGACATCGCCTTCGCAAAGGATCGGCGACCAATGGATACATTGCCCGTCAACATACCCGGTTTCGTCTGGGCCTATCGCTTCTCGCCGGATGAAAAGACCGCGGTGCGGCTCAACAACAGTGCGACGGTGGCGGAACTGACTGCCGACAATTGTTTCTATTGGCTGCACCTCAACCTTGTCGACGCCCGCGTGCCGGCCTTGCTCGAAACCCTCGACGGGCTGACGGAGGACGCGAAATCGGCACTGACGACGCGTGACACGCATGCGACCATCACCGTCGACGAGCAGATGCTCTACGGCACGCTCGTCGACTGCCAGCGCGATTTCGCCCAGGATACCAACAATCTCGGCTGGCTGCATTTCGCCATGTCCGACCGCTTCATCATCACCACGAGACTGCAGCCGCTGCGCAGCGTCGAGCGGGCGCGGGCGCTGATCGAGAAGAATCCGGGCAAGTTTTCACGGCCGGTCGATCTCTTCGAACTGCTGGTGATCGAGTTTCAGCGCACGCTGATCGCGATCGTCATCGAGCTCACCGACGAGCTGAACCTGATCGAGGATTTCGTCTACGACAATGCGCCCCGCGACGAACGCCGGCGCTTGGCACCGGTGCGGCGCACCGTGGTCCGGCTGCATCGGCATCTGCGCACGGTGCTGGCGCTGATGCGCCGGGCGGCAGCTGCCGACGACGACGAGATGCCCTTCGGCTTCGACGATGTGGCGCGGCGGCTGACGAGCCGGCTGGAAACGGTCGACCACGACATTTATGCGCTGCAGGATAGGGCGCGGCTGCTGCACGAAGAAATCGATTCGAAACAATCCTCCGAAACCAACCGCCATCTCTATCTGCTGTCGATCATGACGGCCTTCCTGCTGCCGCCGACCCTGGTAACGGGTTTCTTCGGCATGAACACCGCCAACCTGCCCTTCGCCGTCGGCGACTACGGCACGGAATACGCCGTCGCCCTGATCGTCGCCTCGATTGCCTTTGCCTGGTGGCTGCTGCGGCGCGTGGATATTCTTTAAACCGTAGCGAACCGGCCCCTCATCCGCCTGCCGGCACCGACCGGGGTCGAGCCACCGGTCTCGACCCGTCCTTCGGACCCCCGCTTGCGGGCGAAGGGGATATGCCGCGACCTCTCGGGTCCCTGCTGGCCTCTCGCGGGCAAGTCCCCTCGCCCCGTTTACGGGGAGAGGGTTAGGGTGAGGGGCAAACAATGCCTTCATCAAGACGGCGAATAGCACTGGCGCTGCGCGTTATAGGGCGGGAACGTGTTGCCTTTCAATATCGCGACGGGTTGTCCATCTGATGTTTAGCCTCGGCGACGCTCGGGTGATCAGCTGGTTCATGCCGCCAGCTCACCCGGAACGGTTCTTGCACGGTTACTAATATATTTACCGTGGGGAGAGCTAATGTCATGAAATGGTGCACATCCGGAGAGTTTGCCCCTCTAATGCTCGTTGTGAGTGGGCCGGAAAAATACAAGCTTGTTGCAACCCTTGGTCAGGCTGCGGAGATGCTGACAGTTGGCTGGCCGATCGACGATGGAGAAGAATACCTCGTGGCGATTATGGCTTGCCGGGATGCAATACACGGGGAGATTCCGGCTCAGGACGCGCGAGCAGCGCTTATCCGTGCCGCCAACGAAGCCGGCATTTCGGTTATCACCGTCGTTCACTGAGTTTTGCAGCCGACGATGAAATGGCTGGCGCGACACCTCTCCCGTTTTTACGGGGAGAGGGTTAGTGTGAGGGCAGCGTCGTGCCGTACAGCCTCAATACGGCGAATAGCACTGCTGGCGCGGGCCGTTATAGGGCTGGAACGTGTTGTCATACGCGCGATAGGACCGGTAGCGGTTGGCGCACCAGGCGACGTGGCTTGAACCCATACGGGGGCCGGGGGCGACGTAACGCGGCTGGGCGACAATGGCGCCGCCGATGACCGCGCCGGCGCCAAAGGCGGCGAGCGGGTACCAGTAGCCGTTGTAGTGACGGTAACCCGGGCGGTAATAGCTATATCCGCGATAGCCGCCGTAATAGCCGGGGCGGTAGCCGCCGCCGTAGCCGGGCCGATAATAGGCGCCAGGGCGATAGCCCGGCCGGTAATAATCGCCGCGATAGTAACGGCGGTATTGGACGTTTTCGACGGTGGAGGATTTTTCCACCTGCGGGACGGTCGGCATCTGGATTGCCTGCGACGGCACGAAGCTTGTCAGAACGACGGCGGCAGCCAGAGCTGCGGTCGCGATCTTGTTACTCAAACTAAACATTCTTCTCTCCCATTCAACAGCGGCAAACCGCCTGCACAGCAACGCCTTCGTGCCCGAATGGTTCCGAAAGCGGCCGGGGCCGGCTGCTCTCGTCTTTTTAAAGAAATCGATCTGAACCGGGCATTAACCGGGAGGAACCGCGCTTAATGCCCGTCTTCCGACGTGTGGTTAGGCCACGGCGGAGATTTTGGCCTGGTCGCCCTGCAGGCGGTTGACCATGAAGTTGGAATACCATTCGAGGAACTGCATGACGCCGCCCTCGTGCAGGGAAGAATAGGGGCCGGGTTCATAGGCCGGCGAGTGAATGCCGAAGGCATTTTCCTCGACGATGCGGCGATCCTGGTCGTTGGTCTCGGTCCAGACGTGGGTCAGTTCCTCGAGATTGTAATCCACGCCTTCGACGGCGTCCTTGTGGACCAGCCACTTGGTCGTCACCGCCGTCTCGTTGGCGCTGAGCGGCAGCACCCGGAAGGAGATGGCGTGATCGCCGAGCAGATGGTTCCACGTCGTCGGATAGTGGAAGAGCAGCATGGTGCCGATACGGTTGATCGAGATATCGTCGGAGAGCTGACGCTGGACGGCGCGCTTGCCCGACATGGTGTAGCTCTCGGCATCTTCGATCAGCGGCATGCGTGCCGTGCGGAACTGACCGTCCGGCGAAATCTGGAACTTGCTCGGCAGGCCGGCAGCCTCGCAGCGCGCCCAATGGCCGGCGATCTCCGGATCGTCGGCGCCGCCGTCCGTGCCGGTGACACTCGGGGCTTCGGGATAGGTGCGGCAGAGTTCGGGGTGATTGGCGGCGCAGTGATAGCACTCGCGGTTGTTTTCCCAGACGAGCTTCCAGTTGCCCTTCTCGATGATCGTGCTCTGGAAGGCGACCTTGCTCTCGCTGATCCGGTGCGGCGCGACATAGGGCTCGATCTTGTCGCGCACCGGCTGGAAATTGGGAGCCGTGTCGGCAAGGCAGATGAAGACATAACCTGCGACGACTTCGCAATGGACGGGTTTCAGGTTGAAGCCGGTCTTGTCGAAATCATCACCCATGTGGCGGGCGAAGGCGAGCTTGCCTTCAAGATCGTAGGTCCACTGGTGATAGGGGCAGACGAGGCGCACGGAGGAGCCGTGCTCCTTGGTGCAGACCCGCGAGCCGCGATGACGACAGCTATTGTGGAAGGCGCGGATGACATTGTCTTTGCCGCGGACGACGACGACCGGATAGCTGCCGATCTGGACGGTGAAATAGGCGCCCGCCTTCGGCAGCTCGCAATCATGGCCGATGAACAGCCAGTCGCGATAATAGATCATCTCCATATCGAGCTGGAAATAATCCTCGTCGATATAGAACGGCCGTTCGAGGCTGAAGCCCTCCCGGCGGCTCTTGAGCTGACGCAAAACGTTGCTGCGAATATCCATCTTCATGTCCTCGTGCACCCGGTTGCCGCCCTTACCCTGAAGGCCGGCGGAAGCGCGCCCGCTTCCTTCTCCTTCGGGAGAATTGTTCATGGCGGCCATGTAATCACCTGAGCCCATTTAATCATCTGGGCCGGCTGCCGCTCGGTTGTAATGCGACATCGGCTTCGAAATTGACGACAGGATGCAAGCGGCCCGTCCAGGCCGATCGCATCGCCCGACTCTGCAGACGATTATCGTCATTTGCGACATGGCGTAAAGACCCGATGCGCAAAGTCGCGAGCCGGCCGATACGGGTGTCCGTCGCGTTTGCGACATCTGCCGGGATTTGCCTTTTGGCCGGCCGGCTGCGGAGTGATTTTTAACATCGCCTTAAGCATACCGCCCTATCCTGCTTGTGATTCAGACCGACCGAAGAACGCGAACCATGGCCAGACTCCGTTATTTCGACGCGAAAGATGCAAGCAGATTGCAAGAGCGGCAACCGATCGCCGCGCATTCCGAATTCCTGCGCACCGGCCGCATCCCCCGCGAGCGGCAGCACTGGCTGGCCGAGGAAAAGCGCTATTTCACCCATGACGAGGTCGCCGCCAAAACCGGCCGCAAGCTGCAGGTGGCCGGCGAGAAGACGCATCAGCACATCAACGGCTTTCACCACTCGATCCAGTTTCCGAAGATGATCTTCCACCGGACGCTGGAGGACAGCCCGCATCTCGGCTACTGCCACGTCACCGCCGCGCGGACGAAGTTCGCCCATTACGAAGAGGTGAGCTGGGCCTTCTACATCGCCAATTTCTATTCCGACATCGGCGAGAACGACAACTTCTTCGAACGGATCGATATCGGCTATTCCCGCATGTATTTCGCCGTCGCCATCAAGCCGGGCGAGAACTCCCTGGAAAAGATGACCATCGACCGGTCGGTGCGCGGCAATGGGCTGCTGTTCCGCACCCATGATCCGCAGGCGGCAATCCGCAACATCCTGCTGCTCGGCGCCCGCAACGAACAGCTGCGCGAAATCATCCGCCAGCTATAAACGCGATTGATCGCGGGCGGGGGAAAGCCTAATGACTGCCGGAACCAAAGCGCGACGCATCCAACGTGGTTTATGCGACGCGCTTTAGCTCTTTGTTTTTATGCATGCCGTTATCCCGGAACCGCCGCACACTTCCGGGCGGCATGCATTAGCACCAGGCAGCACATGGCACGCATCATCGACATAGAGGAAGACAGGCAGGCAGCGCTTGAAGCCGCCTGCACCGCGCTTGCCGACGGCTTTGCCATCGCCATCCCGACCGAAACCGTCTACGGCCTTGCCGCCGACGCCACCAATCCGGCGGCGATCACCCGCATCTACGAGACCAAGGGACGGCCGCGCTTCAACCCGCTGATCTGCCATATGGCCGACCTTGCCATGGCTGAAGAGCATGCCGAATTCGATCCTGTCTCGCGGGCGCTCGCCGCAGCCTTCTGGCCCGGCCCGCTGACGCTGGTGCTGCCGCTGAAACCTCAAAGCCCGATCCATTCGCTGGCGACCGCCGGGCTCGACAGCGTCGGCGTGCGCGTGCCGAAAGGTTTTGCCGGCGCCCTGATCGGCGCCTTCGGGCGGCCGCTCGCAGCCCCGAGCGCCAATACCTCGGGCGCGATCAGCGCAACGAGTGCGGCCCATGTCGAGGCCGATCTCGGCGCGAAACTCCCGTTGATCCTCGATGCGGGCCCAAGCACCGTCGGCGTCGAATCGACAATCGTCAAGGTGGAGGGCGACCGGGTGAGGCTGCTGCGCCCCGGTGGCTTGGCGGCGCGCGAAATCGAGCGTGTCGCCGGCCGGCCGCTGCTGAGAGCGAAGACAGCATCCGCAGCAATCGAAGCACCCGGCATGCTCGCCTCACACTACGCGCCGGGCGCTTCGGTGCGCCTCAATGCGAAGACGGTCGAACCCGGCGAAGCGCTGATCGCCTTCGGCGGTGCGGCGGTCTCCGGCGCAAACGGCGCCCGGATCGTGCTTGATCTCAGCCCGCGCGGCGACCTCGCCGAGGCGGCAGCCAATCTTTTCGACTATATGAAGCGGGCCGATGCCAGCGGGGTTTCGAGCATCGCCTTCTCGGCCATTCCCGAGGAGGGGCTCGGCGAAGCGATCAACGACCGCCTGCAGCGGGCAGCGGCTCCGCGCAACTGACACTGATCAAATCGACCGAGGATCGACCCCGATGAGCAGCACCGGCATTTCCACCGAACTTCTCGACCGCTTCGCAGCCATCGTCGGCGACAAATACGCGCTTCGCGCCGAGGCCGATCTTGCGCCGCACCTGATCGAAAACCGCGGACTCTATCACGGCTCCTCCCCTCTCCTTTTGAAGCCCGGTTCGGTCGAGCAAGTCTCCGAGATCATGAAGCTTGCGACGGAGACTGGAACGGCGATCGTGCCGCAGACCGGCAATACCGGCTTGGTCGGCGGCCAGACGCCGCGCGCCGGCAAGTCCGATATCATCCTGTCGCTCGAGCGCATGAACAGGATCCGCGATGTCGATCCGGTGGCGAACGTGCTGGTGGCCGATGGCGGCGCCATTCTGGCCGAGGTGCAGAAGGCGGCCGAAGCGCATGGGCGGCTGTTTCCGCTGTCGCTCGGCTCAGAGGGTTCCTGCCGCATCGGCGGCAACCTGTCCACCAATGCCGGCGGTACGGCGGTGCTGGCCTACGGCAATATGCGCCAGCTCTGCCTCGGCCTCGAGGTGGTGCTGCCGACCGGCGAGATATGGGACGGCTTGCGCCGCCTGAAGAAGGACAATACCGGCTATGATCTGCGCGACCTTTTCATCGGCGCCGAAGGCACGCTCGGCATCATCACCGGCGCGGTTCTGAAGCTTTTCCCGCAGCCGCTCGGCCATCAGGTGGCGTTCGCCGGCCTGAATTCGGTGGCGGATGCGCTCGGTCTCTTCAATCTTGCCTCCAGCCTCTGCGGCGCCTCGCTCACCGGTTTCGAGCTGATGCCGCGTTTCGGCGTCGAGATCACCACACGCCACATCGACGGCGTGCGCGATCCGTTGGAAGCGGCCTATCCCTGGTATGTGCTGATCGACATTTCGACGTCGGATTCGGCCGAGACGGCAGAGCGGATGATGAACGGCGTGCTCGAACAGGGTTTTGAGGCCGGGCTGGTGCTCGATGCGGCGATCGCCTCATCGGTGGCACAGCAGAAGGCGATCTGGCACATGCGCGAGAGCATGTCGGATGCCCAGAAGCCCGAAGGCGGGTCGATCAAGCACGATGTTTCCGTGCCGGTATCGAGGATCCCGCATTTCATGGCCGAGGCGGAAGAAGCGGTGATGGCGGCAATGCCCGGAGCCCGCATCTGCGCTTTCGGCCATATGGGCGACGGCAATATCCATTATAATATTTCCCAGCCGATCGGCGCCGACAAGGCCGCCTTCATCGGCCGCTGGCGCGAAATGAACCACATCGTCCATGGCTTGGTGCTGGCGCATGGCGGCTCGATCTCGGCCGAGCACGGCATCGGCCAGCTGAAGCGCGACGAGCTGGCGGCAATCCGGCCGGCGATCGAAATCGAATTGATGCGCCGCATCAAGCGCGCCTTCGATCCGGCGAATATTATGAACCCCGGGAAAGTCGTCAGCGTCGACGTTTGAGGGCGCCGCCAGGGGGAGAATAGCCCCTCATCCGCCTGCCGGCACCTTCTCCCCGCTTGCGGGGCGAAGGGGATGTGCCGCGACCTCTCTGTTCCCACGCAACCTCGTGCAGGGCACGTCCCCTCTCCCCGTCAAAAACGGGGAGAGGGTTAGGGTGAGGGGCTTGAAGCGTGAGGAGCAATTATGACTAGCGCGTACCGCCGCCGGTGAGGATTTGCAGCGCTGGCGATTGCTGGGCGCTGTTCTGGACGTCGTACATGGCGGTGAAGCGGCGCAGCAGCTTGTCGACCTTTTTCGGGTCCTGGAGATCCTCGAGCTTGACGAAGCGGTTGATCAGGTCGGCCTGCTTGGCGACGTCCATGCCGGAGATCTGCGAGGGCAGGCTGTAGGCGGTGGTGATCACCTGATAGAGCGCCTTGTCGCCGAGGATCGAATAGATCGAGGTGATGCTCGGGGCCTTGCGGCTGAAATAAAGCGCCAGGCGCACACCGTCGTTGCTTTCGCCCTGCTGGGCTTCCAGCGTCTGCTGGACATAGAGTTCCTGGGTGTTTTCCTCGGCGGCCTTGTTCTGGATGGCGCCCATCTTGGCGCGGGTCAGATTGCCGTCCTTGTCGAAGTTGAAGGCGGCGACGATATCCTTGAAGCGGCCATCGGCCTTGGTGTTGAGATAGCTCTTCTTGTCGTCGGGATCGGAGGTGAAGATCTTCTTCAGCGTCGCCTTGTCGTAATTCTTCGGGTCGAGATTGTTGGCTTTCAGCACCAGATCCGTCAGGCGGCTGTCGTCGAGGAAATCGTCGAGCGACTTCACCTTGGCCATGCCCTTGGCGAAGTAATCGACCTCGGTTGTTGCGTCCTTCGATGCCTTGTCCTTTACCGGGCCGGCCTTCAGCAGCATGGTCATATGCGCCTTGTAGTCGGTGGCATATTTGGCCATGGTCGCGTCGGGCAGCGCCTGGAAGGGTGATGCCGCCTTGCCGTCGGGGCCGAAATTGAAGGCGCGGGCGAGATTGGTGATGCGCTCGTCCTTCAGCGAGGCGATATAGCCGTCCGGATCATAGGCATCGCTCGTCAGGATCTTGCGCATCATCGAGCGCGGCACGTCCTGGTCTGTCAGGCCGAAGGCCTGCAGCGCCACATGATAGGGATCCGGCAGTTTGTCGTTGCTCTTCTTGAAATCGGCCGTGGCATTGCTGCGCAGGAAATCGTTGACCGATTTGATCTCGGCAGTGTCGAGCAGGCTGGTGCTTTCGGCCATCATGCTCGAGTAGTTGGACACGACCTCGTCGATCGCCTCGTCGCGCTCGTCGTCATAACGCGCCATATAGTTGTCATTGGTGGTCTGCGCTTGGTCGGCCGTCTGGACCGAGCTGACGACCGGCAGCGATCCGTCGGCGGCGAAGTTGAAATCGGCGTTGAGATCGGAATGACCGGCGGCTGAGGCGGCCGTCGCATCGGTCAGGAAGCTCTTCAGGTCGGCATCCGAGATGTCCAACGGCAGATTGTAGGTGCTCTTCAGGAAATTGGTGATGGCGGGATCGGCGATGAGCTCGTCGACATTGGCGATCGTCGCCATCCGGGCGGAATAATCGTCGGTGCGCGCTCCGGCGGAAAATTTCGTGTTGCGGATCTGGGTGTCCGTCTGCGCCGCCAGTCCGTCCTTGAGAGAGCCATCAGCCTTGAAATTGAAGGCGGCGGCGACGTCGGCATAGGTGCCGGTGCCGCTCTGATCGGTCAGAATGCTGCGAAGAGCGACATCGGTGACGGTCGACGGGATGCCGAAGGCGTTGCGCACGAAATTATTCAGCTTCTGGTCCGCCAGCAGCTGATCGACGTTCGAGATTCCCGCGATGGTCGACTGATAATAGACTGCCGCGCTGTCGGCCTTGCTGGCAGTGCTCGCGCTCTGCGCGGCCGTCTGCGAAGCGTAGAGGGTGGCGACCGAACCGTCGGTCTTGAAATTGAAGAGATCGTGGACGTCGCTATAGCCCTGAGCGCTGGCCGCCGCGGGATCGACGAGGAAGGTCCTCAGCGTCGCATCGGAGACGCTGTCGGCGACCTGCATGCTGGTTCTGAGATAGCTGACCGCAATGGGATCGGACATGATGGCGTCGACATTGGTGACAGTGTCGATCATGGCGTTGAAGTGGGCGGCGTTCGCCGCCGATTTGTCGGTTGTCGACTTGCGCTGCGTGTCCGTCTGGATCACCGAACCATTGATCGAACCATCAGCCTGGAAGTTGAAATCGGCATTGAGATCGGCATGGCCTTGCGCGGAGGCATAGGCCGAGTCGGTCAGGATGTTCTTCAAATCGGCATTGCTGAAATCGGTGCCGAGACCATAGGCATCCTTGATGTAGCGCGCCATGTTTCCGTCGGCGAGCAGGTCGTCGACATTGGTGATGCCGCTCGATTGCGACGTCACCTTATAGTAGTTGGCGGTGATCGACGCCGCCGATGACAGCTTGTTCGCCTGGTCGAGCGTCCGCACGCGCACCGTGTTCGAGGTCGAACCGTCGGATTTGAAGTTGAAGGCGTTGTAGACATTGGTAAAGCCCATCAGCTGGGCATAGCCGGGATCGGTCAGGACCGTGCGCAGCGCCGCCGCGGTGAAATCGGCGCCCATGCTGTAAGCCGTCTTGATGTAGGAGGTCAGACGTTTGTCGGCGACCAAATCGTCGACATTGGTGATCGTGCCGATCTTGGCGGTATAATAGGCCTGGTTGTAATCGGCCGCCGTCTTGTTGACGTAGACAACGTCGGAACCGACCGAATTGTCGATGATCACGGACTGGGAATTCAGCGTGTAGGTCTCGATGACCGAAGCCTTTTGCGCCGCGGTCTGGGCCGTGCCGGTGACCGTGCCGTCGGCGTTGAAGCCGAACTGGGCGGCCAGCGCCTTATACTTGTCGCCGCCCTGCGTGTTGACGACGCTCGTGGGGTCGCTGAGATCGCTCGTCAGCACCTGGCGCAGAAAATCCTTCGACGCATAGGTCGGATCGATGTTGAAGGTCTTCAGCACATAGGTGCGAAGCCTGGTGTTGTTGACCAGATCGTCGACGGTCTTCACGCTGTCGATATTGTTGCCGTAATAAGTGCTCTCGGCGGTCGCCGCCTTGTCGGCGTCGACGAAGGACTGCTTGTAGAGGCCGATGAGATCGTCCTCCTGCGCGTCCGTCTGCACGTCCTTTTCGGGCGCATTGAAATTGAAGGCAGCGGCGAATTCGCGGTAGCGCGTATCGGAGAGCTTGTTGGCGTAGCTGTTGGGGTCGGTGAGATCGCTTTCCAGCACCTTCTTCATGAAGGCCTTGGCATAGGTCATGTCCTCGAGACCATAGGCTTTCATCGCATAGCTGTAGAGCTTGTAATCGCCGAGGAAGTCGTCGACCGATGTGACCTTATTGATATGGTCGGCGTAGTACTGGGCGTCCTTCTTGACCGTCGCCTGCGACGCGACCTTGCTCAGGCTCGACGTCATATCCTTCGACAGGATCGTGTAAGCGAGGGAAGCCGTAATCATCAAATGCGCCCTTTTCGGCAAAATCTCTAAAAGAACGAACTGCTGGTAAGCAAATTTTGCCACGAAAAGCTTACCTGAGACTTACCTCAGGATGCATCATTTCAGCACAGCGTCCTGTTCACCTTCCGGAAACCCTGCCGGATTCGGTTTTGATAACCATCAGAGGAGGCAAAGTTTTCTTAACCGCAATTTTTAAGCTGTACGGAACGGCCCCCGCCTATTGTCGGCCATAGAGGACGAAAAGTCCCAAGGAGAAGACCGGAAATCGGCTCTCAGGTAAGACAAGGGTAGAATGACATGAACAATCCCGTAATGAAGCCCGCTTGGGCTGGCACGACGTTACGCCTCGATCCGTCCCGCTTTCCGCAGCAGGTCAGCTACGCCATCCATGATTGTTCGGATGACGTCAATATCACCATAGACGAACGCGGCGCGGTCCTGCGCAAGGTCCTCCCCTCCAGCGGCCTGCCGCTCTCGATTGCGCTGCCGAAGCGCGTCTTCCTAGGTGTCGCCGCCCGCGCCATCGACCATGGCGACGGCGAGGTTACCGTCACCCTCGAGCTTCATCATGCCGATCCGGAACTCTGCATTCCGCTGCTCGTCGCCCATGATCTCAGCGATATTGCCGCCGATTGGCGCGGCTGGTCGGAAGCCTTCCGCATTCCGATGCTGATGGTCGAGGCCGACGGCGTCGCCCGGCCGCTCGAAGACCATATCGGCGCCTTGCGCACCAGCGACCTCAAGCCGCGTCGCCGCCATTCCTACTTCGCCAACCGCCGCCCGCGCTTCCTCGTGCGCCGCACCACCGGCCGGCTCGGCGTCGCCATGAAGATCGAAGGCAAGGAAATCATCGCCCGCAACTGAACGAAATAGCGACACTTCGTTTTCGTACGCATTTGAAACCCGGCGCCCGCGCCGGGTTTGTCGTTTCATTCATCGTTTCATTCAGGGAATGGCAAACAGCAGCGAGACGAAAAGGCCGAAGAAGATGATCAGGCCGACGCGGTTGTTCGATTTGAACAGTGCCAGGCATTGGGCGGCATCGTCGATATCGAGCCGGACGATCTGCCAGGCGAACATGCCGGCGGCGCCGAGCAAGGCCAGGAAAGCGATGAGATTGGCGCCGGCGAGAGCAAAAGCCACAAACATCAGCACCAGCGTCAGCCCATAAAGGCCGATCAGCCATTGCCGCGTCCTGTCGCCGAACAGGCGCGCGGTCGAGCGGACGCCGATCAGCTCGTCGTCCTCCTTGTCCTGATGCGCATAGATCGTGTCGTAACCGATCGTCCAGGCGACAGAGGCGGCGTAAAGCAGGATGGAGGCGAAGGAAATTTCGCCCAGAATGCCGGCCCAGCCCATCAGCGCGCCCCAGGAAAAGGCAAGCCCCAGATAGAATTGCGGCCAGTCGGTGAAGCGTTTGGCATAGGGGTAAAGCGCGACGATGCCGAGCGAGAGCACGCCGAGGAAGACCGTGAACCAGTTGAACTGCAAGAGCACGAAGAGGCCGACCAGCGCTTGCAGGCCGATGAAGATCTTCGCGCGGGCGCGCGTCACGCGTCCGGAGGGAAGCGGACGCGACCGCGTGCGCGCCACTTCCATGTCGATCTCGTGGTCGACGAGATCATTATAGGTGCAGCCGGCGCCGCGCATGGCGACCGCGCCGATGAAATAAAGGAAAAGGTGGGACACCAGCAGGCTGCCAGAATAGAGCCCCTCGCCGATCGCCGCATTGGCGGCAAGCGTTGCCGACCAGAAGCACGGCCACATCAGCAGCTGCCAGCCGATCGGCCGATCCCATCGCGCCAGCTGCGCATAGGGCCACAGCCATGGCGGCAGGATCCGGTAGACCCAGTTATCGGAAGGTGCGTCGGAAACGCGATCGTTGAAGTCGCCGGTATCTTGCATGCCGCCATCTAGCGACCGGCCGGCGATCCGGTCAAGAAGCGATCTCTTTGTCTTCTGCATGTCGTTAGCCCGGAACCGCTGCACACTTCCGGGCGACATGCATTGGATGTTTAATGCATGTCGTTATCCCGGAACCGCTACACACTTCCGGGCGACATGCATTGGATCACTGCAGGGAGAAATTGAACTTGTAGGTCGCCGAGACGCCGATCAGCACCTGGTTCTTCGAGCCGCGGTCGCGCACCAGGCTGCTGTCGGCGGCGGGACCGGCGAGCCGCTTATATTCGAGGAAGGAGCTGGCCGAGAGATTTTCGGTCGCCTTCCATGTCAGCGCCGCGCCGGCGCCATAGGACTGCATGCCCGCCGACGGCTTGTAAGGGTCAAGGCCGCTCGCTGCGGCGTGCTTGGCGCTGACGCCGTAATAGGCATCGTAATAGCCTCTCGTCGCAAATGTCGCGCGCGGGCCGCCTGACAGCTGCAGGTTGGGCGCGATGTCGGTGAAGGCATCGACGGCGAGATCGGCGACGACGCCGTCGTGGGAACGGATGCCCTGCCGGACTTCGGCGCGGGCGCGCAGGAAATCGGTCGGATAGACTTCGACGAAGCCGCCGGCCTCAGCTCCCCATTTGACTTTCCTCAAGCCCTTCAGGTCACTGTCGTCGCCGGCATCGCGCGACGGCACGAACTTGCCGACGATACCGGCGCGGAAGGCGCCCTTGTCGATGAGAGCGAAGGACGGGTTGTCGTTGCGCGAGGAAAAGCGTGGGCCGGCGCCTTGGCGACCGACCGAAATCAGCGGACTGAACTTGAATTCATTATGCGACGAGCCCTCGAATTTCGGCGCCGAGAAGCCGGCGACGCCGACGTTCAGATACCAGTCGCCCGACCAGAAATGCTGGCCGCTTTCCTGCGCTGCAGCCGCCGAACCCAGGGATGAAAAGGCAATAGCAAAAAAGATCGATACGACTGATCGATGAGACACGTCCGCACTCCAGAAAACGCAAAAACAAAGCCGCGGAGAGCGGCGGTGGCTAGACTTATCGTGATGTCGTTACCGCGATGTTAACCACGGGCGAGGAGATTGCGCGTTATGGAGACTTATGAGACTGGCGAGAACGGCCCCTCATCCGCCTGCCGGCACCTTCTCCCCGTGAACGGGGCGAAGGGGTGTGCCGCAACCTCTCCGTTCCCCTCTAACCTCTCGCAGGGCACGTCCCCTCTCCCCGTTTTACGGGGAGAGGGTTAGGGTGAGGGGCAGCCACGTACTGGACGCAAACCCACTCCCTCAGATTCGCTATCTCTGATTCCACCCACGGATCACCGGTTCGGTCAGATCGTGCTCGTAGCCGAGTATGCTGATACTGGTCGTATCGAGCGAGAAATACACACCGCCTTCCGGCGGCAGGCCGAGCCAGCGGGCGGCGAGCACGCGCAGGAAATGCGAGCTGGAGAAGATCAGGATGGTTCCGGCCGTTTGACGAAGCGCGTGGATGACGGCGTCGGCGCGGGCGCCGACATCGGCGGCGAATTCTCCATTCGGGCAGCCGTCGCGAAAGAGCTGCCAGCCGGGGCGGGCGGCCAAGATATCCTTGGTGGTGATGCCTTCATAGGCGCCATAGTCCCATTCGGCGAGATCGTCCATGATCACCGCCGCTGATCCGAAGCCGGCCAGCGCGCAGGTCTTGCGGGCCCGTGCGGAGGGGCTCGACCAGACGGCGGAGAAGGTGAGGCCCGAAAGCCATTCGGCAAGCTTGCCGGCGGCGGCCTCGCCGTTTGCCGTCAGCGGAATATCGGTTCGTCCGGTATGGCGCCCGGAACGGCTCCATTCGGTTTCACCGTGGCGGACGAGATAGATCTCGGGAAACGCGCTGCTCATCTGCATGTCCTTTCATCCCGTCCGGCTGCTGCCGCTCAGAAGGTCACCTTTTCCAGCGGCGGGCGCCTCGCCTCGAATTCCTTCAGCTTGGCTTCATTCTCAGCGATGTAAGTGCGATTGTCGGGAACCGTGAACTGGTTCTTGGCGATCTGGATCTGCAGGATGAAGAGCTCGTCCCAGCGGAAGCCCATTTCCGAGCCGGCCAGGTAGAATTCCCACATGCGGAAGAACTGCTCGTCGTAGAGCGCCACCGCTTCGGCCTTGCGGGCGACGAAGCGCTCGCGCCAGTGACGCAGCGTATAGGCGTAATGCAACGGCAGGATTTCGACATCCCTGACCAGCAGCCCAGCCTTTTCGAGCGGCGGCAGGACTTCGCCGACGGAAGGGATATAACCGCCGGGGAAAATATACTTCTCGATGAAGGCATTGGTGCCGAAGCTCGGCTTCGGGCGGCCGATCGAATGCAGCACCATGACGCCGTTGTCGTCGAGGAGATCGGATACCTTGCGGAAGAAATTGGGGTAATTGCCGATCCCGACATGTTCGAACATGCCGACCGAGACGATGCGATCGAACTTTCTGCCGGTCATGCTGCGGTAATCCTGCAGCTCGAAACGCACGCGCTCGGCAAGACCGCGCTTTTCGGCGCGGGTGCGGGAAACCTTCAGCTGTTCTTCGCTGAGCGTAATGCCGGTAAAATCGGCTCCTTCGGTCGCCTCCGTCAGATACATGCCCATGCCGCCCCAGCCGGAGCCGATCTCCAGGATGCGCTGATTTGGCTGAAGCAGCAGCTTGGCGGCGATATGGCGTTTCTTGGCGAGCTGCGCCTCGTCGAGCCCGATGCCCGGCGGTTCGAAATAGGCGCAGGAATATTGCCAATCCTCGTCGAGGAAAAGATCGAAGAGCTTGGCCGACAGGTCGTAATGATGGGCGACATTGTGCTTGTTGCGATTGACCGGCACACGGCTCTTCAGCTGCTGCCAGGCAATCCGGCCGACGAGCAGTGCCGCCATCTTGAAGTCGAAGATCTCGTTGGTGGTGTTCTGCTTCACCAGCGACAGGAAATCGTAGATATTGCCCTGTTCGAGAATGAACCGGCCCTGCATGTACATTTCGCCGAGCTTCATCGTCGGATCGCGCCGGATGGCGTCCTCAGCCTCCTGATCGGCCAGGCGAGCGGCAACCCTGTCGCCGCTGCCGTCGCCGATCAAGTAGGTGTCGCCATTGGCAAGGGTAAGTTCCAACGAACCCTTGCGGATGATTTGCTGGACGATCGAAAGGAAAGCCGACGCCATGGACGCCTCGCAAATGTGACAGGATGGTCACATCAACTTAATAGCTCTCTTCCGCCTTACAAGCGCCGGATTTAGCACTCTCGAAAGAACGTTGCCAAACTGTTGCATTTTTGCCGAAATACCGGCTAAACCCTTATTTTCGCTTCATGGCTTCGGCAAGAGCGGCGCCGAAGGCACCCTGGCTCTCCGGCTTGGCAGCCGCCGGCCGGCGCTCGTTCTGCGGGCGCGAGCCCTGGTTTCCGCGAGAATCACTCCGCGGCGCAGAGGCTGAAGAACCGTCATCCCGCTTCATCGACAGAGCGATGCGCTTACGCTTGGCGTCGACCTCGACGACCCGCACCTTGACGACATCACCCGCCTTGACGACCTCGTGCGGATCTTTGACGAAGCGATCGGCAAGCTGCGACACATGCACCAGACCGTCCTGGTGCACGCCGATATCGACGAAGGCGCCAAAGGCGGCGACATTGGTCACCGTGCCTTCCAGCACCATGCCGGGCGTCAGGTCGGAAATCTCGTTGACACCCTCGGCGAAGGTCGCCGTCTTGAAGCTCGGACGCGGATCGCGGCCGGGCTTTTCCAGTTCAGCGATAATATCGCGCACCGTCGGCAGACCGAATTTCTCGTCGATGAACTGGCGCGGATCGACCGATTTCAGCATGACGCTATCGCCCATCAGTGCCCTGAGATCGCGGCCGCAGGCGGCGACGATCTTCTTGGCGACGCCGTAGGCCTCCGGATGGACCGAGGAGGCGTCGAGCGGCTCCTTGCCGTTGGGGATGCGCAGGAAGCCGGCGCATTGCTCGAAGGTGCGGCCGCCGAGCCGGGCGACCTTCATGAGATCGCGCCGCGTCTCGAAGCGGCCCTCGCTATCGCGGTGGCGGACGATGGCGTCGGCGATCGAGGGGCCGAGGCCGGAGACACGGGAAAGCAGCGGCGCCGAGGCGGTGTTCAGATCGACGCCGACGGCGTTCACCGCATCTTCGACCACGGCATCGAGCGAGCGCGACAGCTTCTGCTGGTCGACATCGTGCTGATACTGGCCGACGCCGATCGACTTCGGCTCGATCTTGACGAGTTCGGCTAGGGGATCCTGCAGCCGCCGGGCGATAGAGACGGCGCCGCGCAGCGACACGTCGAGATCGGGAAACTCGGCCGCCGCGGTCGCCGAGGCGGAATAGACCGAGGCGCCGGCTTCCGAGACGATGACCTTGGTCGGCTTCGGCGCCGGCAAGTCGGCCAGCATGTCGGCCACCAGCTTTTCGGTCTCGCGGCTGCCGGTACCGTTGCCGATCGAGATCAGCTCGACATTGTGCTTGCGGATCAGCGATGCCAGCTCGATCTGGGCGCCGCGCACGTCGTTCCGCGGCTGGAACGGATAGACCGTCGAAGTCGCCACCACCTTGCCGGTGCCGTCGACGACGGCGACCTTGACGCCGGTGCGGATGCCGGGATCGAGACCCATGGTCGCGCGCGAGCCGGCGGGTGCGGCCAGCAGCAGATCCTTGAGATTGCGGGCGAAGACATGGATCGCCTCCTCTTCGGCCCGCTCGCGCAGTTCCCGCATCAGGTCGAGCGACAGCGACATGGAAAGCTTGACGCGCCAGGTCCAGCTCGCGACCTCCATCAGCCAGCGGTCGCCGGGGCGGCTCGCGCCGATCTCATAGGCGGCAGCGATCATGCGTTCGACCGGCTTGTTCGGCGAGGCGGTCTCGGCGTCGGCCTCGATCGTCAGCGTCAGCACCTCCTCGTTCCAACCGCGCAGCATGGCGAGCGCGCGGTGGCCGGGCGCCGTCGCCCAGCGTTCGGAATGGTCGAAATAATCGGAAAACTTCTCGCCCGTCGCCTGCTTGCCGTCGACGACCCTGGCCTTCAGCAGGGACGCCTGGCGCATATGGGCGCGCAATCTACCGAGCAGGTCGGCATTTTCGGCAATGCCTTCAGCGATGATGTCGCGCGCGCCTTCGAGCGCCGTCTTTACATCCGGCACATCAGCCATGATGAAGCCTTCAGCCAAAACTGCCGGTTCCCGGCCGCGGTCGGCAAGGATCGTCTCGGCAAGCGGGCCGAGGCCGCGCTCTCGGGCGATTTCGGCGCGGGTGCGGCGCTTCGGCTTGTAGGGCAGATAGAGATCCTCGAGCTCGGCCTTGGTCTCGGCGCCGCCGACCTTGGCCATCAGCTCGTCGGTCATCTTGCCCTGGCCGGTGATCGATTCGACGATCGCGTCACGCCGGGCTTCGAGTTCGCGCAGATAGACCAGCCGCTCGGCAAGATTGCGCAGCTGCGTATCGTCGAGGCCGCCCGTCACTTCCTTGCGGTAGCGGGCGATGAAGGGCACGGTGGCGCCCTCGTCGAGCAGCTCGATGGCGGCCTTGGCCTGTTCGGGCCGGGCGTTGATTTCGGCCGAGATGCGGGCTGCGAGAAAACGGAGGTCAGCGGCCATGAGGTTTCCTGAATTTCCTGTTCCGACGAAAGTTGCGGGACCATAACGGCGAAAAGCGGCAAGGCAATGCCCGACTGTGGTTTCCACAGCGGAAGTTATGGAATGGGGGGCATCTGCGGGTCGCCCGATCCCATCGCCCGCTTCCGTTTTTGCGGTTGTGCAGATGCGGCATTCTTTGATAGCAGAAGCAACGTTTTTGGATCGCCCTGCCCGCGGGCGCAAGGAAAAGAGTGACATGCCAAACCTTCTTCTCGAACTTCGCTCCGAAGAGATTCCGGCCCGCATGCAGCGCAAGGCTGCCGGCGACCTGAAGAAGCTCGTCACCGATGCGCTTGTCGAAGCGGGTCTTTCCTATGAGGGTGCGCGCGAATACTGGACGCCGCGGCGGCTGGCGCTCGATATCCACGGCCTGACGGCGCGTTCCGCCGACGTGCGCGAGGAGCGCAAGGGGCCGCGCACCGACGCCAACGAAAAGGCGATCGAAGGTTTTCTGCGCGGCGCCGGCCTTTCGTCGGTCTCCGAGGCGCAGGTGGTCAGCGATCCGAAGAAGGGCGATTTCTACGTGGCGGTCATCTCCAAGCCCGGCCGCGCGGCGGAAGAGATCGTCGCCGAGGTGATGCCCGGCATCATCCGCGATTTTCCCTGGCCGAAGTCGATGCGCTGGGGCAAGGCCTCCTCCGCGCCGGGCGCGCTGCGCTGGGTGCGGCCGCTGCAATCGATCGTCTGCACCTTCGGGCCTGAGCATGAGGAAACGGTCGTCATCCCCTTCGAGATCGACGGCATCACCGCCTCCAACGTCACCTACGGCCATCGTTTCCACGCGCCCGAGGCGATCACAGTCCGGCGCTTCGACGACTATGCGGCGAGCCTGGAAAAGGCCAAGGTCATCCTCGACGCCGAGCGGCGCAAGGACATCATCCTGCATGACGCCCGCGACATCGCCTTCGCCAACGGGCTGGAACTGGTGGAAGACGAAGGCCTGCTGGAGGAAGTCTCCGGCCTTGTCGAATGGCCGCAGGTGCTGATGGGTTCCTTCGAGGAAGATTACCTCTCGATCCCCTCCGAGATCATCCGGCTGACGATCAAGACCAACCAGAAGTGCTTCGTCACCCGCAAGCAGGGCGAGGAAACGCTGTCGAACAAGTTCATCCTGATATCCAATATCCAGGCACATGACGGCGGCAAGGAAATCGTTCACGGCAACGGCAAGGTGGTGCGGGCCCGGCTTTCGGATGCGCTGCATTTCTGGAAACGCGACCAGGGCGCCCTGCCGGATCTGGAGACGCTGACGGCGTCGGCCGCAAATTTCGGTCTCGATCTGCAGAAGCCACTCGACCAGCGCATGGCCAAGCTCGATGCGCTCGACGTGACCTTCCATGCCAAGCTCGGCACGCAGGGCGCGCGTGTCGCCCGCATCCGCACGCTGGCTGGGGAATTGGCAAGGATCGTCGGCGCGGATGCGGCTCTCACCGATCGTGCCGCCGTGCTTGCCAAGGCCGATCTGCGCACCGAAGCGGTCGGCGAATTCCCGGAACTGCAGGGGTTGATGGGCCGCAAATATGCGGGGCTGCAGGGCGAGAATGCGTCTGTTGCCGCCGCCATAGAAGATCATTACAAGCCGCAAGGCCCATCCGATCGCGTTCCCGCCGACAAGGTCGCGATCACCGTCGCGCTCGCCGACAAACTGGATACGCTCATCGGCTTCTGGGCGATCGGCGAAAAGCCGACGGGTTCGAAGGATCCGTTTGCGCTGCGGCGGGCCGCACTCGGCGTCGTCAGGATCCTGCTGGAGCGCAATGTCAGGCTGCCGCTGCTGGCGATCATGAGCCGGACTTCGCTTCTCGCCAAGACGGGCGGCGACGCGGTGTTTGCATTCGCCGGCGACCCGGGCGAGACTTTCTTCGACCTGCTCTCCTTCTTCCACGACCGCCTCAAGGTCTATCTGCGCGACCAGGGCGCCCGCCACGATCTGATCGACGCCGTGCTGACACCTGATGCCGACGACCTGTTGATGGTGGCGCGCCGCGTCGAAGCGCTGACGGCCTTCATCACCTCCGAGGACGGCAAGAACCTGCTTGCCGGCACCAAACGCGCCACGCAGCTGCTCGCCGCCGAGGAAAAGAAGGGCACCGTGATCGCCGACGCCGTTTCGCCGGCGCTCTTGAAGCTCGACGCCGAGAAGGAGCTGTTCGCGGCAATATCAGGTGCATCGAAGGAGGCGGCTGACGCTGTCGCCGGCGAGGATTTCCGTTCGGCAATGGCAGCGCTCTCCAAGCTGCGCGGCCCGGTCGACCGCTTCTTCGAAGACGTGCTCGTCAACGACGAGGACGCCGCCATCCGCGCCAACCGCCTCGCCTTGCTGCGGCTGATCCGCGAGGCGACGGGAACAGTTGCGGATTTCTCGAAGATCTCGGGGTGAGAGCGGCTTCGGCTGGGTGCTTTAACACAAACGCAGCGCTTGCAGCCATGGGTCCTCGGGTCAAGCCCGAGGACGACGGAGAGTGGGGAGCCGACGTGGCAAGTACCGCAAGCGCAGCGATTTATTGGAATTGCCGTTCTTGTTTGCGCGATTCCCGCGCAAAACTGCTGCACACTTTGCTAGGATTCACCCAGACGTCTCGCCTCGTGCCGAAAGTGCGCCCCACCCTCCGTCATACTCGGGCTTGACCTGGCTTGACCCGAGTATCCATGCCGCCGGCGCCTCGCTTGAATTTGTTACGCTGCAGTCGCCTTGTCATTTCGACACCAACGCAGGACTTGCGTCCAAAGCAGCACGGCCGCCGGAGAACCGACGGCCGCTAACTTGCTGATAACAACCCTTGTTGCCCCCGCGCGGTTTAAGCGGCGCGACGACCCTGATGCATGGCCGGAGCGGCGCTTTCGCCATCGACGCGGAAGCCGCGGATGAGGTCGAGCAACTCGTCGGTGTCGCTGGCCAGCGTTTCGGCCGAGGCCGTGGTCTCCTCGGCCATGGCGGCGTTCTGTTGGGTGGCGGCGTCGAGCTGGTTCATCGATGATGAGATCGAGCGCAGCGTCGTGTCCTGTTCGGAGGCGCTGTGGGCGATCTTGGCGACGATCTCGTTGGCGGCCTTGATCTGGTCGGAGATGCGCTTCAGCGCCTCGCCTGCCTCGCCGACCAGGCGGACGCCATGATCGACCTGGCTGGAGGAGCGGGCGATCTGATCCTTGATCTCCTTGGCCGCTGCAGCCGAACGCTGGGCGAGCTCGCGCACTTCCTGGGCGACGACCGCAAAACCCTTGCCGGATTCGCCGGCGCGGGCCGCCTCGACGCCGGCATTCAGCGCCAAGAGGTTGGTCTGGAAGGCGATCTCGTCGATGACGCCGATGATCTTGGTGATCTCCGACGATGAATTCTCGATGCCGCTCATCGCCTCGATCGCCTGGCCGACGATCGCATCGCTGTGGGTGGCCTCATTGCTGACCGAGTGCACGCGCTTGCTTGCCTCATGGGCGCCATCGGCTGTCTGGCGGACGGCGACGGTGAGCTCGTCGAGGGCCGCCGAGGTTTCCTCGAGGCTGGCCGCCTGGCGCTCGGTGCGCTGCGAAAGCTCGTTGGAGGCGCGGCGGATTTCTTCCTTGCTGGTGCCGATATCGCTGCCCTTGGCGCTGACCTTGGCCATGGCGGCTTCGAGATGCGACAGTGCATCGTTGAAATTATCGCGAAGAGCGGCGTATTTCTGGCCGAGATCGGCGCAGCGGACGGTGAGATCGCCACGGGCGATCATCTCCAGCGCCTGGCCGATCGTCGCCATCACACGCGTCTGCAGCGCCGTCTCGTCCTGTTGCTGGCGCTGATTGTTTTCACGCTCGTTTTCCAGCGCCAGCTGCTGGGCCGCTTCGCGATCCGACATCGCATGGCGTTCCCGGATCTTTTCCTGCAGCGACTGCGTCGCCTTGGCCATCATGCCGACTTCGTTGTTCATGGCCGTATGCGGGATGGCGATCGAGACATCCTCTTCGGCTACAGCCTTCAGGGCGGCATGAACGCTGTTGAGAGGGCCCGAAATGCCGCGGATGACGAAGTAGGCAGCCGTCATGGCAAGGAAGAACAGAACGATGCTGCCGGAGAGCGCAGTCAGGATGGTGCTGTTTATCTGAGCATCGAGGTCGTCCATATAGACGCCGGTGACGACGACCACCTTCCAGGGATCGAAGGCCTGCCCATAGGCGGTCTTGCGGTAATCGCCGGCCGGTTGGCCCGGCTTGCTGGTGGAATAAAATTCGACGAGACCGCCGCCCTGTTGCCCGAGCTTGACCAGCTCTTCGCGGTAGAGCTTGCCCTTGCTGTCCGCCTGCCCCTTGAGGTTCTGCCCGACTTTCGAGGCGTCGTAATGGAACATCATCTGGACGTCGTAGCTATAGCCGAAGAAATAGCCGTCCGGGTCGTATTTCATCCCGTTGACGGTGGCGTAGGCCTGCTTCTGGGCATCCTCAAGGGTCATTTCGCCCGCCGTCACCTTGGCCTGGTAAAGCTTGAGAACGGAGACCGCCGACTGAACCTCGGCGCGGAGCATGTCATAACGCTCCTTGTAGATCGCATCGACCGAGGAGCGGATCTGCAGGGTCGTGGCGACGGCAAAGGCCACCATCAGGCCGATGACCAGCAGTATGAGCTGCTTCGAAATTTTCAAATTTTTCATGTTGCCTCGCAACGGGAATGAATGGCTGCATCCCGGTGCGGTCTTCTACCGCCTGTGCGAGCGCGTCGGAGAAGAAGGGCGACGCGTCTACCGCTGCTAATAACAACATGCTGCGACCGGTTCGTTACAATTGTCGCCAAGCTTATAATAAAACTTTAACTTTATTGGACGCGACGCGAATTTCCCTAAAATCGAGGGGTCGCCAGCGACGCAAATTCGTCGGATTTCCACCGAATAGCAGGATCTCATTTGATTGAAGTTCTTAAAGTGCACACCGCTCTCGGCATCAGGCACGAAAGAGAATGCACCCCCGCTGCTCATCGGGGGTGCATTCGGTCCACCCTGAGGTGGAACCCCAAACGATCGAAACCTTGATCAGGCGGGGCAGGGAATTTAATCGTGCGTTGCTGGAATTACCTCAGAAACGCAGCTTGAATTCGGAGGTGTCGAGGCTCGCCGGCCGTTCAACCATGCCGGCCACAACCGGCTTGGCATCGCCGCCGATGACGGCTGCGGTCGTCGCGCTCATATCAATGCCGTCCACGGGCGGGGCTGAAGGCGCGGCCGCGATCATCGCTTCCGGGGTCGCCTTGCTGACGAAGACGACGGGCGAGCCGCCCATCCAGCCTTCGGTGCGATAGATCTTCTTTTCGCCGCCGACATCGCGGACTTCGCTCGCCTGGAGGACACCGGGCTTCAGCTCCGGCACCGTATAGTCCTTCTTGATGAGTTCGGCCTGGAGCGGCGGGCAAGCGGCACAGCTTTCAGTGACGATACTGCTTTCAGCCTGGGGCGCGGCCTTGCCGACCACCTCGATCGAGGACGCCATTGCCGAACCTGCCATCAGCAGGATTGCCGCACCGAGGAAAATCTGACGCATCAACGCACCTCCGTCTTACCGTTCGAGCGGTATAACGCAGCTTTGTTTCCATCCCGTCAGGGGAAAGGGTAAAAATTTAAAGAACGTGCCGGTTTATACTGTGTCCGGGCCCGTTTCGCGCTCGATTGCCCGCCAGCCGATGTCGCGCCGGCAGAAGCCGTTTTCCCATTGCACCCGGTCGAGCAGCGCATAGGCACGGTCCTTGGCCTCGGCGACCGTGCCGCCGGACGCCGTCACGTTCAACACGCGACCGCCGGTCGCAACCAACGCGCCGTCCTTCAGGCCCGTGCCGGCATGAAACACCTTCTCCCCCTCGCCTGCCTCAGGCAGGGAGAGGATCGGCGTGTTCTTTTCATAGGCGGCGGGATAGCCCTTCGAGGCCATGACCACGGTCAAGGCCGGATCGTCGCTCCATTCGGCGCTCACCTGATCGAGGGTGCCGTTTGCGGTGGCAAGCAGCAGCGGCAGCAGATCGCTCTTCAACCGCATCAGCAGCACCTGGCATTCGGGATCGCCGAAGCGGACATTGTATTCGATGAGCTCCGGCCCCTTCTCAGTGATCATCAACCCGGCGAAAAACACGCCGGAGAAGGGATGGCCGCTCTCGGCCATGCCGCGCATCGTCGGCTCGATGATCTCCTTCATGGTGCGAGCGACCATGTCGGCGGTCATCACGGGCGCCGGCGAATAGGCGCCCATGCCGCCGGTATTGACGCCGGTATCGCCTTCGCCCACCCGCTTGTGATCCTGGGCGGTTGCCAGCGGCAGCGCATGTTTTCCATCGCAGAGGCAGAAGAAGCTCGCCTCCTCGCCGTCGAGATAGGCTTCGACGACGACTTCGGCGCCGGCAGCACCAAAGGCGCCCTCGAAGCAGTCGTCGACGGCGTCAAGCGCCTCGTCCAGCGTCATCGCCACCGTCACGCCCTTGCCGGCAGCCAGACCGTCGGCCTTGACAACAATCGGCGCGCCCTGAGCACGAATATAGGCCTTGGCCTTCGGCGCATTGTTGAAGCGCTGATAGGCGCCTGTGGGAATGCCGTAGCGGGCGCAGATATCCTTGGTGAAGCCTTTCGAACCCTCGAGCTGGGCGGCAGCGGCCGAAGGGCCGAAGACGGTCAGGCCATCGGCGCGCAGCCGGTCGGAAAGACCGGCGACCAGCGGCGCCTCCGGGCCGACGACGACGAAATCGATCGCCTTGTCGCGGCAGAAGGCGGCGACCGCATCATGATCCTCGGTGTTGACGGGCACGAGGATGGCGTGTTCGCCAATGCCGGGATTGCCGGGGGCGGCGTAGAATTCGCTCAGCAACGGCGATTGCGCCAGCTTCCAGGCGAGTGCGTGCTCGCGTCCGCCCGATCCGATCAACAGAACCTTCATGCGCCACCCTTTCCTTTTGCCTCTGGCGGTTAAGGGCCAAGGGGCGAAAGGTCAAGCGGGAAAGCTTACCAGCCGCCGCCTCCACCGCCTCCGCCGCCTCCGCCAGACGAACCGCCGCCGGAAAAACCGGAGGATGAGCTCGACGGCGGCGGTGAGGGTATGGTCGAGGCGATGGTCGAGGCCATCGACGAGGAGAAGCCGCCGATGCGATCGGAAAAGCTGCCACTGTTGAAATTGCCGGAATACCAGCCTGGCGCATAGGCTGCGGCCGCACCGGCGGCAGCGGCCGAAAGCCAGGTTTCGAAAGTGCGCGACCAGGGTTTTTCGACGCCGAGCGCCACCGCATAGGGTAGCAGCGTTTCGAAATGCTGCGGCGACATCGCAGGAGCGCCAGCGGTGTTCATGCGGTCTTTCTCGGCCAGCGTCAGATATTGGCGCAACCCGTCTATGCCGTCCATCATCTTGGCGCCGAGCGGCGTCGGTGCGCCCATGATGAAGACATAGAGGATATTGAGGAGCACAATGCCGCCGACGGCAAAGAGCATCGGCGTTTCGTGCAGTTCCACCAGCGACGAGGCAAGCGTCATGATGACGACGGCAAGGATGCTGATGCCGACAAAAACGCCGATAGCCGTCGCAATGATGGCGACGATCTTGCCGAACAGCGACTTGCCGCGATGCAGCGACCGGACGAAGCCGGCGACGAAGACGGCAACGAAAACCGAGATCGCGGTCGGGATCAGCATCAGCGCGATCGTGTCGGGCTGCAGCGAGCCAAAGACGAACAGCGCCATCAGGGCGGCGACGCTGAGCGCGATGCCGCCCGCGGTATAAGCAAGGTTGGAATTATAGTATTTGCCGCGATGCTCCTTCTCGATCGCCGAGCGGAAGGACTGGCCGACGGTTTTCACCCGCTCGCCATTGGCCTTGTCGATCGTCAGCGTCGCGCCGGCGCCACCGGCAACCTTCAACAGTTCGGTCTCGCCGGCCTGGAATTTTTCCTTGCCGAGCGGCTTGCCGGTGCCGCGGATGACAATCGAGTTCTTCAGGTCTTCGAGCTTGACGTAGCCGCGGACGGCAAGATTGAGGGCGGTGGCGGAAAGCGCCGTCCAGCCGCCGCCGGAAAAGCCCTTATTGTCGATATAGTTGACCAGTGCCGGCGAGATGCCCTCGGGCGCATCCCAGCGCGGCACGACGACGCCGCGGGCGGGATCGCGGCCGACCTTCAGCCATGATCTGAGATAATAGGCAAAAACCAGGATCAAACCGCCGAAGCCGATGAAATAATTGCGGTTGTCCTTGAGCCACCATGTGCTTTCCATATCCGCGCTCGGCGGATCGATCGAGCCCTTCGGCATGCCGATCGCGAAGGTCAGCCCTTCGTTGGCATTAAGCGGCGCGGTGGTGGAAAAGATGAGGCCCGCCCCGGTTTCGCTGACGCTGGCATTCTTTCCCGTCGCGCCCTGACGGCCGGTAAAGAAGGTCGTCTCCGTCGCGCTGACCTCAGGCGGCAGCTTCACCGTTGCCGTCGCCGAACGGATCGGGAAGATCCAGCCATTGCCGGTGACGTTCCAGTAGAGTTCGTCATGATCGTCGAAATAGCGGATCTGGCGGTTGGTCTTGTAGGTGAAGGCGTAGCGATGACGGCCGGGCGTCACCGTGACGTCGGCCGAACCGGCATAGATGCGGATGCCGTCCGAAATCGATTCCGTGTGCCAGGGCTCGTCTTCACCATCCCGCTTGACCGAGACCATATCGAAATCGACGCTGCGGCGACGGCCTCTAGCATCGGTGAAATAGAGCGGGAAATCACGGAAGATGCCGTGATTGATCCGGTTGCCCTCGGCATTGACCGTGATCGTTTCCGTCACCGACATCGCGCCGCTCTTTTCGAGCGCAATGTCGGAGGCGAAACTGTCGATGACCTCGGCGGCAAAGGCCGCCGGCGCGGCAAGCATCAAGAGCAGTGCAAAACAAAACCCGAAAACCCGACGCCCCATCCCAGTCTCCCCGCCGGCAGCCTCGGCTGCGTTTCCGTCAATCGTTGTCCTGATATGTCACGCCGAGGGCAGCGAGCGTCCGCCAGTAGGCGGGGAAGGTCTTGCCGACACAATCGGGATCGAGAATGGTGATGCCGTCGATCTTGAGGCCGGCGAGCGCGAAGCTCATGGCGATGCGATGATCGGCAAAGGTATCGATCTCAGCCGGCAGCGTTTGACCGGCGAGAGCGGGATCGGAATGGACGATCAGATCGTCGCCCTCCTCAACTGCCAGACCTTCGCGGATATTGTTCAGTCCCGTCGACAGCGCCCGGATGCGGTCGCATTCCTTGACGCGCAGATTGGCGATGCCGACGAAGCGGACCGGCGTCTCATTGAAGGCCGCCAAAACGGCGATCGTCGGGATGGCATCCTGCATTTGCGAACCATCGATTTCGGCGGGCAGATGCGGGTGTTTGGCGATCGTCTCGTAGGCCTTGGCATCCGGCTGCGAAAAGGCGTCGGAGGGCACACCGAGATCGATCGTCCCGCCGGTCAGCACTTCGGCGGCCCAGAGATAGGTCGCAGCCGAAGCATCGGGCTCGACGATGAAGTCGGCGGCCTGGTAGCCGGTCGGCTCGACGCGCCAGGTGACCGGGCTGGTCTTTTCGACCTTGGCGCCGAAGGCCTTCATCGCCGCGGTGGTCAGATCGATATAACCGAGCGCGCCGATATCCTCGCCGACCAGTTCGATGTCGACCGGCCGGTCGCCGCCGGCCGCCATCATCAGCAGCGCCGAGACATATTGGCTGGACAGGCCGCCATCGATGCGGATGCGGTCGGCCTGGAAGCGGCCGTTGCCCCTGACGGTGACCGGCGGGCAGCCGGTTTCGGCGGCCACGTCGATGCCGAGCGTGCGCATCGCCTCGACCAGCGGGCCGATCGGCCGCTTGCGCATATGTTCATCGCCATCGACGATAACGGTGCCGTCGACCAGCGCCGCGGCGGCCGTCAGGAAGCGTGTCGCCGTGCCGGCATTGCCTAGGAAGAGCGGCGCTTTCGGCGGCAGAAGCTTGCCGCTGCCGCTCACCACAAAGGTCGTGTCATCGGGCTCGTCGATCGCGACACCCATGGCCCGTAGCGCCTCGGCCATATATTTCGTGTCGTCGCTCTTCAGCGCGCAGGTCAGCCGGCTCGTGCCCTTGGCAAGGCCGGCGAGCAGCAGCGCGCGATTGGTGATCGACTTGGAGCCCGGCGGCATGGCGCGCCCAGAAAGCGGCTTGCCCGGCGGGATGATCGTGAGTTTGGCTGTGCGTGTCATGCTTATGTCTTCCGTCCATCTGCGAGCCTTATCGGCCGCAATCTGCCTTTGCTCTTAATCGCTTTCTTGCAAAGGCAAAATGCCAGATCGTCAGAATTTCACGCTGGGGACGGCGCGATCGGCCTCGTTGGTGATTTCGAAATATTCCCGCTTGGCAAAACCGAACTGGCCGGCGACGAGATTGGACGGGAAGCTCTCGACCTTGACGTTCAGATCGCGCGCCGCTCCGTTGTAATAACGCCGCGCCATCTGCAACTCGCCTTCCATGGTTTCCAGCGAGGCCTGCAGCTCGGCAAAATTCTGGTTGGCCTTGAGATCGGGATAGGCTTCGGCGAGCGCGATGACCCGGCCGAGCGCCTGGCCGAGCAGGCCTTCGGCCTGCGCCCTGCCGGCGACGTCGCCTGATGGCACGGCCTGGGCCTTGTTGCGGAGCGCAACCACCTCTTCGAGCGTCGACTTCTCATGGGCGGCATAACCCTTAACCGTCTCGATCAGGTTCGGGATCAGATCGGCGCGGCGCTTGAGCTGCACATCGATGCCCGACCAGGCTTCCTCCGCCATCTGCCGCGAGCGAACCAGGCCGTTGTAGATGAAGACGACGTAGAGTGCGATGAGAACAATAACGCCAAGTGCAATATACATCGCGAATCTCCCAAACGACGTAAAGTGTTGGCGAGACTATGCAGTTTTCCAATTGCTTGTCATCCGGCATTTGCCGCGATGACCTCGGCATTTACACGCGTTCTGGAGAAGCGGCTTTTAGGCCGCCTCTCTGCCCAGGTTGACGCCGCCGGCGTCGGTCAGCAGGAAGGCTTCACCGCAGGCCTTGGCGAGGGTGCGTACCCGCAGGATATAGCTCTGGCGCTCGGTGACCGAGATGACGCCGCGGGCGTCGAGCAGGTTGAAGACGTGGCTGGCCTTGATGCACTGGTCATAGGCCGGGAAGACGCATTTGTGCAGGCGCTGGTTGGCGTTGTCGGCAGGCGCTCCGGCATCGAGCAGCGCCCGACATTCCTTCTCGGCATCGACGAAGTGGCGATGCAGCATCTCGGTATTGGCGAATTCGAAATTGTGACGCGAATATTCCTGTTCGGCCTGCAGGAAGACGTCGCCATAGCTGATCTTCTCGTCGCCCTCGCGGCCGTTGAAATTCAGATCGTAGACATTGTCGACGCCCTGGACATACATGGCGAGGCGTTCGAGACCATAGGTCAATTCGCCGGCGACCGGCGCGCATTCGATGCCGCAAACCTGCTGGAAATAAGTGAACTGCGAGACTTCCATGCCATCGCACCAGCATTCCCAGCCGAGGCCCCAGGCGCCGAGCGTCGGGCTTTCCCAGTCGTCCTCGACGAAGCGGATATCGTGCAGCAGCGGATCGAGGCCAATCGCCGCGAGGGAACCGAGATAGAGTTCCTGCAGATTGGGCGGGTTCGGCTTCAGGATGACCTGGTACTGGTAATAATGCTGCAGGCGGTTCGGGTTTTCACCATAGCGGCCGTCGGACGGGCGCCGCGACGGCTGGACGTAAGCGGCCTTCCACGGCTTGGGGCCGAGTGCGCGCAACGTGGTGGCCGGATGAAAGGTGCCGGCGCCGACTTCCATGTCGTAGGGCTGCAGCACCGCGCAACCCTTATCCGCCCAGTAGCTATGCAGGGTCAGGATCAGCGCCTGGAAGGAGCGCTTCGGGTTCATATGGTCTGGGATGGCTGACATGAAACGACACCGATTGCGTGGGGATTATCGGCGCGACAGGTGCCACGGAGGGCCGCAGGGGTCAAGGGTTTTGCGGCGGGCGTGTCGAGAGACAACCACCCAGGCTGTACCGAGACGTCCGCCCCTCACCCTAACCCTCTCCCCGTAAAAACGGGGCGAGGGGACGTGCCATGCGAAACGTTAGCGAAGGATGGAGACGTCGCGGCATATCCCCTTCGCCCCGTTTACGGGGAGAAGGTGGCGGCAGCCGGATGAGGGGCCGACGCGGGCGCTACGCCCTCCTATTCCTCATCCCGCTTCAGCCGATATTCCCCGGTCACCGGGTCCTTGACCAGCGTGCCGATCGCGCCGGTCTGGCGTTCCTTTTCGGCGCGGCGCGATTTTTCGGCGAGTTTTCGGGCATCGGAGACGAAGCGGCGGTAGAGCCACCAGGCCGAGAACACCAGGACCAGGATGGTGATAAGCTGCGCCATTTCCCTCTTTCGCTCCCCTCAAAGCCCGAAGCGGCTCCACAATGCTCTCTCTTCCGCCGCTTCGACAAGCCCTGTCGCGAGTCCCGATGCGGCACTTTCGAGCGAGACCGGCGACACGCCGGGAATACGGCGGCCGAACAGGCCGCGGCCGGCTGTGACAAGCTCCAGCTTGGTCTTCTGGCCGTAGCGCCGCTTCAATTCCTGGCGCATGTCGCCGAGGCCGTCGATGAGGCCGAGTTCGAGGCCGCGGGTGCCGCTCCAAAACAGGCCTGAGAACACCGCCGCATCGTCCCTCAGCTTGCCGGCGCGGCGCTCGCGCACCATCGAGATGAAGACCTGGTGGATTTCGAGCTGCAGGCTCTTCAGATACTCGATATCCTTTTCCTTTTCCGGCTGGAATGGATCGAGGATCACCTTATTTTCGCCTGCGGTATAGACTCGGCGCTCGACGCCGATCTTCTTCAACAGTTCGGGAAAGCCGAAACCGCCGGAGACGACGCCGATCGAGCCGACGATCGAGGTGGCGTCGGCAATGATCTCGTCGCCGGCAAGGGCGATCATGTAACCGCCGGAAGCGGCGACATCCTCGACGAAGACCAACACCTTCTTCTGCTTCTCGCGGGCGAGCTCACGAATACGGGTGAAGATCAGGCGGGACTGGACGGGCGAACCGCCCGGCGAATTGATTGATATGGCAACTGCCGGCGCCTCCTTCATGGCGAAGGCCTTTTCCAGAACCGGAGAGACATTGGCGAGATTGAGAGCCGGGCGGAACGGACCGCCGCCGCTGACGATCGCCCCCTGCAATCTGACGACCGGGATGGTAATGCCGCCCTTGCGGAATCGTTTCGGCAGCAGCTTTCTCCAGAATCCGGCCATCTCTCATCCTTCACTTCGGGTGGCGCGATCGCGTCAATGACGATCGGCATCCATGTATGCGCTGGAACGACAAACGCAATGGCCGCGTTCTCGAAAACATCGGGCCTGAAAAAACCGGATTGATTTTCTTGTTGCGAATGACTTGCATTATCATTCTAATCCGTCATAGTGCCCCTCACGAGCAATAGGTGGAAATCGCATGGACGCCCTAAATCCGAATGCAAACCGCGGCTGGCGGCACGAACGCGGCGAGGCGTCGCTATCGGATGTCTACCGCACCGTCGGAACCGGGCGTCACAGTTCAAGGTGGCGGCGGGCGGCGGCCTTCGCCGGGCCGGGCTACATGGTCGCCGTCGGCTATATGGATCCCGGCAACTGGGCGACCTCGCTCGCCGGCGGCTCGAAATTCGGCTATGCGCTGCTCACCGTCGCGCTGCTTTCCAACCTGATGGCCATCGTGCTGCAATCGCTCTGCGCGCGGCTGGCGATCGCCTCTGGCCGCGACCTGGCGCAGGCCTGCCGCGACGCCTTCCCCAGATATGTCTCGGTGCCGCTCTGGGCCTTTGCCGAGATCGCCATCATCGCCACCGATATCGCCGAGGTGATCGGCACGGCGATCGGCCTCAACCTCTTGATGGGCATCCCGCTCGAACTCGGCGTGCTGATCACAGCACTCGACGTCTTCGTCATCCTCTTCCTGCAGAAGCTCGGTTTCCGCTGGGTGGAAGCCTTCATCATCGCCCTGCTCGGCGTCATCGCCGTCTGCTTCGGCGTGCAGATCCTGCTTGCCGACCCGCAATGGGGCGCCGTTCTCACCGGCTTCTTCCCGACCACGGAGATCGTCACCAATCCGGAGATGCTCTATCTGGCGCTCGGCATTCTCGGCGCGACCGTCATGCCGCACAATCTCTACCTTCACTCCGGCATCGTCCAGACACGGGCCTATGGCCATACGGTGCCCGAGAAGAAGGAAGCGCTGACCTTTGCGACGATCGACTCGACAGTGGCGCTGTGTTTCGCGCTGCTGATCAATGCTTCGATCCTGATCCTGGCGGCTGCCGCCTTCAATGCGCACGGCAAGACCGATGTCGTCGAACTCGGCGATGCCTATTCGCTGCTGTCGCCGCTGCTGGGCCTCGCCATTGCGCCGACGCTATTCGGCATCGCGCTGCTCTGCTGCGGCCTCAACTCGACGGTGACGGCAACCCTTGCCGGCCAGATCGTCATGGAAGGCTTCCTCAAAATCAGGCTGAAGCCGTGGATACGACGGCTGATCACCCGCGCCATCGCCATCGTGCCGGCGGCGATCGTCACCATCTGGTATGGCGACAAGGGCACGGCCGAGCTGTTGATCCTCACCCAGGTGGTGCTCAGCCTGCAGCTTTCCTTCGCGGTCTTCCCGCTCGTCATGTTCACCGCCAACAAGGCCAAGATGGGCGAACTGGTGGCGCCGCGCTGGCTGAGCGGCATTGCCTATCTGATCGCGGTGGTGATTGCCGGGCTGAACGTCAAGCTGCTCCTCGACTTCGTCACCGGCTAACCGGCGAGAGCCGAAGCGCTCTAAAGCCTGGCATAGGCCGCCCGGCCATTGTTGAAATCGTCGACGAGAGGGGAGAACTTGTGGCTCCCCTCTTCGTGCATGATCAAAGGTGCGCGCAGCGACAGCCGTGCCCGCGATCCCTTGACCGCCGTCACCAGGATGCGGACGGCGTTTTCGCCGGGGCGCGGATGGATGGCGGTGATTTCAATGCCGCCGAAGCGCCGGCCGCAGGCGGTAATGATCTCGGCGATCGATTCGGGCCTGGCGATCAGCGACAATTGCCCGCCCGGGATCATGATGGCGCCGGCCGTGCGGAGCCAGCTTTCGAACAAGCGATCGGTCATCGCATGGGCTTCGGCCTTCAGCGTGTCCGGCGTGCGCCGGTCGCCGGCGTGATTGAAGGGCGGGTTCATGATGACATGGTGGAAACTCTCATCGATGAGACCGGCATCGTTGCGCGCCTTGGCGGTCAGCGTCACATCGGCCTCGACGACGCTGACTCGGCCCGCAAGATCGGCGTTTCCGGGCAGCAGAATGCTGCGGCGGGCATAATCAGCCATTTCAGCCGACCGCTCGAACAGCACCACCTCCGCCTTCGCCAGGCGCGAGGCGACGGCAAGGCCGGCCGCACCGGCGCCGGCGCCGAGATCGGCGACCCTGACCGGCCGATCGTCGGCGACAAGGGCGGCAAGCAGCATCGCATCCATGCCGGCGCGATGGCCCCTGCCCTTCGGCTGCAGCAGATGAAAGGCGCCGCGATGGAAGGCATCGATCGTTTCGAGCGGCTCGCCGGTCATCGCCTGCTCACGTCCTATCGCGCAATTCGCCGCCGAGGCCGGCGTCGATCAGGATGCGGCGGGCCTGATCGGCCATCTCCTCATCCACCAGCAGACGGCGCGGCAGCATGCCGAGTGAACCTTCGAGCACGCTCATGCCCTGATCGGCGATAAAGCAGTGAATGCCCGCATCCTTCATCAAACTCTCGGCAAAGGAGAGCAGAACGGGGTCGTTGGCGCGGATAAGTTCATGCATTTGCCGTCGTTTTCCTTCCAATTTCGTCTTGCGCGACAATTCACCCCTTGCCGCGTCCATCGCCCCTTTCTATTGTCAGATACAAAGAATGAACAGGAGTCCGGGTCGTTGGGCGTGGTCATACCGCTTGAAGAAAGCAAAAACAAACTGGCATCCATCAAGCCATTGGTCGATCTCACCAGGGCGGATATGGAGCGGGTGAACCAGCTCATTCTGTCCAAGGCCGGCTCCGACGTGCAGATGATCCCGGAAGTGGCGAACCATCTGATCTCCTCCGGCGGCAAGCGGCTGCGGCCGATGCTGACGCTGGCCGCCGCCTCGCTGTTCGACTACCGCGGCGAAAACCACGTCAAGCTCGCCACATCGGTCGAGTTCATGCACACGGCAACGCTGCTGCATGACGACGTCGTCGACGAAAGCGACCTGCGCCGCGGCAAATCGACGGCGCGGATGATCTGGGGCAACCAGGCAAGCGTGCTGGTCGGCGACTTCCTGCTTGGCCAGGCCTTCCGCATGATGGTCGATGTCGGCTCGCTCGATGCGCTCGACGTTCTGTCATCTGCCGCCTGCATCATTGCCGAAGGCGAGGTGCTGCAGCTTTCGGTCGCCAAGAACATGGAAACGACCGAAGACGATTATCTTTCCGTCATCCGCGCCAAGACGGCGGCGCTCTTTGCCGCCGCCGCCGAAGTCGGGCCGATCGTCGCCGAGGCCGGCAAATCCGGCCGCAACGCGCTGAAATCCTACGGCATGAATCTCGGACTGGCCTTCCAGCTGGTCGACGATGCGCTGGATTACGGCGGCAAGGCGGCCGATCTCGGCAAGAATGTCGGCGACGATTTCCGTGAGGGCAAGATCACCCTGCCGGTCATTCTCGCCTATCGCCGCGGCACCGAGGACGAGCGCGCCTTCTGGCGCGATGCGATCGAAGCCGGCAACAGCACCGACGCCAATCTCGAAAAAGCGCTGGGGCTGATCACCAAATATGGCACGCTCAGCGACACGATCGGCCGGGCGATCCATTACGGCACGATCGCCAGGGACGCGCTTGCGCCGCTTCCCGATACGGTCTGGAAATCCTCCCTGATGGAAGTGATCGACTTCTGCATCGAGCGCGTCAATTGATCAAACGTCCTTGATCGCAGGCTGAATTTCTTGCGGCGCCGCTTCAAAAAAGCCATCCTGTTATGAATCAGTGAACACAACTGGTTTTGCGACCGGCACCATTGTCGGGACGCTGTCGAAGAAAGGTTTCCTAATGCGGCAGAGATTTGCCATCCGTCTTCTTACGAGCGCAGCGCTTGCCGCTGTCCTTTCGCTGGGCGGTGTCGGCGGCGTGAGTGCCGAGGATGCGGCCAAGCCGAGCGATGTGGAGAAGACCGATAGCTTCGATGCCGATAGCGTTACCACTTTCTCCGGCGCCTTCCTCGCGGCGCGCACGGCCGATGTCGATCATGACTATGCAACGGCTATCGAACTCTACAAGAAGGCGCTGCAGATCGAGCCCGGCAATCCGGAGATTCGCCAGCGGCTGATGATCTCACTGCTGCTCAACGGCGACATCAAGGAAGGCGTCAAATATGCCAACGACCTGAAGGGCGATCCTTCGGTCGAGCGCATCACCACGATCGTGCGCGGCATGGATGCCGTGCGCCGTGACGACTACAAGTCCGCCGAGGCCATCCTCAAATATAAGGGGCCGAACGATCTCGATCGGATGATGAACGACCTGCTGCTCGCCTGGGCGCGCGTCGGCGCCGGCCGCGGCAAGGAAGCGCTCGCCATGGTCGAGAAGATGAAGGGGCCGGACTGGGTTGACATCTTCCAGAATTATAATGCCGGCGCCATCGCCATCGCCACCGGCGACGTGAAATCCGCCCGCAAGCATCTGAACGATGCCGTGCTCGACAAGGAAGGGGGTGCGACTGCGCCCGACACCTTCATGCGCGCAGTGATGGCGCTTGCCCGCCTCGAAGCGTCACAAGGCAATAAGCAGAAGGCGCTCGACGCCGTTTCCGTCGGCGACAACCTGCTGCCGAACTACGCGCCGCTGAATGCGCTGCGCGACAGTATCGAAAAGGACGAGAAGCAGGAGCAGCAGGTCAAGACGGCCGAAGAAGGCGCTGCCGGCGTGCTGTTTTCTGTCGGCGGCGCGCTGAACCGCGATGGCGCCGAGGACATCGTTTCGCTTTACCTGCAGACCGCCAATGCGCTCGACCCGAACAGCGCCGATACGCTGGTGCTGCTCGGCGGCATCGCCGAGAAGCAGAACCAGATGGACCGCGCTATCGCGCTCTACAAGAAGGTGCCGGAGAATTCGCCGATGCGGCGCATCTCCGAGCTGCAGCTCGGCCTTGCCCTTGCCCAGGGCGGCAAGGTCGACGAGGCGCGCAAACATCTGCAGGCGCTGATTGCCTCCGATCCGAAGGATATCCGCAGCTACCTCGCCTATGGCAGCGTGCTCTCCGACGCCAAGGACTACGAGGCGATGGCTGCCAATTACGACAAGGCGGTCGACGCGATCGGCCCCATTCCCGGCCGCGCCAACTGGAGCGTCTTCTTCCAGCGCGGCATCGCCTATGAGCGGCTGAAGAAGTGGGACCAGGCGGAACCGAATTTCCGCAAGGCGCTGGAGCTCAATCCCGACCAGCCGCAGGTGCTGAACTATCTCGGCTATTCCTGGATCGACATGAACCGCAACCTCGATGAAGGTCTCGGCATGATCAAGAAGGCCGTCGACCTTCGTCCCGACGACGGTTACATCATCGATTCGCTCGGCTGGGCCTATTTCCGCCTGAACCGCTTCGACGATGCCGTCGACGAGCTGGAGCGGGCAGCACAGATCAAGGCCGGCGACGCGACGATCAACGACCATCTGGGTGACGCCTATTGGCGCGTCGGCCGCAAGCTCGAGGCCGTCTATCAGTGGAATCGGGCACTCGCCTCCGAGCCTGAGGCCGCCGAGATCCCGAAGATCAAGGACAAGGTCGCCAACGGCCTGCCGCCGGCCAGCGACGATGCCAAGGCGGCCGACAAGAAGCAGCCGGATCCGGCACCGGTCACCCCGCCGCCGGTCGACAAGAAATCCTGACGGGCGATGCCTGAAGAGGGCTTTGCCGAGGCTTTCGGCGTTACCGAAGAAGCGCGCGCGAAGATCAACCTCGCTTTGCATGTGACGGGCCAGCGGGCAGATGGCTATCATCTGCTCGATATGCTGGTGACCTTCGCCGATTGCGGCGACCGGCTGGGTTTCCTGCCTGCACAGGCCGACGCCTTCACGCTGTCGGGCCGCTTCGGCGAAACCCTTGCCGGCGACGGCGGCACCAATCTGGTGCTGCGGGCGCGCGATCTGCTGCGCAAGCAGCTCGGGGCCCTCGCCTTCCCTGTCCATATCCACCTGCAAAAGAACCTGCCGGTTGCCTCCGGCATCGGCGGCGGCTCGGCCGATGCCGCCGCGACGCTGCGCGGGCTGATGCGGCTCTGGGGCATGAGCCTGCCGGTGGAGGCGCTCGCCGCCTTGGCGCTGACGCTCGGCGCCGACGTGCCGATGTGCCTTGGAAGCCGGCCGCTGATTGCCCGCGGCATCGGTGACCAGATCGAGGCGGTGCCTGATCTGCCGGCTTTTGCCATGGTGCTCGCCAATCCGCTGAAGGGTGTCTCGACCCCCGAGGTGTTCCGCCGGCTGACGACAAAGAACAATCCGTCTTTGAACCTGGCTCCGGGGCTTGCTGAGAGTGCCGACTGGCTGGCAGTGATCGGTGATGCCCGTAACGACTTGGAGCCGCCAGCGCGCCAGATCGTCCCTGAGATTGCGGTGATCTCGGCGATGCTGCAGTCCCGCGGGGCGCTTTTGACCCGTATGTCCGGTTCCGGCGCCACCTGTTTCGGGATCTTTGCGAGCATGACGGCGGCGCAAGAGGCGGCGGCCGCTCTTCACGGCGAGCGGCCGGACTGGTATTTCCAGGCGACGGAAACGGTTTCGGGAGGCATGTGATGGCAAGTCTGGACAAGCGACCCTTCATCGCCGTCGGCATCGCAGTGCTCACCGTCTCGGATACACGCACGCCGGAGACGGACAAGTCAGGCGACACGCTGGCGGCGCGAATCAGCGAGGCGGGCCACCGGCTGATCGACCGGGCAATCGTGCCCGATGATCGCGAGAAAATCGCAGCAACGGTGAAAGCCTGGACCGAGCGGGACGAGATCGACGTCGTCATCACCTCAGGCGGCACCGGCTTTACCGGCCGCGATGTGACGCCCGAGGCGCTGGAGCCCTTATTCGAAAAGCGGATGGACGGCTTTTCCGCCGTCTTCCACCGCATTTCCTACGATAAGATCGGCACGGCGACGATCCAGTCACGCGCCACGGCAGGCGTTGCCAACGCCACCTTCATCTTTGCGCTGCCGGGCTCGCCCGGCGCCTGCCGGGATGCCTGGGACGGCATTTTGAAAGGGCAGCTCGACTACCGCAGCGCGCCGTGCAATTTTGTTGAGATCATGCCGCGTCTGGACGAACACCTGAAACGCGGCGCGACCAAATAGAATTCGCTATGTAGCAAGGCCGGGCAGAGCCGGCATCGTTTCCCAGCTGTCACCCGACAGCAGAATGCAGCTTATGCCGTGAACATCCGTGACGACGAGCGTCCAGGTGCCGCTTTTGGCGGCATAGACCTCCATAACGGCGTTCTCGTTGACCAGTCCGACCGCTGTCAGCTTTTCAGCGAAATTCCTGTCGAGGAAATTGACGACCTCGGATCGGCCTGCGCAACTGAGCATCGCCTGCGATGCTGCCGAATGCGGATGCGCGATCACCAATGTCGGCAATATGACGGCCAACAGGCCGTAGACCATATTGCGTACGCCGTAGATCCTACCGCGTGGCATGACGCACCTCCTTTCGCCGGGAACCCGGCAGAAGAGGAGATTGTCGCCGACCTGTTCTGCCGTCCACCGGCATTCATGGCCATCCGTTGCGAAGCGCGGCGCTTCGGCGGCGCCATGGGAGAATTATAGCGCGAAATCCTATTGGGCGCCATGTTTTCGCGAGGGGAGGAGAGATCAGTGACGCGCTACACAGCGAGGCCCGCCCCTGATCCGGCTGCCGCCACCTTCTCCCCGTAACAACGGGGCGAAGGGACCATGCCGCGACCTCTCCGTCT
Source organism: Rhizobium leguminosarum bv. trifolii WSM2297 (assembly GCF_000271845.1). The sequence goes on along the minus strand of NZ_JH719395.1, from coordinate 4,565,275 downwards.
CCCACCCACCTCTTATTGGCACGTCCCCTCGCCCCGTTTGCGGGTCCGAAGAACGGGTCGAGACCAGTGGCTCGACCCCGGTCAGGTTAGGGTGAGGGGCAGCTCTCCGCGCCAACCAGACAGCCTTCGGTCAAGTTCTGGGCATGACAGAGAGTGAAACTGCTTACCGCGCAGCGCGGGCGACCCAAGCGGGAATCAGTTCGCTTGAGAGCTTGCGCGGCTTCTGGCCTTTGACGAATTCGGCAAGGCGCATGCCGCTCTTGGCGGCGGCGAGCGCCTGGTTCTTCGGCATCAGCAGACCGAGTTCTAGCGGCGGCGCGGCGCGGCCGAGGCGCTCAAAGAACGGGCGCCGGTAGCCGCGCGAAGCGGTGAAGCGGGCCGGCAGTTTGTTCAGCGCGATATATTCGGCGATCTCATCGATCCACCCGGCCTGGGGCCGTGCGCCGGGCTCGACGAAGAGCAGCCATTCGCCGCGGGCGGAGCGGACGATGTCCTTGATATCCCAATGCGAATAAAAGCGGCAGCCGGCGGCGTCGGCGACCCGCGAGCTGCCGTCGCGCGAGTCGTGATCGAGCACCACCACATCGCTGACGAGGCCTTCCACAGCGCCAGCCACCAATACCGATAAAGTCTGGGCCAGCTCAGTTTCCTGATCCTGACATTCAAGAACAACCGTCAACATTGCCCATTCATAATGCGCCGCACAAATTTTTGCCAGCGGCGTTTTCCGCATTTTGTTCTTGCATTGTTCTTGTTTTGCGGATAGGAATTTAATCATCAAAACGGGCGGAAGCGATGGCTTTTGCCGCGGGAGAATCCGATGAGAGAGCAGTCCCTGGCAGGGCAGGCCGCATTCGCGCCTGCCAATACGGCAGATATTGCCGATGCGATGATCGTGTCCTCCGGTCTGAGGATCGAGGTCGACCGGCGCCGTGGGCGCGGGGCGGGACTGAACCCGACCGGCAGGTTCGAGGCGCTGCAGCGCGAGACCTTCGACGATGGCTGGCACACGCTGGAAGAGCTTCCGCCGTTCAAGACGGACGTGCAGATCGAGAAGCCGCGAACGGCCATTACCCGCAACGAATCGCCTGACATTGCCTTCGACCGCTCGATCAACCCCTATCGCGGCTGCGAGCATGGCTGCATCTACTGTTTCGCCCGGCCGACGCACGCCTATATGGGGCTTTCCGCCGGGCTCGATTTCGAGACGAAGCTCTTCGCCAAGCCGGATGCGGCAAAACTGCTGGAGCGGGAACTCGCCAAGCCGGGCTACAAGGTGCGGGCGATCGCGATCGGCACCAATACCGACCCCTATCAGCCGATCGAAAAGGAATGGCGCGTCATGCGCGGTATTCTCGAGGTCTTGAACAAGGCGAACCACCCGATATCGATCGTCACCAAATCGGCGATGATCCTGCGGGATCTCGACATTCTGCAGGAGATGGCAGCAAAGAACCTGGTGCGCGTCGGTATCTCCGTAACCACGCTCGACCGCAAGCTTGCCCGGACGATGGAGCCGCGCGCTGCCACGCCGCCGCGCCGGCTGGAGACCATTCACACGCTGTCGGAAGCAGGCATCCAGACGGCTGTGATGGCCGCCCCGCTGATCCCGGCGCTGAACGATCACGAGCTGGAACGCATCCTCGAATCGGCCAAGGCTGCCGGCGCCGCCGAGGCGAGCTATGTCATCCTGAGACTGCCGCTCGAAGTCAGCCCACTCTTCCGCGACTGGCTGCTGCAGCATTATCCCGATCGCTATCGGCATGTGATGTCGCTGGTGCGCTCGATGCGCGGCGGCAAGGATTACGATGCCGAATTCGGCAAGCGCATGAAGGGCGCCGGTCCCTATGCCTGGCAGATCGCCCGGCGCTTTGAAATGGCCGCCAGACGTTTCGGGCTGACGCGACGCGGCATGCCGCTGCGCGACGATCTGTTCGTGCCGCCGGATGGCAGCGGCGTGCAGCTGTCACTGCTTTAGCCTTTGTTCCTACGCAATTCTTGGCAAAAGCGCTTCGCGCTTTGCCTGGGAAAAGCGCTTCGCACTTTTCCTGGAATTGCTTCTGCCTTTTACGCAATTCCGGACGGAAAACCGCTTCGCACTTTTCCTGGAATTGCTTCTGCCTTTTACGCAACTCCGGACGGAAAACCGCTTCGCACTTTTCCTGGAATTGCTTGTAGCTTGCGTATCGGCTGCTCAGAAAAACCGCCCTGTTTTCGAGCCCCGAGCGCAATTCCTGCGGATGGCCCTGACCGCCACCATCCGCCGGACCCGGTCCCCGACCGCCGCCCTGATCGGGGACTTGCGGGCAATCGGGTTGGCGTGCGAGGTTCAGCCGCATGAAACCTCGCACGCCACCCGATTCTCCCGAGCTTTTCCAAGCGGTTCCCCTCGTGCCGGACTTCCGGCTGGAGCTCAGAGCCCGCAAGGCCGGCCATTGGCCGGTCGCCGGCGCCGACGAGGCAGGCCGCGGGCCGCTAGCCGGACCTGTCGTGGCTGCCGCCGTCATCCTCGATCCGAAGCGCATTCCGGAGGGTCTGAACGATTCCAAGCAGCTTTCGGCGCAACGGCGCGAGGAGCTGTTCGTGCAGATCCTGGCGACCGCCACGGTCTCCATCGCCTCCTCCAGCTCGACGCGCATCGACGAGACCGATATCCGCAAGGCGAGCCTCGACGCCATGCGCCGCGCGATCTGCAGCCTCGCCGTTCCGGCAAGCTACGTGCTGACCGACGGGCTTGACGTGCCGCCCGGGCTCGATTGTCCGGGACAGGCTGTTGTCAAGGGCGATGCCCGCTCGGTCTCGATCGCCGCCGCCTCGATCGTCGCCAAGGTGACACGCGACCGGATGATGGCCCGGGCGCATCACGTGTTTCCGGATTACGGCTTTGCCGCCCATGTCGGCTACGGCACGGCGCAGCACCGCGCCGGCATCGAAAAACACGGCCCCTGCCCCCTGCACCGGATGAGTTTCCGGCTGTTGCGCAAGGTCGAGGACGGTCCTGAGATGGACGAGCTGATCTCGGAATAGGTCTCCAAAAGAAACACGCCGTGGCTTCTTGATCGCCGAGCTGCCCCTCATCCGGCTGCCGCCACCTTGCATAAGAGATGTTGTATAAGCGGGATGCCTTTGGCCGGGCGGCCGCCCGGCCAAAGGCGCCGATTGTCGGATCGCAGCCACCAGAACCTTTTGGGTTGGGGAGAAGCAGGATCGCGATCGGCTCCTCATCGTGGCCCGAATGGTTGCTGGAACAACCTGGTTCGTATGCAAGGCAGGGACGACAAGGATGGCTGAGATTATCACGAAAGCCGCCGGTATCGATACCGGCAAAATGTGGCTCGACATCGCCACCTACCCGGTGAGCGACAGACTGAAAGTGCCCAACACCGCCGAAGGCTGGAAGACGTTGGCCGACTGGCTCAAGCAGCGCGGGATCGAACGGATTGGCATCGAAGCATCTGGCGGTTATGAGCGCGGCGTCATTGCATATCTGCATAAGAGAGGCCTCGAGGTCATCCTGCTGCAGCCGCGCCAGGTCCGTGCTTTCGGCCTCTACAAGCTGCGCCGCGCCAAGAACGACCGGCTCGACGCCGCCCTGATCGCAGAATGCGCCGCCTGGTCGACGGCGTCGCGCCAACCGCCCGACAGCCGCCTGGAAGCCTTTGGCGAATGGCTGCTGTTCATCGAGCAGATCGAGGCCGACATCGCCTGCTTGAAGACCCGTCGCGAACGTTTCACCGATCGACGCATCCTCAAGGAAATCGATCGAGCCATCGACGGGCTCAAGCAGCGTGGCAAGGCCGAGCTCGCCCGGCTGCAAACCGCCATCCGCAAGCATGATGACCTCGCCGGCAGGTTGGACCTGATCGAAAGCGTCGATGGTATCGGCATGCGCACGGCGCTCACCCTGGTCATCCTGATGCCCGAACTCGGCAAGGTCGACCGCCAGGAGATCGCCGCCCTGACCGGCGTGGCGCCTTATGACGACCAGAGCGGCCAACATGACGGCGAGCGCCATATAGCCGGTGGTCGGGCGCGCGTGCGCAGAGCGCTGTTCAATGCCGCCTTACCGGCCTCGCAGCGCTGGAACGGGGCGCTGATGGCGCTCTACAAACGCCTCGTCCAGAAGGGCAAATCTCACAGAAAGGCCCTCATCGCATGCGCCCGCAAACTCATCATCTTCGCCAACACAGTCCTCAAACGCCAAACCCCGTGGGCAAAAAGTACCCCGCTGCAAAGCTCTTCCGCTTAATGGTTGCGCTTCTCCCCGTAAACGGGGCGAAGGGACAAGCCGAGTCGTCTCCGTTCCCCGCAGCCTTTTCGAATGGCACGTCCACTCTTTCCTGCGGGACGGAAAGCGTAGGGCAATGCGAGAGCGAGCCGCAGGATGGACAGCGTGGAGGGGACGGAAGGTTTCGGCATGTCCCTTCGCCCCGCAAGCGGGGAGAAGGTGCCGGCAGGCGGATGAGGGGCAACTCGGCGGATCAAGGCGCCGTACGCGGCCGAGCAAAGGACAGGCTCTAATCACAAAGAAAAAGGCCGGGACATGCCCGGCCTTTTCTCCATTCCATGCGACACTGCTCAGTTGAGCCGTGTCTTGACCTGGCCGAGGGCATTGCCGAAGAGTTCGGACTGGACCTTGGCGTCGGCTTGCTTGGCGAGCACCGTTTCTGCAGCGGCGATTGCGAGATCGACGGCGGCGGAACGGACCGCCTTCATCGCCTCGGCTTCGGCCTGCTTGATCTTCTGCTCGGAAAGCGCCGTGCGGTTGGTGACGAATTCTTCCGTCTTCTTCTTTGCCTCAGCGGTCAGCATTTCGGCTTCGCGCTCGGCGGCAGCCACGATGTGGGCCGCTTCAGCTTCCGCTTCCTTGCGCTTGCGCTGGTATTCGGCGAGCAGATGCTGGGCCTCCTCGCGCAGGCGCTTGGCTTCGGCCAATTCGTTGCGGATCTGATCGGCGCGGTCGTCGAGCGACCGTGCCATCATGCCCGGAACCTTCAGGTAGACGACCAGCGCCAGAAAGAGGACGAGGCCGACAAGGGCGAAGAAAGTCGCATCAAAGTGAAATTCCATCGATCAAGCCTCCTTCTTGGCGGCCGCGACGGCGGCGGCGACATCGGCCTGGGCGACGGTGCCGCCGATCAGCTGATCGACCACGGCAGCCGCGGTTTCCTCGGCAATGGTGCCGACGTCGGCAAAGGCTTTGGCCTTGATTTCGCCGATGCGCAGCTCGGCAGCCTTGATCTTTTCAGACAGGCTCGCCTCGACAGCGCGGCGATCCTCTTCGGCCTTGGCCTTGGCGGCATCGCGTGCGGCGGCGCCGATCGCGTTGGACTTGGCGCGGGCAGCGGCCAGTTCACCTTCATAGGTCTGGACGGCGGCGTCGGCTTCCGCCTTCAGGCGGCCTGCTTCTTCCAGATCCTGGGAAATACGCGTATGACGCTGATCGAGGATGGCCCCGATGCGCGGCGCGATGACCTTTTGCATGAGCAAATAGAAGACGCCGAACGTGATCACCAGCCAGAGCAGCTGGGATGCGTAGGTCGTCGAATCGAAAGGCGGGAACGGGCCGCGCGCGTGTTCGCCTTCGGCAACACCGGTCTCGGTATGGACCTCGCCTGCGGCCGGAGCGGCATGCGCATCCGTACCCGTCGCTGCCGCCGGTGCTTCTTCAGCGTAAGCCGGGGTCACAAAAAACATTCTCACCTCCAGGTGGACTGCAAATGCAAAGGATCACGGCTTGCGGTGGCAGGCCGTGATCCATCTATTCGCCGATATCAGACGGCGAAGAGGAGGAGGAGAGCGACGAGCAGCGAGAAGATGCCCAGAGCTTCCGTAACGGCGAAGCCGAATACCAGACGGCCGAACTGGCTGTCAGCGGCAGACGGATTGCGCAGTGCGCCGGAGAGGTAGCTGCCGAAGATATTGCCGAGGCCGAGAGCCGTACCGGCCATACCAAAGCAAGCCAGGCCTGCACCGATGTACTTTGCTGCTTCCGCTTCCATGTTGAACTCCTTTGAAATGGTTGTTGCGGCGAATGACTGACGCCCTGGAGACGTCGTTGTCGTTATCCTTAGTGCCCGCCCGGATGGATTGCGTCGTTGAGGTACATGCAAGTCAGCACCGCAAAGACGTAAGCCTGAAGGAAGGCGACGAGGAACTCGAGACCGGTCAGGGCGACGGTCATGATGAGGGGAAGAACTGCGCCGCCGACACCGACTGCACCGAGGGCTCCAAGCGAGGCGACGAAGCCTGCGAACACCTTCAGCGTGATGTGACCGGCGAGCATGTTGGCGAAAAGACGAACCGAGAGCGAAATCGGACGGGACAGGAAGGAAATGATTTCGATCGAGACGACCAGCGGCAGCAATATGCCCGGCACGCCCGAGGGCACGAAAACATTTAGAAAATGGAAACCGTGCTTATAGAAGCCGTAGACGAGAACCGTGCCGATGACGAGGATCGCCAGCGCGAAGGTGACGATGATCTGGCTGGTAATCGTGAAGAAATACGGGAACATGCCGAGCAGGTTCGCCGTCAGCACGAACATGAAGAGCGAGAAGACCAGCGGGAAGAATTTCATTCCCTGCTTGCCGGCGCCTTCCTTCAGCATGTTGGCGATGAATTCATAGGACATTTCCGCGACCGACTGCGAACGACCCGGCACGATGGCGCGGTTCGAGGTGGCGAAATAGAGGAAGCCTACAGCCACGGCGGCCGAAGCGGCCATGAAGAGCGATGCGTTGGTGAACGAAAAATCAATTCCGCCGATTTCGATCGGCACAATCTTGAAGATCTGGAACTGATGAGTCGGATCGTTGGACACCGCTTGTTCTCTCTCTTTGGCCCGCAGGACGCGGGGTCATTGCACTGGACCGGGAACCGGTCCTTATTTCTTGTCGTCCTTATCGTCCAGGGGATGGGCCACCACCCCCGCAGAACGCAGCACGTTCAGAACGCCGGCACAGAATCCGAGAAGCAGAAGAACAATCATCCCCCAAGGCGCCGTGCCAACAAAACGGTCGAGAACATAGCCAAGAACGGCACCGACGATGATCGCGGCAATGAACTCGCTGGAAAGCTTCATCGCCTGGGCATAACCTTTGCGGCTTACCTCGGCTTGGGCCTCGCTTGCATGTTCCACTCCCGCCTCAGCGCGCTTGGTCGCGAGTTTCGCTTCCAGTTGCGCACGGCGCTTCTCAAGACTTTCCTCGCGGTCATCCGCCATGGATCTCTCCTCGCCTGCCCGTCGCCCGCACTCCCGCTACCCCGGTCATTCGGACCCCGGACGCGAAGGTTGAGACCCTTCCGGCCCGTTCTGAAGTCGCGCGCAACATAGTTTTAGGGATTGGTATAGTCAAGGCGTAGACAGCTTCTGTCCAGCCAGAAAATAATTTCGTCGAATCAAAGAGATAAGTCGATTTTGGGTCGATCTCTTAAATTCGATGGAAAGAATCCGCTTTTAAGCCACGGAAATCGGCTTGCGCCGGCGATTTATCTCAGCTCCAGCCGCCGCCATAGGTGCGATAGAAGACGTGAAGACCGATGCGGCCGACCTTTTCCATAGTCTTTGCCCATTTGGGCCTGACATAGACGGCATGGTAATGCGTCGCCGAGCCCACCTGCGGCAGCCAGATCTTGCCTGATGTCACCGCCATCGCCACATCGCGGGCCATCCGCCAGTGATATTCCGAGTTCACCCTGTCCTTGATGCTGTCGCAGGCGAAGGAAAACTGGCAGCGATTGCGCCAATCCTCGTTCTGGTAGACGACGCCGCAGATGGATTTCGGATAGGAAGGGTTACGGACGCGGTTGAGGATGACCTGGGCAACGGCCGCCTGACCCTTCACCGATTCTCCCCGCGCTTCGAAATAGATGCCCGAGGCAAGGCATTGCTGTTCGCGGGCGGAAAAGACGCTCGGCGACAATATGCTAGCGGCCCAGGCATGGTCGTGCGGACCGATCTCCGGAACGAAGCGGCCGCTGTCCTGATCGGTCAGAATCGAATCAAAGGGCGACTGGCGGGAATAGTCGGGTGCGGCCGGCCCATAGGCGGTGGCCAGCACATCAGCCTTGTCGTTGGTAACGAGGCTTGCGAGCATCGCCGGCACGCCATTATCGGTCACCACTGGCTGCTTCTTATAGAAAGAAGTGGCGATCTCGATTTCCTTGCCCTGGATCTTTGGCTTGACGAAAGCCGACCTGTCCTTGAGATCGAAGTTCGGGGTGAAGAGCATCCTGGTGCGCTCAAGGATCGAGCCCGCGGAAAAATCCTTCGGCGGCTGCATCCTCTCAACGGCGACGACGCGGCCTTTCTTGGTGCCGCGGTTGACGCGATCCTCGTCGGGCGTGTCTTCGTGGCCCTTATCCTTGGCGTTAAAGGCAACCTTGCGGCCATCGGGAAGCACCATGCCGGCGCCTGAGGAGATCGAACCCGTCACCGCCGGATCGGCGAAGGCAAGTTCGGCTTGATGGATCGAGCCGGCCGGCGAATTGGTCAGCACCATGCGCCAGTTCTGCCCCTCCCGGTCGAGACCGGCGAGCATGGCGGCGAGATCGGCATGAGATGCAACACTCGGGAAGATCAGCCAGCCGGCGAGCCCGAAGATTGCGGGCGACACCCAATTCTCGGGAAGAAGACGCAGCTTGCTACGGGGAGAGCTCTTTCGACGCAACACCAACTCCGGGCATGGAACGCGGGAACATTCCATAATAAATCCCGCATTAACCTTGACGTCCGGTTAACGGGGCGTGCCGGAATGTGACCATGCGAAGTTTTGCATGTTCTAATGTGGCTGACAGTTTCGGCCATCCGGAGCCGCTGCGCTCTTCATGACCCCATATCTATTGATGTGGCTCCGTAAGGCGAGTTCGGCAGGAACGCATCCCCAATCTCCGTCGTCCTCGGCCTTGAGCCGAGGACCCATGCCACAGTTACTGGTGGATGCCGTGTGGATGCTCGGCTCAAGGCCGAGCATGACGGAGGACGAGGTGGCGGAGGGGCCATTCAAAGCGCGGCACCCACGTCAGCAATGTCATCCCACCCATCAAATAATAACGTGCGACCCCAGTTCCACCACGCGGTTGGCCGGCAGGCGGAAGTAGTCCGACGGATTGGCGGCGGCGTTGGCAAGCGCGATGTAGAGCCGGTCCTGCCAATAGGGCATGCCCGACTTGGCGTCCGGCACCAGCTTGCGGCGGCCGAGATAGAAGGAGGTCGACATGATGTCGAACTTCAGCCCGGTCTTGCGCAGGGTCGCCAGGGCCTGCGAGACATTTTGCGATTCCATGAAGCCGAACAGCAGTTCGACGCGGGAGAAGCGCTCGGAAATCTGCTCGACCTTGTAGCGGTCCTGGCTCGGGACGCGCGGCTTGTTGACGGTGCGGATCGTCAGGATGACGTTGCGGTCGTGGAGCACGTGGTTGTGCTTGAGATTGTGCAGCAGGGCGGCCGGGGCCGATTCCGGGTCGCTGGTCAGGAAGATCGCGGTGCCCGGAACCTGGGCCGGCGAATGTTCGCTCTTGCGCTCGATCGAGCTGACGAAGGAGGGGAGCGGAATATCGGTATGGCGGGTCTTTTCCATCAGGATCGCGGTGCCGCGGCGCCAGGTCCACATGATGACGGTAAAGGCGGTGGCGATCAGGATCGGGATGTAGCCGCCGTCGTGGATCTTCAACAGGTTCGCGCCGAGGAAGATCAGTTCGAGCACGACCAACGGCGCGAGCGCGATCACCGCAACCGGCAGCGACCAGTTCCAGCGGGCGCGAACGAATTCGAAGGCCATGATCGAGGTGACGACCATGGCACCGGTGACGGAAATGCCATAGGCGGTCGCCAGCGCGTCCGACGTCTTGAAACTCAGGACCAGGAAGATGACGCCGATGAACAGCACGGCATTGACCGAGGGAACGAAGATCTGCCCGGTATTGGTTTCCGAGGTGAAGAGGATTTCCATGCGCGGCAGGAAGCCGAGGTTGATGCCCTGGCGCACCATCGAGAAAGCGCCTGTGATGACGGCCTGGCTGGCGATGATCGTCGCGGCAGTCGCCAGGATGACGACCGGCAGCAGCGCCCATTTCGGATACATAAGATAGAAGGGATCGGACATCGTCGAGGGATTGCCGAGGACGAGAGCGCCCTGTCCGAGATAGTTCAGCGTCAGCGCCGGGAAAACCAGCAGGAACCAGGCCCACTGGATCGGACGCCGACCGAAATGGCCGAGATCGGCATAGAGCGCTTCGGCACCCGTCACCGTCAGGAAAACGGCGCCGAGCACGACGACGCCGTAAAAGCCCTCATGCAGCAGGAAGCTGACGGCGTAATAGGGATTGAAGGCGGCAAGGATGCCGTAATCATCCGAGATATGCGAAATGCCGGCGGCAGCCATGACGAGAAACCAGACGGCGGTGATCGGGCCGAAAAATCTCGCAACGGCGCCGGTGCCGCGCGATTGCACGACGAAGAGCAGCGCCAGGATCACCACCGAAATCGGCACGATATATTCCGAAAGCCTCGGGGTGACGAGCTTCAGGCCCTCAACGGCGGAAAGCACCGACAGCGCCGGCGTGATCATCGCATCGCCGAGGAAGAGCGCAGCGCCCATCAGGCCGAGCAGCATGAGTATGGCGGTATGGCCGTTGGCGGTCTTCATCAGAAGAGCGAGCAGCGACAGCGTGCCGCCCTCGCCCTCATTGTCGGCGCGCAGCAAAAACAGCACATATTTGATGGTGACGATGATGGTCAGCGCCCAGATCATCAGCGAGATCAGGCTGATGACCTCGAAACGGGTGACGCCGTCATGGGCGACGGGCTTCAGCGCCTCGCGAAAAGCGTAGAGCGGACTGGTGCCGATATCGCCGTAGACGACGCCGACGGAACCGAGCGCAAGATAGAACAGCTTTTTCGGCGTCATCTGGGATTCGTTCGGATGGCTCGCTTCGGACATGAAGTTGCAACAGGCTCCTCAGAGCCAGCCTTTCCAGCGGAAAAAGAAAAAGGGGATGACGGCGGATATCACCATCAGGGCCAGCGAATAGGGATAACCCGCGGCCCAGGCAAGCTCCGGCATGACCTGAAAATTCATACCATAGATGGAGGCGACCAATGTCGGCGGCAAGAACACCACCGAGGCGATCGAAAAGATCTTGATGATCGAATTCTGCTCGATGTTGATCAGACCGAGCGAAGCGTCAAGCAGGAAGGTGATGTTGCCTGCAACGAAGGCGGCATGCTCCGACAGCGACTGGATATCGCGCGACAGCGTGCGGCAGAGTTCCTTCGTCTCGCGGTCCTGCTGCACTGCCGGGATCGTGTGAAAGAAGGTCAGCAGGCGGGACAGCGACCCGAGGCTGTCGCGCACCTTGCTGATCGTCCGATGATAGCCGGCAATATCGCGCAGCTTCTCCTCGAGGTAGTTCGAGGGCTTGCGCGTCTTCTTCGCCCGGTCGCCGAAGACATGCATCGACAAGATGTCGATGCGCGAGACGGAGACCTCGAGGATCTCGGCGGTGCGGTCGACGATCGTCTCCAGCAGCTTGGCGAGAAGGGCAGCACCGCTGCGCCAGTTTTCCGGCAGCCGGTGAAGGGCGGCGATGAACAGCGCAAAGGATTTGGGATGGGCGTAGCGGATGGTGACCAGCCGGTTGCCGGCCAGGATGAAGGCGACATCGGTCAGCGTCGGTGCGTCGGTATCGGCCTTCCAGAGGAGCGAAGCGGTCATGAAAACGGCGTCGTTTTCGACATAGAGACGGGCGGAGGGCTCGATATCCTTGAGGTCGTCCCGGGTCGGAACCTCGATGCCGAGAACCTTCTCGACATAGAGCTCCTCGTCGCGGCTCGGCTCGATCATGTCGATCCATACGACATCCTCAGGGAAGGATGCGGGATGCGTCAGATCGCGGATCTCGACCGATCTGCAATTGGAACAGTAAGCGGTGATCACCGGCAGCCTTTCCATGCGACGGCCAGCGCGGCAATGCGAGGGTCGCTCGTCCCAGGTCCCGGCGGAAGCGGATCAAAAAAGTTCATACAACTCCGGCTGCATCCAACCTCGAAGGCCGGCATGCACATTGTGCTCCACCGCATCGCAGCGACCAATCCTTCGATCGACAAGACAACTCCGAACTTGCAGGCGGGCCGAGATCTTCCAAACAAGAGCGGCCGTCATTGAGCATCTGCAGCAAACGCCATCATGGCGCCGCGGCATATGCAGCAAAGCCGTGAAATAATCAAGACATCTTCCGTGAACCGCGGCTTTTCACCACGTTTCCCCCACAATTTGGGGTACTGGCGGTCGCGATTCGGCCGCCAAGAGTGTGGCTCGGAACTGCACGCCGTGGCAGACCTATTCGAAGACGATCGCCGGGGCAGGACGCAGGGGCTGGCCGCCGACCTGTTCCCAGACCTTGGCGGCGATGCCGCGATAGATGCCGGCGACGACGCCGTTCGGCTCGGAGGCGACGAGCGGCGTGCCGGCGTCGGAAGTCTCGCGGATATTCATCGTCAGCGGCACTTCGCCGAGGAAGGGCACGCCGATGCGTTCGGCCTCCTTGCGGGCGCCGCCATGGCCGAAGATGTCGTAGCGGGTGCCGGTATCCGGCGCGATGAAATAGCTCATATTCTCGACGATCCCGAGCACCGGCACCTCGACCTTGCGGAACATGTTGAGACCCTTGCGGGCATCGATCAAAGCGAGGTCCTGCGGCGTCGAGACGATGACGGCACCGGCCAGCGGCACCTGCTGGGCCATGGTCAATTGCGCGTCGCCCGTGCCGGGCGGCATGTCGACAACGAGCACGTCGAGTTCACCCCAGGCGACTTCCCGCAGCATCTGCAAGAGCGCCGACTGAACCATCGGACCGCGCCAGATCATCGCCGTCTCCTCGTCGACGAGGAAGCCCATCGACATGACCTTGAGGCCGTAATTCTCCATCGGATTGATGATCCGGCCATCGATCTGGGTCGGGCGGCCGGATATCTTCAACAACCGCGGCATCGAGGGACCATAGATGTCGGCATCGAGAATGCCGACGCGAAGGCCGTTGGCAAGCAGGCCGAGCGCCAGGTTGACGGCGGTGGTCGACTTGCCGACCCCGCCCTTGCCGGAGGCGACGGCGATGATGGCACCGATGCCGGGAACGCCGATCTTGCCGGCCCGCGGCGGCTGTTGCTGCGGCGCGTGCGATTGGCCGCCGTGGTTGTGTCCCCTGTGATCATGGCTTGTGTGATCATGACCGGCGTGATCGTGGCCGGCATGGCCATGGGGCGGGTTCGGCGCTGGACGGGCGGCGGGAGCGGCGGCGGCCTTTTTATCTGCCGTCAGTGTAACAAGGGCACCCTTGACGCCCGGCATTTCCTTGATGACGCGCTCGGCGGCGAGCCGCAGCGGCTCCAGTTCCCTGGCGCGTTCAGCCGGAACGGTGATAGAGAAATAGACCTTGCCGTCGGAGATGAAGACGTCGGACACCATGCCGAGCGCGACGATATCGTGCTCGAGATCCGGTCCACGCACGGTCTTCAACGTTTCGAGAACCTGTTCCTTGGTGACGTCGGTCATTCCACCCTCATTGCTTCTTCTCGCACGACAGCGCGCGCGTCTTTCAAGACGCAAAGGACGCTGCAGCACCTTAAATTGCCGCATGATTTTAGCCTTGATCGATTCCGATCAAGGCTAAAATCATGCAGTAGAGATAGTGGAGCCGGACGCCTTCGCCAAACAAAATCATCAGCGGGAAAATCGATTTGCCGGCTTGCAAAAAAGCGCCGGGGAGAATGGGCGATCCGTTGCGGCCATCAAGTCCGCCGGGCTTTCGCCCTGATGGCCGCAACGGTCTCCCCGAGAACCGGCGCAATCCGGGGCGAACTAGCGCAAGCCGACAAAAAGGCCAGCGAAAAATGACCGGGGAAGACCAAATCGCCAACAGCTGCGAAATGAGCGGTGCCAAAACGCAACAACCACCGCCGACACCGAAGGCCTGCTGAAAAAGCGGCATCGGCGTCGGGCAGCGGTATGCCGGCCGCGCCATTTCCTGGCGCTGGTCCAAGTCCCCTCTGGGCCTCTGGAAAAAGAGATGCAGAAAGCGTGCCAGACGGAAATTCGGCGCAAATGGCGCGAACGCGGCATGAGGACGGCCCCAACGGCCAGCATATGCCCACGCGCTGGGCGTCCGGCGAAAAACCGCCGTGCCTTTTGCACCTTATTTGATCAGGCCGATCCGCAGCGCCTTGGCCACCGCCTGGGTGCGGTTGACCGTATCGAGCTTCTTGGTGGCACGGTTCAGGTAATGATTGACCGTGTGCTCGGAGAGGGTGAGGATTTCGGCGATTTCCGCACTGGTCTTGCCGGCTGCCGTCCAATTGAGGCAATCGATTTCCCGATCGGTCAGCGTGTCCGTGATGCGCGTATCGAGATTGCGGATCTCAGCCAGCCTGTCATAGACATGGATGGCGATGTAGCAGAGCTCCCGCATCTCGGCCGGGCTGAAAGTCTCGCGGTCGCCGGCGAAAGAAATGGCGCCGCGTAGGCCGGATGGCTCATGCGTCGGAAAATAGGCGCCGCGCATCATCCGGAAACGTTCGAACAGCGCGGTGACGAGGACGGACTTGCCGTCGTCGCGTGACCAGTTCTCGCGCGTCATGTCGTAAAAGAACGGCCGCGCCGATGTTCTCAGGCGCCTCAGAACCGGGCTGTTCACCAGCAGACTCTCCTGATCGTAGAGCGCCAGAAGCTCGGCCGGCCAGCTGGTGATGACGGTGCTGCCCTGGATATCCAGCGACGTGACCGGCGGCAGATTGAGCACCATGAAGGCACGGCTGCGATAGGCTTCCGTCACGCGTTTCAGGAACCGGAAAATATCGAACTGGGTCTTCAGACCGGCTATTTCATTGATATAGTCGTCGTCTTCCGGGGATGTTTGCGACAAGGGTGCCATCACATTTCTTCATCTTCGGCACTGTGGCCGGCTCGATTGCAACGGGGAATGACGATCGTGACTGGATCACATGGAAACGGCCTCGGCGTGCAGCGTTCGGCCGGTGAGTGGTTATCGATTTCGCGGACTATCTGTAGTTGTCGTGATTCGCCGGCAAATCTCAATCTCTCCGATCGCATTTAGCGGCGCGGGCCGAGCCGAATGCGCATGTCTTCCATGATCCTCCCAGCTGCCAGCTGAACTGGAACGGCCCATTGGCTGAGAAGTTCCATCGACAGACGGTAGGCCGGGCCGGTGATCGAGATGCCGCCGATAAAGGTCCGATCCTGCGACCATAGAGGGGCGGCGACACAGCTGATGCCGGCCTCATGCTCCTCGCGGTCGAAGGCATAGCCCTGGTCAGTGATCTCGCGGATTTCGGCAAGCAGCGAGTCGGCCGAGAGATGGGTCGAGGCGGTAAATCTGACAAAGCTCAGGCCGGCGAGAAGATCGGCGAGGAGATCAGCCGGAAGCAGCGAAAGCGCGGCCTTGCCGACGCCGGTGCAGTAACAGGGCGAGGCATTGCCGATCTGCGAATACATGCGCACCGGCTGGCGTCCGTCGACCTTGTCGAGATAGATGATCGACTGCCCCCTCAAAACACCAAGATGCACCGTTTCGCCGGTCGCCTGCTGCAGATTGGCAAGGTGCGGCTCGGCAATCAGGCGGAATTCGTTGCGCGCCCAGCTGCGCGCGGCAAATTCGAGCAGGCGCAGGCCCGGCGCATAACGGCCGTCGCCATCAAGCTCAAGCAGCCCTTCCTCCACCAGATGGCTGAGCTGGCGATGCAAGGTGCCGCGCGGCTGGCCGGCAAGGGTCAGGATATCGGTGAAACGCAGCGGGGCGTCGGCATGGGTGACGAGATCGAGCAGGCCCATCAGTTTGCCGAGCGTGCCGGTCTCGCGGGTCTGCGTCATGCCATCGCTATTTGAAGTCATCGTCTCGTCCGCCCTTGACAGCAAGGCCAGCATAATTCGATAATTCCATATAGTCAAATATAGTTCCAAATAATGGAACATTGCGGAATTCATGGGGCGACGGCGATGCCAGCACAATTTCCGGAGTTCAAAGACCGAACCGTGCTGGTGACCGGTGGCGGATCGGGCATCGGTGCTTCGATCGTCGAAGGTTTCGCGCGCCAGGGCGCCAAGGTCTCCTTCATTGATATCGCCGAGGCCACGGGCCGCGCGCTCGCCGAAAACCTGTCGCGCGAGACACTCCATCCGGTTTCCTTTCACCATGCCGACCTGCGCGATATCGAGGCGATCCGGCAGACCGTCGATACCGTGGTTGCCAGTTCAGGGCCGATCCGGGTGCTGGTCAACAATGCCGCCTGGGACGACCGTCATGATTTCGACGCGGTGACCGAGGCCTATTGGGACAACAACCAGGCGGTCAATCTGCGGCATGTGTTCTTCACCTCCCAGGCAGCAGCGCCATCGATGCGGGCGGCCGGCGGCGGGGCAATCATCAATATGTCGTCGATCGCCTTCAAACTGAACATGGGCGGTTTTCCCTCCTATGCGGCGGCGAAGGCTGCGGTCGTCGGACTGACGAAGAGCATGGCGGGCAGGCTCGGGCCGGAGAATATCCGCGTCAACTGCATTCTGCCCGGCATGGTCCTCACCGACCGGCAGATGCAGCTCTGGCTGACCGATGAGAGCATCGCGCGCTCGGTCGAGCAGCAGTGCCTGAAGGTCGCGCTCAAGCCCGACGCGATCGTCGGTCCTTGCCTGTTTCTTGCATCCGACTGCGCGGCTGGAATGACCGCCCAGTCCCTGATTGTCGATGGAGGCATTCTGTAATGGTTAATCCCGCTTATGTCGCGGTGGACTGGGGCACCAGCAGCTTTCGGCTCTGGCTGATCGGCAGGGACGGCAGCGTCCTTGCCGAGCGCCGCAGCGGCGAAGGCATGACGAGTGCTGCAAAGACCGGCTTTTCCGCCGTGCTTTCAGGCCATCTCGCCGCCGTCGAGGCGCCGGAAAACCTGCCGGTGATCGTCTGCGGCATGGCCGGCGCACGGCAGGGCTGGGTGGAGGCCGGTTATATCGACGTGCCGGCCCCGCTCGCCTCGATCCTGACTGCGGCGGTCTCCGTGCCCGGCGAAAGCCGCGACATCCGCATCCTGCCGGGGCTTGCCCAGCGGGATACGTCGACACCCGACGTCATGCGCGGCGAGGAGACCCAGCTTCTCGGCGCGCTCGGCGGCGCAAGCGCGGGCGCGCAGGCGGTCTGCATGCCCGGGACGCATTCGAAATGGGTGCATGTCAGCGACGGCAAGGTCACCGGCTTTTCAACCTTCATGACCGGCGAGCTTTTCGACGTCATCAGCAAACACACGATCCTTTCGCATGCCGTTGTCGACGCCGAGGAGCAGCCGGCCGATGCAGCGACCTTCGAGGCGGCGGTCTCGGCGGCTTTCGCGCGCCCCGCGCTTGCTTCCAACCTGCTCTTTACCGCCCGCTCGGGCCAGCTCCTGCACGGGATCTCGGCCGCATCAGCGCAGGCCCGGCTCTCCGGCACGCTGATCGGCCTCGAAATCGCCGGCGCGCTGCAGGATGCAGCCAACTCGGGCATCACGCTGGTCGCTTCCGGGCGCCTGCAGGCGCTCTACGAACAGGCCTTCAAAACCCTCTCCCTGACCTTCACCGCCATAGATGCCGACGCCGCCGTGCGCCGCGGGCTTTCGGCCGCCGCCGAAGCCATCTGGCCGAATTGAGAAAGCCGACATGATGAACCGTATCCCCTTCCCCGACATGAAACGCCCGCTGATCGCCATCCTGCGCGGCATCCGACCCGACGAGACCGAAAGCGTGGTCGGCGCCTTGATCGACAATGGCCTGACGGCAATCGAGATCCCGCTCAATTCGCCGGAGCCGTTCAAATCCATCGAGATCGCCGCCAAGATGGCGCCGGCCGAGGTGCTGATCGGCGCCGGAACGGTGCTGACGGTCGAGGCGGTCGACAGCCTGAACGCCGCCGGCGGCACGCTGCTCGTCACGCCGAATGTCGAGCCGGAGGTGATCATCCGGGCGCGCGGATACGGCATGGTGACGATGCCCGGCGTCTTCACGCCGACCGAGGCGCTCGCGGCAGCGCGCGCCGGCGCCACCGGTCTCAAATTCTTTCCCGCGAGCGTGCTTGGCCCTTCCGGAATCACGGCGATCCGGGCGATCCTGCCGCCGGAACTGACGATTGCCGCCGTCGGCGGCGTGTCCGACAAGAATTTCGGCGATTATACCAAGGCCGGCATCTTCGCCTTCGGTCTCGGCACCAGTCTCTACAAGCCGGGAATGACCGCATCAGAGGTTGCCGAGCGCGCCAAGGCGACCATTTACGCCTATGATGCAGCCACTGGGAGCGTGAACGTATGACCGACATCTACGAGTTCGAGGGCAAGACCCTTTGCAACACCAATTCCGTTCTCGGCGAAGGCCCGACCTATGATCCGGACAGCAATACCGTCTGGTGGTTCAACATCCTCGGCAAGGAACTGCACGAGCTCAATCTTTCGACGGGCGCGAAGAAGGTGCATCCCCTGCCCGCCATGGCGAGCGTACTTGCCCGCATCGACGCCAAACGGCAGCTGATCGCAACGGAAGAAGGGCTTTTCGTCCGCGATGTGGCGAGCGGCAACCTCACCTTCTACGCCGCGCTCGAAAACGACCGGCCGGAAAACCGTTCGAACGACGGCCGCACCCATCCTTCCGGTGCGCTGTGGATCGGCACGATGAGCAAGCGGGCGGAAAACCAGGCCGGCGCCATCTATCATGTCGCTCACGGCAAGGTGACGAAGATCTTCAACGGCATCAGCATCCCGAATTCGATCTGCTTCTCGCCCGACGGCACCATCGGCTATTACACGGATTCCCGCCTCAACCGGCTGATGCGCGTCATGGTCGATCCGCACACCGGCCTGCCCTCCGGCGAGCCGATCGTGCTGGTCGACAGCGCCAACGAGCCCGGCGACATCGACGGCTCGGTGGTCGATGCCGATGGTTACATCTGGAATTCGCGCTGGGGCGCCGGCGTCGTCGACCGATACAATCCCGATGGCCTGCGCATCTCGCGCTACAAGGTTCCCGCCGTCCAGCCCTCCTGCCCCGCCTTCATCGGCGTCAATGCCGACCGGCTGGCAGTGACGACCGCCTGGGAGGGCCTCGACGAGGATGCCCGTTCGGCGCAGCCGAGCGCCGGCGCGCTGCTGGAACTCGGCATCGACGTCAAAGGCGTGTTCGATCCGGTCTATGTGATCTGAAAATGGCGATGTGAATTTTGCCTGCGAGGGGCGCTCCGGACTGGAGCGCCTTTTCTCGTTTCGGTTGCCGCACCTTGATAAATGTTCCGTGAGAATCGAGAAATTTTCCGTGTTTTCAACCGGAACCAATCGGCGCACCAGTCATTTTCCTTTCGAACCGGCGCGGCAATGAGACGATATTGCCGGGTCAAGACCACACTAGGGAAATGAAAGTAGGTTCGAAATGACACGCAAACTCTTGACGACCGTTGCCGCTGGCGCACTGTTTGCCACGGCTTTCGCACCGGCGGCATTCTCGCAGACAGCCCCGAAGCCGGCCGATCCAGCCGCTACGACCCAGGCGGCTCCCGCCGATCCGGCAGCACCGAAGCCGCCCATCACCCCTGATGTCACCAAGCCCGCAGGCGATGCCGCACAGGCACCGGCCGCAGCACCGACAGCAGATACGGCTCAGGCCGGTTATATCACGGAGCAGGCTCCGGACCAGGTCAGCGCCAACACCTATATCGGCCAGTCCGTCTATAACGGCAACAATGAAAGCATCGGCAGCGTCAATGACCTGATCCTCAAGAAGGATGGTGGCTTTGTTGCTGCAATCGTCGGCGTCGGCGGCTTCCTCGGTATCGGCGAAAAGAATGTCGCTGTCCCGATGGAAAAGATCACCGTCGCCCAGAATACCCAGGACGGCAGCGTCAAGCTGACGACAAGCGAAACGGCTGAATCGCTGAAGGCCGCACCTGAGTTCAAGACGCTGGCCATGCAGTCGGCCGAAAAGGCCCCGGCTGCGACCGGCACCGATACCACGGCAACCGGCTCGACAACGCCTAAGTAAATTGGCGTTGGAAGCTGGAGCCAGATAAACCGCGCGCGCGGTAGTATAGCGTAGGCGATGGCGCTCCTAGGGGCGCCATCACTTTTTGCTGGGTCGTTCGTTAGAGCATGATGTCGCGCGAAAACCGCGCGCACGTTTCGGCGTCATGCTCTAGCGCTGACACGCTCCACCGTGGCCGGATCGTAGTAATTCTCGTGCAGAAAGCGCAGCGTGGCGATCCCGTCCGCCGGGCGGCCGAAGTGATAGCCCTGGCCCATGCCGCAGCCGAGCGTGCGCAGCTTTACTGCCTCGGCATAATCCTCGATGCCCTCCGCCACGACTTCCAGCTCCAGGCCGTCGCACATGGTCAGGATCGCCTTGATGATATGTTCGGAGGCGCGGTCGGAGTTGATGCGGGAGACGAAGGCGCGGTCGATCTTGATCTTGTCGAAGATGAAGTCGCGCAGGCGCCCGAGGCTCGATTGGCCGGTGCCGAAATCGTCGAGCGAAATACGCACGCCGGCGGCGCGCAGATCGGCAATGATGCGGTGGGCGGTATCGGCCGAACTCATCACCGCGGTCTCGGTGATTTCCAGCTCCAGGCGATGCGGATCAAAGCCGACGCGGCCGAGGATCGACAGGATGCTGCCGCTGGTGCCCGGATCCATCAGCTGGGCCGAGGAGAGATTGAACGACAGGAAGAGTTCGCGCGGCCAGGAAAGGGCGGCTTCAGCAGCCTTGCGCAGCAGTGCCTCCGACAACGCGTCGATGAAGCCACGCTCTTCGGCGAGCGGCACAAAGACGCCGGGCGAGACAAAGCCGAGATCCGGATCGTTCCAGCGGGCGAGCGCCTCGAAGCCGACGACCTGGTTGTTGGAGAGCGAGACGATCGGCTGGAAATGCACGTCGATCGCGTCGGAGATGATGGCGTTTCTGAGCGCCTGCTCCAGCTGCGTCGCCCGCTTCATTTCCTGGGCGATCTCGCGCGAATAGACGGTGACCTGGCCGCGGCCGCGGCGCTTGGAACGGTAAAGCGCGGTTTCCGCACTCTTCAGCAGTTCCTCGCAATCTTCTCCGGCAAAGGGATAGATGGCAAAGCCGAGCGAGGCGGAGAGACGGACGTTGCGGTCGCCGAGATCATAGGGGGCCGACAACACCTCGCGGATCATCTGGCCGAATTTCTCGGCACTCGCCCGCTCGAAAATCAGCGGCAGCACGAAGGCGAATTCATCTCCATCATGGCGGGTGACCAGCGCGCCATCGGGAATGCAGGCCCGGAGGCGATGGGCGACCTGGCAAAGGATTTCATCGCCGGCGGCCGAGCCGAAAAGATCGTTGATCGGTTTGAAACTGTCGAGATTGGCGATGCCGATGGTGAAGGGGGCCGGGTCGCTGGCGCGCTCGGAAGAGATCTGCAACACCTTGTCCCGCATGCGATTGCGGTTTCCCAATCCGGTCAGCGGATCGGTATAGGCCATCGCCTGAAGCTCATTCTGACCGACGGTCAAGAAAGCTAAGTCCGCCGATTTCATCATCCACCCGAGCTTTCCCGCGCCAGGCAAAGAATGACCGGTATGTCTTAACAATTTGATAGTAAATCAGCAGGCATTGCTCCTAGAACCACCCCAGATTCCGGGAGTTGACGGGTGGCCCCGGCTAAAGTTCATGGTTTTAAGCCGTCAGCTCGGAACCGCTGCACATATCCTGATGATATGCATCAGCCTCGCGCCCGCATGGCCTCATCCATCAGATGCCTCTGGAAGATGGCCTCGAGCATATCGGGGCTGACGGGTTTCATGATGACATCGTCCATGCCTGCTTTGACGCATTCGGCGCGGTCTCGTTCGAAGGCCTGAGTGAGCACGCCGATGATCGGGGTGCGGCTTGCGCCGCCGGTTTCCTCCATCTGCCGGATGAGCCGGGCCGCCTCGAAGCCGTTGAAGCCCGGCAGCGAAATATCCATCAGCACGATCTCGGGCCGGTGCTCGGCCCACAGCCGCACGGCCTCATCGCCGGTCGCCGCGATCATATGGCGATAACCAAGGCCCTCGAGGATCTGCGAGAAAACGATCTGGTTGATATCATTGTCTTCGGCGACGAGAACCTGCAGGCCGACGACATCGTCGGAAATGCTGATTTCCCAATCCGAATCCGCAGCGGCGCCGCCATTGCGGCTGTTGCGGTTGAAATGGCGGGCGATCTGGAAGGTGAGTTCGTTGGCGATCTGGAAACCGTCCATAACAAGCGCCGGGATCCCGTATTGCTCGGCAAGCTCGAGGCAGCGCATGCCCATCTGGTTGTCGATGATCAAGAGATCGAGCGAGATGCCGGAGGAAGTGGCGATTTCCAGGAACCGCTCCTCCTCGTCCTCGCCGCGCACCGAGCAGGATTCGAAACCGTATTTCGACAGCGTCCGCAGCGCGGCGGTCTCGGCGGCAAGGTCGGCCGTGACGACGAGGACCTTGCGGCCGGAGAAATTCTCCGGAACGATCGCTTCCATTGCCGCCGGCTCGCGGCGCTCGACGGCACTCGGCACCGGCACATAGGCGCGGCGATAGCTTTGATTGCTTGAGGTGGTGATCGCCGATGCCCGGCCGAACTCGTCGAGATCGGCGCCGTCGCGCGGCAGATCCTGCATTGTCGACACCAGGAAATAGCGGCCCGGCTTGCCGATGCGGTGCTTGCGGCTGACAATATCGCGCTCGATGCCGTCGCGGGAGATCTGCCGCTGGCGGGAGACGGACATCTCGCCGGTCTCCAGCACATGACGATCGCTTTCCTCGAAGCGCTTGGCGATCTCTTCCGAGAAGAGATCGGCGCTCTTGCGCCCGAGCACCTCGTCGGCGGTGGTCTGATATTTCTCGCAAAAGGCGAGGTTGACCGCGACATAGGTGAGATTGCGGTCCTTCACGAAGAGCGGGAACGGTAGATTGTCGAGAATGTCCTCGGTGAGCTGCACACGCTCCAGATCCGAGCGCCATTGCTCTTCGCGCTTCTTGTCTTCGGAAATATCGGAAATGATGGTGACGCCGTAACCGCCGGGCAGCCTGCGTTTGACGAAACGCACCCAGCTGTCGGCAGCGTGGCGCTCGACGACGTCGAAGCGCTCGCGCCAATGCGAGGCGATTTTCTGCGACAGCCAGTCCTCGCGGCTCAGCGAGCCGCGCTGCTTGACGTCATATTGCTGGCGAATGCCGGTGTCGTAGACCGCGCCGAGGAAATCGCGAAGCCGCGTGCCGGGCTTCAGCATCTCCGGCGGCAGCGGGAAGAATTCCAGCGTCTGGCGGCTGGCGAAGATCAGATGATCGTTCTTGTCATAGATGATGAAAGCTGCCGAAAGGCTGTCGCACACCACATCGAAAAGCGCCGTCTGCAGATCGGCTACGGCGGAAATCCCGTCGGTTTCCGATGATGTGTCCGCCTTTTCGAAGCCGGCACTCATTCTCTTGCGTCCCACATCTGTTCGATTTCGAAAGGTTCCGGAGGTATATGATTAGAAATGCCATTTTTATGTTAAAACCGGCTTAACATTAGCGACCCCCAAATTTGCGGGAGCCTCGGATCACGCTTTGGGAAAGCCTATCGAAGCCCCTTCCCTCCGGCCCACGAATCCTCGAAAATAGCCCATGGCCATCAGACAGCTTTCCGAAACGCTCATCAACCAGATCGCCGCCGGCGAAGTCATCGAACGGCCGGCGAGCGCTGCCAAGGAACTGATCGAAAACGCGCTCGACGCCGGCGCGACGCGCATCGAGATCGCCACATCGGGCGGCGGCAAGGCGCTGCTGCGGGTCAGCGACAACGGCTCGGGCATGGATGCGGCCGATCTGGAACTGGCGGTCAGGCGCCACTGCACCTCGAAATTATCGGAGACACTCGAGGATATCCGCACACTCGGCTTCCGCGGCGAGGCGCTTCCCTCGATCGGCTCGGTGGCAAGGCTCAGCATCGCCAGCCGCAGGCGCGACAGCGCCGGCGGCCACGAGATCGCCGTCAACGCCGGCAAGATCGCGCATTTGCGTCCGGCCGCCGCCAATCCCGGCACGATCGTCGAAGTGCGCGATCTGTTCTTCGCCACCCCTGCGCGGCTCAAATTCCTGAAGACCGAGAAGGCCGAGGCCGGCGCCATTACCGAGATCGTCAAGCGTATGGCGATCGCCTTTCCAGCCGTGCGCTTCGTGCTGTCTGGCTCGGACCGCACGACGCTGGAATTTCCGGCGACCGGCGACGATCACTTGGCGCGCATGGCGCAGGTGCTCGGCAAGGAATTCCGCGACAACGCCATCGCGCTCGACGCCCTGCGCGAGGAGATCTCGCTCACCGGCTTTGCCGGCGTGCCGACCTTCAATCGCGGCAACTCCGCCCATCAATATGCCTTCGTCAACGGCCGGCCGGTGCAGGACAAGCTGATCCTCTCGGCGATCCGCGGCGCCTATGCCGAGACGATCCCATCAGGCCGCCATCCGGTGGCGGTGCTGGCGATCAGCCTCGATCCCGCCCTCGTCGACGTCAACGTGCATCCGGCGAAATCCGACGTGCGGTTCCGCGACCCCGGCCTGGTGCGCGGCCTGATCGTCGGCGCCATCCGCGAGGCTTTAGCGCGCGACGGCAGCCGGGCGGCAACGACCGGAGCAAGCGACATGCTGCGCTCCTTCCGCCCCGGCTTTCAGCCGCAGACGCAGCGGCCGCAGACGGCGTGGTCGGCCGAGACCTCGCCGTCGCGGCCCTACCAGCCGGCAACGGGTCTCGGTGAACGGCCGCAGGCCTCCTTCGACGGGCTATCGATGCCGACGGCGCGGGCCGAGCCGCAGTTTTCGCCGCAGCCGGCAGCACCCGACACCACCGCGCGTTATCCGCTCGGCGCGGCGCGGGCGCAGGTCCACGCTAATTATATCGTCGCCCAAACCGAGGACGGGCTTGTCATCGTCGACCAGCACGCCGCGCACGAGCGGCTGGTGTTCGAGGCGATGCGCAAGGCGCTGCATTCCAAGCGGCTGGCTTCGCAGGTGCTGCTCATCCCCGAGATCATCGACATTCCGGAAGAAGATTGCGACCGGCTGATGCAGCATGCCGCCGAGCTTTCCGAACTTGGCCTGGCGATCGAGCGGTTCGGCCCCGGGGCAATCGCCGTGCGCGAGACGCCGGCCATGCTCGGCGAGGTCGATGCGCATGGCCTGATCCGCCAGCTTGCCGACGAGATTGCCGAATGGGACACGGCGTCGGGCCTGTCGGCCAAGCTCGAATATGTGGCGGCGACGATGGCCTGCCACGGATCGGTGCGCTCCGGACGGCGGCTGCGGCCAGAGGAAATGAACGCACTGCTGCGGGAAATGGAAGTGACACCAGGCTCCGGCCAGTGCAATCACGGCCGGCCGACCTATATCGAATTGAAGCTCAGCGATATCGAGCGGCTTTTCGGCAGAAGCTAAAAAAGCTGGAAAAGCAGCCTGTGCGGGAGTATGGCAGACTAAAGCGGCGCAGTTTGCGCGACATGCTTTAATGACAGGCTGCAGGGAACGGAGCATATGAATTTGTTCGAAGGGCACGGAAACCGCGAGGCGAAGATTCGCTATCTCGATGGCGATTTCCAGATTATCTCGCCCGGCTCCTATGTCGTCTGCGTGATGACCGGAAAACAGATCCCGCTCGACGAGCTGCGCTATTGGAGCGTCGCCCGGCAGGAACCCTATGCCGACGTGATCTCGGCAATCGAAGCCGACAAACGCGCCGGCGTGCTGCCGAACCAGCGGCGCTAAAACGCCGCCGCATTCGAGGGACCACAGGTCCGGCCCGCCCCATGAAGGACGGGCCGTTTACTAACAAGCTCCATATGCGCTCTTTGCAAATTGCACGGAGCGGCAACGGTTTACTTGAATTTTGCCATGTTCTCAGGCGTCACGAGCGCAGCGCCAGAGTCAATCAAAGACTCAACCTTCTCTCCGCGGATCGATTTTACCAGCGCATCCACACCGAGTTCGGCCATTTTGGTGGGAAACTGCGCGACCGACGCATCCTCTATTCCATTCTTCATCGCCTCCTCTTCGCCGCAGCAAAAATCGAAACCGACCAGCACAATCTTGTCATTGGCAGTACCAGCGTTCTTGATCGCGCGTGCCGCGCCGGCAGCGGGCGGGCCGCAGGCGGCATAAATCGCCTTGATATCCGGGTTTTTCGTCAACAGATCCTCGGCGACACTGATCCCGAGCTCCTCGGTACAGTTTGTCGCGCCTTTCCCGACGATCTTGACGTCAAGTCCGTTTAGTCCTTCAAGCATGCCTTTCACACGGTCATCAAGCGCTGGCACGCCAGGCACGCCCTCGAGAATCCCGAGCGTGTCGCCGGCATGAAGGACGGTTTTGAGATATTCCCCAGCGATTTTGCCTGCGGCGAAATTATTGGTCGTGGCCAGCGCAGTCCTGCCGTTCCAGTCCGGAATATTGTTATCCATCAGGACGACCTTGATACCGGCCGCTACCGCCTTGTCCAGGGCGGTGGATACGGTGGGATCGACTGGCGTAAGGGCAATGCCCTGCACGCCTCGTGTTACCATCGACTCGATCTGTGCAATCTGGCCCTCGATGTCGGTTGCGGACGTCCCTTGGCCATAGATTATCTCGACGCCGGGATTTCTCTTTGCATAATCTTTGGCTGCGTTCTCCATTGTCGCGAAGAACGGTACAGGGAATTTTGTTATAAAGCCGAGCTTCACCGGCTCCTGCGCCAGGCACGGGACTACAGCGACGACCAGGAGCGCAACAGCTCCCAGCAGGGATTGCGATTTCATGATTACACCTCCCATGTTTCGACCGCCCTCCTCTAGAGCGGCCTCGTTGTCCGCTGCCTCCAACGAAGCAGCGATCTCCTTAAGCCTCCGCGCCGACAATCATCGCGACAATGTCCTGCTTGTTCGCGTCCGTTGGCTTCACTTCACCCACCTTGCGACCCTGCCGCAGGACAACCGCTCGATCAGCGATTTCGACGACGTGCTCCATATTGTGGGTGATGATGATCACGGCATTGCCGTCGGCTTTGAGCTGACTGATAATGTCAAGAACCTGGCGAGACTCGCGAAGACCGAGGGCGGCCGTTGGTTCGTCAAGAATTACCAGCTTACGTGCAAAAACAATGGCGCGCGCGACCGCGATCGCCTGTCGCTGTCCCCCAGACATCAGCGCCACCGGAGCATCGAACCTCGGCAGCTTAACCTTCAGGCGATCGATGACGCTCGCCGCTTCCCGCTTCATTTCGCCCGTGTTGAGAAACCGGAGCGGACGCGGCAACCAGGAGGGGAAAGAGATTTCTCGCCCGCAGTAGAAATTCTGTGCGGGGGTCAGGTTGTCGAAAAGCGCCAGGTCCTGATAGACGGTTTCAATCCCGGCGCGGCGGGCGGCCGCCGTTGAATGGAGCGACACCGGAGCACCATCCACGAGGATCTCTCCTTCGTCGAGACTATGAAGCCCGCTGATGCATTTGACGAGCGTCGACTTGCCGGCGCCATTGTCACCCAGGAGAGCAGTTACCTGACCCGAATAAGCATCAAAGCTCACATTTTTCAGGGCATGGATGGCGCCAAAGCGCTTCTGGGCGTTTCGAACAGAAAGTGCCGGTGTGGTGGGCGCCGGGTTCATTGGACTCTCGCCGATTGGAGCACGCGTGCACGCGCCTCGAGATGGTTTCGAAGCACGTCCGCCTCTACGGCGATGACGATGACGAGGCCAATCGCAATCATCTGAAAGAAGACGTCGATGCCGAGAAGGTTCAGGGCATTGCGGATGACGCCGATCAGCACGGCGCCCATCAGGGCGTGCCCGAGGTGACCTCGTCCGCCAAGGAAGCTGGCGCCACCGACAATCACCGCAGCAATCGTGTCGAGTTCCAGGAGATTGCCGTAGATCGGCGAGGCGGCGCCCGTCCGGCCGGCAAGCAGCACCGCGCCGACACCGGCGCAAAAGCCGGAAACGATGTAGGTCGACAGCAGAACGCCCCTTACCGGTATACCCATGCTTCTGGCGGCGTTCGGCGACCCGCCGACCGCATAGATCCACCGGCCGCAGACCATCGACTTCGTCAGGATCAGAAAAAGAAGTCCGAACATCCCGACGACAAAAAAGGAATTGGGCACACCAAGCGTCGTACTCCCACCGATCGCGGTCACCGCATCCGGCATGCCGCGCATGGTCGTGTGGCCGGGCGCCAATGCAAGTGCCACACCGCGGCAGATGCTCAAGGTTGCCAGTGTAATGATAAAGGGGTGTGGCAGCCGACCATAGACAAAGACCACCCCGTTGATTGCGCCAACGGCAGCACCTGCAAGGAGCATGGCCATAATGACGATGAATGAGGAATCAACCTGCTGGTAGACAAGTCCGCCGATGACCGTCGCCAGCGCGAGATTCGAGCCGACCGACAGGTCGATGCCGCGCGTCAGGATAACGAGTTGCTGGCCCATTGCCACAACAGCGATCACTGCTGTCTGCGCCAGAATGTTCCCCAGGTTAACGGGCTTTAGAAAAGCCGGCGTGATCACACTGACGACGACGATGAGCATGATGAGGATCAGTAGTGGGCCAAGGCTCAATAGCTTCAGCCCCAGTGTGACGCCTGACTGTCTCGGATGGAGGGTTGCATCCTGCGAACCATCTGGCCGAGACGAATTCTGCGGCAGAGTCCCCGAGTTTTCCAAATCCCCCTAGCCTCCCCTGTTTTTTATACATAAGAAACATATGATACACGTACGTCAACTTGTTTTTTATGGATAGATAACCATACCGGGAGTTGTGTTATGAGAACGGATGCGACCTTCAAGCGGGCGTTCAATGATATGATCGACATCATTCGGACACTCGATCTCGGGAAGGAATTGCCCTCCGAAAATGCTCTGCGCGCGCAGCTTGGCGTGAGCAGGACAACGGTGCGGAAGGTGCTGGCAGGGATGGCGGCCCGCGGGATCGTCATTTCCGAAGCGCACAGGTGGATCATACGCGAGCAGCCACTGCAGATAGAACGCTATCCGCAGGCAGAGACCTTGGCAATTTCGGAACAGGTCGAGACAAGTTTCATGGAATGGATGCTGCGGGGCGACGTCTGTCCGGGCACAGAAATCAATGAGGCAGAGTTAGCTCGGCAATTCGGCGCCGCGACAACGCTCGTCCGTGAATTTCTCAATCGATTTCAGAAATATGGGTTAATCGAAAAGCGCCAGAATGCAGGCTGGGTTTTTAAAGGGTTCACAGCCAGTTTCGCACTCGAATTGTTCGAGATCAGAGAGATGTTCGAAATGCGCTCCGCACGGCAGTTCCCTGCCCTGCCCGACAACTCGCCCGTCTGGAAGCAGATCCAATCTATGCGGGCCGCACATTTGGATCTGCTCGCGGATATTGACAATCGATTTCAGGATTTCTCGGAACTGGACAGTCGATTCCACCGGCTGATTACGGCGGTTGCGCCAAACCGCTTTATCGAGAGCTTCCAAGACGTGATAACTATGGTCTTCCACTATCACTATCAGTGGAACAAGCGTGATGAACGCGGGCGGAATGAAGTCGCAATCAAGGAACATCTCGCGCTGATCGACGCGCTCGAAAGCCGCAATATCGCGCTGATCGATCGCGCATGTCGGTTGCATCTGACTTCCGCCCGCGAAACTTTGCTTCACTCGATTGCGTGATAGCGTTGCGTGTCCCGATGTGCAGGAGACCGTTTGTCGCCTGTTAGAGCGGCTGAGCCTTTCCTGAAATTGCTTTACCCCCCGCCTTTATTTCCCTGAGACGCCGTTCGCGGCAGGCGACGATCGCCCGGTCGATGATCAGGCTCGGGGCGAGGTGATCCTCGAAGACCATGTCGACCTCGATGACCCGGCACTTTTCGGCGAGCTGTGCCGCCTTGCCGGGATGGCCGGAGAGACGGACAAAGTCCTTTGAGGTGGTGACGATCAGGAGGCCCTGACGCTCGGCGGTCGTCAGGATGTCGTCGATCTCGTCCTCGGTCAGGTGCTCGTGGTCGCCGAAGCTCTTGGCAACTGTGATTTCGGCGCCGCGCGATTCGACGGTGCGGAAGAATTTGGCGGGATCGGCGATGCCGGCGAAGGCGAGCACTTTGGTGCCGGCGAGCGTATTGTCGCCGCGCACTCTCAGCGATGCGGTGAAATAGGGCTTTGCGGCGCGCGCCGCCATGCGGACGATCCTGTCGGCGGCATTGCCGCCGCCGACCTTCAACAGGGCGGTGGCCGAACGCAGTTGCTGGCGGATCGGCGCGCGGACCGGGCCGCCCGGCACGATATGGCCGTTGCCGAGGCCGCGGGTCGCGTCGATGACGAGCAGGGCATAGTCGATCGCCAGCCGGGCGCTCTGAAAACCGTCGTCCATAATGATGAGA
Source organism: Rhizobium leguminosarum bv. trifolii WSM2297 (assembly GCF_000271845.1). The sequence goes on along the minus strand of NZ_JH719395.1, from coordinate 4,534,865 downwards.
TCGGCGCCCTCCGCCACCAGACGCTGAGCCCCGTCGACGCGCCGGCGGGAAATCACCGTCAGCGCCTCCTGAGCCAGCAGCAGCGGCTCGTCACCGACGGCAACCGCCCGGTGATGATCTGGATCGACCACAGTCGTCACATCGAGCGAACCGCCGTAACCCCGGCTGAGAAAACCCGGTTTCAGCCCTTTCGCCTTGGCGGCACGGGCGATGGTCAGCGCCGTCGGCGTCTTGCCGGCGCCGCCGACGGTGAAATTGCCGACGCAGATGACCGGGATGGCAACGGAGGCGCGGCGCGCATGGGCCATGCGATGGCCGGCGATACGACCGTAGAGAAAGGAAACCGGCAGCAACAGCCAGGCCCGCCAATCGGCTTTCCTCCACCAGAACGGCGGCGCTTCGGATATCATCTTGCCGTCCTGCTCCCCTGCCCGCCTTTATCGCGGCCAGACCCCTGCTTTTCTCGACAGGCCGGATTGAGAAGCCAAAACCGGTGAAAATGCAAGCCCTTACCGGTCAGGCGGGCTGCAAGTCCGGCAGCAATGCCTCGAGCGCGGTGATATCGTCGAGCACATGATCGGCAGCGGCGGCAAGCGAATCGCGTGAACCGGTGCCGGTCAGCACCGCGATCCTGAGGCCTGTTCCGGCATTCAGCCCCATGTGCAGATCGTGATTGTTGTCGCCGACCATCGCCACTTCCTCGGGCGAAAGACCGGTTGCGGCGCAGAAACCGAGCACCATGCCAGGCTCCGGCTTGACGCCGAAACCGCTGTCATATCCGGCGATGTAGTCGACATAACGGGCGAAGCCGAAACGTTCCGCCGTCTGGCGGATCGAGCGTTCATTGTCGCTGGAGGCGACGCCGAGCTTGAATCCGCGCCGATGCAGCCTTGCGAAGAAACCGGCGAGATCGGTCACCGGCACGGAAAATTCAGCAGCGTTGGAAAACAGGTCGTCGAGGCGCACTATCAGTTGCTCGACATCGACCATCGAGCCGGCGGCAATGAGACCCTCGGCAATCTGTCGGGTATTGCCGGCGGCAAGCAGGCTGTCGGGAACGATATGGCCGCTGACGGGATCCATGCCGCAGGCAGACAGCAGCCGGTCGGCGAGAAGCGGGTCGCCTTCAGCGGCGATGCGGGCAAGCTCGCGGTTCACCGGCAGCCAGCTCTCGTCATAGTCGAGCAGCGTGCCGTCCTTGTCGAAGAGAATGCCTTTGATAAGGGATGCTGCCGGCATGATATATCCTCAGACCTGGGCTACGGCCTTGGGCAGCAGCCGCGCCTTCACCGTCAGCGGATTGATATAGGGTTCCAGCCCCTTGACGGTGGCGGTCAGCGCACCGCGCATCTCGTGCACGGCGGTAATGCCGGCCTCGATCATGTTGCGGCGGGCTTCGTCATTGATCAAAAGGTAATGCACGCCCTTGGCCAGCATCTCGGTATCGCGCACCATGCGGGCGCTGCCGCTGCGGGCAAGCTTCTGATAGGCCTCGCGGAAATTCTGCACATGGCCGCCGGAAAGAACGGCGCAGCCGAGCATGGCTGGCTCCAGAGGGTTCTGGCCGCCTTCGGCAAAGAGCGAGCGGCCGACGAAAGCGATTTCCGTCAGGCGCAGATAAAGGCCCATTTCGCCGATCGTATCGCCGAGGAAAATATCGACATCGGCCGACAAGACATCGTCGCGGGTGCGGCGGGCGACCTTCAGCCCCAGCTTGACCAGAGCCGCCTCGATCTCGTCGCAACGCTCCGGGTGACGCGGCACGATGATCGTCAGCTGACGATCACGCTCCCTCAGCGCCCGATGAACGATGGCGGCGGCATTCTCCTCGCCGTCGAAGGTCGAAATCGCCGCCCAGGTCTTACGGTCGCCGATCTGCTTCTTGTATCGGGCCAGGACAGCGCTGTCATATGGCGGTGCGTCGGTATCGACCTTCAGATTGCCGGAGGTGATGACGGGGACGGCGCCGAGATCGCGGAAGCGTTCGGCATCCATATCCGATTGGGCGATGACGAGGGCCAGATTCTCGAACAAGGCTTCGGCGATGGCAGGGCGGCGGCGCCAGCGGGCAAAGGAACGGTCCGACATGCGGGCATTGATCAGAATCTGCGGAATACGGCGGCGGCCGAGTTCTAGCACTGTTGCCGGCCAGATCTCGGATTCGGCGATGATGGCGCAGTCGGGCTGCCAATAATCGAGGAAGCGGCTGACCGAGGGTTTCAGGTCGAGCGGCACATATTGGTGGATCGCTTCATTCCCGAGCCGCTCGGCGGCGAGTCTGGCAGAGGTGATGGTGCCGGTTGTCAGGATGACATGAATGTCGCGACGGCGGATTTCACGGATCAGCGGGATGACGGCATTGGTTTCACCGACGCTTGCGGCATGGAACCAGACGAGCGGGCCCTGCGGCCGGTTGGCGCTCGGATAGCCGAAGCGTTCCAGGCGCCGCGCCCGGTCTTCCTTGCCCTTGGCCGTGCGGTAGGTGATGTAGAGGCCGACAACAGGAGAGGCCACGGTTCCCGCCAGACGGTATGCGCTCAGACCGAACCGAGCCATCCGGGAGCTCATTGCGCCAGCCTCCGATCCAAGATCGACATCAAACCCATTCCCTCATTATCGTTGCGGCCGCAATGACCGATCAATTTGTTCAGAATGCGTCAGACAATCCGGAACGACGGGCGGCCGATGCGCGAAAGCCCCGCGCACCGAACGAGCGCCGGCGGCACTTGCGGATGGCCTTGGCCGAGCTCGCTAGCCGAGGTCAGTTGCCTCCGGCCTTTTCCTGCGGATCGAGCAAACGATGCATATGGACGATGAAGTAGCGCATATGCGCATTGTCGACCGTCTGTTGCGCCTTCGACTTCCAGGCTGTCAGCGCCGTGGCATAATCCGGGAAAATGCCGACGATATCGAGACCGTTCAGATCACGGAACTGGACGTCATCGAGGCTTTTCAGTTCGCCGCCAAAAACGAGATGCAGAAGCTGCTTCTTGTCACCGGATTCAGTCATTTTTGTTCTCTTTCTGCTATACTCCTCCGCCACCATCTGCGGGATTTTGACGGAAACGTCAACTGTCTCGTCGTCCCGCAAAGGCTGTGAGGAATTCACTGATGCGGGGCGTCGGTGCTGCGCAGAGGACCTTGTGGGTCACGTCGGCGCGATTATAGACGATCGGCCTGCCGTCGAGGTCAACAAGACCACCGCCGGCGCAGGCCAAGATAAGATCGGCGGCCGCCAGATCCCAATCATGCGAATTGCCCTTGACGAAGGTGCCTTCGAGGCGGCCGTCCGCCACCATGGCGATGCGATAGGCAAGCGATGGAATGTGTTTCTGGCGGCTGACCCGGTCGCGAAACTCCGGCGGAAAGGTCTTCAACAGGTCCTCGCCGACCGCAAGGCGGCTCGTCTCATCCGGTCCTGCGGCGGAGACGGTGAAGGGCACGCCGTTCTTCAGCGCCACGCCGCCGACGACGGCCTCATAGAATTCCTCGAGCGCCGGGGCATAGAGCACGCCGGCGACCGGCCGGCCGCGATGAACAACCGCGACGCTGACGCACCAGACCTTCTGCCCGCCGAGAAAGGCGCGCGTGCCGTCGATCGGATCGATGATGAACAGCGTCTCGGCGAGAGGCGGCCGGCATCGTCGTCGGTTTCTTCCGACAGCCAGCCATAATCCGGGCGGGCCTTGCGCAGAATGGTCTCGAGCGTCTTGTTGGCGGCGAAATCGGCGGCACTGACGGGGGAGTGATCGTCATTTTTCCACCAGACCTCGGGAGACTGGTTGAAGAAGCCGAAAGCGACCGCGCCGGCCTCTTTCGCAGCATCGGCGATCAGCGTCAGATCGCTTTGCCAACGGGCCTGATTGCTATCGCTCATCCCATCAATCCGTTTCTCAATTCATAATGAGCAGCCTTACCGCGAAACTGCTCACACACTTTTGCCGGAATTGCTCTTTGTTCTAACGCAATTCCGGACGCAAAACCGCTCACCCACTTTTGCTGGAATTGCTCTAGCGCCCAGCAAGCGTCATGCCTTCGATGGCGAAGGTTGGGGCTGCGACGCCGAACTTGCGGTCGATGTCGTTTGCCGGCGTCAGGCGCATGAACATGTCCTTGAGGTTCGAGGCGATCGTCACCTCGGAGACCGGGAAGGTCAATTCGCCGTTCTCGACCCAGAAGCCGGTGGCGCCGCGGCTGTATTCACCGGTGATCATGTTGACGCCGTGGCCGATCAATTCGGTGACATAAAAACCGTTGCCGATGCTGCGGATCAGCTCCTCCGGAGTGATGTCGCCGGGTTCGAGGGCCAGATTGGTGGAGGACGGCGAGACGGCTGTGCCGCCGCGCACGCCGCGGCCGTTGGTTTCCAACCCCAGTTCGCGAGCGGTGGAGGTCGAGAGGAACCAGTGCTTCAAGACGCCGTCCTCGATCATCACCATCCGTTCGCCCGACACGCCCTCGCCGTCGAAAGGCCGCGAGGAGGGGCCGCGCACGATCAGAGGATCGTCGGTGATCGACAGGCCTGATTTCAGCACCTGCTGACCCATCCTGTCGCGCAGGAAGCTGGACTTGCGGGCGACGGCCGCGCCATTGATCGCGCCAGCGATGTGGCCGACGAAGCCGCGGGCGACGCGTGGGTCGAAGATGACGGTGACGTCCTTGCCGGTCGGCACCTGGCGCGGATTGATGCGCTTGACCACCCGCTCGCCGGCGCGGCGGCCGATCTCGGCGGGATCGTCGAGCTCCGCATAGTAGAGCCGGCTGTCGAAATCATAATCGCGCTCCATGCCGGTGCCTTCTCCAGCGATGACGCTGACGGAATGCCCGAAACGCGAGGCCATGTAACTGCCCTCGAAGCCGTGCGACGTGGCAAGAACCAGGCCGCCCATGCCGGCCGAGGCACCGGCGCCGGAGGAATTGGTGACACCCTTGACCGCAAGGGCTGCGGCCTCGGCGGCAAGGCCTGCCTCGCGCAGCATCTCGGAGGAGACCTCGGTGGTATCGAGCAATTGCAGGTCGGGATAGGATTTCGCAAGGCTCGCCTCATCCGCGAGGCACGCGAAGGGGTCTTCCGGCGAGACCTTGGCCATGGCGACGGCGCGTTCGGCAAGCGCCTGGAGATCGAAGCCCGGATTGGCCGAAACGCTGGCGACGCGTTTGCCGATGAAGACGCGGAGCGAAAAATCGTCGCTTTCGGAGGATTCCGTGCCCTCGACCTTGCCGAGGCGGACGCTGACCGATTGCGAGCGCGACCGGACGACGACGGCGTCGGCAGCATCGGCCCCTGCCTTCCTGGCCAGATCGATCAATTGACTTGCGCGGGAAAGAAGTGTCGAGGAATCGATTTCAGAGGACATGATTTGGCCTTTCCTTCGGCTTCCATTTATTGTGCACTCTCCCAAGCATCAAGGCCGCCGCGACCGATTCTTTGTCCGGGCGGCCAGCATGTTCCCCGCCGTCGAGAGAAATCGCCAGCATGTCAGCGCCCAATGCCCTTTTTACCGAAACGATCCTGCTGCTCGGCGGAGCGGTTGTGGCCGCCCCGATCTTCAAGAAGCTCGGGCTCGGCACGGTGCTTGGCTATCTCGCTGCCGGCATCGTCATCGGCCCTGTGTTCCACGGCATCACCGATGGCGAACAGATCCTCAACGTCGCCGAGCTCGGTGTGGTCTTCCTGCTCTTCATCATCGGACTCGAGCTGAAACCCAGCCGCCTCTGGCAGATGCGGCGCGACATTTTCGGCCTCGGCACGGCGCAGGTGGTGCTGACCGGGCTGGCGCTGACCGCGCTCGCCTGGCTGTCCGGCGTTCTCGACTGGCGCAGCAGTATCGTCGCCGGCTTCGGCCTGGCGCTGTCTTCGACGGCCTTCGCCATGCAGATCCTCGAGGGCGACGGCGACGTCAACACCAAATACGGGCAGCGGTCCTTCTCGATGCTGTTGTTCCAGGACCTGGCGATCGTGCCGCTCCTGGCGCTGATCAGCGTCCTCGACGGCGGCGACAAGGGCAGCAACGCGCCGCTCACCGATTTCGCCGTTGCCGTCGGCGCCGTTGCGGCCATGATCGTCATGGGGCGCTACCTGCTTACGCCGCTCTTCCAGATCATCGCCCGGACCGGCGCGCGCGAGGCGATGATCGCGGCCGCCCTCTTCGTCGTCATGGGATCGGCGAGCCTGATGCAGCTTGCTGGGCTTTCGATGGCGATGGGCGCCTTCCTGTCCGGCGTGATGCTGGCCGAATCCTCCTACCGGCACGAGCTGGAGGCGGATATCGAGCCCTTCCGCGGCGTGCTGCTCGCCATTTTCTTCATAGCCGTCGGCCTGTCGCTGGAGCTCGGCGTTCTCGTCGACAACGCGCTCTTCGTCATCGTCACCGTGCCGATCGTCATGGCAGTCAAGGCGATTATCATCTATGGGCTCTGCCGGATCTCCGGCTCTTCCCACGACGATGCGATCCGCATTGCCTTCCTGCTGCCGCAGGGCGGCGAATTCGGCTTCGTGCTGTTCACCACGGCAGGCGTGGTCGGGCTGATGTCGACGAGCACGGCATCGCTGCTGGTCGCGATCGTGACGCTCTCCATGGCGCTGACGCCGATCGGAGCTGCCCTTTCGAAGCGGCTGCTGCGTGGCGACGAACAGGAGGAACTGGACGAGGATTTCGAGGGTGCGGGCGCCGACGTGCTGATGGTCGGCTTCTCGCGTTTCGGCCAGATCGCCGCCCAGATCCTGCTGGCCGGCGGGCGCAGCGTCACCGTCATCGATTTTTCGGCGGACCGCATCCGCCAGGCCTCATCCTTCGGCTTCCGCATCTATTTCGGCGACGGCGCGCGCAAGGACGTGTTGCGCTCGGCCGGGATCGAGCGGGCAAAGATCGTGCTCGTCTGCACGCAGAAAAAGGAACTCACCGACAAGGTGGTGGAGCTGGTACAGGCGGACTATCCGCATACAAGGCTCTATGTGCGATCCTACGACCGCCTCCATTCGATCGAACTGCGCAACAAGGGCGTCGATTACGAGCTGCGCGAAACGCTGGAATCCGGCCTGCTCTTCGGGCGGCGGACGCTGGAGGCGCTTGGCGTTCCCGAGGTCGAGGCCTATGAAATCGGCGAGGATATCCGCAAGCGCGACGAGGCGCGCCTGGTGCTGCAGGTGTCAGAAGGATTGCAGGCCGGGCGTGACATGCTGTTTTCCCACCCCGTTCGCCCCGAACCGCTGGTCAAGCCGAAACGAGCCGCCGATCCCTTCGAGGACGATCCGCTGGCAGGGACTGTGGATGCGACGGCGGACGCCTGATCGCTCTGGCCGGTTTGCGAAATTGACGCATTGAATATGAACTCGGCGGCGTTTATCACCGGGCGATCGGGGCGATCGAAGAGGGACAGTTGATCAGACAAGCGAGACAGATCGAGCAATGGGCACTGCGCATCCTGTGCGCGGCCGCGCTCGTGGTTGTCGGGCTCGCCCATCAGGCTCCTGTCGCAGCCGCCAGCGATTTTGGTCCGGCCGAACTCGCCCAATATATGTTGCCCGATGGTACGCTGCCGACGCTTTGCGTCACCGTCACCGATCAATCCGACCAAGGCCAGCACGACAAAGCCCATTCGCACGGTTGCGAGGCCTGCCGGATCGGCGCCTCGACCCTGCTGCCGGCGCCGGTGGACGTGGCAGGCACTCCCATAGGCTTTGCAGTTGCGGTTGAATTGCCGATCCGCTCAGAGGTCTTCCCTCGGCAGCTTTTCCCGCCCAATACCGGCCCTCGCGCTCCCCCTTCCGATCCGCTCCTGACCTGAACCTTGTGTTGCGGCAGTGCCGTGACGCACCTTCAACGCCGGCTGAACTGCGCTCGAGCAGTCGGCCGCGGATACGGATCCACCATCATGTCGACTATTACTGCCGCCGCACCGGCGGAGGACGCCGCCAACGGCGTTTCGCTTTACCGCGCCATCTGGCGCTGGCATTTCTTTGCCGGGCTCCTCGTCATACCCTTCATGCTCAATCTGGCCATTACCGGATCGCTCTATCTCTTCAAGGACGAGATCAACGGCACTGTCTTCGGCTACCGTTACATCGTCCAACCTTCTGGCCAAGCGCTGTCGGCGGAGCGGATCGCAGAGATCGCCGCCGCCGCCGTGCCGGGCTCGCGTGCAACCTCCTTCAAGAACCCGGCCCTGCCCGAGCGATCGGCGATCGTCACCGTCGCCAGCGATGCCGGCGCGAGACTGGTCTTCGTCAACCCTTATGACGGCAAGGTGCTCGATGTGGTCGGATCGACCGACGAGTTCAATTATGTCGTCAAGCGCATCCACAGCCTGGCCTATTTCGGCACCACAACGAACCGGCTGATTGAGATCACCGGCGGCTTTGCCATGATGCTCGTCGCGACCGGCATCTATCTCTGGTGGCCGCGGCGCCAGACGGGTGGTGTCGTCAGCGTGCGGGGAACACCACGCCGCCGGGTTTTCTGGCGTGACCTGCATGCGGTGACAGGCGCCTTCGCCGGCGTCCTGATCTTCTTCCTGGCGATGTCAGGCATGCCGTGGTCGGGCTATTGGGGGGCGAATGCCAATGCCTGGCTGACCGAGCACGGTCTCGGCTATCCCGTCCAACTCTGGGACGACGTGCCGAAGTCGCAGAAGGTCACCGAGGACATCCTGCCGAAGAGTGGCTGGATCGTCGAGAAGGCGCCGGTACCGCTTTCCGATATCGCCGCGGCGCAATCGGCCAGGCCGATCGGTCTCGACAAAGCCGTGGAGATTGCCGAGCGGTTGGGCATGGCGCCGGGCTTCGACATGGCAATGCCCTCCGACGCGACCGGCGTCTATACCGCCTCGCTCTATCCCGACAATCTTGCCGACGAACGCACCATCCATATCGACCAGTATTCCGGCAAACCGCTGATCGATATCGGCTTCAATCAGTATCCGTTTCTCGGCAAGGCGATCGAATGGGGCATCAATGTCCATCAGGGACAGGAATGGGGACGTTTCAATCAGCTGCTGATGCTCGCAACCTGCCTGGCAATTATTCTGAGCTGCGTGACTGCCGTCATCATGTGGTGGAAACGGCGGCCGGCCGGCCGGCTCGGCGTCCCACCCATGCCGCCAAAACGCTCCGTCTATTACGGCCTGTGGGTGATTACCGGGATCTTCGCCATCGCCTTCCCGATGAGCGGGCTCGCCATTGTCGCCATGATCGCCTTCGACCAGATCGTCGTGCGCTCGGTCCCCGTATTGAAACGCGTTCTCGCTTGAAGGAGGCCATTGGATGAAAAAGATCATTGTTTTTCTTACCTGCGTGCTTCTCGCATCCATGGCAGCGGCAGACGACGATCCGCAGCAGGCCATCCCGGCCACGCTGAAGGTGATGTTCGAAAGGCCGGACAAGCCATTGGACATCGCCCCGGTCGTCATCCAGGCCGATTGGGCGATCGTCGGCTGGCGGCAGGACGGACGCGGTGGACGCGCTTTGCTGAAAAAATGCATCATGGCTGGAGCATCTATCTTTGCAGCGGCGACAGCCTGAAGGATGCCGGGACGCTGGAGAAGATCGGGCTCTCGGCACATGACGCCACTGCGCTGGCGGCAAAACTGAAAAACGCCGAAGCCAACCTCGATCCCTCCGCGCTCGCGCTGCTCTCAAGCTTCGAGGGCACGGTCATGATGATGGACGAGGCATCGAACCGCGCGGCCGGCGGCCATGAGGGCCACGCCCAATGAGGAGACGTGATCGCTAACGCTTCAGCCGCGCCTCGATCTCCCGGTCGAGGGCGAATTTCAGCTCGTCCTTGACGCCGACGGACATGGCCAGGACTTCGCGGGCCTTGAGGAAATCCATGACGCCGGTGCGGCCGACGGCCGGGCGCAGGAAGATGTGCGGCTGGCGCAGCTTCAGCTTCAGCGTGATCGCCGTCTGCATCATCAGCTGGCCGGAGCCGAAGATGCTCTCCATGCGGTTCGGAATATGGGTGCCGTCGCCTTCCGGCGCGCCGACGACATCGATGCCGACGACGATGTCGGCAAGATCCATCAGCGGTTCATAGGGCACTGGATTGCTGATGCCGCCGTCGATCATCACGCGGCCGCGCAGGCGCACCGGCATGAAGACGGCAGGGATGGCGGAGGAAGCGGCGAGTGCCGGAAACAGTTCGCCCTCTTCGATGATGACTTCGTTCTGCCCGTAATAATCCGTGGTGATGACCTTCATCGGCACCAGCAGATCCTCGAATCGGGCCGGCAGCTCGGCCGGCAGAAAGGCTTTCAGGATGCGCTCCAGGTTGAACTGGCCGATGCGTATGCCCTTGGCCACCGCATCACGCACCGTTGCCGGTCTCATGCCCCAGATGCGGGCAACAACGGCCGTCTTGTTGCCGACGGTCGCCAGCGCATGTTCGCGGATTTCGGCGCCGGACATGCCGGCGGCCATGCCGGCCCCCATGATCGCGCCGATCGACGAGCCTGACACCGCCACCGGCCGGATGCCGAGTTCGTCGAGCGTCTCGATCACGTGGATATGGGAAAGCCCGCGCGCGCCGCCGCCGCCGAAAGCCACAGCGACCGTTGGAAGATCGCTGATCGCAGGCAGTTTCGGGCTGATGATCTCTGCCTGCTGCACGCCCCGCCCCCGCTTATTGCGGCTGATACCGGAAGAAATGCACCCTCGTATCGCCAAAGATGCGGTTTTCGAGGAAAACATAGGAAGGATGCACGGAAACGACAATATCGCCGCGTTCTTCGAGCACCGCCATCGCGCCCGGCCGCAGCCAGCCCCCCAAGGCAGCCGCCGCCATCGCCTTCTCACCGAGGCCCTTGCCATAGGGCGGGTCGGCAAACAGCACGTCGAAGGGTTCGAGATTGCCGACGCTGCCGAGATCGGTCGCATCCCGGCGCAGGATGCGCGTGCGGCCGTGCAGGCCGAGCGCATCGATGTTCTCCCAGAGCAGCGCCCTGCCCTCGACACTGTTTTCGACGAAAAGCGCATGGCGACAGCCGCGTGAAACGGCTTCCAGGCCGACGGCACCGGTTCCGGCAAAAAGGTCGAGGATCCGGGTGCCATCGACGCATTCCGGATAGGCATGGCTCAATATATTGAACAGGCTCTCGCGCGTCCGATCGGCAGTCGGCCGGATCTCGTTGGACTTTGGCACGGCGAGAGGCCGTCCGCGAAACTCACCGCCGACGATCCGCACCGCGCGTCATTCCCTTTCCTTTGCCACCACCTCTGGACGGCCCGCCCGCAGGCTTGTCGCCGCCAGACCTTTCACCACCGGGCCTTTCACCGCCTGGCTTGGCGCCCTTCGGCTTACCGGAGAAATTCTTAGGCCCGCCCGGCTTGGCGCCAAAGCCCTTGCCGCGCGGCCTGTCGCCGGAAGGTTTGTCTCCCGAAGGCCTTCCACCGGCAGATTTGTCGCCGAAGGATTTTTCGCCGCGCGGGCGCTCGGAGCGGCCTTCGCCGGCAAAACTTCTGGCTGCGCGCGGGCGCTCATCACCGTCCTCGCGCGGCCGGCGATCACCCCGCGGCTTGTCGCCGAAGGGCCGGTCGCCACGCGAAGGACGATCGCCGTAAGGCCGTTCGCCGCGCGGACGCTCCGAACGGGCCTCGCCGGTGGAGGTTCTGGCGGCACGTGGACGCTCGTCACTATCACCCCGCGGCTTGCGGTCACCCCGGGGCTTGTCGCCGAAGGGACGGTCGCCACGCGAGGGGCGATCCCCGAAAGGCCGGTCGCCGCGCGGGCGCTCAGAACGGCCCTCGCCGGCGGAGGCTCTAGCGGCACGAGGACGCTCGTCACCTTCGCCACGCGGTTTGCGATCACCACGCGGCTTGTCGCCGAAGGTACGATCTCCACGTGACGGGCGATCCCCGAACGAGCGTTTGCGGCCGAAGCCCTCGCCCTCATCCTTGCGGCGGGGCTCCTCGCTCGAGCGGATCCATTCGCCATCCTCCTCGCGGACGCGATTGATCTGCGTGCGCGGGCGATCCTCGATATGGTGGGAACCGGCGCCCTTTGCCGGCGTCTGCTCGCCGCGCCGGCGCGCGGTCTGCTCATTCTTGGCGGCTTTCGCCGCAGCCTTTTCGCCGAGCGGCCGGGCGCCCGGCGCCATCCAGACATTGGCGCTGCGGCGCTGGCCAAGCGGCTGGGGACGTTTCGGCTTGTCGTCGTCGAAGCGGCCGCCATCGCGGCGGTCGTCATCTCTACGCCCGCCACCGCGGCGATCGTCGCGCTTGGTATCGAGGCGGCTCAGCGCCCGTTCGCGCTTGTCCTCGTCGCGGCGCGGACGCTGTTCGCGCCTTTCCGGCACGGCGGCTTCAGCCTCTTCCTCGGCGGCGACGGCAGGCGCGTTATAGATCGGCGCGTCGAAATTCGCCTTGGCTTCCTCGATCAGGCGCGGGCCGAGCTGGTCGCGCAATGTGCGGCCGCGCACCTCGATGACATGGCCTTCCGGCAGGTCGCCGAGCTGGAACGGGCCATAGGAGATGCGGATCAGACGGTTGACGTCGAGGCCGAGCGCGCCCATCACGTTCTTGATTTCGCGGTTCTTGCCTTCGCGAAGGCCCATAGTGATCCAGACGTTCGAGCCTTGCGTACGGTCGAGCGTCGCCTCGATCGAACCATAGAGCACGCCGTCGACGGCGATGCCGTCCTTTAGCTTGTCCAGCGCGTCCTGATCGATCTCGCCATGGGCGCGGACACGGTAGCGACGCAGCCAGCCGGTCGCCGGCAGCTCGAGCGCGCGGGCGAGACCGCCATCATTGGTGAGCAGCAGCAGGCCTTCGGTATTGATATCGAGGCGGCCGATCGACATGACGCGCGGCAGTTCGTCCGGCAGGTTGTCGAAGACGGTCGCGCGGCCTTCCGGATCGGCATTGGTGGTCACCAGGCCGGCCGGCTTGTGATAGAGCCACAGCCTGGTGCGTTCGATGCCGCGGATCGGCACGCCGTCGACCTCGATGCGATCGGCTAGCGTGACGTTGACGACCGGTGTGTCGAGAACCGCGCCGTTCAGCGTCACCCGGCCTTCCATGATCATGCGTTCGATATCGCGGCGGGAGGCGACGCCGGCGCGCGCCATCACCTTGGAAATGCGTTCGGCCTTCGCGTCGCCATCGTTTTCGGCGGCGATTGCAGCCTTCGCCGGCTTCGAGCCGCCCGGCTTGGCGCCGGTCTTCGATCCGGTGTCCCGTGAAAAGGGCTTTGCGCCCGGGCGTTTTGGCTTGTCTTTGGGTGTCATTTGTTGTTTGCCTGCCTTTTGGGCCTGTCTATCAGGTCACGCATCTGCGGTTAAGTGGAAATTCTTGCGATCGTGAAGACAAATCGTTTCATGGAGATGGCGCTCGAAGAAGCGCGTGCCGCCGGAGAACGCGGCGAGGTGCCGATCGGCGCCGTCGTCGTCATCGACGATATCGCCATTTCACGCTCGGGAAACCGCACGCGCGAGTTCAACGACGTCACCGCACACGCCGAAATCGCCGCGATCCGGCTGGCCTGCGACGCGCTCGGACAGGAGCGTCTGGTCGGCGCCGATCTTTACGTGACGCTGGAGCCCTGCACCATGTGCGCGGCAGCCATCTCGTTTGCGCGTATCCGCAGGCTCTATTACAGCGCCGAGGACCCGAAAGGCGGCGGCGTCGACAATGGCGTGCGATTCTATGCACAGCCGACCTGCCACCACGCCCCGGAGGTCTATTCCGGCATCAACGAGATCCAGTCGGCTGAGATTTTGCGGACATTCTTTTCGCAAAAGAGAGAGGCGCTGTAATTCGCGCCACGACTCTCGGATTTGCACCGATTGCCCCTCAGCCTAATCTGACCGGGGACGTGCCACCCGAGAGCTTTGCGAAGGAAGGAGAGGTTGCGGCATATCCCTTCGCCCCGTTTACGGGGAAAAGGTGGCGGCAGCCGGATGAGGGGCTGCTCTCGCCGATCTCTGGATGCAGGATGATCAATTACTAATCAGCAGCGCCTAAGCGCTCAGGCAAATGCTATTGCAGGAAATTCCACCACTGCTTGCCGGTGTTGGCGACCGCCGCGTCCTTCTTGCGCTTCTTCGCCTTCTTGAGCTCGGGCTCGCCGAGATCGTCGAGCTTTGCCGGATCGTCGACGGTGCGGTAGCCGGGCGGCGGATCGGAAATATAGCGGCGCTGATCGATATAGGAGCCCTTCTGCAGGGCGCGGGCTTCACGATAGGCCTTGGTCTGGGCTTCGGTCGTGCGGCGGCCGCCTTCGATGGCGGAACTTGCGAGCGGCGAGCGGTAATTCGGATTGTCCGAGTTCGCATCGGCTTCCCCGACGAGGCGGGCGCGGGTTTCTTCCGGCGATTCAATCCACTGCGGATTGTCCTTGTTGGCGACCGTCTGCTGCGGCGCAACGAGGGTCTCCTTCTGCGCCTGGGCCGGCAGCACCAGCGTCGGGCGCGGCGTGTATTTGACGCCCTTGTTCTTCGGATCCGGCCCGGTCAACGACACGGACTGACCGAGATCGTCGGTCAATTGCTCCATGGCGGTCTTGTCGGTGCCGTAGGTCGGGCTGCTGGCGCAGCTTGACACCAGGGAGCATCCCGCCATGACAACAGACAGGCAGGCGCCCATACGGAACCAATGCGTTGCGAACATGAAAACCCTTCCAGCCACCGGTGCAATCGTTGCCCAACCGGACAACCGTCCCCCTGACGCAAAAATCCGGCCATTTTCAGGCAGCTTTTACCGGATGAACCGCGAAAACGCAATTCACCCGGCAAATATCTTCAGGCGCCGATACCGAGTTCACGCAATGCGGCAGCATCACGCTTGGAAACATCGGGATAGTCCGGATCGGAGCCGACATCGGTGGTGATGCGCCAGGATCGGGCGCATTTCACGCCTTCGGCAAGCTTGGGAACGACGGCGACATCAGCCACTTCGGCCAAGCGGAAGGCGTCAGTCGGGCCGGAGTTCGCCTCGATCGTGATGCCAGAGGTGATGCAGACCTCGGTGAAGTCCTGACCTTCCAGCGCCTTCCTGAGTTCCGGATCGGCGATGTGGACGACGGGAGCCGCCTCCAGCGACGAGCCGATGCGCTTATCCCTGCGCTCGATTTCCAGAGCGCCGGTCACGACCGAACGGACGGCGCGGATCTTCTTCCACTTCTCGGCCAGGGCATCGTTGCGCCATTCCTTGGCAACCGGGGCAAACTGCTCCAGATGCACGGAAACGGCGGACGGGTTGCGCGACAGCCAGGCTTCCTCGGTGGTGAAGGGCAGCATCGGAGCAAGCCAGGTCACCATGCAATCGAAGATCTGGCGGATGACGTGCAGGCTGGCGCGCCGGCGCAGGCTCGACGGCGCGTCGCAATAGAGCGCATCCTTGCGGATATCGAAATAGAAGGCCGAAAGCTCGACATTGGCGAAGTCGATCAGGGCGCGAGCGATCTTCTTGAAGTCGAAGCTGTCATAGTTCTCGCGCACCAGCTCGTCGAGCTCGGCCAGCCGGTGCAGCATCAGTTGCTCCAGCTCCGGCAGGTCGGCAAAGGCGATCTCCTCGCCCTTGTCGTGGGCGAGCGTGCCGAGCATCCAGCGGATGGTGTTGCGCAGCTTGCGATAGGCGTCGACATTGGTCTGGATGATCGTCTTGCCGACGCGCAGGTCGTCGGCATAATCCGAGGTCATCACCCAGAGGCGCAGGATATCGGCGCCGGCATCCTTCATCACTTCCTGCGGTGCTGTGACGTTGCCTTTCGATTTCGACATCTTCTCACCCTTCTCGTCCATGGTGAAACCATGGGTGAGGACGGCGTTATAAGGCGCACGGCCGCGGGTGGCAGCCGATTCCAGCAGCGATGAATGAAACCAGCCGCGATGCTGGTCGGAACCTTCGAGGTAAAGGTCGGCCGGCCACTTCAGGTCCGGGCGGTCTTCGAGCGTGAAGGTGTGCGTCGAGCCCGAGTCGAACCAGACGTCGAGGATATCCATGACCTGCGACCACTTGGCCGGGTCATGCTCGTTGCCGAGAAACCGTTCCTTGGCGCCTTCGGCAAACCAGGCATCGGCGCCTTCGGCGTCGAAGGCATCGAGGATGCGCCGGTTGACGGCATCATCCTGCAGCACTTCGCCCTGCTCGTTGACGAAGACGCAGATCGGCACGCCCCATGCTCTCTGACGAGAAAGCACCCAGTCCGGGCGTTGTTCGATCATGGCGCGCAGCCGGTTCTGGCCGGCAGCGGGCACGAAGCGGGTGTCTTCGATCCCTTTCAGCGCCCGGGTGCGCAGCGTCGTTCCATCCGACAGCGTCTTGTCCATATAGACGAACCACTGCGGCGTATTGCGGAAGATCACCGGCTTCTTCGAGCGCCAGGAATGCGGATACTGATGCTTCAGCCGGCCGCGGGCAAAGAGCGCGCCACGGGCGATCAGCTCCTTGATGACACGGTCGTTGGCATCGCCCTTCTTGCCGTTGTCATCGATGACGCGCGCGCCTTCGAGGCCGGGGGCATCTGCTGTGTAGAAGCCGCCGTCGTCAACCGGGAACGGGATCTTGGTTTCGATGCCGCGCGCTTCGATCTCGCGGGCATGCGCCATCCAGACGTCAAAGTCTTCGCGGCCGTGGCTCGGCGCCGTGTGAACGAATCCCGTACCGGCATCGTCAGTGACGTGGTCGCCCTCGAGCAGCGGCACGGCAAATTCATAGCCGTCGTCGAGGCCCTTCAGCGGATGGGCGCAGGTGATGCCGGCGAGATCGCCAGCCGAGACATCGGCGAGACGCTTGTACTGCAGCTTCGCCTTGGCAAAAGATTCCTCAGCCAGCTTGTCGGCGAAGATCAGCTTCTCGCCGGGGCGCGGGCCAAAATCGTTCTCGGCAGCCATCACTTCGTAAAGGCCATAGGCAACGCGCGACGAATAGGCGATCGCCCGGTTGCCGGGGATCGTCCAGGGCGTAGTGGTCCAGATGACGACGAAGGCACCCCTAGCGCTTTCGGAGCCCTTTTCGACGGGGAATTTCACCCAGATCGTGTCGCTCTCATAATCGTGGTATTCGACCTCGGCTTCCGCCAGCGCGGTGCGCTCGACGACAGACCACATGATCGGCTTGGAGCCGCGGTAGAGCTGGCCGCTCTGGGCGATCTTCAGCAATTCGCCGGCGATGCGGCTTTCTGCGTGGAAGTTCATCGTCAGATACGGGTTTTCGAAGTCGCCGACGATGCCGAGGCGCTGGAACTCCTCACCCTGGACCTTGATCCATTTTTCGGCATAGGCGCGGCACTCGCGGCGGAACTCGATCATCGCTGCCGGCTCGGTCAAGTCAGGCTTGGCCTTGCCCTTGGCGCGATAGTTCTCTTCCTCGATCTTCCATTCGATCGGCAGGCCGTGGCAATCCCAGCCGGGCACGTAATTGGCGTCGTAGCCGCGCATCTGGAACGAGCGGTTGATGACGTCCTTGAGGATCTTGTTCAGCGCGTGGCCGATATGGATGTTGCCATTGGCATAGGGCGGGCCGTCGTGAAGCACGAACTTCTCGCGGCCGGCGGCCGAGGCACGCAGTTTCTTGTAGAGATCCATCTGCTGCCAGCGCTTGGCGAGTTCCGGCTCCTTCTGCGGCAGGCCGGCGCGCATCGGGAAATCGGTTTCGGGCAAATAGAGGGTCTTCGAATAATCGATCTTTTCGGCTGTGTCGGTCATATCGGGACAATCGTTTCTGGCGGCCCAGAAAGGGGCGCTACGGGCATGAAAAAGCTGGTGACGGAAGCGCTCATGTGAGAGCGCCAAAAACCCGGACCTCCCGGCCGCTTAGCGCGCGCGGAAGGCCGGGCCGATAATTCGCATCGTGATCGCCAGCCGAAATTTCGTCATAGCGCCGGTTCATAGGCGTTTTTGCCGGGAAAAGGAAGAGAAGAATTCGCCGCAAGCGATCCCTGGGCGCGAGCGAATTTTTCGATTGCGTCCGAAAAATTCCGTGCGGAGCGACCTCAGGAAAAACAAAGCTTGCGATCGAGCTCGCCGAGCGGCTTTACCCCCGCCAGCAGTGCCCTCGCCTCCTCCTCGTCGCGCTTGATCTGCGCGACCAGCGGATCGAGGCCGTCGAATTTCAGCTCGGGTCTGAGATAGCCGAAGAAGGAGACGGAGCAGAGCTCTCCGTAGAGATCGCCGCTGAAATCGAAAAGATAGGTTTCGAGCAGCGGTGCGCCGTTTTCCGTCACCGTCGGGCGGCGGCCGTAGCTGGCGACGGCATCGTGGAGCGTGCCGCCCTGGCGGCGGAAGCGGACGGCGTAGATGCCGGCGGCAAGTTCGACCTCCGGCGGCAGGCGCATGTTGGCGGTGGGAAAACCAAGCTGCCGGCCGAGTTTTTCGCCGTCGATCACCTCGGCCTCAACCGTATAGCGGTAGCCCAGCATGCCGGCGACCTCGCTGACACTGCCCTCTTTCAGGAGTGCGCGGATATGGCTCGAAGAGACGACATCGGCATTTTCGTCGCGGAAGGCGTCGATCAGGGTGACGCCGAAGCCATAGGTCTGGCCGGCATTCATCAGGAAGGCGGGACCGCCCTCGCGGCCGCGGCCGAAATGGAAATCGAAGCCGGTGACGACTTCGGAGGCGCCGAGCCAATCCTTGAGGATCGAATGGATGAAATCATCGGCCGAGCGCTGCGAGAACTCGTAGTCGAAGGGATATTCGATGACGGCGTTGAAGCCGAGCGTCTCGAGGATGCGCGCTTTCAGCGGCGCGGGCGTCAGGCGGAAGACCGGCGTCTCAGGCCGGAAGACCGTGCGCGGATGCGGCTCGAAGGTCAGCACCAAGGCTGGGATGCCGCGCGCCCTGGAGATTTCGAGCGCGCGGTCGAGCACCGACTGGTGGCCACGGTGCACGCCGTCGAAATTGCCGATGGCAATGACGCCGCCCTTGAGATGGGCGGGCAAGGGTTCCCGGGTTTCATTGCGGTGGAAGACGGTCATCGGCTGGCTTCTCTTTATGCAAGGCGTGGCATCCACCACTTCGGCGCGGCTTTTTCCCGATCGAGATAGGCGTTGAGGATAGCCTCGTCGGTCTCGCCGTTCAGGGTGTATTCCTTGGCGTGGATACCGCCGCTGATGTAGAGAAGGTCGAGGCCGTAATTCAAGGCGCCGCGCACGTCGGTCGGCATGCCGTCACCGATCGCCAACACCCGCTCCACGGGGAAATCGCCGCGAAGCTCGCGGGCAGCGGCCAGGGTCGCCTCATAGATCGGCCGATGCGGTTTTCCGGCGATGCGGGTGCTGCCGCCAAGTTGCTCGTAATAGGCGGCCATGGCGCCGGCGCAGGGGATGATGCGATGGCCGCGCTCGACGACGAGGTCGGGATTGGCGCAGATCATCGGCACTTCGCGGGCTTTGAACTCCAGCAGCATGTCGGTGTAATCCTCCGGCTTCTGCGTTTCGTCGTCGAAAAAGCCGGTGCAGACGAGCGATTGCGCTTCGCCGGCCGGCCGGCGCTCGATGTCGAGGCCGTCGAGCAGCGGGCTGTCGCGCTCGGGGCCGAGCAGAAAGACCGTCTTCGGCCCTTCGGCGATCAGCCGGCGGGTGACGTCGCCTGAGGTGACGATCCGGTCATAGGCGCTGTCGGGTACGCCGATCTGGCGCAGCTGCTCGACCACCTGCCAGGAAAGGCGCGGCGAATTGGTGATGAGGACGACGGCGACGCCGTTTGCGCGTGCTGCTTCAAGCGCAGCGGCTGCCTTTGGAAACGGATCGACGCCGTTGTGAACGACGCCCCAGACATCGCAGAGCACCACGTCATAATGACCTGTTATCTCCGAGAAGTTTTCTATCCGCTTGGCCATTCCGAATTCCCGATTTGCTGCAGTCCCCGGTGACATTGCAAAGGCGCAAGGCGATGGCAAGGCATTTTCTTTGCTGCCGGCCCAGCACACGGGGTTTCGGCGGCAATCTCCGCAATTCTCCGGCCTCTTCACAATTCCGGCGCAAAAATTCGTGATTGCTCTCATTGACTCCTCTCGGAGCCATCCCTAAATGCTCGTCGCTAGCACTCACCGCAAGGGAGTGCTAACATCTATCCATGTGGGCCGCTCCGGCCCGCGAATGTCATTCGATCGAGGGATTAGACAATGGCAAGCACCAACTTCCGCCCCCTTCACGACCGCGTCGTTGTTCGCCGCGTTGAGTCCGAAGCCAAGACCAAGGGTGGCATCATCATTCCCGATACCGCCAAGGAAAAGCCGCAGGAAGGCGAAATCGTCGCCGTCGGTTCCGGCGCTCGTGACGAGTCCGGCAAGGTCGTCGCACTCGACGTCAAGGCTGGCGACCGCATCCTGTTCGGCAAGTGGTCCGGCACCGAAGTCAAGATCGACGGCGAAGACCTTCTGATCATGAAGGAAGCCGACATTATGGGCATCATCGGCTGATCAGCCGCTGGCCTTTCCGACGTAGCCGACGGGTCCAGAACCCGGACACTCGAATTGAGGAGTTTCAATCATGGCATCTAAAGAAATCAAGTTTGGTCGTACCGCGCGCGAAAAGATGCTGCGTGGCGTCGACATTCTCGCCGATGCAGTCAAGGTAACGCTCGGCCCGAAGGGCCGTAACGTCATCATCGACAAGTCCTTCGGCGCTCCGCGCATCACCAAGGATGGCGTTTCCGTCGCCAAGGAAATCGAACTCGAAGACAAGTTCGAAAACATGGGCGCCCAGATGGTCCGCGAAGTTGCTTCGAAGACCAACGACATCGCCGGCGACGGCACCACGACTGCAACCGTTCTTGCCCAGGCGATCGTTCGCGAAGGCAACAAGGCCGTTGCAGCCGGCATGAACCCGATGGACCTGAAGCGCGGTATCGACCTCGCTGTTGCCGACGTCGTGAAGGATCTCCAGGCCAAGGCCAAGAAGATCTCCACCTCTGAGGAAGTTGCACAGGTCGGCACGATCTCGGCAAACGGCGACAAGCAGGTCGGCCTCGACATTGCTGAAGCCATGCAGAAGGTCGGCAATGAAGGCGTCATCACGGTTGAAGAAGCCAAGACCGCCGAAACCGAACTCGAAGTCGTCGAAGGCATGCAGTTCGACCGCGGCTACCTCAGCCCCTACTTCGTGACCAACCCGGAAAAGATGATCGCCGACCTCGAAGACGTCTTCATTCTCCTTCACGAGAAGAAGCTCTCGAACCTGCAGTCGATGCTTCCGGTTCTCGAAGCTGTCGTTCAGACCGGCAAGCCGCTCCTGATCATCGCTGAAGACGTCGAAGGCGAAGCTCTTGCAACGCTCGTCGTCAACAAGCTGCGCGGCGGCCTCAAGATCGCTGCCGTCAAGGCTCCGGGCTTCGGCGATCGCCGCAAGGCCATGCTTGAAGACATCGCGATCCTGACCGGCGGTACGGTCATCTCCGAAGACCTCGGCATCAAGCTCGAGAGCGTCACGCTCGACATGCTCGGCCGTGCGAAGAAGGTTTCGATCTCCAAGGAAAACACCACGATCGTCGACGGTTCGGGCGCCAAGTCCGACATCGAAGGCCGTGTTGCCCAGATCAAGGCCCAGATCGAAGAAACCACCTCCGACTACGACCGCGAGAAGCTGCAGGAACGTCTTGCCAAGCTCGCCGGCGGCGTTGCCGTCATCCGCGTGGGCGGCTCGACGGAAGTTGAAGTGAAGGAAAAGAAGGACCGCATCGACGACGCCCTCAACGCGACGCGCGCTGCCGTTCAGGAAGGCATCGTCCCCGGCGGCGGTATCGCTCTCCTGCGCTCCTCCACCAAGATCACCGTCAAGGGTGCAAACGACGACCAGGAAGCCGGCATCAACATCGTTCGCCGCGCCCTGCAGTCGCTCGTTCGTCAGATCGCTGAAAACGCAGGCGACGAAGCCTCGATCGTTGTCGGCAAGGTCCTCGACAAGAATGAAGACAACTACGGCTACAACGCCCAGACGTCCGAATTCGGCGACATGATCGCCATGGGTATCGTCGACCCGCTCAAGGTTGTCCGCACCGCGCTGCAGAACGCTGCTTCTGTCGCATCGCTGCTGATCACCACCGAAGCTATGATCGCCGAACTGCCGAAGAAAGAGTCGGCCGGCGGCGGCATGCCGGGCGGCATGGGCGGAATGGGCGGAATGGACATGATGTGATAGGCGAAAGCCTGCACTGATACCATTCCGGCATCCGGAACAGGAAGGGCGGCCCTCGGGTCGCCCTTTTCGTTTGTGCCCCTCCTTTCGCCCCAAGCGATTCGATCCGTTGCGCGCTATTTCATGCCGCGCACCCGTTTAACCGGCACGGCGTTGCCGGCGCCCGGCCGGAAGCTTTCGCGAAGCTTGCGTCGTCGCGTATTTTCCGTCGGCACAAACATGCGAGAAATCGCCGTGTGAAGACACGATTTGCGGCGCGACCCGCGGCAGAACCGTTCCAAAGCCCGCAAATTTGGTGTTTCCGCGCTGCTTCCCCGGGAAATACCATGAGGAGGCCGGCATCCGGGCACAAATGCCGATCCGAACACGCCCTAAAAAGCCGTTGCCGTTTGTCCAAAAGCTCCTATAAATCCGCGCTGCCATCGACGCGCCCGGCGATAACTCGCCATCTGACGGGCGTGGAAAGACGATTCGTGACGTTTCGCAAGCCTGATGGCCGCGGCAACGATCGCCGGTAAAAGCACGGGCATAAGGCCCGCTGCTGCGTGATTCTGTTTCTTTGTGTTTGTCGAGCGTGCGGCGGAGGAGCTGCATCCGAACGGGGGAACGCCTTGTTTAAGATCGCCAAAGCCAATGCAGCCGTCCCTTTGAAATCAGGCTCGCTGGACCACCAGAATCAAAATGACGAAATGGTGGCGCAGTTTTCCATTTCCGAAGCCTGGACCGGAGACCTGTCGAGCGGCATGCTCCGTCTCGGCGAATGGAGCGCCATGCTGCACGGCCTCTCCGCACAGGAATGCGGCCTCCTAAGCCTCATCCGCTGCTACGACGCCAAGGACCGCGGCCACATATTGGAGCTGTTCGAGCAGGCGGCAACACTCTGCTCCTCCTTCTGTTTTTCGACGACGATCATCATGCCGAACCGCTTGCGCCAGCCGCTTTTCTGCATGGGCGAGTCGAGCGGGCTCGAAGAGAAATACAGCGGCAGCCTGGCCGGCGTCTTCATCTTTCCGCGCTTCAAGCTCGAAGGCGCAAGCCACACAAGCCGGCGATAGGCCGCTCCCAAGGGGAGTTTCAGTTTGAGATTGCTCACGGATTCGGGCCCAAAAAAGCTGCCCCTCACCCTAACCATACCCTAACCATCTCCCCGTTTTGACGGGGAGAGGGGACGTGCCACACGAGAAGTTGGCGAGAGAGACAGAGAGGTCGCGGCTATTCCCCTTCGCCCCGCAGGCGGGGAGAAGGTCGCGGCAGCCGGATGAGGGGCTGATCTCGCCGATCTCCTGGGGCCAGGATGGCGCGTGACATTCCTGCTCTTATCTCCGTCCGCTACTCCGGCTTGACGGGTATGTTCAGGCCCCTGGCGCTGGCCGGGCGGGCGATGCAGCGCTGCAGCCAGTCCATGACGGCGGGAAATTTCGCATAGTCGAGAACCTCGCGGCCGCCATAGAAGATGTCGGCGCCGCGAACCCAGGTGAAGGTGGTGATGTCGGCGATCGTATATTGATCGCCCATGATCCATTGACGCCCTTTCAGCCGGTCTTCGAGCACACCGAGCAGGCGTTTGGATTCGTCGCGATAGCGCTCCACCGGATAGGAATTATTGGCGACCTTATCGGCGGCGAACTTGTAGAAGTGGCCGAACTGGCCAAACATCGGACCGATCCCGGCCATCTGGAAAAACACCCACTGGATGCAGTCGTAGCGGCCGGCGGCATCCTCAGGGATGAGCTTGCCGGTTTTTTCGGCGAGATAAAGCAGGATGGCGCCGGATTCGAAAAGGCCGATCGGTTTACCATCCGGTCCGTTCGGGTCGATAATCGCCGGAATGCGGCCGTTCGGGTTGAGAGATGCGAATTCCGGTGACTTCTGCTCGTTCTCGGCGAAGGAAATATAATGCGGCTCATAGGCGAGCCCGAGCTCTTCGAGGGCGACCGATACCTTCACCCCATTCGGGGTCTGCAGGGAATAGAGCTGGATGATGTCGGGATTTTTCGCCGGCCAGCGCGCCGTGATCGGAAATGCGGACAGATCTGCCATCGGATTCTCCTTGTTATCAGCCGACCATAAAAGACCGGCTTCGTGAAAGGCAAGCGACGACGGCAGGTCATCGTTTCATATTATTGAACGAACTGTCCGCGTTCGTTTATCTATCCATAACGCGAGGAAAAGGCGACATAGGTGGCATACGAGGTCCAACAGGTGCCGGGGCACCAAGATCTCCACGGTCCTTCAAACGGAGACAGCATCCATGTCGAACAATGTCATCATCCTGATTGCCCGCATTCTTCTTTCCTTCATGTTCATCCTTTCCGGCTTCATGAAGCTGACCGATCCTGCCGGTACTGCGGGCATGATCGCCGGTGCCGGCCTGCCGGCAGCAACCCTGTTGGCCTATGTCGCAGGTCTTTTCGAACTGCTGGCCGGCCTTGCTGTTCTCACAGGCTTCCAGGTCCGCATTGTCGGCTGGCTGCTCGCCGGCTTCTGTGTCTTCACGGCCGTTGCCTTCCATCTGCCCTACGCAAGCGGCGCGGAACTCGTGAATATTCTCAACCAGATCATGGTCATGAAGAACATCACGCTGGCCGGCGCGTACATACTGCTCGCCGCCGTCGGTGCCGGTGCCTATTCGATCGACGCACGCCGTGGTCTGCAGGCCGTCGCTGCCCGCTAATTCCATCTCCTCCCAAACACGCAAACCCCGCCGTCTCGTGACGGCGGGTTTTGCATGTTCAACAAGCTGATCAGAGAACCGAGCGGACAGCCTCGATAATCGCCGCGACCGTCGGCGTATCGACATGTGTATCCTTGCGGGCGCGCACCAGGCAGGCCTGCGAATGCAGGATGATGCCGTCCTGGAGCACCTTCAGGTGGTTGGCGCGCAGGGTCGAACCGGTGGAGGTGATATCGACGATGATGTCGGCCGAGCCGGAGGCGGGAGCGCCCTCGGTGGCGCCGAGGCTCTCGACGATGCGATAAAGCTGGATGCCGTGCTGGCTCGAAAAGAACTGCTGGGTCAGGCGCCAGTATTTGGTGGCGATGGCCAGGCGCCTCGAGTGGCGGGCGCGGAAATCGGCGGCCACATCGCCGAGATCGGCCATGGTCTCGACATCGAGCCAGATCTCGGGCACGGCGACGACGACATCGGCATGGCCGAAGCCGAGGCGGGCGCAGAATTCGACGCGTTTGTCGACTTCGGCAAAACCCTCCCGCATCAGATCCTCGCCAGTGACGCCGAAATCGACGGTACCGTTGCCGAGTTCGCGGGAGATTTCGGAAGCCGAGAGGAAGGCCACTTCGAGATCGTCCCAGCCTTCTACACGGCCGCGATAGGAGCGGTCGTTGCCGACTGCGGAGATCCGCATGCCGGCGCGCTCGAAGATCTCCGAGGCCTCGTCCTTCATCCTGCCCTTGGAGGGAAGCGCGATGGTGATGGTCATGCGGCTACCCTTTCGGTTTCGATGCGGTCGAGCCAGAAGGAAAAGCCGACGGCCGGAATGCGGTCGGTTGCACCGAGGAAAGTCAGGAGCCTATCGAAACGGCCACCACCGGCCAGAACCGCGGTCGAACCCTCAACCGTTACCTCGAAGACGAGGCCGGTGTAATAATCGAGCGGCCGTCCGAAGGCGGCGCGATAGTCGAGGCAGGAAAGATCGACCCCGGCATCGGCAAGGGCAGCGACCCGACCGTTGAAGCGCGAGAGCGCATTGCCGAGTTTCAGGCCGGCTGCATCGGCAAAACCGGCCAGTGCTGCGGACGCGTTGACGAGCGGCACGTCGAGCGACAGGAACTCTTCCAGCACATGGAAAGCCGCGTCGTCGAGGCGCGTTTCGGAGAGGATGAGCTTTTCCTTGAGACGCCGGGCGATCTCCAACGGCGAGCGGCTCGCATTTGTGGAATAACCGGTCGCCTGCATTTCCTGCTCGAGATGGGAGACCAGCGCCTGCTCGTCACCTGAGGCGACAAGCCTGGCAATATCGTCGTCCAACCCCGTGACGAATTGCGGGCTGACGAGACCGGCGAGCAGCGCTTCCAGCTGCGTCATGTTGCCGAAGGCGTGGATCAGACGCTTCTGCCAGCCGAGCGGCAGGCCGAGCGCCTGGACAACCGCCTCGAACACCGCCTGGTCACCCAGCGTCACCGACAGGCGCCGACCGGGCAGCAGCCGGGCGAGAATGCCGGTGGCATCGCTGATGGCGCGGGCGTCGGCGCTCGGTATGTTGATATCACCGAGATCCTCGATGCCGGCCTGATAGAATTCATTGGCGCCGTCGCGGCGTTGGCGGAAAACCTCGCCGAGATAGGCGTAACGCTTCGGCGTGCCGGTTGCGGTCTCGATGTGGCGCAGACAGACGGGGATGGTAAATTCGGGACGCAGGCAGAGGCTGGCGCCGGTTTCGCTCTCCGTCATGAAGATGCGGCGGCGCAGATCCTCGCCGGCAATGTCGAGGAAAGGCTCGGCCGGCTGAATGACCGGCGTATCGATGCGCTCGGCCTTGCGGTCGTCGAACTCCGCCAGCAGGTCAGCGGCGAATTCGGGGAGGTTGATCAGGGGCATAGCGAGCTCCGAACAATAGCCGAAGGTGCCGGAAAGGATGTCTCAGACATCGCCGCCCGCCCTCTTCCGATCCTCCGCCTGCGCGGCAAGGATTTCCCTCACCTTGGCGACGAGGTCGGCTTCCGGCACCGTTTCCTGCGCCACGCGGGCTTCGCGCCAGCTGGCATTGTCCTCGATTTCGCCGGAAAGCCGCTTGCCTTCGATCAGATCCTTGATCTGCACCACGCCGGTTGCGCGCTCGTCGCCGCCCTGGATGATGGCGACGGGGCAGCCGCGGCGGTCGGCATATTTCAGCTGGTTGCCGAATTTCTTCCAGTTGCCCTGGAACATCTCGGCGCGGATGCCGGCGGCGCGCAGCTGCTGCGTCATCTTCTGATAACGGCCCATCGCCTCGGAATCGCCGTCCATGACGGTGACCAGCACCGGCTCGATGACCGCGCTGGCGCCGAGCTTGCCGAGGTTCTTCAGCGCCGTCATCAGACGGGAGACGCCGATCGAAAAACCGGTCGCCGGCACCGGTTGGCCCATGAAGCGGGAGACGAGGCCATCATAACGGCCGCCGCCACCAATCGAGCCGAAGACGACCTTTTCGCCCTTTTCGTTGGTGACGTCGAAGCTGAGTTCGGCCTCGTAGACCGGGCCGGTATAATATTCGAGGCCGCGCACGACCGAGGGATCGATCTTGATGCGATCGGACTGGTAGCCGGCGCTGGCAACCAGCGCGCCAATGAAGTTCAGTTCGTCGACGCCCTCGACACCCTTCGACGTTCCGGCAACGAGTTCGGCCAGGCGTGCAGCACTTTCGGCATAATCCTTGATGCCGACGAAGAACAACACCTTGTCAATCTGTTCCTGGTTCAGCCCGGCGCCCTTCGTGAAGTCGCCGGATTCATCCTTGCGGCCGGGACCGAGCAGCAGGGCTACGCCTTCCGGGCCGAACTTGTCGAGCTTGTCGATGGCGCGCAGCACGTTGAGCCGCTGGCCCGCCTTGTCGTCGCCGCCGAGGCCGATCGCTTCCAGCACGCCATCCAGGACCTTGCGGTTGTTGATGCGGATGACATAGTCGCCGCGCTTGATGCCGAGCGCTTCAAGCGTATCGGCCATCATCATGCACATTTCGGCATCTGCCTGAACACCAGGCGCGCCGACGGTATCGGCATCGAACTGCATGAACTGGCGGAAACGGCCAGGGCCTGGCTTCTCATTGCGGAAGACGTAACCGGCGCGATAGGTGCGGTAGGGAAGCTGGATCTCGTTGAAGTTCTCGGCGACATGGCGGGCGAGCGGCGCCGTCAGGTCGTAACGCAGCGACATCCATTGCTCGTCGTCGTCCTGCAGCGAGAAGACGCCCTCGTTCGGACGGTCGCTGTCGGGCAGGAACTTGCCGAGCGCATCGGTATATTCGAACAGCGGCGTTTCGAGCGGATCGAAACCATAATGCTCATAGACTTCCCGGATCTTTGCCGTCATCTCATTGACGGCGCGGATATCGTCGGCCATGCGGTCGACGAAGCCGCGCGGCAGGCGGGCCTTGAGCTTTTGCGGTTTCTTCTGCTTGTCGTTCATTTCCGGGAATTCCGCTGACTGTGACAGTGGCGGTTTCCTAGCGGATTGGGCGGGGAGCGGCAAGGGCGAAGGGTCTTGAAGCCGTAAGCAGACTCGATTGAAGCAAAGGCGTCCATCAGAATGCGGATATGCTCATGATCACCGAGGCGCTTCTCTATGCCGCGACATTGCCGCTGACCGGCAAGCCCTATCGTAAATTCATCCGCTATTCCGTCAATCTCTGGTCACGAGCCGGGCGCTGTGGGGCGGATTGGGCCGAACATGAGACGATGAGCAGCAATGCGATCCGTGCGGCAACGGCCGATCTCCGGCAGAAGCGTACCGCCGTCGTGCTCGGCTCAGGCCTGCTGCGTGATGTGCCGATCAAGGAACTGGCGCGCGATTTCGATACCGTCGTGCTGGTCGATCTCGTTCACCTCGCCTCTGTGCGCCTGTGGCTTGCCGTCAAAGGCTATCGCAATGTGCGGCTGATCGAGCGCGATCTCTCCGGTTACGACGATCTTGCCGCCGGCCGTGAGCCCGAACCGCTCGGCTTCCTGCGGTCGGTGCCCTATCTCGATTTCGTGGTTTCGGCCAATCTCCTGTCGCAGATCGGCCGCGGCGTGAAACGTCGTTTTGAGGCCGAGCCCGGCCGCATGCCGGCGGATACCGTGGAAAGGCTGATCGCGGCGCATCTGGCCGGGCTTTCTGAGATACCCTGCCGCCATTGCCTGGTGACCGACATCGCCTATGACGTCATCGACCGCAACGGCAAAACGCATGAAGAGGCCGACCTGCTGCACAGCGTTTCGCCGCCGCCCGCAAAAGCGGCCTGGACATGGCCGGTCGCGCCGCTCGGCGAAGAGAGCCGGGATTACCGGATCGAGCACAAGGTCATTGCCGCCTGGTAAGAGGCAATGACGATGTCGTCACCGAATGTTCACCGTCGGCCGGATTGGCTTGCGGTCGGCATTCCCCTATATGAAATACCATGCGCACGCTTGCTCTCATCACGATGGTTCTCAGCTGGCTGGTCTATAGCGCCATGTCCGCCTCGGCGGGCTGTCCGACTTGTGCGTCGATGAATGCACCGGTGACCGCCGAGAGCGGCGGCATGCACCACGCGATGGCTGGCATGGATATGCCGGAAGGGGCAGGCAAGACTACGCCCCTGAAAGATCCCTGCGCAGGTGCAAACTCCGCGCATATGCCGCTTTGCGCCGCCTGTCTTCTGCTGCCGCCGGCGATTTCCGTGGCAGACAATGCAAAACCTGCTTTCGCTTATCCCGCGCCGGCGCCTGTCCGCGCGCTGGATGACAACAGGCCTGCTCCACAAGCGCGCCCTCCCCGATTTGCCTGACATCGCATCCGTCCATGCAGAATGAGCGGCCCCGGTCGCTTCATAAACCTATTGTCAGACAGAGGAAGGAACTCTCATGTCTCTGAAAATCATCACGCTCACCGCAATGCTCGCTATCGCCGCCCCCGCTCTTGCCGAGGACAAGCCCATGGATATGAGCAAGCCGATGGGCAGCCACGACGCGGCCAGCCACGCCTTCAGCGAGGCGAACGCCAAGATGCACAAGGATATGATGATCGAATATAGCGGCGATGCCGATAAGGATTTTGTCCGCGGCATGATCCCGCACCATCAGGGCGCGATCGACATGGCGAAGATCGAGCTCCAATACGGCAAGGATCCAGAAATCCGCAAACTCGCCGAAGGGGTGATCAAGGCGCAGGAAGCTGAGATCGCCGAGATGAACGCCTGGCTTAAGGCCCACGGCAAGTAGTCACTCGTCTGAAAAAGAACGCCGGAGCTATCCGGCGTTCTCCCGCAGCAATGCTGTTCGATCTGTCGATTAATCCTTCGCCTCGAAATCCGCCGGACGGCGGCCGGCGGCCTGGCGCGATAACATCCAGCCTGGATATTCGGGGGCCAACGCGCTCACCTCGTCGAGCCTCGTCATATCCTCTTCATCGAGCTTCAGCTTGACCGCGGCAAGGTTCTGGTCGAGCTGGTCGACCCGCTTGGCGCCGATGATAACCGTCGTGACGAAAGGCTTGGCAAGGATATAGGCGAGCGCCACGGTGGCGACGCTGACGCCGTGTTTTTCGGCGACCTCGCGCATGACGGCGACGCAGGCCCAGGCCCTGTCCTTATCGACCGGCGGGAAGTCGAAACTGGCGCGGCGACCCTCGCCGTTGCCGGGGGCGCCGGGACCATATTTGCCGGAGAGCAGACCGCCGGCGAGCGGCGACCAGACCATCAGGCCGAGCTTTTCCTCCTGCATCATCGGCACGATGTCGCGTTCGAGATCGCGGCCGGCGATGGAATAATAGGCCTGTACCGTCTCGAACCGGGCAAAGCCGCGGCGTTCGGAGAGGCCGAGCGCCTTGGAAATACGCCAGGCCTGCCAGTTGGAGACGCCGATATAACGCACGAGGCCACGGGAAACGAGATCGTCGAAGGCGCGCAGCGTCTCCTCGATCGGCGTCACCGTGTCCGTCGCGTGGATCTGATAAAGGTCGATATGATCGGTCTGCAGGCGTTTGAGGCTCGCCTCGACGGAATCCATGATGTGGCCGCGCGAGGCGCCGCGGTCGTTCGGCTTGTCGCCCATGGCGCCATAGACCTTGGTGGCGATGACGACGTCCTTGCGGGGCACGTCGAGGTTTTTCAGTGCCTGGCCGAGCAGCCTTTCGGACTCGCCGGATGAATAGACGTCGGCCGTATCGATGAAATTCACGCCTGAGGCAAGCGAACGCTCGACGATCCGGTCGGCGGCATTCTGGTCGACATCGGCGATGGCGCCCCACATGCTGCCCTGTTTGGCTTCGCCGAAGGTCATGGTGCCGAGGCAGAGTTCCGAGACGAAAAGTCCCGTATTTCCGAGCTGATTGTAACGCATGGTCGAAAAAATCCTTTGTGTCTGCCGCAAGAAGGGCTTGCGAACCGAAGAACTTCATTTTTTGATTATTGGCCTGCGCGTGACAGGCACAGCCGTGGCTGGCTGCAGGGTGAGGCACACTCGATTTAGTGCGGCGGCAGCGTTTTTCAACGCCGCGCCGTGCCGAAGCCGACGCCCTTGTCTCGACACAGGCGGCCGATAGATTTCCGCTCATATTTCAAGAGGTACGCATATGACGACGCGACCACTGACCACGATCGGCTTCGATGCCGACGACACGCTCTGGCAGAACGAACAATATTACCGGCTGACGGAAGCGCATTTCACCGGGCTTCTTGCCGATTTCGCCGAAGGGCCGAAGATATCCGAGCGGCTGCTGGAGGCGGAAAAACGCAACCTTCGCCATTACGGCTTCGGCATCAAGGGTTTTACGCTATCGATGATCGAAACGGCGATCGAGATCACCGAAGGCAAGATTCCCGCCAGCGTGATCGCCAAGATCCTCGATACCGGCCGCGACCTTCTTTCCCATCCGGTCGAAACCATGCCGCATGTGCGCGACACGCTGGAGGCGCTCGCCGGTAAATACCTGCTTGTCATGATCACCAAGGGCGATCTGTTCGACCAGGAGCGCAAGCTCGCCCAATCCGGGCTCGGCGATTTCTTCGATGCCGTCGAGATCGTCTCCGACAAAACGGCCGTCACCTATCGCCGCATCTTTGCCAAGGTCGGCGACGGGCCGGAGCGGGCGATGATGGTCGGCAATTCGCTGAAATCCGACATCGTGCCGGCGATCGCCGCCGGCAGCTACGGCGTCTTCGTGCCACATGAACTCACCTGGGTGCTGGAACATGTGGACGAACCGACGGAGGCGCCGCGTTTCCGCAAGATCGGCCATCTCGGCGAATTGCGCGACCTGATCGACCGGCTCGCATCATAGGCGAGGCCGTTCGCCCGCCTTATTGCTCTTTGGCAGGCGCCTTCGGGAATAGCGACGGGCGCTCCGGCTCGGCCGGCGGCTGCGGCTGTTTCGGGGCAACGGCCAAAGGCTCGATCAGGATGCTGAAGGGGGCGCCGAGGCCGCGGCGCGGCGACACCTTGGAATAATAGGGGCGCAACAGCCAGGTGGTGTTTTCCTTGACCGTCGTCTCGAAGCTCGTGCCGTCCTCGTCGGTGCCGAAAAAAGCCTCGTCATCCGGCTTCGACAGGTCGAAGATCGCCAGGAAGGCGAACTTGCTCTTGGTGGCAAAGCTTATCTTCACGTGCTGGCCGGCACGCACCGGCAGCGTATAGACATGACTGTTGCCGAATTTCGTCCAGTCCTTGAGCTGCATGGTGACGGCCGGGAACTGCAACTTCTCCAGCTTTTCACCCGGATCGAGCTGCGGCGTCTGCGCAATGGCGGAGACCGTCAGGAAGAACAGGGCAGCAGCGGTGGTCATTGTTCTCACGAATTGATCTTTCATGGTCGAACCAGGGTAGCGCGCATCGTCTCGACCTCGGGCCGGCAGAAGCAGCCCTCCAGGTGATCGTTGACGAGACCCATCGCCTGCATAAAAGCATAAACTGTGGTCGGGCCGACAAAGGTCCAGCCGCGCTTCTTGAGATCCTTCGAAATGATGACCGAGGTCGGCGTCGTCGGATTGGCGACTATATGCTCACGGTCGACCACTGCCGGCCGCTCGTTATGGCCCGGCTCGTAGCGCCAGAAATAATGGGCGAGCGAGCCGAATTCGTCTCTCAGCGCAATGGCGCGCCTGGCATTGTTGATGGTGGAGACGATCTTGCCGCGATGGCGGATGATGCCGGCATCGGCAAGGCAGCGAGCAACATCCTCATCGCCAAAAACGGCAACCTTTTCGAAATCGAAGCCGGCAAAAGCAGCGCGGAAGTTGTCGCGCTTGCGCAGGATCGTCAGCCAGGAAAGACCGGACTGGAAGCCTTCGAGGCAGATCTTCTCGAACAGGCGAATGTCGTTGGTGACCGGGCGGCCCCATTCCTCGTCATGATAGCGGAGATAATCCGGCAGATTGGCGTGCCAGTGGCAACGGCTCCTGCCGTCCTCGCCGATGATGATGCCTGTCTCGCTCATGTCTGCTTCATTCCCGGGTCCGTCTGTTCGCCGGTCCGCTTCGTTTTCCGGTCATGATTCCGGCTTTACCATTTGCAAACCGTCTTTCCAAACCGAACGGTAACCCTGACGAAAAGTTTATCCGGCCGGTCGGCTTTTCACGATTCGATCTTTACCATTCGCTGGCGGATAGGGTGGCAGCGTCTTTCCCGGCGGAACATCTCCGCCCAGGCGGACATGTCCCGCCAGCCCATTTTCGGTCATTTGTAGAGAGTTCGTCCGATGATGAAACAGCTTGTTCTTGCCGCAGCCCTGTTCGGCATTTTCTCCGCGGCCGCCCTTGCCGACGACCGCTACGCCACCCGTCCGCCCGTCGTGCTCAGCCCCGATCTGACCGCGCCATGGATCAACCAGCTGGGCGGCGGTACGGTTCGTCCGGTCGTCTACCAGCGGCCGGTTATCCAGCCGCAGCAACGCGGCCTCTTCCAGCGCCGTATCGTGCGCCGGGCGCCGCAGGCAGCCCCGCAGACCGTGTCGGCGATCAATCCCGGCATTCCGGCGATCCGCCATCCGATCGAACCGCAATTCCTGCCGCAGATGGTCGATTACGACACCCAAGAAAAACCCGGCACGATCGTCATCGATACCAACAACCGCTTCCTCTATCTGGTGATGGACGGCGGCAAGGCGCGGCGTTACGGCGTCGGCGTCGGCAAGCCGGGCTTCGAATGGGCCGGTGCCCACAAGATCACCCGCAAGCAGGAATGGCCGGACTGGACGCCGCCTTCCGAAATGATCAGCCGCGAAGCCGCCAAGGGCCACTACCTGCCGGCGCGGATGGACGGCGGCGCGGAAAACCCGCTCGGCGCCCGCGCCATGTATCTCGGCTCGACGCTCTACCGCATCCATGGCACCAACGCGCCCTGGTCGATCGGCAGCGCCGTCTCCTCCGGCTGCATCCGCCTGCGCAACGAAGACGTCGTCGACCTCTATGACCGCGTCAGCGTCGGAACCCGCGTCATCGTCATGTAATGGTGGCGCAATTACATCGGGAGCCGCAAGAACAGGCGGCTCCACTCTCCAAAATTGCTTTATCCGGCGACGCCGATCTTGAATCGGGCAGAAGTTCATGTAGCTTCGGGCGGATTTGCTTGAGGGGAATCGATCATGATCAAATTGATGCCGGGTCTGGCTGCGGCCGGACTTGTCCTGTCCTTGATGTCTACATCAGCCTTGGCTGCACCCGCCGGCTCTACTCCTGACAGCGCGCAGCGCCCGGCACAGGTCGTGCGTGTCGCGCAGATGCCGAAATACGTGAAGCCGGAATTCAAGCGCAAGAAAGTGCGCCTGGTGACGACGGAAGCGGCAGGCACCGTCATTATCGATACCAACAACAAATATCTCTATCTCATCGAGGGCAACAACCGCGCCACCCGCTACGGCATCGGCGTCGGCCGCGACGGCTTCGGCTGGTCGGGCGTCGTCAAGATCGGGCGCAAGGCCGAATGGCCGGCATGGACGCCGCCGGCCGAGATGCGCCGCCGCGAAGCCGCCAAGGGCCACATCATTCCCGCCTATCAGGAAGGCGGCGAGGACAATCCGCTCGGCGCCCGCGCCATGTATCTCTACCAGGGCGGCCGCGACACCATCTTCCGTATCCACGGCACCAACCAGCCCTGGACGATCGGCCTCAACATGTCCTCCGGCTGCATCCGGATGATGAACGAAGACGTGACGCATCTTTACGATCGCGCGCCTGTCGGCACCAAAGTGATCGTCATCGGCCCCGGCAATCGGCAGGGCAACGTCGCGTTCGAGGACAGGGGTATCGACGTGCTGCGCACGCTTTTCGGCGGCTGAGCAACACTTTAGAAAAAAATGATAGGCGCTTTTCGTCGCGCCTTTTATTTTTCTTAGACTTTGCGGCGGAAAGCTGGCACACCAGCCTTAGAGTCGACATATTTGCAATATCGGGGCTATTCAATGACATATGGGCTGCGCTCGTCCGTTTCCCTGCTTGCGGGCATCGCATTTTTCACGATCTGTTCGGCAGCCTCCGCCTCGGCGGAAGACCTGCAGTTCTCCATTTACGGCGGCTATCAGACGGCACCGCACAGCGGCGTCGATCTCTCCGACGGCACGCATTTCACCGCTGGCTGGGAAGGCAAGTCCTTCGGCAGCCCGCCTTACTACGGCGGCCGCGTCACCTGGTGGCTGGAGAATTTCAACAAGCCGAACTGGGGTATTTCGCTCGATTACACCCATGACAAGGTCTACGCCGACGACGATACGCTCGCCAAGACCGGCTGGTCGCATTTCGAGTTCACCGACGGCCTGAACCTGCTCACCGTGAACGGTCTTTATCGCTTCCAGGATCCGACCCGCCGCTGGACGCCCTATCTCGGCGCCGGTGTCGGCGTGAACATTCCGCATGTCGAAGTGATTCGCCCTGAAGGCAAGACCTGGGCCTATGAATTCGGCGGCGTGACGCTGCAGGCTCAGGCCGGCGTCGACTTCAAGGTGACCGATCGCTGGTCGACCTTCGTCGAATACAAGGGCACCTATTCGCGCGTCGACGTTCCGATCGACAGCGGCGTGGACCTGAAGACCAACATCTTCACCAATGCCGTCAACGTCGGCGTATCGTTCCACTGGTAATTGAATCGAGCGCCGCGCGTCCGATTGGAGCGCGGCGCTATCGACTTGGCTTTTGCTTTATTTCGTGCCGCAGCTGACCTTGCCCTCGACGGCATAGGGTTTTTCGCCACCTTCGATTGTCAGGGAATAGGTGCCGCTGAAATTTGCGGCCGTCTTGCCGCGTTCGCCGGCAACCACCACCAGATCGAGCGTTGCCCCACCAGTATCGTCTTCACCCCCGTCGACGACTTCCATCAGCAGCTCACCATCCCGCGACCAATGGTTGGTCAGGTGCTGCGATTCGAACACGCGTTTTCCGAACGTCCTCGATTGGGCGGCATCCTTCACAACAAGTGCGCCGCGAAAATGGTTGAGCTTGTGGCCGGCACCGCTGGTGAAACCACTTTCGAGCGTGAAGCGCGCTTGCGTGTCATCGGCGGAACAGAAAAAACGGCTGTCGGCATGGGCGGCGCCCGCCGCACCGAGCAGTCCAGCAAATACGATCATTCCCCGCCACATCGTCTAAACTCCCGAGACCGGCCCGATGGGCCTTTCACGTCAGCCTAACGGTAAATCTCTTAATTTTTCCGGCACAGCACCGCCATAAGCCCAGTCGAGCAGCTCGACCGTATGCAGGATCGGCATGCCGGTGCCAGTGGCGATCTGGGTGATGCAACCGATATTGCCGGTGGCGATGACATCGGCCTTGGTGGCTTCGATGTTCTTGACCTTGCGTGCCTTCAGTGCCGCCGAGATTTCCGGCTGCATGATGTTATAGGTGCCGGCCGAGCCGCAGCAGAGATGACCTTCGGCGGGATCACGCACGGTAAAACCGGCCGCCTTCAGCAATTGCTTCGGCGCCAGCGTGATGCGCTGGCCGTGCTGCATCGAACAGGCGGAGTGATAGGCGACGGTAACGCCCCTCGGCATATGCGCCGGCAGCTCGATCGTTGCGAGATATTCGGTCACGTCCTTGGCGAGTGCCGAGACCCTCGCCGCTTTTGCGGCATATGCGGGTTCGAGGCGCAGCATATGGCCGTAGTCCTTGATCGTCGTGCCGCAGCCAGAGGCGGTGATGATGATCGCATCGAGCCCCTGCCCGTCGATCTCGCGCGTCCAGACATCGACATTGGCCCGGGCGCTGGCGAGCGCCTGTTCGGCGCGCCCCATGTGATGAACCAGCGAACCGCAGCAGACCTCGCCTTCCGGCAACACGACCTCGACACCGAGCCGGGTCAGCAGCCGGATCGCCGCCGCATTGATGCCGGGGTCGAGTACCGGCTGGGCACAGCCGGAAAGCATGGCGACACGGCCGCGCCGTTCCGTCTCGGGCGGGTAGCTGCCGGGTTTTGCGAAATCTGAAACAGCGGGGATGCGACGCGGCGCGAGCGCCAGCATGGCGGCAAAGGGTTTGAGTGCCGCCCCGCGCATCAGGCCGGCAAAGGGCCGGCCGAGGCGGGCGAGCTTGAGCGCCAGGCGAAAACGGCCGGGATAGGGCAGCACCGCGGCAAGGATGGCGCGCGTCAGCCGGTTCATCAGCGGCCGCTTGTAGGTCTTTTCAATATGGGCGCGGGCGTGATCGACCAGGTGCATATAATCGACGCCCGACGGACAGGTGGTGACGCAGGCAAGGCAGGAGAGACAGCGGTCGATATGGGTGACGACCTCGGCATCGGCCGGCCGGCCGTTTTCCAGCATGTCCTTGATCAGGTAGATCCGGCCGCGCGGGCTGTCGAGCTCGTTGCCGAGCGTCACATAGGTGGGACAGGTGGCGGTGCAGAAACCGCAATGGACACATTTGCGCAGGATCTGCTCGGATTCGGCGACATGGGGATCAGCGAGTTGGGCCGGGGTGAAGTTGGTTTGCATCTAGCGGGGCCTCCGCTTTGGGAGGATGTCGGGAGTTGAGTGTGTGGCACCCCCCTCTGTCCTGCCGGCCATCTCCCCCACAAGGGGGGAGATCAGATAGGCGCAACGGTTTCTCCAAACAACGACCGTGGAAATACTTCGATACGGTAAAGAGGGACCGGTGATCCAACCTCTTGCCAATCTCCCTCCTTGTGGGGGAGATGTCCGGCAGGACAGAGGGGGGTAACCCGCACACAAACTCATCTCTTCACCCCATCTTCCCCGGATTGAAGATCCCCGCCGGATCGAACTTCTCCTTCACCCGCCGCGACAACATCGCCACCGCCTCGGGCTCGGGATGAAACGCCGCAGTCACCGCCCTCGCCTGCTCCGACGCCCGGATCAGCGTCGCATGGCCGCCGCCGAGTGCCTTGATGAAGCGGCGGACCAGCTCGGCTTCGGGGCCCGCCTCCATGCGCATCCAGACGAGACCGCCCTGCCAATCATAGAAGGCGTCGACGCCGGCTTCGAGGCGCAGGGCTGCGACCAGTTGATGACCGGTGCCGGGGGCGACCGAGACGCGCCAGACCGGGCGCGTCGTGCCATCGGCATAGGGCAGCACGTCGCGGATTTCCTGCCAGAGCCTGCGGCTTTCCGGCTGCTCCAGCCGGGTGACCGTCGCAAAGGCCGACATGGACGCTACCAACTTTTCGATGCGCACGTCGACCGAGCCCGGCAGACCTTCGATGCGCAGAACCGTCGCCTCGCCCTCCGGCAATTTGCCGGAGAGGAATTTCCACGTCACCGTCAGCGGCAGGTGGGCGGCACCGGAGACTTCGACCGGCAGCGCCATCGCCGCCGCCATGGCGTTGGCCGCCTCGGCGTCGTTGAGGCCGGAGAGAACCACCGTCTGTTCCGTCTTCGGGCGCGGCGGCACCCGGAAGGTGACTTCGGTGAGGAAACCCAGCGTGCCATGCGAGCCGGCGATCAGCTTGACCAGATCGAGGCCGGTGACATTCTTCATCACCCGGCCGCCGGCTCTGATAATTTCGCCCTTGCCATTGACGAAACGGACTCCGAGCAGGCTGTCGCGGGCAGCGCCGGCAATGAGCCGACGCGGGCCGGAGACATTGGCGGCAAAGACGCCGCCGATGGTCGGCTCGCCCGACCTGCGCATCACAGGGCGGTGATCCATCGGCTCGAAGGCGAGCATCTGGCCGTTTTCGGTCAGCACCGCCTCGACCTCGGCAAGCGGCGTACCCGATCGCACTGTCATGACCATTTCGCCCGGATTGTAGGCGACGATGCCGGAAAGCCTGGTCGATCGAAGCCGGTCTTCTGATGCAACGGCATTGCCGAAACCCGAGCGTGTATCGCCGCCACAGACCGCGAGCGGCCGGTTCGTCTCTGCATGTGAGAGGACGATCGCCGCCGCCTGTTCCTCGCTGGTCGGCATCAGATCGATCATGCGGCGGGGCGCCCTTCGAGCGGGAAGACTTTCGACGGATTGAGGAGCCAGCCGGGATCGAAGGCAGCGCGCGCCGCCATCTGCTGGGCGAGGTCGGCCTCGGAATACTGATGCCGCATCAGATCGCGCTTCTCGATCCCGACGCCATGTTCGCCGGTGAGGCAGCCGCCGGCATCGACGCAGAGTTTTAGGATATCGTTGCCGGCGGCCTCGGCGCGGGCGGCATCCTCAGGATCGTTGGCGTTGAACAGGATCAGCGGATGCATGTTGCCGTCGCCGGCATGGAAGACGTTGGCGACCCTGAGGCCGTAATGATCGATGATCTCGGCAGTCCTCTTCAGCACGTGCGACAGCTGGCTGAGCGGCACGGTGCCGTCCATGCAGATATAATCGGCGATGCGGCCGGTGGCGCCGAAGGCGGATTTACGGCCCTTCCAGATCAGCGCCGCCTCGGTCGCCGACTGGCACTCGCGCACCGTCTTGACACCGTGCCGGCGGGCGATCTCGACAATGTCCTTCAGCATGGCGTCCATTTCCGCTTCCGAGCCTTCGACCTCGACGATCAAAAGCGCGCCGACATCGAGGGGGTAGCCGGCATGGGCAAAGGCTTCGCAGATCTCGATTGCCGGCTTGTCCATGAATTCGATCGCCACGGGCACGATGCCGGCGGCGATGACATCGGCAACGCAGGCGCCTGCCTCTTCCGACGTTTCGAAGCCGAAGAGCACGGGGCGCGCGCCTTCCGGCTTGGCGATCAGCCGCACCGTTGCCTCGGTGACGATGCCGAGCTGGCCCTCGTGGCCGCAGACGAGGCCGAGCAGGTCATAACCTGCCGCATCCAGCGCCTTGCCGCCGAGTTCGATCACCGTGCCGTCGACCAGCACCATCTTGACGCCGAGCAGATTGTTGGTGGTGACCCCGTATTTCAGGCAATGGGCGCCGCCGGAATTCATGCCGATATTGCCGCCGATGGTGCAGGCGAGCTGCGAACTCGGATCGGGTGCGTAGAAAAAGCCGTCCGCCGACACGGATTCGGAAATATTGAGATTGGTGACGCCGGCCTGAACCACGGCGACGCGATTGGGCAGATCGATTTCGAGGATACTGTTCATCTTCGACAGGCCGAGCACGACCGCATCCTCCTGCGGAATGGCGCCGCCGGAAAGCGATGTGCCGGCGCCGCGCGGCACGACGGGAATGCCGTAGCGGTGGCAATACCGCATGATCGCCGAAACCTCGGCCGTGGTGCGCGGCAAAGCGACGGCGAGCGGCAGGCGGCGATAGGAGACGAAGGCGTCGGTCTCGAACGGCACCAGCTCGCGCGGCTCATGGATCAGGCATTCCGGTGGCAGAAGATCGGTCAGATCGGCGACGATCTGGGAGCGCCGCGCAAGGACATCGGCGCGCGGCGCGAGAAACGAAATGGCGTCGGACATGGCGTTCTCCCTGGCCTCTGATATTCGGAAATGACGACAGGAAATGACAGTGAAACCGGCCGCGAACCTCCCCGCCGCCGATGAACCGGCTTAGCACTTTCCCGAAACTGGCGCAAATGCTAAGCACTTATGCCAAAAGGGGAAAGAGTCGCAAAACCTTATGACCAATCTGGGTGATCTCGAAATTTTTGCCAAGGTTGTTTCGACCGGCAGCATGTCGCTGGCCGGACGCGCGCTCGGCTTTTCCCCGGCCGTCGTCTCCAAGCGGATCAAGCGGCTGGAGGACCGGCTCGGCACCCGGCTTTTGCAGCGCACGACGCGGCAGATCTCGCTGACGGAGGCCGGCCAGGGTTTCTATGACCGCGTTCTCGGCATTCTCGCCGGGCTTGAGGAGGTGGAGTTCTACATATCAGGCCGCTCGGCGCAGATGCACGGCACGCTAAAAATCTCGGCGCCGACCTCGTTCGGGCGCATGCATATCGCGCCGCATCTGAAGGCGTTCATGGAGGCGCATCCGGAACTGGCGATCAACCTGGTGCTGACCGACGAATTCTCCGACATCGTTGGCGGCGGCTTCGATCTGGCGGTCCGCATCGCCGAGCTCAACGATTCGAGCCTCGTCGCCCGGCGGCTGGCGCCGGTACGCCGGCTGCTCTGCGCCTCGCCGGATTATCTGGCGGCACATGGCGAGCCTGGAGATATCGACGATTTGAAACATCACCGCTGCCTGCCGGCGCATAATGGCGACACCTGGCGACTGAACGGGCCGGACGGAATGATCAGCCTGCGGCCGGAGGGCATGCTGGTCACCAATTCCAGCGAGGTGATTCGCGAGGCGGTCATCGCCGGTCTCGGGATCGCGTTGCGCTCCACCTGGGATATCGGCGAAGAGCTCAAAGCCGGCCGGCTGGTGCAGGTGCTGCCCGCCTATGAGGGTTCGCACAATGTGGCGCTGTCGGCCGTCTATCCCAGCCGGCAGTTCCTGCCGGCCAAGGTGCGGCTGTTCATCGATTATCTGGCGGAGCTTTACGGCCCGGTTCCCTATTGGGAGCGCTGACGCCTCCGCCCCTACTTAGAGCAATTCCAGGAAAAGCGCGAAGCGGTTTTCCGTCCGGAATTGCGTAAAAACAAAAAGTTGGAGCGGTTCAGCGCTTCCGTGAAAACCTGAACCGCTCTAGCGTGCCAGATCGAGATAGGCGTTCGCGACCATCGCATCGATTTCACGAGGCACAGGCACGATGCAGGATTCGGCGCCGGCCTCGCCCTTGGCGATGCGTTCCAGGCAGCGTGCCTGAAGGGTAAAGCCGAGATCCATCGATTCGACGGTGTTGCCGAGCGGTCGCGGGCCGGCGAGATTGGCCATATGACCGCCGCCCAGCACATGGAAGGAACGGCCGTCGCCGAGATGGAAAGTCTCGATATGGTCGGCCTCATAGCGGTCGACGCCGACGACATCCGGATGGCGACGGAAGGCATCGACATCGATCTCATGCGGGAAATGGCCGCCGTTCATCAGGATCGCCCCATCCTTGACGAGCGGCAGGTCGGCCGCCGTGACGATGCCGGCAAAGCCGGTCACTGTGACGATGATATCGGCCGAGCGGATGGCCGCGTCGCGGAGCGGCGTGACGAAACCGTCGAGATGGGCTTCGAGTGTGGCCACCGGATCGATATCGACGACGCTGACGGTGGAAAAGGCGTTGCGAAAACAAGCGGCCGTGCCCTTGCCGCAGGCGCCATAGCCGAAGACCGTCACGGGTTTGCCGTTGGTCGAGCGGTTGGTGAAGCGCAAATAGCTTTCGAACAGGCTCTGGCCAACCGCATGCCTATTTTCGGCGAACTGCTTGATCGGGCTGTCGTTGATGACGAGGATCGGCATGTTCAGGCGCTCGCGCAGCGGCAGCAGCCGCGTGCGCCCCGAGGTAGTCTCCTCTGTGCCGCCGCGCAGATTGGCGTAGGGCTTTTCCGCCGCGATGGCGAAGAGATCGCCGCCATTGTCGAGCAGCAGGTCCGGCGCTTCTGCAATCACCGCTTCGAGGCTCCGATGGTGAGCGGCGGCATCGGTCGTCTGCGTGGCGAAAACCGTGATGCCCTGAGAACGCAGGAACTCGACCGTCGAAGGCTGGGTGCTGTTGAGATTGCCGGTGCAGACGAGACGCGCCCCGCCAGCGCGAAGCGTCATCAAGAGCGCCACTGTCTTCGGCTCCAGATGGATGCCGGTGCCGATCGACAGGCCCTCGAAGGGTCGCGTCCGCTCGAATTCGGCCGCCGTCGCCTTCAACAGTCGGCAACTGCCGCCGATCCAGTCGATGCGTGTCGCGGTCTTTTCCATCATTTCATCTCCTTGCCTTGTTCCCGCCATTTCTAGCGGAGCGACAGGGAAGCGAATATGGAGGTTATTCTGGCGAAAGAGCAGAAAATCTGCCCTTTCAGCTGCGTGTCCCGCAACGGCGCAGCCAGTCTGACAGGGCCGCAAAACTCGGTCGCTTGGCATCCGGCGTGCGGCAGCAGAGGCTGTAGCCGGACGGCCGGGAGATGAAGCCGTAGGGCGCGACCAGTTGCCCGCGCTGAAGATCGTCCTCGATCGAGGCACGCGGCGCAAGGGCGATGCCGAGCCCAGAGCGGGCGGCACCGAGCGCCAGCAGCAGATCCTCGAATTCCTGACGGCGGGAAAAGGCAACCGGCGGGGTGCCGCTTTCGGCAAACCATTCGTCCCAGAGCTTCGGAGCGCTGCGGCTGGCCAGCATGGTGAGCCGGCCCATTGCCGCCGGGTTCTCCGACAGTGTCGCCGCAAGCGCCGGTGTTGCGACCGGACCGAATTCGTCCTCCATGAAGCGGAGAGCCGTAATCCCGGCGGCCGGCCTGTATTCGCCGCCCATGATCACAGCGTCCAATTCTGGGTGCATCTGCAGCGGTTCGACCATGCTCATCGGCAGGACGTCGACTAAGACATCGCCGAGGCTTGCCTGCATGTCGGCGGCACGCGGCATCAGCCACCAGACCGCGAAAGCGGAGGGCACGCCGAGCCGGATGCGGCCCGGCACGCCGCCCTCGAGCTCACAAGCGGCGCGCTGCAGAATGTCGAAAGCCGCGCTGCAAGCCTCGGCGAAAGCGCTGGCTTCTGCGGTTGGGACCAGCCGGCGGCCGTCGCGCGCAAAGAGCTCGCGGCCGAAGTAGCCCTCCAGCGTGACGATCTGCTGGCGGACGGCGCC
Organism: Rhizobium leguminosarum bv. trifolii WSM2297; assembly: GCF_000271845.1. Next base: position 4,491,105 of record NZ_JH719395.1, on the reverse strand, counting down.
GCGCACCACATTCAGCTCCTCGGCAGCCTTCAGAATGCTGCCGTGACGGCAGACGGCCTCGAAGGCGCGGACGGCATTGAGCGGTGGAAGACGCATGATTACCACGATCAGAAATGATAGTGGATCACTTGATCTTGCCATTGAACGAAAGGCAAGACCACGCCATATTGTACACCTGTGCAACGTGACGCATTCGAGACAGGGCGTGGCGGATTTTCCCAACCTGTCCGACCTCGATTCCCCTATGAACGGCAATTGAATCGTCCGTGGCCCTTTTGGATTGTGTAAGCTTTTTGTGATACACGTATATGAGTGATTCCTAACAACCGCTGCGAAGGTGACCCGACAATTGACTCTTCTCGCCCGATTGGCATCCGATGTGCAACTAATGTTCCGGCGACCGCCGCGACAGCAATATGGTGCGATCTGCTATCGGGTGAAGAAGAAGAGCGGTGACGTCGAGGTACTGCTGATGACGAGCCGCGACACCGGCCGCTGGGTCATTCCCAAGGGTTGGCCGATGACGGGCAAATGCGCCTATGAGGTCGCTGCCCAGGAGGCCTTTGAGGAAGCCGGCGTCCGCGGTGCGGTCGAGATGGAAACGCTCGGCGCTTATAGCTACTCGAAAGTCCTGCGCGACGGCGTGCAGGTGGCCTGCAAGGTGCAGGTTTATGCGCTCGAAGTCACCGACATGGCGAAGAACTTCAAGGAGAAGGGCGAACGCCGCATCGAATGGGTTTCGTTCGACGAGGCGGCAGAGCGTGTGCGCGAGCCGGAGCTGCGTGGCCTTTTCCTGGCCTTCAAGCGAAAAATGAGCGAGAGGCTTTCGGCCAGAGCCGCAAAGCAGGGATCCGCGGGAAAGCAAATTCCGGCGGAATGAATCCTGCCATCTTGCGCTGCTAAGAAAGTGGCGTAGAAGCAGATTTCATCCCCGGAAAAAGAATGCCGCCACGTCCCACAGTCCTCACGAAACGCACGCTCGACAAGGACCTCGACAGGATTACCCATGCCGAGGACGCGGCGAAGCATGTTCTGCGGCGGCTGGTGACGCCCGGCCTCGGGCTGATCTTTGTCGGCTTCGCCATGATCTTTGCCGGTGTCTACGTGTTCGACCGGCCGGGAGCGGTGCTGGTCGTTGCGGCGGCGGCCCTGGCCGGCTACATGGCTTTGAATATCGGCGCCAATGACGTAACCAACAATGTCGGCGCCGCCGTCGGGGCGCGCGCCATGACGATGGGCCAGGCCCTCCTCATCGCTGCGATTTTCGAAATTCTCGGGGCAACGATTGCCGGCGGTGAGGTCGTCAAGACGATTTCCTCCAACATCATCGACACCGTGCAGATGCCGCAGGCGATGCTCGGATGGATCATGATGGCGGCGCTGACGGCAGCTGCCCTCTGGATCAATCTCGCAACCTGGATGAACGCGCCGGTTTCCACCACCCATGCGATCGTCGGGGCGGTGATCGGCGCTGGCGTCGCCGCCGTCGGGCCGGAACCGGTGAATTGGCGGGTGATGCTGGAGATCACCTCGAGCTGGATCACCTCGCCGCTGATCGGCGGGCTGATTGCGGCCGGGCTGCTTTACCTCGTCAAGACCCTGATCATCTATCGCGACGACAAGGTCGCGGCCGCGCGGCGCTGGGTGCCGGTGCTGGTCGCGGTGATGGCCGGCGGCTTCATGGCCTTTATGGTGCTACAGCTCTCGCCGACCGGCCGCTTTGCGTCTTTCACCATCATCCTCATCGGCATCGGCATCGGGCTGGTCAGCTGGCTTATTGCCCGGCCGCTGGTTCTCGCCCAGGCGCGAAATCTCGAAAACCGCAACAGCTCACTGCGGGTGCTGTTCCGGCTGCCGCTCATCGGTTCGGCGGCACTGCTGTCCTTCGCGCATGGCGCAAACGATGTTTCGAACGCGGTCGGGCCGCTTTCGGCGATCGTCCATTCGGTCGGCATCAGCGGCGGCAACGGTATCGGCCATCCACCGCTCTGGGTGATGCTGATCGGCGCCTTCGGCATCTCCGTCGGTCTGCTGCTGTTCGGGCCGCGGCTGATCCGCCTCGTCGGCCAAGAGATCACCAAGCTCAATCCGATGCGCGCCTATTGCGTCGCTTTATCAACCGCCTTCACCGTCATCGTCGCCTCCTGGCTCGGCCTGCCCGTCAGCACCACCCATATCGCCATCGGTTCCGTCTTCGGTGTCGGCTTCTTCCGCGAATGGTACACGCGCCATTCGAAGCGCCGCATCGCCTATATCAGGCACAAGGCCGAGAGCTTCGATATCGACGAGCCGGAGGATCCGAACATCCACGAGACGCGGCGGCGCTATCTCGTGCGCCGCTCGCATTTCATGACGATCATCGCCGCCTGGATCATCACCGTGCCGGTTTCCGCCGTGCTTGCGGCGATGATTTATTGGGTTATGTTCGCGCTCTTCGTCTGAAACCCGCGAGTTTTAAATGCGCGCCAATTTCCGCATGCAACGGCTTTTCGTCGACGCGCCGCTTTCGCTCGGTGCCGCCCTCGAGGCGAATGCCGACCAGTTCAACTATCTCGCCAATGTGCTGCGGATGGAAGAAGGTGGGGAGATCCTGCTCTTCAACGGCCGCGATGGCGAGTGGAAGGCGGCCCTCACCTTCCCCACGCGCAAACGCATTCAGCTGACGGCAATCGAAGAGACGCGGCCGCAGCCCGCGCCCTGCGACCTGCATTATCTCTTTGCACCGCTCAAGGTCGGCCGCATGGATTACCTCGTGCAGAAGGCGGTCGAAATGGGAGCCGGCCTGCTACAGCCGGTCATGACCCAGCACGTTCAGGGCAAAATCACCAATTTGGACAAGCTGCGCGCCAATGTCGTCGAGGCGGCGGAGCAATGCGGCGTTCTCGGCATTCCCGATGTCGCCGAGCCGGTGCGGCTTCTCGACCTGCTCGACCGCTGGCCGAAAGAGCGCCGCATCATCTATTGCGACGAGGGTGACGTCGGGCAAAACCCGCTGCCGGTGCTGTCTGAGATAAGGGAAAGGCACCTCGCCTTGCTCGTCGGGCCGGAAGGCGGCTTTTCCGAAGAAGAGCGGGAACGGCTTCGAAGCCTCGATTTCGTCACCGCCATTCCGCTCGGACCGCGCATCCTCAGGGCCGATACCGCAGCCGTTGCGGCGCTGGCGGTGGTCCAGGCGGCGATCGGCGACTGGCGCTGACGGCGAAAACGGGTGGACATGGAAATTGCTGCTATTTTTTTGATGCGTCGTTGAAAGAATTTCACTTGCAACATACGCGGCTTGGGTCCTAATCAGCCTTTCAACTGCCCGGCCCCCTGGGCGCCTTTTTCGAATACAGGTACCCCGCATGGCCCGCGACACCACCGACCAGACACCGCTCTCTTCGGTCCAGGATCTGACCGATTACATCGCCGCCGGCAACAAGCCGCGGGAGCGCTTCCGGATCGGCACAGAACACGAGAAATTCGCCTTCTTCCGCGCCGACAACAGCCCGGTTCCCTATTTCGGCGATGCCAGCATTTCGGCCCTGCTGACCGGCTTGCAGGCAAAAAGCGGCTGGGAGCCGATCATCGACGGCGGCAATATCATCGGCCTCGCCGAACAGAGCGGCATGGGCGCGATCTCGATCGAGCCCGGCGGCCAGTTCGAACTGTCGGGCGCACCGCTGGAAACGCTCCACGAAACCTGCAGGGAATCGAACCAGCACCTGGCGACGGTGCGCGACATCGCCGAGCCGATGGGCATCCGCTTCCTCGGCATCGGCGGCAGCCCGAAATGGACCTATGCGGAGACCCCGCAAATGCCGAAATCGCGCTACGAGATCATGACCCGCTACATGCCGAAGGTCGGCACCAAGGGTCTCGACATGATGTACCGCACCTGCACGATCCAGGTGAATCTCGACTTCTCCTCAGAAGCCGACATGCGCCAGAAGATGCGCGTCTCGATGAAACTGCAATCGCTGGCGACCGCGCTGTTTGCATCCTCACCCTTCACCGAGGGCAAGCCGAACGGGCTGCTCTCTTGGCGCGGCGATATCTGGCGCGATGTCGACAACCGCCGCTCAGGCCTGCTCGACTTCACCTTCCGCGACAATTTCGGCTTCCGCGACTATGCCGAATGGGCGCTCGACGTGCCGATGTATTTCATTGTCCGGGACGGACGCTACCACGACTGTACCCATGTCACCTTCCGGCAGTTCATGAATGGTGCATTGAAAGGCGAGGTCGCCGATCCGGCGCCGACGATGGGCGACTGGACGAACCATCTGTCGACGCTTTTCCCGGACGTGCGGATGAAGCGTTTCCTCGAAATGCGCGGCGCCGACGGCGGCCCGTGGCGGCGTATCTGTGCGCTGCCGGCCTTCTGGGTCGGCCTGCTCTACGACGACGCGGCCCTTCAGGCCGCCGACGAACTGACGAAGGACTGGACCTTCGCAGAGGTCGGCGCCCTGCGCAATGCCGTTCCGGCAGAGGGGTTGAAGGCCGAGTTTCGCGGACATGCGCTGCTCGACGTGGCGCGCGAGGTGGTCGGCATATCGAGGGCCGGCCTCAAAGCGCGCGGCAGGCTCAACCGCGAAGGCCAGGACGAAAGCATCTTCCTGGCGCCGCTCGACGAGGTGCTCGCCAAGAAGGCGACGCTCGCCGAGGATCTGCTGTCGCTCTATCACGGCCGCTGGAACGGCTCCGTCGAGCCGGTCTTCGAGGATTATCAGTACTGAGCCTGTCCAGGGTTTTTCTCCAGGCCGGAAAACCGCCCGGCACTTTCGCTGGAATTGGTTTAAGTTCTTATGGCAAAAAGCCGTTTGCACATTACCATTTCCGGATATAGTGGCGTTACCAGCGTCACGACTCGGGGAAAGGGACCTCCATGCTGCCACTCTTCGACATGATGATGCAGGCGCAGAACGGCGCGGCGATGGAGGCGATCGCCCGGCAGTTCAACCTGGCGCAGGAACAAGCGACCAAGGCGATGGCGGCGCTGATGCCGGCCTTCTCCGCCGGCCTGAAGCGCAGTACCAGCAACCCTTATGATTTCGTCGGGCTGATGCAGGCCGTCTCCTCCGGCAATTATGCGCGTTATTTCGAGGATATGAGCCGGGCTTTCACCCCCGAGGGCATTTCCGACGGCAACAATATCCTTGCCCAGCTTTTCGGCTCCAAGGAGGTTTCGCGCGCAGTCGCCGCCCAGGCGGCACAGATGACAGGCATCGGCCAGGATATCTACAAGCGGATGCTGCCGGTGCTGGCCGATACGCTGATGGGCGGGCTCTTCAAACAGACGACCGGCCAGATGGCGTCGCCGGTCAACCCCTTCGTCAATACGGCGATGGCCGAGACCATCCAGCAATGGCTGGAGAGCACCGGCTTCGCGCCGAAACCGAAGGCCGCGCAGCCCAGTATCTTCGACAATCCCTTTACGCAGGCGATGCAGCAGATGTTTTCGGTGCCGAAAACCGAACCGGCACCTCAGCCGAACCCCTTCCTCGACAATCCCTTCGCCAAGGCCTTCCAGGAGATGATGGCCGGGCTTGGGCAACAGCCGGCGGCCAAGCAACCGGCTGCCAAGACGCCCGAGGCCCCGAAGGAAGAGGCGAAGGTCGCGGCCGACAGCTATGGCGAGATCCTGAACGCCATGTTCGACAGCGGGCTGGAAGTGCAGAAGACCTACCAGAGGAACCTGGAAGCGATCTTCGAAACCTACCGACCGAAGCCGCCTGAAACCAAGGCATAAAAAAACCCGGAGATGGCTTTGGGAAAAGCCGATCACCGGGTCAAGCGGCAGGGCTATTGGCTATCACCCTGCGGGGAAACTCGACGCTCCTACTCCGCGTAGGAGCGGAAGAGCGACAGGCGCCAGCGATTGCGCGCCGAACGCGTCAGATGTTCCGACGGGTCCTCGAAAAAGGTCGACGCCAGGAACGCGGAAGTCAGATCGGCCCTGGTGAGGCCGATATCCCTCAGCTGCGTGTCGTTCAGATCATGCAGCGCGTTGATCTCCATGCGATTGCGGAACACGCGAAAGAGAGAGGCCAACGGTGCGAGACCTGCCGCCAGACGCTGGGAAAACGTCGGGGTCGGCTTGTCGCAATCGAGTTCGAGTGTCTGGTCTGTCATGCGCATTGAACTCTCCTTTCTGTACAGCGCCGCGCGTCTTTCAGACGGATAAAGGGCGCTGTAACGTTTCAGATCTGCGCGCAAAGCAACCCACCCCACCCGCGAGGTCGTGCGGGAGGGAGCAAGCTGAATTCCGCTTGGACAGGCAGGGTGTCTGTCCTTCACTTTGCTTTGATTTGCATCCCGAAGATGCCAAAGAGCTATTGATCAGTCCAACGAATGTTTCTAATGATTATCATCAGCTATCTTTATGGGTGACACCATGGCCGCGCCTCTTGATCTCGACCAGTTGCAGACTTTCATCGCCATCGTCGATTCCGGCAGCTTCACCAAGGCCGCCGACAGGGTCTACAAGACCCAATCGGCCGTCTCCATGCAGATGCGCCGTCTCGAGGAGCGCATCGGCAAGCAGTTGTTCATCAAGGATGGACGCGGCAACCGGCTGACGGTCGAGGGCGAAAAATTGCTCAATTACGCCCGGCGGATCATCCGCCTCAACAATGAGGCGATCGCGGCCTTCGACGACAACAGGCTGGAGGGCACGCTGCGCATCGGCACGCCGGACGATTATGCCGACCGCTACATGCCCGAGATCATCGGCCGCTTCGCCAAGACGCATCCGAATGTCGAGCTCTACATCGTCTGCGAACCCTCGGTCGATCTTGCCGAGCGCATGCACAAGGGCGAGCTCGACATCGCGCTCGTCACCCACAATCCGCGCGAGCGCATGTCCGACGTGGTGAGAACCGAACCGCTCTGCTGGGTGGGTTCGGCCAACCATCCGATCCGCGACGACGCGCCGGTGCCGCTTGCCGTTGGCCGGCGCGATTGCCAGTGGCGTCAGCTTGCCTGCTCGGCGCTCGATGCTGTCGGACGCGAACACCAGATCTTGTTCACCAGTTGGTCCTGCACCGTCGTTGCCGCTGCCGTGCTTGCCGGCATGGCTGTTTCGGTCATGCCGGAATCGGCACTGCGCACCGGCATGAAGGTGCTCAGCCAGGCGGACGGCTTTCCGGCGCTGCCGCCGGTGCAGATCGGCATCATGAAGCGGCCGGGCGTTTCGCTCTCGCTGATGAACGCGATCACGGCGCATATCACCGCCTGCCTCGACAATATCACGCCTGCCGTCGTCGACGACACGCTGGAGGCTGATGTCAAATCCGCGCAGGCGCGCCTTTATCCGCGGCTGAAGGCCGCCAATATGGTGCCGAGCTGGTAAGAAGTCATCAGGCTGCGCGCTGAGCGGTCGCGGCGAAAAGAGAAGCGCGGATGACGCGTTTCCACTCATCGAGCATGCGCCGCGCCAGGGCTTTCTCGCTGACGGCGGCAAGCCGGATGACGGCGCCGATCAAGTGGCTGAACAGATAAGTGCGCGCATACATCTCTTCGTCGCAAAGGTGGGGCGCCAGCCGACGCACGGCCTCATGAAAGATGCCGGCAATGCGGCCGCTGTGCTCGATATTCAGCTGAAGCAGATCCTGGTCCGTCTCCGTTCCCATCCAGACGCCGAGATAGACGGGATCATCGTGGTAGGACTCGTAATACCAGTCGATGATGTCGCAGACGCGGTCGAGCGCCTGGTCGAGCGTCTGAACGTCGGCGAACATCGCCGCCGTCTTTTCTTGGATCGCCGCGGCGTGCTGGTCGAACAAGGCTTTGACGATCGCCGCCTTTTCGGGGAAATACTGGTAAACCGAGCCGATCGGCACTTTGGCGGCGACGGCAAGCTCCGTCATCCGCATGGCGCTGACGCCTTTTTCCGCAATGATCTTGGCGGCGGCGGCGAGAATGAGGTCCAGCCTCTGGATACTGCGCTCCTGCTTCGGCTTCCTGCGCAAGCCGATCCGATCCATGCTTTCCACGCCCATGTCGTTCCCGTTCTTATCGTTCGCGCGGGCAGGCATAATGCCAAATCGGCGCGTCGGGCGGGTATGACATTGCAGGTCTTCATCAGTCGTAAATGAAAACGCCCGCATTTTAACGACCGGCAAATGCGTTTGAAATCAGGCACCTAGATCATATCATCCTAATTGACCAGCATCCGAAAGACCTGAAATAGTTGTAAAATTCTTGGGTCGAGAAGAGAGATCCATGCCGCTGCCGGGGCAAGTGAAGATACTGCCCGCCAGGACGCCGGACGAGCCCGAGTGCTCGGCCTCAGCTCATTGCCATCCATGCTGCGAGCCAGATCCACATGGCGGCGAGCGTGAGATAACCGGCGGCGAAGAGCGGGCTGCGGTAGCGCAGATCATTGCTGGTGACATGTACGGCGGCATGGGCGTAACGCAGGGCGACGAAGAGCCAGGCGAGGACGACGGCCGGGAGATTGTCAGCCTCGGCAACATAGAGAAGAATAGAGCAGGCGTAGAAGAGCACAGGCAGTTCGAACTGATTGGCGAGGCAGTTTTTGACGACGAGGCTTGTCGCCGGCTCGTCACGATTTTCGCGATAATCCGATTTCCCGATCTTGCCGGCGCGGACCATTTTCCCGCGCCGCATGCCCAGAAGCATATAAAGACCATAGACCAGGGCCACATGGGCGAGGAGTGGCCAGAAGATTTGATAACCGGTCATATGGGCGCCTTGAGTCCTTTTCCGCTTCGGCATTCGTTGCGAGCAGTAGCCGAAAGGAGAGCCGGATACCAGCGGCGGCGGCAGTGACCCGCCGTCATGCGACGGCGAGTCACAAGGACATTTCAGACCTGGGCAGATCCGCCATCGGCGAAGAGCTCGGTGCCGGTGATGAAGCTCGAATCGTCCGAGGCGAGGAAGAGTGCGGCGGCGGCGATTTCCTCAGCGCGGCCGACGCGGCCCATCGGCACCTGTGTTGCGAGATAGTCGAGCAGACCCTGCTGCTGTGCCTTGTCCTTACCGGCGAGTTCGACAAGACCGGTCGTCTCTGTCGGGCCGGGGCTCAGCGTGTTGATGCGGATGCCGCGATCCTTGAGATCGAGGATCCAGTTGCGGGCAAAGTTTCTGAGCGCAGCTTTCGACGCAGCGTAGACACTGAAGGCAGGCGTGCCGGTCGAGCCGGCCGTCGAGCCCGTCAAGATCACGGATGAACCCCGGGCGAGCAGCGGCAGCGCTTTCTGTACGGTGAAGAGCACGCCCTTCACATTGCGGTTGAAGGTATCGTCGTACTGCTCCTCGGTAATTTCGCCGAGCGGCAGCATGGAACCGCCGCCGGCATTGACGAAGAGCACGTCGATCCGGCCGACTTGCGCCTTCACGAGCTCATAGAGCCGGTCGAGGTCGGCAAGCTTTGCCGAGTCCGCCTGGATGCCTGTGACATTGCCACCGATTTCGGCGACCGCGGCGTCGAGGACATCTTTGCGGCGACCGGTCACGAAGAGCTGCGCGCCCTCCGCAGAAAAACGTTTGGCGGTGGCAAGGCCAATGCCGGATGTGGCGCCGGTGATGACCGCGATCTTTCCATTCAGTCTCTGTGTCATTGTCGTCTCCTGTTGTTCGACCGAGGCTGAGATATGGACGCGGGGATTGTTTCGGAATAGAAAGAAATGAAAGCCATCGTTGCAAGAATGAAATGACGAAATTTCCCGATTTTGAAGGCCTCGGAATGTTTGCAAAGGTGGCAGAGGAGCGTTCTTTCGCCCGCGCCGCCAAGACACTTGGTGTTTCGGTGCCGACCGTTTCGCGCGCCGTCGGCCGGCTGGAGGAGAGGCTCGGCGCACGGCTCTTCAACCGCACGTCACGGCAGCTGGCGCTGACCGATTTCGGCTTGCGGCTGGTCGACAGTGCCTCACGGCTCTATGCGGAGGCGGAGGCGGCGGAGGATGCGGCGCGCGAGCTTTCCAGCAGTCCGCGCGGGATGATCCGGCTTGCCGTGCCGATGGCCTTCGGCACACGCTGGCTGGCGCCGATCCTCCCGGACTTTTTCGAGCTTTATCCGGATATTTCCATCGACCTGCATATGAGCGATGCCGCCGTCGATCTGGTGGGAGATGGTTTCGATGCAGCGCTGAGGATCGCCGTTCTGCAGGATTCCTCGCTGGTGGCACGGCGGCTGACGCCGGTCGCCCGCTTCATCCTCGCAGCGCCCCCCTACCTTGAGAAACACGGGACACCAGTACATCCAGGCGAGCTCAGCGCCCACCATTGCCTGGGCTATGCCTATCGGCCGCGGCAGGATGTCTGGCATTTGCACAACGAGGCCGGCGAGGAAGAAACGGTCGTGCCGACGGGGCCGTTGCGCGCCACCAATTCGCAGGCGCTGATCCCGATGGCGCTCCGCGGCCTAGGAATCGTCGAACTGCCTGAGTTCATGGCGCATGAATATCTCGCCGATGGCCGGCTGAAAGCCATCCTCAGCGATTGGAAACTGCCGAGCGGTGCGCTCTATTTCGTCACGCCCTCGGCCCGCACTCGGCCGGCGAAGGTGGAGGTGTTGTCCGATTTCATGGTTGCGCGGCTTTCCAACCCATCATGGCGATGGAACGGCTGAACGGTCCCATTCAGTCCCCGCGCGGCAAGAGCCAGCGGGCGATGGCAAGCCGGGCGATGACGATGAAGCAGATGGCGAGGCTTGCGAATTTCAGCCGTGTCATCCACGGCAGCAGATGCGTTGCAAGACTTGTGGACGCACCGTCGCCGAAGGCGATCAGGCTCGAGATGTTCTCGGCGTAGTCGGCGATGCCGTAGGTGAACGGTAGCAGGTAGATCGCCTTGGCGACGAGCGGATGCACCGATCGGCCGAACCACGAGCCGACGGGACCGAGCGCGACGAAGACGAAGAACAGCAGCGCCGTCAGCAATGCCGGAAAAATCAGTTCCGGCCCGAAATACATGGCGCGCAGCAGTTTGCTCGCCGTCTCGTTCTCATCGAGCAGCTTCTGCATGCGGAAGACATCAGCTTCGTCATAACCGGCGAAATAGGTATCGAGCACCGCCTGCCCGGTTTCGTGCTTGAAGGGCACGACGAAGCCGAGGGTCGTCCAGGCGAGCACGGCCAGGCAGAGGGCTGCGAGCAGCGCGACGATCCAAAGGGGAATTGCGCTGCCCGATTTCATGATCAGAGGCCGGCGCCCGGATAGTTCGGGCTCTCGCGGGTGATCGTCACGTCATGGGCGTGGCTTTCGCGAAGGCCGGCGCCGGAGATGCGCACGAAGGTCGCCCGCTCCTGGAAATCCTTGAGGTCCTTGCCGCCGACATAACCCATGGCCGCCTTGAGACCGCCGGCGAGCTGGTGGACGACGGCCGAAACCGGTCCCTTGTACGGCACCTGGCCCTCGATGCCCTCAGGAACGAGCTTCAGCGTGTCCCGCACTTCGGCCTGGAAATAACGGTCGGCCGAGCCGCGGGCCATGGCGCCGACGGAGCCCATGCCGCGATAGGCCTTGAAGGAACGGCCCTGGTAGAGATAGACCTCGCCCGGGCTCTCATCGGTGCCGGCCAGCAGCGAGCCGATCATGACGGCGGAGGCGCCGGCGGCAATCGCCTTGGCAAGATCGCCGGAGAATTTGATGCCGCCATCGGCGATGACGGGCACGTCCTGAGCCTGTGCTGCCTGAACCGCCGACATGATGGCGGCGAGCTGCGGAACGCCGACGCCGGCAACGATGCGCGTCGTGCAGATGGAGCCCGGACCGATGCCGACCTTGACGGCATCCGCCCCCGCATCGATCAGCGCCCGGGTGCCGTCATAGGTGGCGACGTTACCGGCCATGATGCGCACCGAGTTGGAAAGCTTCTTCACCCGGGTGACGGCATCGAGGACGCGCTGCGAATGGCCGTGGGCGGTATCGACGACCAAGAGGTCAACGCCGGCGTCGATCAGCCGTTCGGCGCGCTCGAAGCCGTCATCACCGACGCTGATGGCGGCAGCGGCGCGAAGCCTGCCCTGTGCATCCTTGGAGGCGTTCGGGTTCAGCTGCGACTTCTCGATGTCCTTGACGGTGATGAGGCCGACGCAGCGGCCTTCGGTATCGACGACCAGCAGCTTCTCGATGCGATGCGAATGCAGCAGGCGCTTGGCCTCCTGCTGATCGACGCTCTCCTTGACGGTGACCAGGTTATCCTTGGTCATCAGCTCGTGGATCTTCTGCTCCGGATCGGAGGCGAAGCGGACGTCGCGGTTGGTCAGGATACCGACGAGGCGGCCCGACTTTTCGACGACGGGAATGCCGGAAATGCCGTGCGATTTCATCAGGCCCAGCGCCTCGGCGAGCTTCGCATCCGGACCAATGGTCACCGGATTGACGACCATGCCGCTTTCGAACTTCTTTACCTGGCGGACCTCTTCGGCCTGCTCGATCGGCGTCAGGTTGCGGTGGATGACGCCGAGGCCGCCGGCCTGGGCCATGGCGATCGCCAAGCGGCTTTCGGTGACGGTATCCATGGCCGAAGAGAGGATCGGGATGTTGAGCTCGAAGTCCCGGGCGATGCGGGTGGCAATGTTCGTCTGGCCGGGCATGACCTCGGAGTGGCCGGGCTGCAGCAGCACGTCGTCGAAGGTAAGCGCGTCCGCGCCGGTTGCCGTTTCAATGATGCGTGCCATGGCCAAATTCCTTCATTTAATAAAAATGCGAGCCCGCCCGGAAACGAATCGTCCGCCCCGGCGGTGTGCATGGGATTGCTTGGAAGTTGGCGAGGGCTGGTAACACGTCTATGACAGGAAGGAAATAGCAAAAAGCCCGACGTGTCCGCCGGGCTCGTCATGGGTGCCATGCGTCTAAAGCATCCCGTGATTTCTCCACCTCACGGAGATGCTCTATCTCTTTGTTTTCACGCATTCCGGACGCAAACCGCTGCGCAGTTTTGCTGGAACGGCTTCATATCAGATGTCGAACTGATAGGTCTTCGGAACGAAGCGATAGCCGCCATCCTGCTTCTCGGCAAAACCGACCGCTGGGAACGGCATGTGGTAGCCGAGGAAGGCGATCTTCTCGCTGGCGATCATGTCGAAGACCTTGCGGCGGGTGGCGGCTGCCTGCGCCTTGTCCATGTCGAAGCGCACTTCCCAATCCGGGCGAAGCAGCGACAGGATATAGTGATTGGCCGTATCACCGGTCAGCACCAGGCGTTTGCCCTCGGATTCGACGTGGAAGACCATATGCCCCGGCGAGTGGCCGGCCGCCAGCATTGCCGTCATGCCGGGCGCGATGCTGTCACCGTCCTTGATGAAGGTAGTCTTTTCAGCAAGCGGCGCGACATTGGCAAGCACCGCCTTATGTCCGCCTTCGGCCGGCGTGCCCTCGCGCGCCTTGTTCGACCAGAAATCATATTCGGACTGGCCGACGACATAGCGGGCATTTTTGAAGGCAGCCGCGCCGTTTTCCGTCAGGCCGCCGATATGATCGCCGTGCAGATGGGTCAGCGCCACCAGGGTGACGTCGTCCGCCGAATAGCCTGCGGCCTTCAGTCCCTGGGCAAGCTGGCCGGCGCCCCGCGCGCGGCCGCTCTCGCCAAAGCCGGTATCGATGAGGATGACATCCGAGCCGGTATCGATGAGAGCCGGCGTATAACCGTTCACGAACTTGTCGGCCGGCAGGAAGTTTTCGGTCAGCAACGCCTTTACCGTTTCCGGGGCCTGATTGGTACCGAAGGTCTCATAGGGTTTTTCGGAGACATTGGTGCCATCGCGGACGACGGTGAACTTATAGGAACCGAGCTTGAATTGATTGATCTCGGGCAAGGGCGTTAAATCCATTTTGTTGCTTTCTCCAGTCGCGGCCGCTTCGGCCTTCTCTCTTAAAATAACCGGCGCCGCGAGCAGGCCGAGACCTGCGGCAAAAAGGGTGCGCCGCTTTATTCCCGACGAAATTGCCATATGTCCATCCTTCCATGACGTGCGGTGCGTCGCCGCACGGCCCCCGATGTCGATTCCGGCCGGATTCGTTCTGCCGACGGAATAGACATATCTCAATCTTGCCACACGACGTTGTCGGACAAGCCGTTTCACGCAGACGTGAAGCAAAGGTGTCGTCGAGGCCGATTGAGGGATTGGCAGGCCCCGGAAGTGGGACTAAACAGCACGGGCCTTCGCAGCTCCCATCCGCAGCCCATCAAGGCCTCCCGCCTATGAACCGCATCGTCCCGCTGATTCTTGCCGTCGCTCTTTTCATGGAACAGATGGACTCCACCGTCATTGCCACGGCGCTGCCGGCGATCGCAGCGGATCTCAATGTCGGGCCTATCACGCTGAAGCTGGCGCTGACCTCCTATATGGTGGCGCTTGCGGTGTTCATCCCGGTCAGCGGCTGGATGGCGGACCGGTTCGGCGCCAAGAACATCTTTCGCCTTGCCATATCAGTCTTCGTCATCGGCTCGATCTTCTGCGCCATCTCGTCCAACCTTGTCGAATTCGTGTTTGCCCGCTTCCTGCAGGGTATGGGCGGGGCGATGATGACGCCGGTCGGCCGCCTGGTGCTGGTGCGAACGACGAAGCGCAGCGACCTGGTCTCGGCCATGGCGCTGCTGACCATCCCGGCCCTTGTCGGCCCGCTCACCGGCCCGCCGCTCGGCGGCTTCATCACCACCTATTTCAGCTGGCACTGGATCTTCCTGATCAACGTGCCGGTCGGCATCATCGGCATCTGGCTGGCGACGATCTTCCTGCCCGAGGTGGAAGCGACGGCGCCGCCGAAGCTTGATTTTACCGGTTTCGTGCTGACCTCGCTGTCGGCCGCGGGCGTCGTTTTCGGTCTGTCGGTCGTCAGCCTGCCGGCCCTGCCGCCGATCATCGGCATTACCGCCACCGCAATCGGCCTTGCCTGCGGCTACCTCTATATCGGCCATGCGAAGCGCCACCCGGCGCCAATCCTCAACCTCGACCTGTTCAAGAATCCGACCTTCCGGGTCTCGACCACGGGGGGCAACCTCTTTCGAATTTGCGTCGGCGCCATGCCCTTCCTGACGCCGTTGATGCTGCAGCTCGGCTTCGGGCTGACGCCGTTCCAATCCGGCCTGATCACCTTTGCCGGTGCGATCGGGGCGATCACCACCAAGTTCATGGCAAAGCGTGTCTTCGCCGCCATAGGCTTCCGCACGACGCTGCTCGGCGCCGCTATGGTGACGACGCTGGTGACCATCGTTACCGGCCTGTTCACGCCGGCAACGCCGCATCTGGTCATTATCGGCGTGCTGCTGATCGGCGGCTTCTCCCGCTCCTTCATGTTCACCGGCGTCAATGCGCTTGCCTTTGCCGATATCGACGATGCGCAAGCCAGCCAGGCGACTTCGATGAGCTCGGTGATGCAGCAGGTCAGCCTGGCGCTCGGTGTCGCGGTCGCCGCCGCGATCCTGGAAAGCTCGATCTATATCAGGGGCGAAGCGCTGCAGGTCGCCGATTTCCACCTTGCCTTCTATATCATCGCCGGATTGACCGTCATCGCCACCATTCCCTTCATCAGAATGGACCGCAATGCCGGCGCGCTCGTTTCCGGCCACCGCTCGAAGATGGTGATGGCGTCGACTGTTGAAGCCGAGCAGCCGGTGGTGAAATAGGCCCAAGGTGCTACGCCCTTTGCGTCGGAAAAGACGCGCGGGCGCTGTCGTCTTATTCCGGGTTTTCGCAGACGGCAGAGATCTTGTTGCCGTCGAGATCGCGCACATAAGCGGCATAGAAATTGGCGTGGTAGGAGCGCAGGCCCGGCCCGCCTTCATCGACGCCGCCTGCGGCAATTGCCGCTGCATGGAAGGCATCGACATCAGCCCGGGTTTCGGCCGCGAGCGCGACCATGGCGCCGTTGCCTGATGTCGCCCGGCGGCGATTGAAGGGCGTCACCACCCAGAAGCGGCAGCGCGTATCGCTTTCGGCGGAATAACCGATTTCCTCTTCCGAATAATGCTGGCGGCGATAGCCGAGCAGAGGCAGCACGGCATCGTAAAACTGTCCTGCGCGATAAAGGTCGTTGGTTCCGATCGTGATGTAAAGAAGCATGGGATCAGCAGTTCAGCTCTTGAAACCACCATCATCGGACGGGGCCGGCCCAAGATCAAGCTTTCTCAGCGTCACCTTCGGCCTTGCGGCCCTTGAACCCCTTGGCGAGCAGGAACATCTCGACCGATTCGGCGCGCGACGCGTTCGGCTTGACATGAACGACCTGGCGGAAGTTCTGCTTCAGCATGGCGAGCAGCTCTCGCTCGGTGCCGCCCTGGAAGGTCTTGGTGAGGAAATGTCCTCCCTCCCCGAGCACTTCGACGGCGAAATGCGCAGCGACTTCGCAGAGATGCATGGTGCGCAGATGGTCGGTGCGGTGGTGGCCGGTGGTGGGTGCCGCCATATCGGAGATGACGAGATCGGGCGTGCCGCCGACGGCTTCCAAGAGCTTTTCCGGCGCAGTCGGATCGAGGAAATCGAGCTGCAGGATCTTCACACCTGGCAGCTGGGTCATTTCAAGGAAATCGATTGCCGCCACACGGATATCCTCATCGGTCGAGCCGGTAACCTTGGCGGCGATTTGCGACCAGCTGCCGGGGGCGGCACCGAGATCGATGATGCGCTTGGCGCCGCGCAGGATATGGTGCTTTTCATCGATCTCCAGCAGCTTGAAGGCGGCGCGGGCACGATAGCCCTCCAGCTGGGCGCGCTGCACATAGGGATCGTTGATGTGGCGCTGCAGCCATTGGCGCGAGGAAGCCTTCATCTTCTTGTTCTTGACGCGCTGGCCGAGCTTGCGGCCGGTGCGGTTTCCCGCGATCGGTGCCTTGGTCATGCCTTTTCCTTATCTGGCTCGCTGGCCGCGGCGGTTGCGGTTGCGCCGCCACACGCCGTCATCGGCCATCATGTCGGTGAGCAGGCCTTCCCTCAAGCCGCGATCGGCGACGCGCATGCGCGGGCTCGGCCAGCGGCGACGGATCGCCTCGAGGATGGCGCAGCCGGCGAGCACCAGATCGGCCCGATCCGGCCCGATGCAGGGATTGGCGGCGCGGCTTTCGAAATTCCAGGAGAGCAGTTTTGCCTGCATGGCGGAGACCTCGTCGTCGGACAGCCAGATGCCATCGACCTTACGCCGGTCATAACGCGGCAGATCGAGATGGACGCCGGCAAGCGTCGTCACCGTGCCCGATGTGCCGATCAGATGGAAGTCGCCGGTCTGGGCGACCTCGATCTCCGGGCAATCGAAGCCTTCGAGCATGCCGCCGACTTCCCGCACCATGCCTTCGAACGCTTCCGGCGTGACGTCGCGCCCGCCATGACGCTCCGACAGCGTCACGACGCCGACCGGCAGCGAGGTCCAGTGGGTGATGTGATTGGCAAGTCGGCTGAAACGATTGTCGCCGATGCGGATGACGGCGATCTCCGACGAACCGCCGCCGATATCGAAGAGCACGACGGAACGGGTCTCGCGCCCGACCAGCGAGGAGCAGCCCGAGACGGCGAGCCGCGCTTCGGTCTCGCGATCGATGATCTCCAGCGCAAGGCCGGTTTCGGCAACGACCCGGCTGAGGAATTCCTCGCCATTGACCGCCTGGCGGCAGGCTTCGGTGGCGATCAGCCGCATGCGGCGGATCTCGCGGTTTCTGAGCTTGGACGCGCAGATCCTCAGCGCTTCGATCGCCCTTTCCATTGCCTCGTCGGACAGACGGCCACTGGCCGCCAGGCCTTCACCAAGGCGCACGATGCGGGAAAAGGCGTCGACCACCCGGAATTGCCCCGGGCGGGTCGGCTGGGCGATCAGCAGACGGCAATTGTTGGTGCCGAGGTCGAGAGCGGCATAGAGTTCGTCCGGCCAAGTATAGTCGCCGGCCTGGCGATCTCCCTGAAAACCGGAATTGATATGGCTATCCTGGCGGCCCTTGCGGCCGGCATTTGCGCTATTTTGCGCCTCGCGCGGCTCGGCGCGCTGCACCGTCTCTTCGGCGCGGCTTTCCGGCTGCGGAGCGGAAGGTTTTGCCGTCGTCAGCGGCCGGCCCTGAAGGCCGCGCTTGCCGCGATGTTTGCGGCGGTTGCGCCGGGTCGGCGCCGGCTCGCCTTCTGAGCGGACAACATTGCTCGCCGCTCCCGCCTGTTCCATCGCTTGGGGGTGAGATGAACCGTCCTGCGTAGCGCCCTGGCCGCCACGGCGGCGACGCTTGCGCTTGCGGGCCGGATTACCGGCCGCATCTTCCATCGGGCGCGCAGACTGCCCGGCATTGCCGGAAAGCTCATGCGAAGCGGGATGAGCCGCGTTGCGGGATTGCCCGCCACGCTTGCCCTTGCGGCGCCTGGACTTTTTGCCGTCCTTGCGCCCTGCCGCCGACGCCCCGTCAAATTGCGGCTTTGCGCCGCCTTCGGGGTCTTCCACGTTGTTTTTTCCATTGCGCCGCGCAAGTCCTGAGGTATGCAGCAGGCGCTCATTCGATTTTTGCGTTGCGGCAAGAATATCAGCGCCCGCCGAAATCGCCAAATTCTTTTTTGGACGGGGATTTGCGGATGGTTTCGCCTCGTCCGCAGGAGCCCTGAATTTTTTCAAAACGGGTATTTGCAATCCGCCCGCTTTTGGTTATAAGCGCCGCACAGCAGCCAAGCCATGCTTCGGCGGCATCTGCTGGGGAATAGTTCAATGGTAGAACGACGGACTCTGACTCCGTTAATCTTGGTTCGAGTCCAGGTTCCCCAGCCAATATCACTTTTATCAACAAAATCAGTTAGTTCGTTGGCAGGCAATTTTGCCAACCGTAACACTTTTCCGGCGCATTCGCCCGTAACACTTCTTTTATGTTGTCAACCCGATCGGAGTTGGAACTGGGGACGGGCGGCAAGAGGCTTTCTGAAGGCGTTTCCAAATCACTGCTTGGAGGCCGGTCCCTTCAGTCGCTAGTCTTGACGTTCTCACAGACAAACTTTGCTACGGAAGATCGGGAGGCATGGAATAACTTCGCAGATGGCGTTCAGTTTTCTCGATTGCTTCGCCACCGCCTTCGAGTACAGAGTTCCAGACTTGCTTGGGATTGATTGCCCAAGTCGATGGAAAGATCATGTCACCACCGCCAGGGCACGCGCGATGGCGGCGATCCGGGCGGCAGACGCACCTTCTTCAAGACGGATGGTGACCGTACCTACGACGATCTCGGCGCGGGAGGCGGCTTTGGGAGTTGGAAGCTCTGGAGCGGGCGTCTCGACAACCATGGCCGCGAACTCGATGGCATCTTCCGGCTCGGGTAGAACTAGCTTGCCTTCTCGCGCCATCGTTCGCCAGGAAGACAAATGGTTGGCCTTCAACCCGTGGCGTTCCGCGACTTCATTCACCGTCACGCCCGGTCGCAAGCTCTCCGAAACGATCCTCGCCTTGACCTCGTCCGGCCATTGCCGATTGACCTCACGTCGACCACGCCGCGTCGTGAGAACCTCCGTGAGCGTCCGGTGATCGGATTTTGGTTAGGTGCGGGATTGGCGCAAGTTACGACACAGATGATTCATTTGTGACGTAACAGGGTATGAATGGCCAAGGTTGAGATTCTGACGGGTGCCGAGCGACAACGTCGCTGGTCGACGGAACTGAAGCTTTCGATATTGCAAGAAGCGTTCAGCGCGGATGGCACCGTTTCGGATGTCGCGCGCCGGCACGACGTTCTTCCGCAGCAGATTTACGCCTGGCGAAAGAAGCTCTTGCCAGCCGAATCTCCCCAGACGTTCATCCCGGTATCGCTTATCGGAGCGTCGGAGAGCGTTAGTGACGGTTCCAAGAGGAGCAGTGCTCGGTCGAGATGCAAAGACGTTGAGATCGTCCTAAGGAATGGCCGTTTACTGAGAATTGCAGCGGACATGGATCTCGAAGTGCTATCGTCACTGGTCGCTTGTGTGGAGGCGGCATGATCGGGCCGTCGGGGAATGTGCGGGTTTATCTGGCTTGCGGGGTGACTGATATGCGGCGCGGCATTGATGGTCTGTCAGCGTTGGTCGAGACAGTCATCAAGGAAGCGCCGGGTTCTGGCGCGATCTTCGGATTCCGCGGAAAACGCGCTGATCGGATCAAGCTTTTATGGTGGGATGGCCAAGGGTTTTGCCTGTTTTACAAAATTTTGGAACGCGGATACTTTCCCTGGCCGACGGCGAAAGATGGGGTTGCGCATCTGACGCAAGCTCAGTTGTCGATGCTTGTTGAGGGGATCGATTGGCGCCGACCTGCGTGGACTTCTGCTCCCGGACGAACTGGTTAAAAGCTATATTTTGCAAGGACATCCGGGGCAAAATGCTGGCACTTCCGGCGCAAATCGGCTATGTATGCGGGTATGGAAACAACGCCGCTGAACAGTCAGGACGAGCTAGCTGTTTTGCGTGCACTCGTCGCGGAACAGGCGGCGAAACTTGAGAGCCAGGAAGCCGAAGTCATCAAGCGCGACTCCATTATCGGGCTTCTGCGCGCGCAACTGGAACTGCTCCGCCATCGGCAGCATGGCGCTTCTTCGGAAAAGATCGACCGGAAGATCGAACAATTCGAACTGATGCTGGAGGAGATCGAGGCCTCTCGTGCCGAGGCTGAGATGCGCTCCGGGAAAGCTCCTTTGCCGGAGTTGAACGACACCCCGGACAAGCCGAAGCGCAAACCGTTGCCCGATGGTCTTCCCACCGAAGAGCTGGTCTATGCCGCGCCCTGCAATTGTCCGACGTGCGGAGGCACATCATTCCTGAAGGCAGCAGACAAGGTGGTCCAGGTGATGGAGCACGTGCCGGCGTCCATCAAGATTGTCCGCCACGTCGAAAAGCGCATGATCTGCAGGGAGTGCGACACGACGGTAGCGGGTGAGATGCCGACCCTGCCCATCGAACGCGGCAAGCCCGGACCGGGATTGCTCGCCCATATCATGGTCGCCAAATTCGACGATCATATCCCTCTCTACCGCCTATCCGAGATGTACGACCGGCTGGGGATAGACATCTCTCGCTCTGTCATGGCGGACTGGGTTGGCCGCGTGTCGTTTTTGCTTGCGCCGCTCGTCTTGGCTATCAGGGCGCACATCGCCGCGCTTGACCGAATACATACAGACGATACCCCGGTCGATGTTCTCGACCCTGGGCGAGGAAAGACAAAAACTGGCAGGGTTTGGGTCTATGTCTTCGATGGCAGCGGTTATCAAGATCCCACTCCCGGAGCAATCGCATACTACTATAGCCCCGACCGAAAGGGCGTGCATCCGGCTGACCATCTCGCAAACTTCAGCGGCGTGATGCATGCTGATGGCTATGGAGGTTACAAGAAGCTCTACGGCAACCAGATCGTCGAGGCCGCCTGCATGGCGCATGTGCGCCGCAAGTTCCACGATGTGATCAAGCTGAAGCCATCTCCGATCGCCGACGAGGCACTGTCGCGCATCGGTGCGCTCTACGATATCGAGGATCGCATCCGCGGCATGCCTGCCGACGAGCGACGCAAACTGCGCCAACAACATGCCAAACCCATACTGGGAGAGCTGAAGGTCTGGATCGAGGCTACGCTTTCGACGCTGCCACAGAAGCAGAAGCTGGCTGAAGCGATGCGATATGCCCTCTCGCGGTGGGCAGCGTTGAGCGTTTACATCGACGATGGCCGTGTTGAGATCGACAACAATATAGCCGAGCGCGCCATGAGGCCGCTTGGAATCGGAAGAAAAAACTGGCTATTTGCCGGGTCAGACAAGGGCGGTGAGCGCATCGCTAATATCCTGACCATCATTGAGACTGCCAAACTCCATGGCCACAATCCGGAGATCTATCTCACAGACGTCCTGACCCGGATCCAGAGCCATCCCAAGGATCGGCTCCAGGAATTGCTGCCGTGGCAGTGGGTGCCGGCGAAAGACCGATGCGAGGCTGCGTGATGGCACGCTCGAGGTTCATCTACACGCTCAAAGAAGTCGCCAGCATGATCGGCGAGAACCTTGAACTACTCGAGGAAGTCACCGCCAACTCGGACAATATCGCCGAGGGCGAATTGGTATATGTCCGCGATGGCAGTGAAGATGGCACAAAAGGCCTGACCGAAAATGGAATTGACGACCTTCGAGATCTCCTGGCCGACATAAGGACGTGGGATGGTGGAATCGTAAGCGCGATTTTCCCCGCACCTTCTGCAATTGAGTGAGCTTTGGCATGAGGTGTCCACCAAAATAGGTGGACACCAAGTGATGGAAGAAGGTCAAAAACTTGCCGTGCGGCTGGTCGGTCGGAATGGGAGACGCCGTTTCGATCAAAGTTCGAAAGACCGCCTTATTGCGGCCTGCCTTGAACCTGGCGCATCGGTATCGAAACTCGCGCGCGAACACGGGGTCAACGCGAACCTCGTTTGGAAGTGGATGCGGAAGCATACCCAGCCCCTTGCGTCGCCGCCGTCTTCGACATCGTCTTTTATTCCGGTGCAAATCACCGCGGCCAGCGACGAGTTTGAGTTTGGTGAAGAGCTGCCTCGGAAAGCAGAGAGGAACCGGCCGCTGCCCTCTCCAGCGAAGGTGAGCGCGTCACTGCCGAACGGCGTGAAGCTGACGTTGGAATGCGGTGACGTAGATGCATTGACGGCAATCATCGGAGCGCTGGGTCATGTTCAGACTTGGCGCTGATCTCAAGGTTTACCTGCATCGCGAGCCGATCGACTTTCGGGCCGGCATCAACAGCCTTGCTGTCCTGGTCCAGGAGACGATGGCGCTGGATCCCTTTGCTCCTGCGGTTTTTGCCTTTTGCAATCGCCGTCGTGACCGGGTGAAGCTTTTGTTCTTCGACCGGTCCGGCTTTGTGCTGATCCTGAAGCGGTTGACCGAGGACAAGTTCAGATGGCCCCGCCGCGAGGTGCCGGTCGTTGTGCTGACGACAGAACAGCTCCACTGGATTCTCGACGGCATCGATATCGATGCGATGATCCGCCATCCGGTGCGGCAGTATCAGATCGCCGGCTGAGGATGGCGAATAGCGATTGACGCGCAGGGGCGGTTCAGATTCAAGAATCTGATGACTCGCACCGGCGAACCGAGCATTGCAGAACTGATGGCGCAATTGGCAGCCAATGCTGCCGAAATCGCTGCGCTCAAAGCCGAGAAGGAAGCGCTCTCGCAGCGGGTCGTCAAGCTTGAGGAGGAGCTGGCGCTTGCAAAGCTGCATCGCTTTGCACCCCGCAGCGAAAAGCACGTTGATCGCCTCTTCAACGAAGCCGAAGAGGCTGCCGACGAAGATGACAGCGGCGACAGTGATGACGTTGTCGATCTCCCGGACACGGGCCTGCCGGCGGTCGAGAGCGCCGTGGGAAAAAAGCGCGGCCGTAGACCTCTGCCGGAAGACCTGCCGCGTGAGCGTGTCGAATATGACCTTCCCGACGATCAGAAGGCTTGCCCGTGCTGCGATAGTCAAATGCATCGCATGGGCGAGGCCGTTACCGAGCAGCTTCATATCGAAGTCAAGGCAAAGGTCCTGCAGAACGTCCGGTTCAAATATGCCTGCCGCCATTGCGACCGCACCGGGATCAACACCCCCGTCGTGATCGCACCGATGCCGACGCAGCCCCTGCCGGGCAGCATCGCTACCGCTTCGACGCTAGCCTTCGCGCTCGTCCACAAATACGTCGATGGCACACCGCTCTACCGCGTGGCGCAGACATTTGAGCGGGCCGGCGTGCCGATCAGCCGCGGCGCTCTCGCTCACTGGGTCATCGGTTCAAGCGAGAAGCATCTGCATCGCATCTATGACGCTCTGAAACTGCGGTTGCGATCGCAGCCTCTCATTCATGGCGATGAGACGACAGTCCAGGTCCTGAAGGAAAAGGACAAGGAGGCCACCAGCACATCGTATATGTGGGCTTATCGCAGTGGCGAGGATAGTGACCAGCCAATCGTACTGCTCGATTATCAGCCCGGCCGAGGCCAGATCCACCCCCAGACCTTCCTCGGTGACTACCGCGGCATATTGGTGACCGATGGCTACACCGCGTGGCGCACATTGCATGGCGCAACCCATGTCGGATGCATGCTCATTCACGACGGCGCTTCGTCGAGGCTCTCAAAACCCGGAAGAATGGAGGCGGACCGCCGGAACAGGCACTCCGGTTCTTCGAGCAGCTCTACCGGATCGAAAAGCAGGCAAGAGACAAAACCCCAGATGCCGGTGAGACGACGGCTGATTGCATTCGCCGTTTCCGCCAACAGCACAGCTTGCCTGTCCTGAACGCCCTAAAGGCCTGGCTCGACGCCATCGCGCCGAAGGTCGTGCCGGATACCAAGCTCGGCGACGCCGTCTCCTACACCCTGAACCAATGGGATTACCTGACACGCTACACCAGCGACGGCAGGATCCCGATCGATAACAACATTCTGGAACGCGAAATCAGAGTTTTTGCCACCGGAAGAAAATCGTGGCTGTTCAGCGACACCGCCGACGGAGCCAAGGCCAGCGCAGTGGTCTACAGTTTGATGCTGACTTGCCGCGCCTGTGGCGTCGACCCACTCGCCTGGCTGCGCTACGTGCTCACTGAGTTGCCGCAGCGGGACGAAAGGGCCGACATCGTCGACCTGCTGCCGTTCAACTTCGCCAGAACCGAAGCCGCCTGACACAATACGGTTCCAAACGTTGATCCGATGCCAATCAACGGGTTGGCGTCAACGTGCAGCGAAAATCGCGCTTACGTGGAATCCGCCAGTTCCTCGTCGATGAACAATGCGATCCCGAGATGATCGAGCGCGTCATGGCAGATGAGCTAAGCCGCAAGTCCTAAACCGCGCCTCGTAGACGCAAAAAATGCATTCGTCGGACGCTCACGAACCTCCAATGTAGTGTCCATGGAGAAACTCCTTGTCGCTCGTCCATGAAACGTCGATCACAGATCAGCCGACAGCAGGCAATGTGGGGGCAGAACAGCGGTTACAGCGCTCTGATGTCCGTTGTCATTGCTTTAGGCATGAGGAACCGACCGCCCAAACGAACGGCTGTTCGGATGATCGCGTATGGGTGGAGGCGGAACTCAAGGACGTCGGTGATCAAGCTCTGATGCGCGGGTTGGATACCGCATTCCCGATAATGCGTCCGGGGCTGTTCCTATCTTACTGCGGGCGTCGGACAATGCCGGCCATAAAGCGTCTGAAGGATGTTCCCCTGCCGTTGTCCCGCCTCCGCCCATGCGCGAGGTGAAGTTCGCTGCGGTGACCTATGTCCTTGCCTGCGCCTCCATTGCAACGGCCCACATGAAGCCGGCCAATTCTCGGGCAATTGCGGTGCAAACCACCGTCGTCCGCTTTCCCCGTGCGACCAGCAGGCGATATCGAGTCGTCAACCGGCTCTGAGCTTTCCACGCGATCTCTCTGACTGCCGGCGGCACTACCTCGAGGCGGTATAGCTTTCTCGCGCCGACTTTCGGCGGGTAGCGATAAGTCCACGCGCTCTCGACCAGCATATGCCGAACCCGACCGTTGCCTGCCTTTGTGATCAAGCCCCGCCTGACCGTCTCGCCCGTTGATCACTCACCAGGGACCAGGCAGAGATAGCCCATCAGTTGGCGAGGGCTATCAAATCGGCTCACGTCACCGACTTCCGTGGCGAATGTAACGGCGACGATCAGATCCACCCCTCGCAGCGTCTGCAGCGCTCGGATGACCGGAGCCAGAGACCAACTCGGGACGAACTTGCGCAAATACTCGGTCAGAAACTGAAGCGACCTCTTCAGGTCAGTGGCGGCTTCGATCCCGAACTTTTTATCCGCTTAGCGGTTGCTGCCCATCACACCATGAATTTCTTCATGAGAAGATAGCCAGCTACCGTGACGGAGAAATATTCTCGCAAGAAATAGATGGACGGGAAGGACTTCTACTTAGTATCAGCAGCTCATGTCTTCAAATCATCCACGATCGCATCTGTTATTGACGATGGGATTGCCAGTCCCACAAAGAACCAAAACAGCTGGGCGCCAGCAAAATTTGCGGCGAGAGAAATAGAGAAAAGTGCAACCAACAAAGCAAGATCTTGAAGAGCGAAGGAATTTTTGGTCCAGATTAATCCGTGTCGCGTCGAGCGGCTTGTACAGGTAATTAAAAAAAGCACGCCCAGAAAGATGACGAATCCGGTGCGCACTTGGTATATCAGTGTGAATATTGAGAGGCGCTCCTGCGAATAGATATCAATCAGCTGCGGGATGAGATGGCTTGTCAACTCGGCCGATCCGACAATGCTTTCAATCCATTCAAGAAATGCCATAAGCTCAGCTTTGTGCTGGGGAGCCAGCGTCACGCCAATATCGATAATTCTGGTCATCACGCTCACAACGAACGTCTGGGGATTGAACATGAATATAGACGTCAAACCTGGAAAGAGTGCAATGTAAGCGATGACAAGGCCTACAAACATAAATGCAAAGCGTAAGGCGCTGGACCGCTGGCGCTCACTCCCTCTGTAGACAGTCAGCAAAACGATCAGGGCCACTCCGAGATAGACTGCTTTAGCAAGAGTAAGAACGGCTACAGCGCCAAGCGAAATGTCCAACCACACCGATCGCTCTTCGTCACTCGACAGGGTCAGAGCCAAGGTCACAAGTACAATTAGGCACGCAAATGGATTAGAATGAAATAATCCTACGGGACGCCCCTGGACGTGCTGAGCCATTAGGTCTTGTGCCGGTACAAGGAATGTCGGAAACGGGGTCAGCGGTATTTCTGAGCCACCGGCAGTATTGAGATATTGTGTCCATTCCCCCACTCCGACCACCTGTAGAAACATCAATACGCCGCTGGCAAGCGTCAAGAGCTGAAGAGTACACGTGGTCCGTTTTAGATCATATCGAGATACCAGCGCCCCTGCAAAGAGAAAGAGAATACAGAGTAAGTCGACGTACAATTCTCTAGCGCCTAGTAACGCCCCGGCGACAAATGAGATAATAAGAGCTGCAATAAATACCAAGTTGCCACGGGATGCGGCTAAGGCAAGACTGACCGCGAAGCCAATGGATGCTAAATGGCATCCTCTCCCAGCCAGCATCAGCCAATCTCTTGTTTGTGCTGTCAATACGTTGGCTGCTATAGCAGTAATGATAAAAACCGGAACAAATAACCTCGCAAGGTCGAATCCGGTGCGAGCTCGCGCTTCCAAGTAAGTCACTATATTCGCCTCCCCCGCTGGATGTCTTTACGTTCTAGTTTCATCAATACCTCTCGGTTAGGTAATCCACGGTGGTCGAAATACCAGCTGCATACAAAAACACAGATCAGACAGCATTTTCTTGCTTCAATCTGGGTTGTAAATCGCTGGAGACTAATCGACCGGCGCCGCGGTGGAAAGACCACCTTTCAGAACTTCATTACTTTGATTGAGACAAACCGGCTGCAGTTGGAGAGGCCGTTTCCGTAGGAGGCGGGGTCAGAAAGCGTCGTGCAGGTCTTTCGATAAATTTCCAACATAAATACGCGATCGAAATCGCTACAACGGGGAATATCGCCGGAACACCTGACTTCTTGGCGAACTCAAACGCAATCCAGTGCGTAAGGTAAAGCGAGTAGCTGATGTTCCCGAGAAACATCGCAAGAGGTAAGAGCAAAGCTGGTAGCTTTGCAGACCACGCGAAATAAACCGCGCCACCGGCGAGTCCCGTCAGCAGCAGATATGTGAAACCGGCAGCCAATACGTCTCCCCGCGAAATGAGTGAGAAGCCAAATACCAGGGATAAGCATACCAGCGATAGCCCGAGATCTAAGTGCGAGTTGATTCTGTGCGATCGATATATCAAAAAGCCGACCCCGAAAAATGGCGCAAATGTCAAAGGCATGATGTATTGGCCCCAAAATTCGGGAGCCGAAGACTCCGGAAGAGATTTCAGCAACGCATACTGTGCCAACAGAAGAAGCACCACCCATGACGCAATTGCTCGTGTCGACATAACCGAGCATAGCAACGCCAAAACCGGAAAAAGCAAGTAGAATACAATCTCTATCCCGAGAGACCACGCACCCGTTGTCGTCGACAGTATCCCCGGCATATGCAAAGCAAACAGTCCAGAAGCGGTCAGAAAGCTCTTCTTCCACATATAGTCGAAAGAGGCGCCCTGCTGGAAATGGACGAAAACCATGCCGAATAAGGTGACAGCCGCAAGGAGGGGAATTACCCGGGCAAACCTGAGCACGTAGAATTTCAGTAAACGCTCTCTCGAGATAACATCATGGAACTCTTCGGCATGCGTGTGGAGTAATACCACCGCAGAGAGAATAAAGAAGGTGTAGACACCGAATGTGCCCATACTGCTGATGACAAACTGGTGCCCCCAGGCCAAGTAGTGGTACAAAGCCACCGACACCGCGCATATACCGCGCAACAGATGGAGTGATGGAATAAATTTTCGTGAAGGGCTACGCATGGTATAGGTCACCGATGATTGACGGGAACTCATACCAACTAGCGGCAGCCGTGTCCTTGCAAATTTCCGCATCGTCCGTATTAGCTATTGTAGATGCGGCGCTGTATCGGCCGCGCCAACCGACCCGCCATTTTGCCTTATTCTGGCTGGGATTTGTTGGGGTGGGCACGATCTGTCGCGCGGGTTGAAATTGCCAAAGATCGCGACAGTGTCGGACATCTACGACCGCGCCGCGGGCGAAAATTCCTTGACACCCAGGAGGACTTGCATGACCCGATGAAGATGGAGAAGGCCTTCCAGCCGACCGTCCGCGTCAACAACAGGCAGGTCCCAAACCCGTCTATCCTCCATCACTTGGATGGCATCCATAAGGCTCGCATCTGCACTCACTGTCACGGGATGACGAGTAGCGTGATCCAGTGCATCATCGCCGAACAGGGCTGAGAAGGGACGTTGATCCGACAAAAGCCGGCGGCGGATGTCGCCATCGGTTACAACCCCTAAAAGCATCATACCTGGGTCCGTAATACAAACGATGCCGAGTTTGCTGCGGCCCATTTCTTCCAGAGCTGTCTTGAATATCGTTTGCATCGATACCACCGGAAAATCTCCGATTGGCATTGCCAGTTCCGATACGCGGAAATCCTTAAATGGACGGGTGGACATTGTCTTCTCCATGTTGGTCCAGGATCGAGAGCCTTGCTTCATGCATGGCAATGGCCTGTGACAACACCAATTCCAAATACCTTAAATCCAAAACGGTGTTCGGGTCAGACAACGCATTATCGGGATCGTCATGCGTTTCCATAAAAAGCGCATCGATACCACCGCCGACGGCGGCGCGCACTAGGAATGGAATGAATTCGCGCTGGCCACCGGAAAGATTGCCCATCGACGTCGGCATTTGCACCGAGTGGGTGGCGTCAAAGCAAACCGGATAGCCCGTTTTGGCCATGATCGGAAAACAGGTCATGTCGTTGACCAACATGTTATAGCCGAGAAAAGTTCCACGATCGGTCAGGAGGATCTGATCGCAGCCGAAGGATTCGAGCTTGCGGACCGAGTTTCGCATATTCCAGGGACTCATGAATTGTCCCTTTTTGAGATGAACGGGACGCCCTGCCTCGGCGGCTGCCCGCAGAATGGAAGTTTGCCGGCACAAATAAGCGGGGACCTGGACTAAATCGCAGACTTCACCCGTTGCGGCCGCCCAAGATGGGTCCGAAAAATCTGACACCACCGGAACCCCGAATTCGTTGCGGATATCCGAGAGAATTCTCATGCCGTCTTCAAGCCCGACGCCGTGAAAACTTGTTGCCGATGAACGCGAATCCTTATCGTAGCAGGACTTGTAGATCCAAGGCATGTTCAATCGATCGCACACAGCCGCAATGGCTTCCGCCATTTTGAATGCGTGATCCCTGCTTTCGATTGCACATGGACCGCCAATATAGACCAGCGGCAGGCCTCGGCCGATCCTTACACGGCGAACATCGCCATATCCAATTTCGATAATGCGCCGTTCATTCATTCTGCCTACTCCCATCGACGGGGCCATGTACCATCGCGTTTTTTTGAATCCAAGCGTTAAGTTCGCCGGCCGTCTTCAATATCTCGATTCCATGCGCGGCGCGATCGTCAGCTTCTACGAGACCTGTCGGATCATAATAGCATGATGGCTTGTTCATCGTGCGAGCGATAATGGCCGTCGATGTAAACGGCATGCTCACCACACAATCCGAACCCGCAATGACGTGCTGGGCAGCCAAAGAAGGCTCGATGGATACGATGCGGTCCGCATTTCCCAACCGGTCGAGAACTTTCGCATAATGCGAGTGGACATTCCTGCCTATGTTGCGTTTTCTCTTCCAGAGAACCTGAACTTCGCTAGCTTGCGCACCTGCGACGACATCCTCGGCAAATCGGATCGCCGTGTCGGGCGTGTAGTATTCCATACTTAACGCAAAACTTTGATAGATGGAGTCCCGCATCGGCTGAACGTCAAACACAGCGACCTTCGCGCCGGTCAAGGATGGAATTTCCGCATCGGCGTCGGAGAACCAGATGGGACCCACAATCTGAATGTCAGCATTCAGACCGAGACGGCGAATGAAATCCTTCTGATATTTGTCCCACACGAGGTAGGTTGACCAACTGCACAGTTCCCAATGGTTGCTTTGACGAGGATATCCATAAGGATTTTTGAAGACCTCGCAGTTTGTCGAATAGAAGTAAAACAGGACGCGGCTACCGGCCGCCTCGGCGAAGTAAGTCCAGATTGGCCTATACAGCCATCCGGAATTGTTGATCAGATAATCCCGTGGAAGACGATCGGGCGATACAGCCTTTATATCCGCGGCCCTTGCGGCCTCGCGAAGCAAAAGGACATGCCACCACCGACCCCGCAGTGCTCCGGCCACAGCGAGATAAATGAGGCTGCAATAGCGCCACGCCAGCCTGCGCCATTCATCGAATCCTGCGGGTAGCGGCTGCGGCTGTCGGACAAAACGCAAGGGCAGATTGCCCGCCGGCGTCGGCGCCGGCGATCCGATGCTGTGTGTCAGCGCTTGCAAGGCTGGAGCACGAGAAGTCCAAGACGCATACCAGGAGAATATATCATAGCTGGGCTGCTGGCGTCTCGGCAGTTGGCCGGCTGAGATGCCAGCAAAATAGGCAGTGTCGCCCATCGGCACCGCGTCCCCCCGCGCCAGGGCAGTCATCAACGTCCGGCATATAGCGAAAAGCCCATAACAGAACATTGCAACCAGAAAAGCCATCCAAAGCAACCGGCAGCGAAGGTTCGACACCGGAAATCCATGCGCAACGAGCGCTCGCCGCCAAACCGCGGGAAGCGGGTGAACTATGGAATGTCCCGCGTGACTGGAGGCAGCCAGAAGCTTTCTGTTCAGCGACTTCTCCGCGATTGTAATCAACAAGTATTGACGGATGACCTTGTCGGCAAATGGCAGCGACGGGCCGAAGAACGAAATGGAAGCATTGCCGGCCACACCGATTTCGGTATGGGCCAGTGCGTTCTTGATATTATCGACTTTTGCAAGGTCTCCCGTGTCCCTGAGTCGACGGTAACCCCGCATATAGCGACGAACGGCCTGTCGCTGACGACGGGCAAGCATTTTTTCGACGGTGCGTCGCAACCTCATAGAGTGAGCACCATGCTGAGCGTCGATGCAGAGGGAGAAATCTCCTCGCATTCCTCAAATAGGAAACCGATCTTTTCGTATGCCCTTATGGCCGCGATATTGTTGGTTTCGACCCCGAGAACGATTTTGCGGATGCGACGACGATCCTTAAGCCAGGAGTTGGCCGCCTGGATCGCTTCGCCGGCAATTCCCTTACCGCGAGCTGAGGGCTCGCCGATGAAAATGCCCATGGTCGCCACAAATTCCTTTTCGGAAATCGGCTCATACTTCAGATTTCCGATATGGTCACCCGATGTCCGCTCAAATATTCCGAGAAACAAAACGTCTTCGCGCGCTTGCCTCTCTGCGATATAGCGTCGCAGATCGTCCGTTTCGTTCATTAAGTCGCTGGAGTAGATTCTCTCGGACGCGGGACCGCGAAACCAATCGAGATACCGTTGCGTCGCATCTTCCTGCCGCAGGGGCCGCAGGAACAGCCGCTGTGTCGCTATCATCTACGGTCCCTATCCTATTAATTCCCACGACATCGGCGTGCCTATGGACAGATCGCGATTTGCCTTTCGCCCCAAAACGGCTGCGAAATCGCGCGGAGGCAATCCTTGCCCAGGCCGAACGATGCGGATATTTTCCGTCGTAAAAACCTCGCCAGCATGAATCTCACGCGCAACATAGAGCGACCGCCGGAATACAAGCGATTTCTGCTCTGCCTCTGTCGGCCCGTAGGCCACGGCGCCAAGTGCTTGCCAAGCACGCTCCGTCTCCAACACGAGGCTATTCATTTCCTCCGGCTCAAGGGAAAAGGCGCTGTCGATGCCGCCATCGGCCCGTCGCAGAGTAAAGTGCTTTTCCACCACCGTCGCCCCGTGCGCCACTGCTGCCACCGCCACGCCGACGCCCATCGTGTGATCGGAGAGACCGACTTGGCAATCGAAAAGCGCCGACATATGCGGTATCGTCAGAATGTTGCTGTTCTGTGGTGTTGCCGGATAGGTGCTCGTGCACTTCAGGAGGATGAGATCCTTGCAACCTGCGGCCCGTGCAGTCCGAACAGCCTCGTCCAATTCTGCAATCGTCGCCATTCCTGTGGAGATGATCAGAGGTTTTCCCGTGGCTGCGGCCCTTCTTATCAGCGGAAGGTGGTTGTTCTCGAAAGAAGCGATCTTGAATGCCGGAACATCCAGGCCAACCAGAAAGTCCACTGCCGTCTCGTCGAAAGGCGAACTGAAGCATTGCATCCCGCGATCGCGGGCCCTCGCCATAATCGGCGCATGCCACTCCCAGGGCGTGTAGGCCTCCGCATACAGATCATGGAGGTTCTTGCCTGCCCAGGGGCTGCCAGAATCTGAAATCTCGAAGTTGCCGCCACGCACATTGAGCGTAATCGTATCGGGTGTATATGTCTGCAGCTTCAGAACGTGCGCACCAGCGTCCGCAGCGGCGTCTACGATCGACAGCGCTCTATCCAGCGACCGATTATGATTCCCGGACATTTCCGCGATGATGACCGGAGCGTGTTCGGGCCCGACAAACCGATCGCCGATTTTTATCGTCATCGAATTCTCCATTGGGTCTGTTGGGATAGCGTTTTCACCTCCCCGCGAGGCCGTTATAGGAACAGGTGCAATAGTCAAATCATGCACGCTTGTAAAGCAAACCCAAGCTGGATGCGCCAAAGGCTCTTACGCTCAAAGGACCAACCTCAAGCGCAAAAATGGGGTTGATTCTTCGACAGTATCAAACTGCAGCCCGCGGAAAACCTTCAAGGATCCGAAATTGTCGTGGTGAATTTCCGCATAAAGGGCTTTTATCCCCTGTTTCTGTGCGAAATCCAGTGCCTTTCCCAGCGCGCGCGCCCCCAGCCCAGTTCCACGATGGGCAAGATCGATGCATATACTGACTTCTGCCGTCTGCCCATCTTCACTTCGATCCAGACGAATATGCCCCACCGGCACAGAATCAACCTCAAAAATCAGAAGATGACGTTTCCGATCTTCCAATGCCATTCTGAACCACGCGATGTGCGCATTGATATCTCCCCTTTGTGGGGATCTGTAATAGCGTTCCGCTCCTCCGCCCCGCCTCCAATTCCAAATGGCCGGGGCGTCGTCCAGAGTTGCATCACGCAGAATCAGCCGCTGAGACATGATTACGTGGGCCACTCGCTCGGCCCCCACCCCCTCACAGATGGTGGACGCTCGTTCACTGTAGAAGTTAAGGACATCGGGATCGCTGAGTCTCGTCAGAGCATCCCGAAGTTTGATCTGCCAGTCCATAGCCTGGGCATCTCCAAGTGCAATACCTGCGTATGCGGCGTCTAGCGCGATCATTCCAGCTCGCTGGTTCTCCGCAAACGTAAGCAGCAGCGACGGAACACCGAGTACGCATCTCTCCCAGACACTTGTTCCGGCTGCACCGATCGCGGCGTCGCAGCCGACGAGCAATTCAGCCATATCGGCCACTCCTGAAAGGACGTCTACCGGGATCGGGGCAGTCCTCGCACGCTGCAATACGTCAGCAAAATGCGGCGCCTGTGCTCCCAAAACAATCGTGATCCTCTGAACCAAAAAGGGCCGCTGTTCCAAAAGGTAGGCAAGGACCTTACCGCTGCAATTATCTGGATCGGTAGCGCCAAATGCAATGAGCAAATGCTGAAGGCTTTGTCCTCGCCGCCTGGACAAGGAACGCGATCTGGCTTGAGCAAATTCAGGTCGGATGAGTGCAAACAGCGGGCCAATCAACCGCTTGCACCCGCTTGACAAGAGATGATCATATTCTTCGACTTGCCGGCCGAAGTTTTGGTTAAGAACGATATCGCACAACAGCGGCCTGTCCGCGAGATCGTCTATGACTAACACGTCGCAACCCATTGGAACCGCGTTCTTCGCCCA
The DNA here is from genome assembly GCF_000271845.1 of Rhizobium leguminosarum bv. trifolii WSM2297. Next base: position 4,456,713 of record NZ_JH719395.1, on the reverse strand, counting down.
TCCAGATCCTAGTGCGTAACTATCGACAATCACCCTTTCAGGCTGGATCGCTTTCATAATCTCTCGGCATTCGAGAGCATCCGCTTGTTCGTGGAACGCCTCCTCCTGCGTACTTTCCAAATCGATGGCGGGCTGCGGAACCAACAGAAGACGGTGAACCTCAAAACCCCTTTCAGCCACAACTGAAATGAGATTTCCCTCAAGTTCCCGGCAGATAAAGTGCGAACGATATCCAAAGTTGCGAAGCGTTTCCGCCAAGGTGATGCAACGCATCATATGTCCGCTACCAATCGATATTGAACCATCGCAGCGGAAAACAAGAACTCCGGAATTTCCCGACATTCAAAATTCTCTCGTGGGGCACCGACCCAGGTCCATCATCAGTTCAGGCGCTTGAAACCGCCATGGGCAACAGGTCCGTTCAAAAGATCCACGACGTTCCGTCCGTCTTCGCATTCCTTGATAAGCCTAAAGACCGGCGCCAGCTTCTCGAAGAAGGTTTCAATAACGTCAGGCGTATGAACGATCGAGCTATATATGCTGTTACCCGCAAGATAGCCCTTGGCGAGCATCTCCTGGGTGATCAGCGTCTTGTAGGCGAGCGCATTATCGCTTCTGACGGTGAAGCCACACAGTGAAGGAAGACCCCAATGATCAATCACAAGCCGATAATCATCCGCCAGCTGCTGCCATCTGCGCCGAATGTCAAGCCCGGTCGCGGTAATGACCTCCCAAGAACGCTCACGCTCCATGACTTCTAATGTCTTGAGCGCCGCAGCCGAACCGATGCGCTCGGTCCAGAAGGTGGAGGAGATAAAGGTCGATTGCGCCGCTTCCATGATCGCACGACGGCCGATCACGGCCGTAATCGCGTAGCCGTTGCCTATTGTTTTGCCAAATGTAGCCATATCGGGCTCAACGCCGTAAATCTTATGGAGCCCCCCGAAACTCTGTCTGAAACCGGAAGTGCATTCATCGAAGATCAGCACCAGATTTTTCTGCGAGGCGACGTCTCGGACATGCTCTAGAAAGCCTTCCTGCGGCCCTGAATTTCTGGACACTTCCATGAAGATAACTCCAACTTCCGGATCGGATACCGCCTCGTCGAACTCGGCAATCGAGTTGTAAGAGAACGGGCAAATCGATCCGCGCAATTCCTGCGGAACACCGCGAGGTTCCAGTCCTGGCAAGAGATGGCCGGCCAGCACACGATCGTTTCCGAGATTTGCAGCCAGATACCAGTCGTGCCAGCCATGATAACCGCAGAATGCGACCTTATCCCGCCCGCTAGCTGCTCGCGCAATCCGTATCGCGACCGCGTTCGCTTCTCCGCCCGAACGGCAAAACCGAGCCATGTCTGCCCATGGGTGGATATGGATGAGACGCTCCGCGAGATAGACTTCCTCGGGCGCATTCAGCGTTGACATGTTGCCGTCGGCGATCACGGCCAAGACAGCAGCATCCACTTCCGGATGACCGTATCCAAGAGTGTTCGTTCCGACACCAAACAAGAAAGTATCGATGTACATATTTCCGTCCAGATCCCAGACCGTGTGTCCTTTCGCCTTGCTGAAATAGGCCGGCCATTGACCTGGAAGAAACATTTCAGCCCGTTTCGACAGGAGCATGTTTCCGCCTGGGATAACATCCTTTGCTCGCTTCCAGAGTTTCTGCCCGCTGCGCATGGTCAACCCTTCGTTTCTCGCTATGCCGCTGTTCAATTGAAAGAGTTCCGGCCGATCGATCTTGAGCTGGAGGATGTCTTGCCAAGTAAAATCGATATCAGGCCCCAAGTGAGCCAAAACTGCATCTGCAACCTGAAGATCTCCCACTTCATCCACTGTCCAGCGTTCTGAGGAATGATCGTACTCGTTGCTGACATTGATCGTTTTGAACAAACCGCTTTCCCGTAGGTAGGGAGTGACGTGTTCACGGTGCGCGAGCTCTGTCGCTTCGAGATGTGCGCGTTGAAGAGCGGAGAATCCGAAAACTTCCACATCAAGGCCATCAGGAAAAGTCGGCGGCGCAATGTTGGAGGCGTAGTCTGCGGCGCACGAAACAAACGTGTCGATGACCGTATCGAGCACCGCAGGATCGATGAATGGGCAGTCGCCCGTTACCCTGACCACGACATCGGCTTGGTGCTCCTTTGCGGCATCGAAATATCGCTTAAGGACATCGCCTTCGGAGCCACGGAAGACCTTGTATCCGTTCGCATCCAAAAACCGCGCAAGAACATCGTCAGCAGGCCCCTCCGGGATTGCCACGACCAACTCATGCAATCTTAGTGATTGCGCCATTCGTTTCATCAGCACTGAAATCAGCGGCTGGCCTGAAATCTCTCGAAGCACCTTGCCCGGAAGACGCGACGATCCCATTCTTGCTTGGACAACTGCAACAACTTTCATGTCAATCCACTCCATCCGCCGTGCGATGCGGAAAAAATTCAACTATTCCAGAGGCTTGGGTTTATCATGAACTGATCGTCGCTCGCCAAAATTTGGGGAACGCTTTCCGTCAACGGATTGACCGACAGTACTTCTTCCATCTGCTCCGTATTCACAAGACCTACGATCACGCGGTCGACCAGCGGGTTTGCAAGTGCGAATCCAAGGCAAGCCTCAACGGGCGTAAGACCAACCTTTCTTAACCAGTTCTCATATTGCTCCCACAATGGCTGCCAGCGCGCGAACCGAGCCGGGCGCGCCGACGACGGCATAACTAGCAAGCCCTGCAGAAATACTGAACGCACATGGATTTCAACTTCCATGTCCTTCAATCTCTGCAACCAGCCACTTCGCTCCATCCGACGGTCGAAAATGTTATGGGGCAATTGGACGATATCAGGCCGAAAAACTGGAATAATCGCATCAAGGTCGGAAGGATCGTAGACCGACACTCCAATCTTCTTCACCACTTCTGCCGTCCGCAATTGCTCCATAGCATCCTGGAGACCGGCGCCCTGATCTGCAAGCAGTTCATAAGGACGATGCAACAAGAGCCCATGCAGACTTGAGATGCGCAACCTTGAAAGCGACGATCTCACTTCATTTGCAAGATCGGGGCCATCAACGCCACCGATCTTGGTGACGATGTCGAAACCTTCGATCCCGACCTCGCCCAATATCATCTCGGCATCCCCATAGGCTGTGGCAGTGTCTATGGTGCGAATGCCGTGTTGGCGTGCCCGCGCTATAATGAGCGCTACCTCTTCTTCCGTGGGTTGACCTATGGTGTTGGACACACCATAGGTCAACCCAAACTGCGCAGTTCCCAGGCTCAGCTTCATCCAACAAGTTCTCGAAGCGCTTCGATGACCATTGCCAGCTCATCGTCGGACAGATCAAAATAAAGCGGAATGCTCAGCGCTTGGCCATAGAAATCCGCCGAGTTTGGATAGTCCGAAGTCTTGAAACCGAGATCGCGATAATAGGGCTGACTGGTAACCGGGATATAGTGGACCTGCGATCCTATATTGCGGGCTCTCAGCGCGCGCATAAGTTCCCCGCGTCCCATACCGATGGCTTCGAAATCTATCCGCACAACATAGATATGCAGCCCGCTCCGATCACGCCCTTCCCTCGGCTGAGCAGGGCGCAGATTTTTGAAATCACTGAAAGCATCATCATAGAGCTTGGCGAGCTGCCGCCGCCTTGAAATAAATCGGTCGAGCTTTTTGAACTGCGAAAGTCCAAGGGCACATTGGATATCGGTGATGCGGTAGTTGTAACCGACTTCCAGCATCTCGTAGTACCAGGGATTGGCCTCGCCGCCCTCAAACGCATCTTCGGCATAGATGAACGGATCGTCCAACTTATTGATGCCGTGGCTGCGGAGTCTCAGGAGGCGCTTATAAGAATCTTCGCTATTGGTCGTGATCATGCCGCCTTCGCCGGCAGCAATAGCCTTGACGGGGTGGAACGAAAACACCGTCATGTCGGAGAAACTGTTATTTCCGATTCTTCCGCCGTCCGGATAGTTTCCGCCAAGCGCGTGCGCGGCGTCTTCTATGACGGAAACGCCGAACCCATCGGCAACTCTGCGAATTTCGGCCATGTCACAGGCGAGTCCGCCGTAGTGAACCGGCATGACGGCTTTGACATTGCTGTTCATCGCTAGCACCTGCTTTAGCTTTGCCGGATCTATGTTGACAGTGGCCGGATCGATGTCGGCAAACAGCGGAGCAGCTCCATTGTAAAGCGCAGCGTTGGCGCTGGCCACGAAGGTTATCGGCGAGGTCACCAGAGCTGTGCCAGGTTCGGCGCCGGCGACCGCGGCAGCAAGATGAAGTCCCGAAGTCGCGCTGGAAACGGCCACCGCGAATCTTGACCCCGTATAGGCAGCCACGGCATTCTCGAACGCGCTTACCATCGGCCCTTGTGTAAGAAATCCATCGCGCAGCAGGTCGGCAACGGCCTTGATGTCGCTTTCGTCGATATGATGACGGCCGTAGGGGATCATGCTTTATGTCCTTGTACCTGTAGTTCCGCATCAAAGTCGCTGACGGCGACGTCCGCAGTCTTTGCAGTTCCGCAGCCCTTTCCACGCCACCGCTTCAAGATCGCGAACCACTTTCTGCTACCTCTTTAAGCAATGTTGTGAGACGGTCAAGGAGTTCATCCCGTCCAAAGTTCTTTCGGAAGTAGTGCTGTCCTCGCTCTCCCATCTCCGCGCGCTCGCGTTTGGAAAGCGATGCCATTTTCAGGACCGCACCAGCCAGGCTCTCGGCGTCTCCTGCTGGGACGGCAAATCCCGCTCCGCTTTCGGATACAATTTCGGCGACCTCACCATCAATCGCGGTGATCATCGGTCTGCCGCTCGAAAGATAGGATTGAATTTTGGTTGGAATGGTCATGCTGAAGATCTCGACCCGGCGCAAGGTCGCCAACAAAACATCGGCGTTATGGTAAAATTCCGGCATCGCACCGAACGGATAACGTCCGAGCAGATGAAAGTTCGCCTGGAGACCGGCTTCTGCGACCCGTTCACGCACCCACTGAAGCGCATCGCCCTCTCCCACGACAATCCAGTGGATATCCGATCGTGCGGACAAACGCCGGGCTGCCTCGACGATTGTGCCGAAATCTTGTGAAAATCCCACATTGCCAGTAAATACGATCCGAAATCCCTCGGGAAGAGGCGGGAGACTGATGGCTACCAAATCCGCAGGCAGAACAGGCGGCTCCCATTGGGGCATATAATAAACGCGATCGTGTGAAAACTTCCCGACCTTTTTTATATGCCCGATAAACCGCCGAGATTGTCCCAAGATGATGTCGCACCGTCTATAGATCCATCTGGTGAAGCTTCCGACCAATGCGATCAGATACCGGTTCGACACTCGCCCGGACGCAAAAAGACTATCGGGCCAGAGATCCATCACCCAGAGCACGAGCGGGACGCTCAGTAGTTTTTTGGCAACAATGGCGGGCAGTACCTGTGTGATCGGCGACACCATCCAGCAAAAGACGATATCGGCCTTTCTGCGGCGAAACAGCATGATCATGGAACAGAAAAGTGCGAAGCTGATATAATTCAAAGTTAGCTTGATGCCGTCGGACTGGCCTCTCGGCAACAACGGGCTGCGAATAATTTCTATCCCGTTCCACTCCTCCCTATAAGGCCCCCGAAACAATGAATAGGTCGGGAGCAGTTTGCCACCCGGATAGTTGGGCAGACCGGTGACAACAACAACTTCGTGGCCGCGTTCCTTCAATCCCAAGACGATATCGTTAGCGCGAAAGTCCTCTGGCCAAAAATACTGGGAGACGAACAGAATGCGCATGGCCCGTTGATATCCTTATAATGTACAACCGGCTTTTAGTCCGATAGGATAGGTATGCGTTACTTCCAGATTCCATCGACTGAATTGAGCCTGCCGCTCATGACTAGGACAAGACCCTTGAGATTCCCCAGAAAGCGTCGGAAACCGCTGCTTTCCCTCTGCTGAACGGATTGCGCTATGTTAAAGAAGCATTGCCCGAGAAGCGCCCATGAAAGAGCCATGGCGGAAAAAGTTCCCATCTTCCTAGTGAAGTATATACGATTCACGACCTGCTGCACGCCGAGCGTAAATTGTTTCGACGCCATCACTGGTCGAGGCCAATGCCATACCCGGGCAGCCGCAACAACCCAGAGTTTGTGATTTCGCGACACACGATAGCTGTAGTCCACATCCTCGAGAAACCCGTGGCCGATATACCATTCATCGTAACGATGCTGCTCGATTACTTTCCGCCGCCAAAGCGTGGCGCCACCATATAGCCAGTCGGTGTCAATGTCTTCGGAGGGAACCGCGATAGACGAAGCAAAGCCTGATCGTAGCAACCGACCCTGCCGCTTCGCGTTCAATAGAAAGAAGTCGGCAGCGGCTCCGAAAGCAGACTGTCTCAAAGGCTGATTGACGATGGTGAAGGCTGCGCCGCCAACATCCGGCCCCGCGGCACTCCAGAATTCTTTCATCTTGCTGGTGGCATCTGGTTCGAGTTCGAGATCGTCGTCGAGATAGCCGGCAATCGTAATCCCGTCATCTAGCGTTGCCATTCCAGCGTTGCGTTGCTTGGCGAGCGACGGAGGATATACGCGGACATACGTTAGTGGAAGATCGGCGAATTCGTCGCATATCGCCCTTATCGGTGGCTCGCTTGCATCGACGATAATTACCTGATCGGGTGCCTCGCCTTGCGTCCGAAGGCTTTCGAAAAGTTTCCGCAGATCGTCAGGGCGATCCTTGGTGGGGACCACATATGCTATTCTATCTCGCACAACCATCTTCCCTGCGTGGGCCATCTGTCCCGGCGTCAGTCCGTAATCGATCACTTCGACCAAACCGTCCGGTTAATGTACCCGGTGTAACTCAAGATTATCCGGACCACTTTGCGCGCTACATCTTCGATCATGTAGTCGCGTGGCGCGATCAGCGGCGCGGCGCGGCCGTCAGCAATATCCGTCGCCTGAGATGTGACGACTGAGACACTGTCGCACAGGCGCTCCGGATCCAGGCCGCTCATAATGAGGGTGCCCACATCCATTCCCTCCGGCCGCTCGTGCGCCTCTCGGATCATAACCGCGGGAAAGCCGAGAATGGAGGCCTCCTCGGTCAGCGTCCCGCTGTCCGAAACCACACAGAAAGCCTCCTGCTGCAATTTCACATAGTCGAGAAAGCCAAGTGGTTTCATAAAGCGAACCCGAGGCGATCTCTCGAGCTCGGCACCGCCCAAGCGGTTGCGCGTACGCGGGTGAGTGGAAACGATGATTTCCTTTTCAAACCGCTCGGCAAGCATATCAAGTCCGTCGAGAAGCATAAGCAGTTTCTCAGGTGAATCTACATTCTCCTCGCGATGGCTGGACACGACGAAATATCCGCCTCGATCGAGCGAGAGTTTTTCCAATATAGTCGATGCTGCGATCGCCTGTTGATGATACGCCAAAACTTCCGGCATCGAAGACCCTATCACGAACGTCAGCTCCGGCTTGATCCCCTCTGACAGAAGGTAACGCCGTGCATGCTCCGTCAGCGTCATATTGACATCGCTGAGATGATCGACGATCCGGCGATTGATTTCCTCCGGCACTCTCTGGTCGAAGCAACGGTTGCCCGCCTCCATGTGAAAGACCGGAATTTTCAGCCGTTTGGCTGCGATGACCGACAGGCAACTGTTGGTATCGCCGTAGAGAAGAATGGCGTCCGGCCTGATCTCACGTAATAGGGCATCGCTCTTGGCGATGACTGATCCGATCGTATCCGCAGCAGTCGTGCCGGCAGCATTTAGAAAATGATCCGGCTTGCGAATACCTAAGTCTTCGAAGAAAACTTCATTCAGCTCGTAATCGTAGTTTTGGCCGGTATGAACGATCACATGATCGACATAGCGATCCAACTCATTGATAACACGACTCAGTTTGATAATTTCGGGGCGCGTCCCAACGATGGTCGCAACCTTCAAACGCGACCTCGATACTTCCAGTGATCTGGGCATGGCCGATCTCAGCGCAGAAGCTCAGAGGTATCGGCAAAATCACGCTGTTCGACCAGCAGTTTATGCCGCTCAAGCAAGCTCCTGGTTTCGGTCAGTGTCATCACCGTGTCGCCGGAACTGAACTCCTTTCCGAGAATGGACTTATCCGGTGAATCCCGCTGCAGTTCTGGCAGCATGGGAAGAATTGCCATGAAATTCCCGCGGATGATGGTATGATCGCACTCTTCCTCTGATACCATAAGCTCGTGCATTTTCTCGCCAGGGCGAATACCGACGATTTTGGTCGCTATATTGCGTTCGCCAATCAAGGCCTTGGCGATGTCGAGAACAGTGGCGGACGGTGCACGGGGGACGACGATCTCACCCGGGAACGCTCGTTCAATCGCTTCAAAGACAGTATCGACGGCTTGGTCGAGCGTCAGCAAAAAACGCGTCATTTCCGGAACCGTCAATGTCACCGGACCGCCATTCTTGATTTGCTCATGAAAGACGGGAATGACGGAACCGCGCGACGCAAGCACGTTGCCATAACGAACACCCACGAAACGGGTCTTCTCCGCCAAGACATTGCCAGCAATGAAAATCCGCTCATGAATGGCTTTCGTCATACCCATCACATTAACGGGTTTGCATGCCTTATCGGTGGACACGCCGATCACGACTTCTGGTGTCGACATACGCTCGCGGACGGAGCGAACGATATTTACCGGCCCTTCACAGTTAGTCATGACGGCCTGTTCCGGAAAATACTCGCAGGTCGGCACCTGCTTCAAAGCTGCCGCATTGATGACGATATCGACATCGCGCATTGCAGCACACACATCTGCGTAGGAACGAACGTCACCAATGCGGAACTCCAGCATATTCAGGAAGTTGCGATAGATAACCTCATCGGTACTTGCACCCCTGCTGAGATAGGAAAGGCGCATCTCATGCTGCTTCCCCTCATCTCGGCTCATCACGATGACTTTTTTCGGATTGCCACGCTCCCCCGAAATAATCCGACGAACAAGACTTTTGCCAAGCGAGCCGGTTCCGCCGGTAATGAGGATTCGCTTTTCTTCCAGTATGTTTTTCATGCGATCTTCTTTCTAGCAATCTCAGACCGACGTTGTGTTCAACGCTTGTCTATCTCTGATCAGTCGGGCCAATTCTTCAAGCATCGCGTCCCAGCATGGCGGGCTGTAGCCAGTCTTTTCAGCCAAGCGGTCATTTAAAAGACTTCGGTCGCAATGAAAACTACTGTCGGGCACAACTCTTACGTCCGTCCGCCCCATTTTCTCGGATAAGGATAAAAGCAGGTCATACTTCGCGATGGGCTGGGAGGCTGCGTTGTAAATGCCGCTGAGTGTCCCGAGACGCGGTGTCAGGAAATCCACGAGACGGGCTGCCTCCGTAGTCGTAATCCCCGTGAAGATTGCGCGGCTATAACCTTTTATCTCGCCGGTCTGCCTGAGAAACCATTCGACAAGGCTCGTCTTTCTATGCAACTCCAAACCGATTATGGAAGTTCGCAAAGTGATGCAGTGGTCGTCAGCGACCTCCCCCAACAGCTTCGTTCGGCCATAGAGATCGACAGCATCGGGAATGTCTGTTTCGGAATACCCCCCCTTGTCGCCCCTGAACACGCAATCCGTGCTGAAATGTATGAAGTAAGCACCGACAGAGCGGCAATAATCAGCGAGTCTATGAGGAAGAACGGAGTTTATCTCGATACTGACTAAGGCTTCCGATGCCGCATCTCTTTGCTTGACGATGCCGGCAGCGTTGACGACCAAATCCGGAGAGAACTCCGACATCACCTCACAAACGCGCGACGGATCGCGCAAGTCCACCTGATCGAACGCATTTGACCGATCGAATATTCCATAGACCTCGTACTCGGCCAGCGCACGTCTGACCGTCACCTTGACTGTATGACAATCACGAAGCGACAACAGCAACCGGTGGCCCAACATCCCGTCGCCGCCCAATATCAGTATCCGCATGATTTTATCACCGCTCGGTTTTTCCACATTTCGCGACCTCGATGACGCATGCGCATGTTCAAATGAACCGTGCAAATTGTTTCCACTACATGAGAAATCAAAGCCGCGCAAACAACAAGCCGATCGGCGTTTTCTTTGCTTGATCTCGCAATCCAAGCCGGCAACCGAGTTACCCAAGTCTTTTTGCGGCTAAGATCGCTTCGCAAAGCTCTCTGACCGCCCCGTGACCGGCAGCCGTTTTTGTCTCGTAGCGGCAAACCGCCTTCACCTTGGCCACACCGCCCGAAACAGTTACCGGAAAGCCAACTTTTTCGAGTAGACTCAAATCGTTTATATCGTCGGCGATATGGCAAATGTCTTGGAAGTCGATTCCAAGCTGAGCGGCCAAATCGACGATCGGCGCCAACTTGTTGTCCACGCCAAGGAAACAATACGGCACTCCAAGGCTGGATGCCCGCCGAGCAATGATCTCGTTCTGGCTTTGCGAGATGAAACAGACTGCTACTCCTTCCGACATCAGCAGCTTGAGACCAGTTCCGTCCTGAACATGGAAACGGAGAAAGGAGAGCCCGTTCGAGCCGAAATACATGCCTCCATCCGTCAGCACGCCATCAACGTCGCATGTCAACAATTTTACGCTGGCTAAATCTGGATCCGGCGTCAAAAACCTTGGCAAGAGAATCACCTCCGTCTGCTTCAAAAATCACTTTTGAGGCCACGCATAAGATCGACAAAAACCTGTTCGCGAAGCGGCACATAAAATTTTGTGCAAAAGTCGATTGCGGCAGATAACTCGGCTTCCGAGCCAACGTGTTCAGTCGACAAGATTCGTATCAACTGCTCCGGACAGTCAACGCTTTCACGATACCCTTCAAGCGCGAACAGGGGATCGATATCTGCCAGTTCGCCGGGAACGCGGTAGTGTAACGGCTTCGTGCGCAGGAGCGGCGCGCTGATAATTGCTGTGCTTCCCCTGTAAAGCGCCCAATTCGCTTCTGCTAAATCGGCGTTCAACGAGCGCTCTTTAGACCATTCGAATGTCGGGGGTAGGTTCGCAAATTCCGGCCGCTGTCTAAAAAAAAGATCCTTCGACATCGCAGGGTGCAGCCGAATTCGAAACCGAACATCGGGACATTTGGCACCGGCCTCAAGGCTTAGCCGGATCAACGCAGCAACCTCATCGTTCAGGCCTTCGGGAAGAAGAAGGCAAACCCTCGACGTGGGCATCTTCGGAAATTCTTCGCCCTTGGCAAAACTTCGGACGCTTCCAAGAACCCGAATATCCTTCCCTAACATGGTCGGATTGTTCTTAAGTACCGACAGCGACACATCGCCTGGCACCATGATGACGTCGGGATCATACCCGTTGCCGAGTTGGGCAGTCAGAGCATGGTGCATGGGAAACAAAGGTGCGTGCGCATAGCCGATACAAACCGTGGCGGGATCTGCTTCATGCGCGGCATGAAATGCAAGTCGCTCCCAGCTGTGCCCCTCCAAAGTCGTCATGACGATCTTTGGATTTAAACGCTTGACCAACTCGCCAATCTGATAAGCAATTCGCATCGCGTCCCGTGCGGTGGGAGACAAAGCGTCCAGGGCAGCAAACCGAGCCAACTCTATGTTTCCGGAAATGCTTTTCTTCGCTAGGCTAAGAGCCGCGCGCCCAAGCTGCGCTGAAATCTGCAGCTCATTAACGATATCGAGCTGCCGGGGAAGCACAACTCTCGGGGTCTGAGACCGGCTCCAATTTTGCGAGATATGCGCCGAGGAACTCTGTGTATGATCAATCAGGGCATTTACCGATGAAATGCCGTGGCGTTGCAGCCTTTCGGCAAGATCGCCTATGTAGATGTCGTCGCATTGCGTCATACGCCGGACATCGAGAAGATGTGAAACGAAAAGTATATCCGTCCGCTCAGGCAACTGATCACCAGACTGAAGCCTACTCCCTTTGCCACCAACCAACGGTCGAAGAAGATTGTGATAGGCCATTGGCAAAAAGGCGCGGGCGAGGCTGCCAGTAAAACGCGACCGCAACACATCAGCGTATAATTTCAGAGAGTTTGGATGTGCGTTTCGAAAATGCAGCATCGGCGCAGCGACAACCGCCGGATTAGCACCGTTTCGCAACAGATCGGTTCCGGACGAGGCTATCGCTTGCAGCCGCGTATTTGCCTGTTCTCCCGTCATCGCCAACCTAAGCCCACCGTTGCCTTACCATGCGAGGAGCCGACACAGTAATTCCGCCTGCTCCTCCGACTGTTGCACATAATCCAGCACTTGTTGCGCTTCGGTAGGTTCGTTCACGGAAGGAAGGCTCTCGTCAACGGGAACCGATGTTAGGAACCCACCCGTTTCAACAATCCGCATCTGTTCTATAGATTCCAATTTTTCGAAAGTTGTCGCGGGCTGGCCGGCGATTGTCATCAGGTAATCGCGACGAAAGCCTATCATGCCCAGAATCTTGCGGATTGCATTCTGTTGGGCCTCGAAAGGGGCGATTGACGGCGAACGCCGGAAGCAGAAGTTGATCCGCCCATGCATCCCCAAGGCGCATTTGACAAAAGAATGACGGTCGAGTTCTCCGGCGTCACTGATGGGGGCGGTAGCATTCCAGGCATCACCTTCGGGATTAGATCGCATCGCTGCTATCATGGCCGAGACGTGTCGCGGCAGCAGCAAAGGTTCGTCGCCTTGCAACAATAGTATATGTGTGCAATCGAGCATTTTAGCCGCTTCCGCACATCGGTTCGTGCCGTTCCGATGGGTATTGGCGGTCATGATAACATTTCCGCCCGACGCAGCTACCGTCGTCGCGATTTCCTCGTCGCAGGTGGCAACGTATACCTCATCAAGTCCTTCTGCCATTAACGCCCGGCGACGCACATGTTCGATCATCGGAACGCCGTAAAACGGAAAAAGGATCTTTCGCGGGAAGCGTATCGACGCAAGATGCGCAGGAATGAGACCAACGACTTTCATGTATTTACAAACCTTACTGGGGAAACACGCCGCAATCCACGTTGATACATTGGCCGGTGATCGCCGCCGCGGCTTCGGAAGCCAAGAAAACCGCCATTCCAGCGACATCCTCGCCGCGTGGCAACCAGCCCAAGGCTGCATTTCCCACCGTGAATGCCTTCAGAAACTCATCAGGCTTGCCCTTTGCAGGCGACCATTCCGTTTCGAGCGCCTCAATCAGCCCGGGCGTACGGACGAGTACCGGGCAAAGCGCATTGACGCGAATGGCCTTAGGGCCAAGTTCCTTGGCGAGCGACTGTGTCAGACCATTCACGCCAAATTTGGAAGCCACATACATGGCATTGTTGGCGCTACCGCGCTTGCCAGCAAGACTGGAAATATTAATCAGCGAACCGCCTTCCTGCATGGCGGCGGCGGCGGCCTTACATCCCCAGAAGGTGCCTTTCAAATTGACGTCGATCATCGTATCGAAGAACAACTCGTCGATCGCCTCTAGGGGGCGCCATTCCGAAAAGCCTGCATTGTTGATGTAGACATCAATCTTGCCGCCCCATGCCAGCGCCGTATCGACGAGATGGCAGTGCGCATCCTCATTCGAAACGTCGATGGCTTCAAAACGCACATGGGTTTCCGATATTTCGCGGATTCCACTTTCATTGCGAGCCCCAACTACCACCTTGTACCCGGCATTGACAAAGCCTTCGACGAGTGAGCGTCCAATTCCGCGGCTTCCGCCAGTGACAACTGCAACTTTCACGGTCACAGCCTTAGATTGTCATCGCAGAGAAACCGCCATCGACAGCGATTTCTGCGCCTGTCACAAATCCAGCTGCGTCAGACGCAAGCCAAATCATCGCGCCGACCAACTCGCTTACTTCGCCGTAACGGCCCATAGGAGTGTGTCCAAGAATGGAAGCCTCGCGTTCAGCGGTGATGAAATTCTTTCGATTCCAGTCGGTCGGAAAAAAGCCAGGACGTATCGCATTCACACGCACTCCAACCTTGGCCCATTCGCGACCAAGGTTCTGCGTAAGGTTCTTGATGCCTGCCTTGGCCACCGAGTAGGGAAACGCCCTCGATAATGGTGGCCCCGCCGAAGCTGACGAAATGTTGATGATCGAGCCGGAGCGCTTCTCAACCATCTGGCGACCGAAAACCTGGCAGCCGAGAAAGGTGCTGGTGATCTGAGAATCTATTACCGCCTGCCATTCCTTCAGATCCATCTCGAAAAACGGTGTGGAACTGTTGGTACCTGCGCCGTTGACGGCGATATCGAGCACCCCGAATTCGCGGTTGATTGATTCGAGAGCTGTCTCGAAACTGCTTTTGCTCGTGGCGTCCAGGGCAAGACCGATGGCGTAACCACCCCTATCCCTTATCTGCGCGGCGACCGCTTCTGACTTTTCCGGACGGATATCGAGAACGGCTACCTTGCACCCAGCCTCGCCGAAGGCACGGGCCATTTCACCGCATAGGTGGCCACCGCCACCGGTAATCGCAACAACACGGCCTTCGAGATTGAAAAGTTTCTCAACGAATTTCGACATTGTTTTGCGCGCCCTTGAATTGATTGACGACCGAACGCGTAAGTTCGGCCCACTTCCACAGCACGAACAGATCGGAGCCGAGAATAACGAAGGTATATCCCTGGTCAAAAACGTCCTGAACTGCCTCGGGCGTCACATGCGCAACCTGGGTGCAGCACCCTTTTCCGTGACGTTTGCATGCCTCAACGACCTTGGCCGCAGCCTCGCGGACGCGCGGGTGGTTAGTCTGGCCTGGCAATCCAAGTGATCCGGAAATGTCGTATGGTCCAACCATAACAGCATCGACTTCGTCGAAGCTCAGCAGTTCCTCGATGTTTTCAACGCCGGCGATCGATTCGACCTGCAGCATTACGGTCGATGCATCGTTCCAACTGGTGATATATCGATCAAAATCGAAGCCATATCCGTGCGCCCTGTTAACGCCATAGCTCCGACGCCCTATCGGCGGAAACTTGACATGATCAATCAAAGCCCGGACCTGTTCCTTCGTCTCGACCATCTGGACGATCAGTCCATCGGCACCGGCCTCGAGAAGCGGTTTGAAGATGTCGTTGCTGTGCGACACGGGACGCGGGAGGCATGTCGTCCCCTCAGCTTGGCAGGAGGTAATAATATGGCGGGCCTGCTCAAGCGAGATGGTTGTGTGTTCCATATCGATGGCGATGAAATCAAAACCCGCCCGAGCAAACGTCTCGACGATGGACGGGTCAGGATAAGAAACCCAGCCGCCAAAAACCCGCTCGCGGTTGCGGAGTTTTTGTTTCAGGTTTTGTCGACGTGTAAGTGTGGCTTCAAACGACATTGGACACCGGAGGGATCTTTCAAAACTCTGTCGCTGTTATCACTGGGCAGGATGCAAGGCAAGCCAGTGGGCTCTAACCTTGCCGCACCACACGCAGTATCGTCAGAATCACTGGCCGTTCGATTGGATCCTGATATCAAATAGCGCAAGAGAAGCCTGGACATCCTTGCCATCTGCCAGAATCGACTGAGCATAAGCCTTGGCTGCTGTCCTCATCTTCAGGTGTTCATTCTCATTCATGTCGATGATTTGCTGAAGAGCAGCGGACATAGCTTCCGGTGCCTCCAAAGGCACGTCTACGCCGACACCCTTTTCGGCGAGTCCCCTCCAGGGCGTCCTGTTGCTTAGAATCACCGGACAACCTGCGCCAAGGGATTCGAAAACGACATGTGCGTAGTTTTCGCCCAAGGATGGCAAAAAGAACGCATCGAAACGAGACAGCGATGCAAGAACGCTTTCAGGGCTTTGTGGCCCAAGAACATCCACCCGGATGTTATCTGGCAGCATCGCCAGTTTACGCTTACAAACGGCCCAGTAATCTTCGTCCTCCACCGGACCGATAATAGAGAATATGACATTCCCGGAGAGCGAACGTAAGACATTGAGGGCGCCCACCAGATTCTTCATGGGAGAAATACGTCCCACAAAAACTATCTGAGCCTCGCCCGGGGCCTTCCTTTGCCGGCCAGCTGGCTCCAATGGAATCGACGGCAAATCGGGTGCAACCACAACTGTAGCGGCCCTACCCATAACAGAACGTATATCCATTTCCTCGAACTGACTTGACGCCTGCCAAACGACGGATCGTAATAGACCGCTGGCTCGCAGAATCGCGAGATAAACCCTCTTCCGCGTTTGTTTCAATGCGAGCGCACCACCGGACAACTCCCCCCGAGGCGCGATAACCACCCGCATCTGGCGACCTTCAAGTCTAATGGCGATCAATGGAAGCAGCGAAAATTTTCTTGAAAGAAGACTATTGATGTAGACGACGTCCGGCTTCTTCTCGCGCAGCATTCGCCGCATATTCGGAACTGTTAAATTTTCGGGGGTTGCGTGCCTAACCGAGGCGCCGGCGTACAGGTGCCAAAGATCGTGTGGAACGTCGGAGTACGATGTCGTTTCACCGAGATCATTCGATCGGGTGAAAATCGAAAAATCGATCTCATTGCCTAGCCGCGTCACGAGGTTGCGGATGGTCGTGATTGGACCGCCGCCTTTATATCCCGGCAAATAGTAGTCGCAGAAGACCAGAACTTTGCATTTCGAGACGTCTATATCGGTCTGCTCGCTCAATACGTCATCCTGATTTTCAAGCGACATTTTCATAGGAAAGCGCATCCAAGCTCGCCGATATATTCGGCAGCGGATGCCCCAGCACTTCCGCGAGCTTCCGCGTAGACAGAGACATGTCTAAGGGACGGAGGGCCTTCAAGCCTGCATCGGCAAGAAAGCGCGGAACAACGAGTTTTTCATCAAGGCCGAGCCGGCCCGCCAGACGGGTGGCGAATTCGAATTTCGAAATCCGCTCTGAACCCGCACAATGATAGACACCCGACAAGTTGCTCGACATGCAGCGGGCGATATAATCTGAGAGAAGTGGCATCGCGATTGGTGTGAAATGGGCATCGGCAAATGCGCCTAGCGGCTCTCCTGCTCGCAAACAATCCGTCATCCAATCCGAAAGCGATTTGCGCCAAGGCAGCCCTCGTCCAAAGAAATTGGTGCGTAAGACTAGTGTTTCCGGATTCGCCTGCAGTGTCATTCGCTCGCCTGTAACCTTGGTTCTGGCATAGGCGTTCAATGGATGAACTGGATCACTCTCGGCGACGTTGGGTCTCGCGCCGTCCCAGAGGTGATCGCTCGATATATAGAGGAACCGGCACGTTCCCACGCTGGCCGCCGCAAATTCACGCGCAGCCCCAGCATGGAGGCGCCGAGCAAGAGTCTCATTCGATTCACATTTGTCTACATCGGTCAGACCCGCCGCATAGACAACGACATCAGGCTTAACCTGGTGAAGGAGAGTTCCCGCATCGAAATCGCTGGAAAGGTCCAAGGGTATAGAGGCAACCTGGGATACTGCCATGGAATGATTGCCCGTGGTTGCCCAAACCTGGATGCCTCGGGCAATTAACGACGCACTCAACGCATGCCCGAGCATGCCGCTTCCACCCACGATCAACCAACGCGCGTTCATTGCATCTCCCCAGCCGAGCAATCCTGGTGCTCGTCATCCACAGCCTCGCTCGCCTGGCCCCATTGTCGGAGCGCTCCATCCTCCAAAAGGAGAATCCGGTCACAGGGCTTCAATGTGCTCAGCCTGTGGGCAATGACCACAATGGTTTTATCGCCCTTTAACGATTCCAGGGTCTCGACGACTGCGCTTTCGGTTTCGTTGTCGAGTGCAGAAGTAGCCTCGTCCATGAAGATGACATCAGGATCGTGATATAGCGCACGCGCTATACCAATTCGCTGCCGCTGGCCTCCGGAAATAGCGGCCCCCTGCTCGCCGACCAGAGTAACAACGCCTCGCGGGAGCTGATTAACGAAATCGGTCAATTGCGCGAGTTCGATTGCCTTAGCAACGCGGCTGTTATCGATCGACGCCTCCGCGACACCAAACGCGATGTTCTGTCGAAGACTCTCGTCCGACAGATAAACGAACTGTGGAACATAGCCTATCCGCGCCAGCCAAGCATCGCGCTGGTGCGCGATGTCACTTCCGTCGCAACGTATTGTGCCTGCAGTGGGCGGGAGCAAGCCGATCATTATGTCGAAAAGAGTGCTTTTGCCGCTTCCTGATTTGCCGACGATGCCGAGGCATTCCCCCCATTCGATTCTAAGATCTACGTTTCTCAGGATTTGGTCGCCTCGGCCATAGGCAAAATTCACGTTCTCCAGAACCAATCCAGTTTCGCCAGGCTTTTCGAGCGAACGATCTAGTTCTTTGGGACCTGGTTGGGCAACGACCTTATCACGGAACTCGGCGCTGACTGCGATCACGGCCGGTGCGCCAATACGCATCTGCTGCGCAGCCCCCAAGATTGCATTCGTCGCATCCATAAGTCGCAGCGACGCAAAACCAAAGACTGCTAGTACAGGCGCAATTTCCACGACCGGCCGAACAATAGCCATGATCGATATGATTGCCAGTACAACAAATACGAGAACGACTTCGAGATAGTACCGCGGCAACTGCGTCAGAACATTCCGCAATGCTTGCGCATTGGCGTACTTCTCGCGCGAAAAGCGCAGTCTTCTGACAAACTCGTCTTGTCTACCCAGAACTCGAATTTCACGCCCGGCGCCTATTCCTTGCTTCAATTCGTTCAGAAGTTCGAAATTCGCATCCTGGAAGCGGACGCCGATGCGATGAAGATGAGCTTTCACGACCCAGAAGTAGGCGCCGCCGAAGATAGCAACCAGTATAGCCGCACCAACGGCGGTCGGTGTATCAACAAGAAGAAGGACAACGAAAATCACGCAGAATAGCAAAAGATTAACGATGATCGTAAACAAGGGAATGATGAAAGTCAGGAAAATCTGGCTACAGGACACCGACGCATTGCGAATGAGTTCAGAGGAGTTTCTGTTCGCGATGGAAGGCCAGGGTCTTTGAAGGTAGCTGGCGTAAAGCCTGCTGCCAAGTTCGGCTTCCGCAGTGAAAAGAACCTTGTATTGCCACGAGAGCAAAGTCACCGAGAGTATGTTCTTGAACACGAAAACACATGCAATCAGGCAAGCCAGCAGAAAAATGATGAAACGCGGCTCGGCCAGCTCTGTCGGACTGAAAAATCGTCCCAGCATCGGAAGCTTGGCGGAGCTCGCCGGATCGACAAGTGCGAGAACAAGCGGAAAAAATAACGCAACGCCGATTGCATCCAAGGCTGCTGCAACTGCAAAGCTCAGCGTCATGAGTGGTAGCTTCCGGCGCGTCTTCGGGTCGAGAAGTGCCAGACTTTCCTTGATCGGTAATTTCATAACTCGTCTTCAATATGTACAGGCCGCTAGCCGTTCGAGTTGCACTCTTTCGCACAATTCGACTGCCAACGAAAGGGAGCTTATCACCGACAAGTATCTCCCGGGGGGTGAAGTTGTTTTACGGTTGCCGGGCTTTGAGAATCATTCTCCTCCCGTCTAACAACTCTTCTGTTCCATCTGGGCGAGGGGCTACGGCAGGGTATCCCAAGCCGCTTGCCGAGCTGATGCCTCAAGTCGTCAAAGGATTATGCCAAGTGTAAGCTTTGTCAACTTTGGTTGCGGGCCTGATGGTATGGGGTTTGTCCGACCTGAGAGGTAGATGACGATATATATCGAAGGCTTGGGTTGCATTTTTCGGTTTTGATCGGGAGGTGTAGAGACTTCGGTTATGGATGAACGTCAAACGTTCTGGTG
Source organism: Rhizobium leguminosarum bv. trifolii WSM2297 (assembly GCF_000271845.1). Next base: position 4,437,017 of record NZ_JH719395.1, on the reverse strand, counting down.
CTTATTGTCTGGAAGGGGAAGGGGATGAGCGAGATATGCGGGAAATTCGGCATTTCGCGTGAGACCGGCTACAAGATCTTCAACTGCTACAAGGACGAAAGGCTCGATGCCGTGAGGAACTGGTCACGCCGGCCGGTTCGAATGTTAATAAGTTGCCCGAACGGTCACGGCGATGATCGTGTGGCTGAAGAAGGGGAAGCCATATTTGGTGAGCCGCAAGATCCGGGAGCTTCTGGTCAAACGGCTGACAGGCGATTTGGAATTCCCGCCACAAGCACCGTGGATGCGGCATGCGTAACCGACACGGCCTTATGAGCCATGCCCGCAAGAGGAACCGGGCGAACGGGGCCGTGGGAACGTTGTTATCTGTTGACGCTCACGGATCAGGCGTCCACTACCTTCGGTGCAGTGAGGCGTTCGAATCGACGCGGACTGGCTTGCAGTCGCATCAATTTGCTTATCGTCATCTAACAGAGCCGTGGCTCATGCTGATGCTCAGTTGCCGGTTTGCGACAGCCATATGCAAGGCTCGGCTGTCCCCTTATTAACGACTTGACAGCGATGATTACGGTCCTTAGCGAGACGGCATCAGCATGGTCAGGATCGGCAAGTGAAATACCTCAGACAACTGAAGATAGCAGTGCTTTATCCTGAAAATGGAGCGGGAAGCGCACTCGATCGAAACAACCGCATTGCGGTCTTTCTGTTTGCAATCCTTCCCGGACTTTCGCCGAACTTCAATTCCTTCATCCTTCTGGGCTCGATGGTGTGGGTCATCTACTGTCTGGCGACAGGCAGCATGGCCTTTAACCTGTCGAGATCCGACCGGCTGGTTGCCCTTGGCATGTCGATCTACCCGCTGGTGATGATCGCAAGCATATTCGTCAATCCGCCCTACTCCGAAGAACTGGACTGGATATTCCGGCTGCTGCCTTTCTTTTCGGTCTGGCTGATATTGCCGCGGATGCGCCAATCTCCCGACGGCCGCCTCGTGCCGCTGTTTATCCTCGGCGCCGGTATCGGCATGATCGTCACCTTTCTCTTTAGCCTGCTGCAGATCATGTTTCTGCTCGAGAGAGCAGAGGCCGGAACTTCGAACGCTGCACTGCTGGGCGTCATAGGTGTTCTTTTCGGCGGTATTGCGCTTCTTAACGTTCAATCACCCAAGAGCGTTGAGCAAAGAATTGCCATACTGGGATATGCCGCCGGCCTGGGCTGCGTGCTGCTTTCCGGAACGCGCTCGGCCTGGCTGGTTATACCGGTTCATATCGTCATCTTTCTCTGGTATTTTCGCAAACACAGCTTCCATCTGAGTTTGCGCAGCCTCGCCATCACCGGTTCCTTACTGTTTGCGGGACTTATCGCCCTCGGCAGCGGCCAAATCCTCCATCGCATCGAAGCGCTGCAGGAAAATATGGCATCGCTCGAACGCAGCGATGGCGAAGTCACGTCGCTGAGTGCACGGTTCGCTCTGTATAAAGGTGCAGTATCGGCAATCAGCAAGGACCCGTTGACTGGTTATGGCCCGCAAAACCGGATGGCTTCGGTGCTGGCAGAGCTGCCCGAAAGCATAAGGCCGCAACTGACCTATTCGCACGTGCACAACGGTTTTCTGACCGCGGGGATCGACGCCGGCATTTTCGGCATTGCAGCGCTTTCGCTAATGCTCGCAACACCAGTGATCGGCGCATGGAGAAAGGAAGCCGGACCCGGCCGGGATCTGGCCATTGCCCTCGCGCTGCTGCTCGTCAGCAGCTACGTGATCACCGGCAGCTTCGGCATCATGTTCAATCAGAAGGCTTTGGATCCGATCTTCGCCTATCTCGTCGCTCTTATTTGCGTGGATCGTGGCACCACGGGCTTTACGCCGGTGGTTCGAGACTGACGTCCGCACCTAGAGCACCATGCCAAAAAGCGTGAGCGGTTTTCATATGAGATCCTGCTCTGTTTTTAAGTTAGAGCAGGATGATCGATGTTTCAGGCAGCCGTGTTGGTTTCGGCGCCGGTGTAAGCCAGATCCGAGACCTCACCCGTCGACGAATAACCGGAAACAAGCTCCGCCAATGTCGCACGTGCGGCGATCATATCGTTCCGATCCAATGCCGCATTGAGCGCGTTGAGCTTTTTCAAAAGCTCCGGCCAGAGCAGGAAATCCTCATGCGCCTTCATGATCCGGGGATGTTCGGTTGTTTCCGGATTGTCGCCGATCAGCAGTTCTTCATAGAGCTTCTCGCCGGGCCTGAGACCGGTAACGGAAAGCTCGATATCCCCGTCCGGATTATCCTCGTCACGGACGGCCAATCCCGACAGTTCCACCATCTTGCGGGCGAGATCGGCAATGCGAACGGGTTCGCCCATATCGAGCAGGAAAACATCGCCGCCCTCGCCCATTGCGCCTGCCTGGATGACCAGCTGCGAGGCTTCCGAAATGGTCATGAAATAGCGGGTTATCTCACGATGTGTCAGCGTAACGGGGCCGCCATCCTTGATCTGCTGCCTGAAAAGCGGCACGACGGATCCGGATGAGCCGAGCACGTTTCCGAAGCGGACCATGGAAAAATTCGTTCGCATTCTGTCGGTCGTCGATTCTGCTGCGAGCGCCTGCAGAACCATCTCCGCCAGCCTCTTGCTGGCGCCCATCACATTTGTCGGACGCACCGCCTTGTCCGTACTGATCAGCACGAAATTCGAGACACCGTATTTATACGCTGCGCGAGCCGCAACAAGCGTACCCATGACGTTGTTCTTGATGCCCTCCACGGCATTATGTTCGACAAGCGGCACATGTTTGTAGGCGGCGGCATGATAGATCGTCTGCGGTCGCCAGCTCTGGATGATATGCTCCATGCGATCCTGATCGCGGACGGAACAGAGGATCGGAACGATCTGCAGATCTTCATGCTCGTAGAGTTCGGCCAGCTTCCGCAATTCCGCATCGATATTATAAAGCGCAAACTCGTTCTGATCGAGCAGGATCAGGCTGGAAGGTGCGTTTCGGAGAATCTGGCGGCATAACTCGCCGCCGATCGAGCCACCGGCGCCGGTGACCATCACCACCTTGTTGCGCATCGCCTTGTCGAGTAACTCCTGCCGCGGCGCGACCGCTTCCCTCCCCAGCAGATCTTCGATCTCCAGCTCACGAATGTCGGAAACAGTGACACGTCCCTGGGCGAGTGCCGTCAGATCCGGCAATGTGCGAACATTCACCCTGGCTTTGCGGATATGCTCCAGGATTTCGTTGCGCCGCTGGCGGGATGCCGATGGAAGAGCAAGAAGCACATTGTGCACGCCAAGCGTTTCGGCAAGCACCGGGAGATCCGCGGGGTCATAAATCGGCAAGCCACCCATGACGCCGCCCTTGAGGCGCGGATCATCATCCAGATAGCCGACGACGTTGAGCTCGGCACTGTTCGTCAGGGCAGCCGCCAGTTGCCGCCCGGCCTTGCCCGCCCCATAGATCAGGACCTTCGCGAGCATATTCTTGTGAAGGATACGCTGATAGGCATCTCCGAGCCAATAGCGGATACCCAGCCGCGACAGCCCGATCCCGATCAACAGCAGGAAAGGCTGGAGAATGCCGACGGTTCTCGGAACTCCCGGGACGCTGAGAGCCGTGAAGATCGTCATGAAGGCGAAGCCGTAGATCGCAATCGCCTTCAGGACCGTAATGAAAGCGGCCAGATTGGCATAACGGAAGATCGCCCGATACATGCCCATGACGATGAAGATGGGAAGCGCCATGCACAGCGAAACGAAAACCGGCAGCCACTGCACGCCGGTCAGCACCGTCCATTCATTCAGCCGGAAGCAATAGGCCAGCCAGATCGTCAGAACACAAAAGCTGGAATCCACCAGCAAAGCCAGAGCGCGTTTGGCGACCCGTGGCATCGCCAGCAAAGGGGTGACAAGCGCTTGCATCGACATCAGGAACCATGCCGAGCGCGGTGTCTCAGTGGGCGTATTTTCGGGCATTATCAACCAGCGTCTCGTGGATCAATCGGACAAGCACCTTCTTGTCATTTTATGCAACGAGCGCAACTGAAATCGGAATGCAAGGTTGCATTGCTGTTGGTGCGTATCGACAATGGCCGCAATATCGTCGTCAAGGAAGGCAGCTATCGCAATGCCGATCACGGCTATGCCGCAACGATCCACAAATCGCAAGGCGCTACAGTCGATCGCGCCTTCGTGCTTGCCACCGGCATGCTGGATCAGCACCTGACCTATGCGTCGATGACCCGGCATCGCGATCACGTCGATCTTTATGCAGCAGGCGAGGATTTTGCACCGAGGTCGGAATGAGAGCGCAAGCTGCGTGCCGATCATGCCACGGGGTGACCGGCGAGATCGTCGAAACCGGAGAAGCCAAATTTCGGCCCGATGACCAGGATGCCGACGACAGCCCCTATGCCGATGTCAAATGACAGAACCGTCCATCGCCTGTGGGGCGTGAGCCTGCCCCAAAGGCGCTTGAGGAGGCAGGCGTCTCAGAAGGCGACACCGTCACCCTGCCGAAGGATGGTGTCGAGCGGGTCAAGGTCCAGATTGCAGTCGCGGACGAGGAGACGGGGCAGAAGCGTTACGAGGAGAGGAAAGTCGATCGCAATGTCTGGACGGGCAAGCAGATTGAAACCGCCGAAGCGCGCCGGGATCGCATCGAGCGGGAGAGTCGTCGGCCGGATGTGTTTAAGCAACTGCTCGAACGGTTGTCGCGCTCGGGCGCCAAGACGACAACGCTCGATTTTGAAAGCGAGGCCGGTTATCGCGCATATGCCGACGACTTCGCCCGGCGCAGGGGAATCGATCATTTTTCGCTCGCCACGGTGGAGATGGACGAAACCCTTTCCCGGCTCGGGACGAGGATTGCCGCAAAGAGGGACAGGTGAAAAAGCTCTGGGAGAGGGCGAGCGTGGCGCTCGGCTTTGCCATCGATCGGGAGCGGCGGGTCGCCTACAATAAAGAGCGCAGCAGACGATGGTCGAAGCGATTTCCAGAGGGCCACGATATCTGATCCCGTCGGCCACTGTCTTCGTAGGAGCGTGGAGGAGGATGGGCGGCTGGCGCAGCGTTCGTCGGCCGCTTGGACAGAGCGGCCGTTTTGATGGAGAAAATCTATCGCGATCCGGATGCCGCGCTTGTCGCCCTGAACACGCCTGCGGAGGATATCGGTGCTGAACCGCCCACACTTGCCAACAATCTGTCCCGGATCGCTTGGTGGCCTCCTGAAGAACGGTGGTTATTTCGGCTGGCTTAAACGCCCAGGCGATCGTTCTGTAGAATCGATCAAGTGATACCTCATCGAGCTCTTTAGCGAAGTGGGGCGCGTGAGTCGATCTGAGATCGAACACTAATCTGCGGCTGTGAATAGATTGTGTGATCACGCGCTGTTGCGGCCGTAATTTCGCCGTAGGGGTCGGGGCGTCGCAGGCTTATTCCACGGTCACGGATTTCGCCAGGTTGCGCGGCTGGTCAACATCGGTCCCCATGAAAACGGCGGTGTGATAGGCGAGCAGCTGGATCGGCAGAGAGAAGATCATCGGCGCGATGATTTCGTCGACCACAGGCAGGGTGATGGTCGCCATGGTCGGCAGTTTCGAGGCTGCCGCACCGGCCTCGTCGGTGATGAAGATGATGCGGCCGCCGCGGGCTGCGACTTCCTGCATGTTGGAAACGGTCTTTTCGAAGAAACGGTCGTAAGGGGCGATGACGATAACCGGCATGTTCTCGTCGATCAGCGCGATCGGTCCGTGCTTCAATTCGCCGGCGGCATAACCTTCGGCGTGGATATAGGAGATTTCCTTGAGCTTCAGCGCGCCTTCCATGGCGAGCGGGAAGCTGGTGCCGCGGCCGAGATAGAGCACATCCTTGCATTTCGACAGCTCGCGCGACAGGCTTTCCATCTGCGGCTGGATGAGGTTCAGCACCCGGCTCATGATCCGCGGCATTTCGGCGAGATGGCGCACCAGCGCCCTCTCCTCCTCAGGGCTCACCGTGCCGCGCGCCTTGCCGGCGCCGATCGCCAGCGATGCCAGCACGGCAAGCTGGCAGGTGAAAGCCTTGGTCGAGGCGACGCCGATTTCAGGGCCTGCCATGATCGGGAAGACGGCGTCGGATTCGCGGGCAATCGTCGATTCGCGGACGTTGACGACGGCGCCGATCTTCAGGCCGTTGTCGCGGCAGTAGCGCAGCGATGCAAGTGTGTCGGCGGTTTCGCCGGACTGCGAGATGAAGAGTGCAGCCTGCGAAGGCGAGAGCGGCATTTCGCGGTAGCGGAATTCGGAAGCGACGTCGATCTCGACAGGCAGGCGGGCATAACGCTCGAACCAGTATTTGCCGACGAGGCCGGCGAGATAGGCGGTGCCGCAGGCCGAGATCGCCAGGCCGGTCGCCGCCTTAAAGTCGATCGCAGCGGCGTTGGCGCCGATCGTGTTCTCGGCGAAATCGACATAATGGCTGAGCGCGTGGGAAATAACCTCCGGCTGCTCGTAGATTTCCTTTTCCATGAAATGGCGGTGATTGCCCTTGTCGACGACATAGGCGGTCGCCTGCGAGATCTGGCGAGCACGTTTGACCGGCTTGCCGGCGAAATCGACGACGGCGACGCTGTCGCGGGTGATGACGGCGCAATCGCCGTCGACCAGATAGGTGATCTCGTTGGTGAAGGGAGAGAGCGCAATTGCATCCGAACCCAGGAACATTTCACCGCGGCCATAGCCGACAGCAAGCGGCGGACCGGAACGAGCGGCCATGATCGTACCGGGATCGGCCTTGAGCATGACGGCGAGCGCGTAGGCGCCGGTCAGCCGATTCAGCATCTGCAGCATGGCGGCGCGCGGCTCCAGGCCTTCGCGCAAATATTTCGCCATCAGCTGGGCAACGACTTCGGTATCGGTCTGGGGTTCGAAGAGCGCCCCCTCCGCCGTCAACTCGTCGCGCAACTCGGAGAAGTTCTCGATGATGCCGTTATGGACGACGGCGACACCTTCGACGAAATGCGGATGGGCGTTGGTCTCGTTCGGAACGCCATGGGTCGCCCAACGGGTATGGGCGATGCCAACCACACCGGGCAGCGGTTCGGCGTCAAGGCGCTTTTCCAGATTGAACAGCTTGCCTTCGGCACGGCGGCGATCCATCACCCCCTCATGGATGGTAGCGACACCAGCGGAATCATAACCGCGATATTCGAGACGCTTCAGCGCATCGACCAGGCGCCCGGCAACAGGCTGATTTCCGACGATCCCGACAATGCCGCACATGCAATATATTCCCCATAAAGGCTTCGATAACGAGGCCAGTCCTAACGATTTCTGCTTATTTCTCAATCACCTCGGCGGTCACTTTCAATTTCCGCCGGTTACGCAAGGCCGCTCAGCTCTTCGCCTTCTTCGCCGCCATGATGGCAAGCGTGCTCCCGTCGTTTGTCGTGGCTCCACGCGTCGCGCAGACGGGATACAAACCCGCTACGACTTTCCATGTCGGAGTCTTTGTCGACTGGGGATCTCCACGTCCGCTGATGGATAGCTGTCGGCTGATTCAGCCGGATCTGACGTGGTGCCGTATGATAGATCGGATGTTTTTATGCTCGTTGCGGGCGTCTGGCACGCTCATTACATCACAGCGAGAGCCGGAGGCGTCGCCTACCGTCAGAAATCAAAGGCTTTATCGTCTTTATATAACCGGCGAAATTCTTCTTCCCAAGGATCAAAAAACTTCTCCCCATTCGGGAGCGGCGCTTTGGGCTGCCGTTCGGCCTCTTTGTACTGGTCTTTGTGTTCGGTCATCGGTTCACCTCTTCCTCCCTCCTATCAACGTGAGGCGCAGGTGTCGACCGTAAGTGGGACACGATTTTGTTGACATCGACAGATTGTGTGATTGGATTGACCGCACCATTAAACACCGCGTCGTCGGCCTGGAGTTTCGGACTGGCGTCAACTTGGGCCTCGTATTCCCAAGATTGCATCGAAAGACCAGTGAAAAATGACAAAAACCGCGCTTATTACTGGGGTGACTGGTCAGGATGGTGCCTATTTGGCCGATTTGCTTCTGAGCAAAGGCTATACGGTGCACGGAATCAAGCGGCGATCCTCGTCTTTCAATACCGGCCGCATCGAGCATATCTACCAGGATCCGCACGAGGCCTATCCACGCTTCATACTCCACTATGGCGATATGATCGACTCGACCAACCTCCTGCGGATCGTGCAGCAGACGCAACCCGATGAAATCTACAATCTTGCAGCTCAAAGCCATGTGGGTGTCAGCTTCGAAACGCCTGAATATACGGCGGATGCCGACGGTGTCGGGACGTTGAGGCTGCTCGAAGCCATCCGCATCCTGCGGCTCGAGGAAAAGACCCGGTTCTACCAGGCATCGACGTCCGAACTCTACGGTCTTGTGCAGGAAGTGCCGCAGAGCGAGAAGACGCCGTTTTACCCGCGTTCTCCCTATGCCGTAGCCAAGCTCTATGCCTACTGGATTGTCGTGAATTATCGCGAGGCCTATGGCATGCACGCGTCGAACGGCATTCTTTTCAATCACGAAAGCCCGCTTCGCGGCGAGACCTTCGTCACGCGCAAGATCACGATGGCGGTGGCAGCAATCCATCTCGGCCTTCAGGATAAGCTCTTCCTCGGCAATCTGGACGCCAAGCGCGACTGGGGCCATGCCCGTGAGTATGTCGAGGGCATGTGGCGCATGCTGCAGCAGGACAAGCCGGATGACTACGTATTGGCGACCGGTGAGACGACAAGCGTCCGGCAGTTTGTCGGGTGGGCGTTTGCCGACGTCGGCATTGCTTTGGAATGGAAGGGCTCCGGCGTAGATGAAAAGGGTTATGACTCCGCGTCCGGTGCGTGCCTCGTGGAAGTCGATCCTCGATATTTCCGCCCGACGGAAGTCGACCTTCTGCTGGGTGATCCGACCAAGGCACGGCAGAAGCTGGGCTGGCAGCACAAGACCCCGGTTCGCGAGCTCGCTGCCGAAATGGTGCGCGAGGATGTCAAGCACTGGAAGGCCCTAAACAGCCGGAAAGAGATCTAAGTGTACGACTTGTCCAACAAAAAGATTTGGGTTGCCGGCCATCGCGGTATGGTCGGCAGTGCTCTCGTGCGAAGGCTTCAATCCGAAGATTGCAACGTTATCACGGCCACGCGCCGTGAGGTCGATTTGAAGCGGCAGGACGAGGTCGAGAGGTTTGTTGAAGCAAACCGACCCGACGCGATCATTCTTGCTGCTGCCAAAGTTGGCGGAATCCTCGCCAATGACAGCTATCCCGCAGAATTCATTTATGACAATCTGATTATTGAAGCGAACATCTTCGAAGCCGCCCACCGCGGCGAAGTCGACCGGCTTCTGTTTCTGGGTTCAAGCTGTATTTATCCCAGGCTCGCTCCACAGCCGATTCCCGAAGAGGCTCTGTTGACCGGTACGCTCGAGCCCACCAACGAATGGTACGCGATCGCCAAGATCGCCGGAATCAAACTCGCGGAAGCCTATCGCAAGCAATACGGCCGCGATTATATTTCGGCCATGCCGAGCAATCTATACGGCCCAGGCGATAATTTCGACCTGAAATCCAGCCATGTCCTACCAGCCCTTATCCGCAAGGCGCACGCTGCCAAGCTGCGCAAGGATCCGCATTTAGTGGTCTGGGGCACGGGGACCCCGCGCCGCGAATTTCTGCACGTCGACGACTGTGCCGACGCGTTGGTATTTCTGCTGACAACCTATTCGGGCGCGCAGCACGTCAATGTCGGCTCGGGGACAGATCTCGAAATTATCGAGTTGACACGTTTGGTCTGCCGCGTTGTCGGTTACGAGGGTGAGATTATTCACGATCTTTCCAAGCCCGATGGCACGTCGCGAAAGCTGATGAGCAGTCAGAAACTGCACAACATGGGCTGGAAGCCGCGCATTTCGCTTGAGGATGGCATTGCAGCCACCTACGCTTGGTTTCTGGAGTTCGAAAATAGATCCGATCCGGCGGCCTGATATAGGTCGGTGAGATCCGGCATCTATTCCCGCGGCGATGTTCGCGACGCAGACGGGGTCACCCGGACCGAGGCCCGGACAACATGCGAGTGAGACCATTGCCGCTACGCCATGGATGTGATCCGTCATCCGCCAACACGTTTCTTGTTAATTCGCAGGGGCGCGCGAACACGAAGCCCACCTCGGAGGTCTTCGACTAGATTCAATATGGACTTGATCTGTAAATGTTTCCGGCCTGGCGGTGGCGGCCTATGCAAAGGTCAACTTCAGCGCGGGGACTTAATCCCTGGGTGCAAGCTCCGGCATCGCTTCAGGGTCGACGGTGGCGACCGGCGTTGTTATTATCACCTTTTCCAGTACCCGACCGAATACTAGAGCGGGATTGTTTTAGGCGGGATCGGGGAAGTGGATTCCATTTCTGGTGCAAATCAGATTCACCAGCCGGCCTGGATGGCGAGACCTTTTTCAGATGATCTTCGTGAGCGAGTTGTTTGCGCGGTGACGCGCGAAGGGCTGTCGTGCCGCGCAGCGGCAAAGCGTTTCGGCATTGGCGTCAGCACGGCGATCGACTGGGTGCGACGGTTGCGTGAGACAGGCAGCCCAGCCCCGGCCAGATGGGCGGGCACAAGCCGACGGGCGATCTGCGGGGAACAACGGTAAGCGCTGTCCTGATCCCACCTTCCGGATCATCGCTTGATCATTGATGTTCAACCTCGAAAGAGGGCTTGGACATATGTCGATTTCAGAGCTTACGCTTAAATCCAAGGATGAGCCGGTACGCCGGTTTGAGGTGTTTATCGGCAATGGCCGTCGTCGCGAATGGAGCGACGATCAGAAGGCGCAGATTATTGCGGAGAGTTGCGAGCCCGGCGTGACAGTATGCTCTGTGGCGCGGCGGCATGGGTTGACGCCGCAGCAGTTGTTCACATGGCGACGGCTCGCCCGAAAGCCGCTTGATGTTCTTTCGGTGCCGGAGGAAGCACCAATGTTTGCACCAGCAGTCGTCGTGTCGCCCGAGAAGTCGGAGCCGAAGAAGGCGCGGCAAGCAAGTTTGCAAAGAAGAACTTCTCCGGAGGCGGCTATTGAATTGCAGATTGATGGAGCCATGCTGCGCATTGCCTCTGGCACCGATGCTGCAACCATTGCCGCCGTCATTCAGGCGTTGAAGGCTCAATCGTGATCGGTCCGTCCGGTGCGGTAAAAGTGATGATCGCCACCAAGCCTGTCGACTTCCGCAAAGGTGCTGAAGGATTGGCGGCACTGGTAAAGGCCCAGATGGGTGCCGACCCGTTCTCGGGCACGATCTACGTGTTCCGGGCCAAACGAACGGACCGGATCAAGCTGATCTTCTGGGACGGCAGCGGCGTGTGCCTGGTCGCCAAGCGGATCGAGGATGGCGAGTTCCATTGGCCCCGGATGCAGGACGGCGCGATGCATCTAACGGCCGCCCAGTTCTCGGCTCTGTTCGAGGGATTGGACTGGAAGCGCGTTCACACGCCGAGCGAAACGCGCACGCCGGTGAAGGCCGGATGACGGCCGCGACCAATTGAATCAGCGCCATCCAGCCTCTCGTTCCGAGCGGCAAAATATGCTGTTCTCGGTCCATGACGATAACGGCAGACGAGCTTCCGGATGACCTGAACGCGCTGAAAGCGATGGTGCTTTCGCGCGAGGCGGAGAATACCCGCCTGCGTCAGATCATCAAGGAATTGCAGCGCCACCGCTTCGGCCGCCGTGCCGAGACGCTTCCCGAGGACCAGCTTCTGCTTGGGCTTGAAGAAGCCGAACAGATCGAGGCTGCCGGGCTGGTAGAGAAGGAACAGGGCTCGACTGCTCTGCGCCAGGCGCAGGTCGCCAAACGGCGAACCAACCGGGGTTCGCTGCCAGCGCATCTGCCGCGCGTCGAGATCGTGGTCGATATCGATGACCATGCCTGCCCCTGCTGCCGCAACGACCTGCATCGGATCGGCGAGGATGTCAGCGAGAAGCTCGATCTTGTTCCCGCTCAATTCCGGGTGCTTGTGCTGCGCCGCCCGAAGTATGCCTGCCGGGCCTGTGAAGAAGTCGTTGTCCAGGCTCCGGCCCCGGCAAGATTGATCGAAGGCGGCATCCCGACAGAAGCAACCGTCGCCCAGGTGCTGGTCTCTAAATATGCTGACCACCTGCCGCTGTATCGCCAGGCGCAAATCTACAAGCGTCAGGGCATCGACCTCGACCGTTCGACGCTCGCCGACTGGGTCGGTCGCGCCGCCTGGCATCTACGCCCGGTCCATCAGCGGCTGCTTGATCATCTGAAGTCGTCGTCCAAGCTCTTCGCCGACGAGACGACAGCCCCGGTGCTCGATCCGGGACGTGGCAAAATCAAAACCGGACAGCTCTGGGCCTATGCGCGGGATGACCGGCCGTGGCAGGGCGATGACCCGCCCGGCGTCGCCTATGTCTATGCGCCAGATCGCAAAGGCAAACGACCGATGGCCCATCTCGACGGCTTCGTCGGCATCCTGCAGGTAGACGGCTACAGTGGATATCGCCCGCTCGCGGCAAAGAACACCGTGTCGCTGGCATTCTGCTGGTCCCACGTTCGCCGCCGCTTCTATGAACTCGCCGCCGTCGGTCCAGCACCCATAGCCAGCGAGGCGCTCCGACGCATCGCCGAACTTTACAAGATCGAAGACGAGATACGTGGTCGCACACACGAGGAGCGTAGCGCCAAGCGCATAGAGACGAGCCGACAAATCACCGACAGCCTCGCTCCCTGGCTGCGTGAGCAACTCGGCTATATCAGCCAGAAGACAAAGCTCGCCGAAGCAATCCGATATGCCCTGTCACGTTGGGAAGGCTTGACCCGCTTCATCGACGACGGCCGGATCGAGATCGACTCCAACATCGTCGAACGGTCAATCAGGCCAATTGCCATCAATCGGAAGAATGCACTCTTCGCAGGGTCGGACGCCGGGGCCGAACACTGGGCGACCATCGCCTCGCTCATCGAGACGGCATTATGCCGCGCGCGGCATAAGCAGGTTTATGCCGACCGGCGAACTATGCCGAATGTCTCTTCTATTGTTTGCAGCAAACCGTGCGCTCCCGGCCAGTTCGGCGGGTCGCTGTTGTTTGGCACTCGGCATAGTTCTCATGCTCAGAGGGCGTTTAGAAATTCCAGAAGCCGGTCGGTTGGTCGAAATCGCTCGGCCTTGGCGCGTTCGTACGGCTTCAGCTTTGCGAGTGCAGATTCCTTCAGTTCGAGATGTGCATGAAGATAGGTCAGCGTCGTTTCCATTGCCTCGTGGCCCAGCCACAGGGCGATGACCGAGCAGTCGACGCCCGCCTGCAGCAACTCCATTGCAGTGGAGTGCCGCAAGACATGAGGCGACACCCGCTTCGAGCGAAGGGAGATGCAGTGCCTGCGCGCGTTGGTGACATATTTGTTCAGCAGTGCCTGCACGCCGTCGGCGCTGAGCTTGCCACCGTGCATATTCGGAAAGAGAGCCGTTGCACCTCGCTTTCCGGGTTCCCTGAGCCAGCAACGAAGGGCGTACTGTGCAACCTTGGTGAGCGGCGTACTTCGCTCTTTGCGGCCTTTGCCAACACAATGCACATGCGCACCGCGGCCGAGCACTACCGAGTCCCGGTCAAGGTCGATGATCTCCGAGACTCGTAACCCCGTTTGCGCGGCCAGCAAGAGCAGAGTGTAATCGCGGCGTCCCAGCCACGTGCTTCGATCCGTGCAGTCCAGGATCGCTTCAATCTCAGACCTGGTTAGGAACTGAAGCTGCCGCTTGTCACATCGCTTGCTTGGGATCGCTAGCACCCGCTGAATGTGGGCACTATGTGCCGGCTCTTCGAAAGCCGCATATCGGAAGAAAGATCGGATGGCCGTCAGGCGGAGATTCCGGGTCCTTACCGAGGCGGCTCTCTTCGTCTCAAGATCTACCAGGAATGCGCCGATGAAAGGCGCGTCCAAATCCCGCAGTGTCAACTGCGATGGTGATCTGCCAAAGCGGGCCTGTGCGAACGCAAACAGCAGTCTGAAGGTGTCGCGATAGGAGGCGATGGTGTTGGAACTTACACCTCGATGCTTCATGAGCCGATCTGTGAACCACCGCTCGATCAGCACGGCCAGGTCGTTTGTGCGCCTCATGACCGAGCCTCCCAGCGCTTGTCCAATCGCCGTACAGCATGGTTCATCAGTTCCGGCGCGGCGGACAAATACCAGTAGGTGTCGCGAACATTGGCATGGCCGAGAAAGGTCGAGAGAACCGGCAGTTCGCGCTCAACATCTTCGCCCGCGCGATACCAGTTGATCAGGGTCTGGACGGCAAAACGATGGCGTAGGTCGTGTATTCGTGGCCCGTCGCGCTGTCCTTCCAGCCGTAACCCGATTTGCCGGGATAGGCGCCAGAACACACGATGCACGTATTGATGCAGCAATCTGCCGCCTTGCTCGGCGACAAAGAAATAGGGGCTGCGTGGGGTGCCGAGGTGTGCGTCGCGTCGGGCTGCATAGTCCGACAGAATAGCAACTGTCGTGGCGTGCAGCGGCACCAGTCGGGACTTGCCGAACTTTGTCTCGCGAATGATGAGGATGCCTTGCTCGAGATCTATGTCGTCCCGGAGCAGGTCAAGCGCTTCGGAATGGCGCAGTCCGGCCACCGCTATCAGTCCGAATAAACAGTGATATGTCCAGCGTCGAAGAGCGTTGGCCGGCGGTAGCGACAGGGCCGCCGTCAAAAGCGCCTGAATCTCAGTGTCGCAATAGATGTAGGGTTTTGCTCGCCGCGCCGGCGGCACAGCGTCGCTTGGTGGCACTTCCGTCAGGGGATCGAAATGAGCGAGGTGCTGGGCAAAGCCGCGTACATCAGCCAGGCGGATGGACCAACTCGGCTGCCGGCCCATTGAGGTGACCCACTCCATTGCCAGATCAGTGGTGATGGCCTCGGCGCTGCGGGCTTCCATGAAGGTGACGAACTCCGACAATCGTCGTGCTGGACCATCATATTTGTATCCCAGCCCTTGGCGCATGCCGACGTAGCGCTCAAGCGCAGTGCGAAGCCGGCTCATTGGACACCTCCCGGCCAGGGCAGGCTCAGTTCACGCAACTTCTCAATATCGAGCTTGGCATAGATCCTTGTACTGTCGATGCTTCGATGGCGGAGCAGTTGGCCGATCTCCGCGAAGCTGGCACCCGACCGTAAAAGGTCCGTCGCGAGGCTGTGGCGGAAAAGATGGGCACCGTGATGCGCATAGCCGTCAATGCCTGCCCGTTCGAGTGCTTGCTTCGCGATCATTGTGATGGCGCAACCGGAGGCAAAACCGACGTGCGGCGCAAGAGTTCGCAAGAAGACTCGCCGACACGACGAAGCGGGTCGCCCATGCCGGATATAGGCCACGATAGCTGTTCCGACGTCGTGACGTAGCGGCATAGTCGCTTGCCGCCGCCCCTTTCCGTGCACGAGGATCGTGCCCGACTGCCAGTCGATATCGTCAAGATTGAGGGTGGCAACTTCGCTGGCGCGCAAACCGAGCTTGGCCAGGATCATCAGAACCGCATAGTCCCGATGACCCATTGCAGTCGTCCGATCACAGGCATCGAGAACGTTCTGGACCTTCTCCGGCGGCAGGAAAGTTGGAAGACCGGCAAGTCGCCAGCGGCGGATAGATGGCACGCAATCCGCCAACGCCGTCGAAATGAAGCCCTTCAGATGCAAATAGCGCAGGAAGGCGCGTATCACCACGCACATGGCTTTGCCACTATCTGCGGAGCCATCAAGCGCATGTCGCTCGACATAACCGATGACGATCTCCGGGGTGAGCGCTGCAAACCCATCTGCGCCGGCAGGACAGACCTCCCGGAGAAATCGAAGTGACAGCAGCTTGTGGCTTCCCACCGTCGAGGCGGCAAGCCCTCTCTCTTTCGATAGATATGCAGCGAATACATCGACAATCTGCTCGTGCTCTGTACGCTCAGGTGGCGCGGCAACTGGTATTAAGTCTTCTTCCCGTAGCGCTGAAAGCAAGCGCCGGAGCGCCGATCGGTCACCCGAGTCGGGCTTCCAGTGTTTGAAACGATGCTCAAGAAAGCGATCGACGTGAACTTCGCGCAAATCCTGTGGAGCATGTCCATTGCCAACATGCCAGTCCATCAGGTCTCGAAACAGGCTTAGCGAACGCCACGTGCATTGCCGCCCCAGGCCTTCGTTCGACATTTTGGCAGCGAAAACGCGTGCAAACTTCCGATATGGACCGTGGACCAGCTTCCGGTATAGGGCGCTGCGCTTCAAATAGTCACTTGCATTCATGTGTCCTCTCCTTCGCTTCAATTGCGACGGAGAGACCCTACGCTATGCCGATCAGGCTACCGCTATGTTACAGAAAACGTTAGGAAAAGCCTGTTTAATCGGCATAGTTCGCCGGTCGGCATAAACTGCCAAGCTCAACGATGTCGAGCCACTGGCTTATCTCTCAGACGTCCTCACCAAGATCGTCAACGGGCATCCAAACAGCCAGATCGACGACCTGCTGCCGTGGGCCTACGCCGCAAAGCGCGAACTCAAAGCCGTGGCCTGAAAACAGAGCTTACACTTCAGCGGATTTGCCGCACTGGTCAAAAATGAGCTGCATAAGGACCCAAGGCGGATCGCCTTGCTCGTGGTATGCACTCTCGATGGGATCATCCGATAGATTCGGTCCGGACGACCAGATGGCTTTTGCAAGAAATGGTTGTATGGCAGTTTGGAGCCATCACCGTCCGACCGCAACAGCAGATGTTTGAGAGAAAGGCAGTTTCATTGGATATAAAGCAACGTATGCGAAAGGTGCTCGAAGCTGAAGCCTCGGCAATCCTTGCAGTAGCAATCGATGAGCATTTTGAGGAGGCGGTCCGCGTCATCCTGGAATGCCAAGGAAAACTACTCACGACCGGCATCGGCAAAGCCGGGCATATAGCCAACAAGTTTGCGGCGACGTTATGTTCCACTGGCACGCCCGCTGTTTTTCTGCATCCAGCAGAGGCCGCACACGGCGATTTGGGAGTCGTAGGCAAGAACGACGTGATGATCGCATTCTCCACCAGCGGAAAATCGCGCGAAGTACTAGAGATTATCGAACTTTCCAGCCACCTCGGCGTAGCAAGACACATCGGCGTAACATCTCATCCAGACTCATCCCTTCGGGAATGCTGCGACATCATCATCAATATGGGAGAAGTCGAGGAGTCGGGATGCCCGATCGGCATGACGCCCACTTCCAGCATTGCCGTCATGTTGGCAGTCAGCGACGCCGTCGCGATGGCCGTTATGGAAACTAAGGGATTTACTAGAAACGAGTACGGGGCGCGCCACCATGGCGGTTACCTGGGTCGCCTGGCACGTCTCGACAACGTTTAACGCGGTAGCGCGGAGTTGCCGTCTGCCAAAAGGAAGCGGCAAAAAGGCGTCAAAGCTCGGTCAAGGTGTAAGCGGGACACCGCTTACGAACAACGGGACTGGCTGATCGAGCGCTGCCGCGCGCTGGCTTTCACCTTGCGTGGACTGGTCGCGGAACTGGCGGAGCGAGGCCTCGATTGCTATGGCGACCGGGCGGGCGGCAGGCGTTACCGCCGACCCGAAGCTCTCATGCAACGGAATCTTTTGCGGTAGGGATGGCCGACGCGAACGCCACCGCGTATGACGGCGGTTTCCACGTCGTGGTAGTTGGTTAGGGGCAGCCTCCGGGGCATACGCAACCTTAGCGCTAGTGACAATTTGACTTTTCTGCTATAGC
Organism: Rhizobium leguminosarum bv. trifolii WSM2297; assembly: GCF_000271845.1. The sequence continues at coordinate 4,419,266 of NZ_JH719395.1, read as the reverse complement.
GCTCGCACGAGATTGTCAGGCTAAGATATGATCAAAGAACATCCAACCCGAAATGCATTCACGGTCGCCTTTGGAGTCGGAGCCTTTTTCTTCGTCGCGATCCGCTACTGCATCTATGCCGGCTACTTTTGAGGGCGGACCGAAGATTCACGCCCAGGCTTGCATGGGATATGCCCCTGGTTTTAATGACGCGTCCGGTTTGATCTGTAAAATCATTGCACTCTTAATTTTGACTGCAGGTGCTTTAGCAGCGGTGTTTGCCGGCGCAGGTGATCCTTACGTGCCCACGGTTTGGCCGGAGATACACGCCCCGAAGACCAGCCGATTGGTGCCGCCATCTACTCCATCATCGCCCGAGCGTTAGCGGCACCTATCATTCCGCTGTTTCGGCAAGTGCGAGCAAACCCTTGCTGCGGCAGCTTCATGCCGATTTCTTCACCATTCGTTCGGTAGACGTTGACGAGCGGCCGGTGTGTTTGTGTCTTGTCCACCGCGCCGCTGAACATCACCCGCAAGCCCTTTTCAGCCAAGAACTCTTTTCCGGCGCCCCTTGGCGATCAGCGCCAATTTCCGTTCCTTGAGGGATTTCGCGTGGCTACCAATCTCCGGTGTGTCGATGCCGCTGATAAATGGAACACCTTCCCCCAACAATCGCATGTTCTGCCCGTCGCATTTTACCGTGTCGCCATCGACGACCGTCAGCGATGCGCAGACAATCAGTTCAGCGATCATCCTTGCTTCCTCGCGCTCAGTTCTTACGCATCAGCCTGTGGTAATAATCCTCGGCCTTTCGCATAGCCTCACGCGGTTCAGCTTCGAATCCTTGATGTGGCTTCGGGCCAAGGGCGCTCCATTGCCATTGACCACTTTTCGGGCCGCCACTCTCCGTCCGAATCCTCCCAATGATTATCTCCCCGTCATAGCCCAGCCAGTCGAGATCCGTCGGCTGGTCGGACTGGTCGATCTTCGGGCCGCCCCATTTGTAGAGAGGTTGGTAGGGCATGGTTCTGCAACATCGCCCCAGACGGTCCACTAGTCAATCTGGGTGAATTGTTTTTTAATCCATTGCTGATGAACTGGCGGCATGACAAAGCCGACCCACAAGCCTTCGCAGCCGCTGCTCGACAAAGCACACACCTCGCCGCAGCCAGCCACGTCGGCGGCGCGTTCTCCGCGATTACTGGCCCGGGCTGTACCCTAAACACCAAGCAGCCATCGCCTCATATTTTCGTGCGACTTGTTCGCCCACCTGCGGCTCCGCTCCATCCTCGGAACCTTCGCGAACCTGGGTAGCGGTCTTCGTGAGAACGCCGGCGGCATCCTCCCGCGAAATAAGCCCTTTATCCAGCAATAAATACAGAATGTTCATTGCTGCGAATGAGTTCGCCCCGAACATGGCCCCATGCTCGGTATCCCACAGATTGCTGGCCAACTGTGCCTCCAGGTTATGTTGCCTAAGCATAAGAGCAGACAGGGGCTCGAAGGTCTAGGCGCGGAGCTATGTCGGCTACCTTTGATGGCGGGCTTTGGCCGCCATTCCCTCAAATCTTGGTCGCGCTACATCCACCTTATGGGATATTGGATGGGAGGCCGAGATGGTTCAGCGCAGCAGCTTGCGGGCGGTTCTGATCGCAATGCTTCTGCTGGCGCTGTTCATTGCCGGAATTTACGGCGGTCAGCACATCGGTCTTCTGCCGCGGATGTGATGCTGCCGGTCGCGACGCCCGCTTCCTTTTGCTTTTTTTTGATCCTTACGCCACCTAGGAAACGCGAATTACTTCGTTGGACATAAGGAGGAGAAAGCTGCCGTCGTCAAGACGCTCAGCAACTTCGCCGTCCTCGGTGACGTAGTCGGTTCGTGGCGCTATGAACTGATGAGACGTCCTCATTTGCTCAATGACGGTATAATTTCGGCCTGCAGCGCTCGAACAGTGGAAACGCTGTGTTTCAACGTAATTCGTCATGTTCATTTGCCTCGGAAAGGTGTTTCTACACTAATATTTTGGCGACTGAAACCAAGAGTCAAGAACCGCGGCTGACTTTCCAAAGGGCGCGTCATGTATTCTGGCTGCGGCCTGCGTTGCAACCAAGCACAGCCGGGCCTTGATCTCGTGTCAGGAGCGACCAGCTACGTCGACGCAGGCCGATCATGCCGGATGTGCCTGCGGCCGGCTCGGACCGCTCTCACTATTTTCGAGACCGCCCCTTTTCGCACCAATAGCGGATCGCCCGGTTCCGCCACGAAGAGACCCGCAGCAATTTGGCAGTTTTCGGAGCAGGGATGAGGAACATCAGACGTTGCCGCCGCATTCGATGACCCAAACTCTGCTATACTGCCTTGGAAGTTCGTCCTCGGAAATCGCGGCCAAGGCCAAAGCTCCGACCGCTGTGATAGAGGTGGCAAGACTGCGCCAATTGCGGTCATTGCAGGACTGCTAGACTACCTAACCGGACGTTTTCATGCTCTCCCGCCTCACAAATCGTTTTGAAGGATATAGAAGGCTTCAGCCCGCGAAATTCGAACGAGACGCTGCTCTTTTAGAGCTTGTTCAATCGCTGGGTATAGCTGGCTCCGTCTTTCACGTACTCAACGAGATGCCCGAACAGGGCGAAGACCTCTTCACACTGCTATGCGACGACCAACTTGTTATGTCGTTCGAGGTTCCTCGTGGAAAGATACCGCTTGACGCCGTAGACATCGTTAAAGTTCCCATCGGGGAATATCGCAACAAGATCGGCCAAGGAAAACACCGCATACGTCTCGATGAGACGTTAAAGAACGCGCGAGTTCTGCTGGGCAGGTAGGGAGCGGTGTCCGCTTCGGGCCGACAACAGACTACGGCTGTCCCGTGGGGCCCTCTCCGGCTTCTCAGCGACTGCGTCGGTGCAATCGAAGCGTCGCCTCGGCTTCGGCGTTCGTGGGTAATGGCCGTTCGGTGCGGATACATGAAACGCTCCACAGTTCTCGTCCGGGCAACCGCACGGTACAACATCGACGTGATAGCGTATTTTACTGGCTCGCCTTTGCTGCGAGTTCATTCGCTCTTCGCTTTTGATCGTATCTACAATAGCGCCGCGTCTTAAAAACTTTCCAGCCATAGAATGCACCAACGGATTTCCTTTCGACAGGAGTACACCCTACTTCTTGATCGGGGAAGGTCCGCATGGGCCGGCAGCAGACCTCAGCAGTGTGTTCGCTGCGCGATTTTAGGTCCTCCAGCGTAAGATTGAACTGCTCGGGATCGGCCCTCTCCCATTTTACGGCCGAAGGCTGCCTGCTTGAAAGCAGCGACCAACTCCTCCAGCCGCTCGATCCGCTCATCATTGCGGACTTCACGCGCTTGCGCCGCGATTAGCAACGCCTTCAAGGCAGCAATATCGTCCGGCAAATCGGTGGCGTCCAATATGGTGGAAGTTATCAAACTCTGCCTCGCTTAACGGTCGGAATTTGCCAACCGAGTGATCGTGACGCACCCGTTCGATTGCCGTCGGCACTCTTGCCTCAACAGCGCGTACCCGACGCCAGTCGAGTCCCGTAAACAGCGCCTTGAACTGGGCATGTCCCAAGGTCATCAGACCGTCCCGGATATCTGACTGCAGTGGATCAATTATTGCGCGTGGTGCTCACACGATGCCCCTCCCCCGACACCCCATCGGCAATCGCCGTCATCCTATCCCCCGCCGCATGGCCAATCAGCATGAAGGCGTGCGAGCCGTTCGACCAGTAGACGACGTTCATGCCCCTGCGGTTTTCGAGGTCCGGCGTCTTGGGGGCCGCGTCAGACCTGACGATGCAGAGCGCCATCGGGCCGGTTTCGGGGTCGAGATAAGCGATCTGGGCGAGCGGTCTGCCGTCATATTGCAGCAGCAGAGCGCGCTTGAAATCGATGCCCGGAAGCGAGACGGCTTCGGGGGAAAGCGACAGGCCGAGTTTTTCGTCGAGGGCGCCGAGCTGGGCGGCCTGGATATCTGCGGTTGGAACGGGGCCGGCGAGGGTTTCTCGCGTATAGAGCGAAATATAGTCGGCGACGACGGCGCGCCATTCGCTGTTTTCGTCCTTTGCCGAAAAGCTGCGGCCGAGGCCGAGGACGGCACGGTCGATGGCGATGCCGGCAATGAGCGAGGCGGCAAGCGCGCCAAGGAAGCGGCGGCGGGTTGCGAATGCGGGTGAGGAACCGGATTTTGCGCTTTCAGCCGCGGGGATGGCGGCGAGCATTTTCTCCAGTTTCGCGCGCGGGGCTTCCGTGAGCAGCGGTGCGAAGGCCCGCTCGAACGGCAGGCTGGCGCGCGACAGGAATTCCAGCCGTTCGGCGACGGCTTCATTTTCGTTGGCAAGGGTCTCGAGGCGGGCGGCCTCTTCCGCCGTCAGTTCGCCATCGATGAAGGCTGTGAGGTCCTCGTCGGAGGGAATGGTGTGCTTGGTATTCATTGCCGTTCCCCTTCCCGCCCGTCGCCGGAGAGCTTGGCGCGGGCAGCCGCCAGCCGGCTCATCACGGTTCCGATCGGAATATCCAGTATGCCTGCAACTTCGCGATAGGAAAGTCCTTCGACATAGGCGAGGAAAACCACCGTTCTCTGCGCTTCGGGCAGCGCACTCACCCGTTTCAACACCTGAGCCGCCATCACATGCGTTTCGGTGTCGTGCGCGCCGTCGAAGGTCAGCGCCTCGCCGGCATCGACGAACCCCTGGCCCTGGCGCACCCGGCGGGAGCGGATCTCGTTCAGCCAGATCGAATGCAGGATCGAAAACAGCCAGCGATCAAGCCGGGTGCCGGGGGTGAACTGATCGGCGCGCTCCAGCGCGCGAAGGCAGGTCGCCTGCACGAGGTCGTCGGCGACATCGCGCTGATGCGAGAGAACGAGACCATAACGCCAGAGCCTTGGCAGATTTTCCGTCAGGCCGCTCCTGATATCCGCTGCGCTCGCGATGGCCGCCTCCGACGATCCTGCATGTCTCGGAACCGCCGGATGAACCGGCGATTCCATTCTCGCGCGACTATAGGCGGGAAACAGGGTGGGCGCGACCGACATTCGGATATCCTTCGTGGTTCCGTTTTTCCCGCTCTGCCGGCCGGGTCAGATCTTCGACGGGTCGAGGATTGCCGCGTTCAGATCCTGATATTCCTCGCAAGCTGTGCCGCAGATCGCCTTGATCGACTTCAACTGGTCCTTGGCAAGATCGAGCTGGCCCTTGATGACATAGGCTTCGCCGAGATATTCGCGGACCTTGGCGTATTGCGGGTCCATCTTCACCGATTGGAGGTAATAGGAGATGCCTTCGTCGGTGCGGCCGAGCTTGCGAGTGGCATAACCACGATAGTTCATCACCTCGGCCGTGTTCTGGTCCTTGACCTTGTCGAGCATGGCAAGCGCCTCTTCATAGCGGCCGGCTTTCGCCAGCGAATAGGCATAGTCGGTGCGGTTCTCGTCCGAGACGTTGGCGCTCTGCTGCTTGACGCATTTCTTGGTCTTCTGGTCGTAGATCTCGCCCTTCTTGCAGGTCGGCATCGTGCTGCTGTCATTACCGGCTGCAAAGACCGGGCCGGAGAAAACGGAAGCGGCAAGGCAGCCGCCGAGAAGGATTGAGGCAATTCGGGATGTCATGATCGTCATGGGAAAACTCCTGGAGAAGTGACGTTGCGAGGAGAGAACACCGTTGCTCCTCGCTTTATTCGGAGGCCTTCCCATTTTCTTCATCACTGCTTCGTGAAGCCCACGAGGCCGAATAAATTGGGCGTCCACGTGTTTTCCTTCGTTCCGCCGGAGGGACAAGGAGAATTTTGTGACCGATACCGTGAAACTCGTAAGCCTCGCGACCGCCGCCCCCGAACATGTCGTTTTCCAGAAAGAAGCAGTCGAAGCCTCCGCCCGGCTGTTTGCCGACCGCTTCGAGGATTTCCGCCACCTTGCCCGCGTCTTCGACAGCGCCGGCATTCAAAAGCGCCATGCGGCCCGGCCGCTTGCCTGGTTCGACGAGCCGCATGGCTGGCAGGACCGGATGCAAGCCTATGCCGAGGTGGCGGGCGATCTGTTCGTCAAGGCCGCCGCCTCGGCCCTTCGTCAGGCCGGGCTTGATGCCGGCGATGTCGACTGTGTCGTCACGGTTTCGTCGACCGGCTTTACGACGCCGAGCCTCGATGCGCAGATGGCCCGCCGGATGGGTTTCAGGACCGATATCGAGCGCGTGCCGGTCTTTGGGCTCGGCTGTGCGGCGGGCGTGTCGGGCTTTGCGATCGCCTCGCGGCTGGCGCGGGGCAGACCGGGCGCCGTCGTGCTGTTCGTCTCGATCGAGCTCTGCACTCTGGCCTTCCGGCTGGACGAGCTGACGCGGCCGAACATCATTGCGACGGCGCTTTTCGGCGATGGCGCCGCCGCCTGCGTGCTGCGATCCGGCGAAGGCGGGCTGGCAGCAGTGGAATCGACCGGCGAGCATCTCTTTCCCGAGACGCTCGATATCATGGGCTGGAAGATCGACGACGGCGGCTTCGGCATCGTTTTGGCGCAATCGCTGCCGCCCTTTGCCGAGCGGGAGCTCGGCCCGGCGGTGATGGCCATTCTGGCGCGAAACGGGCTGACACCTGATGATATCGACCGCTTTATCTGTCATCCCGGCGGTACGAAAGTCTTGGCGGCGATGGAGAGCGCGCTGTCGATGACGCCGGGCACGCTCGATCACGAGCGCGCCGTGCTTGCCGAATACGGCAACATGTCCTCGCCGACCATTCTGTTCGTGCTGGAGCGGGCGATCCAGGCCGGATTGCCGGGGCGTTCGGCGATGATTGCCATGGGGCCGGGGTTTTCGGCCAGCTGCGTGACGCTCCGGAGGGTGGCATGATGTGGCCGTCGATCGCGCTCCTGGCGTTCGTGACGCTGCAGCGGCTCGGCGAACTCGTGCTCGCCCGGCGCAACACCGCCGCCCTTCTCGCCAGAGGCGCCAGGGAGGTGGCGCCGGAGCACTATCCCGCCATGGTGGCGCTGCATGCGGGCTGGCTCATCGGCCTCTGGCTGCTGGCGCCCGGCCGGCCGGTCGAGTTCTTCTGGTTTGTCGTGTTCATCGGGCTGCAGGCGCTCCGGCTCTGGGTGCTGGCGACGCTGAAAGACCGCTGGACCACACGCATCATCATCCTGCCCGGCGCACCGCTGGTGACCTCGGGCCCCTATCGCTTCCTGCGGCATCCGAACTACGCGATCGTCGTCGGCGAGATCGCCGCCCTTCCGCTGGCCTTCGGCCTGCCGTTTTACGCGATCGGCTTTTCGCTTCTCAACGCCTGCGTCCTCTATGTCCGCATGAAGTCCGAAAATGCTGCACTGAAAAGCGCAATGATTTTGAAATGAATACGATTTTTCGTTTGCGCCACAGCATCGGCAGGAGCATTTTCACCCCGGCAACACAGCGGAATTCAGGGGAATGAAGAAAAACGTAATCGTGCTCGGCGCCGGCATCGTCGGCGTCTCGGCGGCCATCCATCTTCAGCGGCGCGGCCGGCAGGTGACGCTGATCGACCGCAAGGAACCGGGCAGCGAAACCTCCTTCGGCAATGCCGGGCTGATCCAGCGCGAAGGTGTCGCGCCCTACGGCTTTCCCCAACAGCTCGGCCTTCTCCTGCGTTATGCGCTGAATAACCGCATCGACGCGCATTATCACCTCAAGACGCTGCCGAGCCAGATCGCCTTTCTCGCCCGCTATTGGTGGAATTCCAATGCGCGGCGCCACGCGATCATCACCCGGGCCTATGCGCCGCTGATCGAAAATTCGATTGCCGAGCACAAGGACCTGATCGAGGCGTCGCATGCGGAAGCGCTGATCCGCAGAGATGGCTGGATGAAGATTTTCCGGACGCCGGCCAAACGCGACGAGGCTCTGGCCGAGGCCGCGACTTGGCAGAATGAATTCGGAGTCGAATATGACAGTCTGACCTCGGCCGACATCGCCCGCATGGAACCCGATATGACAGGCGATTTTGCCGGCGGCATCCGCTGGCGCGATCCCTGGTCGGTGCTCGACCCGCAGGCGCTGACATCGGCCTATCGCCGCTATTTCGAAAGCCTCGGCGGCCGTTTTGTCATAGGGGACGCCGCCTCGCTCGGCCAGTACGGATCCGGCTGGAAGGTCATGACCAGGAAAGGTCCGCTCGAAGCCGACGACGCGGTCATCGCGCTCGGCCCCTGGGCGGCTGTTGCGACACGCCGGCTCGGCTATTCCTTGCCCCTTGGCATCAAGCGCGGCTATCACATGCATTATGCCGCAAAGGGCGATGCCGTGCTCCACAACTGGATGCTCGACGCCGAACGCGGCTATCTGCTGGCGCCGATGAAGCGCGGCATCCGCCTGACGACGGGGGCGGAGTTCGCGAACCTCGACGCGCCGAAGACGCCGGTCCAGCTCGACCTGGCCGAAGCCGTGGCGCGGACGATCTTTCCGCTGGGAGACAGGCTCGATCCCGAACCCTGGATGGGCGCCCGCCCCTGCACACCCGATATGATGCCTGTTATCGGCAAGGCGCCGCGCCATCGGGGCCTGTGGTTCGCCTTCGGCCATGCCCATCACGGGCTGACCCTCGGGCCGGTGACCGGCCGCGTGCTTGCCGAACTCATGACCGGCGAGACGCCGTTCATCGATATTTCAGCCTATGCGCCGCAGCGCTTCAGGCCGTGACACCAAGACCTGCGAGACCTTTCAGTGCTGTTGCCGCAATGCCGTCGATCGTGTCGTCGATATCGACGGTAACGACGCCGGGTTCGCCTGTGGGAACCTCAAGCGTCGCCAGCTGGCTTTCGAGCAGCGAGACCGGCATGAAATGACCCTTGCGCTCGCCCATGCGGTTCGTCAGCAACGCCTTGGAGCCTTCGAGATAGACGAAGAACAGATTGCCGCCGGCAGCCGCCCTCAGCCTGTCGCGATAGATACGCTTCAGAGCCGAGCAGGAGACGATGATGCCCTCGCCTTTCTCAAGCGAGGCCTTCATGTCTTCGCCGATGCGGTCGAGCCAGGGCATCCGGTCGTCGTCGCTCAAAGGAATGCCCTTCGACATCTTCTCGACATTGGATGGGGGATGCAGCGCATCGCCTTCGACGAAGTCGAGATGCAGGGCTCCCGCGATCTTCTCGCCGACCGAGGACTTGCCGCAGCCGCTGACACCCATGACGATGATCGCATGGGCTTTGTTCATCCGCTCACCCGGCATGGCTCCTCCCAGCATCCAACTGTTGTCTACGTAATTCCCGGCAAAAGCGCTTCGCGCTTTGCCTGGGAAAACCGCTGCACACTTTTCCTGGAGTTATTCATCCCGCTCAATCGAGCGGGAAATGACAGGCATATTGCTGTGCACCTTCTCCCCTTAATTCGGGAGAAACCTGGCGGCAATAGTCCTGCGCCTTCCAGCAGCGCGGATTGAAATGGCAGCCCGACGGCGGCTTCAGCGGTGACGGCAATTCACCCTGTAGGCGGATGCGGTTCTTCTCGCGCTCGGGATCGGCGATCGGTGTGGCCGACAGCAAGGCGGCCGTATAGGGATGGCGCGGCCGGGCGAAGACCTCGGCGGCCGGACCGGTTTCAACCGGGCGGCCGAGATACATCACCATCACCTCGTCAGCGATATGATGGACGACGGAGAGGCCGTGCGAGATGAAGAGATAGGCAAGCCCCATTTCCTTCTGCAGGTCCATCAACAGGTTCAGCACCTGCGCCTGGATCGACAGGTCGAGTGCCGAAACCGGCTCGTCGAGCACCAGCACCTTCGGCCGCAGCATCAGAGCGCGGGCAATGGCGATGCGCTGGCGCTGGCCGCCGGAGAACATGTGGGGGTAACGACCGTGATGCTCCGGACGCAGGCCGACGCGGGCCATCATCTCCTCCACCTTGCGGTGGCGCGCAGCGGCGTTGAGATCGGTGTTGATCTTCAGCGGCTCTTCGAGGATCGCACCGACCTTCTGGCGCGGGTTGAGCGAGCCGTAAGGATTCTGGAATACGATCTGCACCTGGCTGCGCAGGCTGCGGTCGCCGACGCGCGCCGGCTTACCGTCGATCAGCAATGCGCCAGCCGTCGGATTCTCGATCATCGTCACCAGGCGCGCGAGCGTCGACTTGCCGCAGCCGGATTCGCCGACGACGGCGAGCGTCTTGCCGGAATGAAGGCTGAAGCTGACGCCGTTCAGCGCCTTGACCGTGGCATCGGCTTTGAAGAGACCGCGGTTGACGGTGTAGAAGCGGGCGAGATCCCTGCCCTCGAGAACAGCGCCCGTCATACCAGGTCTCCTGCAGTTTCGACGGCCATGACGCCGGGATGCCCGAGCGGCTTGCCGTCCTTCAAAGGATAGTTGCACAGCGCCAGCCCAAGCTCCGGCCCCTGGCGGACGACGCCGCGATCGCATTCGACCGTGGCATAGCCGCAACGGGGCGCGAACAGACAACCAGTCGGGCGCCCGTGCTGGCCGGGAACGACACCGGCGATCGAGGGAAGACGCTGGCCGACTTGGGCGCGTTCCGGCAGGGCGGCGAGCAAGGCTGCGGTATAGGGGTGGTGCGGATCGCGAAACAGTGCCCTCACCGGCTGCTCCTCGACCTTCTGGCCGGCATATTGGACCTGCACGCGCTCGGCGGTTTCGGCCACCACACCCATATCGTGGGTGATCAGCACCAGCGCCATGCCCTGCTCCTTCTGCAGGCGCACGAGCAGATCGAGGATCTGCGCCTGGATCGTCACGTCGAGCGCAGTGGTCGGCTCATCGGCGATCAAGAGCTTCGGATTGCACGCAAGCGCCATGGCGATCATGACGCGCTGGCTCATGCCGCCGGACATCTGATGCGGGAAGTTCGACAGGCGATCCTCCGGCGCCGGAATGCCGACGAGGTTCAAGAGTTCGATCGACCGTTCGCGGCGTTCTTTCCGGTTGAGGCCCATATGGACACGCAGGGTCTCGCCGAGCTGGAAGCCGACGGTGAAACACGGATTGAGGCTCGACATCGGCTCCTGGAAGATCATTGCCATGTCCTTGCCGACGATCCGGCGGCGCTGGCGGCCCGAAATCCCGCGCAGATCCTGGCCGTCGAACTGCATGCGGTCGGCGGTGATCTTCGCCGTCCAGGGCAGAAGCCCCATCAGGGCCAGCATGGCAACGGATTTGCCCGAGCCGGATTCACCGACGACCGACAGGATCTCGCCCCTGTCGCAGGCAAGCGATACGCGGTCGACGGCGCGAAAGAGACCGGAAGAGGTCTGGAATTCGACGGTCAGATTTTCGATTTCGAGAAGTGGCATCACGACCTCTTCAGCTTGGGGTCAAGCGCATCGCGCAGGCCGTCACCCATCAGGTTGATGGCGAGAACGGTGATGAGGATGGCAAGACCGGGGAATGTTACGACCCACCAGGCGCGCGAGATGAACTCACGGGATTCGGCCAGCATCGTGCCCCATTCGGGTGTCGGCGGCTGGGCACCCATGCCGAGAAAGCCGAGGGCGGCGGCATCGAGGATGGCCGCCGAGAAGGCGAGCGTCGCCTGGACGATCAGCGGCCCAAGACAGTTCGGCAGGATCGTCTTGAACATCAGACGGAAGGTGCCTGCGCCGGCAACACGCGAGGCGATCACATATTCCTTCTCGCGCTCCGAAATGACCGAGGCGCGCGTCAGCCGCACGAAATGCGGCTGGTTGACCAGCGAAATCGCGATCATCGCATTGGTAAGACCAGGCCCGAGCACCGCCACCAGCACGAGGGCGAGCAGCAGCGACGGGAAGGCCAGGATGATATCCATCAGGCGCATGATCGCCGTATCGACCTTGCCGCGGAAATAGCCGGCGACGAGACCGATCAGGACGCCGCATACGACCGAAAGCGTGACGACGACGACGCCGATGAAGAGCGAAAAGCGCGCGCCGTAGATCAGGCGCGAGAGGATATCGCGGCCAACCGCATCCGTTCCGAGCGGGAACGAAATGCTGCCGGCCTCCATCCAGGCCGGCACGGCGAGCAGCGCCTGGCGGTTCTGCTCGTTCGGCGCATGCGGCGCAAAGACCGGCGCGAAGATTGCGACGACCAGGATGACGATGAAAACGAAGAGGCCGATGACGGCGCCCTTGTTGCGGGAGAAATAGTGCCAGAACTCCGCAGCGGCGGATGGCTGGCCGGTCTTGACGGTGACGGTGCTCATGAACCGCTCCTAGTGACGAATGCGCGGATTGATGAAGCCGTAGAGGACATCAACAATCAGGTTGACCAGCATGATGACGCCGGCGATCAGCAGAAGACCGCCCTGGACCACGGCGTAGTCACGCTTGAACACCGAGTCGACCATCCATTTGCCGATGCCCGGCCAGGAGAAGATCGTCTCGGTGAGGATGGCGCCGGCAAGAAGAACGCCGATCTGCAGACCGATCGTGGTAATGACGGGGATCATCGCATTGCGCAACGCGTGCACGCCGACGACGCGCAGCGGCTTCAGGCCTTTCGAGCGTGCCGTGCGGACATAATCCTCGCCGAGAACCTCGAGCATCGCCGAACGCGTCTGACGCGCAATGACGGCAAGGGGGATGGTCGCCAGCACGATGGTCGGCAGAATGAGATAGCTGATGGCCGAGGCGAAGGCCCCCTTCTGGCCGGACAGTAGGCTGTCGATCAGCATGAATCCGGTGACCGGCTTGAAGAAATACATCAGCGAGATACGGCCGGAAACGGGCGTCCAGCCGAGATAGCCGGAGAAGAAGATGATGAGCAGCAGGCCCCACCAGAAAATCGGCATGGAATAACCGATAAGCGCCACACCCATCACGCTCTGGTCGAACCACGTGCCCCGCTTGACGGCGGCAAAGATGCCGGCGGGCACGCCAAGACAGACGGCGAGGATGATGGCACAGAAGGAAAGTTCCAGCGTTGCCGGAAACAGCGTCAGGAATTCGCCGAGAACGGGTCGCTTGGTGACGATCGAGGTACCGAGATCGCCGTGCAGAATTTTTCCGAGATAATCGAAATATTGCACATACATGGGCCGGTCGAAGCCGAGATCGTGCATGATCTGGGCGTGTCGCTCCGGCGCCATGACACGTTCCCCCGACAGAAGCATTACGGGATCGCCGGGAAGCATGCGGATGAACGAGAAGGCAATGAGGGAAACGCCGAGGAATGTCGGGATCAGCACCGCGAGGCGGCCGATGAAAAAACGCAACATGGCAGATGTCCAATAGTTTCCGGCGGTCAGGGGGTGCCTGACCGCCGGTTGCGCCCAGCACTGCCGGGCATTCTTACATTATTCTTGTTATTCGGATACGTCGACGCCGTCGAAGCGGTGAATGCCGAGCGGATCCATGAAGAAGCCGGAGACCTTCTTGCTCATCGGAACGAAGACCAGCGAGTGATCGAGGGTCGCCCAGGGGGCTTCCTTCTTGAAGATCAGCTGGGCCTGCTCATAGGCCTTGGTGCGCTCGCCGACATCGGCGGTCAGCTTGGCCTTGGTCATCAGGTCGTCATATTCCTTGTTGCACCACTGAGCGCGGTTGTTGCCGCCGACAGCATCGCAGCCAAGCAGCGTATCCATGAAATTATCAGGGTCGCCGTTGTCGCCGGTCCAGCCGAGGATGACGGCGCCGTCGCGCTTCACGTCGGAGGAGAGCTTCAGATATTCGGCCCATTCATGGGTGACGATCTCGACCTTGACGCCAGCCTTGGCGAAATCGGCCTGGATCAGTTCGGCGGCGCGGCGCGCGTTCAGCATGTAGGGACGCGACACCGGCATCGCCCAGACCTTCATGCTGAGGTCCTTGACACCGGCATCGGCGAGAGCCTTCTTGGCGGCATCCGGATCGTATTTGTCGTCCTGAACTGCGTCGTTATAGGACCACATCGTCGGCGGGATCGGGTTCTTGGCAACGGCCGCGGCACCCTGGAAGACGGCGTCGATGATCGCCTGCTTGTTGATCGCCATGTTGAGGGCGCGGCGAACTTCCGGCTTGTCGAACGGGGCCATCTGGGTGTTGTAGGCGAGGAAGCCGACATTGAGGCCGGCCTGTTCCATCACCGTCAGATTGTTGTCCTTCTTCAGCTCGGGAACATCGGCCGCATTCGGATAGGGGATCAGGTGGCATTCGCCGGCCTTCAGCTTCTGAGCGCGGACGGCGGCATCAGAGGTGATGGCGAAAACCAGATCGTCGATCTTTTCCTTGCCCTTGAAATAGGTTTCGTTCGCCTTGTAGCGGATGACGGCATCCGGCTGGTAGGCGACGAAGGTGAAGGGGCCGGTGCCGAGCGGCTGCTGGTTCAGCTGCGCCATCTTGCCGTCGGCTGCGAGCTTGTCGGCATATTCCTTGGAAACGATCGAGGCGAAGTCCATCGCGAGGTCGGCAAGGAACGGCGCTTCGGGATGATTGAGCGTGAACTTGACGGTGAGGTCGTCGACCTTCTCGACCGACTTGATCAGATCCGGGAAGCCCATGCCGGCGGCGTATTCGTAGGAACCGCCCTCGACATACTTGTTCCACGGATTGTCGGCTTTCAGCTGGCGCTCGAAGGAGAACACCACGTCGTCGGCATTGAAATCGCGCGTCGGCGTGAAGAAGTCGGTGGTCTGATATTTGACGCCGGGATGAAGCTTGAAGGTGTATTCCGTGCCGTCGGCCGAAACGCTCCAGCTGTCGGCGAGGCCCGGCTCGATCTCGGTACCGCCATGCTTGAATTCGACCAGGCGGCTATAGACCGTGCGCGACGAGGCGTCGAAGGTCGTGCCAGCCGTATAGAGGCTCGGGTCAAAGCCTTCCGGCGAACCCTCGGAGCAATAGACAAGGGTCTTGGACCAGGCCGACGTTGCCATGACCGAAATCAGGGCCGTCGCTGCCAGCATGACAGAGATCTTTTTCATAATATTGTTTCCCGGTTGTTCTTTTTTGATGTTTGGAGACCGCGATAGGCATCGTGATCGACGGTCGATGGAACGATATTTATTTACTGAAAGCAACGGGCTACGGAGAAAATTTTTCCAGTTGGACAATTTTAGAAATTTTCGGTCAAAAATCAGCCTCATTTGGACATTTTCGGATAAAAACGTCCGATATTTCGTCGTATTTTGGATATTGCGCCTCTTAAGCGTGTGGTGATCAATCAGATTCGCTTGCCACGCTCGGGTGTTCATTCTTGCCGAGCCGGGAAGACGCGACAAAAACAAAAACCGCGATTGCCAGGGGCAACCGCGGTTTCACACCTCAGTCCTGCTCTTTAAATTCAGGCGGCGGGCGCAACGATTTCGGATTTGCGGTAAGGCCGCTCGCCGGTAATTCCGAGAAGGAAATTGATCTGCGGACGAGCCTTGACGAGGTCGTCGATGGAATATTCCGACAGCACGGCGAAGAAGGCGTTGAGCGCCTTGCGCAGCGCCGAATTCAGGCCGCAGCTGTCGACCAGCGGGCATTCGACCTCACCGTCATCCTCGAAGCATTCGGCCATGGCGAAACTGTCTTCCGTGACCCGAACGACGTCGAAGAGGGTGATGTCGGCAGCCGGCTTGCCCAGGCGAACACCGCCATTGCGACCGCGCACGGTCTCGACCAGACCGGCCTTGTTCAGCGGCTGGAGGATCTTGAAAAGAAAAAGCTCGGAAACACCGTAGGCCCTGGCGATTTCCGGAATCCGGCTCAAGTGCCCATCGTTGGCAGCACAATACATCAACATGCGAACCGCATAGTTGGTCTGCTTCGTCAACCGCATGCCGATCTCCTAACTCGTGCCTGTTCGGACCTATATAGGCGGTTTGGTAGTTTTGAACAATTCCAAAATATGAAATTCGCAATCAGCTTATGAGGCCATTTGCCGAGAGGTATGGGCCGCGTCGAGAGATCAGACAAAACGGGGGCCATACGGCCCCCGAATTGCAAATCGATCTGTCGTCAGATCACTTCATCGTCGGCATGACGAATTCAGCGCCGCTCTTGATACCGGAGGGCCAGCGGGCGGTGACGGTCTTGGTCTTCGTCCAGAACTTGATCGAGTCGGTGCCGTGCTGGTTAAGGTCGCCGAAGCTCGAGGCCTTCCAGCCGCCGAAGGAGTGGTAGGCGAGCGGAACCGGGATCGGAACGTTGATGCCGATCATGCCTATATTGATGCGCGAGGCGAAATCGCGGGCGGCATCGCCGTCGCGGGTGTAGATTGCAACGCCGTTGCCGTATTCGTGCTTCATCGGCAGCGACAGCGCTTCCTCATAGTTCTGGGCGCGAACGACGGAGAGAACCGGTCCGAAGATCTCGGTCTTGTAGATATCCATCTCAGGCGTGACGTGGTCGAACAGGCAGCCGCCGACGAAGTACCCGTCTTCATAACCCTGGAGCTTGAAATCGCGGCCGTCGACGACGAGCTTGGCGCCCTCCTCGATGCCGCGGTCGATCAGGCCACGAACACGGGTATAGGCTTCCTTGGTGACGAGCGGGCCCATATCGGCCTTGTCGTCGGTGTAGGGGCCGATGCGCAGCGATTCGATCTTCGGCGTCAGCTTTTCGACAAGGCGGTTGGCGGTGTCTTCGCCGACCGGAACGGCAACCGAGATCGCCATGCAGCGCTCGCCGGCCGAGCCGTAGCCGGCGCCCATCAGCGCGTTGACGGCCTGGTCCATGTCGGCATCCGGCATGATGATCATGTGGTTCTTGGCGCCGCCGAAGCACTGGGCGCGCTTACCGTTCATCGCTGCCGTGCCATAGACGTAGCGAGCGATCGGAGTCGAGCCGACGAAGGAGATGGCGCCGATATCGGGATCGGTGAGGATCGCGTCGACGGCAGCCTTGTCGCCGTTGACGACGTTGAGGATGCCGGCCGGCAGGCCGGCCTCGATCATCAATTCACCGAGACGGATCGGCAGGGAGGGATCACGCTCGGAAGGCTTCAGGATGAAGGCGTTGCCGCAGGCGATCGCTGGCGCAAACATCCACATCGGGATCATGCCGGGGAAGTTGAAGGGGGTAATGCCGGCGCCGATGCCGACCGGCTGGCGGATCGAATACATGTCGATCGCAGGACCTGCGCCCTCCGTAAATTCGCCCTTGGCGAGATGCGGGATGCCGCAGACGAATTCGCAGACTTCGAGACCGCGGATGACGTCGCCCTTGGCATCCTCGATGGTCTTGCCGTGTTCCTTGGAGATCAATTCGGCAAGTTCGTCCATGTGCTTGTTCAGGAGTTCGACGAACTTGAAGAAGACGCGGGCGCGGCGCTGCGGATTGGTGGCAGCCCATTTCGGCTGCGCAGCCTTGGCGTTTTCAACGGCGGCGCGCATTTCCTCGACGCTGGCGAGCGCGACCGTCGCCTGCACTTCGCCGGTTGCCGGATTATAGACGTTGCTTACGCGGCCGCTGGTGCCGGCGACATGCTTGCCGCCGATGAAATGACCGATCTCATGCATGGGATGCTCCTCCTGTTTATGGATGGCAGACAATCGCACTTCAATTTGCACAAATCAATGCGCTGATATAAGGAACTGTTGTGCGTAAATTATAGCCCCGTCTTTGCATCAGGCGCTGCTGCTTCCAAATTTGGCCCGGCGCGCGGACAAGTCAAATCCGAAGAGGAGATCAAAGGGATGAGCAGGAAACCCGTCGTCAGAATGGCGGAACTGGAGATCGATCCGGAGACGCTTGAGGCCTATCGCACATTGCTCACCGAAGAAATCGAGGCATCCGTAGAGCTGGAAGAGGGCGTCCTTTCGCTCAGCGCTGTTTCCATCAGGGACGAACCAAACCGGGTTCGCATTCTGGAGGTCTATGCCGACCAGCAGGCATACGAGGCTCATTTGCGGACACCGCATTTCCTCAAATACAAGAATGGGACGGCTGGCATGGTGACATCGCTGACGCTGATCGAGGTCGATCCGATCGTTATGCGGGCCAAGCGATGAACTGGGACGATGTCCGGATTTTCCTCGCCGTCGCCCGCACCGGGCAGATCCTCGCCGCCTCGAAGCGGCTGGGGCTCAATCATGCCACGCTCTCGCGTCGGCTGACGTCGCTGGAAGAGGCGCTGAAGACCCGGCTGTTCATCCGCCGCCCGAGCGGCTCCGAGCTGACGGCCGAAGGCGAAGTATTCCTGGCATCCGCAGAGCGGATGGAAACGGAAATGCTGGCGGTGCAGGCGAGCCTCGGCCACACCGATACGGCAATTGCCGGGACCGTGCGCGTCGGTGCGCCGGATGGGTTCGGTGTTTCCTTTCTGGCGCCGCGCATTGGCAGGCTGATCGAGCGCCATCCGGCGCTGAAGATCCAGCTCGTGCCGGTGCCGCGCTCCTTCTCGCTATCGCAGCGCGAGGCCGATATCGCCATCACGCTGGAGCGGCCGGAACAAGGCCGGCTGGTATCCTCCAAGCTCACCGACTACACGCTCGGTCTTTATGCCTCCCGCGATTACCTCGCCTCCCACGGCACACCCGGCGATATCGACGCGCTGAAAGCCCATCCGCGCATCGGTTATGTCGAAGACCTGATCTTCACCGCCTCGCTGAACTTCTCCGGCGAGGTGATGCGAAGCTGGGATGCAAGCTTCGAGATTTCGACGTCGATCGGGCAAACGGAAGCGGTCCGGTCAGGCGCCGGTATCGGCATCCTGCACGATTATATCGCCCGGCAGTATCCGGAACTCCAGCGCATCCTACCTGAAATTTCGATCCGGCGCGCCTACTGGACGACCTATCACGAAACGGCACGCGACCTCGTGCGCGTCAGAAGCGTCGCCGACTTCCTGCAGGAACTGGTCAGCGCCGAACGCCACATCTTCCTTTAGAAAGAGACGTGCTTTGCCGGCTCGTCGTTCTCATCCGGGTTCGGAACCGGCGCCTCGTCGGGCAACCGGTCCGGCTCCGGCTCTGTAATGGGCGGCACCGGCTTCCAACCGGGCGCCGGCATCGGCGGCTGATCGGGAATGGGTTCGTTGGGCACGGACATAACCGCCTCCCTTTCATGATGTTCGCGAGGATGTTCGGCCGGCGCTAGTTGTCCGGCTTCAGCGTTTCGGCAGCGCGCATCGGCATGCTGTCGACGATGGCGAAAAGCTCACCATTGGTGATCGGCTCGCTGACCTTGAGCTTGACGGTGCCGTCCTTTCCGACAAGGAAAGCGGCGAGTTCGCCCACATCAGGTACCTCGAGATCGCGGCGGATGGCTTCGCTATCGAGACCATCAGCCGCACCGAAGAGCGGCCGGACGCCGACGCCGGAAACCTTAAGCACTACCATGTCGCGCTCATCGAGTGCACTGCGATCGGCCAGCAGCTGATTTTCCTGGCGAGCGGCGCGGGCATTGTCCTTGTCGGCGAAAAGGACGAAGACACGGTTCTTCCACTGGAACGCCGCAAGGCTTTCGACCGGCGCATAGGCACTGTTTGTCTCGTCGATCTTGGTCGCGCCGTAGAGAAGAGTTTTCGACATGCATATTCTCCCGTTAACCTGGAGAACGGCGCGAGGCGGCCTGGGTTCCATCGAAATGAACGTAACGAGGTTTTGACCTCTATTATGGAAAAAACGGTATGGTTTAGTGGGACCTAGCTGTTCAGATCTCGGCAACCGCTAGAGGCTGGAGTTTTCTGTTCGTTGGGTGTTTGTTAAAGGCCCGCTAATTTGACACCACGGCTAACAGCCCGCTGCTGCCTTTCGGCGATAACCTGCTGGCTGCTTTCCATGCGAACCGTCTGTTGCAGGACCACGCTCGAGGAGGTTCGTCTCCATGGTTTCCTCCACACTGGTATCGGTCTTGACCGCGATCATGCCGCAACGCCGGGCGCAGCAGCCTTCGGTAACCGACAGATAGCCTTGGTTGCCATGGACGCAGGCCCTGGGCCTCGAAACATGTATGCCGAGATGCGAGTAACCGCCGACCGTCCAGACCCGGTGTGAACCAATTGGACGTGACCAGGATCTTCGAGGCGGATCAAGCCCTATTCGACATGCTGGAAACCATTCAGGCGACGTTTCAAAGCTCCCAGCTGGAAAGGGCAAACTATGCCCAGCCAGATGATCCGCGGGTCCTGGACAATGACAAGGAAGTCGACTTCTACGGTACCATTTTCCGCCGCTCCAACGCCAATCGGCGGCCGCCTGCTTAAAATCTGCCGGGCATCACGGGACGATCAATCTTCTTCGGCTTTGTCCTCATCTCCGGCGATTGCCCTGATCACCGCCAGTGTGCGGGTCCTGAGTTTGGGCGGAAGACGAAGTATCTCCTCGACAAAGCGGCGTCCTTCCGCGGTGGCGAGATAAGCGATACGCTCATCTGCCTCGGGTGCGATAGTCGCCGCCTCCCCTGAACCTGGTTGCGGCAGCCCATCGAAAAAGCAGCCCACTGGCACATTCAAACCGCCGGCGATTTCGTAGAGCATCGACGCGCTGATGCGGTTCTTGCCACTTTCATATTTCTGGACCTGCTGGTAGCTCAGACCAACTTTCTGACCGAGTTCGGTTTGCGACAGGTTGGTGTGAACGCGCCTGATGCGAAGCTGCTGGCCCACATGGATGTCGACCGGGTGCGATGCTTGATTGTTGTCGTCTTCAGTCCGAAACGTGTTTCGCGGAGACTGGCTCGCGACCCGCTTTTCTACCCGATCATGCATTGGGTTGCCTTCCTCTGAGAGACGCCCATCGCCTGTGTTAACGAGGAGCGGAGGTGCGAAAGGAGCACTTTAGAACTCAAAAGATTAATATGTTGAATATATTCCATGGATTAACTCCATGCAAGATGTTGCCCATGGTGCATGGACACTCGTGCGCGCATTGCGTGGAATTTGCGACATCACAGGTCAGCGCAGAAGCTTACGCAGGAAGTACTCGCTGTAGATGCGCGTGTGGATAGGACCGTGATCAGTGATTTGGAGAGAGGCAAATATAATATCTCTATTGATTTGCTCGATCGCCTCGCGGACGCACTATCAATAGATATCTCCCAGTTATTTTCGATTCCTTTGCCGGGAGATAGACCGCAACCGATGAAGGCTGGAAGGAAGCCGAAGGTTTGATGGCAGAATTGTGTATTTTGTGTCGCGCAGGCACGCACAACCTGAAAAATGCGGCGCCAAATTAGCACCTACGAAAATGCCTGCTGGGGATCGCTCACGGCGATCCACGGAAACAATGTACCGATAAATTCAAACACGTCATGCTTTGAAACCACCAGAATTTCAGCATCTTTGGGCTCCGTCACAACGGCATGCTCCGATGTAATGAGGCTCTTTTTTTCACCAAGTGGAGTCCATAGCCTGCGGTAACGACGGCGATCACTCCGCTTCCAAAAGCAAGGAATACCGCGGACGGAACGAGCGCGTCTCCGGAAACACCGAGGCCCACATAGACAAGCAGACTGAAGCCCATACAGGCGACGTGTACCCGACCTTTCGCTCGTCCGAGCTTGGTGCTTGATACGAGCCTCTGTATCTCGACATCGATCAGGACTCTCGACAAGTTATAACCAGCGCCAAGGAGCGCCATCAAGGTGCTGGCAATGTCCAGATTCCGCGTCGGATAAAATGCTGCCACGGCCAAGCCCGACAAAAGGACGATGATGGGAGTGACCCGGCCGTCGATCTTGCTGAACCGCCTGAGGGCGAGGATCAGCATGCTGATGATCGCGCAGGCTGCCCAATAAACCGCGGCCTGTCTCCACGCCCTCGGACGTTTCCCCTGAGCCTGCGCCGGCAGGCAATGATCGACCGCCCAGATTCGATAGCGGATCGCGGTCCGGAACATGCTGATCATCGAAATCGCGAATGCGCAGGTGGCAAAGAGGAAGCTTGCCGTTCCGGGCCTTGCGCTCAGCACCCATCCGGTCGCTATCGCCGCTCGCTATCAATGATAGCCCACGTGAAAGTGCGTTGTTCGAAGCACTTCGAAGTCAGCGAAGAGGCGACGGCCAGGCACATCCGCCAACCGGCGATCACGGACCAGCTTAGGGAGGAAGGTCAGGTTACGGGAAGGAGGCGGGACTATGTTGATCGGGCTCGGCGAACGGGCCGCACGACCTGCATATGCTGGTCAAGACCGCGTGCGGGAACATCTCGCCAGGCTCTTGACTTCTTCGATGGTCTTCAAAGATCGATACTGCGGCCACGGCTGACCGCCCGCTGGCGCCGTTCCGCAATAATCTCCTCGCTGCTTTCATGGCGAACCGTCTGCTGCAAGACCTTCAGCCTCTCCTGCATCGCCGCGAAGGCCGGGCGCTGCGTCGGCGACACGTGATTGATGAGCTCCTTGTCACCGCGGATGATGGCATTGCGCCCGAAGCGCTGGTCGAGTGCCTTGCTGACATCAGCAAACTCCCGACGGATGTTTGCATCGAGAGGTGCAGCCGGAATATTCAGCATGCGACCATTCTTTCGCTGCGCCATCCGTTGGATGAGCGCTTCCTCTGCCGCTCTCGACAGGCCGGGAATGGCAACCGCCATGCGCTGCCGCTCTGCCGTAATGCTCCGTCGTTCTGCGTCGAGCAGATTGACATAGGATGACCCGAGTGAGCGCAGCCGGACGGCGGCTTCCGGCACGGCCTGCACCGCTTCTTTCCGCTCCCGGCCAGAGGCAAGCACCTTGTCCATCAGACGGTCGGAACCGCGCAGTGCACCGTAAGCGGCTGGATCATTGGTGACTGCTGCCGCGATGCGATCGGCAGCAAAACCTTTCAGGATCAGCTCCTCGATCATGCTGACGGCGCCGGCCGGATCGCGCCAGATCGTCCTTGCAGTATTCGCCAGTGCCGCACGCTGCTGGTGATAGAGAGGAGCTGCGAGCACACGCGATCGCGCCTCCTCGTCGACCGGCGTCTTGAACTCGGTGACGGCGGCAAGCATCGGCAACACCGTCGCATAATCCTTGCCTGGCTCCTCCCTTGGCTCCTTAGTCGGAACGGCACTGGCCGCTGCGACGATCTTCGAGCGATCCTGACGCTCGGCAAGATGCTGCTCGTGGCCAAAACGCTTCACGGCCTCGAACAGGTTAATCAGTGTCTCACGCTGGCTCGGCATCAGATCTTCCGGCATGCGTTCGGCCACGTTGCGTCCGGCAACCGCATCCGCCTTCGCGGTGAATGCGCTCCAGCCAAAGCGGGCCGTCAACGCCTCGCTGACCGCCTTGATCTCCTGCACGACCGAGCGGTCCTCGGTGGCAAGCGCAAAGGCGCTCTTGTAGGCGTCGTCACCACCTTGGGTGCGTACCGCCTCAATCTCCATAAGCCGCGCCATCGCATTTTCGGAGAGCGCCGGGATCGATACCGACATATAGGAGCGCCGCGTCTGCTCGCGCTGTTCGAACCGTTCGGCATTCCTGCGGAATTCGGTCGCATGGGCCCGTGCGAGCGGCCGCAGTTCGTCCACGGCCGACATTGCGACATTGCGCTCCTGACGTGCCGCGCGTCCGTCGACGATCAATTCGGAACCACGCAAGCGGCCAAGCCGATCAGGGGCTGCGGCAAGATCGTCGGCAAGCTTGCGCGGTTCGACGCCGGCGTCCGATGCCAGCGCATTCAGGGCGGCAAGCGCTGCATCCGGATCGCGATAGATCTTCTCCAGCAGCGAAAGTAGGATCGCTTCCCGCTCTGTCCAGGCCGGGGACGAACGCTGCATCAGCCGCGCATCCTCCTCGACGCTTCTGGCGAAGAACGTCGGCGGGATCAGATAGCGTGCTTCGCTGGAGGTTGCTTCGACCATCCTTTCGCTCCGCTCTTCATTGTAGGCGACACGCCGTTCCCGCTCGATGGCAAAGCCGAGCGCCACGCTTGCCCGCTCCCAGAGCCTTTCCACCTGCTCCCGCTTTGCGGCAATCCACGCAAAGCGCCGGGAGAGGCTTTCCTCCATCTCGACTGCAGCCAACGAAAGATGATCGATGCCGCGGCGCCGGGCGAAGTCTTGCGCCTGGGCGCGATAACCGGCCCCACTTTCAAAATCGAGCGTCGTCGTCTTGGCGCCGGAGCGCGACAATCGCTCGACGAGCTGTTTGAACATATCCGGCCGATGGCTTTCCCGCTCGAGGCGATGCTGGCGCGCTTCGGCGGTTTCGATCTGTCTCGCCGTCCAGACGTTGCGATCGACTTCCCTCTCCTCGTAACGCTTCTGGCCTGTCTCCTCGTCGACGACTGCTATCTGGACCTTGACCCGCTCGACGCCATCCTTGCGCAGGGTGACGGTATCGCCTGCAGAGATGCCCGCCTCCTCGAGCGCCTTCGGCAGGCTGACGCCCCAAAGGCGATGGACGGTTCCGTCCTCCGTCCTGACATCGGCATAGGGACTGTCGTCGGCATCTTCGTCATTCGGCCGGAACTTGGCTTCTCCGGTTTCGACAAGCTCGCCGGTCACACCGGCGGCATGATCGACATGCAGCTTGCGTCCCCATTCCGGCTTTGCCTCAAAATCCTCCTTCGCCGAATAGAGATCGACGCGGTCGCGATGGCGGGTCATCGACACATAGGTCAGATGCTGGTCCATCATCCCCGTGGCAAGCACGAAGGTGCGGTCGACCGTGGCGCCTTGCGATTTGTGGATCGTTGCGGCATAGCCGTGATCGACATTCCGATAGCTGTCTTCGCTGAAGACGACCTTGTCGCCATTATCGAGAAGGACCGACAGCAGCGGATCGCCGCGTTTGTCGCCGGTGGAGATGATCGTGCCGAGCATGCCGTTCTTGACATATTGCGGACCGGAATGCCTTTCCCGGGGCTCAAGGAAGCGGGCATTTTCCAGGAAGATGATGCGATCGCCAGCGGCGAACTCCCGCGTGCCGCGCTCGGTCTGGAACGTCCGACTGTCAGAAAGCGCTTGCTGCGCCCTCATGACCTGACGCAGTGCCTCGTTCAGCTTGTGGACATCATCATTGGTGTGGGCGAGCACCAGCAACTCGTCGCCGCGAAGGCGGCCATCCCTGCCCTCGGAAACCGAGCGATCGATCGCCTGTTTGCGTGCTTCGGTCCAATCAGCAACGATGCGACCGATTGCCTCCTGGCGTGTCGCTGCCTCGACGAGATGACCATGTTGCGCATAGACGTCGAGCCCCTTCTCGACCTCGCCGCGGGCAAACAGCCGTGAAGCCTCGCGTGCCCATTCGTCACGCTGGCGGCGCACACCGGCAAGCTCGGCAAAACCGATCCGCTCGGTGATTGCCCGGAAAGCAGCACCCGCCTGGATCGGCTGCAGCTGCA
>NZ_JH719395.1:4159185-4394045 GCF_000271845.1 Rhizobium leguminosarum bv. trifolii WSM2297 | reverse complement strand
CGAGCACCAGCAACTCGTCGCCGCGAAGGCGGCCATCCCTGCCCTCGGAAACCGAGCGATCGATCGCCTGTTTGCGTGCTTCGGTCCAATCAGCAACGATGCGACCGATTGCCTCCTGGCGTGTCGCTGCCTCGACGAGATGACCATGTTGCGCATAGACGTCGAGCCCCTTCTCGACCTCGCCGCGGGCAAACAGCCGTGAAGCCTCGCGTGCCCATTCGTCACGCTGGCGGCGCACACCGGCAAGCTCGGCAAAACCGATCCGCTCGGTGATTGCCCGGAAAGCAGCACCCGCCTGGATCGGCTGCAGCTGCATCGCATCACCGACCAGGACCACTTTCGCGCCTGCCCCTTCGGCGATCTTCAGCACACGCGCCATCTGCTGCGACGACACCATGCCGGCCTCGTCGATGACAAGCACGTCACCGCGATGCAGTGTGTCGCGGCCATTGGCCCAGGCCAGCTCCCAGGAGGCAAGCGTGCGCGACTTGATGCCGGAACTGTCTTCCAGCCCTTCCGCCGCCTTGCCGGCAAGGGCAGCACCGATCACCCGGTGCCCCTCGCCCTCCCAGGCAAGACGCGCCGCCGCCAACAGCGTCGACTTGCCGGCGCCGGCAAGGCCGACAACGGCGGCGATCCCGCTGTCACCGGTGACATGACGGATGGCATCGACCTGCTCCGCATCGAGCCGGAACGGAGTTTTAGGATCGCCACGCTCGATACTTTCGATGGCAGCGTCGACATGCTTGCGGGAGACGGCAAAGCCGTCACGCTTCAACAGGGCCTGTGCCGACTGCGCCATGTCGTATTCGATGCGCAGCATGTCCCGCGTCGTGAACACGGCCGGTTCCGATAGCTTGCCGGTCTCCGCATCCATCTCCTGCGGCTTCAGCATGACCAGCTGGTCGGACGCCATCAGCCGGGCACGGATGTTGGCAAAATCGGTGGGATCGTCGACGTAACGGTGCAGCGCCTTGG
This sequence comes from Rhizobium leguminosarum bv. trifolii WSM2297, assembly GCF_000271845.1. The sequence continues at coordinate 4,393,067 of NZ_JH719395.1, read as the reverse complement.
CGATATCCTTTTCGTCGAAGGTGGAGCGTTCGTTGCCGAGCTGCTTCAACAAAAGCTCAGGCTCGGCCAGCAGCCGGTCGGCCATCTCCTGGCGCCTGGCAAGATCGGCGGGAGCGAAGTAGAGCTCCTTGCCCTTGCCGGCGAGGGCGGCCTTTTCTGGTCCGAGGTGTTTTTGCGCAATGCCGTCGAGGCCCTGTTCGGCATAGGAGCGTCCATCGAGCCGGATCTCGTGACCGGCAAGCGCCAGATGCCGGTTGGCCGTCTCCGCCCAGGCGATCTTCCAGGCCTTCATCGTTTCCCGGTCGCCGGCCCAAACCCTGTTGACAATCCTCCCGTTCGGACTGTCGGGCGTGACAACACGCAAAGGCTTCCCGTCTTCGCCCATGATCGTCACCCGCTTCCGGCCAAACCCCTCATCCGCGAGTGGCCTCAGCGTCGTCAATACATGGGCGTGGGGATTGCCGTCCTTGTCGTGGTAGACCCAATCAACCACCATGCCCCTAGCTGTGAGATTATCCCGAACGAATTCGCGAACCAGTGCAATATTCTCCGCTCGCGTCAGTTCCTCCGGCAGGGCGATAATCAGCTCGCGGGCAAGCTGCGCGTTTCCCAGCGTCTCGAAGGCCTCCACAGCATTCCAGAGCGCTTCGCTCGCACTAGCAACGGAAAGGCCATCGATCGCCTCATGAAGCCAATTCGGAACACAGTCCGGCAGCGCAAGCTCCTCATGCACCAGATCGGAAGCGCCACCTCGATAGTTGAAGGAAGCGCCGATCTGTTCGTCGATCATGCGGGTGCGATGACGATAGGCAGCAGCCGAAATGATGCTGCGTCCGGCTCCCCTGCTGATCACCTGCGCTCTGACGAACATGATCGCCATCAGACGTCTCCAATCCTCTCAAGCACGTTGGGCTAGCGACCTACGTCGCACTGACTGGACCGAGAACCGACGACGCTTTTGGTAACGTGTTTCAACCCATTTTCTCGCCGTGTCGTTCTGAGCTACGACAACTTAGACGATTTAACTATCGTGTTCAAGATAGTTAAATACAAGGCTGGACCTCCCCGGCCCCTTCACAGGCTGCGCCCGGGTTGATCCGTCAGATTTGTGCATCCGTTGAAAGTCGAAATCGGAGATGCAGGTAAATTGAGGCTGGTGCCCGCGCCAAAATTCTCGTGGACGGTGCAGAATCTTTCGCCTATCGATGGTGTATGAAGTCGTCCGTCGATCATATGCCGCTTCGCAAGCAGCGAGAGATTGGCCGTGTTTTGGAAATCCTCCACGAGGAATTTGAAGACGCGGTGAAGGACGGCACGGCGGAGTTCAAGAAGCGTGGCAGGATCTTGAAGATCATCCTGTTCGGCTCTTACGCCAAGGGCGGATGGGTGGATGAACCTTTCACGATGAAGGGGTATCGCTCTGATTTTGATCTGCTGATCATCGTTAACAACCGAAAGCTCTGCGAGTTCGCCGACTACTGGTACAAGGCCGCTGACCGGCTGATCCACGACAAGTCGATCGAAACGCCGGTAAGCTTCATCGTTCATTCCAGGCGCGAGGTGAACACCTACCTGAAAGAGGGACAGTATTTCTTCTCTGACATCCGCAAGGAAGGCATCGTCGTCTATGAACTCGATGAGGAGCCGCTTGCCGAACCCAAACCGCTCTCGCCGGTCGATCGATTGCGGGTGGCGAAGGAGCATTTCGAGGAGCGGCTCGAGGCCACAAAGGAGTTTTTCGACCTAGCTGAACATGCTCGCACGAAACGCTATGGGAAACGTGCTGCCTTCCTTTTTCATCAAGCGTTGGAACAAGCTTATTCCTGTGTCCTGTTAACGCTCACCAACTACGGTCCACCTTCCCACAATATCAAATTCCTCCGCTCGCTTGCCGAAGAACAAGACCGGCGTTTGGCTGAGGCGTTTCCTCGAAACGAGCATCGCGAGCGCGCCTGGTTCAACACACTGAACGAGGCTTATGTTAAAGCCCGGTATTCCAAGCATTTTGAGATTGGCGTGGAGGCTCTTGGTTGGCTTGCTGAGCAAAGCTTGCTGTTGCTTGAACTGGTCAAAACGGTGTGCTCCGAACATCTGGCGATGCTCGAGCGGAATACGGGGTAGGCACATTGATCAGATGGCATGCTGTTGAACTAAAGGATCGATTGATTCTGGGAAATCAAAAGCACCCTTTTTGGGGATCAAGCTAAGCGCCCTATGGCGCTCGCGTTTGACGTAGAACTGAGACCCACATCCCATTAGCTCACTTGCGTTCGGACGGAAGCTGAGGATCGGCTAAACGAGGCGTTTCAGGGCGGGTCCTTTGCTAGCCTGGAAAGGATGATATCTAGGCCACCGAATGGTGTAACATCGGCTACTGGATTTGAGCTGGGCGCTTGAAGCTTAACACGATGATAATGGTACGGTTGGGGGGTCTCGAACCTCCGACCTCAGGTGCCACAAACCTGCGCTCTAACCAACTGAGCTACAACCGCATAAATCGCGCTTGGCGCGATGGGGGTCACATACGAGGACTTGGCGATGAATTCAAGCCCCAATCCTCGTCAATATACAAAAAGGCTGGACGCGAGGTCCAGCCTTTTATCGCTGAGCTTTAAGACCGATCAGGCAACCTTGAAGGAAGCCATGGCCTTTTCGGCGGCGTCCTTGGAAGGCTTTGCGAGCTTTTCGGCAACCTGCTTGGTGGTTTCCTGGATCGACTTCGCCTGCTCGACGGTCAGTTCGGCCTGCTTGCGGATGAACGAGGTCTGCAGCTCGAAGAATTCAGCGGCAGACTTGACGCCGAGCAGGGCTTCGAAGTGCGACAGCGAGTTCTCAGAGTTGACGCGCAGGATGTCGATCGCCTTCAGGCCGAGTTCGACACTGCCGGCCTGTGCCGTCTGGACGGTGGCTTCAAGCGTCTTGCCGGCTTCTTCGCCAGCGGTCTTCAGCTTGGCATAGGCGTCCTTGGACTGCTGAGCGCCCTTTTCGGCGAAATCACGGAAGGATTCCGCGAACTTGGACGGGTCGAAAGAAGCGATTGAAAAAACGTCGTCGGTCTTTATGGTAGCCATGGGTCGCATCCTTTGGGCTGAGGCAGTCACTGCCTGCAATAGTTGGGATGAAGCTTATATAAGACATTTCATTGTGCATTGCAACAATTATTGTGCGGTGCACAAGACGTTAACCTTGCCGGTCGAAAACCCCCTGCTCTTCTGGACCCGCATGCGTCCCGCAGTTATTAATAAGCCGTTAATTTAGAAGGCCGACAGCGACAAGGTTCGAACATGCCCGCAGTCCAATATCCGTTCATCGATATCGCCGTGCATGCACGGGTGCGGGAACGCTTTTCACGCGGCGAAGCGATGGTGCTGTTTTCGGCCGATCTTGCCCGCCTGCTCTGGGCGAACGGTGCAGGCGCCGAACTTTTCGGCCATTCGGCCGTCTATGATCTGCTCGATCAGGGTGTCGATCGCACTGACATCACCTTCCGCCAATTCGAGACGGCGGCGCGCCAGCTTGCCGATATCGGCGACAGCCGCAGCCTGATGATCCGCGTCGCCAAGGGGTTTCAGCGTGTGCAGGTGCAGGCGGCGGCCGAACTGATCCGGCTTTCCCAGGGCGAAAAAGCCATGCTGTTTTCGGTGCCGGTCTCGGCAAAGCCGCTCGCAGCCGGCGCCTCGGCGGCCCAGATGCTGCAGGGGCTCGATGATCCCGACACGCATATGGCTGTCATCGGCGCCGAAGGCGACGTCATCGCCGCCTCGCCGGGCTTTGCCTCGCTTGGGATTTCCGAGCAGACGGCAAAGACCTTGATCAACCTTGCCGGCGCCCATCCCGACCGGTTGGTGAAGCGACCCGTCGCCACCGGCAGAGGCAATCTTCCGGCAGCCGTCGGCAAGCTCAGCGACGAGCCGGCGCTCAATCTTCTCTTTGCCGTGGAGACCGCGATCGGCCATCTCGACCCGATCGACGCAGCCGCGCCCGACCCGACCGATACGCCCGCGCTCAACGCAATCGATGCGCCCGCACAGGAAGACGCCGTGCCGGCGGCCGAAGACTTCCACGACCAGCACGTTGCCGACACAGGCTTTACCGAGATCATCGAGGCTGTCTCGGGGATCGAGGAAGTCGAGGAAACGCTCGAGGACATCGCCGGCGAAAACGAGCTTGCGGCCGAGACGGCAGCGGCAGACGAATTGATTGACGAGACTGGCCTCGCCGGGAATGCGGAGCCGGAAAGCGACGGCGGCGTGATCGACAGCAGCGCGGATGAGGCCAACGAGCCTGCCGCGATCATCGAGGACGACCTGGCCTCCGTCACAGAGACGGTGGAAACAGCGACGACGGCGGAACCGCCTGTCGACGCCAGCGAAACCCAGATCGAAGACGCGCCGGCAGCGATCCACGAAGAGCCCGCCCTCGCACCGCCTCTAGTCGCCGACGCCTCCCCTGCCCCTGAACTCGAGCCCGGCTTCGTCTTCAGGCCGAACAGCCGCGCCACGCGCTTCGTCTGGAAGATCGATGCAGAGGGACGGTTCAACGAGGTCAGCCACGAATTTGCCGAGGCCGTCGGTCCGCATGCGTCTGACATCATCGGCTCCGCCTTCAGTGATATCGCCGCCCTCTTCAATCTCGATCCCGAGGGCAAGCTTGCCGAAGCGCTCGCCCGCCGCGACACATGGTCGGGCAAAACGATCCTGTGGCCTATCGAAGGCACCAGCCTCGTCGTTCCCGTCGATCTGGCGGCGCTGCCGACCTATACCCGCAACCGCGACTTCGACGGTTTCCGCGGCTTCGGCGTCGTCCGGCTTTCCGATGCGCAGGAAGATCCGCTGGCGCTCGGCCTGACGCTCGGCCCGGATGGCGTCGGCCATGATGCGGCAAGCCTCGGCCCGGTGGCGGAGACCATTGCCGAGGTGGTCCACGAGGTGCCGGCAGCAGAGGTCCCCAGCGAACCCGCCGTGACGGCGGAGGTCGAGGACCAGGCGCTTGCCGCAAGCGGGCCGCAGACGGAGACGGAGAAGGCGCCTGAGGAGATTGCCGATGAGCAGGCGCCCATCGAGCAAGGGTCCGACGAGCAGGCGTCCGGCGAGCCGCCTTTCCAGCAAAGCCTTTCGGAAAAAACGGAAGATCGTGCCGAGGCGGGCGATGCCTCCGCTGTCGAACCGGCGGCGGACACGTCGAACGAACCGCCGGCGCTGCGCATTTCGGAAACGCCCAATCGCCGTTTCTCCGACAAGATCGTTCAGCTCCACAATAGCGGCGCCGCACTGACGGCGGCCGAGCAGGCCAATTTCCGCGAGATCGCCAAGCGTCTCGAGGCCTTCGGCGCCAGCAAGGACGAACCCGCCGCGCCGGCACGGATAGAACCCAACGTCACGGCGCCAGCGGAACCTACCGGCGCGGAAATGGCCAGCTTCGAAGAGACGTCTGGCCAGGAAGCGGTCGAGGCTGAAACACCCGTTGCCGACGAGGCGGACGTGCCGTCACTCGAGGAGATCGCGCCGCAGGAGGCGACTTTCGAGAAAGCCGCCGACGAGGGCGACGCCAGCCACGAGGCCGGCGCCGGGGAGCCTGATGTCATCGAAGAGGACGAGGCGACGGAAGGGCTGGAGGAGACGGTCAGCCAGATCGAAGTTCTGACAAGCTTCATCCCGCCCCGCATCAAGATGACCGACGGGCTTTCACTGGGAACGGTCGACCAGCTACCGGTTGCCGTGCTCATCCATGTCGGCGATGCGCTGATCCATGCCAATCCGGAATTCATGCGGCTGACCGGTTACGCGTCGCTCGATGCGCTGCGCGAGGTCGGCGGGATCGAAGCCCTGCTGCAGCGCCGCGAGCTCGAGGAAAAAGCCGCAGGCGCTGGCACCATGATGCTGGTCAAGGCCGACGATACGCTGGTGCCGGTGACGGCGCGGCTGCAATCGGTGCGCTGGGAAGACGCCAACGCCCTGATGCTGGCGCTGATGCCGGTGGAAGGCAAGGATGACAGCCGCAGCGAAGCAAACCGTGCTGAAGGCCGTTCCGAAAGCCGCCCCGAGCGGATGGTCGAAAAGGTCGCCAAGCTTCAGGTCGAAGTGGAGGAACTGCGCTCGATCCTGGAAACGGCGACCGACGGCGTCGTCGTCATCGGCACGGAGGGTGACATCCGCTCGATGAACCGGTCGGCCAGTGCGCTTTTCAATTACGACGAGCAGGAAACGCGCGGCAAACCCTTCGTCATGCTGTTTGCCCATGAGAGCCAGAAGGCCGTGCTCGACTATCTGAACGGCCTCTCCGGCCATGGCGTCGCCAGTGTGCTGAATGACGGGCGCGAAGTGATCGGCCGCGAGGCCGCCGGCGGCTTCGTGCCGCTGTTCATGACGATGGGCCAGCTCACCTCCTCCAACGGCTATTGCGCCGTCATCCGCGATATCACCCAGTGGAAGCGCACCGAGGACGAACTGCGCAACGCCAAGGGTGCGGCCGAAACCGCCAACGCCCACAAGACCGATTTCCTCGCCCGCGTCAGCCACGAAATCCGCACGCCGCTCAACGCCATCATCGGCTTTTCCGACATGATGGCCGGCGAGCGCTTCGGGCCGATCGGCCATCCGCGTTATATCGAATATGCCAACGACATCGGCCGCTCCGGCCGGCACGTGCTGGATATCGTCAACGACCTGCTCGACATTTCGAAGATCGAAGCGGGCGAGATGGATCTCGATTTTGCCGCAGTCGGCCTCAACGAGGCGGTCTCCGAGGCCGTGGCGCTGGTCCAGCCACAGGCGAACGGCCAGCGCGTGATCATCCGCACGGCGCTGTCGCAAGCGGTGCCCGAGGTCGTGGCGGATCTGCGGTCGATCAAGCAGATCGCGCTGAACATCCTGTCGAACGCCATCCGCTTCACCCCATCCGGTGGGCAGATCGTCGTTTCCACCGCCTATGAAGCAAATGGCAGCGTCGTGCTCAGGGTGCGCGATACCGGCATCGGCATGACGCGCAGCGAACTCGACCAGGCGATGAAGCCGTTCCGGCAAGTCTCCTCGACCCAATCGCGCCATCGCGGCGACGGCACCGGGCTCGGCCTGCCGCTGACCAAGGCGATGGTCGATGCCAACCGGGCGGTGTTCTCGATCAATTCGGCGCCGAACGAGGGCACGCTCGTCGAGATCACCTTCCCGTCACAGCGGGTGCTCGCCGGCTAAAGACGCTGTCAGCACCATAAAGAAGAGGCAGCCGGTGGCTGCCTCGAAATGGGTGCTTTTCAACGAGAGCTTAGTCGATCAACATCATGTTGCAAGCCCGAAGGCTTCACGCCGCCTCGTTCATGTGCGGCCGCTAAGTTAGCTTCACCTTTGACAAACCTTTCTTAACGAAAGGTTTCCATGACAGAAGTTTGATAAATGGTAAAAGCTCATAGGCTGGCGCATCGACCCGAAAATCGGATTGGATTTTCGGGTCGCGCCTCTCAGTCCTTGAGTTCGCTCAAGCCGGCGAAGAGCCGCAGCGCCTCGGGATTGGCGAGCGCTTCCTGGTTTTTCACCGGCCTGTTGTGAACGACCTCACGCACCGCAAGTTCGACAATCTTGCCGGACTTGGTGCGGGGAATATCGGCGACCGCGATGATCTTTGCCGGCACATGCCGCGGCGAGGCGCCGGTGCGGATCCGTGTCTTGATCGCCTTGACGAGATCCTCGGTCAGCGACACACCCGCTGCCAGGCGGACGAAGAGGATGACGCGGACGTCGTCGTCCCACTCCTGGCCGATGCACAGCGCTTCGGCCACCTCCTCCATCTGCTCCACCTGATTATAGATCTCGGCCGTGCCGATGCGCACGCCGCCGGGATTGAGCGTCGCATCCGAACGGCCGTGGATGATCAGGCCGCCATGCTCGGTCCATTCGGCAAAATCGCCGTGACACCAGACATTGTCGAACCGGTCGAAATAGGCGGCGCGATATTTGGCGCCATCGGGATCGTTCCAGAACATCACCGGCATCGACGGGAAGGCCTTGGTGCAGACGAGTTCACCCTTCTCGCCGCGCACCGGCTTGCCGTCATCGTTCCAGACATCGACCGCAAGGCCGAGGCCGGCCCCCTGGATCTCGCCGCGCCAGACCGGCTGTAGCGGATTGCCGAGCACGAAGCAGGAAACGATATCGGTGCCGCCCGATATCGAGGCGAGCTGCACGTCTTCTTTGATGCCCTCATAGACGAAGGTGAAGCCTTCGGGCGACAGCGGCGAACCGGTGGAGGTCATCAGCCGCAGGCTGGAGAGATCGTGGCTCGTGCGTGGCGTCAGCCCGCTTTTGCGCACCGCATCGATATATTTCGCCGAGGTACCGAAGATGGCGAATTTCTCGGCCTCGGCATAGTCGAACAGCACGTTGCCGTCGGGGGCGAAGGGCGAGCCGTCGAACAGGCAGAGCGTGGCGCCGCTGGAAAGGCCGCTGACCAGCCAGTTCCACATCATCCAGCCGCAGGTGGTGAAGTAGAACAGCTTCTCGCCCGCCTGCAGGCCGCAATGCAGCCGCTGCTCCTTGAGATGCTGCAACAGCGTGCCGCCGGCAGAATGGACGATACATTTCGGCACGCCCGTCGTGCCGGAGGAAAAGAGAATGTAGAGCGGATGGGAAAAGGCGAGCGGCGTGAACTCGACCTCTTTGGCCTCATAGGGCGCGACGAAGGCCTCAAGCGTCGAAGCGCCAGGCGTTGCGCGCGCCACCGCTTCCGCATCGCCGGCATAGTGAACGATGACCGTCGGAACGCCCAGGTTTTTGGCGACGGCAGCGACTTTGGCGCCGACGTCCTGCATCTTGCCGGAATACCAATAGGCATCGCAGGCGATGAATAGCTTGGGGCCGATCTGGCCGAAGCGGTCGAGCACACCCTGCTCGCCGAAATCAGGAGAGCAGGACGACCAGATGGCGCCAATCGAGGCGGCGGCGAGCATGGCGGCAACGGTTTCCGGCATGTTCGGCATCATCGCGGCGATACGGTCGCCCTTGCCGATACTAAGGGCTGTGAAGGCCTGCTGCAGTTTCGAGACCGCCCCGCGCAGCCGGTCCCACGACCAGCGGCCTTCGGCCTTGTCCTCGCCGCGGAAGATGATCGCATCGCCCTCGCCGCGGCCTGGCAGCAGGTTCTCGGCAAAGTTCAGGGTCGCATCGGGAAAGAAGCGAGCCTCCAGCATTCGGTCGCCATCGATGAGCACCTCTGCGCCGCGCTCTCCCTTCACGCCGCAGAAATCCCAGACGGCCGACCAGAACTTCTCCCGCTCGGCTACCGACCAGGCATGCAGATCTTCAAAGCCTGAAAGAGAAAGCCCGAAATCGGCATTGCAGCGCGCCATGAAGGCATGGATCGGGCTTCTTGCGACGGCATCTTCCGAAGGCACCCAAAGTGGTCTGTTATCCTGCATTCAATTGCTCCTCCCCAATGCCGCCTTTATATCATGCTGCATTGCATTATAAAGTGCGGAACCGACGCGATCCGACGCTGACGCATCCAACGATGCTTCGATCGAATGTGTCGCGGTCCTTTGCGCACGTGAAAAGATGCGCGGCGCAAAGGGTATTTGCATATGCCCGATATTTCCTATATCCGGCGAAACCAGCGCATCACGGGATGACCGGCTGAATTACCGGCGGAGATCATGAGCACGTCAAGACATCGCAGGTGGCGCAGGAAGATCGGACCCGTTTCGCGCTGGCTTCCGACCTTCGCCCGTCTGTCGACTGTCTTCCTGCTGATTGCGCTGGCGCTTTTCGTGGCGCTGAGGGTAGCCGCACCCTATCTCATCACCACCGGTTTCGTGCGCTCGGGCATCGAGGACGCGCTGTCGAAATGGACGGGCTATCATGCCGAGATCAAGGGCAGCCCGGTTCTGGAATTCTGGCCGACGCCGCGCATTACGCTGAACCAGATCACCATCCGCCAGCCGCGTGATAGCGGCGACAAGCTGCTCGGCAGCATCGACAGCCTGTCGGCCGATTTCAGCCTCATCGATGCGCTGAGAGGCCGCACCAGCTTCCACGAATTTCACCTGGTGCGCCCCAATCTGGCACTGACGCGCGACGAGAAGGGGCTGATCGACTGGAGTTATGCCGGCCTGCTCGCCCGTGCGATCAGCGGCGTGCGCACCGAAAACGGCGCCGAGGTGCTCGATCCCGATCTCGACGCCGAGATCGGCGCGGTGACGGTCGAAGACGGGACGCTTGCGGTCACCGACGCCAAGTCCGCCAAGACCTATCGTTTCGACAGCGTCACCGCAGATATCGCTTGGCCGCGGCTATCCGGCGCGATCTCGGCGGTCGTCATCGCCCGTATCAACGGCCAGGACCTGAAGGTTGATTTCGCCTCGCGCCAGCCGCTGCTCGCCTTTGCCGGCCGAAATGCCGAGACGCGGACGTCGCTGACATCGAACCTTTTGACGGCGCACTTCCAGGGAGTTGCCAGCATCGCCAGCCTTTCGGCGCTGTCCGGCAATATCACCGCCAGCATTCCAGATATGCCTGCACTTCTGGCATGGTCGGGCAAATCCATCCCCGGCATCGCAACGCTGAAGAGCGCCTCGGTGGAATCCGACATCATGTCGTCGGGCAACGGACTGCGCTTTAACAATCTCAGCCTCTCGCTGAACGAAGCGAGCGCCACCGGGGTCATGGACCTTTTCACCCAATCCGGCAAACGGCCGAAGATCGGCGGCACGCTCGCCTTCGACCAGATGAACCTCAAGCCGTTTCTCGACGCCTTCGCGCTCAGGCTTGCCGCCGGCGAGGCGGAGGAAATCTCCGCCGGCATAAACGGGCCGCTGCAACTGCTCGATGTCGACGTCAGGCTTTCGGCGCGGCGCGCGCAAATGGGTCTCTTCGAGCTTTCCGATGTCGGCGCCAGCATGATCGTTGCCGGCGGCGAAGCGAAATTTGACATCGGCGACAGCCGGTTCGAAGGCGGCGAAATGACCGCGCATCTGGAAGCGACCCAGCGCGACTTTGACGGCGGCGGCAAGCTGCAGCTGTCGATCCGCGATGCCGACTTCGCAGCCCTTGCCGAGCGCCTGCAACTGAAGGGACCGCTGCCGCTGGCGACCGGATCGCTCGATCTCGACCTGCAGTCGCCGAAGGCGATCTGGACGACCGGTCTTGCCGACGTCACCGGCAGGCTGCATTTCTGGACAACGGAAGGCACGATCCCCGGCATCGATGCCGCAGCACTCAGGACGCAGGCAGCCGAAAAGCCGTTCTTTCCGCTGAGCGCGGCGGCAGGCGGCGCCTTCGCTTTCAACCAGTTGAACATGCAGGCCGATTTCGCCAAGGGTTCGGCCGAGATGCACGACGCCCGCATCGCCGGCACGGCCGAGACGCTGACGCTATCCGGCGTCATCACCTATCAGTCGAACGGGCTGGCGCTGTCCGGATCGCTCGAGGCAACCGATCCGGCCAAGGCGGCGGAGCTGCCGCTTCTGCCGTTTTTCATCGGCGGCTCCTGGCCGAACCCGGTGATCTCGCCGGTTCCACTCTTCGGCACCACACCCCACGCGCAATAGAGCTCTTTTGTTTTCACGCCATATCAGGCGCCGGCAGCCGCCGCCCGCTCGTCGCGCTGGCGCTGGATTTCGCGGCGTTTGGTGACGATCGAGGCGCAGATGACGCCGACCGCGACGATGGCGATCAGGATCGTGCAGACCGCGTTGATCTCCGGCGTCACGCCGAGGCGGACCTGGCTGTAGATCCGCATCGGCAGCGTCGTGGCGCCCGGCCCCGAAGTGAAGCTGGCGATCACCAGATCGTCGAGCGACAGGGTGAAGGCAAGAATCCAGCCCGAGATCACTGCCGGCGCGATGATCGGCAAGGTGATCTCGAAAAAGGTGCGCAACGGCGGCGCGCCGAGATCCTGTGCCGCTTCCTCGATCGAATGATCGAAGCTCAACAGGCGCGACTGCACGACGACGGCGACGAAGCACATGGTGAGCGTAGTATGCGCCAGCGTGATCGTCCAGAAACCGCGGTCGAAGCCGATGGCGACGAAGAGCAGCAGCAGCGACAGGCCGGTGATGACGTCAGGCATGACGAGCGGCGCGTAGATCATGCCTGAAAACAGCATGCGGCCGCGAAAGCGCGTGTAGCGCACCAGCGTCAGCGCCGCCATCGTGCCGAGCACGGTGGCGAGCGTCGCCGACAGCAGGCCGACACGGATCGTCACCCAGGCGGCGTCGAGCAGGCCCTGGTTCGAGAGCAGCGAGACATACCATTTTGTGGAGAAACCGCCCCAGACGGTGACGAGCTTCGATTCGTTGAAGGAGAAGATTACCAGAAGCACGATCGGCAGGTAGAGAAAGGCAAAGCCGAGCGTGACGGAGACGATGTTGAAGCGGGTCCATTTCAGCATGGCTTATTTCCCCCGCTCTTCGGCCTTGGCCTGGGCATTCTGGAAGAAGACGATCGGGATCACCAGGATCATCAGCAGGATCGTTGCCACCGCCGAGGAGACCGGCCAGTCGCGGTTGGCGTTGAACTCGTTCCAGAGCGTCTTGCCGATCATCAGCGTCTGCGAACCGCCGAGCAGGTCGGGAATGACGAATTCACCGACAGCGGGAATGAACACCAGCATGCAGCCGGCAACCACACCGGGGATCGACAGCGGAAAGGTGACGCGCCAGAAGGCCCGGATCGGCGTGCAGCCGAGATCCTGTGCTGCCTCGATCAGCGTACCGTCCATCTTTTCCAGGGCCGAATAGAGCGGCAGCACCATGAAAGGCAGATAGGAATAGACGATGCCGATATAGACGGCGGTCGGGGTGTTGAGGATGATCAGCGGACTGTCGATGATGTGCAGCGACAGGAGAAGCTGATTGAGAAGGCCTTCCGGCTTCAGGATCGCGATCCAGGAATAAACGCGAATGAGGAAACTCGTCCAGAACGGCAGGATGACCAGCATCACCAGCGTCGGGCGGATGGTGCGCGGCGCCTGCGCCATGCCGTAGGCAATCGGATAGGCGATCAGCAGGGTGAGGAAGGTGGAGATCCCGGCAATCACCACGCTCGATATGTAGGCATTGATATAGAGCGCATCCTCGGTGAGGTAGGCGTAATTGTCGAAAGATAGCTCGCCGATCTTGCTCCAGAGCCCGGCCCAGCCGTCGGCAAGCGAGAAGACCGGCTCGTAAGGCGGCATGGCGATCGCTGTCGTCGATAGCGAAATGCGGAAGACGATGAAGAACGGCGCCAGGAAGAAGAGCAGCAGCCAGGCATAAGGGATTGTGATGACGAGGCGGTTGTAGAGGCCGGAGGTAAGCTTGCCCATGATCTCAATCCTTCAGCAGAACGCCGGCGTTTTCGTCGAACGAGATCCAGACCTCCTGGTCGTAGGTGAAGGGGTCGTCGACGGAGCGCTGCGCATTGAGGGAAGAGGCCTTGACGATCTTGCCGCTCTGCAATTTCACATGGAAGACGGTCATGTCGCCGAGATAGCCGATGTCCCAGAGTTCGCCCCTGGCGGCGTTGACCGAGGCGTTGGCCGGCGGCTGGCGCCCGACCCGCATCTTTTCCGGCCGGATGGCGAAGCCGACGGCACTGCCTGCCTCAGGTGTCTCGGAAGAGGCGACGCGAACGCTGAAGCCGCTGTCGACTGATATCTCGACGGTGCCGTTGCCCGATGCGGCGACCTTGCCGTCGAAGATGTTGACGTCGCCGATGAAATCCGCAACGAAACGGGAATTCGGCGCCTCGTAGATCTCCGCCGGTGTAGCCACCTGCACGACCTTGCCGTGGCTCATGACGGCAATGCGGTCGGCCATGGTCATCGCCTCTTCCTGGTCGTGGGTGACGACGACGAAGGTGAGGCCGAGGTTCTGCTGCAGGTCCATCAGTTCGAACTGAGTTTCTTCGCGCAGCTTCTTGTCGAGCGCGCCAAGCGGTTCGTCGAGCAGCAGCACCTTCGGGCGTTTGGCCAGCGAGCGGGCCAGCGCCACGCGCTGGCGCTGGCCGCCGGAAAGCTGGTTCGGCTTGCGGGAGGCGAATTGCTCGAGCTTGACAAGCTTCAGCATCTGCGAGACGCGCTCGGTCATCTCATCCTTGCCCATACCGTCCTGCCTGAGGCCGAAGGCGATATTCTTTTCCACCGTCATGTGCGGGAAAAGCGCATAGGACTGGAACATCATATTGACCGGCCGTTTGTAGGGCGGCGTACCGGCCATGTCGGTGCCATCGAGCACGATCTCGCCGGAGGTCGGCTGCTCGAAGCCGGCGAGCATGCGCAGCAGCGTGGACTTGCCGCAGCCCGAAGCGCCGAGCAGCGCGAAGAATTCGCGGTGGTAGATATTCAGCGAGAGATCGTCGACGGCGGTAAAATTGCCGAAGCGCTTGGTGACGTTCTTGAAAGCAATGAAGGGTTTTGCAGAGGGATCGGTCCAAGGCGCAAAAGCGCGGCGGATATTGCCGAGAGACTTCATATTATTCCCCGAATATAAGGTTTTTCCGGCCTCCACCCCGGCCGGTAATTGAAAGGCCCGGACGTTGCCGTCCGGGCCCAAGGCTTAAATTACTGGCCGGTGACGACCTTCGTCCAGAGGCGCGTCCCGAGGCGCTGCGTCTTCGGATCCCACGGCTTGACCGTGAAGAGGTTCTTCATCACCTCCTCAGTTGGATAGACCGCCGGGTCTTCCAGAATGTCCTTGCTGACAAACTGCTGCGACGCCTTGTTGCCGTTGGCATAGAAGGTATGGTCGCTCGCCTTGGCGATGACCTCAGGCTTCATCATGTAGTTCAGGAACTCGTGGGCTTCGGCGACGTGGGGCGCATCGGCAGGGATGGCCATCATGTCGAACCACATCTGGGCGCCCTGCGGGGGAACCGAATAATTGACCTCGACGCCGTTCTTGGCTTCGGCTGCACGGTCGCGCGCCTGCAGCATGTCGCCGGAATAGCCGAAGGCGATGCAGATGTCGCCATTGGCAAGCGCATTGATGTATTCGGACGAGTGGAACTTGCGGATATTGGGGCGGACGGCCGTCAGCAGCTCTTCGGCCTTCTTGAAATCCTCAGCCTTGGTGGAGTTCGGATCGAGGCCGAGATATCGAAACGCCGTGGTGATGACGTCCTTCGGGGTGTCGAGAACGTAAATGCCGCAATCCTTGAACTTTGCGGCGACCTTCGGATCGAAGATCACTTCGAGGCCGGGCTTGACGTCGGGACCGAGGATTTCGGCAACCTTCTTGACGTTGTAGCCGATGCCGTCGGTACCCCACATGTAATCGACCGCGTGTTCGTTGCCCGGGTCGTATTCGGCGGTGCGCTGCTGGATCACATCCCACATGTTGGAAAGGTTCGGCAGTTTCGACTTGTCGAGCTTCTGGAAGACGCCAGCCTGGATCTGGCGCTGCAGGAAGTCGGCTGTGGGAACGACGACGTCATAACCGGTGCCGCCGGCAAGCAGCTTGGTTTCGACGGTCTCGTTGGAATCGAAGGTGTCGTAGACGACCTTGATGCCGGTTTCCTTGGTGAAGTCGGCCAGGATGCTGTCGTCGATATAATCCGACCAGTTGTAGACGTTGACCACGCGCTCCTGGGCAAAGGCCGGCGCGGCGGCAAGAAGTGCGGCAACGGCGGCGGCCGTCACACTTGGGATGATTGACCTCATGACTTCTCCTGCTTGTTCAAAGAGCCCGCAACCCGGACATCTTTTCCCTCTGGTTTTGCCCGCAGACTAAGAAGGAATTTCACAGCCCACAAGCGCAAAATCCTGCGCCTTCAATGATTTCACAATCACTGGAAATCGAAGGCGCTGAGCCCCGCCACCATCTCGTCGAGCCCGAGCGGCCGCGTCACCGGCGGCTCGGCGCGGGAAAGGCAGCCGCGCCGCTCGCAGAGGCGACAGGCCGGACCGATTGCGACCGGCTCGAGCACTGTTGCCTGGCCATAGAGCAGTGCGTCGCCAAGAGCGGCGTCGCAGCCGATCAGGATTGCGGTGCGCCTCAGCCTTTCGCCGAATTCGACGCTCGGCCCCTCCAGGGTGCGGGCGACCGTCAGGAAGGATGCGCCGTCAGGCATGACCACCGTTTCGGCGAGGATCTGGCCCGGCTGCAGGAAGGCGGCGTGGAGATTG
Organism: Rhizobium leguminosarum bv. trifolii WSM2297; assembly: GCF_000271845.1. Next base: position 4,376,978 of record NZ_JH719395.1, on the reverse strand, counting down.
AGCTTCGGACAGCCGCCGCCGAAACGGGCCTGCGGGAAACCCTGGGCGCCCGCCCGGCGCAGCCGATGGCCGGCGGCATCGATCTCGATCAGGAAGAACGGAACGGCGGCCGCTCCCGGCCGCTGCAGCATCATCAGGCGCGCTGCGGCATGGCCGAAGGAGACGCCGAAGCGGGCCCGCAGAATGTCGATATCGTAGCGCGTCGTCTTCGCCGCGGACAGGAAGGCCTCATAGGGCATGGCAAGCGCCAGGGCGGCGATGCGGGCAAGCTCGAAGCGGGCGATGCGCCGCGCCTCGGCCGAGGAGAGCTGGAGATCGTCGAGTTCGGCATCGATGGCCGGCGACAAGGCGAGGGTCGCAGCCTCGACTGATATCTCGTGCGCACGATCGGCCGGCGACAAGCGCTCCGAGATGAACAGCCGCATCGAATGGCGATCGAAACGGCGGCGCAAATCCGGCATGACATGGACCGGCAGAACCCGCACGGCAATGCCACGCTCGGCGCGCAGCCAATCCTTCAGGCCAGCAGCAAGATCGAGACCCCCGGGAAGCGTTGCGGCAAAGGCTTCCGCCGCCGACTCGATCCGTCCGAAATAGGCAGACCTGCGCTCCAGCGTCTCGCGCACCTCGTCAAGCGGCAACCGGCCGGCGGCAACCGGCGCATGACCTTCGGCAGCCATCAGCGCCGTCAGATCGGACAGTCTTGCCGCCTGCTCGCGATAGGCGCGGTAGAGCTTAATCATGCCGCTTGCGGCATTGGGTGCGGCCTCGGCCACCTCCACCAGTTCCTGGTCGCCAGGCAACTCGCCCGAAAGCAGCGGATCGGCAAAGACTTCCTTGAGCTGACCGAGACTGCCGCCGGTCTGCCCGCGCAACTCCTCCAGATCGACCCTGTAGACGGCCGCGAGCTTCAAGAGAAGCTGCACCGTCAGCGGCCGCTGGTTGCGTTCGATCAGGTTCAGATAGGAGGGCGATATTTCGAGCGCCTCGGCCATGGCGGTCTGAGTCAGCGCCAACGCATTGCGGATGCGCCGCAATTTCGGGCCTGCGAAGATCTTCCGTTCCGCCATTGTCACACCCTTTGACAGCCAGCGGCACCAAGATTTACAAAACTTTACAAATTCACAGTGCCGCTCTGTCAATCCTCGTCATCTTAACCTCTTTCCGAGCTGGAAATCAAAGGTTTTCCTGGCCATACCGCACGATATTGTCAATCTTGTCATCAACACCCCCCGATATCGATTTTAGTGAGGAGATCAGCATGACCGATTTTTACAAGCTTGTTCCAAATGCACCGGCGGGCCGCTTCGACGGCATCGACAGGCCCTATTCGGCCGATGACGTGCGGCGGCTCAGGGGCTCGGTGGCGCTGACCCATACGCTCGCCGAAATGGGGGCGGACCGGTTGTGGCGGCTGCTGCGCCAGGAGGATTTCGTCAATGCGCTCGGCGCGCTTTCCGGCAACCAGGCCATGCAGATGGTACGCGCCGGGCTGAAGGCGATCTATCTCTCCGGCTGGCAGGTAGCGGCCGACGCCAATACGGCATCGGCGATGTATCCCGATCAGTCGCTCTATCCGGCCAATGCCGGGCCGGAGCTTGCCAAGCGCATCAACCGCACGCTGCAGCGCGCTGATCAGATCGAGACCTCGGAGGGCCAGGGGCTTTCCGTCGACAGCTGGTTTGCGCCGATCGTCGCCGATGCGGAAGCCGGCTTCGGCGGGCCGCTCAACGCCTTCGAGATCATGAAGGCCTATATCGAGGCGGGTGCGGCCGGCGTCCATTTCGAAGATCAGCTCGCCTCGGAGAAGAAGTGCGGCCATCTCGGCGGCAAGGTGCTGATCCCGACGGCCGCCCATATCCGCAATCTCAACGCCGCGCGGCTTGCCGCCGACGTCATGGGCGTTGCGACGCTGGTCATCGCCCGCACCGATGCGGAAGCGGCAAAGCTTCTGACCTCAGACATCGACGAGCGCGACCAGCCCTTCGTCGATTATGACGCCGGGCGCACGGTCGAAGGCTTCTATCAGGTCAGAAACGGCATCGAGCCCTGCATCGCGCGGGCCGTCGCCTATGCGCCGCATTGCGATCTCATCTGGTGCGAGACCTCGAAGCCCGACCTCGACCAGGCGCGGCGTTTTGCCGAAGGCGTGCACAAGGTCCATCCGGGCAAGCTGCTTGCCTATAATTGCTCGCCGTCCTTCAACTGGAGGAAATACCTCGACGAGGCGACGATCGCAAAGTTCCAGCGCGAACTCGGGGCTATGGGCTACAAGTTCCAGTTCATCACATTGGCCGGCTTCCACCAGCTGAACTACGGCATGTACGAACTGGCGCGCGGCTACAAGCAGCGGCAGATGTCGGCCTATTCCGAACTGCAGCAGGCGGAATTCGACGCCGAGGTCAACGGCTATACCGCCACCAAACATCAGCGCGAGGTCGGCACCGGCTATTTCGACGCCGTGTCGCTCGCCATCACCGGCGGCCGGTCTTCGACGACGGCAATGCACGATTCCACCGAACATGCGCAGTTCAAACCGGCTGCGGAATAAGGCGAAGAGGAGAAGAAAATCATGGCATCCATTTCACGTGTCAGAGAACGGGCCGAGGAGCAATCGACCAGCATGAGCGAGGATCAGCAGACGACGATCCGCATGCTCGCCAACGACCTGCATCGGCTGAACCAATCAGTCATGAAGGCCGTCGAGGCCGGCGTCTCGGTCGAGCTGGTGCGCTCGGCCCGCCATCACGGCGGCGACGGCAACTGGGGCGACCTGCTGATCCCCGTCGTCGTCACCAACCGGCATTAAAGAGAAATGCCCGCGCATCCCAAGAGGTGTGCGGGCGTTTCATCGTAGATTTCAGCCGCGGCTCGGCCGTTTTCCGGCAAAGAGATCGGCATAACTTCTGATCAGCTTGGTCATGCGGTCGGCGACCGTGCGGATCTCCGGGCGATGGCGGTCCTCGGCGTTCATGACGATCCATTGCGCGTGGCGCAATTCCGGAAGTTCACCACCAAGCCGTTGCAAATCGGGATGAAGATCGCCGACGAAACAGGGGAGCACCGCCTTGCCGGCGCCGGCGCGCACCAGATCGGGCAGCGAACGCGGCCGGTTGACGGTGGCGACGATATCGGTAGCGGCATGGGCGTGCGGCCAGCGCAGATAGGCCGATATCGCCTCCTCCTCGGCAACCGCAATCCAGCGCTCGTCCGTCTCGGCGGCGTTGCGTCTGATATAACAGGCATAGGCCACCTCGCCGAGCCGGCGGGCGGCCAGATTGGCCTCCTCAGGCTCGAAGGCGCGAATGCCGATATCGCTTTCGCGATAGGCAAGGCTCGCCCGAGCCTCGCCGATGGTCAGCGAAATGGCAAAGCCGTCGCCCGGCATGCGGATGGCGGCGAAATTCTCCGTCAGCAGCCAGGCGACCCATGTGCCGGCGGTGATCCTGACGGTCGTGCCGCCCTCGCCCGATTGCCGCCACGCCTCCACCTTGCGGGCAGCGGCCTCCATCTCCTGAAGGTGATCGAGCAGCGCCTGACCATCCTGGGTCAGGCGGTAGCCGGTCTGGCTGCGTGAAAATAGGGCGCGGCCGACCTCCTGTTCGAGATCGAGCATGCGCCGGCCGACGGTCGCCGGGCTGAGCCCGCTTGCCGTGCTTGCCCCCGTCAGGCCGCCGAGGCGGGCGACCTGTAGGAAAAGCTGGTAGGAATCCCAATTCGCGTTTTTCATCGATGAAAAACATAGCGGGATTTTCCCTGTTTATGAAGAGATATTCGATGCCTAAATCAAGGATGTCTTCTACAGAAAGGACATCGCCATGATCGACATGATCACCATCGCGGGCACCCTGGGATATCGCCACACTCGCAGGCCAAGCGGGAGCAAGGCGGACGAGGATCGGTTCTATGCCGAGTTCGGAGACAGCAGCCTCATTGGCTTCGCCACCTGGTTGACCTCGCTCGACCTCATCATGAAGCGCCTTGCATCCAAGGGACTACGCCGCAAAACTGCGGCGCAATCCTGCGGCAACGGACACCGCGCGCCTCAGGCGACTTTCCTTGCCCCGAGGTGAGCGGCGGGCGCTGCTATGCGGAAGCGCTCGATCAGCGTCATCAGTGTGTCGGCCTCGCCGGCGAGCAGGCGGCTTGCCTGCGTCGTCTCGGCCACCATCGAAGCGTTCTTCTGGGTCATTTGGTCCATGGCGTTTACCGAACCGTTAACCTCCTGCAATGCGGCCGACTGATCTCGGCTTGCGGTGGCGATGGTCTCGACATGGCCGCTGATGGCGATAATCTCGTGGCTGATCGAGGCAAGGACACTGCCGGTCTTCTGGACCAGTTCGGAGCCCACCGTCACTTCCCGGCTGGATGTCTCGATCAGCGACTTGATCTGGCGCGCCGCATCGGCCGAACGCTGGGCGAGTTCGCGGACCTCCTGCGCAACCACGGCAAAACCCTTGCCCGCCTCGCCGGCGCGGGCCGCCTCGATGCCGGCGTTCAGCGCCAGCAGGTTGGTCTGGAAGGCGATATCGTCGATCACCTCGATGATCTGCTCGATCTGCTGCGAAGCCTGCTCGATGCGCTCCATGGCGGCGACGGCATCGCCGACGACGGCGCCGGAATTATCGGCCGTCTTCTTGGTGGCGGCGACGACATTGTTGGCTTCACGGGCACGCTCGGCGGACGAGCGAACCGTCACGGTGATCTCCTCCACTGCCGCTGCGGTCTCCTCGAGGCTGGCCGCCTGCGCCTCGGTGCGCTTCGAAAGCTCGCCGGCAGAGGTAGAAACCGAGCCGCTGTTGCGCTGGATGGTCGAGGCGCTGTCGCGGATACCGGACAGCGTATCCTGGAGCCGCAGCAGCGAGGCGTTGAAATCGGCGCGCAGCTGCTCCAGGCGACCGACGAAGGGCGTGCCGATCGTTTCCGAGACATCGCCTTGCGACAGGCGCCCGAGGCCGGCGGCAAGCTGGTTGACGGCAAAGTCGATCTGGCTGTCCAGCGAGCGTTTGTCGGCATCGTTTCTGGCGCGTTCGGCATCGCTCAAGGAGCGCTGTTCGGCGGCCTGCGTTTCCAGGTCGCGCTTGGCGCGGGCGCTGTCGCGGAACAGCGCCAAGGCCCGGCCGATGGCGCCGAACTCGTTCTTCTTGTCGATACAGGGGATCGCGCCATCGAGATCGCCGGAGGAAATCGAGTGGACGCTCGCAGTCAGCGCCTGCAGAGGCTTCACCGACAGGCGGATGGCGTAGAAGGCGAGAACGCCGACCAGCAGCATAACGATGGCGCCGACGCCCAGGACCAGCATCTGCAGCTCGTTCAGCCTTGCGTAGTAGAGTTCCATCGGAATGCCGATGAAGAGAATGCCGACATTGGCATTCGAGGCATTCTTGATCGGGAAATAACCGGTCATGAACTTGCGGCCGAAAAGCTCGGCCTGGCCGTAATAGGCCTCGCCCCTGGCGAGAACCGGCTGGGCGGGATGTTCGGCGACGAGCTTGGTGCCGACGGCGCGGTCGCCGTTTTCCTTCTTGACGTTGGTCGATATGCGGACGTAGTCGCCGCCCTGCTTCTGGAAAATCGTCGCAACACCGGCGATCGACTGCGCGGTGCGGTCGACCAGCGAGTGATCGGCAAGCGCCGGAATGGCGTCTTCGGTGACGGTGGAGAGCTGGTTGCCCTTCAGCTCGATCTTCGCCGCCTGGTCGGCAGCGCCATAGAGCACCGCCATCGCCCGGGTGGCATCCCTGGCGTCGGCGACAGCCCCGTCCATCACCTGACGGCTAAGATTGTAATAGGTCACGCCAACGATGGCAGCAGTGCTGATTGCCAGCAGAAACAGCGTGATCGCAACGATCTGACGGACGATCGACGTAGAGAAAAGGCGCAGCATCAAAACCCCCGGCGGAATAACCAGGCTAAATTAGACGAAAGGCGTTAAGGAAAATTTTCCGTAAATCAGCGCCGCCGGACGTGCGATTTCGCAACAAAAAACGGCCCCGGAAAACCGGAGCCGTTCGAATGAAGCCGGATCGCGCGACGATCAGGCGGCGCGATAGACCGGCGCGGCTGTGGCGTCGCCGTCGATCTTGAACTGCTGGATGAGGCGGCGCAGAGAACCGGCCTCGTCGGCCAGTTCGCGGCTGGCGGCGGTCGTCTCCTCGACCATGGCGGCGTTCTGCTGCGTCATCTGGTCCATCTGGTTGACGGTTGCGTTGACGCTCTGCAGCGCATTGGACTGGTCGTGGCTGGCGCGGGCGATCATCTCGACATGCTGACTGATCGTGACGATCTGAGCGCTGATCTTGGCGAGCACAGTGCCGGTTTCCTGGACGAATTGCGAGCCGGAGCTGACCTCGTTGGTCGACTTGTTGATCAGGCCCTTGATCTCCTGCGCCGCGGCTGCGGAGCGCTGGGCGAGTTCGCGGACTTCCATGGCGACGACCGCAAAACCCTTGCCGGCTTCACCGGCGCGCGCCGCCTCGATGCCGGCATTGAGCGCCAGCAGGTTGGTCTGGAAGGCGATCTCGTCGATGACGCCGATGATCTGCTCGATCTGGCGCGAGGCTTCCTCGATGCGGCCCATCGCGTCGATCGCGTTGCTGACGACGACGGCGGAATCGTCGGCGCTGCGTTTGGCCTGACGGACGATCTGGTCGGCATCCTTGGCGCGTTCGGCAGACGAACGGACGGTGACGGTGATCTCGTCGACGGCCGCCGCCGTCTCTTCGAGCGAAGCAGCCTGCTGTTCGGTGCGCTTGGACAGATCCTCGGCCGACTGGGCCATCTGGTTGCCGTTGCCCTGGATCAGTTCGACATTGTCGCGGATCTGGCTCATCGTCGCCTGCAGGCGCATCATCGAACCGTTGAAATCCTGACGCAGCTGTTCGAGGCGGCCGATGAAGGGCGTTTCGATCGTCGTCGAGATATCGCCCTGCGACATGCGTTCGAGACCGGCGGCGAGCGCGTTGACGGCGAATTCGATCTGGCGATCCATTTCGCGCTTGTCGGCATCGTTGCGCTGGCGCTCATGTTCGGCGGCGGCGCGTTCTTCGTCGCTCTGCTCCTCGATGCGGATCTTCGAGATGGCATTTTCCTTGAAGATGCCGAGCGCGCGGGCCATATCGCCGATTTCATCGTGACGCTGCTCGCCGGAGATGCTGGTATCCAGCGCGCCTTCGGCGATGCGGCGCATGGCGGCGGTGATATGGCTGATTGGGCGCTGCAGCGTCAGCACCAGGGCAATGCCGCCGAGGATCGACAGGAGGATGCCGAGACCGGTGGTCATGACGGAGATGCTGTTTGCCTGGGTGCGCTCGGTGCCGGCCGTCTGTTTCTGCAGTTCGGCGAAATCGGTGAGCTTCGTCCAGATCTGGTCGAGTTCCTGGCGGGCCGCGGCATAGGCGGTGACGCGCTCGCCGATCGTATCGACGATTTTCGAGCCGCCGCCAGAGATGGCGTCCAGTGCCGGCTGGATCGCGCCCGAGATGCCCTCGGCAAAACCCATGCCCTTGGCGCTGGTGATCAGCACCTGCATGTCCTTGCCAAGCGTGCCGGCCTGCTGCTGCAGACGGACGAGATTATCCTTGCTTGAGTTGGCGAGGAAATCGGAAAGGACGATCTGCAGCGCATAGACGGAATTTTCGAGGCGCCGCGTATCCTGCAGGACGGAATTGGTCTGGGCGATGCGGCCCTCGAGCTCGGCGAAACGCTGGGTCGCCTCACGCATCTTTTGCGTTGCCGTCAGCTGCGTATAGGTCGAGGTCTGGCGGAAGCGCGAAACGAGGCGGCCAAGTTCGGCGATGTCCTCGTCGGTCGGAGCGGGCATTGCGGCGATTGCCTTGATGCTGTCGATGGTCGCAGTCAGCGCGTCGATAACGTTCTTCTGGTTGGTCGGAACAGAAATGGCGATCTGCCGCTGGGCTTTGATGATCGCAGGCATCTGTTCGTTGATGTAGGCGATCTTGTCCTGCGGCGTCTGCGGCTTGCTGTAGCCGCTGGCAACGGTGCCGAGGAAATCGCCGCCCTTCAGCAGGCGGTCGGCCGTGCGCAGCGTGATGGTGGCGGCACCCTCGTCGTTCTGGAGCGCGGTCTGCAATTCTTCGGCCTGGTAGGAGACCGTGAAGCGAGTGCTGATCAAGCTCTTCTGCGCCGCGTCGATCTGCTCGTGCAGTGCCTGCTCCTGCTCGTGCAGCGCCCAGAGCTTGTCGATGACGCCCGAAATATCCTTGGTGCGGCGCGACGCTTCGGCCAGGCTGTCGCGGCCGGCGGCCTCGTCGCCCACCTGGTTCAGCGTCTGGTCGAGCACGCCCTGCTGGGTCTTCAGCTCGGCGGTCAGCTTATTGCGGGCCTCCGGGCTGGTGACGCGCAGGAAATCGTCCATCGAACCGTAAAGATCCTTGAACCCGCTCAAAGACTGCAAGACGCTATTGGATATTTCCATGCGGCCCTGCAGAAGTCCCGAAGCGTAAAGGCCCGTCAGACCGACCGCCGAAATGGTGACGACGAAAGGCAGAACGAAGATCAGGACTTTCGTCTTGATCCTGAAGCGGGAAAGAATCTTATCAATCAACATGGCGTTCCGGGCCTTTCATACACCACTCCTCCCGCAGGCGGCCATTTTGGCGCCGGCCGGGTGCACATCGAGCTGCTTTTAAATTTACATTGGGGAACCCGGAAGCCAGGCGGCAGTCATTGCCAGTTCATGTCCAAACAACTTGGAGATGCCCAAATAATCGCGGGCAATTGTGTCAGATTAGATATTAATTTTCGGATAAGCGGGGATGGCAGCTTAAGCCAAGGCAGTGAAATAGTTGCAAATTGCCGGCCGAGGAGCCGCAGCGCGGCAAGCAACATGCCGCATTGGTCTTTCAAGGCCGGCAGACAGGATCAGAGAAAGTGCGAGAGCAGCAGTGCGAGGCTGGCGGCGGTGGCGCCGGCTGCAAGCATCAGATAACGCAGGGCGACCATCCGGGCATTCGGTTTAGCCTCAGCAATTGCGATGGCGCGGGCGCGTCGTGTGTTTTCGCTCATGGTCGAAACCTCACTTCTGTCTGATACAACAATCCAACAAAACAGCTTGCCGGTAAAGCATTATCTAGGAACGATCTTGCAAACCACCAATTGAGACAGGATGGCGCACCTGGATTAAGAAGTCTTGAATCGGTGTTGCTTGCGCGCAGCCTTCCGGGCGACATGCTAAACAAAGAGCTTTAAACGCATTCGCCGGCCGCAAATCCGGAGGCCCAGGCCCATTGGAAATTATAGCCGCCGAGCCAGCCGGTGACGTCGACGCATTCGCCGATGAAATAAAGCCCGGGCACGGCCTTCGCCTCCATGCTGCGGGAATCGAGCGCTGCCGTATCAATACCGCCGAGCGTCACTTCGGCGGTGCGGTAGCCTTCCGAGCCGGAGGGTTTGACCGTAAAGCTCTGGGCGCTCGCGGCAAGCCGCAGCAACACCTTGTCCGGCAGGTCGGCCATATTGCCGGAGATCTTTTCGCGCTCGACGAGAAACTGCGCCAGCCGCTTCGGCAGGAGGTCGCCAAGAGCAGTCTGCGGCGACTGGCGGCCATTTCGCTGCTTTGCCGTCTTCAGTTGTGCTGCAATGTCGATATCCGGTTCGATTCCCACGACGATCTCGTCGCCTTCGCGCCAATAGGAGGAGATCTGCAGGATGGCGGGGCCGCTCAGCCCCCGATGGGTAAACAGCAGCGCTTCGCGGAAAGCGGTTTTGCCATGGCGGATTTCGGCCGGGGCGGAAATGCCGGCGAGCGGCGCGATCGCCTCGAGCAGGCCGGGATCGAGCGTCAGCGGCACGAGGCCGGGGCGGGTCTCGAGCACGGGAAGACCGAACTGCTCAGCCAGGCGATAGGCAAAGCCGGTGGCGCCCATCTTCGGGATCGACTTGCCGCCTGTGGCGACGATCAGCGACGATGCTTCCAAGGCGCCCTCGCCTGTCGAGACGCGGAAGCCCGCTTCCACCTTTTCGACACCTGATATCTCGGTGCCGAGATGCAGCTGCACGCCGGCGCTGCGCATCTCACTCAGCAGCATGCGAATGACGTCTTTGGCGCTGTCGTCGCAGAACAGCTGGCCGAGCGTCTTTTCATGCCAGGCAATGCCGTGGCGGTCGACCATGGCGATGAAATCGGCAGGCGTGAAACGGGCAAGTGCGGACTTGCAGAAATGCGGGTTGTCGGAGAGGAAATTCTTCGGCCCGGCATGGATATTGGTGAAATTGCAGCGGCCGCCGCCCGATATGCGGATCTTCTCGCCGGGCGCCCTGGCATGGTCGAGGATCACCACCGAGCGGCCGCGTTTTCCCGCGCGGATGGCCGCCATCATGCCCGCTGCCCCGGCGCCGATGACGATGACGTCGCTTTTGCGCTGCAAACCCGTTTCCCCGATCAAGACAGCGTCTTCTTTTCCATCGAAGGGCGAAAGTCAACGTTCTCAACCTCTCGCCAATTGGCAAAGTCTGGTTATGATGGCGCCACGATCAACCAAACCGGTGTGTCATGTCCCCAAAAAAGACGACGCTGAAGCCTGCCAGAAACGTACCCGCCTCGAAGAAGACTCCCCCGGACCCCGGATCTCTGCGTGGCGTTGCGAACTGGAAGGAAGCAGCGCGGTGGCTGAGGGACAGGGGCATCGAAGACATCGAATGCATCACGCCGGACCTTGCCGGCGTTCCGCGCGGCAAGATGATGCCGAGCTCGAAATTCACCTCGAACACCTCGCTTGCGTTGCCTTCGGCGATTTACCGGCACACGATCTCGGGCGAATATCCGGACGAGACCGAGAGCTTCCGCTATGAGCCGCGCGACAGCGACCTGAAGCTGATGCCCGATCTTTCGACGCTTTCGGTCGTGCCCTGGGAAACCGACCCGACGGCGCAGGTGATCTGCGACATCGTCGATTCGGACGGCGGGGAAGTGCCCTATACGCCGCGCAACGTGCTGAAACGCATCTTGAGCCTCTATCATGAGCGCGGCTGGAAACCGATCGTGGCGCCCGAGATCGAATTCTACCTGGTCGCCAAGAATGACGATCCCGACTATCCGCTGCACCCGCCCAAGGGCCGGTCGGGCCGCTCGATCCTCGGCGGCCAGGGTTATTCGATCGCCGGCATCAACGAATTCGACGAGCTGATCGACGACGTCTACCATTTCTCGGAAAAACAGGGCCTGGAGATCGATACGCTGATCCATGAAGAGGGACCGGCGCAGCTCGAGATCAACCTGCGCCACGGCAATCCGATCGAACTTGCCGACCAGGTGTTCCTGTTCAAGCGCACGATCCGCGAGGCAGCGCTGAAACATGACATCTACGCCACCTTCATGGCCAAGCCGATGCAGGGTCAGCCGGGTTCGGCGATGCATATCCATCAGTCGGTGGTGAATATCGAGACGGGCAAGAACGTCTTCTCCAATCCCGACGGATCGGCCTCGAAGGAATTCTTCCATTTCATCGGCGGCATGCAGAAATACGTGCCAAGCGCGATGGCGATGCTGGCGCCCTATGTGAATTCCTACCGCCGTCTGCAGCCCGATATGTCCTGCCCTGTCAACAATGCCTGGGGTTACGACAACCGGACGACAGCCTTCCGCGTTCCGGTGTCCGATCCGCAGGCGCGGCGCGTCGAAAACCGGCTGCCGAGCTCGGACGCCAATCCCTATCTGGCGCTCGCCGCCTCACTCGCCTCCGGCCTGCTCGGCATCATGAAAGAGATCGAACCGACGGCGCCGACCGAGGATTCGGCCAATGAGGGCTCGATCGACCTGCCGCGCGGCCTGTTGGAGGCCGTGGCGCTGATGGAGGACGAGCCTGCCTTCGAAGAGATTTTCGGCAAGCAGTTCATCGGCCTTTATGCCGGCGTCAAGCGCGGCGAGTTCGAGACCTTCATGCAGGTGATCAGCCCCTGGGAGCGGGAATTCCTTCTGCTCAACGTGTGAGGGAGCGTCATGGCATCGCAGGAGATGTGGCAGAGCCCGATCGCGCCGGGCCTATCCTGGTATCAGGCAACCGTCGGGGAGCGGCCGACCTATGCCGCCCTCGACGGCTCGCGGACATGTGACGTCGCCATCATCGGCGGCGGCTATACCGGCCTGCAGGCCGCCTATAATCTCGCCAAAGCAGGCGTTTCGGTGGTCCTGATCGAGGCCTGTCGCTTCGGTGACGGGGCGTCCGGGCGCAATGGCGGCCAACTCGGCACCGGCCAGCGATGGTGGCCGGAAGAACTCGAGGAGAAGATCGGTTACGAACGCTCGAAGGCGCTGTTTGATCTTGCCGAGGCGGCCAAGCGCCATCTCATCGATTTCGCCCGCGAGCACCAGATCGAGATCGACTATGCGCCGGGCCAGCTCAACGTCGCGCACAAGGCGAGCTACAAACGCGACTATTATGAAAATGCCGCGATTGCCGCAGAGCGCTACGGCTATCCGCACATCAGCTTCATGGACGAGAAGGAAACGCAGGAGCGGCTCGGTTCGAAGCGTTTTTATTGCGGCGTGCGCGATGTCGGTACCGGCCATATCCATCCGCTGAAACTGCTCATCGGCCTGGCACGGGTCGCCGCCAACGCCGGGGCGGATATCTTCGAGATGACCAAGGCAAAGGCGATCCGCCAAAGCGCCGGCAAGGTGACGATCGAAACCGACAGGGGGACGATCATCGCAAGCCGTGCGCTGATTGCCTGCAACGGCCATATCGGCAACCTCGAGCCGGTGACGGCAAGCCATGTCATGCCGATCCGCTCCTTCATCGGCGCCACCGCGCCGCTCGACCGGCATCCCGAGGTGCTGCCGGGCGGCGAGGCTGTCGCCGATTCGCGTTTCGTCGTGCGCTACTTTCGCAAGTTCGGCGACGGCCGCCTGTTGTTCGGCGGGCGCGAGGCCTATACGTCGGACAATCCGAAGGACATTTCCGAGCACATCCGCCGGCAGATCGCCGAGATCTACCCGGCACTCAAGGATATCGACATCACCCATGCCTGGGGCGGCAGCGTCGGCATCACCATGCCGCGCCAGCCCTTCGTGCGCGAAGTCATGCCCGGCGTCATCTCGATCGGCGGTTATTCCGGCCATGGCGTCATGCTGTCAAACTACTGTGGCAAGCTCTATGCGGAAACGGTGCTTGGAAAATCCGGCGATCTCGATCTCTTCGCGTCGCTCGATATTCCCGCCTTTCCCGGCGGGGCCCGGATGCGGGCGCCGTTGCTTTTCCTCGCCTTGTCGTGGTTTGCGCTTCGCGACAAGTTTTAGTCCGTTTGCGGATTTCCTCTTCCAGAAATTCGCTCTAAAACCGGTGCCTGACAGATTCATTGCACTGCACACTGGCTTTTTTAAATCGATTAGATTAAAAGAGCCGCCAACCAGCCTGATTGAGAGATAAGCTCATGAGCAGCCAAATCATTCCCGTTGAGCCTTTTGATTACGTCGTCTTCGGCGGCAGCGGCGACCTTGCCGAACGCAAGCTTCTGCCCGCGCTGTACCATCGCCAGATCGAGGGCCAGTTCTCCGAACCGACCCGGGTGATCGGCGCTTCGCGCAGCCCGCTTTCGCACGAGGAATATCGCAAATTCGCCAAGGATGCGTTGAACGAGCACCTGAAGAAGGGCGAATATGACGAAGCAGAAGTAGAGAAGTTCTGCGCTCGTCTCTACTACGTCTCGGTCGATGCCCGCACGGATACCGGCTGGGACCAATTGAAGAAGCTGCTCGACGAAGGCAAGGAGCGCGTGCGCGCCTTCTATCTCGCCGTCGCGCCCGGCATCTTCGGCGATATTTCGCAGAAGATCCACGACCACAAGCTGATCACCAAGTCGACCCGCATCGTCGTCGAAAAGCCGATCGGCCGCGACCTCGCCTCGGCGCTGCAGCTCAACGACACGATCGGCCGCGCCTTCAAGGAAGAACAGATCTTCCGCATCGACCACTATCTCGGCAAGGAGACGGTGCAGAACCTGATGGCGCTGCGCTTTGCCAACGCGCTCTATGAGCCGCTGTGGAACGCCAACTATATCGACCACGTGCAGATCACCGTGGCCGAAGCGGTCGGCCTCGAAGGCCGTGCCGGCTATTACGACACCGCGGGCGCATTGCGCGACATGGTGCAGAACCACATTCTGCAGCTGCTCTGCCTGACGGCGATGGAAGTGCCCTCGTCGATGGATTCGGAAGCCGTCCGCGACGAGAAGCTGAAGGTGCTGCGCGCACTGAAGCCGCTCAATGCCTCCAATGTCGAGCAGGCGACGGTCCGCGGCCAGTATCGCGCCGGCGCATCAGGCAGCGGCCCGGTCAAGGGCTATCTCGAAGAACTCGAAGGCGGCGTCTCGAACACCGAGACCTTCGTCGCCATCAAGGCCGAGATCAACAACTGGCGCTGGGCGGGCGTTCCCTTCTACATCAGAACCGGCAAGCGCCTGACCGGACGCATGTCCGAGATCGTCATCACCTTCAAGCCGATCCCGCATGCGATCTTCGACCAGGCGGCCGGACGCATCGTTGCCAACCAGCTGATCATCCGGCTGCAGCCGGATGAGGGCGTCAAACAGTCGCTGATGATCAAGGATCCAGGCCCGGGCGGCATGCGCCTGCGCAACGTCTCGCTCGACATGAGCTTCGCCCAGGCCTTCAACGTCCGCAATCCGGACGCCTACGAGCGTCTGCTGATGGACGTGATCCGCTCCAACCAAACATTGTTCATGCGCCGCGACGAAGTCGAAGCCGCATGGAAATGGGTGGATCCGATCCTCAAGGGTTGGGAAACCACCGGCCAGCAGGTGCAGGGTTATACCGCCGGCACCTGGGGCCCGAGCCAGGCCATCGCGCTGATCGAGCGTGACGGTCGCACCTGGCATGACGATATCTAGGACGGAACCGATGGCATCGACCCTGCATTCCTTCGCCAGCCCTGCAGATCTCGCCGAGACCCTCGCCGACAAGGTCGCCGATACGCTTTCGGCGGCGATATCAGCCCGCGGAACGGCGTCCATCGCCGTTTCCGGCGGCTCGACCCCGAAGGCCTTCTTCCAGGCACTGTCGACCCGCGACATCGCCTGGGACAAGGTGACGATCACGCTTGTCGACGAACGTTTCGTGCCGGCTGACAATGCGCGCTCGAACCATATGCTGGTCGATGCCAATCTCTTGCAGAACAAGGCGAAGTCGGCGCGTTTCGTGCCGCTTTACCAGCCCGCCGCCTCCGTAGAAGAAGCTGCACGGCTTGCGACTGAAAAGAGCGCCGAAATCGGCATCCCCTTCGACGTCGTCATTCTCGGCATGGGCGGCGACGGCCACACGGCCTCGTTCTTTCCCGGCGGCAGCAATCTGGCCAAGGCGCTCGATCCATCGACGCCACGCGGCATTATCACCATGAAAGCGGAAGGGGCCGGCGAGCCGCGCCTGACCTTCACCTTCTCCAGTCTTGAGGATGCCGCACTCCTGGTTCTCCATATCGAGGGCGAAGGCAAAAAAGACGTTCTCGCCAAGGCAGAAGGCAAAGGTGAAGAGGCAGACATGCCGATCCGCGCCATTCTGCGCCGGGCCACTTCCCCGGTCGAGATCTACTGGGCTCCCTGATCGGCCGTCAATCCGGATCGAATATCAGGCCAAAGCCGCCGAAACAGATGATACAACGAACAAGGCAGGGATTTTCCATGTCCGCTCACGCACGCATTTCTGCGATCACCGATCGCATTGTCGAACGCTCGAAGCCAACCCGCGAGCGCTATCTGGAGCGACTGCGCGCCGCCGCATCCAAAGGTGTAGCGCGTTCGGTGCTCGGCTGCGCCAACCTTGCCCACGGCTTTGCGGTCTGTTCCCCCGCCGATAAGGATGCGCTCGCCGGCGACCGCATCCCCAATCTCGGCATCATCACCGCCTATAATGACATGCTCTCGGCCCACCAGCCGTTCGAGACCTATCCGGCGATCATCCGCGAGGCGGCGGCCCAGGCAGGCGGCGTGGCGCAGGTGGCAGGCGGCGTGCCGGCGATGTGCGACGGCGTCACGCAAGGGCAGCCGGGCATGGAGCTTTCGCTGTTCTCTCGCGACCTGATCGCCATGTCGGCGGGCGTCGGCCTGTCGCACAATATGTTCGATGCCGCCCTCTTCCTCGGCGTCTGCGACAAGATCGTGCCTGGCCTGGTGATCGCGGCACTGTCCTTCGGGCACCTGCCTTCGATTTTCGTTCCGGCCGGTCCGATGACGACCGGCCTGCCGAACGACGAGAAGTCGCGCGTGCGCCAGCTCTTTGCCGAGGGCAAGGTCGGGCGCGCCGAACTTTTGGAGGCGGAATCTAAATCCTATCACGGCCCCGGCACCTGTACCTTCTACGGCACCGCCAATTCCAACCAGATGCTGATGGAGATCATGGGCTTCCATATGCCCGGCTCCTCCTTCATCAATCCCGGCACGCCGCTGCGCGAAGCGCTGACGCGCGAAGCCGCCAAGCGGGCGCTGGCGATTACCGCGCTCGGCAACGAATTCACGCCGGCCGGCGAGATGATCGACGAGCGCTCGATCGTCAACGGCGTCGTCGGCCTGCATGCGACCGGCGGCTCGACCAACCATACGCTCCACCTCGTCGCCATGGCGCGGGCAGCCGGCATCCAGCTCACCTGGCAGGACATTGCCGAGCTTTCGGAAGTGGTGCCGCTGCTCGCCCGCGTCTATCCGAACGGGCTTGCCGACGTGAACCATTTCCAGGCAGCCGGCGGCATGGGTTTCCTGATCAAGGAACTCCTGAAACATGGGCTGGTGCATGACGACGTTCGCACCGTCTTCGGCCACGGTCTCGAAGCCTATACGGTCGATGCCCGGCTCGGCGAAAACGGCGGCGTCCTGCGCGAGCCGTCGCCTGAGAAAAGCGTCGATCCCAAGGTTCTCTCCAGCATCGAGACGCCGTTCCAGGCGAATGGCGGGCTGAAGATGCTGCGCGGCAATCTCGGCAAGGCTGTTATCAAGATCTCCGCCGTCAAGCCGGAGCGTCACATCATCGAGGCGCCGGCGATCATCTTCCACAGCCAGCAGGAACTGCAGGACGCTTTCAAGGAAGGCAAGCTCAACCGCGATTTCATCGCCGTCGTGCGCTTCCAGGGTCCGAAGGCGAACGGCATGCCGGAACTGCACAAGCTGACGCCGCCGCTCGGTGTGCTGCAGGACCGCGGCTTCCGCGTGGCACTGCTGACCGACGGGCGCATGTCCGGCGCCTCAGGCAAGGTGCCGGCGGCGATCCACGTCACGCCGGAAGCGGTCGACGGCGGCCCGATCGCCCGCATCCGCGACGGCGACATCATCCGCCTCGATGCGATCAAGGGCACGCTCGAGCTGCTCGTCGATGCGGCCGATCTGGCCGAGCGCGAGCCGGTGACCGTCGATCTCTCCGACAATGAATTCGGCATGGGCCGCGAACTCTTCGCACCCTTCCGCCGCGCCGTCGGCGCTTCGGATCAAGGTGCGAGCGTGCTCTTCCACCACTGATGCGTGGCGGCAAAGGTGTTACAGCGCTGCTTGCGCGTCCGTCAGACGCGCAGCGCTGTCGCTGGCCCGTCAGACAAGGCGCTGCCCGTGCTCGTCGAGCACCTTCTCGCCGTCCTCCTTGGTGAAGGGTCCCTTGTGGCTGTCCGGCAGGATGTCGAGAACCGCTTCCGACGGCCGCGCCAGACGGGTTCCAAGCGGCGTGATGACGAAGGGGCGATTGATCAGGATCGGGTCCCTCATCATAGCGTCGAGCAACTGATCGTCGGTGAGTTTCGGATTATCGAGGCCGAGTTCCGCGTAGGGTGTGCCCTTTTCCCGGATCGCCTCGCGAACCGTCAGGCCGGCATCGGCGATCATTTTTGCAAGTTCGTCGTGCGATGGCGGCGAGGTGAGGTATTCGATGACGGTCGGCTCGATGCCGGCATTTCGGATCATTGCCAGCGTATTGCGCGACGTCCCGCAGTCCGGATTGTGGTAGATCGTGACGTTCATAGTTTCGCCTCTGACGATACGGTTGATGGAGCATTTGGCTGCAAGAGCCAGGTGAACAGGAAGAGTGCTGCGACCGCGCCGGCAATCTCGGCGATCCAGAAGCCAGGAAGATCGACCGGGCGAATGCCGGAGAAGGTGTTCGTCAACGACCGGGCCAGCGCGACGGCGGGATTGGCAAAGGAGGTCGAGGCCGTGAACCAGTATGCAGCGGTAATGTAGAGCCCCACCAGCCACGGCACCGCTTTCTGTTCGAACTTGATCCCGGCAAGGATGACGGCGACCAGGCCGAAGGTCGCCAGAGCTTCGGAGAACCATTGCGCCCCGCCGGTTCGAACCTTGGTGGATAGCTCCAACAATTGCAGGTCGAACATCAGATGCGCGGCGATTGTGCCGACTATGCCACCGATGATCTGTACGAGGACGTAACCGGCAAAATCACGCCCCGGCAATTCGCGCGAGATCGCAAGGATCAGAGAGACCGCCGGATTAAAGTGCGTGCCGGAGATCGGCCCGAGCACGGTAATGAGCACCACAAGGATTGCGCCGGTCGCCAGCGTATTGCCCAGCAGTGCCAGACCGATGTCCTGCATCAGCGATGTGGCCATGATGCCGGAGCCCACAACCGTTGCTACTAGCATGGCAGTACCAAATCCCTCGGCGACGAGCCGGCGCGGCAAATCGAAGCCGTTCATCAGCTGGCCTCGAATGGTTTTGCCGTCGCGCCCTCCATGGCGCCGATCTGCCGAAGGTGGGTTTCCGGCGCAGGAGCGCAACATGCGGCCACTTCCGCCGCCGGTGCGCAAATTTCCGGACGGCCGCCACAGCAGTCTTCCATCAGGAAGCGGACGAGACCGCCGAGGGTTTCGTAGCTCGCGGTGTAAATGATCGATCTGGCTTCTCGTTTCTGGTCGATCAGTCCGGAGCGCTCCAGCTCCTTCAGGTGAAATGAGACATTCGACGGCGAGACCTCCACCTTGTCGGCGATCATGCCGGCCGCCATGCCGTCCGGACCGGCTATCACCAGCATGCGGACGATCCGAAGACGGGTTTCCTGCGAGAGCGCCGCGAAGGAGATGAGAGCTTGACGTTGATCCATATTTCAACAATCCTTGAATAATTGAAACGAGGATTACCGCAGATGAACGTGATCGACAACGGCAAAATGCAGAAGGACGATATCTGCCTCGGCGACCTTATGGGCATGCTTGCGGCGGCCGAGAACTCATCGCTGATTTTCTACTATGACGGCCGTCCGGTGAAGCCCGGCTACCACGTCACCGAGGTAAAGGCCGGCCAGTTCTCAGCGCTCGATTGCGGCGCCAATCCGGAAAGCTGGACGGAGATCTTCATCCAGCTTTGGGATATAGAAGATGGCGATCGCAGCCATATGCCTGCCGGCAAGTTCCATGCGATCGTCCGCAAGGTCACGGAGCACGCAAAGCTCGGGGAGAGCGCAAAACTGACATTCGAGGTCAGCGATGGCGTGCAGCCGATGCGGCTCTATTGTGCTGCGCTGCCAACGCTTCGCGCGGACAGCATCCATGTCGAGCTGTCGCCGCGGCCGGCCAGCTGCAAGCCGCGTGACCGCTGGCTCGCCGAGCAGCAAATCCAAGCGTGCTGCGGCCCCTCGACGGGAAAGAGCGCTTGCTGCGCCTGATGGTGCAACCCGTCTTTAGTTGAGTGTCAGCATAAAGCGTCGAGCTGCGAAACACCGTCGACCGGGAAGAGCGCCAACAGAGCGAAGCTGAACTTGACGATCCCGCAAACAAAAGCCCGCGGCGCGCGTGAAGCACTCCGCGGGTTTTCGGGTGTCAGGACTTATGGCGTCAGGCGCGGATATCGAGCACGTAGTCGCGGTGCGCCGGATGGGTGCTGTAGACAAAGATCTTGTTCAGCTCCTTCTGCGTCAGCAGGCGCAGGAAGCGGACTTCGATCGTGTTGTTGGCGTTGACCTTCATCAGCAGGCAGCCGACCTTGGTGATGCGGGCATCCGGAATATCCAGATAGAACTGTTTCGGCAGGTTGAACTGGGTGAGGATCGCCAGCGTCGCGCTGCTCATCGAAATACGGACGATATCGCAGCGGCGCGAAGCCGCGTGCATGACGCCCTTTTCCGTATATTCGATGCGCGCGGCATTCATCGTGTCCTCCATCTTGAACCGCTGTTCGCGGTCATACATGAAGGATTCTTCCTTGCTCAGGAAATGAGATTTGGGCTGTGATGGATTGGAAGCGGCCACGTGCTTTTCCCCCTCATAAATCGATGGGAAAAAGGTAGCAGCCGATCTTTAACAGAAAGTGAGAATCTGGTCCGCCCAGCGCAATTCTCGGGATTATCACCCCAAAAATGGCTACCTCATTTCCGGTAAGTGTGGCCGGTTGCGTCAAACAGATGCAACTTCTGCCTGTCGGCGGCAAAACGCATCCTCTGGCCCTTCTTCACATCGTAAATGCCGGGCAGCTTGACGACGATCGGCTCGCCCGGGACCAGGCCTTCGATATAGAGAAGCGTCACTTCGCCGAGCGCTTCGACGATCGACACCTCGCCCTCGAAGAGATAGTCGGCGCCGTCGGCAATCCTCAGATCCTCCGGGCGAACGCCGAAGCTTGCCTGCTTGCCGGCTTCAGAGGCGCCGGTCGGCACATCTAATGTCACCGACATGCCGCCGGTCAGCGTCACCGTCGTCTGGCTTCCGGTTCCGGCAACGGTCGCCGGGATGATGTTCATCGCCGGCGAGCCGATGAATTTGGCAACGAAAAGGTTGGCCGGGCGCTCATAGAGCTCCAGCGGCGCGCCGACCTGCTCGATATTACCGGCGGAGAGAACGACGATGCGGTCGGCGAGCGTCATCGCCTCGACCTGGTCGTGAGTCACGTAGATCATGGTCGTATCAGCCATCTGTTCGTTCAGGCGAGCGATCTCGATGCGGGTCGCGACGCGCAGCGCCGCATCGAGGTTGGAGAGCGGCTCGTCGAACAGGAAGACCTTCGGATCGCGGCAGATGGCGCGGCCGATCGCCACGCGCTGGCGCTGGCCGCCGGAAAGTGCTTTCGGCAGGCGATCGAGATATTTTGTCAGCTGCAGGCTCTCGGCCGCCGCCCGCACGCGACGTTCGATCTCCTGCTTGCTTTCGCCGGCGATCTTCATCCCGAAAGCCATATTGTCGAAGACGGTCATGTGGGGATAGAGCGCGTAGGACTGGAAGACCATGGCGATGCCACGCTTGGAGGGCGGCACGTCGTTGACGAGATGGCCGTCAATATACATCTCGCCGCCGGTGATCGCCTCGAGACCGGCGATCATGCGCAGAAGCGTGGACTTGCCGCAGCCCGACGGACCGACGAAGACGATGAACTCGCCTTGCTTGATATCGAGGTCGATGCCGTGGAGAACGTCCACGGAACCGTAGGATTTGCGGATGTCCTTCAGCGTCAGTCCAGTCATGTCTCTCTCCCCTGCTGATCCTTAAGCGAGACGGGCGAAATACGCCCCCCAGGCCGGAATATCGATCTTGTCGCCATAGTTGTTGCTGATAAAGCCATGCCCCGTCAACGCCTGCCATTCTCCCGCAGGCAAAGTGACGCCAGACTCAGTCGGGCTCATGTTGAAGATGCAGAGCAGCTTCTCATTGCCGTATTCACGGGTGAAGACCAGGGCGTCGCCCTGCGGCTCCTCGAATTCGATCTCACCCTTGGCAAAGGCCGGATGCAATTTGCGGAAGGCGATGAAGCGGCGATAGTGCTCCAGCACCGAGGCCTCGTCACCCTGCTGGACGCTGACGGCGCGCAGGATATGCTCGACCGGCACCGGCAGCCAGGGCTTGACGGTGGAAAAGCCGCCCTGGGCGACCTGACTGTCCCAGACCATCGGCGTGCGGCAGCCGTCGCGGCCCTTGAACTCCGGCCAGAACTGGATGCCGTAGGGATCCTGCAGATCCTGGTAGGCGAGATCGGCCTCGGTCAGCGCCAGCTCCTCGCCCTGATAGAGGCAGACGGAGCCGCGCAGCGTCAGCAGCAGCGAGGCATAGAGCTTGGCGAAGGCATCGTGATCGGCGACCAGCCCGCCCCAGCGACTGACATGGCGCATGACGTCGTGATTGGAAAAGGCCCAGCAGGCCCAGCCATCCGGTGCTGCGGCTTCGAAATCCTGCATCACCTCTTCGACGCGCTCGGCGGTCAGCGGATCGGGAGCCAGGAACTCAAAGGCGTAACACATATGCATCTTGTCATTGCCGGAGGTGTATTCGCCGACGATTTCGAGGCCGCGCTGGCTGTCGCCAACCTCGCCGACGGCGGCGATCGCCGGGAATTCCTCCAGAACGGCGCGGAAGCGCTTCAGGAAGGCAAGATTCTCCGGCCGGTTCTTGTCGTAGATATGCTCCTGGAAATTATAGGGATTGACCGCCGGCGCCGTCGAGGCGTTGCGGCGCTCAGGCGCAAGGGCGGGATTGTCGCGCAACAGCGGGTCGTGGAAATAGAAATTGATGGTGTCGAGGCGGAAGCCGTCGACGCCGCGATTGAGCCAGAAGCGCACGACATCGAGCAGACGGTCCTGCACTTCCGGGTTATGCAGGTTCATGTCCGGCTGCGAGGTCAGGAAGTTGTGCATGTAATATTGCATGCGCGTCGGATCCCACGCCCATGCGGAGCCGCCGAAGATCGACAGCCAGTTGTTCGGCGGCGTACCATCAGGCTTGGCGTCGGCCCAGACATACCAATCGGCCTTGGCGTTGGTCTTGCTGGAGCGGCTTTGGGCGAACCAGGGATGCTGATCCGAGCTGTGCGAGATGACGAGGTCGATCATCACCCGGATGCCGAGGCGATGGGCCTCAGCGATCATCGTGTCGAAATCCACCAGCGTGCCGAAGATCGAATCGACGTTCTCATAATCGGAAACGTCGTAACCGAAATCGCGCATCGGCGAGGTGAAGAAGGGCGAGATCCAGATCGCATCGACGCCGAGGTTTGCCACATGCGGCAGGCGGGCGGTGATGCCCTTGAGGTCGCCGATGCCGTCACCGTTCGAATCCTGGTAGGAGCGCGGGTAGATCTGATAGATCACCGCGCCGCGCCACCAGTCCTTGTCGGGGGTCGAGATCGATTGGGGAGCCACGTTCATGGAATATCCTGTTTGAAGTCACGTTTGGAAATGGTCAGCCTCCCTTGACCGAACCCGCCAGCAGGCCACGCACCAGATAACGCTGCAGCCCGAAGAAGACGAGCAGCGGCACGATGATGGTGACGAAGGCCGACGCCGTCAAAATCTCCCAATTGCCGCCGCGCGAGCCGAGCAGCGCGTTGAGGCTGCCGGTCAGCACGAGGTGGTCCTTGTCGGTGCCGAGGAAGACCATGGCGACGAGCAGGTCGTTCCACACCCACAGGAACTGGAAGATGGCGAAGGAGGCGAGTGCCGGGAATGACAAAGGCAATACGATGCGCACGAAGATCTCGAAGTCACTGGCGCCATCGACGCGGGCAGATTCGATGATCTCCTTCGGCAGGCCGGCGATATAGGCCCGCAAGAGATAGATGGCGAGCGGCATGCCGAAGGCGGTGTGGGCGAGCCAAATGCCGGGATAGGTCTTGGACGGCTGGCCGAGCATGTTGCCGATCTCGTTGTAGAGGCGCAGCAGCGGGATCAGCGACATCTGAAGCGGCACGACGATCAGGCCGACGACGAGCGCAATCAGCAGCCCGCGGCCGGGAAACTCCATCCAGCTCAGCGCATAGGCGGCGAAAGCGGCAATCAGGATCGGGATGATCGTCGCCGGGATCGTCACGGTCAGCGAATTGATGAAGGACTGGCCGATACCCTCGCCGGTAAGAACCGTCTTGTAGTTCTGCATCGTGAACTCCGGCGGCGCGGAGACCGACGCATAGATGCGCCGCGGGCGTTCGTCGGGCGAAAAGGCGGCGTTCTTCATATAGCGATAGCTGCCGTCGCTGTTGATCTGCAGGCTTTCGCCGTCGCCGAGATCGGCGGTCTGACCTGCTTCGAAGGCTGCCGGCTGCTGCACGCGGTTGCCGAAGGCCTTCACCGAGCGGCCGGTCTGGCCTTCCAGCACATTGCCTGAGATGACGTAGATTGCCCCTTCCTGCTGCTGCTGGTCCGGCGTACCCAGGCGGACGGCGACGGTCTGTGTCG
Source organism: Rhizobium leguminosarum bv. trifolii WSM2297 (assembly GCF_000271845.1). The sequence continues at coordinate 4,352,863 of NZ_JH719395.1, read as the reverse complement.
AGCCGACGAAGGCCGTCCACCAGCCGGAGACGACGATCTGGTCCTTGTCGCGGAGCGCACTGACGAAGATTCCGAGCGTCGGGATCAGCCAGACGATGACGATCAAGAGAACGGCGGCGTGAACAAAGAGACGGGCGGGGCCGATCTTGAAGTAGCTTCCAACAGCGGTCATCTCAGTGGCCCTTCAGTTCGCGATTGGCGCGGCGCACGTTCCAGACCATGATCGGCGTGACGGCGAGCATGATGATGATGGCGATAACAGCACTTCGGCCGGAATCGCCGCCGCCCCGGAACAGCCAGTTGAACATCAGGTTGGCCAGCACCATCGTCTGCCACTGGCCGTTGGTCATGGTCAGCACGATATCGAAGACCTTGAGGACGAGGATGGTGATCGTCGTCCAGACGACCGCGATCGAGCCCCATACCTGCGGCACCATGATGCGCCAGAAAATCTGCCAGCCATTGGCGCCGTCGATGACGGCGGCTTCGATCGTCTCCTCGGGAATGCCGCGAAGGGCGGCCGACAGGATCACCATGGCAAAACCGGTCTGGATCCAGATCAGGATGACCATCAGGAAGAAATTGTTCCAGAAGGGAACGGAGATCCACACCTCAGGCGTGCCGCCGAAGGTCTGGACAATGGCGTTCAGCAGGCCGATCTGGACGTCGTTGCCGCCGCGATATTCATAGATGAATTTCCAGATGACCGAGGCGCCGACGAAGGAGATCGCCATCGGCATGAAGACGATGCTTTTGGCGATGTTGCCCCACCAGATGCGGTCGGTCATCACGGCGATGACGAGGCCGAAAAAGGTGCAGGCGGCCGGTACGACGGCAAGCCACAGGATGTTGTTGAAGATCGACTGACGGAATTCGCGGTCGTTCAAGGCCCACAGGTAATTCGTCGCGCCGACGAACTCATTGCCCGACCGGTCGTAGAAAGAGAGGATGAAAGTCGCAACGACCGGATAGACGAGATAGACGATCAGGAGGAACAGCGCCGGGCCGATGAACAGCCACGGGCGGATCAGCGCACGACGGTTGAGATTGCGCGATGCGGCGCGGATGTCGCCATCCTTGACCGGCAGAGCGAGATCCAGGAGCTTGTTCGAAAAATAGAAATAGGCCGAGCACGCGAAAACGGCTCCGACCACCACGCCCAAAGCGGACACTATCTGCGACAGCATTTCGTCCCTCCCCTGCTTCCCCTGATCTTAGTGCGACCGGTTGTTATTCTGACGGATCAGCGCCGGTCATCGTCAATCTATGTGTATTGCCCAATCACAATATATCCTGCGATGGCCGGGCTCTTTGCGAACCCGGCCAGTCATGCAAATCCATGCCGCCGGCAAGCCGGCGGCATAATTTTAAAGGATTACTTGATGCCGTCCCAGGCGCTCTGGATTTCGCCAGCAGCCTCTTCAGCCGACTTACCGCCGACGAAATCGACCATGCCTGTCCAGAAGGCGCCGGCACCGATCTTGCCCGGCATCAGGTCGGAACCGTCGAAGCGGAAGGTTGTGGCCGACGTTAGGATCTCGCCTTCCTTCTTCATCTGCGGATTGGCATAGGCCTCGGTGCTGACACCCTTGTAGGGGGTCAGGAAGCTCGACTGCGCCATCCAGACCTCATGGGCGATCGGGGTCTTCAGGAAGTCGATGAAGGCGCGGGCCGTCTTCGAGTCCTTGGCGATCGAGACAAGCGTGCCGGCGCCGAGAACCGGCTTGCCGAGTTCGGGGTGCGACGCAAAGGTCGGCATGTAGAAGAAGTCGGCATCCTGGCCGAGCTTCGTGCCTTCAGGGAAGAAGGACGGGATGAACGAGGCCTGATGGTGCATGTAGCACTTCGGCGGAACGGCAAAGAGGCCCTTCGGGCTGTCGCGGAAGTCGGTCGAGGCCACGGCCGCGACGCCGCCGTCGACGTATTTCTCGTTCTTGGCGAACTTGCCGAATTCATCGATCGCGGCAACCACGGCCGGATCGGTGAACTTCAGCTCGTTGGTCGTCCACTTGTCGTAGGCTTCCGGCGGCTGGGTGCGCAGCATGATGTCCTCGACCCAGTCGGTCGCCGGCCAGCCGGTAGCGCCGCCGGAACCGAGACCGATGCACCAGGGAACGCCGCCATCCTTGACGATCTGGTCAGTCAGAGCATGCAGCTCTTCCATGGTCGTCGGGATCTTGTAGCCGGCTTCCTCGAAGTTTTCCGGAACGTACCAGACCAGCGATTTCACGTCGGCCTTATATGGGAAGGCGTAGAAGGCTTCCTTGCCGTCCTTGCCCTTATAGGTGCCGTAACCGACCCAGCTGTCGCCAGCGCCGTAATTGTCCTTGATCCACTTGGAGTTGTCGTCGCCGAGCGGTGTCAGGAAGCCCTTGCTGGCGAGATCGGCCAGAAGGCCCGGCTGCGGCAGAACGGCGATGTTCGGCGGCGAGCCCGCCTGCGTGTCGATGACGATCTGCTGTTCGTAATTTTCGGACGAGGAGTATTTGGCGTCGATGCCGGTCGCTTCGGTGAAATAGGCGAGGACGCTCATGAAGAACGCCTCGTCTTCGCCGCGCCACGGTCCGAAGATCGTCAGCGGCTGACCCTTCAGATCGGCATGAGCGGCCTTGAATTCGTCATAGCTTTTCCAATTGAACTTGGAATCCTGTCCCGGGGCAAATTTCAGATCGGCCGCGGATGCAGCACCGGCAAAAAGCGCTGCCACGGCAACGCCCATCAAAAATGTCTTTTTCATGTGATCAACCTCCCATCACAATCCCAACCCGCGCCGAATTCCCTTTATAAGAAATTTCAAAGCGCTTTGACACCCAACTCATTCCACTTTCGGCGGAATGGAGTCAAGTCATTTCAAGAAAAGCCGCTGTGGACGCGGCTCTTATCGCCGCGCAGCAGAGGCTATCGGGAAATATGGATCGATTTTTCTTGAGTCAAGCGCGGCAGATGCTACATAATTGAAAGCGCTTTGGATGCCACACTGGGAGGCGGCGGACCTTTTTCAGGACGGCCGACGGGCGGGCCGGGAGGAAGCATAGCAGGTGAATCTCAAACAGCTATCGGAATTGCTGGGGCTGTCGCAGACGACGGTGAGCCGAGCGCTCAACGGTTATCCCGAGGTCAACGAGGCGACCCGGGAGCGCGTGCTTCAAGCTGTCAAGGAAACCGGGTATCGCCCGAACAAGGCGGCACAGCGGCTTGCCACCGGCAAGGCCGGCTCGATCGGCCTTGTCATGCCGACGGCGCCCGGCCACCAGTCCGACGTGCATTTCGGCGAATTCCTGGCCGGGCTCGGCGAGGAAGCCGTGCGCCACGACTTCCACTTCGTCATCATGCCGGCCGACCCGGATGATGAGGTGGCGGCGCTCCGGCGCCTGGCGATCAGCGGCAATGTCGATGCGCTGTTCGTCGCCTATATGCGCGGCCACGACCCGCGTCTCCCCATGCTGAAGTCGCTCTCCATGCCCTATGTGGTGCACGGGCGATCCTTCGGTTCGGAACCGGACTATCCCTATCTCGACATCGACAATGAAGGCGCCTTTTACGATGCGACGCGGCTGCTGCTGCAACTCGGCCATACGCGATTTGCGCTGATGAACGGGCAGATGCATCTCGATTTCGCCATCCGCAGGAAGAACGGCGTCATATCGGCACTGGCCGAGCGCGGGCTGGCGCTCGACGAGAATTGCATGAGCCACACGCTGATGACGGACGAGCAGGGCCTGTTGGCGATGGAACACTTCCTGCAGCTGCCGGAGCGGCCGACGGCGATCCTCTGCTCCAGCACGGTGCTGGCGCTTGGCGCGATCCGCGCCGTCAACCAGGCCGGATTGCGGCTCGGCGAGGATATCTCGCTGATCGCCCATGACGACGTGCTGCCGCTCTTGAAGCCGGAAAACTTCTCCGTGCCGCTGACGACGACGCGCTCCTCGCTCAGGGCCGCCGGCGTTCGCATCGCCCAGCGGCTGATCGGCACGGTGAAGCAGGCAGGCCCCTTCCCCGAACAGGAACTCTGGAAGACCGAACTGATCGTCCGGGCCTCGACCGGCCCTGCCCCGCAGTCTTGATGGATCAAAATTGCGGCGGCGTTTGCCCTGCGGCGCGATGCGCGGCGATGACCGTATTGGCCATCAGCATGGCAATGGTCATCGGCCCGACGCCGCCCGGAACCGGGGTGATGGTGCTGGCGACCGCAAAGACCTCCTCGAAGGCGACGTCGCCGACGAGCCGGGTCTTGCCCTCACCTCTTTCGGGGGCTGCCACGCGGTTGATGCCGACGTCGATGACCGTCGCGCCCGGCTTGACCCAATCGGCCTTGACCATTTCCGGCCGGCCGACGGCGGCGACCAGAATATCGGCATTGCGGCAGACCTCGGCGAGGTTCTTGGTTCTTGAATGTGCGATCGTCACCGTCGCATTGGCGTTGAGCAGCAATTGCGCCATCGGCTTGCCGAACAGATTGGAGCGGCCGATGACGACGGCGTTGAGGCCGGAGAGATCCTCGCCATGGGTGCGGCGGACGAAGACCATGGCGCCGGCCGGCGTGCAGGAGACCAGTCCGGTCTTCAGGTCGCCGATGGCAAGCTTGCCGGCATTGGCGATGCTCAGGCCGTCGACATCCTTTTCCGGCAGGATCGACTGGATGATCGGCTCGCTGTCGAGCGGCTTCGGCAGCGGCAATTGCACCAGGATGCCGTGGATCGACGGATCGGCGTTGAGGGTGGCGACCAGGGCTGCCAGCTCCTCCTGGCTGGTCTCGGCCGGCAGCGTGTGCTGGACCGATTTGAAGCCGCATTCCTTGGCCATGCGGCCCTTGGAGCCGACATAGGCGTGACTTGCCGGATCGTCACCAACGATGACAACCGCAAGGCCGGCGGTGACGCCGCTGCTCTTTTCCAGCGCTGCCGTCGCACTCTTGACCGTCTGAATGACCGATGCAGCTACGTTCTTGCCGTCGATTACTGTCGTCACGCGTCTCTCCGCCCTGTTTCGCGCCAATCTATGGATAGTCGGCGAGCGTCAAATGCCCGCTAACGCCCTATCCTGTCGGAAAGCAGCAAGGCAATATCAAAAATGCAAGGAAATGTTTCGGTCAGCGCAGCGGCTGCCGTGCGTCGAGGCCATGAACAAGAAGCCGGTCGCGCAGGCCGGAGATTTCGGAGCGCAGCGCCTCCATCTCGTCGACCGTGGTCGGGACCGGTTGCGGTGCCGGCGGCGGCTCCGAAGACAGCGGTTGGGATAGCGGCATTTCCTCGTCGGCTGCGGCCCTGGGTTTACGCAGGCGCAGCAGGAAGGCCGCAGCAAGACCGGCGGCGAGACCCGCGGCAGCGCCGGCCAGCGACCGGCCGGTCAGGCCGTCGGGCGCCGATACCGCCGTTGCCATTGCCGGCTTCATCAGCGTGATATGACCATCGGCGGCCGTTCCCGCCGAGCCGGGGGCCGCATCTTCCAGGCGCGAACGCGCGGCGGTCGCCTTCTCGCTAAGCTCGGTCAGCCGGGCAAGTTCGACGCCGGTATCCCGGCTTTGTGCGATCAGCGTGTTGCGCCGGTCGTTCAGGCCCTTGCGCGCATCGACGGCAGCCTTGGCGGCGACGTTGGCGGCCTGGGCAAGACGGGTAAGCTCCTTGCCCATATTCTCCTTCAGGCCATCGGTTTCGGCCTGCTGCTGCAACAGCCGCGGATGGCGCGGGCCGAGTTCGGCCGAAAGCTGCGCAAGTGCCGTCCTGGCGACTGCATATTTGTCGCGCCAGTCCTGCAGCGCCGGCGAGAGCATATCGGCGGGCAGCGAACCGTCGAGCACCCCGGCAAGTTTTGCGGTCTTGAGCCGGTCGGCTTGCGCCTTGGCGTCGAGGATCGTCTGGTCGGCCTGTTTCAGATCGGCATCGAGCCGGTCGATCTGGTGGCGAAGATCGACCGCCACCTTGACGTTACCCTCGCCGCTCTTTGCCGTGAAGGCTGCAAGTTCCGCCTTCGCCTCGTCATAGGCCTTGCGCAAGGCGGCGTCGGTTTCGGCGTTACCGCCGGGTCCGCCGGCTGGGGAGGCCACTTCGGCAAGCCTTGCGGCGATGCGCATGGATTTGCGGCTGTCGCCGGTCGTCACCCGCACGAGGATCGTGCCGGCGACGGCATCGGGCAGGATCTCGACAGCATGTTTCAAGGTTGCCTCGGCGCGCGAGGCCGGATCGGCAGCAGCACCGGTCGCCGAGAGCAGATCGAGCGCAACGCCAAGCGCATTGGCCCCCGGGCCGGCAAATTCAGGATCGCGATCGAGTTTCAGGGCGGCGACCGTCGAAGCAGCCACCCGAGCCGACATCAGCCCTTTCGCTGCAGCCTGGGTAAAGGCGGCCCGGCTTGCGGCATCGGTCTTTACCGCAAGCGTCGCTTCGGCACGGTAGAGGGCCGGCGAAGCCGGCATCAGCGCCGGCAGGCCGGCGCCGATGATCGTCGCAGCGGCGACCGTCATCGCCAGAGCACTGCCGCCGAGGCGATGGCGTGGTGCTGCCGGGCGGGGCTCGGCCGGTTCCTCGCGAATGACAGCCGGCGTTTCGGGCGAGATCATCGGCTCGCTGACCGGAGCAGCCAGTTCTTCACGGTACGGCTGTTCCTGAGGAAGCGGATGGCCGACATCATTGGCGGCCCGCAGGCGATTGCCGAGGATGGTTTCGATGCGATCGACCAGCGGCGCCGGGCGCGCCGCTTTTTCGCGCTGCTCTTCCAGCGCGCGGCCGATGGCGCGCAGCAGTTCGGCCTCGGGCGGCGCGATATCCGGGCGATTCGACCGGGGCCCATCATAGCGATTGTCATGCACGCGCGCCGGTGCGGACACCGCCGGCCGGGTGGCCGCGCGATCGTGAAAGCTGCTTCTGGCCCTGATATCGTACATTTGCGCCACATCTCATGCACAGGATGGCCGAATTCGCTCATCGGCACGGATGCAGATGATTAAGCCAGTCTAAATATTCATGGCAAAGAAATGGTTAACCGCAGCGTGTAAGAACTGAGCATCGCTCCTCGGATCGAAAACGATTCAAAGATGCGTTGCAGAGTGCGACGGCGTCCTTGGAAAGACCGGCTGCGCGTCAGCTAGCTCGCCTTCTTATGATCCGACGGCGGCTGCAGCACGGTGTGATGCTCTTCCGGCTGGCTGAGAATTCTTTCACGCCGTTGGAAGCGGTAGCGCAGGACATGGAAAAGGAAGATCGGGATGCCGATGACGTAGCGGCGCCAGAGGCGCGACGGTTCCTGCATCATGCGATAGGCCCATTCCAGGCGCATCATCCGCACCGTCTTCGGTGCGCGCGGCACGGCGCCGGAGACGAAGTCGAAGAGAGCGCCGACCGTCAGCACCAGGCGGGCATGATCGGCACGGATATTGTCGTGGACCCATTTCTCCTGCAGCGGTGTTCCCATGCCGACGATCAGGATATCGAGTTTCTGGCGCTCGATCTCCTCGGTCACCGCGGATGAATCGACCTTGTCGAAATAACCGTCGGAAACGACGATGAATTCGTGCCAGGGTGTATGCCTGCGGAAATTTTCCGCCGCCGCCTCGACCACCGAACGCGTGCCGCCGATGAGACCAATGCGGCGCGGGGGCTCCATGAAGGTGAGGAAGGCCGGCACGAAATCGGTGCCGTTCAGGTTGGCGGGAAAGGGCGAACCATGGGCGATCTGCGATGCGATGTTGAGGCCGATGCCATCCGGCAGCACCAGATTGTGCGACATGATCCGGTAGTATTCGTCGTCGCGCAGCGCGGTCAGCATGTTGTGGGCGTTGACGAAGCAAACCACGGTCTGGCCGACGGGAATGGAGGCCAGCTCGTTGATGAAAACGAGGGCGTCGTCCCAGCCGAGATCGCAGACCGGCAGATCGAAGATCGTCCGCCGCGATGCGAGCACCGCGAAGTTTGCAATCAGATTCATTCCTACCTCCTGCCGAGGATGCTTCATCCGCCCGACATCCCGGAAAACAAGCCCACACCTCCGCACCGGCTCTCGAAAGCACCGGTCGCGTCCCGCCGTGACGGCGTCGCCCCGATTTCGGAAGCGGCACATGCCAAGCTGTGAGAGTGGTATAACAGGACGGTTTCAAACAACCCTTAGGAAAATTCCTTGAATTTCCATGCTCGCATAAGTGGTTTGTTAACCACTCCGGCCAAACGAAAAACGGCGCCCTGCGGCGCCGTTTTCGTCGATGATACTGTAATATCTAGTGTGCGGCCGGAGCCGGCGCTTCGCCAGCCGGTGCGGTCTCGACGATGCTGACCGGTTTGCCCACCTTTTTCGGTTGCCCGGCGGAGCTTTCCTTCACATCGTCCTTGGAGAGATAGTCGAGCTGCTCCAGCATCACGTCGGCGACATATTCGCCGCCGAGGCGCTCGTTCATGCCCTTCTTGATCTCTTCGCGGAAGGCCTTCGGATCGAAGGATTTGATGTGGGCGATATCGACCATCTTGTTGCCGACGAGCAAGCTGAAAAGCTCGTCCGTGGTCATCTCGGCCAGCGGCAGCGTCACGCCCTTCAGCATCTCCTTGTTCATCATGAAGGAAACGCGGCCGAGGAAGTAGCCGGTGATCGCGCCGTTACCGATGATCGGTACCGTGATGGTTTCACCCTTCACCAGTTCGAGGGCGCTCTGCTTGGAATCGGATGCCGCGGGCGCCGGCGCAGTCGCCAGGTACACCGAGAAATAGACCGATGCCAAGGTGATGGCGCAAACCCAGACACCGGTGAGGACGAGCTTGATCATCAGTTTCCACGCGCGGCGAATTGTTCCTGGGAATAGGTGCCGTCGGCATCGGCGTCCTGAACGGCGTTCTTCAGCAGATCGGCAACCGCGCGGACCGCTTCGAGATGCGCCTCGACCCGACGGGCATTGAGAACCAGCTTCTTCTTCAGGCCATGCAGCTGATCGAGATGGGCAGCGGCAAGCTCGGCTGGATCGGTGTCGCGGAAGAGCATCGACAGCTCGTAGAGGCAGCGGCTCTTATGCGCATTGGAGACCTTGAGATCGAACTGCGGATCGCTGCCGATCCGGGTGTTCTCATTGTCGATGATCATTTCGAGGCGTCCGAGAACGGATTTGATCCTGTATTCGTTCGAAACTATTTCCATTGTACCCTCGGTTATGCGTCGCTTGGAGCGTGATGCCGAAAAGAATGCGCGGCATTCGCACGACATCGTGCTCTAACTATTTGAGTGAGAACAGGATTCAGATTAGGCCAACGGGCCTAAAATCATCCGGTTCTATCGGTCTTGGCGTCGGCCGTCGGCGTGCCAAAGGTCTTGCGCTGGAAGTCGTCGATCATGCTGATCGCGGTGTTGCGGTCATGATCATCGGTCGAGGCATTGACGACCTTGCCTTCCTGCCGGCGCAGCTGCTCGCTGTACATCTGCTTGGCGATGCCGATGCCATCACCCTTGGCCATGGTGTTGCCGAGCTGCTCGGCCATCATGCCTTTCCAGATATCGCCGGTCGCGCCCTTGCCGTAGACCTCCTCGCTTTCGCTCGGCAGCATGGACTTGACGAAATTCTGCAGAACCATAGCCTCGAATTTCCGGTAGCTTTCCGGCACTTCCTCAGCCTTGGCACGGTTCTGGATGTTGTTGAGGCCGCTCTTCTCGCCGATATGGTCGAGAACATCGACCGTATTGGAGAAGCCCTTGCCGTTCTCGGCGAGGCTCGTTGCGGCAAAGGCCGCACGATTTGCCTTCAATTTTTCCTGGGCCGCCTGAACCTCCATGGGGTCGGCAGCTTTGACAACGTCCAGGACCAGATCACTGGGGGGCGAAATAGCCACGTTACAATCCTCTAAATTAAGATCGTAACGACTATGGGTTTCGAAGCTTGCTGGAGGCTGGCGTTGCGAATTGCTGATCGATGACATCATAGACGGCATTGTCGTCGGCCTCGCGGCGCTCGGCCTCAAGGGCCTCCTTCATGCCTTCTTCGAAACGGTCGCCCTTGGCGCGCTCGCGCGCCAGCCGCATCTCGTGGACCTCCTGCATGCCGGTCAGCTGCTTGTCCTTGATGGAGAGCCTGCCGAATCGGTCGGCGTAATTCTGCGAGAAGGCATGGTGGACGGGATCCATCGAGCCGAGCGCGAGGATGACGTCGTCCATCGCCACATTGACTTCGACACGTTGGCGGCTGGTTTCGGCCAGATCGTTCTCGGCCATCCTTTCGATATGCCGCTGCACCGAGAGCAGTCGCTTGAGCTTCTGGGAACGGTTCTTCTCGACCATGACAGCCTCATCGCCCGATATAGATCGAGCCGAAGGACTGGCCGAACTGGCTGACCAACGCCGCAATCGAGAAATAGATCAGGAATAGCCCGCCCATCAGCAGGTAGGGTGTGGAGATGAAGTAGACCGGGATCTGCGGCGCCAGCTTGTTGATGAAGCCGATCGAGACGTTGAAGATCAGGCCGTAGATCAAAAACGGGCTCGACAGCCGCAGCATGATGTAGGTGGTCTGCTCCAGCGTATCGGTAAAGGAGATCAGCGTCGCGCGCATCTGCATCAGGCCGCCGAAGGGCATGGTGGTGTAGGAATCCATCAGCGCTCGGAAGACGATGTGATGGAAATCCATGATGAAGAGAATCATGATGCCGGCAAAGGTGATGAAGCCGGACAGACTGCTCTCCGGCGTGTCTTCGATGATGTCTGCCGACCCCGGCTGGGTATAGCCGACCATCGTGGCAAGGATCGTCGCGGCGAACTGCATGCCGAGGGTGTAAATCCGCGCCAGCATGCCGTACATCACGCCGATCAGCGATTCGCTGAAAATCAGGCCGATATAGGTCCCGGAACTGGTGTGAACGGCGGGATAGACAGTGTCCCAGAGCAGCGGCATGACGGCAATCGACAGCGCCCCGGCGATGAAGACGCGCAACTGGTCGGGCACGCGCGCCGAGGAAAAACCCGGAAGAGCCAGCACACAGCCACCGATCCGGCAGAAAACCAGAAACAGCGCGAGAACGGTCCCTTGCGGGTCTGTTATCATGAAATAGAGCCCAAAATCTTTATCTCGATGCCCTTGGCCAGTTCGACATGCGACAGGACCGGGAGCGTGGCGAACAGCCGTTCGATGATCATGCGCACATAGGAGCGTGTTTCCGGCGACGTGACAAGGGCGAATGGCAGGCCGCGATCCATGAACTCACGGATAACTTTGGTGGCCTGCTCGCTGAATTCTTCCAGGCTGCGCGGGTCGATGTCGAATTCGATCACCTCGCCCTTGGCGTCGCGCTTCAGGGCCTGGTGGAAAGCCAGATCCCATTTGCTGCCGAGTCTCAGCACGCGCAGCACGCCGTTGTCGGCAAGGTCGCCGCAGAGCTGCTGGGCCATGCGGATGCGGACATGCTCGACGATCTGCTCGGTCTTCCTGACATGCGGGGCGAGCTCGGCCACCGCTTCGAGAATGAGGTGCAGGTTGCGGATCGAGACACGTTCGGCAAGCAGGAGCTTGAGCACCGCCTGCAGGCCCGAATAAGACATGTGCGACGAGCAGATCTCGTCGGCGAGCTTCTTGTATTCGGGATCGAGGCGATCGATCAGCACCTTGACGTCCTTGTAGGACAGAAGCTGCGGCAGGTTGTTGCGGATGACCTCGCTCATATGGGTGAGCACGACGGAGACGTTGTCGATCGGCTGGAAGCCTTCGCGTTTCAGATCGTCGGCAAAGTTTTCGAGGATCGACACGGCAGGCATGCCGAAGGCGGGTTCGCGGATCTCGTCGCCGGGGATGCTCGGCCGGCGGCCGGCGCCGGTGACAACCAGGACTTCGCCGACGCGCAGCAGGTTGGAGGCGACCGTCGTGCCGTGGATGCGGATCTGGTAGGACTTCTCGGCGATGGCGATATCGTCGGTGACCTTGATCTCGGGCACGACGAAACCGTATTGCGTGGCGAACTTCTTGCGCATCTTGCCGACGCGGAAGGCGAGCTCCTGGTGGGCGCCGAGCAGGCGTGTCGAGACCATCTTGCCGAGCGCGAGCTCGATCTCGGAGGTCCGCAGCACCGACTTGACCGAATCCTTTTCCAGCTCCTTGCTCTGGACGACCTTTTTTTCCTCCTGCTCGCGGCGAAGCCTGTTTTCAGCCTCGACCTGACGCGGAATGAACCAGGCGCCGAAGGCAAGAAGGCTGCCGAGGATCACGAAGGGGACAAAGGGCAGGCCCGGCATCAGGGCGAGCACGAACATCAGCACGGCGGAGACCGAGAGCGCGCGGGGGTAACCGCTCAACTGGTTGACGACAGCCTGGTCGGTGGAGCCGGTGGTGCCGCCGCGCGAGACGAGAAGACCGGCGGCGAGCGAGACGATGAGGGCCGGCATCTGCGAGACGAGGCCGTCGCCGACGGAGAGCTTGACGAAGACGTCGGCCGCCTCGCCGATCGGCATGCCGTGGCGGAAGTAGCCGATGATGATGCCGCCGAAGACGTTGATGGCGGTGATGATCAGGCCGGCAACGGCATCGCCGCGGACGAATTTCGAGGCACCGTCCATCGCCCCGAAGAAGGAGCTTTCCTCTTCGAGCTCTCTGCGCCGGCGTTGGGCTTCCTTCTCGTCGATGATGCCGGCCGAAAGATCGGCGTCGATCGACATCTGCTTGCCCGGGATGGCATCGAGGGTGAAACGCGCGCCGACTTCGGCGATACGCGTGGCGCCCTTGGTGATGACGATGAAGTTGATGGTGATGAGGATCAGGAAGACGATCAGACCGATGACGAAGTCGCCGGACATCACCAGGCTTGCGAAACCGGCGATGACGCCGCCGGCTGCATCGTGACCTTCATTGCCGTGGGACAGGATGACGCGCGTTGTCGCGATGTTCAGCGCCAGCCGGGTCATCGTCGCGATCAGCAGAATGGTCGGGAAAGACGAGAAATCGAGCGGTTTCTGGATCCACAGTGCAACCATCAGGATCAGCACCGAGAAGGCGATCGAGAAGGCCAGCCCCATATCGATCAGGAACGGCGGGATCGGCAGGAAGAGAATGCAGATGATGCCGATGATGCCGAGGGCGAAACCGACGTCGCGCAGACTCGGGACGACTTTCGGAAGGGGGAGTGCAGGTGGTTGCGCCATAACGATACCGTCTCTTCATGAGAGGAGCGGACATAAGGTCCGCCAATTCGGATCGAGAATTAAATGGCGAAGCTTGCGCGAAGGTGGCTCAGAAGCCCGACTGTATGCGCGAGAAAACCAGATTGGTGAAAATCGAGATCTGCGAGCCGACGAAGGGCGCTGTGACACCGACCACGACCAGCACGGCAACGATCTTCGGCACGAAGGTCAGTGTCGCTTCCTGCACCTGGGTCAGCGCCTGGATCAAGGCAATGACGAGACCCACCACCATCGCGGCGAGAACGGCGGGACCGGAGGAAATCAGGACAGTCCAGATCGCCGCCTGGAACAGATCCAATGCATCAGCTTCATTCATCTGAAGGCAACCTCATATCGCCTCGAAGCAGCCCCGCCGTGGCCGGGCCGCTATTGGTTGGTATCACCCGGCGCGTCGGCGCCGCGGTATCAGGTATCGCTGGTCGTGGTCGTCGGCGCCTTGTCGGCAACAGTGATTCCCGCCTGCACGAGTATCTTACCCCCATCCTTGGTCGTCGCAATGATGCCGTCGGAATAAACTTTGACGGAATCGACGATGCCTTTGACAGTACCGTCGGCGCTTTCCATGTATTTTCCGACGTAGCTGCTTGCCTGGGTGAGGCTCGAGCTCGACAGAAGTGTATCCAGCTTGGTGTTGGTCTGGATCGTCTGCTCGACCTGCGAGAAGCTTGCCAGCTGCGACATCTGCTCGCTGGCATCGACCGGATCGGTCGGATCCTGATTTTTCATCTGCGCGATGAGCAGCTGAAGGAAATTGTCGTAGTTCAGCGTCGCCTTCTTCTGGGCCGAACTCGTCGAGTTCGATGTCGAAGTGGTCACGCCTGATGTTGCATCTACCGCCATGGTGCAATCTCCCTGCGAATCTGCTCGACCATCGTCGGCGGCATTTCGTGGTTGTTGAGGATATTGTCTTCGATCGCGTAGAGGCCGCGGATCGCCTTCAGCGCGTCGAAAGCGCGGCCGGTCGAGACGAGTGCATCGATGCGCTTCAGTTCGGCGAGGATTTCCTCGTTCTTGAAGCAACTGAGCAGCATGGTGATCGACTTGCGGAACATCGCCGTCGAGTGGTCCTTGCCCTCGGGATTGATCAGGATCATCTGCGCGATGAAATAGAGCTGACGCAGCGGCGTGGTGGCGCCTTCCGGCTGGAGGACGTGGTTTTCGAGAAGGAACGTCACATCATTCAGGAATTCCAGCGCGACCTTGCGGTCGACACGCAGGACGGCGCCGTTGATGAAGATTCTTTCTCCGGCTTTCAGAGAAATGCGAAGTGTACTTTTCATTTAAGTCCATCCCTGATGATGGTGGTAACGTCGATGATGCCCTGGTAATTATTCGACAGACGTTTTCGGATCCTGTCGCATTCCTTCAATATCCAGATCGCGATCGAGATGAGGTTGGCCCTGAGCTCGATCTCCAGCTGGTTGTCGGGATGTTTCAGATCCTCGATGAAGCTGACCCAGACCCGGCGCGTATAAAACAGGGCTTCGATGGCTTCCCGGCCGTATTTGTCCTTTTCGCGCGCCAGCGACAGCAGGTCTATGGAGCGGTCAAGGACCTGCCATTCCCGCTCTTTCGCGTCGGCCACCGAGTCCTGCATGACTTCGGCATAAGAGAACTGATACATTCATGCATCCTTCTTAGTCTTGCGCGCCTTTGATCATCAAAGGTAGTTTACGAGACTCAACTGCTGGATTTTCGAGACAATCGTGTAAGCCGTTTCAAGCTGCGTTTCCAAAGTCTTGACGAGGGTCGAGGCCTCGTAGGGATCGACGCCCTGGAGATCAACGAGCTTGTTCTTGATGATGTTCGACTGGGCGTCGAGGGCGTCGTTGGACTTCTTGACGCGCTCCTGGGAAAGGCCGAGCTGGCTTGCCTGCGTCACGAGGCCGCTGGTCGCCTTCGTCGTGTAGGTGATCGCCTGCTTCGACACCGTGCTCATCGCATCACTGCTGAGGTTCTGGCCGAGCAGCGCCGAGGTCATCACCGAGGCGAGCGCCATGTAGCGCATGCCTTCGGAGTTGGCGTTGGTCGAGGATTCGATCACTTCGGAATTGCTGATGCGGCTCGTCATGTTCTGGCTCGATGCCTGCGACCAGCCGGTCGTCGCATTGGTCCAGTTTGCCTGGCTGAACATCGGCTCCACCGTCGTCGTGATGAAGGTTTCCATCTCGGCGCCGGTGAGAGCGCTGACCGCCTTCGGCGGGACGAGAGCACCAGCATAGGTATTCAGTGCCGTGACGATGGCCGCACTCGTCGCCGTCGTCTTGTCGGTCAGCGGCTGCACATCGGTGTTGATGCCGGAGAACAGGTATTCGCCGTTCACCATGGTATTGGCGGTGTCCATCATGGTGGAGAGCGCGCTGGTCGCCGACTGGATGGCGACGGTGACGCTGCCGGGATCGTGGCTGCCCTGCAGCGCCGTCAGCTTCGAAACCAGACCGTCGCCGACATCCTTCATCTTGGAAAGACCGAGCTGCGAGGATTCCATGCGGGCGGTGACGAGCGAATTGCTTGCTTTGATCGAGTCGATCCGGTCGGTTTCGCGGCTGAAGTCGACGCTTCTCGCGGCATTGCCGCCGAGCGAGACGCCAATATCCGCATAGACTCCGGTCGTTGCCTCCATCGTCGCCTTGGTCATCTGGTTCTGCGCCTGACGGATCGTCAGTCGCATCGCGTTCTGAATGGCCGAACTTGAAATAAATGAGCTCTTCATGGCTTAACTCGCAATATCCAGCAATGACTTCAGCATTTCATCGACGGCATTCAGGATCTTGGTCGCCGCCTTGTAGGACTGCTCTATGTCAAGGAGCAGCGTCAGTTCCTCGTCGAGGTTGACGCCGGTCTCATTGGAATAGGCTTCATCGGACCGCGACAGCGCCGCCGAGCTGTTTTCCGCCGCCGTCGTGGCGTTGCTGCGGTATTGCTCGAGCCAGCCGAGGGAATTGGTGGCATATTCCATGATGCTGACGTTGGAATCGATGCCGGTCGTGGCGTCGAAACCGACCGCCGCTCCCGCAGCCGGGTCGAAATCGATGTCGGAGCCCAGCGCCGTATAGAGACGGTCGAGCTCAGTCGTATAACCGCTGAGGCCTGTGGGATTCAGGACAAGGCCCGTGGCGTTGATGCCGCCATCGCGCAGCCGCATCGGATCGCCGCCCTGCGAGGTGATGACGCGGCTGCTGACGGTGATGGTCGAGGCCATGCCGGCAATCGCGGTACCGCCGGTATCGACCGCGCCGCCGCTCCAGGTGAAGAGACCTGGCACATAGGCCGGGCCGGCCGCCGTGTTCTGCTCCTTGAAGAGCGACACCAGGCCGCGGGCGACTTCGTCGAGCTGCTTCTGGAAGTTCGGGGCGATCTCGTCGCGGACCTGCAGGAGCGACTGGAGGCTCCCCTGCGCCGTCGTCGTCGATCCGCTACCGCGCGCAAGCGCGACACCGTCGATATAGACCGAATTGCCGGTGATGGTGGCGTTGTAGACATCCTGAGACTTGAATGTCACCTTGCGCGGGATTGTCTCGAAGAGGATGGTCCCGTCGGAGGTGCTCAGCACCATGTCGTTGTTGTCGCGCGTCGTCGCGTTGACGCCGACGATCTTCGAAATCTGCTTGAGAGCCTTCTCGCGTTCATCGAGCGCGCCCGAGGCATCCGTCCCCGAAGCCGTGGCGGTCTTCACCGCGTTGTTCGCCTTCTCGAACTGGCTGAGCAGCGTATTCAGCGTATCGACGTCGGTGGCGATCTGCTTGTCGGCGGTGGCGCGGACGTCCTGCACGGATTGCGAGGCATTGTTCAGCGAGTTGGCGACATCCTGGGCTGCGGTGATGGCGCCCTGGGCGGCAACCGTGCTGCCCGGCGTCGTGCGGAAGGCCTGAAGCTTCTGCTGGAAAACACCGAGATAGGTCGATGGCGACGTTTCGTAGTCGTTGCCACCCACGATCGACTTGAGGTCTTCGAGACCGCCCAGCAATGCCTGCTGGGCGCTGTCCTGCGAGGAGGTCTTCAGATATTGGCGCAGCAGGGCGTCTTCCTGTGCCCGGTCGATCTTGACGACCTGCGCGCCGTTCAAGGACGTGGTGAGCATCGCCTGCCGGCGCACGTAATCTTTGTTGCCCGCGTTCGAGATATTGTTCGATACGACACTGCTTTGCGTGCCGGTATTGTTGAATATGTTCTGCGCGGTATTAAGTGCGGATGTGAGCGACATGGCTTACCCGTTACCCTACTTATCTCTTGAGGTTGACGAGAACGTCCATAATGTCGGAACCCGTCTGGAAGACCTTGGAATTGGCGGTATAGCTGCGTTGGGATTCGATCATCTCGGTCAGCTCGCCGGCGAGGTCGACGTTCGAACCTTCGAGAGCGCCCGACTTGATCGTGCCGAGGCCGTTGGTCTGAGGGAAGCCGGTGACAGTGACACCCGACTGGCCGTTGGCGCTGTAGACGTTGCCGCTCATCAGCGTCAGCTTGTCAGGGCTCGCGACGTTGGCGAGGGGGATGCGATAGAGCGGCTTCGTGCTGCCGTCTTCATACTTGGCATAGACGATGCCATCGCCGTCGATCGTGACGTCCTTGACCGGGGTCGCCGCCTGGCCGTTCGGTGTTCCGGTGCCAGAGAAGTCGGCGCCTAGCTGCGTCAATCCGGAGAAATCCATGGCGATCGTTTGGCCGGTCACGCCATCGGTGATGTTAACGGCGCCGGTCGAGGTCATCTTGCCGTTCGAGTCGAAAGTGAGCGTTCCGTTCCCGACTGCGCCGCCGGCTGTGTAAGGGAAGGATGTCGTGCCGCCCACCGCCGCATTGGCGTTGCGGTACATCGCCACTTCCCAGGTGGCTGCAGTAGCGGGAGGTGCCGGCGGCGGCGCTGCGGCGACCGCGGTCTTCGTGAAATAGAAGTCGTACATCACCTTGTTGCCGAGACGGTCGTAGGCGACCATCGAGACCTTCTTGGTGTCGGTCGTCGTGGTGGCGGCGTTGGCGCTCGGCGCCGTCGCAGGAGCGACCGGGATCTTGGCGTTAGAATCGAGATTGCCCTTGAAGACACCTGAGGTCGAGGCGATGGCGGTCAGGCCATCCTGGCTGACGTTGACGGGAACGAGGCCATCGAAACCGTTGACGACGACGGCGGGAGAGCCGGAGTCGTAGGAATAACCCATCAGCTGGAAGCCGGCGGCATTGACGAGGTTGCCTTCGTCGTCCTTGGTGAAATCGCCGGCGCGAGTCAGAACCGGTGTGCCGTCGGCACCCTGCACGATGAAGAAGCCGTCGCCCGAAATCGCGAGGTCGGTGCCCGAGGTGGTGTAGGAGATGTCGCCCTGGTCGGAGACGGCTTGGCGGACCGAGCTCTGAACGCCGCCGGAATTGTAGTTGCCGCCCGAGGAAGGCAGGACCAGCGACGAGAAGCTCGTCGACACGGCCTTGTAGCCGGTGGTGTTCACGTTGGCGATGTTGTCGGCGACGGTGCTGAGGCGGTTCGCCTGCGCATTCATTCCCGATACTGCCGTCTTCATGCTGCCGAAAATGCTCATCTGAAAACCTCGTTTTACCTGTTAAACTCGAGAGTATTTGTCGGGCCTTGCGTGAAGCTGTCTGTCATGGCGCACTGCGAGGCTAATATCGAGGTTCAGCCGGGCGCCGCCGCCCGGCCGGAAAATCAGGCCCAATCGATGCAGTAGCCAAGGAAGCGCTTGGAATCGACCGGATCGACGCCGAGCTTTTTGCGCAGCTTCTTGCGCAGCTTCGAGATGTGGCTTTCGACGACGTTCTCTTCGACCTCTTCATCGAAGATGCCGTAGATGGCGTTGAAGATCTGGGTCTTGGTGACCCGGCGACCGCGATTGGCGATCAAATATTCGAGGATGCGGCGCTCGCGCCGGGGAAGCGCAAAGACTTCGCCGTTGATCTCCGGGTCACGACCGTCCGAGAAGACGCGGATCCCACCGATTTCGGTGTAATTGGCGATCGCCTTCAGCCGGCGCCGGATTGCCGCCGCCCTTGCCAGGATTTCGCGCGGATGAACCGGTTTGCGCACCACGTCGTCGACGCCGCAATCGAACAGCGCAAGAGTGTTTTCGAGCGAGTGCTGGTCGCTGACCGCAATCACCGGCGCCATCGACCGGTCCCGGATCGCCCGGGGCAGTTCGTAGTTGCGCTGGCCCTGACCGATCAGGAAGGCCTCGACTGCCGCTATGTCGGAATCGGCGGCGGTTTGTACCCATTCGCCGAATTCGGTTGGATCAAAGCCGGTGGAGGGAATGCCCTCACGGCCAAACAGAGATGTGTATCCATCTTTCACGAGCTCACGCTCATCAACCACGACGATCATTCGTCCGCCTCCGAATCAGTGTGGCACTTCGATGATCTATGGGTACGAATCGCACGAATCGGCGACAACTCGTTAAAGTTAATGGCAGAAACTAATAATTGATTAAGATCCGGGTGGCGATTTGATCTATATCTAGTGGGTCTGGCTGTTTATGCACACCAAAATTTCGTGGAAAAGTTAACAGTCCCTTAATTATGACTTGCGTAGGGGATTCGTGCCGGATTCCTGCCATATTGTGACACAGTTTCGTCACAATATGCCTCTTCCATCTTTGGTTGAATCAATTTCGGCAAAAGTTACTCGCATTAGGAGTCCACTTGCCGTAGCCCGTGGCGACCAGATTGGCGATGACGCGGCAGACATATTGCTTCTGCGCGGGGTCGTTGTTGGGTCCAGCATGGTATCTGGCTACCGCCATCGTCCATGTCTCGTGACGATCATGGAGGTTGCGGAGGAATTTTGCCGCATACTCGACGTTGCGATGAGGGTCGAACATGTCCTCGGCCGAGCCGAAATTTTCGCCATGATAGTAGTGGTTGATCTGCATGCAGCCGATGTCGATGAGCTTGGCGCCGCTGCTGCGGGCGACATCGAACTGCCGCATGGCGTCCTGCTCGGAGGGCGGAAAGATCGCCTTGCCTTCGACGTTCATGGCATAGGGATAGAGCGAGCCCTTGCGGCCGGTCTCCGTCAGGCCGACCGAATAGAGGATGCCTTCGGGGATGCCGTATTTGGCAGCTGCCGACTGGATCTCACGTTCGCAGGCGCCGGTCGAGGCTTTCGCCTCAGAGGTAAACGCCGCCAGCGCCGCCGCTGCGGCCAGCAGAAACGTCTTCAATACCGGTCTCACCTGCACCATTGAAGCCTCCGTCCGTCCGCTGTGCCGTCTGATTGTGGCGCTCGCGCGCCTCGCCGCCCTGCCCCTGCTGGGCGAGCGACTGCTGCTGGGAGGCCTGGCCTTGGCTGCCTGCCTGGTTGCCGGCGTCGCTCCGCTCGACCGGCGCCATGCTGATGGTGACGTTGTCGACGGCATAACCCTGGCTGCGCAGAGCTTCGAGAATCTTGCCGTGATCTTCCTTCATCTGACGATAGGCCGCGCCGGTTTCGACCTTGAGGTCGACGTTCAGGGCGTCGCCGGACAGGCGCATGGTCGCCGTCACCATGCCGAGATCGAGCGGGTTCATCTGGATCTTCAGCGTGTTGACCACCTTGCCGGTGCTCGTCCATTCCGCCGCATTGGAGAGTGCCGAGCTCGGCTCCATGGCGCGCGCCCATTCGGAATCGCCTGAGAGAGCGGCGGTTACGGCGGCAGAATTCGAATTCTGCATCAGGCCGATATAACGGCGCGATTCAAGGACCGAAACGTTTTCGACATCGGCCTTCTTCGCGCCGTCCTTCTGCCCGGCCTGGTCGGTGCCGAGGTGAACGTCCATCGACACGCCACGGCCATCGGCGCGGCTGATTCTGAACGTCCTGCCGTCGGCGGCTTCGGCATTCTCCGATCCGGGAACCTTCACCTCATCCGCCTTGCCGCTGTCGACGCTGCCGCTAACGGCCGCCAGGGCGTCGGACGCATGGCCGCCTGCCTTGGCGTTGGTGCCCTCGATCTTCTTGCCGGCGGTCTTGACTTCATCGGCTTGGGCGGACGCGTGATGGGCGCCTGCTGCCGCCTGCAAAGCGACCGCGGCGTCGGCAGGATCCTGCTTCAGCAGGCCGAGGACATCGGAGATACCGCCGTCGTCATCGTCGCTGTCCTGGTCCGTATCGGTTTGCAACGCATCGGCTTTGGCGTGCTTTCCGCCTTTGGCCGCCTGAACGACCTCTTCGGCCGAGCGGTCCTTCGCGTCGAGCTTGCCGAAGGCGAGATCCGCTGGCATCTTGACCGCCGCCTTTCCGGGCTTTGCCGCGGCTTTTGCGGCATTGGCGATCGTTTCCGGCTGCACTTCAGCCTGCGCCTTCAACGCGGCGTCGCCGAGGTCGATCAACGGCTTTGCGCCGCCGCGGCTGCGGAGGGTCCGCGCTACGTGCTCGGCGCCGGCATCGGCAACCGCACCCTGATCCGGCTGCGGATCGTCGGCGTCGTCATAGACGGCGCCGTTGCTTGCCTTGGCAAGCGCATCGGAGAAGCCGTTCTTCTGGCCAGCGGCATCGTCCTTGCCCATCGGCCGTGCAGATTTCGCAGCCGCGGCGGTTTCCGCACCGGCGGCTCCGCCCAAGACGCTCATATCCATCATTGTTCGTTGCCTTCCTGCGCCAGAAGACCGTCGATCTCGTCGAGCTTGGACCGATTGGTCGTCACAAATGCGTTGAATGAGGGGTCGGTACCCTGGCTCTGGCCAGTCGATGCCACACCTCCCGGAACAGGTTCGGGAAGCGCGCCTGGCGCTCCCGGTTGCGGAGCTATAGCCGCAGCCTTTTCAGAAGTGATTTCTTGATTGGAAGTGTTAGGGTCCGAGGCTTGCATCAGGCTTGCCGGGTCGGGAGCGCGCAGGATCTGCTCGGCAACCGATCGCGCCGCCTCCTGCAGCGCCTGATCCCGCGGCGAAAGCGCGTTGCCGGCGATGCCGCTGACATTCTTCGCCGCCCGGTCGATATCCTCTGTGGGAAGCCCGGCCATGCCGCCATAAAAATCTGCCAGCGGACCAAAGGCATTGTCGGTGCCGGCGCCAAGCGACTGCACACGCGCGACCGCCATGTGGGCCAGCTCCGGCTTACCCGCAATCGCGGCAGCGCGGGCGATGCGCAGATAGACCTCACGCTGACGCGGCGCATCCATGAAGGACAGGATATCGATGACTTCCTGCGGCTTCACGGCGTGATCGTGGCCGACGACAAGCGTGACGAAAAGATCGGCGAACTGGCTGGCATAGGGCGAATGCAGGAAACGCCTGACATAGCGCTGCGAATAGGCCATGCCCCTGTCGAGCATCCCCTTGTCGAGGCAGATGGCGACGGAGCGGCGCAACGCCGCTTCCTCGACGATCGTACCGGGTGCTGCAAGGCGCGCCTGGTCGTAGAGATCCAGCGCGTCTGTCGGCTTCGTCGCGATCAGCACGTTGCCGCCGATCAATGCGAGGTAGGGGCCAATCTTCTTGTCGCGGTATTCCCTGGCCGTCTCCTCCAGCGTCTTGGCGACGAGCAACCCCTTGCCGCTCAGATATTTTCTGAGCACATCGGTGACACGGTTGTCGAAATAGCCGTTGACGTCGTGGGCGATCAGATATTCGAGGGTCTGCGGATTGCCGCCGCTCATCGCGTAAATCAGCGCTGCATCGACATTGCGGTCGTCATCGAAGACCGACGTGTCGACGGTGCGCAGCCGCTCGTCGATCGTACCCAGCATGAAGCGTTGCATCTCACCGGCCGAATGATCGCCGGCGACGACGGAATCCTGTACGAACTGCAGCGATCGCAGCATCTTGTACGGCGCAAGATCATCCGGATCCTGCGCCTTGCCTGCAGCCGGCGAAAGCATCGCCAGGCTCAGCGCCAAAAATCCGACATAGCGATGCTGCCGACACGCCATCCTGTTATCCTCGATCCGCCTGCACCAGGATCTCGATCCGGCGATTGGTCGCGTTGAACGGGTCGGAGGGCAGCTTCAGCCGGCGGTCGGCAAAGCCCGAGACCTGAGTAATGCGTTTTTCGTCGAGCCCGCCGCGCACGAGCATGTAATAGGCGCTCTGGGCGCGATCCATCGAAAGCCGCCAGTTCTCGTTCTGCGTGCCCTTATACGGACGTCCGTCTGTGTGGCCGCGGATGGCGACTGCGCCACCCCGCTCCTTCAGGATCGCGCCGATCTTTTCCATGGCGAGCACCATCTCCTGGCGGGGAACCGCGGAACCGATATTGAACATCGAGTCGTCGTTCTGGTCGGAGATACTGACTAGCAATCCACCTTCGGATGCCGTCACGGTCAGGCCTTCGGCAAGCTTGCCGGCAACGCCACCGATCTGCCGGGCGATCTCAGCCTGCAACTGCTCTGCTTCTTTCTGCTGCTGTTGCTCGGTCTGGGCCGCGCTCTTGTCCGCATCCTTCTGGCGATCGGCGTCCTTTTGCGCTTCGGCCTTCTTGTCCTCAGCCTTCTTGTCGCCAGCCTTCTTGTCGTCCGGCGCCTTGCCGTCCTTATCGGCCGCGCCCTTGGTCTCCTTGGGTTCTTGAGCGGCCTTCTGATCGGTGGTCAGCGGGATCGGCTTCATATCCTCGACCTTGGCGACCTCGGTTGTGCCGCTCTCGGCCGGCTGCTCGTCGGTCTTGCCCTGAGGCGCGGACTTGCCGGCTGTCGTGACCTCGACCTGCTTCGTCCAGAAATCCGGATCGAAGGGGTCACGATAGGCCTCGCCGCCATCGGCGCCGGTGGCAGGGCCGGAATCGGCGGCGCCACCATCACCCTTGGCGCTGACATTGGCCTGCTGGCCGACTTCCTGCGCAATTTCGGCCAGAACCGAGTAGGGATTTTCGAAGAAATCGGCCTCGGAATAATTGGTCTGGTCGCCTGATGTCGATGTCTGGTCGTCGCCATCCGCCGAGGCCTTGCCGTCGTTGGGATTTTCTTCCTTCTGCTTCGACTTCTCCTGCTTCTCCTCGCCCTCCGCGTTGTCGACGGGCTTCTTCAGTCCCTTTTCGGTCGGCTTTTCGTCGGAGAGCTTGATCGGATTGAAATAGGTCGCGACCGAGGCCTTGGTCTCTTCGTTGGCGGCATTGACCAGCCACATGACCAGGAAGAACGCCATCATCGCCGTCATGAAGTCGGCATAGGCAATTTTCCACGCACCGCCATGGGAGCCATCGTGATCACCGCCGCCATGTCTTTTGACGATGATGATCTCGTTCTTGCCGTGGTGGTGGTTTTCGCCTTCGCTCATTCGAGAACTTTCTTCAAGCTGGCTGCCCAGGCGGACATACGGGTAACGATGACGGATTCGCCGATTTCGACGGCAAGATCGATATCGTCAGTCTCAAAGTGTCGAACCGCGCCGGCATGTTCACCGAGTTCGGCCTTCAATAGATCGAAAAGCCGGGTCGGTCCGCGCACGACGATCGGTCCGGCTGCACCCTCGAGGATCGCGTCGCGCAGCAGGACGGCGAGGCTTTCGGCGGCCTTGGCGGCAAGTGCTTCGGTCATCACGGGCGCAATGGCGATAGCGGCGCCGGCACTCACCAGCTGCGCGACCTCTTCGGCGATATCGCGGACGCGGGAGGCAATGATCGCTGCCGCCTCAACTTCGTAGCGAAGCTTCAGCTCCTCGAGCTCCCGCGCGTGAATCTCGGCCAGCGTCTGCGCCTCGCGTTCGTATTTCTCGGTCAAATCCGCGGTCGCTGCGGCATGACCTTCCGCATAGGCATCGCGGCGCTCCGCCTCGACGTCGATCGCCGGTTCGCTCGGCATTTCGGGAAAACCGTCGCCGCCGAAATCGTCCATCTCGATGATCGGCGCTGACGGTTCCGGTTCACCGAAATCCTTCAAATACCGGGAAAGCGTAATGCTCATAAAAAACCATCCAGCATTCGGGAGGCATGCAGCATATCCACCCCCGCTCAAAACGACTTGCGCACCGGCATGTCGCTTCGAACGGGCAAGGGCTTCACCTTGCGCCGGCACGAATTTCGGACGATGCCTTCATGCCGGAAACTAGGAAGTCAAACTTGCGCGAGGATGAATGACGCCGCCATCCGCGATCGCGCCCACCTTTATTCCAGCAGGATCAGAATCTTGCTTGAAGCCGTGTTGAGGATCGAGATTGCTTCAACGGCCATCTGCTTCTGGGTTTCGATCGCCTTCTGCCGGATCGAAGCCTCGTCCATATCGGTATCGACGAGCGCACCGACGCTCTTGTCGATCGAATCGGAGAGATCGGCCGTATAGTCTATCTGATCGTCGATGCGCGTCTTCATCACGCCGATGGATGCGGCTGTCGTCGTCAGCGAGGCAAGCAGCGAGTCGGTCACATCAAGCATGTCGGTCAGTTGCGCATCGGTCGTATTCTTGCCGATGGCAATTTCCGTTCCTGCCGCCGGTGTCGTCGAGTTGGCGTTCAGCAGGTAGTAGTTGCGCGCCGTCGCGCCGCTGTTGTTGATCGCATTGGCATCGACCGCCTTGGTGAACAGGCCGCCGCTGGCATTGTTCTTGTCGACGAGGATGGTCTGCGACGACGGGAAATCGATGGTCCGGGCCTGATATTCGCCGGTCGGAGCGCGCACGAAGCTGGAGATGACCGACCATGTCGGGGGCGCGGTGGTATTTCCGTTTAGCAGCCAGTTCTCACCCGCAAACGAAGTCGATTCGACGATTGTCTGCAGCTGCTGCTTGTATTCGCTGATCTCGGCATTGATCTTGTCCTTGTCGGTGCCCGGCTCTCTTGCCGCAACCAGCTTGGCGCGAATCTGGCCCATAAGATCGATCGCCGAATTCATCGCCGTGTAGGTCGCGTCCACCTTGGCAGCTCCGAGACCGAGCGCATCCCCGATCGTCCCGAGATTGGTGCTGTCCGAACGCATGACGGTCGCGACCGACCAGTAGGACGCATCGTCGGCGGCCGTCTCGATACGGTAGCCCGAGGAAACTTGCTGCTGGGTCTGGCTGGCTTCTTTGTTGATGCTGCGCAGCACCGCAAGCGCATTCACCGCGGCCGCGCTGGTAATCTTAACGGTCATCGACAGGGTCTCGGATTAAGGTCAAGGGGCAGGCCGGAATGCCGGCGGCGACTGACGTGGCGTCATGCCTCCGGTAGCGTTTCTACCGGCGTGTCGCAAAAGCAAATCAACTGAAAGTTAAGGTAACTCGATATCAACCTGTTGGGCAAGAGCGCAGCACTGGACGCGCCGGATCGATCGCCACGGAAGCCAAGCCATTGATATGAAAGAAAGAACCGCGCCGTTTCGGGCGCGGTTCGTAGTTTTTTTGCCTGCTGCCGGACGAAGGCGCAAGATTCGGTCCAGCTTCAGCGCCTGGTTTAGCTGCGGAACAGCGTGAGGATGTTCTGAGCGCTGGAGTTGGCGATCGACAGCGACTGGATCGCCAGCTGTTGCTGCGTTTGCAACGCAGTCAGCTTACTCGATTCTTCCTCCATGTCGGCATCGACGAGGCGGCCAACGCCCGAGTCGATCGAGTCGCTGAGCGCGCCGACGAAATTTTCCTGCAGTTCGATGCGCGTGGAAATCGAGCCGAGCTGCGATGCAGCCTTGGTCATCGCGTCCAAGCCGGCCTCGATCGACGTCAGGGCCATGGAGATCTCGACCGACCCGAAGCTGCTGATGTCCATCGAGTAGATCGAACCGATCGTACCGTATGATGTGCCGATAATGCCGGAGCTCGTCTCGATCGAGCCGACCGAGTCCATGCCGAAGAGGACGTTGCCCGTGGAGCTCGAGTTCAGGATGTAGTCCGTCGTCTTGACCGAGACATTGCCGTTGCCGTCACGCACGAAGGTGGAAACCACGCTCTTGGTGCCGTCAGCGCCGGCGACCCAGTTTTCGCCGGAGAAGGAAGCCGATTGCGCGATGCTGAGCAGCTGCTGCTGCAGCTGGCCGATTTCTTCCTGGACCTTGGTCTTGTCGACGCCCTTTTCGGTCGCGGCGACGATCTTCGCCTTGATTTCGCTGATGACGTCGATCGCGCTGTCCATGGCGGAGTAAGCGGTGTCGACCTTGGCGGCGCCGAGGCCCAGAGCGTCGGAAACGGCGGAGAGCGCCTTGTTATCCGAACGCATGGTCGTTGCGATCGACCAGTAGGCGGCGTTGTCGGACGCTTTCTCGACGCGGTAACCCGACGATACGCGGTTCTGCGTCGCCTCAAGGCCGTCATTGATTCCGCGGAGTGTCTGAAGAGCGGCCATCGCCGCAACGTTCGTCAAAATGCTGGTCATGAAATGATTGCCCCTTGTCGGCAGTTGATAAAAAGGGACATTCCGGAAAGCTACCGGGAACGGGGACCAGCCTCATGCCTGTTAACCGATTCTTAAATTTGGTTAACCCGCCGTCTCGTTGAGTTGAGAAAACAGCATTATGGTTAATCAACCGTTAACAGACATTAAAAAAGCCGCGCTCCATTGAAGCGCGGCTCGTTTCCGAGGTGCCCGCCGGCGACCGGCGGGCCGATATGTCTGCGGATTATTAGCCGCGGAACAGCGTGAGGATGGTCTGCGAAGAAGAGTTCGCGATCGACAGCGACTGGACAGCCAGCTGCTGCTGGGTCTGCAGAGCGCTGAGCTTGGAGGATTCTTCTTCCATGTCGGCGTCGACGAGACGGCCAACACCGGAGTCGATCGAGTCGCTGAGAGCGGAGACGAAGTTTTCCTGCAGTTCGATGCGCTTGGAGATCGAGCCGAGAGCAGCGCCGGCGCTGGTCATGGACTTCAGAGCCGCTTCGACGTTGGTCAGAGCCGTCTGGATCTGGCCGAGGGTGAAGGTGGTGATGTCCATGGCGTAGACAGAACCGGTGGCACCGTTCGACGTACCGAGGATACCCGTGGAGGTTTCAACCGCGCCGCCGCTCATGCCGAACAGAACGTTGCCTGCAGAGCCGTCGTCGAGAACGTAGTCGGTCATCACGACCGAAACAGCGTTGGAGCCATCACGGACGAAGGAGGCAACGACGTTCTTGGTGCCGTCAGCGCCTGCAACCCAGTTTTCGCCGGAGAAGGAAGCCGACTGAGCGACGCTCAGGAGCTGCTGCTGCAGCTGGCTGATTTCTTCCTGGACCTTGGCCTTGTCGACGCCATTTTCAGTGGCGGCAACCAGCTTGGCCTTGATGTCGCCGACGACATCGATGGCGCTGTCCATGGCGGAGTAAGCGGTGTCGACCTTGGCGGCGCCGAGGCCGAGAGCGTCGGAGACGGCGGAAAGCGCCTTGTTGTCCGAACGCATGGTCGTTGCGATCGACCAGTAAGCAGCATTGTCGGAAGCCTGGCCGACGCGATAACCGGACGAAACGTGAGCCTGGGTCGTCTGGAGACCCTGGTTGATGCCACGGAGAGTCTGGAGAGCTGCCATTGCAGCATTATTGGTGTTGATGCTCGTCATAGTTTGTTTGCCCCTTGTTGGCAGATTTTAAGAAGGGACATTCCGGATTTTCGGCCGGCCCACAGCGATCAGCATCATGCCTGTTAACCATTCTCGTTAAGGTTAACTCGCCGTTTCGATGGGCCTAGAAGACAGCAAGATGGTTAAGGAAAGCTAAATTCCAAATGGAAATAACGTAAAAATATCTGACACTTAGAAGGATTTTCATTAACCTTATGTTAAAACATTTCGCGGCCGGGAATGACCCCGGCCGCGAAACTTGAAAGCCTTTGCCGGCCGCTCTTAGCGGAAGAGCGACAGGATGTTCTGCGAAGAGGAGTTCGCGATCGACAGCGACTGGATCGCCAGCTGCTGCTGGGTCTGCAGGGCGCTGAGCTTGGACGATTCTTCTTCCATGTTGGCGTCAACGAGACGGCCGACACCGGAGTCGATCGAGTCGCTGAGAGCGGACACGAAGCTGTCCTGGCTGTCGATACGCTTGGAGAGCGAGCCGAGAGCAGCGCCGGCGCTGGTCATGGACTTCAGAGCCGCTTCGACGTTGGTCAGAGCCGTCTGGATCTGGCCGGCGGTGAAGTTGGTGATGTCCATCGAGTAGACAGAACCGGTGGCGCCGTTCGAGGTCCCGAGGATACCCGTGGAGGTTTCGACCGTGCCGTTGCTCATGCCGAACAGAACGTTGCCTGCAGAGCCGTCATCGAGAACGTAGTCGGTCGTGGTGACCGAAACGGCGTTGGAGCCATCGCGGACGAAGGAGGAAACGACGCTCTTGGTGCCGTCAGCACCGGCGACCCAGTTTTCACCGTTGAAGGAAGCCGACTGAGCGATGCTCTTCAGCTGTTCCTGCAGCTGACCGATTTCTTCCTGGACCTTGGCCTTGTCGACGCCGTTTTCAGTCGCGGCAACCAACTTGGCCTTGATGTCGCCGACGACATCGATGGCGCTGTCCATGGCGGTGTAAGCGGTGTCGACCTTGGCAGCACCTACGCCGAGAGCGTCGGAGACGGCGGAAAGCGCTTTGTTGTCCGAACGCATGGTCGTTGCGATCGACCAGTAAGCAGCGTTGTCAGAAGCCTTTTCCACGCGGTAACCCGACGAAACGTGGTTCTGCGTGCTGTTGAGGTTCTGGTTGACGTTGCGCAGCGTCTGCAGAGCGGCCTGTGCGGAAGTGTTGGTGTTAATGCTTGTCATAAATCTGTCCCCTGGAAACTAGATACAAAAAGGAGGACATACCGGACTATAATACCGGCGATGACGGACCAGCTTCATGCTACTCGGCGCCTTTTTTTGCTTGGCCCAAACCCGTCATGTCCAGGGCAATCTCGCAGCCAATGCTTGCCAACTTCTTAAAAATGGGGGGTCCGCGCCGGCTCCTTACATCGCATAGTTAATGCCGGCTGAATCTATTCCTTCGCATGCTAACGTACCGGGAAAGAAACCATTTTCTCTCATGAACGGAAGCGTCTCCGGGAGGCGCACCGGTTTCAAGCAAGCTTCACATGGCAATGTGGCAGGTGCCGGGATAGCATCATCGGATCGATCCATCCGTTTTCGGAGAGGACGGCTCGTGCGCGTGTCGGCGATCGACAGCCATGCCAGAACATTTCCTTCACGGAGTTGGGTTTTGAACAGCAAAGTTTCGTTCTCTGCGGCATCCAAAGATTACCAGGCGGGCCGCTACACACAGTCCTTGGCGACGCTCAACCAGCTCATGGATATCCAGCAGGACGCCAAGACCTACGCGCTGCTGGCCAAGAACCTCGTGCAGCTCGGCTTCAAGGCCGATGCCGCGAAAGCCTATGGCCTGGCCGGCAACTGCGAAGGACCGAATGCCTACGAGTACCAGAAACAGGCCGCCAAGCTGCATTATGAGATCGGCAACGAGGATGATGCTCTGCTGATTGCCATGCGAAACCTCGCCAGGGCACAGGACGACGCCGAACTCGCCTTCATCATCACCGCAATCTATCTGAAGCGCCAGCAGCGGGATATCATTCGCCCGTTCAAGACGGTGCTGTCACAGAGTGCCAATCCCGATCACATGCGCCTGGCAGCCCTGCTGCTGAGCGACGATCTGAACGACGCAACCAATCAGAGCCTCTCGCGCAACCTCTTCAAGCGCTTTCCAGGCAATCTCGCATTCCGCTTCCTGCATCTGGTTTTCGCCCGCGAATTCAATGAGTTCGAAGAGGCCAGCAAACATCAGGCGGTGATCGATGCTGCACTCGCAAAGGGCGATGTCGAGATCCTGCGCAAGGACAACCCCTTTTATCATCTGCACTGGTGCGGCAACGAGGATTTCAACCGCTTTGCCACGATCGGCACCACGCCTCTCAACCAGGAACGGGTGGCATTGCGCCGCAACCAGCCGCACACATGGACGGACAAGATCCGGATCGGCTACATGTCGTCGGACTTCTGGGATCGTCATGCGACGATGAAGCTGCTGCAGCGCATCCTGGAACTGCACGACAAGGACCGCTTCGAGGTGACGCTGTTCTGCCATACCGGCCCGGAATACCTGAAGCACAACGTTACCGACCGCAGCCGCTGGGGCCGGATCGTCGACATTCACGGCTTCTCCGACCAGGCGGTGCTGGCAGTCGTGCGCGAGCATAATATCGACATCATGGTCGACCTGAAGGGCCATACCTCCGGCAGTCGCGCGACAGCCTTCAACCTGCCGCTGGCACCCGTACACGTCGGCTGGCTCGGTTTCCCCGGCAGCACGGTCAATATCGATCTCGACTACGTCATCGGCGACCACTCGGTATTGCCCGAGGTGGCCAAGCCCTTCTACCATGAGAAATTCTGCCGGCTTCCGGAGAGTTATCAGCCGAACGACCCGATGCATCGCCCGAAGCCGCGCCCCGTCACCCGCGAGCAGCTCGGCCTGCCGGAAGAGGCCTTCATCTTCGCCTCGTTCAACGGCAACCGCAAGATCACGCCGGAGACGATCGACAGCTGGTGCCGCATTCTCAAGCGGGCGCCGACCAGCGTGCTCTGGCTGATGGCGAACACGCCGCGCAACCAGGCGAACCTGTTGAAGCAGTTCCAGACGGCGGGCATTTCGCCCAAGCGGATCATATTCTGCCCACGCGCGCCCTACGAACAACATATCGACCGTCAGCAGGCGGCCGACCTCGGCATCGATACCTTCCCCGTCAACGGCCACACAACCACCTCCGAGCAGCTCTGGGGCGGTCTGCCGGTCCTCACCGTCAAGGGCACCAACTTCGCCTCACGCGTCAGCGAGAGCCTGCTCAGGGCGATCGACCTGCCCGACCTCGTCGCAAGCGACCTCCAGGCCTATGAGGATATGGCCGTCGAGCTGGCGGAGAACCCCGGGCGGATCGCCGAATACAAGGCGCATCTGAAAGAGAAGCGCTATATCGCGCCGCTCTTCGACGCCGAACGTTTCTGCGATCATCTGGAGCAGGCCTACGAAATCATGGCCGAGCGCGCCAAACAGCGCCTTGCACCCGAGCACATGGACATTGCGGCGCTGCCGCCGCGCACGGCACCGTTCGGCGCCGAGTGAGCTTTTCAATCGTCACGAAAAACCCGCCGGAGCGATCCGGCGGGTTTTCTTGTTGGCGTATACGCGGGCAAAGACATGGGGCGAAGATAGGCGCGGCGGCCGGTCAGTTGAAGGAGCGCACCAGACTGCCGACCAGCAGATTCCAGCCGTCGATCAGCACGAAGAAGAGAATCTTGAACGGCAGCGAGATCGAGGTGGGCGGCAGCATCATCATGCCCATCGCCATGGTGATGGTCGCGACAATCAGGTCGATGACCAGGAACGGCAGCACGACGAGGAAGCCGATCTCGAAGCCGCGGCGAATCTCGGAAATCATGAAGGCCGGGATCAGCACGCGGTAGTCGATCGGATCGGTGGTCTGGATGGTCTGCCCGCGTTCACGCGCCAGATCGACGAAAAGCGCCAGATCCTTGTCGCGGGTGTTGGCCGCCATGAAAGTGCGGAAGGGTTCGGCAATGCGCTGGACGGCCTCGGTCTCGTTGATCTGATTGGCCAGCAGCGGCTGCACGCCGTTCTGCCAGGCCTGATCGAAGGTCGGCGACATGACGTAAAAGGTCATGAACAGCGACAGCGACAGGAGGATCATGTTGGAGGGCGTCGAGGAAAGTCCCATGCCTGAGCGCAGGATCGAGAAGGCGATGATGAAGCGCGGGAAGCTCGTCACCATGATCAGGATGCCCGGCGCGACCGAAAGAATGGTCAGCAGGCCGAATGTGCGGATGATCCAGGCGGCGACGGAGCCATCGACCGGCACGTTCAACAAGTCAGTCGGCAGCTGCTGCGCTACCGCCAGTTCCGGTACCGCCATCATGGCGGCAAGGAAAACTATGAGACGAATCATTCGATGACAAATGTCCTGAACATGACCTTCGATACCCGCCCTTGCGAGCGAAGGTCAACACGTTCCTGTATGTCATCCTTGAGATATTGAAAGCCCCGCGGCCCCTCGATCTGCTGCAGGGATACGGTCCTGATATAGGCGAGGATATCCTGGTGAATATCCTCGGAAACCTTGACATCCGGCGGCCCGTTGAACAACAGCGCGACCTCGAGTCGGACCCAGTTTTCAGAGGGGTAAGCGAGGTTCGAGGTAATCGGCTCGAGCTGGACGACGTTGTTGGCCTCGGTCGAGATGTGGGCCAGGCCTTCCTCGGACTTTTTCTTGGCCTCGGCATCCTTGGCCTGCTCGGCCTCCTTGGCGCCCTTGATGTTGGGCGCGACGATCGTCCCGACCGCCCAGCCGCCGCCGGCGCCGAGCAGCGTCAGGACGGCGATGCCGATGATCGTCATCAGCGTGGCGGACTTCTTCTTTGGTTGACCTGCGCTTGCGTCTGGCTCTGCCATCGTCGTTCAGCCTTAAAGCGGCGAGAAAAGATCGACGGCCTGCTGGCCGCGCGGAGGCTGCTGCACTTCCATCAGACGGCCGCGGCCACCGTAGGAGATGCGGGCTTCGGCGATCTTGTCGTAGGAGATCTGGTTTTCGGCATTGACGTCCTGCGGCCGAACGATACCGGCGACGTTGAGGATCCGCAGTTCCTGGTTCAGGCGGACTTCCTGGGAGCCCGATATGACGAGGTTGCCGTTTTCGAGAATGCCGGTGACAACGGCGGCGACCAGAAGGGTGAGCTTGTCGGTGCGCTCGATCTTGCCCTTGCCGTCGGTGCTGGTGTCAGAGCCATAGGTCAGGTCGGTCTTGGACTCCGGCGTCCAACCGAAGATCTGGGCGTTGACGTCCCAGTTCATGCCGCTCGAATTCTTGCGGCTGCGGTTGGTCTCGTTATCGAAGGAGCCCTTGTCGTTGATCTGGATGTCGACGGTCAGGATGTCGCCGACGTTGAGCGCGCGCGCATCCTTGAAGAGCGCCGCCTGCGAATCGCTCCACAGCGAATAGCCCTGGGCCACGGCGCGCGGCTGCTTCGGATAAAGCGCCATCTGCGGCGTCTGGCCATAGGCAAGGCCGCTGCCGATCGGGCTCATGGCGGGCGCGCGGCCGATCTCGCTGACTGCCGTCGGAGACTGGCAACCTGCAAGGAGTGCGAGGGCGGCGATCGCGGCCGGGAAACGCATATTCATGAAGGATCCTTCGACGTATTGGGATCGGACGCACTGGCGATGACGCTGGCGATGGCCGCGGCCTTCTTCGGGTCCATCTCGTTCAGGATGAGGCTCGACTGACGCGGCCCGAGCCGCATGATCACGGCAGACGCCACCTCGATCTTCATATCCTGCAGCTGGAGCGCGGCCGAATCCGGCTTCATCTTCTTATAGATCTCGGTGAGGCCGGCTTCCGCCTGCTTGAGGAAATCGTCCCGCCGCTTCAGCCAATCCTGATATTCGGCCTTGCGCTTGTCCATCTCCGCCATGCGGGCGTCGATGTCGGCGCGAAGCTTTTCCAGCTCCTGCTTCTGCAGGAGGTAACGCTGGTCGCGGGCGGGGTCGGCGATGTTGGTGCAGAACTGCTTGACCTCGTCCTGGGAGGTAATGTCACCCGCCGGCGCATGCTCCTGCGCGAAGGCGCCCGGGATCGACAGCAGGACCAGGCCTGCTGCCGGCAGCGCCAGCCGGCGCAGCAATTGCAGGACCGTGATGTCTTTGATGACCTTTATCATTGCAGCACAAGCTCCGCCTGCAGGGCGCCCGCCGACTTGATGCCCTGGAGAATGGCGATAATGCCATCTGGTTTCACGCCGATATTGTTGAGGCCGGCAACCAGCGTCCTGAGATCGGGACCATCGATGATGGCGACGCGCCCGCCGGTCTGCTCAGCCGCGATATCGGTCTGGGGCTGGACCGCGGTCCTGCCGCGCGAGAAGGGTTCGGGCTGGATGATCTGCGGCGTCTCGGTGACCTGAACCGTCAGGGTGCCGTAGCTGACGGCGACCGGCGAGACGCGGACATCGGAGCCGATGACGATCGTTCCGGTGCGCTCGTTGATGACAACCTTGGCCGGCGTGTCGGTTTCGACGATGAGATTTTCGATGTCGGCCATCAACCGGGTGAGATCGGCCGTGCGCGGCTTCTGGATCACCACTTCCTGCGAATCCTTGGCTTCGGCGACCGGGCCGCCGAAACGTGCCGAGGCATAACCGTTGACGATGTCGGCGATGCGGATCGCCGTCGAGAAGTCGGGGTTGCGCAGCTGCAGCACGAGATTGACCGAGTCCTTGAAGCGGGACGGCAATTCGCGTTCGATGATGGCGCCGCCGGGTACGCGGCCGGCGGTGGTCACACCTTCGGTCACGGTCGCGGCCTGACCCTGGGCCTGGAATCCGGTGACGATGGCAGCGCCCTGGGCGACGGCGTAGATCTGGCCGTCGGCGCCGGACAGCGACGTCATGACGAGTGTGCCGCCGCGCAGCGACGTTGCGTCGCCGAGCGAGCTCACCGTCACGTCGATGCGGCTGCCGGGGCTCGCGAAGGGCGGCAGGTTGGCGGTGACCATGACTGCCGCCGTATTCTTGGCATTGGACTGGCCGCCCTGCGTCGAAATGCCGAGATTCTGCAGCATCGCCCGCATCGACTGCTCGGTGAACGGCGAGGCACGGAAGCCGTCACCGGTTCCCTGCAGGCCGACGATCAGGCCATAACCGATCAGCTGGTTGTCGCGGCCGGCCTGAAGGGAGGCGATATCCTTGATGCGGGAGGTTAGCGCCCAGGCGGGCGCGACGTCGGCCAGGCTGATCGCGAGCACCGCGACAAGGGTCAAGAACCGGAAGAACAATTTCATTTTGCCCTCACATGGACCGTGCCGTCCGCGAGCACCGTGCCGCTGACGATGACGCCGGAATCCATATTGCGTGCGCGCACGACCTGGCCGGTCGAGCCGTCTTCAAGCGGCGTGCCGGCAGCTGAGATCGTCATCGCGCCGAGCGAAAAGACCAGGCGGATCGAAGAGCCGCGGGTCACCGTATAGGCTTCGCGAAGTCCCGAAACCGAAATCGTCCGGCCCGGCAGCAGCGTGCGCTTGGAGACCATGCCTTCGACCTGGGAAATGGATTTGGCAAAATCGCCGGCAAGGTTGGGGTTGGTGACCTCGACCTCCTGAAGCTGGCTGGCCGACAATGTGTCGCCGGGGTAGATGATCGTCGTCGGGACCACGGCATAACCCATGCCGGCATCCACCTCCGCGGGCAGGAAAATGCCCGTGACTGCGATCGTGGCTGCCGCCACCCATCCTGAGATGTGTCCTGCCCGGCAAAACATCATGTTTCGGCCCTTCCTTTTACTTCAGGTTCTTGCTGACGATGGAGGCCATTTCATCAGCGGTGGTGATAACCTTGGAATTCATTTCGTAAGCGCGCTGGGCCGAGATCAGCTCGGTGATTTCCTTCACCGGATCGACGTTCGACGATTCCAGATAGCCCTGCTTCATATAGGCGAAACCTTCCTCGTCGGGATTGCCGACGACGGCGTCGCCGGAGGCCGCCGTTTCCTGGAAGAGATTGTCACCGATCGGCTGAAGACCGGCCTCGTTGACGAAATCGGCAAGCGTCAGCTGGCCGAGCACGGTCGCGTCCGTCGCGCCGGGAAGCTTGGCCGAAACCTGGCCGGAGCGGCTGATCGTCAGTTCGGTCGAGCCCGTCGGAATGTTGATGCCGGGAAGGACCTCGTAGCCGTCGATGGTGACGAGCTGGCCCTGGTCGTTCTTGTTGAAGGCGCCGGCGCGGGTATATAGCGTCGTCCCGTCGGTCGACTGGATCTGGAAGAAACCCTTGCCGATCAGCGCCACGTCGAGGTCGTTGCCGGTCTGGGTCAGTTCGCCCTGAAGATGCAGGTTGCGGACCGCCGAGGTCTGGACGCCGAGGCCGATATTGGCGCCCTCGGGAACGACGGCCTGGTTGGCGCGGTTGGCGACACCCTTGGCGCGTTCGGTCTGGTAGAGAAGATCGGAGAATTCGGCGCGGGCGCGCTTGAAACCCGTCGTATTGATGTTGGCGATATTGTTGGCGATGACTTCCAGATTGGTCTGCTGGGCATCCATGCCCGTTGCTGCGATGGCGAGCGCTCTCATGTGTTCGTCCTCAAATCAGTTACATCTGCATCTTGGTGACTTCGAGAAAGGCCGAGACGACCTTGTCGCGGATGGCGATCGCCGTCTGCAGCGTCTGCTCGGCCTGGAGCATGGAATCGACGACTTCACGCGTCGTAGCCGTGCCCTTGATGCCGGCAAAGGACATGCTTTCCGCACCCTTCAGGCTGGTGACCGCGTCGCTCGCCATGTTGCCCATGACGGAGGCGAAGCTCATATTATTGGCCGCGCCTGCGGTGCCCGGCATGGTGGCGGCAGACGACGAGGCGGAATTTTCGGTGTCGACGGCGCCGAGCGCACGGGTCATCGAAAGGTTGCTGACATTCTGGACGCTGCTGATCATTATTATTGGCTCTTCAGGAGATCGATCGTGGATGAGATGAGATCGCGGGTCTGCTTGATAGTCTGCAGATTGGCGTCATAGGAGCGGTTGGCTTCGCGCATGTCGGCCATCTCGACCAGGATGTTGACGTTCGGCAGCTTGACGACGCCCTTCTGGTCCGCAGCCGGATTGCTGGGGTCGAATTCGGTGCTGAAGTCGCCTTCGTCGACACCGACCTTCTTGACGTCGACCGTCTCGACGCCGCTCGTGCGGTCCATCTGCTGGCCGAAAGTGATCGTCTTGCGACGATAGGGGTCGGCACCTGGTGTGTCGCCGGTCGAGCGGGCGTTGGCGATGTTTTCCGAAACGATGCGCAGGCGCGTCGACTGCGCCTCGAGCCCGGAACCGGCGATTTTCATTGCTGCGGAAAGCGGATCCATGGCTTTTACTTCCTGACGGTCATCAGCATCATGCGGTTGAAGGAACTGACCAGCGAGGTGTTCAGATCGTACTGGCGCTTGATATCGCCTGATTTGGAGAGCTCCTCGGCCAGACCGACGGTGTTGCCGGATTCCTGGACGCCGATTTCCTGGTCGAGTGCGGCGTCCTTGACGTCGATATCGCCGCTGGCGCTGAAATCATTGCCGCTGAGATGGGCCGGATTGGTGCGCGCCATGGTGATGTCGGACTTGTCGAGCATGGCGTCGAAGGGGGTGACGTCCTTGGCGTGGAATTTCGGGGTATTGGCATTCGCGATGTTGCCGGCAACAACCTGCTGACGGATCGTCAGCCATTCCGCCTGTCGCGAAGCCAAGTCGAAAAGTTGGATCGGTTGCATGAGACTCTCCGTTTTTACTGTCCCGAACCTAGTGGGGTAATCTTGCGTGGGACTTACGGGAATTCAGGTTTCAGGCGCTCTTCGGGGAGCGCTGCGCGCAAAAAATTAGGAGCCCCGGCCGGTTCGCGGCGGGGCCCCTTTTGCCTCAGACGTTGGCCGACAGGTTTAGTTGTTCTGGTAGGTCTCACCCTTGGAGGTGACGATCATCCACTTGCCCTCGCGCTGTTCGATTGTCGCAAGGCGGCTCTGGTCCGGCAGGATCGATCCGACGCGCACCACATACATGCCGGAGGTATCCTCGATCAGCGCCCGGCCGTTGGAGACGTGCAGCAGGCGGAAGGACGACTTGCCGGGGAAAGGCTGATCCTCCAGGATCGGGCGGCCCTCGCGCTCCTTGCCGAGGTCGGAGACCGTCGCCGTCGTTAGCGGATCGATCGGCGGCGCTTTCTTGTCCGGCTCGTTCTTGTTGACCATGGCAAGCGGCGAGACGCTGAAAACGTTGCGGGCCGGCCAATCCGGAAGTTCGCGCGAATTGTCGCTGGCGGCGACGTTGATGCCGAATTTGTCCTCGTTGAAGAACACATACCAGGGAAAGAAGGCAGAGGCGCCGGCAAGCGCCAGGCCGGCAAAGGTCAGAAACCGATCCAGGCCGGCGGTCTTCCTGCGCAGCTTCGGGGAAGCGATGCGTTCGTCGTCGAATTCAGCCACGTCTATCTCCTCTGGATGGCTCCGCCCTGATTGCCGATACCGGCTGCAGCCTTGAGGGCGCCGGCGAGATCGGCAAAGGCATCGGGCGAGTCGCGATCGCCCGGAGACTGTTTCAGAACGTCGTAAATGATCGGCACCTGCTTGACCGCCATATCGAGATCGGGGTCGGCGCCCTGGCGGTAACCGCCGATCAGGCGCAGGTCGCGGGTTTCCTCGAAGCGGTGGATCAGCACCTTCAGCCGCGACACCAGCTTTTCCTGGTCCGGCGTCCAGGCCTTGCGGGCAAGACGCGAGATCGAGGCGAGCGGATCGATCGGCGGATAACGCCCCTCTTCGGCAAGGCTGCGCTGCAGGACGATATGGCCGTCGAGGATGCCGCGCGTCGAATCGGCAATCGGGTCGTTGTGGTTGTCGCCGTCGACGAGGATCGAGATGATCGCCGTGATAGTGCCGGCGCCCTCGGCGCCGGGACCGGCGCGCTCCAACAGGCGCGGCAGCTCGGTGAAGACGGAGGCCGGGTAACCGCGGGCGATCGGCGGCTCGCCGGAGGCGGTCGCCACTTCGCGGATCGCATGGGCGAAACGCGTGACGCTGTCGACAATGAACAGGACGTTCTCGCCCTTGTCGCGGAAATGCTCGGCGATGGTGACCGCCGTCAGCGGCGCCATCTTGCGCAGCATCGGGCTCTCGTCGCTGGTGGCAACGACGGCGATCGCCTTCTTCATGTTGCTGCCGAGCGTATCCTCGATGAACTCGCGCACCTCGCGGCCGCGTTCGCCGACAAGCGCAATGACGACCTTGTCGAAGGCATCGGCGCGGGCGAGCATGGACAGAAGCGTCGACTTGCCGACGCCGGAGCCGGCGAAGATGCCGAGGCGCTGCCCGAGGCAGAGCGGCGAGAAGATGTCGATGGCGCGCACGCCGGTCTTGAAACCAGCCTCGACACGCTTGCGGGTCATCGAAGGCGGCGCGGTATTGGAGATCGAGCGGCGGTCGAGGCCCTCGGCGATCGGCCCCAGCCCGTCGATCGGCTCGCAGAGCGAGTTGACGGTGCGCCCGCACCAGCCGTCCGACGGTGAAATGCGGAAGGCGCCCTTGCGGATGACCGTGTCGTGGATGCCGATCGGCTCGCCGGGTTCGATCGGGCAGACATAGATCAGATCAGGCTCGACGCGAACGACCTCGCCCAGATGAATGCCGGTCGCCGATTTATGGGCGACGAACTCGCCGAGGCGAACATGGCGGGAGAGGCCGCGAACCGTGTAGTGGCCGGCGGCGATGGTGTGCACGCGACCGCCATGGGCAACGGCGAACTCCGGCGATGCGTATCGGTCGACGAGGCCTGCCAGATGCGCCAGCTTCGGGGAAAGGCCGTCCTCGGACAGTAGCGTGGTGCTCATGCTTAGCGGCTGCCCCCAAGCGTCTGGACGGCTTCCTTGAAGGAATCCTCGCTGTCGCGCATGAGCGACGAGACGCTCTCGAAGGCGCGGTTGACTTCGATCAGCTGAGTGATCTCGCGCATGGCGTTGACGTTGGAATTTTCGAGATAACCCTGCTCGACACCGACATTGAAGCGGTCGACGACGGCGCGCGGCTGGTCGGTGGTCATGATGCCGCTGTTTTCGTAGCGCAGATAACCCTTGCTGATATCGGCCTCGAACAGCCCGAGCGAAGCGACCTGGCGGCCGCCCTGATAGATGATCCCGTCGGTGCCGACGGCCGGCTCGCCGCCTTTGGTGTTGAGCTGGATCGGCGCGCCGCCGGCGTCGAGAACGGGATATCCTCGGATCGAGACCAGTTCGCCGGTATCCTTCAGCGTGAAGCGGCCGTCCCTCGTCAGCACGCGGCCGGCCGGCGTATCGAGCGAAAACCAGGCATCGCCCTTGATGGCGAAATCAAGCATGTTGCCGGTGTGCTGCAGCTCGCCATTGGCCTCGTTCAGATAGTCGTTGCCCTGGGAAACGAAGGCGACCTTGGTGTTCAGCTTGTTCTTGGTCGCCGCCACCATCTCGTCGAACTTCACCTCGGTGGCGCGAAAACCCGTCGTGTTCACGTTCGCCATGTTGTCCGCGATGGTGGTCAGGCGCTTTTCGAGGGCCATCTGCGACGACAGAGAAACATAAAGACCGGATTGCATGTCGGTAGGCTCCAAGCATTGGCGATGAACGGAACGAAAAGCCGGGCGTCGTCTTGTGTGGTTCGGCCGGGATTTCGCTGAGGCGGCATCTCAGAAACGGGTGCGGGTACCCATTCGTCTCCTTTAGACTGACGGCAGATGCTTGCGCGAAGCTGGCACGCGGAAATGCCCTGCGTGCGGCCCGTTCATCAGCCTCACGCAAGGCAGAAACCCTAACCGTCTTAGAGAAAAGTAACGTTCAGATTGGGCTGACGATGAATATCATTATCGGATTTATAGTGACTTGCGGCTGTGTCATCGGCAGCTTCATGGCAATGGGCGGCCACGTGGACGCGCTGTTTCAGCCCTTCGAATTCGTGATCATCGGCGGCGCCGGCCTCGGCAGCTTCATCATGGCGAACCCGATGAAGGTGGTGAAGGATTCCGGCAAGGCGCTCGGCGAGGCCTTTAAGCACGCCGTGCCGAAGGAACGCAATTATCTCG
The DNA here is from genome assembly GCF_000271845.1 of Rhizobium leguminosarum bv. trifolii WSM2297. Next base: position 4,311,340 of record NZ_JH719395.1, on the reverse strand, counting down.
ATACGCTCGGCGTGCTCTATTCCTTGATGCGCGACCTGCGAACCAAGTCGCGAAACGAAATCGAAGCCCATATCGACAATCCGGCAGAATCGACGATCTTCCAGTCCGCCCCGACCGTTTTGAAGAACAAGGAACTGACGGCGTTCATCTGCGACTATGTGCGCCTGATCATCATCGGCAATGCCCGCAGCCACGAGATCGAAGCGCTGATGGACGAAGAACTGAACACCATCATGCACGACAAGATGAAGCCCTACTACGCGATCCAGATCATGGGCGATTCTTTCCCGGCAATCGGTATCGTCGCGGCAGTTCTCGGCGTCATCAAGGCGATGGCCCACATCAACGATTCGCCCGAAGTGCTCGGCCACCTGATCGGCTCGGCGCTGGTCGGCACCTTCCTCGGCATTCTCCTGTCTTACTGCGTCTGCTCGCCGCTGGTCTCCCAGATCAAGATCGTCCGCAACAAGCAGCACCGCCTCTACGTCATCGTCAAGCAGACGCTGCTTGCCTACATGAACGGCTCGGTGCCGCAGGTGGCTCTCGAATACGGCCGCAAGACGATCTCGGCTTACGAGCGTCCGTCCATCGATGCGGTCGAACAGGAAATGATGAACCCAGGCGGCGAAAACAAGGCGGCTTAAATGACCATGAGCAATGCTTCGCACGACAAACCGGCGATGGAACCTGCCCTTCTCGCCAAGCTGACCGGCGGGCTCGGCGACAGAGGCAGGGTCGCCAAGATCTGCAGTTCCTTCGGGGAAATCTACAGCGAATTCTTTCCCGACGTCATCAAGAGCGAGACCGGCCTCGACGTGACGGTCAATTATCTCGGCTGCGAGATCGGCTACAAGAATCACCTGGTCGGCGACCTGAGCTCGAACGTCACGCTCGTCGACGTGACGTTGCGCAACTGGTCGCAGAACATCACGATTGCCTGCGGCAACGGTTTCGTCATCACGCTGATGGAGCACCTGCTCGGCGCCACCGCCGATACGATCGAGGAGCCGGCCGACCGGCTGCTGTCGATCATCGAAATGGACCTGGCGGTGATGGTTTTCGACAAGATCGCCAAGGTGCTGCGCTCGGCCGTCAACGCGCCCGGTGGTTTCGAACCGAGCCTTTCGGCCCCGCACGCCCTTGAGATGCGCGCCCGGCCGCCGGAGGATCGCCCGGATGAATTTGCCGCCGCCATCAACATGTCGATCACGCTTGCCGGTATCGTGTCGGAATTTTCGTTGATGGTTCCGCAGACGGCGCTGCTCAAGACCAAGGTGACGCCGCCGAAGCCGAAGCGCCAATCCGGCGGCAGTTCAGCGGAATGGACCGAGCAACTCGGCGACCAGGTCCGCCGCTCGCATGTCACGCTCGAGGCCAAGATCAGGCTGCAGGACCTGACATTGCGCACGATCTCGAAGCTGATGGTCGGCGATGTCATCCCGTTCCGTGACCATGGCGACGTGCGCGTCGAGGTCAGCGCCAACAGCAAGGAATTGTATGTGTGCGAGTTCGGGCGTTCAGGCGAAAACTACATGGTCCGCGTCAAGGATACGATGAACTCGGATGACGAACTCATCCGTCATTTAATGAATTAATCGGTTCTCTGGCCATTGGGCTGCAAAGGCAGTTTGAGGCAAGTTTCAACTGGAATAGTGATTTCATGGCTACGAAGAAAACACAGCAGAACAGCGACCTCTCCCTGGATATGCCGGGCAGCGAAGCGGATCTCGACCAGGCGATCGACGATCTGCGCGGCGTGCTGAAGCAGGATGCCGATGGCGACCTGCCGCAGTTTGGCGACGACCTGCAGAACGACGCCTTCGCAGCAGGAACCGATCTGGCGGCCTTCGGCGGCGAGATTTCGGACAGCCCGTTCGGCGGCGACGATTTCGGAGGCGATTTCGGCGCCGGCAATGCCAGCCCGGCTGCGGGCATGGATTTCGGCGGCAGCTCTTCCTTCGAGGCATCGCCGGCTCCGCTCGGCAGCGCTTTGAATTCGAACTTCGAACTGATCATGGACATCCCGATCGATGTCCAGATCATGCTCGGCACCAGCCGCATGCAGGTCTCCGGCCTGATGAACCTCAATGAAGGGGCGACGATCGCCCTTGACAAGAAAATCGGCGAACCGGTCGAGATCATGGTGAACGGCCGCAGGATTGCCCGCGGCGAGATTACGGTGCTTGATAACGACGACACCCGATTCGGTGTGAAACTGATAGAAGTTTTGAGTACGAAAAAAGCCTGATCCCTGTGTGGGACGGAGAGGTTAGACCATGATGGACTTTGACGATTTCGGCGGCGCGCTAGCCGGGAAACCGTTGACCCAGGCTGAAAAGGCGGCGGCTGTTCTTCTCGCTATGGGAAAGGGCGTCGCCGGCCGGCTGTTGAAATATTTCACCCAGGCCGAACTGCAGACCATTATCTCATCCGCCCAGTCGCTGCGTGCCATTCCACCGGACGAGCTCTTGATGCTCGTCTCCGAATTCGAAGACCTCTTCACCGAGGGCGCCGGACTGATGGACAACGCCAAGGCGATCGAGGCCATTCTGGAAGAAGGCCTGACGCCCGACGAGGTCGACAGCCTGCTCGGCCGCCGCACGGCGTTCCAGGCCTATGAAACCTCGATCTGGGATCGCCTCAGCGAGGCGGAGCCGACATTCGTCGCCCAGTTCCTGCTGCGCGAACATCCGCAGACCGTCGCCTATATTCTTTCGATGATGCCTTCCAACTTCGGCGCCAAGGTGCTGCTGCAGCTTCCCGACAATCGCCGCGCCGACATCATGAACCGAACCGTCAATATGAAGACGGTCAGCCCGAAGGCTGCGCAGATCATCGAGAACCAGGTGATGACGCTGCTTGCCGAGGTCGAGGCAGAGCGCAATGCCGCCGGCTCGACGAAGGTCGCCGATCTCATGAACGAACTTGACAAGCCGCAGGTCGACACGCTGCTCACCTCGCTCGAATCGATCAGCCGCGAATCCGTCAACAAGGTCCGCCCGAAGATCTTCCTGTTCGAGGACCTGATGTACATGCCGCAGCGCAGCCGTGTCATGCTGCTCAACGACATCTCGACGGATGTGCTCACCGTCTCGCTGCGCGGTTCGCCGCCCGAGATCCGCGAATCGGTTCTCTCCGCCATCAGCCCGCGCCAGCGCCGCATGATCGAATCGGATCTGCAGAGCGGCATGGGCGGCGTCAATCCGCGCGAGATCGCCATTGCCCGGCGCGCCGTGGCGCAGGAAGCGATTCGTCTGGCCAACTCAGGCCAGATCCAGCTCAAGGAGAAGGAAGGCGACGCTTCGGCAGCCGCCTAACACTTCGAGACTGTTGACAAATCCGGCATGCCACAAGGCGGCTGTTGATCGCCGCGTCGCAGGCGACTACCCTTCAACCGATAGGCCGCGCTCAAGCTGCGGCCTATTTCTTTGACGGAGGGGCGCGTCTTGGCAGACGATGACAAGGACAGCAAAACAGAAGCCCCGACCGCGAAAAAGCAAACCGATGCCGCCGAGAAAGGCAACGTGCCTTTTTCGCGCGAGCTGTCGATCTTCGCGACCATCCTTGCCACCTACATCTATCTAGTGTTCTTCCTTCCCGACAGCGTCGGGCGCATGGCTGAAACGCTGCGCGACATCTTCGAGCAGCCCGACCAATGGAAGATCGAGACGGGGCCGGATGTGCTTTCGCTGTTTGTCCGGCTCGGCTGGGCAGTTGCGGCGCTTCTGGCGCCCGCCTTCATCCTGTTCATGGTGTTCGGCATCGCCTCCTCCGTCTTCCAGAACCTGCCGACGCCGGTGCTCGAACGCATCCGGCCGCAGGCCTCGCGCATCTCTCCCGCCAAAGGCTGGGAACGGCTCTTCAGCCTGCCGGGCCTCGTCGAGTTCGGAAAATCCCTGTTCAAGGTCGTTGTCGTCGGGGTGATCCTGTTTTTCGTGCTTCGGAGCGAATATTTCAGCTCGATCGACGCGATGTTCTCCGACCCGCAGACGATCCTGGTGCGGATGTCGACGGCGATGCGCAAGATCATCATCGTCGTGCTGATCGCCACCGCGATCGTGGCGATCGTCGACGTCTTCTGGACGCGCCATCACTGGTTCACCGAGCTGAAGATGACGCGGCACGAGATCAAGGAAGAAAACAAGCAGGCGCAGGGCGACCCCTTCGTCAAGGGCCGGCAGCGCTCGCTGATGCGCGACCGCGCGCGTCGGCGCATGATCGCCAATGTGGACCGGGCGACACTCGTTATCGCCAACCCGACGCACTATGCGGTGGCGCTGCGCTACGCGCGTGAAGAAAACGATGCGCCGGTGGTGCTGGCCAAGGGCCAGGACCTCATTGCGCTCAAAATCAGGGAGATTGCCGAGAAAAACGGCATACCGGTGTTCGAGGATCCGCCGCTTGCGCGCTCCATGTTTGCGCAAGTCTCGGTCGATAGTGTCATACCGTCAGTCTTCTATAAGGCCGTTGCGGAGCTGATCCACCGGGTCTACGCCGCAGACGCCAAGAACAAACGGGTAAGATAAGTCGAATGAAAAAATGCCCCCACTCTACCCAGCGTGAAAAAATCCTCGCAGTTGCGATCAGCCCGGTCGCCACGGAACTGCGCCTTCTGGATGCTTCTGACCTTATTTCGCTGCTGCGCTTCGAGTATTACGGCAATCTTTCCGATCTCGTGGCTTCGGCGGCAGAGCTTTTCTTTCATCCGGGCACGGTGAATTTCGGCCTGGGCGGCAACTATACGCTGGAATGGGGCGGCAAGCCCGAAGTCGTTCTCGATCTCGAAATCAAGCCGCGCGGCGTCACCGTCTATGCGCAGCTGACGCTTGCCGAAGACCACGCCGGCATTGAGATCAACCATATCGCGTTCCAGGATCCCTCGGCCGATCCCGATGAAAACACCCGCTTCCTGGAAAAGAGCCTTCGGGAATCGCGCTACAGCGTCAGCCAGGCACCGCGTGCGCTGGCCGGCTGACCTCTCAATCAGGACATCAGAGCTTCGTCAGCTGTTTCGAGGGCATATCCATCCGCTTCAGCTGATGTAGCCGAGCCGGATCGCCTTGGCGATCGCCTGGATGCGATTGACGGAATCGAGCTTGATGGTCGCCGAGCCGAGATAGGCGTTGACGGTGTGCACGGACAGGCCGAGCTTGTCGGCAATCTCTTCGCTGATGCGGCCGTCACCGGCAAGCTGGAGGCAGGCGATCTCGCGTTCGCTGAGGGCTTCGGCGGCCGCCGTGCGGCGTTCGTCGAGCGAGAGCAGATCCATCATGATATGGCAGCAGCGGCCGTGCAGCTCGACGATGGTATCGCTCGACGGATCGATCTCATCGCCGGTGAAAACGATAAAGCCGTTGCCGACGGCGCCGAGCCGCACCGGAAAGGCAAGGCCGGAAAAGGGCACGATACCATCCTGCAGCCGCGTCATGAACGGCGCGAAGTCGGCGGGACCGGGTGCGGCACGGTCGTAACCGCCGGCCCATGAGAGCGGCAATAGCGACTTGTCGATGTGCTCGAGAAGGACATCGCCGTAGGCATCCGTGAAGGCCTTGCCGAAACCGGCATTGGCGGAGCCCCAGTTCTCGAGTTCGCAGACAAGGCGCTGCTTTGCCGGGAGACCCGAGCCGTTGACGCGGAAGATCGCGAAGCCGTGAGCATCGGCGAGCTTCTGCATCGCAATCAGCCGCGGAAAGAGGTCGGACCGGCTGGAAATCCTGTTCACACGAAGCGTGCGCAGCTGTTCGGCGCTGCTCATCGTCCTGGCTGATGGGTGCGCCATGGATCCCCCTATACGAGATTATTGCGGACGGCGAAGGCAATCGCCTCGGAGCGGGTCTTGGTCGCCGTCTTGCGCATCACGCTGGTGATGTAGTTGTTGATGGTATTGCGGGAGATGCCGAGGATCATCGCGATCTCGTCGCTGGTCTTGCCCTCGGCGATCCAGAACAGGCATTCCAGCTCGCGGTCCGTCAATTCGAAATCGCGATCGACCCGCGTGCCGCCGCAGCGCAGGAAACTCGCGACATAACCGGCAAGCAGGCCGACATCCCGCAGGCGCTCCGGCGACAGGATGAACCCCTCGCCGAACAGGAACATCAGGGCCAGCCGCGACCGCCCGACATTGAAGGTCACCGAACAATATTGGCGGCTGGCGCCGTCCGGCACGTCGGCATTGTCAGGCATAAGAGCAAAATTCGGCTGGAAAACCTGCATGCATTTTTCCAGCTCGGTCGAACGGGCATAGCCGCGAACCAGATCATTGGCGATATCCCTGACCAGGTCAAAGGGCCAATCCGACGAAACAATGAAATCGAGGCCGCTTTCCTGGAGGAGATCGCAGCGCGCCAGGAGGTAGTGCGAAGCACCGACATACTCCGTCAGCGCCCGCAAACCGGACTGCAACCTGCCAGTGTTGGCGACACCGTGCAGGCGCTGGAGCAGTTGATCGCGCGGCAACAGATCCGGCACCACAGCGCTCGCGAAATTCGACATTTGCCTCTCGCCTTTGCTCGCCTGAATTACATCCATATCCATTGGCAATGTCCTGCGGCTGAGGAACGATCGAACTCGGTGCAACAGCAATTTTTCTATAAGGGATTCAATTCACGTCTCGCTCGAATCCCATTTCGAATCACCCAAGGGTAAGTCCGCCGATGCAAATCACCATCTCCGACTTCTAGGGATTTACTTCCGCTGCCGCCCATGCACTGATTCGATGATCATTTCCAGCCATCGAGATATGGGAAGGCTAAGGTGATTCTAGCTATGTCGCAACTTCATTCGCGTTTTACGCGAGTCTGGACACTGATAACTCTTCCGCTATAGGAAACGACGCTTGGCGCGGATATGAAAAAGGCCGGTTGCCCGGCCTTTTTTCTTATGCTGCTTCGTCGATCGCCCATTTCCGGAGGATTTTCGCAGCGCGTTCCTCGTTGATCTCGACCATGCGGGAAAGCTTGCGTTCCGGGCCTTCCTTGACGCGGCGGTTGAAGTTGCCGTCGTCGTCGCCGAGGCTGAGCAGATCCTCGGTGCTGTCGAAACCGAAGTCGGATCCGAAGCCGTCCATGAGGGCTCCTCCGGAGGCGCCAGGTGCGGGCGCGAAGTCGGGAAGCTCGAGGCCGGCCGCCTCCGGCGTGGCGTCGCCGAGAACCGAGCTGGAGCCGTTGCCGCTGACGCTGCGGACCAGTGGACGCAGACCCATCCAGACCACCACGAAGGCGACCGCGACGAAGGCCAGCGAGTTGATGATGCCGGCAAGGTTGCGGCTCAGCATGTCCATGACGCGGACACCGCCGGTGGCGTCTTCGAGCAGCTGGTTCTCGAGGAAGTCCATGGCCGTGACGGTGACGACGTCGCCGCGCTTGGCGTCGATGCCGGACGCCGAAGCGACGATCTTCTGCATTTCGGCAAGATAGGCATCGATCTTGGCCTGGTCGGCAGGCTCGCCAACCATCTTGGCAATGCGGCCCTTATTGACCACCACGGCGATCGAGAGCTTCTCGACCTTGTAGCTGTTGCGGGTCGTCGCCGTCGTCCGGCTGTTGATTTCGTAGTTGGTCTGCTCTTCGCGCTTGTCGGACTTGTCCTGCGATTCAGGCCCCGCCGAACCACCGGCCTCGGGAGCCGCCTGCGGAACGTTCTGCTCGACCGTGGTCGCACTGTCGGACTGCTTCTGCTGCGACTGCTGGGCTTCCTTGGTCGAGCGGACCGAGCGTTCGACCTTGGATTCGGGATCGTAGGTGGTTTCCTGGATCTGCTGGGCGTCGGTGTTGAGATCGGCTGTGACGCTGGAGCGGAAGTTGTCCATGCCGAGGAAGGGCGCCAACGCCTTGTCGATGTTAGATTCGACTTCCTGCTGGACGTTCTGGACGATGTTGAGCGAACGGTTCAGCGAACTGTTGCTGGCATCGTCGCCGGACGCGAGCAGCTGACCGGCGGAATCGAGGATCGTCACATCATCGACGTCAAGCCCCGGCACGGCCGAGGCGACGAGGTGGCGGATCGAGGTCGCAGCACTGCGCCCGGTGGTGGCGCTTGCGCGAATCATGACGGAGGCGGTCGGCTTCTGCTCCTGCTTTCGGAAGTTTCCGACCTCCGGCATGACGATATGCACGCGGGCGGCGGTTATGCCCGAGATCGACTGGATGGTGCGGGCGATTTCGCCTTCCAGCGCGCGAACCCGCGTCACCTCCTGCATGAAGGAGGTCAGACCCAGCGAGCCGACATTGTCGAAGAGTTCGTAACCGGCATTGGCGCTGTTCGGCAGCCCGCGTTCGGCAAGCATCAGGCGGGCCTTGCCCGTCATCCCCGCGGGGACGCTGATGCTGGCGCCGTCGGTGCCCACCTGAAAATTGATATTGGCTTCGGCAAGCGCCATGCTGATCTGGTTGAGATCAGGATTGTCCAGACCGACATAGAGCGTCTCCTGTGCCGGCTTGTTGACGAAAAGGGCGGCCGCAAGGACGATTGCGATGGAGACGGCACCGACGCCTCCGAGAATCATCAGGCGTGTTCGGCCAAGGGAACCGAAGTTCTTAAAGATCTGAACTAATTGATTTAACAGATTCATTCTGTTCTCGCGCGATCCGTCAAAGACAAAGCAGGCTTATTGCCTCATCTGACGAATAGTCGCCGAAACTTGTGCGAGCGTTTCGTGAAGGGGCGCAGCCCCTCGAGGACTAGAAGAAATCGAAGTCGCCGGCTGCCTTGCTCAGGGGCTGGGAATGACCGTGGCGGGTGGCGCCGCCCAGCGCCTTCTGCATCTCCGCCAGCTTGACAAGGCTGAGCGCGGTCGCGACGTCGACGGCCCAGCCATGCGGGATTTCGCCGGTGATGGTGTCGATGAACTCGGCAAGGCCGCGCGATTTCTGTACGGCGAGATCGATGCCCTGCATGACCTTCATGGCATCCGGCGAATTGAGGATTTCAGCGCCGCCGAGATCGAGAAGCTGCGGCTCGATGCGCTCGATGAGATAGGCGACATCGTGCAGTTCCGAAACGATGCGCATCAGGATGTCGCTCAACGCTTCAACAGGCGCGGGCGGCTCCATCACCGGATTAAATGTCATATGAAAATCCTCGCCATCAAAAAAATTCGATACTGGTTTCGACGGGCTTCGGCGGAGCGGCGGGGCGCTGCTCGAGAGCGACGGTTCTCTGCGTTTCGGCGCCGGTCAGGGGGTATTGCCGGGCACGACCGGAGACCGGCCAATATTCAAGCTTGCGTCCATGGTCTCCGCCTGTGGAGGAGCCGACCACCGGAATGCCTTCATCCCGCAGGAACTGCATGGCGAAGGCCGCGTTCTGCTCACCGACATTGGAAAATGTCGAGATCGTCTTCGCGCCGCCGAAGATCTTGGCCTCCAGCCGGTCGCGCCGGGCGCCCTGCTTCAGGAGACCGTTGATCAGCAGTTCCATCAGGTGCACGCCGTAACGCGTGGCATCGCCGCCTGACGTCGGCGACGTCGCAGAACCCGGCAGCAAGAAGTGGTTCATGCCGCCGATACCGGCGACAGGGTCTCTGAGGCACGCAGCCACGCACGAACCGAGAATGGTCGAGAGGACCGCATTCGGATCGCTCAGAACCTTGTACTCGCCCTGAATGATGTGCACGCGGCGGGCTGCCCCCTCAGTCATCATTTCAAGGCTCCAAACACAGCTTCGATGGCCGCCTTCATCTTCTCGATCGTGAACGGCTTGGCGAGCACGTTGTTGGCGCCGAGCTGGGCTGCCTTCTGCACCAGTGCGCGGTCGCCCTGGGCGGTGAGGATGATGAAGGCCGCCTTCTTGGTGTTCGGGTTGGTGCGAACGGCCTGAAGGAAGCCGATGCCATCCATCTTCGGCATGTTAAAGTCCGAGATCACCAGGTGGTGCGGCTGCTCGGCCATGATCTTCATGCCCTGCTCGCCGTCGCCTGCGGACGTGATCTGCTTGAAACCGAGCTGGGTCAGCGCGTCGCTGAGCAGCAACCGGCTTGTTACCTGATCGTCGACGATCAGAACTTTGATTTTCTCCGCGATCGACATTTTATTCGGTCCCTTCCTTTCGGGCGGCTGTCATTTTCAATATTTCTTCACCGATGGCAGACAGGGGCAACTGCTGCTCAACGGCGCCAAGTTCATGAGCAACCCTTGGCATTCCGTAAACGACACAGGTTTTTTCGTTCTGGCCGAGTGTTCTGGCGCCCGCGTGGCGCATTTTCAACAGTCCGGCGGCGCCATCGCGGCCCATTCCGGTCAAGATCACGCCGACGGCGTTGCGGCCCGCCAGCTCGGCGACCGAATCGAACAGCACGTCGACCGACGGCCGGTGACCGTTGACCGGCGCCCGGTCGACGAGACGGCAGCACGGCGCCGAGGCGTTGCTGACCTGCAGATGACGCTCGCCGCCCGGCGCGAGATAGATCTTGCCGATTTCGAGGCGGGCGCCATCGGTCGCTTCCTGCACAACCGGCGCGCAGAGGCGGTTCAGGCGTTCGGCGAAGCTCTTGGTAAAAGTCGGCGGCATATGCTGGGTGATGACGGTCGGCGGGCAGTTGGCCGGAAACTTCTGCAGCACGGCGATCAGCGCCTCGACGCCGCCGGTGGACGAACCGATCGCGACGATCTTGCGGCCGACGCGGAAATCGGCGGCGGCGGGCGGAGGTGCCGGGGCGGCAACCGGATGGGAGAACTGGCGCTGCGTGCGTGCGGCTGCCTTGACCTTCTCGGCAAGGTCGCCGAAGGGCCTGAGTTCGCCCGGCACCGGCTTGCCGACGCAGTCGAAGGCGCCGATCTCCAGCGCCGCAAGCGTCGCCTCGGCGCCGCGATGGGTCATGGTGGAAACCATGATGACCGGCATCGGACGCAGGGTCATGATCTTTTCGAGGAAATCGAGACCGTTCATGTTCGGCATCTCGATGTCGAGCGTGACGACGTCGGGGTTCAGCCGCTTGATGGCCTCGCGCGCCTCAAGCGCATCGCCGGCCTGGCCGATGACGTTGACCTCGGGGTCGGAACTCAGGACGGCGGTGATCAGCCCCCGCATCGTCGGTGAGTCGTCAACAACGAGAACTCTTGCCGGAGCGCTCATGCCTTCCTCCCGAGACCTTTGGCCGTATAGCGATAGGTTGTGATGCCGATATTGTCGAAGACGTGCTTCGCCTCGCCCGACACGCGCTCGGAATGGCCGATGTAGAGATGACCGCCCTCCGGCAGCAGGCCGGCGAAACGCTGCCAGATCTTCATCTGCGTCGGCTCGTCGAAATAGATGACGACGTTGCGGCAGAAGATGACGTCGAACTTGCCCTTGAACGGCCATTGCGCCATCAGGTTCAGCTCGTTGTAGGTGATCAGCCGCTTGACGCGGTCGTCGACCTGGAACTTCCGGCGGCCCTGCACTTCGACTTCGCTGAACCATTGCTTGCGCATGGCGGGCGAAACGGTCTCGAGCGCGCTTTCGTCATAGGCGCCGGCCCGGGCGATCGCCAGGATCTTCGGGTCGATGTCGGTTGCCAGGATCTTGAAGTCGTAATCGGCGACATTCGGCATCAGCGACAGCACGGTCAGCGCGATCGAATAGGGCTCCTGCCCGTCGGAGGAGGCGGCCGACCAGATGCGCACCCGACCGCCCGATCTCGCCCGCTGCAAAAGTTCCGGCAGGACATGGTCGCGCAGGTGGTCGAAATGATGGTTTTCGCGAAAGAAGCGGGTAAAATTGGTCGTCAGATGCGACAGCATCTCGCGGCGCGGCGCGGCACCGGCCGGCGAAGCGACGAGGTCGCAATATTCCCGGAAGCCGGACAGGCCGAGATTGCGGATATGCTTCGACAGGCGCGAATAGACGAGCGACGCCTTCGTCTCGTTGAGGAAGATGCCGGCATCCGAATAGATCATCGCGGCGATCTCGGTGAGGTCGCGGCGCGTCAGCGGATATTCTCCGCTCGCCAGGACCTCGTCGGGTCCCTGTCTCTGATCTTTTGCGCCCGTTGCGTTCATGCGGCTTCGCTTTCGGTCTCGGGAAAGAGGGATTCGAGTTCGATCAGGCAGATCATGCGCTTGTCGATGGCAAGGATACCGCGGGCAAATTGACGTTCGAGCTCGGAGGAAATCTCGGGCGTCGGCTGAATGGTTTCGTCGGTCACCGTCAGGATATCGGACACGGCGTCGACCAGCAGGCCGACGACCTTGCGCCGCACCTGGGCGACGATGATGACATGACGGGCAGTCGGATCAGCCGGCTTCATGCCGAGCCGGGCGGCAAGGTCGATGATCGGCAGCACCGCGCCGCGCAGGTTGATGACACCAAGCATATAACCGGGCGAGTGCGGCATCGCGGTCGCCGGGGTCCAGCCCCGGATCTCACGAACCGACATGATGTTCACGCAAAATTCCTGATCCCCGATGCGGAACGCAATCAACTCGCGATCCCCCTCGTTCAGATTTTTTACGGCGTACGACATTCCCTTACCCTACCGCTGCTAACGACATTTCTGCTTTGAGCGACTGGCCGCGCGAGGCGCCGACAACCGCGTCGACATCGAGAATGAGAGCGACGCGCCCGTCACCGAGAATGGTGGCGGCGGCAATGCCCGGCACGTGGGTGTAGTTGGCTTCCAGGCTCTTGATGACCACCTGGCGCTGACCCTGGATGGCATCGACCATCAGGGCGCGTTGGCCGCCGCCTTCGGATTCCACCAGAAGCGCCACGCCTTCGACCGGATTGGCCTGGGTTGCGCGGAAGTTCAGGATGCGGCCGACATCGACCAGCGGGCAGAACGAGTTGCGGATCGAGATCAACCGGTGGTTGGCACCAAAGGAATGGATCGCGGCGGCTTCCGGCTGCAGGGTTTCGACGATCGCGGTCAGCGGCACGACCAGCGTCTGGCCGGCGACAGTGACCACCATGCCGTCGAGGACGGCGAGCGTCAGCGGCAGGCTCATGGTGAAGACCGAGCCGTGGCCCGGCTTCGAGGTGATGTTGATACGGCCGCCGAGCGCCTGGATCGAACGCTTGACGACGTCCATGCCGACGCCGCGGCCGGAGATGTCGGAGATCTTGTCGGCCGTCGAGAAGCCCGGCAGGAAGATCAGGTTGTCGATTTCTTCATCCGAAAGGTTCGAATCGGCGGGGATGAGGTCGTTGTCGATCGCCTTCTGGCGGACCTTCTCGCGGTTGATGCCGGCGCCGTCGTCGGCAAGCTCGATCAGGATGCGTCCCGAACGATGCTTGGCGGTGAGGCGGACCGTGCCTTCGGTGTTCTTGCCGGCGGCAGCGCGCTTTTCCGGCGTCTCGATGCCGTGGTCGACGGCATTGCGGATCATGTGGGTCAGCGGCTCGGCCAGTTTGTCGATGACCGTCTTGTCGACTTCGGTGTTCTCACCTTCGGTGATCAGGCGGATCGACTTGCCGGTCATGTCGGCGATTTCGCGGACAATACGCGACATGCGCTGGAAGACGGGCTTCACCGGCTGCGCGCGGATCGCCATGACAGAGTCCTGGATCTCGCGGGTGAGCTGCTGCAGCTCTTCGAGGCCCATGTTGATCGAGGAGGTGCCGGTCGTATCGTTCTCGATGACGCTCTGCGACAGCATCGCCTGGTTGATGACCAGTTCGCCGACGAGATTGATCAGGCGGTCGACGCGGTCGAGATCGACGCGGATCGTCTGACCGGCGCCGGCGGCATTGTTCTGAGCGGCAGCAGCGCTTGCGGCGGCCGCTGCGGCGGCTGCCGATTCCTTCTTCTCGACGCGGGCGGCGGCTGCGGCCATCTGCGTCACATTGGAGGCGGTCTCGGCAGCGGCAACGGCGGCGGCGGCCTCGGCGGCTGTGCCGGAAGCGTCTTCGGTTGCGCCCGATTCGTCCAGGATCGACAGATCGAAGGGAACCGGCACCATCGGCAGTTCGTCGTTGCTGGTCGCCTCAGCCCTTGCTTCCTCGACCGGCTTCACCGTCAGTTCGCAATCCCATTCAGCGAATTCGAAGACGGTGCGAATGGCGTCCTCGCCCTTGTCCGTCTTGATCGTGACGTTCCAGAAGAAATAAGCGCCTTCCGGATCGAGTTCATCGAGGCCCGGCAGCTCATCGCTATTGCAATAGATGGTCATTTCGCCAAGCCGCGAAAGGTCGCGCAGCAGCAGCGTGGCGTCATTGCCCTTGGAATAGAGTTCATAGCGCGGCTTGAAGATGACTTCATAGGCCGGCATGCCGGAGCTCGCATCGCCCTCGCCGCCGAAATCGTCGAAGGAGAAGGGAACCGGCTGGAAGCCGCTGTCATCCGTCGGTTTGGGAGCGGGTGCGGCGGCGGCCGGAGCAGGCTTTGCTGCCGCCTTCGGCTGAGGCGCCTCGGCCACTGCCGAGGGAGACGGCAATTCGCCATTCGCCAGCGCCTCGAGCTCCTTGACGAGACCGCGGCTGCGGCTTTCATCGACGCTGCCGCCGTCGCGCGCGGCGTTGGTCAGGTCGGCGAGCACGTCGGCCGACTTCAGCATCACCTTCAGGACATCCTGGTTCGGCTCGAGCTTGTTGGAACGAACGCAATCGAGAGTGGTCTCGAAAACATGGGCGAAGGCAACCAGATCATCAAGGCCGAAGGCGCCGGCGCCACCCTTGATCGAATGCACGGCACGGAACACCGCATTGACGGTTTCCGGATCGCGATCGCCATCATTCATTTTCAGAAGACCGGATTCCAGCTCGGCGAGCTGTTCCTCGCACTCCTGGAAAAAGATCTCTTTGATTTCGTTCATATCCATAGGAGCAAATCCTGGGTTTAAGCGGTTACACGCTCAATGGCATCGATCAGCTTGGCCGGGTCGAAAGGCTTGACGATCCAGCCCGTGGCACCGGCCTGGCGGGCGCGGTTCTTCTTTTCCGCGTCGCTTTCGGTGGTCAGGACCAGGATCGGGATCGCCCGATACTTCTCGTTGCGGCGGACACCTTCGATGAAACCGAAACCGTCAAGGCGCGGCATGTTGATGTCGGTAACGATGACGTCAGGATTGGACTCTTCGAGAACCTCGAGACCCTCGACGCCGTCTTCCGCCTGAATCGTCTCGAAGCCGGCATTGTTGAGCGTCACGAGAAGCATGTTTCGGATGGTGCGGGAATCATCCACGGTAAGAACTTTTTTCTTCATTGCCGAATCTCCTTGGCAAGCAGGTGATCAAAATTGACGCCCACCAGCTGCATGGTTTTCTGAAATGCATCGGACACCTTGGAAAAGGTGAATGGCTGCTTGTCCTGCTCCCAAGTCTTCTCGGCGGACATCAGAACCTGGGCGCAAAGAGCACCGATCCTTTCGACGCCGGAAGCGTCTATCGACAGACCGCTGCCCCTGAGGGAGAGGAGTTTATCGCGCAAGGCGGAAGCCTCGTTGAGGTCGAGCACCGCTGTCAAATCCAGCGTCTTGCCACTCTTCTTTGCTACCATCAGCTTTTCCTTGTCCCCTTGTCCCTGGCTCGAGAAGACGAGCTGAGGCAATCATCCGATAGGTTAGTAAACATTCCGCCCACCTCCGACGCTTGCGAAGGGCTGCGGAAGGCTAAAATCATCATTTTCGTATTCGTCCTCGGCCACAGTCAGACGGGCGGCGGCCTCGACGGCGCGCGGCGCCGTCACACGAACCGGCGCCGGGCGTCCGGCATTGGCATTTTCCCGGGCAATGCGGAATTCGCGGATCGTCTGGCCGAGCTCGAGAATGACGGTGTGAAGGTGGTCGGCGCCTTCGGCCGAGCGCTCCGCAAAGCCGGCGCTACCCGCCACCTCGCCGCCCAGGCCCCTGACGTCTGAAGTCACGCTGTCAAGGCTTGCGGCATGTTCGCCGGTCTTCGTGGCGATGCCGGCGATGGCGGCATTGATCTCGGTGACCTGGCGCACGATGCTGCCGATCGAATCCTGCGTGCGGCCAACCATCTGCACGCCGGCGTCGACCTGCGCCTTGGTTGTCGTCACCAGCGTCTTGATCTCGCGGGCGGCTTCGGCCGAACGCTGCGCCAGCGCCCGGACTTCCTGGGCGACGACGGCAAAACCGCGGCCGGAATCGCCGGCGCGGGCGGCCTCGATGCCGGCATTCAGCGCCAGCAGATTGGTCTGGAAGGCGATCTCGTCGATCGCGCCGATGATCTGGCCGATCTTTTCGGCCGACTGCTCGATATCGGCCATGGCGCTGATCGCCCGGCCGACGACCTCACCGCTTTCCTCGACGGCGGCGCGCGTCGAGGCGGCGGCCTGTTCGGCGGCACGGCTGTCGGCGGCGCCGTCGCGAACGCTGCCGGCGATGCCGGCAAGGGCTGTGGCGGAGAGCTGCAGCCGATCGGCCTGGCCGGACGCCGTGCCGGCGAACTGCCTCGACAGGCCGGCAAGCGAACCGGTCGCCGCTTCGGCCTTCAGCGTGCGCTCGGTGATGGAGGTGAACTCCGCCTGGAGACCATCCAATGCGCCGTTCAGCGCGGCGGCAATCGCCGCATGGTCGCCGTCGACGGGTGCGCGCCGCGTCAGGTCGCGGGCGGCAAGGCCTTCGATGACATCGCCGAAGATTCTGACGATCTCGGCCTCGTTGTCGGCGCGCTGATCGGCGAGCGCACGGCTCTGGGCGGCGCGCTGGGCGTTGAAGCGCAGCGAGACGGCGATTTCCACATCGACCATGACGATGCGGATGATCGCCGTCATCAGATCGGAGATTTCGCGGGTGCGGCGCTTGGCGGACGGCAGCAGCGGGCGGCCGGCAATTTCCTCGGCGAGACCGGCAACGACATGCTCCAGCATGACGCCATGGCCGGCGACGTGCCAGCGCGGGTCGAGGCCGATCTTGCTTTCGGTATCGGAGAGAACCTTGATGCGTTCGGCATAGAGGCTGTCGAACCGCGCATCGGTCAGCACGTCCCAATGCGAGGACTGCAGATCATGCAGGCGCTCGACCTGGCGCTCGCTGTCGAAGTTGCGGGCGGCGTCGGGGAAAGCCTGAAATCTGTGGAAGAGATCTCTGAGCCCTGCCTTCAGATGCGCTTCGAGGGCCAGCCGGTTGCGGCGCACCAGCTCGCACTGCTCGGCATCAAGACCGGCAAAGCGCAGGCGGTCGCGCAAGCTGCCTGCTTGCGCTCCACGAGCCTGATCTGATGGCATGTCCTGCCTCAACGCCTGTCCCCAACCACGTTCCGAGCGAATGCCCGGCCAAAAACTTTCGCAGCATCCGGAGAACGCAACGCCTGGAGACGGTCCTCACCACCAGTAACAACCGGCGGGTCGAGCCCCCTGATCAGCTATGTTTCGGAGCTGTCTGAAGAGATGGATACCGGATCAACCGGTACGGCGGGACGGCGTCATGCCTGGTGGGAACGAGTGCATCTTCCCATTCCGACGTGTAACCCAATGTTTATGGTTAATTCCTTGCCTGAAGGTTAATAAGCCTTCCGCATTGCCGGCTTTTGACGCAATTCAAGGCCGCGCCCAGAAAATACTGCTGCGGAGTTGCACGGCTGCTACAAGGCACACGCAAGCTCCGTGTTATAGGCCGATCGATAACCAAGACATGACGTCGACAAGGACAGAGCAATGATTGTTCTCGGATTGGGTGCCTGCTTGATTGCAATGACGCTGCTTGCCGCCGTCGCCCGCCTCGATTTTCTCGCCGCAAACCGCGATATCCGCGGGCTCCGGGTGTTCTAAAGCGCGTCTCGATCGTTCAGGTTCGCTGTCTTGCGCTTCAGGTCTTAAACTTGCGCATGCCGTGATTGCAAAACCGCAGCACACCTTTGCGCGACATCCTTCCCCGTTGGCAGTCCGGCACCTTTGGTGTATCGCACTCGCGCCTTTCATGTCAGCGGAACTCATAGTTCATGTCCCCCAGATCAGGTCTCCTCATCGTTCTCGGCTTCACGCTCTGGCGCGTCGTCACGCTGCATTTCGATGCGACCGACCTTTTCGTCGACGAGGCGCAGTACTGGTTCTGGTCGCAGAATCTCGATCTCGGCTATTATTCCAAGCCGCCGATGATCGCCTGGGTGATCCGGGCGGTGACCGAGCTTTCCGGTTCCGACGCCATCTACTGGATCAGGCTCTCCGGACCGCTGATCCATATGGCGGCGGCACTGGTGCTGATGAAGGTTGCGAAGCGTTTCGTCGGCCCTGAAATCGAAGGCTGGACGGGCGCCACCTACATCACGCTGCCGGGTGTGGCACTTTCCTCGGTATTCTTCTCGACCGACGTCATCCTGCTGTTCTTCATTGCGATCGCCTTGCTGGCCTATTTCGGCCTGACGCAGCGGCGCTCGGTCGGGCTGGCGCTGGTCATGGGTCTCGGCGTCGGCCTCGCCTTCCTGACGAAATATGCCGTGCTGTTCGTGGTTCCGGGCGGTGCGCTTGCCCTCCTCCTCATTCCGGCGGCGCGCATCGCCGTCCGGGATTTCATCATCGCGGTCGCGGTCGCGGCTGTTGTCGCCTTGCCGAACCTCTGGTGGAACCTCAAGCACGACAATACGACGGTGCGGCATACGCAGGACATCGCGCATTGGAGCGATCTCGGCATCAATCTCCGCCGCGGGCTTGAATTCTTCTCCGCCCAATTCGGCGTCGTCGGGCCGATCATCTTCTTCGCGATGCTCTGGGCGGTCTATCGCATGATCAAGGGCAGGAGCGACGACCGCGAAAAAATGCTGGTCTGGCTGTCGATGCCGGTAATGGTGCTGATCACGCTGCAGGCAACGGTCGCCAAGGCCTATGCCAACTGGGCCGTGACCGCCTATGTCGCCGGCACCATCCTTGCCGTCTGGCTGCTTTATCGGATGTGGCCGAAGGGCCTGAGGCTGTCGCTCACCATCAACGGCATCGCCAGCCTGCTCTTTCCGTTGGCGACGATCTTTCCGCAGCAGCTGCTGCTGCCGAACGGCGACGAGGTGATGAAGCGTTATCTCGGCCGCGCCGAAGTCAGCCGCGAGGCCGCAGCCCTTGCCGGCCCGGCCGGCACCGACATCATCGTCACCAATGATCGCGATATGGTCGCCGATCTTTTCTATACGCTGCGCGACACATCCTACAGGATCTATGCGCAAGCGCCGGCCGGCCTTCCCGAGAGCTATTACGAGCAGGAATTCGCCCTGCCGGCCGATATCACCGGCAAGGTGCTTTTCCTGACGGTCGGTCCCTTCAGCTGCGCCACCGAGACACCCGAGGTGTTGAAAAACTGGCAGCCGACAGAGGGCTATTACAAGGGCAAGACGCTCTCCGTCTACAAGGTCTCCGCCGCCTGCCTGGCCCCCTGAGCCAATCGATTCCGATTTAAGAAATTATGCGGCGGGCAGGCAGAGGCCGGTGCCCGCCCCTTCAATCTCGACGAATTTGACGCCGCCTTCCTCGAAGGCGAGGCGCAGCTGAGCTTCCGTTGCGCGGTGGATATCGTGGTGGCGACCCTCATAATCGCGGATGGTGCTGCGCGAGACGGCAGCCCTTTCGGCAAGATCGGTCTGGGTCCAGTCGAGCAGGCCGCGCGCCGCCCGGCAGAGAGCCGGGGTCAGAATTGTTTCGCTTGCGCCTTGACCCATGATTACAACCTGCCCATATTGGTCGATATAAACCATATATGTCATATTACGAACGGGATTTCCAGATCGGGAGACAGCAATGCCGCACGATACGCCCTTGATTTCGACAATCGTCGGCGGCCTCGTGCTGGCTTTCATCTTCGGCGCGTTTGCCCATCGGCTGCGCATGCCGCCGCTGGTGGGCTATCTGATTGCCGGCGTGCTGGTGGGGCCGCACACGCCTGGTTATGTCGCGGACCAGAGCCTGGCGCCGGAGCTTGCCGAAATCGGCGTCATCCTGCTGATGTTCGGCGTCGGGCTGCATTTCTCGCTCAAGGACCTGTTGTCGGTGCGCGGCATCGCCGTGCCCGGCGCGATCGCCCAGATCGCCTTTGCGACCCTGCTCGGCTGGGGGCTCGGCGCCTTTATGGGCTGGCCGACCGGCGGCAGCCTGGTCTTCGGCTTGGCGCTTTCGGTCGCTTCGACCGTGGTGCTGTTGAAAGCGCTGCAGGAGCGGCGCCTGATTGAGACGGAGCGCGGCCGCATCGCCGTCGGCTGGCTGATCGTCGAGGATCTCGCCATGGTGCTGGCGCTGGTGCTGATCCCCGCCGCAGCCAGCATCGGCGGGGAGGGTCACGCGCCTGTCGAGCCGCTCTCGGCCGGGCTCAACCGCCTGTTCGGGCTCGATCTCGGCATCGGCGGCATGATCGCCATGACGCTGGTGAAGGTGGCACTGTTCGTGGCGCTGATGCTGGTCTTCGGCCGCAAGCTCATTCCCTGGACGATGCACCGCATCGCCCATACCGGGTCGCGCGAGCTGTTCCGGCTCGGGGTGCTGGCGATCGCGCTCGGCGTCGCTTTCGGAGCGGCCAAGCTTTTCGGCGTGTCGCTGGCGCTCGGCGCCTTCTTCGCCGGCATGGTGCTTGCCGAAAGCGAGCTCAGCCATCGCGCCGCCCAGGAAAGCCTGCCGCTGCGCGACGCCTTCGCCGTGCTTTTCTTCGTCTCGGTCGGCATGCTGTTCGATCCGAACATCCTGATCGACAGGCCGCTGCCGATCCTCGCCACCATCTTCATCATCGTCATCGGCAAATCGGTCGCCGCCCTGCTGATCGTGCTCGCCTTCAAGAAGCCGCTCGGCACGGCCCTGACGATTTCGGCGAGCCTCGGCCAGATCGGCGAATTCTCCTTCATCCTCGCCGCCCTCGGCGTTGAACTCGGGCTGCTGCCGGAGGAAGGCCGCGATCTGATCCTTGCCGGCGCCATCATCTCGATCATCCTCAATCCGCTGCTGTTCTTCCTCTGCGACCGTATGCGGCCGCTGCTTGAAGGTGCAAAACGGGAGGAAGCCGTGGTGGAACCCGCTCCCTCCGCGGATGCGGCGGTCGCTCAAGAAGAGGCGCCGCCCGAAGACGACGAGGTGCACCCCACCGCTCTCAGCGGCCACGCCATTCTCGTCGGCTACGGGAGGGTTGGCAGCATCGTCGGACAGAATCTCAAATCGTCAGCCACCCCTTTTCTCGTCATCGAGGATTCCGACAAGCGCATCGGCGAGCTGAAGGCTCAAGGTATCGAAACGCTGATGGGCAATGCGGTGATGCGGGAAACACTCGACCTTGCCAATCTGTCCGGCGCCCGCAGCATTGCCATCGCCATCCCGAACGCCTTCGAGGCCTGCCGCATCGCCGAGCAGGCGCGCGACGTCAATCCGTCGATCCTCATCGTCGCCCGCGCCCATTCCGACGCCGAGGTCGATGAATTGAAGCAATATGGCGCCGACACCGTCATCATGGGCGAGCGTGAAATTGCGCTTGGCATGGTTGACCGGCTCGCCCAAGTGCATCATGACAGTGTGCCCTATGAAGACGGGCATGGGCCTGATACAATTATCGCCGCGGATGAGCCTCCGCCGCAAAAAGAATGAGAGATTGGCGCGCTTTTGAGCCGATACGGGAGTGACATCGCCGGGACGGAGAAGGTGGAGCTGGACCAGCACCATCTGACCAGCCGTGTCGCCGCTTCCCTGCTTGTCGCCATCCTTGCCTATCTGGGCCTGCTTTTCGGCGGCAATCTGGTCATTTCGCCGGCCGCCGCCGTCAATACGCTTTCCTCCTCCAACCGGGATCCGCAGCCGCCGCAGCTCACCGCGCGCGATGCCGTGCGCGGCGTGCTTGCCACCGAGCGCAGGCTTGCGCCGAAGCAGGCAGCCTATGACGGCGGATCGCCCGCCCTTGCCGCTGCCCCGGTTGTCGATCTCGCCGGCTGGACGATTTCAGCCGCCTTTCCGGCCTTTGATGCCCCGCTTCATGCCGCGGTCTCCAGGACCCATCAGCCGCGCGGCCCGCCGCCTGCTGCCTGACGTTTGCGCCGAGGCGCTTCCGACATCTGACGACATGCCGCCAGCGCCCGAGCGCCGGCCCTCGATTATCTAAGGAATACAACATGCGTACTTCACCATGGCTGGTGTTCACCTATTCGGTGATCATCTTTCTCGGCCTATTGATCGCCTTGCCGAACGTCCTGCCGCAATCCGTCCTTCAGCGCGTGCCGGCTTGGCTGCCGCATGAACAGGTGTCGCTCGGCCTCGACCTTCGCGGCGGCTCACATCTGGTTCTGGAAGTCGACGAGGCGGATCTGACCAAGGAGCGGCTGCAATCGCTGCTTCAGGACGCGCGCCGTGTGCTGCGCGAAAAGGGCATCCAGCCGAAGGCCGTCGTGCGCAGCCAGAACCAGATCGTCGTGACGCTCGCTGATGCCGCGCAGAGTGATGCCGCCGTCACCGAACTCAAGACGCTCGCCAACCCGATCAGCACCGGTCTCAGCGCCGGCCAGGCGGATCTCAATGTCACGGCGAACGGCGCGACCATTACCGTCGGCTTCTCCCCGGCCGGCATCTCCGCCAATGTCGACAACGCCGTCCAGCAGAGCCTTGAAGTCATCCGCCAGCGCGTCGACCAGGTCGGCGTTTCCGAGCCGACCATTCAGCGCATCGGCGCCAATCGTGTGCTCGTCCAGCTTCCGGGTGCGCAGGATCCGACGCGGCTGCGCCAACTTCTCGGCTCCACGGCAAAGATGTCGTTCCACATGGTGGCGCCGAACAATCAGCCCGGCCCGGGCGTGACCATGATGCAGGACGAAGAAGGCCGATCCTATGCGGTTCTCGACCGCGTCGAACTCTCCGGCGACCGGCTTTCGGATGCCCGCGTCAGCTTCGACCCGAACACGCATGAGCCGGTCGTCAGCTTCCGCTTCGACAGCGCCGGCGCCACCCGCTTTGCCGATATCACCCGTCAAAACGTCGGCAATCCCTTCGCCATCGTCCTCGACGACAAGGTGTTGAGCGCACCCAATATCCGCGAGCCGATCACCGGCGGTTCCGGCCAGATCTCCGGCAACTTCTCGGCCGACAGCGCAACGACGCTTGCCGCCATGCTGCGCGCCGGCGCCCTGCCCGCCAAGCTGACGGTCATCGAGGAACGCACCGTCGGCGCCGATCTCGGCGCCGATGCCATCAAGATGGGTATCTATTCCGGCATCGTCGGCTTTATCCTCGTCGCACTCTTCATCTTCGTGCTCTATGGCACCTGGGGCGTGCTGGCGAATATCGCGCTGCTGATCCACACGATCCTGACCTTCTCGGCCCTGACGCTGGTCGGTGCGACGCTGACGCTGCCGGGTATTGCCGGTGTCGTGCTCGGCATCGGCCTTGCGGTCGACGCCAACGTTCTCATCAACGAGCGTATTCGTGAAGAGACCCGCAAGGGCAAGGGCGCCTTTGCCGCCATCGATACGGGCTTCAACCGTGCCTATTCCACCATCATCGACGGCAATATGACGGCCCTGATCGCTGCGGCCATCCTGTTCTTTTTCGGTTCCGGGCCGGTTCGCGGCTTTGCCGTGACCATGGCGCTCGGCCTGATCATCTCGATGTTCACCTCGGTCGCCTTCGTTCGCGTCGCCATGATCGAGATCACCCGCCGCCGCAAGTTCAAGGTGCTGAACATCCGGCCATTGATTCCGTTCAGCCCCTATGACAAGCACATCGAGTTCATGAAGGCGCGCTTCTTCGGCGTCACCGTTTCGGCGCTCCTTTCGATTGCCTCCGTCGTGCTCTTCATTCATCCCGGTCTCAACTACGGCGTCGATTTCCGCGGCGGCATCCAGATGTCGGTCAAGACTCAAGGCGTGGCCGATCTTGCGAAGTTCCGCGAAGGTCTTGATAGTCTCGGCCTCGGCGAAATCACCCTGCAGTCCTTCGGCGACAAAAGCAGCATTCTCGTTCGCGCGCAGCGGCAGGAAGGCGGCGAAGAGGCGCAGACGGCTGCTGTGACCAAGCTGAAGGCCGAAGTCGCCAAGATCGATCCGACCGCCACCGTCGAAGGCACCGACGTCATCGGCCCGAAGGTCAGCGGCGAGCTTGCCTGGGCCGGCATCCTATCGGTGGTGATCGCCAGCTTCGCGATGCTCATCTATATCTGGGTGCGGTTCGAATGGCCGTTTGCGGTCGGCGCCATCGTCACGCTGGTGCTCGACGTCACCAAGGCGATCGGCTTCTTCGCGATCACCGGCCTCGATTTCAACCTGACGGCCATCGCCGCCATCCTGACGCTCGTCGGTTACTCGGTAAACGACAAGGTCGTCGTCTATGACCGCATGCGCGAAAACATGCGGCTCTACAAGTCGATGCCGCTGCGCGAGATCATCGACAAGTCGATCAACGAGACCCTGGCACGAAGCCTCTACACCAATGCGACGGCCTTCCTCGCCCTGGTGCCGATGGCGATCTGGGGCGGCAGCGCCGTCTCGAGCTTCGCGATCCCGATGGTCTTCGGCATTCTCGTGGCCGGCGCCTCGTCGATCTTCATCGCGGCACCGATCCTGCTCTTCCTCGGCGACTGGCGCCGCCGCCACGCCAAGGCGGCAGCGGCAACCGATGGCGCCGTCGAAATCATCCCGCCTGAACAGGGTCGCCCGCGCAAGTCGGCGAGCTAAAATCCGCGTGTTAACGCATCCTTGAAGAGGGCGCCGGTTGCAGAGCCGGCGCCCTCTTTCTATTGTCGATAACTGCAGGGATAAAATCCTGCAGCGATTCAAGGGATTACAGCGTCCTTGGCGCGTCTGAACAGGATGCGCGGCGCTGCAGCAGAGATCGGGGGAACCGCCAGATGTCATCAAACCCGACGAGACGACCGGAAAGCGACGATAACAGCGAGGAGCGCATCAAGCGGTTTCTCGCAACCGCGTCGCACGATCTGCAATCGCCGCTGCGCCATATCGCCATGTATGCCGAGCTGCTGCTCGACGATCTCGAGGAAACGCTCGACGGCGAACAGCTTCAAAGCCTCCGGATGATCATGGAAAAGGCACAAGCCGCGCAGCGCCTGACCAAGGCATTGATGAGCCTTGCCGGCGGAGCACCGCAGGTGACGCCCGAAGAGGTCGATCTGCAGGCGCTGGCCGAAAATATCTGGGGCGAACTGACCGACGAAACCGCGGTTGGCGATGCGACGCTGGAAAGCCGGGGCCTGCCGTCCCTGCGGAGCGATCCTGCCCTGCTCGGCCTGGTGCTGCGGCATCTGCTGACCAACGCGGTTACCTATCGCAGCGAAGCGCCGCTCCATGTGGTCATCGCCGCGGAGCGGCAGGGGGCGGATTGGTTCATCCGGGTTTCCGACAATGGGGCGGGCATCGATCCGGCCTATCGCGAGCGGATCTTCGAGCCGTTCTGGAAATTGCCGAAGACGGGAACGGTGCCGGGCGCCGGCCTCGGACTGACGACGGCGCGGGAGTTTCTGGCAGCGCTTGGCGGCGATCTCAGCCTCGAACATTCGGATGCAAGCGGCAGCCGCTTCCTCATCCGCCTTCCCGCCTGAGCTTACAGCGCGCGCATCTTTTCAGATGCTGTAATCGTCCTTCCAGAAATCCGGGACGTCGTAGTTCACATATTCGCGGATGATGTGCTGCAGCGTCTGGGCGTCGATTTCGTCCTTGCCGATGCGGAAATCGACGCCGTAGTCCGGGAACTCCTGAAAATAGCCGCCGGATATGTCGGTCGAGACGACGCCGATCGGGCCGGTGTAACCGATGCCGCGCAGTTCCGGCACCGTCTCGCGGAAATCGGCGTTCGGCAGAAGGCGGTTGTCGAGCAGGATGAGATCGAAACGCGCCAAGCGGATCTTTTCCAGCGCGTCACCGATCGATGGTGAATATTCAACCTCGACGGCCGGCTCGGAGAGATCGGCGATCTTCTTCTTGAGCGCGCGGAATTCGATGAATTCGTCGTCGACAAAGAGAACCTTTACGGCGTTCCTTCGGCCCGTTTCGGTGATCATCGTCTTAATTCCCCAATCCCGAAACCAGCGTCACGTAACCAAACCGTTCCTCAAGGCGATCGCCACCATATGCACGCGGTTGACGGCGTCAAGTTTCCGCGCGGCCGCGGTAATGTGCGAATTGACCGTATGTTCGGAAAGACCGAGAATGATGGCGATTTCAGCCGACGTCTTGCCTTCGCTCGTCCATTTGACGATTTCCTGCTCGCGCTGGGTCAGTCGTCCGGACATTTCCGGTGTGAGGATTTCCTCATAAAGCTTGTCGAAAATGCGCATGGCATCGAGAAGCATGTCGGCGATCTCGCTCTGATCCGGCTCCTGACGCTCGCCGCTGAGCACGAGGCAATAGCGCCGCCCTTCCGGGGTGAACAGCGGGATGAACAGAAAGGCGCCACCCAGGAACTCGTTGAAAACGAGATCGGAGCGAAAATCTTCCGGCCTTGCGCTCCTGCCATGAACCGGCGTTGCCAAAAACTGGGCGGACTTTGCTCGGACGGTCCCGAGCGCTTCCTTCAGCGTCGTGATGAAAAGGCCGACACGCCGCTCGGCGACATTGGTGATGACGATATCGCGCTCACCGAAAGGGGCCGAAGCTTCGGAAATGCGGGCGAGCGCGAAATTATCGAAGTTGTAGTGCTGCGCCGCAGACTTGAGCAGCCGGAAAAAATCGGTGCGGTTGATCGCCCGGCTCAGCTCCGGGCCGGCATGAAAGGGAATTGCCGGGGCGTTGTTCATTCCCACTCTTCCTCTCCTCGATGCCCTCGATCCCGAAATCTTGGGATATACGTCTTAAACGCGAAGAGCTACAAAAATTGCGAGACGGTTGATGACGAATATCGAAACGGGGACTTTCGGCATTCAAAGGCGGAAATCATCAATTATCTCAACTACAGATGATGCACGGGCAGATTTTACTGAGGGGCAGTAGTTCTTACCTGAGTATCGTATTCTTCCTGCATTCAACATCCATGAATGCAGGAAGGGCAGTGCCAGACGTAAGCGCGAGAGAGCCGACAGACCCATTCAGCTAAGGGGTTGGCTGATGTTCGTGGCGGCGAACGCGGGTCAATCGGTTCTCTCAGCGCTTATTTTTCGTATCATTTCCTCCGCTTCGGTTGCATCTTGGGATGCGTGCTCGACCTTGTCAATTGCGGTTCGTCGTACGGTTGGGACATAGGACGGAGAACAGGTTACCGGCCTCCGCCGTTTCCTACATCTCAAGATTGAGAATCATCCCGGCGAGATCAAGCGGCTTTTCCAGATAGGCATCGGCGCCGGCCTCAAGCGAGCGCGCGCGGTCCTCGGCAGCATCCGAGCCGCTGCAGATAGCAAGCCGTATCGCCTTGAAACGATCGTCCCGGCGCAGCCTGCTCACCAGGGCGATGCCGCTGTCGAGCGGCATGTAGAGATCGGCGACCAGCAGTTCCGGCAGCGCCCAGCCTTCCGCGGCGCGCTGCTCCAGCGCCGCAAGCGCCGTCTCGGCGGTCGAAAAACAGAATAGATCGACCTCTATCTGCTGCTTCCTGCGGATATAGTCGAGATAGAAGAGATCATCCCTGCTGTCGTCGACATAGATTATGGTAGGCATTCAGCACCGTGATTTGGATATTGTTCGAATGAACCTCGCTGTCCTTCGACGTCACGATATCGCGATTTGGCGAAATTTCGATCCTTCTTGTCGAAAAATCATTTCGCAAAAAGCGCGGCGCCGCCCTCCCCTGCCTATTGAGTATTCCTCGATTTCGGAAAAAATGGCCGCGCGAACCGAGAGGACATGACGGGTGCAGGATAATGGCGACGTGGACCTGCAGGACCAACGGCGGCGGCGACGCTACCGTGCGTTTGCAATTGCGGTCGGTTGCCTGATGTTGCTTCTCGGAATGAGCGCCCTTGCCGGCTGGCTGCTGCAGATCAAGGTGATCATTTCGCTGGTTCCCGGCTTTCCGTCGATGGCCTTCAACACCGCGCTCTGCTTCGTGTTTTCCGGCTTGGGGCTTACCGCCTCGACGCTGGCTGCTCGTCGCTTTCGAGTAGGGGCAACGGTCTTGGCGGGACTTGCTGCGGCGATCGCCGTGGCTCGGCTGGTTGAAATCGTCACCGTCGGACGGACTTTCCACAATGTCGACGTACTGATTAGCCGCTTCCTGGTTTCGCCCGATTTCATCGCGCAGATCGGCGGCGGCATGGGGCCGAACACCGCACTGGTCTTCCTGATCGCCAATCTTTCGCTCCTGCTCTCTCTCCATGCGGAGAGAAAAAGCCAGGTGGTGCAGGAGTTGACGAGCTATGTCGTCATCACCCTCGGCATGATCGCGCTCGCCAGCTATGTCACCGATGCCGAACAGGGTTACCGCTGGGGGCCTTATGCGGCGATGGCGCTACATACGGCGGTTGGCATCGTGATGTTCGGCTCGGGCCTGCTTGCGCGCTCCTGGTGGATGCAGCCGGCAAACCGGGCACAAATTCCACTCTGGATCCCGGCTGCGGTCTGCTTCACCGGCCTTCTTGTCGATCTCTATACGCCGCTCGGCGTCGCCAACGGCATTCTCTATGTGCCGCTGGTGCTGACGGCGCTCTGGTTCGGCAACAGGAATGCGCCGCTTTTCTTCGCTTTTGCCTGCACCGTGCTTTTGATGCTCGGCTTCTTCGCCGTCAGGCACGACGAGACGGCCTTCTGGCAGGAGATCGCCAACCGCACGATTACGGCTGCGACGCTCTGGCTGATTGCGATCCTCGTCTTTTATTTCATGCGCAACAATCATAATCTCGAAACCGAGCGCGTCCGTTTTGGCGCGCTGGTGCGCGGCACGCCCGATGCCGTCATCGTCATCGACGAGGGGGGAACCATCAGAAGTTTCAACCCGGCGGCTGAAAGCATGTTCGGCTACTCCCCGCAGGAGACAATCGGCCGGAATATCAAGATGCTGATGCCCGAACCCTACCATTCCGAACATGACGGCTATCTTGCCCATTACCGGAAGACCGGCGAGGAGCGCATCATCGGCACGACACGCATGGTCTCCGGACGACGCAGGAACGGCATCGTCTTTCCGATCGACGTTTCCATCAGCGCCGTCGCGACCGACGATGCGAAGATCTTCGTCGGCATCGTGCGCGATATCAGCGAGCGCGCCCGGCAGGAAGAGCGGATGAAAACGACGCTTGCTCAGTTGGAAGCCTATACGGCCGAACTCGAGCGCAGCAACCACGACCTCGACGAATTCGCCTATATCGCCTCGCATGATCTCAAGGAACCGCTGCGCGGCCTGCACAACCATTCCCGATTCCTGCTGGAGGACTATGAAGACAAGCTCGACGTCGACGGCGTGCGCCGGCTGAACCGGCTGGTACGCCTCAGCCAGCGCATGGAAAAACTCGTCAACGACCTGCTTTATTTCTCCCGGCTCGGGCGACAGCAGCTGGCGGTCAAACGCACCGATATCGGCCTGATCGTCAAGGATGTCGTCGCGACGATGGAACTTCTGCTGGAGGAACGGCATGCCAAGGTTATCATCGACGGCAAGTTGCCTGATGTGGTCTGCGACGCGCCGCGGCTGACCGAAGTGTTCCGCAATCTCATCACCAATGCGATCAAATACAACGACAAACCGGCGCCGCTGGTGTCGATCGGCTATCTCGAGCGCTTCGTCGGCGAGGATGGTACGATTGCCCGCAACGTGTTTTTCGTCAGGGATAACGGCAAGGGCATACCCCAGGAATTCCATGAGGACATTTTCCGCATTTTCAAACGGCTGGAAAAGTCGCAGGATTCCGACGACGGCACCGGAGCAGGCCTGACCTTCGTGCGCAAGATCATCGCCCGGCACAATGGCGATATCTGGTTGGAATCGGAGGTCGGCGCCGGCACGACATTCTATTTTACACTGGGGAAAAAGCGTGAGGGCCACAATGCAGCAGCGTGACACGCAACCGATCCTGATCGTCGAGGACAGCGAAGACGATTTCGAAGCGACAATGCGCGCCTTCAAACGTACCAACCTGCGCAACTCGATCCGCTGGGCGGCCTCCGGGCAGGAAGCGCTCGACATGCTGGCCGTGATGGTGCCGAAACCGGGGCTGATCCTGCTCGATCTCAACATGCCGGGGCTTGACGGCCGCAAGACGCTGGAGGCGATCAAGTCGAACGCCGGCTGGCGCAAGATCCCGGTAGTGATCCTTACCACTTCCGACGACGAGCGGGATATCGAAGGCTGCTATGCGCTCGGCGCCAATACCTATGTGCAGAAGCCGGTCGATCTCGACGGGCTGTTTGCGGCGATCCAGCGGCTGAAGGAATACTGGTTCGAAATCGCCATCCTGCCGCTCGAGGACTGACAGATTGGCGGAAGACTGCAGCATTCTCATCATCGACGACAATATCGACGATCGCGAGGTCTATCGGCGCATATTGGGCCGCGTCTCCAGCACCGCCTATAGCGTTCTGGAGGCGGAGACGGGTGAAGAGGGCCTGGCGCTGAATAGCCGGAAACGGCCGAACTGCATCCTGCTCGACTATTCGCTGCCGGGGCGCAACGGGCTCGGTGTTCTTGCCGATATCCTGGAGAACGATCCTGTCGCCAACGTCATCATGCTGACCGGCCAGGGCAATGAAACCGTCGCCGTCGAGGTAATGAAGAGCGGCGCGCGCGACTATCTGACGAAGGATTCGCTGTCGCCCGAAACGCTGCATCGCTGCATCCAGAACGCTATCATGCACGGCATGCTGGAAGCGCAGCTGGAGCAGAAGCGGCAATCGCTGGAGATCTTCACACGTGCGATGGCCCATGATCTGAAGGAGCCGCTTCGGACGATCAAATCCTTCAGCCGCATCCTGCACGGCTCGGCAGCGCTGCCGACCGAAGACCGGGAACTGCTTGACTACGTACTGAGCGCCGCCGACCATATGGAAGACCTGATCGTCAAGGTCTCGGGCTTCACCAGGCTCGAAGCCTCCGGCGGCCCGGAGCTGACGCCGGTCTCGCTCTCCGATGTGCTCGATCAGGTAGAGAACAATCTGCGCCAGCAGACCGAAAGCCGCGGCGCCGTCATCACCCGCGGGACGCTGCCGGAGGTCATGGGCGATGCGACGCTGCTGACCCAGCTCTTGCAGAACCTAGTGTCGAATGCCATCCGCTATTGCGAGCAGAAGGTTCCGGAGGTCAGTATCACAGGCGAAACCCATGGCGATTTCTGCCGCCTTACCGTGCGCGACAACGGGCCTGGCATCGATCCTCAGCATCGCGAACTGATCTTCCAACCGTTCAAGCGCCTCGTCGGCCGTGGTATCGAGGGCACGGGGCTCGGTCTTGCCATCTGCCGCCGCATCGCGCAGCTGCATGGGGGCTCGATCTGGTGCGAGGCGGAGGATGGGCCGGGCGCCACCTTCGTTCTCGACGTGCCGCTCGCCGAGACGCGGCCCGAGCCGCAGCCTGCAACGGCCGTCGCGCACAGCGGCAAACCGGCCGAGCAGCCAGGCGAAGGGTCCGGCAGGCTCGCCGAAGTGCTGTTGGTGGAGGACAGCCCGGCCGACATCCAGCTTCTGAAGATCAAGCTGATGCGGCGGGAGAAAGTGAATTTCAACCTGCATGTCGCCACCAACGGGCGCGAGGCGATGCGGCTGCTCGAAGAACGCGCCGGCATTGCCGAGGTGCCGCAGATCGACCTGATGCTGCTCGACATCAACATGCCGATCATGGACGGCTTCGAGGTGCTGCACGCGCTTTCGGCCGATGTCCGCCTCAACCAGATTCCCGTCTGCATTCTCAGCACGTCAAGCGACGAGAGCGACGTGCGACGAGCCAGAAATCTCGGTGCGCGCGCCTATATGGTCAAGCCGCCGACTCTGCAGCAACTCGAAGAGGCGCTCGAATATGTCGACAATCTGGAATTGCTGCAGCGCGGCGATTCGCTTGCGCTTTGTGCGGAACAAAACTAAGCGGTGGTCATTGGCAACGGTATGACCTTCGCAGCTCTCATACTCGCGCTCCTGACGACGCCGCTTCAATCAGGACTGCTCTCGATGGTATCAGGCATACATCACGTGACGGCCGTCACCCGAAAGGTGCAGGCGAACGTGGACTTTTACGCAGGCTTTCTCGGTATGCGGCTTGTCAAGCAGACGGCCGGTTACGAGGACGCGACGCAACTTCATCTCATCTACGGCGATGCGGCGGGTACGCCGGGTTCGCTCCTGACCTTCCTCGCTTGGGAGGACGGTGCACCCGGTCGGGTGGGCTATGGCCAGATCAGCGAAGTCTCGCTGTCGATCGACCCCGCCAGCATCGGCTACTGGCTGACGCGCGCTATGAGCTTCGGCCTGCGTACCGAAGGGCCGGCCGACGAATTCGGCGAACCTGTGCTGCGGCTGAAGGATCCCGACAACATCATCCTCAAGCTCGCCGGCGCAAAGAACTTGACATCAGCGGCCGTCTGGGACGGCGCCTCGATCCCCGCCGAGCACGCCATCCAGCGCGTGCGCGGTGCGACCATGCTGACGGAGAAGCCAGCCGAAAGCCGCAGCTTCATCGAGAGCCATTTCGGTTACCGGTTCCAGGCCAATCGCGGCACGATCGACAGGCTGGTTTCGCAGTCCGGCGACGTCATCGACGTGCGGGACGCGCGCGGCTTCTGGTCCGGCGCGCCGGGCACCGGCACCATCGATCACGTCGCCTTCCGTGCCGCCGACGAGGAGACGCTGCTTTCCGTCCGCAAGGCGCTGGAAGCCACCGACGCATCGCCGACCAACATGCACGATCGCAAATATTTCCGTTCGCTGTATGCCCGCGAGCCCGGCGGTACGCTGATAGAGCTTGCGACCGACAAGCCGGGCATGACCGTCGATGAAGAGCAGGCCGCTCTTGGGACGAAGCTGTTCGCGCCGCCGGAAGCAATCACCAATCTCCATGACCTGAAGGTCGTGCTGCCGCAATTTTCGATGCCTGGCCAGCCGCGCATCAATTATCGCGAGCTGCCTTTCGTCCACCGTTTCTATACGCCGCCGGATCCCGACGGCAGCGTCTTCGTGCTGCTGCACGGCTCCGGCGGCAATGAGACGACGCTGATGCCGCTGCTCAACAAGGCGGCGCCGCGTGCGACGCTGCTCGGCGTGCGCGGCCGGGCGACAGAGGAAGGCTTTCCGCGCTGGTACAAGCGCATTACCCCCTTCTCCTTCGACCAAAACGACATCAAGACCGAGGCGGAGGCCTTCGCGGCCTTCATTGAGGGCGCCGTCAAATCCTACGGGCTCGATCCCCAGAAGGTCGTGTATGTCGGCTACTCCAACGGCGCCAACCTCTTGAACTCGCTGCTCTACCTGCATCCGAACCTGGTTCACAAGGCAGTGCTGCTGCGCTCCATGCCTGTTCTCAGCGACTATCCGCATGCCGATCTCAAAGGCACCGACCTGCTCGTCATCAGCGGCAAGACGGATGCCTACGGCAAATATGCGAGCGAGCTGGAAGAGCGGCTGAAGAGTTCCGGCGCCACAGTCGATTCCGACGTCATCCCCGGCGGCCACGATCTCGGCGATGCCGATGTGCCGATCATCCAGAAATGGCTGCTGCAGGAAAGGGGTGACGAACCACCGCCGCTGGAGCAGCAGGCAATCAAGCCGGAGAGCGAGATATTCGGGCAACCATGATCCCGGCAAGCACGACGGCGCCGCCCAGCGCCTGCATCGGCCCGATCGCCTCGTTGAGCAGCGCCCAGGCGAGGATGGCGGCGACGACCGGCTGCAGCAGCAGAGTCAGCGAGGAAAAAGCCGGCGGCAGATAGGCCAGCGCATAGGTGATCGCCGCCTGCCCGCCGGCATGACTGATAAAGGCGAGGCCAAAGACCATCGACCAGCCATACAGGGTCGCCGGCAGCATGTGACCCTCAATGAAGAAGGCGACCGGAAAGATGCAGACGGCAGCGGACGCCGTGCTCCAAAGCATGATCCGCATCGTATCGAACCGGCTGCGCAGGCTGCCCAGCGCAAGGATGTAGCAGGCATAGAAGAAGGCGGCGATCATCGCCAGGCCGTCGCCGTGAAGGTCGCCGTTGCTGATCGCTGCCGGTCCACCTTTCAAGACGACGACGCCGGTCAGCGCCAGGGCAAGCCCGAGCAGGAAGACGCGGCTGATCCGCGCCTTGAAAAAGAGGAAGGCGATCACGGTGACGAAAACAGGCGCGAGGTTGGCGAGCAGCGTCGCATTCGCGACTGACGTCATCGTAATCGAAAGGTGCCAGGCGGCGAGATCGAGCGACAGCATGACGCCCGGAAGGATGAGCAGACCGTAATCGGAAAGGTTTTGCGGCTTCGCCCCTGCATTCTTCTTCATCCGCGAGACGATGAAGATCGGGATCAGCGCCAGCGCCACGCGCCAGAAGGCCGTCGCCATCGGCCCGACCTCGGAGAGCCTCACGAAGATCGGCGAGCCGCCGATTGCCGCCCCGCCGAGAATGAGGGCGGCAAGGGCGAGGCGATTGGAAGGCGAGGCTTCGGAAAGGGGGGAGGCAGCCTGCGACATGATCTCGACATTTTTAATCGCCCGGACGCGAGCGCGATGGGATGGTCGTCGCCGAGCGAGTATCAGAAATCCATCCCCGGCGACAGCCGATGCGCGACATAGAGATGCAAAATCAGACCGGATGCGTGTTTGTCGCGTTCACCCGCAGCTTCGCAGCGATTTCGGTGGCGACGAAGACGGCGTGCTCGCTCACCTGCGGCAGCCCCATCAGCTCGCCGAAAGTGCCGCGCGCCAGCGGGCCGGAGATCAGCAGCGACGGATCCGCCTCTCCTGACGGGCCGATCGCCTCCGACTGCCCGGTGCAGGCAAGGCCGAGGCCGGTCGGATCGAGCGACAGGTGACCGCTTGCCGCAAGCGCTGCAAGCCAGGGCTGAGTATCGAGTATACCGCCATGGGCGGGGCCGGTGGTGACGACGACGGCGTCATAACAACGCTCCAGCGGCTGGCGCCGATGACGCGGCTGCAGGGTACACAGGATGAACTCGCCCTCGATGCGCGCATCGGCGACGGAGCCGGCAAGGATCTCGAGGCGGCCGGCAGCAATCGCCGCGTCAAGCACAGCCTCGACCTGCGGGGCAATGCGGAAACGGTGCACATCCCAATAGGGACGCAGATGGCGGACGAGGCGGCGTCGTTCGGCAACCGGCAGCGCCTGCCAGAGATCATATCCCTGCGCCCGCACCTGATCGATCACGCCGTGCCAGCTTATGCCGTCGGCTTTTGCGGCATTAATGGCTGCGCGGATCCTTGCCAGCAGCGAGCCGGCGGAAGGCGCCGCATCGGCAAGGAAATCGCCGAAGAGCGGCTGCGGCACCGGCGCATGCCCGCGCGAACGCAGGCCACGGCGCGAGATCGCCGTCACCGGACCGTCATGCCCGCGCTCGACAAGCGAGGCGATGACATCGGCCGCCGTCAGGCCGTTGCCGATGACCAGCACCCGGTCATGCGGGCGGATGACGTCGAGCGCAGCGGATTTGGTGGTATCGGCGATAAAACGCGGATGGGCCGTGAGCCGGCTCGCCAGCCGGCCGGGGGCTGCGGGCGGCGGATGGCTGGTGGCGATCGCGACGATATCGGCCTCCGTCACGCCGCCCTTTTCGTCGCGGATCGTCCAGCGGCCGGCACAGCGCTCGACACCGGTGACCGCAGCGCGGCAATGACGCACGCGACCGTCTTCCAGCAATGGTTTCAGAAGGGAGGCGACATATTCGCCGAACAGCCGGCGCCGGGGGAAAAGCGAGCCATCGGGCTGTTTGGCCTTGAGGTCGCCGGCAACGGCATCGCGGGCTTCGATCCAGGCCTGGAATTCGCCCAGTTCGTCGGGCTGCAGGCTCATCTTGGCGGCCGGGACATTGATGCGGTGAGCCGGATCATCCGTGTCATAGGCAAGGCCGCGGCCGAGTTCGGCGCGCGGCTCGAAGACCAGGATAACGGGGCGCTCGCCGCAATGCGCCCGGGCCAGATGATAGGCGACGCCGGCACCGGAAACACCGCCGCCGATGATGGCGACGACAGGCCGTTCAGAATACGGGAAAGGCTTGGACTGCATGGCGGCCGTATCATCGCTTTCTATGCCCAAGCATAGAAGCCGGGCATGGGCCGCGCAATCCTTAGCCGGCAATTGTCTATAAATATTATGAAGATTGAGCCTATGCCGATATCGTCGTCGAGAAATCGGGGTTGCCGCGGATCGTATTGCTCACCGTGCAGATCTCGTCTTCAGCCGCATGGACGATCCTCTGCCGGGTCTCCTCATCGATATCGCCTTTGATCGAGAAGGCGATGTTGAACCTGGCAACGCGCGAAAGGCCTTCCGTGGCCTTCTCGCCGGTAACCTCGGCGGTGATGTCGCTGATCCTGTCGAGAACACCCATCTGGCTGGCGGCCATACGAGCACTGAGCACCAGGCAGGCTGAAAGCGAGGCATAGAGCAGGTCGAGCGGATTGAAGCCCGGCTGCGACGGCGAGGTGACGATATCGATCTCGCCCTTGGTGGCGGAGGTGACATGCGGAAAACCGGTGCGGCCGAGAACGGCGGTGGCGCCGGTCGGGCGGGGACGAGCTTTGAGATCGACCATGGTGAAATCCTCTCATGAACATTCTGCAGATGGCAATTTCCGCCCGGCGCCGCACCGGCAATGGCTGCCCGCCGGTTTCGGAACCTTTCCATCCGTCAGCAGTTGATTACACCTGAACGAAATCAGTGACAAAGGTGGATTGCAATGGTGCATGTCCGCAGAATGGATCGC
Organism: Rhizobium leguminosarum bv. trifolii WSM2297; assembly: GCF_000271845.1. The sequence goes on along the minus strand of NZ_JH719395.1, from coordinate 4,274,759 downwards.
CAGGGCGGGCGCATGGACGCCCGCGATCGGCTGATCGTCGCGCTCTATGCTCAGCTCAAGGCCGAGCGAGAAACACGCGAGACGCTGGAATGGGCGATCCGCAACGGTGCCGTCTCGCAGGAGGTGCTGGAGGCGATCGCGGCCGATCCGGTTCCCGTCGTCACCAGCGAGGATATCGCTTCGGTGGAGAAAATCATCGCCCTTGATGAGCGGCGTAAAACAAATCGGAATTAGAGCATGATGGCAACGCCATGATGCCCCCTATATAATTGGCAAGAGGAGATCCGAAATGGCCGATATCACCTATCAGGTCGTACCGCATGACAATGGTTGGGCGTATAAACTCGGCGACACGCTCTCGGAAACCTACGCAACGGCCGATGAAGCGATCGTTCACGCCAGGGACGCCGCGTCGCGCCAGAAGATCGGCGATGGTGACGCGCTGCTCGCCTATCCCGCGCCCGACGGCGACGGCTGGGCATTTCAGGAACTCGAAACCGACAAGAGCAACAGTCGGCTCTGATTTGCGACGGAGGATGGAATGGCCGCGCGGGCAAGCTGGAAAGGTCATCTGAAAGTGGGCGACCTGGCCTGCGCCGTCGGGCTTTACACCGCCATTTCCTCTTCCGACCGCGTCTCCTTCAACATCATCAACCGCAGGACCGGTCACCGGGTGGAACGGCAATTCATCGACAGCGAGACCGGCAAACCGGTCGAGCGGGACGACCAGGTCAAGGGCTACCAGATGGAGAATGGCGATTACATCGTCATCGAGGGCGACGAGATCGCCGCACTCATGCCGGAAAGCGACAAGGTGCTCAACGTCAAGGCGTTCATCGGCTACGACGATATCGACAAGCTTTATTTCGACCGGCCCTACTATCTTGCACCCCTTGACGAACACGACGAGGAGGCGCTGTCGCTGATCGCCAGGAGCATGCGTGACGGCAAGGTCGCAGCCCTCGCCGAAGCCGTGCTGTTCCGGCGCAACCGAACGCTGCTGATCCGCCCACATGACGATTGCATCGTCGCGACGATGCTGAATTTCGACTACGAGGTGCGTTCGGCCGACACCGTCTTCAACGACATTCCCGACATCAAGTTCGACAAGGAGATGATCGCGCTTGCGGGCCATATCATCGGCACCAAGCAGGGCAGTTTCGAACCGAGCGAATATGTGGATCGCTACGAGGCTGCCCTCGTCGAGTTGGTGAAGGCGAAGATCGAGGGCCGGGCACCGCCGAAGAAGAAACAGCCTCCGGAACGCAAGGTTGTCGACCTGATGGAAGCGCTGCGCCAGAGCGCCGGGATGAGCGGCAAAAGCTCGGCAAAGAAGCCGGCGGCGAAGAAGGCGCCCGCACGCAGCGACAACCGCAGCAAGAAGGCGAGCTGAGGTGGTTCTCCAAACCCATCGGGCGAAATGCCACCGCGTTTTCCCTAACGCGGCTTGCCCCCGTCCTCCGCGGCCAGGCTCTTTTTCAGCGCATCCATGATATTGATCACGTTGCCGGTCGATTTGACCGGTGCGGGTTTTTTCGCAGGCGCGGCCTTCTTCAGGTTCTTCTGCTTGCCGCGGATCATCGACTTCAGGCGCTTCTGGATCGGATCCTGCACCATGGCCGGGCTCCAATCCTTCGTCTCTTCCTTCACCAGCTGCTTCATCAGCGTCAGCAGATTGCTGTCGATCTCCGCCTTGCTGTCGAGTTCGGCCACCGGCTCGCGCACCTCGTCGCCATAACGCAGGGTCCACAGAACGATACCCTTGCCCTGCGGCTCCAACAGCACGGCACGCTCGCGCCGATAGAGGACGAGCCGGGCGATGCCGACGACATCGTTCGCTTTCATCGCCTCGCGGATGACGCAGAAGGCTTCCACTCCGACCTTGTCCTCGGGCGCCAGAAAATGCGGTTTGTCGTACCAGATCCAATCGATCGAGCCGCGCGGTACGAATGTATCGATATCGATGGTGCGGGTGCTTTCGAGCCCGACCTCCTCGAGCTCCTCGTCTTCGAGCAGGACATAGTCGTCCTCGCCGCGCGGATAACCTTTCACTTGGTCCCGATCGGCAACCGGCTTATGGGTGACGCTGTCGACATAGCGGCTTTCGACGCGATTCCTGGTCTGGCGATTGAGCACATGGAACCGCACTTTGTTGCTTTCGGTCGTCGCCGGCGTCAGCGAGACGGCGGCGGTGACGAGCGAGAGCTTGAGATAACCTTTCCAGAATGTCTGACGTGCCATGTCTGTCCTGCCTCCCGGACACGCTTGGGCATGGCAATCAACGGCGGGTTCGGTTTTTGGTTCCAAAAATCGGGTTCGCCGCAAAAGCGCCCCGGTAGTGCCAATAGTCTAGAGTCGATTGGACGGCTAACGGCGCGACATGATGACATGATTTTATCGGCTGGATTCACGATATGAGTTCGCTTAAAGTCGTGCCGCATGGCGAAGTGCGACGTGCCGCTTCAAGACGCTTGGGGCCACTGGTCAAATTTGCCCAGGCTGAATCGCCCACCGAAACGGGCAGTTTGCGAAACTAGGACGACGTTATCGATACCGCCAAAAACGAATTCGTTCTTCGCGAGCGGAAGCCGAGGATGCACAGACCAGTTCCCGCCTCCGTTCAATCGAATACCGGCATTGCCTTGATCGTGGCGAACAGCCGGGGTTCTCAAGATTGATTTATATGAGCCTTTGATGACGATAGAAAATGCAGCCTTGGCAAGACACCACTATCCGGCGGGCTACCACCGGCAGTCTGTGCCCCGGTGGCGCGTCCGGCGCGATGTGCTGGCAAAGCTGGTCCTTACGATAGCATTTTACGCGTCTCTTTGGCGGGCGACAGGCATGTGGTACGGCCTGCCTGCAAACTTCGACGACGGCGCCGCGGTCGACCCGCTGCCGATGAAAATATTGCTCTACGGCCTTATTCCCTTGTCGGGCTTATATTTTCTGCTGGAGCAGAAACAGTTCCTGCGGGTCTTTTCAAGGTTTTCGCCGTTCATCGTGGTTGTTGGCATTTCCTGCCTGACATCAATCGTCTTCTCCATCGACAAGACCGCATCCTTAAAGGGATTGGCTGCGGTCATCGTTCTCGCGATCCCGCCTCTTCTGTATCGCGCGCGCTACGGCAATGTCGAAGCCTTCAAAGTACTCGGCCGTTTTGCGATTGCCGCCGCATTCATCAACGTTCTCTATACAGCGGCTTTCCCACAATTCGCCATCATGCGTGGCAGCTATGCGGGCATGGTCAAAGGCGCATTTTATCACAAGAACACGTTGGGGCAGTTTTGCTCGGTCAGTTTTGTCTGCCTGCTATCGACGGAGAAACTCGGCCGGCTTCGTTACAGTACCCTGATACGCTGGGCTGCGATGCTTTGCCTTCTCGCCTTGATTGTGGCTACAAAATCCTCGACAGCTGTTGTCTTGACGATGTTCGGCAGCATGATGCTGTATGGCATTCGCGTTATTCACATTTACCCGAACCGTCTTTTTCGTTCCTTCGTTGTTTTCCTGTTGTTCGTGATCATCGGGTTCGGCGCCAGCTTCGTTTACCTCGGCGTGGCTTCAGCGGTTGCGGAAGCATTCGGCAAAGACATTACCTTCTCCGGTCGCACCAATATCTGGGAACAGCTATTTCCGTTGATATGGGATAGGCCCATAACAGGTTATGGGTTTGCGATGTTTCGTCAGCCCGATGTCATGGAAGAGTACGTCAAGGTTACCTTCGATGCACGATCGACCCATAACACCTATCTTGAGCTAGCGCTCAATATCGGCATTCCGGGCGTTACCGCATGGACGTTGTTTGCGCTGACCCGCGTGTTCAGGAAGATGACGATCGTCGACCCCGATCCGGCAGAATCGGGCGCCAGGCGAAAGGAAATTGTCATCATCATCCTCATCATGCTTGGAGCCATGACCGAGGCAGGCATGATGCTGGCACCTTTTATTTGCTGGCCACATATGGTCATCGCACTCTCGGAACTGCGTCCCAGGCTGCGAATAAATCGGAATCAATACCAGCCTTGAGGGAAGATGTGTTCGACGTCTGGCGGTAGAGCGCCTCATTCCGCCGTTTTCGTCGCGTCGGTTAATATGTGTCGCCGCCGGATGGGCACGCGACCAGCCGTTCAGATCGAGAGATAGCGCTTCTGCCAAGGCAGCATGTTTTCTTCCCAGGCGCGTGGCGTGAAATCGTCATAAGCAGTCTCGGCGATCGCCAACATCCAATTCTGCTCCTTGCGGGCCAGCAAGACGCAGGACAATTCCATACCGGGTTCAACCGTAATGGAAGGCCGGTTGGCGCCCGGTATATCGATGCCCTTGTCACGCCACTGGATGCGGATTTCGTCGGGCTCGGATGTCCATTCGCCGGAGGAAACGGAAGCCTTTCCATCGGGCTTGAAGCGAAGCGGCGGCGCAGTCACGTTCAGAAAGCTGCCGTCGTTGAAATAGTTGCCGTCAATTTCCCCCGCGGTCTCCTTCCCGTTCCCCTTCAGCAGAATGCCCTGCTTGCACCGCAGGAATATGTTGCGTCGAAAGCTTCCGGACCATGGTCGATTGGCGAAAAAGGCGATCTCACATTCGCTGATGACGTTATCGTGGATATTCATATCTTTGCGAAAGGCCAGATTTTGATCCGAATAACCGCTCAAACTGACGCCGCGATTGCTGTTCTCAATCCTGTTGTCATAGACATGGTGGCCGGCATGGCTGACTTGATCGCCAACTCCATAGCCGAAGGAATAATCGTTCATCCTGCCGTCGCGCATGATATTGCTGCGCACCACCGCATCGTCGCCGATCGATGAAAAAGAAAAATTCTTCCCGCCGATGAAATTATATTCAACCCGGTAGTTGCGGGTCCTGCCGCAAACCAGCGCCCCCTTGTTCGAGGTACTGCTTGGCCTCTGTAGAAAAAGGTTGCCCCGGACCACCACATTGGAACTTATGTTGGCGTCACGGTTTTCGTAGGCGAATTGGCAACAATCCGCCCCCTGGCCGGGCGCCGCGCCGACCCGGTTGTTCTCCAGCAACACATCCGACGTCATGGTCAGGTAAATGCCGTCGCCGTTCACATTTTCGGTTTCGCAGCGCCTTACGACAAGGTTCTTGCCATTGTGAAATTTGAAGCCGCGGGGAGAATTCTTGACCACCACGTCTTCGACTACCGTATCGGAAAACACCTGATAGGCGACGCCGATATCCTCAGCACCGTCGATGACCTGCCCACGTGTGGATGCTCCATGAATTTTCTTTCGCAAGATGGCGGGCATCAGATCTTCCTTCGATATGCTTGTCGCTCACAATAGTGAGCTGTGGTGTGGCGGATGTTTGAATATCTGAAAATTATCTTAACCTGAACGGCCGCTATCCCCAGCGAGTTGAAGCCGCATCGCATCTCGGGCCCAAGATCGGCCCACCGAACCTGGCTCGTCACACGTTCGCCCGATTTTTCCTGCATGGCGTCGTGGCAACGCCGCCGCTGTGTTTCAGCAGCTCATTTTAATCGCCCGTCAGTCTTCTTCCGTGGCCTGAGTCGGGGACCGTTGAAAGGCAGCTGTTTGGTCAATCACTGTTGAGCTGATGGACGCCATCCTTCTCCTAGTCGGCGTCATTGGACCAATGGTAAAATAAACACTATCTCGAAAACCTAGATGACCTTGCGGCCGCCCGGCGCCCGTTCGATGGGCCTTTTATCTGTGGGTCGAAACGCTTCTAAGGCGAGTAGTTTTCATTTTACCCTGACCCTGGTTGCATATTGAACGGTCTCACGTTACGAAATTCCGGGAGGCCAAAACCGAGGCCGAAAATGATTACGCATCGTCAAGATATCGACGGCCTTCGAGCCGTAGCCGTCATTTTTGTGATTCTTTATCACTGTGGATTTGATCGCTTTCTTCCCGGCGGATTTATCGGCGTGGACATTTTTTTCGTAATATCGGGATACCTGATTACGAAAATAATTCTCGCTGAAGCGAGCGATGGCCGGTTTTCGATCGGCAACTTCTATAGCCGTCGAGCCAAACGAATTCTTCCGGCTGTCGTGGCCATGTATGCTGTTGTGATGGCGGTTTCGTATTTTACGATGCTGCCTGATGAAAGCCTGCGGGTCTTTAAGTCTGTTACCTCTTCTGCGCTCTTTGCTTCCAATGTCTACTTCTATCTGACCACTGGATATTTCGATGATTCCGCGGAATTCAATCCGGTCCTGCACACATGGTCGTTGTCGGTCGAAGAGCAGTTCTACGTCATTTTTCCACTGATCATCATGGTAGCGAGCCGGCAAGGGCGCAGGGCAACGGGGATCGCCATAGCGGGACTTTTCGCAGTCAGCATCATTGCTTCGATCATCACTGTTCCAATCAATCGCTCGGCAGCTTTCTATCTTGTGCAATACCGCGCGTGGGAACTGCTAGTCGGCTCCCTCATCGCAGCACCGGCATTGACGAAATTCACCGATATGCGGATCAACAGTGCGCTTTCGGCAATCGGCGCCCTGGCGATCTGCCTCAGCGCATTGCTGTTGTCAAAAACCTCTGAGTTTCCCGGGTTGATGGCCTTGCCCGCGACGGCAGGCACGGCCCTGATCATCTGGGCGGGTCCAGGCACGCTCGTCAGCAAGCTTCTATCGTTGAGGGTCGCCACCGCCATAGGCTTGATCTCGTATTCCCTCTATCTGTGGCATTGGCCGATCTGGGTGTTTTCGAACCAATACGGGGCGTGGGAGCATGGCTGGCAATTGGTGCCGGTCGCTTTGAGTTTTGCCGTCGCATATGTTTCGTGGCGATTCATCGAAACGCCCTTCCGAACGATGCGATACCGGCCTATGGCATCCGTCGCCGCCGGGGCTGCCTCAATTGCGTCCGTAGCAATGCTGGCATTCGTCGGGCAACTCGCCGCCAATCAAATGAAGGATGACAACAAGCTCGTTGAGCGGGTGGCGGAATTTGCCGATTACGACCCCTCGACAGCCTTCCGCAGTGGAAAATGTTTCCTGACGTCAAACGACGGTATCGAAAAATACGATCGCGACGGCTGCTTGGCTCTCTCAAATAATCAGCAAAACATAGCGCTCGTCGGTGATAGTCACGCCGCTCACCTATATCCTGGATTGAAGACGCTGCCGGGAGCCAACATCATTCAAGCCAACGCATCAGGGTGCCGTCCTACTCTTGATGCCGAGGGCGAAGATCGGTGCGTGGAACTGATGAACTACGTATTCAAAGAGTTTTTGCCGAGCCACAAGGTGGATATTCTCGTGTTGGCTGGACGCTGGACGGCAGACGACGTCAAACTCATCAGAAAGACGGTGGACTACCTCTCACCCTTTGCCAAAAAGATCGTCGTCTTCGGACCAGTGGCAGAGTATAAATCTTCCTTGCCGCGGCTGCTCGCTCACTCTCTCTACGACAGGCAGCCATTTAAGGCCGCCGATCATCTGGCGCCTCGGCAGCACATCGGTATGGACATTCGGGACGCATTGGCCGGAAGCGGAGCAACATACATCTCCACCTATAAGACCATGTGCAACCCGGACTGTGTCGTGTGGACACAAAACGGGGACCCGGTGCAATTCGACTACGGGCACTTCACCGCTGACGGCTCCCGCCTTCTGATTTCAAAGGTTAAGCAAGACCTCACCGTTCAACGGTGAGGTCCGCCCCTGTTGCGCGTTTATTCTCATCTGGTGATTGGACGGCGTATCGGCGCCGGTCGCTGCCATCCGTGTTTTAGGCCAGAAACCGCCCATCCTGCAGAAACGACAGGGTCTGCCTCCACATGGTCTTGTTGACCGGCAGGAAAGTGTGGTTGGCGGGAATGACGATATGCGCCGACGGGTGCTCTCCACCGACACCTTTCCATCATTCGGCACCCTGAGGCCGATGATCAGGGAAGAGACCGGGTCGATGGTTCTGTTCCCCGCGATGATGCCAAGCTCGTAATCGACCGTGCCGAACAGCTCGGTCATGGCAGTATGATCGGTAATGAGCTGCTGCCCGGCCGGTCCATAGAACTTCCTGTAGAGCGGCCAGGTCTTGAGGAACTCGGCGATCTGGCTGCCATTGTTCGGCGTTCCGACCATGACCACTCTTCCCAGGTTCGGCGGGCGATGGTTCCTGAGAAAAGCGCGGATAAGCAGCCCACCCATCGAGTAACCGACAAAGTGCAGACGGCCGTCGCCCGCCTCCTTCGCGGCCGCATCGATCTGCGGCCGAACGATGTCGACGAGGTCGCCGATCGAAAACCGGGTGGAGGGGTAACCGACATTGACAACCCGATAACCGTTGCCGGACAGGAAGACCGCGAGCTTCTCCATGCTTTTCTTCGTCCGGGCAATGCCGTGAAAAAGGAGGACTGTGTCGTTCATCTGGTGTCCATGTCGGATGGCATCGTTATGGCGCAGGAAGTGCTTAGATCGGAATCAATTTAAGGATAAGTTGTGCAGCATTCAAAGTGCGACGGCGTCCTTCGTCTGGCGCTACAGAAAGAGAGAAATGCGGGCCCGTGACGACCAGCATCAGACATATCGCCAAACTTGCGGGAACGTCGGTCTCTTCGGTCTCGCGTGTGCTCAACAACAGCGGTTACGCCTCGCCTGAGCTCAGGGACCGCGTAGAGGCAGCGATCCGAACGCTGAACTACACACCCAGCAAGGGTGCCCGCATGCTGCGCGGTGCGCCAAGCCGGATGATCGGATTGATGCTGCCGTCGATCGACGTGCCGTTCTTCGGCATCCTTGCCCATGCCATCGAGCAGGAATTGTTTCAGCACGGCTATCAGACGCTGATCTGCAGCACGGCGGAAAATATGGATCACGAGGCGCGCTATATCTCGATGCTGCTCGCCCAGCGCGTCGATGGCGTCATCGTCGCAAGCGCTTTCGGCAGCATCGAACATTTCGGGGTGCTGCGGGACGCCAGCATTCCGATCATCGCCATCGACCGCGAGTTGAACGGCATCGCCGACGACGCTGTGATGGCCGATCACGAGGACGGCGGACGGCTGATGGCGCGCCATCTGATCGGCCTCGGCCACCGGGCGATCGCCATCGTCGGGGCGCCCGCACATAGCCAACCGATCCAGCTTCGCCTGCAGGGCATCACGGCGGAAATGACCAAAGACGGCATCAAGCCTGCCGTCGTGGCGATGGCGGAAGAGCACAGCTTTGCCGAGACCTACCGGCTGGCGCGAGAATTGCTGGCGTCTCGGCCCGAGATCACCGCGATCATCGGCACCACCGACGTTTCGGCGATTGCCGCGATCCATGCCATCCAGGATCGCGGATTTTCGGTGCCGAAGGATTATTCGGTCGTCGGCTTCGACGACCTGCCGGAGGCAGCCTACGTCTCCCCACGGCTGACAACGGTCGCACAGCCGATCCGCAATGTCGGGCAGCAGGCAGCACGGCTGCTGGAAGCGCTGATCGAGGCACAGCAAACGGGGGACGGATCCGGGCAGGGTGCGATCGTCAAGGTGCCGGTCACGCTGATCGCGCGCGATTCGACCGGCCCGGTCCGCAATTGAGCAGATGGCAGGTGGGTCTCCGCACCTTGATCATCCTGTTCTAAGGCCGGACGATGACCTTGATCTCGCCTGGCAATGGCGCATTGCCCACCACGTCGGCGACCTGTTCGAGGCCTATGGTTTTGGTGACCAATGCGTCCAGTTCCAGTGCCCCGTCTGCCACCATTGCCGCGGCGCGCGAATGGGTGAAAGGGTTGAGGTAGGCCGGCCTGATGTCGATTTCGTTTATCAGCAGATCGAAGGGCAGAACGGGCACCTCGACACCTGCGGGCGTAACGCCGAAAAGCACGAAGGTGCCACCGCGCCGCGCCATCTTCAGCCCGCTTTGAAGCGTTTCACTGACGCCAGCGCATTCGATCACCACGTCGGCGCCGCCTTTGGTGACCTCCCGGACCGAGGCGACCGTGTCCGAAGAGATCGGGTCGAAGGCGTGTGTGGCCCCCAGGCGCAGCGCGGTTTGGCGTCTCGATTGCTGGCGCGTCACCAGAATGATCTTGCCTGCCCCAGCCAGGCGGGCCAGTTGCACCATCAGCAGGCCGATCACGCCGCCGCCGAGGATCGCGACGCCGTCGCCCGGACGAATCCTGGCCTTGTCGATAGCGTGGATGCAGCAGGCCAGCGGTTCACAGAAGGCGCCGTGAACGGGATCGAGGTCGGCCGGCAACAGGAATGCCTGCGCCTGCGGCACCGCCACATATTCCGCAAAGCCGCCATCCCGCGTTACGCCAATGGCGGTCAAGCTCTCGCACAGGTTCGGCCGCGCCTGCGCGCAAGCCGGACAGGTGCCGCAGGAGATATTCGGATCCACGGTCACCAGTTCACCGCCGGTAAACCGGGAGACGCCATCGCCGATCGCTTCCACGATGCCGCAAAATTCATGGCCCAGGGTGACGGGGATGGCAGTCGGATATTCGCCCTTGTACATGTGGCGGTCGGAACCGCAGATGCCTGCCGCCAGGACCCGGACAAGCAGCTCGCCAGGCCCGGCAACCGGCTTCTCGACGCTGCGCATGGTCAAAGACCCGATCGACTCCAAGCGTACAGCCCTCATGCCACTCCTCCAGACCTCAGGTTCGATTGCCTCTTCGTGCTGACGAAATCACCTTGGAGATGACCTGCCCGCCATGCGGCATCCCTCCCCGGTGTGACTCAAGCGCTCAGCTCATGACATTGCCGCCATCGACATTGTAACACTGCGCCACGATGTATGCTGCATCGGGGCCGGCCAGGAAGGCGGCCATCGCAGCCTGTTCCTCGGCGGCGCCAAATCGCCCGGCCGGGACGGCAGCGGCTACGCGGGCCTTCACCTTTCCAGGTTTCACACCTTCCCGGCTGCCGAGTTTTGCATCGACGACGTCCCACATCGGCGTATCGACGACGCCGGGAGCAATGGCGTTGACGTTGATCCCGTAGCGGATCAGCTCCAGGGCACAGCTCTGCGTGATGCTGATGACGGCAGCCTTGGACGCGCAGTAAGCCACAGCAGGTCCTTCGCCCCGACGCCCGGCCTGGGACGAAAAGTTGATGATGCGCCCACCCTCCCCTCGCTCCACCATGTGCCGGGCAACGGCCTGCGTCATGAAAATCAGGCCTTCGATATTGACCTGAAATACTTTGGCCGTCCGCTCCCGGGATATCTCCAGGATCGACTCGACCTCGTAAATGCCTGCGGCATTGACCAGGATGTCGATCTGACCGGCGGCGGCGATGGCAAAACGTACAGTTTCATCGATGCTGTCCTGGCTGGTCACATCGAGCGCGACACCAAAGGCATGAGCGCCGATCGCCTCCGCCACCCGCGCACATCGTTCACCGTCGAGGTCGGCGACGACAACCTTGGCGCCTTCGGCGGCGAAGCGTTGGCATACCGCTTTGCCGATGCCGCTCGCACCTCCAGTGACCAATGCCACCTTGCCGAGGAGCCGCGCCGTTTCCGTATGGGTCATCGCCCTGCCTCCCCGCTCGCTATCAAACCGGCAAAGGCACCGGGCGCGGCTGCCATAAAGAATAGCTTCATAGCTGCTCCTCCCTTTCGACTGTCTGCTTCGCCTCGCGAAGGAGGATCGACATGTCGGGGATACCGTCGGTGGCCGTCGCACCCGTCAGGCAATACGCAGCCGCAGCATGGGCGACGGCGCAGATTTGCTCGACGGGCCAGTTCTCATGCAGGCCGTAGAGCACGGCGGCGCAGAAGGCGTCTCCTGCGCCGACGGTGCTGACGATATCATCGGCATCGACGGGTTGTGAACGCGTCATGATCGGCGAAGCGCCTGATGCAAACCAGAAGCAGATTTCCGGCGCGTGGATGATTGCGCCCTTGCTAACGCCTGCGGCAAGCAGGCGCTCGCCGGCCTGCAAAAGCCCGGCCTCGATCAAATCTCCCTTCGCATCGCGAACGATGACACCGGTTGCCCGGCCCGCCTCCATCTCGTTGATGATCACAAAATCGCAGAAGGGCAGAGCGACGCCGACCTTGGCGGCAAATTCCGGATCTTCGCTCGAGACGAAATCCACGCAGGTCGTCAATCCCGCGCGGCGCGCGGCTTCGAGCAGGCGCGACGCTCCGGAAAGGCCGTCGGGGCCGATTTCGTCGAGCCCCGGCAACAGCATGAGATAACCGAGATAGAACAGCCGATATCCGCCCTTGGCGAAATTCGCGGGTGAGATGAGCTTATCGGTGACGGCATCGTTGGCGCCGCCATGATAGAAGAAGGTCCGGTTCTGACCGGGCACATTCATGACATGCGTATGCGCTGTCACCCGATCGGCAAGCGCGGTCAGCCCCGCAACATCGACGCCGGCAACCGCGAGCCGGGCCTTGACGATCTCGCCGTCCTGATCAGCGCCGATGCATCCCGCCGCCGCCAGCTTTCCGGGAAAGCCAAGCGAGGCCAGATCGGTGACGACATTGGCAGCCCCGCCGCCGACGCCCAGATCCTGATGCAGGATATGGGCGAGATTGCCCTGTTCGGGCCAATAGGACAGGGTGTGGACGCGATCGACGATGAAATTTCCGGCGCAAACAATCCCGCCGTCTTTCCGGCTGTCGCGATGGTGAACCTCCTCCCCGGTTCGCATCAGCGGCCTCCTTCGTTCCACAAGGGTCTGAGCGGCGGCTCGTCTTCCTCGAGCGCGGCAAAGCGTGCGATCGGGTCCATCAGACGGACGCCCCGTCATAGTCGACCGGCACCACGATGTCCTCGCGGCCGGATTTGAGGGCCGCTGTCAGGACGGCATGATGGGCCTGCGCCTCGGCCGGCGTCGCGCAGCCGAAACCGTTCGCATTGCCGCCGGCAAGCTCATCGACGAAGGCCGCCCACATCTGCTGGATGGCGTCCGCAAAACCGAATTCGAAGATCTTGCCGGTGATGGCGGGAAACAGCGAGGCATAACCGAGGTCTTCGGTGCTCCAAGCCTGGGCACCGCCATTATAATCCATCCACTGCCACTGACGCGGCGACTTGGTGCTGAAGAATGCGCTTTTCTTCATGCCGAGAATACGGATGTACCAGGTGTTGGATTCGCCGGGCGCGATGCGCCAGGTTTTCAGCACCATCGGGAAATCCTGATCCCCGTTGCGCACGCGGCTGCTGATCGTGGCATTGTCCCAGGTGGTGCAGGGCAGCATGCCGCCTTTGCCGTCAGGACGTTCGTTGACCTTCTTGACCAGTTGCGCATGCAGGGTCGTCGGGCGCCAGCCAAGACGCAGCGGCACGTGCAGCACATGCATGCCGAGATCGCCCATGCAGCCATAGTCGCCATTGATATCGGCCATGCGCTTCCAATTGATCGGCTTTTGCCGGTCGATATCCGAAGAGTGCAGAAACCCTGCCTCGACCTCGAGGATATCCCCCATCTCGCCGCTTTTTGCGAGTGCGATGACCTTCTGGGCGCCGGGGAAGAAAGGCATTTCCGACGAGCAGCGGACCAGCAGTTCGGGATGCTCGGAAAGAACCGCTGTGATTTCCCGGTTCTGAGCCGCGTCCATGCCGAAGGGCTTTTCGCCGAGAAGATGTTTTCCGGCCTTCACGACGTCGATATAAAATTGCTGGTGCAGCACATGCGGGACTGCGCAATAGACCGCATCGACGTCGGGATTGGCCAGAAGCGCCTTATAGTCGTCGGCGAACTGGCGAACCGTCGGCACATGATCCCTGAACCAGTCGAGCAGCGTCGCGTTGGTATCGCAGACGGCGACGATTTCCGGCCGCGCCTTCACATCGGTCAGATGCAGCCAGCGCGCCGCGGCACTCGCGAATTCGCGCCCCATCAGACCGCAGCCGATGACGCCGAAGCGGAATATTTTCGTCATGACATGTCCCCTCCCAGAGGCGCGTCAGCCAATATGCAACGAGGCTTGCTCGACGGAAGCCTTGTCATGGACGATCGCCATCAAGGCCCGCGTCATGCCGCCGGGATTGTGATGCTGAATGACATTGCGGCCATAGACGATGCCACGGGCGCCCTGCTCCATCAACTGCTTGGTGCGGATCAGGATTTCCTGATCCGAAACGCGGCCGCCGCCGCGCACCAGCACCGGCAGGCCCTGGGCGATCTCGACCACGCGGTGATATTCCTCGACATTGTCGCAGGGGTCGGCCTTGATGATATCGGCGCCGAGCTCGGCTGCCTGGCGCACCAGCGGCAGGATCTTGTCGATCCCGCCATCGACCATATAGGCGCCCTTGGAATTGTCCTGCATGACGAGCGGCTCGACCATCAGCGGCATGCCGTAGATCTCACATTCGCGCTTCAGGCTGTTCACGTTGCGCACGCAGGCACGATAGACTTCCGGCTGGTCCGGCAGCATCAACAGATTGACGACGACACAGGCGGCATCCAACGCAACGCCCTGCTCCACCGCCCTGTCGATCATTTCGGAGAACAACTGGGACGGCAGCGGATTGCCGTAGATGTTGGCGATATCGGTGCGCAGCACCAGTGCCGGCCGGTGTTTGCCGGGGATCGCCTGCAGAAGGGGGGCGGTGCCCGGCGGAAGCTGAATGGCATCGGGTGCGGCTTGCGCGATCACCTCGATGGCCGTCTTCATGTTCTCGATGCCGGCGAGGAAGGTCCGTTCATTGAACATGCCGTGATCGATGGCAACATCAAAACAGTTTCCGGACACGCCGAAAAGTCGGTTCAATCGCGCGGACTTCATCAAGTTCCTCCCTGATATGGCACCGTTTCCACATCGAAATAGACAGACCAGAATTGCGAGTCAAGAAAATGTGGTAACGTTTCCACATTCGCTCAGGCTACCAGCAGGTGAACCCTGCGTCGACGTTGACGATGGCTCCGGTCATCAGGCTGGCGGCGCCCGACGCCAGGAAAAGGACGGCGCTTGCGACCTCCTCTGGCGTTCCCATCCGCCCCATCGGCGTGTCGGCGAGCCAGATCGGGATCCGCTCGCGATTGGCTTCGACGGCGACCACCATCGGCGTCTCGATATAGGTCGGTGCAACGGCGTTTATCCTGATGCCGTGCTGCGCCCACTCGGCGGCCAGCGAGCGCGTCAGGTGATGGACGGCCGCCTTGGAGACGTTATAGGCTGTCTGAGGCTGAGGTCGGTTGCAGATGTGCCCCGACATCGAACCGAGATTGACGATGGCGCCTCGCTTCATCGGGATCATGTGACGGCCGAAGGCGCGCGAGCACCAGAAGACGCCGTTGAGATTGACGTCCATCATCCGCAGCCAATCGGCGTCGGTAACATCCTCTGCCGAGATGCCGTTCTGGCCGATCCCGGCATTGTTGACCAGGATGGTCGCCGGCCGCCCACCGTCGGCAAGTTCGGCCGCGATCTCGTCCATCCGGCCGGCGTCGGTGACGTCTCCCACCCGGACCTCGACGTCGTAGCCCTTGTCGCGCAGCGCAAGCGCTTGCTGGGCATCGGCCTCGCTGCGTTCGATGACGACGACCGCAGCACCGGCCTCCGCCAGCGCCTCGGTGCAGCACAATCCGATCGCACGCCCTCCGCCGGTGACCACCGCGCGTTCGCCGTCCAGGCGAAATTTCTGCTGGTAGCTCATATCAGGCTCCTTCAAATGTCGAATGCGCTGGGAAGCACCACGATATCGCGGATGGTGACGTTGCGCGGCCGGGTCAGCATGAAGATGATCGCGTCGGCGACTTCCTTGGGCTCTATCAAAGCGCCGGCCTCCTTGGCCTTGCGAAGGTTTTCCTCCGGCCAGTCCGCGAGCAGAGCGCTGATCACCGGCCCTGGAGACACCGATCCCACCCGAATGCCGTTTTTCAGAAGCTGCCGCCGCATCGTCTGGACGAAGCAGGTCATCGCCCATTTCGACGAGGAATAGACCGGTTCCCACGGGATAGCCGAATGTCCGGCAACCGAGCTGGTGACGACAATGTCGCCGGTGCCGCGTTCGATCATGTGAGGAATGACATTGTGAACGTTCTTGATGACGACGTTGACGTTGAGATTGAGCATCCGGTCTATGGTGTCGAGGTCGGTTTCCATCAGGTCGCCGCCGATATAGGTGCCGGCATTGGCATGCATGATGTCGAGTTTGCCCGTCTTCGACAGCACGCCCTCCAGCAGCCCCGCGCACTCGTTCGGATTGAGCAGATTGATCACGAGCGGAATTGCGCGCTCGCCAAGCCGGCTGCAAACCGCCTCAAGGGCCTTCTCATCCCGGTCCACCAGCACGACCGTCGCGCCTGCGGCGAGCATTGCCTCGGTCGAGGCCAATCCTATGCCGGATGCCGCACCCGTGACCGCCGCGATCTTCCCATTCAAGTCATTCATCGATTTCTCCTCCTATCTCGATCCTAATTGCTCATTCTTCCCGACGCCGCAGGCGGCGTGATAGTCCGCGAGACTGTTCGTCACTCTCCAGATCAGAACCTCATCCGGATCGAGCGGCGTATCTGCGAAATCCTGCGCGGCCGGCATATGCTGCCAAAGCAATGGCAGCGGTACGGATTGCCCCCGAAGGGCCTCGCACAGGCGCCGGACGGCACCTTGTGCTTCAGCCGACGCCCAATAATAGCGGATGCGGTCAGACAGCGAATAGTGCCGCAGCCAACGCATCTCGGCCTCGGTCCCGTGGTAGTGGCGGCGCCAATCGCCCGACTGACCAAGCATCAGCGCTTCCATCACCTGATAGAGCGGACGCTGGCCATAATCGGGTAGCAGGTCCGAAGCGATCGCATCCAGCGCATAAAGCGCCTCGCGCAGGACGAAGGTCAGCTCGGGACCGACTTTCAGAATGGGAAACCCGTCCTTCACCAGCGAAGTCAACGATCCGGTGCCCTGATAATCCGTCGAGTGCGCCTCGAAGACGAACTGCGGCTCTTCGGTCAGCACCGATTGCAGCGCCTCGATCTTGCTGCTGTCGTAAAAGATGACGTTGTGATTGCCGAACTCGACGCCCGGCTGAACGACAAGCCCGATCGCCCTGGCAAATGCCTCCTCAAGTCCTGCTTTGGCAAAGACCCGGCGGTGGACGTCGATCGTCTTCAGCGCCGCTGCGGCAGCCGTCGGTTCGATCGTGGTCAAAGCATGATCGGCACCGCCCGGCGGCGGCACTTCCGTGCCGATGACGTAAACCGGCATTGCGCCGCCGGTCTTCCTGGCCGAGGCCTCGGCGACCGCGGCAAGCCGGGCGGCGCGATGGGCGGTGGTTTCGTCGTCGAGCGCCAATGGCTCGCCCTTGCAGCCCATTGAGGCGTCGAGGTGAATCTTGCGGAATCCGGCGTCGACATAGGCGGCAACCATCTTTTCCGCTTCGGCCATGGCCTCTTCCGCCGGGCGGTCGCGCCAGGGATTGGGGCCGAGGTGGTCGCCGCCGAGGACGATGCATTTTTCGGGACACCCCTCCTCGGCCGCGATCTTCATCACCAGCGACGCGAAGTCGTCCGGCGTCATGCCGGTGTAGCCGCCGAGGTGATTGACCTGGTTACAGGTCGCTTCGATCAGCACGCTGCTTTCCTGTTGCCGCCCGTGCCGGAGGGCGGCGCGAAGTACGATCGGATGGGCGGAGCATATGGAGACGACACCTCTGGGGTGGCCGTCGATCCTGAGCCTCGCCAGTTCGTCGAGATGCACCTGCATTATGGGCGCCTTTCCGTTGACGCGATAAACGCATCGAGTTCCCGGCGGCTGCCGGCGCCTTCCATCGGCCCCAGCACCGTCACATTGCGGGCGCCGGCGGCCGAGGCATAGGTCAGAGCCTGCTGCGGCGACATGCCGAGCCGCCGGCAGGTGAGATAGGCGCCGCCGAAGCAGTCGCCGGCGCCCGTCGGGTCGACCTCCTGAACGACGAATGCCGGAGCGTCGATTTGGTCTCCCTGGCTGCTGAAATAGCTCGCGCCGCCGGCGCCACGCTTCAACACGATCTCCTTGACGCCGATCTCGAACAAACGGCGGATCGCTTCAGCCTCGCCTTCGACACCTGCGGCACGCTCGAGTTCCTCTCCGGACGGCAGAAGCAGATCGGCGGCGGCGACGAGCTTGGCAAACCGGCGCTCGGTCTCCTCGTCCAGCTTCAATTCCTTGCGGATGTTCGGGTCGACCGAGAGCGTTCCGCCGCGCGCCTTGACGATGTCGACTGCTCTGTCGATCACCGCGCGGGCACTCGGAACCGACAGAGCGGAGCCCATCACGTGAAGATGCCCGGTCCGATCGATGAGATCGCCGACCAGTTGAGACCAGCCGAAACGCGCCGCTGCCGAGGTGGCGATGTTGTAGACGAAATCTCTGGAGCCATCCTTGCGGTAGCGAACGAAAGCGCTTCCCGTCGGATAGGCCGGATCGACCGAGATCGCCGAGATATCGACGCCGTCGCGTTTGAGGCGATCGGTATTGACCCGGCCGAAATCGTCATCGCCGACGGCGCCCACCATGGCGGCCTGTCCGCCCAGGCGGCCGCACTGCGAGATGAAGATCGCCGGCGCGCCGCTCGCAAACGGACCGACGAGCGGCTGGGCTTCGAGGAACCCGTCTCCAACCGTCGTTGCGACGATCTCGACGAGGATCTCGCCGACGCAAACCGTTGGACCAAGCGCGTCAGGAGCCAGTGTTGAAGCCATGTGCAATCCCGCTTTCGATCCCTGTTGTCTTTAACTCAGCGCCGATTGGACCGGCGCACCGTCCTCGCTGCCGAACTCCTCGTTTTCCAGCGACAGAAAGCGCTGGTGGAGCATGCATGCCGCCCCGAAGGCGGAGCCGAACTCCGCATCACCGTCGACGACGATCTCCGGCATGGGGAAAGCGATGCTCTGGCCTTCCGACATGTGGACCGCGACGCGGGCAGCCACCATCGGGTAGAGGGATGCGACGGAGCCGCCCAGCACGATCCTGTCCGGGTCGAGCAGGCGACAGGCCTGCAGCAAGGCATAGGCGAGATGGCGCGACCAGGTTTCGGCGATATTGACCGCAGCCGGGACACGATCACGAACGTCGCCGAGGAATTCCTGCAGATCCGCATCCTCGCGTCCGACAGCCTCTCGGTACTGGCTGATCAGCACCTCGCGGCCGATCAGTTGCTCGAACTTCTGGCCACCGCTTCCCGGCACCAATGTGTGGCCGATTTCTCCCGCCAGACCGTGGCCGCCACGGAACAGTTTGCCATCGATCATGATGCCGCCGCCGACGCCCGTTTCCATCAGCAGAAACAGGGTCACGCCTGCGGCGCCGTGACGGTAGCTGTCGCCGATCGCAAAGGCGTTGGCATCGTTTTCGACCGCGATCGGGACGGCGGCCGGAAAGGCCGATCGGCCAATCTCCTTCAACGGCACGTCTCGCCAGCCAATGATCGGCGCCAGGGTGACAAATCCATCCGGCCGGATGTGGGCCGGCGTCGATATGCCCAAGCCTTTACATCTTCCGATCATCGCTTTCGTCATCGCGCCGACAATCAGCTCGACGCCCTGCGCGACGGCCTCCTCCACCGTCGAAGACGGTGTGTCGAAGGCCATTTTCCGACATGCCCGAACTTCGGCGGAGAGATCGATCACTGCGGCCGATATATGTTCGACGCCAATTTCGATTCCGACGAAGAATGCAGCATCGGGCACCAGTTCGAGCATAATGCCGGGACGACCGGCCCGGGAATGCTCGAGGCGCTGCTTGCCGCTCTCGTCCGACTCCTGAACGAACCCGCCCTCCGTCAGTGCGGCGACGATCTCTCCCGAGGAGGAGCGATTCATGCCGAGCTTGCGGGCCAGATCGGCCCGGCTGAGGCTTCGGTGGGTGTAGATCGTCTGCAAGGCGGCGACGATATTGTTCTGCCGGATCCTGCGCGGCGAACTTCCGATGGAGACGGTGTCGTTCATATTTCCATTCCCTTCAAGCCGCCCACCCTTACACGACTGGAACAGGCTGTCAGAAGGATAATCAGGGCCGCGCGGTTGTGGCGCGGCGACGCTTGGCCTCGTCATATTTCAGCTCGATGTAGCGCTTGGCGTGCGCCGCAAGCAGATCATTATCCTCCCAGGTATCGCGCCAGATCGCACAGGCGAGCGACAG
Organism: Rhizobium leguminosarum bv. trifolii WSM2297; assembly: GCF_000271845.1. The sequence goes on along the minus strand of NZ_JH719395.1, from coordinate 4,254,739 downwards.
GCCCTCATCCACGACCGTCGTCGAGAAGCTCTCGAACACGACGTCCCTGGTGTAGCCGATGTCGAGCAGAGCGTCGAAGATCAGATCGAAATTGATGACGCCGTCGCCGAGATAGCCGCGATTGCTTTCGCCGATATGGAAGTAGCCGATCTTGTCGCCGGCCAGACGGATCGCGGCGGCCGGATTGGCTTCTTCGATGTTCATGTGGAAGGTGTCGAGATGGAGACGAATATGCTCCGATCCCGTCTCGGAGATGAATTTGAGCCCCTGCGCCGTTGTATTCAGCAGGTTGGTCTCGAACCGGTTGACCACCTCCAGCACCAGATCGACGTTCGCCTGCCTGGCGACTTCGCCGGTCGCGGCGATCGCCGCGACGCTGTTGTCCCAACCCTTCGTGGTCGGCTGGCGATTGTATTTGGTGTGGGCGGAATAGAGAATCCCGCCGAGCTTGTTGCCGCCGATATCGCGCACCGCACGCACGGCGTCGGCCAGCGTCTGCCTGCCGGCGGAGACCGCAGAAGCGTCCTCGCTCGATACGTCCTTGTCGAGCGGCAGACCCATGGTGACGCCGATTTCCACATCGAGAGACTGCGCTAGCTTTGCCAGCCGATCGAGATTGAATTTCTCGGGGCGCAGATAAGCAAATTCGATGGTGCGATAGCCGTGCTCGGCCGTCTTGTTAAGGGCCATCTCCAGCCCTTCCTGGGTTTGGCCGCCTGTCCATACAAATGAATGGATACCCAATCGACGCATAGGCTTTTCCTCCGCGATATGCCGCTTAATGCGCCCAGTGCTATGCCATTTAGTTTGGTAAAACAACAAATAATTTATGACACACTCTCTTTGCTGCTGCGCAAAAAAATCTTTGCAATGCAACATTTTATACCAATCGACATGGGATCAGGTCCTTCAAATGGAAATTAGTTCCGCAAATATCAATGGGATAGATCCATAATTTGCATGTTTAGACAACAAATGTTGCGCCGTCGGTTTTTTTGGCCTACACAAAGCACCGGCGAATAATCTCGCTGCACTCTGGGAGGATTGACAATGAACTATGCTTTGAAGGCTAGCGCGCTTGCGCTGACGCTCGGCCTCGCTACTGCCGCCTCGCCGGCCTGGGCTGACTTCTGGTCTGACGCCGGGGCTAAATTCAAGGGCGTGACACTGCACGGCGTCACCGAAAGCACGCCGCCATCGAACTACATCAAGAACGTACTCGCGCCCGAATTCGAAAAGAAGACCGGCATCAAGGTCGAGATCGAGACGACGTCCTGGGATCAGATGTATGACAAGGCCATCAAGGACATGGAAGCCAAGACCGGCATCTATGACATGGTCTACATCGAGCAGGACATCATCTATTCCTATCTGGCGAGGGATTTCCTCGTCGACATCACCAAGACGCTGAAAGACCAGCCGGATCTGAAAGCGCCGACTTACGACGATTCGAACTTCACCAGCTTCGCCGACTACTTCAAGGACGCCAACGGCGATCTGTTCGGCACGCCGATGGAAGCCTTCCTGAAGACCTATCTCTATCGCAAGGACCTCTTCGACGATCCGAAGATCAAGGAGGCCTTCAAGAAGGAAACCGGCAAGGACCTGAAGCCGGCGACCACCCACGAGGAATATACCCAGATCGCCGAATTCTTCACGAAATACGGCAAGGACAACGGCATGGAGCTCTGGGGCACGACGGCTCAGGCCCATACGGGCCATCCGGCGTCCTGGTATGAATTCTTCGAGTCCATCGTGCCGACCTTCGGCGTCTACAATTGGGGCATCGACGCCAAGAATAATTATGCGGCGACGGTTGAACACGGCGGCACGATGAACGGCGACAAGGCGAAGGCCGCGTTGAAGTATTGGCTGCACCTGCGCGACATCGCACCGCCGGAATCGACGCAGTCGACCTGGACGGAAACCGCAACGACCTTTGCCGCCGGCCGTGTCGCCCAGGGGCTGATCTATGGTGAGAATGCCGCGTGGATCGCAAGCGATCCGGCGCAGTCGAAGGTTGTGGGAAAAGTCGGGTTCGCTCTGCCGCCGCTCGAGCCGGGCGTGCTGGACGATGCGAAAGCCGGAAAGGGCTACATCGGCTACTACGACGGCGGCGCCTTCGGCGTGCCGGTCACCTCGAAGAACAAGGAAGCATCGCTGCTGTTCCTCGAATTCATCGGCCAGAACGAGGTGCAGCCGGATTGGGCCATCGCCGCACCGCGCATCACCAACAAGGCGACGTTCGACGATCCGAAGGTGAAGGAGATGGATACCAAGCTCGGCGGCTTCTACACGATGCTGAAGGATGAGGGCAAACTCTTCGCCGGCGCTCCTCCCTACCCCTTCCATGCTCAGGTGCGTGAAGCGACCGCGCCGATCTTCTACGACATCCTGACCGGCAAGATCGCCCCCGATGAAGGCCTCGACCAGATGGCGGCCAAGGCCGAAGAAGAACTCACCTCGCTCGGTTATCGCAAATAAGATCTCCTCCCCAACTGCCGGGTCGTTCCGACGACCCGGCATCTTTCGCTCCTGACTGGAGCGGACGTCCACATAACGTTCAATGGGGGTAGGCGATGCATTCGCAGAAGCTCGGGTGGCTATTGCTGTCACCGACCATAGTGATCCTCGGGCTGTTCGGGATCTTTCCGTTCATCTACGTGCTCTGGGTCTCGTTCCACGCATGGAACCCGTTCGCGGCCAATCCGGGCATGGTCTTCAACTGGGCCGACAATTATCGGCGGCTCGTCTTCGACGCCCAATTCCTGGCATCGCTCGGCATAACCCTGGCATTCGTCTTCTTCGCGGTCGTGTCGGAGCTGGTGCTTGGCTATATTCTTGCCCAGGCGCTGCTGAAGGACTTTCCTGGAAAAGCAGTGTTTCGCACCATCCACACCCTGCCGCTGATCATGGCGCCGATCATCGTCGGCTCCGTCTGGAAGCTGATGACCACACCGTCGATCGGCATCATCCCGTATCTTCTGAGGAGCTGGTTCGGCTACGACCTGAATATCGGCCAGAGTGCTGCCGCAGCCTTCACGGTCACGGTAATCATGGACATCTGGCACTGGACGCCGCTCGTCACCCTGTCGTTGATCGCTGCCCTCGTCTCGCTGCCGTCAGACCCGTTCGAACAGGCGCAGATTGACGGCGCCGGCAAGAGCCAGATCTTCTGGCACATAACGCTTCCCTTGATCCGCCCGGCTTTGCTCGCCACGGTGTTCATCCGGTTGATGGACGCGCTGCGCACCGTCGACGAAGTGCTGATGCTGACCGGCGGCGGCCCGGGGTCATCGACGCGCTACATCGGCGTCCATATCTTCAAGGAAGTTTTCCCCAAGACGAATTATGGCTACGGTTCGGCCATCTCCGTCATCGTCCTCTACCTGACAATCGTCGTCTGCTGGCTGCTCTATGTCGGCTTGATTTCCCCCCGCGTGAAGAGAGGCTGAAGCGATGAAGACCCACACCCCTTGGCTTCCGATCGTGCTGTGGACCTTGATCAGCCTGGCGACGCTTTTCCCGATCTACTGGCTCTTCGTCATATCGGTAAAACAGCCCTTCGACCTGTTCTCGACGCCCGATGTCCTTCTCCGGAGCTTCTTCTGGAAGAACTACCAGGACGTACTCACCAATCCGACCTTGCGCGGATACATGCTCAACTCGATGATCATATCGTCGGGCAACGCGCTGCTGGTCACGACACTCGGCTTTTTTGCCTGCTATGCGCTGACGCGCTTCGACCTCGCCGGCAAGGAAAGCATCTTCTTCTGGACGATCACCAACCGCATGGCGCCGCCGGCGGTCTTCCTGCTGCCGATTTTCCTGCTGCTGACGCAGGTTTACAGGATCGGCGACTTTTCGCTCGCCGATTCCCGGCTGGGCATGATCCTGGTCTACTGCTCCTTCAATCTTCCCTTCGCCATCTGGACGTTGCGCCCGACGGTGGAAGGCATTCCGAAGGAGCTGGACGAGGCGGCCTATATGGATGGCGCCAGCCCATGGACTGTCCTCTATGACATCGTCTTTCCCTTGGCGCGGCCCGGACTTGCGGTGACGCTGATCCTCACCTGGGTGTTTGCGTGGAACGAATATCTGCTGGCGGCGACACTCACCAACTTCAACGCGCGGACGCTGACCACCGGCTTGTCGGAATATGTGACGACCACGGGGACGGCCTGGGGCATCATGGCGGCGATCTCGATGCTGACCTTGGTTCCCGCACTCATCGTCTTCTCGGTGGTGCAACGTCACATCGTTGCCGGCCTGACCTTCGGTGCGGTGAAAGGGTGAAACCATGACGTCTCAATCAGGAAATAACGAAAGCAAGCCGGGATTTCTGCCGATCGAAACGAACTGGTTCGACCGGCTCTTCATCTCGGTGGTGATCTGGGTCGCGCTCTCTCTGTTCTGGATGCGATTCATCGAGCCGGCCGGGCTTTCGGTCTGGTTCGCAGCAGTAATCTCTGCCGTCCTCGGCGCCTATATCGTCTGGAAGGGATGAGCCAGATGAATGACATCATGAATACGAGCCTAGCGGCTTTTTGGAGGAACGACATTGGCAAACGTACAGGTTAGCGACGTCACCAAGAGGTATGGCGCGCTTCAGGTCATGCACGGCGTCAGCGTCGACATCGAGGATGGCGAATTCGTCGTGCTGGTCGGCCCCTCCGGCTGCGGCAAGTCCACGCTGCTGCGCATGATCGCCGGCCTCGAGACCGTCAGCGGCGGCGACATCCGGATCGGCGGCCGGGTCGTCACCAACGCTCCGCCGAAGGAGCGCGACATCGCCATGGTCTTCCAGAGCTACGCGCTCTATCCCCACAAGACGGTGGCGGAGAACATGGGCTTTCCGCTGAAGATGGCCAAGCGCCCCAAGGCGGAGATCGACGAGAAGGTCGGCAGGGCGGCCGAGATCCTCGACCTGACGCGTTATCTCGACCGCTATCCGAAGCAACTGTCGGGCGGGCAGCGTCAACGCGTGGCGATGGGCCGCGCCATTGTCCGCGATCCGCAGGTCTTCCTGTTCGATGAACCGCTGTCCAACCTCGACGCCAAACTTCGCGTCACCATGCGCGTCGAAATCAAGGAGCTTCATCAGCGGCTGAAGACCACCACCGTCTATGTCACGCACGATCAGATCGAGGCCATGACGATGGCCAACAAGATCGTGGTCATGCGCGACGGCAGGGTCGAGCAGATCGGCAAGCCGCTCGACCTTTACGACTTCCCGGTCAACCTCTTCGTCGCCGGCTTCCTCGGCAGCCCGTCGATGAACTTCCTTCAGGGCCGCATAACCACCCGCGACGGCAGCAAGGTCGTCGTCACCGACCAGGGCGTCACCCTGCCCCTCGGACATACGGATGCGGAGGAAGGACGAGCCGTTACCTATGGCATCCGACCGGAGCACATCACCATCGGCGACGACGGCGTTCCTGTGGAGGTATCGGTGTTCGAGCCCACCGGTTCGGAGACATTGATCTTCGGCCGCGTCGGAGGCGTGCCGATCGACGCGCTGATCCGCGAGCGCATCGAGGTCGATCCCGGACGAACGATGTACTTCCACATCGATCCCCGCCGTGTGCATATCTTCGATCGGGAAACGGGCCAGAGACTGTAAGGGAGACGACCATGAACTTCAAAGGAAAGACGGTCATCGTAACCGGTGCCGGCAAAGGCATCGGACGCGAGATTGCGAGGATGCTCGTCGAACGGGGTGCTGATGTCGTTGCCCTCACCCGCAGTGCCGCCGACGTTGACGCATTGCGAGAGGAACCCGGCTGCCGCGGAATCCAGGTCGATCTCGCAGACGCCGATGCGACGAGGAAGGCGGCAGTTGCCGCCCTGCCCGCGGATTTCCTTATCAACTGCGCCGGCACGACCGAACTCCAGCCGTTCCTGGATACGACTGTCGAAGCATTCGACCGCCTTGTCGCGGTCAACACGCGTGCGCCGATGATCGTGGCGCAGGAATATGCCCGTTTCCTGATCAAGGAGGGCCGCAAGGGCGCCATCGTCAATGTCTCGTCGGTCGCCTCGTTTGTCGGTATTCCCGACCACGCTGCCTATTGCGCGTCGAAGGGTGGATTGGATGGTTTGACGCGGGTCATGGCAAAAGAGCTTGGGCCGCACGGCATCCGCGCAAACGGCGTGCACCCGACGGTGACGCTGACGCCAATGGCGGTCAAGGCATGGAGCGATCCGGAGAAGGCCGCCGGAATGATGCAGCGCATTCCCGTTGGGCGCTTCGCCGAGCCGACCGACGTTGCAGAGGTTGTTCTGTTCCTGCTCTCGGATGAGGCGGCGATGGTCAACGGGATATCGATGCCGGTGGACGGCGGCTATATGATCGCCTGAGGCGGCAAGCGCCGCGCGTCTTTGTCGACGCGCAAAGGTGCAAAGGATCAAAGGGACACGGGCCGCGATCTTGGCTTCTGCACCAATCGGCGCAGCTGTTCCTGATCAACAAAATCATCCGTCACGCCGGCCTCTTTATCCGGATGACTGAAAACAAGACCGTCGGAATCCTCAAGCTTCAGAGCTTGCTCGGTATTCATGATCCCGAGCGGCTGGCGCTCATACTCGGACTCGAGCGCCGCCTCGACAATGGCCTTCTTCTTGCGCATGTCATCTCCTCCGTTCGCTAGAGCCCGGGTTAGATCAAACCCGGAAAACTCTAGGTTAACGGACAGCCGGACTCGCGGTTCCCATCAGGGATTCACGATATAAAACCAGCTGACACGAAGGCTCCGGTCGATATACCGCCGGCGGCCGCGCGGACGGCCTAACTCGGCGAGGCGTCAGGCCCGCCGGCGGCTCTTTGAATCAAGCGGGCAACCACTTCGGTCCGGTTCTGCGCCTGCAGCTTTCGCATTATGTGCTGCAGATGCATCTTCACCGTATGCCCTGACAAATTGAGTTTTCCTGCAATGACCTTATTTGAACAGCCGGATTGCAACTCCGCGAGGACATCCGCCTCCCGGGGCGTGAACTCGGCAAGCGCCAAATACTGCGTCCTCTCATCCAGGCTTTTCTCGGCCTCATTTCTGACCGGGCTATGCTCGTTTGAGGCGTTTGCCACGGCCCCCAAAAGCTGCGGGAAAAATGTTCCTCCCGCCAGAACCAGACGAAGACCGGCAAGGGCAATGTCGATCGGAAGTGACGTCGAGAAAAAGCCGCGGATGCCCATCTTGAGCGCCTGACGAGCGATAATGGCGTCATCCGTACTTGAGAGCAACGTGATAGGAACCTCAGGAAAACGTGCAGCAATCGCGGCGAGATCATCCCGCAGGCTGATGCTCTCAACGCTTCTGCCGGCCAGATCCAATGCAATCAAACGTACCTCGGCTCCAAGCGCCCGATCGAGACTCTCAGTCGAGATCAAATCGATAAGGTTCCACCCGGCGAGTTCACGCTCAAGAAGCTTCACCACGGTCGTGCGCGCCAGTGTCGAATGCTCAATAATGATCACAGTTGGTGCATTGCGCCGGCGCTTTGTTCCAGCACTGTCGGACACTTGCGTGCTCCCCAGAATATGTGCAACCCAACAGTTATTCATCCTATTCCAGTTCTCGTTGTATGTCATGATAAAAAGCGAGCGTATTATCGACATCAACGGCCTGATCTCTCATGATAATTCTTATAGTCTATAAGATATCATCGATAGATAACTGTGGTTCACAGAGCACATTCAAGATAGTGTTGCGTCTTTATCTTCTATCTCGACTTGCTGCCGAATATTTTTGAGTCTTCTCCGAATTCACGTACAGCAAGTGGGTCAACAAATCTTCCAAAGCCACTGAAAATCCAACCGATCTGCTACAGACATATTCAGCAAAAAGCTGTTGGATTTAACCAATCATCGATCGTCTCGGCTTTGTTTGCCTATATCAATTCAAAACAGCCGCAGAGACCGACAACAAAACGACAAACGCGAAAAGCAACAAAAGCGTGAGATCGCCGACTACCCGTTATGATTACTGAAAATCGCGTTCAAATGACGCATTAATACCAGTCAGCATCGTTTTTCACCCGGGCAGCACCGCGCAGGCGCCGACAATGCAGATAGCTCAGGGTGGAAAGGTTGGTCTCTCAGTAAACCGGCCGTTGCGGGCCATGCCCGCCAAAGAGACGAAAACCGGGGAGGAAGCGATTTAAAGTATGGCTTGAAAAATGGCACCGGAGACAATCTCGTGCCGTTGAGCCCGCGCAATACAAGCGAGGAGTTTATCCTCTTGAACAGGATGCCGAAAACCGCTCACACTTTTCGGCATCATGCTCAGCTATGCATGAAACTCAGAATGTCGTCCACGAGAGCCGAATGGGCGTCCGTCAGGTTCCCTTCTCCGCCGTGGCCTGCGATACCGGCCAGCTGAAGCGCGTGCTGATCATAGAGAACATGATCGACCTGTTGCGCGTCCGCCGTCCCGCCGGCGGGAACGGCAATGTTGATGGGATGGAAATAGCCGAAATTGACGTCGACCATGCTGCCGGTCGAGGATCCGTCGCCGCCACCGCCACCGGCATGGTTGCCGGTGAAAATCGTATCCGACGACAGGTTGAAGCCACCGCCATTGCCGCCCATGCCTGCGATCTGCACAGTGCCCTGATCGAAAATCACATTGTTTGTCTGATGCGCCTCCGCCAAGCCGCCTGCGGCGCCGATGGCGATGTTGATCGGCGAGAAGATGGCGATGCTTACGTCGACCATGCTGCCGACGAAATATCCATCGCCGCCGTGGCCCGCATAATAGTCGCCGGTCAATGTCAGCGCAGTTCCCGGGCTCATCGACGAGCCATGGGTCGCGACATTATGGTCTCCGCCCGAGCCGCCTATGCCGCCCATCTGGGTTGCGCCCTGCAGGAACATTGCGTTGTTCGATTGCTCGGCGTGAGCTTCGGCACCAGGACCTGCAGCCACAGCAGTATTCACGGGCGCAAACAGCGCGACTTCGGTGCTGACCATCCCACCGTAGAAGATCCCATTGCCGCCGGTGCCGGCATGACTGGCGCCCTCGCCGCCGCCGATGGCAACATTGCCGCTTCCGCCATTCCCGCCGATCCCAGCCATTTCGGTGGGATGCTGATTGATGAGCGCATCGTTGCCCTGGAAAGCGTCGGCACTCGAATGAGGCCCCGCGATCGCCGCATTGGACGGCGTGAAGACGGCCAATGCGTTGCTGCTGATCACGCCTTCGCTGATCCCGTCACCACCGCTGCCGGCTGAATTATGACTAGAGCCGGAAGCAACATCCAATGGAAGCCAGGTCGGCATCAATGCCAGGTGCCCCGCAGCCACATTGGGGGCGAGGTTTTGATCGGTGCCCGACTTGGGCAGGTCTTCCAATAAGGGCCGAGGTTCCGCCATTACCGTCTCCATTCGCGTTGACCGCGCGTCCACCGGGCATGCGGCGCCGTGCAGCCTGAATTGATCAGGCATTGTGCATCTGAACCTCGGAAAAGCAGAGCCTGCAATTCGTCTACATCCAGTCGGCTAGTTCTGTAGCCATTTGGCTGTCATGGCCGCAACGCTAGTTGTGCGTGTCTGCGAGCACCGAATCCGCCTTTGCATTAGACGCCCTGCGTCGCTTCGGCGCGGTCGAAGACATGATCATGACCGTGCGGCCCTGCGCCAAAACACCAAACACCGATCCAAATAACGCCAGGGAACATCAAGTATACATCCTAAGGAATGTCCCCGAAAATCCGGGTGGTTCGAAGTTTAAATCGCGAGCAATATTCGTCTGCGGTCGTATTGGCTGCGGTGACATGCTGGAACGCAGGCCGCAGGGGGACGCCGTAACAACAAACAAGCACGCAACCAAGTAGAAGGAGTGACATCAATGCCTATTCCACAAATATCCGACACGATTCATCTCAACCATCCGGATGCGGGTGACGCGAATGCCGGCAACGGTGGTGATGGCCACAACGATGGGAACATCAACTACAACCCGGTCGCCTATGTCGACCCCACACAAAAGGTCTACGGGGCAACGACCGATGTGCACAACGGCGATCACGTTTGGCAGACGGCAGATTGGGACGCCGGCCATGGCGGAAACGGTGGCTTTAGCCAGGCCCAGAACAACTTCCTGGCGGCAATCGCGCATAGCGGCGCCGGCGGCGCGGGCGGAGATTCCAACTCCAACGGCAGTCAAGGAAACACAAGCGGCGGCGACACGGCTGCGGTGGCTGCGGCGACGACCGCGACACAATATACGCAGCTTATGGCCGATCAGCATGCCACCATCCTCGCCGGTGTCGGCGGCAACGGCGGCAACGGAAACATGGCTCACGGCGGCGATATCTCGTCGGCATTGGTTCACACGGATCCCGAAACGACGACGGTGACCAATTCTCTCGATCACTTCATAAACGCCTTCGGCCACATCGACGTCGACCATCTCGGCTCCTGAACTCAGACATCAAGGGCCGCTGGTTTCGGCCGGCGGCCCTCAAGGTAAGCAGCCTCTTCTTGTCAGTATCAAGTGCAGCGAGATCTGATAATGACAACGATTTCCATAAAGCCACCGCACCCGCCGACACAGCTCGTTGTTGCACTCCGGGCTTGTGCCGGAGCCTTCGGGTTGGTCTTCCTTTACAGCTGCGGCTACAATCTCTTTCTTCTCACGCCTTCCATCTATCTCCTGCAGATCTATGACAGGGTCCTGTCGAGCCGGAGTACCGACACGCTGCTGATGCTGACGATGATCATCGCCATCGCCGTGTTGGTCGGGTCGACGCTGGACATCGTGCGCAGGGCAGCTCTTTCGCGCATCGGCAGCTGGCTGGACCACAGGCTGCGGCCGATGGTGCTCACCGCATCGTTCGAATATGCCGCTCGCGCCGATACTGGAGCCGCCACGGAATGCTACAGGGATCTCGCCGCATTACGCCAGTTCCTCGATTCACCGGCCAGCTCGCTCTTATTTGACGTTCCGTGGGCGCCGGTATTCCTGCTTCTGCTCTTTCTTGTTCACCCGCTGCTTGGAACCATCGGTCTTCTGTGCGCAGTTGCGCTGCTGCTGTTTGCGTTGGTGACGGAACTGGCGACGCGAGCGCCGCTTGCTCACGCCAATCTGGCCCTTTCGAGGAGCTATATGCGATTTGCGACCGCGCTGAAAAACATCGAGGTGATCCGGGCCATGGGCATGCAGGACGGCGCCGCGCTGATCGTCTATCGCGATGCCGAAATGGCAAGAAGGGCCCAGGACATCGCGATGCATCGCACGGAGATCATTCTTGGTTTCTCCAAATCGATCCGCACACTTGCGCAGATCCTGATGATGGGATCGGCGACATGGCTGGTGCTCATCAACAGCGGCAGTCCCGGAATTATCTTCGTTGCGAGCCTGCTGCTCGGGCGCGGGCTCGCGCCGATCGAGGGCGCAATAGGAGCATGGCGCTCCTTTATGTTTGCGCGCAATGCCTTCAATCGCTTGAACAGAATGCTGATAACCGTTGCATCGGAATGCGATGCCCGAATGGTGCCGCTGCCGGAACCCAACGGCCTCGTTCTCGACAATGTCACCTATATCAAGCCATTCGCCGATCGGCCGATATTGACCGATATCACATTGCGCCTGGCACCTGGCGATTGCATCGCGCTCATCGGTCCGTCGGGATCGGGAAAATCGACATTGGGCCGCATCATGGCAGGCGTTGTGCCGGCAACGAGCGGATATGCTCTTCTCGGCGGGGTCGATATCTCGGCGCTGCGCCTTTGCGGAGGGACCTGCCACGTCGGATACCTGCCGCAGGATATCGAACTCTTCGGCGGAGCAATCAAGGATGTGATCGGCCGGCTGGATGGAGGAGATCCCGGCAAGGCGATCGACGCCGCAAAGCTGGTTGGATTGCACGACGCGATCATGCGGCTGCCGCAGGGCTACGAGACCGACATCGGTGAAGGTGGAAACCTGCTCCTTCGGGCTCAGCGCCAACAGTTGGGACTGGCACGGGCGGCTTATGGAAACCCGTCTCTTATCGTTCTCGACGATCCGAATTCGAGCCTGGATTATGACGGCGAACGCATGCTGTTTACGGCAATCGAGCGCATGAGATCCAGGGGGATGACCGTGGTTATCATAACGCACCGGATGGGGATCCTGCCGGTCACCAACAAGATTGCCATTATGCGCAACGGGACGGTGGCTGCCTTCGGCGACAGCGAGCGGATTTATGAAACCTATCTTCAACCACCGGCTCGAACGGGAACATAGGGAAGGACGCTGCCATGACCCTTGTTCCACTGGACGCTACGCCGGCGAAAATTTCAAATTCGTCAAGGTTGGGCCAGCGGTTTGCTCAACGATCGACAGCCAGACAACAGACGGCCTATCTGCCGGTGATCGAACAAAAGCAGCGCGGACCCGCGGCCCCTTCGCCCATGCCGGTGCTCAGAGGGGTCGTCTGGACGGGCAACCTGCTGATTCTGGTCTTTGTGTTCGGATTGGGAATCTGGTCGGCTCTGGCACCGCTGCAAAGCGCTGCGGTCGCATCGGGCGTTATCGAACCGGAGACCAGCCGCAAGACCATTCAGCACCTGGAAGGCGGCATTGTGCGACGGATCCTCGTCCGGAACGGCGATAGGGTGATGGCCGGGCAAATCGTGATCGAGCTCGACGACACGAAGTCCCGCTCGGAGCGCGACAGCATTCAAGGGCAGCTTTGGGACGCCGAAGGCAGCCGCGCCCGCCTGCTTGCGGAGCAGACGGGCGGCGACCATGTCGCCTATCCTGAGGATCTCAGGGCAGCCATGGACAGATATCCTTCGGTCAGCGCGGTTCTGATCGGGCAACAGAAAATCTTCGAAGCCCGCCGCCGGGTCATGCAGGCGGAAATTCAGATCGCCAATGAAAAAATCGCGCAGGTGCGGCAGGAAATCGTCGGACTTGGTGCTCAGAAGGCAGCACTGGCCGACAGAGCCGCAATCTCGCAGGAAGAACTGGATCAGGTTACGGTTCTCACTGCCAAGGGACTGGAAAGAAGGAGCAGGCTTCTCAACCTCGAGCGCGAAAAAGCAGACCTTGACGGCCAGCAGGGCCAAGTTGGGGCACAGATCGCTCGCGCCTACCAGGTGATCAGCGAGGCACAGGCCGATCTCGCAAAGCTTGAGAGCGACCGCTTGAGCGAAGTCGCCCAAGGCATGCGCGATACGGAAAGCCGGATTATGCAATTGCGCGAGCGCTTGCGGGCGATCGATGACCAGCTTGCAAGGACCGATATCCGGGCTCCTGAAGATGGAACAATCATGAACCTGCGCATCCACACATCAGGCGGGGTGGTCGGCGCGGGCGAACCGCTCGTCGATCTACTGCCACGCTCCGATCGCCTGATCGTCTCTGCCCATGTCAGACCGGAGGACATCAATCTTGTCCATGCGGGGCTCGAGGCACAGGTGCACCTTCTTCCATACAATCAGCGGCGCGTTCCACTGCTGAAAGGTCGGGTCGAGTATGTGTCGGCCGACCGCCTCACCGATACGCAGAGCGGCCAGCCTTATTTTGCCGCGACAATCCGCGTAACGGACGAGCGGCTGGCGAAAATGCGTGATGTCGAACTGGTCGCGGGCATGCCCGCACAGACACTGATCGAAACCGGTAAAAGCAGCGTGGCGCTCTACGCTGTCAGACCGCTTCTCGACAGTTTCAACAGAGCATTTCGTGAGGACTGAAGCGGTGATGGGCAAGCGAAAATTTGACGACGACCAGATTACGGGCATTCTGAAGGAGCATCAGGCCGGAGTGACGGTGGCCGATGTTTGCCACAGATACGGCATCAGCGAGCCGACCTTCTATCGGTGGCAATCGCTGCAGTTCGGAAATGTCGGTCTCCATGCCAGAAGGGTGAGAGCCCTGGAGGAGGAGAACCAGAAGCTCAAGAAGCTTTTGGCCGAATCCATGCTTTCGGCGGCAACTCTGAGCGAGATGCTGGCGAAGACGTCGAAGGGGCGAAACTAATCTCTCGGCCGCCTTCTGGCCTGCGCTACCACCATTAGCGCGGCGACCAGCGCGCCACTGACGTCGCGTCCTGGTCGATTGGCCCGGGCGCAACATCGGCTATACTGCACCGGAACTGACGTGCCGGATGCCGATGCCCTCGCCATGGGCGGGCCACGGCGCCCGGCAGTTCGAGGGTCGGGGATTTAAGCGCCCGCGCCGAATGTTTGCGAAGATTCGATGATGACTTCATTGGTTATGACGGACGCATTCCAACGTCTCAGTCTCGCGCTCGCGATCGGCATCCTCGTCGGCATCGAGCGTGGATGGCAGGAACGCGAGGCGGCGCCGGGCAAGAGAGTGGCGGGCATCCGCACCTATGGACTGTCGAGCTTCCTCGGCGGCTTTTGCGGTTTCCTGCAGCCGATCACCGGGCCGATCCTGCCGGCGGCGATCTTTGCGTTTTTCTGCATCATGATCCTCAGCTTCAGCCGCATACAGGCCGTGCAGGAGAAAGATTACAGCGCGACAGCCGCAATTGCCGCGATAGTGGTGTTCGCGCTCGGCTTCGGCGCCGTCGTTGCGGACATGACGGCGACGGCAGCGAGCGCCGTGGCGGTGACGGCGCTGCTGGCGGCGCGGGAGCCGCTGCATGGATTTCTCCGGAAATTGACTTGGCTCGAGTTGCGGGCGGCGCTGATCCTGCTGACGATGACGGTGGTCATTCTTCCCATTCTTCCCAATGAGACGGTCGATCCCTGGGAGATGATCAATCCCTTCGAACTCTGGATGCTGACCATCCTGGTGGCAGCCGTCTCATTTGCCGGTTACGTGATGATCAGGCTCAGCGACGCCACGGCCGGAATATTGCTGACCGGCGCTTGCGGCGGCATCGTGTCCTCAACGGCGCTGACACTTTCCTTTGCCCGCCAGTCGATTGAGATGCCGGCTCTCTCAACGCTGCTTTCGGCCGGAGCGATGCTGGCCGGGGCCGTATCGCTCACCCGTGTGCTTTTGATCTGCGGCGTGCTGGCGCCTGATGTGCTGATCGAGCTTGCACCATCACTCGGCCCGGCTGCCGCGATCCTTGCCGCGGGCGGCGGCCTCCTCGGATTGCGGCGGCGGTCCGAGGGCGGTTCCGATTTTTCACCGCAAAATCCGCTTGAGGTAATGGTCGTGTTCCGTTTTGCGCTTCTGCTTGCCGCCGTGACCATCGTGACGCGGGCGACGTTGGCAGCCTTTGGAATGCAGTCGCTGCTCGCTGTCGCCTTCATCACGGGACTGGGCGATCTCGATGCGATAACTCTCTCGATCACCAAGCTGTCGTCGCCGACCGTGCCTGCGGATGCGGCCGCCCAGGCGATAGCGGTCGCCGCCTTCGCCAATCTTCTGGCCAAAACCGGCCTTGCGGCAAGTGCAGGAAGCCTCGGCTATTCGGTTCGGCTGGCAATCACAACCGGCATAGCGACGCTTGCCGGCGCCGCCGGCTTGTTGCTGACGTGAACGGCCTGAAGCTCAATGATGACAGGCGAAGGTGAGGCAAGTTTTTAGGATGTCCTTCCCGAGAGACGGGTGACAGTTCATATCGGAGAAAGCCTACACGACCTTTCCGATGCTGATGATCTCATAGGCCGCCAGGTGGACCTGATGCTCAGCCGTCACGGAAGATTCGTATCTTGCTCGCGTCCTTGGGTGCCTGCGCCGGCGCGCCCTGGCAACATCCCGCGCTTTGCCGGCATCGTCGACCGAACAAAGCCTGCAGGATGGTCATTGAAAATCGGGGCAGGCTTACGTCGTTGATCCTGAGATGGATGCGGCGTGAGCCGGCAAGGCGGCGGCCATGCTACCCATCTGAGGTAACCGGCTTGGTGTACTGTCTTGGAAAATATTCACATCTGGCATCTGGGAGGAGGTCGTTGTCGGGGGTGGCGTCAACCACGCAGTCGGTGAACGGGTGCACATTATTGCTATCAAGACGAATAAATATGTGAGGCAGATCTGTAATGTCGTCCCCAACCTCATCGACTTCCAAGATGTCATCGAAAGAGATTATTCCGGTTACGCTAACATACCCTTTCCTCTCGTCTGGCAGCGCGCCCCATATGCCCGACACGGCGTCGAGCTCTTGGCTGCGATCGTGAGAGCCTCGCCAAGGGTCGCTGATTGGCGATGATCTATCGATGTTAACCGCATTGGCGCAATCCCACCTGTCGTCCTCTAAAAATGCGTAGTGTCTTCGCCAGTTAAGTTCCAACCCCCGGTGCGTGAGACGCGGTTCCGAGAAAACCCACCACCGGAATTCCTCCTTTCCCATCGTATAGGGATAGTCGGTGTCGTCGGCTGCTCGGATGAGAACATTGAAAGATTTTTCGAACGCTCGCTTTAGTTTTCGCTTTATCGTCGTCCTCGCCCTCAGCCTAGCCTGGTCAGAACGTCGGCGGATTTGGAGAGAAAGGCCAAAGTAGGCGAATAACAAATGGTCGTTTTTAGGTTGAAACAATGCATCCTCGAGTTCGGCCTTACCCCAAAGATAGCATTCGGAAATCCCATTTTCGCTGCACCATGATCGAAATCTGTCACGGCAGACCTTTGAAAAATCCGCCGCTGCGCAGAAAATTACCCCGTGGAGGTGTCGCCTCTCCTCTTCGGGAATTTCGCCAAGATATTTGGCTAGCTTTGCCGGCCCAATTTGCCGTTCACGCTTGCATTGGATCAGCCATATCCGATCCTGCTCAGTCTCTTCCTCATCCTCCAAAGCAGCATTTGGGAATTGAACTTCCCATCCACGCGCATCGAAACCATCGTCTGAACCAGACCGGCCCGTCGCCTCAAGTTGCCGCCAATTTCTGAAATCATATAGCAGTTGTCTCACCAGATCTTCGAAGCGCTTAGGCTCAAGAGCGCTGAACTGAAGCGGATTTATGGTTCGAGTATAGCCGGCCTTGGACACACGCATTCCCAGGGTTGCTAACGTGATTCTCAGTATACATGGGCGCAGGCAGATGATGGTACTCGCTGGGGACCAGGGAGCCCAGATCCTCCTCGCCACCGCCACGCGGACCCGTGCAGCCCCGCTCCGCTAACGCTGACACAGGAATTCCTCTGAGGACCACACACCGGAGTGCATGCCGTTTATTCGGCTGACGTCTTCGTATAACCTTTCCCCACTACGGGGGCTATTTGCTATGGATTTTCAAGATTGGGTACCGGCATCAACGAACTGGAAGAATTGATTTTCAACGACCTCACAACGTTCTTAGAAGGTAATGATCGCCACCTACGAGCTGTGAATGACGCATCCAAGATCATTGCGCACGCCAAATTACTCCAACCGGGCAATCTTCCGGCGGAAATCCCTGCTGAGCTGAAAATCGACCCGCCAGCGCTTGCCGACTTTCCCAAATGACTAATCGACTTCGTTTGCAAGCTCGCGCGTGTGCGCCCAGGTGTGCGCGTGAGAAAACGTTAGGTTTTTTGCTCCCCGTTCAGTGGCCGGCGAACAGGGCGACGACAGCAACGGCGTAGCTCACGGCAATCATCAAGTAGGCAATCTGCAAAAGGGTCATCGGCCGATCCTCAAGTTTTGGGGATCTCCTATATACTTGCGTTTCAAATCCAGTTTTTTGTAAATTTCTGACCACTTATTGGATCTGGTGGTTGGGGCGCCACTCAGTTGGAGAGCGGCCAGCCTTTGCCAGTCACAGTGCGGTCGCGCGGGTTGAGTGAAGGGGTGCCGGGCATCGCTCAGTCCCCAAAACCGAACCGGCGCGATAAGCAAACTTTCTCATCCGCAAAATTCGCAATTTGGCCGCCCTCGCCCCGGGGCATGCCACAGTAGCGGCAACGGAGAAGTCGGAAATATCGTTTCATTTACAGTTGATTTCGAAAGCGGCCCAATCGCACGACAGGCTTTCGGCCCTCAAACGAGAGGCTTTCACTAGTGAGGGGGATTTGGATGGCGACTTCCTCGGCCGCTTAAACGCTGAGCATCTTTGGCATTGGCCATTAGCCCACCTATTTCTGCCCGCGACGGATGTTGAAGCTGATTTCGACCAACGTGCCTAGAGCTACCGCCAAAAGGAGAGCGTAAGTGCCGCGATTTATCACCTCTCCCGAGTTTGCCGCACCTGGTGCGTACCTCGCTAGAGCGGCGGCGTATGGCCCGAAGAATTCGGTTGCAATGCCGAAGCCAATGGCGAGCTGGAGCGCGCCGAAAATCACGGCTAAGAAAGTTATAACCCTGGCGATGTGAGTGAAGATCATTTTGTGCCCCCAGCACGTGATGAATACAGGCTTCGGCCAAATCAACAGCCGATTGACGATTCACCAATCTGTTGACGACCGAGACGTTTGAAACGTTGCATGTTGCGCAACCGCCGTACATATTGCACGGTAGAAAAACCGAAGGGAGAGGACGGCTGCAACCATCCTCTCCCGACGCGGGCGTAGCGCCAGCAGTCTCGGAGCGACCAGTTCGCTTTGTCAGAGCGGTCGTTTCCTTGACTGCAGGTCGCACTATGACGCAAATCGTTGATGCCGTGCGCATGAGCGGCGTTTAATCCACATGTTTGCACTAGTAGGTTACCCGCGGTTACGGCTGCCAGGAACGATCAGCGGACGCGCCTCGGCGCATCCTCGATCTGCTCAGGGAACTGAATAAGCCCCCAACACGACATTACGGTTCAGACGAGTCATTATGAGGCCAGACCGCTCCGCTACGTTGCCGGTTCGTCGATCGAAAATCGTCCACGTCTCATGCCCAGACGGTCAATGAGTTTGAGGCCGAACGAAAAGACGTCTTGAAAACGCGAATATGGTGTCGGCACGAGCTAGATCGCCAACTAGCGAAAGGAGATAAAATTTGAATCAGATCAAGAATTTAAAAGTGGTGCCCAGGACCGGAATCGAACCAGTGACACGCGGATTTTCAATCCGCTGCTCTACCAACTGAGCTACCTGGGCTAACCTGCCTCCGATGGTTCTCTTTCAGAAAAAGAACCGCGGGGCCTTGGTTCGCCCCGGAAGCGAGCGGGGTTATAGCATCTTGTTCGGCCATGGCAAGCGTCAAATGACTCTTTTTTGACGGTCTTGCCGGTTTTGCCGATTCATGAGGAAAAATAAGAGCTTCGCTGGCGCTTCAGCTTTTTGTTTATGCATGTCGTTATCCCGGAACCGCTGCACACTTCCGGATGACCAGCATCAGTTTTCCTCATCCGGATATTCGGCCTTCGTCTCGTCGTCGGCAACGGGAATGGCATAGGCGCCGGTCAGCCAGCGGGAGAGATCGACCTCGCGGCAGCGGTTGGAGCAGAAGGGGTAATGTTCGCGGTGTGAGGGTTTGCCGCATTCGGGGCAAGGGCGCGCCTTGCGCAGCGGTTCGACCTTGGCGGCTTTCTTTTCTTCGAGCATGATCGGTCCGTCCTAAAGCATGTCGCGCAAAAGTGTGCAGCGGTTTTGCGATAACGACATGCGAGAAAATATCGGCCTTCGGGGCTCAGCCCTCGGGCCACCGGCTATGCACATCGAAGCCTTCGCCGGTCAAAAGCACAATGGTTTCATAAAGCGGCAGGCCGACGACATTGGTGTAGGAGCCGACCATCTTCTGCACGAAGGTGCCGGCCAGGCCCTGAATGCCGTAGGCGCCTGCCTTGCCGCGCCACTGGCCGGAGGCCAGGTAGTTTTCGATCTCGAAGCCGGAGAGGCGCTTGAAGCGCACCTTGGTCTCGACGATCTTCTGGCGGATCTTGCGATCCGGTGTCACCAGGCAAACGCCGGTATAGACGAGATGGTTGCGTCCCGACAACAGATGCAGCGAGCTCAACGCCTCGTCGGCAAACTCGGCCTTGCCGAGAATGCGCCGACCGACGGCGACCACCGTATCGGCCGAGAGGATATAGCTGCCCTTCCAGGTGATATCGCTCTTGATGGCGGCAAGCGCTGCTTCCGCCTTCTCGGCCGAAAGCCTACGGGCGAGCGAGCGCGGATGCTCCGACTTCTTCGGCGTCTCGTCGATATCCATCGGCATCAGGCGCGACGGTTCGATGCCTGCCTGGTTGAGCAGGTCGACGCGACGGGGCGAGCCCGAGGCGAGAATGAGCTTGTATTTCAGCGCCATGGAACCTCGACCATCGGCAGACGGGAGCGAAAACCCTTCGCAGGACCTTCGAGCAAGCTTACTTGAAACGGTAGGTGATGCGGCCCTTGGTCAGGTCGTAGGGTGTCATTTCCACCAGCACCTTGTCGCCGGCGAGAACGCGGATGCGGTTCTTGCGCATGCGGCCGGCGGTATGGGCGATGATCTCGTGTTCGTTTTCGAGCTTCACGCGGAACGTCGCATTCGGCAGAAGTTCGGTGACGATACCCGGGAATTCGAGGACTTCTTCTTTCGGCATATAAGTGTTTTCTTCCTGTGGGTTGAATAGGCAGCGCAGCGCGCGCCTTTAAAATTTGGGCGGAAACTACACAATCAACAGAGGTTTGTGAACCTTGTTGATCGGGCTTTCCGTCATTTGTTTTCAAGCCGATTGCGCGGCAATGCCATTTCGTTTGAGTAGCCGGCTTTCGATGAGGCCGGCCAGGTGATCGCGGACCTCGCGATAGCTGTCCAGAATCTGTTCGCGCGTGCCGCTGACAACCGTCGGATCCATCGTCGGCCAGTAGACGACATCGATCGCATTCGACCGCGTCAGCTCGAGTGCGGCATGGTGGGCAGGCGGCGACAGCGTGATGATCAGATCGAAATAATCGTCCTCGAGTTCCTCAAGCGTCTGCGGCAGGCGGCGCCCGAGGGACAGCCCGATCTCCTCGAGCACGACATCGACGAAAGGATCCCGCTCGCCGGCGCGCACGCCGGCCGACCTGATATAAGTATTGGCCGGCAGAAGACTACGGGCGATCGCTTCGGCCATCGGCGAGCGGATGGCATTCATCCCGCACATGAAGAGGATGGCGCCCGGCCTTTTTCCCACCTCGATGTCGGCGGCGCGATCCATGGCCGTCATCCGCGCCAGTAGAGCACGCAGACCAGGGTGAACAGCCGCCGGGCGGTGTCGAAATCGACCTCTATCTTGCCGGCCAGCCTGTCCTTCAGCGTCTGCGAACCTTCATTGTGGATGCCGCGCCGGCCCATGTCGATCGCCTCGATGCGGCTCGGCGTCGACGACCGGATCGCTTCGTAATAGCTCTCGCAGATCATGAAGTAATCCTTGACGATCCGCCGGAAGGGGGTGAGCGACAGGATATGGGTGGCGACGTTGCCGCCTTCTTCCGTGGTGATGGCAAAGACCAGCTTGGAGTCGACCAGCGAGATGTTCAGCCGGTAAGGCCCGCCGGCATGGCCGAGCGGCGCAAAACTGTTCTCCTCGATCAGATCGAAGATGGCGACGGCGCGTTCATGTTCGACATCGGGCGTCGAACGGCCGATCGTATCGTCGAGGACGACGTCGCAAAGCCGGAATTCGCCCGCCGCCATCCCCTCACCTTTCGAGGTTGAGGCGGATCGCAACCGATCGCGCATGGGCATCGAGGCCTTCGGAGACGGCCAACGCGATCGCCGCCGGGCCGAGGGTGCGCAATTGCTGCGGGCCGAGCCGCAGGATCGAGGTGCGCTTGACGAAATCGAGCACCGAAAGTCCGGAGGAGAAGCGCGCCGAACGCGCCGTCGGCAGCACATGGTTCGACCCGCCGACATAATCGCCGATCACCTCGGGCGTATGGGCGCCGATGAAGATCGCGCCGGCATTGCGGATGCCGTCGAGCAGGCGGTCCGGATCGGCCATGGCCAGCTCCAGATGTTCGGCAGCGATGCGGTTGGCGAGCGGAATGGCCTGCTTCAGATCGGCAACGAGGATGACCGCGCCGAAATCGCGCCAGCTTGCCGCGGCGGTCTCGGCACGGTTCAGCGTCTTCAGCTGGCGTTCGACCGCCTGCTCCACCGCCTTGCCGAATTCGGCATTGTCGGTGATCAGGATCGCCTGGGCGCTGACATCATGTTCGGCCTGCGCCAGCAGATCGGCGGCGATCCAATCGGGATTGTTGTCCTTGTCGGCGATGACAAGCACCTCGGAGGGGCCGGCGATCATGTCGATGCCGACGGTGCCGAAGACATGGCGCTTGGCGGCGGCGACATAGGCATTGCCGGGGCCGGTGATCTTGGCGACCGGGGCGATCGTCTCGGTGCCATAGGCAAGAGCCGCGATCGCCTGAGCGCCGCCGACACGGTAAATCTCGGTAACGCCGACCAGCTTGGCGGCGGCAAGCACCGCCGGATTGACAGCGCCGCCGGTAGCGGGAACGGCGATGACGATGCGATCGACGCCGGCGACCTTGGCCGGCACGGCATTCATCAACACCGAGCTCGGATAACTCGCCGTGCCGCCCGGAACATAGAGCCCGACCGCCTCGATCGCCGTCCAGCGCGAGCCGAGACCGACGCCGAGATCGTCCTCGTAGATATCGTCCTTCGGCAGTTGCCGGCGGTGATGGGATTCGATGCGCAATGCTGCGAGCTTCAGCGCGCCCAGCACCTCCGAAGGCACCGCCTCGACGGCAGCGTCGATCTCCTCAGGCGTGACGCGCATCGGCACGGTGGCGAAATTGATGCCGTCGAACTTCAGCGAATATTCGGCCAGCGCCACGTCGCCACGCGCACGCACGTCATCGATGATGGCGCGAACGACGGTGTTCACATCCTCGGAGACTTCACGCTTCGTCGTCAGGAAGGCGGCGAATTTCTGCTCGAAACCTTCCGATGCCTGATCCAGCCAGATTGCCAAGGCCGATATTCCTTCTCAACTCGAAACCGCTATGTTCAAACGTCCAGCCGCGTCAGAGGTGGCGAGGCTTGGAGGAGGCCTGCCAGGCACCGCCGATATCGGCCATCTGGACCTCGATGCATTCGACATCGAGCGCGATCGAGGCGGTGCCGGACAGCGACAGCTCGAGCGTGCCCTCCGGTCCATCGCCCTTCTTGTCGAAGCGCAGCGCCAGCAGCGACAGCACCTCGTCCCGTTTGCCGCGATCGATGCCGAGCGAGCGGACAGCCAGCACCCGCTTGAAGACCAAAGCAGCCCGGCGGCGCTCGAAACCCTTGCGCTTGCGCTCGGCACCTTCCCAGACGAAACGATTGACGGCAAGGGCGAACTGCGCCTCGCGCGGCGACCAGTCGATGTCTCCGACCTTGAAGACGCTGTCCTGCATATGCGCGGAAATGACCGCAAGGTCTTCGTCATCGAGCGCGACAAGCTTCAGGTCGGTCATTCAGCCTCAATCCCCAGCATGCACCGCCGAAATGGCGATGCGTCAGACAAGGGAAATAAGATGCTGCGATCAATTACGCAACCGGGATGAAGAGCGCTTACTCGCTGATGCGCTCGACCACGGCGCCGCAGCGGGTCAGCTTTTCCTCGAGCCGCTCGAACCCGCGGTCGAGGTGATAGACGCGGGAGACGGTGGTTTCGCCCTCGGCGGCAAGGCCGGCGATGACGAGCGAAACGGAGGCGCGCAGATCGGTCGCCATGACGGGCGCGCCGCGCAGGCGTTGCACACCCTCGATCTTCGCCGTCTGGCCGGACAGCGTGATCCTGGCGCCGAGGCGGGCAAGCTCCTGCACATGCATGAAGCGGTTTTCGAAGATGGTCTCGGTGACATGCGAGATGCCGGTAGAGCGGGTCATCAGCGCCATGAACTGCGCCTGCAGGTCGGTGGGGAAGCCCGGGAAGGGATCGGTGACGATATCGACCGGCTTGATGCCGGCGCCGTTGCGCCGGATGCGCATGCCGTTGTTGGTCGACGAGATGTCGGCGCCGGCGCGGCGCAGGGTTTCCAGCGCGGTGTCGAGCAGCGCCACATCGGTATTTTCGAGCACGACGTCACCACCGGCCATGGCAACGGCCATGGCATAGGTGCCGGTCTCGATGCGATCCGGCAACACGCGGTGGCGGGCGCCGGAGAGCGAGGTGACGCCTTCGATGGTGATGGTCGCGGTACCGGCGCCGGAGATCTTGGCGCCCATGGCGTTCAGGCAGTTGGCGAGATCGACGACCTCGGGCTCGCGGGCGGCATTGCCGATGACGGTCGTGCCGCGGGCAAGCGTTGCCGCCATCATCATCACATGGGTGGCGCCGACCGAGACCTTCGGGAAGGTGTAACGCGCGCCGATCAGGCCGCCATTCGGCGCCTTGGCGTTGATATAACCGGCATCGATCTCCATGGTCGCGCCGAGCGCCGTCAGGCCCTCGATGAAGAGATCGACGGGGCGCGTGCCGATGGCACAGCCGCCCGGCAGCGACACGCGGCAATAGCCTTCGCGCGCCAAGAGCGGCCCGATCACCCAGAAGGAAGCGCGCATCTTCGAGACCAGCTCATAGGAAGCGGTGGTATCGACGATGGTGCGGCAGGTGAAATGGATCGTGCGGGCGTAGGAATCTTCCTGGCGCTCGCGGCGGCCGTTGACGGCGACATCGACTCCGTGATTGCCGAGGATGCGCATCAGGAGTTCGACATCGGCCAGATGCGGCACGTTTTCCAGCGTCAGCGTATCGCTGGTCAGAAGCGAGGCGATCATCAGCGGGAGTGCGGCATTCTTGGCGCCGGAAATCGGAATGATGCCATTCAGCTCATTACCGCCGACGATTCTGATACGATCCATGTGGGCTTACTTCCTGAAAGTTCTGCCTTGAAAGAAGGAGTGAGGTGTTTAGGGGATTTATCAAAACGCTTCAATTGGCGAGGGACGGAACATTACGATTCGTCCATTTTTGCGGCGGGCAGGCCATTTGTTTCGTCGGCCTGGCCGGAACGGCGTGCGCGTACCTGCTGTTTACGTCTTGAAAGATTTTCTCTGAGCTTGTCGGCGGCGCGCTCGCGGCGCAGCTTCGCCTGTGCCTCGATCGCCTCTTTTCGGCTCTGCTGGCCGGTTTCGGTCTTGTCGTTCATGCAAACAGGATTAGCCGAATTCGCGCCGATCCAAAAGGCCCTCACACGCCAATCCACACGAAGTTGGAATTTGCTGCTTGCGCTTGCCGTCAAGCTGTGGCAATAGCCGCCCCGTTCCCGCGATTGAGCCGCCCGGCTCCGCGGTCTGGTCCTGCTGCCGTAGCTCAGTGGTAGAGCACACCCTTGGTAAGGGTGAGGTCGGTGGTTCAATCCCACTCGGCAGCACCAGTTTTTCTCAGGTATCAGACATTATTTCTCGGACGCTCGGCTTGCCCCTCATCCGGCTGCCGCCACCTTCTCCCCGCTTGCGGGGCGAAGGGGATATGCCGCGCCCTCTCCGTCCCTCGCCAACCTCTCGCAGGGCACGTCCCCTCGCCCCGTTTACGGGGGTCCGGAGGACGGGTCGAGACCCGTGGCTCGACCCCGGTCGGTTAGGGTGAGGCGCAGCCATCCGCACCAACCGGACTGCCATGCAGTGCAATCGGGAATTTCAGTTACGTCGAGATAATAAGGTAGGAACGGGGATAACTGCCACAGTTCGTACTGCTCTCCGGTTATCACCGGGTCTTCGCCTGGAATCGGGGCGTGGGGTCGCGGGGAAACTCCATCATCAATGCCTTCAATATACCAGCGAGGAGCATTCTCTGCCATGAAAAGGGAAGCGAGATCTATCGCCGTCCCTTCACCGTGGCGACTCAGGGTCACCCGCAAATATGCTCGCTGCAGTCTTGGAATTACGTCAATGGAAAGACGCGAGAAGAAAGCGTCCCCAGCCGATATCTCCGCGCCTGCGGCGAGCGCTGGCATAACCAGCGCTCCGCAGAGAAAAGCAGCCTGGATCAATTTTCGATCTAAACCCAAGTCGAGCCCTCAGCCTTCCGAGCATGGTAACGATGGTAGCGGGCCGGCGCCATACAACTTATTTGCGACTACCCAACATTCCTTCTGGCCTGCGCGTACCCAAGATCCCTCTCACACAAGCTGACATTTCGCCTCATCGGCAACAAACGATTCACCATTGTTGACCGCAAAAATCACGCTAGAATGCCTCTTATGGCGGCGCCTCCATGGAGGAATGCGGAAGCGCTGCAACTTTGTTTCTGTCAACAATCGTGGAGGAGCATTGATGGCAACTGAAAGATGGGACAGCCCGGTCAAGGTTGATTTCGAAGGAGCCGACGCGCGAACGGTCAACGGGCCGTTCGATGCGCTGAAATGCCTGGCGGATTTCTGGCCGAACGTGCGCGGGCTGCGTTATATCAAGGCCCGCAGCACCTGCCGGGCGGCACTTGATGGGCGCAAGAGCGTGGAAGAGGCGAGAGCCGAGTTCCTGGCGGCGGCCGAAGAGGCGAAGCTGAAGCTGCATTAGCGTGCCCGTCGGGCGGGACGCGTAAAACACGCTCCGCCACGTTGAACTGGTCCTTGGTCGGCATTTCCGTAAACGGAGCGTGCCGGAACGGTGCAACGCTTTAATTTCTTTAACCCTGCCTCGAAGCCGTGCCGGGTTTTGGTGCAGCGGGCGTTGCGCTGGGTATCGCTGTATTCATAGAAGAAGCCCAGCCATCATGATGATGGTCAGAGGCTCGTCACCTCTGCGGCGACGCAGGCGAGCCTCGTCTGAGCAAGCCGAATGGCTCAGCAGGCCGCGCCGGCCTCATTCTCCACCTCGATATAACCGACGCCGATGATCGTGCCATCCACTGCGCGGATGAAGGACGGCAGGTAGTGCGGCTCCGCCGGCTGGCAGACAGTCGTCTCGGTATATTCGTTGAGGGCGATCTGGTCTTTCGGCAGCGCCGAATAGTTCGCGCCGGTTTCAAGCGAAGCATAGGCGGAGCCGGCAAAGACACCGCAACTAATCAAGGTCGTTGCCCAGAGGCGAAGAAGCAACTGCATGATGGTCTCCCGCGTTTCGATCCGGCATTTCAACACGCGGGAAGTCACTTGGTTCCCTCAGCGCCGCAGCAGGCGACTGCGCACATAACCGCGGCCGACGATGCTCTCGGCGATCTCGATGGCGCGCTCGACATCGCCGCGCTGGTGCACGAAACCTTCGAGAATGACATAGGCGCCCGATGTGCTGACGATGATTTCATCGGCGTCGAGATCGGCGGCCGCATGAAGGGCGCCCTCGACCGAGGCGCGGGTCGCCGCGTCGCCGTGACCCTCGCCGCCGGAATCTTCATGCGCCATGAATGCCGGAACCCCAAGCACCTTCACCGTCTCCTGTTGGTTGATCCGGGTTAACGCCGCAGCGAGGCATTTCGTTGCGGCCCTTGGCGAAAGGGGCTGCGATTTCCATATTTGGCTGCAGTCGAAAGAGGGATGACGACGATGAAAGCGGTTCTGCCCGCCCTATTCTCCGGGGCATTGTTTGCCGGGGTTTTGCTTTCCGGCTGCTCCTCGGCCGAGGGGCCGGCGCTGGAACCGATCCCCGGCAGCATCACCTATGGCGGCCAGCCGCGAACGAAGCTCACCAAATCGCCGGTCGGCAGCGCCGTCTACAATCAGTTCTACAACGAGACCGGCCAGCGGGTGGAGGAAACCTATATTCTGCAGCCGGATCGCAGCCTCAAACTGGTGCGGCGCGTGGTCGGGCCGGATTTCCCCGATTGAGGCTTGCCGCGCTAAAGCACGTCGCGTCAAATTTGAATCGTGTGATGTGCTTTCAGTCTTTGTTTTTACGCATGTCGTTGTCGCAAAATCGCTGCACAGTTTTGCGCGACATGCTCTAGACTTGACAGCGGCTGAAATCGCGAACATTCAAGGAACATCTAATCTTTCCCCAGTGATTCTGCGGAAGCCCGACCGGACGGCTGGATGTACCTCGAAAAGCTCAATCCACAGCAGCGCATGGCCGTCGAGCACGGCACGCTCACCGACGGCAGCCATATTGCCGGGCCGCTGCTGGTCATTGCCGGTGCCGGTTCGGGCAAGACGAATACGCTGGCGCATCGGGTCGCCCATCTTATCGTCAAGGGCGCCGATCCCCGCCGCATCCTGCTGATGACCTTCTCGCGCCGGGCCGCAGCCGAGATGGCGCGGCGCGTCGAGCGCATCTGCCGCGATGTGCTCGGTTCGAATGCCGGCGTCATGACCGATGCGCTTGCCTGGTCCGGCACCTTCCACGGCATCGGCGCGCGGCTGTTGCGCGATTATGCCCAGCAAATCGGCCTCGACGCCGATTTCACCATCCATGACCGCGAAGACAGCGCCGACCTGATGAACCTCATCCGGCACGATCTCGGTTTCTCCAAAACGGAAAGCCGGTTTCCGGCCAAAGGCACCTGCCTTGCGATCTATTCCCGGGCGGTGAATTCGGAGACCGCGCTCGACCAGGTGCTGCGCGATGCCTTTCCCTGGTGCGCGTCCTGGGAGAAACAGCTGCGCGAGTTTTTCGCCTGTTATGTCGAGGCGAAGCAGAGCCAGAACGTGCTCGATTATGACGACCTGCTGCTCTACTGGGCGCAGATGGTCGGCGAGAGCGTGATCGCCGAGGATATCGGCAGCCGTTTCGACCATGTGCTGGTCGACGAATATCAGGACACCAACCGGCTGCAGGCCTCGATCCTGATGGCGCTGAAGCCGGGCGGCCAGGGGCTGACCGTCGTCGGCGACGATGCCCAGTCGATCTATTCCTTCCGGGCGGCGACGGTGCGCAATATCCTCGATTTTCCCGCCGCCTTCAGCCCGGCTGCCAATATCGTCACGCTCGACCGCAACTACCGCTCGACGCAGCCGATCCTGGCGGCGGCCAACGCCGTCATCGATCTCGCCTCGGAGCGCTTCACCAAGAACCTGTGGACCGAGCGGCAATCGGCCGAGCGGCCGCGACTCGTCACGGTGCGCGACGAGGCCGACCAGGCGCGTTATGTCGCCGACATGGTGCTCGACAACCGCGAGGAAGGCCTGACGCTCAAGCAGCAGGCCGTGCTGTTCCGCGCTTCGCATCACAGCGGGCCGCTGGAGGTCGAGTTGACCCGGCGCAACATTCCCTTCGTCAAGTTCGGCGGGCTGAAATTTCTCGACAGCGCCCATGTCAAGGACATGCTGGCCGCCCTTCGTTTCGCGCAGAACCCGCGCGACCGGGTGGCGGGCTTCCGGCTGATGCAGATCCTGCCGGGTGTCGGGCCGTCGACGGCGCAGAAGGCGCTCGACCTGATGGCCGAGGATGCAAGCCCGATATCGGCTCTGGCCGAAATGCCGGCGCCGCCACGCTCCGGCGACGACTGGACAGCGTTCGTATCGATGCTGCAGGAGCTGAAATCCGGCAAGGCCGGCTGGCCGGCGGAAATCGAACTGGCGCGGCAATGGTACGCGCCGCATCTGGAACGGCTGCATGAGGACGCGGCGACCCGGCAGGCCGATCTGCTGCAGCTCGAGCAGATTGCCGGCGGTTATGCCTCGCGGGAGCGTTTTCTCACCGAACTCACCCTCGATCCGCCGGATGCGACCAGCGACCAGGCGGGCGTGCCGCTGCTCGACGAGGACTATCTCATCCTTTCCACCATTCATTCCGCCAAGGGCCAGGAATGGACGAAGGTCTTCATGCTGAACGTCGTCGACGGCTGCATTCCGAGCGATCTCGCCGTCGGCGCCACCGCCGAAATCGAGGAGGAACGCCGGCTGCTCTACGTGGCGATGACGCGTGCGCGGGACGGTCTCGACCTCGTCGTGCCGCAACGCTTCTTCACCTATGGGCAGAATGCGCAGGGCGACCGGCACGTCTATGCCTCACGGAGCCGCTTCATTCCGGCAACCCTGCTGCAGTTCTTCGAGGCCTGCAGCTGGCCGCAGGTGAAATCGCAGTCCGCCGCACAAGCCCAGGCGCGGCAGGTGCGAATCGATGTCGGCGCCCGCATGCGCGGCATGTGGCGATAGGCAATGGTTTAGAGCAAATCCAGGAAAAGTGCGAAGCGGTTTTCCGTCCGGAATTGCGTCAAAACAAAAGGTTCGAGCGGTTCTGCGCTTCCGTGAAAAGCTGAAACGCTCTAGAGCGAAAGCGGCGGCTCGGCCGGTTTCAGGAAGCGCTCGACGGTGGCCGCCTCGACTGACGCCGGCGACCATTTCGGATTGCGGTCCTTGTCGATAACGGCGGCGCGGATGCCTTCGAAGAAGTCGGGATTATCCAGCATCTGCAGGCAGGCGCCGAGTTCACGGCTGAGGCATTCGGCAAGCGAAGCGCTGCGGCGGCCGGCTCGGAGCAGCGTCAAAGCGAGCTTCAGGCTGGTCGGCGAGCGGGTCAGCATCACCCGGCGGGTCTCGGCGGCGAAGTCGCCCTCCTCCCCGGCAAGCGCTGCCAGGATTTCCTCGACACTGTCGAAACCAAAGGTGCGATCGATCATCGCCGCATTCTGGCTGAGCCGGCTTTCTCCCGCAGGCTCGGAAAGCGCCTGCAGCACCGCATCGACATCGCCGGAGGTGCTGCCCCGCGGCAGGGCCGACAAAACATCGATCACCTCCCCAAGCCGCGACGAAGCGATCTGACGGTCGGCAAGCCCGGCATGGATCGCGTCGGCCGCGCCGATATCGAGGCCGGTCAGGCCGAGCCATGTTCCGGACTCGCCCGGTGCCTGCGGCAGCAGCCAGGTGGCGCCGACATCGGGGACGTAGCCGATGCCGGTTTCGGGCATGGCGAGCCGCGTGCGCTCGGTGACGATGCGGTGGCGGCCGTGCGACGACAGGCCAACGCCTCCGCCCATGGTAATGCCGTCCATCAGCGCCACATAGGGTTTGGGGTAGGAGGCGATCTGATGGTTGAGGCGGAACTCCTCGCGCCAAAAGGTTGCCGCCAGGCCATCTCCGGTGCGGGCGCTCTCATGCAAAGCGCGGATATCGCCGCCGGCGCAGAAGCCGCGGTCGCCCTCCCCCGTCATCACAACGGCCGCAACCTCGGCATCAGAGGCAAAGCCATGAAGCGCCTCGGTGATCGTCCGGATCATCGGCAGCGTCAGGCTGTTCAGCGCCCGCGGCCGGTTGAGCCGAATGACGCCGGTAGTGCCTTGCCGTTCAATGATGATTTCGCCGTCCTGCATGGTTCACCTCCGCTGTTGAACCATGCATAGACGACGACGCATGGTGGCTCCAGTCGAATTAGCGAGGATTGATCGCGTTCAGGCCGATAGCGAATTGCGGGCGGACGCTGTGCTCTCGCACCGTGCGGCATAATCGATGGCAAGCTCCAGCGGCAGCGGCCGCGAGAAATAATAGCCCTGCGCCAGGCGAACGCCCATCGCCTTCAACCCCTCGGCGATCTCTTCGCTTTCGACGCCTTCGGCGACGGAGGCAATGCCGAGATTCTGGCAGAGATTGGCGACCGAGCGGGTGATGTTCATGCAGCGGGCATCGCGATCGAAATTCATCACGAAGGCCTTGTCGATCTTCAGCTTGTCGAAGGCAAGACGATGAATATGGCTGAGGCTCGAAAAGCCGGTGCCGAAATCGTCAAGCGCGATCGATATGCCGGCGGCGCGCAGCATGGTGATGACCCGATCGGCGGTGTCGAAATCGGAAAGCAGCGCCGTCTCGGTGATCTCGAATTCGATGCGCCTGGGATCGATGCCGGAGCGGGTGATCATGGCGAGCAGCGCCATCGATGTCTCATGATCGCAGATATCGCGCGCCGAGAGATTGAAGGAGAGCTTGAGATGGCGCGGAATGATCGCCAGCGCTTCGAGCGCCTTGGCAAAAAGGATGCGCGTCATCCGGCCGATGACGGCGGTGCGCTCGGCAGCGGGAATGAAGGCATCGGGACTGATGCGGCCAAAGCGGGCGCTATCCCAGCGGGCGAGCGCCTCGTAACCGACGACGCGGCCGCTCTTCAATTCGACGATCGGCTGATATTCGAGTTTCAATTCACTGGCGAAGTCATTCGCCTGCAGCTCGAGTTCGATCAGGTGGCGCTGCGACAGGATCTTCTCGTGCTCGGCCGAGAAGAATTCGACGCCGCTGCTGCGCTTGCTCTTGACCTGGTAGAGGGCGAAATCCGCTTTCTCGTAGAGATCCTCGGCGGTGTATTGGCCGATCTCGGGATAGACGATGCCGCAGGAACCGAAAACACGGACCGAGCCGTCGGGGATTTCGTAGGGATCGCGGACGGCAGCGCAGAGCGCCTGGCCGAGATCGGCGATCGCCTGGCGTGTCATCGAACAGGGGAAGATGATGCCGAACTCATCGCCGCCGAGGCGGGAGACGATGCCCTCTTCGCCGACCAGCGCGGTGAAGCGGCGGGCCGTCTCCTTGAGCACGAGATCGCCGGCGGCATGGCCGAAGACATCGTTGACGGGCTTGAAACCATCGAGATCGAGAATGCCGAGGACGGGCGGCGAGGACGGATGCCTCTGCAGCCGTTGTTCCAGCGAGAGAAAGAAGCTGCGGCGGTTGGCGAGGCCTGTCAGCTGGTCATGCAGCGCGTTGCGGCTGTTGACGAGGTTGAGTTCCTCGGCCTCCGCCCGCTTCTGCTTCAACTCCTCGGTCAACTGCACGAGGCCGACGAAATTCTGGAAATAGCTGTCGATCACCCTGAGGAAGGGCAGGATTAGGAAGAGGCCGCTGACGGCGGTGGCGACAAAAACCGGATTGCCCGAGAACATGAAGGTCGCGACCATGGCCGAGAAGGTGATGAGCGTGGTGATCGCCGCCGCCATCGGCAGATGCATCAGGCAGAAGATGCAGGAAATCCCTGTGACCACGAGGAAATAGGCAATCTGGCCTTGCTGGTAAGCATCGCCATATTGGTAGAGTGCGATCGCCCAGCCGCCGAACGCGGCGGAGAGGACACAAGCGCCGACGATGGTGACCTTCATCAGCCTGTAGGCCCGCTCGGCTGTTATGTTTTCCTTGCCCCTGATTTCCCACCAGCAGAGACGGAAGATACAGACGACGCTCAAGGCCACAGGGATGTAAAGCGAGAGCCAGAGCGGTGCGGATTCCACGTGGGTGATCGCCACCGCCAGGGCGTTGATGACGAGCAGGACATAGAGAATGGGGATCTGCGACGACAGGGCCCGGAACTGCGCCATCAGAAACGTCGGATTGTCTTTTTGCAGGCGCAATGAGGCCAGAAAGTTCTTCATCTTCTCTTTTCCCTCGGCCCAGAGCCCGCCAGAGAAAGCTTGATTTTCCTTATTCACATAATGGCATGCGGGGCCCCGCCGGCGCAGGGAGGTCAACAGTCGGTTGCGTTCAGAACGAAGCGGCGGCGAGCGCCCGGTGGATGCCGTGCAGGTCCTCGACGTTTCTGTTCGACAGGAACAGTTCCCAATCGAGCGAACTCTGGACGATGGTTTCGAGCGAATCGTGCCGCGGCTTCCAGTCGAGCACCTGCCGGGCGAGCGAAGCGTCGGCGACGACGCTTGCCGAATCGCCGGGACGGCGCGGCGCCATATGGATCTTGAAGGAATGTCCGTGCAGGCGGGTGACCATGTTCAAGACGTCGAGCACGGAATAGCCGCTGCCATAACCGCAATTGGCAACGAGCGAGCCCTTGCCCCTGCGCAAGTGCTGCAGCGCTTTAAGATGGGCGTCGACAAGATCGCTGACATGGATGTAGTCGCGCACGCCGGTGCCGTCGTGGGTGGGATAATCGATGCCATAGACACTGACGCTGTCGCGCCTGCCGAGTGCGGCCTCGCAGGCAACCTTGATGAGGTGGGTGGCGCCCGAGGTCGACTGGCCGGCACGGTGATCAGGATCGGCGCCGGCGACGTTGAAATAACGAAGCGCGACATAGTTGAAATCATAGGCGGCGGCGGCATCGCGCAGCATGAATTCGGTCATCAGCTTCGACTGGCCGTAAGGATTTTCCGGATTGAGAGAGGCGGTCTCCTTGACCGGCAGGTCGGTCTTTTGCTGACCGTAGACGGCCGCCGTCGAGGAGAAGACGAAGTTGCGGATCCCGGCCTTGACCGAAGCCGACAGCAGCGCCCGGGTCTTGCCTGAGTTGTTGTCGTAATAGGAGAGCGGATCGGCGACCGAGACCGGGACGACGGCGGAGCCGGCAAAATGGATGATCGCCTCGATGTCGTTTTCGATGAAGATCTTCTTCAATATGTCGGGATCGGCGACGTCGCCGAGATAGAAACGCGCCGCCGGCGCCACGGCCCAGCGAAAGCCGGTGGAAAGCCGATCGAGCACGACCACATCCTCGCCTGCATCGAGCAGCGCCCAAACCATGTGACTGCCGATATATCCGGCGCCGCCCGTCACCAAAACCGCCATGTCCCCGTCCCTGCTTTGTTTTATAGCAGGGGCATCAGGCCCGGTTTTTCTTTCCAATTTTCTTATCGAATGGCCGTTCGGGGGCCTTTGAACCGGTAAGTTTGGACTTGTGGTTAGAGGCCGATTTCAGGCTTTGCTCCAGTTTTATCGATCGGGCGATTCCGGCACAAAAACGACCGGCAGAGCCACTTCTTAGCGCTTGAGGATATAGTCGCAAAGGCGCTCCGCGGCGATCGCCACCTGGGCGGGGTCGCGCAGAAAACAGGCGCGCAGGAAGAGTTCGCCGCCGGCGCCGAAAGCGGCCCCCGGGGCAAGACCGACGGCCGTCTTGTCGACGATATCGATCGCAGCGCTGCGGCTATCGGTGACGCCGTCGATCTTCAGGAATGCATAGAGCGCGCCGTCCGGCTTCAGCGTCTCGACGCGGTTGGTGGCGACAAGCGCATCGCAGAGAATATCGCGGGAGCGAGCCGCCTTGGCGATATTGGCGCGCACGAAATCGTCGCCCTGATCGAGGGCTGCGACGGCGCCTTTCTGCATGAACTGCGCCACACCCGATGTCGAATATTGGATGAGGTTTTCGAGCACCTGGCCCATCTCAGGCGGCGCGACGATCCAGCCGACCCGCCAGCCGGTCATCGACCAGTTCTTCGAGAAGGAATTGACGAAGATGATCTTATCGTCCGGCTCCATGACGTCGAGGAAGGAAGGAGCACGACCGCCCGGGTAATAATAGAGCGCGTAGATCTCATCGGCCATGATCCAGAGATCGTGTTTACGGGCCAGCGCCAGAAGATCGCCCAGATCCTTCTTCGTCGCTGTCCAGCCCGTCGGGTTCGACGGCGTGTTGACGAAAATGCCCCTGGTCTTCGGGGTGATGGCGACTTCCAGGCGGTTGAGATCGACTGTCCATTTACCGCCTTCGAACTGCAACTCGACGCCGACGGAGCGCGCCCCCGCGATCTCGAGCGCGGCGGCGATATTCGGCCAGGCGGGAGTGAGATAGACGAATTCGTCACCCGGCGAAGTCAGCGCCTGCACGGCGATCTGGATCGCCTGCATGCCGGAGCCGGTGACATAGAAATGCTCGACCGGAAGCCGGGCGCTGAAATGTCTGACGTAATAATCCGAGAGCGCCTGGCGAAGCTCGGGAATGCCGCGCTGCCAGGTATAGAAGGTCTCGCCTGAAGCAAGCGCGTCCATCGCCGCCCTGCTGATGAAATCAGGGGTCGGCAAGTCGCCTTCACCCACCCAAAGCGGCAGCAGGCCTTCACGGCCGCGGGCATAATTGACGACTTCGACGATCCCGCTTTCTGGCGCCGCCATGGCGCGCGGGCTGAGGCTCTTCACGATCGACATGCACATCTCCGGTTTCCACCTTCATAGAGGATTTGCGCCGGCAAATCCCATGATATCCAGTGATGGCATATCGATTTTGGTGATGAATATGGCCTTGCCCAACGGCAAGGCCAAAAGCCCGTCAGACGGCCGCGCGGCTTGCCAGCAGGTCGCGGATCTCGGTCAGGAGCTGGACGTCGGCGGGTGGCGCGGGCAGCTCCTCCGGTGCGACCTTTTCCTGACGCTCGACTTGCAGGCGCAGATAGTTCACGCCCCTGACCATCAGGAAGATGATCCAGGCGAGGATGAGGAAGTTGATGAGAACGGTGAGGAAGCTGCCATAGGCAAACACCGCCCCTTGTGCGCGGGCGGCGGCAAGCGTCGGGGCGTTGACCGCCGACGATAACGGCAGGAAGTAATTCGAAAAATCGAAGCCGCCGAAAATGGCGCCGACAATCGGCATGATCAGGTCGTCGACCAAGGATTTGACGATGCCGCCGAAGGCGCCGCCGATGATGACGCCGACTGCCAAATCCATGACATTGCCGCGGGCGATAAAGGCCTTGAAGTCGTTGAGCATCGGTTGCGTCTCCCTTCGATGCATTTCACGGATATGCATTATTTTGTTACAGCGCCGCGCATCTTTCAGACGGCCAAAGGCCACTGCAACAGCTTGAATTACCGTATGTTTTATTCTTAAATGGATGCCGATTTGAGGGAATTATGCAGTAGCTACGTCGTCATTGCAATTCATCAATCGGCAATCGCAAATATTTGGCAGTACGCGCCGCGACCTTTGACTTAAGACCTAGACGGCGAGGAATTTTCAAAGCGGCTGAAATGACTTAAGCTGGCCCACGTTGCGGGAGGTCCCGGCGGTTTTCCGCCGGCGGAGGGTCAATGCTTCCAGGCTGGGTCATATTCGCGTCTGCCTTCGGCTATCTGCTGCTGCTTTTCGCCGTGGCAAGCTATGGCGACCGCAAGAAGCGCAGCCCGGGCGCACTGGAAGGCGGATGGCCGGTGGTCTACGCACTGAGCCTGGCGATCTACTGCACCTCATGGACCTATTTCGGCAGCGTCGGGCTTGCCGCCCAGCGCGGCCTGGAATTTGCCGGCATCTATATCGGCCCCATCCTGGTCTTCACGCTCGGCATGCCGCTGCTTCGCCGGATCATCGAGCTCGCCAAGGCCGAGAAGCTCACCTCGGTTGCCGATTTCGTCGCCGCGCGCTACGGCAAGAACCCGACGGTCGCCACCATCGTCGCGCTGATTTCGTTGATCGGCACCATTCCCTATATCGCGCTGCAGCTGAAGGCGATCTCCAGCACCGTCAGCGCCATGGTCAACCCGTCCGATTACGGCATCGGCAGCGGCAATCTCTACTTCCTCGACCTGCCGCTCATCGCAACGCTGGTGCTTGCCTGCTTCGCCATCATGTTCGGCACCCGGCATACCGATGCGACCGAACACCAGGACGGGCTGATCCTCGCCGTCTCGATGGAATCGGTGGTCAAGCTCGTCGCCTTCCTGACGGCCGGGGTTTGCGTTATCTGGTTTCTCTTCGATGGCCCGACCGATCTCTGGCAGAAGACGGTCGACAACGAGCTGGTCATGTCGGCGCTGAGTTACCACACACCGATCAGCCGCTGGATGACGCTGATCCTGTTGTCGGCCTTCGCGATCATCCTGCTGCCGCGGCAATTCCACGTAACGGTCGTCGAAAACCGGACACCGAAACAGCTGAAACTCGCAGGCTTCCTGTTTCCCACCTACCTCATATCAATCAATCTCTTCGTGCTGCCGGTGGCGATCGGCGGGCTGCTGACCTTCGGCGGCGCCGGCAATGCCGATTTCTACATGCTGTCGCTGCCGCTTGCCGGTGAGATGCCCGTGGTATCGCTGATCACCTTCATCGGCGGTTTCTCCGCCGCCACGGCGATGGTCATCGTCGATTCCGTGGCGCTGTCGATCATGGTGTCGAACGACATCATCATGCCTATTTTCCTGAGGCGCAAACTCGCCGGCCGCGCCGGCCAGCGCGACAATTTCGCCAAGACGCTGCTCAACATCCGCCGCAGCGCCATTTTTGCCGTGCTGCTGTTCGGCTATGCCTATTACCGCTCGACCGACAGCACCGCCGGCCTTGCCTCGATCGGCCTTCTCTCCTTTGCCGCCATCGCGCAGATCGCCCCGGCGCTGTTCGGCGGGCTGATCTGGCGGCGGGCGAATGCGCGCGGCGCGATTCTCGGGCTGACCTCCGGCTTCGTCATCTGGATCTACCTGCTGTTCCTGCCCTCGCTCGGCGGCCCCGATTATTCCTATGTGGCGAGCGCCGTGCTCGGTTTCATCTTTCCGGGCACGACGCTGTTTGCCGCGCCCGACGCCGATCCGCTGGTCAATGCGACCGTCATGAGCCTGCTGGTCAACACCGCCTTCTTCATCGTCGGCTCGCTTACCCGCAATGCCAGGCCGCTGGAGCGCATCCAGGCCGGCATCTTCGTCAAGCGGCATTCGCGCTCCCAATTTGCGACGCGCGGCTGGAAGACCCGCATCAGCGTCGGCGATCTCAAGGCCGCGATCTCGCGTTATCTCGGCGAAGAGCGCATGCAGCGCTCGTTGACGACCTACGAACAAAGCTCCGGCCGCAAGCTGGAGGACGAACAGCCGGCCGACATGGCGCTGATCCATTTCAGCGAACAGCTGCTCGGCAGCGCCATCGGCTCGTCCTCCGCAAGGCTGGTGCTGTCCCTGATCTTGCAGAAGATCGAAGATGCCTCCTCCGACACCGCCTGGCTGCTCGACCAGGCGAGCGAGGCGCTGCAATATAACCAGGACATGCTGCAGACCGCGCTTTCGCAGATGGACCAGGGCATTGCGGTGTTCGACAGTTCCAACCGGCTGACGATCTGGAACCGGCGCTTCCGGCAATTGCTGGATCTGCCGGAAAGTGCCGGCCAGGTCGGTTTTCCCCTGGCCGACATCGTCACCACGCTCAGCCAGCGCGGCGACATCGCGCCCGGCGATCTCAATCAAACGGTGCGGCATTTCCTGACGCTCGACAAACCCTTCGCACTGGTGCTCAGCGGCGGCGAGCGGATTATCGAGGTGCGCTCCAACGCCATGCCCGACAAGGGCATCGTCGCCACCTTCACCGATATCACCCAGCGCGTCAGCGCCGACCAGGCGTTGAAACAGGCGAACGAAACGCTGGAGCAGCGCGTCGCCGAACGAACGGCCGAGCTGACCCGGGTCAACCACGAGCTCGCCGAGGCGCGCGCCGCCGCCGACGAGGCGAATATCGGCAAGACCCGCTTTTTCGCCGCAGCCGGCCACGACATCCTGCAGCCGCTGAATGCCGCCCGGCTCTATTCCTCCGCACTGGTCGAGCGCATGGCGCAATCCGACAACAGCCCGATCGTGCGCAACATCGATTCGGCGCTGGAATCGGTCGAAACCATTCTCGGCGCCGTGCTCGATATATCCAGGCTTGATACCGGCGCCATGCGGCCGCGGCTTGCCGCCGTCAAGCTCTCCGAGCTCTTGGAGCGGATCGAGACCGATTTCGCGCCGATCGCCCGCGAAAAACAGCTGAAGCTGGTGGTCATGCCGACATCGCTCAGGGTCCGCTCGGACCCCAACCTTCTGCGCCGGCTGGTGCAGAACCTCGTTTCCAACGCCATCAAATACACGATCACCGGCAAGGTGCTTGTCGGCGCGCGGCGGCGCGGCAACCAGGTGATCATCCAGGTGATCGATTCCGGCATCGGCATTCCGCCGTCGAAATTCCGCACGGTGTTCAAGGAATTCGCCCGGCTGGACGAAGGCGCAAAAACCGCCTCCGGCCTCGGGCTCGGCCTGTCGATCGTCGACCGCATCGCCCGGGTGCTCAACCATCCGGTCGAGCTGCAGTCGACACATGGCAGGGGTACGGAATTCCGCATCGCCATGCCGCTCGACATCTCGCGCCCAGCCGAGGCCGCGGCGGCCGTCACGCCCGCCGACCGGCCAGGCCAGCCGCTCAAGGGGCTGAAGATCCTCTGCATCGACAACGAGCCGAAGATCCTCGAAGGCATGCGGCTGCTGCTTAGCGGCTGGGGCTGCGAGGTCAAAGAGCTCGACGGCCTCGCCGACGTGATATCCGGCGACGGCCGTGACGGGCCGCCGGATCTCGCCATCGCCGACTATCATCTCGACGACGGCACCGGCATTGCCGCGATCCTGCATCTGCGCCGGCAGTTCGGCGCCGATATCCCGGCTTTGCTGATCACCGCCGACCGCACGCCTGAAGTGCGCAGCGAGGCCGAACGATACGGCATCGCCGTTCAGCACAAGCCGGTGCGGCCGGCAGCACTGCGCGCCTATATCACCCAGATT
This sequence comes from Rhizobium leguminosarum bv. trifolii WSM2297, assembly GCF_000271845.1. Next base: position 4,214,927 of record NZ_JH719395.1, on the reverse strand, counting down.
TCCGGCCTCAAGCGCGCGGCTGCAGAGTAAGAGGCAGGCTCAATCCGTCGTCGTCATGATGCGCGAGACGAGATCGCGCACTCGCCCGGTATCCGGCACGTCGCCGAACAGGATGCGGTACATGATCGGCGCGACGAGCTGGTCCATGACGCGATCCACTTCCGGAAAGAGCTCGCCGCGGGCCTTTGCCCTTTCGGCAATGACGACGATCTGCTGGCGGGTATATTCGCAGCATTTGCAGGCATTAACGCCTGCCTGCGCAGCCAGCACGTCGCGGACCATCTCGCGGCCCGGCCCGGAGGACATTTCCTCGGCATATTGCTCGGCCCAGGCCTGAAGATCGGCCTTGCCGCTGCCGGCATCGATCGGCTGCATATCCGGCCGCAGCCGCTCGACGGCAACATCGGCGAGAAGCTCCTGCAGGTCGCCCCAGCGGCGATAGATGGTCGACGGCGTCACACCCGCCCTGGCGGCAATCAGCGGGATCGTCACCTCGGCACGGTTCATTTCGGCCAGCAGTTCGCGGACCGCCTTGTGCACCGATGCCTGAACCCGGGCGCTTCTACCGCCAGGGCGGAGATTCTCTTTTACCGTCATGCACTTTTCATCCCTTGACGCCCCACGGTTCAAAATCTTTGACAGGACCATAAACGCAAATAATTTGCCTTTACGAGGTAGGCGCCCTACATGGAGCTAACGCAACGGCTTAGCTTTAAGAGGGCTTATATATGGTCGCCGCAGCCAAATCCACAAAGAATGCGCAGCGCCCCTCGATCGGTTTCCACGCGCTGACGCTCGCCACCTTCTTCGGCGCTTCCGCCGCGCCGACGCCGCTCTACCGGATCTATCAGCAGAATTTCTCGCTCTCACCGGTGCTGATCACGGTGGTCTTCGCCGTCTACGCCTTCGCGCTGCTGGCAGCACTGCTGATCGCCGGTTCGCTCTCGGATCATCTCGGCCGCAAGCCGGTGATCTTTTCCGCCCTGGTGCTGGAAATCATCGCCATGGGCCTCTTCGTCGCAGCCAGCGGCCCGGACTGGCTGATTGCGGCGCGGATCGTCCAGGGTATTGCGACCGGCATTGCCGGCGCCTCGCTCGGCGCCGCTCTCGTCGATGTCGACCGGGCAAAGGGGCAGATCGTCAATTCGATTGCGCCGCTTTGCGGCATGGCGGTCGGCGCGGTCGGCACCAGCGCACTGATCCAATACGGCCCTTTCCCGATGCATCTGACCTATGCGCTGCTGCTGCTTGCCTTCACGCTGCTGGCGGCCGCCATCTGGCGGACGCAGGAGACCGGCGGCAGGCGACCGGGCGCGCTCGGCTCGCTGATGCCGCGGATCGCCATTCCGCCGCAGGTGAAGCGGCCGCTGTCGCTGGTGACGCCGATCAACATCGCCAACTGGACGCTTGCCGGTTTCTATCTTTCGCTCGTCCCATCGCTGGTCGCCAGCACAACCGGCAGCGGGGCGCCGCTGACCGGCGGTGCTGTCGTGACGGCGCTGATGGTGAGCGGCGCGATTGCCGTCTATCTCAGGCGCAGCAAGACGGCATCGGCCAATCTCGGTTTCGGCGTGTCGGCCAAGACGCTCGGCATTCTGACGGTCGTTGCCGGCGTGCATCTTGCCAATGTGCCGCTGCTGCTGATCGGCACCGTCTTTACCGGCGCCGGTTTCGGCACCAATTTCCTCGGCTCGATCGGCACGATCATGCCGCTCGCCACGGCGGATGAGCGAGCCGGGCTGCTTGCCGCCTTCTACGTCCAGAGCTACCTCGCCTTTAGCCTGCCGGCGATCCTGGCCGGGTTCCTGGCGAAATCGGCCGGTTACGCGCTGACGACGGACATCTATGCGACGGCAATCCTGCTGTTGATGGGCGTTGGGATCATGGCTGTCCGCGCCGGCAGGGGGAAGACGGCGGAGAATGCGGCCTGACACCGGAGGCAGTGTTCACGGCTTCAGATCCAGCAGCGCGCGGCCGCTGCCATCCATGGCGAAAGGCACCGAGGCGTGCTGGTGGGCGACCAGCCAGCGGCCTTCCTGCTTGACGAGGCCGAGGGTCTGACGGAACCAGAGATCGACCTCGGCGCCGTCGGTCTTTGTCCCGGTCATGCGGGTGAGGCCGCTCCAGAAAGCGACATCCCTGCCGAGGGTCAGCTTGGCATCGCGCACTTCACCGCCGATCGGGCCTTGCCAGGTGTCGAACCAGGCCCGCAGGCCCGCCTCGTCCTTGCCGTTTATGACCAGCGGCGGCGCCAGGGAAAACTCGACGGAATCTTCGGCCTCATAAGAAAGCACCTCCTCGGCGTTCTTTTCCCCCAGCGCCTTGGCCCGCATCATCAGCATGGCGATAACCGCCTCTTCTTCATGCCTGGTATTCGCTTCGTCTGTCACATCAGTTCTCCTTATCCGCTATGGACCGAGGACGAACGGGAGGACGACGATCCGACAAGGATGCATTTCCGTTTGCGCAATTTCAGCAAAAGCGCTGCGCGGATTTGCTGGAATTGCTTCAGAGATAACTCGTCACTTCAGGTTCGTTCCACCAGGCATCATGCCTGCCGTCGTAATAACGGACCGGCAAGGCCGCCAGTTCCTCGGGGGTAATATCGTCGAGGCAGGCGATGTTGATCGAGACATAGGCGCCGCCAATCGCTTCGACATAGCCGTCGCCGAAGGCCGGCACACCGCAGGTGCGGCAGAAGCGGTGATGCCCGCTCATCGTGTTGAACTGGTAGTCTGCTGTTTCCGCCGCGTCGCACATCAGCCGGAAATTCTCCGGCTTGACGTTGGCGCCCCAATAACGCCGCTTGGCGCAGATCGAGCAATTGCAGCGGCCGGTGCCCTCATCGAGGTCCATATCCACTTCGTAGTGCACTTTGCCGCAATGGCAGCTTCCCTTGTAGGTCTTCCTCATGGCGGCCTCCTCCTTCGGCGTTGCCTTCATCATTCTGATATGACAATATGTTGTCACTATGGATGAGATACAAAATAGACAACATGTTGTCAAACGAAATCGACCGGAGCGAACGATGGAGGGGAATGCCTTTTCCGCTTTCGCAATTACGACCCTTCGCCTCGCCGGCCATCTAACGGCGGCGGGCGACCAGCTGGCAAAGCCCGCAGGACAGACGAGCGCCCGCTGGCAGGTGCTGGCCGCGGCAAGGCGCGGCGACATGTCGGTGGCGCAGATTGCCCGGGCACTCGGCCTCGCCCGCCAGGGCGTGCAGCGGCTCGCCGATGTGCTCGCGGCTGAAAGGCTGATCGCCTATGCCGACAACCCGCAGCACCAGCGCGCCAAGCTGGTGCGGCTGACCGACGAAGGGGCCGCCCGGCTGGGGGTTATCGAGATTGCGCAAGCCGGATGGGCGGATGAGCTCGGCGCTGCGTTCACGTCGGCCGAGCTCGATGCGGCGCGGGCGGTGATGGCGCGGGTGATGGCGATGCTGGAGAGTGACGGCGCGGCTGGGGGCTGAAGGCCGCGAAGGTCGTGTCGTGGGGCGGCGCATTTCTTGGAAAATGGGCACAGCAGCCACCCAAATACGAAAAAAGGCCGGGTGAACCCGACCTTCCCTTCCATCTCAACGAACCGTGCCAGTACATCCGTGGTCACGATCCGGAGATGATATTCAAAGCCTTAATGGCTTAGGCCGCCTGGAGGCGGTCTGCCGACATCTTGCCGGACTTGTTGTCGCGGACGAGCTCGTAAGACAGCTTCTGGCCATCCTTGAGATCGCGCATGCCGGCGCGTTCGACGGCCGAGATGTGGACAAAAACGTCGGCTGCGCCGTCATCCGGCTGAATGAAGCCGAAGCCCTTGGTTGCGTTGAACCACTTTACGGTACCAGTGCTCATGACGATATCCTTTTCGAATCGTTCATAGAAGATTGCCGCGCGGACAATGCCGAGCGGCGATGAAAACCGATTTTGGAGGAAGTTCGCCAGGAACGACGCGAGCGCCGTTTCAAAGTTCATCTAGCAAGATCGATGCGAGAACGTTTAATCGGGAATTGTGTCTACGGCAAGGCGTGCGCAAGGAAAAGTCGAATTCCGTGAGCCGGTCGAAAGCGAACAAACTTAGCGTTGTGGCGTGCCCACCCCTCTGCCCAGCCGGGCAGAGGGGTATCGCAACACAATGCCAAAGATAGTCCCCTCAACACCAAACCCGCGAAGCAGCCTACGCCGCCGCCTTCGCCCCCGCATAGGGATCAAACCGCCCATAAAATGTCTCGCCCTTGGCGGCCATATCCTTCAGCAGCGGTGTCGGCCTGAAATGAGATCCGTAAGCCTCAGCCAGCTTTTCTGCCAGTTCGACAAAAGCCTTCACACCCATCCCGTCGATATAGCTCAGCGCCCCGCCGGTATAGGGCGCGAAGCCGAAGCCGAGGATCGAGCCGACGTCGGCTTCGCGCGGATCGGTGACGATGCCTTCCTCGACGGTGCGGGCGGCTTCCAGCGCGATGGTGACGAGGAAGCGTTGTTTGAGGACATTGACGTCGACCTCATCCGCCTTCTTCTGGGGGTAGAAGTTTTTGAGATCGGGCCACAGGGACTTCTTCGCCGGCTTCGGCGGATAGTCATAAAAGCCCTTGGAATTCTTGCGGCCGAAGCGGCCCTCCTTTTCCACCATGCGGGCGATGAGGTCCATATGCCTGGGGTCGATGGCCTTCTCGCCGAGATCGGCGACCGTCGCCTTGAGGATTTTCAGCGACAGATCGATGGCGACCTCGTCGTTCAGCGCCAAGGGACCCACCGGCATGCCGGCCATCTTGGCGGCATTCTCGATCATGGCAGGCGGCACGCCCTCGATCAGCATGTCGTAGCTTTCCGACATGTATCGCAGCACGCAGCGATTGACGAAGAAGCCGCGGGTGTCGTTGACGACGATCGGCGTCTTCTTGATCGCTGCGACATAATCGAGAGCGACGGCAAGCGCCTTGTCGCCGGTCTCAGCCCCGAGGATGACCTCGGTCAGCATCATCTTCTCCACGGGCGAGAAGAAGTGGATGCCGATGAAATCGGCCGGGCGCCTGGAATTTTTCGCCAGTCCCGTGATCGGCAGGGTCGAGGTATTGGAGGCGAAGATCGCGCCTTCCGGCAGCACGGCTTCAACGGCCTCGATGACCGACTTCTTCACTTCGCGATCCTCGAATACCGCCTCGATGACGAGATCCGCATTGGCGAGATCGGCATAATCGGCCGTGGGTGTGATGCGGGAGAGCAGCGCTGCGGCCTCGTCTTGCGTAAATCGTCCCTTACCGACGGAATCCTTGACCAGACCTTCGCAGACGCTCTTGCCCTTGGCAGCCGCCTCCATGTCGCGGTCGATCAGCGTCACCGGAATGCCGGCGGCGGCGGTGACATAGGCGATCGAGGCGCCCATGAAGCCGGCGCCGACGACGCCGACATGCTTCAGCTCGGTCTTCGGCAGACCGGCCGGACGGCGAGCGCCCTTGCCGAGTTCCTGCATCGAGATGAACAGCGAGCGGATCATCGAGAAGGCTTCGCGGGTCTGCAGCACCTCGGTGAAATAACGCTGCTCGATCTTCAGGCCGGTGTCGAACGGCACCTGCAGGCCTTCATAGACGCATTTCAGGATGGCAAGCGCAGCCGGATAGTTGCCCGATGTTTCCCGGCGCAGGATCGCCGGGGCTGCCGGCCAGAGCTGGGCGGAGGCCGGCGTCCAAATGCCGCCACCCGGCGCCTTAAAACCCTTCTCGTCCCAGGGAGCGACCGGCTTCAGGCCGTCCTTGATCATCTGCTTGGCGGCGGGAATGAGCTGATCCGGCTCGACCACCTGATGCACCAGGTTCATCGCCTTGGCGCGTGAGCCGGTCAGCGACTGGCCGGTCGTCATCATCTGCAGCGCATCCTGGGCATTCGCCAGCCGCGGCACGCGCTGGGTGCCGCCGGCGCCGGGGAAGATCCCGACCTTCACTTCCGGCAGCGCGATCTTGACGCTCTTGGCGTTGGAGGCGACGCGGCCGTGGCAGGCGAGCGACATTTCGAAAGCGCCACCCATGCAGGTGCCGTTGATCGCGGAAACCCAGGGCTTGCCCGATGTTTCAAGCTTGCGGAACAGCCCGTTCATGCGGCCGACAAGGCCAAAGAGCTTCTGAACGGCCGTTTGCGGGCTCTTTTCCTTTTCCTCCTGATAGGAGCTGAACATCGACTTGATCATCGACAGATCGGCGCCGCCGGAGAAGGAGGATTTGCCGGAGGTGATCACGACACCCTTGACGGCGGCGTCAGCGGTCGTGGCGTCGATGAGGGCGTCGAGTTCGGCCATCACCTCGGCGGTGAAAACATTCATCGACTTGTCGGGCATGTCCCAGGTGACGAGAGCGATGCCATCGGCGTCGGTTTCGAGCGTGAAATTGGTGTAGGTCATTGGATTTCCTCCCGATCAGGCCGGCAAATGGCTGCGCTGCGCGTCTACGGTCTTTGTCTTTTCGGTGACGACGTCGCCAGTGTGCTTGGTTTGCGACGGCTCGAAAAGCACGATCCAGCACTCTTTCTCAGCCACCGGATTGTGCTCGACGCCCCTAGGCACGACATGAAAATCGCCGGCCTTCAGATGCACATGCGGGCGGTCGCGATATTCGATGGTAAGCGCGCCCTTCCAGATGAGAAAGAGCTCATCCTCGTCCCGATGGGAATGCCAGGTGAGCTGACCCTGGACCTTGGCGAGTTTGACGCTCTGGCCGTTGAGATCGGCAATGACGCGGGGTGACCAATGCTCGGTAACCTCGGTGTATTCGGTTTCGATCGTGCCGGTGTTGAAAGCCATCGTCAGACCCTTTCGATAACCGTTGCCGTGCCCATGCCGGCGCCGATGCAGAGTGTCACCAGCGCGGTGTTGAGGTCGCGGCGTTCAAGCTCGTCGAGCACCGTGCCGAGGATCATCGCGCCGGTGGCGCCGAGCGGATGGCCCATGGCGATGGCCCCGCCATTGACGTTGATCTTGTCGTGGTCGATGTCGAAGGCCTGCATGTAGCGCAGCACCACGGCGGCGAAGGCTTCGTTAAGCTCGAAGAGGTCGATGTCGGCAAGGCTCATACCGGTCCGCTTCAACAGCTTCTCGGTGACGTCGACCGGTCCGGTCAACATCAGGGCCGGGTCGGAACCGATATTGGCGAAGGCCTTGATGCGGGCGCGGGGCTTCAAGCCCATGCTCTCGCCACCAGCCTTAGACCCCAGGAGCACGGCGGCAGCACCATCGACGATGCCGGAGGAATTGCCGGCATGGTGGACATAGTTGATGCGCTCGATCTCGGGATGGGCCTGGATGCCGACGGCTTCGAAGCCGCCCATCTCGCCGGGCATCTGAAAGGAGGGATTGAGCGAACCAAGCGCCTGCATGTCGGTGCCGGGGCGCATATGTTCGTCCGTTGCCAGGATCGTCAGGCCGTTCTGGTCCTTGACCGGCACAACCGACTTGTCGAACCAGCCTTTTTCCCAGGCATGGGCGGCCCGCTTCTGGCTCTCGATCGCGTAAGCGTCGACATCGGTTCTGCTGAAGCCGTATTTGGTGGCAATGAGATCGGCCGACACACCCTGCGGCATGAAATAGGCCGGGAAATTCACCGAAGGATCCATGAACCAGGCGCCGCCCGACATGCCCAAGCCGACGCGCGACATGCTTTCGACGCCGCCTGCGATGACGATGTCGTCGGCGCCTTGGGCGATCTTGCCGGCGCCGAAATTGACGGCATCGAGGCCGGAGGCGCAAAAGCGGGAGATCTGCATGCCCGGCGCCTTGGTGGAGTAACCGGCTTCGAAGGCGGCAGCCTTGGGGATGACAGCGCCGGCATCCATCACCGGATCGACGCAGCCCATGATGATGTCGTCGACCGTCGTGGTGTCGAGCCCGTTGCGGTCGCGGATCGCTTCCAGCGTCTTGGCCGCAAGGCGCACGGAAGGCACCTCATGCAGGGCGCCGTCCTTCTTGCCGCGGCCGCGCGGCGTGCGGACGTGATCGTAAATGAAAACCTCGGTCATTGTCTCATCTCCCTGACGGCAATCTATTGCCTCAAATCTTGGAAGGAGGAGAAAAGACCCCTCCCCAACCCTCCCCACAAGGGGGAGGGAGAACCGGCTCAGAACGCTTCGGCGGCCAGTTCCATCATCGTGTCGGCGCCGGCTTCGATGCGGGCCTTGCGAAGCGCGGTTTCCGGCATGATGCGCTCCATGAAGAACTTCGCCGTAATCAGCTTGTTCTTCAGGTAATCCTCGCGGGCTGCATCGCCTGACGCAAGGCCATCCTCGGCGGCCTTCGCCATCTTCGCCCACATATAACCGAGGACGACAAGGCCGAAGAGGTGCATGTAATCGGTCGAGCCGGCGCCGGCATTGTCGGGCTTGGCCATGGCGTTCTGCATGAACCACATGGTCGCGCCCTGGACGTCGTTCAAGCCCTTCTTCAGGTGCTTGGTGAAGAAGGCGAGCTTTTCGTCGCTGCGGTTCTCCTCGCAGAAATCGCCGATCTCCTTGAAGAGGGCCATGGCGGCGCGGCCGCCGTTCAAGGCGAGCTTGCGGCCGACCAGATCGAGCGCCTGAATGCCGTTGGCGCCTTCGTAGATCATGGCGATGCGGGCATCGCGCACATACTGGCTCATGCCGTGTTCTTCGATATAGCCATGGCCGCCGAAGACCTGCTGGGCCATGACCGCATGATCGAAGCCCTTGTCGGTCATCACGCCCTTGAGGATCGGGGTGACGAGGCCGAGAATGTCGTCGGCGGTCTGGCGCTCCCTCTCGTCGGTGGCGCGGTGAGCGATATCGGACTTCAGCGCGGTCCAGAGCAGGAAGGCGCGGCCGGCCTCGTTGAAGGCGCGGATGGTCATCAGCGTACGGCGGATATCGGGATGGACGATGATCGGATCGGCCTTCTTATCCGGCGCTTTGATGCCGGACAGCGAGCGGCCCTGGATGCGGTCGCGGGCGTAGGCGGCGGCGTTCTGATAGGCAATCTCGGAAACGGCGATGCCCTGCAAGCCGACCATCAGGCGGGCCTCGTTCATCATCACGAACATGGCGGCGAGGCCGCGGTTTTCGGCGCCGATCAGGAAACCCGTCGCCTCGTCGTAATTCATGACGCAGGTGGCGTTGCCATGGATGCCCATCTTATGTTCGATCGCACCGCAGGCGACAGCGTTGCGAGCGTCAAGCGCACCGTCCTTGCCGACCAGGAATTTCGGCACGATGAACAGCGAGATGCCCTTGGTGCCCTCGGGCGCACCTTCGATGCGGGCGAGCACCAGGTGGACGATATTGTCGGTCAGGTCATGTTCGCCGGCGGAGATGAAGATCTTCTGGCCTGATATTTTGTAGCTGCCGTCAGCCTGAGGCACCGCCTTGGTGCGCAACATGCCGAGATCGGTGCCGCAATGGGGTTCGGTCAGGTTCATGGTGCCGGACCAAGAGCCGTCGACCATCTTCGGCAGGTAGGTGTCCTTCTGCTCCTGCGTGCCATGGACGAGGATCGCGGCGATCGCGCCCTGCGTCAGGCCGGGATACATCATCAGCGACATGTTGGCAGCCGAGGTATATTCGCCGACGGCGGCATGCAGCGTGTAGGGAAGCCCCTGCCCGCCGAATTCCTCCGGCACCGCAAGGCCGATCCAGCCGCCTTCGCGATAGGATTTATAGGCCTCCTTGAAGCCCTTCGGTGTCGAGACGACGGCATCGTCCCGGCGCGTGCAGCCTTCCTGATCACCGGAATAATTCACGGGAAACAGAACTTCTTCGGCCACCTTGGCCGCCTCGCCGAGGATCGCTTCGATCATATCGGGCGTCGCGTCGGCAAAACCGGGAAGATTGTTGTAGCGTTCGAGGCCCAGCACGTCGTTCAGGACGAAGAGCGTATCGTTCACCGGGGCCTTGTAGACTGGCATCTCTCAAATTCCTCCCATTCGATTACCGGGTCGCGCCGGCCTTGGCACTGTCTTACAAAATATTGACGTTTGCGTAAACGTCAAAATCTGCAGCCTCACCACCTTTTTGCGAAAAAAATTGCCAGCGCGAATCTACAGTTGCTGAAGGCTGACGAGACGTCATCTCTTCTTCCTTGTCCATCGTGGAACGGCGTATAAGCGGGAAGGCTCTTTAGACCGCAGATCGGGATGTTTCAGGATGATCAGTTTCGAGGTGATAAGGCAGCGGGCCGAGCAGCGAAAAGGCGGAGCGGCGGCGCTGCAGGCATTGCTTGAGAAACATCGGCCGGATCACGACCGGCTGCGCGCCATGCCCGACGATCGCATTCTCGCCGATATGACCCGGCGGATCTTCTACAGCGGCTTCGTCCAGAAGGTGATCGATGCGAAGTGGCCGGGTTTCGAGACGGCGTTTTCCGGTTTCGATCCGGCAATGCTGAATATCGCACCCGACGATTATTGGCACGAACTGACCTCGGACGAACGGATCATTCGCAACGGCGCGAAGATCATGTCTGTTCGGGCCAATGCCGCCTTTGTCAGGGAACTTGCGCGGGAACACGGCAGCGCCGGCGTCTTCTTGGCCGACTGGCCGCGGGAAGACCAGATCGGCCTTCTCGACCTGTTGAGCAAAGGCGGCAGCCGGCTCGGCGGCATGACCGGACAATATTTCCTGCGGGGCATCGGCCGCGACAGCTTCGTCGCGACGATGGATGTGCTGGCCTGCCTCAGATCGGCCGGCGTGCCGCTCTCCGCTTCCGGCACGGCGAAGAAAGACCAGCCGCTGATCCAGCAGGCCTTCAATGGCTGGGCTGATGAGACCGGGCTTTCCTTCATCCATCTCTCGCGCATCAGCGCCTATTCGATCGATGCAGAGCACTGAAATTCGCCCGGGCGGTAGCGAAATCTCTCCGGACTTCCTACGTCTTCCGGACGATCCGTCGAGGAGTTGATATGACCGACTTTCCCCATGGCAGCGCGCTGATCGTCGGCGCCGGCGCCGGCATCAGCGCATCGCTCGCCCGGCAATTGTCGGCGCTGGGCGTCAAGGTCGGGCTTGCCGCCCGCAATGTCGAAAAACTTCAGCCGCTCATCGAGGAGACCGGCGCCAGCGCCTTTAGCGCCGACGTCTCGCAACCGGCGAGCGTCGCCGCATTGTTCGAAGAGGCGGCTGCCGCGATCGGCGGGCCTGAGGTGGTGATCTTCAATGCCAGCGCCCGCCTGCGCGGGCCGCTCGCCGAACTCGATCCCGCCGAGGTGGAGCGCGCGATCGCGACCACCGCTGTCGGCGGCTTTCTGGTGGTGCAGCAGGCGGCGCGGCGCATGATCCCGCGCGGCCGTGGCGCCATCCTTATCACCGGCGCCTCGGCCAGCGTGAAGGGCTTTGCGCAATCGGCCCCCTTCGCCATGGGCAAGTTTGCGCTGCGCGGCCTTGCCCAGAGTGCGGCCCGCGAACTCGGGCCAATGGGCATCCATATCGCCCATTTCGTCATCGACGGCGCGGTGCGCTCGCAGACCCGGCCGGATCGGGAAGAGAAGCCCGATGCCACGCTCTCGCCGGATGCGATCGCCCAGACCTATATCGACGTGCTACGCCAGCACCGCAGCGCATGGTCGCTGGAGGTCGAAGTCCGGCCCTGGACGGAGAATTTCTGAGCGCCGCGACAGGTTGACAAGGCGACTTTCGCGGCCGGTTGATACAGGCTAGACTTTACCGTCAACGCTGGCTGGGAGGACACCGATGCCGCGCCTGGACCATGTCACGATCGATACCCGCGATGCGCTCGTCATGATCGGCTTCCTCAAGACCGTGCTCGGCGTCGAGGAAGGCTATCGGCCACCCTTTGCCTCGCCGGGCCACTGGCTCTATCTCGACCAACGCCCGGTCATCCATCTCAGCCTGACATCGCGCAGCATCGATTTTCCGCCCGGTATCTTCAACCACGTCGCCTTCAGCCTTTACGAATTCGGCCCGGCGCTGGAGCGCATCAAGGCGAGCGGCTATCGCTACGAATATTACGATATTCCCGAGACCGATCTCGGCCAGGTCTTCGTTTACGGCCCCGAAGGCGTGAAGATCGAGCTGCAATATCCCAGGCCGGCCTGAGGGCGCCGCGGCCCTTCGATCCGACGAATTGTACGGCAATTGCCTGTGAAAACGGCGTTTGGGACACAAACGTTAAAAAATTCTCATCGATATTAACGGCTTGTTTACCACGTTTCGTGAAAGGTGCGGATTGAGCAATAGCAATCCGCATTCCTTTTTCCAGTCTCGCGTTTCCCAGGGATGCCGCTACATCGTTCAGCTTGAGGAAAGTCTAATTGACTAACTTCTGATGAAAGATGCGCTCCGGCCCGCGTGAAGACGCTGGCCACAGACGGAAAAGCCAAGGATCGAGCTCTGACGAGAGGTCGAGCAGTCGAAGCGAGCAAAAGATGAACGGATCGCGATCAAATCCTTCCCGACAGTCCGACAGGACCTCGCTCGATGCGCTGAACCGCACGATCGAGGGGCTGGAGGCGCGCATCGAAGGGCTGATGGGCAGCGGGCGCGAACAGCGGCCGCGCCCGGCAACGGCCGAGCGCGATCCCTATGCCGGCTCCAACGCTCCGCGGCCCGCAAGGCCACCGCTCGAACAGCGGCCGGACCCGCTCGCCGAAATCCGCCAGCGCCAGCGCGCCCTCGAAGCGGGCCGAGAGCGGCCCTACACTCGCGAGCCGGCCCCGCAGATGCGCGAACCCGCACCGCGCGCCGCCACACCGCAGGCGGCACCCGCCTTTCGCGCCGGCGATGACACGATGACGGAGATCGCCCAGGCGCTCGTCAACCTGCGCCAGGACCTGAAGCGCGACATTTCCGAGGGCGTCACCCGCGAGATGAACGCGCTGCGCAGCGAACTTCGCGAGATCAAGATCAATGCCGGCGACGGCCGTTTCGCCGACGACATGCGCGCCGATATGGGCCGCCTTGCCCAGAGCATCACCCAGCTGACCGGCCGCTCGGCCGGCCCGGAGGCCGCCGGCCTGCGCGAGGATTTCGAGGAGCTGCGCTCGCTGATGGACGGGCTGGCGCGCGAAGATTCGCTGCGCCACATGGAAAACCGCTGGGACGGCTTCGAGAACCGGCTTGCCGCACTCGATACCGAGGGGCTGCAGGAAGAGCTGGTTTCGCTCGCCTACCGCCTCGACGACATCAAGCGCCATATCGGCGGCATGGGCGAAAGCCCGGCGGTCCGGGCGCTGGAGGACAAGCTCATTGCCATCGCCACGGCGATGGAACAGTTCGGCAATATGATCCAGCCGCACGACCGGGTCATGTCCGAACAGTTTGCCGCCATGGACATGCGGCTCGACGAGATCAGCCGGGCGATCGCGGCCAGCGGACGTGCGGCCGCCACCAACGATCCGGCGCTGATGCAGCGGCTGGAAGGCCGGCTTGCGGCGCTCGCCGATCAGATCGACCTGATGAGCCATGATGCGGCCAACCGCGTGAACCCGGCCGACGAGCTGGCGATGCGGCTGGAGGCGCTGACATCTCGCGTCGAGGAGCTGACGAAGGCGGAAGCGACGTCGCGGCTCGACGAGCGGCTGGAACATCTGTCCTATCTGCTGGAGCATACGCAGAAGACCGCGCAACCCGACCTCACCGGACCGCTTTCCGACATTTCCCGCAAGATCGACGCGCTCGAGAACGGCGCGGTCAACGACGTGCTGGCGCAGCGGCTCGACTATCTCGCCCGGCGCATCGACGAGATGGCCTATCAGCCGCCGGCGCCAATCGCCGCCGTCGATGACGGCGCCTTCCAGCGTCTCGAAGGACGGCTGAGCGACATTGCCGCCCGCCTGGAAGAGAGCACGGCGGCAGCGCCGACCGATCCGCAGGCACTGAAGAACCTCGAAGACCAGATCGCTAATCTTTCGGCCCTGATGAGCGCGCCGCGTGAAAGCGCTGCGATCCCCGCCGATCTCGACAGGCGCATGGGCGCGATCGAAGATTATATGGCGACCAGCGATGAATATATCATCGAGGCGGCACGCCAGGCGGCGGAAGCCGTCGTCGAGGCCTATTCGCGCCATGGCGGCCCGCAGGGCGGCGTGCCCGCCGCCGACCTGTCGGCGCTGACGGCGCTGGCCGAGGATCTGCGCCACCTCGAGGATATCAGCCGCGACAGCGAGGAGCGTACGCACAAGACCTTCAAGGCGCTGCACGAGACGCTGGTGCATATCGCCGACCGCCTCGACGGCATGGAAGAGCGCGGCGGGCGGCTTAGCGCCCAGATGCCGGTGGCCGACGTCGATTTCGATGTCGATCCCTACGCGCTGATGGTGGCCGAGGCCGAGATGAACAAGGCGCCGGCGGCCGCCCCGGCGCCGAAGGCCTCTCCTGTCATCCACACCGCAGAGGTCGCGGCCGAACCTGCCGCTCCGGCACAAGCCATCGCCATGAGCGGAACGAGCGCGATCGCCATTGAAGCCGCGACCAGGACGCCGGAGACGGCGACAGCGGCGTCGGCAAAGGTCAGCCTGCTCGCCAGCCTCGGCAAGCGGCTGCTGCCCGGCAAGAAAGCCGAAACCCGCGCAACCGAACGCCCGATGATCGACCCCGCGCCGTCGATCGATCCGACCGACGTGGTGCCGACGGATGCGGCAAACGAGCTGCTCGAGCCGGGCTCGGGCACCCCCGACGTCAAGAAGATCCTCGAGCGTGTCCGCGCCAGCCAGAGTGCTGCACGCGGCAAACCTGCAGCCGAAACCGATCGCGCCGATTACATCGCCGCTGCCCGCCGCGCCGCGCAGGCAGCCGCGATGGAAGTCGACGCCAATCCGAAGCCGGCAGCCGTCAAGGCCGAGAAGAAGGGCGCGAAGACCGATGCGGCCGGCAAGCCTTCCGACAAGACAGGCAAGACCAGCGCCTTTTCGCGCTACCGGCGGCCGATCCTGCTGGCGGTCGGCGCCGTGCTGCTCGCCATCATGGCCTTTCCGCTTGCGAGAACGCTGACGAGCGGCGAGCGCGCACCGCAGGCGCCAGCCGAGGTCTCGGCACTGACCGGCGCGGCGGAAACCCCGCCTCCGGCCTCGCCTGAAGTGATGCCCGCCCAGCCGGACGGCAATGCGGCAGAAACGGCCGCTACCACAGCGGAGGCGACGCCACCCGCCGGCGAGCAGACACCGGCTGAAGCAGCCCCGCCGGTTGCCGGCGATCATCTGACCGACGCGACACCGCTCGACGGCGAAGGCGCCGCCACCTTAGCCCCCGCCCCGACCGGCGCAGCGCCGGAGACATCGGGCTTCGTTGCAAATACGCCAGCGGCATCCGCACCGCAGGCCGCTATTACCATTCCCGACACCATCCAGCCGAAATCGCTTGCCGATGCGGCGCAGGGCGGCGATGCGCTGGCGCTGTTTGAGATCGGCGCACGCTATTCCGATGGCCGCAACGGCATCACGGTCGATCAGAAGCAGGCGGCGAGCTGGTACCAGCTTTCGGCCGACAAGGGTTTTGCGCCGGCTGAATACCGGCTCGGCAGCATGTACGAGAAGGGCAACGGCGTCGAACGCGACATCGCCAAGGCCAAGGGCTTCTACGAACAGGCGGCCAACCAGGGCAATGCCAGCGCCATGCACAATCTCGCCGTGCTTTACGCCTCCGGCGCGCTCGGCCAGCAGGATTATGCGACGGCGGCCTCGTGGTTCACCAAGGCCGCCAACCTCGGCATCACCGACAGCCAGTTCAACCTGGCGATCCTCTGCGCGCGGGGCAACGGGGTTCCGGCGGATCTCGAAGAATCCTACAAATGGTTTGCGATTGCCGCCAAGGCCGGCGACAAGGATGCAGCGCAGAAGCGTGACGAAGTGGCCAATGCCATGAAGCCGGACCAGCTCGAACGGGCGCGCGCCAAGGCCGATCTCTGGAAGCCGGAGCCGCTCGACCACCGCACCAACACCATCGACATTCCGGACGAATGGGCGGGAACGGGCCTGAAGACGGCCACCGTCGACATGAAGAAGGCGATCCGCAACATCCAGGCGATCCTCAACAATAACGGCTTCGACGCCGGAACAGCGGATGGCGAAATGGGCGCGAAGACCGTGACCGCAATCAAAAGCTTCCAGAAGTCGATCGGCCAGGAGCCGGACGGCAAGGTGACTGATGCGACTGTCAAGGCGCTGCTCGAACGCAACAAGCAGGGCGCCAAGGCAATCTAGGAACAGCTTGGCGGCACTATGCCGCAAGGCTTTCCCCAATTTTTCTGCCGCTCGTCACAAAACCTGAAAAAAGCCGGAATATGCGGGAGATATCGATCCGCGCATCGCCGAATCTCCTGCCATCGATCTCCATCGCCAATCAGGGCCGATCGAAAGCCTCTGGCAACGATTTCACAGTATGGTGCGCATTCGAACGGGGACGTGACGGAAACCGCCCGGCAGGCGCGGTCATCATTCGGGGTCGGTTGTGACAATCTATCTGCCCATCGCAGAATTGTCGGTGAACATTTTCATCATTCTCGGCATGGGGGCGGCCGTCGGATTCCTGTCTGGAATGTTCGGCGTCGGCGGCGGCTTTCTGATTACGCCGCTGCTGATCTTCTACAATATTCCCCCGGTCGTTGCGGTGGCGACCGGCGCGAACCAGGTTGTGGCCTCGTCGATATCGGGGGCGATCACCCATTTCCGGCGCGGCACGCTCGACGTCAAGCTCGGCACGGTGCTTTTGATCGGCGGCCTCACGGGGGCGACGGTCGGCATCTGGATCTTCTCGCTGCTGCGCTCCATCGGCCAGCTCGATCTGATCATCTCGCTGATGTATGTCATCTTCCTCGGCACGGTCGGCGGGCTGATGCTGCTCGAAAGCATCAACGCCATGCGGCGGGCGGCGCGCAACGAACCGCCGGCGGCACGCAAACCCGGCCACCAGCACTGGGTGCACAGACTCCCGCTCAAGGTGCGGTTCAAGAAGTCGAAGATCTTTCTCAGCGTCATTCCGATCGTCGCGCTCGGCTTCGCGATCGGCATCCTGACCTCGATCATGGGTGTCGGCGGCGGCTTCATCATGGTGCCGGCGATGATCTACCTGTTGCGCATCCCGACCAATGTCGTCGTCGGCACGTCGCTGTTCCAGATCATCTTCGTCACCGCCTATACGACGATCGTGCAGGCGGCGACGAATTTTTCCGTCGATATCGTGCTCGCCTTCATCCTGATGGTGGCGGGCGTCATCGGCGCGCAATACGGCGTGCGCGTCGGCCAGAAGCTGCGCGGCGAGCAGCTGCGCGCTCTGCTCGGCTTGCTGGTGCTTGCCGTCGGCCTGCGTCTGGCGATCGCCTTGGTGGTGACGCCTGCGGACGTCTATTCGGTGGTGATGGGAGCCGGCAAGTGATGCGCCTGCTTGCCGCCGCCATCGCGCTTCTCTGCCTGCTGCCGGCGGTGGCCGGAGCGCAATGGCTGCCCGGGCAGCCGACCGAAACCGTGCGCGAAGGCCTGGAAATCGGCACGTCGACCAGCGAAATCGCTATTACTTCGGATTTCCACGGCGCCGATCTGACGATCTTCGGGGCGCTGTCGAATACTGACCAGTTGCTGCTCGCCATCGGCCAATATGACGTGGTTGTGGTGCTGGAGGGGCCGCGCCAGAATGCGACAGTGCGCAAGAAGGAGCGTGTCTTCGGCATCTGGGTGAATACGCGCTCAATGACCTTCGAATCCGTGCCGCACTCCTATTCGATGTCGAGTTCGCGAATGATCGACGACCTGACGACGCCGCTGGAACTGACCGATCAGGGGATCGGCATCGATCACATTCCGCTGACGCCGGTCGGCTTCGTCGGCGATGGCAGCAATCTCGGCGAATTCCGCGATGCCTTTCGGCGGCTGCAACAGGGCGGCGGGTTCTACGACCGCAACCCGAGCGGCGTGCGCTTCGTTTCCTCCAACCTCTTCAAGGCCAGCCTGCGCCTGCCGGCCAACATTCCGAACGGCGTCCACACCGTGCGCGCCTATCTCTTCAAGAGCGGCAATCTGGTGACTTCGAAATCGCTGCCGCTGCGGGTCATCAAGACCGGCATCGAGCAGACGATCACCGACGCGGCGCATGGCCAGCCGATCCCCTACGGCTTTGCGTCCGTGCTGCTCGCCGTCATCACCGGCTGGGGCGCCAGCCTGATCTTCCGCAAAGACTGAGCCGCGCCGGCACTGGACTCAGGCAATTTCCACAGCAGCTCCCGAAAAGGTGGCGCGGTTCTCCCCCGGAGCCGCCGGCCCTACTTGTCGCTCGTTAAAACCGCTTGCATTTCGCCACCGGTTGACTTTTTAACCAGTTGCGAAAGACAACCAGTTAACTGCGGCCCCAAGGAGGATGGAAATGAGAAAGCTTATCGTTTGGAATCTGATGACGCTCGACGGTTATTTCGAAGGCACGAAGCCGTGGGATATCGACTTCCACAATCTCGCCTGGGGGGCCGGAGCTGCAGCGTTATGCCGAGCAGTTCGGGGAAGAGGGCGATCTCTTGGTCTTCGGCCGCAAGACCTATGAGGGCATGGCCTCCTACTGGCCGACCGCCGAAAGCGAAGACACAATCAAGGCCTATATGAACGGCATCGCCAACATCGCCGTGTCGAGAACAATGACCGAGCCCGGCTGGAACAATGCCCGCATCGTCAGCGATCCGATCCCCGAATTGACTCGACTGAAGCAGGAGGACGGCAAGACGATCTTCATCTTCGGCAGCGCGGAGCTTGCCGACAGCCTGCTGAAAGCGGGTCTTATCGATGAAATCAGGGTCTGCGTGGTGCCCGTCATCCTCGGCGGCGGCAACCCGCTCTTCAAGCCTTCGGAGGGCCAGGTGCCGCTGAAGCTCATCGAATCCTCGACGACACAAGGCGGCGCGGTGATCCTGCGCTACGAGCCCGTGAAACAGTAGCGTGTTAGACTATCTGATGACGCCGGCGGCCCAATCTGTGGCCGCATTCGGCTTTTCCTGCGGAAATGGCGCCACTATCATCGTCCCCGTACATGGGAGATGGAGCATGGCAGAAGGCGCTGACCTGCCGTTTGCGGAAGACCAAGATGAACGGCCGGCGGTGGATACACCGGTGGAGATCCGATGCAGCGACGGCGTGATGCTGGGCGGCCACCTCTGGACCCCCGGCGGGGCGCAGGCTCGCGCCAGCGTCATCATCAATCCCGCGACCGGCGTGTTAGCACGTTATTATCACCGTTACGCCCAGTTTCTCGCCGCTCACGGTTTCGACGTCCTGACCTATGACTACCGCGGCATCGGGCTTTCGCGGCCGGCGCGGCTCCGCGGCTGCGGTTATCGCTGGCGGGAGTGGGGCGAAAAGGACTTCGACGCGGCGCTGCGGTTCATCGACGGACGGGCGGACCAGCCGCTTTACATCGTCGGCCACAGCATCGGCGGTTTTCTGCCGGGCCTCTCGAAACATGCCGGCCGGATCGACCGCATGCTGACGATGGGCGCCCAATACGCCTATTGGCGCGATTATGCGCCGGCGCGCCGGATACGGCTGCTGATGAAATGGCACGTCACCATGCCGGCGCTGACGGCGCTCTTCGGCTATTTTCCCGGCAAACGGCTCGGCTGGCTCGAGGATCTGCCGGCCGGCGTCGCCCATGAATGGAGCTTTCGCCGGGCGCGCATGGAAATGAGCCACCCGGCCGCGGAGCGGGACGAGGTGCTCAAGCGTTTTGCTGCGGTGACCGCACCTATCCTGGCTGTCGCCATGTCGGACGACGAACTCGGAACCGTGCCGGCGATCCGTCGCACGCTTGCCTATTTCCGCAACGCCGAGATCGACGAAGTGCTGTTACATCCCGCCGATCTCGGCTTCGCGGCGATCGGCCATTTCGGCCTGTTCCATGCACGTCATTGCGAGGGCTTCTGGCGCGATAGCGTCCTCTGGCTGCGCGACGGCATCCATCCCTGGCCGGCGCAGGCAGCTCCCCAGAGAAGTTCGTATTCGACTAAAAACCGGTTTTTAACATTTACGAGTTAGCAATCTCTCGGAAACGAGAGGTTTTGTTATGCGTACTCGTATCGTTCTGACCGCCGTCGGTCTCGCGCTGCTGGCCGGCTGCGCGACCGCGCCGAAGCAGACGCGGAACATCTGCGCCGTCTTCGACGAGCGCGACGGGCTTTTCTCCAGCTGGCAGCGTGCCGCCGAGCGGACGGAGAAGAAATACGGCGTGCCGGTGCCGATCCTGATGGCGACGATGTATACCGAATCCGGCTTCCAGCCCTATGCACGGCCGCCGCGCACCAAGCTGTTCGGCTTCATTCCCTGGACCCGGCCTTCGACCGCCTACGGCTATTCGCAGGCGCTCGACGGAACGTGGGATCACTATCAGTCGCAGACCGGAAACTGGACGGCGCGGCGGGCGAACTTCGCCGACGCGATCGATTTCATCGGCTGGTATCATGCCCAGAACAGTGCCGAGACCGGCATTCCGCTGAACGATGCCTATAATCTCTATCTCGCCTATTACTCCGGCCCGACGGGCTACAAGCGCGGCGACTGGCGCTCGAACGGACAATTGCAGCAGACGGCGCAGAAGTTCGCCCGGATGGCAGGGACCTATCAGCAGCAGTTGCAGGGGTGTGATTGAATTTGAAGGTGTGCCGTGTGGTTCCCCCATCGAGAACTGGCACTACCCCCGCAAATTCCCATATCTGACCGAATAAATCCGATCACGCCCCAAGAGATGCGCCACCAGTGACGCTTTGTCGAACAGGCCTTTCATCGCCTGATGACCGAGATCCAGGCCGCCGCTCATGACGCCGAAGGCGGGCATCAGCAGGCGGGCGCCGTCGGTGGCAAAACAGGGGCGGCGGACGGATTTTTCACGGCGGCGCACGGTCGCCGACGGGTGCAGGTGGCCGGCGATTTCACCGCTCTGCAGGCCGTATTTCGGCTCGTGGCGGAAGGTCAGGCCGGCATAGTGCATTTCGTCGACGCAAGCGCCGGGCAGATCGACGACGCCGTCGGGATCATGGTTGCCATTCACCCAGATCCATTCGCGGCCGCGCGCCATCGCGACGATCAGCGCCCGGAAATTCTCGGGCAGATGTGCGGAGCCGATGCGATCGTGGAAATTGTCACCGAGCGAGATGACAAGCTTCGGATCATAACGCGAGATGACGGCGGCCAGCACGGTCAGTGTGGCCAGCGTATCGTAAGGCGGCAGCATCATGCCGCGGCGGGCGAAGGCGGCGCCTTTTTCCAGATGCAGGTCGGAGACGACGAGCAGGCCGGCATCCGGCAGGTAGAGGGCGCCGAGCGGATCGCAGATGGTGGCAATGCCGTGGACCGATGTCTCGATGCCCGGCACCGCGGCAAGTCCCGATATGTTGCGCGCCAGCGCCAGGCGGTTCATCACGGTCGTTATTCCCAAACAAGTTTCAGGCCAGCGCCTCGGCGATCAGGTCGTCCGCCGCTTCGGCCAGCAGCGCGTCATGAGCCTCGCCCGGCACCGCCTCGCGTCCAATCTCCAGCATCACCGGCACGGCGAGCGGGGAAATATGGTCGAGCGGGCGATGGGTGATGTGGCCCCTGATTCGCATCAGCATATCGCCAAGACGCCTTATATCCAAAAGTCCGGTTGCCGCATCCTGCCGCGTCGCCTGCAGTAGGATGTGATCGGGCTCGTGACTGCGCAGCACGTCATAGATCAAATCGGCCGAGACGGTGATCTGGCGGCCGCTCTTTTCCTTGCCCGGATGGCGACGCTCGATCAAGCCTGCAATCACGGCGCAATTGCGGAAGGTGCGCTTCAGCAGGAAGGATTCGTCGAGCCAGGCTTCGAGATCGTCACCGAGCATATCCGCGTCGAAGAGGTCGGAGAGGTTCAATCGGCCATTGCCGATCAGCAGCCCCATATCTTCGAGACCCCAGACGGCCAGCGAATAATCGGTGGCGACGAAGCCGAGCGGCTTGGCGCCCGCCCGCTCCAGCCGGCGGGTGAGCAGCATGCCGAGCGTCTGGTGGGCGAGACGGCCTTCGAAGGGATAAGCGACCATATAGCCGCGGCTGCCGCGCGGGAAGGTTTCGATCAGGAGCTCGTCGCGCTTCGGCAGCATCGACTTGTCCTGCTGCAACGACAGCCAGTCGCGCACCTGGTCCGGCAGGCGGCGCCAGCGGTCGGGATCGGCGATCATCGTGCGCACCTGCTCGGCAAGGTAGGTCGACAGCGGAAACTTACCGCCATTATAGGAGGGGATCTTCGGATCGAGCGAAAAGGCCTGCGAGGCCAGGCATTCATTTTCGCGGATGCCCTCGAAGCGCAGCACCTTACCGGAGAAGACGAACGTATCGCCCGGCGACAATTGCTCGAGGAAATATTCCTCGACCTTACCCAGCGTGGCGCCGCCGCGGCCGATCCTGCCGCCCTCGCCGCGCTTGACCATGCGAATGTTCAGCATCGGGCTTTCGACGATGGTGCCGAGGTTGAGGCGGTATTGCTGGGCAACGGCTGGATTGGAGACGCGCCAGCGGCCTTCCGCGGTCTTGCGGATGCGGGCGTAACGCTCATAGGTTCGGAGCGCATAACCGCCGGTCGCGACGAAATCGACGATGCGTTCGAAGGTTTCCCAGCTGAGATCGGCATAGGGCGAGGCGCAGATGATTTCATCGTAGAGTTCCAGCATGTCGAAAGGTTCGGCGCAGGCCATGCCGAGCACATGCTGGGCGAGCACATCGAGCGCGCCGCGACCGACCGGCGGCGTGTCCTGGGCGCCGATATAATTGGCGTCGAGGGCAGCCTGACACTCCATGACCTCGAAACGGTTGGCGGGCACGAGGATCGCCTTCGAGGGCTCGTCCATGCGGTGATTGGCGCGGCCGATGCGCTGGGCAAGACGCGAGGCGCCCTTCGGCGCGCCGACATGGATGACCAGATCGACATCGCCCCAGTCGATGCCGAGATCGAGCGTCGAGGTGGCGACGACGGCGCGCAGCCGGTTTTCGGCCATCGCCGCCTCGACCTTGCGGCGCTGGCCGACATCGAGCGAACCGTGATGAAGGGCGATCGGCAGGTTGTCGTCATTGATCGTCCAGAGCGCCTGGAAGAGCATTTCGGCCTGGCTGCGGGTATTGACGAAGAGCAGCGTCGTCTTGTGTTCGAGCAGCTGCTTGTAGACATCGGGAATGGCGTATCGAGCGGCATGGCCGGCCCAGGGAATATGCTCTTCGGTAGACAGGATCGAAATATCGGGTTTGGCGCCGCCTTCGACGACGACCAGGCCGGCATGATGTTCGCTGCCCTCTTGCCCCCCGCCTTCCTGTTGGGCGACCAGCCATTTCTGCAGATCCATCGGCTCGGCGACGGTCGCCGACAGGCCGATGGTTTGGAGGCCGGGGGCAAGGCGGCGCAGGCGGGCAAGGCCGAGCGACAGCATATGGCCGCGCTTGGAGGTGACGAGCGAATGCAGCTCATCGAGGACCACATATTTCAGATCCTTGAAGAAGCGCTCGGCCTCGCGGTTGGCCAGCAGCAAGGCGACCTGTTCCGGCGTCGTCAGCAGAATATCCGGCGGGTTGAGCTTCTGGCGCTGGCGCTTGGCGTTTGGCGTATCGCCGGTGCGGTTTTCTATGGTGACGGGCAGGCCCATCTCCTCGACCGGCTTCATCAGATTGCGCTCGATGTCGATCGCCAGCGCCTTCAGCGGCGAGACATAGAGCGTATGGATGCCGGTGAAGGCGGAGCCGGGCGGAATGCGGCCGCGGCGGGTGAGATCGGTGAGCGACGGCAGAAAACCGGCGAGCGTCTTGCCCGCGCCTGTGGGCGCAATCAACAGCGTGCTTTCACCGGCCTCGGCCCGGGCAAGCAGTTCCAACTGATGGGCGCGCGGACGCCAGCCCTTTTCCGCAAACCAGCGGGTAAAGGCGGCAGGCAGCAACGTGCGGGCTTCGGAATCGATCTGGTCCACGTTGTGAACGTAGTGAAAACCCGACGAAAAAGAAGGGCGTCCTTCCCTTACATCGCGATATAGCGGTCCTTGCGGTGGTTGATGGCAATCGTCAGGTTGAGCACGACCGCACCGAGCACGGAGCAGGCAATGATGAAGGGGCTGGCGACGAAGAAGGATAGCGCCAGGATAACACAGTCGAAGCCGAGCTGGACGAGGCCGGCACGCCAGCCGAGACGATCCTGGATATAGAGGGCGAGGATGCCGATGCCGCCGAGGCTGGCGCGATGACGGAAGAGCGCCAGCATGCCGGCGCCGATGACGAGACCGCCGAACAGCGCACCGGCGATAGGATTGACATGCGCAATGCCGATGAAACCAGGGACGAATTCCGACAGAACGGACGTCAGCGCGATGGCGGCGAAGGTCTTGAGGGTGAAGGCGGGGCCCAATCGGCGGAAGGCGAGATAATAGAAGGGCAGGTTCACTGCAAAGAAGCAGAGGCCGAAGCTGAAGCCGGTCGCATAATGGGCGAGGAAGGCAAGGCCCGCCGTGCCGCCGGCAAGCAGTCCGGCGCCGGAGAGAAGCGAGACGCCGAGCACGGCGAGCATGCTGCCGGCGATGATGCCCTGGGCGTCGTCGAACCGCGAGTGGCGATCGGCGCTGGTATTCAAAAGGCCTGCGAAGGCGTTGGATGCCATGATGTTCCCCTGTCGGCTTTTTCGCTTTCTATCCGGCACCGGAATAAAGGCAAGCGGCAAGCAGCGAGAGCAGCTCTTGACAGCCGGGATAATCATGGATATTTTTTATCTACGAATCGAGGGGATGCCGGCATGAAGATGAGCGAAGGGGTTGAGCAGGCCATTCACAGCGTCGCCATGCTTTCCAGTCTCTCCGAAGGCGGCGTGCTTTCCGCCGCCGCACTGGCGGAATTCCACGGTGTGTCGACGAGCTATCTGCTAAAACATCTGCAGGCGCTGTCGGGTGCCGGCCTCCTCGATACCGTGCCGGGGCCGAGGGGCGGATATAGACTGGCGAAGGCGCCGGACGAGATTTCGCTGCTCGATATCCTGCTCGCCGTCGAGGGCCCGGCGCCGGCTTTTCGCTGCGCCGAAATCCGCCAGCGCGGGCCGAACCCGGTTGGCGATCGTTTCTTCGCCAAGCCCTGCAACATCAGCGCGGCGATGCTCAGAGCCGAAAAAGTCTATCGGGCCGAACTTGCCAAGACCAGCATTGCCGATCTCGGCATCGAATTGAATGCCCTCGACGACGGATCGATCGCAGCTAGAGGCTGCGCCTTCCTTGAAATCCATGAACGCAAGACGGCTCGCTGAGCCCTAACCCAAGGAGAAGACCATGCAACCGCGTTTCAACTTCGCCAAAGCCGCCCCCGATGCCTACAAGGCAGTCGTCGCACTCGAGCAATATGTCCAGACCTCAGGGCTGGAGCGCCGCTTCATCCACTTGATCAAGCTGCGCGCCTCGCAGATCAATGGCTGCGCCTATTGCGTCGACATGCACGTGAAGGAAGCCCGCCACGACGGGCTCAGTGAGCAATGGATCAACCTGATGTGCGTCTGGCGGGAATCGCCGATCTATGACGTCCGCGAGCGCGCCCTGCTCGGCTGGGTCGACGCAGTGACCAACCTTGCCAATACAGGCGCACCGGATGCCGACTACGAGGCGCTGAAGGCGCATTTCTCCGAAAAGGAGATGACTGAGATCACCGTAGCGATCGGCGCGATCAACATCTGGAACCGGCTTGCGGTCGGATTCCGCTCGCAACATCCGATCGATGCGGCCACGAAGGCAGCCTGATCGAAATCGGCTGACAGGGAATTATCCCGGCGACCGACCCGAAACGTTCGGGTCGGTTGAATCTTGCGTCATCTGCGATCGGCTGTGCGGACGGCGACGGCATCAAGGCCTTCAGAGAGGTCGATGCTATTGAACAAGTCGCGGACCACCTTTGCGATTTCCTCTGCGGAAGCGCCCTTGGAATATTCTTCCTGCATGCGGCGTCTCACTAATTTTTCCAAATCTGACATAGGTCACCTCATCAAATCCGGCGCGATGAGGAGTGTCGCGCCACGGTCGACCTGAGGCAAGTTACGTTTTTTTTAGAATAGCTTACCGATTTTTAATGTTACAGCGCGATGTAGCGGTCCGACCGGTGGTTGATGGCGACGAAGAGGTTGAGGACGACGGCGCCGAGGACGGAGTAGAAGACGATGGGCGGGGTGGTGACGAAAAAGGCGGCGGCAAGCACGCACATGTCGATGGCGAGCTGGACGAGGCCGGCGCGGATGCCGAAACGCTCCTGCAGGTAGATGCCGAGAATGCCGACGCCGCCGAGGCTGGCGCGGTGGCGATAGAGCGCCAGCACGCCGAAGCCGAGCAACAGGCCGCCGAGAAGGGCTGCCCAGGCCGGATGAATGCTCGAAATGGAAAAGAAACGCGACTGCACGTCTGATAGCACCGAGGTCAGGCCGATGGCGATGAAGGTCTTGATCGTGAAGGCCATGCCGAGACGCTTCCAGGAGAGATAGAAGAACGGCAGATTGAGCAGGAAGAAGGCGAGCCCGAAATTGACGCCGAAGGCATAGTGCAGCAGGAAGGCGACGCCGGCCGTGCTGCCTGTAAGAAGCCCGGCGCTGGCGAGCACATAGAGGCCGAGTGCTGCAACCAGGCTGCCGCAGAAGATGCCCTGGACGTCTTCAACAGCGGTATGGCGCGTCGCGCTGGTGTTCCAGAAGCCAAGGGCATAGATGCGCTGTGTCATGTCGCCGGTCTCCAATAGCAGACGAGTTCGGGAACGCCGGGGGAAGAGCCGGACGCGAAAGATTTTCAATGTGAATGAGCCGGAGCGCCCGCCGTTTTTCGCTGCGCCCTCTGCCGATACCTCTGCAATATCAGGCTTTTCTGGTTTCGATCAAGTGCAATAGGTAAGGCTTGCTGACCTATTAAAAAATCGCAAGAAATGTTCGCTTAGGCCGGCTTGCGCGTAAGGAACAGAATGCCGGCAACCGGTTTGCCGCCATCTTTGCGAATGACCGTCTTGACGATCTCGAGGATTTCGAAGCTGTGACGGGCAAGCAGCAGCCTGACATAGGCTTCCGAATGGGCATAACGCAGCGACGGCGCGAGATGGAAGCTCCCGCTGTCGCCGGCATCCTCGACGGAAAAGGCGATATCGGCGCCTGAAGCCGTGAGGTCTTCGATGATCGCAAAGACGCTCTCGAGATTGCCGAGATACATCAGCACGTCGGCTGCCGTCACTAGGTCGGCGCGCCGGCGGGCCGCACCTGCAAACAGGCCGGAAAGATCCGGCGCGAGCGACAGATCTGCCTGGGCGAGGCTGTCATAGAGCTTTTTCTCGGCGGCCTTGGACAGCATGTTCTGCGAGAGGTCGAAGCCTTCGAGCCGGCCGACGCGGCTGCGGATCTCCGGGCCGAGCAGGCCGGTGCCGCAGCCGAGATCGACGGCACATGGATAATGCCTGCCGGTGGAGGAAACGAGCGCCGCAAGCTTCTGCGGCACGCTGTAGTCGAGTTTTTCCACAAGTGCCGATTCGAAGCGATCGGCGTAATCATCGAACAGGCGCTCGACATAACGGCTCGGCGGCCGGTCGGGCGTGGCAGCGTCGCCGAGTAGGGCGAGCTTGAGGGCCGCACCGAAAATATCGTCCGGATCGAGGCTGAGCGTCTTGCGATAGGCTTCGATCGCGGCTTGACCCCTGCCCGCCTTTTCGCGGTAGGTGGCAAGACGATACCAGCCGGCGGCCCAAGCGGGCACGAGTTCCAGTGCCTGTTCCATCAGCTCGGCGGCGGCTTCCGGCTCGCCGCCTTCTTCGAACATCCGGGCATAATCGGCGCGGCGGTCGGCGATGACATCGCCTGAGGAAAGCTGGTGGGGCTGCATCATCGGCTCTTTATTTTAGGCATGTCGTTGCGCTGCACAGTTTTGCACTGGCCCGCATCTGGCGGCGGCCACAAAAAAACTCAAGTCCTATTTCAGAGGCGAAGCGGCCAATTCCGGAAAGGGCTTGCGGGCAATGCGCCGCAACCTTATTCCAAGGGCAAACAGGAGATGGCGCATGTCCGATCAGGTGAACAAGTTCCTCGGCGATTCCTTCGCCCGCACATTGATAAAGCTTATCGTGGTGTCGCTGATCGTCGGTTTCGTCATGACCGTCTTCGGCCTGACGCCGTGGAACATCATCTACGGGTTCCGGGACTTCATCCTGGAAATCTGGCATCGGGGCTTTTCGGCGCTCGGACGCGTCGGCGACTATCTCATCCTCGGGGCGACGATCGTCATCCCGCTCTTCGTCATCCTTCGTCTTTTCAGCTATCGCCGGTAACATGATATCGATCGATCTTTCCAGGCGCGGCCTGCTCGTCCTTTCCGGATTTGCGCTCGCCGCCGGCATTGCCGGATGCACCACCACCCCGCACATTGCCGGCACACCGTCGAACGGCGAGGATGAGACATTGAGCGTCCTGCCGCTCGTCAACCAACTGAGAGCGAAAAACGGCCTGCCGCCGCTCAGCCCCGATCCGGCGGCGCAGACTGCCGCCCTCTTCCAGGCCAAACGCATGGCAAGCGCCGGCAAGATGGCGCATTTGATGGGGATGACCGACAGTTTCGGCGCCCGCGTCAAGGCGAGCGGCGTCCAGCTGCCGGCGGCCGAAAATATCGCGTCCGGCCAGCAGAGCGTCGATGCCGTGGTGACGGCCTGGATCAACTCGCCGCATCATCTGGAAAACATGCTCGGGCGCTATGACGGCCTCGGCGTCGCCGTCGCCCACAATTCGTCTTCCAGGAACCTGCCCTATTGGGCCATGGTGCTTTCCAGCTGAGGCGATTCGGCCGGCTGCATGAAGTGTGACAGCGTCCTCCCTGTGTCCGAAAGACGCGTGGCGCTGTAGCGACGAGGCCCCGATGGATACGCGTACCAATCCCAACACGCTCGCTTTCGACGTGACGCACCGGTTGGTGCTGTCGATCGCCATTCCGATGACGCTCGGCTTCATGACGACGCCGCTGCTCGGGCTGACGAGCACCGCCGTCGTCGGCCGCATGGGTGATGCGGAAGCGCTGGCGGGGCTGGCGATCGGCGCCATGCTCTTCGACCTCATCCTCGGCAGCTTCAACTTCCTGCGTGCCTCGACGACAGGATTGACGGCGCAGGCCTATGGCCGGCGGGACCAGCACGAGCAACAGGCGGTTTTCTGGCGGGCTTTGATTTCGGCGCTCGGCTGCGGGCTGGCGCTGCTCTGTCTTTCGCCGTTGTTGATGACGGCGGGATTGAAGCTGATGGGCGCGGAAGGGGCGATCGCCGAGGCGACCGGCACCTATTTCGCGATCCGCATGCTGGCGGCGCCGGCCGCACTTGCGAATTACGCCATCCTCGGTTTTGTGCTCGGGCGCGGACAGGGCAAGGTCGGATTGCTGCTGCAGGCATTGATCAACGGCGTCAACATCCTGCTTTCCATCTATCTCGGCCTGTCGCTCGGCTGGGGCGTGGCCGGGGTCGCATGGGCAACCATGGCCGGTGAGGCGGTCGGGGCGATCGCCGGACTTTTCATCGTGCTCAGCGGCTTTCACAAGGCCGAGCGGCCGGGATGGCCGGAGATCTTTTCCCGGCACCGGCTGGCCGAGCTTTTCGCGCTCAACCGCGACATCCTGATCCGCACCTTCGTGCTGATTGGCGCCTTCACCATCATGACGCGGATCGGCACCGGCTTCGGTGCAGTGACGATGGCCGCCAATGCCGTGCTGATGAATTTCTTCCTGCTGTCAGGCTATTATCTCGACGGGCTGGCCAATGCCGCAGAGCAGATCACGGGCCGGGCGATCGGCGCGCATTACCGGCCGGCCTTCGACCGCGGGCTGAAGCTGACGACCTTGTGGTCATTCGGACTGGCGGCAATCGCTTCGGCCTTCTTCTTTCTCGCCGGCCCCTGGCTGATCTCCGTGCTGACGACGTCGCCCGAGGTGCAGCATGCGGCCGAAACCTATCTTCCCTGGGCGGCGGTGACCGGACTGACCGGGGCGCTCGCCTTCCTGATGGATGGCGTCTTCATCGGCGCGACATGGTCCGTCGATATGCGCAACCGGATGCTGATATCCTTTGCCGGCTATCTCTTGATGCTCGCCATCTTCGTGCCGCTCTTCGGCAATCACGGCCTGTGGCTCGCGATGAATGCCTTCCTGCTGTTTCGCGGTTTCTTTCTGGTGATGCTGGTCAAGCCGCGGGCCGATCAGACTTTTCGCGCCGCCCAGTAATCGAGCCTGCTATCGCGCAGCTCGCGGATCGATCTGACCTTTTCACGGTCCAAGAGTTTGGAGAGGCCGCGGACGATATCGCCGGCCAGACCAGGGCCTTCATAGACCATGCAGGAATAGAGCTGGACGAGATCGGCGCCCGCCCTGATCTTCTCCAGTGCGGTTTCGGCCGAGGAGACGCCGCCGACGCCGATGATCGGCAAATCAGGGCCGACGCGCTTGCGCATCCTGGCGAGCACCGCCGTCGACTTTTCGAACAGCGGTACGCCGGAGAGGCCGCCCGCCTCCTTGGCCTGGCGCTGATCCTTGAGCCCCTCGCGCGACAGCGTGGTGTTGGAGACGATCAGACCGTCCAGCTCATGCGACAGCGCCTCGGCGGCGATATCGTCCATGCCTTCCTCGGTCAGGTCAGGGGCGATCTTCAGCAAAACCGGGACCCTGCGGCCGGATGTCTCCGCCATCTCGTCGCGCGCCGCCAGCACGGCCGAAAGCAGCGCCGCAAGGCTTTCGCGCGCCTGCAGATCGCGCAGGCCGGGCGTGTTCGGCGAGGAAATATTGGCGGTGAAATAGCGTGCGACGGAATAAAAACGGCGGATACCGGCGACATAGTCGGCGATGCGATCTTCGCTATCCTTGTTGGCGCCGATATTGACGCCGATCATGCCACCGCCGGTCAGCGCGGCAAGTCTGACATAAGCGGCGTCATGGCCTTCATTGTTGAAGCCGAGGCGATTGATGACGCCTTCATCCTCGACCAGGCGGAAGATGCGCGGGCGCGGATTGCCGGATTGCGGCTTCGGCGTCACCGTGCCGATCTCGGTAAAGCCGAAGCCGAGCTTCAGCAGCGCCTCCGGCACCTCGGCATTCTTGTCATAACCCGCCGCCATGCCGAGCGGGTTTTCGAAGATAAGGCCGGCGACGGTCTGGCGAAGGCGCGGATCCGGGGTGATCTGGCAGGCAGGCACGAGGCCGGATTTCAGCGCGGCGATCGACATGCCGTGCGCCGTTTCCGGATCGAACAGGAAGAGACCCTTGCGGGCGATGCGCTTGAAAGGATCGATCATGGCTGCAGCTCCGGGAAGATATGGGCACCGCCTTGGTCGAGCGGCAGCGGCGCTTCCCAGAGCACGGCGGCAAGCGGCAGATCGGCATAGAGATGCGGAAAGAGATCGCCGCCGCGCGAGGGTTCGAAGATCAGCTTATCACCGAAGCCGCTGCCATTAACGGCAATCAGCAGCAGGCCGGACTGGCCGGCAAAATGCAGGGCGGCGGTCTGCTTCACCTGGTCTGCCGTCGAAAAATGGATGAAGCCGTCCTTGAGATCGATGCCGGCGCCATCAAAAACACCGGCTTGTCTGGCTTGCTGCCAGAGCGTTTCCGTCACGATCTTGTAAAGGGTCGGTGTCACGCTCATCATGGGCTCGCGATTGCTGGTCCTCGGTCATCAGGGCTTTGCCGGAAAGAGGCGGCGATGTCCACGCCCCGGCAGTTAAAAACGGGATCGGCAGAAACAAATTCCGGAGGATGAGATGATGAAGTTTTTGGTTCTCACACTTGGCGTTCTACTCCTGCCGCTTGGCGCCGCCGCAGCCGAGGCCGATGCGAGCCGGTTCCAGCTGGAAAAGAGCGGCGACCATTTCGTCCGGCTCGACCGGCAGACCGGGGCGATGTCGATCTGCCAGGACAAGGACGGTGCCCTCGTATGCCGGATGGCCGCCGACGAGCGGGCAGCCTATGAGGACGAACTCGACCGGCTTTCCGAGCGGGTGACGAAGCTGGAACAGGGCGGGCTCGCCCAGCGCGCATTGCCGAGCGATGCCGAAGTCGACCGCTCGATCAGCATCATGGAGAAGATGATGAAGAGTTTCATGGGGATGGTGAAGGAGTTCCAGGCCGAGGAAAACGCCAATCGCCTTCCGCAGAAGACCTGATCTGATATAGTCATTTCAGAAAGCGGGCATGCAACGCGGTGGGATAGCGTTACATGCGGGGATGATCGAGCTCTTGGGAGGGAGTTTTCGATGCGGGAACAGACCATCATCATTGCGGACGATCATCCGCTGTTTCGGGACGCGCTGCGCCAGGCCGTCATCGGCATGGAAGGCCGGCAGGCGATCGTCGAGGCCGGCGATTTCGCGGCCGCACGCAAGGCGGCCGGCGCCCATGCGGATGCCGACCTGATGCTGCTCGACCTCGCCATGCCCGGCGTCAGCGGTTTTTCCGGCCTGATGGCGCTGCGCTCCGAATTTGCCAGCCTGCCGATCATCATCGTCTCGGCAACCGATGACGCGACGACAATCCGCCGGGCGTTGGAACTCGGCGCTTCCGGCTTCATTTCTAAATCCGCCGGCATCGACGACATTCGCCGCAGCATCCAGACGGTGCTTGCCGGCGATATCGCCACGCCGGAAAACTACCGCGACGGCCAGGAGCAGGATCCCGATGTCGCCGACCTGATCCACCGCCTGCATACGCTGACGCCGCAGCAGAGCCGGGTGCTGACCATGCTCGGCGAAGGGCTGCTGAACAAGCAGATCGCCTACGAACTCGGCGTCTCCGAGGCGACGATCAAGGCGCATGTCTCGGCGATCCTGTTGAAACTGGATGTCGACAGCCGGACGCAGGCAGTCATCCAGCTCGGCAAGATCAACATGGCGATGGTCGCCTGAAACGCCTGCGATAACAGGATTTTATTCCTCCTTTAGCTTTACTCGGGCGGCCCGGTCGGTTAATATTCCGCGCGGATGAGCCGCGCATGGAATCGGGCGCCTATGCTGTCACACGACCAGATCTGGGGAGCGATCGACAGGCTTGCCGAACGGCACGCGCTGACGCCATCCGGTCTTGCGCGGCGCGCCGGGCTCGACCCCACCTCCTTCAACAAGTCGAAACGCCTATCCGCCGACGGGCGGCTGCGCTGGCCCTCGACGGAATCGATCGCCAAGGTGCTCGACGCGACCGGGGCGAGCATCGAACAGTTTCTTGCCTTCCTGCGGCCGGGCGCCGAGCTTTCAGAACAGCGGACCAAGCAGCAGGAAGCAGCGGTTCCGCGGCAGGGCAGCTCGATTCCGCTACTCGGCTTCGCCCAAGCCGGCGCCGGCGGCTTCTTCGACGATGGCGGCTTTCCGGCCGGCCAGGGCTGGGACGTGGTGGATTTTCCGGCGGCCCCGTCGACATCAGCCGTCTATGCGCTGGAGGTACAGGGCGAGAGCATGATGCCGCTTTACCGCGACGGCGACGTGCTGATCGTCGAGCCGGGGGCGCAGGTGCGCCGCAACGACCGGGTCGTCGTGCGCACAAACGAGGGCGAGGTGATGGCCAAGGTGTTGCTGCGCCAAAGCCCGCGGTCGATCGAGCTGATGTCGCTCAATTCCGAACATCCCAACCGCACCCTCGAACTTTCCGATGTCGATTGGATCGCCCGTATCATCTGGGCCAGTCAATAGGAAGATATTCCATGCGCCCTGCCGCCATCTTCACAGGTCTCACAGGGATGGCGGTGGTGGCCAGCCTGCTGATGGCGGGCGAAACAAGGCTGCGGGGCGGCGCGGCCGGCGACGAGACGGTCTCCACCGAGACAACCGCGCCCGGAACGGCTGATGCCACGCCGGAGGCCGGCGAACCGGCGGCGATCTCGGACGACCGGGCCGAAATGATCGCCCGCTCGGCGGCGCCGGCGGCACCGCCCTCCCCAGCGGCAACCGAGAGCGCGGCGCCCAAACCCGCCGATATTGCCCAGCAAGCGACGTCGGCCGACTCAGCGGCAAAACCGGCCGCGAAAAAGCCGATGGAGCTCGCGCGGCCGGCGGTCGA
This sequence comes from Rhizobium leguminosarum bv. trifolii WSM2297, assembly GCF_000271845.1. The sequence goes on along the minus strand of NZ_JH719395.1, from coordinate 4,180,973 downwards.
AAATGCCGGCATGCTGTCCTTCGGCGAGCGCAGGCTTCAGCTTGCCGGTATCGTGCCGACGCCGGCCGACAAGATATGCGGGCCGACGGGCCGGCAATGGCCCTGCGGCATGCTGGCGAAGACGGCGCTGCGCCAGCTGTTGCGCAACCGCAGCATCGCCTGCGATCTCGAGACGGCCGAATGGAAGGAAACGGTGACGACCGCCTGCCGGCTCGGCACGCAAGATCTCGGCGCGTGGCTTGTCGAAAACGGCTGGGCTGAGGCAGCGGCGGGTTCGCCGCTTGCATGGGCCGCCGAGAAGGCCAGGCAGGCTGGAAAAGGCCTTTATGGCGACGACCCGCGCCTGAGATAAGCGGCGGCCTTGACAGGGAGCCGATCCCTTGTAATGCCGACTGCCAATTCCCACTCTGGGCTGATCGAAAAAGGAATCAGAGATGAACAAGCCGCTTTCCGCCCATGATGCGCTGATCTACGTGATGGTGATGGCCTCCGCCGTCGACAGCACGATGAACGACCGGGAGATGGAAAGGATCGGACAACTGATCGGCTTCCTGCCTGTTTTCCGGGATTTCGACGACGACAAGCTGATTTCGGTGGCGCGCGACTGCGCCTCGCTGCTGGCCGGGCCCGAAGGCCTCGACGTCGTTCTCGAAACCGTGCGCGACACCCTGCCGGCAAAACTCTACGACACGGCCTATGCGCTGGCCGTCGAAGTCGCTTCCGCCGATCTCTCTGTGAAGGCCGAGGAACTCAGGCTGCTCAGCCTGCTGCGCGACCGGCTCGGCCTCGACAAGCTCACCTGCGCGGCGATCGAGCGCAGCGCCATTGCCCGTTTCCGCAAGGGATAAGCTTGAAACTCTTTGTTTTATGCATGTCGTTATCCCAAAACCGCTGCACAGTTTTGGGCGACATGCATCAATAAAGCCCGTAGGGAAAATAGCGCAGATAGATTTCCTGGAGACGGCCGTTGCGCGACAGGGTGGCGAGCGCGTGGTCGATGGCCGATGTCAGCACGCTGTCCTTCTGCCGCAGCATGATCGTCATGCCCTCCCCGAGGAATTGCTCGGAGAGATAGGGGCCGTCGAACAGCGCGCAGCATTTGGCCGAGGCCGGCGAGGACACCCAGAAGGACAGCTGCAGCGCATCGGCAAAGGCGGCATCGACCTTGCGCTCCTTGAGCGCTGCAAGCAGGGCATCCTTGGTGTCGAAGGCCTGAGCCTTGATCGCGGGGAAGAAGGCGGCCAGCATCGCCTCATGCACCGTGCCTTTGACAACGCCGACCGAGTGGCCGGAAAGGGCGGCCGCCGTTTTGCCGTCGAGCGGAACGGTGAGATTGCGCGCGAAGCGGGCCGGCAGCATCAGATACGGTCGGGAAAATGTGAACTGCCGACGCAGCTCCGGCGTCACGGCAAGACCGGCGATGACCGCGTCACCTTGCGAGGCGGCGAGCGCATCCTTCAAATCGGCGAAAGGCATCGCCTGGATCTGGCACTTGTCTGAGATCTCCAGCTCGCTGCAGATTTCGCGGGCGAGGTCGACGTTAAAACCGGAAAGCTTGCCGTTCTGATCGGTGAAATTGAACGGCGGGAAATCGACCGAGGTCAGAAAACGCAGGCGAACCAGCGAAGAGAGATCGGGTCTCGCCAGACGTTCGCGGGCATCGAAGAGCAGCGGCAGCGAGGGCGCTGCCTGCTGGGCGGATGCGGCAAAAGCGGAAAACAGCGCTTGGAGAAACAGCCCGAACGCGAAAAACCCCTTGAGAGTCGGGGATGCCAGCTTGGATTCAATCACCATGATCCGGTCTCGGGTTGCCGTGTCGGCGAGATGTAACAGAGTCATGCCCGGCGGGGAATATGTTTGGGAGCGGAGGGCGGTTGCGAACTCATCGCCCTTGTAGCCGGGCACTCAACGCGCCCTCATCCATCAACGCCGGCACGCCCGCCCCGTCCTTCGAGGCCCCTTACGGGGCGCCTCAGGATGAGGCTCTCTTGAGCGTTGGCGCCAACCTCCGCCGACAGCTGCTATGGCGGTCGCCGCATCCTCCAACGCTCGCTATCGGCTGCGGCACCCTCCGACAGCCCTCATCCTGAGGCGCGTAGGCGAAAGGCCGGAGCCTCGAAGGACACGCTCCAGCATCGCTCCTTGCGTCCCTCCGACACCCCTTACGGGTCACCTCACGATGGGCCCTCTTGAACCTCCTGCATCCCCAAAATTATCGATGTGTCTGCGCCTCGCCGTTAGCGCGGAATTAAAGAATATCGCCTTTTATTTGCTGCGACGACACGGACCCGCCGGCCGATTGCATGATGCATGCGTCACTCCCCCATAATCGCTGAGCTGCGACACTGACGCAGCGCTCTGTTTGCAACAATTGATTTCACAGAACCGGGTGACATTTCCATGTTGAAGCATCTGAAAATCCGCACGAAAATCATATCGGTCGTGGCGCTGCTGGGGCTGATCACGATGGCCGGGCTGGTCTATGTCATTACCGAGTTCCGCCGGGCCGACGCCGCCTACAGCGCCTTCATCGATCATGAAGCACAGGCCTCGATGCTGAGCGCGCGTGCCAGCGCATCGGTGGTGGCCTCGGTGCTGCAGGTCACCCTGCTTGCCGACATGAAGGCCGATACGCCGGCATTCCAAACGGCGCTCGCCATACCGAGCAAGCTGCCGCAGGCCCGCGACCGGATGAAGCAGGCGCTCGTGCTGGTGCCGAGCCGCAAGGCCGCAGTCGACGACGTCCAGGCCGGCATCGATGAGATCGAAAGCCTGGCGAACAAGATCATCGAACAGAGCAAGGCCAAGGACAGCGCCGGCGCACTGGCGAATGTTGCCGTCATCAATGCCAAGCTCGATGCGCTGACGCCGAAGATGATTGCCAACAACGATGCGATGATGACGATGCTCAACGACGGCGGCGACGCGCTGTCTGCTTCGGTCAACGGCCGCATCGTCTCCTGTCTGGTGCTGATCGGCATCGCCGTTCTGCTCGCCGTCGGCTTCAGCGTGGTTGTGGCGCAGATGGGCATTGCCGGCCCGATGGCGAGGCTCAACCTGCGCATGACGCGGCTTGCCGAAGGCGATACCGACAGCGATGTCAGCGGGCTCGACCGCGGCGACGAAGTCGGCCAGATGGCAAAGGCGGTCTCGATCTTCCGCGACAACGCGATCGAGCGTGCGCGGATCGAAGCGCGCGCCGAAGCCGACCGCGATGTCAACGACGGCGAGCGCCGCGAACGCGAGGCGCAAAGGGCCCGCGAAGCATCCGAACTCGAAGGCGCAGTTCAGGCGCTCGGCGACGGCCTGCGCCGCCTTGCTGCAGGCGATCTCGCCTCGCATATCGACCAGCCTTTTGTCGCCCATCTCGATGCGCTGCGTAAGGATTTCAACAACTCGGTCGAGAGGCTCAACGAAACCCTGCATACGGTCGGCGCCAACGCCCGGGCAATCGGCGCCGGCGCCAACGAGATCCGTTCCTCCGCAGACGAGCTTTCCCAGCGGACGGAACAGCAGTCGGCCTCCGTCGAACAGACGGCAGCAGCCCTCGAAGAAATTACCACGACGGTGCGCGACGCCGCCAAGCGCGCCGAGGAGGCGAGCCAGCTCGTCGCCCGCACGCGCCTCGGCGCCGAAAAATCGGGCGAGATCGTCCGCAAGGCGGTGTCCGCCATGCAGCAGATCGAAAAGTCCTCGGGCGAGATCTCCAACATCATCGGCGTCATCGACGACATCGCCTTCCAGACCAACCTTCTGGCGCTGAATGCCGGCGTCGAAGCCGCCCGCGCCGGTGAAGCCGGCAAGGGTTTTGCCGTCGTCGCCCAGGAAGTGCGCGAGCTTGCCCAGCGTTCCGCCAAGGCGGCAAAGGAAATCAAGGATCTGATCACCAATTCCGGCACGCATGTGCAGACCGGCGTCTCGCTGGTCGGCGAGACCGGCAAGGCGCTCGATTCCATCGTCCAGGAGGTGCAGGAAATCAACCAGCACGTCCACGCCATCGCCGAAGCCTCGCGCGAACAGTCGATCGGGCTGCAGGAGATCAACACCGCCGTCAACACCATGGACCAGGGCACCCAGCAGAACGCGGCGATGGTCGAGCAATCGACAGCCGCCAGCCACAGCCTCGCCATGGAAGCGGCAGCGCTGAACAACCTGCTCGGCCAGTTCCGCCTGACAGGCACCGGCGGCTTCACCGCCAGCGCCCCGATTGCGACCGCCGCACCGCGCGCCGCCGCGCGCCCGGCAGCCAGGGCAGCCCCGATCCGCGTCGCCAAGGAAGGGGCTGCCCGTCCGACCGCTTCGCCAGCCCGCGCCCTCGGCCAAAAAATCGCCAACGCCTTCGGCGCCGGCAGCAACACTCCGAAAAGCCAGGATGGTGATTGGACGGAATTCTGAGGCGATTGAGGCAAGCTTTATATCGCTCCAGCATTCGCCGCCTGCCCCTCATCCGCCTGCCGGCACCTTCTCCCCGCTTGCGGGGCGAAGGGGGATGGCCGCGACCTCTCCGTCCCTCGCCAACCTCCCGCGTGGCACGTCCCCTCGCCCCGTTTTTACGGGGAGAGGGTTAGGGTGAGGGGCAGGTACCGGTCCGACCCGGCGCAAACCGAAGGTTGCTTTCCCCCTGCGCCCCCTCTAACCCGGCCGCCAGCCAATCTCGACGAGGATATTTCCGGGCGCCGTGCAATAAAACAGCCAGCCGCCGCGCATGGCGGCCGGCGGACCGGAGAGTGCCGCATCGACGGCAGCAAGCTCGGCGTAAACCCGATCGACATCCGCCCTCTCGGGCAGGATGAAGCCGAGATGATAGGTCTGGCGTCCAATCTCCACCTGGTCGGCGGTGCCGAATTTTGCGATGGCGTGGCTGAGGACGATTTCGAGGCCGGTATCGTCCTCGATTCGCAAGGCCGTTGTTGCCGCGCATATCCTTCAGCCTCAGACCGAAATGGCGGATGAAGAAATCCACTGTTGCAGCAATATCGGGTACGTGAAAATCGAGATGGTTCAGGCGCATGACAGTCTCCGTTCAAAAAAATCCCGGGACTGCCTTGTTGCCGTCTCCGCACACCGCCGGGATCCCGCATCTCCATGCGGATCACGTCGCGGGTTCTCGTGCCGTGGCACGGAGCAGAGCTTCTTGAGAGCGCTGACGCTCCAACGGAAGGGACCGGGCTTACCTCAACCGATCCTGCCTTTTTCGACCCCGCCGATCTAGCAAACAGCGCCGGTTTCGGCAATGGATGGTTGAATCGATCACGCCGCTCCAGCCGACCCTTCCCGAAGGATTGAAGGCGGATCTGCCGTTTGATCTGGTGAGCACCGCCCGGTCGGGAGTAAGATCACATCCTTCGGCGCATCGGGAGGGGATTTGTATGAAACCTGCAGTCATCGGCCTCATCGGCACCCTGGTTCTAACCGGGTGTACCACCGTCACCTATGAGGGCCCGGGCCTCGAACCGATCCCGGGCAGCATCACCTATAACGGCCAGCCGCGCAGCAAGCTCACCAAATCCCCGCCCGGCTCCAGCTTCCCGCATGATTTCATCGACCAGTACGGCCAGCAGGTCGAGGAAACCTACATCATCCAGCCCGACAGAAGCCTGATCATCGCGCACCGCCGATATAAACCGATCCGGTTCTTTGGGGATTAGGCTTTGCTCGACGGAGGCAGATGACGTCGTCGGGTGATGCTCTGCGGTGCGCCGACACGAGGTTCGCAGAAACGATGCCGTTGAAACCGACGACGTCTGGAAGCTTCGGCAAACTTAGGACGGGCGGCGTTTTGCGAAGCCGAATGTCTTGCGCAGACTGCTATCGACTGCGCTTGCCGGCATAAACCTGCGTAACCGGCTCAGCAGCGTCGCCTGGCCGCCGGCCGGTTGACGCATGCGGTATGGACCATTGATTGCCGCCAGGATTTTCTCTGCTACTGCCTGCGGCGACGGCGCGGTTCTGATCTGAGCCTGTACCGCTTTGATGGTCGCGTCAGCCTGCGTCGCATAGACCCCCAGGGGGATCTCGGTTTGCGCTGCGTTTACATCGAGTTTCGTGTTCGTGAAGGTGGGTTCAAGGAGCACCACGCGCACGTTGAATTCGCGAATCTCATGGTCGAGAGACTCGGACAGTCCTTCCAGCGCATGTTTGCTGCTCGCATATAATCCCATGAATGGCGCCGGCAGAAAGCCCAGCACCGAGCTGACATTGATGATCAGGCCGCTGCGGGCGGCTCGCATGGAGGGTAGAACGGCACGGATCATGCGCAATGGGCCGAACACGTTCGTATCGAACACCGTGTGTGCTTCGGCAATCGAGGTGTTCTCGACAGGGCCAACCAGCGAAACGCCGGCATTATTGATGAGGATATCGATTTTACCCGCTTCGGCGAGAGCCCATTCGACAAAGTTCGAGACCGAAGCGTCATCGGTGACGTCGACAGTGCCGAAGCGCACGCCGGAAATCGGATTGGCACGCTTCGGATCGCGGGCGCCGCCGAAGACCTGAAAACCATTTTGTGCAAGGAGGCGCGCTGAAGCTTCGCCTATTCCGGAGGAGGCTCCGGTGATCACTACAACCTTATTTTTGGACATGCATGTTCCTCGGATTGGGCGAGTCGTTGATCTTCACAGACGTCATGTAAGATGACGATTGACATCTAATTCAAGCTTAGATGTCAATCGAAATATAAAATCAAGCGGTTTTTGTTCTGCGGAGATTTTTGCCCGAAAATCGCATACGCGCGAACCAGCTGCCTGAAGTGACCCGAGGTATGAGCGCCTATTGGGTGATGGCAGTCCGGGCACGGTTGCGAGCGACCATCTCGCCATGGGTCAGACTTCCGCCTGTTGCCATGAACTCCTTGATCAGGGAGTCGCGATTATTGGCTGCCTGGGATCGATCCGCCGATCGCAGCGCCTCCTTCAGCTCGGTCGCTGCAAGTTCCGTGCAATAGGCGGGAGTTCCGGGCTGTTGGCGCCAAGACTCCAACAGCCCGCCAGCATCCACCGCATCGAAACCGGTGACTTCCACCAGCGCCATGGCAATCGCCTTGGCTTCCGGAGCATCGCCGGCCACCGGAATGGCGATGCGTCCATCCGTGCCGTCAGGCCGCCCCTTCTCCGAGAGCGTTGCCGCCAGGACGGCATTCCACGCCTTGACGACGGGTCGGCCGATTTGCCCGCTCACCCAAACGCTTTCGGGAATCCCGCCATCGAGGTCCGCGATCGCACCGTCGCGAAACGGATAATAGTTTGACGTATCGATCACCACGACCTCTTTGGGCACGTCATTGAAGAGCCCACCGAGGTCGCGATAGCTTGCGAATGGGATTGAAAGTACCACCACCTCGACGCCCCGGACGGCTTCTTCCTTCGAAACGGCGGCCGCTCCGATATCGCCGGCAAGTTCGCGGATCGTGTCCGGTCCCTTTGAGTTGGCGAGCTTGACCTCATGGCCGCTGGCGGCGAATTTTCTCGCCAGCGTCGCGCCGATATTTCCAGCGCCGATGATCCCGATCTTCATGGAATGACCTTTCTCTGATGTGGAAGAACGCCCGGCTCAATCGCGGCGGGGCGAGCGAATGCGTGCAGCGTGTCGCGCAGATCGGCCAGCCCCTCGTCCGTGAGCTGGCAGGCGGTTTTGATCTTGTCGGTGACGGCCCAAAGTTCCTCGCGCAGGGATTCACCGGCTTTGGTCAGATGGATGAGCACCCGCCGCTCGTCATGGCGATCGCGCGTCCGGGTCACCATGCCGGCCGATTCCAGACGCTTCAGCAGCGGCGTGATCGTTCCGGTGTCCATATCGAGCTTTAAACCCAACTCTCCAACGGCGCGGGGCGTACCGCCATAAAGTTCAAGCATCACCAGGTATTGCGGGAAAGTCAGGCCGAGCGGCTGCAAAAATGGCTTGTGAAGGCGCGCCATCCTATTGGCGGCGCCATAGAGCGCAAACGAAAGTTGGGTGCCGACCGCGCGGCGGGATGTGATCTCGTTGTTCGACATGGCTTCATCTAGTGTGCTTTTATCTAGTGCGCTAGATAATGGCATTATCGGAAAGAGCAAGGTCGGCAGCGCTAAATTACGCTGATCTCTTTCGGTGACGTCGTGCGGTCTGATGTGCCGAGCGCTGTCAGGATGAAGCGGATTTGGGCATGGACGCTGACTGCGGTGGCCTCACCCTCCTGAACGCGCTGCTCGACCAGAACCGGATGGAAGAACGGCAGGAAGGCGGTGATGATGCCGCGCGCGGCTTCGTCGGCGTCTTCAACCTTGAACTCGCCTGTCTGCACACCCTCGCGGACAAGCGCTTTGAGGATTGCCAGGATCTGCTCATTATGGGCGTTGATGGTTGCCCAACTTCCATCCGCGGCGGCGACGAGCAACTCGTGCATGGGTCTGTCCTCCACCAGCCTTCTCGCGCTGTGCCCATGAATGGCGGTCAAGAGATCCGCCAGCTTTTTGCTCGTCGGCGCATCGGTTCGTGCGATCGCCAGAGCGATGTCAGCAACCTCTTTGACCACCAGCCCGCAGACGGAGCTGTTGATCGCCGTCCTCGAGGGAAGCGATAGATATTGGCGCGGCTCATGCCGAGTTCGGCGGCGATGTCGGCGACCGACGTCTTATGATAGCCGATCCGCCGAAAATACCTTTCCGCCACCTCGAGTATCCGCGTCCGCGACTGCTCGAGGTCAGTTGCTATCGGATCCGCAAAAGTCATGACCGCCTCCGGAAAACATCACTCGGCAGCCATTGCCGTCGGTAACTCCACGTCCTTCGGGTGATTTTCATGATCTTCATTTTTCGTCGGCTTGATGCGGAACCAGGTGGCGTAGAGAGCGGGAAGGAAGAGCAGGATCATCACTGTGCCGACTGCCGTACCACCGATGAGCGTGTAGGCCATCGACCCCCAGAACACCGAGTGCGTCAGAGGTATGAAGGCAAGCACGGCCGCAAGGGCGGTCAGAATGACCGGACGTGTCCGCTGAACCGTCGCCTCGATGACGGCGTGATAATCGTCGAGACCGGCTGCCTTATTCTCCTTGATCTGTTCCGTCAGGATCAGGGTGTTGCGCATCAGGATTCCAGCCAGCCCGATCAATCCGAGAATGGCATTGAAGCCGAAAGGCTTGTCGAAGAGCAGCAAGACCGGAACCGCCCCGGCAAGACCGAGCGGCCCCGTCAGCATGACCATGGTCATCGTCGACAGGCTACGGACCTGCAGCACGATAACGATCAGCATGGCGGCAACCATCGCCGGGAAGATCTTGACGAGGGCGTTGTTGGCCTTGAGTGATTCCTCGATGTTTCCGCCCATCTCAATCCGATATCCCACGGGAAGCGAGGCAATCAGCGGCTGAAGCGCCTTCATGACCTGCTCTGAGACCTCCGGCGGCTGTGTCGCTTCGTTGATATCGGACCGGATCGTAATGACCGGCGTTCGATCGCGGCGTTTCAGGATCGGTTCTTCAAAGCGGATTTCCGAGTGGCCGATCTGATCGAGCGGGACCTGCCGCCCATCCCGGCTCATCAGCGAGAAGTCTGCCAATCGTGAGGGATCAAGCCGGTTGCCGCCGGCACTGCGTGCAACGACAGGCACGTTGCGGATATTTTCGCGAACTTCGGTACTCGGAATTCCGCTCAGCAGCAACTGCATCTGCTGGGCTGCCTCGGCCGGCGACAGGCCGATCAGGTTCAGCCGATCCTGGTCGGGAACGAAACGCAGCACGGGCGTGCGGTTGCCCCAATCACGGTTTGCCTGGCGCACGTCCGGCACGCTCTTCATGATAGCGAGGGCTTTGTCGGAAATCTGGTACAGTTGCTCCGGATCCGGGCCGGTGATCCGGAACTCGACCGGAAACGGCGTGTAAGGACCGAAGACGAGCTGGGTGACGCGGACATAGGCTTCAGGGGTGAGGCCGTCCGAAATGGCCGCGCGGAGCCGAAGCTTCAAGTCCTCGCGTGTATGAGCGTCAGGGGTCAGCACGACGATCTTGGCGAAAGACGGATCCGGCAATTCCGGCGCCATGGCAAAGAAGAAGCGGGGAGCGCCCTGACCGACATAGCTGGTGACGGTCTTCGCCTCCGGCTGCTTCTGCAACCACCCTTCGAGCTTCTCGACCGTTGCCGTCGTCGTCTCGATACTCGTGCCTTCGGGCATGCGAACTTCGACGAGGACCTCGGGGCGGTCCGACGTCGGGAAGAACTGCTTTTTCACCGCACCCATGCCGACCACGGAGATCCCCATGGCGATGGCAACCACCGCACATGTGACGAACTTGTGGCGCACGGTAAATTCGATAATCCCTCGCAGGCGCCGGTAATTGGGGGTGTTGTAGATGGCGTGATGGCCACCTTCGACCGGCTTGATCGCCGGCAGCATCTTGACCCCGAGATAGGGCGTGAAGATCACCGCGACAATCCAGGACACGATCAGGGCAAAGCCCACCACCCAGAAGATGTTGCCGGCATATTCGCCGGCGGTTGACCTGGCAAAGCCGACCGGCATCAAACCGATGATCGTCACGAGTGTGCCCGACAGCATCGGGGCCGCGGTATGGCTCCAGGCATAGGCGGCCGCCTTGATGCGATCCATGCCCTCTTCCATCTTCACCACCATCACCTCGATGGCGATGATGGCGTCGTCGACCAGAAGGCCGAGCGCCAGGATGAGTGCACCAAGCGTGATGCGATCGAAGAACCGGCCGGTTTCCAGCATGATGAGGAAGACGACGGCAAGTGTGAGCGGAACGGCCAGAGCCACGACGATGCCGACGCGCCAACCGAGGCTGACGAGGCTGACGAACAACACGACGCCGAGCGCCATGGCGAATTTCAGCATGAACTCGCCGACGGCTTCCTCGATGTTGACTGCCTGGTCGCTGACCTTGGCGAGCGTCATGCCGAGCGGCAAGGTCTTTGCGATCGCTGCGGATCTCTCTTCCAGCGCCTTGCCGAGGTCCAGACCGTTCCAGCCCTGTTGCATCACCGCGGCAAGCATGATGGCGGGCTCGCCGTCATGGCGAATGAGATAGGTGGCCGGATCTTCATAACCGCGCCGCACTTCGGCAAAATCCGAGAGCTTCAAGGTGCGCCCGGCCGCAGCGATCGGCGTGTCGGCGATCGCCTGGAGGCTGTCATAGGCGCCATCGAAGCGAATGAAGACCTGCGGGCCGCGCGTATCGATCGATCCGGCCGGCGTGACGGTGTTTTGCCGCTGCAAGGCGGCCGCGACGTCCTGTGCCGAAATGCCGAGGGTGGCCAGCTTGACATAGGAGAATTCGACAAAGATTTGTTCGGGCCGCTCTCCGAGGATGTTGATCTTCTTGACTCCAGGCACATGCAGAAGATCCTGGCGGATCACCTCCGCCTGGCGCACCAGCTCGCGCATCGGCATGCCCTTGGCCTTCAGCGCATAAAGACCGAAGCTGACATCGGAATACTCGTCGTTGACAAAGGGACCGAGCACGCCCCGCGGCAGGTTGCGGGCCTCGTCTCCAAGCTTCTTCCGGGCCTGATAGAATTCCTCCTCGACTGCCGTTGCCGGCGTACTGTCCTTCAAGGTGACGGTCAAAAAGGCGTAGCCTGGCCGCGTTGTCGTTTCGACACGATCGTACCAGGTGAGTTCCTGGAGGCGTTTTTCAAGCGGCTCGGCGACCAGATCCTGCATTTCGCGCGCTGTCGCGCCCGGCCACACGGATGTCACGGTCAGGGTCTTGATGGTGAAGGAGGGGTCCTCGGCGCGCCCAAGCTTGACGAATGCATAGGCGCCGGCGGCGGCCAGCAGAACGATGAAGAACAGGGTGACGGCCCGCTCGCGAACGGCGAGCGCGGAGAGATTGAAGTTCATCAGTTTGCCGCCTCTGTCTGTTCCGCCTTGGTGCGCACGCTGGCGCCGTCCTGCAGCAGATGGGCGCCGAGAGCGACGACCGGCTCGCCTGCATTGACGCTGGAAACCAATGCGACCTCCTCACCCAGCTGCTCTATTTTCACCTGCCGGAAGTGGACGGTCGAAGATTTCTCGTCGAAGACCCAGACGCCTGTTCGGCTGCCATCGTCCAATACGGCGCCGACTGGCACCGCGGCATGCGATTGGCCGCTGTTGCTGGAAATCCTGATCGTCACCGTCGCCCCCAGCGGCGCCGACGCTGCGGCGCCATCCAGCACCCAGCGCGCCTCATAGGTGCGGGTTTGCGGATCGGCGGCGTCGGAGATCTGCCGAAGCCGCGCCTTGTCCTGCCGGCTTTCGTTTCCGTAGATGCTGGCATCGGCCGTCTCGCCGAGCTGCGGCCTGAGGAATTCCGGCATCCAGACCAGCGCTTCACGCGGGCCCGCCTGTGCGAGCCGGACCACGGTTTGGCCCGCCGTCACCACTTGCCCCGGCTCGCCGAGCGTTTCGACGACCGTTCCATCGGTGTCGGCAACGAGGACGGAATAGGCGGCCTCGTTTTCCGCGACCTTGGCGTCCGCTTGCGCCGCGGCAAGCTGCGCAGTCGCGGTGTCAAGCGCTGCCTTGGCTTGCTCGTAGCGCTGCGGCGTCGCGGCCAATCCGTTTTTCACCAAAGCGGCGTAACGTCTCTCATCTGCTTGCGCCTGGGTCAGCACAGCCTCAGCCGCAGCGACGGCGTTTCGTTTCGCCGTCAGTGCGAGGCGCAGATCGGTCTCGTCGATGCGCATCAGCGGCTGACCGGCCTTGACCTGCACACCGACGTCCACATAGCGCTGCACGATCTTGCCGGGCACACGAAAACCAAGATTGCTTTGCACCCGAGCGGCGATGGTGCCGGTGAAGCTGCGTTCGGCGCTCTCCGGCCTCTTTGCTTCCACCAACTTGACGAAGGGCGTTGCTGATCGGGGATCGGCGGCCGGCGCGCTTGCGTCCGAAGACTTGGCGGCAAAGACGAACGTCGTGGCGCCGGCGGCCGCCAGAAGGCCGAACGAGGCGAGGAGAATTTTGCGGTTCATGTCAGTAACCCTTCTTGACGGGCGCAGCTATTTATTTAGATTGCGATCTAACTCTATTTGTCGTATAGATGTCAAATGAAATCTAATTGGAGATCGCTATGAGAGTCAGTCGCGCTCAAGCCGAGGCCAATCGTGAAACGGTGATCAATGTCGCAAGCCGCCTCTTCCGGGAGCATGGCTTCGACGGCATCGGGCTGAAGGATCTGATGAAAGGTGCCGGCCTCACTCAAGGCGGGTTCTACAAGCAGTTCGAATCGAAGGACGATCTTGTGGCGCTCGCATCCGGGCGAGCCATGGAGAGCGCGGTCCGCCGATGGTCAAGGGTTGCCGCTGGAAGTCCCGATCCGCTTGAAGCGGTTGTCGACCTCTATCTTTCTCCGGGCCACCGGGAGGAGAAAGGCGATGGTTGCCCTTTGGCGGCGCTCGGGTCCGACGCGGCACGTCTGAGCGAAGAGGTGCGCGCTCCATTCCAGAGTGGCATCGAAGCTCATCTTCAGATTCTCGACGAATTGATCCCAGCGCCGGATGGCTCGAAACCCCATGACAAAGCCATGGTCATCCTGTCGCTGATGGTGGGCGCCGTAACCATCTCTCGCATCATGACTGACCAAGGCATGTCGGAACGCGTGCTCGAAACCGCGACTGATGCGGTCAAGCGCATTGCGACCTCCACCGAAGCGGAATGAGATCTCAGTTTGTAAGGGAGTGAAGCAGCTGGAGCGGGTGAAGGGAATCGAACCCTCGTATTCAGCTTGGGAAGCTGCTGCTCTACCATTGAGCTACACCCGCGATGCGCTGAGATTTCCAACAGATGGGGGGCGCTGTCAAGTCGCCCCGTGCGCTGCGCCTCAGATACGGAAGTGCTTCGAGAGTTTCAGGCCCTGGGCCTGGTAGTTGGAGCCGAGGCCGGAGCCGTAGAGGCTGGCGGGTTTTTCCTGCATGTGTTCGTAGACCAGGCGGCCGACGATCTGGCCGTCTTCGAGGATGAAGGGGACTTCGTGGCTGCGCACTTCGAGCACGGCGCGGCTGCCGCGGCCGCCGGCCGGGGCGTGGCCGAAGCCCGGATCGAAGAAGCCGGCATAGTGGACGCGGAACTCGCCGACCAGCGGATCGAACGGGGTCATCTCGGCGGCATAATCCGGCGGCACATGCACAGCTTCGCGCGAGACCAGAATATAGAATTCGTCGGGATCGAGGATCAGCTCGTTGCGGCCGCGGCTATAGAGCGGTTCCCAGAAATCGAAGATGTCGTGCTGGTCCTTCTTGTCGACATCGACGACGGCGGTGTGGTGTTTGCCGCGATAGCCGATCAGGCCGTCTTCATCGCCGGCGAGATCGATCGACAGCGCGATGCCGCCGCCGGAGACGTTCGGCAGTTTGCTCGCCACCAGCGTCTCGCTTTCATGCAGCTTCAGCAGCTCCGGCTCACTGAGCAGGGCATGGCCGGTGCGGAAGCGGATCTGCGACAGGCGCGAGCCGCGGCGCACGACGATCGGGAAGGTGCGCGGGCTGATTTCGAGATAGAGCGGGCCGGAATAACCGGATGGGATCTTGTCGAACTCCTGGGCGTAATCGGTGATGACGCGGGTGAAAATATCGAGCCGGCCGGTCGAGCTCTTCGGGTTGGCCGAGGCCGACATGTCGGCCGGCAGCGCCAAGCTCTCCATCAGCGGCACGATATAGACGCAGCCGGTTTCGAGCACCGCCCCTTCCGAGAGGTCGATCACATGCAGGCTCAGCCGGTCGAGCTTATCCGACACCAGATGCGAAGGCCCCGGCATGAAGCTGGCACGCACGCGAAAGGCCTTGGCGCCCAGGCGGAGATCGAGGCTTGCCGGCTGGATCTGGTCGCGGTCCAGCTCCCGCTCGGAGAGCAGACGCCCCGTTTCAAACAGCGCCGAGATCGCGCGGTCCGCCAGAATTCCCGTTTCACGAGCCATCATGCCCCATCCATCATTTTGCCGCCGACAAAACCAAACTCGGGGAATTGACGCAAGCAGCTAACAGCAGTATTGCAGAATTATCCCGTGGTGATTTGGCCGGTCGGCTTGCAGCCACGTTAAACAAGTGGCTAAAAAGACCGGGTTGAAACCGGTCTGCTTTTGCGGCCGGTTTTTTTGTTATGTGAAGGTGATGGCATGAGCAAGATCTGGCGCCCGGCAACCCAACTCGTCCACGGCGGAACCTTGCGTTCGCAGTATGGCGAAACGTCCGAGGCAATCTATCTCACGCAGGGCTTCGTCTACGAGACGTCGGAAGCGGCCGAAGCCCGCTTCAAGGGCGAGACGGACGGCTACATCTACGCCCGCTACGGCAGCCCCACCAACGACATGTTCGAAAAACGCATGTGCATGCTTGAAGGTGCGGAAGACGCCCGCGCCACCGCCTCCGGCATGGCGGCCGTCTCTGCTGCGATCCTCTGCCAGGTCAAGGCGGGCGACCATATCGTTGCTGCGCGTGCCCTCTTCGGCTCCTGCCGCTGGGTCGTCGAAACCCTGGCGCCGAAATACGGCATCGAATGCACGCTGGTCGACGGACGCGATCTCGCCAACTGGGAAAAGGCGATCCGGCCGAACACCAAGGTGTTCTTCCTGGAAAGCCCGACCAACCCGACGCTCGAGGTGGTCGATATCGCAGGCGTCGCCAAGCTCGCCAACCAGGTCGGCGCCAAGGTCGTCGTCGACAACGTCTTTGCCACGCCGCTCTTCCAGAAGCCGTTGGAACTCGGCGCCCATATCGTCGTCTATTCCGCCACCAAGCACATTGACGGCCAGGGTCGCTGCCTCGGCGGCGTCGTGCTGGCCGACAAGGAGTGGATCGACGAGAACCTGCACGACTATTTCCGCCATACCGGCCCGGCCATGTCGCCGTTCAATGCCTGGACGCTGCTGAAGGGCATCGAGACGCTGCCGCTGCGTGTGCGCCAGCAGACCGAGAATGCGGCGAAGATCGCCGACTTCCTGGCCGAACAGAACAAGGTCGCCAAGGTGATCTATCCCGGCCGCAAGGACCATCCGCAGGCCGATATCGTCGCCAAGCAGATGACCGGCGGCTCGACGCTGGTCGCCTTCGAGCTGAAGGGAGGCAAGGACGCGGCCTTTGCGCTGCAGAACGCGCTCGATATCGTCAAGATTTCCAACAATCTCGGCGACAGCAAGAGCCTGATCACCCATCCGGCGACGACGACGCACAAAAACCTGACGGACGAGGCGCGCGCCGAACTCGGCATCTCGCCGGGCACGGTCCGCCTTTCGGCCGGCATCGAGGATACCGACGACCTGATCGAGGATTTCGCCAAGGCGCTTGCCAAGGTTTCGGCCTGACAGCAGAGAATAGTGGCCGGGCTCATTTGCGGTTCGGCCACTGCCGGTCAGGGAACAAGTTCGCCCGCGCCGGCGTTCCGAAGTAAAATTAACACTGACAATTAGGCTTAACGATCGAAAACCCTTCGATCATAGCTGTTTCATCGCTGATCAACGTTCCGTTTCTTGACGGACAGGGCCTCTTTATAAGATACGGGTAACATATCTTGACTAAGGTGCAAGGCATGTATCGCGCCCTCACGAGAGAGATCGAAGTCGTCGTCGAACCGTTTTATCTGGAGGAGCAATCCGATCCGGAAGACGATCGCTATGTCTGGGGTTACCGGATTGTCATCAGCAACAATTCCGGCGTCGCCGTTCGCCTGGTCAACCGCTACTGGAACATCACCGACCAGAACGGCCAGGTGGATGAGGTGACCGGTCCGGGCGTCGTCGGCGAACAGCCGCGGCTCAGCCCCGGCGACACCTACGAATATTCCTCCGGCTGCCCGCTCGACACGCCCTCAGGGCTGATGTTCGGCCATTACCAGATGGAAACGGACGAAGGCGAGATGTTCGATGTCGACATCCCGGCCTTCTCGCTGGATTCACCGGGGCTGCTGCGGGTGTTGAACTGAGGCGTAGCCTCGATACCTGCCCCTCATCCGCCTGCCGGCACCTTCTCCCCGCTTGCGGGGCGAAGGGGATATGCCGCACCGGCTTATTCCATCTAAACATTGCGTTTGGCACGTCCCCTCGCCCCGTTTTTACGGGGAGAGGGTTAGGGTGAGGGGCAGTTTTCGGCGCGCCGCCGGGAGCTATTCGGCCGGTTGAAGCTCGACCGGCTCGAAGCGGTAGGTGGTCGAGCAGAATTCGCAGGTGACTGATATCTCGCCATTCTCCTGGCTGGCTTCGATCTCCTCGGCGGTGAAGCCTTTCAGCACGCCCTTGATCTTGTCGCGCGAACAGCTGCAGCGGTCGAAAACCGCCCGCGGTTCGTAGACGCGCACGCCCCGCTCGTGGAACAGGCGAAACAGCAGCCGTTCGGTGCCGACAAGCGGGTCGGTGAGTTCATCGGCGTCGATGGTCTCGACCAGCGAACGGGCTTCGAGCCAGGCATCGTCCTCGCCATGCGGGCGGCTGCCGGTGTCGCCGTCGCCGCCGTGGAGATCGGGCCGGCGCATCCGCTCCGGCGCTTCCGGCAGGAACTGGGCGACGAGGCCGCCTGCCCGCCAGCGATGGCGCGGCTTGCCGGCATCGTCACGATCGAAGAGTTCGGCCGCAGCCAGCCGCACGCGCGTCGGGATCTGCTCCGACTGGCGGAAATAGACGCCGGCGATCTCCTCGAGCGTGGTGCCGTCGAGCTCGACGATGCCCTGGTAGGGTTGGCCGAACTTGCCCTGGTCGATGGTGAAAGCGAGCACGCCCCGGCCGAGCAGTTGCTCCGGCTCGGTCTCGCCTGATGCAACCGCCTTGTTGAGCAGCGCCTGGTCGAAACGGGCATAGGCGCGGACATTTTCCGGCGTCGAGAAATCGGCGACGAGTAGATCGACCGGGCCATCGCCCTTGGTCTGCACCGTGAACTTGCCGTCGAACTTCAGCGAGGTGCCGAGCAGCACCGTCAGGACGACGACTTCGGCCAGCAGCCGGGCGACCGGGGCGGGATAATGATGGCGCTCGAGGATGGCATCGAGCATCGGGCCGAGCTGGACGGCGCGGCCGCGCACATCCAGACCCTCCACCTGAAAAGGGACGACATGGTCATCGCCGGCGAAATCGAACTGGCCGAGGGCGGCTGCAGCTTCTGCCATGGCTTTACTCCTAGTTTTCGGAGCGATGGGTCAGCGTGCCCTTCGCTCGCGCGGCCGCGGGTCTAAGACTCGCGGCATCCGATTATGGTTCAGATCGCGCCCAGGCACCAAGCAAGAATCGACTTCTGCGCATGAAGACGGTTTTCCGCTTCATCGAAGACCACGGATTGCGGACCGTCGATCACCTCATCCGTCACTTCCTCACCGCGATGAGCGGGCAGGCAATGCATGAACAATGCATCACTGCCGGCCTTGGCCATCAAGGCCGCGTTGACCTGGTAAGGCTGGAAGACATTGTGACCCCGGGCCCGATGTTCCTGATTCATGGAGACCCAGGTATCGGTCACCACGCAATCGACGCCTTCGACCGCACGGTCGGCATCATGGCAGAGCATGATTTCGGCGCCCTCATTGCGGGCCCAGTTCAGATAGTGATCCTTGGGCTCCGAGCCAAGGGGGACGGCCATGTTCATGCGGTAGCCGAAGCGGGCGGCCCCCTCGACCAGCGAATGCAGCACATTGTTGCCGTCGCCGGTCCAGGCGATGGTCTTGCCCTTGATCGGGCCGCGGTGCTCCTCGAAGGTCATGATATCGGCCATGATCTGGCAGGGATGGGTGTCATCGGTCAGCGCATTGATCACAGGCACGGTCGCATGCTCGGCAAGCTCCTTGAGCCTGGAATGCTCGGTGGTGCGGATCATGATCGCATCGACATAACGCGACAGCACCTTGGCGGTGTCGCCGATCGTCTCGGCGCGGCCGAGCTGCATCTCGGTGCCGGACAGGAACAGCGTTTCGCCGCCGAGCTGGCGCATGCCGACGTCGAAGGAGACGCGGGTGCGCGTCGACGGCTTCTCGAAGATCATCGCCAGCATCTTGCCAGCGAGCGGCTTGTCGCCCTTGCCGGCCTTGAAGGCCTGCTTGCGGGCGAGCGCATCGTTCATGATGGTTCTGAGATCGGCTGATGTGACCGCCGAGAGATCGAGGAAATGTTTAGGAGCCATGTTCTTACCTGTCGTGCCGCCCGGAGGCGGCAATCCTTTCAAGCCGTTTTCTTGACCTTGGAGGCGCGGATGCTTTCGGCAGCGCGCTCGATGCGGGCAAGGCCCTCGCGGGCTTCCTCGGCGGTGACGACGAGCGGCGGAAGAAGGCGGATGACGTTGTCGCCGGCGGGCACGCCGAGCAGATGCGCAGCGCGGATCGCCTGCAACAGGTCGGCAGAGGGAACCGCCGCCTTGATGCCAAGCAGCAGCCCCTCGCCTCTGATATCCTCGATCACATCGGGATAACGATCCTTCAGCGAGGCCAGCCCCTGGCGGAAGACGAGTGCGACGTCGCGCACCTGCTGGAGGAAGCCATCGGCGAGAATAATGTCGAGCACGGCGCTGCCGACGGCCATGGCGAGCGGATTGCCGCCATAGGTCGAACCGTGCGTGCCGGCCTTCATGCCGGAGGCGGCCTCTGATGTGGCAAGGCAGGCGCCGAGCGGGAAACCGCCGCCTATGCCCTTGGCAACCGCCATGATATCAGGGGTGACGCCCGACCATTCATGGGCAAAGAGCCTGCCGGTGCGCCCGACCCCGGTCTGGACCTCGTCGAGGATCAGCAGCAGGCCGTGTTCGTCGCAGAGCTGGCGCAACGCCTTCATGAACTCGGGAGTGGCAGGACGCACACCGCCCTCGCCCTGTACCGGCTCGATGAGGATAGCAGCCGTCGCCTCGGTGATCGCGGCGCGGACCGCGTCGATATCGCCGAACGCCACCTGGTCGAAACCCGGCGCCTTGGGGCCGAAACCTTCGAGATATTTTTCCTGGCCGCCGGCGGCGATCGTCGCCAGCGTCCGTCCGTGGAAGGCGCCTTCGAAGGTGATGATATGGAAGCGCTCGGGATGGCCCTTGGAAAACTGATAGCGGCGCGCCGTCTTGATCGCGCATTCGAGCGCCTCGGCGCCTGAATTGGTGAAGAACACCTTGTCGGCGAAGGTGGCGTCCGTGAGCCGCTTGGCCAGGCGCTCCTGGCCGGGGATCTCATAGATGTTGGAGAGGTGCCAGACCTTGTCGGCCTGCTCCTTCAGCGCTGCGACCACATGTGGGTTGCTATGGCCGACGGAGGTGACGGCGACGCCGGCGCCGAAATCGAGATAACGCTCGCCGCCTTCGGTGATCAGCCACACGCCCTCGCCTCGCTCGAACCGCAGCGGGGCACGAGAATAGGTGTCATAAAGCGGCGCGGCTTCGGCCATGGCGCGGTCTCCCGGTCAGCGTTGTTCAAGCTCAGGACTCCGGCTAAGAAAACCAGGCCCGAAAAATCAAAAATGCCGCCTTGCGGCGGCGAGCGGTACTATTTCCTTTTCGCGCTGCAATGTCAACAAAACTGCGCCCTTAGCGGATGCAGCAAGCTTGTACAGCGGCATCTCAGACCTTCAACAGGCAATATTGCAGAAATGCCACGCAGGGGCAGCAAGTTGGGGAAAACTACGAATTCGATTCATCCGGATTCCCGCGACTCTTGTCAGGGAGTCAGCCTCACACTAGGTTAAAGTTCAATTACTAGACTGCATGCGGCGGAACTAGTCACCAAAATTGATCAAGCGTTTCTTGTTTCGGACACGTCCGGGACAACGGTGAGGGATTCTGCCATCACCAACGCAAAAGGTGGAGACAGGGCATGAACTGGACAGACGAGCGGGTCGAGAAACTCAAGAAGCTTTGGGCCGAAGGACTGAGCGCCAGCCAGATCGCGGCGCAACTTGGCGGTGTCAGCAGAAACGCTGTTATCGGCAAAGTACACAGGCTGAGCCTTCCGGGCCGCGCCAAGGCCGGCGGCACCGCCGCCACGGCGCGCACGCCGAAACGCAATACATCGGCGCCGCGCGCACCGAATTACGCCTCGCGGATCACCACCCGCACCGTTACCCGCCAGCAGGGCGCAACGATGCTGAAGGAAGAGATCGAGATCGAAACGGTCGAGGAAATGGAATACGTGCCGAAGGGCAACGTGGTCGTGCCGATCTCGCGCCGCCTCGGGCTGACGGAACTGACCGAACGCACCTGCAAGTGGCCGGTCGGCGATCCGCTGAAGGATGACTTCCATTTCTGCGGCTGCGAATCCCCCGACAATTCGCCCTATTGCGGCTACCATCAGAAACTTGCCTACCAGCCGATCAATGAACGCCGCCGGGCGGCAGCCCGGGCGAGCTGAGCGGGCGACATCATCCCTGGAAATGCGAAAACGGGCCGAGCGGCCCGTTTTTTTGTGGGTAGAGATCGTCGGGACCGGCCCCTCATCCGGCTGCCGCCACCTTCTCCCCGCACGCGGGGCGAAGGGACATGCCGCACCGGCTTCGTCCATCTCCACGCTGCTTTGGGTACGTCTCCCTGGCGGCCCCACGAGCAGGAAGGGACGCGCCATATAAAAGGGTGTGAGGGGACGGAGAGGCTACGGCATATCCCCTTCGCCCCGTTTACGGGGAGAAGGTGGCGGCAGCCGGATGAGAATCTGTGTTGGTTGTCAAGGCGGATTTGGGGTCCAGAGGCGGTCCTGAGCTAAGAGGCAGTTAGCGAGAACGAGAAGTTTGCGCATGACGGCGACTAGGATCACCTTGGGTGGTTTTCCTGTGGCTTTGAGTGTGTCTGCGAAACGAGCAAGAGCGGGATTGTAGCGACAAGCCGACAAGGCGGCCATGTAGAGTGCACGCCGGGGTGCGGGCCTGCCGGCGCGAA
>NZ_JH719395.1:3668360-4159085 GCF_000271845.1 Rhizobium leguminosarum bv. trifolii WSM2297 | reverse complement strand
ACTTGCTCCCCATCATCTGTTCAGGACAAACGCGAGGACGGCCGGACCAATCTCATCCCCGGTTCTAGCCAAGGGGCTTGCGGTCCCGGCCGTCCGCGCTCCGGCGGATGGCCATCCGCCGGAGCGCACACCAATCATCCAACAATTAGTGCGAATTGAACATGCAAGGGGCAGCCATCCGCGCTCGCGACGCTTCCGCAGAAACCCCTCAGGCTTCCATCGAATAACCGGCGCCACGGACGGTGCGGATGACGTCTTGCATGTTGGAGAAGTTCAGCGCCTTGCGCAGGCGGCCGACATGGACGTCGACGGTGCGTTCGTCGACATAGATGTCGTGGCCCCAGACGCCATCCAAGAGCTGCGAGCGGGAGAAGACCCGGCCCGGCGACGACATCAGGAATTCCAGCAGGCGGAATTCGGTGGGGCCGAGGCGGACTTCGCGGCTCTTGCGGTGGACGCGATGGGTTTCGCGGTCGAGTTCGATATCGCCGCATTTCAGCACGGTCGACAGTACCTCGGGGCGGGCGCGGCGCAGCATCGCCTTGACGCGGGCGACGAGTTCCGGGGTCGAGAACGGCTTGACGACATAATCGTCGGCCCCTGTGGAAAGCCCACGGACCCGTTCGCTCTCTTCGCCCCGCGCCGTCAGCATGATGATCGGCAGGCGCTCGGTTTCCGGCCGCATGCGCAGGCGCCGGCAAAGCTCGATGCCGGAGACGCCGGGCAGCATCCAATCGAGGATGAGAAGGTCGGGCGTGCGTTCCTGAAGCCTGATTTCGGCTTCGTCGCCACGAAGGATGGTATCGACCTCGAAGCCTTCCGCTTCGAGATTGTAGCGAAGAAGCACGCTGAGCGCCTCCTCGTCTTCAACAACTGCAACTCTCGGGATCATGCGTGTCGGTCTCCTCGCGCATGATCCTTAAACCAGGGGTGATTTAAGCAATGCATCCTGCGCAAAATCAGAAAATTGGCTGCGACCTCTTTGCGCGCCCCGGACGGGCGCGCACGCAATTGACGGGTCCGGGCGGTTATTCGGTCACCGCGCCGACGGTGTTGGCGCTATCGTCCTTCGGACGGTCGCCTTCCGGCTGTGCGCCGGTTGCCATGTAATAGATCGTCTCGGCGATGTTGGTGGCGTGGTCGCCGATGCGCTCGATGTTCTTGGCGCAGAACAGAAGATGCGTGCAGCTGGTGATGTTGCGCGGATCTTCCATCATGTAGGTCAAGAGCTCGCGGAACAGCGAGGTGTACATCGCGTCGATCTCGTTGTCGCGTTCACGGATCGCATTGGCCTTGTCGGCGGCGCGCGTCGTGTAGACGTCGAGCACTTCCTTGAGCTGGACAAGCGCCAGCTCGGACAGATGCTCGAGACCGCGGGCGAGCTTGCGGGGAACGCCGGTGCTCTGCACGGCGATGACGCGCTTGGCGGTGTTCTTGCCGAGGTCGCCGACGCGTTCGAGGTCGGCGGCAATACGGATCGAACCCATGATTTCACGCAGGTCCGAGGCCATCGGCTGACGGCGGGCGATGGTGACGATCGCCTTGTCGCCGATTTCGCGCTCCGCGTGATCGAGTATCACATCGTCTGATATGACCTTCTGCGCCAGCGCGGTATCGCCATTGACGAGCGCCCGGACGGCCTCGCTGACCATCTGCTCGGCCAGGCCGCCCATTTCGGAAATCCGCCTGGACAGGAATTTCAGATCATCATCATAGGCAGAAAAAATATGTGTCGATGCCATGGGCTTTGTCCTCGAATAACGGGAAGGCTTGGTGTCGCCAAAATCAGCCGAAGCGACCCATGATGTAGTCCTGGGTGCGCGGATCGTCGGGATTGGTGAACATCTTGTCGGTGTCGTTCTCCTCGACCAGATTGCCGAGGTGGAACATGGCGGTGCGCTGCGAGACGCGCGCCGCCTGCTGCATGGAGTGGGTGACGATGACGATCGTGTAGTTCTCGCGCAGTTCGTGGATCAGTTCCTCGACCTTGGCGGTGGCGATCGGGTCGAGCGCCGAGCAGGGCTCGTCCATCAGGATAACTTCGGGGCTGACGGCGACGGCGCGCGCAATGCAGAGGCGCTGCTGCTGACCGCCCGACAGGCCGGTGCCGGATTCATGCACGCGGTCCTTGACCTCGTTCCAGAGGCCGGCGCGCTGCAGGCTGGTCTCGACGATCTGGTCGAGATCGGCCTTCGACTTGGCCAGACCATGGATGCGCGGGCCGTAGGAGACGTTTTCATAGATCGTCTTCGGGAACGGGTTCGGCTTCTGGAAGACCATGCCGACGCGGGCACGAAGTTCGACGACGTCGATATCGGGATCATAGATATCGTCGGTATCAAGGGTGATCTTGCCGGTGACGCGGCAGCCGTCGATCGTGTCGTTCATGCGGTTGAGGCTCCGCAGGAAGGTCGACTTGCCGCAGCCGGACGGGCCGATCAATGCGGTGACGGTGTTTTCGCGGATGTTCAGGTTCACGTCGAAAAGCGCGCGCTTTTCGCCGTAGTAAACCGAGACGTCCTGGCCGATCATCTTATAAGGGACGGTGCTCATCTTCTGATCCAGCGCCTTTTCAACTGCAGCTTCGGTCAACATGTTCATGATCTTAACTCCGTTTACCAGCGGCGCTCGAAGCGACGACGCAAGAGGATGGCGCCCATGTTCATGACGATCAGGAACAGGAGCAGGACGATGATGGCACCCGAAGTACGCTCGACGAAGGCGCGTTCCGCCTCGTTCGCCCACATATAGACCTGCACGGGCAGAGCCGTCGAGGGATCGAGCGGCGTCGTCGGCGCATTGGCGACGAAGGCGACCATGCCGATCAGGAGTAGCGGCGCGGTTTCGCCGAGCGCGTGCGCCAGGCCGATGATCGTGCCGGTGAGGATGCCGGGCATGGCAAGCGGCAGAACATGGTGGAAGACCATCTGCATCTTCGAGGCGCCGAGGCCGAGGGCTGCGGCGCGGATCGACGGCGGCACGGCGCGCAGGGCGGCGCGGGTGGCGATGATGATCGTCGGCAGGGTCATCAGCGTCAGCACCAGGCCGCCGACCAGCGAAGCCGAACGCGGCAAGCCGATGAAGTTGATGAAGACGGAAAGGCCGAGCAGACCGTAGACGATCGAAGGCACCGCGGCGAGGTTGTTGATGTTGACCTCGATCAGGTCCGTCAGCTTGTTCTTCGGCGCAAACTCCTCGAGATAGATCGAGGCGGCCACGCCGATCGGCAGAGCGAGCACCAGCACGATCAGCATCAGGTAGAGCGAGCCGATGAGGGCAACGCCAAGGCCCGCAGCTTCCGGACGGCTGGAGTTGCCGTTGACGAAGAGGCCGGTGTTGAACTGCTTGCTGAGAGCGCCGCTCGCCTTCAGCTCGTTCATCCAGCCGACCTGCTTGTCGTTGACCTTGCGGTTCTTCTCATCGGCCGAAAGGTCGATCTGGCCCTTGTTGGCGCTATCGACGTTGGCGTCGGCGAGCACGGTGACGTTGACCGTCTTGCCGATGATCGACGGATCGGCGACGACCATGTCGCGCAGCTGGACCGGCGCACCCTTGGAGAGCATGGCGGATGCATCACGCACGTCGGGACGGCTTGAAGCATTGATGTTCAGCTGCTTGACGATCGCGTCGCGCAGCAGGACCGGATAGTTGGCGGCAATCAGCACCGAAGGGTCGGTCGCACGCTTATTGTTAGGGTCGATCGTCTTCTCGGTAAATTCGATCGGCAGGGTGATCGCCGTCTGCTGGAAGGCGGTGTAGCCTTTGCCGATCACCGTCCACAGCAGGATGAACAGGAAGACGAGACCGAAGGTGATGGCAGCGATGCCATAGGCCTGGAACCGGCGCTCGGCGGCGTAGCGACGCTTGATGCCGATATCGCGGCGCGCTGGCGCCTTGGAGACGGTGACGCCTGTTGTGGGAGAAACAATATCCGTCATTCGTACTGCTCCCGGTATTTGCGCACGATGTAGAGCGCATAGATGTTGAGGCAAAGCGTGATGCAGAACAGCGTGATGCCAAGGGCGAAGGCAACCAGCGTCTGCGGCGAGGTGAACTCGAGGTCGCCGGTCAGCTGGTTGACGATCTTGACGGTCACCGTCGTCATCGGCTCGAAGGGATTGATCTGGATGCGCGCGGCGACACCGGCGGCCAGCACGACGATCATGGTTTCGCCGATGGCGCGCGAGGCCGTCATCAACAATGCGCCGACGATGCCGGGAAGGGCTGCCGGCAAGACCACCTTCTTGATGGTTTCGGAGCGCGTGGCGCCAAGACCGAGCGAACCGTCACGCAGCGCCCGCGGCACGGCGGTGATGATGTCGTCCGACAGCGAGGAGACGTAGGGGATCAGCATGATGCCCATAACGATACCGGCGGTCAGAACGCTCTGCGCCTGAATGAAGTTGGTGTAGTTGCCGGAGAGCAGGCCGCTGATCTGCGCGGAGAAATCGCGCAGGAACGGGCCGACGGTGACGAGCGCGAAGAAGCCGTAGACGATCGTCGGAATGCCGGCGAGCACTTCGAGCAGCGGCTTGGCGACCCCGCGCACCTTCGGCGAGGCGTATTCGGCCATGTAGATGGCGGCGAAGAGCCCGACCGGCACGGCGACCAGCATGGCGACCAGACCGATATAGAGCGTGCCGAGCAACAGCGGGATGAGGCCGAACTGGCCGAACGACGAGCTGCCGGCGCCGGCAAAACGCGGATCCCAGACGGTGCCGAAGAAGAAGTCGGCGGCGGGAACGGCGGCAAAGAAGCGCGCGGCCTCCGACAGCATCGACAGTACGATGCCGATCGTCGTCAGGATGGCGATCGACGAGGCGAGCAGCAGGCCACAGAGCATGACGCGTTCGACGCGATTGCGGGCGCGGAAGCGGGGCGCGATGGCGCGCAGCGCGTAGAAGGCGCCGGCAACGGCGAGAATGAAGACGACCGCCGTCATGGCAAGGCGGCTCGTCATGCTCATGGTGTTAAGCTTCTTGGCGGCGTCGAGCATGTAAGGCTGGGGTTGGCCGGCAAGCGGCACGCCCTTTTCGCTGAGCTTGGCCTGGAGTGCCGCCGGATCGCCGGCGACCGCTGCGGTTTCATCTGATGTCAGCATCGTCAGGCCGCGGGCAACCGTTGCCACCATGGAATAGCCGAGATCCTGTTCGACGGCGGCTTGCGCCTTGACGTCGGCGGGGAAAGCGCTGCGAACCGAGGACTGGATGATGCCGGGGCTGACCGAGAGCCAGACGCAGAGGACGATGAGGGCGGGAAGAACTGCCCAGATCGCCGCATAGGCGCCGTAATAGGCCGGCCGTGAATGCAATGCCGAGGATCTGCCGCCGGCAAGGGCCGTGGCCCGGCTGCGCGCGACCAGATAGGCGGCGGCACCGATCACCACAAGGCACAAAAGTATGATGGATGTGCTCATTCGTTACGTCCCCAGGCCCGTAGCCCCCAAAGCCCAGCAGCTTCATCAGCCTGCCTTCGGCTTCCAATCATGCGGAATGAATTCAACCCTGCGGCAGCGGAAAGGCCGGCGCGCTAGGGGATAAGGCAATGCCGGCGCGGGTTTTGAAACACCGCGCCGGCAAAGTCATTACATGGACTTACCGGCTTCGACGTCCTTGCGGATCGCGTCGCGTTCGGCATCCGGAGCGGCAACCAGGCCGTACTCAGCGAGCGGGCCGTCAGGGCCGATCATCTGGTCGGATACGAAGAAGTTGACGTATTCCTTCAGGCCCGGAACGGCGCCGAGATGCGCCTTCTTGACGTAGAAGAACAGCGGGCGGGAAACGGGGTAGGTGCCGTTGGCGATGGTTTCGGTCGACGGAACGATGCCGTTGACGCTGGCAACCTTGAGCTTGTCGGCGTTGTTTTCATAGAAGGAAAGGCCGAATACGCCGACGCCGGTCTTGTTGGCGGCGATGCGTGCGAGGGTTTCCGGATAGTCGCCGTCGATGTCGACTGCAGCGCCGTCCTTGCGAACTGCGACGCAAGCCTTGCCCTGGGCAGCCTTGTCGGAGATTTCCTTGGCGATGACGTCGACAGCACCAGAAGCCTTGCAGCCGGCGGCGAGAACGTTCTGTTCGAAGACTTCGCGGGTGCCGTGCTTTTCGCCCGGGATATAGGCAGCGATATCAACAGCGGGAAGCTTCGGGTTGACTTCCGACCACTTCTTGTAAGGGTTGGCAACGAGCTTGCCGTCGACGACGACCTGGGCTGCGAGGGCCTTGTAGATGTCTGCAGGAACGTAGGCAACATCCGGGTTGGAAGCGTCGGTTGCGAAGACGATGCCGTCATAACCGATCTTGACTTCCTGGATGTCGGTCACGCCGGCAGCCTTGCAGGCTTCGGCTTCGTTCTTGTTGATCGGACGCGAAGCGTTTGCAACGTCGATGGTGTCTTCGCCGACGCCCTTGCAGAATTCCTTCAGACCAGCGCCCGTGCCGCCGGATTCAACGACCGGCGTCTTGAAGTTGGTGAAGGTTTCGCCGAAGGACTCGGCAACGATCTTTGCGTAAGGCAGGACGGTGGACGAACCAGCAACCTGAATTTGGTCGCGGGCGACGGCAGCGCCAGCGAAAGCAGCAGTTGCAGCGAGCGCGGCAACGGTGAGCTTGAAGGTGTTCATTAGAAATCTCCCGGCATTTGGGCTTGTGTGAGTGCGGCCTTTAGAGAGGCCCTCGCAGTGCCTTTTTTCATCGGCGGGACTCTCTTAACGCTTTAAGCCTCGTCCTTTTATGTCAAATCGGTGAAACATTTGTGACAGTTTATGTGTTTGATATTAAATGTAAAATTCTGATGACATCGGTCGAACGTGTCGAAAAGCAGCGGAGCTTGATCGTTAATCTACCTAGCATTGCAAAAACGGTCAGAAATGGTCGACCGGTTGTAGGGCGCCCTTCATCAAACTCGTTCCGTGGAATTTGCCCCTCATCCGCCTGCCGGCACCGACCGGGGTCGAGCCACGGGTCTCGACCCGTCCTTCGGACCCCCGCCTGCGGGGCGAAGGGGATATGCCGCAACCTCTCCGTCCCTCGCCAACCTCTCGCAGGGCACGTCCCCTCGCCCCGCGAGCGGGGAGAGGGTTAGGGTGAGGGGCATATCACACGGCACGCCATTAATCCCGCGCAACCAGAAAGACCCGCAATTCGGTCGTTTCCAGGCATTCGGTCCATCGGCCAGTCAGAAACGCACCGTAAAATCGGTACCCTTGCCGACTTCCGATTTGACGATCAGGCGGGCGCGGTGGCGGGTGAGGATGTGTTTGACGATGGCGAGGCCGAGGCCGGTGCCTTTTTTCGAGCGGCTGTCTTCGATGCTGACGCGATAGAAGCGCTCGGTCAGCCGCGGCACGTGCTCGGCCGGAATGCCCGGACCCTTGTCGACGATGCTGACCTCGACCGGATGGCCGGCGCCGTTCTTCAGCCAGACGTCGACGGTCTTGCCCTCCTGGCCGTATTTGCAGGCATTTTCCATCAGGTTCTCGAAGACCTGGACAAGCTCGTCGCGGTCTCCGAGCACCTCGACCTTGCCTTCCGGCAGGTGCAAGTTGATGTCGACGCCGACATCGCTAGCCAGCGGCACCAGCGCATCTCTTACATGGCCGAGCAGCGGCACCAGGTCGATCTTCTCATCCGGGGCGATATGCGATTTCAGTTCCAGCCGCGAGAGCGACAGCAGGTCGTCGACCAGCCGGCTCATGCGCGTCGTCTGATCGAACATGATGGCGAGGAACCGCGCCTGCGCCTTCAGATCGTTCTTCGCCGGCCCCTGGATGGTCTCGATGAAGCCGCGCAGCGACGCCAGCGGCGTGCGCAGCTCGTGGCTGGCATTGGCGACGAAATCCGAGCGCATGCGGTCGATGCGGCGGACCTCTGAAATATCGCGGAAGGAGAGGATGAAATAACGCTCGCGCGCGCCCTCTCCGGCCGAAAATTCGACCGGCGCGCTGCGGACGATATAGACGCGCTCGGAAGGCAGCCGCTCGGCATGCTCGATCTGGTTCGGGGCGTTGGTGGCGATGGTTTCGCGCACCATGTCGAGCACACCCGGCGAGCGCAGGCGGGCCGATATATGGGCGCCGAGCGCCACCTCGCCGAAGGCCTTCTCGGCAGCCCGGTTCTGGAAGAGCACCGAGGCGTCGTCCGACAGCACCATGACCGGGATATCGAGGCCCGAGAGCGTGGCGGACACTTCAGGCAGGCGGCTCGGCGGCGCCTCCGGCGCAATCTCCACCGGCTCGGCGGGTTCATCCTTGATGACCGGCGCCTCATTGAAAAGCGCGGTGACGATCATGATCAGCAGGAGACCAAGCACAACCCACTTGTTCATGCCGGCGGCAAGCGCGGCAAGGGCGCTGAGGATCGCCGCCAGCAGCACCGGCCGTTCGCGCCGGATGCGCGCCAACAGGCTTTTTCTCCATGGAGTTTCGTCTAGCAAGTGCCCTCGCGGCGTCGATTCGTTTTTCTTTATTTGAACTCTGCCTGATAGCGGCAATTCATGACAGAAGTTTTCGGGCTGTGCCCTCCGATGCGAAAGGCCGCAGCCGAAACCCGCGAAAAATGATCGGCCGAATGCGAAAGATTTGATTTTCAACGGTAAATATGTTCGCCTGCTCCGAGAGAAATGATCAGAGGCAGGAGGATCACATGGCCGAGGACGTCGAAAGCAGGGCGGTCGAGCTGGATATCCGCGGAAAGAAGCGCATCTTCGATGTCGACGATCCCGTTCTGCCGGACTGGGTGGAGGAACACGCGCTTGAATCCGGCGATTTCCCCCACAAGAAGAAGCTGAAAGAAGAGGACTATGTGGAGCAACTGGAAAAGCTTCAGGTAGAACTCGTCAAGGTGCAGTTCTGGCTGCAGGCGACCGGCAAGCGGGTGATGGCGCTGTTCGAAGGGCGGGATGCGGCCGGCAAGGGCGGCGCGATCTCGGCCTCCTCGGAGAATATGAACCCCCGCCTCGCGCGCGTCGTGGCGCTGACCAAGCCGACCGAGCGCGAACAGGGACAATGGTATTTCCAGCGTTATGTCGCGCAGTTCCCGACCGCAGGCGAATTCGTGCTGTTCGACCGCTCCTGGTACAACCGCGCCGGCGTCGAACCGGTCATGGGCTTCTGCACGCCGCAGCAATATGAGGATTTTCTCAAACAGGCGCCGCAGCTCGAAAAGATCATCGCCCATGAGGGCATCTTCTTCTTCAAATTCTACCTCGATATCGGCCGCGAAATGCAGCTGAAGCGCTTCCACGACCGCAGGCACGATCCGCTGAAAGTCTGGAAACTGTCATCGATGGACATCGCCGCGCTGACGAAATGGGGCGATTACAGCGACAAACGCGACCGGATGCTGAAGGAAACCCATACGGATTTCGCGCCCTGGACGGTGCTCCGCGCCAACGACAAGCGGCGGACGCGCCTCGAACTCATCCGTCACATGCTGAACCGGATGGATTATGACGGCAAGGACAAGAAGGTGCTCGGCACGGTCGACGAGGAGATTATCGGTTCGGGACCGGGATTCTTGAAATAGGCTTTCTGAAAAGACCAGCGGCGGCCGGGGCTGGCACCACCGGCTGCGCCGGGGTTGGGCCACCGGCTGCGCCGGGGCGGAGTTATTGCCCCGGCAGGATGCGGATGGCAAAGAGGTTGATGCCGCGCGCCTTGCCGTCGAGATCGCTGTTGATCGTCAGCGTGCCCGGCGCATTCGGCGCCAGCGAGCGGTCGAACTTCACCTGCAGCAGCGCATCCGACTTTTCCCGGGTGACGTTGAAACGATGGCGGGCGCAATTGCCGAGTGACTGGAAATTGCACTCGACGGTGACTTGCGTCGGCTCGTCGGTGGTGGATTGCAGCGTCAGCGCGATCGTCGAGGATTTGCCGGCAAGCTGCTGCAGCACTGCGGCGGGAACGCTGATTGCGATATTGCCGTCGGCTGCGCCGCTCTCAGAAATCAGGCGGATGGCCGGGCCGTCATTCTCGGTGATCTTTTCGGTGCGGGCCTGCGGACCGCTTTTGATCTTGTCGGCGTCGTCGGGCTTGAAGACGGGGATCCAATCGGCCGAAAAACTGTTCTGCGGATCGATGGTCACCGGCTGATCTTGGGGAGCTGCGTTTCCGGCGCTGTCGTCATTGCCGGTGAAATCCTCCGGCTGGGTGCTGGCCGGCGGATTGGCAACGCTGGTGTCGCGCTCGGCCGCCGTCAAAAGCAGGCCCGATGTATGCGCCCACCAGGCGCCGATGCCGATGAAGGCGAGCAGCACGCACCAGACGAGCAGCCGCGAAAAGAATTTGCGCGGCTTGCGGCGGCCTGCCGCCCGCTCCGGGCGGAAATCCATGTTGGTGGCGCGTTGGCCGCGCGTCAGGCGTTCCTCGCCGACAGGGGCGGCCGCGAGGTGATCCGCATGGCCGGCATGCACGCCATCGAGGTTCGAATCGTCGCCGCGGTGCATGGCGACCTCGGGGGCGCCGCGGGTCTCGCCTGCAGGCACGGGGCTGTCGATGAGGTTGTCGATATCGGCCACATCACCCCGGTGAACCGGCGGCGCCGGCATTTCGACGACGGGCGGCACCGGCACCTCCGGCGGCCTCTGGCGCGGGTGAAGGCGGTCGCGCTCCTCGCCTTCGATGGCGTGGATGGTGCTTTCCAGGCGATGGCGGTGATGGGCAACGACCTCGGTGTCGGTGATATCCTGCTTACGGAGGCCGGCTTCAAGCGCCTGGCGGGCCGACTGATAGATCCTCGCTCGAACCTCCGGATTGTCGCGATCGGAATTGTCGAGCGCTGTTCTGATGGCCGTTTCTAATCCGCTCACTTCAAGTCCTTCACCTTGAATTCGGCATCGGACTGCAATCCCCGCCGTTCTCTCTCAAAATTCGGTATCTGCAAGTGCGGCAAATCGCAAGTCTCGCAGCCCCGGCTCGGCTGATCGGCAGGGATAATCGGCCGCTTTCGGCGCTCACCGACCTTATACTATCAGCCTTCACGGGCTTCTGTATTCTGGCTGAAATCGGCGAAGGCATGGCAGCCGCTCTTTTATCGCGTTTTCTTCTCTGTTAAGAGATTGACGTTTTCGTAAACGTCAATGGATGTGATGAACCATGGCCCTGCCCCCGATCCTCAAAGACAGATTGAGACTGCCGGTTATCGGCTCGCCGCTGTTCATCATCTCGCATCCGAAGCTGACACTGGCGCAATGCAAGGCAGGCGTCATCGGGGCGTTTCCGGCGCTGAACGCCCGGCCGGAAAGCCAGCTCGACGAATGGCTGGCCGAGATCACCGAAGAACTCGCCCGCCACGACGCCACCCATCCGGAAAGGCCGGCCGCTCCCTTTGCCGTCAACCAGATCGTCCATATGTCCAACAAGCGGCTTGAGCACGACCTCTCGCTTTGCGTCAAATACAAGGTGCCGGTTGTGATCTCCTCGCTCGGCGCCGTGCCCGAGGTCAATGCCGCCGTGCATTCCTATGGCGGCATCGTGCTGCACGACATTATCAACAACCGCCACGCCCATTCGGCCATCCGCAAGGGTGCGGACGGGCTGATTGCGGTGGCATCAGGCGCCGGCGGGCATGCAGGCACGCTTTCACCCTTTGCGCTGATCCAGGAAATCCGCGAATGGTTCGACGGGCCGCTGCTGCTTGCCGGCGCCATCTCCACCGGCGGCGCCATCCTCGCCGCGCAAGCGATGGGCGCCGACATGGCCTATATCGGCTCGCCCTTCATCGCGACCGAAGAGGCGCGCGCCACCGAGGCCTACAAGCAGGCGATCGTCGAAGGGGTGGCTGCCGATATCGTCTATTCCAACTATTTCACCGGCGTGCACGGCAACTATCTGAAGCCCTCGATCGTCGCTGCCGGCATGGACCCCGACAACCTGCCAGCAGCCGATGTCTCGAAGATGGATTTCGAGCAGGCGGTCGGCGGCGCCAAGGCCTGGAAGGACATCTGGGGCAGCGGCCAGGGCATCAGCGCCATCAAGGCCGTCGAGCCGGTGGAAAAACTCGTCGACCGGCTGGAGGCCGAATACAAGGCCGCCCGCGCCCGGCTTAGCCTTTAAACCGACCTACAGCGGCTTTCGGAAGAACACGACGCGCTGTGTCTCCTCAAACCCTAAAGCGGTATGCAGCGCATGGCTGGCTGAATTCTCAAGCAGCGTGTCAGAGCCAAACTCAATACACCCAAGCAGCTTGCCCCAATCGGCAACGGCATTGCAAAGCAATCGTGCGACACCCTTTCGCCGGTCGACGGGCCGGACGTAAATCCCTTCGAGGAATAGAACGGGCGAGCTGCTGCATCCATTCACATAATCATGTCGCAAGGTGGCCTCAGCAAACCCGACGGCTTCATTCGCGGCATCGCGCGCGATGAACGCGACGGCTTCCCCATTCTGTGAAAGAACCGCCTGGCTCAACTCAGCGCGATGATCGTCAAGCGAGTGATGCGGCCATAGCGCCATGCGAAGCTGCGCCCATGGCTCAATATCTTTTACAGTCCCGATCTCAATAATCGCTTCCATATTGCGGTTCCCTGCTTGTCGGAAAAAATCCCAATTTAAGCGACAGTTTTGCGAGGCGAGTGCGCAGACGGCTTCACGAAGATATTTCCAGCAAGATAAATCGCCCCAAACGCCCATGCCACAAGGGGATTCGGCACCAGTATCTCCTTGGATTCCACATTTCGAGGGCTAGCTCCCGCCCTGCCCTCTTTTTTGCCAAAGGCATGACAGGGCGCTTGAAATCTTCAGACAATGGCTGTATCAGCGCCATGCAAATCGCGGGCGGCATGGTTCGGCCGCAAGATGCCGCTTTAGCTCAGGTGGTAGAGCACATCATTCGTAATGATGGGGTCGCAGGTTCGAGTCCTGCAAGCGGCACCAGTTTTCTTCAATCGTGTGCTGAAAATCATTTTAAGCCTCGCTTAAAATTCTGCATCCACCTTATAGTCTCCCTTTCGCCACGCGGCAGGCAAACTCCAACAGTGAGAGCTACTTACTCAAGGGGCTGGGCTGCCGTTCATCTATATATGCGCGACCGTTATCGATCGAACGAGAGGCGGTTAGCGATTAGGAGGATCTATGAGGACATCGCTTTTAGGCATCGCGCTTTTCACATTTAGCTTGTCCGCTGCGCAGGCAGCGGAGTTCCCTCTCGCCTCATGTGCTGGATGGAACGGAACGCTCGTCAGTAAGACCGGCACCGATTCAAGCACTGCAGTTATGGAAGGCAAGCTCACTCGGGCCGACTTCCAGGAATATTGCAAGCGAGACCCGGGATGGGAGACCACAGCCCATGGCGGCAAACTTACCGTCAAGCAGTGCGTGGCGATGTACACAAAAGAGAATGGGAAAGACACTTTCCGTTCGACCGCCAATTGCAGCGAAGGCACCCTATCCTTCGAACCTTCTGCCGGAAAACCGCTGCATGTCACTTTCCCATTACCGGAGAATTCAGACGTATCGTGCGCTTCGGGGATGCCGCCGCTGATCGAGCAGTTCAGGCTTCTCTGCCCACAGGCCGCGCGGGAGTTTCATTTGATGGATGACGAATGAGAGGATGGCTGTGTAACATCGCCAACAAACTCGCGATGCGGGCATTGGCCGGCAGGGGGCAGGAATGATTCAGGGGGCCCGGCCAGCGCCCGCTGTCAAACGACCGTGAAAACGCAGCCCCCGACAGGAACATGCCGCCGCCGAACAGGTTTCTCCCCTTGAGGCAACAAGGATGGAGAAAATCATGTCCTGTAAACTCATCGCAATATCCCTCCTTTCGATCGGCCTTGCCGGCTCGGCGCTGGCGCAGACGGCCGGCGGTGCGAATTCCAGCGGGCGGCTTTCGGTGGCGCCTGTTATCGGCGGGTCGGGCAGTTCCGGGGCGGGTTCGGCTGGTACCGGCTCCGCCGGCACGGGCTCGGCGGGCACCGGTTCTGTCGGCACCGATCCCGGCACCACCGGCAGCACGAGCGGCAATGGCGGCGTCGAACTCAACAGCGACCGCAGTACGATCAATCCCGGTGGGGTCAATCCTGATCTCCAGCCGACGCCGGGTTGCACCGCCGGTTCGGCCGATACCGGCTCGGGCAGCGAGGCCTGCCCGCAGTGAGGATAGGGCGGATGGCCGCCTGACCTGCTGACAGAATGAAGGCCCTGGGCCGAGAGGCGCCGGGGCCTTCGCTTCGGTGGCAGCGAGGACGAAAATGACGGCTGCCGCGAGAACGGCTTTACGACTCGCCGTCGCGGACGTAAAACTACCCGTCACTCCGCATATGGCGCATCGTCCCACACCCCGCCAGCCTGCCGTATTCCGGCCATGCGGAGCACCCGAAGAGGATCGTCATGTCGAATGCAGCGCAACGCTCGAACCGCGTGATTGTCGTCGCGACCATTATGTTCGCGACCTTCATGGTGGCGATCGAGGCGACGATCGTGGCAACGGCGATGCCGCGCATCGTCGGACAGCTCGGCGGTTTTTCCTATTACAGCTGGGTGTTTTCGGCCTTCCTGCTGGCGCAGTCGACAACGACGGTCATTTACGGCAAGCTTTCCGACATTTTCGGGCGCAAGCCGGTGCTGATCGGCGGCATCCTGATCTTTCTTGTCGGCTCTTTGCTCTGCGGTTTTGCCTGGTCGATGATGTCGCTGGTGCTGTTCCGGCTGCTGCAGGGGTTGGGTGCCGGCGCGATCCAACCGGTGACGATGACGATCATCGGCGATCTCTTCAAGCTCGAGGAGCGCGGCCGCGTGCAGGGCGCGATGGCGACCGTCTGGGCGACATCGGCCGTCGTCGGGCCGCTTGCCGGCGGCATCATCGTCGACAATATTTCCTGGGCCTGGATCTTCTGGATCAACCTGCCGATCGGCATCATCTCGATCATCGCCTTCATGATCTTCCTGAAGGAGGACGTGGCCCACAAGCAGGCAAAGATCGACTATCTCGGTGCGGCGCTGTTTTCGATCTCGATCGTGGCGCTGCTGGTGATGCTGACCGAAACCGATGCCAGCGCCTGGATTCTGATATCGCTCTTTGCCGTCTTCGTGGTCGCCGGGCTTCTCTTCCTCGCCCAGGAGAAGCGGGCGCCGGAGCCGATCATTTCGATCCCGCTCTGGAGTCGAAGGCTGATAGCCACCAGCAATGCGGCAACCCTGCTGGCCGGCATGGCGCTGATCGGGCTTTCGACAATCCTGCCGATCTATGTGCAGGGCGTGCTCGGCCGGTCGCCGATCGTCGCCGGCTTCACCCTCACCATGCTGGTCGTCGGCTGGCCGCTGGCGGTGATGCTTTCCAGCCGCTTCTACAAGGCGTTCGGCATCCGCCGCACGCTGCGTGTCGGCAGCCTGCTGTTTCCGTTCGGCGCCTGTTTCCTGCTGTTCCTGACGCCCGAAAGCTCGCCGGCGCTTGCCGGGGCCGGGTCCTTCTTCATGGGGTTCGGCATGGGGCTGATCAGCCTCACCAGCATCGTGCTGGTGCAGGACAGTGTCGAATGGTCGATGCGCGGCAGCGCCACCGCCTCGATCATCTTTGCCCGCAGCCTCGGCAATACGCTCGGCGCCACCGTGCTCGGCGCCATCCTCAATGCCGGCATCAACCATTATGCGGACGGCGAGGCGGCGGCCGGCCTGCACGAGGCGCTGAACCAGCCGACCGGGCTTTCAGCACTCGCCGCCGACCCGGCGATCCGCCCCGTCTTCAATGCGGCCCTGCATTGGAGTTTTTGGGGCGTGGTCGTCGTCGCCCTGCTGACCTTCTTCACCACCTGGCTGATCCCGGTCGGGCCTGGCCGGAGCCAAGAGGGCGCGGCCGTCGCCAGCGAGGCGACGTCGCATTAGGCGGTTGGCTGGACGATGAGGGGGATCGACGAGTGGGCGTCAAAACTATTTGATCGAAGGCGTTTCCGGCACCGGCAAAACAACGGTGGCTGAGGAATTGCAGCGGCGCGGTTACCACGTCATCCACGGCGACAGGGAGTTGGCTTATGTCGGCGATCCCGATACCGGGGAACCGTTGTCTGCCGACGACAGCGTGGCCGACAGTCTCGAATGGAAGCAAGCGCATCACATCTGGGATGTCGAGAAAGTCAGATCCGTAATCGCCGATCAAGGTAAGGCGATCTCCTTCTTCTGCGGCGGTTCCAGAAACTTTTCCGGCTTTATCGACTTGCTCGACGGGGTTTTCGTTCTCGATGTCGATGTCGACACGTTGAACCGGCGGCTTGCCGGCAGACCGGAAGACGAGTTTGGCGGAAGACCTGCCGAACGGGAGCTGATTGTGCGGCTGCATGCAACGAAAGAAGACATTCCGAACTGTGGTGCGGTCATCGACGCCACTCGTCCGCTCGCCGTCGTTGTCGATGAGATTCTCTCGAAATGCAGAGGTTGAAGCTCAAGGTCGAAAGAAGGTTAAATCAGCGCCGCCAGCGCTTCCAAAAGAAACGACGGTGAACTGAGGAAGCCTCCGGCTACAAGGCCGACAAAACCAAGCGCCAACGCTCCGGCTAAGCCGTGAGTTTGCCAACCGTAGCTGGCGCCTACGGCTGCAGCTATAATGACGATCGAAACGGTCCACACGATTTTGACCAATGAGATCAAGCGGCGAATAAGTGTTGGTTTTTCTTGCGTCACGGCGCAAAGCAACCTTCTGAAACATCTCGATGTTCTGAATATAATATTGAATTTCTTCACACCAAGAGCGCTTGCCTTGTCCGCTGTCGCGAGGAAAATGCCCCTGGCAGGTTAGTGCAAAGATGGCGATCCCGGAACCTTCGTTGGGCGATTGATGTCCGTCACCAAGCAGTCGTCAGCTTCCATTCCGGGGCTGCGCGTCCTTGTTCGAGGCCGTGCTCGCCTTTGGCGGGGCGCGGCGGTTTTCCAAAACGCGGGACAGCAAGTTCGGTTTTCTCTTGCGCTTGATGAGATCGACATCACTGACGAGCTTGGCGCCGCCCCGACGCCGCTCCAGGGTGATCTTGCGGCTATGGAAGACTTCAAGCTCGGCGCGATGGGCGACGCTGATGATCGTCACCTCAGGCAATTCCTCGATCACCATCTGCATCATCCGGTCCTGGCTCTTTTCATCGAGTGCCGAGGTTGCTTCGTCCAGCACGATGATATCGGGCGTGTGCAGCAGCAGGCGGGCAAAGGCGAGCCGCTGCTTTTCGCCGCCCGACAAGGTC
Organism: Rhizobium leguminosarum bv. trifolii WSM2297; assembly: GCF_000271845.1. Next base: position 4,141,928 of record NZ_JH719395.1, on the reverse strand, counting down.
TGGTCCCACGGCGCCTCTTCTTCGATCTTGGCGTTCAGATAATCCAGGCCGACCTTGTCCATGGCCGCCTTGATCTGATCCAAGGTCCAGCTATCGGCGGCGCCCGGATAGGCGACGGCACGGCGAAGCGTGCCGGAAGGGATATAGGGCCGCTGCGGCAGCATGAACAATCGCCGGTCGACGTGGAAATTGACGCTGCCGTCACCCCACGGCCAAAGACCGGCGATCGCCCGCACCAAGGTGCTCTTGCCCGAACCGGATTCGCCGGCCACCAGCACCCGCTCGCCGGGTTCGATCGCCACCTGGGTTTCCTTGACCACGGCGGTGCCGTCATCCAGCGACACGGAGAGATCGTTCAGGCTGAGCATCGCCTCGCCTTCGGTTTCGCCGCGCTTGATGCGGCCGAGCGCGTCGCTCTGTTCGGCGCGTTCGAGGCCGTCGAGCGACATCATCAGCGAGGCAATGCGCCGTGCGCAGGCGTTCCAATCGGCAAGACGGGGATAGTTGTCGACCAGCCATCCGAACGCGCCCTGAACGATGGCGAAAGCAGAGGCTGCCTGCATCACCTGTCCCAGGCTCATACTGCCTTCGAGAAACTTCGGCGCACACAGCAAGACCGGCACAACAGGCGCAATCAGCATCGATCCATGCGACACAAGCGTTGTGCGCATGTGCTGGCGGGCAAGGAGCGCCCATTGCCCGAGCACCTTGGTGAAGGTCTTGTCGAGGTCGTTGCGCTCCTCCTCTTCACCGCCGAGCAATGCGATGCTTTCGCCGTTTTCCCTGACATGCGTCAGCGTATAGCGAAATTCGGCTTCCGTTTGATTTTTGGCCTCGGAGACCTGGATGAAATGGCGGCCGATGACTGCCATCGAGCTGGAGGTGATGGCGGCGTAGAGCACCGCCGTGACGACGAGAAAGCCGGGAATGGTGACAGTCATACCCGCGATCGGCAGCGTCAACGCCCCGCCGATCGTCCAGAGCACGACGATAAAGGTCGAGGCCGACAGAAATGCCGATATGACACCGGCGATGAAATCGACAGGGGCTTCGGTGGCAATGCGCAAATCCTCCGAAATGCGCGCTTCGGGGTTCTTGTGGTCACCGCCGATGAGGTTCAGCTGATAATAGCGGCCGTTTGCCAGCCAACGCCCGATGACTGCGGTCGTCAGCCAGGAACGCCAGCGGCGCTGGATCATCATGCGCAGGGCGACCTGTGTGGTGACAACGGCGACGGTTCCGAGCACCAGCGGCAAAAAGACGGCGCTGAGGAAATAGACGGTGCCGGCATCGTGTCGCTCGATGGCGTCGAAAATTGCTCGGTTCCAGAGGTTGATTCCGTACTGGAAGGCGACATTGATGCCGATCAGCGCCAATAGGCCGAGCGTGCACGGCCAGGCGAGCTTGTCGCCACCGCGGCCCCAATAATGGCGCGCGCTGATCCAGAACCGCTTGAGCAGATATTTCTTGCGCGCCTGCTCGGCCTCCTCGGGCGTGAGTTCCGGGCTGGGTTCGTCAACCTCCGGCGGCGGCACGGGCTCGACAGGCGTAGCCTTCTCCTCGAACGACGTTTGGGAACCTTGCGGTTCGAAGCCGTCGACCGATCTCGGATTGAGTTTAGCGCCCGTCATGAGCACCATAACGGTTTGGTGATCAGAAGGTTTCATGAGGCCTTGTCGGGGAGCCGACGTGTGGCATCAGGATCGAGACGGCAGCGCGATACCATCGTTGGCGCCGTGCCCGTAAATTCCGGCTCCCCGGTTACCGGTTGGCTTTAAACGCCTCATACCGTCTTTCGCGTTCGGCCCGGTATGCAGGATTTTGTTCGGCGATGAGGTCCTCGCGGCGCAATGGTTCGCTGCAGGACTCGCAGACTGGGCCAAGGCCTGCCGGCTTGCCGCAGAGCCGGTGGGTATAGCTGATGGCGCGGCCTTCTTGCGGCGATTTGCACCATGTCTCGCCCCAAGCGCGCAGCGCGAGCAGGACGGGATAGAAGGCATCGCCCTTCTCCGTCAGGCGATATTCATGCCGCAACGGCCGCTGGCTATAGGCATGCCGCTCGACCAGCCCATCCGCCTCTAGCTTCTTCAAGCGCGCCGCGATCATTTGCGGCGTGGCGCCTGTCTGCGCCTGGATCTCTTCGAAGCGATGACTGTGCATCGTCAATTCTCGCAGGATCAGCACCGTCCAGCGGTCGCCGACGACAGTCTCGGCGCGGGCGACGGGGCAAAGGGTTTCGGGTTCGGCTTCGATCTGGGTCATAGTAACTTTCTTTTTCATAGGGTCTTGTAGCTATGATTTTCATAGCCAAGAGTCTCGTTGAAGGAAATTCAACTGACCGCGTCAGACCCGAAGGAGATGACCAATGGTTGACGTTAGCTATCCCCGCGAGAGGACCGCATTCCTGCTCGTCGATCCCTATAACGACTTCCTGTCCGAGGGCGGGAAGGTCTATCCCAACATCAAGCCGATCGCCGATGAGGTGGATCTTCTGGGTAACCTTCGCCGGCTGGACCGCACTGGGCGGGCGGCGGGCATCCAGGTGATGATCGTCCCGCACCGGCGATGGGAGCCGGGCGATTACGAGGATTGGGACCATCCCAACCCCACCCAGCGACTGATCATGCAGCGCCACAGCTTCGCCCGCGGCGAATGGGGCGGCGAATGGCATCCCGACTTCGCGCCGAAACCCGGCGATATCGTCGTCAAGGAGCATTGGGGCCAGAGCGGCTTTGCCAATACCGACCTCGATATGCAGTTGAGGCAAAAGGGCATCACCCATGTGATCGTTGTCGGACTGCTCGCCAATACCTGCATCGAATCCACCGCCCGCTTCGCCATGGAGCTCGGTTACCACGTGACCCTGGTGCGTGACGCGACCGCTGCCTTCTCACACGAGATGATGCATGCCGCGCACGAGCTGAACGGCCCGACCTTCGCCCACGAAATCCTGACAACAGCCGAACTGATCGAAGCCTTGCCCGAGGCGTAATGCCCGCAAGCTCCTCCGTACCGAACCCGAAAGGAAACGACAATGAGAGAGATATCAACACACCACAGCAGCGCCGTCGCAGCGACGTTGCCATCGCCGACACGGCGTCAGCTGTTGACCGCAACGGCCGCCATCGCAGCCACCAGCCTGCTTCCCCGGACATTGCGGGCGGCAGCGGCGGCCGACGCAATCCGCCCCTTCCGGGTCAATATCCCGGACGAGCAAATCGCCGATATGCGCCAGCGCATTCTGGCAACACGCTGGCCGGAGAAGGAAACCGTCGCGGATCAGTCACAGGGCATGCAGCTGGCGACGATGCAGACGCTCGCGCGTTACTGGGCGACGGATTATGACTGGCGCAAGGGCGAGGCCAAACTCAACGCCTTTCCCCAGTTCATCACCGAGATCGACGGGCTGGACATTCACTTCATTCACGTCCGCTCTAGGCATGAGAATGCCCTGCCGCTGATCGTCACGCATGGATGGCCGGGCTCCGTCTTCGAGCAGTTGAAGATCATCGAGCCGCTGACCAACCCGACGGCGCACGGCGGCAGCGCCTCGGATGCCTTTCATATCGTGATCCCGTCGATGGCGGGCTACGGCTTCTCCGGCAAGCCTGCGACCACCGGCTGGGGGCCCGAGCGCATGGCGCGCGCCTGGGCGGAACTGATGAAGCGTCTCGGCTATACCAACTACGTTGCCCAGGGCGGCGACTGGGGTGCCTTTGTCGTCGACCAGATGGGCCTGCAGCATCCGGCCGGACTGCTGGCGATCCACAGCAACATGCCCGCCACCGTGCCGGCAGACGTCGACAAGGCCCTGCAGGCCGGCAGCCCGCCTCCATCGGATCTCTCTGGCGAGGAACGGCGCGCCTATGAGCAACTTGTGAGAACCTTCAAGCAGGTCGACTACGCCAGGTTCATGGCGTCGCGCCCGCAGACCTTGTATGGCATTGCCGATTCACCCGTCGGCCTGGCCGCCTGGCTTCTCGACCATAATGATGCCGACGCACAGCCGGCGGCCGCGGTGACCGCGGGTCTGAACCGCACGACGAGTTCGACAGGCGAACTGACGCGTGACGAAATTCTCGACGACATCACGCTCTACTGGCTGACGAACACCGGCGTCTCCGCCTCGCGTCTCTACTGGGAATACCGGGGCGGCTTCTTCAACGCCAAGGGCGTCTCCATTCCAGTCGCCGTGACGGTCTTCCCCAGCGAACAATATCAGGCGCCGAGGAGCTGGACGGAACGCGCCTACCCCAACCTCATCTATTACAACAAGGTGGACAAGGGCGGCCACTACGCAGCCTGGGAACAACCGATAATCTTCGCCCGGGAACTTAGGGCGGCCTTCAGATCGGTGCGGAGGTCCGGATGATGTCAGGCGATCGGCCTGCATGAATCCTAATAAAAATCAAACAGATAGAGCATGATGACGTGCGAAGACCAATCACCCGTTTCGGCATCATGCTCCAGCGAGCAAAGGAGAAAGCCATGACAAACGCAATTGAAACCACAAGAGAGCAGACCATCGACATGAAGCTCGAGGTCATCGTCGTCCCCGTTTCCGACGTCGACCGTGCCAAGGCCTTTTACACCGGCCTTGGCTGGAGGCTCGACGCCGATTTCGCCGGCCCCGACGACTATCGCGCCATCCAGTTTACGCCGCCGGGCTCCGGCGCCTCGGTCATCTTCGGCCGGAATCTTACGGCAGCGGCACCCGGCTCCGCCCAGGGCCTCTATCTGATCGTTTCCGACATCGAAGCCGCCCGCAACGAGCTGCTCGAGCATGGCGTCGCGGTCAGCGAGATATTTCACGGCGGCGGCGACGTGCATGCCGGTCCGGACGAACCCTATCTGTTCGGCCGGCTTCGGGTGCGCGCCGCCGATCCCGCGCGCGGCAGCTACCGCTCCTACGCCTCGTTCAGCGATCCGGATGGTAACGGCTGGCTGCTGCAGGAGGTTACGGCGCGGCTGCCCGGCCGTGTAGCCGCAGAGCAGACGACCTTCGCCTCCCCGGACGAACTGGCGAGCGCCTTTCGCCGCGCCGAGGCCGCCCATGCCGAGCATGAGAAGCGAACTGGCCAGCGAGATGCCGAGTGGCCCAGTTGGTACGCCGAATATATAATCAATGAGCAGTCCGGCAAACCGCTGCCGTCATGACCGCGGCAGCTCAATGGGCTGCAGAATTGCTCCGTGCGCCGACCTGCAGCTCTGGACCACAGTTTCTGAAATTGCGCTCGTCCGCTCAAGCAGTCTCTGTCGCCAGTTGCGGCAGGGACTGCAGCAGGGTCTGGCGGGCGGAGCGCAGGTGGACGCGGCAGGCGGTTTCGATGGCCGCCTGGTCGCGGGATTCGAGGGCGGCGATATAATCCAGATGTTCGTGGATGGCGCGCTCGTTGCGCTCGCGCGCCGCGGTCTTGTTCCACTGGTAGTGATAATGGAAGACGATGGCGATCGCGTCGTAGAAATCGGCGATGAAGCGGTTCTTCGAGGCGCGGTGGATCAACAGGTGGAAGCGTTCGTCGAGGACGGAGAAATCCCTGAAGCGCTGGTTGATGTCGCCAAGCATGGTGTGATGTTCGTCGCGGATGGCGGCAAGATCGGTCCAGGCCTGATGATCCTCGGGCAGCCGGCCGAATTCGGCGGCGGAATGCAGCTCGAACATTTCGCGCACGTCGGCAAGTTCAAGGGCGAATTCGCGGGTAAAACCCTTCAGCGTCCAGTGGCTGTTCGGCCGCTTCTCGATCAGCCCGAAGCGGGAGAAGCGGATCAGGAATTCGCGCACGCTTGTCGTGCCCGTGCCGATCTCGCGGGCAAGCTCCAGCTCGTTGATCTGCATGCCGGGGGCGGCATCATCGGCCAGGATGCGCTGCATGAAGCTGCGCTCGATGATGTCGTGCAGGGAGTCGGTTTCTTCGGAGGGAAAAAGGTCGCGGTCTGTGGGTTGGCGCAGCACGGTTTTCTGGCGTTTGTTCCAGCGGATGATGCCTTCTTCGCTAAGCCGCGTCAGGATGGCGCGTGCAGTCGAGCGGCTGACGCCGAGCTGGGCGGCGATCTCCGGCTCCGAGGGCAATGCCGTATTGGTGCGCAGGGCCGCAGCATACCTGTTGTAGGCTTCCTTGAAGACCGTATTCTGCCTTGCCACCAGACCCCGCTTTCCCCCTTTTTTCCACCGCCCGCTGCAAAGCAGGGCAAACGGACCGGGGCTTGTTCAAACGACCTTTAGCTTGTTTTCGGTCGCCTGCGGCTCATTGCCTCCCTCGTCCACAGGATCAATATTCCCGTTGACTTGAAAATGTTTATTGTAGATAAAAAACAAAATCAATGCGCATTCGCCGATGCAGCGAGCGTTTTGTCAGGGAGATAGAAACTTGGACAAACTGCCTTGGATCATCCTGTCGGCCGGCGACAATGTCGCTGTCGCGACGGCGGCCATCCCCCAGGGTTCGACGGTTGCCGGCATCGAGACCCGTGAAAAAATCGACCCCGGCCACAAGGTGGCGATCGCCGATATTCCGCTTGGCTCCCCGGTGGTGAAATACGGACAGGCGATCGGCCGCACCACGGCCGACGTCAAGGCCGGTGACCACGTGCACAGCCACAACCTGCATTTCGAAAACGACCGGCTGGCGGCGACCGCCAATTCGGCGCCCGAGGCGGCGACGAGCGAAGACAAGGCGCGGACCTTCATGGGCTATCGCCGCGCCGACGGGCGGGCAGCGACGCGCAACTATATCGGCATCATTGCCAGCGTGAACTGTTCCACCACGGTCTGCCGGGCGATCGCCGACGAGGCGAACCGGACGATCCTGCCGCATTATGACGGCATCGACGGGTTCGTGCCGATCGTGCACGACCAGGGCTGCGGCATGAGTTCGACCGGCGACGGCATGAACGTGCTGCACCGGACCCTTGCCGGCTATACAAGACATGTCAATTTCGGCGGCGTGCTGATGATCGGCCTCGGCTGCGAGGTCAACCAGCTGACACTCTACGGCCAGAGTGGTGCCGGCGCCTCGAAGCGGCATTTCAACATCCAGGATGCCGGCGGCTCACGCCGCGCGGTCGAGCGCGCCATGGGCATGCTGCGCGAGATTGCCGCCGATGTCGGCAGGGAAAAACGCGTGCCGATGTCGGTCGGTGAGATCATCATCGGCCTGCAATGCGGCGGCTCGGACGGCTTTTCCGGCATTACCGCCAATCCAGCGCTCGGTGTCGCCGCCGATCTCTTGGCAGCGGCCGGCGGCACGGCGATCCTGTCGGAAACCTCGGAAATCTATGGCGCCGAACATCTGCTGCGCAGCCGCGCCGTCAGTGACGAGGTCGCAAAGAAGCTCGACGAGAAGATCGCCTGGTGGGAGGATTATGTTGCCCTGCACGGCGCCTCACTCGACAACAACCCCTCGCCCGGCAACAAGCGCGGCGGTCTCACCACCATCCTGGAAAAATCGCTCGGCGCGGTTGCCAAGGGCGGCCGCTCGCCGCTGACGGCGGTCTATGGTTATGCCGAGCGGGTCACCGCCCCCGGCCTGGTCTTCATGGACACGCCCGGCTACGACCCGGTCTCGGCGACCGGCCAGGTGGCGGGCGGGGCGAATATGATCGCCTTTACCACCGGCCGCGGCAGCTGCTTCGGCTGCCGGCCGGCGCCATCGCTGAAGCTTTCCAGCAATTCCGCACTCTATGCCTCGATGGAAGAGGACATGGACATCGATTGCGGCACCATCGCCACCGGTGACGCGACGATCAGCGGAAAGGGCCGCGAGATCTTCGAGCTCATCGTCGACACCGCCTCGGGCAAGAAGACCAAGAGCGAACTGTTCGGCTACGGCGATAATGAATTCGTGCCCTGGCATTTGGGCGCGACGCTTTGAGTCTTTGTTTTACGCAATTCCGGACGGAAAACCGCTTCACACTTTTCCTGGAATTGCTTCACGTTCTTGGCGAGGAGGCATGATGAAGACGAGACGGATCGGCAAGACCAAGCTTGAGGTGACCGAAATCAGCTACGGCGCGGCGCCGCTCGGCGGTCTCTACCGCGATTGCCCGCGCGATCAGGCGATGGAAACGCTGCAGGCCGCCTGGGACAGCGGCATCCGCTATTTCGACGTGGCGCCCTGGTACGGGCTCGGCCTGGCCGAACGGCGGGTCGGCGATTTCCTGCGCGACCAGCCTGATGGCGCCTACGTTCTTTCCACCAAGATCGGCCGGCTGCTGCGCCCGGTGCCGACCGGCACCGTTCCCGACTATAGCTACGTCAATCCACTCTCCTTCGATGCCGATTACGACTATTCCTATGACGGCATCATGCGCTCGGTCGAGTTCAGCTATGCCCGCCTCGGCCTCAACCGCATCGACATCCTCTATGTGCACGATATCGGCGTCTATACGCATGGCGCGGCGAAGAACGCGGTCTACCAGAAGCAGCTTCTCGATTCCGGCATCAAGGCGCTCGAAGAACTGCGCTCCTCCGGCGCGATCTCCGCCTTCGGCCTCGGCGTCAACGAGGTGCCGGTCTGCCTCGACGTCATGCGCAACGCCGATCTCGACTGCATCCTGCTGGCCGGCCGCTACACGCTGCTTGATCGCTCGGCTGCCGCCGAACTGCTGCCGCTCTGCCGGCAGAAGGGCACGTCGCTAGTGATCGGCGGCGTCTTCAACTCCGGCATTCTCGCCACCGGCCCGGTGCCGGGATCGCATTTCGATTATATGCCGGCAGATGCGGACGTGCTTGCCAAGGTCGGCGCCATGGAGGCGATCGCCAAACGCCACGGCGCGCCGCTCGCAGCTGCCGCCATGCAGTTTCCGCTGCGCGAACCGATCGTCGCCTCGGTGCTGATCGGCACGGCCAAGCCCTCGAGCCTGACGCGCAACATGGAGACCGTCGAGCCGCGGCTGGCCGACGAGATCTACGCCGAATTCGAACCCTATACGCTCACCGCGCCGCCGCTCGGCGCCGAAGCCGTCCGAGTCTGAGGAGACAGTATGCTCAAGGGTATTCATCCGCTGCTCGGCCCCGATTTGCTCCATGCGTTGAAGACCATGGGCCATGGCGACGACATCGTCATCTCGGACGCCAATTTTCCCTCGGGCTCGATGGGCCCGCCGGTCATTCGCGCCGACGGCGTCAGCGCCACTGCGATGGCCGAGGCGATCCTCGCCCACATGCCGCTCGACACCTTCGTGCCGGAAACGGCCTGGCGCATGGAGGTGGTCGGCGACCCGCAAGCGGTGCCGGAGGTGTGCGCCGAATTCCAGGAGATCGTTGCCAGACGCGCCGGCGACTTCCGGATCGTGCCGGTGGAGCGCTTCGCCTTCTATGCGATGGCCCGCAAGGCTGCCTACATCGTCGCGACGACGGAATTCCGCTTGTATGGCAACCTGATTTTGAAAAAGGGCGTCGTGCATCCGCATGAGGTCGACATCGGCTGATACCTATTTTAGAGTATCGTTGTATTGAAATAAAATCAGTTGCTTGGGAGGAATTTACCAAAGCAAAAAAGCCGGATCGGCGCTCTTGCAATTTGATTGCGCCTCAGCTAGCTTCTCCCTGCAAATGTTTTTTATCGATAAAAACCCTCCGCCAGCGTTCAGCGGTCCGGTTTATTGGAGGAGAACGCACCCTGAGAGGAGAACCCTTATGACTATTGTGAAATCCCTTCTGTCGCGCCGCGCCTTTACCGCGCTCGCAGGTGCCGCGGTCATCGCCACGGCGATGCCGGTTACGTCCTTTGCCGCCGACGTGACGATCCCGATCATCGTCAAGGACACGACGTCCTTCTACTGGCAGATCGTTCTGGCCGGCGCCCGCAAGGCCGGCAAGGATCTCGGCGTCAACGTGCCGGAACTCGGCGCCCAGGCAGAATCCGACGTCAACGGCCAGATCAGCATTCTGGAAAACGCTGTTGCCGGCAAGCCGGCTGCCATCGTCATTTCGCCGACCGAATTCAAGGCGCTCGGCAAGCCGATCGATGAAGCTGCCAAGTCCGTTCCGATCATCGGCATCGACTCCGGCGCCGACTCCAAGGCGTTCAAGTCGTTCCTGACGACCGACAACGTTCAGGGCGGTCGTATCGCCGCCGACGGCCTGGCCGCCGCCATTAAGGAGATGACGGGCAAGGAAGAGGGTGAAATCGTTATCCTCACCAACCTTCCCGGCGTCGGCTCGCTGGAACAGCGCCGCGAAGGCTTCCTGGATCAGATCAAGACCAAACATCCCGGTCTGAAGGTCATTGCCGACAAGTACGGCGACGGCCAGGCAACCACCGGCCTCAACATGATGACCGACCTGATCACGGCTAACCCGAAACTTGTCGGCGTCTTCGCCTCGAACCTGATCCTGGCGCAGGGCGTCGGCCAGGCAATCGCCGAAAACAAGCTCGGCGACAAGATCAAGGTCATCGGCTTCGACAGCGACGACAAGACGGTCGGCTTCCTCAAGGACGGCGCCATTGCCGGCCTCGTCGTTCAGGACCCCTATCGCATGGGTTATGACGGCATCAAGACCGCGCTTGCCGTCTCCAAGGGCGAGAAGGTCGAAGCCAATGTCGACACCGGCGCCAACCTCGTCACCAAGGCGAATATGGCCGATCCCAAGATCGACGCGCTGCTGAACCCGAAGATCAAGTAAAGCAATAAGACCAAGCCGCGCCGGCTTCAAAAACCGGCGCGGCTTTTTCCATCCATGTTATGGTTACCAGGGGCCATGCTATGGTTACCAGGGGATGGAGAGCAAAGGCGACAAGAAGGAGGAGAGGTCCATGATCGGACTGGAAGAGGTCAGTCATCGCCATGATGACAGCGCGACGCTGAAGGAAGCCAATCGAATTCCCGCCGGATCGCCTATCCTCGAACTCAAAGGCCTGCAGAAGAACTACGGTCTTGTCCAGGCGCTGAAGCCGGCGACGCTGACCTTTCTCGCCGGTGAAATCCACGCCATCGTCGGCGAAAATGGCGCCGGCAAATCCACCCTGATCAAATTGCTGACCGGCGTCATCACCCGCACCGCGGGCGAGGTGCTGTGGTGCGGCCATCCGGTGGGGCTGTCGACGCCGAACGAGGCGATCGCCCGCGGCATCAACGCCGTCCACCAGGAAGTCGTCCTCTGCCGGCATCTGACGGTCGCCGCCAATCTCTTTCTCGGCGACGAGGTCAACCGCTACGGCCTGATGCGCAAGAAGCAGATGGAAAAGATGGGCCAGGCCGTGCTCGACGATCTCGGCTTCGGACTGCCGGCAGGCGCACTGCTGAGCTCGCTGACGATCGGCCAGCAGCAGCTGGTGGCGACCGCGCGCGCCGCCATGCGAGGCACCCAGTTCCTGATCTTCGATGAACCGACAGCCTATCTCACACGCCAGGAATCGGCGCAGCTCTTCAAGCTGATCCGCCGCCTGCAGGGTGAAGGCGTCACCATCGTCTATATCAGCCACCGCATGGAGGAAGTGTTCGAGCTTGCCGACCGGGTCTCGGTGCTGCGCGACGGCACCCATGTCGGCACGCGCCTGATCGGCGAGACCAACGATGCCGAGCTGATCGCGCTGATGATCAACCGCTCGATCGAACAGATCTACCACAAGGAAGAGATTGCCATCGGCCAAACGATCGTCGACGTCCGCGGCCTTTCCGGCCCGGGCTTCGAGGACGTGTCGCTGAGCGTCAAGGCCGGGCAGATCGTCGGCCTCTATGGCCTGATCGGCGCCGGACGCAGCGAATTCGCGCTCGGGCTCTATGGGCGCCAGCCGACAAACGCCGGCGAAATCCACTGGATGGGCAAGCGCGTCGACATCCGGAACGAACGCACCGCGATGGAGCTCGGCATTGCTCTGGCGCCGGAAAGCCGGCGCGACCAGGGGCTCTGCCTCAATCAGTCGATCGGCCTCAACATCAACCTGCCGGTGTTCGGACGCCTCAGCCAGGGGCCTGTTATCAACCACACGCGCGAGTCGGCGAATGCCGACAAGCAGATCCGCGATCTCAGCATCAAGACGCCGAGCCGGCGCGTTCCCGTCTCCAGCATGTCGGGCGGAAACCAGCAGAAGGTTGTCATCGGCAAGTGGCTGAGCCATGGCGCCAGGCTTTTCATCTTCGACGAACCGACCGTCGGCGTCGACGTCGGCACCAAGGCGGAAATCTACCGGCTGTTCGCCAAGCTTCTGAAGGAGGGTGCCGGCATTATCCTGATCTCCTCCTACCTGCCCGAGGTCTACGAACTGGCCGACCGGCTGCACGTCTTTCGCGGCGGCAAGATCGTCGCCAGCCATGATTACCACGCAGCGACGCATGAAGAAGTGCTCAGCGAAGCGATCGGCGTCTGAGCGTAAGGCAATTCCAGCAAAAGTACGTCGCGGTTTTGCGCTCGGAAATTGCGTGAAAACAAAGAGATAGAGAATTTCCGTGATTGGAGAAAAACGGAAATGCTCTAAGAGGGAGAAAAATTCATGACCGCCACCCCCACCGAGATCGTCGCGCCGCCGCCGCGCCGGAAAATGAACATCCTGTTCGGCCTGACGCTGATCGGCCTGCTGCTCTTCCTCTGGATCCTGCTCGCCTTTGCCACAGCCAGCTTCTGGACGCCGCTCAACATCTCCAACCTGCTCCGTCAGGGCGCGATGACGGCGATCCTGGCGCTCGGCCAGACCTTCGTCATCATCACAGCCGGCATCGACTTGTCGGTCGGCGCCATCGTCGGCTTCTGCACCGTCATCATCGCCTGGCTGTTGCAGGCCGGCGTGCCGCTCTGGGGCGCGATCGTGCTGACGCTGCTCGTCGGCGTGGCGATCGGCGCCTTCCATGGGTTCGGCATCGTACATATGGGCCTGCCGCCGTTCATCATCACGCTGGCGACGCTGACGTCGCTGCGCGGCATCGGCCTGTTGATCACCAACGGCTCGACGATCAGCATTACCGACGAGAGTTTCAGCAATTTTGCCCGCGCCGATTTTCTCAGCATTCCGAGCCTCTTCTGGATGGTCATCCTGGTGGCGGTGCCCTCCTTCGTCTTCCTGCATCTCAGCCGCTGGGGCCGCTATCTCTTCGCGGTCGGTTCGAATGCGGAAGCCGCGCGCCTTTCCGGCGTCAACGTCAAGGGCATGATCTATCTCGCCTATATCCTCTCGGCCGGCTTTGCCGCCTTCGTCGGCGTGCTGCTCGCCTCGCGCATCGCGATCGGCAATGCGACGCAGGCCGACGGCTGGGAATTGCAGGCGATCGCCTCCTCGGTCATCGGCGGCACCAGCCTGTTCGGCGCCGTCGGTTCCGTGCACGGCCCGCTGATCGGCGCCTTCATTCTCGCCACCATCAACAACGGCGCCAACCTTCTGAACGTCAACTCCTTCTGGCAGCGCATCATCACCGGTCTGTTGATCATCGTGATCGTCTTCTTCGACCAGCTGCGCCGCCGCCGGAGCAATTGAACGATAAAGAGAAGCCGGTCGGAACAGCCGGCTTCTTCCATTTCCCAAGAATGCGAGACCCGTCATGAAAGCAGTTGTTTGCCGGGAGCCCGGCGTGCTCGACCTGGTAGAGCGCCCATCGCCCGCCGCACCGGCGCCCGGCTGGGTGCGCCTTGCCGTCAGCCATGTCGGCATCTGCGGCACCGATTACCACATCTTCGAGGGCAAACATCCTTTTCTCGAATATCCCCGGGTGATGGGGCATGAGGTGTCGGCAACGGTGCTGGAAGCGGGCGATGGCGTTGCCATGGCCGTCGGCACGCCCGTCATCGTCAATCCCTATCTCTCCTGCGGCCAATGCGTCGCCTGCATCAAGGGCAAACCCAATTGCTGCACCAACATCAAGGTGCTCGGCGTCCATACGGACGGCGCTTTCTGCGAGGAGATCTCGGTTCCGTCAGGCAATCTCTACCCCGCCAAGGGCCTCAGCCTCGAGGCGGCTGCGACTGTCGAGTTTCTGGCCATCGGCGCCCATGCGGTGCGCCGCTCGCTGACCGCCGCCGGCGCCCGGGCGCTCATCATCGGCGCCGGGCCGATCGGGCTCGGCGCGGCGATCTTCTCGCGCATCGCGGGCCATCAGGTGACGCTGCTCGATACCAGCACCGAGCGGCTGCAGATGGCCGCCGAGCGTTTCGGCTTTACGTCAGGCATCGTCGCCAACGAGGCAACCGCGGACGCCGTGCGCGAAAAAACCAATGGCGACGGTTTCGACGTGGTCTTCGACGCCACCGGTTACGGCCCGTCGATGGAAAAGGCCTTCTCCTTCGTCGCCCATGGCGGCGCATTGGTGCTGGTCAGCGTCGTCAAGGACGATATCCGCTTCTCCGACCCCGAATTCCACAAACGCGAAATGATGCTGATCGGCAGCCGCAACGCCACCCGCGCCGATTTCGAGCACGTGGCCGATTCGATCGCCAAAGGCCTGGTGCCGGTGGACAAGCTGATTACCCACCGCACGACGCTTGCCGACGCACCGCGCGACCTCCCGCGCTGGGCGCATGAGAAGAGCGGGTTGATCAAGGCAGTGATCCGGGTTGGGGGGTAGTCGACGCACAACAGCTGCGTGGAGTGCTCGGCGTGGATACTCGGGTCAAGCCCGAGTGTGACGGAGGGTGGGGGCAACGACCGGCAAGAGCCGGGACGCTTGGAGCAATTCCATCAAAGATGGGCGCCGGTTTTTATGTCCGGGACCGCGCAAAAATGGGGAGAACCCGCGGTCCCAATTTGCTTGTCGTTTGGTGTCTACGACGCTTACTTGCCGCAGTGCCCACACCACACTCCGTCGTCCTCGGGCTTGACCCGAGGACCCATGCGGCAAGCACTGCATTCGCGTCACCACAGCGTCAAATAAAGGTCATTCCAGTCGGGATTCATCGCCTCGACCAGATCGATCTTCCATTGCCGATACCATCGCTTCAATGACTTCTCCCGCTGGATCGCAGCGCCGATATCCCAATGCTCCTCGTACCTGACGAGACGTGTGCATCCGTATTTCCAGGCAAAGCCCGGCGTCAGCCCTTCGCGATGCTCATAGATGCGGCGCTCCAGATCGGAGGTCACGCCGATATAGAGAGTGCCGTTTTTCTGGTTGGTGACGATGTAAACATATCCCGCCATGCGCGCAGAGTGCTTGGTTGTGGATGCTCGGGTCAAGCCCGAGCAGGACGGAGGGTGGGAGATGCGATTGGCAAGAAGCGAGACGTCCGGCGGATTCCGGCCCAACTGAGCGAGCGGATTTGTGGGAAATTGCGTAAAACGAAAGGCGCCAATTCCAGCAGAACCACTGCATTTACGGTTCTTGCCGTATAGACTCCCCCACTCTCCGTCGTCCTCGGGCTTGACCCGAGGACCCATGCGGCAAGCACTGCATTCGCGTTTCAAAAGCGCAAAACACTTTCCGTCCGGAATTGCGAGACCGCTAACGCTCCATTGACGCAATCGCCCTGCACATCTCCCTAACCACAGCACTATCCGTCTTGTTCTTGTTCTTCGCCTCGAAACCAAAAGCCACGGCGCGCGGATCGGCGCTTTCGACCGGTGAGCTGCAGGAACCGTGGACTTCACTGGCCCCGGTCGCCCGCAGGATTTCGCCGACATTGGCGGGGCGGATGCCGCTGCCGGGCATGATCGAGATACGCCCCGCCGCCTTCGCCGAGAGGCGTTTCAGCGTGTCGAGACCGTCGGCCGCCTTCAGCGCGCAGCCGGAGGTGAGGATGCGCTCAACGCCGAGCTCGACCGCCTGTTCCAGCGCCTGATCGGCATCCGGCACCAGGTCGAAAGCGCGGTGCAGCGTCGATCCCAAGCCGGCGGCATGCGCCTTCAGCCGGTGGATCAGCGGCAGGTCGAGCGTGCCATCCGGCCGGTTGGCGCCGATGACGACGCCGGCGAGGCCTGCGGCGCGCGCCGCATCGATATCGAGCATCATCGCTTCCTCGTCGAGGCGGTCGAAGATGAACGGGCCGGCGTGCGGGCGGATCATGGCGTAGACCGGAATCGGCGCCCTGGCGGCGATCCGCATCAGGCTCGGCAGCGGCGTCAGGCCGCCGAGTTCCAGCGCCGAGCAGAGTTCGATGCGGCCGGCGCCGCCTTCGATCGCGGCAGCCAGTCCCTCGGCGCTGTCTACGCACACTTCCAGCAGGACGGTCACGCTGCATTCTCCCTGGCTTTGTCGCGCGCCATGGTCTGCGCGACAGGTTCCGACGTAATTCTGGCCGCCGCCTCGATGATGACGGCACAGGCATCGGCGGCGGCTTTGCGATGGTTGAAGGCGACGTGATAGGACATCGGCAGATGTTCGTCGAGATCGACGATGCGCACCTTATCGGCGATCGGCATGGCGCTGACGCGGCCGAGGAAGGAAACGTAGCCGTGATGGGCGACGAGGTCGACGATGACGGGCAGCGAATCCGCTGCGGTGATATCCCGGCTGCGCAGCCGCCGGTTGGGCGCACGTCCGTCGCTGAAGGCCATGGCGGCGTGGCCGAGGCCGGTGCGCGGGCTCGGCATGCAGATCGGGTGGGCGGCGACGAGATCGGCGACGTTTGCCCCGGTGCTATCGGGCGGGGCGATCACCACCATGTCGGTCTGCAGCAATTCGCGATGCCGGAAGCTTTCCAGCCCGAAGACCGAATCCAGGATCGCCACATCGATGCGGCCGCTCTTCAGCGCCTCGCGCAGATCGTCGGCGGTCATCGACACCAGTGAGATCGCATTGTTGTTGCGGCCGAGATTCCATTCGGAGACCAGCACGCCCAGGCAGCGCGCCACCCAGCTTTCCGAGCCGGTCGGGATGATCGAGCCGATGCGCAGCGATCGGGCGGTGCGCCGATAACGCTCGTCGGCCTGCGATTTCAGATCGTTCCAGGCCTGGCTGATCGTCGTGAAAATCTGGTAGGCGCGCCTGCCCTCCTCCGTCAGCACCGAACCCTGCGCCTGCCGCTCGAACAGGCGAGCACCCAGGAATGTCTCAAGATTGGCAAGCTGCAGCGAAAGCTGCGGCTGACCCAGGCGAAGGCGGCGAGCGGCGCGGTTGATGCTGCCCTGATCGGCCACTTCGAGAAACCGCTCGATGGTGACGATCTTGATGGGAATGCGGGATGCCCAGGCCTCGTCTGTGTCGGCATCGCCGTGACCGGCCAACTGGCCGAGTTCGCCGATCGCCGCCGTAATCGGTACCATGCCTTGAAACACCCTGCCGCTGGCAATCAGCGTCACCAGTTCGCCGGAGGCGCGCTCGGTCAGCTTCATCGCCAGTTCGGTCTCGAGATGGTGGATGGCCGCCGAGACAGTCGACGGCGACAGCTGGAAACGCCGCGCGGTCTGGCGCACCGAACCGGAGCCAAGGACTTGGTGGGCGATGAACAGGGCACCGAGATGCAAATGGCCGGCTCCGGAAAGCGCTGGAAAAACCGGACGATATGATGTGTTCACGAAAAAAGATATCCCTGCCTCGAAAGAGGCGGGCTATCGTTTCCGTCATAAAGAAATCCGGGCGGCGGCAAACCGCGAGAGAAGCACCGGAACGCCGTGGAAACACGCAAGGGGACAAAAACAAATCGCGCCGACCCTGGAAAAGGGAATGCGTTTCCGCGCGCGGAGGTGCATTCGCCGCCATAATCGCGGCGCGACCGTAAAAACTGGAGGGGGCTTGCATCGATTTTTCGGACGGGCACGCTATTTCCATGACGCACGCAATTCCGGCATGATGGCGGCCTCACTGCCCTCGCCGGCAGACTCCCTGTGCGCAGACCTCCCGCCCGGGGCTTGCGCATCTGCATAATGCAGCAATTCAAAGTGCTAACGATGTCAAACCAAGGGGACTTTCCATGCTGAAGAAACTCGCACTTGCCGTCTCGCTCTCCGCCTTCGCGGCGGGCGCGGTTCAGGCCGCAGACGTCGTCGTCTCGTCGAAGATCGACACGGAAGGCACGCTGCTCGGCAACGTCATCGCGCTTGCGCTCGAAGCCAATGGCATCAAGACGCAGGACCGCATCGCGCTGGGTGCGACGCCGGTCGTGCGCAAGGCGATCACCGCCGGCGAAATCGACATCTACCCGGAATATACCGGCAATGCCGGCTTCTTCTTCAACAAGGCCGATGACGCCGCCTGGAAGAACATCGACCAGGGTTATGAGCTGGCAAAGAAGCTCGATTACGACGCCAACAAGATCGTCTGGCTGACGCCGTCGCCGGCGAATAACACCTGGGCGCTCGCCGTGCGCAGCGATGTTGCCGGCCCGAACAAGCTGAAGAGCCTCACGGACTTCGGCAAATGGGTTGCCGGCGGCGGTGCCGCCAAGCTTGCCGCCTCGGCCGAATTCGTCAATTCGGCCGGTGCGCTTCCCGCCTTCCAGACGACCTACGGCTTCCAGCTGAAACCCGACCAGATGGTCGTTCTCTCCGGCGGCGACACGGCGGCGACGATCAAGGCGGCCGCCGACCAGACCAATGGCGTCAACACTGCCATGGTCTACGGCACCGATGGCGCGATCGAAGCGGCCGAGCTCACCGTTCTCGAAGACGACAAGAACGTGCAGCAGGTCTATGCCCCGACGCCGATCATCCGCGAAGAGGTGCTGAAGGCCAACCCGAAGATCGAGGAAGTGCTCTCGCCGATCTTCAAGAGCCTGACCGCCGACGAGTTGCGCAAGCTGAACGCCAAGATTCAGGTTGACGGCGAGCCGGCAAAATCCGTCGCCGAAGCCTATCTCAAGGAAAAAGGCTTCCTGAAGTAATCATCGCTCGCTCCGCCCGGTTGCGGGCGGAGCCTCCCTCCCCAGAGGATTACCGGACAGGGTTCGATTGATGGAAGAAACCTCAGCGGTCCGCAGGCTGGACCGGCTCGGCGTGGTTCTGGTGGCCGGCGGCATCGCAGCGACGGCACTGATGCCCTTCATCTACGTCAAGGCGAACCGCATCGCCGCCGGCAAGCCGATGCTGCTGACACAGCTTCTTCCCCAGCCCTCCGTCATCATCCTCACCATCCTTCTCATCCTCACCGCTTTCGCCACGCTGTTGCTGCGCAATGCGCTCGCCCGGCTTGCCATCGCCACACTCTGCCTGGCGGCGCTGATCGTTGCGATCGGCCTCGTCTCGGCCGCGGCGACGCCGCCCGGCAGCACGGTGGCGCGGATGACGCCCGGCGGCGGCTTCTGGGTTCTCTTCGCGGTGATCGGCCTCGTCATCTCGGATGCACTTGTCAAAATCAAGCTGGCGCCCTGGATGCGGGTCGCGGCCCTTGTCGCCTATGCCGCGCTGCTGTTCATCTGCCTCGCTTCCGGCCTGCTCGACAGCCTTTCGATCATGAAGGAATTTTCGACACGGGCGCCGCAGTTCGAGACCGAAGCGATTTCGCATCTGCTGCTCGCCTTCGGCTCGCTAGCCATCGCCATCATTCTCGGCCTGCCGCTCGGCATCCTCTGCTTCTGGGTGCCGAGGCTGCGGGCGATCGTTCTGCAGGGCCTCAGCCTGATCCAGACGATCCCGAGCCTGGCGCTCTTCGGCTTGCTGATGCTGCCGCTCGGTTATCTCGCCACCCATGTGCCGCTGGCGGCTGCCATCGGCATCCGCGGCATCGGCACGGCGCCTGCCTTGATCGCACTCGTGCTCTATTCGCTGCTGCCGATCGTCGCCAACACCGTCGTCGGCCTTGAGGGCGTCGACCCTTCGGTGCGCGATGCCGCCGCCGGCATGGGGCTAACGCGCCGGCAGATCCTCACCGGCATCGACATGCCGCTCGCCTTTCCGGTCATCCTCACCGGCATCCGCATCGTGCTGGTGCAGGCAATCGGCATGGTGACGATCGCAGCACTGATCGGCGGCGGCGGCTTCGGCATCTTCATCTTCCAGGGGCTCGGCCAGACGGCGATGGATCTCGTCCTGCTCGGCGCCGTGCCGACCGTCTTCTTCGCCTTCTCATCGGCCGTCATCCTCGATGCGGTCATCGACAGCATCCGGGGACCCGCCGCATGAGCATGATCGAGATCAGGAACGTCACCAAGCGTTATGGCGCGGCCACCGTCGTCGATAATGTCTCGATGCGCGTCGAGAAGGGCGAGATCACCGTCATCGTCGGCACCTCGGGCTCCGGCAAATCGACGCTGATGCGGATGATCAACCGGCTGGTGCCGATCACCGAGGGTGAGATCTTCGTCAACGGGCAGAATGTCACCGGCGTTGAGGTGACGGAGCTTCGCCGCAAGATCGGCTATGCCATCCAGGGGCACGGTCTGTTTCCGCACAGGACCGTGGCGCAGAATATCGCCACCGTGCCGCAGCTTCTCGATTGGGATTCCGCCCGCATCACCCGCCGGGTCGAGGAGCTGCTCGGGCTTTTCAACCTCGATCCGGCAACATTTGCCGACAAATATCCGCACCAGCTGTCCGGCGGCCAGCAGCAGCGCGTCGGCGTCGCCCGGGCGCTGGCGGCCGAACCGGAATTGCTGTTGATGGACGAACCGTTCGGTGCGCTCGATCCGGTCATCCGCGGCAAGGCGCAGGACGACCTGCTGGCGATCCAGAAGCAGTTCGGCACGACCGTCATTCTCGTCACCCACGATATGGACGAGGCCTTCCATCTCGGCAACCAGATCGCTGTCATGAGCGAGGGCCGATTGCTGCAATGCTCGACGCCGGAAAAAATCCTGACCGAACCGGCCGATCCCTTCGTGCAGCAATTGACTGGCACCTCCGACCGGGCGCTGAAGCTGATGTCGCTGCTGCCGCTGAAGGAGAGCATGGAGCCGGCCAAGAGCGGCCTCGCCTATGCCCTGCCGCAATCGCTCAGCCTGCGTGATGCGCTCGCCGAAATGATCTGGCAGGGGGTCGATGAGGCGGCGGTGCAGGATGGCGAGAAAGCGCCTGTCGGATCGATCTCGATGACGCGGCTGCTCGAACTGGGCCGCAAGGCATGAAGCTCGTCGTCGCCAATCTCTTCCGCCTGGCGGCGCTCGCCTTGCTGTTGATCCTGCTGTTCAGGACCGAATGGCTTTCCTTCCTGTTCGTGCCGCTGACCAACAACAATGCGCCTGCCGTCTACACCCAGAACAGCCTTGCCTCGCTTGCCGCCGGCCATCTGCAGCTGGTTGTGGGATCGATCGTCTGCAGCGCCGTTCTCGCAGTCTGCGGCGGCATCTTCGTGACGCGGCAAAGCGGGGCTGATTTCCTGCCGCTGTCGCGCGCCATCGCCAATGCAGGACAGACTTTTCCGCCGGTCGCGGTGCTTGCGCTCGCCGTGCCCGCCACCGGCTTCGGCGCCATGCCGACGCTAATTGCGCTGTTTCTCTACGGCCTGCTGCCGATCTTCGAAAACACCGTCGCCGGGCTGAAGCAGGTGTCGCCGCAGGTGCTCGATGCCGCCGACGGCATGGGCATGAACGCGACGCAGCGGCTCTTGCGCGTCGAGCTGCCGCTCGCCCTGCCGCTGATCCTCGAAGGGCTGAAGGTCGCGACCGTCATCAATATCGGCACGGCAACGATCGGCTCGACGGTTGCGGCCAAGGGCCTCGGCGAGGTGATCATCGCCGGGCTGATCTCCGACAATACCGCCTTCATCCTGCAGGGCGGGCTGATCGTCGGCCTGATGGCGGTGCTGATCTATGACGCCATGGGCCTTGTCGAAGCGGCGATTACCCGAAGAATCGGCTTGCGCACGGCGTAAGAGGACCGCTACCACTGCGGTGCCTACTGCATAATTCCTTAAATCGATTCCGATCTAAGGAATTATGCAGTAATTCAAAGTGCTACAGCGTCCTTTGCGCGTCTAAAAAGACGCGCGGCGCTGTCGTGCAATGGGAGGCAGAATTGGCGAAGATGATCCACTCGATGATCCGCGTTCTCAACGAGGCGCGTTCGGTCGAATTCTACAGTAGGGCATTCGGGTTTTCGGTCGCCGACCGCGTCGATTTCGAAACCTTCACGCTGATCTATCTGAGCAATGCCGAGACCGGCTTCGAGCTGGAGCTGACGGTCAACAAGGGCCGGACCGAACCCTACGATCTCGGCAATGCCTATGGCCATCTCGCCATCTCCGTCGACGAGGTCGCCATCGAGCGCCAACGGCTGGCGAAACTGGGGCTCAAGCCGGGCGAACTGGTGGAGCTCAACCGCGATGGCAAGCTCTTCGGCCTGTTCTTCTTCATCAGCGATCCCGATGGCTACAAGATCGAAGTGCTGCAGCGCCACGGCCGGTTTCTCTGACAGCGCCACCCTTCCAACCCACACATCATCCCACAGCTTCCAGCGGCATGAACCAGGAGCCCGCATGATCGAGAAGACCGAGCTCAATTCCGGCTGGACGCAGACCTGTAACGATACAGCAAGGTCCAGCCTGCCTGACGCAATCCCCGCGACGGTGCCGGGATGTGTGCATCTCGACCTTCTCGCCAGCCGGCTGATCCCCGATCCCTATATCGACGTCAACGAGATCACCAACGACTGGATCGGCAAAACCGACTGGACCTATCGCTGCAGCTTCGAGGCGACGGCTGATGATGGCAGGGTGCGGGAGCTGGTCTTCGACGGGCTGGATACGGTCGCGGTCATCGTGCTCAACGGCGAAGAGATCGGCCGCAGCTTCAACATGCACCGCACCTACCGTTTCGATATTTCCAAGCTGCTGAAACCCGGCGCCAACGAGCTCACCGTCACCTTCCACTCCGCCTATGCCTATGGCGCCGAGATGGAGAAACATTACGGCTACCGTCCCAACAACTATCCGGGCCCTGGCAATCTGATGCGCAAGATGGCCTGCAATTTCGGCTGGGACTGGGGGCCGACGCTGGTGACTTCAGGCCTCTGGAAGCCGGTGCGGCTGGAAAGCTGGCAGCGGGCGCGACTTGCCGAGACACGGATATCGGCAAGCCTTGCCGGCGGCGACGGGCTGGTGAAGATCCATGCCCGGCTGGCGCGGCAGGGCAATGACGCTCCGTGCCGGCTTATCGCGGCAATCGGCGGCGTGACGACGACGGTGACGATCGCCCCTGGGGAAGACGAGGTTGCCTTCGAGCTTGCCGTGCCCTCGCCGCAGCTCTGGTGGCCGCACCATCTCGGCGCGCAGCCGCTCTATCCGCTGACGCTTGAGCTGATCGACGATGCCAGCGGCGATCGGCTCGATGCTCATGAACGGCAGCTCGGTTTCCGCTCGCTCAGGCTCGATACATCAGCCGACGAGCATGGCTCAGCCTTCACCTTAGTCATCAACGACGTGCCGCTGTTCATCGCAGGCGCGAACTGGATTCCGGACGATTGTTTTCCCTCACGGGTGACGGCCGAGCGCTATGCCGCGCGGATCGAGGAGGCAAAGAGCGCCAATATCCACATGCTGCGCGTCTGGGGCGGCGGCATCTTCGAGCGCGACGAATTCTACGAGGCCTGCGACCGCATGGACATGCTGGTCTGGCAGGATTTCCTGTTTGCCTGCGCCGCCTATCCGGAGGAGGAGCCGCTGAAGAGCGAAGTCGAGGCAGAGGTGCGCGACAATGTCGTGCGGCTGATGCCGCATGCCAGCCTGATCCTCTGGAACGGCAACAATGAGAATATCTGGGGCTTCGACGAATGGGGCTGGCGGCCGATCATCAAGGCCGACGAAAGCTGGGGGCTCGGTTATTATCTCGACTTGCTGCCGAAACTCTGCGGCGAACTCGATCCCGACCGGCCCTATTATCCCGGCAGCCCCTATTCCGGCTCGATGGAGATCGAACCCAATACCGACGGACATGGCTGCAAACACATCTGGGACGTCTGGAACGATGTCGGCTACGAGGTCTACCGCAATCATATCCCGCGCTTCTGCTCCGAATTCGGCTGGCAGGCGCCGGCGGCCTGGGCAACGATCGAAGAGAGCGTGCACGATCAGCCGCTGACGCCGCAATCGAACGGCGTCTTCCATCACCAGAAGGCAACGGGGGGCAATGACAAGCTGATCCGCGGCCTTGCCGGCCACTTGCCGGAACCCAAAATGATGGACGACTGGCACTTCGCCACCCAGCTCAACCAGGCCCGCGCCATCCGCTTCGCCATCGAGCACATGCGGTCGCACCGGGATATCTGCAAGGGTGCAGTGGTCTGGCAGTTCAACGACTGCTGGCCGGTGACCTCCTGGGCGGCACTCGATTCGGCCGGGCGCCGCAAGCCGCTCTGGTATGCGCTCAAAGCCGCCTATGATCCGAGGCTGCTGACGATCCAGCCACGCGGTGATCGCCTTGCGGCAGTCGCGGTCAACGAACGCACGCTGTTCTGGCGGGCCAGGATTGCCGGCAAACGTTTGAAGCTCGACGGCACCGTGCTTACCGAATTCGAATTCTGGCGCCTGCTCTGCGACCGCTTCGAAGCCAAGGAATTTCCGCTGCCGAGCGACCTCGTCAGCCCCGGCTTACCGAAGGACGAGGTGGTTGTCGTCGAGATGCTCGACAGGCGGGCCTTTCATTATTTCGTCGAGGATATCGAACTCAACCTGGCAGCACCACGGCTGGCGGTCGATGTCACGCAGATCGAGGGCGGTTATGCGGTCAGGGTGACCGCTCAGAATTTCCTCAAAGATCTCTGCCTGATGGCGGATCGGCTCGACCCGGATGCCGTCGTCGACACGATGCTGGTGACGCTGCTGCCGGGCGAGAGCCACGTGTTTGAGGTGAGGACGGCGAGGACGATTAGGGCAGCGGATATCATGATCGGTACGGTGTTGCGCTCGGTCAATGACCTTGTTGCGGGGGAGTAAGAGGTCGCGCATCCGGTCTCTACCTCCCTCATTCCTGTGCTCGTCACAGGAATCCAGCCACCGCGCGTCCGCGCGGTGAATGACTCATGTAACGGCAAAGGGTTTCTCGCGCCCAAGACTTGGGCGGATTGGATTCCTGTGACGAGCACAGGACTGAGGGAACCAATGGGCCCTCGTCATGCCAAGAGGCCAATATGAAAGCCTTCACTAGACACCAAAAGGCCCCGCATCCCGCGGGGCCCTTCCAGTTCGGCCTATCGAACGACGTTACATCCAGTAGGGCGGCACGCCATAGTAGTCGTAGACCCGGCGGCCATTATCGTTGTACCAGGTGTCGTCATCGTCCGAATAGCTCGGGGCGCCTTCGATCTGTTCCTTGGTCAGGTCGATGCGATAGCCATCCAGCTGGGTGTCGTAGTTCAGCTTTTCCCAGGGCAGCGGATAGTGATCGTGGCCGATGCCCAGGAAGCCGCCGAAGCTCAACACGGCATAGGCAACGCGGCCGTCAAGCTTGCCGATGATCAGGCGTTCGATCGAGCCGATGTGCCTGCCGTCGGGGCCATAAACGCGGGTGCCTTCGACCCGGTCACTGGCGATCAGTGAATGCGTGCTTGTTTTATTCGGGTCGCGGCGGTTGGCGTCGGTCTCCTGATTCAACATTGTGCACCTCCTTTTGGTGTTTCCTCGGTTTGGGGATGCAAGATCAACGTCATGGCGGACTCAAAGTTCCGTCTTCGGCACGATTGCGCCACCGGCGATTATTGACGTTTACGTCAAGGTTAGTATAGCTTCAATCTCGGCTTGAACCGTTCAGGCAATGGCATAAGCTGCCGGACTGGAAGATGGAGGATCCTTCAGTCGATTCCCGGCGCAATGCCGGCACGGCGGCCGCAAGGGAGAGAGGATAAGATGAACAGCATTTCCGTCCATCCGAATGGCGCCAAGCCCGAGAAGCCCTGGCTTGCCGCCTATCCGGAAATGGTTCCGGCCGAGCTTCCACCGCTGGAACACGCCTCGCTTGCGGAACTGCTGGAAAAATCCTGCGCCCGTTATGCCGACCGTACCGCCTTTTCCAGCATGGGCAAGGCAATGAGCTACCGCGAGCTGGAAAGCCAGACGCGCAAGGTCGCCGCCTGGCTGCAGAGCACCGGGCTTGAAAAGGGCGATCGCGTCGCAGTGATGATGCCGAACGTCTTGCAGAACCCGGTCGCGACCTACGCCATCCTCAGGGCCGGCCTCATCGTCGTCAACGTCAACCCGCTCTATACGCCGCGCGAGCTGGAACATCAGCTGCGCGATTCCGGCGCCAAGGCCATCTTCGTGCTGGAGAATTTCGCCCGCACCGTCGAGCAGGTTCTGAACAAGACCGACATCCGCCACGTCGTCGTCACCTCGCTCGGCGAAATGCTGGGACCGAAGGGACTGATCGTCAATTTGCTCGTGCGCAAGGTGAAGAAGCTCGTTCCATCCTGGTCGATCCCCCAGCATAAGAGCTTCAGCCAGGTGCTGCGCGAGGGGGCGAAAAAGCCGCTGCAGCCGGTGACGCTTGCCGGCAGCGATATCGCCTTCCTGCAATATACCGGCGGCACCACAGGCGTTGCCAAGGGTGCGGTGCTGACGCATGCAAACCTGCTTGCCAACAAGCTGCAGCTGTCGCTCTGGCTCCGATCTGCCTTCGAGCGCAAGAAGCAGCCGGAGGTGCTGAATTTCCTCTGCGCCCTGCCGCTCTACCACATCTTCGCGCTGACGGTGAATTCGCTGATGGGCATGTCGCTCGGCGCCCGCAACATCCTGATCGCCAATCCGCGCGACATTCCCGGCCTCGTCAAGGAATTCGGCAAGTCCGATGTGCATATCTTCCCCGGCCTCAACACGCTGTTCAATGCGCTGATGAACAATGCCGATTTCGCCAAGCTCGACTTCTCCTCGCTGATCATGTCGCTCGGCGGCGGCATGGCGGTGCAGCGCCCGGTCGCCGAACGCTGGCTGAAGATTACGGGCACTGCGGTAACGGAGGGCTACGGGCTTTCCGAAACGTCGCCGGTTGCCACCGCCAACCGCTTCGATTCGCCCGAATTCACCGGCTCGATCGGCCTGCCGATGCCCTCCACCGATCTCGATATCCGCGACGAGGACGGCCATTCGCTGCCATCAGGCGATGTCGGCGAGATCTGCATCCGGGGGCCGCAGGTGATGGCCGGCTATTGGCAGAAACCAGAGGAAACGGCGCGGGTGATGACCGCCGATGGATATTTCCGCTCGGGCGACATGGGTTTCATGGACGCGCGCGGCTACACCAAGATCGTCGACCGCAAGAAGGATATGATCCTGGTCTCGGGCTTCAACGTCTATCCGAACGAGATCGAGGAAGTCGCCGCCATGCATGCCGGCATCCTCGAGGCCGCAGCCGTCGGCGTGCCGGACGGGCATTCGGGCGAGGCGGTGAAACTCTTCGTGGTCAGGAAGGATCCGAACCTGACGGAGGCGGAGGTGAAGGCTCATTGCATCGCCAACCTCACCAATTACAAACGCCCGCGTTTCATCGAGTTCCGCACCGAGCTGCCGAAGTCGCCTGTTGGTAAGATCCTGCGCAAGGACCTGCGCGGCTGAATTTGACAGCTTTATGAAAATGAGGGCCATCCGTTCGCGCGGGTGGCTTTTTTCATATTGGAACGGCGGCTGAACTTGATTTGCGCCCGATAAAGCGAATAGTTTCCGCAACCTTTCCGCCTCCAAAGGAGCCTCCCATGAACGCCATCGTCGAACAGCTGAAAAGCACCGCTGATGCCACCAAGGCAACCGATATCCGTGCCGCTTTCGCAGCCGATTCCGAGCGCTTTGCGCGCTTTTCCGTCCGGCTTGACGACCTGCTGATGGATTTTTCCAAGACGGCGGTGAATGACGAGATCCTCAAGCTGCTGGTCAAGCTTGCCGAAGAGGGCGGTGTCGAAAAGAAGCGCGAGGAGATGTTCTCCGGCAAGGCGATCAATTTCACCGAAGACCGCGCCGTGCTGCACACGGCGCTGCGCAACCGCTCCAACACGCCGGTGCTGGTCGACGGCAAGGACGTAATGCCCGACGTCAACGCCGTGCTTGCCGCCATGGGTAGGTTTGCCGACGATATCCGCTCCGGCACGCTGAAGGGCGCCACCGGCAAGGCGATCACCGATGTCATCAATATCGGCATCGGCGGCTCGGATCTCGGTCCTGTGATGGCGACGCTGGCGCTTGCCCCCTTCCATGACGGCCCGCGCGCGCATTTCGTCTCCAACATCGACGGCGCCCATATCGCCGACATCCTGAAGCTGGTTCAGCCGGAGACGACGCTGTTCATCGTCGCCTCGAAGACCTTCACGACGGTGGAGACGATGACCAATGCGCAGACGGCGCGCAAGTTCATCGCCAAGGCGCTCGGCGAAGCCGCCGTCCAGCACCACTTCGCTGCCGTCTCGACGGCGCTCGACAAGGTTTCCGCCTTCGGCATCGACAGCGCCCGCGTCTTCGGCTTCTGGGACTGGGTCGGCGGCCGCTACTCGATCTGGTCGGCGATCGGCCTGCCGCTGATGATCGCGGTCGGCCCGGACAATTTCGGCAAATTCCTCGACGGCGCCCATGCCGTCGACAATCATTTCCGTAAGGCGCCGATTACCGAGAACCTGCCGATGCTGCTCGGCCTGATCGGCTTCTATCACCGCAACGTGCTCGGCTATCCCACCCGCGCCATCCTGCCCTACGACCAGCGCCTGTCGCGCTTCCCGGCCTATCTGCAGCAGCTCGACATGGAGTCGAACGGCAAGGGTGTGACCATCGACGGCACCCCGGTCGAGGGCAATTCCGGCCCGGTCGTCTGGGGCGAACCCGGCACCAACGGCCAGCACGCCTTCTACCAGCTCATCCATCAGGGCACGAGCATCATCCCGGCCGAATTCATGATCGCCGCCAATGCCTTCGAGCCGGAACTGCGCCACCAGCACCAGCTGTTGATCTCCAACGTTCTCGCCCAGTCGGAAGCGCTGATGAAGGGGCGTACCTTCGCGGAAGCCAAGAAGCAGCTGACCGATAAGGGCATGGCCGACAAGAAGGCCGATTTCATCGCCCCACATCGCGTCTTTACCGGCAACCGGCCGTCGATCACCTTCGTCTACGACAAGCTGACCCCCTACGCGCTCGGCCGCCTGATCGCGCTTTACGAACACCGCGTCTTCGTCGAAGGCGTGCTCTTCCGCATCAACTCCTTCGACCAGTGGGGCGTCGAACTCGGCAAGGAACTGGCAACAGGCCTGCTGCCGGTCGTCGAAGGCAAGGAGAGTGCTGCGGGCCACGATTCCTCGACGCAGGGCCTGGTTGCGGCACTGGCGAAGCTGGCGAAGTAGGCGCTCAAGATTGCCCCTCACCCGGCCCTACCGGTTGGCGTGAGGGGACTGCCCTGCGAAAAATGAGCGAGGAACGGCGACGGCCGCCCCAAATCTCTTCTCCCCTCGGGGAGAAGGTGCCGGCAGGCGGATGAGGGGGCCGCGGGGCACAAGTCTTGCCTAACTCATTTCTGCCGCTAAGCCGACAACCGCCCTGGACGCACACCTGCTGGGCGTTGGAGAGGCCGGCGTTACCGGCCCCCTCATCCGCCCTACGGGCACCTTCTCCCCGAGGGGAGAAGAGGGAATCGCGACGTTGCAGCTTGTCCCTTCGCCCCGTCAGAACCGGGAGAAGGTGCCGGCAGGCGGATGAGGGGCAGCTGCCAACATCGTCATAACGGCAGCAAATGACGAAGTGACATCTGCGGCCCCGGCCCATCGCCGTCGTGCGAAAATCGGATTGAACGTTCTTCTAATAGAATATTTTAGAATGAATTCTTTCAATTCGCGGCAAACGCCCTAGATTCAAGCAAATTCCGTGTAGTTCCGACGACATGGCTTGCCATGCCGGGGAACGCGCTCCATTTCATTGTTCCGCTGGCGCTTGCACCGGGCTACCGCGTCCGGATCAAGGTCCGTGTCAAATTCGGGAGATTGCCCGAGACGCTCGTCACATAGCGTTTCACGCTCCATCGTCTCCAAAGGAAGTTCATGAGCCGTCTTATCGTCGTTTCCAATCGTGTCCCCATTCCCGCCAAGGATGGGAGCGCCTCCGCCGGGGGACTCGCCGTGGCATTGCAGGCAGCCCTGGAAGAGCGCGGCGGCATCTGGATGGGCTGGTCGGGAGAATCGAGCGGGGACAGGGAGCCCGGCCCGCTGTCGCAGCTGCTCAGGGGTAACATCACCTACGCGCTGACCGATCTCACCGACACCGACGTCGAGGAATATTATCGCGGCTTTGCAAACCGCGTTCTCTGGCCGATCTGCCATTACCGCCTGGACCTCGCCGAATATGGCCGCAAGGAAATGGCCGGTTATTTCCGCGTCAACCGCTTCTTCGCGCATCGTCTGGCGCCGATGATCGAGCCGGACGACGTCATCTGGGTTCATGATTACCACCTGATTCCGCTGGCCGCCGAACTGCGCCAAATGGGGCTGAAGAACCGGATCGGCTTCTTCCTTCACATTCCCTGGCCGCCGGCCGACATTCTCGTCACCATGCCCGTCCATGAGGAAATCATGCGCGGCCTCTCCCATTACGATCTCGTCGGCTTTCAGACGGACTACGACCTGCAGAACTTCGCCGGCTATCTCAGGAGGGAAGGCATTGGCGACGACCTCGGAAACGGATTGTTCGATTCCCACGGGCGGATCTTCAAGGCCGGCGCCTATCCGATCGGGATCGAGACCGCGGCCTTCGCCGAATTCGCCGAGAAAGCCGCAAACAATATCATGGTGCAGAAAACCCGGCGCAGCATTGAAGGCCGGGATATGATCATCGGCGTCGACCGGCTCGACTATTCGAAGGGGATCATTCAGCGGCTGGAGGCGTTCGAACGCTTCCTCACCGACAATCCTGCCTATCAGAACAAGGTCACCTATCTTCAGGTCACGCCGAAATCGCGATCGGAAGTGCCCGAATACGAGCATATGCAAAAGATGGTCGCCGAACAGGCTGGCCGCGTGAACGGCGCCATCGGAACGGTCGACTGGGTGCCGATCCGTTATGTCAACCGATCGATCAGCCGCAACGTGCTCGCCGGCCTCTACCGCCTGGCGACGATCGGGCTGGTCACGCCGTTGCGCGACGGCATGAACCTCGTCGCCAAGGAATATGTTGCCGCCCAGAACCCGGATCGCCCGGGCGTCTTGGTGCTGTCACGCTTCGCCGGCGCGGCGCGGGAGTTGAAGGGTGCGCTGCTTGTCAATCCTTACGATGTCGAAGGCACAGCCAATGCGCTCGCCAGGGGCCTTGCCATGTCGCTTGAGGAGCGCCGCGACCGCTGGAGCATGATGATGGAACACCTGCTCTCTCACGACGTCTCGCTTTGGTGCGAAAACTTCTTGTGGGATCTGGTGACCGTTCCCGATCTTCGACCGTAGCGTGGCTCCCCGGACAGTCTGCTGATCGATCGGTGCCACCCCTACCGCGATGCTTTAAAGCCCGATCTCACGCGCCCAGGGCGGGTTGGCGCCGGCCCGCGATACGGTGACGGCGGCGGCTTTGGCGCCGAGCGTCAGGGCGTTGCGCACCGCCTGTTCGTCGAGCGTGGCGACTTGGCGCTTGGTCAGCAGGCCATCCATTTTCAGCGACGCCAGCACGCCGGCATCGAAGGTGTCGCCGGCGCCGACCGTGTCGACCACCGTCACCCGCTCGCTCGGCACCGTCACCTTGCGCTCGCTGGTATAACCGGAGGCGCCTTCCGCGCCCTTGGTGATGACGACGAGCTTGGCGCCTTGGGCGAGCCAGTGGGCGGCGAGCGCATCATGGTCGCCCGAAAGACCGAACCAGTCGAGGTCCTCGTCGGAGAATTTGACGATGTCGGATTTAGCCGCCATGCGCTTGATGCGAGCCATATGCGCCTGCTTGTCCTTAATGAAACCGGGGCGAATATTCGGGTCGAGCGAGATGACACGCTTTTCTGCTTCGCGGTCGAGCAGCGCTTCGTAGGTTTCGCCGCAGGGGCTCGGGATCAGGCTGATGGCGCCGAAATGCAGCGCTTCGCAATCATCGCCAAGCGTCGGCAGGTCGGCCTCGGTGATCATCCGGCCGGCCGTTCCCTCGTCGTAGAAGGCATAGGTCGCCTGGCCGTTGACCAGCTTGACGAAGGCGATCGTCGAGGGGCGCTGGGTGATGGCGCATGGGCTGTAATCGACATTGCTCGCTTTCAGCGTCGCCAGCAGGATTTCGCCCATCATGTCATCGGCAATGCCGGTGAAAAAGGCGGTGGGAATGCCGAGCCGGCCGAGCGCGATGGCGGTATTGAAGATCGCGCCGCCGGCATAGGGCGCAAAGCCCTTTTCGCCAAGGGTCGTATCCCTCGGCAGCATGTCGATCAGGGCTTCGCCGCAGCACAAAATCATCGGATTCCTCCCAACAGGACGTCTATGTTCATCAATCGATTTGGCGAGCTTTTGTCAACTGGCTAGAGCGAAAGCTCACTGACCCCACCATTCCTACCCGACCAGGCGAGCGGCGCATCGAGGAAGGCCTCGACCTCGGCGAGCGTCTTGTCGTCGAACAGCTTCTGCTCCTTGGCGACCGCCAGCACATTGCGCCAGGTGGCGATGTGGTGCAGCCGGACCTTGCCCTCGGCAAAACGCTGGTTGCCGAAGATGCCGTAAAAGAACAGCGCGATGCCGTGGTCGACGATGCCGCCAGCGGCACGGACGGCATCGATGAACTTGAACATGCTGCCGCCGGCCGTCGTCAGATCCTCGATGACCAGCACACGCGAGCCTTCCGGCATGTTGCCTTCGATCTGGGCATTGCGGCCATGGCCCTTCGGCTGCTTGCGGACATAGATCATCGGCAGGCCAAGGCGGTCGGCAAGCAGGGCGGCGAAGGGGATGCCGGCAGTCTCGCCGCCGGCGATGCAATCGAACTGCTCGAAACCGGCATCGCGCAGCAAGGTGCTGGCGGCGAAATCCATCACCGTCGAGCGGATGCGCGGGAAGGAGAGCAGCTTGCGGCAATCGATATAGACCGGGCTCGCCATGCCGGAGGCAAGCTTATAGGGCTGGGCAGCGTTGAAATGCACCGCCTTGATTTCCCAGAGCATCTTGGCCACCAGTTCGGCCATCACGGCGCGGTCGGGAAACGTGGTCTGGATCATGCGGCTCTCCTTCGGCTTTGCGTCTCTGCGGCAATAGCAGCAAGAGCCCGCAGTTTCCAGACAGAAGACCGGCCTATCACTGCAACAAGCGACCGATATCGGGTCCCTGCATCTTCTTGAACAGGGCAATGGCGGCATCGCCCTCCTCCGCATCCAGCGAAACGGCATAACGCACCGCGGCGGCGAGCAGCTGCATCGTCAGCCGGGCGATTGCCAGAAGCTCCTTGCGGTCACGATCCGGCCACAGGCGGAGGAGCACGGCGAGAAATGCCTGGGCATGGAATTCCATGTCCTCGGCATCGATCTGCTGCAGCAGCTTGTCGGTATGGGTCGCATGCCAGATGTCGCGCATGACAGGCTCGCGGCGGAAGAAGGCATAATATTCGTCGGCAATGGTGGCGAGTGCGCCGGTGAGCGCCGCAGCGTCGGTCACCTTCGCCAGCTCCGCTTCCACGCAGCGCCTGCCCTCCTCGTTGAAGCGCTCGGCCAATGTCCGGATGATCGAGCTCTTGTCGGGGAAATATTGGTAGAGCGCGCCGAAGGAGAGACCAGCCTTTTCGACGATCTCGCTCATCTTCAAGCCGTCGCTGCCATGGCTTTCGATCAGCTCGGCGGCCACAGCGAGGATCTTTTCGAAGCGCTCGCGGCCGCGCTGCTGGCTGGGGATCCGCCGCGGCTGGCCGCTATGCTGCTGATTGCGCCTGCGCGTTGCGACCGGCTGATCCGACATGCGTCTCTCCTCTGGCGGTTGACAAATAAAATAAGAGAGATTATCTCTTTTTGCAAATAAGAGAGTTTCTCTTGTTTTAATCAGGGAAGGAGCTTTCGACATGCTGAATTCCGAAATCGTCCTCGTCGGTGGATCGGGAAAGACCGGCGGCCGCATTTTCAAACGCCTGGAAGCGCGCGGCCTGAATGTGCGCGCGGCATCGCGCTCGAGCGCCCGTCCGTTCGACTGGGAGGACAGGTCGACATGGCGCGGGGCACTAGAGGGAGCATCGAGCGCCTATGTCGCCTTCCAGCCGGATCTTTCCGTCGCCTGGGCGGCCGAGGCGATCGAAGTGCTTGCAAGGATCGCGGTCGAATGCGGCCTTGACCATATCGTGCTGCTCTCCGGCCGTGGAGAGGAAGGCGCGCTACGGAGCGAAGCGGCGCTGAAAGCCTCCGGCATCGGCACCACCATTCTGCGCGCCTCGTGGTTCTGCCAGAACTTCAGCGAGGGCGCGTTTCTGGAACCGCTCCGTGCCGGCAGGCTGCAATTGCCGGCAGGCGAGATCCGCGAACCGTTCCTCGATGCCGACGATATTGCCGATGCAGCCGTCGCCGCCCTGACTGATCCCAGGCATCGCAACAAGACCTACGAACTGACCGGGCCGCGAGCTCTGACATTCCGGCAGGCGGTCGCCGAAATCGCCGAGGCCGCCGGGCGGCCGATCGCATACGAGCAGGTGTCGATGGCCGATTTCACCGGCGGGCTTGCCGCCGCCGGCCTGCCGCAGGGGGTGATCGAGCTTCTGGAAGAGCTGTTCGGCCAGGTGCTCGACGGCCGCAATTCCAGCACGATGAGCGGCGTCACCGAAATCCTCGACCGTCCCGCCACGGATTTCAGCCAATATGCTCGCCGGACGGCGGCCACCGGAATATGGAGCGCCTGACAATGCAGATCGTCCTGATCCTCTCGCTCGTCGCCGCGGCGATCGGCAGCGGCCTCGTCGCCGGCATCTTCTTCGCCTTCTCGACCTTCATCATGACCGCCTTCTCGCGCATCCCGGCCGAACAGGGCATTGCCGCGATGAACTCGATCAATGTGACGATCGTCCGCTCGCCCTTCATGGCGCTTTTCGTGCCGACGGCAATCCTCTGCCTGGTCATCACAGTACTGGCGCTGATGAACTGGCGCGGCGGCGCATCCGCGCTGATGCTGGCAGGTGCCGCCCTCTATGTCTTCGCCTCCTTCCTCTCGACCATCATCTTCAACGTGCCGATGAACGATGCGCTGGAAAAGGTCAGCGGCGGCGGAGCAGAGGCGGCTCAGCTCTGGGCGACCTATCTCAGGGACTGGACATGGTGGAACCATGTGCGGACGATCGCCTCGCTGCTTGCCTCGGTCGCTTTCGTGCGGGCGCTGATGGTTATCTAGGAGGGGCGCGAGCTACGCGTCTCTTCTCCCCAGCGGGGAGAAGGTGCCGGCAGGCGGTTGAGGGGGTGAGCGGCAAAGCCGCGAATGCTCAGAGCAAAAGCGAAGAGCAATGAATGGCTTCGGGCCACCGCCCGGGGTTGAGCCACGGGTCTCAACCCGTCCTTCTAACCCCCGGCGGGGAGAAGAGGGAGTCCAACCGCCCCCGCCTACCTCTGCTCGCAGAAGACGATGCGGTTGCTGAAGGGATCGATGACGGTCATCTCAAGTCCCCACGGCGCCTCCTCCACGCCGGGGTTCATGTAGGGGTAGTCCTTGCCGGCAAGTTCGGCGTGATAGGCCCGCACATTGGCGACGCGGACGAAGGCTCTTGCGCCGGGGCTGGCGTCGCCGGAATGCTCGCTGAGGTGCAGCGCCATGCCGTCGCGTGAGACCTGGCAATAGAGCGGGCTGTTTTCGCCGAAGCGATGCTCCCAATCGAGATGGAAACCGAGGAAGCCGCAATAGAATTCCATCGCCTTTTCCACGGAGAAGATGCGGAAGATCGGCATCGGCGGCTCAATGCCGATGGCAGAGCGAGGAGCACCCGCTTCCTCTATCTTTGCGGCGAGGATATTCCATTGCTCGAGCCCGAACTGCCGGGCGACGATTTCGAGCGTCTCGCTGTGGGTGAGAGAAATGTCGCGGTCGGCAAGGGCCTGCCGCAATGTCTTTGCCATGAGCTTGGCATCGCGAAAATCGCGCATCATGTCATCCTTCCGTTGGCGGCAAACAGGACGATCAGTGCCCGCGTCTGCTGACCCGTTCGCCATCGATCGCCAAACGGCAAGGGATGTGAAGGATGTTCTCTGGATGCATTCACCATAACGCCAAAGTGTGAAACATCGGGCGTCGCGGGGCGGCTGGCCGCATCCGGCCGAGGGCGATAGTAGGAGAGGATCAATCGGCGATCAAGACGCGGTGCGCGACACCTCGACGGCAACCGCCTCCAGGTGGCCGGCAAGCTCGACGCGGTTGCGGCCGCCGCGCTTAGCGGCGTAGAGCGCCTTGTCGGCGGCACTCAGCATGGCGTCGAAATCCAGGCTCTTGGCGCGCCCGGGCGCGACCCCGATGCTGACGGTGCATTTCAGCACCTCGCCGTCGATATCGATCTCGCGCGCCTCGAAAGCCCTGCGGATCCGCTCGGCCGCAAGTTCGGCGCGGCCGGGCATGATCTCCTTCAGCACCAGCGCAAACTCTTCGCCGCCCAACCGCGCGGCGATGTCACCGGGGCGGCAATGGCTGGCGAGCTCGGCGGCAAAGACCTTGATCACGCGGTCGCCGCACGCATGGCCATAGCGGTCGTTGACGGATTTGAAGTGGTCGATATCGAAGACGATGACGGCGGTGGTCGAGCCCATCGGGCGCGTGCCGTATTGATCGAACAGGGCGCGGCGGTTGAGCAGCCCGGTCAGCGGATCGGTGATCGCCTCCAGACGATGGCGGGCGGCAAGCCGCCATTGATGCAGCGCCAGCGACAGCGCGCCGATCCCGGTCATGCCGGCGATGCAGACGGCGAGGCTCAGATCTTCGGCCCAGTTGCTCGGCGCCTTGCCCAGCACCAGCTTGCCGTCGGAGATCAGCACCGCGGCGCAGAGGACGAAGGAGATCGCCGTCAGCGTATAGAGCACTGTGATGCCGAGGATCGGCGCCGGCGCTTCGGCACGGGCCAGCCAATATTGCCTGGCAGTGGCAAAGAGCAGCAGGGCGATGGCAAGATTGTCGGCGATGAAGGCCAGGCCGTCATAACCCGATAACATCGGCACGATGGAGAAGACCATCGCGGCCAGCGCCCGGATCGAGATGGCCGGAACAGACAGACGCCCGGTGAGAAACTGCCTGGCGGCACCCCATATGGTGGCAAAACCGGCATGAAACAGCACGAAATTGGCCACACCCAGCGCTGTCTCCGGCCTGTTCACATAAGCGCCGTAGACAAAAATGCCGGCGATGACGAGGACAAGGCCGATGGTAGCGGTGAGCAGCACCGTTTCGGCCCGTCGGACAAGCCAGCTGCCCATCAAGGTTACGGCAAGACATGCCGTGGAGACGCCGAGCGCCAACAAAAGGGAGTTGTAGTCAAGCATCATGCTTTTTCAGTCTCCGCCAGATGAATTGGCAGTGGGGTCGGCGATGAGGAATGTCTTATGCATCCGTTAACAAATGATGCACTGCACAATAAAAATGTTACGCGTTTAACGTCGCGCCGGAACTTAAGATGAATTTTCTATTTAAAATTGAAAACGCTGAAATGGCGCTTACGCCACCACCTGCCAATGCAGCGGAAACATCGGGTCGAACACCGTCACCGGGCCGGCGCCGGTTTCTATCCTGGCGGGAAAGACGACCGGATCGATCTGGCGTGACAGGGTAATGCGCTCCTCGTTCGGCTGAAGCCCATACCAGGCCGGACCATTCAGCGAGGCGAAGGCTTCGAGGCGTTCCAGAGCGCCCTCCTGTTCGAAGACATGAGCCAGGCAGCTCATCGTGTTGATCGAGGTGTAGATGCCGGCGCAGCCGCAGGCGCATTCCTTCAGCGGGTCGACATGCGGGGCGGAATCGGTGCCGAGGAAAAAACGCTGATCGCCGCTGGTGGCGGCAGCCCGCAAGGCCAGCCGGTGGTTCTCGCGCTTGGCGACCGGCAGGCAGTAATAATGCGGCCGGATGCCGCCGACGAGGATGGCGTTGCGGTTGATGATCAGATGATGGGTGGTGATCGAGCCGGCGAGATTTGATTTGGCGGACTTGATGTAGTCGATACCATCCGATGTCGTGACATGCTCCATCGTCACCTTCAGTTCGGGCAGGCGCCGGCGCAGCGGATCGAGCACGGTGTCGATGAAGACGGCCTCGCGGTCGAAGATGTCGACATCAGGCGTCGTCACCTCGCCGTGGACGCAGAGCGGCAGGCCGATCTTTGCCATGCGCTCCAGCACCGGCATCGCCTTTTCCATGTCGCGCACGCCACCATGCGAATTGGTGGTGGCGCCCGCCGGGTAAAGCTTGACGGCGGTGATCAGGCCGCTGCTGGCGCCCGCCTCGACATCATCGGGGCTGGTATGTTCGGTGAGATAAAGCGTCATCAGCGGCTGGAAGCGATGGCCGGCCGGCAGCGCCTTGAGGATGCGTTCGCGATAAGCGGTGGCGTCTGCCGTGGTGACGACCGGCGGCACCAGATTGGGCATGATGATGGCGCGGGCGAAGGTGCGGCTCGTATCGGCGATCACGCCTTCCAGCATGGCGCCGTCGCGCAGATGCAGATGCCAGTCGTCAGGACGGCGGATGGTGATCGATTGCATGGCGGGCCTCCGAAACGATGCGTCTGCGGCTTCGATACCACTATCCCTTATGTGAAAACAATCACCGTGGGATCACGCCAGCGCGATCTCCAGCGTCACATCGGCCGGGCGGCGATTTTCAAGGATCAGCCGGCCGTTCGGCAGGTCGTTGCCGTAGACCTTGGCGCTGGCCGCCTCCTCACTGAGATTATAACCGCGCCAGCGCGCCCAGAGCCGTTCCTCCAGCACCTCGA
Organism: Rhizobium leguminosarum bv. trifolii WSM2297; assembly: GCF_000271845.1. The sequence continues at coordinate 4,103,369 of NZ_JH719395.1, read as the reverse complement.
TCGGCGGCGCCAACATGATCGAAAAATCGAAGATCCCGTCGAGTTCGGCCCATTTTCCCTGCGTGAAGAGCAGATAGTTGCCCTCGACGATGATGAAACGGTCCTTGGGATCGATCGGCCGGGCGGATGCGATGGCCAGTTCCCGGGCGCGGTCGAAGACCGGCACCAGAACCTCCTGATCGGCCGGCCGGACGGCGCGGACGATATCGAGGAAGCCGCGGACATCGAAGGTTTCAGGGATGCCCTTGCGGGCCAAAAGGCCGCGTTCGATCAGGATGGCGTTATCCATGTGGAAGCCGTCCATCGGCAGAACTGCAGCACTTTCGCCTCTGGCTTTCAACGCCGCCGCCAGATTGTCGGCCATGGTCGACTTGCCCGAACCGGGAGGCCCGGCGACGCCGATCAGGAAGCGTTTGGCATCGCCGGCGCGGCCGATAACCTCGCCGGCGATGTCATCGATGCGTACGCTCATGCCGCGACGGGCTCCGTCGGCACCGCCTTGGCGCCGGTCATGAAGGCGACGGCGTCGGACATGGTGTATTCCTTCGGATCGATCACCGTCAGGCGGCGGCCGAGACGGTGGATATGGATCCGGTCGGCGACCTCGAAGACATGCGGCATGTTGTGCGAGATCAGCACGATCGGCAGGCCGCGGGCTCTGACGTCGAGGATCAGTTCCAGCACGCGGCGGCTTTCCTTGACGCCGAGGGCTGCCGTCGGTTCGTCCATGATGATGACCTTGGAGCCGAAGGCGGCGGCGCGGGCAACCGCGACACCCTGGCGCTGACCGCCGGAGAGCGTTTCCACCGCCTGGTTGATGTTCTGGATGGTCATCAGGCCGAGTTCGGAGAGCTTGTTGCGCGCCAGCTTTTCCATCGCCGGCCGGTCGAGCATGCGCAACATCGAGCCGAGCGGGCCTTTTTTGCGGATCTCGCGGCCGAGGAACATGTTGTCGGCGATCGACAGCGCCGGCGACAAAGCGAGGTTCTGATAGACCGTTTCGATGCCGGCCTCACGCGCTTCCATCGGCGAGCGGAACTGCACCTGCTTGCCTTCGAGGGTGATCACCCCCTCGTCCGGGGTGACGGCGCCCGATATCGCCTTGATGAGCGACGATTTGCCGGCGCCGTTATCGCCGATGACGGCGAGGATTTCGCCCGGGTAAAGGTCGAAATCGGCATTGTCGAGCGCGGTCACGCGTCCATAACGCTTGACCAGACCGCGGGCGGTGAGAAGGGGTTCGCGAGCCATGATTACACCGAAACCTTTCTGATCCACTGGTCGATGGCGACGGCGGCAATGATCAGCACGCCTGTTAAAAGCACTTTCCATTGCGGGTCGGCGCCGAGCATGTTGAGGCCCATCGAGACGACGCCGACGATCATCGCGCCGAACAGCGTGCCGAGGATCGAGCCGCGGCCGCCGAACAGCGAGATGCCGCCGATCACGGTCGCGGTGATCGCCTGCAGGTTATAGTCGGTGACGGCCGAGGATGGTGAGATCGAGCCGTTGCGGCCGATCGACACCCAGGCGGCGAAGGCGGCGATGACGCCCGATATGGTGTAGACGGTCAAAAGCACCTTCTTGGTCTGGATGCCGGAGAGCTTGGCGGCCTCCGGATCGTCGCCGACCGCATAGACATGCCGGCCCCAGGCGGTGTGATTGAGCACATACCAGAGCAGCAGCACCAGCAGCACCATGGCGATGACGCCGAGCGTCAGCACGGCGGTGCCGGCTCTGAAACTCATGGCGAAAAGATGCAGCAGCGGCGCCTGTTCGTCGACGTCGGTGTCGCGGATCGTCTCGTTGGCCGAATAGATGAAATTCGTCGCCATGACGATATTCCAGGTGCCGAGCGTGACGATGAAGGGCGGCAGTTTCATGTAGGCGACGAGAAAGCCGTTCAGCAATCCGCAAAGGCCGCCGACAAACATGCCGGCTGCAACCGCAATCGGTGTCGGTATGCCATAGGTGATGGCGACATTGCCCATGATGACCGCCGAGATCACCATGATGACGCCGATCGACAGATCGATGCCGGCCGTCAGGATGACCAGCGTCTGGGCGGCGCCGAGAATGCCGACGATGGCGATCTGCTGCAGGATCAGCGTCAGCGTGTAGGACGAGAAGAACCGTCCGCCGAGGGCGATGCCGAAGATGATGATTGCCAGCACCAGCACGATCAGCGGCACGGCGGCCGGCGTCGAGTGCAGAAAATGCTGGGCGCGCTTGATCAGCGAGACATCCTGGTGCTCGAAGGAGGCAACACTCTTGTCGCTGCCGTCGAGAACGCGTTCGAATTCCTGTGTTCCGGTCATGGTTCCTCCTCCGCATCCGCGCGCCGAACTCGCGCGGGGGCCGTCACCGATATCCATCCGGTCTTAACTGAGCCGGTTCGTGAGGCGACGTCGCATCGTCCGTCGAAAACGGCCGGGGATCAAGCCCCGGCCGTTTCTCTTTCAATCAGATAGGGCTCAGCCCCAGCACTTGTCCGTGCCTTCCTTGGTGTCGATCGACTTGACGCCGGAGACCGGCTTGTCGGTGACGAGCGAAACGCCGGTGTCGAAGAAGGACTTGCCTTCGGTCGGCTTCGGCTTTTCACCGCTGTCGGCGAACTTCTTGATCGCCTCGATGCCGAGCGACGCCATCAGCAGCGGATATTGCTGCGAGGTGGCGCCGATGACGCCTTCCTTGACCGACTTCACACCCGGGCAACCACCGTCGACCGATACGATCAGCACGTTCTTTTCCATGCCGACGGCCTTCAGCGCCTGATAGGCGCCGACAGCGGCCGGCTCGTTGATCGTGTGGATGACGTTGATGCCGGGATCCTTCTGCAGAAGGTTTTCCATGGCCTTGCGGCCGCCTTCTTCATTGCCGTTGGTCACGTCATGGCCGACGATGCGCTTGTCATCTTCATCGCCGATCTTGTCCGGGTTTTTCGGGTCGATGCCGAAGCCCATCATGAAGCCCTGGTCGCGCAGAACGTCGACCGTCGGCTGCGACGGGGTCAGATCGAGGAAGCCGACCTTGGCGTCCTTGGCCTTGTCGCCCATGGTTTCCTTGGCCCACTGGCCGATCAGCTTGCCGGCGAGCAGGTTGTCGGTGGCGAAGGTGGCGTCGGCGGCATCTGCAGGCTCGAGCGGCGTGTCGAGAGCGATGACCAGCAGGCCGGCATCACGGGCCTTCTTGACCGCAGGCACGATGCCCTTGGTGTCGGAAGCCGTGAGCAGGATGCCCTTGGCGCCGTCGGCGATGCAGCTTTCGATCGCTGCCACCTGGCTTTCGCTGTCACCGTCGATCTTGCCGGCATAGGACTTCAGCGAAACGCCGAGTTCCTTGGCCTTGGCCGTCGCACCTTCCTTCATCTTGACGAAGAAGGGGTTGGTGTCGGTCTTGGTGATCAGGCAGGCGGAAACGTCAGCCGCCATCGCCGGAGCGGAAAAGGCGACACCGAGCGCGAGCGCGCCGAAAGCGAGAACAGATTTCTTCATGGAACTCCTCCCAGAGTTTACCGGCGCCGCCCTTGCGGGGCCGGAATTTAAGATATGACACTTCGCCGTGGATTGTTAAGCTTCCAAAGCTGTCCCGTGCCCTTGACGACGGCAATTAAGAGCGAAAAGAAAACGGCTTGTCAATAAATAAATCCAATTGAATTATTAATTCGATGTGGCATGCTCCGTTCAAATTAGGCGTACGGCGCCACGCGTCTTTGCAGAGGCGCAAAGGACGCCGTACCACTTCGAACTGCTGGATAATTGCTTAAGCCGATTCCGATTTAAGCAATTATGCAGGGGGCCAACGCTCGGGAGGAGCGGCCATGTCGTCCTTGGATGGACCGGAACACACATCGGTCCCGCCGCCAATTCAGAATCCGGCCGGAGGTGCGAACCAGGTCAGGGTGCGGGCCTATAACGAACGGCTCGTGCTGTCGCTGGTGCGTCTCTACGGCGCGCTGTCGAAGGCCGATATCGCGCGCCGCAGCGGCCTGTCGGCGCAGACCGTCTCGGTGATCATGCGGGTTCTGGAAAAGGAAGGGCTGCTGTCGCGGGGCGCGCCGGTGCGCGGCCGGGTCGGCCAGCCGTCGATCCCGATGCATCTCAATGCCGACGCCGTCTATTCCTTCGGCCTGAAGATGGGCCGGCGCAGCGCCGATCTGGTGCTGATGGATTTCGTCGGCCGCATCCGCATGCAGCTGCACCGGACCTACGCCTATCCGCTGCCGGAAGAAATCCTCGCCTTCGTCACCTCGGGCATAGAGGAGCTCGAAGGCCGGCTCGACGAAAAGCAGCGCGGCCGCATTGCCGGCCTCGGCATCGCAGCACCCTTCGAGCTTTGGAACTGGGCCGAAGAGGTGGGCGCGCCGGCGGGCGCCATGGAGGTCTGGCGCGATGTCGACCTGCAGGCCGATATCGCCGCACGCGTCTCCCACCCGGTGTTCATGCAGAACGATGCGACCAGCGCCTGCGGCGCCGAACTGGTGTTCGGCGTCGGGCCGTCCTATCCGGATTTCGTCTATTTCTTCATCGGCTCCTTCATCGGCGGCGGCATCGTCCTCAATTCGGCGATCTTTTCCGGCCGCACCGGCACGGCCGGCGCGATCGGGCCGCTGCCGGTGCGCGACAGGAACGGCGAAACCAAGCAATTGCTCGAAATCGCCTCGATCTTCGTGCTCGAAAACATGCTGCGCGAGCGCGGCATCGATCCCGAGCCGCTATGGTATTCGGCCGACGACTGGGTGGATTTCGGCGAGCCGATGGAAGCCTGGATCCAGGATAGCGCCAAGGCGCTGGCGCAGGCGATCGTCGCTGCCGCCTCGATCGTCGATTTCAGCGCCGCCGTCATCGACGGCGGTTTTCCCCATTGGGTGCGCAGCCGCGTGGTGCAGGCGACCATCGACGAAGCCGCCAAGCTCGACCTGCAGGGCGTCGTCATGCCCGAAATCATCGAGGGCGCGGTCGGCGCCCAGGCACGCGCCATCGGCGGCGCCAGCCTGCCGATCTTTGCGCGTTACCTCACCGACCAGAACGTTCTCTTCAAGGAGGTAGACCATGCTGAAAGGACTTGACCCGCTGTTGAGCCCGGAGTTGCTTTTTACACTTCGGGCCATGGGCCACGGCGACGAGATCGCCATCGTCGACGGCAATTATCCGGGCGTCGAACATGCCCGCCGACTGATCCGGCTCGACGGCCACCGCCTGATCCCGGTTCTGAATGCCGTGCTCAGCGTGCTGCCGATCGATGATTTCGTGCCCGAAGCAATCTTCCGCTCCACCGTCAAGGCCGAGCGCGACAAGCTCGATCCGGTGCATGAGGAAATGATCGACTGCTGCGCCCGCCACGAGCCGCACCGCCAGGTGGTGCCGCTGATCGGCCAGGATTTTTACGGCCGAGTGAAGACCGCCCATGCGCTGATCCAGACCAGCGAGCCGAGGCTCTATGCCAACATCATCCTGCGCAAGGGGGTGATCTATCCGAAGGAGCTAGGCGCTCAGGCAGCCGAGGTGGATCCGTTCGTTTATTAGAGCGGCCGCATTCATACGACGCGCTTGCACTCGTTGGTTTGATGCACATCGTATCCCCCGCTCCGTACTTCCCCAGGCGACATGCATTGGGGAATTTCTTTCCTCTCGGCAATCGTCCGGACGTTACTTGCGCACGGGGTCAAGGATGACGACGGATCGGTGCCGTGAAATGCCTGTCTGCCATCACGTGCTCTATAGCTGACCGCCCATTATTAATGATATACATCATCAATAACTCAAGCTATAATGACATACGACATCATAGCTGGGGCATGGCGGTCGAAAAGGTAGTCACACGTGCGGATCACCAAGGAAAAGAAGCAGGAAAACTACGAACGGATTATCGCCACCGCATCGGAGCTGTTTCGCGAGCGCGGCTTCGATGGCGTCGGGGTGGCGGAGTTGATGGAGCGCGCGGGCCTCACCCATGGCGGCTTCTACAATCACTTTCGCTCCAAGGAGGAGCTGATCGCGGAGGCAACCGAGAATGGTTTGAGCGAGACCCTGAAGCGCTATGCCGGTCATGACGTTCTCGCCGTTCTGGAACTTTATCTCGCGCGCGAACACCGGGATGGGCGCGGCCAGGGGTGCACGGCCGCGGCGCTGAGTTGCGACGCAGCGCGGCAGCCTGAGGAAACCAAGGCCGTTTTTGCTGCAGGCATAGATAACCTCGTGCGTGCGCTTGAGGGCGGCATTGCACGAAATCACCCTTCCGGCACCGGCGGGCGGGCGCAAGCCATCACCATCCTCGCTCAAGCCGTTGGCGCAATCGTGCTGTCGAGGGCCTGCCCGGACGATTCCCCGCTGGCAGACGAACTGCTCGACGCCTGCCGAACAGATTGCCGCGACGCCATCGAAAATCGGACGCGGGAACCTTAAAGCGCGTCGCGATCTTTCAAATTCGCTCCTCGCGCTTTTGTTTTTTTGCGCATTTCTCGGCAAAAGCACGCGCTTTGCCCGCTTCTGGAACAGGATGATTTTAGGCGAGCATCACGTCGCCCGAAAACCGCCGACGCTTTTCGGCGCCACGCATCAGTCTGCGACGGCGATGACCACCTTGCCCCTGGCGCGCCCGGTCTCGACATAAGCCAGCGCATCCCCCGCCTTCTCAAACGGGAACACCTTGTCCACGACCGGTCGGATCACCCCTTGTTCGATCAGGCGGGTAATCTCACCCAACTGCTGCCCTTCAGCGCCCATGAACAGGAATGAATAATCGATGCCGAGACGCTTGGCCTTTTTTCGAACGCCTCGGCTGAGCAGGCGCAAGACCAGTTTCAGGAACAGGTTCAGTCCGAGTTGCCCAGCGAAGGCGGGATCGGGCGGGCCGGAAATGGAAATGAGCCGGCCACCCGGCTTCAGCACGGCCAGGGATTTTTCGAGCGTCTTTGGATCCTGGCTGTTGAGCACGAGATCGTAACCCGACAGGAGCTTCTCGAAATCCTGCGTCTTGTAGTCGATGACTACATCCGCCCCGAGACTTTTGGCCAGCGCGACATTGCCAGCGCTGGTCGTCGTCGCCACCGTCGCGCCAAGATGTTTGGCGAGCTGAATGGCAAAAGTTCCGACCCCGCCGGAGCCCGCCTGGATGAAGACCTTCTGGCCGGGCCTCACCTTGCCCACCTCGACCAGCGCCTGCCACGCGGTCAGTCCCACCAGCGGAATGGACGCCGCTTCGGTCATGCTGAGATTGTTTGGTTTCAGCGCCACATCGGCTTCATCGATGGCAATGAATTCGGCGAATGTGCCGACCCGATGATCGCGCGGCCGTGCATAGACCTCGTCACCCGCCTTGAACCGCCTGACCTTGGGTCCGGTCCTGACAACCGTTCCGGCAACGTCGTGCCCGAGGATAAAGGGCGGGCGATAGGGAAGAATAAGCTTGAACTCTCCGTCCCGCAGCTTGGAGTCCAGGAGGTTCACGGCCGTGGCCTGAATCCGCACCAGGACATCATTGTCCTGCAATTCCGGTTCCGGCAGGATGGCCAGGCGCAGAGCGCCCTTCTTCTTGTACTTATCAACGACAAACGCCTTCACGGGGCTTTCTCCAATTCAAAGTTTATTGCGCAGTCAGGCGCCGAGGAACGACAAAGCCTTCGGCACGAAATCGGCGTGGTTCTGGAAAATCCCGCCATGTCCGGCGTCGTCGTAGACAACCAGCTGCGCGCCCGGAATGCGTCGGGCCAGATCGGTGCTATTAATCGTCGGAACCATGATATCATTGCTGCCATTGGCGATCAGGACCGGGATATTGATGCGGCCGAGATCCTGAGCCGCCTGCCGTCCCCAGGCTTTGATCGCTTTGAGTTGCCGCAGCAACGCCCTTGGCGTCGGGCCCTTGTCCCTTCCCGCCTTGCGCTCTTTCAGCCGATCCAGGAAGGCTTTTGCGGCGCGGCGACCATTGGCGGTGGATGTGAAAAACAAATAGGTTTTCGGGTCGCGCAATGTCAGCAGAGCCTTGATCATCAGCGGCCAGGAGACGGCGCCAACCTTTTCGATGCCTTTGCCGCCCGCCGGACCTGTTCCGGTCAGAATGAGTTTCCGCACGAGATCGGGCGCCTTCAGCGTGATGTCCTGGGCGACAAATCCCCCGAGAGAAAAACCGAAAAGATCGACCTTTGCGAACCCAAGCGCTCGGATAAACGCGATCATATCGCGCGCCATCTCGTCGATGGTCAGAGGGGCCGTGCCGCCCGAGGCGCCGATACCTCTATAATCGATCGCGATGACATGATGCTTGGTGGCGAGGCCGTCGACAATCCGCGGATCGAAATTGTCCAGCACCGCACCCCAATGATTGAGGAGAATGACCGGTACGGCGCCTTGAGGACCAAGGTCGCGATAGGCAAAGGGCGTCTCCCCGACATTGATCCAGAGATTTGATGCCTCGGCGTAGCAGGTAGCAGGCCGAAGGTATCTTACAGAAGTGTTCATCGTTTACTCCATCATCCGGCCCGAACCGGCAAGCTTGGGATCGCAGTCGGCATCACTCACCCCTTTTTAATGACAATCGTCATCATAGATCATTAATGATATTCGTCATCAAAAGTGTCAAGCGGAATTTTCTGGGCCGAACCAACCGCCGCCTGCCTTGATCTGGGAGGCAGCCTGGATCGTTTCCGCCAGGAATGGTCGGGCAAACATGAGAGTGTCGCGAGACAAAAGCACCGGAGAACCGAGAGGTGGCCATTGAAGCAGCCGCTCGTCTTCTGCGTGAACGTGGATTCGAAAGGTACTGCTGCCGATCGATGATTTCGTGCCGGAGGCAATCTTCCGCTCGACCGTCAAGGCCGAGCGCGACAGGCTCGATCCGGTGGATGAGGAGATGATCGACTGCTGCGCCCGCCACGAACCGCAGGAAAACGGCTTCGCACTTCCATGGAATTGCTCGGGCACGTCGCATCGAACTCGATCTTGGAGAAGCGGGCGATATCTCGCAGCTTGCTTGCGCCTATCCTGAAGCGCCGCCAGCACCCGCTAGATGGCCGAGGCCATGCGCCGTGGCGTCAGCGGCTTCTTCTACTGCAGGACGAGTGTCGGTATCCCTCCGGTCTCATCGTTGGCGAAGGCGGCTCAACATATCGGCAATGCTGGTCCGATGCAGCCATGCAACCGTGCCGGTCATGACCATAAGCAAAAAGGCCGGCGCGGGGTTGCCGCCGATGACAAAGAGATGAGTCATGATTGCGCATACCATGGTGACGGCGAGCATCAGTCCGCCGAATGCGGCCGTCGCCGGAACGACCAGGGCGATCCCGCCAGCAACTTCGACCACGCCCGTCATCACCCGAAACCATTGCCCAATGCCAATCTGGTTGAAGCCATCGACCATCATCTGCGCGCCCGCCAGTTTGGCCCCGCCTGCGGCGAGGAACACAGCGGCTGCAAGTAAGCGCAGGACCCAGGATAGGATTTTGACTTTCGTGGCCGGAGAGGCGGTGGTTGTCGGAGAGCGAGGGCGCATATCTCTTCATTCCTTACTTGTTCGAGATGTGTCAGGGGTCAGCTTGCCAATTACGGCAGCCGCGGCTGCCAGAGCCGCCCAATTGACCGCCGAGTAAGCTGGACGTGTGGAATTTTCATTGAATATCTCCGGATGTTTGGTGGCGGTTCGGAAAGATGGTAGTGTCCCCGGAATCGATCCACTAGCCCCACATTCGCGGCTACAGAGCATCGGAAAGTGGAACGCCATGGATCTGGAAGATCTACGCGCTTTCGTGGAGGTTGCGGACGCGGGCGGTGTCGCTCCCGGCGCGCGCCGGCTGGGATTGTCGAAATCAATCGTCAGCCGGCGTCTGGTCCGGCTGGAGGAGACGCTTGGCGTTCAGCTGCTTTCGCGTACGACGCGTGGCTCCGCTCTCACTGAAGCCGGCGCCACCTTCCGCGAATACGCCGTGCGGGTCGTCGCCGAGCTGGAAGCCGCCAAGGAAACACTCTCGCCCGAAGGGGAGGTCCGTGGACTCCTGCGTGTCGCCGCGCCTTTGTCGTTCGGTTTATCCGAGTTGGCCCCCATCTTCGCCGAACTTGCGCGCCGCCATCCCTTGCTGCATCTCGACATTTCCTACAACGACCGCTTCGTCGATCTGATCAGCGAAGGGTTCGATTGCGCCATCCGGCTGGGCATTCCCCGCGATTCGAGCCTCATTGCCCGAAAAATCCGTGCATTCCGGGGACTGCTTGTCGCCAGCCCTGCTTATCTTGCGGTCCACGGCACGCCGAAGACCCTGGAAGATTTGGCCTATCATCAGGCCGTCACTGTAAAGGGTGAGGTCTGGCCGGTATTCGATGGCGGCAAGACCGTCACGCTACGCCCGCGCGGGCGCTTCCATGCGGATAACGGAGTGGCCGTGCTGGCCGCTGCGCTGGCCGGAGTGGGGGTGGCCGCGCTGCCGGACTTTCTAGTCGAAGCGCATATCGGAGCGGGCAATCTTGTTCGGTTGCTGGAAAACTACGCGACCCCCGAACTCGGCATGTTCGTTCTGCGCCCCCCAGGGGCCTTCCCTTCCCGCAAGGTGCGCATCCTGACCGACATCCTAATCGAGCATTTTGCTCCCACCGTTGACAGGCGTGGTCTCGAGTGAATGGCAGCGCGCCGCTGATCCGGCGCGACGGCTACCGCCTCGTTCTGAACGCCGTACTGCGCCCAGTCCGAGGTCGATCCGTTCATGAGCTGGAGGCCCTTTGTTTTTATGCATGTCACCCGTCGATTTCGACTTCGGCTTCGCAGTTGACGGGGGCATTCAAAGGAATGGCCATGCCGATGGACGAGCGGGCGTGGGCGCCGGCGTCGGGACCGTAGAGCTTCAAGATCAGATGGGAATAGCCGTTTGTGACCAGCGGGTTTCATTGAAGCCCGGAGCGACATTCACCCTCGCGAAGACCCGCAGCCAGGCGGTCACCCGATCGAGATTTTCAATCGCCCGCTTGAGGCTGACGAGATGGGCCAGGGCAACGAGCCGGCTGGCCGATCAGCTCGACCATTCTTCGGGCGGAGCCCAATGCCAGGGTCCAGCCAAGCATTCCGTGGCCAGTGTTGATGTAGACCCCTTTCAGAGCCTCGGAGGGTCGGATGATCGGGCGCGATGATGGCGTCATCGGCCGTTCGCCCGACCAGCGCATCAAAACGACGCCGCCATGAAAGAGATCCGGCAGAACATCGGCTGCAGCACTCCGCAGCGCTTCGAAACGCTTCGGGTCGAAGCCCGCGCCCGGGCGCTCGATATCGGCAAGACCGGCAACGCGGAAACGATCCCCGATTGATGCGAAAGCCAGTTTACGTTTGACGTCGGTGAGGCTGACGGCGGGTGCGGCAGCGGTCCGCTGCATGGTCAGCGAATAGCCTCGCACCGGACGTACCGGACGGACCTCCGGCAGCTCGGCCGCAAGCAAACGGACCTGAGGCCCGGCAGCGACGACGGCGGCATCGGCCACCAGTTCCTCCCGGTCATCGAACCTCACGGTGGCAAACCTGTCCGCCTGGCGCGTAAAGCCCGCCACTTTCCGGTTAAAGAGCAGCGAGACCTGATAGTGCTGTGCCATATATCGTGTCAGCTGCCGGCAAAAGCCGGCCGCATCACCGAGCGCATCACCCGGCGTGTAGACCGCACCGGCGATTTCGCCCTGATAATAGACAAGGGCGGGTTCGATCTGCTCGGCTTCGGCGCGCGAAAGCATGCGCTGCTCGAAGCCGAGTGCATTCTTGCGCAAGACGGCCGGTTGCGCCGCGGCAAGGCTGCGCTGATCCGGATGAAGATGCAGCTTCCCGGCAAGCCGGTAGTTGAAGGAAAGACCGGTTTCCGCCAGCAGCGTTGCCAGCTCGCTGCGGGACTCGCCGGCGAGTTTCAAGATAGACTGCGTATTGCTCCACCATCGCGAAAATGGTGCGTTGGCGAGGAAGCGCAGCCCCCAGAGGAGGAAATCCGGGTCGAGCTGCCAGCGAATCCGGAAGGCGGGATCGTGTCCGAGGGCGATGGCCGGCAGATGTTTGAGCAGCGCGGGAGATGCCATCGCATCGCCATAGGCCCAGGAGAGCTGCGCGGCGTTGCCGGCGCTGGCGCCGCTGCCCGGTTCGGACGCCGCATCGATCAGCGTCACCTCGTGCCCAGCCCTCGCCAAAAGATAGGCCGAGGAAACGCCGATGACGCCTGCGCCAATGACCGCGATGCGCGCCATGTCAGACCTCGTCCGCCACAAGCGCGGTCAGCTCGATTTCGACCGGAACGCCCCGCGGCAGGGATGACACGCCGATCGCGATGCGGGCATGCTCCCACCGATCCGGAAAGAGATCGCGCAGCAGCTCGGACGCGCCATCGACGACCGCGCCGTGGCGGGTAAAATCGGCGGTCGCGGCAACGTAGCCCGCAAGCCGCACGAAGCCGCGCAGCTTGTCGAACCCACCGCTGGCGCGCTCGAGCTGAGCAAGCACGTTGAGAAGGCAGATCCGCGCGCATTCGCGCCCCTCCTCGATCGAGACATCCGCGCCGAGTTGACCGGTCCGCCGAACGGCGCCATCTATCAGCGGTACCTGACCGGAAACGGTCACGATATTGCCGGTTCTGACAGCACCGGCGAAAGCGCCGGGCGGCGCCGCGGCTTCCGGCAGGGCGAGGCCGAACGCGGTAAGGCGCCTGTGCACGGCATCGTTTTCGCCCCTGTCGGGCTCAGCCCTTCTCTTTTCCCCGGCTTCGGCACTACGGGCGACGAAAGCCTTGAGGATTTCCGAATCGAGGACCGTCAGCCGGTATTCCGGATGCCACTGGACGCCCAGGCAGAAGGCCTCCGTCTCGCCCTCGAATGCCTCGATGATCCCATCGGGTGCCCGGGCGGTGACGCGAAAACGTCCCTGACCGGACAGGCCATGGCGGTGCAGGCTGTTGACCCGGGCCGTTCCCGTCTCGGCCCAGCGGGAAAGCAGGCTGCCCGGCTCGACGACGATCTCGTGCGCCAGTTCATCGGGCAGGTCCTGGGGAATGTGGGAAACGCCGGCGGCCGGAAGCTCGCTCAGGAACTCGCCGCCGAGGCACTCGCCGATCAGCTGCATGCCATGGCAGATCCCGAAAAGCGGCTTGCCTGCTTCAAGCGCCTTTGCCACCAGCCGACGCTCGAAGTCGCGGCGACGATCGGCCACTTCGGCGCCCGGCCGCGAGCCGGTCAGGAGGATACCGTCGGCGAGCGTCAGCGCCGCCTCGATGTTTTCAGCACCATAGGGCAGGATCATCGGGATGCCGCCGGCGCTGGTGATTGCCTCGGCATAGTTCGCCCGCACCACATATTCGCTTTCGGTCGGCTGTTGCGGCGTCTCGCTGAGATCCGGCGTGATCAGAATGAGGGGGCGGAGCTTGCGTGTCGACGCGGCGGGACGAGCCGCGCTGGCCGCGGCAGCGGTCATAGCTGTAGGCATGATTTGAGCCTCGTAATGAGTTAGCGGGCGGGCACGGCAAGCCGGCGGGAGAGGACCGAAAACGGCCAGGCAATCGCGAAATAGCAGAGGCCGACCGCCACGTAGATCTGCAGCGGCAGGAAATATTCGGTGGCCATTGCCCGTCCGGTCAGCACCAGCTCGTTGACGGTGATCAGCGAAGCGAGCGAGGAATCTTTCAGCAGCGAGACGAAGGTGACGATCATCGGCGCCAGAATGACCCGGACGACCTGCGGCAGGATGATCAGCCGGAAGCTCTGGGCCGGTGTGAAGCCCGCAGCCAGCGCCGCTTCACTTTGCCCTGCCGGGATCGCCTTCAAGCCGGCCCGGAAGAGCTCGGCGAGCTGGGCTGCGAAACACAGCGCCAAACCGGCGATCGCCGCGCCGAAAGCATCAAAGACGATGCCGATGCCGGTCAGGCCGAAATAAAGCAGGAACAGCACCGCTAGCAGCGGCACGCCGCGCACGACCGTCACGTAAAGTGCCGCGCAGTGCCGCAGCGCCGCGAAATTTGATCTCTGGCATAGCGACAGCAGCAGACCGAGCACGAGCGCCAAAGCGAAGGCGCAGACGGAAAGCAGCGCCGTATTCACCATCGCCCGCAAAAGAAGGGGAAGCCACTCGGCACCATAGTCGCCATAGGGCGCGAAGAAACCGCTCATCCCTTCAGTCTCCCGTAACGTCTTTCGAGAAATCGCGTCGCCTGCATCAACGGCAGGCTCAGCAGCAGATAGAGTGCCGCCGCCGTCGCGTAGATCATCGTCGTCTGGAAGGACGAGGTGACCATGGAGCGGGCGAAGAACATGATTTCGGGCGCGGCAATCGCCGAGACGACCGATGTATCCTTGAGCAGCTGCACCGCATAGTTCCCGAGCCCCGGCAGGGCGATCCGCATGGCCTGCGGCGTGAGGATTTCGAAGATGGTCTGGAGCGGCGTCAGCCCCGCAGCAAGCGAAGCCTCTGCCTGCCCGGTTGGCAAGCAGGCGAAGCCGGCGCGGAAGATGGCGCAGGTAATCGCCGCACCGATCAGGCCAAGGCCCAGAATGGCGGCCGATATCGACGACAGTCTGACGCCGATGCTGGCAAGGCCGAAATAGAGGATGAACAGATGCGTCAGTGCGGGCACGTTGCAGAGGATCTCGCAATAGGCGTCGATCGCGATATTGACGAACCTCACCCTTGCGAATTGCCTAACGAGGGCGAGAAGGAAGCCGAGCGCCACCGCAAAAGCCAGCGAGGTCACCGTCACGAAGACGGTGACGCCAAGACCGGCGGCGAGCCCCTGAACGATTGAGAGGAAAAGGGAGAATCCGGTCATGGCGCCTAGTGCCGTATCTTGTTGAGAAACGCTTGCGTGCGTGCCTCGCGCGGAGCGGTAATGACCTGGCGCGCCGGTCCGGCCTCGACAATGGTTCCGCCATCGAGAAACAGCACCCGGTCGGCGATATCGCGGGCAAAGGCAATTTCATGCGTGACGATCAGCATCGTGCGTCCCTCGGCCGCCAGCTCTTCCATCACTTTCAGAACTTCGTGAACCAGTTCGGGATCAAGCGCCGAGGTCGGCTCGTCGAAGAGCATGAGCTTCGGCTTCTGGGCAAGCGCACGGGCGATCGCCACACGCTGCTGCTGGCCACCGGAGAGCTCCAGCGGCGAGGCATCGGCACGGTGCGTCATGTGCACTTTCGCCAACATCTCCAGGGCCAGCTCGCGCGCTTCGGCGGCAGACAGGCCGCGCACCTTGCGCGCCGCGATCGCGACGTTTTCCGTTACTGTGAGATGCGGCCAGAGATTGAACAGCTGGAAGACCATGCCCATCTCGGCGCGCTGCGGCGCAAGCTGCCGGTCGCCCATCACCTGGCCGTTGCGAACGCCGATCCGCTCGCCATCGAGACGGATTTCACCGGCACTCGGCTTCTCCAGAAAATTCATGCAGCGCAGACAGGTGGATTTGCCGGAGCCGGAGGGGCCGATCAGGGCAATCTTCTCGCCAGGCGCAACGGTAAAATCGATGCCCTTCAGGACTTCGACGGGACCATAGCTTTTGCGCAGGCCGACAACGCTCAGAAGCGCATTCATCGCCGTTTCCTTATGCTGTTCGTATCTTGGCAAGGAGGACGGATGAAGCCGCGTGCCGCGGTCTTCATCCGTCAGGCCGGTCAGCCGCCGGCTGCGCAGGACGGCAGCTTGTAGTCCGCCGGGCGGTCGACGCCGGCGCGGAAATTCTCACCCGTCGGCTTGAACCAGACATCGGCCGACAATCCGTAGCGCGCGCCGATTTCCTTCATCTCGCAGCTCTTCCACATCTCAGCGATGATCGCGTCCATCTTCTGGCGCAGATCGTCGTTCTTCTGGTTGAGGCCATAGACGACCTGACCGAGGCCGGTCAGCAGCGGGAAATCGGTGCTGTTGTCGGTAAAGGCGAGGAAGTGCATGTTCCAATCGGGGTTCTGTTTTATGGCGTAGGAAACCACCGGCGGGTCGCCGATCACCGCATCGATGCGCCCGGCGATCAGATCGCGCACGGCCGCATCGGAAGTGTCGTAAAGCGATAGCTCAAGGCCCTTGATCTTCTTCAGTTCCGGGACGAACGAGAAGCCGGTGATGGTGCCGACCTTCTTGCCTTCCAGGTCGGAAAGCTTGTCCCAGCTAGTCTTTGCCGATTGCATGATGCCGTTCTTGAAGTAGTGGATCGGCTCGGACAGCGTCATGATTTTCGTGCGCTTCTCGGTCCAGCCCATCGTGCCGAGCATGACGTCGACGCGACCGGCCTGGACCGAGGCGATCGTGCCCGACCATTCCATCAGCGCCGGCTGTATCTTCAGGCCGAGCTTATCGGCGATGCGCTGCATGATCTCGCCGTCGTAACCGATGAGCTTGCCGTCCTGCCAGCCGGAGCCCGGCATGTCACCGGTCAAGGCGACCGTCAGCTTGCCCTGCTCGGCAAGTTCGAAGGCGTTTGCGAGCGGTGCCGATGCCATGAAGCTGCCTGCCAGCAGCGCGCACATCACCATCCTTCTCGAAAGAGAAAGTGCCATTGTTCTGATCCTTGATTTGTTTTGGTTCCCCAGTCCGGCGGTCTTGCCACCGGATGTCGTGTTCGACGAGAGAGAGCTTGCCACCGAAAGGCAGCCTTGAATTTTAAAAATCGGACATTTTCTTTGAAATAGCGACATGGCTGCTCTAAGGTCGGCGGCAATGAGCGCAGATGGCAGCCTTTCAGATGCACATCCGAGCGAGCCGGATTATGTCCGCTGGCTCGATGGCTTGTGGGCCGAACGGCTGTTGGCCGCCCGTGACCGCAAGGCCGATCTCTCGATCGGCATTCTGCTCTGGCCGACCTTCCCGATGATGTCGCTGACGGGCATCGTCGAGCCCTTGCGGCACGCCGCGGATTTTGCTGACAATTCCCGGCCGCTGCATTGCCGCTGGTCGATCATGGGCACGCCGGGCCAGACGGCCGTGGCGAGCTGCGGCATCCGGGTGCAGACCGATGCACCCTATATCAACCCGACGGACTTCGACTATATCGCGGTCATCGGCGGCCTCCTGCCGCATTTGCGCGCAGCACCCAGCAAGCACCGCGATTACCTCAGGGTCGCCGCATCGGCCGGCGTCCCGGTGATCGGCGTCTGCACCGGCGTCTTCGTGCTTGCCCAGGAAGGTCTGCTGACCGGGCGTAAAGCCTCGGTTCATCCCTTCCATGCCGAGGATTTCAAGATCGCCTTTCCCCGCCAGGCGTTCTCGACCCGCGATGACTTCCTCACCGAGAACGGCCGCATCACCGTGCCCGGCGGCGTCTCGATCCTGTCGCTGATGACCGAGCTGATCCGCACCCATTGCGGGCCGGACCGGGCGGCCAAGGCCGTTCACCAGCTGTCGCTGACCGAGCAAAAGGGCTTGAGTGCTTTCGACCAAGGCCGGGTTTCCGGCTTTCGTCATGTCGAGGATTCCCGCATTCAGCGCGCGGTCGTCTTGATCGAGAGCCGCAAGGGCCGTGACGTCTCACCCGAGCAGGCAGCCAGCATGGTCGGCCTGTCGCCGCGTCAGTTCGGACGGCTGTTCCAGCGCGGCATCGGCATGACGCCGAAGCGGTTCATCATCGAGACCCGCCTGCGTTACGCGCGCTTTCTGGTGGAAAACAGCACCCTCTCTATGACGCAGATCGCCTTCGAGACCGGCTTTTCCGATGCCGCACATTTCGCCACGGCCTTCCGCGAAAAATTCAACCAGTCGCCGCGGCAAACGCGGTAAGGTGCACTGGTTTCATCGCGTGCTGGAACCGACGTCGAGCGGCTGCATAGGATGTGCGGGATTAGGCCGGTGAAGCGATGAGAATACGGATCTCGGATGGCAGCTGACATGAGCACGGGCCCTCGCCGCAGCACCACGGGGCTGCGCCTATTTCTGGATCTCGAGCAGCAGCGCGACTGGATCGAGGGCGAGGTGGAGTTGATCGACGCCGAAGAGCGCTCGGAGTCGCTGGAACAGCGCTTCAAATATGTCCCACGCTTTCAAAAGCTGCTTCGCCGCCCGCAGGCGCAAGATCTTCTGGGAATTCTGAGGCTCTACGGACAAAGCTGCCTCCCCATCCCGCGCAGGACCGAGCGTCACTATTGGTCGGTTTCGTGTCTGCCCTCGACGTCCGACAAGCCGCTCATTCGCGTCAATGCCAGCTGGATGGAGCTTTTTACGCTCTATGCCGACGGCGAGGACCTGCGGGCGCGATGCCTGGTGCATCTGTCGCATTTCACCGCCGACCATTCCCCCGCCCAGGGCAGTGTCGACGAGGCTTTTCTCGAGCAGTGTGTCACGACGCCCGAACATGTCAGTTATTTCTACCCGCGCGGCGAGGACATTTTCGGCATCAACGTGAAGGGCTGCGCCTCGATCCGAAAATTCCTCACGGAGCGCCGTATCCTGCGTGCCATTCGGACCTTCAATCTGACGCACATGAACCGCGGCCGGAACGCCTATCAGGCGAGCCACTGCTACAGCCTGGCGGATCAGATGCTGGCGGATTGATCCATTCCGGATGCGCCCTGCCCTGGCGAGATTACCAGCCGGTCCTACCGATCATGTGAGAATTTTTGCAGAAAGTCATGGGCGGCCGTTGCGTTTCAATTCTTGATCAGTCATTCTAGAACAAATGATAAAAAATCGGAGCGATGATGGGCCGAACGCGGGAATTCGATGAGGCAGCAGTCCTGACCGGGGCGATGCACATCTTTCGCAAGCACGGCTATCAAGCTGCATCGATCCGAGACCTCGAGGAGGCGACGGGCCTCAAAGGCGGGAGCATCTATCACTCTTTCGGTGACAAGGCCGGCCTCTTCGATGCGGCATTCGGGCATTACAACCGGACGGTGCTGGAAGGACGGATCGAGCGGTTTGCGCCGCCGGGAAGCGGGCTTGACGGTTTACGCGAACTGTTCCTGTCGCTGCTGCATGAGCCCGACGATGGCTCGCTCGGCTGCCTGATCACCAACATGGCGGTGGAGTTCGGAGGTGGTGGCAAATCGCATCCGCGTGTCGAGGCAGCGCTCGGCCTGCTTCGCACCACATTCCGCTTAAGGCTCAGCGAGCTGTCGACCTTCGCGCGAGACGCGGATGGAGCCAGGGCTGACAGGACAGCCATACGCCTGCTTGCCTTCTATCAAGGCCTTCTCGTGCTCATTCGCGGCGGCGAAGACAAGGCCGGCTTGCGGCAGGCGATCGAAGACGAATTCAATCAACTGGAGACACGGTTATGACAGCTGAAGCACTATGGAATCGATATGCAGCCATCTGGTCGTTGACTGCTGACGCGCGCGAGCCGGAATTGTCGGCCTGTCTTGCCGATGATGTGACTTATTGCGATCCGAATGGAGAGATCGCCGGGCGCGCTGGTCTCTCGGCCTACATGGCCGGCTTCAAGGAAAGCGTACCGGCGGGCCGGTTTAAAATATTGAGCGTCCTCCATCACAATGAACGCTCGCTGGCACGCTGGGAGCTGCGCCACGAGGACGAGACTGTCCTGCAAACGGGCACGAGCTTCGCAATAATCTCCGATGGCCGGTTCGGCGCAATCACCGGCTTCTTCAATCCGCCGCCGGAGCAGCGGCCATGAGCAGTGCGGCGACACGCGGGCTGGCGCTCGACTTTGCGAGCCAGATCGCCCCAGCCGGCTCCATCGATATCAAGCGCTTTTTCGGCGGATCCGCCCTGGTCCGGGACGGCGCGCAGTTCGGATTTGTGATGAAGGGCATTTTGTACCTCCGCGTCGACGACGCGATGCGCGCGGAGTTCGAGACAGATGGCTCGGAGCCGTTCCGCTACCGCGCTGCCGGCAGGGAGGTGACGGTTCGCCGCTACTACGCAGCTCCGGCACATGTGGTCGACGATCCCGCGCTGCTGCGCAGCTACGCGGAGCGCGCATTGCACGCGGCCGCCACGCTCGGCCGGAGACGGCCCGAGATCCCCGCCTTCACCGCGTCCGGCTGATGCCGACTCCCGGCGCGTCGCCTCTGAAGGAACGGACCGGCATGTGCCGATCCCCTTTCGCGCGTAAGATGTGGCCGTCCGTTTCTCTTACGGTCTCGCTTTGTGCAGAACGTCAATCAGCATTGTATGTTGTGCGCCACCTTCCGCGTCGCGGCTTATGAGAGCAACCGTCTCGAAGAGAACTTCGATCATGACGTCATTGAAAGATATAAGCCAAAGGCGCGGATTTAGGACCTTCCATTTCGCCGTCTCCTCACCGCCAATAATTTCATTGAAAGCCCAAGGATTGACCACGTACCTGCACTCTTTCAGGCCGTGAATGGTCATCGGCGTTATTCGGAAATCGATGACCTCAGCGAATTTGAGCACGACATTGTCGCCTCCCTCGCGCCCAGAGGTTTCATAGCACACGAAAGCGTCATTCCCGTCGTACAGCACGGCAGGGTTTGCAACGGTTCCTATCTGCGGGTAGCCCTCTGGGGGACTTGATACTTGCATGGTTCTGTCGCGTACCTATCGGTGAAAACATCGGGACACGGTTCGAGGTTATTAGATTGACCGTGAGAAGGGCAACCATTGTATCACCAAGGCCGTTTGGTTTTGGCCCCACTGCAGATCCATCCTACCTTGTCTCTCGACGTATCACCCGCGGCGAAATGCGCCATCTGCCTCACGTGTACGACCCGCACCTACGCCGCCGATCGGCTCGTTCAATCAAAGGGAATGTCGCTTGGGACGGGTGATCGTCGCCGGCCGTCCCCAGACATCAGTCAAAGCGAAGCCGCTGGGATGCGGATCGGCAAGATCGAGCGCCGCCTCGGTCAGGCCGAAGCCGCGGCCGGTGATGGCTGGGCGTGGTCAAGCCTCGTCCGATTCGCGGGAGATCTATCCGATCTGCGAATCAAAACGCCCGCACCTGCGGCCAGGCAACTCAGCGTTAACCTTCGACGTTCAGAAAAATCTTTGCGACATGTCGGTGGTGCGCGTTAAATCAACCACGGCAAGCCGGCCTCTTAGTTCCGCCCGAATGAGTTGTGGCGGTCTTCGACCACCGCCAGGGACGATGCGGTTCTGAACTGGCCATGATGGCTCTCCACCCAACAGGAGCCTATTGCTATGCCGCGCATCCCAGCGACCAGACCCCAGATTGAGATCCTGGCCTGGCTCTTGATCTTCCTGCTTCTCTTCTGTCTGTCCTGGTGCTTCCATTGGCATGAGGGGCTGGATAGGTTCATCGAGCGGCATCACGACTATCCGCTGGACCACGCGCTCCTTGCGCTGAACATCTCCGGTTTTCTGGGGCTGTTTTATTCCGCGCTGCGGATCCGGGATCTTTCGAGAGAGGTTCATCGCAGGCTGCAGGCCGAAAAGAACGTGGACTGGATTGCCTGCCACGACACGCTGACGGAGCTCCCCAACCGGAGATTTCTGGATTCGAAATGCTCGCAGGCGATGGCCGAACAAAGGGCACACGAAACCTTTGCCGTGTTCAGCATCGATCTCGACGGCTTCAAGAAGATCAATGACCTGCTGGGGCACGATCATGGCGATGCTGTGCTGAAGACGGTTGCGCAGCGGCTCTCCGCCCTCTTTCCCCGCGACCATGTTTTCCGCCTTGGCGGTGACGAGTTCGTCGTTCTGGCCCAGCGCGTTGGAAATCCCGATCTTGCCGCCTTGGGGGACCGTATCGTCAGCGTGATCGGCAAACCGTTCACCTTCAACGGCGCCGCCGTCGACCTCGGCGCCAGTGTCGGCTTCGCCCTTTATCCGGAGGACGGCGGCGACCTCGGTGAAGTCATCCGGCATTCGGACTGTGCGATGTATGTGGCGAAAAAGCAGGGGCGCAATCTGGTGAAGCCCTTCGTGCTTTCGATGCAGGACGACCTGGCGAAACGGATTCGAATAGAGGCGGATCTGCGCGCGGCGATCAGGAAGGCTGAGATCGTTCCCTATTATCAGCCGCTGGTGGACCTGAAGACGAACAAGATTATCGGCTTCGAGGCGCTGGCGCGCTGGAAAACGGCATCCGGCGCGTTCATCCCGCCGAGCGAATTTATTCCGGTGGCGGAGGAAGCCGGCCTGATTGTCGAACTGACGGACCAGTTGCTTCGCCGCGCCTGCACCGATGCGCTTTCCTGGCCAAGCGAGCTTGTCCTGTCCTTCAACCTTTCTCCGATCCAACTGAGCGACCGGTTGCTCGGCTTACGGATTCTCAAAATCTTGGGCGATGTCGGCCTTCCCGCGCACAGGGTCGAGCTTGAGGTGACGGAAAGCGCCATCATCCAGGACGCCGTCACTGCGCGAATCGTCCTCGACGATCTGGTGAATGCGGGGGTCAGGATTGCGCTCGACGACTTCGGAACGGGCTATTCCAGCCTCTCCCAGCTGTCCAACTACCGCTTCGACAAAATCAAGATCGACAGGAGTTTCGTCGCCTCGTTCGAGACCAATGACAAGCAGGACAAGGTGATCAAGGCCATTATCGCTCTCGGTACCGGACTTGGCGTGACGATAACGGCCGAAGGCATCGAAGAGGAAAGCCAGCTTCAGCGGCTTCAGGATCTCGGTTGCGATATCGGCCAGGGATATCTGCTCGGCAGACCGGCGCCGATCGCGGAGATCGCCGCATCACGCCGCCACCAGGATTTTGCAACGCCGTTAATGGCATGATCCGCCCGGAAGAGGTGCGTTGGATCCGAACGGCGGAACCATGCCCCTGAAGATCAAATCTCCCCGGCCGACGGTCCCCAGACATCGGTGAGCGCGAAGCCGCCGGGATGTGGGTCGAAGGGGTCGAGCGCCACCTGGGTGAGGCCGAAGGTGAAGCCGCGGCCGGTGATGGTCGGGATGACCGCGGGGCGGCCGGCGACCTCGGTGACCGCCTGCAGGCCGACCTCGAATTCGGAGCCGATGATCGATTTCGAGGTGAAGACATCGCCGGCTTTGGCCTTGCCACGGGCATGGAGCGCGGCGAGATTGGCGGAATTGCCGGTGCCGCAGGGCGAGCGGTCGGCACGCCCCGGCCACATGGTGGTGCAGGTGCGCACCGTGCCGTCGGCCTCGGTATCGCGGAACATCACGTACGCGACGCCTGAGATTGCCGGGATCTCGGGATGGACGACCTTGATGTCGCGGTTGATCAGCTCTTTCAGGATCATGCCCGCCTGGACGAGACCGGCGGCATTGGCCTTCTCGATCTTGAGATTGATCTGGCCGACATCGACCAGCGCATAGAAGATGCCGCCATAACAGAGATCGGCCTTGATCTTCCCCCAATGCGGCGTGTCGATTTCGACGTCGAGCTGATGGACGAAGGACGGCACCATGGTGAGCCTCACCTTTTCGCAGCGCCCGTCGCGGCAGGTTGCCGTCGCCTTGACGAGGCCGGCCGCGGTTTCCAGCGTCACGATCGTCTCCGGCTCCTGCATCTCGACGATGCCGGATTCGAGCAGGGCCGTGGTGACGCAGATCGAGTTCGAGCCGGAGCTGGCATGCGCCTGGTCGGGCTGCAGGATGATGAAGGCGGCATCGGCCTCCGGGTGTCTTGCCGGCAGCAACAGGTTGACCGAGCCGATCGGCGCGCCGCGCGGCTCCAGGCATAGGAAGCGGCGAAGCTCATCGCCCTTCGGATCGGTGTTCAGCCAATGCAGCTGAGCTGCGATGGTGTCGCCCGGGATTTTCGGCACGCCGCCGATTGCGACGCGGCCGATTTCGCCCTCGGCATGGACATCCAGCAGCTGGATCGTGCGCTTCCATCTCATATCGAAAACTCCGGTTCAGACGTGGCGGGCGACGTCATCGATGCGGTTCTGTTCAGTATCGATCTATGCGGAATGGGGTCATGTCGATCGGCGGCTTAGTGCCGCCCACCATATCGCCGATCAGCCGCGCTGTCGTTGCGGCATAGGTCAGGCCGAGATGGCCATGGCCCGTCGCATAAAAAACCCCCGGCATCTTCGACGACGGCGAAATGATCGGGATCGTATCGGGCAGCGCCGGGCGATGCCCCATCCAGTCCGCCGCCTCCTCGACTTTGAGACCCGGCAGCGCGCGCTGGGCATGGCGCACCAACACCCGCGGGCGGCGGAAATCGGGAGCGGCGTCAAGACCGGCGAGTTCGACATTGCCGCCGACGCGGATGCCGCCCGCCGTCGGCGTCACCATGAAGGCGCGCGCTGGCCAGATCATCGAATAACGCATGGATATGCCGGGCTTCATGATCTGCGTGTGATAGCCGCGCTCGGTTTCGAGCGGGATCGGCTCGCCGAGCTTGGCGGCAAGGAAACGGGTGTGCACACCGGCGGCAAGCACGACGGAACCGGCCTCGATGCGGCTGCCATCCTCAAGGAGAACGACCACGGTGCCATCGCCCTTGCGCTCGATGTTCCTCACAGCGCCGGAGACGAAGGCCGCGCCTGCGGCTTTGGCCGCTTCAGTCAGTTTGACCACCAGCTGATAGGGATCGCGGATCGACTTATTGTCGGGGAGCAGCACGGCTTTGGCGATCGAAGGCGACAGGGCCGGCTCATAATATTGGATGGCGCCGTTGCTCAGCACCTCGAATTCGAGGCCGTAGCGCTGCATCATGGCGAGATGGCCGCGGTCGGCGGCAAATTCCGCCTCGGTCTCGTAGATCGCCAGGCAGCCTTCCTCGGTCATCAGCTCGGGCGCACCGATCGCCTCGAGCATCTGCCTGAAATCGGAAAGCGCCCGCCGCGACAGGCTCATGCCGGCATCCTCGATCGCTCGAAGCCGCGAAGGGCGACCAGCCGCAAGGAAACGCAGGAACCAGGGCAGCATCTTTGCCGCATAGGACGGGCGCAGCCAGACCGGGCCTTCGGGATCGAGCAGCCAGCCGGGCATTTTCTTCCAGGTCGAGGGGCCGGAACCGGCAACGAAATCGAGCGCGATGCTCGCCATATTGCCGTAAGACGTGCCGCGCCCCGGCTCGGCCTTGTCGATCAGCGTCACCGCAAGGCCACGCCGCTGCAATTCGAAGGCGATCGAGGCGCCGATCACGCCCGCGCCGACGACCACCACCCTCTTTTTTGTCTCATCCGCCATGCCGTCAACCCACCCACACGGCAGACCGAATTGCCGTTCGCCCCTCTGATATATCAGATCGGCAGTGATGCCTAGAGAACCTCTTTGTTTTCTCGCAACTCCGAAACGCAAAACCGCCGTGCACTTTTGCTGGAATTGCTCGGTGGAATTTTTACTGGCTTTCCGGCAGGCCGGCGCCGACGCTGTCGCCGACCGAGCCGACGGTATTGTCCATCGATTGGCCGAGACGCTTCAACTGCGCATCGTAATTGCGCCGGGTGCGCGGATCGAAGATTGCGATCGGCGTGCTGACGGCGACGCTGACCGCACTTCCGGCGGTCTGGGCAGCCCCCATCGCCACCGCGCCGACGGCTTCGCCGAGGCCGACATTGGAATCGGTGATCGTCTGGCCGGCAATCAGCCGGTCGCCGATCAGCTTCACAACTTCCGGGCTTTCGGCGAATTTGCCGTGGTTCAGCCGGTCGCCGCCCTTGAGCTTGGTCAGATCGAGCACGGTGATACCGGCCGCCTCGAGCTTGCTGCGATAGGGTTCGACGGAAGGATCGATCTGGCCGAGGCGATCGACATTGCCGGAGATGCGCCGCGACAAAGCCAGAGCCCGGTCATCTCTGGAGACAAAGATGGTGAAATGCGGCTTGTCCTTGCCGAGGCTCATGAACTGGCGGCCGAAGACGTCGACATCGAGATCCGGCGAGGCAAGGATGACATTGTTGATCTTCGAGGCGACGTGACCGTTGCGGATCGCCATCTGCCGGAGCGCCTCGACGGTCAGCCAGGTACCCATCGAATGGGCCATGACGGTGACGTCGCTGACGGCGGGATTGGCGGCGGTGCGGGTGAGCAGCTCCTCCAGCGCGTCGCGGGAATAGTTGGTGCTTTCCTTGTCGTAATTGTAATCGAAGATGCTGGCGCGCGACGGCCAGGTGAAGACGACGGGCGCGACGTCGGCATGCGAATCATGGACGATCTGCGCGAAGCGGTAGACGGCGTCCTCATACCGATTGTTGAAGCCGTGCACGAAGACCAGCACGCGGCGACTCCTAGGCATGTGGCCCTTCAGCCAGGTCTCGCCCGCCCGCTCGCCTTCCAGCGGATCGACGGATACGGTGACGAAGTCGCGCAGCGGATCGGCCGGCAACCGCTTTGGCCATTGCACCTGGCCGACCTTGCGATTGGCTTCCGGCGGGATCGAGATATCGACGGCATTGACGGTCAGCCCCGTACCGCGTTCGCCGGAGAACAGCACGGCCGGATTGTCGTCGGCAGCGCGCGTCGTCGCCACGAGAAGATCGACCTTCGAGGTGCCCGGCGGCACAGTGCCGGCCGCCTGCATGACGCCGATCGGCCTGCCGCCGCAGCCGGCGAGCGCGAAAGCCGCCAGCAGAAGACCTGTCAGAGCCGCCCGCGGGCCGCGCCATTTGCCGATCATGATCAAACTCCAACCGGTGCGCGCACCGGACAGGCGACGCCCGTTCAAATAGGCTGACGAGGCTTGCCGAGTCAAACCGGATGGGCTGGAAGCTTGAGCGGAAAAAGAAAAAAGCCCGACGCGGGAGGAGGTGCGTCGGGCTCTTGATCCTGACTGACAACTGGGAGGAGGAGTGTTGTCAGTCCGATGTAAGAGCGCTGGGAGGAGGAGTGCGCTGCTTACGAAGATAGTAATAGCCCATTCATTTGATTCGGAATAGCGAAAATACCGCAATGCAGCAATGCAGTGGGTGCAATGCTTGCCCTTAAAATGACAGACCGCCGCCTCATTTTTCAGCATGTTTGATCGGATGGTCAAAATTGTGCCGAGAATTTCGCCTGGATGATCAATCCTTAAATTACCGTTCGCGCAGATAACGGCCCCTCACCCTGACCCTTGCCGGGGTCGAGACGTGTGGCTCGACCCAGGCAAAGGTGCCGGCAGGCGGATGAGGGCTGGCCCGACCGGACAACCGCATGGGGCGGCCGGCGGGTTACACCCACCCCTCACGCCGCCTTGAAAACCTTCCGACCCTCACCGTCGAGCGCCGAGAATTCCTCGTCCGAGAGCACAATATCCACCGCCGCGACGTTTTCCTCGAGGTGCTTCACCTTCGAGGTGCCGGGGATCGGCAGCATGACCGGGCTGCGTTTCAGCACCCAGGCGAGCGCGATCTGGCTCGGCCCGGCATTGTGCTTTTTGGCGATGCTATCGAGCAGCGAGCCTGGCTTGGCGAGGTCGCCGGCCGCCAGCGGATACCAGGGGATGAAGCCGATATTGTGCTTGGTGCAATAATCGAGCACATCTTCGCTGGTGCGGTCGACGAGATTGTAGCGGTTCTGGACGGTCGCGACCTTGAAGTGCTTCGAGGCCGCCTCGATGTCGGCAACGGAGACTTCGCTCAAGCCCGCATGACGGATCAGACCGGCATCGAGCAGCGACTTGATCGCATCGAACTGCTCCTTGGCCGGCACTTTCGCATCGATGCGGTGAAGCTGCCAGAGATCGATTTGCTCGAGGCCGAGATTGCGCAGGCTCTTATGCACCTGCTGGATCAGATATTCCGGGCGGCCGACGGGCATCCAGATATCGGGGCCTTGGCGGGTCAGGCCGCCTTTGGTGGCGACGATCGACTTGCCGCCATAGGGATGCAGCGCTTCCTTGATCAGCCATTCGGAGACATCGGGACCGTAAGAATCGGCGGTGTCGATGAAGTTGACGCCGAGATCAGGCAGGCGCTTCAGCGTGCGGATGGATTCGGCATGATCGGCGGGCTCGCCCCAGATGCCCTTGCCGGTGACGCGCATGGCGCCGAAACCGAGACGGTTGATCTCGATCTCGCCGCCGATCTTGAAGGTGCCTGACTTGGCTGCGTTAAGACTGGACATGGTCTTTCCTCTCCTGGTCAATGAAATTGTTAAAGTCGCTGGAACGGCGAGGTGCCGCCGGGTTCACCGGCCATCGGCGCGTGGTGATGATCCGCCGATCACGGTGATATTGAGAATCTGGCTGCTACAACGCTTGCACATATAGGAAGGCGCCGCGGGGACGCACAGGGACGGAACTGAAAATGCCGCAGCGTGCGCGGACTGAGCGACACCCGTCAAACCCTGTTCTTCGCCTGGTCGCCGAATTCCGCCAGGATCTTCCAGAGCTCGGCGAAGATCCCATGGGCGAAATCGTGCAGCGAGGCACCCGGCGGGCGCGCATGCCAGAGTTCGCCGCCGACGCGCAGCGCGCCGATCACAACAGCCGCAAGGACGCGCATGCGCGAGCGCTCTCCCGGATCATTTCCCTTGCGCAAAAGCAGCGCCTCGGCGAGCTTCTGTTCGAGCCTGGCATATTTCAGCTGGTCGCGGGCGTTCAGCGCCGGCGTGCTATGGATGAGTTCACCAAGCGCCAGGCTACGCTCGTCGACAGAGGCGATCACGGTTGCGGTGATCGCCGCCTCGACCGCCGCGACCGAGGGCTCCTCTGCCGGCCTTGCGGCGATCTCCGCCATTAGCCGATCGGCGAAACCATCCTGCCAGGCGAAAACCACCTCTTCCTTGGAGGGGAAATAATCGAAGAAACTGCGCTTGGAGACGTCGGCCGCTTCGGTGATGTCCTCGATGGTGGTGACCTCGAAACCGCGCTCGAGAAAGAGGGTCATCGCCGCGTGCTCGATGCGGTCGCGCGTCTGCCGCCGCTTGCGTTCCCGCCTGCCTTCCGTCGCCGCCGTCCGCTTGCTGTCAGCCATTTACGCCCGGCATCATCGTTCAGCCGCCGGTCTCGCTGGAAAAGGCGGCGACATCGTCGAGTTCGACTTCACTCTCACGATAGCTGAAGCGCTCGCGCGACAATTCCAGCGGCTTGCGGCGGGAAATCCTATAGACGGAGGCCGGCGGCAGGTTGCGCACCGTGCCGCCGATGCGCACCGC
This sequence comes from Rhizobium leguminosarum bv. trifolii WSM2297, assembly GCF_000271845.1. The sequence goes on along the minus strand of NZ_JH719395.1, from coordinate 4,074,494 downwards.
CTTCAGGCCGAGACGGTCGAGGATCGGCCGCGGCACCGGGCAGCGCGGACCATAGGTAAACTGATAGACGGCGCCGCCCGGCCGCATATAGGCGAAGGCGCCGGCCAGGATCGAGGCGATCTTGCGTGGCGACATCGATAAAAGCGGCAGGCCGCTGACAACCGCGCCGACCGGCTCGCCCTCGAAAATATCGGCATGGGCGAGTTGGGCCGCATCCATCTGCAATACGCGCGCTGTCGGGAACCGCGCCTGCAGCGCGGTGATGAACTCCGGACCGTATTCGATCAGTGTCAGATCCGCCTCGCTGACGCCACGCGCCAGCAGCGCCCGGGTGAAGACGCCGGTTCCGGGGCCGAGCTCGATGATCGGCCCGTCGAGTGCGGCAATTTCGCTGGTCATGATCCTGGCAAGTGAATCGCCCGACGGGGCGATTGCGGCGACCCGCAGCGGATTGCTGATCCAGGAGCGGAAAAAATGCAGGAAATCGGAGCATGCAGCCTTTGCGGTCATGACTGTCCCACCTGTCTGAAATTCGATTGATTATGAAAAGCGACCATCGCGGCGAGCATGGCAATTCCAAGGCAGATGCGTCAATCGCGCTTCGATGCGGCGTATCGCATCAGCGTCATTCACAAATTAGGTGATTCTGTACTTATTGCATTTTTGCACTTGATGCAACGTCTGCGGCGACTGTGAGGGGGAAATGTGCATTCCGTGCCGCCTCTCATCCGCCTGCCGGCACCGACCGGGGTCGAGCCACGGGTCTCGACCGGTCCTTCGGACCCCGCCTGCGGGGCGAAGGGGGCGTGCCGCGACCTCTCCGTTCCTCGCATACTTTGCGCAGGGCACGTCCCCTCTCCCCGTCATTACAGGGAGAGGGTTAGGGTGAGGGGCAAAACACAGGTCCGGCTGCATCGGCGTGAACGGGACTGCCGAGACCTCCTCAGTAATTGCAGCTGGAGCTGCTCGTCGGGTTGAAGCCGAGCTTGCAATCCATGTTGAGGGGCTTCTTCGGGTTCATCATATAGTGGGTCGGACCCATGCTGTCCCCGGCACGCTCGCCGATCGAACCGGTCGTGCGCCTGTCGTGGTCAAGCTTGGTTTGCTGCTGGACAACCGGTCGGGCGGTTGCGCCCTGCTCGGTGGCACTCGACTGGAGGGGAGCGGCAGCGGCTGAAAGGGCCGACAGGCCGAGGGTCGCACCGAGGGCTGCGGCCATCAGGCCGGTCTTGAAAGTGGTGGTCATGATCGTCTCCTTGGGAGGATTCAGGGAATTTACGACCCCGAGTTAGGAAGGCGATCTGTCACAAACTACAGTGCCAAAGCCGAGATCACAGACATGTGAGCGGGATGCCCCGAAGGAGAAAAAGGCGGCTCATCGCCGCCTTTTCATTTGCCGGCTCAATAGCCGTTATCGCAGGGCATACTGCCGGAACCGATCGATCCTGAGAACGTGGGGTTGCACATTTCCGGGGCTGCTGGTCTGTTCACCGGCTGACGGACGATGGAACCGGTGACACCGGATTCGACGCCGAATGCGGCAAGCGGGTACCAGTAGCCATCGGAATGGCGGCGGGTGCCGGGGCGCTCGGTGCGGAAGCCCTGATAACCATGCCAGGATCCGGCATGTGGTTTATATTGCTCCATTTTTACCGCCAGAAATTCGGGCGGCTGAACCGTCTGGACGGGGGCTGCCAGCGCTGGAGCAGTGGACGCAAGGGCGAGAAAAGCGCCGAGTGCGGCGGTGGAAGGGGCAAGTCTGAACATCTTCATGATAAACCCTCCTTCGTGGATTTATGTGAAGAAAATGCCTTTCCCGAGGCCTGAGTTCCGGGCTCCCATGCAACTTCCGGAACTTGTGATTGCAAGCGATCCGGCGTGACCAAATCGCCAAAAAACGTGAAAAGTCGCGATCGGCAGAAGGGCTCAAACGGCGCTGGGGCGGAAACGTGAATTCTCTGTTCTCAATTCGCGTATAATGTCCGGTAGCCCTGGCCGGAGAGGCAGGCGACATATTGCCGATGGGCAGCGGCGCGCGCCGTCGTTTCCGCCTCCAGCTCATCGGCCTCGGCATAGCCGGTCAGCTGGGCGCGCAGCTGATACTGGTTCCTCGCCTCGCGATACATGGCGTTGCCGTCGGTCATGCAGATGCCGTGGGCAACAGCAGGCGGATTGACCGGCACGCCGATCGCCAGCAGCACCGGATCATTGGCGTGGTCGATGCAGCCGGCCAGCGCCATGATCATCGCCAGGACTGCCGGAGCCCGCAAAATTCCAACCGTCATGCATTCCTCCGGCCGAAGCGCCTCTGAGTTCATCAGACCTGCGGGTACATCAGCAAGGTTGCGCGAAACTAGAGCATCTCCGTTTTTCTTCGAATCACGAAAATGCTCTATCTCTTTGTTTTGACGCAATTCCGGACGCAAATCTCTACGCACTTTTGCTGGAATTGCTCTAATGCATGTCGCCCGAGGCAAAAGCCGGGGCTTGCCCGGCCGTCCGAAAGTTTAAATATTGCTTAAATATTACATTAATGCTTACTTATAGTCGCAGACACTAATCTATCCGGGTGAGGAAGATTATGGCTTCGCCGTGGGTAAACGACGCGCTGTCGCATGCGCAATTAGCGTTTTCCAGCAAACTCAAAACCGATATCCTTGAAGTTGGCGGCGGCTCTCGCACCCATATCCCGTTGCAAGGCGCGCGATATACTGTCCTCGACATCTCGAAGGAGCAGCTCGCGAAGAACAGGGACGCCGCCGAGCGAATCCTCGGCGATGCTCAAACCATAGACTACGGGGATCGTCGCTTCGACGCCTGTGTCTTCTGGGACGTTCTCGAACATCTGGAAAGCCCGCGCGCCGCCCTGCTCAGAGCCCATGACACCCTGTCTCCCGGTGGCCTGGTGTTCGTGAAGGGTCCGATCCTGAGCTCGGCCAAAGGGATCTTCACCGACCTGACGCCCTGGTGGAGCCACGTGCTGTTCTATCGCTACGTCCTCAGGCAGAAAAACGCCGGCAAGCCAGGCTATGCGCCCTTTCGTGTCGAGCACGCCGCAGAGGCATCCCATTCGGAGATTGCCGGGACACTGAAGGACCTCGGCATGGATATCGTCTTCGTCGGCGAGTATGTGTCGACCCAGGTGCATGCGCTCAAGGACCGATTTCCCCCGCTTTATTGGCTTTATGAGGCTTTCGGTCTTCTGCTTCGCACCGTTTCGGCCGGCAAGATCGGCGGGCGGGAGACGGAGTTTCTGATCGTGGCAAAATGCCTTCGTTAGGCAACTCCCACCAAACTCTATATAGCACTGCGGAATCCCGAAATTGGTTGCGGCATTGAAATGCTTCAACATTTCCTGAGGCTCACCCCTCACGAAGCGCGGCGAATTTCGGGATCCCGAAGCGGCAGTATTTCGGGATTCCGAAGTGAGGTTTTTTTCTTCCCGGCCGACGCGGCCGCGTTTATCGGCGGCAAGCTTGCGGTCGGTCTCGGACCATCTCCGGCAGTTTTCGGCCGTGCACCCCTTCCACTCGTCGGTGGCTGGCGCACCCTCATGATCACCGACAAATGTCAGCGTGAACCGGTTGGGATGCGCGACCCCGCTGCCGGCCCGGCCGCGGCGAACTTTTACGAGTCCCTTATATTCCAGCTCGTCCAGAGCATCAGCGACATATTCGCCGGTGACGCCGTAGGCCACGAACTGGGGATGGGTCACGACCAGCTTGCCGTTCTCAAGTGCTGCGTGGGCGGTGTGCTCGATGACGATGCGAAAGAAGGCGCGGCAGGCATTGGCGCTCAATGTCGTGAAAGCCGGCGATTCCAGCAGCTGGATCGTCAACCATTGCCAGCGAAGGCTGCCGTCATCGCTGCCGCCGGGCGGCGCGGTATGTTTGCGCACCATCGCCCGCGTCTTTCCGGCACTGGTGCGGCTTTTGTCTCGCGGGTTGAATTCCACCATCAGCCCCTCCCCCCTGTTGCCGGCCGATCCTTCGGCAAGACTCCCGCTCTGCTAGACCGGGAATTCAGTTCATAAAGCGGGCGACGGCCCCGGCGCGTCCGGGCGATCACCGCGCCGATAAGGAAAAATTTGCTCGACATCCGGCATTCCATGGTTGCAATTGCGAGCAAGCTAGCGCAAAAGTGACCGGCGATATAGGAAAATATTCTTAGTTTGGATCTTATGTCACCCGAGCCTGGCTGCTAAGATGTTGACAGGTGAATCACACACGTCCGGGACGGTGCAAGTGATCGGTATGGGGGAGAAGCACATGGTGACTTACGGCAAGCGTCTGCTGGCATTGCTTTCAATCTTTCTTTGGAGCGCCGTCCATGCCTTTCCTTGCGATCAGCCCATCGTGCTGTCCAACTGGAAGTCCTGTCAGATCGCTTCGTTGAGCAAAGAGGGTGGCGACGCTGATTGGAAGGCAGTACCTGCATGGACTCGCAGCAAAGCCATAAGCCGGTATTTCTTGAATGATCCGCGTTCGCTGGCCAACCACGGGCTTTGCAACGCCAAGTTCCACCGCGTCGTTGTCTGCTGGCCGGGATGGGATGAGGGCAACAAGGACGAATGCTCTTATCGCATTTGCGACGGCGCCTCATGGAAAAGAATACCGGAAGGGGGCTGATCTCAGGCCACCGCCATATCCTTCAATCTCAGAGGCCAGCCAGCATGAAATCACCACACTGGAGAAGAGTTGTCTGGTTTTGCGTCTGCGTCACGCTCTCCAGTCCGGCATGGTCCGACGACGGCTTCACCATCCCGGGCTATGCGCCGGCGACCGGCGTCGAGCATGGCTACAGCGTTCAAAAAGCCACCGAAACCGATATGTCGTTTTGGTTCGACAAGCCCGCCTCGGTGACGGCGCGCGGTGCGTTTCGCCAGCGCATGAGCGTCCTGTCGCGGGATGAAAACGGCATGCGGGTGCGCTGGTCCCTCAACGCCGATCTGCCGGCAGGCACCGCAGGTCCTGCCGACAGCTATCAGATGAACCTGCTCTATCGCAATTCCCTGACAGCCTATGGCACCACCACGCTCGAACTGGCAACGGACCTGAACGGCTATCCCAACAATCTCTCCGGCGTCGATCAGATCCTGGCGCATATGCGGGAGATGGCCGCCAATGGGCCGGGCGGGGCCGCCGCAGCTGGCGCCTCGGCGACGCGGGCAAGCGGTGTCGATGACATCATCAGCAAGATAGAGCAGAATCCTCTACTCATTGCAGTCGCCCTGGTGCCGGAGGCGCAACTGCTGGCGACAGGACAATCCTATCAGGACGAGGTCATGCAGATCGGCCAGCCCCTGGCGGTGTCGCGGACCGAGGATTATGGCGGCGTCGATGTGCCCGTGGTGTCGACCTGGACCCTGGAATCCACCGACGCGGCCACGCGCACCGCGACCCTGTCGCTATCGGAGGAATTCGATCCCGCGGCGTTCAGCCAGTCGCAGCAGGCGGCGATCACCAAGATGATGACGGCATTTCCCGACCGGGTAAAAAGTCTTGCTGCCGATCAACTGGATTCAATCAAACGCGCCAGCAAGAACCGAAGCGCTAAATTCGTGGTGTCGCTGGACGATGGTTCGGCGGTCGAAGCAACCGAGACCGTCAGCATGACGGCGGGCGGCTCGACGTTGCGCATATACACCCACATTCTGCGTGAGGATATGCCGGCGCGCTTGCCGCTTCCCACCGTCCTGACGGCGAAGGATCTGCAGACGCCCGATCTGCATGTGGAGCCACTGCCATCGGCCGACGCTGCACCAGGCATCCTGGATGAACTTTCCACGCCGCTGCGCCACCAGCATCGCAGGATAGCACCGTTGCCGCAGGCAATCAGGGAGCCAAGGCGATCGCGCCGGTCTCGCTTGCGGTGAAGAGTGCGGAGATAGCCCGGTCTCCCATCTCCTACGACCAGGGACTGAATATCGTGCTTACCCCGGAAAGCGCAGCCATTTTCCGCGATTTCACCCAGGCGGCATTGGGGCGGCAAACGCAGTTGCTGATCAACGACAAGGTCGTGATGGAACCCTGGATGCGGGAGCCGATCATGGATGGCCGCATAGTTCTCTCGGGAGCGGATCGGAAAGAATTGGAAGCGATGGCGGAACAGTTGAGGGTTGCCGGAGCTTCGATCGTCGTCCGGCTGCGCCCGTGAGGGCGCCACCGATCCCTGTCATGGATTGATCCATCGACTGGCTGCAACGGCGCCCGTCTCGTCGTAGGTCAGCAGCGCTCTGCGATTGCCCTGCCGGCGCAACTGGAACCAGTCCAGCGTCCGGGCGCGAAAGATCAACAGGCCGAAATGCGGCTTTCCCTTAGGCTCATCCACAGGCTTCGGCAAAGCCGCCTCATCGATGGCGTCAGGCTCGTCGCCGGGCGGACCGCCGGCATACGTCATCCGCGTCCAGGTCGAGAGCTTGTCCCAGGCGGCCTTGGCGAGGTCGCTGCCGGAGGCATGGCGTTCGACCGTTCCCTGCAGCCGCAACTGCAATTGCGTCTGCAGGCAGAAGCCGAGCACCGTCGCATGCGGATTTTCCGAAAACTCACGCCATTTCGGGCTGCGCATATCGGTGTGAAATTCCAGAAGCCGCGATGAGCCGTCTGCGCGCCGCAGCACCACCATGCGGGCCTGCGGTCTTGCCTCGGCGTCGACGGAGCAGAGGTTCAAGAACCGGAAACCTGACTGCGGACCGGCCGCCGCCGTTCCCAGTTCCTCCCATGCAGAAGCGTCGATCTCGGCGAGGTTCGGCGGCACGGCTTCATGATTTGCTTCCATGGCCTGGCTCAGACTGAACGGCTAATGCCGCCATCGACGCGGATATTCTGGCCGGTGATATAGCCAGCACCTTCGGAGAGCAGGAAGGCAACCGTTGCCGCGATTTCCTCGGCGGTGCCATAGCGGCCCATCGGCACGCTGTCGCGCCGCTCGTCGGTGGCCGGCAGGCTGTCGATCCAACCGGGTAGGACGTTGTTCATACGGATGTTCTTCGGCGCATAAGTATCGGCGAAGATCTTGGTGAAGCTCGCCAGCCCCGCCCTGGCGACCGCCGAGGTCGGAAACATCGGCGACGGCTCGAAGGCCCATGCCGTCGAGATGTTGACGATGGCGCCGCCGCCCTGGGCTTCCATGATCGGCGCGACCAGCCGGGTCGGCCGCACGGCGCTGAGGAAATAGACCTCCATGCCCTTGTGCCAGTCCTCGTCGGAAATTTCGAGGATCGGCGCGCGCGGGCCATGGCCGGCAGAATTGACCAGCGCGTCGATCCGCCCCCATCTCTCCATCGCCAGATCGACGAGCCGCTTGACATCGTCGTTCACCAGGTTCGAGCCGGTGACCCCGACACCGCCCAACTCCCTGGCGAGCGCTTCGCCCTTGCCCGACGAGGAGAGCACCGCAATGTGATAGCCATCCTCGGCCAGCTTCCGTGCCGCGGCGGCACCCATGCCGGAACCGCCTGCGGTGATGAGAGCGACTTTTTCTTTCGACATCGGAGCCTCCAACGATTGATTTGCCTCACACTATGCCAGAGATGACGCCGAGTTTCCCGCCAGAAAGAAACGTGCGAGACTGTAGAAAATCTACTGGAATTGCCATGATGCAAACTCGCCGCAAGCTGCCGCCGCTGAATGCCCTGCGCGCCTTCGAGGTTTCGGGCCGCAGGTTGAATTTCCGCGCCGCCGCCGAGGAGCTGGGCGTCACGCAAGGGGCGGTTGCCCAACAGGTTCGGGCGCTGGAAGATCAACTCGGCCTGATGCTGTTTCAGCGCCTGCCGCGCGGCCTGGCCCTGACCTCCCAGGGTGCTGCCTATCTTGCCGATGTGAGCCGCGCCTTCGACACGCTCGGTGAGGCGACGGGCCGGCTTCTCGCACGGCCGGACGCCGTGACGATCAGCGTCACCCCAACCGTCGCCGCCAAGCTGTTGATCCCGCGCCTTGCCGAGTTCAAGGCGGCGCTTCCCGACGTGGAACTGCGCACGGTCGCCACCGAGGCGCTGTCCGATTTCGACCGTGATCAGGTGGACATTGCGGTGCGCCTGACCCGCGGGCCTTTTCCGGCCTCGCTGGAGGCACGGCTGCTGTTTCGCCACGAACTCGTCGCCGTCGCCAGTCCACATCTGGTCAGGGGCCTGGACCTTCCGCTGACCGCCGATACCCTTCGCATGCTGCCGCTTCTGCATGACACGCTCAGTTCCTGGCCGCTCGTCCTACGGTCGCGCGAGAAGCTGCCGGGTGCCGTGTTCAACCACACGACGCTGGCGCTTGATGCCGCGCTCGCCGGCCAGGGCGTCGCCCTGGCATGCAGGGCTTTCGTGGCGGCGGATCTCGAGGCCGGGCGGCTGGTGCAGGTGACGGATGCGACGACGACAATCGAACCCGACTATTTCCTGATCCGCAAACGCTCGTCATCGCCGCGAAAGGCCGTCGATGCGGTATGGCACTGGTGTGCAGCACGGCTGGCGCTCGACTGATGCAGAGCGGCACAGGAGAACGACATACATAAGAGAAGCTATGGCGCGCCTTCAGGGATCAGAAGGATCAGCGCTCCCTCACGCGCCGCGTCGCTGATTGTCGGTGAGATCTGCCGCAGTGGCCCACGCGCAATGAGCCCCTCCGGCCCAGGGCGTTTCCCGGGACCCGGATCGGCAAAGGCTGAAAACTGATAATCCGAGTCGGAGATCGCCATGAAGGATGTCGCGACGATCGCTTCGCCGCAGGCGGCGCAGCGCAGAATGTACGAGCCGCGGTGGACGATCGCTTCTGTTTTATCCAATCCGCACGAGGGGCAGGCCAAGATATCGTTCATCGGTTCACTCCAGCGTGGGGCACTCTCCGGCCCCTGCCCTTCCGAATATGGTCATCCTATGAGGCAGCGGCCAGAATGATGGCTATGACAAGCAGCATCGGACCCATCCATTTGAAGTGACGAACCAGCGGCGGGGTGGCCGCGTAACCTGGCATCGGCAGATAACCAAAGCCCACGGATGTCATCCACAGGCCGGCGCAAAACATGATGATTTCGTCGATATAGGCTGCGATCATGGCTCTCCTGCCGTCGTAAGGACATTGCGTCAATCTCCGTCTCGACAAGCAAAGCCGCTCATCACGGCATGGGCCGCATCAAAGAGAAGTGCCGCACATCGCCATGAGCCGAGCTTAGCTTGCGATCAAGCTTCCGGGACAAGGTTTCTCCGGGCCTGCCATCGAACATCACTTAAACATCTGGCGGCACATTCGAAAAGGCGGAAAATAAACTTAAAGTGGCAAAACCATTTCGAATCCCGTAGGCATCTGGCATTCGCAAACGGATGCGACCCGCTACAGCCATTTTTAGGAATATTTCATGCACAAAGCCAAATTCCTTCGCTCCGCTGCCCTCGCGCTCTGCGCCGCTATTCAGATTTTCCAGGCCGAAAACACTATGGCGGCTTCGGCCAATGCAAAATTCTTTGACGCGGCCCTTTGCAAACCACCCTATACGATGACGTCGGCAATGGAGATCTACGATGCCGCGGAAGCTCTGGCCAAGCCGGACACCTCGTCGCTCGGTGCGGCGATCTACAAGATCCCGAACCAGATAGGCCGCGACGGCTTCAAATCGACCGAGGTGTTCTTTGCCAGCAACGCGGTCGGAATTCTGGTCGAGGGCCAACGCGCTGACGATCTGGCAGCAAAATACGGGTTGAAGCCGGAGACCTCGGACCTGCTCGGAACATCCACCAAGGGCTATTCGCGCGAGCTTCCGGCAGCCCAGCAGCCGGAACCTGGACTTGCCGGGCCTGGAAAGGTTTCCATCGTCGCCCGCCAAGGCGACGCCTTGCCGGGCAAAACATTGCTGGCATGTGAATTCACTCAGGATTTTTAAGAGGCGCCATGCCTCGCCACGCGCGATAAACTGCCTTATCTGAGGAGGCAGCAGAGAGCACGCAGCGGAGGTTCCTCAGACAATGCAGACCATTTGGAAGAAGCCGGTGACGCTGGCCCTCGAAGGCCCGGATCAGTGGGTGGTCATCCAGACGACCCAGGCCGCAACATGGGCGTTGATCGAAGACTGGCCGACCGAAGACGGTCCGGCCCTGGATCGGGCGTGTGCGGTCTGCGCCGATGTCATGTCGGGGAAGCGAACCCGGGAAGAGGCGCGGCGTGCCTTTATCGAAGCTGCAATCGAAGCCGGCATCCCGATCAAGGAGTAGGGCCAGGGCATTTGGACTCGGTTGGGCTTGATGCCTCCGCCCAGTTGCACGAGCCGGCGGTTTCCGGCACTGCTGCGGTCTTTGTCCGCGGGTTGCCACCACAGCGCCCATCGCCACAATATTGTTCGACAGTCAACATTCCACGGTTGCAACGGCGAGCAATCTAGCGTAAGAACATTTCATGAACTAGGAAAAAAATCTTATGGCGGTTTGGAGATTACCTGATCCCGTCAAATGATGACAGGTAATTGCACGCGGTGGAGGCCAGGATGCGAAAGGTCGGCATGAGGAAGAAGGGCGCGATGGTCTATGGCCAGCGGCTGTTGGCATTGGTTTCGATCCTGCTGGGAAGCGCTGTCCAGGCCTTTCCCTGCGATCAGCCGGTTGTAATTTCCAATTGGTCGCTCTGTGCGATCGCCAATGTCAGCGACGAGGGTGGCGCCGCGGATTGGAAAGCCGTTCCTGCATGGACTCGCCAGAAAGCCATAAGCGCGTATTTCGGAAACGAGCCGAGGCTCCTGGCAAACCACGGCCTTTGCAACGCAAAATTTCAGCGCGTGGTAACCTGCCTGCCGGGTTGGGAAATGGGCGACCCGGATGAGTGCTCATATCTGATTTGCAGTGGCTATTACTCATCCGCGCTCGGGAAGGAAGAAAGGGAAGACTTTGAGAGAGACTACCCGACCGCTCAATAGTTTTTCGGTTCGCTGCCTTGGGCAGTCACTGGAGCGGCCGTCGCGGCAAACTTTTCAGCCCCTTGCGTTCTTGAACACGAGGCACTGTGTGAACCGGTTGCCGTTTTCCACTGCTTCAGACCAATTCACCATAATCCCCTTCAAGCGTCATAACCTCTGACAAAGCTCTTCCTAGATCCCAGACAAGGGGGGAGAATTGTTCATTGGTCAGATTGTCGGCCTGAACGACAAGGTAAGCGTTTGCCTTCATGCGTTTGCAGATCTGGCCGTATATTTCCTGCATTCTTTTCAGATAAACGCCATAGCCATCATATTCCGGATCGCCGTTATAAAGCGGGTTCCATTTATGCCAATGGGGCATGTATGGCGGCGATGTGATGCAAAAATCCATCTCCGGAAAATCGAAGGCTGCCAGCTCTGCGCTATCACCACAAACCAGATGATGCTTTGTCGTGATGCGTTGCTTGACCCATTCATATCGCTGCCGGTCGGCTTCTGTCCCATAAGGGATTCTGCCCCGCTGCTCGCAGACAAAGAAAGTCGTTCCCAAGCCCACAAAGGGATCGAAGACGGCGTCTCCTGATTTTGTGAACCGATCCAGCAAGGCCGACACCAAATCGCCGGGAAACCTGATTTCATCCCCGTTCTGAAAGTCCGGCAAGGGAAATTGATGTCGGTTCGAGACGGTCAATAATTCTGAAATTGTCACGGCAAACTTCCTCCGCAGACAAGAGCCACCGGACCAGTTCCGCCGCTCAGACTATGGGAAAAAATGCTGGTTCAGTTACGCACAGTATCGGAGCAACACGTCAGATGACGTTACCCTTCAGGAGCCAAGCGCGGATGAAAGCTGATAAAAAGGAAAATGGCGCACCCGAAGAGATTCGAACTCCTGACCCCCAGATTCGTAGTCTGGTGCTCTATCCAGCTGAGCTACGGGTGCGTGCAATTGCGGCGGTGCCGCTTGCGTGGGCGATCCTCTAAAGCGTCCTTCGGGACAATGCAAGAGCATTTCTGAAAAAATCGCGCGTTTCAAAGTTTGCGGCCGCGTGCCTTTGAAATCCCGTCACTTCTCGAGATGCGTCCGGCTGCGGTAATCCTCCAGCGAAACCGGGCGATCGGGGATCTCGATGCGGAACTGGGTTCCCGCAGTCGGTTTTTCCACCAGTGCGATGGTGCCGCCATGGGCCAGGACCAGCTCGCGGGCGATGGTGAGGCCGAGGCCGGTGCCGCCGGAGCGGGCGGAGCCGCGGAAGGCGGCAAACAGGTTCTGGCGCGCCTTCAAAGGCATGCCGGGGCCGGTATCATCCACGGTGATGCTGACGACGCTGCCGACGCGCTGGGCGGCGACGGTTATGCGCCTGACGGCGCCCGGGGCACCCTCGCCCGGCGCGGTCAGCGCCTGCAGCGCGTTGCGGCAGAGATTGTGGATGACCCGGAACAGCTGTTCGCCATCGGCATCGACCTTGAGATCGGCGCCGATCTGCTCGGTGAATTCGATGCCGCTTTGCGGATCGATCGCCAGCATGTCCTTGACGTCCTGGGTGAGTTCCAAAAGCAGGATATGGCGGCGGCGCGGGGCGGATTCGCTCGCCTTGCCGTAGGACAGGACCTCGGTGGTATAACCGACGGCGCGGTCGATGGTGCGCAAAAGCTTCGGGGCGAAGCTTTTCACCATCGGATCGTCGACATCGACCAGCCGGTCCGACATCAGCTGCGCCGAGGCCAGGATATTGCGCATGTCGTGATTGATCTTGGAGACGGCGAGGCCGAGAGCGGCGAGGTTCTTCTGCTGCTTCAGCGTCTTCTGCAGCTCCATCTGCATCGAGGTCAGGTTGCGGCCGGCGACCGCCAGTTCGTCGCGGCCGCCATCGCCGATATAGATGTGGGCGGGGTTTTCGGGATCGGAAGAGAATTGCTGCATGCTGCCGGTCAGCCGGCGGATCGGGCCGATCAGGATGCGGTTGATCGCAAAGAAGATCAGCGTTGCGGTGAAGAGCGAAATCAGCACCGACAACAGCAGAACGTTGCGGGCATAGGCAAACATCGCGGTGCGCAGCTGCCTGTCCCTCATCACCACCTCGACACCGGTATTGGTGTCGCCGACGGGGCCGTAGACGCGGATCATTCTGTTGCCGCCGAAGATCAAGGTGTCGAGCGCATCGCGTATCGCCGTTGCCGGCGGCACGTCGGTGAGATCATAGGCTTCGTCGACCGAGGTCGGCATATCGGTCGTCGCCAAGAGCCGCGAGGTGCCGTCCTTGCGCAACACGATCGCCTTGGTACCGGTCGCCTCGAGCGTCTCCTTCTGCAGCGCGCGCGGCAGCTCGACCGGCTGCAGACCATCGATGACGATGGCGGCGGCAGCGGCCGTGTTCAGCCTTTCCTCCAGCCAGCGGATGCGCATGCTGGCGACCGAGGGGAAGAAGATCAGGATCTCGGCGAGCATGATAAAGATGACGGTAAGCCAGAGCAGCTTGCCCGAGAGTCCACCGAACATGCCGCCGAACATGCCAACAGACGGGCACGGCGCCCTTGCGGTCTCGCCGGCCGCGGGAATATCCGCCGAAGGATTGTCGCCCTGATCTTGTACCGGCATTCTGGTCTCGCCCGATCGGCGGCGTGTGGCCGCCCTCACCGTTGGAGCTCTATATTAGACCAAAAGGCTCCGCTTTCAAATCTTTGCGAGCAGCGTCACGTCGTCACAAAGAAACGCCGCTTGTGAGGAGGAAGGCCCCTCCCCAACCCCTCCCCACAAGGGGAGGGACAAACCTGCGGCGCCCGCACAGCAAATATCAGCCTTTCCGCGGATGAAACGACGAAGTGGGAAGCGCCGGTGAGACAGGTTAAGCCCCTCCCCTTGTGGGGAGGGGTTTGGGGCGGGGTCTTTGCCCGGCGCGAACCGGCAGAAAAACTAACGCCGCCCGGAGGCGGCGTTAAAAGGCGCGTGATCAGGAGTGATCAGAACTCTTCCCAGCTCTGTTCGGCGGCGGCCGCGTTGCCGCCGAAGGCGCGGGCGACTTTGGCGATCGCGCGGCGGGCGGGCGAGGCGACCGGCCTTTGCGGCTCGTTGCGGACAAGCGCCACCGGTGCCGGGGCATCATTCGACAGCTTGAAGCGGGAAATCAGGTGCACCAGCCCGCCGGCTTCGGCCGAAAGCCTGTGCGTCGCGGCGGAGGTCTCTTCGACCATCGCGGCGTTCTGCTGGGTCACCTGGTCCATCTGGTTGACGGCGGTATTGACTTCCTTGAGGCCGGTCGACTGTTCGGTCGCAGCGGTCGCGATCGAGTGGATATGGTCGTTGATGGCGATGACGCGGGTGCCGATTTCGGCCAGCGCCTCGCCGGTCGCCTGGACGAGCTTGACGCCGACCTGCACCTCATTGCCCGACTTGGTGATCAGCGCCTTGATGTCCTTGGCCGCCTTTGCCGAACGCTGGGCGAGTTCGCGCACTTCCTGGGCGACCACCGCAAAGCCCTTACCGGCCTCGCCGGCGCGTGCCGCCTCGACGCCGGCATTCAGCGCCAGCAGGTTGGTCTGGAAGGCGATCTCGTCGATGACGTTGATGATCTGGCTGATTTCGCGCGAGGCCTGCTCGATGCGGCCCATGGCCTCGACGGCGTTGCGCACGACAATGCCGGAGGCGCCAGACTTGTCCTTGGCTTCGGAGACCATGACGGTTGCTTCATGCGCCCGCTCGGTGGAGTTCTGGACGACGGCAGTGATTTGATCGAGCGCTGCCGAGGTCTGTTCGAGGGCGGCCGCCTGCTGTTCGGTGCGCTTCGACAGGTCGTCGCTGGCATTGCGCAGCTCTGATGTGTTGCCGTTCATCGCTTCCGTCGTCTCGCGCACTTCGCGCATCGTCGCCTGCAGGGTGACGAAGGTATTGTTGACGTTCTGCTGCAGCTCGGCGAAGGCGCCCTGGAAGCTGCCGCGCATCGTCTGGGTCAGATCGCCTTCGGCAAGGCTGGCGATGACGCGGCGGGTTTCGCCAATGCCGGTATCGACGCTCGACAGCAGCGTGTTGATGTTGCCGGCGAACTGGTTGAGGTTCTCGTCCTCATAGTCCTTGCTGATGCGGTGGCTGAAGTCGCCGGCCGCAGCCGCGGCCACGACGACCGACATGCTTGACTGCAGGTCGTCGCTCTTGGCGCGCATCGCCGCCTCCTGGGCGTTCAGGCGCTTGATGGCAAGGCCGTTCGCCTTGAAGACCGCAACCGCTGCGGCCATCTCGCCGATTTCGTCCTGGCGCCCGGCAAAGGGAACCTCGGCCTCGAAGTTGCCGTCGGCGACCGCCTTGATCGCCTGGGTGACACGCTTGATCGGGCGGCTCAGATGGCTGGTGCCGATATAGAAGCCCATGCCGATGCCGGCTGCGATGCCGATGCCGGTGATGCTGAGCACGAGCACCAGCACCCAGGAACGGAAACTCTCGATCTCGGCGTTGACGGTCTCCAGCGCGGCCTTATCGGTGGCGACGACCGCATCGATCTCAGCCTGGAACGCCTTGCGGTTGGCGCGGTTGGCGTCATTGTTGCCCTGCGCACTGGCGGCCTCGGGGCCGGCTTCCGTGCCGAGACGGGCGGTCTCGGCGCGGAAGGTGCGGAATTCGGCGGCGCGGGCGACGAGCTTGGCAAAATCGGCCTTCTCGTCCTCGGGGACGAGCGGCGCCCAGCCGGCGATGACCTTGTCGATTTCATCGAGGCCGGCCAGCAGGCCCTTGGCGAAGTTCGGCGTATCCTTGATCGTCTTTGCGGCATAGATGCCGCGCGATTCCATAACTACCGCGGTAACGAAACGGTTGAGGCGTTCGCCGGCATAGGCGCGGGCGGCAGCCTGCTCATAGGCCGTCAGGTTGCGACTATATTCGTGCATGGCCGACAATGCCGTTGCGCCGATCAAAAGCGCGACGGAGCCCATCACGCATACCAGCAGATTAATTTTGCCGCGGATCTTCAATGCACTGTCTCCTGAGCTACGCCACTGCCTGGAAAGCAAATTCCAGCCGATGATGCGAATATCGGCGAAATTCATTAAAGTTAGATTTCCAATATTTACGATTATGGCTGGGGAAAATTATCCAGGTTGAGCCCGATCGGCGCGCGCAAAGCCCTGAAAAACAGGACCATTCAGCTGCAACGAACTACAAATCACAACCAATCAGCGCAGATCGAATTTCTTAACACCAGAGTGCGAAAATACTTGTCAACCGGCGGCGCAAAGCGAAGTTATCCGGTATAATTGACTTTCACGGGCTTCGTCCTTATAAGCCGCCGCACGTCCGGTCACTCAGCCTTCCATGGCCCGCCCGTTCGAAAAACAACGCTCCTTGCATTATGCAAATTCAAGAAGGGCCGCACTCCGCGGTGTTTTAAATAAATGAAGCGTACCTACCAACCATCCAAGCTTGTTCGCAAGCGTCGCCACGGTTTCCGTGCGCGCATGTCTACCAAGGGTGGCCGCAAGGTCATCGCCGGCCGCCGCGCGCAGGGCCGCAAGCGTCTTTCGGCTTAAGGCCGGGTTGCCCGAAAAGAGATGGCGGGCGAATTGACGACCAAAGATCAGAAACACACTGTCGGGCGGCTGAAAAGCCGCCCGCAGTTTCTTGCCGTGCGCGAGGGCGAAAAACGCCGCGGCGGCTTCTTCCTTCTCGAAGTCCTCGACCGGAAGGAACCCGACAGCCAAGCCCGCGTCGGATTTACAGTCACCAAAAAACATGGCAACGCGGTCGAACGCAACCGCATGCGCCGCCGCCTGAAAGAGGCGGTGCGGCTTCATGCAGGGTTTGCAATGCAGCCCGGACACGACTATGTGGTTGTCGCGCGCAGGGACGTGCTTGAGGCGTCCTTCAAAGAATTGGCCGCGGAACTGAAATTTCGCGTGGAAACCAGGCCGAAACCCCGGCGCTCCGGAGACGGACGCCCCAGGAACGTATGATGGAAAAAAACCGCAATTACTTCATTGCGATCGCTCTCTCGGTGCTGATCGTCCTCGGCTGGCAGTTTCTCTATATGAATCCGCGCATCGAGGCCCAGCGCAAGGCGCAGGAAGCCCAGAAGGCGCAGCAGAAGACCGAACAGGTGCAGCAGCCCGCAGCCGACGGCGCGGCGCCGGCCCCAACGACTGGTACCGCCCCTTCCGGTCAGGCCGTCGCCACGGCGACGCTCGAACAGGCGCTCGCAAAGAACCCGCGCGTCGTCATCGATACGCCTGCGCTTTCCGGCTCGATCAACCTTGCCGGGGGCCGGCTCGACGACCTGAAGCTCAAGGGCTATCACGAGACCGTCGACGACTCGAGCCCAACCATCACCCTGTTCAGCCCGGCGGAAACCAAGGACGGCTATTTCACCGAGCTCGGCTATATCGGCAGCGACGCGACGGGCAACGTTCCCGGCGCCTCGACGCTCTGGACGGCGCCGGAGGGCGCCAAGCTCACCGACAAGACGCCGGTGACGCTTTCCTACACCAACGACAAGGGCCTGACTTTCACCCGGACGATTTCCGTCGACGAACGCTACATGTTCACCGTCGCCGACAAGATCGAAAATACCGGCCAGGCTCCCGTATCATTGTCTTCCTACGGCCGTGTGACGCGTTACAACAAGCCGACGACGCCCTCCGTCTACGTGCTGCATGAAGGTTTCATCGGCGTCATCGGCGAAGACGGGCTCGTCGAAACCAAATATACGGCCGCCGAGAAGGAAGCCGTGATGCCGCCGAAATCCACCGGCGGCTGGCTTGGCATTACCGACAAATACTGGGCCGCGACGATCATTCCGCCGCAGACGTCAGCCTATGAAGCACGCTTCTCGCATTTTGCCGACGGCCAGCCGCGCTATCAGGCCGACTACAAGGACGACGCCTTCACCGTGGCGCCGGGCCAATCGATCGAGGTTAAGAACCTCGTCTTTGCCGGCGCCAAGGAAGTGCCCGTCATCGACGGCTATGAGACCAGCTATTCGATCCCGAAGTTCGACCGGCTGATCGACTGGGGCTGGTTCTATTTCATCACCAAGCCGATGTTCAAGCTGATGGACTTCTTCTTCCGCTACTTCGGCAATTTCGGCGTGGCGATCCTGTGCACGACCATCGTCGTCAAGGCGCTGTTCTTCCCGCTCGCCAGCAAGCAGTACGCTTCGATGGCGAACATGAAGCGCATGCAGCCGAAGATGGAGGAACTGAAGGCGAAATTCGCCGACGACCGCATGGGGCTGCAGCAGGCGACGATGCAGCTCTACAAGGAAGAGAAGATCAATCCGATCGCCGGCTGCTGGCCGGTGGCACTGCAGATCCCGATCTTCTTCTCGCTCTACAAGGTGATCTACATCACCATCGAGATGCGGCATGCGCCGTTCTTCGGCTGGATCAAGGACCTTTCGGCCCCCGATCCGACGTCGATCGTCAATCTGTTCGGCCTGCTGCCCTTCGAAGCGCCGACACTGCTGCATCTCGGCGTCTGGCCGCTGATCATGGGCATCACCATGTTCCTGCAGATGCGCATGAACCCGACGCCGCCCGATCCGACCCAGGCGATGATCTTCACCTGGATGCCGCTGGTGTTCATGTTCATGCTGGCAAGCTTCCCGGCCGGCCTGGTCATCTACTGGGCCTGGAACAACACGCTCTCGGTGATCCAGCAGTCGGTGATCATGAAGCGCCACGGCGTCAAGGTCGAGCTGTTCGACAATCTGAAGGGGCTGTTCCGACGAAAGACGGCGCCATCGAAATAAGGCTTGCCAATATCTCGTCATGCTCGGGCTTGTTCCGTTCGCGCTAGGGCTGCCCCTCACCCTAACCCTCTCCCCGTAAAAACGGGGAGAGGGGACGTGCCCTGCGAGAGGCCGATGGGAACGGAGGGGTCGCAGCATATCCCCTTCGCCCCGCAAGCGGGGAGAAGGTGGCGGCAGCCGGATGAGGGGCCGCTATCGACGATCTCCCGGGCCGTGGGTGACGCTCGTTGAGAGCGGGCTTGTCAACTAAACCTGATCAGATCAAACCCGGAGAGCCCGCATGCCCGAAACCGAAAAGCCACTCTTCGGCCACCCATGGATCTTCATCCGCGGCGTCCCGTCGCTCAACTTCCTGCCGCCGGAAGGGCCGCTTGAGGTGGCCTTTGCCGGCCGCTCGAATGTCGGCAAGTCGTCGCTCATCAATGCGCTGGTCGGCCAGAAGGGTCTGGCGCGCACGTCGAACACGCCGGGGCGCACGCAAGAACTCAACTACTTCGTTCCGGACGGCTATTCCGGCGAAGGCCAAGACCTGCCGCCGATGGCGATCGTCGACATGCCGGGCTATGGTTATGCGCAGGCGCCGAAGGAGCTGGTGGACAATTGGACCAAGCTGGTCTTCGATTATCTGCGCGGCCGCGCGACGCTGAAGCGCGTCTATGTGCTGATCGACAGCCGCCACGGCATCAAGAAGAACGACGACGACGTGCTCGATCTCCTCGACAAGGCGGCCGTCTCCTATCAGGTGGTGCTGACCAAGACCGACAAGATCAAGGCGCCGGCCGTGCCGAAGCT
Organism: Rhizobium leguminosarum bv. trifolii WSM2297; assembly: GCF_000271845.1. The sequence goes on along the minus strand of NZ_JH719395.1, from coordinate 4,055,085 downwards.
GCTTGCCGAAACGGCGGAAAAAATCCGCAAGCGTCCGGCCGCCTATCCCGGCGTACTGTCCACTTCGTCCGAAAAGGGCGACGGAATGGATGAATTGCGCCAGGCAATCGCTGAAACCGTCGGCATCGCCCACTGGAAATAAAGCAATTCCAGGAAAAGTGTGAAGCGGTTTTCCCAGGCAAAGCGTAAAGCGGCCGGGAATTGCGTAAAACAAAAGTTTAGGGCGCCCCAAAGAGCGCCCCATGCATTGCCGATACGGATAGGCTTACATCTTTGGCAGCAGCACCTTGTCGACGACGTGGATGACGCCGTTCGATTGTTTGACGTCGGCGATCGTCACATGCGAGACGCCGCCGTTTTCGTCGGTCAGGGTGATCTTGCCCATGCTTTCCTTGGCTTTCAGCACGCAACCGCCGACGGTCTTGATGTCGTGCTCGCCGCCGTCATCCTTGATCATCTTGGCAACGGTCTTGGCCATCGCATCGGCGGCGACGACATTGCAGGTCAGAACCTTGGTGAGCGTCGCCTTGTTTTCCGGCTTCAGCAGCGTTTCGACAGTGCCCTTCGGCAGGGCTGCGAAAGCTTCGTTGGTCGGCGCAAAGACGGTGAAGGGGCCTTTGCCCTCGAGCGTGCCGACGAGGCCGGCTGCCTTGACGGCTGCGACCAGCGTCGTGTGATCCTTGGAATTGACGGCGTTTTCGATGATGTTCTTGCTGTCGAACATCGCCGCACCGCCGACGATCGGGTTCTTGGCGGCGGCAAAGGCGACAGCCGACAGGGCGGTGGCGAGCGCGAAGCCGCGCAATACGGACTTGATCATGATTTTCTCCTCTGGCCGGACAGCATCCGCGGGCCTTATGCCTGAGCGTCGTCCGGACATTTCGAACTACGGAGGCTTGCGCCAAAGAGTTTCAGACGGGAGAAAATGATTTTAGGGCCGACGCCCATTACGGCCGGCGTAACGGGCCGCTTGCGATCACCGGACCGGTCGCCTGGCCGGTGGGCGAACCGCCGAAGGGTTCGAGGCTGACGGCAAGCGTTGCACCATCGGCGAGGCTCTTGCGCAGATCGGCGGGAATGACGAGTTCACCGCTCTCACCCGGCTGGAAGACGCCGAGCGATTTCGGCACACCGCTGCCCGGCACCAGCCAGAGTTCCAGCGACTTCTCCTCCGGCTTGCCGGCGGCGACCGGCACGATCTTCAACCGGCCGCTCTGCAGCTCGTAGGAGGCGAGAAGATTGATGGCGTTGTTCTGGCCGGAAAGCGAGGCCACCAGCGGTGTCGGTCCCTGCGGCTGCGGCACCACGCCGGAGGCGAAGATCACGGCGCTGACGGCGACGACGATGCAGGCAAAGCTCAGCGAGCGCCAGAAACCCGCCGAATTCCAGAGCCCTTGCGAAAAGGATGGAGATTTCCGGGCATCGCCGAAAAGCCGCGCCTCGATCTGTTTGAAGGTTTCCCGGCTTGGAGCGGCGGTCTCATACTCATCATTGAAGGCGGAAAGGTTGGTTTCCCAGCGGCTGACGATCGCCGCAAACGGCCGATCGTGGCGCATGCGCTCTTCCACCACCCGGCGATCCTGCAGCGACAGGACGCCAAGCACATATTCGCCGGCGAGAACCTCGTCGCGGGAGCGGTCTCCCTTGCTTTTGTCGGGCGATGTCATCGTTCCATGCACTCTCTCAGTTTCAAGAGGCTGCGCCTGAGCCAGGTCCGCATCGTGTTCAGCGGGACACCAAACTGATCGGCCAGTTCCTGATAGCTCAGCCCTTCGACATAAGCCCGTTTCACCGCGACCGCACGATCAGCTTCCAACTCTTCCATGCAGGTGTCAATCCGCCTTCCTTCATCCTTTGTGACCGTCTGCATTTCCGGGTCGGGTGCTGCATCGGCAAGATCGTAGGCGCTGTCGATTTCGTCGGCGACAGGCTTGCGCGCCCTCAACGCATCGATCGACCGGTTGCGGGCGATCGCCGAGAGCCACGCCGAGGACGAACCCGTGGCTGCCTGGAAACTTCCAGCCCTTTGCCAGATGCTCATATAGACTTCCTGCACGACCTCTTCGGCTTCCGTGCGATCCTTCAAGATACGCAGGCAGATTGCGAAAAGTTTCGCTGCGGTCTGATTATAGAGGGCAACAAAGGCCCTGCGGTCGCCGAGTGCGACGCGGCCGATCAGGTCCTTGATCTCATCGCCTTGCATGCTGTTCGTCATATCATGCCGCCCTGCCCGGGGGGCTGAAGTTCCCCGGTTCCGTGCCACATACGAAAAACTATTGCCCTCTGGATTATTCCCTCTGTCGGAAACTTGCGATAAAAGGCCGCGAACAATTCCGCGGGGTCCCCATGAACGAGTCCGAAAGCGAACTGCAGGCACGGCTTCTGGCCAAGGCGCTGCCCTTCATGCAGCGTTACGAGAACAAGACGATTGTCGTGAAATATGGCGGCCACGCCATGGGCAATCCCGAGCTCGGCAAGGCCTTTGCCAGCGACATCGCGCTGTTGAAGCAATCGGGCGTCAACCCGATCGTCGTTCACGGCGGCGGCCCGCAGATCGGCGCCATGCTGAACAAGATGGGCATCGAATCGAAATTCGAGGGCGGGCTGCGCGTCACCGACCAGAAGACCGTCGAGATCGTCGAAATGGTGCTGGCCGGCTCGATCAACAAGGAAATCGTCGCGCTGATCAACCAGACCGGCGAATGGGCGATCGGCCTTTGCGGCAAAGACGGCAACATGGTTTTCGCCGAAAAGGCGCGCAAGACCGTCAAGGATCCGGATTCCAACATCGAGCGCGTGCTCGATCTCGGCTTCGTCGGCGAAGTGGTCGAGGTCGACCGCACGCTGCTCGATCTGCTTGCCCGCTCCGAAATGATCCCGGTGATCGCCCCGGTCGCACCCGGCCGCGACGGCGCCACCTACAATATCAATGCCGACACTTTCGCCGGCGCCATTGCCGGGGCGCTGAACGCCACCCGGCTGCTGTTCCTGACCGATGTCGCAGGGGTGCTCGACAAGAACGGCCAGCTGATCAAGGAGCTTTCCGTCGCCGAAGCGCATGCGCTGATCGCCGACGGCACAATCTCGGGCGGCATGATCCCGAAGGTCGAGACCTGCATCGACGCGATCAAGGCCGGCGTCCAGGGCGTCGTCATCCTGAACGGCAAGACCGCCCACTCCGTCCTGCTGGAGATCTTCACCGAGCACGGCATCGGAACGCTGATCGTTCCTTAATCGAAGAAGGGGCTGCTGCCGGCCCCTTCCTCATGCTTCGGCAAAACCCGTGGAAAGCGTGAGGTGTTCCCAGGCGTCGATTTCCGCGCGCAAGCTTTCGAGCTTGTCGCGCACGAGCGAAAGCGCGTCGGCTCCCAGCAACAGATGGACCGGTGGCTTTTCTGCCTCGACCAGTGCCATCACGGCTGCGGCTGCCTTACGAGGGTCGCCCGCCTGCTTGCCATTCTTTTCCTCACGTGCCCTGCGGATTGGATCAAACAGCGCATCATAATCGGCAATGCCTCTGGCGCTGCGGACCATGGAACGGCCCGCCCAATCGGTGCGGAACGAGCCAGGAGCCACTGCCGTGACCCAGATGCCGAAATCTCTCACTTCCTTTGCAAGGACCTCGCTCATGCCTTCGAGCGCAAATTTGCTGCCGCAGTAATAGGCGATGCCCGGCATCGTGATGAAACCGCCCATGGAGGTGATGTTGATGATATGGCCCGCCCGCCGCCGGCGCATGAACGGCAGGAGCGCCTTCATCATCCCGACTGCTCCGAAGACATTGACTCCGAATTGCCGGCGCATTTCCTCGATCGGCGATTCCTCCATTGTTCCCTCATGTCCGTAGCCGGCGTTGTTGATGAGAACGTCCACAGGACCGATCGATTTCTCGATTTCCGCAACAGCCGGCTCGATCGCCTCAACATCGGCGACGTCGAGGTGCACTGCGATGGCGCGGCCAGGCGCCAGGTCTTCGAAGCGGATCGCGGCTTCGTCGTTGCGCACCGTGCCAACGACTCTGTGCCCTCTTGCGAGTGCTGCTTCGGCAAAGGCGCGGCCGAAACCCGAGCTGACGCCGGTAATCAGGAACAGTTTTTTATCTGCACTCATGTTGAACTCCCGTCTGGCTATGATCGCGCGCCGCTAAGCGAGCGCTGGAATTATGTGGCGGGAGACCGGCGGTATTTCCAATATATTGCACAGGCGACGTTGATATCTTAAAAGTATGCCATGGAGCTGCGTCACCTTCGTTATTTCATCGCCGTCGCTGAAGAATTGAACTTCACACGCGCGGCTCGCAGGGTTGGCATCGGACAGCCGCCGCTGAGCAACCAGATCCGCGATCTAGAAAATGAGATTGGTGCGCCGCTCTTCCGACGCCTTCCGAACGGTGCGGAGCTGACCGAGGCGGGCAAGGCTTTTCTGCCTGAAGTTCAAGCCATCCTGCTGCAGGCCGAACAAGCAAAGCAATCGGCTCTGCGGGCAGCGCACGGACATCAAGGCCGGCTGCGATTGGGCTTTACCAGTTCGGCGGTTTTCAATCCGATCGTGCCTGGCGCGATCAACGTCTTTCGCGAGAAATATGCGGCGGTCGAGTTCAGCCTGGAGGAAGCGCCCACTGCGCGATTGCTCGAACGGCTGAATGCGGCCGAACTCGACGCGGTATTCGTCCGCCCGGGCGGTGGTGATCTGGCGCAAGCCCGGTCTCAGCTTCTCGCTGAAGAGCCGATGGTCATCGCCCTGCCGTCCGGACATCCCAAGTCACAAGCGCAGGCATTGCGGCTCGACGAACTTGCCGAAGAGAGCTTCGTCCTCTTTCCGCGCGAGGCAGGCGTCGGTTTTTTCGATGACATTATCGCCGCCTGCCGACGAGCAGGATTTGAACCGGTTCTTGGCCAGCCGGCGCCACAAATCACGTCGATTGCCAGCCTGATCGCCGTCGGCCTCGGCATATCGATCGTGCCGGCGGAGATGACGAAGATCAAGGTTCCCGGCGTTCGCTACATCGCCATCGCCGGCGACGCGCCAAAAGCACGGTTGGCCCTCTCGACCCGGCGTGACGAGCGCTCGCCCGTCGTCCGCAACTTCATCGCCCAAGCCATCAGCGTGCAGCGGAGCCTCGCCGGTCAAGGCCAGTTGCGCGAATAGATCGCCTCCGTCACCGACGATCTCTGGCAGCATGATCCCGAAGGTCAAGAGTTGCATCGATGCAATCAAGGTTGCCGCGGATGCCGTCGTCATCCTGAACGGCACTCATTCGTCCTGCTCGAGGTCTTCACCGAACAGGACAATATCCTCATGTGCGATGTCCTCCCCGAGAGGTCACAAATCGCGCGATGAAGCCTTGGCAAAGGCTTGAATCGTGCTTTAGGTTGCCGCCCGAAATCAAAACGGGTCGAGCAAAAAAATGCGCCTTACAGACTGCTACAATTTCCACGATTTCCGGCGCATGGCCAAACAGCGGCTTCCCGGGCCGATCTTCGATTATATCGATGGCGCTGCCGATGATGAGGTGACCTATCGGCGCAATACTGCCGCCTTCGAGGCTTGCGACCTGGTGCCGGATGTTTTGCGCGGCGTTGCCGACGTCGATATGTCGGTGACGGTCATGGGGCAGAAGCTGGCGATGCCGGTCTATTGCTCGCCGACGGCGCTGCAGCGGCTTTTTCATCATCAAGGCGAGCGGGCGGTCGCGGCGGCGGCGGGAAAACACGGCACGATGTTCGGCGTCTCCTCGCTCGGCACCATCAGCCTGGAGGAAGCCCGCCAGATCAGCGCCGGGCCGCAGGTCTATCAGTTCTATTTCCACAAGGATCGCGGCCTCAATCATGAGATGATGGCGCGGGCGAAAACTGCCGGCGTGCAGGCGATGATGCTGACGGTCGACAGCATCACCGGCGGCAACCGCGAGCGCGACAAGCGCACCGGCTTTGCCATTCCCTTCAAGCTCAATCTCGCCGGCATGATGCAGTTTGCGATCAAGCCGTCCTGGGCGATCGACTGGATGACGCATGAGGCATTCCGACTGCCGCAGCTCGAAAACCACGTGAAAATGGATGGCGGCGCGCTGTCGATCAGCCGGTATTTTACCGAGATGCTCGATCCCTCGATGTCGTGGGACGACGTGGCGGCGATGGTGCAGGCCTGGGGCGGGCAATTCTGCCTGAAGGGCATCATGTCGGTCGAAGACGCCAAGCGCGCGGTCGAGATCGGCTGCACCGGCATCGTGCTGTCCAATCATGGCGGACGCCAGCTCGACGGCTCGCGTAGCGCTTTCGATCAGCTCGCCGAAATCGTCGATGCCGTCGGCGATCGGATCGACGTGATGATGGATGGCGGCGTGCAACGGGGAACGCATGTTCTCAAGGCGCTGTCGCTGGGGGCGAAGGCGGTTGGGCTCGGCCGCTATTATCTCTTCCCGCTTGCCGCCGCCGGACAGCCCGGTGTCGAACGGGCGCTGGAGACGATGCGTACCGAGATCGAACGCGGTATGAAGCTGATGGGCTGCACCTCGGTCGACCAGCTGACGCGACGGAATCTGCGCTTCCGCGCCTGAACAGGCCAAATGTTGCAACGCCGCGCGCCCTGAAAGTCGCGCGGCGCTCCAATCCGATCAGAGGCTGTAGATCGCCGCCGCCTCCTGTTTCAGCTTTTCCATCATCGACCGGTAAGGCCCCGGGCCGTAACTGATGCGGCCGACGCCGAGCTTTGCCAGGGTCATCACATCGGGGGCGCCTGCCCGCATCATGATATTGACCGGCAGCGTCGATGCCGCGCAGATCTTTTCGATCAAGGCGGGTTCGATCAGGCCAGGAACGAAGAAGCCGTTGCCGCCGGCGGCCGCATAGGCTCTGCCCCGCTCGATCGCTTCGTCCACGAGGCCGGCATGTTTGGAAAGATCGCCTTCAGCGAGAAAAAGATCGGTGCGGGCGTTGATAAAGAAGGGGATGTCTTTGCCGTCGGCCATGGCGCGAATGGCGCGGATGCGGGCCGCCTGGCTCTCTATGGGGTAGAGCCCCTCGCCGGCAACCACCCGATCTTCGAAATTGATGCCGATGGCGCCGACCTCCACCAGCCTGGCGACATTGGCCGCCGCCCCCTCGGGCTCTGCCGAATAGGCGCCTTCGAAATCGACCGAAAGCGGCAGGTCGATGACAGCGGTGATGGATTTCGCCGTCTCCACCAGCACCGACATCGGCAGTTTCTCGCCATCGGCAAATCCATGGGCGGCGGCGACCGACCAGCTTCCCGTCGCAAGCGCCTTGGCGCCGGCATCGGCAACCGCCTTGGCCGTGCCGGCATCCCAGATATTGTAGAGGACGATCGGGTTGCCCTTCTGGTGAAGCGCGCCGAAGGCCTTGGCCTTTTCAGTCTGGTTCATGCTGTCTCCTCCATCCTTGTTTGCATGCTGATCTTCTCTTCATGCCGTAGCAGCCACTGCTTGCGCCAGAGCCCGCCGCCGTAACCGGTCAACGAACCATCGGCGCCGAGCATGCGGTGGCAGGGCACGACGATGGCAAGCTGGTTGGCGCCGTTGGCGCGGCCGACGGCACGCACCACCTCCGGCCTCTCCATCTCCCTGGCAAGATCACCGTAGGCGCGCGTCTCACCGACAGGGATTTCGATCAGCTTTGCCCAGACATGTTTTTCGAAGGGCGTGCCGCCGAGCGCCAATGGCGTATTGAAGAGAGTGAGCCGCCCCTCGAAATAGGCGCGGATCTCCGCCTCGATCTGGTCGGTCGCTGCGGTGCGGCCGATCGCGACCGAGGAGCGGACGCGTTTCTGCAGCGCTTCGAGCTCGCTCGGGAGCGCCTTGCGATCGTGGAATTCGAGCAGATGCAGATGGGTCTTGTCGGCGACCGCGATCATCGGTCCGAGCGGCGTGTCGAGCCAGTCGGCGAAGAGCAGTTCGCGGTTCTGCGAAAGCGCCGGCGCCTCGCCGACGAGCCGCCGGAACGCCGCGCGGAAGCCGCTCGGAGACTCGTATCCGGCATCGATCTGCGCATCGATGACACGCGCGCCGTCGGCCAGCTGCCGGGCCGCTTCGCCGAGCCTGATATAGCGGACGATGTCATGGAAGGTCATGCCGAGCGCCCGCTTGAAAGCGCGGCGCACGGTCGAGGGATCATGACCGCGGCGCACGAGTTCATCCTCGCTCCAGCGAACCTCCGGCTCGCCGTCCAGCGCGGCGAGCAACGCGTCGACAATCGGCTCCCGGCCCGGCTGCTGCAGCGGCCGGCAGCGCTGGCAGGGGCGGAAGCCGGAATGCATGCAGGCGGCGATCGTCTCGAAGAACAGGGTGTTCTCCCGCTTCGGCTTGCGCGCCGGGCAGGTCAGACGGCAGAAGATACCTGTCGTCTTGACGCAGACATAGGCCTGGCCCTCATAATCGGCGCTGCGCGCGATCAAGGCATCATAGAGCGTATCATCGTCGGGGCGTTCGAAAAGCATACCCGCTTTCTAACACCCCATGCCTGCCGCGTCCGCCGAAAATCAGGCGTCTATTTTTTCTTGCCGATTTCCTTGGCGGATAAGCCATGCCATAAGACCGCCATGACCAAGATCGACCGCACGCCTCATAAAGCCGATTTCGCGCACGTCACAGACTGGGTCTTCGACCTCGACAACACGCTCTATCCGCATCATGTCAATCTCTTCGCGCAGATCGACAAGAACATGACCGCCTATGTCGCCGCCCTCTTACAGATGGAGCGGGACGAGGCGCGCAAGCTGCAGAAGCAATATTACCTCGAGCATGGCACGACGCTGCAGGGCCTGATGATCCATCACGGCATCGACCCGAACGATTTCCTCGAAAAGGCGCATGCGATCGACTATTCGGCGCTGACGCCGCAGCCGGAACTCGGCGCGGCGATCAAGGCGCTGCCGGGGCGCAAATTCATCTTCACCAATGGCAGCGTCAAGCATGCGGAAATGGCGGCCGAAGCCCTCGGCATTCTCGAGCATTTCGACGACATCTTCGATATCGTCGCCGCCGACTATGTGCCGAAGCCGGCGCAGGCGACCTACGACAAGTTCACGGCTTTAAAACGCGTCGAAACGAGCAAGGCGGCGATGTTCGAAGATCTGCCGCGCAATCTGACGGTACCGAAGGCACTCGGCATGCAGACCGTGCTGCTGGTGCCGCGCAATCTGGAAGACACGGTCGTCGAATGGTGGGAGAAGACCAGCGGCGAAGAGGATCACATCGATTTCGTCACCGACGATCTCGCCGCCTTTCTCGGCAAGATTATCGGTCCGGCCTAAGTAACCGGCTGGCGGCATTACCAAAATTTCATTCAGCTTACCGATGTTTAACTGGGTCTTTGCGCCCCGTTGCCATAGCTTTCTTCGTGAGGGGACACCTCACGAAAGGCAAATACGATGTACCGCAACAAGCTGATATTGGCAGCGCTTTCCTCCACCCTCGTCTTCGGCGCAGCCGCCGGGGCAGGCTATGCCGCACCCGGCGACGGGCCGCGTCAGCACGCCGGCATGCACGGTCCGGGGCCTGCCGCCTTCCGCGAAATCACCTATGTCAGAATGCTCAAGCAATTCGACACGAACAAGGATGGCAAGGTCACCAAGGAAGAGGCGACCGCCGGCCTCGACAAGGTTTTCGCTGCGATCGACACCAATAATGACGGCTCGCTGACGCCAGGCGAAATCGGCGCGTACCAGAAGGCGCAGATGCAGGCGATGAGAGATCAGCGCAAGCAGGAGGCCGGCGAAAACAAGGATACGGATACCGCAGCCGCGACGCCTGACGATAACGACCAGGGACGGCCGCCACGCGACGGTCACGGCGGGCATGATGGCCGTGACGGGCATCGCTGGATGCGCCATGGCGGCACCTTCATGCGCGCCTCGATGATGATGCACCGGGTCGATACCGATCAGAACGGCCAGATTTCCAAGCAGGAAGCCGTCGCCGCTTTCGACAAGCTGTTTGCCCGGATGGACCGCAACAAGGACGGCGTCATCTCGATCGACGACATGCCGGACCGGCCGCTTCTGTAAGGCCGGGCGAACCATTGCCGACCACTCTTTCCCCGCTCCGGCGGGGAAAGAGATGCCGGGACCTATTCCCGGTGTTCGTAGAAATCCTGGATGATCTTCCAGGCGGCTTCGGCCGTGTCGACGAAGCTGATCAGCTTGACGTCGTCGGGCGCAATGGTGCCGAATTCAGCCAATGCGTCGAAATTGACGATGCTGCGCCAGAACGCCTCGCCGAAGAGGATCAGCGGCAAGCGCTCCATGCGGCCGGTCTGGATCAGCGTCAAGCATTCGAAGAATTCGTCGAGTGTTCCGAAGCCACCGGGAAAGACCGCGATTGCCTTGGCGCGCACCATGAAATGCATCTTGCGAATGGCGAAATAGTGGAAGTTGAAGCTGAGCTCCGGCGTCACATAGGCGTTCGGCGCCTGCTCGTGCGGCAACACGATATTGAGGCCGATCGACGGCGCGCCTTCGTCGGCCGCGCCGCGATTGCCGGCTTCCATGACGCCGGGGCCGCCGCCGGTGACGATGACATATTCGTGGAAATCGAGGCTTGCCGAATATTTCGAGCAGAGCCGGGCGAATTTGCGCGCCTCGTCATAATAGACGGAGGCCGCCTCCAGATTGACGCGCTGGACATCGTTACGGGCAGCCCAGGCGCTCTGGCCGGGGGCGGGAATGCGGGCGCCGCCGAACATGACGACGGTCGACTTGATGCCGCGCTCGGTCAGCATCATTTCCGGCTTCATCAGTTCCAGCTGCAGGCGGATCGGCCGCAGCTCCTCGCGGCAAAGGAAATCCTCGTCGACATAGGCAAGACGGTAGGCGGGCGACATCGTCTGCGGCGTTTTCGGCACTGCGGCGGCGCGCTGCCTGTCGGTCGAGCTGCTCTTCAGCGGGTCCCATACGCCATCCTTGCGCCGCGATCCGCCGTTTCGTCCCTTCGCCATGTCGAAATGCCTTTCAGTATTGCCGGCTTCAAAGCCGGATATGTCGCTATAACGCCTTGAAACCAGATATGATCTTGTCGGAAAAATCATTCCGTTCTACGGCTGCATGCTGTAGAGCAGGGCAAACCCCCGCCCACCGCATTCCGGAGACCCCGCCGTCTCCACGATAAAGATCGAAGTTTAAGGAATTCTCATGAGCGCCACCGACCTCGCATCCCTCGAAAAGACCATCGAAGCCGCCTTCGACAATCGCGACAAGGTGAACACGTCAACCAAGGGCGAGGTTCGCGATGCGGTCGAAGCAGCGCTCGACCTGCTCGATGCCGGCAAGGTTCGTGTCGCGACGCGCGGCGCCGACGGCGCCTGGACGGTTAATCAGTGGCTGAAGAAGGCCGTGCTCCTGTCCTTCCGCCTCAACGACATGGAGGTGGTCAAGGGCGGCTCGGGCAATTCCACCTGGTGGGACAAGGTGCCTTCGAAATTCGAGAACTGGGGCGAGAACCATTTCCGCGCCGCCGGTTTCCGCGCCGTGCCGAACTGCGTCGTGCGCCGTTCGGCCTACATCGCCCCGAATGCCATCCTGATGCCCTCCTTCGTCAATCTCGGCGCCTATGTCGGCGAAGGCACGATGGTCGATACCTGGGCGACGGTCGGCTCCTGCGCGCAGATCGGCAAGCATGTGCATCTCTCCGGGGGCGTCGGCATCGGCGGCGTGCTGGAGCCGATGCAGGCCGGCCCGACGATCATCGAGGACAATTGCTTCATCGGCGCCCGTTCGGAAGTGGTCGAAGGCTGCATCATCCGTGAAGGCTCGGTGCTCGGCATGGGCGTCTATATCGGCAAGTCGACCAAGATCGTCGATCGCGCCACCGGCGAGGTGAGCTACGGCGAAGTGCCGCCCTATTCCGTCGTCGTCGCCGGCTCGATGCCGTCGGGCAATGCGACCATGGGCAACGGCAAGCCGGCGCCACATCTCTATTGCGCCGTCATCGTCAAGCGCGTCGATGAACAGACCCGATCCAAGACCGGCATCAACGAGCTGCTCAGAGATTGATGACACCAGGACATTGATCCGGTAAACAGGCGGCGTCTTTACGCGAGGCGCCGCCTTGCCATGTCTTTGCCATTCCCGCCGGATAGTTCGACGCCATGACCGCTACCGATCCCGTCGCCAATCTTCAGACGCTGATTCGCTGCCCCTCCGTGACACCGGCCGAAGGCGGCGCTCTGTCGGCGCTCGACGCCATGCTTGCGCCGCTCGGCTTCACCGTCGACCGTGTGAAGGCGAGCGAAGAGGGAACGCCCGATATCGAAAACCTCTATGCCCGGCTCGGCTCGGACGGCCCGCATCTGATGTTTGCCGGCCATACCGATGTCGTTCCGGTCGGCGACGAGGCCGCCTGGAGCCATCCGCCCTTTGCCGCCGAGATTGCCAAGGGCCAGCTTTTCGGCCGCGGCGCCGTCGACATGAAGGGCGGCATCGCCTGTTTCGTCGCCGCCGTCGCCCGCCATATCGAGAAAAACGGGCCGCCCGCCGGCTCGATCTCCTTTCTGATCACCGGCGACGAAGAAGGTCCGGCGATCAACGGCACGATCAAGCTGCTGCAATGGGCGGCCGAACGCGGCGAACGCTGGGATGCCTGCCTTGTGGGTGAACCCACAAATCCGGATAGCCTCGGCGACATGATCAAGATCGGCCGGCGCGGTTCGCAGTCGGGCAAGATCACCGTGCACGGCGTTCAGGGCCATGCCGCCTATCCGCATCTTGCCGACAATCCGGTGCGCGGCATGCTGCAGCTGACCCAGGCGCTGATGGACCCGCCTTTCGACAGCGGCACCGCCGACTTCCAGCCCTCGAATCTCGAGGTGACCACGGTCGATGTCGGCAACCCGGCAACCAATGTCATTCCGGCCAAGGCCTCGGCAAGCTTCAACATCCGCTTCAACGACAGCTGGACGGTCGAGACGCTTCGCGCCGAAATCCTCCGGCGCCTCGATGCCGCCGCCGGCAACGGCCAGCTCAGGCCGGGCCGCGAAGCGGTGAAATACGATATCGACTGGGCCGACCGGCCAAGCCATGTTTTCCTGACGCGCAACAACGCGCTGATCGCCTCGCTGTCTTCCGCGGTCGAGAGCGTCGCCGGCCGGTCGCCGCAGCTGTCCACCACCGGCGGCACGTCGGATGCGCGCTTCATCAAGGATTATTGCCCGGTCGTCGAGTTCGGCCTCGTCGGCCAGACGATGCACATGGTCGACGAGCGCGTCGCTGTCGCCGACCTGGAGACGCTGACGGCAATCTACGAAACCTTCATCGCCCGCTGGTTCGCCAATGCCGGGCTTTAAGGAAGTCCAGTATTATCTGGCCGGCCTCTGGCTGCTGATCCGGCTGGATCCGCGCGGCTTCCGCTACCTCGACATGTCCGAGCGCGGCGTCAACCGCTCGTTCTGGGCGATCGCCTGGTGCCTGCCGCCGATGGGCATTTCCTGGCTCTGGTGGCGACAGGTCTTTCTGCGGTCGATGCCGCCGGAAGCCTATGTCGGCTTTGCCTTCTATCTCAGGCTGGGCCTCGTCGAGCTCGCCAACTGGTTCGTGCCGCTGGTCTTTGCCGGGCTGCTGCTGCTGGCCTTCCGTATGGGCGAGCGTTTCGCCCCCGTCGTCGTCAGCGTCAACTGGCTCGGCGTGCCGCTCTCCTATATCAACGGGCTGCTGCTGGCGATGGTGGTCTTCCTTCCGGGCTCCGTCGGCCTCGTCTCGCTGCTGCTGCTTGCCTTCATGCTGGCGCAGGTCTTCGTGCTGGCGCGCATTCTGCGGATGATCTGCCAAGGTCACGCGCTGATGGTCGGGGCGATGACGCTGGTGCTGCTCGTGCCATCGATGATCCTTTCGGAATATCTGCAGCACTTCCTCGGTATCTATCCGGTCTGACGAAGCTTACGATCGATCGTCATCGGGATCGCTGACCGGCCTGCGGCGGTCGGGGATCACGTCCGGATAATCCACCTGCAGGAAATAGAGCCCATCGGGCGGCGCCACCGGGCCGCAGGCCTTGCGGTCGCGCGCTTCGAGGGCGGCCTCGACATCGTCAGGCGTCCATTTGCCTTCACCGGCGAGCTTCAGTGTGCCGGCGAAGGAACGGATCTGGTTGTGCAGAAAACTCTGCGCCGTGGCGCGGATCTCGATCAGTTCGCCGTTGCGCGTCACATCCAGCCGGTCGAGTGTGCGCACCGGGCTGTTTGCCTGGCAATGGGCGGCGCGGAAAGTGGAGAAATCGTGCCGGCCGACCAGCCTCTGGGCGGCGGCGTGCATGGTCTCGTAGTCAAGCAGCTTCGGCACCCACCAGGCCTTGCCGGCTTCGAGCGCCAGCGGCGCCCGGCGGCTCACGATGCGGTAGAGGTAATGGCGCCTGAGCGCCGAGAAGCGGGCATCGAAGAATTCGGGAGCTGTCTCGACATCGAGAATGGCGACACGTTCACCGGCAAGCCTCAGATGCGCGTTCAATGCGTTTTGCAGCTGATAGGGCGACCAGTCCTTCGAAAGATCGGTATGGATCACCTGCCCCATGGCGTGGACGCCGGAATCGGTGCGCCCGGCGCCGCGGACGGAGACCGTCTCGCCGGTCAGCGACAGCACAGCGGCCTCGATCGCGCCTTGCACCGAGTGGCCGTTCTCCTGCCGCTGCCAACCGACATAGGGGCCGCCGTCATATTCGACGGTCATGCGGAAACGCGGCATCAGGAGAGCCTCATGCCTGCGCCAAGCGGCGTGCCCCTGAGGAAATCGGCTGCCGCCAGCGGCTTGCCGCCTGCCTTTTGCAGCCGTGTCAGCCGCACGGCGCCCGACGCACAGGCGACGACGAGATCGTCGCTCAGCAATTGCCCGGCCGGCCCCTGCCCCTCCGCCAGCTCCGAGCCCAGCACCTTCACCCGCTCCGGCTTGCCGCCGATCATAAGTTCGAACCAGGCGCCCGGAAATGGCGCCAGACCGCGGATATGATTGTGCACATCGCTCGCATCCCTGGCGAAATCGATGCGCGTCTCGCCCTTGTCGATCTTGGCGGCATAGAGCACGCCCTCTTGCGGCTGCGGCGTCAGCGGCAGGTCGTTCATCTCCAGCTTCACCATGGCTTCCGCCATCGCCTTGGCGCCGACCTGCATCAGCCGGTCATGCAATTCACCTGCGGTCATGTTCGGGCCGATCTCGACTTTGCGGGTGAGTGCGACGGCGCCGGTATCGAGGCCCTTGTCCATCTTCATCACCATCATACCGGTTTCTGCGTCACCGGCCATGATCGCCCGCTGGATGGGGGCAGCCCCCCGCCAGCGCGGCAGCAGCGAGGCATGGCCGTTATAGCAGCCGTCGCGGGTGCCGTTCAAAATCGCTTCCGGCAGCAGCAAGCCGTAGGCGACGACGACGGCGACATCGGCATTGAGGGCTGCAAACCGCTCACGCTCCTCGGGGTCCTTGAAATTCACCGGGGTGAAGACCGGAAGACCGAGCAGTTCGGCCGCCTGATGCACCGGCGACTTCTGCAGATCGAGCCCGCGCCGGCCGCCCGGCCGCGGCGGCTGCGTATAGACCGCGACGATCCGGTGACCCGCGTCGACGAGCAGGCGTAGGGTCGGAACCGAGAACTCCGGGGTTCCCATGAAGATGATGCTAAGAGACATTCTATCTCGCCAATTGAGGATCAACCCTCTTCAAACGGGTTTACGAGCTTGAGATCAAGTCCTTCGAAATCTCTGGTGTTGCGGGTGGCGAGCGTCGCGCCATTGGCAAGGCAGATGGCGGCAATCATCGCATCCTGGACCGAAATCGGCCGACCGATGTTTTCACGTTTCGCCCGCAGGCGCCCGGTTGCCATGGCCGCGTCCAAATCCCAGCCGACGATACGGTCACGAAATTGGCCTTTCACCAAATTCTCGATGGCACGAAAGAAGCGATCCGATCCGGTCTTCAGGCGAACTTTTTCGGCACCGTAAATCTGCTCCATCAGTCCGACAGTGCAAAGCCAGATTCTCGCGCCATCCTGCCGCAATATCCAGGCCTTCACCTTTTCATTTGGCAACGGCCGGGCGAACTCGGAAACCACATTCGTATCGAGAACGATCATTCGAAATCCTCGAACGGCCGGCCGAAATCCTTTTTCCGCGCGGCCTCGATTTCTTCCATGATTGCCGCAAATTCATCGTCCACTGCATTTTCGCTGACGAAAGCGGCGCGTATCGCGTCATACACCGACACGGTCTCGGATTTTGCTTCGGTCTTTCTTTGAAGAGCGTCCCGCAAAAGATCCTTGGCCTCGTCGGAAAGACTGTTCCCGCTCCGCTGCGCCGCTTCCGCAATGTCTCGCTTCATTGCATCGGAAATATTTCTGATCAGAAGATCGCCCATGCGGCACCTCTCATTATGATATCACCGATATCATAATGCTTTGCCGGTACATTTTCAACGCGACACTCAGAGCGCCTTGGATTTCGCCGCCTTGGTGAACTTCTTGATCACCATTTCCCGCTTCAGCCGCGAGATATAGTCGATGAACAGCACACCGTTCAGGTGATCGATCTCGTGCTGCAGGCAGGTGGCGAGCAGGCCGTCGGCTTCTACTGTCTGTTCCTTGCCGTTGCGGTCGAGATATTTGACCGAAACGACGGCCGGGCGCTCGACCTCGGCATAATAATCCGGGATAGACAGGCAGCCTTCCTCATAGATCGAACGCTCGTCGGAAGATTTGACGATCTCCGGGTTGATGAAGACCTGCGGCTGCTTTTCCTCGCCCTCGCGCGACACATCGATGACCAGCATGCGGCGCGGCACGCCAATCTGGATCGCCGCAAGGCCGATGCCCGGCGCGTCGTACATGGTTTCCAGCATATCGTCGGCAAGACGCTGCAGGTCGGCGTCGACCCGCTCGATCGGCTTGGAGGCCTGGCGGAGAATAGGATCGGGAAGAATGATGAGTGGCTTGATGGTCATGGCGTTCCCATAACCCATCTTTTCCGACTATGGAATTATCCGGCGGGCGGGGAAGACGCTTTTTTGCATCCCCGCCCGGAATTTCGCCATATTCGCCTAAGGGACCCGGCGGACAGCGATGACTGAAGACCGCAGCTCGGGCGCGAGCCGCAGCGTGCGAAGATATTGGGGACCGCCAATTCCGTTCACGTTTTGATCTATATATTGCCATCTCTTCTGTTATGGTTGCGGCATGACCGTCAATTCCGATTCGTTCACTCTGTCGCTTGCCTCGATCAGCCCGGCCATGCTGGCGCTGGCCGGTGGGGTTCTCCTGGCCCTCGTGCTTCTGGTGATCGTCCTTCTGCTGCGTGGCGCAAGCCTTCGCCGCGAGCAGGCGGAGGAGGCGAGTTTTCGCGCGGCTGAAGGCGACGCGCGCATGGCCGAGCTGTTGAAGATCCACGCGGAGATGCAGGGCCGCATCGCCGCGATGACCGAAGTTTTTGGCGCGCGGCAGAGTGAGCTCAATCAGGCCATCAGCCAACGCCTCGACGGCATGTCGCAGCGCGTCAACTCGACGATCACCGAGCAGACCAAATCGACACATGAGAACCTGCAGCGGCTGCAGGAGCGACTGGCGGTGATCGATGCGGCGCAGAGCAATATCCAGACGCTCGCCAAGGATGTGGTCGGGCTGCAGGCTATTCTTTCCAACAAGCAGACGCGCGGCGCCTTCGGCCAGTCGAGGATGGAGACGATCGTCGCCGACGGCCTGCCGATGGGCGCCTATGGCTTCCAGCAGACGCTGTCGAACGGCTCGCGGCCGGACTGCACGATCCGCATGCCGAACGGCGCGCCGCCGCTGGTGATCGACGCGAAATTTCCGCTCGAGGCCTGGAATGCCATCCGCGACGCCGGCAGCCCCGAGGCCGGCAAGATCGCCGGCCAGCAGTTCCGCCGCGATATGGAGGTCCATATCCGGGACATTTCCGAGAAATATCTGATCCAGGGCGAAACCCAGGATACGGCCTTTCTCTTCGTGCCGTCGGAATCGATCTTCGCCGAGATCCACGAAAACTTCGAGGCCCTGGTGCAGAAGGCGCACCGCGCGCGCATCGTCATCGTCTCGCCGTCGCTGCTGATGCTATCCATCCAGGTGATCCAGGCCGTGCTCAAAGACCAGCGCATGCGGGCGCAGGCGCATCTGATCCAGGGCGAAGTAGCGATCCTGATGGACGATCTTAGCCGTCTCGATGAGCGGGTGCGCAAGCTGCAGGGTCATTTCGCCATGGCGCAGAAGGATATCGACATGGTGGTCACCTCGGCCGACAAACTGACCAAGCGCGGCGCCAAGATCGAAGCGCTGGAATTCGAGGCCGGCGGCGACAGCAAACCACGCGATAACGAACCCGCCGCCAAATCGGTGGAAAGCCGCACCGGTCTTCTCAAGCTCCGGGTGGTTGACGAGGAGTGACCGCTTCGGGCAGTGTCTCGCCCGCATGAAACAGCAGGAGCATGATGTCTTCCGAAAAACGCGCAGAGTTTTCGGCATTATGACGTCACTTGCTGGCTCCAAAAGACGGGACACCCTGATGATCACAGTTTTCGGGTCCATCAACATGGACCTTATCGCCACCACCGAACGCCTGCCCAAGCCCGGCGAAACGGTGGCCGGCAACGGTTTTGCCACCGCCGCCGGCGGCAAGGGCGCCAACCAGGCGCTGGCCGCGCGCCGCGCCGGCCGCTATGTGCATATGGCTGGCGCCGTCGGCAGGGATAGTTTCGCCACTGACGCCCTTGCCCTGCTCGACGAGGCGGGAACCGACCTTTCCCGCGTCAAACATGTCGACGGCCCCACCGGTACGGCGCTGATCCTTGTCGGCGGCGACGGCGAAAACATGATCGCAGTCGTTCCCGGCGCCAATGGTCTGGTGACGTCCGCCGATGCCGAGACGGCGATCGGTCGCATGAGTGCAGGCGATATCCTGATGCTGCAGCTCGAAGTGCCGGCCGATGCCGTCGAGACCGCCCTGTCGGCCGCCCGCGCCAAGGGCGTCACCAGCATCCTCAACCTTGCTCCTTTGATTCCCGACGCACCGCGTCTCGGCCGGCTTGCCGATATCGTCATCGCCAACGAGACCGAGTTCGAGCGGCTTGCCGGACAGGACGGCATGGACGCGCAGGCGCGTGAGGCGGCGCTCGCCCGGCTGCACGCCGAAACCGGCCAGACGCTGATCGTGACGCTCGGCGGCGACGGGGTCGTCGCCATCCGCGACGGGGCGATTTCAAGGGCGCAAGGCCTCAAGATCGAACCGGTCGATACGGTCGGCGCCGGAGACACTTTCTGCGGCTACTTCGCGGCCAGCCTCGACGAGGGCCTCGTTTTTGCCTCGGCGCTGCGCCGTGCGGCCGTTGCCGGTTCGCTCGCCTGCCTGAAATCAGGGGCACAGCCTTCGATCCCCGCGAGCGCGGACGTCGCAGCCAGGATATAAGTTAGGTCTCTTTGCGAAGCCGCCCGCGGAGCCCCTTAATTTTAAGGGGAATTTCTGCGTTTTGCCTCGGCGGATGGCTAAAGTTTCATTCAAAGTTAAGGGATCTCCGGCGATCTTGCGCGTGGCCGGCGGGTCCTCATTTCTTTGGGATCCGGCCGGCCACGCGGCTGCTCCATGACGGGGCGATGCCTTTGCTGCTGCGCCGGAGAATGCCCTTTCGGCGCATCCTTGCCCGAGGATCCCATGTTCATTTTTCGAATGAAATCGCTGGCGGCGAAACTCATCGTCATCACCGGCATCGCCATCGCACTCGTTCTCATCGTTTCGAACTTTTTCCTCATCGGCCAGACCCGGGATCGCGTCCAGACGCTGACGATGGATCAGGCCAACCTCGAGGCAAAATCGATCGCCAATGAAATCGCCGCCAATGTCGGCGAGCTCGCCAGCGCCGCGCGCACCATGACGGGTGTCATCGGCCGCGGCCATGAAGGCAAGTCGCTCGATCGCAAGGGCATGATCAACGTGCTGAAGGCCAATCTCGAGCAGAATGCCTTCGCCTTCGGCAGCTGGTTCTGCGAGCAGCTCGGCGCGATTGACGGCAAGGCCGCGGAAATCGCCAACAACAATGACGAAGGCACGAACAAGAACGGCGCCTTTACGCCCTACTGGTCGAAGACCAAGGACGGCGGCATCCAATATTCGACCTTCGACAATGATTATACCGCCGAGTGGTGGAAGCTCGCCGCCGACAGCGGCAAGGGTGCGATCACGACGCCTTACCTGGCCGAGGGGACCGACGTTCCGACGCTGCTCACCTCGATCGCCTATCCCGTCATGTCCGGAGGCAAGATGATCGGCGTCGGAGGCGTCGACATCTCGCTGAAGTCGCTGACCGACAAGCTGCAGGCGCTGCATCCCTTCGGCTCCGGCCGCGTCACGCTGCTGTCGCAGACCGGCAACTGGATCGTCGCGCCGATCCCCGACCTGATGACCAAGCAGTATGACGGCGAAGGCGCCGATGTCGTCAAATCGGCGCTGTCGAGCAAACAGCCCGGCCTGGTCAGCAACTTGACCTATGACGGGCTCGCCCCCTTCGACCGCGTCGTCTATCCCTTCGCGGTTCCCGGCGTCAACGCCACCTGGGTCGTGCTCGTCGATGTGCCGCATACGGCGATCAACGCGCCGGTGCGGGACCAGACCTATATGATGATCATCAACGGCCTGATCGTGCTCGGTGCCGTCATGCTGGCGCTCTATTTCGCCGTCCGCTCGCTGGTGCAGCGGCCGCTCGGCGGGCTGGTTGCCAGTGTCGAAGCGCTCGGCGACGGCAAATATGACGAAGCGGTCGCCGGCCAGCAGCGCACCGACGAAATCGGTTCTGTCGCCAAGGCGCTGGAAGGCTTCCGCTTCACGCTGGCCGACAGCCGTCGCCTCGAGGACGAGGCCGCCAGAGAGCGGCAGGCGGCGGAGGGCGAGCGCAGCCGTTCGGAATCGGAACGCCAGCAATCGGTGTCGCTGCAGCGCCAAATCGTCTCGATCGTCGGCGCCGGCCTTTCCGAGCTGTCGCAGGGCAATCTCGGCTACCGCATCACCGACGAATTCCCCGGCGAATACGGCAAGCTGAAACAGGATTTCAACGCCGCCCTTGCGAGCCTTGAAGAGACCATCAACACGATGAACCTCAGCGTTGCCAATATCGGTTTGGGCACCGGCGAGATCAGCAATAGCGCTTCCGACCTTGCCAAGCGCACCGAACAGCAGGCGGCAAGCCTGGAGGAGACGGCGGCGGCGCTCAACGAGCTCACCGCGCAGGTCGATTCCAGCGCCGATCATGCCCGAACGGCCGCCGATAATGTCAACCTCGCCTGCCAGGACGCCGAGAAGTCCGGCGAAGTGGTGCAGAAGGCGATTGCCTCGATGCAGGGCATCGAACAGTCTTCGACGGAAGTTTCCAGGATCATCGGCGTCATCGACGAGATCGCCTTCCAGACCAACCTGCTGGCGCTGAATGCCGGTGTCGAGGCGGCGCGCGCCGGCGAAGCCGGCAAGGGTTTTGCCGTCGTCGCCCAAGAAGTGCGTGAACTGGCACAGCGTTCGGCCAATGCCGCCAAGGAAATCAAGACGCTGATCAACACTTCGGCCGTCCAGGTCAAGGAAGGTGTCGATCTCGTCGGGCGCGCCGGCGGTACGCTGCACAAGATCGCCGAACAGGTGATGAGCATCAACGACCTCATCCGGCAGATCTCGGCATCGGCGAGCGAACAGGCGGTCGGCTTGAAGGAAATCAACCAAGCCATGAACCAGATGGACCAGGTGACGCAGCAGAACGCGGCGATGGTCGAGGAAGCAACCGCTGCCAGCGTCGCACTCAACGACGAGGCACAGACGCTGAAGGCGCTTGCCACGCGCTTCCGGGTCGCAGGCTCGGGCAATACAGCCGCACTCGCCTCGGTCGCGCAAAGGATGCGGGCACCGGCTGCTCCAGCCGCTTCGCACCGCGCTGTCGCCCCGGCTCCGCGCCGCGCGGCTCTCCCCTCACGTAGTTCAGCCGCCGTGGCGCAGGACAATTGGGAAGAGTTCTGAGCACTCAATCCCTATGAAATCAAAAGGCGCCAGGATGACCCGGCGCCTTTTTCATTTCAGGGATAGCTGTCGCTCAGGCGGCGTTCGACGTCTGCTCTTCGTTGAGGAAGGCGTAGATCGCCGAAGCGGAATCGGTGGCGCGCAGCTTGGCGACCAGATCGTGATCGCGCAGCACGCGGGCGATGCGCGACAGCGCCTTCAGATGATCAGCACCGGCGCCTTCCGGCGCCAACAGCAGGAAGACGAGATCGACAGGCTGGTCGTCCAGGGCCTCGAAATCGACCGGCTGCTCCAGCCGGGCGAAGATGCCGACGATCGAATGGATGTTGACCAGCTTGCCGTGGGGAATGGCGATGCCGTTGCCGACGCCGGTCGAGCCAAGGCGTTCGCGCTGCAGGATGACGTCGAAGATCTCCCGTTCGGAGAGCCCGGTTATCCTGGCGGCTCTTGCGGCCAATTCCTGAAGCAGCTGTTTCTTGGAATTTACTCTGAGGGCGGGAATGATCGCATCCTGATGGAGCAAATCTGCCAATGCCATTTCTTTTTCCTTCTGTCGCCGGGATCAAATGCAAGGAGCGGCGGCGATACCGCCGCTCACCGCCTGATCTCAGCCTTTGATATTGGCTGAATCGATCCAGCCAATATTTCCGTCGTGCCGACGGTAAACGATGTTCAAATGTTCCTTGCCGGGGCTGCGGAACAGGAGAAGCGGCTCGTCGGTCATATCAAGCGCCATCACGGCGGTGGCGACAGACATGGTCTTCAGCTGCTTCGTGCTTTCGGCGACGATCGCCGGGGCGAAATCGTCGGGGACTTCATCCTCGTGGTCAGGAACAGAATCCATGACCGTGTAGGCGACTTCTGCAAAACCGTTCAGATGGTTTCCGGCGTGATGGTCCTTCAGCTTGCGCTTGTAGCGGCGCAGGCGCTTTTCGATGCGCTCCGAAGCGGCGTCAAAAGCAAGCTGGGGATCGGTCGCTTCGCCGGCCGCATGCAGTACCACCCCGCTGTCGAGGTGAAGCTTGCAGTCTGCGGAGAAACGAGAACTCGCCTTTTCCACGGTCACCTGGCCGGAATACCCCCCGTCGAAGTATTTCGTGATGGCCATACCAATTTGGTCCTCGATCTTTTGACGGAACGATTCACCAATTTCCATATGTTTACCGGACACACGCACACTCATGGAGTTTCCCTTCTTATCATCGTTTGCGGGTATCAGTTTACGCCAAGCCTCAGGTTCATCCAAGCACTTCGCGCAATCTCAAGCAAGATCGGCGTCAGCCTGCGGGTCCTTGATGCCCTTCTGATGCTGGGGATAACTCCAGACGCCGTTTACGGCATCGATTGCGGCGGGCTTCTAGCCAGCCGCCGCCTAAAAGTCAATAGGGCGAAAAACCCCGATTGCTAATGCTCGCGCGACGTGCGGCGCACCCCATACTCCACAGAGCACAGCATCGATCGCCAGCCAATATTTCTAGATGGTTCCCGCTTTGGTTGCACTCACTCTTGCCGGGATTGTCATCGCTGCGACACCTGATATGACGCAAATGAGTCCGATCCAGGCCGTCGGACTCAGGCTTTCACCGAGGAAGACGATGCCGATCGTCACTCCGATCGGCACCCTGAGATAGGCTTGCGAGGTCGTTCCCACAGACCCCAGCGTCTGGACCAGACGGAAATAGATGGCAAAGGCGAGCGCCGTCGAAAAGGCGGAAAGGCCAAGCAGCGCCAGCATCGATGCCGCCGACGGATCGAGCGTCCAGGGCCGATCGACGACGAGGCTGACGGGCAGCAGAATGGCCGCACCCGAGATCAGCGAGCCGGCCGCCGGCACGGCGGGGTCGAAGCCATTGAAGTTCTTGCCGAAAATCGCGGCCCCGGCATAACAGGCGGTCGCCAGGATGATGGCGAGCTGCGCCATCAGGTCTTCGCCGAGACCATTGAGCGCCTCGACGCCGATGACGAGGCAGATGCCGGCCAGTCCCGCCATGACGCCGAAAAGCTTTCGCGCCGTCACCTGTTCGTGTCGGACTATCAGCACGGTTAGCAGGAAGGTGAAGATCGGCGTTGCCGAATTGAGGATCACCGCCAGCCCGGCATCGACGGATTGTTCCGCCCAGGCGATCAGCGTGAAGGGAATGACGCTGTTCAGACAGGCTTGAACGAAAAACCGCCGCCACGTCGCGCCGTCACTCGGCAGGCGAATTCTCCGATGACGGAGGACGGCAAGCAGGATGGCGCCGGCAATCAGCGTGCGCGCGGCGATCAACGTCACCGGCGGGATGGTCTCGACGCCGATTTTGATGAAGGTGTAGGAGGCGCCCCAGAGGGTGGCCAGCGCCAGCAGCAGGATAAGCTCCCTGGCAAGGTTTGGATTTTGCGGCATGGTCGGCATTTCGCTGTTGGTTCAAAACACCGGAGGAATAGCGGGATTTGCGGGCGGGATGCTTCGATCAAGGCCGAAGCATTGCCGCGTCAGAAGCCGGCGACCTTGGCGAGCGCCCGCTTTTCGCGTCGGCGCTGGACCGAGGAGGCGATGTTCATGGCCTCGCGGTATTTGGCAACCGTGCGGCGGGCAAGATCGACGCCGCCCTTCTTCAGCATGTCGACGATATCATCATCGGAGAGCACCGCCTCCGGGCTCTCCTGCATGATCAGGGCGCGGATCTTGTGACGCACGGCCTCGGCCGAATGGCTGTCGCCGCCGGCAACGGCGCTGATTGAGACGGTGAAGAAATATTTGAGCTCGAAGAGGCCGCGCGGCGTCAGCATATATTTGTTCGAGGTGACGCGGCTGACGGTGGATTCGTGCATCTTGATCGCCTCGGCGACCGTCTTCAGGTTCAGCGGACGCAGGTGGTCGACACCGTTCAGCAGGAAGGCATCCTGCTGGCGGACGATTTCGTTTGCCACTTTCATGATGGTCTTTGCCCGCTGATCGAGGCTGCGCGTCAACCAATTGGCGCTCTGCAGGCAATCGGACAGGAAGGCGTGATCCTCGCCATTCCTGGTCACCCGGGAAAAATAGGACTGATTGACCAGCACGCGCGGCAGCGTATCCGGATTGAGCTCGACCAGCCAGCCGCCGTCCGAGGAGGGCCTGACCACCACATCGGGCATGATCGCTTCGGAAACACCGGCCTCGAAACCGCTGCCGGGCTTGGGGTTGAGCTGGCGGATTTCGCCAAGCATGTCGAGAAGGTCTTCCTCGTCGACGCCGCAGAGCCGCTTCAGCGTGGCAAAATCGCGCCGCGCCAGCAGTTCGAGGTTTTCGACGAGCGCCTGCATGGCCGGATCGTACCGGTCCTTCTGCCTGAGCTGGATCGCCAGGCATTCCGAGAGGCTGCGGGCGAAAACCCCCGGCGGATCGAGCGTCTGCAGGGCGGCCAGCACACGCTCGGCCGCAGTCAGGCTGGTGCCCAGCCGCTCGCCGGTCTCGACGAGATCGACTTGCAGATAACCGGCGTCGTCGAGCTGATCGACGAAGTTCTGGGCAATCAGCCGATCGGCGATGTCGGGCAAGACGAAAGGGATCTGCTGGGCGAGATGATCGCGCAGCGACACCTGGCCGGCGACGAAATCGTCGAGATCATAGTCTGCGCCCTCGCCGCCGCTGCCCGGCATCGATTTCCACTGGCCGACAAGCTCCGGCGCATCGGGGCGCTGCGGCGCGCTGTCATCGGGAAAGACATTGGTGTAATTGGCGTCGAGCTCGTCGTTCAGCCGGCTGGTGCTGGCGCTGCCGCCATTGTCGTACCAGTCGCTGGAGAGCGCCTCGGTACGGTTGTCGTAGCCGTCGTCCGAGCCTGCATCCTCTGGAGAATGACCATAAGGCTCGTCCTCGGCTTCGCCGCGTTCTGCCCCTGCCTCGCCGTCATTCGACGGAAATTCGAGCAGCGGGTTCTTCTCCACTTCCTGGGCGATGAACTGGGTGAGTTCGACATGCGTCATCTGCAGCAGCTGGATGGATTGCATCAGCTGCGGTGTCATCACCAGGGATTGGTTCTGGCGCAGGAAAAGACTGGCGGACAGTGCCATGACGGACGCGAAACTCCCTCGATTCCTCCGGGAAACCGCGTCCGATCAAGGCTTCAGGCCACGGAAATCCAACTTGGCCCAAAAATTGCTCTTTTGAGCTATTTGGTCAAGCGGAACTATGCCGCAAGGTGAATTTCTGAGGGATCGGCGTTCAAAGGCTGAAATTGTCGCCGAGGTAAAGCCGGCGCACTTCCGGATTGTTGACGATGTCGTTCGCCCGCCCATGGGTCAACACTTCACCGGCATGGATGATATAGGCCCGGTCGATCAGACCCAGCGTCTCGCGCACATTGTGGTCGGTGATCAGAACGCCGATGCCGCGTGCCGTCAGGTGGTGGACGAGATTCTGGATGTCGGCGACCGAGATCGGGTCGACGCCGGCGAAGGGCTCGTCGAGCAGCATGAAGGTCGGGTCGGTCGCCAGCGCACGGGCGATTTCGAGGCGGCGCCGCTCACCGCCCGACAGGGCGACCGCCGCACTCTTGCGCAGCTTCTGGATATGGAATTCTTCCAGCAGCTCGTTCAGCTTCTGCTCGCGCTCGGCCTTGTCCTTGACGTGCACTTCGAGGACGGCGCGAATGTTTTCTTCCACCGTCAGGCCGCGAAAGATCGAGGCTTCCTGCGGCAGGTAACCGACGCCGAGGCGGGAGCGGCGGTACATCGGCATGGTCGTGACGTCGTTGCCGTCGATCTCGATCGTGCCTTCATCGACCGGCACGAGGCCGGTGATCATGTAAAAACAGGTGGTCTTGCCGGCACCGTTCGGGCCGAGCAGGCCGACGGCCTCGCCACGGCGCACCACCAGCGAGACACCGTTGACGACGCGACGCGTCGCATAGGTCTTCGTCAGACCGCGTGCGATCAGCGTTCCCTGATAGCGGCTTTTGTCGGCGGCGCCCGCAGCTTGTGGCCCGGGCTGGCCGAACATGGTGGATAGCGATGATAATTTCACGTGGGAGGCCGGCTTCTCAGTTCTGCTTCTGCTGCGCATTCGGCTGCGATTTTGGATCGAGCTGAATCTGGACACGCCCGCCGCAGCTTTCAAGCTCCGCCTGACCGGTTTGCATGTGAACGGTCAGTTTGCAGCCGGTGAAGACGTTCGGCCCGTCCGACAGAATAACCTTGTTGCCCTGATCGGCCGTGAGGATGAATGTCTGCGACGCCATATCGAAATTGCCGTCATCGGCGGTCGCGGTCTGCGTGCCTGAGGTCAGGAGAACCTTGTCGGTGACCAGGATCTTGTCGATATCGGCACTCCCCGATGCAAGCGAACCGGACTGGGCTGGCTGCGCCGCGGGTTGGGCTGGGGGTTGCGTCCCGTCAGCGGCCGGCTTTGCCGCCTTATCCTTGTAATAGACGGTCATCTTGCCGGACTGCATCGTCGTCGTCCCCTGGACGACCTTGACCTTGCCGGTGAACAGCGCGGTGTGCTCCTGGTCGTGAATCTCGAGCTTGTCGCTTTCGATCTGGATCGGCTGGTCGTTGGATAGCTTCATGCCCGACATCGTGGCGGCCTGCTGCGCACCGGCGCCAGAAGCCGTCAGAACAAGGGCGAATGCGGCGGCAGCGAATGCCATACCGGTCTTGCAAGTGGAAATGCGACAATCTTTTGTCATGGATGACCCGGCTGGTTAAGTGCCCTGTTTATGGATGGTGGTGGGATCGACATTCATGCGAACATTCCCCTCGAATGTGATCACCCGCCCCTTATCGGTTATCTCCATCGTCTTCGCAACAATGGAGGCATTGTCCTTGGTGATGGTGACGGGGTCGTCGCTGCGCATGTTTCCGCCCTTGATGTCGAGGCGGGCGGACTGGAAATTCGCGTTGAGGCCGCTGCTCAGCACCAGGGTGAAAGGGGCGGTCATATGCAGGTTGTCGGTGGCCCGGTTGTAATCGGCGGTCGAAGCGACGACGCGGGCGATCAGGCCATCGTTCATCGGCACGGCGGCCTTGATGGTCTCGAGGGTGATGAGATCGGGATTGCGGATATCCTGTAGTGCCCGTTCGGCCAGCATCGAATAGTTGATGCCGTCGGAATTGCGTCCAGAGATCGCCGGCTTTTCCATCACCACCTTGCCGTTCTCGATCTTGGCGCCTTCCATTTTGATGTTCTCGGGCAGATAGATGCTGACCAACGCCACCCCTGCGAGGCCGGCGCCGATGACGAGGGCTGCCACCGGCAGCAAAATCTTCAGCCGCCGCACGCGGGCGGAATGGAACAACGCATCGCCATAGGCGCTCCTGCCGGAGCCCGCATAGGCGGCGTTTCCGTTGTTCTTCAGGGTATCGAGCATAGGTCTCGTTCCATGTGCGGTGATTGCCGCGCCTTCAAAACAAAGCCGGCCGCCAATCACAGTTCGTTTCGCATTATTACATTGGCTTGCCAATATGGAATTTTTTCTGCAACAAGCAACAAAACGGAAAAACATAAAAAAGTGGCATTCGTACGTGCCGCTGCCACCCTATTTTCACCGGATCCGTCGGCGCCATGCCGAAGCCGGAGCCCAGCGCTGGAGGTTTTCATGGACAGTTCGATGATCGCGGATCGCCGGCGGCTGCGCCGCAAGTTGTGGTTTTGGCGCCTCTTCACGGTGGCTCTCGTCGTGGCGCTTGGTTTTGCTTTCTACAGCTTCACGGTCGGCGACACCAAGACCAGCCGCCCGCATATCGCCCATGTGACGATATCGGGGCTGATCGTCGATGACGACGAGCTTCTGGAGCGGCTGAAGAAGGTCGAGACCAACGACCAGGTGAAGGCCGCGGTGATCTCGATCTCCTCGCCCGGCGGCACGACCTATGGCGGCGAAAAGGTCTTCAAGGCGATCCGTGCGATCGCAGCCAAGAAGCCCGTCGTGTCCGACGTGCGCACGCTTGCCGCCTCCGCCGGCTATATGATCGCCACCGCCGGCGATACGATCGTTGCCGGCGACAGCTCGATCACCGGCTCGATCGGCGTCATCTTTCAGTATCCGCAGATCCAGCCGCTGCTCGACAAGATCGGCGTCTCGCTGCAGGAGATCAAATCCTCACCGCTGAAGGCCGAGCCCTCGCCCTTCCATGAGGCGAGCGAGGACGCCAAGGCGATGATCCGCAACATGGTGGTCGACAGCTATAACTGGTTCGTGGATCTGGTCGCCGATCGGCGCAAGCTGCCGCGCGACGAGGTGCTGAAACTGGCCGACGGCACGATCTATACCGGCCGCCAGGCGCTGAAGGTGAAACTCGTCGATACGATCGGCGGCGACGCCGAAATCCGCGCCTATCTCAAATCGCGCGGCGTCGACGCCGACCTGCCGATGGTCGACTGGGACAAGAAGAGCAATACGCCTTTTCTGCTCGCTGGGGCTGTTTCGCGGTTGATTACGATCTTCGGTTATGATGATCTCTTGAAAGGCCAGGATATCAATGGAATCCTGCCCCCAAAGTTGCTTCTTGACGGGCTGCTTTCAGTTTGGCAGGTTGGCCACGATTGATAAGAAATCAATAATTTAAGGGGGCGAACGTGATCAAGTCCGAATTGGTGCAGATTGTTGCAGCACGCAACCCGCATCTCTATCATCGCGACGTCGAGAATATCGTCAACGCGGTTCTCGACGAGATCACGGATGCACTGGCTGCGGGCAACCGCGTCGAATTGCGCGGCTTCGGCGCGTTTTCGGTGAAGAACCGCCCGTCACGCTCCGGCCGCAACCCGCGCACCGGCGATACCGTCTTCGTCGAGGAGAAGTGGGTTCCCTTCTTCAAGACCGGCAAGGAGCTGCGCGAGCGGCTCAATCCCGGCCAGGCCGACGAAGAGGATTGAGCGCCAGCCGCCTGCGGCGAATCCGCACTTGAACTCGAAGACCGTTTTCCTATTCTGCTAACGCATCGGCCCCGACAATCGGAATCGATTTTCGGGGCCGATGCGTAGTTACAACGCGCCGCTCAACGAGGGCGGCGGCATCCGACGCAGGGAGACCCCAATGGCCAAGAAGATCGTCAACCTTTTGATTCTGCTGCCGCTCGGCGTCATCCTCATCGTCTTCTGCGTCGCCAACCGGCAAAGCGTCACGCTCGCCTTCAATCCGTTCCGGCCGGAGGATCAGGTGCTTGCGGTTTCCGCGCCCTTCTTCGTCTTCCTGGTGGTTGCCCTGATCGCCGGCATGCTGATCGGCTCGGCCGCCACCTGGTTCAGCCAGGGCAAACACCGCAAGCGCGCCCGCACCGAGGCCAAGGAAGCCATCCGCTGGCAGGGCGAGGCCGACCGCCACAAGAGCCGCGCCGAGGAAATCGCCGGGCAGCTTCCAGCGCGGTAAACCGGCTCGCGTCGGCGATCAGTCACTCCGGAAAAAGCTCAATTCCTCATAGTCGCCCTCCGGCGACGTGCCGTTGCCGGTGACGCGGAACCCATGGGCGAGGTAGAAAGCCTTCGCCCGCCGGTTTTTCACCAGGCACTTCAGCCGGTAGCGGTGCTGCGGCCATTCCGGCAGCGCCTGCAGCAGCGCCTTACCGGCGCCAAAGCCCTGGAAGTCCTGTCTGATATAGAGCATGTGGATGAAATCATCGGCCGGCCAGAGCGACAGGAAGCCGGCTACATCGCCGTTTTCATGCTCGCAGACGAAGACCGTCTCGCCATTGGTATGGGCGGCGAAATCCTCGCGGTGGAACTTGCCGGGATCGACCCAGACGAATGTTTCGCGGCGCACGGAAAGATAAATCTCCGCGAGCATTTCCTGGTCTTCCGCCCGCGGCGGCCTGATGGTCCACGTCATGACGTCGATTTAACCCAAGCTCCGAGGCGCGCCAAGGCTAAAGCTCTTGTTTTATGCATGTCATTGTCCCAGAACCGCTGCACACTTCTGGGCGACATGCATCGGCCCGCGCGGGGATCAGCCGGCCGCGATCTTCGCGACGACGGCGGCATTGAAATCCGAAAAGAACCCTTCGGCGAGCCGCTGCGAGGTCGAATCGAGCAGGCGTGCGCCGAACTGGGCAAGCCTGCCGCCAAGTTCGGCTTTTGCCCGATAATGCAGGATGGTGTCGACGCCGCTTTCTTCGAGCACGACATCGGCGCTGCCTCTGGCGAAGCCGGCAAGACCACCCTTGCCTTCGGCCGACAGCGTGTAGCTCTGCGGCGCATCGACATTGGACAGCGTCAGCAGCCCATGGAAAGTGGCCGACAGCAGGCTGAACTTGACCCTGATCGTCGCCTCGAAAGTATCCGGTGACAGCCGTTCGATGCTCTGGCAGCCTGGAATGCAGCCGCGCATGATCTCGGGATCGTTGAGCGCTGCCCAGACGACATCCCGCGGCGCGGCGATGCGTTCTTCGCCGGTGAAATCCATTCGATAGCCCCATCTCCGATTCGCTCACCTTATCCCAGCGGGAAAGGCTTTTGCCAAGGCGGAGAGGAATGTTATCTCGCTGGTTGCGCAACAAGGAATTGGCGATGAGTGACGAACTGAAGCCCTGGAACGTAACGGCAAGCCGCATCACCTATGAGGAC
Organism: Rhizobium leguminosarum bv. trifolii WSM2297; assembly: GCF_000271845.1. The sequence continues at coordinate 4,023,582 of NZ_JH719395.1, read as the reverse complement.
CGCTGGATCCGGCTGCGAAGCGACGACTGCATCACCGCCGATGGGACCGTCATCGCGCCCTTCCATGTGCTCGACTATCCCGACTGGATCAACGTCGTGCCTGTCATGCCCGACGGGCGCGTGCTGCTGACGCGGGAATACCGGCACGGCCGCGGCGAGATCATCCACGGGCTCGTCGCTGGCGGTGTCGAGCGCGGCGACAGCGAGACCGGCGATGCGGCGATGGCGGCGGCCCGGCGCGAACTCAGGGAGGAGACCGGATATGAAGCCTCGACCTTCGTCAAGCTGCTGACCTCCTACCCGAACGCCGCCAGCCACAGCAATGCGGTGACGAGCTGGCTGGCGCTCGGCCTCAGCCGGGCCGGCGAACCGCGTTTCGACCCAGGCGAAAAGGTCGAGCTGCTGTTTGCGGATCTTGCCGCCATCCTTGGCGAGGTGCAGTCCGGCGCGGTCATCATGCAGTCGATGCATATCGCAGCCCTTTATGCGGCGGAAAGCTGGCTTCGCAGGCGCGCATCCGAGGCTTGAAATAAATGCCGCGCCGGCGCGCAGTTGATCCGGCACGGTTTTCTGGGCTACTGCATAACTCAAAGGGTGCTGTGGAGCACAGACCCTTTCACGACACCCCGACAGAGACGCGGAAGAGCACGTTGAAACATAGAGAACGCCGGCCGGGCCAGAAGAAGACATCCGGTCCTGCCGGTGAAAGCCGCAGGGACGATCGGGCCGGCCGGCCGCCGAAGCCGGTCGCGCGGCCGGCAGTCAGCCGCGAGACGGTGCACGAGCCTGCCGTGCCTGCCGCCGTCGAGCGGCCGCTGATGACCCGCAGCGGCGAGCGTCCGACTGAGCGCGTGCCCGTCATCCTGGAATCGCTCGGGGCCGGCGACTTCCATCTGATCGACAGCGGCAACGGCGAAAAGCTCGAGCAATACGGCCCCTACCGCATCATCCGCCCGGAGGCCCAGGCGCTGTGGCGGCCTTCGCTGCCGGCCCACGTCTGGGAAAAGGTCGATGCCGCCTTCACCGGCGATACCGACGAGGAAGGCACCGGCCGCTGGCGCTTCCCGAAGGAGGCGCTCGGCGAGACCTGGCCGCTCAATCTGCTCGGCGTCGATTTCCACGGCCGCTTCACCTCCTTCCGTCATGTCGGCGTCTTCCCTGAGCAGATCGTGCACTGGAGCTGGATGAAGGATCAGGTCGAAAAGGCCGGCCGGCCGCTGAAGGTGCTGAACCTTTTCGGCTATACCGGCGTCGCCTCGCTGGTTGCCGCCGCAGCCGGCGCCGAAGTCACCCATGTCGACGCCTCGAAGAAGGCGATCGGCTGGGCGCGAGAAAACCAGGCGCTGGGGCGCATGGACAAGCTGCCGATCCGCTGGATCTGCGAGGATGCGATGAAATTCATCCTGCGCGAGGAACGCCGCGGCAGCCAATACGACATCATCCTCACCGATCCGCCAAAATTCGGCCGCGGCCCGAACGGCGAGGTCTGGCATCTCTTCGAGCATCTGCCGTTGATGCTCGATGTCTGCCGCGAGATCCTGTCGCCGAAGGCGGTCGGCCTGGTGCTGACGGCCTATTCGATCCGCGCCAGCTTCTATTCGATCCACGAGCTGATGCGCGAGACGATGCGGGGCGCCGGCGGGGTGGTCGAATCCGGCGAGCTGGTCATCCGAGAGGCAGGCCTCGACGGCAAGACGCCGGGCCGCGCGCTTTCCACCTCCCTCTTTTCCCGCTGGGTGCCGAAATGAGCAAGGACTTCCACGATCAGGGACCGCGCAGGGTCGGGCAGGTGAAGGAAGTCACCTCGCTCGCCAATCCGATCATCAAGGATATCAAGGCGCTGACCAACAAGAAGTCGCGGGAGGAAAGCGGGACTTTCCTGGCCGAAGGACTGAAGCTCGTCATCGATGCGATCGAGCTCGGCTGGACGATCCGCACGCTGGTCTATGCCAAGGCCGCCAAGGGCAAGCCGCTGGTCGAGCAGATGGCGGCAAAGACCGTCGCCTCGGGCGGGCTGGTGCTCGAAGTCAGCGAAAAGGTGATCGCCTCGATCACCCGCCGCGACAATCCGCAGATGGTCGTCGGCATCTTCGAGCAGCGCTGGAAGCCGCTGCGGGAGATTCGGCCGCGGGATGGCGAGACCTGGGTGGCGCTCGACCGGGTGCGTGACCCCGGCAATCTCGGCACCATCATCCGCACGGCTGATGCGGCCGGCGCTTCCGGCATCATTCTCATCGGAGAGACGACCGATCCGTTTTCGCTCGAAACGGTGCGGGCCACCATGGGCTCGGTCTTTGCCGTTCCCGTCGCACGGGCGACGGCGGAGGAATTCGTCGCCTGGCGGAAATCGGCCGGCGTTTCCGTCGTTGCGACGCATCTTGCCGGCGCGGTCGATTACCGCACGATCGACTACCGGAAAAAGCCCACCGTGCTGTTGATGGGCAACGAGCAATCCGGCCTGCCGGAGCAGCTGGCCAGGGAGGCCGATGCGCTTGCCCGCATCCCGCAGCAGGGCCGCGCCGATTCGCTGAACCTCGCCGTCGCCACCGCCGTCATGCTTTTCGAGGCGCGCCGCCACCTCCTCTCACTTGCCGAGGGCAAATGACCGAACAGACGCCTACCCGCCCCGCGCTGTTTTCGCGCCCGGCGCCGATCCTCTTCTTCATCATCGTCGCCGTGCTCATCGACCAGGTCGTCAAGATTGCCGTCGATCATAGCCTGCCGTTGCAGGAGGCGGTGCCCGTCATCCCGATGCTGGCGCTCTACCGCACCTATAATCTCGGCGTCGCCTTTTCGATGCTGGAGGGCATGGATGGCTGGTTCATCGTCGGCATGCGGCTCATCATCGTCGCCTTCGTCATCTGGCTGTGGTACCGCACGGCGAAGGACCGGTGGATTGCCCATCTCGGCTATGCGCTGATCATTGCCGGGGCGATCGGCAATCTCGTCGACCGTTTCGCCTATGGCCATGTGATCGACTACATCCTCTTTTACACCGAAAGCTGGTCCTTCGCGGTGTTCAATCTCGCCGACAGCTTCATCACCATCGGCGCCGGCTGCGTCATTCTCGACGAGCTGCTGCTGCCGAAAAAGGCCGGCCCCTAAAATCTTATCGATTTCCTGAAGGCATTCGGAAGAGGCCTCATGTTAGCCAGATTGCATGCAGAGCCTGGGACAATTGCAGGAAACTTTGTCCGCCGCCTTCGGCGGACCCGCCGCCAAGCCGCGTGAAGAGCGGATGGCGGGCTGCTCCCCGCGAGCCCGCGCGTCGGCGCCTCAGGCAGCTGACGACAGCAAGGTGGGGCCTGCAGCATCACGGCGCCTGCTGGTCTACTGGCTTGGCGGCGCAGGCCTGCTTGCCGCGCTGATCCTGACGCTGCTTGCCCATGCCGGCGATCCGCTGCTGCTGTCGGGCGGGCTTGTCGTTCTCGGCCTTGCCGTCATCGCCAGCTATGCGGTCCTGATGGTTCGGCGGCGCAAGCCCCCCAGCGGCGGCAAATCGCTGCCGGATTGGAACGATGGCGCAAAGCTGTTTGCCGACGTGCACGACGTGCTCGGCGACATCACCGTCAGCCGCAGCATGGACCGGCGCATCATCTCCGCCAACGACACGTTTCGCCGCCTGACCGGACGGATTCATCCGGAGGGACTGAGCTGCGAGGAGATCGGGCTTGCCTTCCGCCCCGGCCCGATACCGCATTGCTTCGACGTCGAGATTTCGACGCCGGACGGCCAGCGCATCTTTCTCTGGCGCGACGTCGTCACCCGCGACCCGGCTAACGGCCGTCTGCTGCTGCAGAGTGTAGCCAGAGATGTGACCGACGAGCGGCTGATCGCCCAGGGCCGCGAAGAGGCCCGCCAGAAAGCCGAATATAACAGCGCCGCCAAATCGCGGCTGCTTGCCACCGTCAGCCACGAGGTGCGTACGCCGCTGTCCGGCATCCTCGGCATGACGCATCTGCTCGCCGAAACGCGGCTGACGCAGGAGCAGCAGGACTATCTGGCGAATATCCGCCAGTCCGGCCACGCGCTGACGCAGCTGGTCGAGGATCTGCTTGATTTCTCCACCATCGAGGTCGGCCGCTTCGCGCTGCACCCGCGCTCGGAATCGCTGCGCAAGCTGCTGGAAAGCGTCGTCGAGATGCTCGCCCACCGGGCGCATGAAAAAGGCATCGAGATCGGCGCCACGGTATCATCCGACGTGCCGGAGAATATGAGCTTCGACCCGGCCCGGCTGCGCCAGGTTCTGTTCAACGTCATCGGCAATGCCGTGAAGTTCACCCAGGTCGGCGGCGTCTTCATTCGCGTGTCGCTCGCCGGAGACGACCTGTCGATCACCGTCACCGATAGCGGTCCCGGCATGACGGCGGAGGAGCAGGCGCGCGTCTTCGGCGAGTTCGAGCAGGGCGGGACCTTCGCCGACAAGAGCAGCGGCACCGGGCTCGGCCTTGCGATCTCCGCCCGCATCATGCGCGAATTCAACGGCGCACTGACGGTTACCAGCGAAAAGGGCAGAGGCAGCGAATTCACCATCCGCTTCCCTGTCGATATCGGCAGCGAGCGCCCGGACAGGCGCAATACGTTGCTTGCCGGCAACAGCGTCGTGCTTTTGGCGCCGGCCGGTGCCGCACGCACCGCCATCGCCGAGACGATCACCGCGCTCGGCGGCCACTGCCATCTCGTTGCCGACGGTGAGAGCGCCCGGGCAACGCTGCTTGGGCTGGCCAACGGCGGAAAGCGGCCGACCGATATCATCATCGACCATCGCATGTCGGCGGAATTCTCCGCCCATCTTGCCGATCGCGCCGAAATCGCAGCGCTTGGCCTGCGCAAGGTCCTGCTCGTCAATCCGGAAGAGCGCAGCGCCCATCCGCTCGACCTCTTCGATGCCTGGCTGATCCGGCCGCTGCGCGAACAATCGCTGATCGACGTGCTGCGCGGGCGCATGCGCGGCATGGAGAAGCGCGACGCGCTGAACGACAATCAGCCGGGCTTCGGCCTTTCGATGGCGGAGACGATGGTTGCTGCCAGCGGGCTCAACATCCTGCTGGGCGAGGACGATCCGATCAATGCCATGCTGGTGCGCGTCGTCCTTGAGAAGGGCGGGCATAAGGTGCGCCATGTCGAGGATTTCGAGGCATTGCTCGATTGCGCCCTTTGCGAGGCGAATGCCCGGCCCGATATCATCATCAGCGACCTGTCGATGCCCGGCGGCAACGGCATCGACATGCTCGGACGCCTGCGCGGCCACGAAAGGCGGCTTGATCTTGTCCCGGTGCCGGTGATTGTGCTGACCGCCGACAAGAGCGACGAATCCCGCCGGCAGGTCTTGCTGAACGGCGCCAACCGCGTCATGGTCAAGCCGGTCGACCCGGTGCGGCTGCTGACCGAAGTTCAGGCCGTCGCCGCACTTTCCGCCCGCCGGGCAGAGGCGCGGTAACGTGCCGCGGGGGCAGCCTGCTTCTTGCGCTCACAAATTCAATATGTCACTTTCCTGTCGCAGAGAAGTGTTTTATGGCGTCGATAAGCCGGCAACGGGAGAATCGTCATGTCCGCCATCGACATCCTGAATCGTGACACCACCGTGGAGGCCGCACGGCCCGCGCCGGCTGCTGCGCAGAAGGACGGCGATATCCTCGGCCGCATCGGCAATCTGGAAACCCGCCTTGCCCGCACGGCGCGCGAGATCGATGCCGCCCAGGCCGTGCGCTATCGCGTTTTCGTCAACGAAATGAAGGCGCAGCTGCCGCAGGACGCCATGCGCCGCCAGCGCGATGTCGATGCCTATGACGCCTTCTGCGACCATCTTCTTGTTCTCGACCGCACGATCGAGGGTGACTCGGAAGACCAGATCGTCGGCACCTACCGGCTGCTGCGCCAGGATGTCGCCATCGCCAATGGCGGTTTTTACTCGGCTTCCGAATTCGAGATCGAGAGCCTTATCGCCAAACATCCGGACAAGCGCTTCATGGAGCTTGGCCGCTCCTGCGTGCTGCCGGAATACCGCACCAAGCGCACCGTCGAGCTTCTGTGGCAGGGTAACTGGGCCTATGCGCTGAAGCACGGCGTCAGCGCCATGTTCGGCTGCGCCTCTTTCCCCGGCGTCTATCTCGAAAGCCATGCGCTGGCACTGTCTTTCCTCTACCATAGTGTGCTGGCGAAGGACGAATGGGCCGTTGGCGCCCTGCCGGATCTCGCCCGCAACATGGATCTGATGCCGGTCGAGGCCATCAACCCGAAGCGGGCGCTGATGGCGCTACCGCCACTCATCAAGGGATATCTCAGACTTGGCGCGATGGTCGGCTCCAGTGCCGTCGTCGATCATGCCTTCAACACGACCGATGTGCTGATCGTGCTGCCGATTTCCAGCATTTCCGACCGCTACCTGAATTATTACGGCGCCGACGCCGGCCGCTTCGCGAGCTAAAGTCTTCCGGGTGGCCTCATCCTCCGGATCGCCTTCTGGTGTCCGACGGGTTCTCTCCATACGCCGCGCGGTAGATTGCCGCAAAACGGCCAAAGTGAAAGAACCCCCACCTCAAGCAGATGTGCCGCAACGGCTGCCGGTTCGAAGGATCGCATAGATCCTCACGGACGGCTTGCAAGCGGATTGTCCGGAGATAGGCGGTCGGTGTGGTTCCCTTGAACTCACGGAAACCGACTTCCAGAGCGCGAATGGAAACGCCTGCCGCCTCGGCGACACCCTGCATTACCAAGGGCTGGTCGATGTTCGCATGCATGAATTCAATGGCTCGACGCACATGCCGCGGCGCGATCAGATGGATTTTCCTGTCGAGCAGATGCGAGAGGCGATGCGGAATCAGGCGCACCACGAGATCGGCAAGCGCCTGAGTTAGGTTCGACATGGCAATTGGCGAGTAAAGGAGTGGCCCATTGTTGCGCAGGCCGATGATGATCGTTTGTGCGAGATTGGCGAGCAACTGTCCCGCTGCCGTGGAAAAATCAATGACCGGCGCCAACGCCAGTGTGCCGATCAGCGGTCTCTCCAGTATGGCGGCGACGGCCTGGGCGATAATTGTCCAGCTCACACTGAGTGTGTCCGACCGATGCGGCGCTGCTCCTATGGAAACCCATTCCGACTCAAGATTGTTCATCACCAGCAGCCGCCCAGGCGTCGCTTCGACCACTGTCCGACCAAACCCTACATTGAGGGCACCCGTGCGCGGAACGACGATTGCCAGCGTTTCCGGCGTTCCGTGCGCCGTTCTTGCACCCCAGTCGCCGGCATCCTGATTGCTGACCAGCGACACCCTTTCGTCACCCCAAAACCCGACCTTCCAGTCGAGCGGTTTCTCCCGACCATTGCGCCATGCGTCGAGCGAACCAAACCCCTGGGTCAGGGCTTCGACCATATCGTCGAAAGTTGCCCCCTGAAATCGGGCGATGAAATTGGCGGATGCGTCTTCTGCCATGGGAACCAACCGGCTGATGAAATATGAAACAACTGACCAGCGAAACCGTCAATTGCCCGTCGTTTTCAAGGTCCAGGCGGGCAATTCATGCCGCGCATAGAAGATTACTGTATCAAAAGTATGACTTATTGAAAGACGGCGCCTCGAACTTCTGAAGGCGGATCGAGCACAGATAGAGGCGCGGAGCGGCGAAGCCGGCAAATAGGCCAACAAAATCCGTACCCGGCCGACGTGTTGTCGGCCGGGCACGGAATGCCGTGTCATGCGACGGACGGGTTACGTGCCGCCATAAGCGGCGATCGCCGCCATGTTGACGATGTCGCTGTCCTTGGCGCCCATCGAGGTGATCTGCACCGGCTTGTCGAGGCCGACGAGGATCGGACCGATCACCGTGGAGCCGCCGAGTTCCTGCAGCATCTTGGTCGAGATCGACGCCGAGTGGAAGGCCGGCATCACAAGCACGTTGGCCGGGCCGGAGAGGCGGCAGAAGGGATATTGCTCCATCACCTTGCGGTTCAGCGCCACATCAGCGGCCATCTCGCCGTCATATTCGAAATCGACGCGGCGCTTGTCGAGGATCTTCACCGCCTCGCGCACCCGCTCGGAGCGTTCGCCGGAGGGATGGCCGAAGGTGGAATAGGCTAGCATCGCGACACGCGGCGGATAACCCATGCGCCTTGCCAGACCGGCGGCCTCCTCGGCGATATCGGCAAGCTGTTCGGCCGTCGGCATGTCGTGCACCGCCGTATCGGCAACGAAGACCGTGCGGCCGCGGCAGAGCGCCAGGGATACGCCGATGACGCGGTGGCCGGGCTTCTCGTCGATGCAACGGCGCACATCCTCGAGCGCCGTCGAATAGTTGCGGGTGATGCCCGTCACCATGCCGTCGGCGTCGCCGAGCGCCACCATGGTGGCGGCGAAGTGGTTGCGGTCGTTATGGATCAGCCGCTGGGCGTCGCGGTGGAGATAACCGTGCCGCTGCAGCCTGGCATAGAGATAGTCGATATAGGCCTCGACCCGGGTCGAGATACGGGCATTGACGATCTCGAGGCCGGGGCGGTTGAGATCGATGCCGGCGCGCTCCGCCGTCGCCCGGATCAGGTCTTCGCGGCCGAGCAGGATGGCGGTGCCGAGCTCCTGGTTGGCATAGGACAATGCGGCGCGCAGGACCTGTTCTTCCTCGGCCTCGGCAAAGACGATCCGCTTCGGGCGACGGCGCACCCGCTCATAGAGGCTGGCGAGCGTCGAGGCGATCGGATCGCGGCGCGCCGAAAGCTCACGGGCATAACCCGCCATGTCGGTGATGACCTTGCGGGCGACGCCGGTTTCGATCGCCGCTTCGGCGACCGCGACCGGGATCGCCGAGATCAGCCGCGGATCGAAAGGAACCGGGATGATGTATTGCGAGCCGAAACGCGGCCGGTTGCCCTGATAGGCGGCAACCACGTCATCCGGCACGTCCTCGCGGGCAAGGTTTGCCAGCGCCTTGACAGCGGCGATCTTCATCGCGTCGTTGATGGTGGAGGCGCGAACGTCGAGGGCGCCGCGGAAGATATAGGGAAAGCCGAGGACGTTGTTGACCTGGTTCGGGTAGTCCGAGCGGCCGGTCGCCATGATGGCGTCGTCGCGGATGCGGGCCACCTCTTCCGGGGTGATCTCGGGATCGGGATTTGCCATGGCGAAAATGATCGGCCGATCCGCCATCGAGCGGATCATCTCGGCCGAGAAGGCGCCCTTCTGCGACAGGCCGAAAACGACATCAGCACCTTTCATCGCCTCTTCCAGCGTGCGCGCGTCGGTCTTTGCCGCATGCGCCGATTTCCACTGGTTCATGCCCTCGGTGCGGCCCTGGTAGATGACGCCCTTGGTGTCGCAGAGGATGATGTTGTCGGGCGCAAAACCCATCGCCTTGACCAGTTCGACGCAGGCGATCGCCGCGGCACCGGCACCGTTGCAGACGAGTTTCGTCGTCTTCAGGTCGCGGCCCGTCAGTTCCAGCGCGTTGATCAGGCCGGCGGCGGCGATGATCGCCGTTCCGTGCTGGTCGTCATGGAAGACGGGAATATCCATCAGCTCGCGCAGCCGGCTTTCGATGACGAAGCAGTCCGGCGCCTTGATGTCTTCGAGGTTGATGCCGCCGAAGGAAGGACCGAGGAAACGCACGCAGTTAATGAACTCGTCGACATTTTCGGTATCGATTTCGAGGTCGATGGAATCGACGTCGGCGAAGCGTTTGAACAGCACCGCCTTGCCTTCCATGACCGGCTTGGACGCCAGCGCGCCGAGATTGCCGAGACCGAGGATCGCCGTGCCGTTGGAAATGACGGCAACCATGTTGCCGCGGGCTGTATAATCATAGGCCGTCTGCGGATCGGCGGCGATCGCCTTGACGGGGACGGCGACACCCGGCGAATAGGCAAGCGACAGGTCGCGCTGCGTCGCCATCGGCTTGGTCGGGTTGATTTCCAGCTTGCCGGGCCGGCCCGTCGCGTGAAAATCGAGCGCCTCCTGGTCGGTAACTGATGTCGCCGGCCGTTCCTTCTTATCGATATCGGGCATAAATCCTCCAACGTCCTGTGGGCGACGCTTCGCTCTTCCTCAAATGCTGTTGTCATCTATAGCGGCGCGCGGATAGGGTTGGCACCTGTTTTTTTGGGAAAAACTGCACCTCCGTGAACGCACGAATTGACACAGAGAATGAAGCCTTTTCAGCTGCCGAGCTGGCCACGGCGGAAAGCCGTGCCTCGGCAACGCCGATGATGGAGCAATTTATCGAGATCAAGGCGAACAATCCGGGTTCGCTGCTGTTCTATCGCATGGGCGATTTCTACGAGCTGTTCTTCGAGGATGCGCTTGAGGCCTCGCGCGCGCTCGGCATCACGCTGACAAAGCGCGGCCAGCACATGGGCCAGGATATCCCGATGTGCGGCGTTCCGGTGCATGCGGCCGATGATTATCTGCAGAAGCTGATCTCGCTCGGTTTCCGCGTCGCCGTCTGCGAGCAGATCGAGGATCCGGCCGAAGCGAAAAAACGCGGCGGCAAATCCGTCGTCAAGCGCGACGTCGTCCGTCTGGTCACACCCGGCACGATCACCGAGGAAAAGCTGCTTTCGCCCTCGGAATCCAACTATCTGATGGCGCTGACCCGCATTCGCGGCGGCGCCGAACCGTTGCTGGCGCTGGCCTGGATCGATATTTCCACCGGCGTCTTCCGGGTTGCCGAGACCGAAGCCTCGCGGCTGCTTGCCGATATCCTGCGCATCGATCCGCGCGAACTGATCCTGCCCGACACGATCTTCCACGATCCGGAACTGAAGCCGGTGTTCGACGTGCTCGGCCGCACCGCCGTTCCGCAGCCTTCCGTGCTCTTCGACAGCGCCAGCGCCGAAGGCCGGATCGCGCGTTATTTCGGCGTCGCGACGCTCGACGGCTTCGGCACCTTTTCGCGCGCCGAGCTGGCGGCGGCGGCCGCCGCCGTTGCCTATGTCGAAAAGACCCAGATCGCCGAGCGGCCGCCGCTTGGAAAGCCGGAGCGGGAAAGTGCGGCGTCGACGCTGTTCATCGATCCCGCCACCCGCGCCAACCTGGAACTGGCCCGCACGCTTTCGGGCGACCGCAACGGCTCTCTGCTGAAAGCGATCGACCGCACCGTCACCGGCGGCGGCGCGCGGCTTCTTGCCGAGCGGCTGATGTCGCCGCTGACCGACCCCGCCCGCATCAATGCGCGGCTTGATTCGATCGGCTTCCTGATCGACGAACCGTCGCTCTGCGGCAATCTGCGCGACACGCTGAAACATGTGCCCGACATGCCCCGCGCTTTGTCCCGCCTTGCGCTCGACCGCGGCGGCCCGCGCGATCTCTCCGCCATCCGCCAGGGCCTGCAGGCAGCGAACGAGGTTGCGGCCATGCTGGCAAGCGCGATGCTGCCGGAAGAGCTTGGCCAGGCGCTGTCCGGGCTGCAGGCCCTCCCCGCAGCATTGGAAACCCTGCTGGCCGAGACGCTTGCAGACGAATTGCCGCTGTTGAAGCGTGACGGCGGCTTCCTGCGCGACGGCGCCAGCGCCGAGCTCGATGAGGTCCGGGCGCTGCGCGACCAGTCGCGCCGGGTGATCGCCGGGCTGCAATTGCAATATGCCGAGGAGACCGGCATCCGGTCGCTGAAGATCAAGCACAACAATATCCTCGGCTATTTCATCGAAGTGACCGCCGGCAATGCCTCCCCGATGACGGACACGGCCGAAGCCAAGGCCCGCTTCATCCACCGCCAGACGATGGCAAGCGCCATGCGCTTCACCACCACCGAACTCGCCGATCTCGAAAGCCGCATCGCCAATGCTGCCGATCGGGCGCTGACGATCGAGCTTGCTGCCTTCGAGAAGATGGCGGCGGCCGTGGTTGCGGAAGCCGAAGCGATCAAATCCGGCGCCCGGGCGCTTGCCGTCATCGACGTTGCCGCGGGCCTGTCGCTTCTCGCCGAGGAGCAAGCCTATTGCCGCCCGCAGGTCGACAGCTCGAAGATGTTTGCCATCGAGGGCGGCCGCCATCCGGTGGTCGAGCAGGCGCTGCGGCGGCAGGCAGGCGGCCCCTTCGTTGCCAACAATTGCGATCTGTCGCCGAAATCAGGCGACAAGGACGGCGCGATCTGGCTGTTGACCGGCCCGAACATGGGCGGCAAGTCGACCTTCCTGCGGCAGAACGCGCTGATATCGATCCTGGCGCAGATGGGCTCCTTCGTGCCGGCGACCTCGGCCCATATCGGCATCGTCGACCGGCTTTTCTCGCGTGTCGGCGCCTCCGACGACCTGGCGCGCGGGCGCTCCACCTTCATGGTCGAAATGGTCGAAACCGCGGCGATCCTCAACCAGGCGAGCGACCGTTCGCTCGTCATCCTCGACGAGATCGGCCGCGGCACCGCCACCTTCGACGGCCTGTCGATCGCCTGGGCCTCCGTCGAGCACCTGCATGAGGCCAACCGCTGCCGCGGCCTCTTCGCCACGCATTTCCATGAGCTGACGGTGCTTTCGGAAAAGCTTGCCCGGCTATCGAACGCCACGATGCGCGTCAAGGAATGGGACGGCGACGTCATCTTCCTGCATGAGGTCGGGCCGGGTGCGGCCGACCGCTCCTACGGCATCCAGGTCGCCCGCCTTGCCGGGCTTCCGGCTTCGGTGGTGACGCGGGCTCGCGACGTGCTTACCCGCCTCGAAGATGCCGACCGCAAGAACCCGGCGAGCCAGCTGATCGACGACCTGCCGCTCTTCCAGGTGGCGGTGCGCCGCGAGGACACCGCCCGGGGACCCTCCAAGGTCGAGGAGGCGCTAAAGGGGATGAGCCTTGACGACATGACGCCGCGCGAGGCAATGGACGCGCTTTACGACCTCAAGAAGAAGCTGAAATAGGGCAACGCACGCGATGTTCATGGAAAAGCTGATCCGCGAAACCGAGCGCCTGTCGCTCATCTGCTCCATGCTCGACACGATGCGGCGCGCCGATAAGGACCGCAATGCGCGCGGCTGGACCTCGCCGATCGGCATGCTGAAAATCACCCGCTGCTGCGCTATGATCTCGGAGCTCGGAACCTCGATCGCCAAGGCGGGCTACCGCGAGTGCGACAAGCAGTCGCTTGAAGAGATCATGAGCGAGACACGGCAGGTGCTGTATTTGCTGAATGCGCGGGCCGCCAGCTGAGCTTTTCGGGAAAGCTGTCCTGCGCGGCTCACCAACACCATTTCGCCAAATTTAAAGGTTCTTGCAGTATGAGGGCCCGTGTCAATCGCCTGATAAAGGGGTTATAGCGCATGCGGACGAAACACGAGGCAGGCGCGGATCAGGCCGCCCGGCATGAACAGGAAACCGCCCCGGCGACAGCGATGCGCGATCTCGATTTTTCCCACATCCTCGACGTCGAGCTGTTGCAGAAGCAGTGCGACGCCGTTGCCGAGGCCAACCGCAACCGGCCGGACGTGCTGCGCGCCGACCTGTTGGCGACCCTGAAAAAAGCAAGCACGGAGGGCCGGCAGAAGGCGCGGGCCGCACTGATGGCCGACGGCGGCGGGCTGAATTGCGCCTGCCGGATTTCCTGGCTGCAGGACCAGATCATCACCGCCCTCTACAATTTCGCCACCGCGCATATCTTTCCGCAGCAAAAGGACAAGTTCGCGGTCACCGCCGTCGGCGGCTACGGCCGCGACACGCTGGCGCCGGGCTCCGATATCGACCTGCTCTTCCTCTTCCCGCCGCGGCCGGCGGAAGAGACGCACAAGGCGGTCGAATTCATGCTTTACGTGCTCTGGGACATGGGCTTCAAGGTCGGCCACGCCACCCGCACGGTGGAGGAATGCATCGCGCTTTCCAAGTCCGACATGACGATCCGCACCGCCATCCTGGAGATGCGCTACATCTGCGGCCTGCAGCGGCTGGAAACCGAGCTCGAGACCCGCTTCGACAAGGAAATCGTCACCGGCACCGGCCCTGAGTTCATCGCCGCCAAGCTTGCCGAGCGCGACGAGCGCCACCGCAAGGCGGGCGATACACGTTATCTCGTCGAACCGAACGTCAAGGAAGGCAAGGGCGGGCTTCGCGACCTGCACACGCTGTTCTGGATCTCGAAATATTATTATCACGTGCGCGACCAGGCCGAGCTGGTCAAGCTCGGCGTGCTGTCGAAACACGAATACCGGCTGCTTGAGAAAGCCGACGATTTTCTCTGGGCGGTGCGCTGCCATATGCACTTCCTGACCGGCAAGGCCGAGGAGCGCCTGTCCTTCGACATCCAGCGCGAGATCGCCGAAGCCTTCGGCTATCACACCCGCCCGGGCCTTTCGGCCGTCGAGCGCTTCATGAAGCACTATTTCCTCGTCGCCAAGGATGTCGGCGATTTGACCCGCATCCTCTGCGCCGCCCTTGAAGACCAGCAGGCGAAGTCGATCCCGGGCCTGACCGGCGTCATCAGCCGCTTCACCCATCGCAATCGCAAGATCGCCGGCAGTGTCGAATTCGTCGAGGACCGCGGCCGCATTGCGCTTGCCGATCCCGAGGTGTTCAAGCGCGATCCGGTCAGCATCCTCCGGCTCTTCCACGTCGCCGACATCAACGGGTTGGAATTCCACCCGGACGCTCTGAAACGCGTCACCCGGTCGCTCGCCCTGATCGACAACAGCCTCAGGGAAAACGACGAGGCGAACCGGCTGTTCATGTCGATCCTGACGTCGAAGCGCGATCCGGCGCTGATCCTGCGGCGGATGAACGAGGCCGGCGTGCTTGGCCGCTTCATCCCCGAGTTCGGCAAGATCGTCGCGATGATGCAGTTCAACATGTATCACCACTATACGGTCGACGAACATCTGATCCGCACCGTCGACGTTCTCTCCGAGATCGATCAGGCCCGCGCCGAGGATCTGCATCCGCTCGCCAACAAGCTGTTCTCAGGCATCGAGGACCGCGAGGCGCTTTATGTCGCCGTTCTCCTGCACGACATCGCCAAGGGCCGGCAGGAGGATCATTCGATCGCCGGCGCCCGCGTCGCCCGCAAGCTTTGCGCCCGCTTCGGTCTGTCGCAGAAGCAGACCGAAATCGTCGTCTGGCTGATCGAGGAACATCTGACCATGTCGATGGTAGCGCAGACCCGCGACC
The DNA here is from genome assembly GCF_000271845.1 of Rhizobium leguminosarum bv. trifolii WSM2297. Next base: position 4,008,517 of record NZ_JH719395.1, on the reverse strand, counting down.
TCACCGACCGCAAGACGATCACCGATTTCGCCGACCGCGTGCAATCGCTCGACCGGCTGAAGATGCTGCTGATCCTGACGATCTGCGATATCCGCGCCGTCGGTCCGGGCGTCTGGAACGGCTGGAAGGGCCAGTTGCTGCGCACGCTCTATTACGAAACCGAGCTGCTGCTCGCCGGCGGTTTTTCCGAGGTTTCCCGCAAGGAGCGGGCCAATGCCGCCGCGGAGGCGCTGCATGCCGCCCTTTCCGACTGGAGCCAGAAGGATCGCAATACCTATACCAAGCTGCACTACCAGCCCTATCTGCTCTCGGTGCCGTTGGAAGACCAAGTCCGCCACGCCCATTTCATCCGCCAGGCCGATAAAGCCGGCCAGGCGCTCGCTACGACGGTGCGGACCGACAGTTTTCACGCGATCACCGAGATCACCGTGCTGTCGCCCGACCATCCGCGCCTGCTCGCCGTCATCGCCGGCGCTTGTGCGGCGGCCGGCGCCAACATCGTCGACGCGCAGATCTTCACGACCTCAGACGGTCGGGCGCTCGACACCATCCATGTCAGCCGCGAATTTACCGACGATGCCGACGAGCTTCGCCGGGCCGCGACAATCGGGCGGATGATCGAGGACGTGCTGTCCGGCCGCAAACGGCTGCCGGAGGTCATCGCCACGCGCGCGCGCCACCGCAAGAAGAACAAGGCCTTCGTCATTCCGCCGTCGGTGAACATCACCAACAGCCTGTCGAACAAGTTCACGGTCATCGAGGTCGAATGCCTCGACCGGCCGGGATTGCTGTCGGAGATCACCGCCGTGCTCTCCGATCTGTCGCTGGACATCCAGTCGGCCCGCATCACCACCTTCGGCGAGAAAGTGATCGACACTTTCTACGTCACCGACCTTGTCGGACAGAAGATTTCGGGCGACAGCAAGCGCGCCAACATCACCGCCCGGATGAAGGCGGTCATGGCCGAGGAGGAGGATGAACTGCGCGAACGCATGCCCTCCGGCATCATCGCGCCGGCCGCCACCGCCCGGACATCGCCTTCCGCCGAAAAAAAAGCCGATTCCTCCGCATGAGTCCCCAAGCATGAGCCTCGTCAAGAAATTCGCCACCGTCGGCGGCGCCACCCTCGGCAGCCGCATCTTCGGTTTCGCCCGTGAAACGCTGATGGCGGCCGCCCTCGGCACCGGGCCGATGGCCGACGTCTTCTACGCCGCCTTCCGTTTTCCCAACCTCTTTCGCCGGCTGTTTGCCGAGGGCGCCTTCAACGCCGCCTTCGTGCCGCTGTTTGCCAAGGAGATCGAGGCAAACGGCACCGAAGGCGCCAAGCGCTTTTCGGAAGAAGTCTTCGGCGTGCTGTTTTCGGTGCTGCTCCTCATCACCATCGTGATGGAGCTGACCATGCCGCTTTTGGTGCGCTTCGTCATCGCGCCGGGCTTTGCCGACGATCCCGAAAAATTCTCGATCACCATCCGTATGGCGGCGGTGATGTTTCCCTATCTGATGTGCATGTCGCTGACAGCGATGATGAGCGGCATGCTGAATTCGCTGCATCATTTCTTCGCCGCCGCCATCGCGCCGGTTTTCCTCAACGTGGTGATGATCGGGGCGCTGTTTTATGCGCTCTATACCGGCGCCGATCCGCTGGCGACGGCCTGGTATCTCTCCTTTGGCGTTCTTGCCGCGGGCGTCCTGCAGCTCGCCGTCGTCTATATCGGCGTGCTTGCGGCCGGCATGAGCATCGGTTTCCGCTTCCCGAAGATGACCCCGAACGTCAAGCGACTGCTGATCCTAGCGGTGCCGGCTGCGGTGACCGGCGGCATCACCCAGATCAACCAGTTGATCGGCCAGGCGATTGCGTCGTCCCGCGACGGCGCGATCGCAGCGCTGCAATATGCCGACCGGATCTACCAGCTGCCGCTCGGCGTCGTCGGCGTCGCTGTCGGCGTGGTGCTTCTGCCGGAACTTGCCCGGGCGCTGAAGGGCGGCAACCTGCGCGAGGCCGGAAACCTGCAGAACCGCTCGATCGAATTCGTGCTGTTCCTGACGATCCCCGCCGCCTTCGCGCTCTGGATTCTCTCCGACGAGATCATCCGCGTGCTTTACGAGCGCGGCGCCTTCCATCAGGAAAACACCGCCGTCGTCGGTGCGATCCTGGCGATTTACGGCATCGGCCTGCCGGCCTTCGTGCTGATCAAGGCGTTGCAGCCGGGCTTCTATGCCCGCGAGGACACCAAAACGCCGATGCGTTTCTCGGCAATCGCGGTGGCGACCAACTGCGCCACGGCGCTGACCCTCTTCCCCTATATGGGCGCGCCCGGCATCGCCGTTGCCGAAGCCACGGCCGGGTGGATCAGCACCGTGCTGCTGTTCACGACGCTGCTGCGCCGCGGCCATCTGGCATGGGAATGGGCGCTGGCGAAGCGCACCGTCCTGTTGATCGTCGCTGCTGCGGTCATGGGCGCGGCCATCGTCTTCCTCAAGCAGTATTTTGCGCCCTGGCTTGCCTCCGGCGCGCCGCTTCTGACCAAGATCGGCACGCTCGGACTGCTGATTGCGATTTCCATGCTGATCTATTTCGCCGCCGCCTTCCTGATCGGCGGCGCCGATCTCGGCATGATCCGGCGCAATCTGAACCGCAAACCGGCGGCGGTGAAGGATGCGCAAGGCTAGGCAGATCGCCGGTGCCGGCCCCTCATCCGCCTGCCGGCACCTTCTCCCCGCAGGCGGGGAGAAGGGGATATGCCGCGACCTTTCCGTTCCCACCAACCTCTCACAGGGCACGTCCCCTCTCCCCGTCAGAACGGGGAGAGGGTTAGGGTGAGGGGCAAATCCCCGGCACAAACCGGACAATCATTGCACAGCACGTCTCCTGAATCGCTCTAACAATCGACCCATCGCCGCTGCGGTCCGACATCGACATGCACGATGCCGTTGCAATAGGTGCCGATGCCGCCGATGCCGGGCGCGCTTTTGGCGGCGGCGATGATCGCGCGTTCCGACAGGCCCGGCATCCTGATATCGGCGGCCAGGCATTTTCCATGCAGGGAGCCATGGCGGCGAGGGTGCGGCCTGAGGCCTGAGGTGATCATCGGGCGGCGTCCGGTCTTGGCGGCGATATGCGACAGCACCGCTCGCAGACGCTCGGGAAAACAACCGGCGCGAACGCTGACCGTCTGCACCGTGTAGGCAAGGCGCGCTTCATGTTTCGGCAGGTGAATGGCCGGTCTTTTGCTGTCTTGACCGACGGCGCCGGTTGCGGATTGTAGGGCGAAAAGGCCTGCCATGACGAGCAAACTGGCGTTCTGCATGGTTCCTCCTGGCGGTTGACAGGGCGGCCATTGGGCCGCTCCTGCGCGACCGAGAATTTCAGTTCAATAAAAGCTTTTCTGTGAAATTTTATACTCAATTGTGAGTAAACAGCTTGATCAATTTGGCTTAAAATAACGGATATTGCCGATCCACATGGGAATAAACATCTCAATTGGGAGATATGACATGACAATCCAGTCGCTTTTCCTCGTCACCCTCGTCGTCGACGACTACGACCGCGCCAAGGCCTTCTATTGCGATGCCCTCGGTTTCGATTGCCTTCAGGACGAGCCGCAGCCGGAGGGCAAGCGCTGGGTGGTGGTGAAGCCCAGAGGCGGAGATGGCGCCGCCTTTCTGCTGGCGCAGGCGGCAAATGAAATGCAGCGGGCGGCGATCGGCAATCAGACCGGTGGCCGCGTCGGCTTCTTCCTGAAGACCGACGATTTCGCCCGCGACCATGCCGCAATGCTTGCAGCCGGCGTGCGCTTTCTGGAAGAACCGCGGCATGAGGTTTACGGCACGGTCGCAGTGTTTGCCGATCCCTATGGCAACAGCTTCGATCTGATCCAGCATGCCGCAGGCGTAACCTCTTGATTGCGACCGGTTGGCCGTGCATAAGCCGCCGCGTTAGCAACATGGGCGAAAAGCCCTGGGCCCTCCACCAGCCTATTGAGGACGACATGAGCGAATTCAAGAAACTCGTATTCTCCGGCGTGCAGCCGACCGGCAATCTGCATCTCGGCAATTATCTCGGCGCGATCCGCCGCTTCGTGGCGCTGCAGGAAGGCAATGACTGCATCTACTGCGTCGTCGACATGCATGCGCTGACCGCCCAGCTGGTGCATGAGGACATGCCGAGCCAGACGCGTTCGATCGCCGCCGCCTTCATCGCCGCCGGCATCGACCCGGAAAAACATATCGTCTTCAACCAGTCGGCCGTGCCGCAGCATGCCGAACTTGCCTGGATCTTCAACTGCGTCGCCCGCATCGGCTGGATGAACCGCATGACGCAGTTCAAGGACAAGGCCGGCAAGGACCGCGAGCAGGCCTCGCTCGGCCTCTACGCCTATCCGAGCCTGATGGCCGCCGACATTCTTGTCTACCGCGCCACCCATGTGCCGGTCGGCGAAGACCAGAAGCAGCATCTGGAACTTGCCCGCGACATCGCGATGAAGTTCAACCTCGATTATGCCGAGCACATCGCCAAGACCGGTTACGGCGTCGACATCACCGTCGGCAACGAGCCGGTGCATGCCTATTTCCCGATGGTCGAGCCGCTGATCGGCGGGCCGGCGCCGCGCGTCATGTCGCTGCGCGACGGCACCAAGAAAATGTCGAAATCGGATCCTTCCGATCTGTCGCGTATCAACCTGATGGACGACGAGGACGCGATCTCGAAGAAGATCCGCAAGGCCAAGACCGATCCTGACGGTTTGCCGAGCGAGGTGGAGGGGCTGCAGGGCCGGCCGGAAGCCGACAATCTGGTGGCGATTTATGCGGCGCTTGCCGACAAATCCAAGGCCGACGTGCTTGCCGAATTCGGCGGCCAGCAGTTCTCGGTCTTCAAGCCGGCACTGGTCGATCTTTCCATCCATGTGCTGGCGCCGATCACCGGCGAGATGCGCCGGCTGATGGACGATACCAGCCACATCGACGCCATCCTGCGCAAGGGCGGCGAACGCGCCAGAGCCCGCGCCGAGGTGACGATGAGCCAGGTCCGCGACGTGATCGGCTTCCTCTACTGAGGACAGATCTCCTCTTCTTCCCCGGCGGGGAGAAGAGGAAAAACTGGGCTTGCAAATTTTCCGCTTCGGGTGTCAGAGTCCGCGCCATGGTATCGAAGCGACTCTCACGGCTCGAAGGTCATCGCCGCAAATTCATGGCGGTGATCGACGGCACACCCGAATGCCAGCGCGCCGTTCATTATGCCGGCCGGCGCGCGAAGAATTCCAATGGCGGGCTGGTGCTGCTCTACGTCATACCCGACGGGGATTTCCAGCAATGGCTCGGCGTCGAGGCGATCATGCGGGCTGAGGCGCGGGAGGAGGCCGAGGCGGTCGTCGCCAAGATCGCCCAGATCGTGCGCGAGACAATCGGCATCGAGCCGGAGATCGTCATCCGTGAAGGTGGTGCGGCCGAACAGATCAACGCCGTGATCGAGGACGACCGCGATGTGGCGATCCTCGTTCTGGCCGCCGGTTCGGCGAAGGAAGGTCCAGGACCGCTGGTCTCGTCGATCGCCGGCCGTGCCGCGGCGTTTCCGATCCCGGTCACGGTGCTGCCGGATACCCTGACCAACGAGGAAATCGACGCCCTCTGCTGATAATTTCTTGAGTAAAAATCTCTTGAATGGCGCCAGCAATGGGCTTATCTTCTTTTGAAGAATTCTAAAGACGGCTGCGCTATGGGCCGGCCGCATGGAGAACCAGATGTTCATTCAGACCGAAGCCACGCCGAACCCCGCCACGCAGAAGTTCCTGCCGGGCAAGGTGGTGATGGAAAACGGCACGGCCGAATTCCGCAGCGTCGAGGAGGCCGAAGCTTCGCCGCTGGCGGCCCGCCTGTTCGAAATCCCCGGCGTCACCGGCGTCTATTTCGGCTATGATTTCATTTCCGTCTCCAAGGACGATGCCGAATGGCAGCATCTTAAGCCGGCTATATTAGGCTCGATCATGGAGCACTTCATGTCGGGCAAGCCTGTCATGGGCGATGCCTCCATCCTCTCCGAAGACGTCGATGCCGGCGACGAGTTTTTTGACGAAGGCGACGAATCCATCGTGCTGACCATCAAGGAACTTCTCGAAACCCGCGTACGGCCCGCCGTTGCCCAGGACGGCGGCGACATCACCTTCCGCGGCTTCAAGGACGGCAAGGTCTACCTGAACATGAAGGGTTCCTGCGCCGGCTGCCCGTCTTCGACGGCAACGCTGAAGCATGGCGTTCAGAACCTGCTGCGCCATTTCGTTCCGGAAGTGCAGGAAGTGATTGCCGCTTAAAATTCTGGTATTCGTCCGGCCGTTCATCTCTCGTTCGGCCAGACGAATTTATGATCGGCGACAATAGATTTTTCGGAAATTGATGGCATGATCGTTCTGGCGCTCGACACGGCAGGTGTGGACTGCGCTGCCGCCGTTTACGACAGCGGCAGGAATACGGTGCTGGGGGAGGCATCGGACATGATCGGCAAGGGGCATGCTGAACATCTGATCGGTATCGTCGATCGCGCGCTCGATCAGGCTGATATGGTGCTTTCTGATATCGACCGGATTGCCGTCACCATCGGCCCCGGCTCGTTTACCGGTATCCGCGTCGGCGTTGCCGCAGCCCGCGGTTTTGCGCTTTCCCTCAATGTGCCCGCCGTCGGCGTCACCACGCTCGAGGTCATGGCATCAGCCCAGCGCGAGAAGACGCCGCATCGCGCCGTGCTGGCAGCGATGGACGCCAAGCGGGACGAAATCTACCTTCAGTCCTTTTCATCGGACGGTTCGCCCCTCGACGCGCCGCGGGCGTTAAGCGTTGCGCAAGCGCAGGCTTTTGCCGAAGGCTTCGACGGCGAAATCACCGGTTCGGCGACGGCGCTGCTGAAGCCGGAGGCCGGCGGCGATCACACCAACAGATTCCCGATCTCCGTCGTGGCGCGCCTCGGTGCTGCCGCCTCCCCCGATGCCGGAAAGCCGAAGCCCCTTTATCTGCGCGGACCCGATGCCAAGCCGCAGGCCGGGTATGCGATTGCCCGACGAGTATGACGATGCTGGAAGCCTACCTGACGCTGAAGCCGGAATTCGAGATCATCGCCATGGAGCGCGAGGATTGTCGTGATGTCGCCGTCCTGCATGGCGAGCGTTTTGCCCGGCCTTGGGGCGATGGTGAATTTCACGGCCTGCTGATGCAGGACGCCGTGTTCGGCTTCGTCGCGCGCCAGACCAACGCCATCCTGAAAAAGCCGCTTCCCGGCTTCATCCTTGCCCGCCATGTCGCCGGCGAGGCGGAGATCCTGACGATCGCCGTGCAGGCGAAGGCCGCCCGCGCCGGGCTCGGCTGGCGGCTGATGCAGGCGGCGATGCGGGAAGCCCGCGCGCGCGGCGGCGAGAGCATGTTTCTCGAAGTCGACGACGGCAATACGGCAGCGCTTGGCCTCTATCGCAAGCTCGGCTTCGAAAAGGTCGGGGAACGCAAGGGTTATTACAAGCAGGAAAACGGCGCCCTCTCCACGGCGCTTGTCATGAAGCGCGTTCTTCGCTAGTTCCCTGACAGAGAGATGACATGCTGGCCGGCACCAAAGCCCTCCGGCGTTGTCGCAATATGAATATCTTTTTAAAGGCGGGCCATGACGGACGCAGCCAAGACCCTTGAGGAGCTTTGCACCGAACGCGGCATGCGCATGACCGAGCAGCGCCGCGTCATCGCGCGCATCCTCGAAGATTCCGAAGACCATCCCGACGTCGAAGAGCTCTACCGCCGCTCGGTGAAGGTCGATGCGAAGATCTCGATCTCGACGGTCTATCGCACGGTAAAGCTGTTCGAAGATGCCGGCATCATCGAGCGCCACGATTTCCGCGACGGACGCTCGCGTTACGAAACGGTGCCGGAAGAGCATCACGACCACCTGATCGACCTGAAGACCGGCACGGTCATCGAATTCCGCTCGCCGGAGATCGAGGCGCTGCAGGAGCGCATTGCCCGCGAGCACGGCTTTCGGCTGGTCGATCACCGGCTGGAGCTCTATGGCGTGCCGCTGAAGAAGGAAGACCTCTGAAGCAATGGCCGCCGGGGAGACCAGCATTTGATCGCCTGGCTGCGCATTGCCTGTGCTGCGGTCGTCATCCTGACCGTCAGCATCGTGCTCGTGCCGCTGCAGCTGCTGGCGCTGCGTTTCGACTGGCGGCTGCGGCGCCGGCTGCCGCGTGTCTGGCATCGTATCGTCTGCTATTGTCTCGGCATCCGCGTCCGCATCCGCGGTCGGCTGGAAGGGCGCCGGCCGCTGATGCTCTGCTCGAACCATTCCTCCTGGATGGATATCATGGTGATGTCGGCCGTTGCCGACGTCGCCTTCATCGCCAAGATCGAGGTGGCCGACTGGCCGATCTTCGGCACGCTCGCCAAGCTGCAGAAGAGCGTCTTCGTCGTGCGCGAGGAGAGGCGCAAGACCGGCCATCAGGCAAACGAGATCGCCGGGCGCATGGCCGATGGTGAAATCGTCGTGCTCTTCCCTGAGGGCACGACCTCGGACGGCAACCGGCTGCTGGAGGTCAAGTCCTCGCTGTTTGGCGCCGCCGCCATGGCCGTGCCCGCTTCGCCGACGGGACTAGTCGTGGTGCAGCCGGTGGCGGTTGCCTATACCCGGGTGCACGGTATCGCCATGGGGCGCTATCACCGGCCGCTCGCTGCCTGGCCAGGCGATATCGAGCTGTTGCCGCACCTCCTCGACATCGTGCGCTGCGGCGCGATCGACGCAGAGGTCTCCTTCGGCGAGGCGGTGGAATATCGCGCCGACACCAATCGCAAGGAGGTCAGCGCGACCATCGCCACCCGCATCCGCAACCTGCTCAATACAAGCCTGCGCGGTCGAAATGTCGTCTGAGCCGAGAGTCCCTTTTCTCCGACGGCAAAAACCACTAAATAGCGCGCCATGACACAGGACAGCGCCCTCCTCCCGGCCCCGGAACAAATGCTCCGCGACGGCAGCAACAGCCGCAAGGTCTTCATCAAGACCTATGGCTGCCAGATGAACGTCTATGATTCCACGCGCATGAGCGATGCGCTCGCCCGCGACGGTTACGAACCGACCGAAGATATGGAAGAAGCGGATCTCGTTCTGCTGAACACCTGCCATATAAGAGAGAAGGCGGCCGAGAAGGTCTATTCGGCGCTCGGACGGCTGCGCGACATGAAAAAGAGGAAGGCGGCAGACGGACGGGAGATGATGATCGGCGTTGCCGGCTGCGTCGCCCAGGCCGAAGGCGAAGAGATCCTGCGCCGCGCGCCCGCCGTCGACGTCGTCATCGGTCCGCAGACCTATCACCGGCTGCCGGAGGCGTTGCGCCGGGCCAAGGAGGGCCAGCGGGTCGTCGATACCGAGTATGCGATCGAGGACAAGTTCGAACATCTGCCGATCGCCGAGAGCAAAAAGATCCGCGCCCGCGGCGTCACCGCCTTTCTGACGGTGCAGGAGGGTTGCGACAAGTTCTGCACCTTCTGCGTCGTGCCCTATACACGCGGTTCGGAAGTGTCGCGGCCGGTCTCTCAGATCGTCGAGGAGGCCGAAAAGCTCGTCGAGGGCGGGGTGCGCGAGATCACCCTGCTCGGGCAGAACGTCAATGCCTGGCACGGCGCCGGGCCGCAGGGCGAGGCCTGGAGTCTCGGCGACCTGCTCTACCGGCTTGCCGAGATCCCCGGCCTTGCGCGGCTGCGCTACACCACCAGCCATCCGCGCGACATGGACGACCGGCTGATCAACGCCCATCGCGACCTTCGCGCGCTGATGCCCTATCTGCACCTGCCGGTGCAATCGGGCTCCGACCGGATCCTCAAAGCCATGAACCGGCGCCACACGGCCGCCGAATATCTGACGCTGATCGAACGTATCCGCGCGGTGCGGCCCGATATCGCGCTGTCGGGCGATTTCATTACCGGCTTTCCGGGGGAGACAGACGCCGATTTTGAGGATACACTCAGGCTTGTGGAGGAGGTCCGTTATGCACAGGCCTTTTCATTCAAATACTCGACACGGCCGGGCACGCCCGGCGCGGAACTGAAGGACCAGGTGCCGGAACAGATCAAGGCAGAACGGCTGGAACGCCTGCAAGCGCTTCTCCTGAAGCAGCAGCAGGAATTCGCCGAATCCTGCGTCGGCAAAGAGATCGAACTGTTGCTGGAAAAGCCCGGTCGCATGCCCGAACAGCTGATTGGCCGTTCTCCCTGGCTTCAATCCGTGAATGTTGATGCAAAAGCATCGCAAATCGGTGACATTGTTAAAGTGCGAATCACAGGAACCGGAAACAACAGCCTGTTTGCCGAACGCGCAGAGGCTGCGGTTTAACCCAAGGAGCCCGACCGCTTGAACGGACAAGAATTGGTTTCTTCTTCACCGCGCCACCACCCCCGCACGCCGAGCGACTCCAATCACTTCGTCCTGACGTTCGAGAACAACCGCTTCGCCAGCGAGCTCTTCGGTCAATTCGACCAGAACCTCAAGCTGCTCGAAGAACGGCTCAACATCGATGCGCGGGCTCGCGGCAATTCCGTCGTTATCACAGGCGATGTCGTGACCACCACCCAGGCGCGGCGCACGCTCGACTATCTCTATGAAAAGCTTCAGAAAGGCGGCAGCGTGGAACGATCCGACGTCGAAGGCGCAATCCGCATGGCGGTCGCCGCCGACGATCAACTCAGCCTTCCCACCATGGAGCGCAAGGCCAAGCTGACGATGGCGCAGGTTTCCACCCGCAAGAAGACAATCATCGCCCGCACGCCGACGCAGGACGCCTATATAAGGGCGCTGGAACGTGCCGAGCTGGTCTTCGGCGTCGGCCCGGCCGGCACCGGCAAGACCTATCTCGCCGTCGCCCATGCCGCCCAGTTGCTGGAACGCGGCGCGGTCGAAAAGATCATCCTGTCGCGCCCGGCCGTCGAGGCCGGCGAGCGCCTGGGCTTCCTGCCCGGCGACATGAAGGAAAAGGTCGATCCCTATCTGCGTCCGCTCTATGACGCGCTCTACGACATGATCCCGGCCGACAAGGTCGATCGGGCGATCACCGCCGGCGTCATCGAAATCGCGCCGCTCGCTTTCATGCGCGGCCGCACGCTTGCTAACGCCGCCATCATCCTCGACGAAGCGCAGAACACGACATCGATGCAGATGAAGATGTTCCTGACGCGTCTCGGCGAAAATGCCCGGATGATCGTCACCGGCGACCCGAGCCAGATCGACCTGCCGCGCGGCGTCAAATCCGGACTCGTCGAGGCGCTGCAGCTTCTGAACGGCGTCGAGGGCATCTCGATCGTTCGCTTCAAGGATACCGACGTCGTCCGCCATCCGCTGGTCGGGCGCATCGTCAGGGCCTATGATTCGACCTATGCCGCCGAAGCCGAAGAAGTCCGCCGGCAGGACTGATGGCAGAACTCGATATCCAGATCAGCGTCGACGACATCGGCTGGCCGGGCGAGGAGACGCTGCTGTCCTTTTGCGAACGCGTGCTCGGCGCGGCCGTGGTCTATCTCCGCGACAGCGAGAAACAGCCCTTCCCGACCATGCCGCCCGAGGTTTCGCTTGTTTTCACCGACGACGCCTCGATCCAGGACATCAACGCCGAATGGCGCGGCAAGGACAAGGCGACCAACGTGCTCTCCTTTCCGGCCTTTCCGGTTCAGCCCGGCAAGATGCCCGGTCCGATGCTCGGCGACATCATCATCGCCCGGGAGACGGTGGAACGGGAAACCGTCGAGCTGGAAAAGAGTTTTGACGACCACCTGACCCATCTTCTGGTGCACGGTTTCTTGCATCTTCTCGGCTACGACCATATGAATAGTGCCGAAGCCGAAATTATGGAGGGGCTGGAGACTCGCATTTTGGCGCAGCTCGGCCTATCTGATCCCTACGAGGGTCAAGACCTTAAAATGGAACCATGAGCGACTTTACGACGAAGGCGGCGGCAGACGCCAAGGACTCCGAGCCATCCTCCTCTTCGGACGAGGCGGGCAGTAGTAGTCGGCCATCCGGCCGATCTCAATCCTTCTGGTCGCGCGCCGCGCGCATCCTTCGCCCGCAGCAGGGCTCGCGGCTGCGCGAAGATCTTGCCGACGCGCTGATGACCGATGCGGCCGGCGACGACGCCTTTTCGCCCGACGAACGGGCCATGCTGCACAACATCCTGCGCTTTCGCGAGGTGCGTGTCGCCGACGTGATGGTGCCGCGCGCCGATATCGAGGCGGTCGATCAGAACATCACCATCGGCGAGTTGATGATCCTGTTTGAGGAATCCGGCCGCTCGCGCATGCCCGTCTATGCCGATACGCTCGACGATCCGCGCGGCATGGTGCATATCCGCGACCTGCTCTCCTATGTCGCCAAGCAGGCGCGCAACAAGCGCCGCGGCCCGACCAAACCGGCCGTTGCCGTGCCGGCGCTGCCGGCAATCGAGGTTGCGCCCGAAAACATCCAGAAGACCACGCGTTCGGCCAAGCCGAATTTGGATCTCGCCCGCGTCGACCTGCAGAAGACGCTGACGGAAGCCGGCATCATCCGCAAGATCCTGTTCGTGCCGCCGTCGATGCTGGCCTCCGACCTGTTGCGCCGCATGCAGGTCAACCGCACGCAGATGGCGCTGGTCATCGATGAATATGGCGGCACCGACGGGCTCGCCTCGCATGAGGACATCGTCGAAATGGTGGTCGGCGACATCGATGACGAACATGACGACGAAGAGGTGATGTTCAAGCGGGTCGCCGAAGACGTCTTCATCGCCGATGCCCGCGTCGAACTGGAAGAGATCGCCGCAGCGATCGGGCCGGATTTCGACATCAGCGAGCAGGTCGACGAGGTCGATACGCTGGGCGGCCTGATCTTCTCCGCGCTTGGCCGCATCCCGGTGCGCGGCGAGGTCGTCCAGGCGCTGCCCGGCTTCGAATTCCACATCCTCGACGCCGATCCGCGCCGCATCAAACGGCTGCGCATCACCCGCAAGCGCCATGCGATCCGCCGCCGCCCCAAGGTGGATGGCGACGTCCCGCCCGGCTCCGATGGCGGCGACGACCGGCCGGCGGGATCGACCGCCAACTGACAGGACAAAGAGCCGCTTTTTTGAAAGACTGCGAACGGGTTGATTCGCGGTTTGATGGGAGTGCGCATGGAGCGGCTTGCGGACAGGGTTATCCTCGTCTGGGGTTTGAAACGGTCGCTGCTGGCCATCGCCGCCGGAGCATTCGCTGTGCTGGCGCTGCCGCCCTTCGGCTTCTTCGCGGCAATGTTCCTCTCCTTCACGCTGCTCGTCTGGCTGATCGACGGGGCGGCGGCTTCGCCTGACAGCGGCCTGATCGGCCGGCTGTGGCCGGCCTTTGCCACCGGCTGGCTGTTCGGCTTCGGCTATTTCGTCGCCGGTCTCTGGTGGCTCGGTCATGCGCTGCTGGTCGATCAGGAGGAATTCGCCTGGGCGCTGCCGCTCGCCATTCTCGGGCTGCCGGCCTGTCTGGCAATTTTCTACGGGCTGGCGGCCGCCCTTGCCCGCATCTTCTGGTCCGACGGCATGGGACGGATCGCCGCACTGGCTGCCGGCTTCGGGCTGATGGAATGGCTTCGAAGCGTGATCCTGACCGGCTTTCCCTGGAACGCCATCGGCTACGGCATGATGCCGGTTCCGCTGATGATGCAATCGGCGCATGTGATCGGCGCGATGGGGGTGACGGCCCTTGCCGTCTTCGTCTTTTCAGCCCCGGCCCTTATCGGCACACGGCAAGGCGCGCGGACGGGCATTGCGCTCGCCGTCCTGCTGTTTGCCGCCCATCTCGGTTATGGCGCTTATGGCCTCTATTTCGCGCCGCGGGCAGAAGCCTTGCCTCAGGACAAGCAGCCGGTGGTGCGGCTGGTGCAGCCGGCCATCGATCAGGCGGCGAAGATGGACAACGACGCCGACCGCGCTGCAATCTTCGAGACGCATCTGAAGCTGTCGGCCGAAACACCGAAAAATGGCGGGCGCAAGCCCGATATCATCGTCTGGCCGGAAACCTCGATCCCCTTCATCCTCACCGACAACCAGGATGCGCTGACGCGGATCGCCGATACGCTCGACGACAACCAGATCCTGATCGCCGGCGCGGTGCGCGCCGAGGAGATGGGGCCCGGGACGCCAACGCGCTACTATAATTCCATCTACGTGATCGACGGCCGTGGTCAGATCATCGCGGCCTCCGACAAGGTGCATCTGGTGCCGTTCGGCGAATACCTGCCCTTCGAAGACCTGCTCAACGAATTCGGTATCCAGAACGTCGTCGAGATGCCGGGAGGGTTTTCAGCAGCGGCGAGCCGGCACCTGCTGGCGCTGCCCGGCGGGCTCAATCTCTATCCGCTGATCTGCTACGAGATCATTTTCCCCGATGAGATGACCGGCGACATCAAAGACGCCAATGCGATCCTCAATATCACCAACGATGCCTGGTTCGGTGCGACACCCGGCCCCTATCAGCACTTCCAGCAGGCGCGGGTGCGGGCTGTTGAAACCGGACTGCCGCTGATTCGCGACGCCAACAGCGGTATTTCAGCAATTGTGAATGCACAAGGGGAGATTATTACAGGCCTCGATCTCGAACAAACCGGCTTTATTGATGCAACTCTTGATAGGCTCGGTGTAGAAGCCGGAACAACATTTCCCCGGCAAACATACTTCTGGTTGACGGAGGCGCTGCTCATTTTGATTGCGCTGGTTTCTCGCAGAGGTTTTATTTCCGGGTTGAATTGACCGAAAACCCCTAAAATTGCATAGTGATGACAATCGGCGTTTCGAACGTATGTTCAAAGGTGGATTCTCACCGCTTGCAACGTGGCGTTTGGGATGGATCAGGGGCATGCCGGTTAAACAGGTTGAAATTCTTAGCTAGGGCACGACCATGATTGAAAACAAAAAGAAGCCTAACCCGATCGACATCCATGTTGGCAGCCGTATTCGTCTTCGCCGAACAATGCTGGGCATGAGCCAAGAAAAACTCGGCGAAAGCCTCGGCATCACCTTCCAGCAAATCCAGAAATACGAAAAGGGCACCAACCGCGTCGGCGCAAGCCGTCTGCAGAATATCTCGAACATCCTCAATGTTCCGGTTTCCTTTTTCTTCGAGGACGCGCCCGGCGAACATTCCGGCGCCGGCGGCGGCATGTCCGAAGCCTCCAGCTCGAATTACGTCGTCGATTTCCTCTCCTCTTCCGAAGGCCTGCAGCTCAACCGCGCCTTCGTCAAGATTTCCGATCCGAAGGTTCGCCGCAAGGTCGTGGAGCTGGTGAAGGCTTTGGCGGCCGAGGCCGACGCCGACTGAACCACCTCCATCGCAAAATCCGAAAAGCGGTCGAAAGGCCGCTTTTTTGCGTTTTTGGGGCAAAATTTGTCACTTTGCCGCAGATATAAAGATATATTTATGTCCTTCTACGCTTGTCATCGAGCCTCGAACTGAGTACTTACTAGCTAGCTTTTGTTCTTTGAGGGGAATCCCGGAATGCGCGCGAATTATCTCTTTACCAGCGAGTCTGTTGCCGAAGGCCATCCGGACAAGGTCTGTGACCGCATCTCCGACGAGATTGTCGATCTGGTCTACCGCGAAGCGGCCAAGACCGGTGTCAATCCATGGGGCGTGCGCATTGCCTGCGAAACGCTGGCGACCACCAACCGCGTCGTCATCGCCGGTGAAGTCCGCCTGCCGCCGAGCCTGATGAAGAAGGACAAGGACGGCAAGGACGTCATCAATCCTTCGAAGTTCAAGGCCGCCGCCCGCCGCGCCATCAAGGATATCGGTTACGAGCAGGACGGTTTCCACTGGAAGAAGGCCAAGATCGACGTGCTGTTGCACTCGCAGTCGGCCGACATCGCGCAGGGCGTCGACAGCGCCGCCGACCAGCAGGGCAATGAAGGCGCCGGCGACCAGGGCATCATGTTCGGTTACGCCTGCAAGGAAACGCCGGACCTGATGCCGGCCCCGATCTATTATTCCCACAAGATCCTGCAGCTGCTCGCGGTTGCCCGCAAGAAGGGCGACGGCGAAGTCGCCAAGCTCGGCCCCGACGCCAAGAGCCAGGTGACGGTGCGCTACGTCGACGGCAAGCCGTCCGAAGCAACCTCGATCGTGCTTTCCACCCAGCATCTCGACGAGAGCTGGGATTCGGCGAAGGTCCGCGCCGTCGTCGAGCCCTATATCCGCGAAGCGCTCGGCGAGTTGAAGATCGCCGACGATTGCAACTGGTACATCAACCCGACCGGCAAGTTCGTCATCGGCGGACCGGACGGCGATGCAGGCCTCACCGGCCGCAAGATCATCGTCGACACCTACGGCGGCGCCGCTCCGCATGGCGGCGGCGCATTCTCCGGCAAGGACACGACGAAGGTCGACCGTTCGGCCGCCTATGCCGCCCGCTACCTTGCCAAGAACGTCGTAGCCGCCGGCCTTGCCGACCGCTGCACGATCCAGATTTCCTACGCGATCGGCGTCGCCCAGCCGCTGTCGATCTATGTCGACCTGCACGGCACCGGCAAGGTCAGCGAGGATCAGGTCGAAGCGGCTATCCGCAAGAACATGGACCTGTCTCCGTCGGGCATCCGCCGCCATCTCGACCTCAACAAGCCGATCTATGCCAAGACCTCCGCCTATGGCCATTTCGGCCGCAAGGCCGGCCGCGACGGCTCGTTCTCCTGGGAGCGCACCGACCTGGTGAAGGCGCTCAAGGAAAGCGTGAAGGCCTGAGATAAAGCATGACGGATATGGAACGCCGCGGCCGGGCGACGGAAGCCTTCTTCGGTCGCCGCAAGGGCAAAGCCCTGCGCGAACAGCAGGCCGAGACGCTGAACAGTCTGCTGCCGGCATTCCTTATCGATCTCTCAGCGGCTCCCTCGGAGCCGCTGACCTCCCTCTTCCCGGTTCCGGTCGAAAAATTGCGGCTGGAAATCGGTTTCGGCGGTGGCGAACACCTGATCCACCGCGCCCTGGAAAAACCTTCCACCGGCTTTATCGGCGTCGAACCCTTCGTCAATTCCATGCAGAAGCTGCTGTCGCGCATCGGCGAGACCGGGGCACGCAATATCCGCGTCTACAATGACGACGCGACGCAACTGCTCGACTGGCTGCCGGACGCTTCGCTCGATCAGATCGACCTGCTCTATCCCGACCCCTGGCCCAAGCGGAAGCACTGGAAACGCCGCTTCGTCTCGAAGACCAATCTCGACCGCTTTCATCGCGTGCTGAAGCCCGCCGGCCTGTTCTGCTTTGCCTCCGACATCGACACCTATGTCAACTGGACGCTGCTCAAATGCCGCGACCATGGCGGCTTCGAATGGATAGCCGCCAATGCAGCGGACTGGCTGACGCCTTACGAGGGCTGGCCGAGCACGCGTTACGAGGCCAAGGCCCGGCGTGAAGGCCGCTCTTCGGCCTATCTGACTTTCAGGAAGATCTGAGCCCCAGGAGACGCGCAGGCTCCGACAATCCCCAGCTCCTTGCGTGAGGTTGATCGGGCAGCCTGAGCGCGGGCGTTCGTGCGCACCCAAAACCAATTGCATTATAAAATCAGTCGATCTATCTTGTGACCGATTACATACTGCAATCAGTCTCGCGGATGTGCCATTCAAGGAGGGCAGCGGATATGGCTAAGCTCGTGTTCGGAATGAACCAATCCCTGGACGGCTACGTCGATCATATGAAGTTTGGGCCAAGCCCGACGCTCTTCCGGCACTTCGTCGAAGAGGCTGAACGGCAAGCGGGCAGTGTGTACGGTCGGCGAATGTATGAGGTCATGCGTTACTGGGACGACGAGCATCCAGAATGGGATGCAGAGCGACGAGCCTACGCGGCGGCGTGGCGGAACCAGCCGAAATGGGTCGTCTCGCGCTCGTTGAAGTCTGTCGGGCCCAACGCCAGGCTTGTCGAGGAGGATCTTGAGGGCGCGATCCGCGCGTTGAAGGCAGAGCGCGATGGAGAGATAGAAGTTGCTGGCCCGGACTTGGCGCAAAGCCTGACCGAACTTGGCCTGATCGATGAGTATCGGATCTACCTGCACCCGGTCGTGCTCGGTCACGGCAAGCCATATTTCGCCGGACCCCGGCCGCCGCTCCGCCTTGCGGCACATGAGCGGTTTGGCGAGGACGTGATCCGGTTGACCTACGTTCCGGCGTGATCTCGCGACTCCCGAATGGAAATCGCCGTTGATGCTGATCGGCGACGCGCATATGTCGCGGCAGCGCCTCGACCGCGGAGACATTAGTTAAACTGACTCACGCGCCGCAAGAGCGGTGAAACGCGACGGGGACTATTTGACGGTCAGTGCAGGCTGACCGTCTTCAGTTCGTCCTCGGCAGCCTTGAAGAAGGTGCTGGAGCGGTTGTCCGTCAAGAGGATCGGCGTGCCGTCGGCGCCGAAAAGTGCCCAGAGATCGACGTTCGGATCGATATCCGGCGCCTCTGGAAAACACTTGGCGACCTCTTCGGTGCGCATCTTTCTGATATAGGCGACCTCACCGCTGCCGATGTGGGCAAGCTCGGATTTGGTCAAGTGAGACGTGGCTTCTTTCATCAACATTCCTGTTCCTCCGGAAGAAGGGACCAACGGTTCGACAAACCGTTGTGCTACTGTGAAACCGAAATGTTAATTTTCTTGACCATGCGCGCGGGTTCCGGACGAATTAGATCGACGGAGAGCAGACCGTTCTTCAGGCCGGCTCCCAGCACCTGCATGCCGTCGGCAAGAACGAAGGTGCGCTGGAACTGGCGGGCGGCGATGCCGCGATAGAGATAGTCCCGTTCCCCCTGCTCCACCTGACGGCCGCGAATCAGAAGCTGGTTCTCCTCAATGGAGACATCGAGTTCCTCTTCGCTAAAACCGGCGACAGCCAGGGTGATGCGCAGACGTTCCGGCGCGCCGCTATCGGCGCCGATCCGTTCGATATTGTAGGGCGGATAACCGTCGCTCGCCTTGGAAATGCGCTCCAGCGTCTTTTCCATGGCATCGAAGCCCAGAAGCAGCGGGCTGGCGAAAGGGGTAATGCGACTCATCTCTTTTCAAGTCCTTGATGCAAGCGACCATCCCGGACCTCAAGCGCAGCATCCGGATGCCGCTAATATGGGGACAGCAACCCGGCGCTGCAAGGCACAGGCGGCCGGTCGGCGTCGCCCGCTCGATTTTAAGCCGCTCTCGATTTTAAGAGGGCCGCGAACCTCCTTGCTTGACAAAGCGCTGGCTGCCTCGCATCAAAACGTGCCGGCGCCAAATGTGCTGATTTGTGACGGAAAATGAATAAATGCTGCATGCCGAGACAGCGGGCATGGCGAGGGATGGAACGATCGAATGGCAAGCGTGAGAAAGATCATCATCGACACGGATCCCGGCCAGGACGACGCGGCCGCCATCATGCTGGCCTTCGGCAGCCCGGACGAGCTGGAGGTGCTGGGGATCACCACGGTTGCCGGCAACGTGCCGCTTTCGCTGACCAGCCGCAATGCGCGCATCGTCTGCGAGCTCTGCGGCCGGAGGGAGACCAAGGTTTTCGCCGGCGCAGACAGGCCGATCGCCCGCAAGCTGGTGACGGCCGAACATGTGCACGGCAAGACCGGCCTCGACGGTCCTCAGCTCGCCGAACCGACGATGGCGCTGCAGCCCGGCCATTCGGTCGACTTCATCATTGAGACGCTGCGCCGCGAGCCGGAAGGCACGGTGACGCTCTGCACGCTCGGACCGCTCACCAATATCGGCATGGCCTTGCAGAAGGCGCCCGACATCGCCCCGCGCATCCGCGAACTGGTGATGATGGGCGGCGGCTTTTTCGAGGGCGGCAACATCACGCCGGCAGCGGAATTCAATATTTACGTCGATCCCGAGGCCGCCGATATCGTCTTTCGCTCAGGCGTGCCGATCGTGATGATGCCGCTCGACGTGACCCACCAGTTGCTGACCCGCAAGGACCGGGTGAGGCGCATGGCCGAAATCGGCACGGCGCCTGTTAAGGCGATGGTCGAGATGCTGGAATTCTTCGAGCGCTTCGACATCGAGAAATACGGCTCCGACGGCGGGCCGCTGCATGATCCGACCGTGATCGCCTACCTGCTGAAGCCGGAGCTATTCAAAGGCCGGGACTGCAATGTCGAAATCGAGGTCCGTTCCGAACTCACCGTCGGCATGACTGTCGTCGACTGGTGGCATGTCACCGAGCGCAAGCGCAATGCAAAAGTCATGCGCCATGTGGATGCGGACGGCTTCTTCGATCTGTTGATCGAACGTTTCGCCCGCATCTGATTTTTGGCTTTCCTTCTCCACGAGGGGAAGGAAAGCGATCTCAGGCGTCCTTTTCGTCGAAGACGGAATTGGTTTCGGCTTCGGTCGGCTTAGGGCCGCCCTTGGCGACACCGACCATGGCCGGGCGCAGCACGCGCTCGCCGATAGTGAAACCTGCCTGCACGACCTGGACGACCGTGTTGTTCGGCACCTCAGGGTTCGGCACCTCGAACATTGCCTGATGGAAATTCGGGTCGAACTTCTGGCCGACCGGCTCCAGCTTGCGAACGCCGTGGCGCTCGAGCGCCGAGAGCATGGCGCGCTCGGTCATCTCGACACCCTCGATCAGGGTGCTGAGGCCGGCATCGGCCGCCTCCTTGGTCTCCGGAGGGATGGCATCCAGCGCCCGGCGCAGATTGTCCGAGACGGCAAGCATGTCACGCGCGAAACCCGCGACGGAATAGGACTTGGCATCCTTCACCTCGCGCTCGGTGCGCCGGCGCAGATTGTCCATCTCGGCAGCAAGGCGCAGATAGCGGTCGCGCAGCTCGCCGTTTTCGGTTTTGAGAAGCTCGAGCGGGTCCGGCTGGGAGGCCTCTTCCTGCGTTAAATCGTTGTCGACGTAGGCGGCAGCGTCGGCTGCGGCATCGGCCGCAGTTGCGTCAGGTCCGTTTTTCGTCGTGTCATCGGTCATGACGGTCTCCGGTTGGTGTCTTCAGATGCGCCCGATATCGAGGTTTGACCGAAAAAAATCAAGTCTGCGTGACAAAGAAGCGAAAATTCCGCGGTCTTCGTCAAACTGGTCAAAGCGGATTGCGCGAAAGCCGGGAAACGAGCTGGGCGGTATAGTCCACCATCGGCACGATGCGGGAATAATTGAGCCGGGTCGGGCCGATGACGCCGACGGCGCCGACGATGCGATCGTCGTCGTCACGATAGGGCGCGACGATCAGCGACGAGCCGGACAGCGAAAACAGCTTGTTTTCCGAACCGATGAAGATGCGCACGCCCGAACCGGTTTCGGCGAGATTGAGGATCTCGATCAGGCTGTCCTTCTTTTCGAGATCGTCGAACAGCAGGCGCAGCCGGTCGAGATCCTCGGCGCCGGCGAGGCCTTCGAGCAGGTTGGCGCGGCCGCGGATGATCAGCTGCGTCGGCTTTCCCTCGTCCGGGCTGCCGGCCCAGACGGCGATGCCGCGCTCGACGAGATCACGCGACAGGGCATCGAGCTCGTGACGGACGTTGTCCTTCAGCTGGCTCAATTGTTTGCGGAGCTCCGGCAGGGTCTGGCCGGACATGTGGGCATTGAGAAAATTCGCCGCCTCCGCCAGCTGCGAGGAAGTGACGCCCGCCGGCAGCTCGATAATACGATTTTCCACCTGATCGTGATCGCCGACGAGTACGGCAAGCGCCTTTGTCGGCTCCAGCCGAATGAACTCGACATGTTTCAGCACCGGATCGCTTTTCGAGGTGATGACGAGGCCGGCGCCGCGCGAAATGCCCGACAGCATGCGGCTCGCCTCGTTCATCATCGATTCCACCGGATTGCCGCCGCTTTCGGCCCGCACCTGCCGATCGATGCTGGCGCGGTCCTCGGCCGAGAGGTCGCCGACCTGCATGAAGGCATCGACGAAGAAGCGCAGGCCGATCTGGGTCGGCAGCCGGCCGGCGCTGGTGTGCGGCGAATAGATCAGGCCGAGATCTTCCAGATCGCTCATGACGTTGCGCACCGAGGCCGGCGACAGCGACATCGGCAGCAGGCGGGACAGATTGCGCGAACCGAGCGGCTCGCCGCTCTCCAGATAACCTTCGACGATGCGGCGAAAAATTTCCCTGGAGCGCTCGTCCAGCGCAGCAACGGCATCCGAAACCGATGTCGACCTGATGCCCATGAAGCTTACGAACCCGCGCTGATGATACTTCGCGAAAGTTAAGTCAAACTCGCACCCGTGGCAAAAGGGAATTTGCAAATAGGCGCCGCCAATCGTAGAAGCGGTCAACAAACCCCAGGAGATAAGAATGCGGCCTTCAGGCAGAAAAATCGACCAGATGCGCAAGGTCTCGTTCGAGCGCAATTTTTCCAAGCATGCGGAAGGCTCCTGCCTGGTGAAATTCGGCGATACGCATGTGCTCTGCACCGCCAGCCTCGAAGAAAAGACGCCGCCATGGCTGCGCAATACCGGCAAGGGCTGGGTCACGGCCGAATACGGCATGCTGCCGCGGGCGACCGGCGAGCGCATGAAGCGCGAGGCCGCCGCCGGTAAGCAGGGCGGCCGCACCCAGGAAATCCAACGGCTGATCGGCCGGTCGCTGCGCGCCGTCGTCGATCTGCAGGCGCTCGGCGAGCGGCAGATCACCCTTGATTGCGACGTCATCCAGGCCGATGGCGGTACCCGGACAGCCTCGATCACCGGCGGCTGGATTGCGCTTTACGACTGCCTGAAATGGATGGAAAGCCGCAACATGATCAAGGTCGACCGGGTCCTCAAGGACCATGTCGCCGCCATCTCCTGCGGCGTTTTCGCCAGCCAGCCGGTGATCGACCTCGATTACCTCGAGGATTCCTCGGCCGAGACCGACGCCAACTTCGTGATGACCGGCGCTGGCGGCATCGTCGAAATCCAGGGCACGGCCGAAGGCACGCCGTTTTCCGAAGAGGAATTCACCTCGCTGATGGGTCTTGCCAAGAACGGCATCGGCGAACTCGTCGCCCTGCAGAAACAGGCGATTGCGGGATGAACCCCATGCTGGAAGGCATGTTGGAAACGGCGCTCTATGCGCGGGATCTCGATGAGGCCGAGACGTTCTACGAGAACGTTCTCGGACTTGAAAAGATTACCCGCGCTGCCAACCGGCATGTCTTCTTCCGTTGCGGCCCCGGCGTTCTCCTGATCTTCAACCCCGAGGAAACCGTGAAGCCGCCGGCGCCCGACGCGCTGCAGGTGCCGCCGCACGGCACGACCGGGCAAGGCCACGCCTGCTTCAGGGTCTCCGGCCGCAATATCGATGCCATGGCTGGGCGGTTGAGAGCGGCCGGTGTGACGATCGAATCCGAAGTGCATTGGCCGAACGGCGGCCGCTCGATCTATTTCCGCGATCCCGCCGGCAACAGCCTGGAATGCGCGGAGGCTAAAATCTGGGGCATCGAACAGGATATCTGAATGCGCAAGCTCGAAACGAAGACTATTGTCGTTGCCAGCCACAATGCCGGCAAGATCCGCGAGATCCAGGAATTGATCGGCCCGCTCGGCTTCACCGCCAAGTCGGCGGCCGAGCTGAATTTCGTCGAGCCTGACGAAACCGGCACGAGCTTCGAGGAGAATGCGACGATCAAGGCGGTCGCCTCGGCCAATGCCGCCGGCATGCCGGCACTGTCGGACGATTCCGGGCTGGTGGTCGATGCGCTTGACGGCGACCCCGGCGTCTACACCGCCAATTGGGCGGAGACCTCGGACGGCACACGTGATTTCGACATGGCGATGGCGAAGGTGGAAAAGGCGCTGCAGGATGCCGGCGCGACCAAGCCGGAACAGCGTGGCGCGCGTTTCGTCAGCGTGCTCTGCCTTGCCTGGCCGGACGGGCATACGGAGCTCTTCCGCGGCGAGGTGGAGGGCAGCGTCGCCTGGCCGCCGCGCGGCACTCAGGGCTTCGGCTACGATCCGGTTTTCCAGCCCGAGGGTTACGACACCACCTTCGGTGAGATGAGCAGCGAGGAAAAACACGGCTGGAGCGTCGGCAAGCCGCAGGCGCTGTCGCATCGGGCCCGTGCCTTCAAACTCTTTGTCGAAACCTGCCTGGAGGCATAAGGTCACCACGTGGACAATTTCGACACGCCAAGCCCCTCACGCGACGCCGCACTGCTGCCCGATACCGGCGAGCCCGGCTTCGGCGTCTATGTGCATTGGCCGTTCTGCGCTGCGAAGTGTCCCTATTGCGATTTCAACAGCCATGTGCGCCACCAGCCGGTGGACCAGGAGCGCTTTGCATCAGCCTTCCTGAAGGAGATGGCGACGGTCAGGGCAATGAGCGGCCCGAAGACGGTGACGAGCATCTTCCTCGGCGGCGGCACGCCCTCGCTGATGAAGCCGGAAACGGTCTCGGCCATTCTCGACGGCATCGCGAGACACTGGCATGTGCCCGCGGGCATCGAGATTACCATGGAGGCCAATCCGTCCAGCGTCGAGGCCGAGCGCTTCCGCGGCTACCGGGCGGCCGGCGTCAACCGCGTCTCGCTCGGCGTGCAGGCGCTGAACGACCGGGACCTGAAATTCCTCGGCCGGCTGCATGATGTCGCCGACGCGCTGAAGGCGATCCGGCTGGCGCGCGAGATTTTCCCGCGCATGTCCTTCGATCTGATCTATGCCCGGCCGGACCAGACGGTCGAAGAATGGGAAAAAGAGCTGAGAGAGGCGATCTCCTATGCGGTCGACCACCTCTCGCTCTATCAGCTGACTATCGAGGAAGGCACGCCCTTCTACGGCCTGCACAAATCCGGCAAGCTCATCGTGCCGGATGGCGAGCAATCGGCCGTGCTCTACGAGGCAACGCAGGAGATCACGGCGCGCGAAGGCATGCCCGCCTACGAGGTCTCCAACCATGCCCGGCCGGGCGCTGAAAGCCGGCACAACCTGACCTATTGGCGCTACGGCGATTATGCCGGCATCGGCCCGGGCGCGCACGGCCGGCTGACGCGCGGCCCGGAAAAGATCGCAACGGCGACCGAGCGCAAGCCGGAAGCCTGGCTCGACATGGTCGAACGCGACGGCCACGGCATTCTCGACGAGGAACGGCTCGGCTACGAGGAACAGTCCGACGAATTGCTGCTGATGGGGCTGCGGCTTCGCGAAGGCGTCGACCTCGCCCGCTGGCAGCAGCTTTCCGGCCGCGACCTCGACCCGAAACGCGAAGAGTTTCTGCTCGAGCACAAATTCATCGAGCGAATCGGCAATTCACGCCTCCGCTGCACACCCTCAGGCATGCTGATCCTCGATTCCGTCGTCGCCGATCTCGCCTGCTGAGGTCCATAGGATCATTGCCTATCAGTGCGGCGGCTTGACATCGCCTCCGCACCGATAGGCATTTTTCAGCTGTGGTTGGTGGCGCCCGCCTTGAACAGGCTGCCGGTCGGCGTCTTCAGGAACATCTCCAGCGGAATATGCTCCTGGTGTAGGAAGCCGGTCGCCGGCAGCAGGCCGTCGCGGACCATTTCGATGACGGCGACGACGGAGGCCGACGTCGTCCAGGCGATCGCCGTGCGGCGCGCGCCGGCAATCTCGATCGGGTAATAGGCGCGCACGAACTCCTTGCGGCGCAGGCCGCCCGTCTCCGTGCCTTCGGCGGCGACATGGACGTAGACGACGTCGTCTTCAACCGGCGGCTTGGCATTGGTCAGGATCTCGCCGGCAAGCTTGCGCTTGTCGCGCATCAGGAGCTCATGGAAGAAGAAATTCATCAGTTCCATATGACCGGGATAACGCATGGTCTTGTAGTCGAGATTGTCGATCTTGCCGAGCATGGTGTCGCACATGGTGCCGAGACCGCCCGAGGTCGTGAAGGCTTCGAGCTTGACGCCGCCGACATAGACGGTTTCATGCCATTCCATTGGCGAGACGAGCTTGCGCACCCCGCCCTCGATGACCTCGCAATCATTCAGATATTCGTTGACGACGCCCTCAGGCGACCAGTTGAAGGCATAGCCGAGCAGTCCCGTCGGATGCTGCGGCAAGGCGCCGACGCGCATGCGGATCGAACGGCAGCGATCGAAGCCGTCGGCCAGGCTGGCGCCGACAATGCCGACGAAACCCGGGGCCAGGCCGCATTGCGGCGCCATCAGGCCGCGGGCGGTCTTCGACAGTTCGATGATGAAATTGGTGGTGGGGACGTCTTCGGTCAGGTCGAAATAATGAATGCCGGCGAGATGGGCGGCGCGCGCCAGCTCGATATTCAAATGATAAGGCAGGCAGGAGAGCACCGCCTCGACATTGGAGAGCAGCTCGCGGATCACCGCAGGGTCGGAGATATCGCCGGTGCGGCACTTGAACGGGACGTCGCCCAGCGGCAGTTGCGCATCGACACCAATGACCTCGAAGCCGCCTTCATGCAACAGCGTTGCCGCCAGCCGTCCAACCTTGCCGAGACCGAGAACGGCGATCTTTCTGAAACTCATCATTCCTCCCATTGCGCCCTTTTCGGCGCTTCTTCGTCTTATGTCATCATTCCAAAACCGCTGCACCCTTGCGGGCCACAGGCATTGGATGGCCGGAGGTATAGAATAAAAAGCTTATAAAAGAAAACGGCCGGAATCGCTTCCGGCCGTCGAATTTTTAGAATGTCACGCATCTTTCCAGACGCGCAAACGACACTGGAACACTTTGAATTTTATTCGTTGATCAGCCGCTTCAGAAGCTCGACTTCGTGCGACAGCTTGGTGTCGCCGGAAATCAGCTCCTCGATCTTGCGCACGGCGTGCAGCACGGTCGTGTGATCGCGTCCGCCGAAACGGCGACCGATCTCGGGGAAGGAGCGCGGCGTCAGCGTCTTCGACAGATACATGGCGATCTGGCGCGGCTTGACGATGACGCGGGTGCGGCGATTGGAGACCAGTTCCTGGCGCGAGACATTGTAGTGCCTGGCGACGATGCGCTGGATGTCCTCGATGCGCACGCGGCGCGGTTCGCCGGAGCCGACGAGATGGGCCAGCAGTTCGTCGACGCGCTCGATCGACAGGTTCGGCTCGAAGGAGCGGCGGAAGACCAGCTGGTTGAAAGCGCCTTCCAGCTCGCGGCCGCTGGCCGTGACGTTGCGGGCGACGTGCTGGAGCAGTTCAGCCGGAATTTCCAACGACGGATCTTCAAGCCGGGCCGCAGCAAGGCGACGCCTGAGGATCTCGAGGCGCATCTCATAATCCGGCGCGTCGAATTCGATCGCCACACCGCCCTGCAGGCGCGAGCGGACGCGAGGATCGAGTGATTCCAGCTCCCAGGGGGCGCGGTCGGCAGCGACGACCACCTGCTTGGCGCTGTCGAGCAGCATGTTGAGCAGATGGCAGAACTCATGCTGGATCATCTTGCCCTGCAGGAACTGCATGTCGTCGATGATCAGGAGATCGATGTTGCGCAGCGAATCCTTCAGCGTCAGCGCATCGTTGTCGCGGATCGCGGTGGCGAAGCGCCACATGAAGTATTCCGCCGTCAGATAGACGACGCGCAGTGCCCGCGGGTTCTGCACCGCCGCATTGGCAATCGCCTGCAGCAGGTGGGTCTTGCCGAGACCGACCGTCGAATGGATGAACAGTGGATTGAAACGCACGGCGCCGGACCCGGCTTCGGCGATCGTCTTTGCCGCGGCAAGCGCGACGCGGTTCGAGCTGCCTTCGACGAAGGTGTCGAAGGTGAAGCGGCTATCGAGCGGCGAACCGAAAAGCGGCGAGCCAAAGCTTGCGGGCCTTGCCGCGGCAACGGAGGAAACCGCCTGCTGGACGGCCTGACCGGCCGGCTGGGCGCTTGCGGGACGGCGCGCCTGGGGCGCAACGACCGGCTCGGGCTGGACCGCCTCATCGAGCGCCTTCGTGCCGCTGCGTGTCGCCGTGCGCACCAGGACTTCGATCTTCAGAATTTCCGGATCCTCGGCCTGGAACAGACCGGTGATGAGATCGAGATAACGATTGTTGATCCACGACTTCAGGAAGGTGGTGGGAACCGACAGGCGAACCACGCTCTTCGATACCGAATGAAGCTTCAGCCTGGCGAACCAGCTGGCATAAACGTCAGGACCGACCTGTGCCTTCAAGCGCGCGTTGACGCGCTCAAACAAGATGCTGTGCTGCATTTCCGCCTTTGTTTCTCCCGCTTCAAGGCGAATGGAGCCAAACGTCTGCGGCGCCACATCCCCATTGTCGAGCCCGCCCGCCGTCATCGTATTCATCTGCATAATGCCGCCTTTCAATTCCACCGGGCGGCTTCCGCTAAAATAGCCGCCCGATTATTCCCCGCTTTGGCGAGCTGACGGCATCCTCATGAAGCCGCTTGCCTGCCGGTTCACTCAAACACTGCCCCCGAAGGGACCGGCACAAAATTCCGTTGCAGGGACCGCAGTCATGCGGCAACCTTCATCGGCTTTCCGTGCCAGGCTGGCGGTCGATCCTCGTTTTCGGCCGACCAGCCCGAACGCAATATTACTTTAACCTTCTCCGGCGACCTCGCCTTAAACGTGTGGCTGCCGAAGACACAAAACATCCCTGCCCGTAACAGCCACGTTACGGCCCAAATCCGTCAAGTGCTTGAAAAAACGGAAGCGCAAGGCTCCGTAACAAATGGCACAAACTTATCGCCCTGCCGACGTGGCAGTTAAGACCGAGCCTCTGCAGGTGATGTCCGCGCCCTTTGTTGGAGGCCATTTAGGCAGGATCAAAAGGCAATATCAACGATGAATTTTACGCAAAATTAAGAAGCGGCCATTGACTCCGCCCACCCTTTTCGGGCGTCACACCACCGTCAAAAAAGAATCGCTTTTGAATCAAGGAGATTCCCCGTTCGGGCTATTTTGACACGCATGGAAAGAAAAAAAATAAAAATCTTCTTGACTCCCCCCTGGTCACGGAAGCGTGGGGCAGAGTCGCGCAGTGTCGAAGCATCCTTGCGCAAGTTTTTGTTTTTAAATGCTTTTTCCTGTCATGGCGCTGACACGAAACTGTCGTGAGATTAACCATACAGGAGCTGATCGGCGGAATCGAAAAAGCCCGGTAAAATTACCGGGCTAATCATAACGAAGAGGTCGTTAATGGAAGATTACGCTGTCGCGGTGACCGAAAGAGCCTTCACACGAGCGGCCAGACGCGAGACCTTGCGCGATGCCGTGTTGGCGTGCAGCACGCCCTTGCTGGCGGCGCGGGCAAGCTCGGGCTGAGCGGCCAGGAAAGCTTCCTTCGCCTTGGCGGCGTCGCCGGATGCGATAGCCTCTTCGACCTGGCGAACGAAAGTACGAACGCGCGAGCGACGAGCCTTATTGACGTCGGTACGGCGGGCGATCTTGCGGGTCGCTTTTTTCGCCGAAGTTGTATTGGCCATGGATGCCTCTCTCAAGAATTCGAACAAACTCCGCCATTACCGCGGGCCCTGCGGCCACAAAATCCAGCAATGCGGGAGCAATCGCGGAAAACCAAACCGGCTTTCCGAACCGTGGGCGGGCATATAACTCTAAAGCCGGCCCACGTCAACGCGGATTTTCAAGCTTTGCAGCGGGAACCGCCTAAAAGCATTCAACGGTGCGTAAAAGCCGGTTTGCGCTTCTCGACGAAGGCCGCCATGCCTTCTTTCTGGTCGTCGGTGGCAAAGAGGCTGTGGAACAGCCGGCGCTCGAAACGCAAACCCTCTTCCAGTGTCGTCTCGAAGGCGCGGTTGACCGCCTCCTTGGCCATCAGGACCGAAGGCTGAGAAAGCGAGGCAATCTTTTCGGCCGCGGCGAAAGCCTCGTCGAGAAGACGCTCGGGCGCCACCACACGCGAAACGAGTCCCGAGCGTTCGGCCTCCGCCGCATCCATCATGCGGCCGGTCAGGATCAGATCCATGGCCTTCGCCTTGCCGACGGCGCGCGTCAGCCGCTGCGAACCGCCCATGCCGGGAATGACGCCGAGGGTGATTTCCGGCTGGCCGAACTTCGCCGTCTCCGAGGCGATGATGAAATCGCACATCATGGCGAGCTCGCAGCCGCCGCCGAGGGCAAAGCCGCTGACGGCAGCGATCACCGGTTTGCGGGCCTTGGCGACCTCATCCCAGCCGCCGATGAAATCACTCTTATAGATATCGGCGAAGGCAAGCGGCTGCATCTCCTTGATATCGGCTCCGGCGGCAAAGGCGCGCTCGGAACCGGTGAGCACGATCGCGCCCACCGCCTCGTCGGCATGGAAGGCGACATAGGCCTGCTTCAACTCCTTGAGCACGGTGGAATTCAGGGCGTTCAGCGCCTGCGGGCGGTTCAGCCTGACGAGGCCGACATTGCCTCGGGTTTCGACGATCAGGGTCTCATAGGCCATGCTGTTCTCCCGTTTCTCTCTTATTTCTGGCAGGTGGCGCAATAGAAGGTGGAGCGGCCCGCCTGGACGATACGGGCGACCGTACCGCCGCAGCCCGGCGTGCGGCAAGCCTGACCTTCGCGATCATAGACGGAGAAGGAATGCTGGAAGTAGCCGAGCGACCCGTCGGTCTGAATATGATCGCGCAGCGACGAGCCGCCGGCGGCGATCGCATCGGCAATGACCTCGCGGATCGCGGCGACGAGCAGGTTAAGCTGTTCCTTCGGCCGGCCGCCTGCGGTCACCAGCGTGCCGGCGGCGCGGGCCGGCGACAAATGCGCCCGCCACAGAGCCTCGCAGACATAGATATTGCCGAGACCGGCAATATTCTTCTGGTCGAGGAGCGCGCTCTTGAGCGGCTGCGCCTTGTCGCGGAAGCGTTCGGCGAGATAGGCGGCGCCAAGCTCGTTTCCCGTCGGCTCCGGGCCGAGGTCGCGGAAGAAGGGATGGGCGGCGAGATCGGCACGCCCCACCATATCCATGAAGCCGAAACGGCGCGGGTCGTTGTAAACGACCCGCCGCGGGCCGCCCGAACCTTCCAGATGAAAGACGACGTGATCGTGTTTCTCGTCCTTCGACCGGAGGTGATGGAATTCGCCCGGCGTGGCGGAGGCGGCACCTTCTTCGATGCGACGCTCTTCGATACGGAAAGAACCGGACATGCCGAGATGGGAAATCAGCGTGTTGCCGTCGTCGAGATCGACCAGAAGATATTTGGCGCGGCGGCCGAGGCTGACGATGGTGCGGCCGGAAACCCTGTCGGCGAAAGCATCGGGAAAGGGGAAGCGCAGATCGCCGCGGCGCAGTTCCAGCTTCGCGATACGAGCCCCCTCCATCGCCGGCGCCAGGCCGCGTTTCACCGTCTCGACTTCTGGCAATTCCGGCATCTTAACCCATCTATGTCTAACGTGTTTCAACCGACGACGATGTGCGCTATAGCGCCAGGGTGCCGCCGAGAGCGCGGCCCAGTGATAACGTCGCGCGCGGTCTTTCGCTATGGCCGCCGCGCCCGAATCTTAAGGAATGGAGCAGTCTGATGTCAGAAAGCCGCACCTCCGCCGATGGCGGCATGGAGACCTCCTATGGCTTCCGTGAGGTGTCTGACGGCGAGAAGCAGGGCCTGGTCAACCAGGTGTTCCACAAGGTCGCCAAGCGCTACGACATCATGAACGACGTCATGTCGATGGGCATGCATCGCGCCTGGAAGGATGCGATGATTTCGGCGCTCAATCCGCGCAAGGAGCCGGGTTACAAGGTGCTGGACGTTGCCGGCGGCACCGGCGACATCGCCTTCCGCATCGTCGAGGCTTCCGGCAGGCAGGCGCATGCGACCGTGCTCGATATCAACGGCTCGATGCTCGGCGTCGGGGCCGAGCGGGCGGAAAAGAAGAAGCTTTCCGGCAATCTCACCTTCGTCGAGGCGAATGCCGAGGAACTGCCCTTCGAGGCGGCCAGCTTCGACGCCTATACGATCGCCTTCGGCATCCGCAACGTGCCGCGGATCGATGTGGCGCTGTCTGAGGCCTATCGCGTGTTGAAGCGCGGCGGGCGTTTGCTGGTCTTGGAATTTTCCGAAGTCGACATGCCGCTTCTCGACAAGATCTACGACGCCTGGTCGTTCAATGCCATTCCGCAATTCGGCAAGGCGATCACCGGTGATGCCGAACCCTACCAATATCTGGTGGAATCGATCCGCAAGTTCCCGAACCAGGAGAATTTCGCGGCAATGATCCGCCATGCCGGCTTTTCGCGCGTCAGCTATACCAATTATACCGGCGGCATCGCCGCCCTTCATTCCGGCTGGAAGCTCTGAGGAATGAGGGTGGAGAAATTGGCCACGCCTTCGCAAGCAGGCAAAACTGCATGAGCACTTTCGGAGCCTATTTCCGCCTTTGGCGCGTCGGCTGGGTGCTCGTGCGTGAGGGCGTCGTATCAGCTCTTCCGTCCGAAGGCCTGCCGCCGCCGATCGCGCTTGCCAAATCCTTCGTGACGATTTTCGAGCGAAGCAAGGCACGGCATCAAAAGCGCAGCGACCGATTGGCGCAGGCCGTCGAGCGGCTGGGCCCCTCCTATGTGAAGATCGGCCAGTTCCTGGCGACCCGGCCGGATGTCGTCGGCGTCGAATTCGCCAACGACCTGTCGCAGCTTCAGGACCGGATGGCCTTCTTTCCCGCGGCCGCCGCCAAGGCCAATATCGAGGGATCGCTCGGACGGCCGATCGGCGAACTCTATGCCAGCTTCGGCGATCCGATCGCCGCCGCCTCGATCGCCCAGGTGCATCCGGCCGAGGTCGAGACATCAGAGGGCCGCAAGAAGGTCGCCGTCAAGATCGTGCGGCCGGGCGTGCGCCAGCGCTTTGCCCATGACATCGAGGCGATGTATCTCGTTGCCCATATGCAGGAGCGTTTCCTAGCCTCCAGCCGGCGGCTGCGGCCGGTCGAGGTGACGAAGACGCTGGAACAGACGACGAAGGTGGAGATGGATCTTCGCCTGGAGGCCGCAGCGCTTTCCGAGATCGCCGAAAATACCGAGAGGGATCCCGGCTTCCGAGTGCCGAAGGTCGACTGGGAGCGCACCGGCCGCGACGTCATCACCATGGAGTGGATCGACGGCACGAGGATGTCCGATGTGGAGGGTCTGCGGGCGGCCGGCCACGATCTCAACCTGCTTGCCGATACGCTGATCCAGTCGTTCCTGCGCCATACGCTGCGCGACGGCTTTTTCCACGCCGACATGCATCCGGGCAATCTCTTCGTCGATGCCGACGGCATGATCGTCGCCGTCGACATGGGCATTGTCGGGCGGCTCGGCAAAAAGGAACGGCGCTTCCTCGCCGAAATCCTCTACGGCTTCATCACCCGCGATTATATCCGCGTTGCCGAGGTGCATTTCGAGGCCGGTTATGTTCCGGGACACCACAATGTCGAGAGCTTTGCCCAGGCGATCCGGGCGATCGGCGAGCCGATCCACGGACAGCCGGCCGAGACGATCTCGATGGGCAAGCTGTTGACGCTGCTGTTCGAAGTGACCGAGCTCTTCGACATGGCGACGCGGCCGGAACTGGTGATGCTGCAGAAGACCATGGTGGTGGTCGAAGGCGTGTCGCGCATGCTCAACCCACGCTTCAACATGTGGAAGGCCTCCGAACCTGTGGTCGGCGACTGGATCCGCAACAATCTCGGCCCGAAGCGGATCGCCACCGATCTGAAGGACGGGCTGAAGGCGGCCGTGAAGCTCGCCGAAGCCGTGCCGGAAATTGCGGCGAAGACCGAAAAATTCCATCACCAGCTCCTGCATATGAGCGAACACGGTCTGCGCTTCGACGCTGAGACGGCCGAAGCGATCGGCAAGGCCGAGGCGCGGCATAACCGTTCGGCCAGGATTGCGCTGTGGATCATCGCATTGACGCTTCTCTATATTGCCTGGATGCTGAGCTGACCGTCTTTCGATAACATGCTGTGTTCGGCATTTAGGATATCCCATCTTAGGGAGGGCTCGCTTAGTCTCGCAGTTTAGGAGATACGGCACATGCAGCACGAACGCCCTGGCATCGAACTTTCCGGACGACCGCTCGGTTTTGCCGAGATGGCGGCGATCGGTGCAGGCAAGGCGACGATTTCGGCTTCGGCAACCGGCATGGCCCGCATCGCCATCGCCCGCGAGATCGTCGAGGATGCGATCGCCTCCGGCATGCCCGTCTACGGCTCGACGACCGGCGTCGGCGCCATGAAGGATGTCGAGTGGTCAGCCGACGAACTCGACACTTTCAATCTCGGGCTGGTGCGCGCCCATCATTTCGGCACCGGCACCCCCTTTTCCTGCAACGTCGTGCGCAACGCCATGGCGATCCGCGTCAATACGGCGCTGACCGGCCAGGTCGGCTGCACGCCGGAACTGATTCAGGCCTATATCACCATGCTCGAAGCCGATCTCATCCCGGTCGTACGCCGCACCGGCTCGATCGGCTGCGCCGACATCGGGCTGATGGGGCAGATCGGCGCGGTGCTGACCGGCGTCGGCGAAGCGGTCTATCGCGGCCAGCGGATGCAGGCGGCCGACGCCTTCCGGGCGGCCGGGCTGCAGCCGGTGCGGATGGCGCCGCGCGACAGCCTCGCCTCGCTCAGCATCAATGCGGTGAGCTTTGCGGCGGCAGCCGAAACCACGCGCAATGCCGCCGCTTCGATCCGCATTCTGCTGGCGACGGCGATGATGGCGGCCGGCGCGCTCGGCGCGTCCCGTGATCCCTGGAAGGCCGTCCGCCATGTCGGCACGGCGCGCGAGGCGCTGATCGGCGCCTGGCTCTGCAATGCCTCCGACGACTGGAACTGGCCTGTGGCAACGCATGTGCAGGATCCGCTCAGCCTGCGGATGATCGCCCAGGTGTTCGGCGCGGTGATCGAGAACCTGCTGTCGACCGGCCACAAGATCCTAGCCGCCACCGGGCGCTCCGACGATAATCCCGTCGTTGTGGAAGGACGGGTGATGACGTCGGGCGGCTCGCTACCACTCGATGTGACGATCCTGCTCGAATCGGCAGCCCTCTGCATGGCGCATGCGGCGCGCAATGCCTTCAACCGCTGCGTCATTCTCGGCAACGGCCAGCGGCGCGACCTGCCGGTCAATCTCGTGCCGCCGGGGCGGATCGCCACCGGTTTCGGGCCGATCATCAAGCTCGCCGGCGAGATTTTTTCGCGCGTGCTGTCGATGTCCAATCCGGTTTCGGCGCAGTCGCTGGTGGTGGCGGCCGGGCTGGAGGACGAAGCGGCCTTCCTGCCGCTGGTGATCGAGCGTTTCGAGCGGCAGATGCAGGCGCTGAAGCGCCTGGCGGCGCTCGAGGCGCTGCTGTCGGCCCAGGCGATCGACATTCTCGGCGATGAACCGAAGGGTGTCGCCGCCATGCTCTACGAGGTGGTGCGCAAACATGCAGATTTCTATATCGTCGACCGGCCGCTTTCGGCCGAGGTGGAAGCGATCGAGGAGGAACTCGGCTCGGACGAGTTTCTCTCGAAGCTGACCGAGCAGGTCCCGATCGCCTCCTTCGACGATTTCTTCGCGCTCGGCTCGCTGGAGCGCATCGAGGAGCGGCTGACCCGCCAGGAGCCTCTGATTTCAGCTTAGGAAGGGAATCGGCATGGATTTCGATCTCGTTCTGCAGGGCACGGTGGTGCTGCCGGACCGCATTCTCGAAGCGGGTTATGTCGCCGCGCGCGACGGCAAGATTGCCGAGGTCGGCCTCGGCGTGCCGCCTGCGGCGCGCGAACGGCATCTGCTCGGCAAAGCGCTGATCCTGCCCGGCGCCATCGACGCCCAGGTGCATTCGCTTTCCCAGAAAGACCAAGAGGATTTCATCTGGTCGACGCGATCGGCAGCCGCCGGCGGCGTTACCACGATTGTCGACATGCCCTATGACGAGGGCGATCTCGTCTGCTCGGCGGCGGCGGTCAGACGCAAGATCGACCATGCCGGACCGCAGGCGCGCGTCGACTTCGCGCTTTACGGCACCATCGATCCGGACGAAGGCCCGGCGCGGATTGCCGAGATGGTCGAGGCAGGCGTCGCAGCCTTCAAATTCTCGACCTTCGGCACCGACCCAAAACGTTTTCCGCGCATTCCCCCTGCCCTGCTCGACGCCTGCTTTGCGGCAATCGCGCCGACGGGGCTGACGGCAGGCGTGCACAATGAAGACGACGAGGCGGTGCGCAGCTATGTGGAGCAGGTGAAGGCAAGCGGCATCACCGATTGGCGGGCGCACGGCCTGTCGCGGCCGCCGATTACCGAGCTGCTGGCGATGCATACGATCTTCGAGACCGGCGCCGTGACCCACTGCCCGGCGCATGTGGTGCACTGCTCGCTCGGCCGCGGCTACGATATCGCCCGCGCCTATCGCCGCGACGGTTTTGACGCGACGGTCGAGTGCTGCATCCATTATCTGACGCTCGACGAAGAGAACGACGTGAAGCGCCTCGGCGGCAAGGCGAAGATCAATCCGCCGGTGCGGCCGCGCGCCGAGGTGGAGACGCTGTGGCGGAAAGTCGCCGACGGCGATGTCTGGCTGGTTTCCACCGATCACGTCAGTTGGTCGGAAAATCGCAAGACCAACCCCGACATGCTCGCCAACGCGTCGGGTGTTCCCGGCCTCGAGGTGATGGTGCCGCTGTTCGTCAAGGGTGCCAGCGAACGCGGCATTCCGCTGACATGGGCAGCCCGGCTGATGGCGGAGAATCCAGCCAGGCATTTCCGGCTCGACCATGTCAAGGGAGCGCTGACCCCTGGCAAGGACGCCGATATAACAGTGCTGGAGCCGCGGGAGAGCATCTATGATGCCGCGGCGAGCGGCAACAATGTCGTCGGCTGGAGCCCCTATAAGGGCATTCGCCTGCCCTGGACCGTCTCGGCAACCTATCTCAGAGGCGAAAAGATTGCCGAGGGCGGGAAGGTGCTGGCCGAGCCCGGCAGCGGCCGGTTCGTCCGGCCGCTGCCGCGCCAGGTCATTGCGGGAGCCGGTGCATGAGCCGCAATCTGCCCGTCAATGCCGGCCGGATCGCCGGGGATATCGAGGCGCTGGCCGCAATCACCGAGCCGGGGCATCCCTGGACGCGGCGGGCTTTCTCGCCGCTCTTTCTCGAAGGTCGGGCCTATATCGAAGCGCGGATGAAGGCGGCGGGGCTGGAAACGCGGATCGATGCCGCCGGCAATCTGATCGGCCGGCGCACCGGCCGCAAACCATGGCTCGGCACCATCATGCTCGGTTCGCATTCCGATACGGTACCGGACGGCGGCCGCTTCGACGGCATTGCCGGGGTGATTTCGGCGCTTGAGGTGGCACGCGCGCTTGGCGACCAGGCTATCGAGCTCGACCACGATCTGGAGATCGTCGACTTCCTTGCCGAGGAGGTGAGCATCTTCGGCGTGTCCTGCATCGGCAGCCGCGGCATGACCGGGCAATTGCCGGAGGCCTGGCTTTCGCGCGTCAGCGATGGGCGCGACCTCGCCGAAGGCATCGTGCAGGTGGGCGGCAGGCCGAGCGTTCTGGGGCAGCAGAAGCGGCCCGATATAGCAGGCTTCCTCGAGCTGCATATCGAACAGGGGCCGGTGCTCGAAGCCGAAAGGGAGGATATCGGCATCGTCACCGCGATCGCGGGCATCACCCGTATCGAGATCATCGTCGAGGGGCGGGCCGACCATGCCGGCACGACGCCGATGGACCGGCGAGCGGACGCGCTGGTGGCGGCCTCACAACTCGTGCTCGATATCCGCAATGCCGCCGCCGAGCTTGCCAAAACGCCGGGACACTTCGCGGCGACGGTTGGCGAATTCCGGATCGAGCCGAATTCCGCCAATGTCGTGCCGTCGAAGGTGGTGCTGTTGATCGACGGGCGGGCGGAAATCCGCGCCGACATGGAGGCTTTCTGCCGCTGGCTCGGCGGCCATGTCGAAAAACTGGCGACGGCCTGCGGCGTGGCGATCAAGGCGCCGAACCGGGTTTCCGACAATCTGCCGACGCCTGCTGATGCCGGGCTGCTTGCGACGCTGGAAGCTGCCTGCGTCCGTGTCGGCGCCAAACATCGGCGCATGGCATCCGGCGCGGGACACGATACCGCCTGGATCGCCAAGGTGGCGCCGGCGGCGATGATCTTCGTTCCCTGCCGGGACGGCCGCAGCCACTCGGCCGATGAGTGGGCTGAGAATGACGATATCGCACTCGGCGCCGCCGTGCTTTTCGAGGCGGTGCGCGAGATGGACAAAAGCTCGGATCAGGAGAAGGCGAATGGGACGCATACTGGTTGAGAAGGACGTGGAAGCCGCCGTCAAGGGCGGCTCCGTCTATGCCGCCGGCGGCGGCGGCTGGGCCGATCACGGGCGCATGCTTGGGCTTGCGGCCGTCAATGTCGGCAGGCCGGAGCTGGTTTCGATCGACGAACTGAAGGACGAGGAGTGGATCGCCACGGCGGCGGCAATCGGCGCGCCGGCCTCCACCACGCCTTGGGAAATGCAGGGCATCGATTATGTGAAGGCCGTGCAACTGCTGCAGGAGGCGCTGGGCGAAAGGCTTTCCGGGCTGATCATCGGCCAGAACGGGAAATCCTCGACGCTGAACGGCTGGCTGCCATCGGCGATCCTCGGCACCAAGGTGGTCGATGCGGTCGGCGATATCCGCGCCCATCCCACAGGCGACATGGGCTCGATCGGCATGGCCGGCTCGCCCGAGCCGATGATCCAGACCGCCGTCGGCGGCAATCGCGCCGAAAACCGTTATATCGAGCTGGTGGTGAAGGGCGCGACGGCGAAGATATCGCCGGTGCTGCGGGCCGCCGCCGATCAATCCGGCGGTTTCATCGCCAGCTGCCGCAATCCGCTCAGGGCTTCCTATGTCCGCAGCCATGCCGCGCTCGGCGGCATCTCGATGGCGCTTGCGCTCGGCGAGGCGATCATCGCGGCGGAGAAAAGAGGCGGATCTGGTGTCATCGACGCGATCTGCAAGACGACGGGCGGCCACATCCTCGCCGAGGGCGTCATTGCCCGGAAGGACGTCGATTACACCAAGGAAGCCTTCGACATCGGCACGGTCACCGTCGGCACAGGCGCAAAATCGGTGACGCTGCATGTGATGAACGAATATATGGCGGTGGACGATGCGGATGGCGGGCGGCTTGCGACCTTTCCGGCGGTGATCACCACGTTGTCGCCGGAGGGCGAGCCGCTCAGCGTCGGCCAGCTCAAGGAGGGCATGCCTGTCTTCATCCTGCATGTGCCGAAGGAGATCATTCCGCTCTCGGCAAGCGTCCTCGATCCCACCGTCTATCCCGTCGTCGAAAAGGCGATGGGGATCGAGATCGCCCGCTATGCACTCGAAACGAAGGCCTGAGCCATGGCACGCGATCCCGGCCTTGAAGAACTGCTGCGTGAGGAATTCGGCGATCGGCCTGGCCTCAGTGAAAAGTCCATGTTCGGCGGCCGGGCCTTCCTGCTGAACGGCAATCTACTCTGCGGCGCGCGCAGTGACGGCATGCTCGTCCGTCTCGGCAAGGGCAATGACGGCTGGGCGCTGGCGCTGCCCGGCGTGATCCAGATGCTGATGGGCGAGCGGGTGATGCACGGCTGGCTGCGCGCCTCCGCCGAGGCTTACGGCGACGATGCCCTGAGACGGCGCCTGCTCGATGCGGCGCTTGCCCATGTGGAATCGCTGCCGGGCAAGTGACGCCATTCCTTCTTCTCCCCAGCGGGGAGAAGATGTCCGAAGGACAGATGAGGGGGGTGAGCGGCAAGGCCGCGAATGCACTGAGCGCAAGCGAAGGGCAACATAGGAGTCCTGCCATGCGGCCCCCTCCTCCGACCCTTCGGGCCACTGACCGGGGTCGAGCCACAGGTCTCGACCCGTCCTTCGGACCCCCGGCAGGGGTGAAGGGAAAAAAGCAAACCAAGCGAGGAACCCACGATGCCGAAGGCCAATCCACGTCATCCGAAATTTCCGATTCCCGGCGGGCCGGATTTGCGCGCCAAGGGCTGGCGGCAGGAGGCGCTGCTGCGGCTTCTGGAGAACGTGCTTGCTGTCGGCGAGGATCCCGAAAACCTGATCGTCTATGCCGCGCTCGGCAAGGCCGCCCGCAACTGGGCGGCGCATAAAGGCATCGTCAAGGCGCTGACCGAGATGGACGAGGATCAGACGCTGCTCATCCAGTCCGGCAAGCCGATCGGTCTGGTGCGAACGCATGCCAAGGCGCCGCTCGTCATCATGGCGAACTGCAATATTGTCGGGCAATGGGCAAAGGCCGAGGTGTTCTACGAGCTGCAGCGCAAGGGACTGATCTGCTGGGGCGGGCTGACGGCCGGTGCCTGGCAATATATCGGCAGCCAGGGCGTTATCCAGGGCACTTATGAGATTTTCATGCGCATTGCCGAACGGCGTTTCGGCGGCGATCTCCTCGGCCGGTTCGTGCTGACGGCCGGCCTCGGCGGCATGGGCGGCGCGCAGCCGCTCGCCGGCCGCATGGCGGGGGCGGCGATCCTCTGCATCGACATCGATCCGGAACGCGCCCGCAAACGCCAGCAGATCGGTTATCTCCAGGAGATCGCGCCGGACCTCGATACCGCTCTGCAGATGATCGACAGGGCGGTGAAGGACAAGCGGGCGCTTTCCGTCGGGCTCGTCGGCAATGCCGCCGAGGTCTATCCCGAAATCGCCCGGCGCGGCATCGTGCCCGACATCGTCACCGACCAGACCTCGGCGCACGACCTCGTCTACGGTTATGTGCCGAAGGGCATGAGCCTCGATCAGGTCAAGGGGCTGCGCGACGACGGCCAGGGGCAATTGATGGCCGCGAGCCGCGCCTCGATCGTCGAGCATGTCAACGCAATGCTGGAATTCCAGAAGAAGGGCGCCGAAGTCTTCGACAACGGCAACCTGATCCGCACGCAGGCGAAGGAGGGCGGCGTCACCAACGCCTTCGACATCCCGATCTTCACCGAAGCCTATCTCAGGCCGCTATTTGCCCGAGCAATCGGCCCGTTCCGCTGGATGGCTCTGTCAGGCGAGGAGAGCGATATCGCCCGCATCGACGACCTGCTGCTCGACATGTTTCCCGACAACAAGATCATCACCAACTGGATCCGGCTGGCGCGCGAGCACGTTCCCTTCGAGGGGCTTCCGGCCCGTATTGCCTGGCTCGGCCACGGCGAACGCACCGCCCTTGCACGGCGCGTCAATGCGCTGGTCGCAGACGGCGAACTCAAAGGCCCGGTCGCCTTCTCGCGCGACCATCTCGATGCCGGCGCCATGGCGCACCCCAATATCATGACCGAGCGGATGAAGGACGGCTCCGACGCGATCGCCGACTGGCCGCTGATCGATGCGATGATGCTCTGCTCCTCGATGGCCGATCTCGTCGTCGTCCATTCCGGCGGCGGCGGCTATGCCGGCTACATGACCAGCTGCGGCGTCACCGTCGTCGCCGACGGCACCGATGCCGCGGACGAGCGGCTCGACCATGCGCTGACCAACGATACGGCGCTTGGCGTCATGCGTTACGCCGACGCCGGTTATGAGGACGCGCTGGACGAGGTGGCGAAGAAGGACGTGCCGTATATAAGGCTTGGTTGAACTGGATCGCGAATGCTGCAATCATTGTCATATCTCATCGGGGCCATGACATGGAAACAGCAAAGATCTTCTGGTCCGGGCGCTCCCAGGCCGTCCGACTGCCCAAGCAATTCCGCTTCGCTGGCGATACCGTCGCGATCAGACGCCAGGGGCGCGCGATCATCCTGGAGCCGATTTCCGATGGTTGGGAATGGCTTGCCGACGTGACCGGCCCCGTTGATCCCGACTTTGCGACAGCTGTGGAAGAGCAGCCTGCTCAGCAGGAGCATCAATCGATCAGATTCGAAACTTCGATAAGATTGCCGTCGGGATCCCTGAAATAGACCGAGCGTAGACGGCCGGTCGCGCCGGTGCGCTCGACCGGGCCTTCTTCGATCGCAACGCCTGCGGCCTGCAGATCGGCGATGGCATCGGCAAGCGGCGTCCCGGTGATGAAGCAGAGGTCGCCGGAGCCAGGGATCGGATGCCTTGCCTTGGGATCGAATTCGTGCCCGGCTTGATGCAGATTGATCTTCTGGCGGCCGAATTTCAGCGCCTTGCGGCCTTCCGCAAAGGTTTCGACCGACATGCCGAGGATGCGGGCGTAGAAATCGCAGGTGGCTGCGATATCGGCGACGGTCAGCACGAGATGATCGAGACGGTCTATGCGGATCATTCTTTTCCTTTCGCGAGGTGCCGGGCGACACAGGCTGAAATAAAGGCCAGCGCCAGCATGGCAAGCGTGAAGATGACGACAGCCGCCCAGCCTTCGACCGCGAAGAACCAGCCGCCGGCCGAGCCCATCAGGCTGGAGCCGACATAGTAGGCCAGCATATAGAGCGACGAGGCATGCCCCTTTGTACCGC
The DNA here is from genome assembly GCF_000271845.1 of Rhizobium leguminosarum bv. trifolii WSM2297. Next base: position 3,966,246 of record NZ_JH719395.1, on the reverse strand, counting down.
GCGCCAGCTTGCCGACAAGGCCGCTGGCGATGGAATGGCTCATGAAGAAACCGGTGGTGAGCACGATGATGCCGAGGATGATTGATGGAAGCGGGGCGAAGAGCGTCAGCGCGCAGCCGCTGGCGGTCAGCGCGAGACCGAAGAGAAGCACGCGAAAATGCCCGATCCGGTCTCCGATGAGGCCGCCGATCGAGGAGGCGCCGATGCCGAAGAGATAGACGGTGAAAATCAGGCCGAGTTCGGTCTGGTTGAGGCCGTAGGGCGGCGCCACCAGACGGAAACCGGCATAATTGTAGATGGTCACGAAGGAGCCCATCGCCAGGAAGGCGATGGCGAAGAGGAAGGGCAGCGCCGGATTGGCAAGATGGCCGAACCAAGCTTTCGCATGGAAGCGCGGGTCGAAGCCCGGCCGGCGGACGAAATTCCGTGACGGCGGCAGCAGGGCGATGAAGCCGATCGCCGCGGCAAGGCCGATAGCGCCGATGATGAAAAGCGCCGGCCGCCAGCTGAAATATTCGGCGAGGACGCCGGTCAGCACACGGCCGGACATGCCGCCGAAGGCCGTGCCGCCGACATAGAGGCCCATAGTGGCACCCAGGCCGCGCGGATCGATTTCCTCGGCGAGATAGGCCATGGCGACGGCAGGCACGCCGCCGAGAACGAGGCCCTGCAGGGCGCGGATGACAAGCAGCAGGTGCCAGTCCGGGGCAAAAGCCGTGGCGATCGTCAGCAATGCCGCACCAACAAGCGAGATCGACATCAGGCTGCAGCGGCCAAGACCTTCCGAGAGGGCGGCGGCACAGACGATGGCGACCGCCAGGAAGCCGGTGGAGAGCGATAGGGACAGCGAGCTTTCGGCCGGACTGACGGAGAATTCCTGCGAAAAGACCGGCAGCAGCGGCTGCACGCAATAGAGCAGCGAAAAGGTGGAAAAGCCGGAGAGGAAAAGCGCCAGGCTGGCGCGGCGATAAGCGCCGGCGCCCCGCTTGAGATAGACCTTCTCTGCTGGGATCACGGTTTTTCCGGAGGTCTTCACGGCATGCGCTGCCGGCATATTTTCATCCCCTGCCGAATTCATGAGTCCGCCACCAAATCCCAATAGGGCGGATCGCCGAAGCTCTTCTTCAGGTGATCGGCGATGGCCCGCAGCTTGGCCGAGGGGTTTCGGCCTTCGGGATGGGCCATATAGATGAACTCGGCCTCCGGGCTGTGGCCGACATCGATTTCTGCAAGCTGCCCCTCGCGGATGGCCGGGCCGGCGATGAAGGCCGGCAGCAGGGCGATGCCGAGGCCGGCAATCGCGGCGTCGCGCAGCATGTCGCCATTATTGATGCCGAGCCCCAGTTTCGCCCGGACGACGATCGCACCCTCGGGCGTCTGGAAACGCCAGTCGGCAACGCCGCGATTGGTGTAGAAGATGCCGCGATGGCTGTTCAGATCGGCCAGCGACGACGGCATGCCCCGGCGCGCGAGGTAATCCGGCGAGGCGCAGAGCAGGCGGCGGCTGCGCGTCAGCTTCCAAGCGACCAGCCGGCTATCGGCGATCGGGCCGTTGCGGATGACGGCGTCATAGCCGTCCGAGGACGCGTCGACGCGCCGATCATCGATATCGAGGGTGAGTTCGATGTCGGGATGTTCGACAAGGAAGGGATAAAGCGCCGGACCGAGATGCATGCGGCCGAAGGTGACAGGGGCGGCAATGCGGATCGGGCCCGACAATGTTCCGCGCCGCTCCGCCATATCGGCGGCGGCCTCGTCGATCTCCCGGACGATGCGGCCGGCGCGCTCCAGGAAGACGGCGCCATCCTCCGTCAAGGTGAGCTTGCGCGTCGTCCGATGCAGCAGCACGCCGCCGAGCGACTTCTCAAGCTCTGCCAACCGTTCGCTGACGACGGATTTGGAAAGCCGCAGCCGCCGAGCCGCCTCGCTGACCGAGCCTGCCTCGACCACAGCGACAAAAGCCGCAATGCCTTCGATCCTGATCATCGTTCGGTCTTTCCGAATTCGAATTCCCCAATCTGGAGACTAATCCGAACGAACGGAAAATGCCATCTTCCTGTCAACGGAAGGGCGGCAGGGCCGCCTCTGATCAAACACAGGAGATGGAAAGATGAACCGCTTGAACAACAAGGTCGCGATCGTGACCGGCGCAAGCTCCGGCATCGGCCGCGTCACGGCAAAGCTCTTTGCCGCCGAAGGCGCCAAGGTCGTCGTCGGCGCCCGTCGCCAGCGCGAACTCGACAGCCTCGTCGCAGAGATCAAGGCGGAGGGCGGCGACGCCGTTGCGGTTGCCGGCGACGTCCGGTCGGAAGAATACCATAAGGCGCTGGTCGCGACCGCCGTGACCAACTACGGCAAGCTCGATATCGCCTTCAACAATGCCGGCACGCTCGGCGAAGCCGGGCCGAGCACGGCTGTTTCGGAAACAGGCTTCAGCGACGCGCTGGCGATCAATCTCACCGCCTCCTTCCTCGCTGCCAAACATCAGATCGGTGAAATGGTGAAGAATGGCGGCGGCTCGGTGATCTTCACCTCGACCTTCGTCGGCTACAGCTTCGCCTTTCCCGGCGTGGCCGCCTATGCCGCCAGCAAATCCGGCCTGATCGGCCTGACGCAGGCGCTGGCCGCCGAATTCGGCCAGCAGGGCGTGCGCGTCAATGCCATCCTGCCGGGTGCGGTCGATACCGACATGTACCGGGACATGAACGATACGCCAGACAAGCAGGCCTTCGTCACCAACCTGCATGCGCTGAAGCGCGTCGCAGCCCCTGAGGAACTGGCCCGCTCGGTCCTCTACCTCGCCTCCGACGATGCGAGCTTCGTCACCGGCACGGCATCGTTGGTCGATGGCGGCGCTTCGATCACCCGCACCTGACGAAAGCCAAGCTCGACTACCCGCTCCGGATGGATGGCCTTTCCTTCCGGAGCACCCTCCCACTGACCAACAACGGGCCGCGGCCCAACATCCGATTGAAGGAACTTCATCATGTCACGTCTTCAGAACAAGAAGGCCCTCATCACCGGCGGCACCAGCGGCATCGGCATCGAAACCGCCCGCCAGTTCATCGCCGAAGGCGCCCGTGTCGTTGTCACCGGCAGCAGCGCCGCAAGCGTCGAAACCGCCCGTCGCGAACTCGGCGACAAAGCGATCGTCATCCAGGCCGATGCCGGCAATGCGACCGGCCAGAAGGCCGTCGCCGATACAGTGAGAGAGGCTTTCGGCACGCTCGACATCCTCTTCGTCAATGCCGGCGTCGCCGAATTCGGGCCGCTGGAACAGTGGAGCGAAGCCGCCTTCGACAAGTCGGTGGCGATCAACGTCAAGGGGCCGTTTTTCCTCATCCAGTCGCTGCTGCCGATCTTTTCGAAGCAGGCGGCGATCGTGCTCAATACCTCGATCAACGCTCATATCGGCATGCCGAACTCCAGCGTCTATTCCCTGACGAAGGGTGCGTTGCTGACGCTTGCCAAGACGCTATCGGGCGAACTCATCGGCCGCGGCATCCGCGTCAACGCCGTCAGCCCGGGTCCGATCGCCACGCCGCTCTATAGCAAGCTCGGGGCGTCGGAGGCCGATTCCAAGGCGATGACCGCTGAGATCCAGTCCCAGATTCCTGTCGGCCGCTTCGGAACCCCCAGCGAAGTCGCGAAGACGATCGTCTTTCTCGCCTCCGATGAGGCCGCCTATATCGTCGGCAGCGAACTCGTTATCGACGGCGGGATGAGCAACCTCTGAGTCCACAAAAATAACGGCTGATGTCATGAATGGGGCGGCACTCGCCGGCTGCGGCCGATGCATGTCGTCCCTGTGATTGCATGTTCTCCGCCAAAGGCTTAGGGTCGGGGCCGGTCAATAAGGCGACGGGAAGAAAGCCATGGCTCTCAGCGGAAAACGCATCCTCCTCATCATCTCCGGCGGCATCGCCGCCTATAAGAGCCTGGATCTGATCCGCCGGCTACGCGAGCGCGGCGCCAGCGTGCGCCCGGTGATGACCAAGGGGGCGCAGGAATTCGTCACGCCGCTTGCCGTCGGCGCGCTGGCGGCCGATCATGTCTTCGTCGATCTGTTTTCGCGCCAGGACGAACAGGATGTCGGCCATATCAGGTTGGCGCGCGACTGCGACCTGGTGATCATCGCCCCTGCCACGGCCGACCTGATGGCGAAGATGGCGAACGGGCTTGCCGACGATCTCGCCTCGACCGTGCTTCTGGCGACCGCGAGACCGGTGCTGGCGGCACCAGCGATGAACCCCAGAATGTGGGCGCATCCGGCGACGCGGCGCAATGCGGCGACGCTGAGAGCCGACGGCGTACGTTTCGTCGGGCCGATGGCCGGCGAGATGGCGGAGAGCCAAGAGGCCGGGCTCGGCCGGATGGCGGAGCCGCTGGAGATCGTCGCAGCCGCCGAAACCCTGCTCGACGACGGAGAAAAGCCGCTGAGGGGGCGCAAGGCGATCGTCACGTCGGGGCCGACTCACGAGCCGATCGATCCGGTGCGCTATATCGCCAACCGCTCCTCCGGCCGGCAGGGCCATGCGATCGCCGCAGCCCTTGCCAAGCTCGGGGCCGAGGTGACGCTGGTATCGGGGCCGGTGACAATCGCCGATCCGGTCGGCGTCAATGTCGTGCATGTCGAGCGGGCGGAGGAAATGCGCGATGCCGTGCTGGCCGCGCTGCCGGCCGATGTCGCGGTGATGGTCGCGGCGGTGGCGGATTGGCGCGTCGCCTCGGCCGCCGACCAGAAGCTGAAGAAACATCCCGGCGAATCCATTCCTACGCTGGCGCTGACCGAGAACCCGGACATCCTGAAAACTCTGGGACATCACACGATGCGGCCGAAGCTGGTGATCGGCTTTGCCGCCGAGACGCAGGACGTCGAAAGCAATGCGAAGGCTAAACTCGAGCGGAAGGGCGCCGACCTGATCGTTGCCAACGACGTTTCGCCTGCGACCGGCATCATGGGCGGCAGCCGCAACAGCGTCAAACTCATTCGCCGCGACGGCGTCGAGCAATGGCCTGACCTGGCCAAGGAAGAGGTTGCCGAAAGGCTGGCGGCGCTGATCGCCGAACGGCTCCGCTAGTCAGGCGGCGTCGCTGACGGCCTAGCGTTTCAGGCTGAGATAGCCACGCGCTGCGGCTTGGCGCCGCTTCGCTTTCCGGGCCGGAAGTCGGAGACGTCGATGCCGTTTTTGCCGACGGTGACGGCGCTGCCGTTCGGAATTTCCGCCCAGGCATCGCCATCGTCGTTCAACGGCTCGGAGACGAGGCAATAGCCGGCACCCACCGGAGAGGCATAGAGCGTCGGCGCCTTGCGATCGGTGGCATAGCGGATCGCATAGAGCGCATTGCCGTCGGAGAAGGCTGCAGTAAAGCGCAGCAGGATCGAGCCGATGATGTTTTCAGCCAGGTCCTCGACGAAGCCGACCATATCGGCCATCGCCGCGATCGGCTCCTCGCGTAAGCCGAACTGCAACGCCAGCAGGAACATTAGCTCGGAATCGGTGGTGCCGCCGCGGGCGTTGAACAGCTCGTCGTCCAGCATCGCCTCCATCGGTCGGCGGAGGCGTTCGAAGCCGGAGATCTGGCCGTTGTGCATGAAGGACCAGGTGTCATGGGTGAAGGGATGGCAGTTGTCGCGGCGCGTGCCGCCGCCTGTGGCAGCACGGACATGGGCGAGGAAGAGCGGCGAGCGGATCTGCCGGGCCAGGCTTTTCAGATTGCAATCCGACCATGCCGGCAGGATATCGCGGTAGCGGCCGGGCTCCGGCCTGTCGCCATACCAGGCGATGCCGAAGCCATCGCCGTTCGTCGCCGTCTTGGCGCGGGTGGCGCAATGGGACTGCTCGATCAGCGAATGGCAGGGCGAGGATACCAGCTCCTCGAGATAGAGAGGGTCTCCGCGATAGGCTGCCCAGCGACACATGGCTTCTTGCTCCGGAACCCGCCGCCGCATCGGCGGGAATGCTCTAAATTGTCGAACGCTGAGGCTAATAACAGCTTAACGCGGCGCCGGTTTGCAAGCGCATGATGACGCTTTCATGACGCTTGGGATGTTCAAATTCGGCGAAAGCTTGTCTTCTCTTGTGAACAGCTGAGCTGGCCGAGGAAGGGCGCCGCGCGGATTTCTTCTTGCATCTCGGACGAATCAGCCTACCTTTGAGCCATCAGCAACAGAACGAAAGGAAGGTGATCCAATGTCTAATGAGATTTCGGACCTCGTAACGGGCATGGGAGAAGTGATGAAAGCGAGGCAGCCCTCGCTGTAATCCCGCCTTCCTGGGGCTGCATAGACAGTCCAGGCCAGTTAGAGGCCAAACTCATGGAAAGGGTCGCCGAGGCGGCCCTTTTTTATTGCCTTGCTGGGATCGCGTTGACGAAACAATCAAATCCTATTACTCACTAAGTCATCAGATGACTTAGTGAGTAATAGGATGCGTGCACTCAGCAAGACCAATCTCGCCGATGAGGCGATCGAGGCGATCCGCAGCGACATTCTCGGCAAACGCTGGGCGGTCGGCGAGAAATTGCCGAACGAGGCCTCGCTGTCGGCGATACTCTGCGTCAGCCGCGGCACAGTGCGCGAGGCGGTGCGGGTTCTCGTATCCCAGGGTTATCTCGAAACCCGGCAGGGTTCGGGAACCTATGTCCGCTCGACCAGCGATGCCGGCCGGCCGCTGACGATGGCGCGGCGCGCCAGCCTGCGCGACCAGTTCGAGGCGCGCCTGGCGCTCGATGTCGAGGCTGCCCGGCTGACGGCAATCCGCAAGACGCCGGCGACGGTTGCCGGGCTCCGCCAGTTGCTTGCCGAACGCGGCAGTTACGACGGCGGCAATCAATCCGCCTTCATCGAACGCGACCTCGCCTTTCACAAGGCCATCATCGCCGCTTCCGGCAATCGGGCGATGATCGAGATCTACGATTTCTTCTCGGCTTCGATCGCCGATACCATAGCGGCGACGCTCGGCAAGGATATTCCCGAACCGGATATGCAGGCGCATGCCGATATCGTCGACGCCATCGAAACCGGCGATCCCGACCAGGCGGATGCGGCGGTGCGCCGCTTCATGGCGCCGGTTCTCGTCGCCCTCGACCGGATGATCCTGTCATGACCATGCCCTCCACCGATATCAACGCACTCGACGCCGCCGACGACCTGCTAATCGACGCCGAGGCCGGCAGCCGGCCACCGCCACAAGCAACGCCGGTGCGCGGCGCCGCCGATCGTTTTCTGCTCGGCGCCAGCCTGGTGCTGATCGCCTTCAACCTGCGCCCGGTCTTCTCAAGCGCTTCGGCGCTTTTGCCTGAGATCCGCTCGGAGCTCGGGCTCAGCGCGCTCGGCGCCAGCCTGCTGACCACGCTTCCGGTCGTCTGCCTCGGCGCCTTTTCGCCGCTTGCGCCTCGCCTTGCCCAGCGCCTCGGTTCGGAGCGCACACTGCTCGGCGTTGTCCTGCTGCTGGCGCTCGGCACTGCATTGCGCGGCTTTTCCTCCGTGCCGCTGCTCTTCATCGGCACAGCACTTGCCGGCGCCTGCATCGCCATCGGCAACGTGCTGCTGCCGGGACTGGTGAAGCGCGATTTCGCCGGACGCGCCGCGCTGATGACCGGCTTCTACACGATGGCGCTCTGCGCCGGTGCGGCAAGTGCCGCCGGGCTGACGCTGCCGATCGAGCACGCGCTCGGCGGTTCCCTCGCGGGCGCGCTTGCCGTCTGGGCGCTGCCGGCGCTCGCCGTCGGGCTCATCTGGCTGCCGCAGGTTCTGCGAACCGGCGGCCGGGCAAGGCGAAACGGCTTTCGCGTCGAAGGCCTCTGGCGCGACCGGCTCGCCTGGCAGGTGACGCTGTTCATGGGACTGCAGTCGGCGCTCGCCTATTGCGTCTTCGGCTGGCTGGTTCCAATCCTGCGCGAACGCGGGCTCGACGGTGTCACCGCCGGGGCAATCGTTTCGCTCTCGGTGATGGTGCAGGCGACATCCTGCCTTGTTGTGCCGCATATCGCCGTGCGCGGAAAGGACCAGCGGCTGATTAATGCCAGCCTCTGCGGCGTCGCCGTCACCGCCCTGCTCGGCCTGCTCTTTGCGCCGCTTTCGACGGTCTGGCTGTGGGCGGTGCTGCAAGGCATCGGCCAGGGCGGATTGATCGCAGCGGCGATGACGACGATCGTGCTGCGCTCGCGCGATCCCGATGTCGCCGCCCATCTTTCCGGCATGGCGCAATGCGTCGGTTACCTGCTTGCGGCAATCGGCCCGCTGATCGTCGGCCTCATTCGCGGCTGGACCGGCAGTTTTTCCTGGTGCGCGCTGCTCTTCGTCGCCCTGGGGCTCGGCGCGGCAATCAACGGCTGGAGGGCCGGCCGGGCGGTCGAGGTCAATGTGCACGCTGTGGAGAAGGGCGGCTGAGCCGCCGCTCGCTTCTCCGCTCCCTTCCTCCTTCAGTGGCCCATCACCATCTCTTGATGCCCGTCGCCGATCTCGGATGCTACGCTATCTCAAGCTCACAGACCGCACCGCCGGAGGAGACATCTTGCGTTTACATCTACTGTTTCTGCTTGCAGCACTTGCCGGGTCGCTGGCCCCTGCCCTTTCTCCCGCACAAGAAAGCGCTCACCCCGAGGCAAATGTCGAGAGCAGTGCGCGCGACGGCGTGCTGAAGCTGCTGCCGGCCGATTCCGTCACCGAGCACGAGCTGACGATCGGCGGCCGGAAGATCGCCTACACCGCGACCGCCGGCACGCTCGATCTCTTCGGCCAGGACGGAGCGCCGACCGGCGCGATCTTCTATACCGCCTATGTCGCCAAGGACGCAGGGCCGGACCGGCCGTTGACCTTTGCCTTCAATGGCGGGCCGGGTGCGGCTTCCGCCTTCCTGCATCTCGGGCTGGTCGGGCCCAAAGTGCTCGATTTCGGCCCTCAGGCACGCGACGGCGCCCATGCGAAACTGGTGGACAACCCGCAAAGCTGGCTGGATTTCACCGATCTGGTGCTGATCGATCCGATCGGCACCGGCTGGAGCCGGACGGTGAAGGCGGACGACGCCGCCAACTACTATAACGTCAACTCGGATGCCCAGAGCATCGCCAAGGCGATCGCCCTCTATGTCGCGCATAACAACCGCTCCAATTCGCCGAAATATCTGCTCGGCGAAAGTTATGGTGGCTTCCGCGCCGCCAAGGTCGCCTCGGCGCTGCAGGAAAGCCAGGGCATCATCGTCGCCGGCGCGGTGATGCTATCGCCCCTGCTCGAGGGCCAGCTGATGTTCAACGCCGATCAGTTCCCACTCGGCGCCGCACTGGAACTGCCGTCGCTCGCGGCGGCCGAACTCGACCGCCACAATGCCTTTGACGAAGAGAAGCAGCGCGAGACCGAGACCTTCGCGCTCGGGACCTATCTGACGACGCTCGCCGGGCCGCCGCCGACGGGCGCCGATGCCGCCGCCTTCTATGGCAAGATCGCCAAGCTAACGGGCATTCCCGAGGATATCGTCACCCGCAACCGCGGCTTCCTCGGCAATTCCTTCGTCAAACATTCCGACGCCGGCAGCGGCTCGGTGACGAGCCCCTACGACGCTTCCTTTGCGGCACCCGACCCCTATCCGGAATCGGATTACGACCGCGGCGACGACGCCATCCTCGACGGCTTCGCCCGCGCCTATGGCGGCGCCTTTGCCGACTATGCCCGCAACGAACTGGGCTTCAAGACAGAAATGACCTATTCGCTGCTCGACAGCGATATCAGCCGGCGCTGGGAATGGGGCGGCGGACGCGGCGGCGGATCGCGCTTGCAAGCCAGCGCCACCGACGACATCCGGCAGTTGCTTGCCTCGAACACGGCCTTCCATCTGCTGATCGCCCATGGCTACAGCGATCTGGTGACGCCTTACGGGGTCAGCCGCTATGTGGTCGACCACCTGCCGCCGTCGCTCGCCCGCGGCCGGGTCGGGCTGAAACTCTATCGCGGCGGCCATATGTTCTATACGAATGCCGATCAGCGGACCGCCTTCACGGCGGATGCCAAGGCCTTCTACGCCACACACGCGGCCGCTCCGCCGGCGGATTGAGGAAAAGCCGATGCATATCACCGGGGGATGCCATTGCGGAACGATCCGCTATCAGGCCGAAATCGATCCGGAGCGGGTTTCGATCTGCCATTGCACCGATTGCCAGCGGCTGACGGGCTCGGCCTATCGCATCACCGCACCGTCGCGACCGGCGAGTTTCCAGCTGATTTCAGGCGAGCCGCGCGGCTACACGAAATATGGCGATAGCGGCGGCCTCAGCCGGCAATTCTTCTGCCCGAATTGCGGATCGCCGCTCTACCGCACGAACGGCGACGGCGGCGCAATCGGCATCCGCCTCGGCAGCATCGACCAGCGGCGGGACCTGGCACCGAAGAAACAGATATGGTGCCGGTCGGCTTTGTCATGGGTGGAAAATATCGAGCCGCTGCCGCGGTTCGATGGCGAGGATTGAAGCGGCAAGGACGTTTAGGCCGCAGACTATTTCGGTAGCGGCCATCGCACCCGAAGCTGCGATGGCCACCCGCGTCAGGCTGCCTGCTTCAAAAGGCCGAGAGCTTCGGTCAGATCGACCTCGCCGAGGAAACCGCCGCTGCTTTTTGCCTCCTGCCGGTGCTCGATCGCATGCGCAAAACGCACGGCCGGTTGCTGCTGCATCCGCTCATAGAGGCGATGCAGACCGGGAAACTGGCTTCGGTCGACGACCTTATGAAAATCGTTCCAGCGGGCGATCCCGACGAAATAGGCATCGGCCAGGCTTGGGCCGTTTCCGACAAGCCATTCGCGGCCATCGAGCAGACGTTCCAGCGTATAATGCGCCTTTTCGACCGCCGCGATGCCATAGGCCGTGAGGGCCTGCTTTTCATCCGGCTGCAGCGCATGTTCGAACGCATACCAGAGCGGCCCGAAGGCCTTGAAGAAAGTCGTGTTGAGAAAAGCGAGCATCTGGTTCAGACGATCGAAATCCTCCGACCCCTGCACAAAAGCCCTGCCGCTGCCGACCGTGCGGGCGCCGATATGCTGGAGGATCGCCATGCTTTCGCTGATGACCCTGCCATCGTCGAGCAACAGCGACGGTGTTTCGCCGACCGGGTTGATCCGGAGGTAGTCATCGCTGGAGACCATTTCCGGCATCTCGACACGGCAGAGCCGATACGGCAGGCCGGACCATTCCAGCGCGACGATCGAGCCGAAAGAGCAACCTTCCGGGACGCCGTAAAACAATATGGGTGACATCAATCGTTCCTTTCAGAATTGAATGTGTTTGGACGCGATCAATGTGCAGATGTGGACGATCTGGCGGTAGCGGCTATAAATGCACTGCAATGTCCACATGCATGGAAGATGATCATGGCGCTTTTCAACCTCAACGACCTTCATCTCTTCGTGCAGGCGGTTGACAGCGGCAGCTTCACCGCCGCGGCGAGACATCTCGGCATGCCGAAATCTACGGTCAGCAAACGGGTTGCGGAGCTGGAGGGACGGCTTGGCGTCCGGCTGATTCAACGCACGTCGCGAAGTTTCGCGCTGACCGAACTCGGCCGGGAGTTCTTTCAGCACGCCCAGGCCTCGATTATCGAGGCGGAGATGGCCGAGGGCATCGTGCGGCGGCATCTGGCTGAACCCGCCGGCAGCGTCCGCCTGACCGCCTCGGTGCCAACGGCGCAGTTCACGCTGACGGAACATCTGCCGGCGCTGACGGCACGATACCCGAAGCTCCGACTTTCCGTGCACGTGACCGACCGTTTCGTCGACATCGTGCAGGAAGGCTTCGACATCGCGCTACGCAGCCACCGGATGCCGCTGCCGGATTCCGCGCTGGTGCAGCGGCGGCTTGCCAGCCATCCGTTCTTCATTCTCGCCTCGCCGGATTATGTGAGCGCCCATGGCGAACCGCGCCGGCCGGAGGAGCTGGCGGAGCATGCGACGATCATGACCAGCCTGACCGACAATCAATGGCGGCTCTATTGCGATAGCGGCGAGGAGGCGCTGGTCACATTGCAGTCCGTCATGGCGGCGGATGAGCCCTATGTGCTGATGGAAGCGGCCGCAGCCGGGCTCGGCATCACCTGCCTGCCGACATCGGTCTGCCGGAAGGCGCTTGCAGAGGGTCGGTTGGTGCGGCTGCTGCCGCAATGGACGGCTGGCAGCATCGAGACGACGATCCTGATGCCGCACCGGCGTGGCCAATTGCCGGCGGTGCGCGCCGTCGTCGATTTTTTGGCCGAGCGGCTGGCCGGCTAAATAACTGGACTTCTATGGCGGTCACGCCGCCTTGGCGGCGTGATATTCCTTGATGGCGACCATCTTGATCGCCGGATGGCGTTCCGATTCGTAACGCAGCGAGAAACCGTCCTGGGCGAGGAAGACCGGATCGCCGTCGAGATCTCGGGCGATATCGCCGCGCTTGACGGTGAGGAATTTTTCCAAATCGGCCGGCTGGTCGGCCGAGATCCAGCGGCAGACGGAGAAGCGCGACATTTCGAATGAGACCGGCAGGCCGTATTCGGCCATCAGCCGCTCCTTCAGAACGTCGAGCTGCAGGGCGCCGACGACGCCGACGATCGCCGGCGAGCCGTCTTCCGGCGAGAACAGCTGAACGACGCCTTCCTCTGCCATCTGCTGAAGGGCCTCCTTGAGCTTCTTCGCCTTCATCGCATCTTCGAGACGCACGCGGCGCAGGATTTCCGGCGAGAAGTTCGGCACGCCCTGGAAGACCAGCGATTCGCCTTCGGTCAGCGTATCGCCGATGCGGAGCGTGCCGTGGTTGGGAATGCCGACGACATCGCCGGCATAGGCGGTGTCGGCGAGCTGGCGCTGCGAGGCGAAGAAGAATTGCGGCGCCGTCAGGCCGAGCTGCTTGCCGGTGCGGGCCAGCCTCGCCTTCATACCGCGCTCGAGCTTCCCGGAGCAGATGCGGGCAAAGGCGATGCGGTCACGATGGTTAGGGTCCATGTTGGCCTGGATCTTGAAGACGAAGGCCGTCATCTTGTCGTCGGTCGCATGCACGGTCCTGATGTCGGCAACCTGATCACGCGGCGGCGGCGCGAACTCGCCGAGCGCGTTGATGAGGTCGCGAACGCCGAAATTGCGCAGCGCCGAGCCGAAAAACACCGGCGTCATATGGCCTTCCAGGAAGGACTCGCGGTCGAAGGGGCGGCAGGCCTCGATCGCCAGTTCGGTTTCCTCGACGAAGGCCTGGCGCTCGTTTTCCGGCAGCCGGCCGGCAACGCTCTGCGGGCCGTTGACCGGCGTTCCCTCGACTTCGGTATCCGAGCCGCGCACCGTGTTGGCGGCAATATTGTAGGAGCCGCAGAAGGTCTTCGAGCGGCCGATCGGCCAGGTGATCGGCGCGGTATCCAGCGCCAGCTTCTCTTCCACCTCGTCGAGGATCTCGAAGGGATCGCGGCTTTCGCGGTCCATCTTGTTGATGAAGGTGATGATCGGGATGTCGCGCATGCGGCAGACTTCGAAGAGCTTCAGCGTGCGCGGCTCGATACCCTTGGCGGCATCGATGACCATGACGGCCGCGTCGACGGCCGTCAGCGTGCGATAGGTGTCGTCGGCGAAATCCTCGTGACCGGGGGTATCGAGGATGTTGAAGACGTTGTCGTTATATTCGAAGGTCATCACCGAGGTGACGACGGAGATGCCGCGCTCGCGCTCGATCTTCATCCAGTCGGAGCGGGTCTGCATGCGATCCTTTTTCGCCTTGACTTCGCCGGCAAGCTGAATGGCGCCGCCGAACAGCAGCAGCTTTTCGGTGAGCGTCGTCTTGCCCGCGTCCGGGTGGGCGATAATAGCGAATGTGCGGCGGCGGGAAACCGCCTCGGCGAGACTTTCGGCCATACTGTGAATCCTGTGGAATTGCCGCGTATCTAGCGATTAAAGCCCGGCTTTGCAATTGACCTTGCTCTTCCCCGCACAAAGTAATGGGCCATGACCATTCATCACGACACCCGCCCGACACTGAACCTCATCCGCCTGGCCAATGGCGAAGGCCTCGACCTGCCTGCCTATGAAAGCAAGGGGGCGGCCGGCATGGACCTGCGCGCCGCCATCGACGGGGCCACGCCGCTGACGCTTTCGCCCGGCCAACGGGCGCTGGTGCCGACCGGCTTCATCTTCGAAATCCCCGAGGGTTTCGAAGGCCAGGTGCGGCCGCGCTCCGGTCTTGCCTTCAAAAACGGCATCACCTGCCTGAATACACCAGGCACCGTCGACAGCGATTATCGCGGCGAGGTGAAGGTGCTGCTCGTCAATCTCGGCGACGAACCCTTTGTCATCGAGCGCGGCATGCGCATCGCCCAGATGGTGATTGCGCCGGTAACCCAAATGCGGGTGGCCGAAAGTGCAGCCGCAAGCGAGACGACACGCGGCGCCGGCGGCTTCGGCTCTACTGGTGTGTAGTCGAGCAGGTCGAACATCGAGGCGACTGGTCGGTTGCTGAGGCGAAAAGAGCAGCGTTTGTTGGGAGCGTTTATGTCATTTCAGAGAACGTCATGGGGCGTGGTTGCGGCTCTGGCTGCAGCGCTGATTGGGACACCGACGCTTGCGATCGATTCAACAAAGCTCCAGTCGATTCGCTCATCTTTGTCTTTGGAAGAGATCGTCGCGTTTGCCATGGCGAAATCGACAACGCCGATCCTCGACGTCGACAAGCCAATCGACATCAACATCGTCTTCAATGTGAAGGGTATGGAGAGGAGCAGTATTCAATCTTTTCAGATTGAGCTTTTGCGCGTCTTCTCTGCGATCAGCGCTTACGCGGAGATCAGTATCAATCTCAATGCCAGTCGATCCATAGATTACTCGTCTGCTGTGCCATATGTGCCCTTCGGTGATCAGAACCAGCCGTCAAATACTCAGATACTCGACGTATTCATTGATCGTGACGCGCTTAAATTGGCAAAATTGGGCCAAATAGCAGTACACGATATAGATACGCTCCGAAGCAAACCGGACACGTCGACATGTTATCACGAGAGCCGAGTGGGAAACCCGATTATCAATGTGCTAGTAGACCGCGACATCAATCCGGTGGGCTGCCTTTATGGAGTCCTACTACAGTCGGTCGGAGTTACGGATGCCTTTGGCCGAGATGCTACGACTTTCAATCCCGAAAGAATTCCGGGGTTTAGGATTAATGCCGAAATGGCGGCAGCATATGCCATTCGCGAATGCAGATCTCTCATCGATAAAAAAGAGCAACTTGGGAAGTGTTTGAAAGGCGCTCTCGCTGAAGGGAAATAAGGACCTCGGGATTGGTCGAGGCCGCCTCGCATTCCCTTGCGGTATACCGTCGATCGCGGATTCGTAAGCGCGTCACATCAATCTTGGTTCAAGCACCGCTGCACACTTTTGCGAGACATCCTCTCATGGCAAATCGCCTCGACAGCGCCGGCCTGAGCTTCCGGCAGGATTACTTCGGCGACCCGGCCGGCTGGGCGGCCTTGGTCTGTCTGCTCAAGGATATTTTCGGCATCGATATCGGCCCGCTGCAGCAGCTCGGCGGCCCTGATTCCACCAGCATGCCGTTCGGCTGGTTCGATGCGAAGGGCGAGCTTGCGGCCAATATCTCGGCCTTTGCGCTGCCCTTCGTCCTGAACGGCCGGATCGTCCATGCCGCCGGGCTGCAATCGGGTGCGGTGCGGCCGGCATGGCGTGGCCGCGGGCTCTACCGGGACTTGACGGCGAAAGCGCTTAACTGGTGCGAGCGGCAGGGTTTTGAAGCCGTCATCCTTTTTACCGACAAGCCGTCGCTCTACGAAGCCTACAGTTTTCGCGCGATAGCGCAGCATCGATATGGGGGAGCGGCACCAGACCCTGCGGTTTTCGCCGGACCTGCCCGGCTGCTTGCGCCGACCAATGCGGATGATCTTGCCCTGCTGCAATCGCTGCTGAAGGCACGAAGCCCGGTTTCGACGTCGCTCTCGGTCGCGGCGAACGCAGCCATGTTTCTCATCAACACCCAGCTCGATCCCGATGTCCGCGTCAGCTTCATTGAAGACATGCGAGCGGTAGTCGCCTGGAAGATGGATAAGGCGGGTCGCTTCAGCCTTGTCGATGTCGTGGCGGCGGAAATCCCGACGCTTGCAGCAATCCTCGGCGAGCTGAAGATCGCGCCCGGTGCTTTTCCGTCCCGACAAGCTCGACTGGGCGGGCGCGCCGCAGCCGGTGGAGAGCGGCACAGTGCTGATGCTGCGCGGGCTCGGCAATGAGGCTCCGCAATTTCCGGCGATGCTGTCGCCGATGACGGATTTCTAGAGCGGTTCAGGTTTTCACGGAAGCGCAGTACCGCTCTAACCTTTTGTGTTTACGCAATTGCGGACGGAAAACCGCTTCGCAGTTTTCCTGGAATTGCTCCAAGGGCATGTTCGCCGATTTACTTTTTCCGTGAAAGCGGCGGCAGGCGGCGTTTGACGGGCGAGGCTTTGATCATCGCGGTGTTGGTCTCCGCCCGTTCTGCAACCCTGTCGAGGAGGCCATCGAGTTCCGCCATCGAGCGGATCACCAGGCGGGCGATAAAACAATCCTCGCCGGTCACCTTGTCGCATTCGACGATTTCGGGAATTTCCTGGATCAGCCGCTCGACGATGTGCAGCTGTCCCGGCAACGGGCGAACGCGGACGATCGCCTGCAGGGGATAACCGACGGCGGCAGGATCGAGATCGATGGTGAAGGCCTTGATGACGCCGCGCTCCTCCAGCCGCCGCAGGCGCTCGGCAGCGCTTGGCGAGGAAAGCCCCACCTGCTGCGCCAGCTCCTTCAGCGAGATACGGGCGTTGCCGGCCAGCGCTTCCAGAATGGCCTGATCTGTTTCGTCGAGCGATTGCACATCATTAGGCATAACGTCCGTCTTTCCTCATATGATTAGGAGATTTTGATTATACTCCTTTCTATGATTATATAAAATCGTTCGTCGCCGCAATATTCTGATGTCATTGAAAACGGAGGCGATCATGAGCAGCGACATCAAAAGGGGCACAGCGGAAATGACGGCAGCGATGCTGATCTCGGGGACGATCGGCTGGTTCGTGGTCATGTCGGGCCAGCCGGTCAGCGGTGTGGTCTTCTGGCGCTGCCTGTTCGGCGCGCTGACCCTGCTCGTCATATGCGGGGCTCTCGGGCTGTTGCGGCCCGGTATCCTCACCCTGCGCACCTTCGGCATTGCCGTCTTCGGCGGCGTCGCCATCGTGTTGAACTGGCTGCTGCTGTTTGCGTCCTATTCGCATGCGACGATCTCGATCGCCACGACGGTCTACAACACCCAGCCCTTCATGCTGCTGATGCTCGGCGCACTGTTTCTCGGCGAAAAGATCACCGCCACCAAGCTGTTCTGGCTGGCGCTCGCTTTCGCCGGCATGGTGGCGATCGTCCAGGCGAAACCGGGTGGGAGCGGCAATACCTTCGACGGCTACGGCCTCGGCATCTTGATGGCGCTGGGTGCGGCCTTCTTCTACGCGCTGGCAGCGCTTGCCGCGAAATGGCTGAAAGGCACGCCGCCGCATCTGATCGCGCTGATCCAGGTCGCAACCGGCATGCTGATGCTGGCGCCGATGACTGACTTTTCCCATCCGCCCGCGGATGCGGGGACATGGGCGATCCTCATTACCGTCGGCGTCGTCCATACCGGACTGATGTATGTGCTGCTCTACGGCGCCATCCAGAGGCTGCCGACACATCTGACAGGCGCGCTCTCCTTCCTCTATCCGATCGCGGCCATCCTTGTCGACCGGCTGGCCTTCGGCCACGCGCTGCAGCCGATGCAGGTCGCAGGCGCCGCCATCATCCTCATTGCCGCCGCCGGCATGAACCTCGGCTGGAGCCCGAGATGGCTGCGGCCGAGAGCGCTTCAGAGCTGAGAGGCGGGCGCGCCGCACAGATGACACCGCGCCCGGCTGCCAATATTATTTCTGCGGCCGGGTCGTTTCAAACAGGAACCAGGTGCGACGTTCGGACTCGTCGATCCAGTTCTCGATCAGACTGGCGGTTGCGACATCATTGTGCTCGTCGCAGAGATCGTGCACCTCACGCAGCAGCGAAACGAGCTGACCGTTATCCTCGCGCAGTTCCGACAGCATGTCCTCGGCCGTGACGAAATCCGCGTCATTGTCGGCGATGCGCTGCTGGCGAGCGATCTGGCCGATGGAGCGCAGCGTCACGCCGCCGATCTTGCGGGCGCGCTCGGCAATGTCGTCGGTCATGGCGAAGATCTGCTCTGCCTGCTCGTCGAGCAGCAGGTGGTAGTCGCGGAAATGCGGGCCGGACATGTGCCAGTGGAAGTTCTTGGTTTTCAGATAAAGCGTGAAGACATCGGCAAGCAGGGCGGTCAACGCTGCCGAAATATCGGTGACGGCGTTGGTCGACAGGCTGGTGGGCGTCTTGAGCGGCGAAAGCCTGCGGGTTTCGGCTGAGGTCGGGGACATCCATTCTCTCCTTGGTGATGAAAATCTCGACAGCGCCGCGTGTCCTCAAACGTGCAAGGAATGAGGATGGGGCGGGTGCAGAGGGAAAACTAGCAAGGCCGGATCGCTTTCCAAGTGGATCATGGTGCCGCAGACCTATTCCTCATGGTGATGGACCGATCAGCGCCGAAGCATTGATGACACCGCAATGCGTGCCTATAGAGAGTTCACGCAATCCAATGGATATGAAAGATGAGCCTTACCGCCCTCATCGCCTATGCCGGAGCACTGTTCATCGCCGCCGCCATTCCGGGACCCGGGATCACCGCGATCGTCGCACGCGCGCTCGGCTCGAATTTCCGCGAGACTTTCTTCATGGGTCTCGGCCTGGTGCTCGGCGACATGACCTACCTCACCGCCGTCATCCTCGGCCTTGCCTTCGTGGCGCAGACCTTCACCGAGGTCTTCATCGTCATCAAGATCGCCGGCGCACTCTATCTCGGCTATATCGCCTGGAAACTATGGACGGCGGGACTGCTGCCGCAGGATATCGCGGCGAAGAAATCCAGCAATATCGGCCTATCCTTTCTCTCGGGCCTCTTGGTGACGCTCGGCAATCCGAAGACCATGCTGTTTTATGTCGCGCTGGCACCGACGCTGATCGATATCGGTAATATCGGCCTCAGCGACTACGCGATGCTGCTCGCCGTCACCTTCGTGGTGCTGATCGTCGTACTGGTGCCCTACATGCTGCTTGCCTCGCGGGCCCGGACGATGCTGAAAAAGCCACGCGCCTTGCAGGTGCTGAATCGGGTCGCGGCCGGCATCCTCGCCGGCACGGCGGCCTTCATCGCCACCCGGGCGGCCTGAAATAAACATTCGGCAAGAAGCGGTTTCCAAAGGTTTTTTCTCCGCACCCCGCTCCGCCGGCATGAACGCGGTCTGGCCTCTTCACGCCTTTGACCCTATTCTCCTCCTCGATTTTACGAACAGGATTTCAAAGGGAGGCACTCATGTCGCACAAGCCCGGCCGCGGCCGTATCTATTCCTCGATCACCGAGACCATCGGCAACACGCCGCTCGTGCGCTTCGACAAGCTGGCGCGGGAAAAGGGCGTCGTCGCCAACCTGATCGGCAAGCTCGAATTCTTCAACCCGATCGCCTCCGTCAAGGACCGCATCGGCGTCGCGATGATCGAAAGCCTCGAAGCCCAGGGAAAGATCACCCCCGGGAAGACCGTGCTGATCGAGCCGACCTCCGGCAATACAGGCATCGCGCTTGCCTTTGCCGCCGCCGCCAAGGGCTATCGGCTGATCCTCACAATGCCGGAAACCATGTCGGTCGAGCGCCGCAAGATGCTGGCGCTGCTCGGCGCCGAACTGGTGCTGACCGAGGGACCGAAAGGCATGAAGGGCGCCATTGCCAAGGCCGAGGAGCTGGCGGGGTCGCTTCCCGACGCCGTCATTCCGCAGCAGTTCGAAAACCCGGCCAATCCCGAAATCCATAGAAAGACGACGGCCGAGGAAATCTGGAACGACACCGACGGCACGGTCGACATCGTCGTCTCCGGCATCGGCACCGGCGGCACGATCACCGGCGTCGGCCAGGTGCTGAAAAGCCGCAAGCCCGAGATCCAGATCATCGCCGTCGAACCGGCCGATTCACCGATCCTCTCCGGCGGCAATCCCGGTCCACACAAGATCCAGGGCATCGGCGCCGGCTTCGCCCCAAAAATCCTCGACACCGGCATCTACGACGAAGTCGTCACCGTCACCAACGACGAGGCCTTCGAACAGGCGCGCCTGGTCGCACGGCTGGAAGGTGTGCCGGTCGGCATCTCCTCAGGTGCAGCACTGACCGCCGCCATCAAGGTCGGCAGGCGTCCCGAAAATGCCGGCAAGAACATCGTCATCATCATCCCGTCCTTTGCGGAGCGTTATTTGTCGACGGCGCTGTTTGAGGGGCTCGGGAGCTGAGATTGGCTTTGGCCGGGGCGTTCCCGGTCAATTGATCTCAAGGAGTATCGGCGCGCTTCGGCGTCCACCTTCAGACCTTTGGCCAACTCCTCTATCGTCATGCTCGGGCTTGGGCCCTAAGCATCTGCGCCGGTCAATATCATACGCAGCAGGCCCTCGGCACAAGGCCGAGGATGACGGCGATTGAAGAGCGAGGGGCACACTGTGCGGGTGCACCCATCATAGCTGCCCCTCTTTAATCAATGAGTCCTAGGCTCAAGCCTTGCCCAGATGCTTCGGCCAGAATTCCTGATGTATTTCGGCGGCTTCGTCTTCGAGGTTCGTTGGGCCAACCACAGTGACAACGCGTGCGCCGGTTTGCAACACCGCCCGGCTCGGCACGTTCAACCCGATCCCGGCGATCTCGCCAAGCCGCGTTTCAGAGCAGGCAAACACTATCCGCCCGATGCCCGACCAGTAAATCGCCCCGGAGCACATCGCGCACGGTTCCGTGCTGGTGTAGAGCGTGCAGTCAGCGAGAAAAGCAGTGTCGTAATGCTGCGCCGCCAGTTTAACCAGATTCATCTCGGCGTGGTTGGTCATGTCGTGGCCGGTGAAGACGCTGTTTTCGGCGCGCAGGATGACGCCGTCCTTCACCAGCACCGAGCCAAACGGTTCGTCGCCGCGTTCCATGGCGGATTTCGAGAGCGCAATCGCCTCGCGTAAAAACGGCTCGTGGTTTTCCATCAGAGTCCCCGAAAAAGCTAGAGCGGGATGATTTTGTCTTGAATCGGCGGGGTTTCCAAGGGGCGCAGTCAGATTCGAGTCAGCAATTGCCCTTCCGCTTACGCCGCTGCCGTCAGCCTTTCGCCGGCGATCCTGTAAGAAATCGCTTCGGCCAGATGCAAACGACCCACCGTCGGTTTGCCGTCGAGATCGGCCAGCGTGCGGGCGACCTTGAGGACGCGGTGGTAGCCGCGGGCGGAGAATTTCATTTTTTCGGCGGCGTCGCGCAAGAGCTGCAGGCCGCCGGCGTCGGGTTCGGCGAGTTTCTCGATCATTGCGGTGGAGCAGCGGGCGTTGGTGCCGATGCCCTTGGCGCCGGCAGCTTCGAAGCGCTGCTGCTGGATTTCACGGGCGCGGGCGACGCGGCGGGCGACGTCGGCGCTGGTCTCGGCGGCCATCGGCCGGATCAGATCGGCGGCGGAGACGGCCGGCACGTCGATGCGGATATCGATGCGGTCCATTAGCGGTCCGGAGATGCGGGCTTGGTAATCGCTCATGCAGCGCGGGCCGCGGGCGCAGCTATGGCCGGGTTCGCCGGCCATGCCGCAGCGGCAGGGGTTCATCGCCGCGATCAGCTGGAATTTGGCGGGATAGGAGACGCGGTGATTGGCGCGGGCAATGACGCATTCGCCGCCTTCGAGCGGCTGGCGCAGCGCATCCAGCGCCTGCGGGGTGAATTCCGGAAACTCGTCGAGGAAGAGCACGCCGTGATGGGCAAGCGAGGCTTCGCCCGGCCGGGCCCGCAACCCGCCACCGACAAGTGCTGCCATGGTGGCGGAATGATGCGGGGTGCGAAACGGCCGGCGATCGGAGAGTTTGCCGCCGGTGAGCTGGCCGGCAATCGAATGGACCATCGAAACCTCGAGCAGCTCGGCTGCCGAAAGCGGCGGCAGGATCGACGGCAGCCTTGAGGCCAGCATCGACTTGCCGGAGCCGGGAGGTCCGACCATCAGCAGATTGTGGCCGCCGGCCGCCGCCACCTCAAGCGCGCGCTTGGCGCTTTCCTGGCCCTTGATCTCGGTCAGATCCGGCAGATTGGCGGCATTGGCGCGGATCGACGCTTCCGGCCGGGAGAGCACCTGGGTGCCGCGGAAGTGATTGGCAAGGGCAATCAGGCTGCGGGGTGCGAGGATATCGACGTCGGCGCCTGCCCAGGCGGCTTCGGAGCCGCTTTCGGCCGGGCAGATCAGCCCCTTGCCGAGCGCATTGGCGCCGATTGCGGCCGGCAGCGCGCCTGATATGGCGGCGATCGTGCCGTCGAGGTTGAGTTCGCCGACAACGACAAAATCCGACAGCGCATCGGCGGGAATGGCGCCGAGGGCGGCCATCAGCGCGAGCGCGATGGGGAGATCGAAATGCGAGCCCTCTTTCGGCAGATCGGCCGGCGCCAGATTGACGGTCACCCGTTTTGCCGGCAGGGTCAGACCGGAGGCGTGAAGGGCCGCCTGCACACGCTCGCGGCTTTCGGCCACCGCCTTATCGGGCAGGCCGACGATCTGCATGCCGATCTTGCCGGGCGCGACCATGACCTGGACCTCGACCGGCACACCTTCGATGCCCTGAAATGCCACCGTACTGACACGCGCGACCATGAATCCGTCCCCTTGCCCGCAAACTCTTATACCGCCCACAACCCTTCAGGGCCAGCGGTTGCAATCTGGCATGGAAGCGGGAATAAAACAAGAACAATCAAGGAACGTAGTTGGATGCTCGATGTGACCG
The DNA here is from genome assembly GCF_000271845.1 of Rhizobium leguminosarum bv. trifolii WSM2297. Next base: position 3,943,365 of record NZ_JH719395.1, on the reverse strand, counting down.
AGGTTGTTCACTTGGGAAACGAGCGGGCGTGGCGGCAGGCTCAGCCGCGCTTGCGCTCGATCGCATCCCAAAGCAGGCTGGCAATATCGGCGCCGCCGAACTTTTTGACCTCGCGGATGCCTGTGGGTGAGGTGACGTTGATCTCGGTCATATAATCGCCGATCACATCGATGCCGACCAGCAGGAAGCCGCGTTCCCTCAGTGCCGGGCCGATGCGGGCGCAGATTTCCTGTTCGCGCGGCGTCAGTTCGGTCGCCTCGGCGCGGCCTCCGACATGCATGTTGGAGCGGCTGTCGTGTTCGGCCGGAACGCGGTTGATGGCGCCGGCGAATTCGCCGTCGACCAGGATGATGCGTTTGTCGCCCTTGCGCACGTCAGGCAGATATTGCTGGGCGATGAAGGGCTCGCGGAAAAGCTGGCCGAACATTTCGAGCAGCGAGGATAGGTTGCGGTCGTCGCGGGTCGAATGGAAGACGCCGGCGCCGCCATTACCATAGAGCGGCTTCAGGATGATGTCGCCCATCTCGTCGCGGAACCGGCGGATTTCGGCAGCATCCTTGGTGATCAGCGTTTTCGGCATCAGGTCGGAAAATTCGGTGACGAAGATTTTTTCCGGCGAATTGCGCACCCAGGCCGGATCGTTGACGACGAGCGTTTTCGGATGGATGCGCTCGAGCAGATGCGTCGAGGTGATATAGGCCATGTCGAAGGGCGGATCCTGGCGCAGCAGCACGACATCCATGGTCGACAGATCGACGCGCTCCGGCGCGCCAAGCTCAAAGTGATCGCCCTTGAGGTCGCGCAGCAGCATCGGCTCGACGCTGGCAAAGAGCTTGCCGTCACGGAAGCTCAGGCGCTCGGGCGTGTAATGGAACAGCCGGTAGCCGCGCGCCTGTGCTTCCAGGCTCATGGCGAAGGTGGAATCACCCGCAATGCTGATACCGGCGACATGGTCCATCTGGACCGCTACATTGGTGATCTTGGCCATTTCCGTCCCTCGCTGAATGCCGGACAGATGTAGGTCGGAGAGATATCAAACGCAACGGCCAATCGGGGCTTCCGATCGGCCGTTGTTTAAGCTCGCATCCGATGATCAACGCGTTTCGAGGATGCGCATCAACCGGCCGCGATAGCTGTCGAGAATGACGGCGAGCACGATGACGGCGCCGATGACGATCGGCTTGATATTGTCGTCGGCGCCGAGGAGCTGCAATCCGGTCGACAACACCTGCAGAATGCAGGCACCTACCAGCGTGCCGATGATCGAGCCCTTGCCACCCGAGAGGCTGGTGCCGCCGATGATGACGGCGGCGATGGCATTCAGCTCATAGCCGATGCCGGCCACCGGGCTGCCGACATTGAGGCGGAGCAGATAGACCATGGCGGCAATGCCGGCCGTCAGCCCGGAGATGGTGAAGACGGCGATCTTGTATCGCTTCGGCTGATGTCCGGAGAGCCGGACCGCCTCTTCATTGGTGCCGATCGCGAAGACGAAGCGGCCGAAAACGGTATAGCGCAGCACGAACCAGCCGATCAGGACGACGACGATCGCGATCAGAAAGATCGAGGGAAAGACGCCCCAGAAGATCAGGTTGCCGAAATCGACGAAAGGCTGCGGCAGGCCGGTGATCGTCGAATTGTCACTGACGACGCGGGCGAGGCCGCTGGCGACGTTCAGCATGCCGAGGGTGACGATAAAGGACGGAAGCTTCCACTTCTCGCAGATCCAACCGTTGACGGCGCCAAGGGCTGCACCCGTGCCCATCGAGGCCAGGCAGGCCAGAACAATCGCCTGCCACGGGGTAAATTGCGGATCGATCATGATCGTCGCGCCGATCACCGTGCAAAGGGCAAGCAGCGATCCCACCGAGAGATCGATGCCGCCAATGAGGATGACGAAGGTCATGCCTGCGGCAAGCACGGTGTTGATGGCGATCTGCACGAAGATCTTCAGGAAGTTCTCCGGCGTGGCGAAATAGGGCGCCGTCGCCGAGAAAAACGCCAGGATCAGGATGAGGGCAATGGCAACGCCCGCCTCCTTCATCGAGAGCCGGATCAGCTTGTCCCAGACGCTTACCTCTTTCGCCTCGGTCTGTTTTTCAATGTTGGCGGACACGGCTGTACTCCTTGTAGGCGAGCGAAAGGATCCTGCTTTCGTCAAATTGTTCCCGGGCTATTTCACCTGCTATCTTGCCGTCGGAGAAGACGACGATGCGATGGCAGATCCCCATCAGTTCCGGCAGATCCGAAGAGACGACCAGCACACCTTTGCCTTCGGCCGCAAATTTCCACAGAAGCTCATAGATTTCGGCCTTGGCGCCGACGTCGATACCGCGGGTCGGCTCATCGAAAATCAGCACCTTGGGGCCGCGGAACAGCCATTTGGCAATGACGACCTTCTGCTGATTGCCGCCGGAAAACGTCCTGACGGCCTGGTGGATGGACGGGGTCTTGATCCTGAGCTCACGCACGAGGCGCTGGGCGTGATCATTCTCCGCCTTGCCCATGATCAGGCCGTTGCGGGAGATCTTGTCGAGCGCCGTGATGGTGGCATTTTCAGCGCAGCTCATGTCGAGCATCAGGCCCTGCATCTTGCGGTCTTCGGTTGCCAGGCACAGCCCGGCCGCGACCGCATCCTTGGGCGAATTGATCTCGACCGGCTGACCGTTCAGGCGGATCTCGCCTGATGCCTTGAGGTCGGCGCCGAACAGGGCGCGAACCGCCTCGGTGCGGCCGCTGCCAACGAGGCCGGCAATGCCGACGATTTCGCCCTTGGCCACGGAAAAGGACAGTTCCGGGCTATGGCGCGTCACCTTCAGGCCGGAAACGCCGAGCGCCTCGCCGGATAGCGTGCTGTCGCCTTTGAAGATGCCGTGATCGGCAAGCTTGCGCCCGACCATCAGCTCGACGATCTCAGGGATAACAAGTCCGGAGAGCGGCCGGGTGGTCACGTGTTGGCCGTCGCGCAGCACAGTCACATCGTCACCGACTTCGAAGATCTCCTCCAACCGGTGAGAAATATAGAGCGTGGTGACGCCGCGCTGCTTCAGGCGCTTCAGAATTTCGAAGAGGCGATCGACCTCCTTGGAGGTCAGGGTTGCCGTCGGTTCGTCGAGGACAAGAAGCTTGCTTTCGTAACAAAGCGCCTTGGCGATCTCGACCAGCTGCAGCTGCGCAACGCTGAGGCGGCTTGCCAGTGTCGTCGGCGCCACGTCGAGGCCGACCTCTTCCAGCAGTTCCGCCGCTCTGGCGTTCATCGCCTTGTAGTTCACCAGACCATATCGGCGCGGCAGATGTTCGAAGAGCAGATTTTCGGCCACCGTCAGGTTGGAAAGAGGGTGCAGCTCCTGGTGAATGACCCGGATGCCGGCCCTGAAGGCCTCCAGCGGCGAGGCCGGATGATAAGGCTTGCCGTCAAACAGGATGTGGCCGTCATCGGGCCTGAAGACGCCGCCGAGCAGATTGATCAGGGTCGACTTTCCGGCACCGTTTTCACCCAGGAGAACGTGCCCCTTGCCGCGGCCGATCCGCATGGAGACATCCTTGAGCGCCACGACGCCGGGGAAGCGCTTGCCGATCCCCTCCAGCCTCAGGATGTCGTCTTCTGCTGTCTCTGACACGTCGACCTCATGCATGGTCTTTTCAATTCGAAATGTTACATCGCCCTCTACGCGCCTGAAAAGAGCGCGACGCATCCCCGTGGCTCGAAGCAAGCCTCACCCGGAACGATCGATGCTGGAGCGGTTGGCGCCGGTCGATAGCCGGCGCCATGTTTGCCTTGCGGCCGGCAATCCCGATTATTTCAGATCGGCTGCCGTGACGAGCTTGACATCGGTCTTGACCCAGCCGGTGAATTTTTCGCCGGCAAGTTCCCGCATGCCATAGTCGATACCCATGACCGCCATCTGCGCGCCATACTGCTCGACAGTGGCAAGCATCTTGCCGTCCTTGATCAGCGGCTGAACCGGCGGAATATTGTCGAAGCCGACAACCTTGATCTTGCCGGCCTGGCCGGCCGCATCGAGTGCCTTGACGACGCCGAGGGCCATGGAGTCGTTGGCGGCCATGACACCTTGAACATCCTTATACTTCGTCAGGAAGTTGGTCATGACGGTGTTGGCTTCTTCCGTCTCCCAATGGGCGGTCTTGCTGTCGAGAAGCTCGAGCTTGCCAGTCTTGACCGAGTCCATGAAGCCTTCCTTGCGCTCCTTGGCATTGTCGGCCTCAGGGTTGCCCTCGAGGATGACGACCTTGGCGCCGGGTCCCAGATCCTTGGCAAGCGCATCGCCCGCAAGCTTTGCCCCTTCCTTGTTGTCAGGCCCGAAGAAAGCCAGATCGATACCGGCCTTCTTCTTGGCATCGGCATCAAGCGGCACGTCGATGTTGATCACCTTGACGCCCGCCTTGACGGCCTTTGCCAACGGGGTCGCCATCGCCTTTGAATCGGCAGGTGCTACAACGATGATATCGTATTTCTGGGTGACGAAGTTTTCGACGGCGTCGACCTGCGAGGCGAAATCACGCTCGTCCTTCATGCCGACAGCCTTGAATTCGAACTTGTCCTTGTTTTCAGCCGCATATTTGTCGGCGCCGGCCTTCATCTGCTTGAAGAACTCATTCGACAAGGACTTCATGATCAGACCGACCTTCGGCTTCTCAGCCGCAAAGGCTGATGACACGCTGCAGGACAGCGCAAGCACCAAGGTGCCGGCAAGGCCGAGCTTCAACGCTGCACGGCGCGGCGCACTGATCATGACGGATTTACGCGTAGAATTGGACATTTTTTCCTCCCGTACGGCTCTGGGCTCAGCTCCATCTGAGTTGCCCGCGGCAATGAACCGTTTCCAACGACAAATGGGTAACACGCTCTGAAGAATTGTCAAGCGGCCGAAAGCAAGGCTGAGAGCTGTCTTTACCGCCAAGTTCGATTGATATTGACATATGCGTGATGAACCGTTTCCATGCATACTCTACAAGCTTCGCTCTGCAGCTTCGGCCGTCGAAATCGAGACGCCACCCTTTGACTGGGGAGCCGAAGACCATTAGCTGGAAACCTGGATCGGGCGCCCGCGGGCGTCATGCGCAGGCGAGATGAAGGGCAACTATTTCTGTCATGTCAAAGGTCGGGATCAGAGACGTTGCCAAGCTTGCGGGTGTTTCCACCGGCACCGTTTCCAGGGTTTTGAACGATCATCCCTCGGTGACCAAGGACGTGCGGGCGCGGGTCGGAGAGATCATCAAGGACTTGGGTTATCTGCCCGACCCCTCGGCAAGAAGCATGCGCAGCAAGGTCAGCCGCCTGATCGGCATCGTCATTCCGGATCTGACCAATCCATTCTTCTCCGAACTTGTGCAATCGGCGGAGCAGGCAGCAGCCAATCACGGCTATAATATCATCGTCATGACCTCGCTTGATCATGCGGCCAAGGAAGCCGATCGGATCAAGCAGCTGACGAGCCGGAAGGTCGACGGCATCATTCTGGTTCCCAGCAATGATTTCCATACGCTCAAGCTGCCGAAAGGATTGCCGATCGTCGTTGTCGACCGCCTGATGCCGGGATATTCCGGCATTGCCGCCGATCACCGCTCTGGCGTTCGTCTGGGTGTCGAGCATCTTCTCAAGCTCGGCCATCGCCGCATCGGCTTCATTTCCGGGCCCGGACACTCCGTGCCCGCCAATGACCGCCTCAGAGGTTATCTCGACGCCATGGAGCAGGCGGACGGCGGCACGAAAATGGCCGGAACGCCGCTGATTGCCGAGGCGGCTTTCGACTATGAAAGCGGCCGTTCGGCTGGGAATTATCTTCTGGCCCGGGCGCGCAACGAGCGGCCGACGGCGATCTTTGCCAGCTCGGACCAGCAGGCGATCGGCTGCATGCGGGCGGCGCATGATCTGGGAATTCCGATCCCTGCCGCCCTTTCCATCGTCGGCTTCGACGGTATTCCGCTCGCCAGCATGACGACGCCGCGCCTGACGACGGTGAAGCAGCCGATCCAAGACGTCGCCGCCGCCGCGGTCGCCGTTCTGTTGAACAAGCAGACCGCGCCCGAGCTCGACAATCCGATCCTGTTTGCCTGCGAGGTTTTAGAGGGGGAAACGACCGCTCCGCCCCAGCCGGATTGACGCCTAAGCGGCAGCGCTGTCAGGCAGCGATGCCCTGATTGCCGCTGTTGCGCAGCATATTGCGGAGGCGATAGGCAATCGCCAAGGGCTTGGGGAAAGGCTTGCGCAGGAAGGCGACCTTGCGGACATAGGTGTCGACCCGCCAGCTCGCCCAGGTTCCGCCGGCGAAAAAGGCGACGTCGCCGGCGCAGAGCGTGCGTTCGGTGCCGTCCTCGGCGGTGATATGGACCTCGCCTTCGAGGATCATCACCGTCTCGTCCCAGCCGAAATACCAGCGGAATTCACCGGCCGTGCAATCCCAGATCGCCGTCAGCGAGGCCTCGTCATGACCGCGCGAATGTTCGGCGGTACGGGCTTCAGGATTGCCGCTGACGATCCAGTCCGGATTGATCGGCGTCGATTTCAGCGGCAAGAGATCGCTCGCATGCGCGACGAAGGATTTGCCCGCCGGCTTCACCACGGCATAAGGCACCGAGCGCGCGGCCATGGCGACCGCACTTGCAAGCATCAGCTTCCAGGCCATGAAACAACCCCCAATCTTTATCCCTACCGAGGGGGTAGCAGACAGTCGTAAGAACCTGGTTCACGCCGGGACTAAAATTTTAACGATCGGGAAGGCGACGACTGAAAAGAGATCAGAAAGCGTCCGGAAAGTGGCGCGGCAGCCGGGCCGGCATGACCGCCACGATATCGTAACGCTGGGAAAGCCGGGCTTGATCCGCTTGGCGGGCCAGCCAGAGATCGCTTGCCGCCCGAATGCGCTTCTGCGCCGCGGCGGAGACGGCGTCAACAGCCGCGGCCTCGCCATGGCGGGCCTTGACCTCGACGAAGACGGCGAGATCGCCTTTGCGGGCAATGATGTCGATCTCGCCGAGCCGGGTGCGGTGGCGCAGCGCCAGGATGCGGTAACCCTTCAACATCAGGAAGATGGCGGCGACATATTCCGACATCAGGCCGCGGCGCAGCGCCTTTCTTTTTATAGCAGTGAGATCCCTATCGCCCATCGGCGCCCTTCAGCTCCAGCAGGCGCTGGTAGAGCACCTTGCGCGGCAGGCCGGTGAGGCGGGCCGCCTCGGTCGCGGCCTTGGCCGTCGGCATGGTCTTTGAGAGATCGGCAAGCACGGCCTCGACATCGGCCTCATCAGTTTCCACAGGTTCCGGCGGGCCGACGACAAGAACGATCTCACCCTTGACGTTGTCCACTTGCTCGTAATGCGCGGCAAGCTCACCCAGCGTGCCGCGGCGGAATTCCTCGTAAGTCTTGGTCAGTTCGCGGCAGACGGAGGCCGCCCGCGCGCTGCCCAGCACATCGGCGGCCGCAACAAGCGTGGCGCCGATGCGATGCGGCGATTCAAAGAAGATCAGCGTCGCCGGCGCTGCGGCAAGTTCACCGAGACGATCGCGGCGGGCCTTGTCCTTGACCGGCAGGAAACCGGCGAAAAGAAAGGCATCATTCGGCAGGCCGGAACCGACAAGGGCTGCGAGCGGCGCCGAGGCGCCGGGAATGGGAATGACGCGGTAACCCGCGGCGATTGCCTGCAACGCCAGCCGATAACCGGGATCGGAAACCAGCGGCGTGCCGGCATCGGAGACCAGCGCCACCGAGCGGCCGGCCTCCAGCGCCTGCAGCAATCGCGGCCCGGCCTCGTCGGCATTGTATTCGTGATAGGCGAAGGGGCGATTCTGGATGCCGTAGCGGTCGAGCAGCACACGGGTGACGCGCGTATCCTCGCAGGCGAGCACATCGGCGCCGGCCAGCGTTTCCAGCGCGCGCAGCGTGATATCGCCAAGATTGCCGATCGGGGTGGCAACCAGATAAAGCGCCGGTTCCAGCGGCCGTGCCGGCACCGCCATATTGTGCAGGCGGAAGCTTCGCCGGTTGGCGGCCTGCTCTGTCGTTTCCTCATTCATGCCATTTGCTTTCGTCCCGCCGTCATCGCGCCTTTATGGGCGAGCGGCAAGGGTTCGGCAAGGGTTCGGATTTCTGTGAGAATTGCTCCGGAAAACCGCAAATGCAGGCGTTCAGCCCTGCATGCCTCTTGCAATCCGATGCTGAAGTCTGCCATTTTGCCCGTCCACTCCCCCGGTCTCAGGCCGGGAAAGCATTCTTCGGGTGCTCGATGCGCCCGGACAGTCACGGTCGAAAGCGGTAGCATTCCATGCGTATTACTATTGAGCGGTCAAACCTGTTGAAATCGCTGAACCACGTGCACCGCGTGGTCGAACGTCGCAACACGATCCCGATCCTGTCCAACGTATTGCTGAAGGCGGACGGCCAGAACCTCGATATGAAGGCGACCGACCTCGACCTCGAAATCACCGAGGCGACGCCGGCAAGCGTCGAACAAGCAGGCGCCACCACCGTTCCGGCCCACCTTCTCTACGATATCGTGCGCAAGCTTCCCGACGGCTCGGAAGTGCTGCTGGCCACCAGCAGCGATGGCGGCTCGATGACCGTGCAGTCGGGCCGGTCGAAATTCTCGCTGCAATGCCTGCCGGAATCCGATTTTCCCGATCTGACCGCCGGCACCTTCACGCATTCCTTCAAGCTGAAGGCGACCGATCTGAAAATGCTGATCGACCGCACGCAGTTTGCGATCTCGACCGAGGAGACGCGGTATTATCTGAACGGCATCTTCTTCCACACGATCGAGAGCAAGGGCGAGCTGAAGCTCAGGGCGGTCGCCACCGACGGCCACCGGCTGGCGCGCGCCGATGTCGATGCGCCGTCCGGCTCCGAAGGCATGCCCGGCATCATCATTCCGCGCAAGACGGTCGGCGAGTTGCAGAAGCTGGTCGACAATCCGGAGGTAACGGTGACCGTTGAGGTCTCCGACGCCAAGATCCGGCTGACGATCGGCTCGATCGTCATGACCTCGAAACTGATCGACGGCACCTTCCCGGATTACCAGCGGGTCATCCCGACCGGCAACGACAAGGAAATGCGCGTCGACTGCACGAGCTTCGCCCAGGCCGTCGACCGCGTCTCCACCATATCCTCCGAACGCGGCCGCGCCGTGAAGCTGGCGCTGTCGGACGGTCAGCTGATGCTGACGGTCAACAATCCGGATTCCGGCAGCGCCACGGAAGAAGTCGCCGTCGGCTACGACACGGATGCGATGGAAATCGGCTTCAATGCCAAATATCTGCTCGACATCACCGCGCAGCTTTCCGGCGAGGAAGCGATCTTCCTGCTTGCCGATGCCGGCTCGCCGACGCTGATCCGCGACACGGCGGGCGACGACGCGCTTTACGTGCTGATGCCGATGCGCGTCTGACCGGAACGAAGCCCGCCTGCCTCCGTTTTCATTCTGTGAAAAGCGGAGGATCCCCCGATGAAGAAAACGGGAACGGTGCGCATCGGCATATCCGGCTGGACCTATGCGCCCTGGCGCGGCCAGTTCTATCCGGAAGACCTGCCGCAGAAACAGGAGCTTTCCTACGCCGCCCGGCACTTCCCATCGATCGAGATCAACGGCACGTTCTACAGTCTGCAGCGATCCGAAAGCTTCGGCCGCTGGCGCGACGAAACGCCCGATGATTTCGTCTTTGCGGTCAAGGGCCCGCGCTTCATCACCCATATGCTGCGACTGCGCCAGATCGAGACGGCGCTCGCCAATTTTCTCGCCTCCGGCCTGCTGCGGCTTGGCCCCAAGCTTGGGCCGATCCTCTGGCAATTCCCGCCGAATATGGCCTTCGATCCCGATCTTTTCGAGAATTTCCTGGCGCTGCTGCCGCGGGACCGCGATGCGGCGACAGCACTCGCCAAGCGGCATGACGGGCATGTGAAGGGACGGGCCTGGCTTCAGAGCGACGGCGATCAGCCGATCCGCCACGCGCTCGAAATCCGCCACGACAGCTTTCGCTCTCCCGCCTTCATCGAGTTGCTCCGGCGGCATAATGTCGCTCTCGTCTGCGCCGACACAGTCGAATGGCCATTGCTGATGGATATCACCGCCGATTTCATCTATTGCCGCCTGCATGGTTCCGAACAACTCTATGTCAGCGGCTATGAGGACGAGGCACTCGACCTCTGGGCCGAGCGCATCCGCGCCTGGGCAACCGGCGGGGAACCGAAGAATGCGACGCGGGTGCTGGCGCCGCTCGCCGCGGCCAACAAGGGCCGCGACGTCTATCTCTACTTCGACAATAGCGACAAGAAGCTGCGCGCCCCGGTCGACGCCGATCACCTCAGCCGAAGGCTTGCCGATCTCATGCCGCGTTCCGCGCCGAGAGCCGCATGAGTTGTTGACGCCGATATCCTTGTTGCGAAAATCCTTGTCCCGAGAGCGACAAGCAGCATATTAAGACAGACGATCAACATGCGGATGGGTGGAGAATGCGCTTAAGGGTCAAGGTCAAGGAACACTTCGGGAAGCGATTCGATGAGGAAATCCGTTTCTTCCGGGGCATGATGCAGGGGCCGAAGACGGTGGGTTCGATCGTGCCGACCTCCTCGATTACCGCCAAGCGCATGGCAAGCGTCATCGATATGCATTCGGGGCTGCCGGTGCTCGAGCTCGGGCCGGGCACCGGTGCGATCACCAAGGCGATCCTCGGCCGCGGCGTGAAGCCGGACAATCTGGTCGCGATCGAATATTCGACGGATTTCCACCAGCATCTGCAGCGGGCCTATCCCGGCGTGCACTTCATCAACGGCGATGCCTTCGATCTCCAGGCCACGCTGGGTGAATTCGGCGACCGGACCTTCGATTGCGTCATCTCCTGCATTCCGCTCCTGAACTTCCCGATGGCGATGCGCGTCTCGCTGCTCGAAAGCCTGCTCGACCGTCTGCCGCCCGGCCGGCCGGTGGTGCAGATCTCCTACGGCGCGATCTCGCCGATCGCCGCCAATCCCGACCGCTACCATATTCAGCATTTCGACTTCGTCATGCGCAACATTCCGCCGGCGCAGCTCTGGATCTACAGGCGCGGCTGAAATGTTCGGGCTCTACATCACCCATCCGCAAGTCAAGATCGATGCCAACGTGCCGGTGCCGAAATGGGGGCTTTCCGATGTCGGCGCAGCGCGGGCGCGCAAGGCGGCCGAGAGCGGCTGGGCCAGGGAGTTGCGGCGCATCGTCTCCAGCGACGAGACGAAGGCGATCGAGACGGCAGAAATTCTGGCGGCAGCGTCCGGCGTGACGATCGAGATCGTCCACGGCATGCACGAGAACGACCGTTCGGCCACCGGCTTCCTGCCGCCGCCGCAATTCGAAGAAGCGGCCAACTGGTTCTTCGCCCATCCGGAAGAGAGCTTCAAAGGCTGGGAGCGCGCCGTCGACGCGCAGGCCCGCATCGTCGAAGCGGTGAAGACCGTTCTTGCCACACATGATGCGACAGCCCCGATCGCCTTCGTCGGCCATGGCGGCGTCGGCACGCTGCTCAAATGCCATCTGGCCGGCAGGCCGATCGGCCGCGACCGCGACCAGCCGCCGGGCGGCGGCAATCTCTATGCTTTCGGCCTTGCGGATCTGGCCCTGACATGCGACTGGACACCCATCGAAGACTGGCGGGGGTGACTTGAAATGGACGCACGCGAGCGGCTGATCGTCGGCCTGGATGTTCCAACGATCGGCGAGGCGGAAAAACTGGTTTCCACGCTCGGCGACGACATCCTCTTCTACAAGATCGGCTATCAGCTGGTCTTTGCCGGCGGCCTCGAATTCGCCCGCGATCTTGCCGCCAGCGGCAAGAAGATCTTTCTCGACATGAAGCTGCTCGACATCGACAACACGGTTGCCTCGGGCGTCGAGAACATCGCCAAGATGGGTATGTCGATGCTGACGTTGCACGCCTATCCGAAGGCGATGAAGGCGGCGGTCGAAGCGGCGGCCGGCTCCGGTCTCTGCCTGCTCGGCGTCACCGTGCTCACCTCGATGGATGCCGAAGACCTTGCCGACGCCGGCTACAGCCAGGATCCGCACAGCCTGGTGCTGCGCCGGGCCGGACAGGCGCGCGCGGCCGGCATGGGCGGCATCGTCTGCTCGGCGGCGGAGGCGGCCGAGGTGCGAGAGATCGTCGGGCCCGACATGGCGATCGTCACCCCCGGCATTCGCCCGACGGGCAGCGACCACGGCGACCAGAAACGGGTGATGACACCTTTCGACGCGCTGAAGGCGGGGGCCACCCATCTCGTTGTTGCCCGGCCGATCGTCAAGGCCCCCGATCCCCGGCATGCCGCCCGCGCGGTGCTGAACGAAATGGTCGGCGCGCTCTGGCCGGCAAACCGCTGACAGAAACCAACGCAAAAGGGAGAAGATCATGGCCAAGGGATATTGGATCGCCCGCGTCGACGTTCGCGATGCCGAGCGCTACAAGGATTACGTGGCGGCGGCGAAGCCCGCCTTTGAAAAATACGGCGCGAATTTCCTGGCACGCGGCGGCGCCATGACCGAACTCGAGGGCAAGGCGCGCGCCCGCAACGTGGTGATCGAATTCCCCTCGATGCAGCATGCCGTCGACTGTTATAATTCGCCGGAATACCAGATCGCCGCGAAAATCCGCCAGGAAGCGGCGGATGCGGAAATGGTCGTCGTCGAGGGCGTCTGAAGCGACCTGGCATCGCCAAAAACTGACGGTGCGATAGGCCTTCCCGTCGCGCCGGGATTGGGCTAAGACGGGTGCCGTTACAGCATCCCGCCAAGCCTTTCGAGGAGCCTGCCATGACCCTTGCCAACCTGCCGCCGCTCGTCACCGTGTTCGGAGGGTCCGGCTTCGTGGGCAGGCACGTGGTCCGGGCGCTGGCCAAGCGCGGTTATCGCATCCGCGTCGGCGTGCGCCGTCCCGATCTCGCCGGCTTCCTGCAGCCGCTCGGCAATGTCGGCCAGATCTCTTTCGTCCAGGCGAACCTGCGTTATCGCAACTCGATCGACCGCGCCGTCGATGGCGCGGACCACGTTGTCAACTGCGTCGGCATTCTGCACGAGACCGGCCGCAACACCTTCGACGCGGTGCAGGAATTCGGCGGCCGCGCGGTCGCCGAAGCGGCGCGCGGCGCAGGCGCCAGCCTCGCCCATATTTCGGCGATCGGCGCCAATGCCAATTCCGACTCCGGCTATGGCCGCACCAAGGGCCGTGCCGAAACCGCCATCCTCTCCGTCAAGCCCGACGCGGTGATCTTCCGCCCGTCGATCGTGTTCGGCCCGGAGGATAGCTTCTTCAACAAGTTTGCCGACATGGCCCGCATGTCGCCGGTCCTGCCTTTGATCGGCGGCGGCAAGACGAAATTCCAGCCCGTCTATGTCGAGGATGTCGCCGAGGCCGTCGCCCGCGCCGTCGACGGCAAGGTCGCCGGCGGCAAGATCTATGAGCTTGGCGGGCCCGAGGTGCTAAGCTTCCGCGAATGTCTCGAGATGATGCTGAAGGTGACGAGCCGCAAGAACCCGCTGGTCTCCCTGCCCTTCGGCATTGCGTCGATGATCGGCAGCATCGCCTCGATGATCCCGTTCATCACGGCGCCGATCACCCCGGATCAGGTGCGCATGCTGAAGCATGACAACGTCGTCTCTGCAGAAGCCGAGGCGGAAGGCCGCACGCTGAAGGGCCTCGGTATCGCGCCCACCATGCCGGCATCGGTGCTCGGCTCCTACCTCGTGCACTATCGCCCGCACGGCCAGTACACGGGCACCGGCAAGGCCGCTTAACAATTTCAGACCGTCTGGAGGACGCCGTTCGCGCATGCCGCGGACGGCGTTTTCCTTTGTCGCCTCAAGCAAAGCCGGCGCAAGTTTGAAATGTTGTTGTGCCGCTCACATGAAGTGCAGTTGCATAAAAGACGCAGCGGAAAATTTGTGGAATTAACGCCAAATTTAGCAGGAACATTTATTGCTATTTGCCATTCCACTGACTACCAAACCCGCGCGTCTTCCAACGGACTCAACGCTTGGGATCGCATGCGGCAATCACTGTGAAAGGCAATTCTCAATGGGCAAGTCAATCGCGCTCCTGTTTGCGTGTGCGGCGCTGGTTATCCTTGCAGGCTCCTTCGTTGCGTCCGGTTCGGTCGCGGCGGTGAAGGGCGGATGCTCGCCGGCTTACGGCGTCGATCCTTGCTCGACGGCTTCGATCAGCCATTGACGAAAGGCCGGCTTCAGTGCTGGCCTTAGAAAGACAAGCGGCGGGCGGAGCGGCTGAAACAGGACGTTCCCAAATGAACGCTTGGTCTTGCCGGCTTTAAACAGCGGGCGCTTCATCTCTCAATATTACCTATCTGAAAAATCGGCGCTGCCGGGAGGGTGCTTTGTTCGCCAAACCCGGCAGAGCATTTGCATCCGCGCGAGCTGCGCGAATGCAATGCCGTGGGAATGTCTCAGCCGATCAAGCCGGTTGCGGCCATGCCGAGCAGCAAGACGCCGAGAATGATGCGGTAGATGGCAAACAGCGTAAACCGGTTGCTTCTGATATAGGCCAGCAGCCATTTGACGGCGATGAAGGCGACGATCGTGGAGACGACGAAGGCGATGCCGAGCGCGGTCCAATCTTCGTTTGCCGCGCCGCCATCCTTGAAGGTCTTCAGCAATTCATAGCCGCTCGCCGCATACATTGTCGGGATGCCGACGAGAAAGGCGAATTCCGTCGCGGCAGCCCGGTTGCCGGTGCCGGCCAGCATGGCGACGAAGATCGTGGCGCCGGAGCGCGAGGTTCCCGGGAAGATGCCGGCAACGATCTGGGCGATGCCGACCAGAATGGCGACCAGCCAGGTGATCTCCTTATGGGGGGCTTTGCGCGCCGCGGCCCATTCGGCAAAGATCATCCAGATACCGCCGATGATCAGCGCCCAGGCGATCGGCGTCGCCGTCTCCGGCAGCTCAAAGCCGAGCTTCTTGACGACGAGCCCGAGGATGGCGGTGATGAGAAAGGCAACGATCAGCTTGGCGGCATAATCGCGATTCGCCGGCTCCCGCCAACCAAGCACCAGATCCAGCAGGCGGCGCCAATAGATGATGGTGACGGCGAGGATGGCGCCGGCCTGGATGACGATGTTGAACATGTCCGACCGGTGGCCGAGCCATTGCTCCGCAATGATCAGATGGCCGGTGCTCGAGATCGGCAGAAATTCGGTGATCCCCTCGATGACACCGAGAAGTACAGCATTGATATAGTCCATAAATTGTCTCCGGTTTAAAGGTCGGTCGGACCAAGCATTTTCCTGCTGGAAATGCTCCGGGCCGCGCTCGAGCCGATCGGCCGCGGCCGCATCCTTGTACGCAAGAAGCGTGTTTTGTCCTCGTCAGAGGGTGTGAAATCCGATTCGCTTGTATTGGCGGGGCCAAGCTCCTATAGCTTCAACCAATGAGTCATGACTAGGGCGCTATAACTGAGCTGCCACACGGTCCTGTAACAGCAATCACAAAGCTCGAGTCTCAATGCCCACGCTTTATCATCATCCCATGTCATCCGCATCTCGCTTCGTCCGGCTGATCCTGGCCGAATACGGCTATCAGGCGGATCTCATCGAGGAGCAGACATGGGAGAAGCGCCGGGATTTCCTGGCGCTCAACCCGGCCGGCACGCTGCCGGTCTATGTCGACGACAGCATGCGGGCGCTCTGCGGCGCCACCGTCATTTCCGAATATCTGGATGAGACGCACGGCGTGTTGAAGCGCGACCGGCGGCTGCTCGCCGAAGACCCTTTCCAGCGGGCGGAAATCCGTCGACTGAGCGAATGGTTCATGCAGAAGATGGAAAACGACGTCACCAAGCCGCTCGCTCGCGAGCGTGTCTACAAGTTGCAGATGACCGCCGATCAGGGCGGCGGAGCGCCGGATTCGAAGATTTTGCGCACGGCCCGCGCGAATATCCGCCAGCATATGCGCTATCTCACCTGGCTTGCCGGGTCGCGGCAATGGCTGGCGGGCGAGCGGATGAGCTATGCCGACCTTGCCGCCGCGGCCTCGATCTCGATCCTCGATTATCTCGGCGAAATCGAGTGGGCGGATGCGCCCGTCGTCAAGGACTGGTACCAGCGGCTGAAATCGCGTCCCTCCTTCCGGCCGATGCTGACCGAGCGGGTGCGCGGCCTGACACCGGTTTCCCATTATGCCGATCTGGATTTCTGACGAGGGCTCTTCATGCCCGAAGCTGATGACAAAGACCGCCGCCGCCGCGACAATTTGACCGAGTTCGTGCGGGCGGAATCTGCCGCCAAGGGCTTCGATCTCTGCCGCATCACCCGTCCGGATACGATCCCGGAGGCGAAGGCGCGTCTCGGCGAGTTCATCGATGCCGGGCGCCACGGGACGATGGAGTGGATGGCGGAGACGCGCGACCGGCGCGGCGATCCGCGCGCACTCTGGAGCGAGGTGAAATCCGTTGTCGTCTTCGGTCTCAACTACGCCCCGGATGAGGATCCGCGCGGCATTCTCGACAAGCCGGACAAGGCGGCCATCTCCGTCTATGCCCGCAATCGCGATTATCACGACGTCATCAAGGGCCGGCTAAAGGAAATCGCCACGCGTTTTGCGGCGCGGGCCGGCGCCGATGTGAAGGTGTTCGTCGATACCGCGCCTGTCATGGAAAAGCCCTTAGCGGCGGCAGCCGGCCTCGGCTGGCAAGGCAAACACACCAACCTCGTCAGCCGCACCCATGGTTCCTGGCTGTTTCTCGGCACGATGTTCACCACCGCCGATCTTGCCATCGACGCTGAGGAGACCGATCACTGCGGCTCCTGCCGCGCCTGCCTCGACGTCTGCCCGACGGCCGCCTTCCCGGCGCCCTACCAGATCGATGCGCGGCGTTGCATCTCCTATCTCACCATCGAACATAAGGGGCCGATCGAGCCCGAGTTGCGGCCACTGATCGGCAATCGCATCTATGGCTGCGACGACTGTCTTGCCGCCTGTCCCTGGAACAAATTCGCGAGTGCGGCCTCCGAGATGAAATTGCAGGCGCGGGAAGAGCTGAAGGAGCCGTCGATCGCCTTTCTGCTGACGCTCGACGATGGCGCCTTCCGTGCCTTTTTCAGCGGCTCGCCGGTAAAGCGGATCGGCCGCGACCGCTTCGTCCGCAATGTGCTGATCGCGGCCGGCAATTCCGGCGAGACGGCGCTCATCCCCCAATGTCGCATTCTCGCCGGCGATGCCTCGCCGGTGTTGCGGGGGATGGCGGTGTGGGCGCTTTCGCGGCTGATGGCGGCTGGCGAATTCTCCGCCTTTGCCGCACAAAGGGCTGATGAGAGCGATGACGACGTCCTGAACGAATGGCGGTTGGCGGGAGTGGGCTGATGCATGTGATGATTTTTGGCTGCGGTTTTTCCGGCACGGCGATCGCCAAGGCCTTCGCTGGCGACGGCGTGCGCATTTCCGGCACGACGCGCTCGGCCGACAAGATGGAAGCGCTCCTGCAAAACGGTATCGAAGCTTTCCTTTTCGACGGCGAGACCTTGGGCGACGACTTGCGCCGGGCTTTGGGGAGCGTCACCCACCTCGTTCAGTCGATCGCGCCTGGAAAAGGCGATCCGCTGCTGCGGCTGCTGGACGAAGACCGCGCAAGCCTGCCGTCCAGCCTCGAATGGATCGGTTATCTCTCGACCGTCGGCGTCTATGGCGATCATAAGGGCGCATGGATCGACGAGGAAACACCTTGCGTGCCGGTGTCGGGGCGCTCAAAGGAGCGGCTCGAAGCGGAAGCGGGCTGGCTGGCCATCGGCCGAGAGCGCGGCGTGCCGGCGGCGGTGCTTCGCCTTTCCGGTATCTATGGGCCGGGGCGCAACGCCTTCTGCAATCTGGAAAAGGGCACGGCGCGGCGCTTGATCAAGAAGGACCAGGTGTTCAACCGCATCCGCGTCGAGGATATCGGTGCGGCGACGCGCTTCCTGTCGGAGCGCGGCCTCGGCGGCATCTATAATGTCACCGACAACAGGCCCGGCCCGCCGCAGGATGTGATCGTCGAGGCGGCGCGGCTGATGGGGGTCGAACCGCCGCCGGAGCAGGCCTTCGAAACCGCCGAGCTGACGCCGATGGCGCGCTCCTTCTACGGCGAGAACAAACGCGTTTCGAATGCGAAGCTCAGGGCTGTCGGCTTCGAATTCTCCTTCCCTGACTATCCGATGTCGCTTGCGCAATTGTGGCAAGACGGACGGTGGCGCGGTTAGACCAGGGCCAGCGTTTGTGACCTCAGTCATCACCCAAAATGAGTAGGAAATTCCTACTTTCGACATTTGGCAGAACAATTCTCGCCGCATATTGTGGTTAACGGCCTTTAAATTTGCGCAAATGTGGCAGCAAATATGGCGAAAGCAGAAAAAATATTTCGTGATTTTTGTGAAGGCCCGCGAGTTTAAAATCATACCGGAAAAATCATTTGAATTTTAGCTGATTTCATTGCGTTTTTTCCACATTCTAGCACATGCGGCCAATTCTCATATTTAATCAATGACATCACAAATATTACATACTGTAATATTCCGTGATCTTATGCGGCACTTTTTCGCCACTTTTTAACAGATTTAAGCCCCGCCGCCTGCAAGGGCGTTGAGTTCAATAGTTGAGGGATACTCTGTTTTGAAGAAAATACGTCGTTCTATTATCGCTGCCGCAACTATTGCAGCCTGCTCTTGCCTGCTTCCGGCAGAGAGTTTTGCTGGAAATGGCTGTGGCGGTGCTTCATGGTACGCACTTCACTCCAAAACTGCTTCCGGGGAACGTATGAACCCTGCCGTCTTGACTGCCGCACATCGTTCGCTCGCATTCGGCACCAAGGTGAAGGTCACCAACCGCAACAATGGCCGCACCGTCGTCGTCCGCATCAACGATCGCGGTCCGTTCATCCGCGGCCGGGTGCTCGATCTGTCGCGCGCCGCCGCGCAGAACATCGGCATGGTGAGCTCCGGCACGGCGAAGGTCTGCTACCAGGTGATCAGCTAAGCCCAGGGCTTACGACCAGCTGCGCCGTCAGCGGCGCTTGCTCTTGCCGTCAATCGCGGGTACCACGCGGTTGAGACTTGTGACAATCCGCCCCGCGACGCTCGCGGCTGACGGGATCGATCGCAAGCCATGGCAACAGGAGACTTGTGAATGCGTCTGGGCGGCCGCCTCGAAGGGGCGATTTCTGTGCTCGCGGACATCGATGCCCGCAAGCGGCCCGTCGCCGACGCGCTAAAGGACTGGGGCCTTGCGCATCGTTTCGCCGGCTCCGGCGATCGTGCTGCGATCGGCAACATCGTCTATGACGCCCTGCGCATGCGGCTTTCCCATGCCTGGCTGATGGACGACGATAGTGCTGCGGCCATTGCCCATGCCGTCATGTTCCGCCAATGGGGTTTCACACCCGACAGCCTTGCCGCCGAACTGGCGGACGACAAGTTTGCGCCGGCGCCGCTTTCCGCCGATGCCGCCGCGGCCTTCGAAAGCCGCTCGCTCGACGATGCGCCGCCGCATATCCGCGGCGATATTCCCGAATGGGTCCAGCCCTCCTTCGAACAAGCCTTCGGCGACCACTGGCTCGGCGAGGCACAGGCGCTCGCCGCCCGCCCGACGCTCGATCTGCGCGCCAACATCCTGAAGGCCTCCCAGGACAAGGCCGTCAGGGCGCTCGAAAGATCAGGCGCACAGGCTGCGAAGATCGCCCGCTACGGCATCCGGATTGCCGCCGGCGAAGGCGCCTCGCGTCTTCCCAACGTGACAGCCGAGCTTTCGTTCCAAAAAGGCTGGTTCGAAGTTCAGGACGAGGGTTCGCAGATCGTCGCCGATCTGGTGCTCGCCAAGGACGGCGAACAGGTTCTCGACTATTGCGCCGGCGGTGGCGGCAAGACGCTCGCCATGGCGGCCGCCATGCACAACAAGGGACAGGTTCACGCCTATGACGCCGACCGCAAGCGGCTGGCCCCGATCATCGAGCGGCTGAAGCGGGCGGGCACGCGCAATGTTCAGGTGCATGACGACGCAAGGGGGCTTTCCAGCCTTGCCGGACGCTGCGACAAGGTGCTGGTCGACGCACCCTGCACCGGCACCGGCACATGGCGCCGGCGCCCCGACACCAAATGGCGGCTGACGGCAAAGAACCTCGACGAACGCACGACCCAGCAGCAGGACGCGCTGGCGCAGGCAAGCGGCTTCGTCAAACCAGGCGGCGAGTTGATCTACGTCACCTGCTCGGTATTGCCTCAGGAGAACGAAGAACAGGTGCGCCGCTTCACGGCTGCCAATCCCGACTTTCAGATCGTCAGCGCCCTGCCCGCCTGGGACGGCCTGTTCGGCAAGGACGCTCCGCGCCCGCACTCTTCCGACGGCCTGACGGTGACGCTGACGCCGGCCTCCACCGATACGGACGGCTTCTTCTTCTGTCGCATGCAGCGGAAGGGCTGAGCGCCGCGGACACGCCGATTTTTCAGGCAAATGCGCGGCAATAGAGCCGCTCTTCCAGCAAGCGCTCATCTTAAAACTATTCCAAACTAGAGTGTTTGACACCAGTTTGCTTTTGCGCGAAGAGACGGAGCCCGATTAGACGGAAAATCCCGTCACAGGAGAGGATCATGAAGCTCAATACATTCCGCGCAGCCGTGCTGGCGATTGCCCCCGCCGCCCTGCTCGCCCTTCCCGCGCAGGCCGAGACCGATGCCGCCGCCGTGGTGAAACATTATGCCGACGTCGCGCATGCGAAATACGAAGACTCGCTGACGACGGCCAAGGCGCTCGACGCCGCGATCGACGCCTTTTTGAAGGCGCCGACCGATGCGACGCTGAAGGCGGCCCGGGACGCCTGGATCAAGGCGCGCGTTCCGTATCAGCAGACGGAAGTCTATCGTTTCGGCAACCCGATCGTCGACGGCTGGGAAGGCAAGGTCAACGCATGGCCGCTCGATGAAGGCCTGATCGACTATGTCGATACCTCCTATGGCACCGAGAGCGACGAAAACTCTCTCTATGTGGCCAATGTCATTGCCAACAAGACGATCAAGATCGACGGCAAGGATGTCGATGCTTCCAAGCTGACCCCGGAATTCCTCTCCGGCACGCTCGCCGAGGCCGGCGGCATCGAAGCCAATGTTGCCACCGGCTACCACGCCATCGAATTCCTGCTCTGGGGCCAGGATCTGAACGGCACCGGCCCCGGCGCCGGCGACCGCCCGGCAACCGATTACGACCTGAAGAATTGCACGCACGGCAATTGCGACCGCCGCGCCGAATATCTGAAATCCGCCTCGACCCTCTTGGTGTCCGACCTGCAGGAAATGACCGACAATTGGAAGGCGGACGGCGCTGCGACGAAGCACGTCGAAGCCGACCCGAAGGCCGGCCTCGTGGCGATCCTGACGGGCATGGGTTCGCTCTCCTACGGCGAGCTTGCCGGCGAGCGCATGAAGCTCGGCCTGCTGCTGCACGATCCTGAGGAAGAGCATGATTGCTTCTCGGACAATACCTACAATTCGCACCTCAACGACGCGATCGGCATCGCCGCCGCCTATACTGGCAACTATACCCGCGTCGACGGCACCAAGCTCAGCGGCCCGTCGCTGCACGATCTCGTCGCTGCCAAGGACAAGGCGGTCGACGCCGAGATGGAAGGCAAGCTCAACAAGACGCTCGATGCGATGAATGCCATGGCCAAGCGCGGCGAGACGGTCGAGAAGTACGACCAGATGATCGCCGAGGGCAACAAGGACGGCAACGCCGTCGTCCAGGCCGCCATCGACGGACTGATCGACCAGACGAAATCGGTACAGCGCGTTATTGCCGCACTCGATCTCGGTACGGTTCAGCTTGAAGGTTCCGACAGCTTGGATAATCCTAACGCCGTCTTCAAATAAGCAAAAGGCGGGCCGCTTCGACAGCCGGAGCGGCCCGGACTCTTGAAATGCCATCTATTACTTCCCTCATTCCTGTGTCCTCAGGGCTTTGCCCGAGGGATGTCACAGGAATCCAGCCACGGCGCGTCGGCGCCGTGAACGACTCGGTCAAAGGGAAGTCTTCCGCGCCCAAGGACTTGGGCGCACTGGATTCCTGTGACGAGCACAGGAATGAGGGAGCATCAAGGGAAGCGCGAACCAGCACCGGCGAGTCTGCCGCTCGGAATATTCGCCTCTTCTCAAAATTCCGCCTATCCATCCGCATCGCCGCTTTCGCCGCCCTTGCAGGAGCGCCCGTCGCTCTTGCCGCCGGTTTCGATCTGCCGGCGAAACGCACCGACCTTTCCGAGGCCGATCTGAAGCGCGTCGCCGACGTGACGCGGCCGACTACGGATTTTTCGAAGGCCGAACAATACGAAGCCATGCAGGCAGGTGGAACGACCTCGATCGATCCGGTCACCGAAGATAGCTTCTCGCATATTTCGGCCAACATCCCCTTCGAGGAAGAGCAGAATTTCAAGCTCGGCAATGCGCTGTTCCGCAGGCTCTGGGTTTCCTCACCCTCCTCGACGCAGGCCTCCGATGGCCTCGGGCCGCTGTTTAACGCCCGCTCCTGCATGAGCTGTCATGTCAATGACGGCCGCGGCAAACCGCCGGAGGGCGGCCCAAGTGCCGTCTCGATGTTCCTGCGGCTTTCTCGCGCGGCCGGAACGCCGGAGGAAGAAAAGACGATCGCAAGCGCCGATATCCTCAATTTCCCCGATCCGGTCTATGGCCATCAGTTGCAGGATCTTGCCGTTCCCGGACTTGCCGCCGAAGGACGGATGACGATCGACTATGATGAGGAGGCGGCGACGCTTGGCGACGGCGAGACGGTGTCGCTGCGCCGGCCGCATTACGCGGTGACCGACCTTGCCTACGGACCGCTCGATCCGGCGACGACGATATCGGCGCGTGTCGCTCCTGCGATGATCGGCCTCGGGCTGATCGAGGCCATTCCTCAAGCCGATATCCTGGCCCATGCCGATCCTGACGATGCCGATGGCGACGGCATTTCCGGCAAGGCGGCGATCGTACGCGATCACCGCAGCGGCGCGATCGTGCTTGGCCGCTTTGGCTGGAAGGCGCAGAACGCCACGGTGCGCGACCAGAATGCCAATGCCTTCGCCAATGATATCGGCATCTCCACGCCCGACCACCCGGACGCGCACGGCGATTGCACCAAGGCGGAAGTAAAATGCCTCAATATGCCGACCGGCGTGCAGAAACGGCTGGGCGCGGAGGAAGCGCCGGGGCCTATTCTCGACCTCGTGACCTTCTACTCCGAAAACCTTGCCGTTCCCTCACGCCGCAAGGCGAGTTTCCCCGAGACGCTGAAGGGCAAGAAGTTTTTCTACGAAACCGGCTGCATTTCCTGCCATGTGCCGAAGTTCGTCACCCGCCGGGATGCGCCAGACAAGGCGCAGTCCTTCCAGCTGATCTGGCCATATTCCGATTTTCTTCTGCACGATATGGGCGACGGACTTGCCGACGGGCAGCAGGTCGGCCTTGCAAGCGGACGTGAATGGCGCACGCCACCGCTATGGGGTATAGGACTGACCCGGACTGTCAGCGGACACAGCTTTTTCCTGCATGACGGCCGTGCGCGGAATCTCACCGAGGCGATCCTCTGGCACGGCGGCGAAGCTGAAAAGGCCCGCAACGCTTTCTCCTCCCTGTCGAGAGACGACAGGGAGGCCCTGATTACATTCCTGGAGTCACTTTGATGCGCCTATGGCACCCCCTGCTCTGCCTCACTCTGATCGGCCTCGCCACATCGGCGGCCGCCCAGACCGCCGCTCCTCCGGCAGGGCTGAACGAGGATGCCGTTCCCGCCGTCATGCAGCGCGCCGTCGACGAGGCGATCCGCCCGGGCTACCGCAATATGCAGCAATCGGCCGCCCGGCTGACGACGGCGATGAAGGATCTTTGCAGCGACGGCACGCAGCAGACGCTCGACAAGGCGAAATCCGCCTTCGACGATACGATCCGCTACTGGTCGATCATCGAGATCGTCCAGACCGGACCGGTCATCCAGGACAATCTCTTCGAGCACATCCTGTTTTATCCCGACCGCAAGGGCGTCGGCCTGAAGCAGGTGCAGGCGCTGATCGCCAAGGCCGACCCGAAGGATGCGACGGTCGATGCGATCGCCGGCAAGAGCGTGGCGCTGCAGGGCCTGACGGCGCTGGAATACGTGCTTTACGGCAATGGCTCCGAAAATCTCGTCGGCCAGAAGGGCGGCTTCCGCTGCCTTTACGGCCAGGCGGTCGCCGGCAATATCCAGCGAGAGGCCGGCGAGGTCGTCGCCGCCTGGGAAAAGCCGGACGGGGTGCAGGCGAGCTGGAAACATCCGGGCCCGCAGAGCAATGATTTCATGGACAACAAGGAAGCCGTGACCGCGCTGCTCGGCATTCTCGTCCACGGCGCCGAAAATGTCCGCGACCAGCGGCTGGAACAATTCTACAAGGGCAAGGACACCGCGCCGCGCCCGCGCATGGCGATCTACTGGCGCTCCAAGAATACGTGGAAATCGATGGCCGCCAATATCGACGGCCTGCGCACGCTCTGGCAGAAGGCCGGCATGGCCGAGCTTCTGCCGCCGGACAAACAGGCCGTTGCCGCCTCGATCGACGAGGACTTCAAATCGCTGCTCGACAGCGTGCCGAAGCTCAATCCCGACATCGACGTTGCCGTCAGCGATGCGGAGAAGGCCAAGCTCGATACGCTGCTTGCCGAGAGCCGCGACCTGATCACCAGGATCAGCGACGAATATGGCGCCGCCATCGGCCTTTCGGCCGGCTTTTCCTTTTCGGATGGAGACTGAAGCGATGATGCGAACCGCCGCAATCGACCGACGCAGCTTTGTCAAGGCGGCCGGGCTCGGCTTCCTTGCGGCCCTGACGCCAAAATCGCTGATGGCGCTAGAGCGGACCGATGCGGTCTATGCCTCGGGCATTCGTACAGCGAGCGGTTCCTTTGCCGTCGCGACCGTGACGGAGCGCGGCGAACTCATCGATCAGGTGGCGCTTCCCGCGCGCGCCCACGGCATGGCCTTCAGCGCCGCCACCGGCATGACCGTCGCCTTCGCCCGCCGGCCCGGCACCTATGCGATGATTTTCGATCCGCGGAATAAGCGCGAACCGATCGTCATCAATTCTATCGAGGGCCGGCATTTCTACGGCCATGGCGCCTTCTCCCCCGATGGTCGTGTGCTCTACGCCAGCGAGAACGACTTCGACGGCAATCGCGGCATGATCGGCCTCTACGACGCCACCAACCGCTTCACCCGCATCGGCGAGTTCGAAACCTACGGCATCGGTCCGCACGACATGACGGTTTCCGATGACGGACGCCTTCTGATCGTCGCCAATGGCGGCATCGAGACACATCCGGATTTCGGCCGCACCAAGCTCAATCTCGGGGAGATGCAGCCTTCGCTGGTACTGATCGATGCGGCGACCGGGGCGCTCGTTGAAAAACATCTGCTGCCGGCGCAATGGGCGGAACTTTCCACTCGCCACGTCGATCTCGACGATAAGGGCCGCATCTGGTTCGCCTGCCAGTACGAAGGCCATCGCAAGGACCTGCCGCCGCTTGTCGGCCATTTCGCCAAGGGGGAGGATCTGTACTTCATCGACCTGCCGGAGCAGACGACGCGCAGGCTTGCCAATTATGTCGGCGCGATCGCCGTCAATCGCAGCGAGGGCCTCGTCGGCGTGACGTCGCCGAAGGGCGGAGCGTCTGTGACCATCGACGCAAAGACCGGCAAGGTGCTTGCCGAAACGGCCATCCCGGATGCCGCGGGCATCGCGCCGGCAAGAAGCGGCTTTGCCGTCTCCTCCTATGACGGCGATTTCCTCTCGACCCGCAGCGAGGTCGCCTGGGACCAGCACATCGTCAGGGTCTCTTAAAGCGTGTCGCGATCCTTCAGATTCGCTTGCCACGCTTTAAGGACGCAAAACCGCTACGCACTTTTGCTGAAATTGCTCTAGCGGGCGCGCGCATAGGCCTGTTGCTCGGCGCTGATGCTCGATGCCGCGGCCCTCGCCGCCTCATGCAGCCATTCGGGGCCCCTGGCCTGCAAGTCCCGCTGGATCGCGGCGGCGGCGGCCGCATCGTCGGAATGGCAATTGGCGATTTCGAAGCCCATCAGTTCGAGCATTGTCGACGAAAGCAGCACCTCCGGGTGTTTGTCGATCTCGATCTTGCGGCTGTTCGGCGATAGCCGGCGCACGAGAATACGGCCGGAGACGCTATAATGGGGATCGGCCGAGCGCAGCCGCCCGCCGGCGATCTCGCCCGCATGGATCGCTACGTCTTTCGGCCTGTGGCAAAGCGACCAGGCAGACGGCAGCAGCGCCTTCGCCTCGCGCAGGACCGGCCCGCCCAGCCATTCGGCATAGGCGACGAAGCGCGGGCGGCCGAGGCTGCCGGTGCCGGCGCTGCGCGGCCTGGCCACGAAAGGTCCGGAGCCTGATGGCATGGCGTCGGTAAGCGCCTTGATATAGGCCGATGGCGGTGGCTCGGTGCCGGCAGGCAGCATTTCGTATTTCTCCCAGAATTCCCGGCGCTCGGAATTCGGCAGCATCAGCGCCTTGCGCAGCCATTTGTGATCGCGCTCAAGGATGACGGGCAGCGGATTTTCAAGGCCCCGGCGATAGCCGCCGAGGATCAGTTCACCGATCATCCGAACCGTGGGGCCGTCGCCATTACGTGCCAGGATGGCGCTTGCCGCAAGGCGAACGAGATCCAGCGCATAAGGCATGACAGCCGCATCGTCGAAATCGTTGACGCCCCAGACGAGCCGGCCCTCGGCATCGCGCCAGGTGCCGAAATTCTCCAGATGCGTATCGCCGATCGCCAGCACCTCGGGCGCGCTTGCGAGTTCCGGGCAGATATCGAAGATGATTTCGCACCAGCGCCAATAGGTGGCGCGCAGGAAGACAAAATCGTCGCTGCGCATCTTCTCGTGTTTCTCGCGGAGATCGTCCTTGACGAGATCGGCCCCGAGTTGGCCAGCCAGCCAGGTCTCGAAATTTTGAACCGATTGCGATATCGTCGTCATGCGCCGGCGCTCCCTCATTTCGAGACATGGTGCCGGAGAATACGCGCTGAGCGCGAAGCTGCAATCGCCGTCGCACCGGCTTGCACAACGGCAGCACGGCGAAAGGTTGCGCTGGCGACACGGCTTGCTGTTTCCATCGCCGTCCGGATCGATTTCGGCGATGTCCAGCTTGTCGAATCCAGCGCGCCATGCCACTTTCGCGGCTTCGAGAGGGGTAGCCATGAGCGAGACTGACAGGGGCGATTTCCGCGCGCGAATCCGCCGCAATTTTGCGCGCCAGGCGGCGATGCAGACGATCGGCGCGGAGCTGACGCGCGTCGAGCACGGCGTCGTCGAGATCGAGCTTCCCTTCGACGTCAAACTAACGCAGCAGCACGGCATCCTGCACGCAGGCATCATTTCCGCAGCGCTGGATTCGGCCTGCGGCTTCGCCGCCTACAGCGTCATCGACCCCGAAGCTTCGATCCTGACGATCGAGTTCAAGGTCAATCTTATGTCGCCGGGGCGTGGCGATCGTTTCCTGTTTCGCGGCGAAATCACCAAACCGGGCTCCACCATCATCGTCGCCGACGGGCGAGGCTACGCGATCAGCGACGGACCGGCGAAACTCATCGCCTCCATGACCGGAACGATGATGGTGATCCGCGGCAGAGAAGGAATTACGGGATGAAGTTCGAACTGAAGTCGGTCGCTGGGAAGTCCATGCTGTTCGTCATGGCGGCGGAGGCCGAATACGGCCCCTTCCTGCGCTCGCGCATCGAACCGTTGATGACCGGCGTCGGCCCGGTCGAAGCAGCGGTCGCGTTGACCAAGACGCTGGCGCGGCTCGATGCGGCCGACGACCTGCCCGATCTCGTGGTTTCCCTCGGTTCGGCCGGCTCGGCAAAACTGGAGCAGACCGAGATTTACCAGGTAAGCTCGGTTTCCTACCGCGACATGGACGCCTCGCCGCTCGGCTTCGAAAAGGGCAGGACACCTTTCCTCGACCTGCCGGCGACACTCGAGCTGCCGCTGCGCATTCCGGGCATTCCGGAAGCCAGCCTTTCCACCGGCGGCAACGTCATCTCGGGCCCCGCCTATGGCGGCATCGACGCCGACATGGTCGATATGGAGACCTTTGCGGTGCTGCGCGCCTGCCAGGGTTACAAGCTGCCGCTGATCGGCCTTCGCGGTATTTCCGACGGCGCGGTCGAGCTGCAGCATATTTCCGGCTGGACCGAATATTTGCATATCGTCGACCGCAAGCTCTCCTATGGCGTCGACAGCCTGTTCACGGCGCTGGAGGACGGGGTTTTCTGGTTCTAAGCGCAAAAAACGCCACGCGTCTTTCGGACTCTGGGACAATCGGAACAATAAAAACCCGATGCCGCCGATTTCCCGGATTGCAAGGCGAAGCGCTTTTCATTAAAGCCTCGCCATGACCCAGACAGCACATCCCGACTCCGTTCTCATCGTCGATTTCGGCAGCCAGGTGACCCAGCTCATCGCACGGCGTGTGCGCGAGGCCGGTGTCTATTGCGAAATCGTTCCCTTCCAATCGGCCGAAGAGGGCTTCAAGCGCCTGCAGCCGAAAGCCGTGATCCTCTCGGGCAGCCCGGCTTCGACGGTGGACGAGGGATCGCCGCGGGCGCCGCAGATCATCTTCGACAGCGGCCTGCCGGTCTTCGGCATCTGCTATGGCCAGCAGACGATGTGCATGCAGCTCGGCGGCAAGGTCGAGAGCGGCCATCACCGCGAATTCGGCCGCGCCTTCCTGGACGTCGACAAGGACTGCCAGCTGTTCGAGGGCCTCTGGTCCTCCGGCTCGCGCCACCAGGTCTGGATGAGCCATGGCGACCGCGTCACGGCGCTGCCCGATGGTTTCGAGGTGGTCGCCACCTCCTCCAACGCGCCCTACGCCTTCATCGCCGACGAGAAGCGCAAATATTACGGTGTGCAGTTCCACCCCGAGGTCGTGCATACGCCCGACGGCGCCAAGCTGATCGGCAACTTCATTCACAACGTCGCCGGCATCAAGGGCGACTGGTCGATGTCGGCCTATCGCCAGAAGGCGGTCGATGAAATCCGCAAGCAGGTGGGCGACAAACGCGTCATCTGCGCCCTTTCGGGCGGCGTCGACAGCTCGGTTGCCGCGCTGCTGATCCACGAGGCGGTCGGCGATCAGCTGACCTGCATCCTCGTCGACCACGGCCTGATGCGCAAGGACGAAGCGGCCGGTGTCGTCGCCATGTTCCGCGAGCACTACAATCTGCACCTGATCCATGTCGATGCAGCCGATCGCTTCATTGGCGAGCTCGAAGGCGTCTCCGACCCGGAAACCAAGCGCAAGATCATCGGCCGGCTGTTCATCGAGACTTTCGAGGATGAGGCAAAGAAACTCGGCGGCGCCGATTTCCTCGGCCAGGGCACACTCTATCCCGACGTGATCGAAAGCGTTTCCTTCACCGGCGGCCCGTCGGTGACGATCAAGTCGCACCACAATGTCGGCGGCCTGCCGGAGCGCATGAAGATGCAGCTCGTCGAGCCGCTGCGCGAACTGTTCAAGGACGAGGTGCGCGCGCTCGGCCGCGAACTCGGCCTTCCCGACAGCTTCATCGGGCGCCATCCCTTCCCCGGCCCCGGTCTTGCAATCCGCTGCCCGGGCGGCATCAGCCGCGAAAAGCTGGAGATCCTGCGCGAAGCCGATGCGATCTATCTCGACGAAATCCGCAAGGCCGGCCTCTACGACGCCATCTGGCAGGCCTTCGCCGTGCTGCTCCCCGTCCAGACCGTCGGCGTCATGGGCGACGGTCGCACTTACGAATTCGTCTGCGCACTCCGCGCCGTCACCTCCGTCGACGGCATGACCGCCGATTTCTACCACTACGACATGGAATTCCTCGGCCGCGCCGCGACCCGCATCATCAACGAGGTGCGCGGCATCAACCGCGTGGTCTACGACGTGACGTCGAAGCCGCCAGGCACGATCGAGTGGGAGTGAGGGTGGCAGGGGAAACGGTGGCTTTGGCGAGGATATCGCAACCCGTTCATTCTGTTGCCCTTAGAGGGTTGATCATCTGAACGCCCTGGAAGTCCTTCTCGTTGTCGGTAACGACAACGCAGCCGTTGGCTTCTGCGATGGCGGCGATGATCGTGTCGAGGGCACTACGCGGTCGGCCGCTCGACTTACCCTCCGCCATGAGCTTTGCCCAAGCCAAGGCTGCCTTTTCATCGAATGAAAGAACGCGGCCGGCAAAGAGCGCTTGCGGTCCCTCCGGGCCTGAGAACCACGCCTCAAGTTCACGCTTGCGGTTGCCGGCGGGCTTTTCAAGGACGCCGCGCTGAATTTCAGCGACAGTAAGAGAGGAGATGAAAAGATCGTCGTCCGATTGGTCCGCCATCCACG
Source organism: Rhizobium leguminosarum bv. trifolii WSM2297 (assembly GCF_000271845.1). The sequence goes on along the minus strand of NZ_JH719395.1, from coordinate 3,912,962 downwards.
CCAACAGCGCCTCAGATGGCGCGGGCTTGGTCACATTGCTGAGGATATTGGTGTCGAGCAGGAACCGCATCAAAACTTGACCTCGCGCCCCTCGGTTTGAGGTCGCGTCAGGTCGAGATCGGCGCCCACAAGGGGAGAGCGTCGAAGAGCGGCGAGGATGCCCCCCTTACGCGGGCCATCTCCGGAGATGGATTTGCTAACGACCGAACGCAATTCGGATGCCTCCGGTGTATCCTCGGCGAGCCGACGAGCAATCGACCTGATGAGGTCGCGATCGGCGTCGCGCCCAACGACCTCGAAGCGCGCAAGACCGCGCTCTCCGAGCCGGGAGCGATAGTTCTGAATTGCGCGTTGTTGAGCCTTGCTGATGGTCGCCTCCATATCTTCCCGGTAATATAGCCAGCGAACCGCGACCTCACAAGTTTCCCTGTCGCTGACGGGGTTGAGAAAATTCAGCGATGACGGTGACAGTCTGTCAGCTCCGGTGATGGTCGGACAAGCCGTCGTCAGAGAGCGGTGGCGACGGCGGAGGCATGCGACTAAAAGTGATCGCCAGCTGTCGGGATTTGTCGATCCGATCCGTCCTTGGGCCAGGACCCAATGAGGAGAACGTCGTGAGAGAGCTGATCCTGAAGATGTCCATATCGGTCGACGGCTTCGTCAGCGACCTCGACGGCCGAAACAGCTGGATGTTCGGCGCCGATCAAGAGGCGAAGGCCTGGAGCGTTGAGTATATAGGGAATGCGGGGCTGCACATTATGGGGAGCCGCAGCTTCCTTGCCATGGCGCCCTTCTGGCCGACCTCCACCCTGGAATTTGCGCCGCCGATGAACCAGATCCCCAAGGCCGTCTTCTCGCGGCAGGGGTCGGCGATCCTTGCGAATGTGACGGCGGCGCTCGACGACATCAGCGCCAAAGCGGGGACCGGACAGGCAGCGGAGCTGCAGCCCGGGGCGGAGAGCTGGGCCGAGGCCTATGTGGCAGGTGGTGACCTTGCGGAGGAAATCGCGGCGTTGAAAGCCCGGGAGGGTAAGCCGATTATCGCCCATGGCGGCGTGAGTTTCGCCCGTAGCCTGATCGCTGAGGGACTGGTCGACCAGTTCGCCCTGCTTGTGATCCCCGTGGCGCTCGGCAAAGGCCTGCCGTTATTCTCCGAACTCACCGCGCCACAGCCTCTCAAGCTCATAAGCTCGAAGGCCTTTCCGGGCGGCGCGGTGGCGCAGATCTATCGGCCGGCCTGAACCCGCCACCGGAGATCAGCCGGTTTTCAGCGGCCGTAAGTGACTTCGAGGGAGGCCTTGTCGAGCGTATTTGCCCTGACATAGAAGCCGACCATGGCGCCCGGCGCGGTATCTGGAAGCGGCAGCTTGTCCACAGAGAGCGCGTAGACGGTGAACTGGTAGTGGTGCGGCGCATCGCCGGCCGGCGGGCAGGCGCCGCCATATCCTGACGTACCAAAGTCGGTGTGCCCCTCGACGGCGCCCGCGGGAAGCTTCTTGTCACCGCTTGCGCCAGTGACAATCTTGCCGGCGTCTGCCGGGATGTTGAACACCGACCAATGCCACCAGCCGGAGCCGGTCGGGGCATCCGGATCGTAAGCCATGATGGCGAAGCTCTTGGTCGCCTGCGGCGCACCCGACCAGGCCAGTTCCGGCGAGATGTTCTTGCCCGAGCAGCCGAAGCTGTTGAAGACCTGTGCATCGGCCATGGACTTGCCTGAAGTCAGATCTTTCGAGGTGAGCTTCATTTCGGCGTGGGCCGCCGTGGCGCTAAAGACGGATGCGGCGAGAAGTGCTGCTGTTATGAGACGCATGCTGTTTTCCTGCGGTTGATGACGCCGGAAAACTATCGTCACTGCGGCAGCGCATCTGCCCCGCTATGCTCAACTTCTGCCCCGATCCGCTCAAAACGCTCAGGTCCGTTGCGCACATGGCGTGGACTGACGCCAAACCGCTCCTTGAACCGCGCCGAAAACTGAGAGGGTGAATCGTAGCCAACCTCAAGCGCAACCTGCGCCATGGGCAGGGTTGTCGTGTGAATGAGCCCGAGGGCCCGGTTCATTCTGGTATCGCTCAGGATCTCGGTGAAACCGGTCTTCTCGGCCGCCAGCTTGCGCCTCAGCGTCGCTTCGCTCATGTTGAACGCGCCTGCCGCATGCGCCAGTGTCCAATCAAAGGCTGGATCACTTTCGATCATCTGCCTTAACCGATCCTCGAGCCTAGCACTCTGGCTCTCACCCAGCACCGCGCCGCAGAGCGCAAACCAGGTGATCAACTCCATCAAACGGGCCCTGGCAATGGCGCCGGGAAGGTTTCTCAAGTTGCCGGGCTGGCAGCAATATTCGAACAATGCCCCAGCCTCGTTCGGCAGGCTTAAGGCACTTGCGGGGATCGGCCGGGATGGAACGGCAACCGATCCCATTCTGACATAGGCATCCTCGAACAATTGCCGGGGAATTGGAAGCGCCAGGGTCTGATACTTCTGCGGAGCCTTCGGGATATTCTCCATCGTCAACGGCTGATGGTCCGGCAGCAAGCCAAAGGCGCCGGTCTCGAAGCGCAAAGGCTTGTCATCCGCCATGACGATCTTGGTTCCCGATTGCACCTGGAACAACAGAGGGCTGGTATTGACGAGACGATAAAAACAGGCGCGCCCGCCCTGGCGGATCAAGGCCCTGGTCGGAACGGGAAAGACGTCGTCCAGCATGGGTTCTCCGGCAACGGATGGAGGCGAGCACGATAAGAGAGGCCTCGCCACCGATCCTCGGGGATAGCAAAACCTCGGGCCAAGGGCAACGTCGAGCCGGGTTGCAGCTCTCAGAGACACATGATCGGCCTGTGGCAGACCATATCTACCGCCTGCCGGACTTGCGGATATAGTCCACCAGCGCCCGCAGCTTCAGCGGTTGCCGCTGGCGTCTGGGGTAATAGAGATAGAAGCCCGGAAAGGGCGGGCAAAAGTCTTCCAGCAGCGGCACGAGTTCGCCGCGTTCGATATAGGGCGCAAAGGTTTCCACCATGCCGAAGGTGATCCCGGCGCCGGCGCAGGCCATGCGGATCATCATTCCCATGTCGTTGGTCGTGACGGCGGGATCGACGGCGACGTCGAAGTCGCGATCGTTTTCGATGAATTCCCAGCGATAGGGCGCCGTATCGGGGCGTGGCCGCCAGCCGATGCAGGCGTGGTGCTGCAGGTCGCGGGGATGGCGGGGTTGGCCGCGGCGCTCGAGGTAGCCGGGGGAAGCCACGGCGTATTGCCGCTGCTCTCCGGAGACCGAGATCGCGATCATATCCTGCTCGATCACCTCGCCGAGCCGCACACCCGCATCGAAGCCAGCCTCGACGATATCGAATTCGTCATCGCTGATGGTGATATCGAGTTTGATCTCAGGGCAGGCCTGCATGAACCCGGCCAGCAGCGTGCCGGACAGGAAGCTCTCGGCGATCGAGGAAACGGTGATCCTCAGCAAGCCGCTCGGGCGTGCCTGCATTTCCCGCACGGTTTGCATCGCATCCCTCACCTGCCGCACCGATGGACGAACCGCATCAAGGAACACTTCGCCGGCTTCGGTCAGGCTGACGCTGCGCGTCGTGCGCTGAACCAGGGCGACACCGACCCGATCCTCCAGGCGCTGCAGCGCCTGGCTGACGGCTGAGCGGGTGACGCCGAGCCGCTCGCCGGCGAGGCGGAAATTGCGCGCCTCCGCCACCGCAAGAAAGACAGAGATACCTTCGAGATCGTCGACCATTGGTTAACATTTCTAACCAAGGCATCGCTGATTGACAACTTAATCGCGCCGATTGGCAACGCTATCTTCCTATCGAGGTCAAGCACGGCCGACGGCTTTATGCAGACCTGCTTCGAAAGGAAGAGCGATGCGAGACATTTCGAACAGCGGCGTTCTGCATTTTCTCGCCGCGGCCACCTTGGTCGGCGCGGCGATCCCGGCCTCATCAGCCTATGCCCCGAACGACCGGAAACCCATGCGTCAACAGCCAAGTGAGAACAGAATGCAGCAACATCCCTATATCGGCATGTGGGTAACGGATGACGGCCGCATCCGCCACGAACTTCTGCCCAATGGCCGCTATGACGAAGCTCGCGGCAACCGGGAAAGCGCCTATCGAGGCCGTTACGAGGTCACCGGAAATCACATCGACTATTGGGACGACACCGGCTTCACCGCCGACGGCGATTTCGTCGACGGCAATACCCTCCACCATGGCGGCATGGTGTTTCGCCGCAAGTGAGAGGGCGCCCGCCCGAAAGGCAAACTCACACAGGACAGGCCGCGTCGCGCGGCCGGAAAGGATGACGACCATGTCTTCCATCACACCCATCTGGTTCATAACAGGCGCATCGTCCGGCCTCGGCCGGGCACTGGCCGAGGCGGTTCTCGCCCGTGGCTGGCGCGCCGCCATTACGGCGCGCCGACCCGAGGCCGTAAGCGATCTCACGGCAAAGCATGGCGACCGCGCGCTTGCCCTCGCCCTCGATGTGACGGACAGCCGCTCCATCGCCGCCGCGATTCATGCCGTCGAAACGCATTTCGGCGCGATCGATGTGCTGGTCAACAATGCCGGCTACGGCTACCTCTCGGCGATCGAAGAGGGCGAGGATGCGAATATACGCGCCCAGTTCGAGACCAATGTGTTCGGATTGATCGATGTCACCAAACAGATTCTGCCCGGCATGCGCTCGCGCCGGCGGGGGCATATCTTCAACGTCTCTTCGCTTGGCGGGCTCGTCGCCTTCGCCGCGACCGGCTACTACCACGCCACCAAGTCGCGGTCGAAGCCCTGTCGGAATCGCTGTCCCATGAGGTCAAGCCGCTCGGCATCCAGGTGACCATTCTCGAACCCGGCGCCTTCCGCACCGATTGGGCCGGCCGGTCGATGGTCGAATCGAAGACTGTTATCGACGATTATGCCGAGACATCGGGCAAACGACGCCAGGCCACCCGCTCGGTCTCGGGCAAGCAGCCGGGCGATCCCGCGCGCGCCGCAACGGCGATCATATCGGCCTTCGAGGCGGAGGAACCGCCGCTGCGCCTGCTGCTCGGCGCCCCCGCATTGAAGATCGCCCGCGAACGGCTCGATGCGCTGCGCGCAAATTTCGACGCCTGGGCGGAAACGACGCTCAGCGCCGATTTCCCGAACTGACCCAATCCCCGAAATTCCCCAACCTGCAAATGGAGCTTGAAATGTCTGATATCAAAGGAAAAGTCGTCGCCATTACCGGCGCCAGCAGCGGCATCGGAGAGGCCGCGGCAAAGGTATTGGCTGCGGCAGGCGCTCATGTCGTGATCGGTGCGCGCCGCACCGAGCGCCTCGAAAAACTCGTCGGTGAAATCGAAGCCAAGGGCGGGACGGTGCGCATGCGAAAGCTCGACGTCACCGACCATGCCGACGTGGAAGCTTTCGCAGGCTTTGCCAGGTCGGAATTCGGCCGACTTGACGTCATCGTCAACAATGCCGGCGTCATGCCGCTGTCGCCGCTCGAGGCCCTCAAGGTCGAGGAGTGGGACCGGATGGTCGACGTCAACATCAAGGGCGTTCTCTACGGCATTGCGGCCGCCCTTCCGATCATGAAGGCGCAGGGGTCGGGACAGATCATCAACCTGTCGTCGATCGGCGGCCACAGCGTCTCGCCGACGGCTGCCGTCTATTGCGCGACGAAATACGCGGTCCGGGCGATCTCTGACGGGCTGCGGCAGGAAACCGATCGCATCCGGGTGACCGTCATTTCTCCCGGCACCACGACGTCGGAACTGGCCGAGACGATCACCGATCCCACAGCGCGGGACGCGATGAAGGCTTTCAGGGCGGTCACGATCGGCCCCGAGGCCGTCGCCAATTCGATCCTCTATGCCATCAGCCAGCCCGATGACGTCGACGTCAGCGAGATCGTCATCCGCCCGACAGCCAGCCCTCATTGAGCCGCTGACATTCGGTTCATGAACTGCCTGCCGCCGCCTAAAAACCCAGCGAGTGCTGGGCGGGCGGCGGCGGGCCGAGTTGGATGCCTTCGAGTTCCAGCATCCGGGTCTTTGACGACGAACCGCCGGGCGCGGAGAAGCCGCCGATCTTGCCGCCGGCGGCCAACACCCGGTGGCAGGGGATGATCAGCGCGACAGGGTTCTTCGCCATTGCCTGACCGACGTCGCGAGCGGCTTCCGGCCCGGCGCCGAGCTCCTTGGCCAGCGCGCCGTAAGTGGTCGTGCGGCCCCAGCCGACGCGTCTGGCTGCTGCATAGATTTTTCGGAAGAAATCATCCTGGCCGGCAAGATCGAGTTCGACGCCGGAAAAATCGGTTTCCTCGCCCCGGAAGTATCGCTTCACGGCGGCGACCGTCTCCAGCACATCAGACGTCGGCGCGCCGGCTTCGGCATCCGGCAGGCGACGCAGCAAGAGCCGTTCCGTCGCCTCCGCAGTTTTCGTCGGCAGCTGGAAACGGGCAATGCCGGCGTCGCTCCAGGCGATGCCGCAAAACCCGCCTGCGGTTTCGAAGATGAGATAGTGGTGGATCGTCTCGGCCATGACACAGCCTCCGCGTTTTCGATTACCACCAAAATCGTACGGAGCGGCCGCTGTTTCAACCCGTTTCTTGCGCGCGATGTTCTTTTTCTGTTCTTGATATTCTATCTTGCCGGAGTATTTTCATTGCTCTTTTGGAACGACGAGGCGGGTCATGACGACCTGACAGCCTATGAACCAGATATCCTTCGATTTCGGCCATGACCGAACTCGGCGCGGGCAGCCGGGCGAAAACAACGGCGACGGACATAGGCTTTTCTTCGCGCTGCGCCCTCCCGCGATCGTCGAGCGGCAAGCGGCTTCGATCGCCGATGACTATGGCAAAGCTTTCTCCCTTTCCGCTCAACCGCGCCTGACGACGCTGCATGTGAGCGTTATCGGCGTCGGCGACTATGAGGAGCTTCCGGAGGACGTGGTCTTTGCGGCGCCCCAGGCCGGCGCCACGGTGGAGGGCGCGCCGATCGCAATCAGCTTCGACAGGATCATGAGCTTCCGGCGGGAAGGCACGGCGCGACCTCTGGTGCTCTGCGGCGAAGGCGGGCGGAAACCGCTCACCCGACTTCATGTCCAACTCGGGGTCGGCATGCACAATGCCGGATTGCCGCACAATATCAAACCAAATTTCACCCCGCATATGACGCTGCTCTACGACCGCAAGGCGGTTCCGCCGACGGTACTCGATAGGCCGGCTTCCTGGACAGCCCAGGAATTCCTGCTCATTCACAGCGTTCTCGAAAAACCGAACACCACATCATCGATCGCTGGCCACTGCTCGGCTGACCGCACAATGTCCCTCGACTACGGCTTGCGCTGACCCGATTTTCGCGCGTAAGACTCGGAAAACCTGTCGATTGCAAGCGAGAACGAAAACATGGACGTGTCCGAGATCATCATCCCAGGCGATACGCCGGGAACGGCTTGGCGGCTGCCGGTGCTGTGCTTTGCCGGCCGTGATCCCGCGCCCAAGGTCTATATCCAGGCGGCACTGCATGCCGGCGAGCTACCGGGAACGGTAGCCTTGCATTTCCTCTGCGAGCGGCTGCGGCAGGCGGAAAGCGAAGGCCGGGTGGCAGGCGATATCACCATCGTGCCGCAGGCCAATCCGATCGGTGCGGCGCAATCGCATTTCGGCGAGTTGCAGGGCCGTTTCGACCTCGGTTCGCGCACCAATTTCAACCGGGATTTTCCGCTGATCTCCGTTGCCGACCGCGCCACGCTGCTTGACGACCTCGATGATTATCCGGCTACCGATAGATTGAAGCGTCAGCTGCTGCATATGGCGCTTGGGGCAGATCTCGTTCTCGACCTGCATTGCGACGACGAATCGCTGCAATATGCCTATATCGACGAGACCTTCTGGCCGGAGGCGGCCGATCTCGCCACAGCGCTTGCCATGGAGGCCGTGCTGCTTTCGGATGGCGAAAGCTCGGCCTTCGAGGAGGCCGTCGGCTTTGCCTGGAAATACGCGGTTCCCGGCGAGCGCCGATCCCGGTTGCCGGGCAAGCTTTCCGCCACCGTCGAGCTGCGTGGCAAGCGCGACGTCGATCCGCTGCTGGCAAAGAAGGATGCGGACGGGCTCTGGCGTTTCCTGGCCGCTCGGGGAATCGTCGGCGAGGAGAAGGTGCCGCCGGCCGCGTTTTCCGGCCCTGCCGTGCCGCTCGACAATATCGAGATTGTTCGCGCCCCCGAAGGCGGCGCCGTGCTCTTTCATCGCAACATCGGCGAGAGGATTGCGGAAGGTGATCTTCTGGCGACGATCGTCACGCGGCCAGGCCAGCCGGGCGGCGGCATCGACCTCCGTGCGCCGCAGGACGGGCTGATCCTGACCCGAACGTCCGACCGGCTGGTGCGGCGGCGCGGCGACCTAATGAAGATCGCCTGCGACAATCCCAGCAAGGCGTCGCGCAAGGCCGGCACGCTGGAGAATTGAGCGGAGCCGAGATCGGCGCGTTCGGGGATAAAACGCCGCACGGCATTTGCGCCGGCCTTCGTGCATGCTATCTCGCCGCCATCACAGGGAGATCGATCGGGCATGGCCGTCACCATCTATGGCATCAAGAATTGCGACACGATGAAGAAGGCCCGCAACTGGCTGGAAGAGCACGGCGTCGCCCATGAATTTCACGATTACAAGGCGCTCGGCATCGACCGTGCCCATCTCGAGGCCTGGATCGACCAGGCCGGCCTCGATACCGTGCTCAATCGCGCCGGCACCACCTTCCGCAAGCTGCCCGATGCCGAGCGTGAGAACCTCACTCGGGAGAAGGCGATCGCGCTGATGCTCGACCAGCCGTCGATGATCAAGCGGCCGGTGCTGGAGACGAAGGGCAAACTGCTGGTCGGCTTCAAGCCGGAGATCTACGCGGATATGTTCAAGGGCTGAGCAATGTCCAAAACCACCCGCGCGACACAGCTTCTTTCGCAAGCAGGCGTCGCCTTCACCGTTCATGCCTATGATTACGATCCCAACGCCGAGCGCGTCGGGCTGCAGGCGGCGGAAGCGCTCGGCGAGGCGCCGCATCGGGTGCTGAAGACACTGATGGCGGAGGTGGACGGCAGGCCGGTCTGCGTCGTCGTGCCGTCGGATCGCGAGGTCAGCATGAAGAGGCTCGCGAGCGCCTTTGGCGGCAAGTCGGCCAATATGATGAAGCCTGCCGATGCCGAGCGGCTGACGGGCTATCATGTCGGCGGCATCAGCCCCTTCGGCCAGAAGAAGAGCGTGCCGACGGCGATCGAGGCATCGGCCCTTGCCGAACCGCTGGTCTATATCAATGGCGGGCAGCGCGGGCTGCAGGTGCGGCTCGATCCGAAGGATGCGTTGAAGGTCCTGAAGGCAGTTGCCGCGCCGCTGATTGCCTGATCAGAGAAAACGGTCGAGCAGACCGGCAAGCGTCTTCGCTTCGTTTTCGGCAAGCTTGCAGCCGATATGGGTCTTAATCGATCCGGCATAGACGGCCCACATGCGCTCGCGCAGCTGCCGGCCGGCCTCGGTGATGACAGCCCAGCGACCGCGTGCGTCCTCGGTGAAGATTTCACGGCGGACCAGCCCTTCCCTTTCCAGCCGGTCGATCAGGCGGGAAAGATTATACTGCGCAAGCAATGTCCGCTCTTCGATCTCATAGGGACGCAGCCTGCCATCCTGCGCCCGTGCCAATTCCCACAGCACATCATACCAGGCAAGCGGCGGCATGCCGGCCGCTTTCAGATCGGCTTCGATCGCGCCGAGCAGGCGCTCGCGGGCGCGCATGATGCTCGCCCACGCACGGGTGGCAGCGTCGCTCGGCTCTACTGTTTTTTCCGACATAAATGCAATTACATCTATCTTGAAATCCGCGGCAAGCGATATTAGATGCATTTGCATAGATTGTCACCGGGAGATTTCCATGAGCAGGCTTACCCTCATCAGCCATCATCTCTGCCCCTATGTGCAGCGCGCCGCGATCGCGCTTCTCGAAAAAGGCGTGGCCTTCGAGCGCATCAACATCGATCTTGCCAACAAGCCGGACTGGTTCCTGAAAATCTCGCCGCTCGGCAAGGTGCCGCTGCTGCGGATCGAAGAGGCGGATGGCAGCGAAGCCGTGCTGTTCGAAAGCAGCGTCATCTGCGAATATCTGGAGGAAACCCAAGCGGGTGCGGCCCTGCACCCGGCCGATCCGCTGATCCGCGCCCGTCATCGCGGCTGGATGGAATTCGGCTCCTCCGTGCTCTCCGACCTCTGGGGTTATGAAACGGCGCAGGATACGGCGCAGTTGGATGCCAAGCGCCAGGCGCTCATCTCCAAATTCGCGACGATCGAGGGCGCGCTGACCGACGGACCCTATTTCGCCGGCAGCAGCTTCAGCCTCGTCGATGCCGTCTTCGCGCCGGTCTTCCGTTATTTCGATCTTTTCGACACGCTTGGTGATAGCGGCATTTTCGACGGGCTCGAGCGGGTCAAACGCTGGCGCCAAGCGCTGTCGGCGCGGGCGAGCGTCAAGGACGCCGTCGGCGAGGATTACCCGCTGCGGCTGATGGAGTTTCTCGAGAAGCACAGCTCGATCCTGCTCAGGCAGCCGGCCGCCGCTTGAGGCCCGCCCAAGCGGCCGGACCGACATCCGGCCGCTTCAATTCGGCAGCGGCGCGCTTCATTTTCGCCGCAAACGGGTCTAAGTCTGCCAGCCTTCCACCGTCGATCACAGAAGGCAGGTTGAACCATGACTTTCATGCCCCAGAGCCAGAATACCATTGATCCCGACAAGCTGGAGAAGCTTGCCGAAGTTGCCGTCAAGGTCGGGCTGCAGTTGCAGGAGGGTCAGGATCTGGTGGTCACCGCGCCTGTCGTGGCGCTGCCGCTCGTCCGCCTGATCACCAAACACGCCTATCAGGCCGGCGCCGGGCTGGTGACCGCCTTCTATTCCGACGAGGAAACGACGCTTTCGCGCTATCAGCATGGCAGCGACGAGAGCTTCGATCGCGCCTCCGATTGGCTCTATGAGGGCATGGCCAAGGCCTATGCCAACGGCGCGGCCCGGCTGGCGGTCGCCGGCGACAATCCGCTGCTGCTGTCCGGGCAGGATGCCGGCAAGGTCGGCCGCGCCAATCGCGCCAACTCCACCGCCTATAAGCCGGCGTTGGAAAAGATCTCGAATTTCGACATCAACTGGAACATCGTCTCCTACCCCAATCCGTCCTGGGCCAAGGTGGTTTTCCCCGACGACCCGGAGCCGATCGCGATCGCCAAGCTCGCCAAGGCGATCTTTGCCGCCTCGCGCGTCGATGTCAGCGATCCGATCGCCGCCTGGGCCGAGCACAATGCCAATCTTGCCAAGCGCTCCGCCTGGCTGAACGGCGAGCGCTTCGCAGCGTTGCATTTCAGGGGACCCGGCACCGACCTGACGGTCGGCCTTGCCGACGGACACGAATGGCATGGTGGCGCTTCCACTGCAAAGAACGGCGTGACCTGCAATCCGAACATCCCGACCGAGGAAGTATTCACCACGCCGCATGCGCTGCGCGTCGAAGGCCATGTGTCGAGTACCAAGCCGCTTTCGCACCAGGGCACGCTGATCGACAATATCCAGGTGCGTTTCGAGGGCGGGCGCATCGTCGAGGCCAAGGCGTCGCGCGGCGAAGAGGTGTTGAACAAGGTGCTCGATACCGACGACGGCGCGCGCCGGCTCGGCGAAGTGGCGCTGGTGCCGCATTCCTCGCCGATCTCGGCCAGCGGCATTCTGTTCTACAACACGCTGTTCGACGAAAACGCCTCCTGCCATATCGCGCTCGGCCAGTGCTATTCCAAGTGCTTCCTTGACGGCGCGACACTGAGCCAGGAAGAGATCAAGGCGCAGGGCGGCAATTCCAGCCTGATCCATATCGACTGGATGATCGGTTCAAACAAGATCGATATCGACGGCATCACGTCGGATGGTTCGCGGGTTCCGGTGATGCGCCAGGGCGAATGGGCCTGACCGGCATCGTCGCGTGCTGACTGAGCCAAACGCCGGCAAGCACCATGGCGAAACCGGCGATCTGTGCCGGCGCCAGGCTCTGGCCGAGCGCCACCCAGCCGAGTAGGGTCGCGACAACAGGGCTCAGAAAGCCGAGCGAGGCGACCGCCGAAGGCTCGATGCGCGACAGGCCGCGAAACCAGAGCAGATAGGTGAAGGCCGCGCCGATCAGGCCGAGATAGGCGATGCCGGCAATGTTTGCGACGCTCGGTGCCGGCAACGCCGGTTCGAGAAAAAGCGCAAAAGGCAGCAACAGGAGGCCGCCTGCCGTCAATTGCCAGGCGGTAAATGTCAGGTTTGACACTGGCGGCGCCCAGCGCCGCGTCAGTACCGTCCCGAAAGCCATCGCGACGGCGCCGGCGAGCCCGGCGGCCACCCCGACTGGATCGAGCCCCGCCTTCGGCGTCAACACCAGCAATCCAACGCCGGCCATGCCGGTAAGACCGGCCAGCACGGCCGGCAGCCGGATCGGCTTGCCGAGGAAAAGCCGCGATAGGGCGATCACGATCAGCGGCTGCACGGCGCCGACCGTTGCGGCAACGCCGCCTGGCAGCCGGTAGGCCGAGACGAAGAGCATCGCCCAGAAGAACGAGAAGTTCAGGGCGCCGAGAATGAAAGCTCTTCCCCACCAGATTCCCCTCGGCAACTTCCGAACGATCAGCAGCAGAAGCAGGCCCGCCGGCAGCGCGCGCAACAGGGCGACCGTCAGCGGATAGCCCTGGGGCAGGAAGGATGTGGTGACGAAATAGGTGCTGCCCCAGATGGCCGGCGCCACGGCGGTCGTCAGGACGTCGGCGAGGTATCGCGGATTTGTCTTCATATCAAGAATCTCTATTTCAAGATAAATTCAGCATAACGCGTTTTATCTTGACGCCAAGATATCGACTGCTATCGATGAAGCATGGATGAAGAGAAGAAAGACCACGTCGACAGGATCCTGGCGCAATGGCGCCGCGAGCGGCCGGACCTCGACGTTGAACCGATGGGCATCCTCGGGCGCCTGAAGCGCCTCGGCACCCATCTCGGCCGCGAAGTGGAAACCGTGCTGCTGAAACACGGCCTTTCCTCCCCCGCCTTCGATGTGCTTGCCACCCTTCGCCGCTCCGGCGCGCCTCACCGGCTTTCGCCGGGCGAGCTTCTGGAGATGACGATGGTCAGTTCCGGGACGATGACGAACCGGATCGACCAGCTGGAGAAGGCGGGCTTCGTCCAGCGCATCCTCAATCCGGAAGACCGGCGCAGCGTGCTGATTGCGCTGACCGACAAGGGGCTTGCCACTGTCGAAGAGGCGGTCAACGCCCATGCCGCCAACCAGCAACGGCTGACCGCAAATCTGAGCGCGGCCGACAAGGCGGAACTCGACAGGTTGCTGCGGAAGTTTCTTTCGGATTTCGAATAGTTTGGGCATTTCTGCCATGCAGTGAAATGCTTGCGGCATGGATACTCGGGTCAAGCCCGAGTATGACGGAGAGTGGGGGTACGGTTGGCAGCAATCGAGACGTCCGAAGCAATTTCAAGCAAAAATGCGCAAGCGGTTTTGACCCGAAGTTACGCAAACAACGATGGCAACTCCAACAAGCCGCCGCGCACTTCGCTATTTGCCACATAGTCTCCCTACCCTCCGTCGTCCTCGGGCTTGACCCGAGGACCCAGGCCGCAAGCACTGCGTTCGCGTCACCACAGCGTCAAATAAAGATCGTTCCACTCGGGATTCATCGCCTCTCGGGTCAAGCCCGAGCAGGACGGAGGGTGGGGCTACGATTGGCAAGAGGCGGGACGCTTGGAGCATTTTTGTTGATTTCTGCGCCGTCACGGAATCGCCCTAGAAAAGGCTTCCCTGCTTCGGCGGACCGCCAAGCTCCGGTTTTGTCGGCCGCTTCTTCGGCGCTATTCCGCCTTCCGTGGTCACGGCGCCGATGCGGCCGTCGGAAAATTCGATCGAGACCGCGGCACCTGCCGAAAGAGCTGCGGCTTGCGACACCGGCCTGTCCTCATCGTCTCGGATCACCGCGTAACCGCGCTTCAGCACATTCTTGTAGGAGAGCGACTGCAGCACGCGATCCTGCGCCGCAAGCGCGGCTTTTGCCCGGATTAGCTGATGCGATGTCGCGGTATCGGCGTGCCGGATGAGATTGGCAAGATGGTCGCGGGTGCGGCCGGTCTGGGCCTGCAGGCGGGCGGGCAACGAGGCGAAGACCGCCTCGGCGCGGCCGACGCGGGATTTCGAACGGTCGATCAGCCGCTCGACCATGCGCTCGGCCCGCACCATGCGCTCGTTCAGCGTTTGGCGGCGCTCGGCGATGCGGTTGGAGAGCACATCAGGGCGCAAATGCGCGGCGACGCGCTCGAAGCCGCGGCGCTTGTTGATGGTGTTGAGCTGCAGACCGCGGCCAAGGCCGGCCGCCGCCTCATCGAAACGCCGGCGCGGCAAGGCGAGAAGCTGATCGAGCGATGGCAAGGCCCGCATCAGGGCGCGGACGGACTGGCGGCGCTGATCCATCTGCCGGTTCATGCAGCCCTGCAGCCGCGCGGCATGAGCCGCAAGCTGCGCTTCAAGCTCCGCCTTGACCGGCACGGCCATTTCCGCAGCCCCGGTCGGTGTGGGCGCTCGGACATCGGCGGCATGGTCAATCAGCGTCCAGTCGGTTTCGTGGCCGACGGCAGAGATCAGCGGTATCCGGCTTTCAGCGGCAGCACGCACGACGATTTCGTCGTTGAAACTCCAGAGATCTTCCAGGCTGCCGCCGCCGCGCGCGACAATCAGCACGTCCGGGCGCGGGGTGGCACCTGAAGGTTCCAGCGCGTTGAAACCGCGGATGGCGTTCGCCACCTCCTCGCCGGACCCCTCGCCCTGCACCTTCACCGGCCAGACCAGGACATGCACGGGAAAACGATCGGAGATGCGGTGGAGGATGTCGCGGATCACGGCGCCGGTCGGCGAGGTGACGACGCCGATCACATGAGGCATGAACGGCAGCCGCTTCTTGCGGGCGGCATCGAACAGGCCTTCGGCGCCGAGCTTGCGCTTGCGCTCCTCGATCAGCGCCATCAGCGCGCCGGCGCCGGCCGGCTCCAGCGTCTCGATGACGATCTGATATTTCGAGGAGCCCGGAAAGGTGGTGACCTTGCCGGTGGCAATCACTTCCATGCCCTCTTCCGGGCGAAATTTCAGCCGCGAGAAGGTACCCTTCCAGATGACCGCGTCGATGCGGGCGCGATCGTCCTTCAGCGCGAAATAGGCATGGCCGGAGGAGTGCGGCCCGCGATAGCCGGATATTTCGCCGCGCACGCGAACCTGATCGAAGGCCGTTTCGACGGTGCGCTTGATCGAGCCGGATAGCTCCGAAACCGAATATTCTGCAAGGTTGGTCGGCGAATCGCTGTCGAAGACGTTGCTCATCCCTTCTTTCTATGTCGATCGGCAGGAAACTGGAAGGTCGCGGCCGCCGCCGAAGCCTGTTTTCCCGGTTATCGAGATCGTTGGCGGCGGCCGTACTCTGCGCCACGCGTCGTCGACATGCGGTCGCGGAGCTTGGCGGATGAACAGCTAAATCGGGCAAATCCGTTTGGTTGCGGAACACATAGTTATAATACGCGTTATAGACGAAAGGGATTGCTAACCACCGCAATACAAAGGCTTTTCGGTGAAGCCTGCCGGTAAATCTTTGTTAGTTGGCGCTTCCTATGCTTCCCCTCGTTATCTCTGGGAAGGTGCTGAAATGATTACTCTCACAGCAGCAGCATTGGGCGTCAGCGCCGGGCAAACGCGCTCGGCTGCCGCGATCGCGTTGATCGCCGCGCTCATTGGAATAACCTTCGCGTTGGCGGCGATAACCTCGCCCGGCCCGGTCTCGATCCTGGCCTTCGGCTACGCCGTCCTCGGCTACAATGCCGGCCTCATGCTCTTTGTACTCGGGCTCTATGCCAATTCGCGCCTTCGCCGCGCGACGCGCGTTTCTCACTAAAGGATTGCCCGAAAACTGCCGGCGTCAATTCGCCGCCGGCCGATAGCGAAAGAACTGAACGCCCACGTTCGCCGTCTTCGGAAGCGGCTCCAGATAGGGCGGTATTTTGCCCTTGCCGAGTTCGGCATAAAGCCCATCCGGTTTCAGCTTGGCAATCTCTCGCGTCTGCAGATCACCGTGACAGAAGCCAAGCACTGTCACCCCGGCCCCCTTGAGGAAGGCTTCCGCCTCCTGCGGCTCTGCCAGCCCGATGTGCAGTTCCGTCAGCATGCCGCCCTGATTGCGGTGATAGGGCGCGGAGAGAACCCGGTTCTGCGTGAAACGCAGGATCGGCACGCCCATTTCCGAGGGTGCGGAGACCAGCCCGGCCGGAAGCCCCGCAAGCGGCGCCAGCGCCTCCCTCGATGTGCAGGAAAGCACCTTTTCCGCCGCCTGCTTCTGCGCGCCATTGCCCATCTGCAGCGAGGCAAGTCCGCCGCCGAGAGCCCAGGCGGCCGGCACGCTGGCGAGAACAGTGACGATATAAACGAAGGCGGCGGCAACGTTCTCGCTGTCGCTGTTGGAAATCCGCCTGATATCGATGATCAGTAAGGCAAGTGGCAGAATGGAGAGCAGGTTCGAGAAAGTCGAGCCGCGCACCTGGACCAGCGCGATCGCCCAACTCGTGACGAGCAGGAAGAGCAGGACCAGATGGATCTGCATGCGGTCGCGCCGAACGATCCGGAAGATGCAGACCGCGATACCGAACAGGCCGGCCGCATAGAAGCCACCGATGGAAAAGGGATCGGTGCGAGCTAGAACGAAGGCCGACTGCGCTTCCGATACATTCCTCAGCCAGAGTTCGACCAGCATCGGATCAAGACTGGCGAGCGGATCGCTCAGGCACTGCGGCGCGATCACGATCGCCGAGCCGAAAACGCCGGCACCGACGAGGCCAAGCGCCGCAAAGCGCAACGGCCGGCTCAGGCGGCTCGCAAACACTGCAGAAAACAGCAGCAGCCCGCCGCCGATCGCCGCCAGGCTGTAATAGCCGAGCGAGAGATTGTCGCAGGTGACCGCCGAATAGAGCCGGGGCGGCACCGTTGCGACAAAGAGAATGCTGATCGCAATTGCCAGCGCCAACCCGAAGGCCATTGCGGCAACGGCTAATTTTTCCCCTTCCCACGCCCAGAGCAAAGCGATGGTCAGACAGACGGCAGCGACGAACGGCGTCGTCTCGGCGCCAATGGCGATGGCGACCGCTGCCGCCATTCCGGCAACCGCATAACTCCAGCCGCGCCGCTGTGGATCCAACAGCATCGCCACCATCGTCGCAACCAGCGCCAGCTGCGCATTGTGATGATCGATGGCGCCCGGCGCGAAACGGTTGCCGGTGAAGATCGCAAGACCGGTCATGCCGAGGCAGATATGCATACCGGCAATACCGCCGATACGCCGCCCGGCAACCGCCATGGCGAGCATGGCGGGAAGGACGAGCGAAACCGGCCAGATAGCGAGCGCCACGGCCTCAGCCGTCTCGTGGGGCGCAAATAGGCCGAAGAACCAGATCAGCGAAGCGATCGGCAGATCGATCAGCCGCGACCAGTGCATCAGCGTGCCGCCACTGAGGCCGAGGCGATATTGCATCAGATCGAACCAGCCCTGCCCGGCGAGAAAATCGCGGACCTCGATGAGACGCATTCCGTCGTCATTGTCGGGACCGACATAATCGGTTGCGGTGGAAAGCCTGGCGACGAGGAGGATGGTGGCGAGAATGACGCTATAGGCAGTGACGGTTGGCCACAGGCGCGTCAGCAGGTCGGACGCCCTTCCCTTGGGGATTTCGGTCGCGAATGATGCATTGGCGATCGGCTGCACAGCGTTCATCGTGGTTAGCGGTCCGTTTCCAGATGAGCAAACCTTAGCCGCCGCCGATCAAGAAAGTGTAAAACTCTTTGCCGCCGCCCCGATTTTGGCTGCGTCATAGGGTCTTATTAACGCCAGGTGGTTTAGGCTCGCCACGGCTTTTGTGTAACGAGTAGAGTCATGGCCCGATCGCATACCCACCCGAACATTGCCGTGCTGCTTCCCTGCTATAACGAGGCAGCGACAATCGGTCCTGTGGTGCGAGGTTTCCGCGCGACGCTGCCGGATGCAGCGATCCACGTCTATGACAATAATTCCACCGACGGCACCGCGCTGCAGGCGATGCTTGCCGGCGCGCAAGTCGTGCGCGAGCGGCGGCAGGGCAAGGGCCACGTCGTGCGCCGTATGTTCGCCGATATCGACGCCGACATTTATATCATCGCCGACGGCGACGGCACTTACGCGCCTGGCGATGCCGAAGAGCTGGTGCGGACACTGCTGACCGAGCGCGCCGACATGGTGGTGGGAACCCGGCGCGGTGTTCATGACGATGCCGGCCGTCAAGGCCATGCGCTCGGCAACCGGCTCTTCAACCTGCTTTATCGGACGATCTTCGGCCCCGACTTCACCGATATCTTTTCCGGCTACCGCGCTTTCTCGCGCCGCTTCGTCAAGAGCTTCCCGGCAGTATCGGGCGGCTTTGAGATCGAAACCGAAATGTCCGTGCACGCCTCCCGGCTGAAGCTGCCGGTCAGCGAGCTGGAGCTCGATTACGGCCGCCGGCCGGAAGGCTCGCATTCCAAGCTTTCGACATTCCGCGACGGCGGCAAGATCCTCTGGATGTTCGCCATGCTGATGAAGGAAACCCGGCCCTTCGCCTTCTTCAGCACGATCAGCGCCATCTTCATGCTGGCCAGCCTCGGTTTCATGGCGCCGGTGCTGGCGGAATATTTTGCGACGGGCCTCGTCAGCCGCATGCCGACCTGGGTGCTGTCGATGGCGCTGATGATGATCTCCTTCATGCTGTTTACCGCTGGCGTCATCCTGGATTCGGTGGCCCGCGCCCGCGCCGAACAGCTTCGAATCCATTATATGAGCCTGGAGACGCCGAGCGCGGTCAAGGCGCCGCTCGGCCAAACAGCGCCGGTATCGCGCGCGCGTCCCGGCAAGGCGGATGCGGCATGAGAAAGCTCATCCGCTTCGCTATTGCCGGCGGCATCGGCTTCCTCGTCGATGCCGGCGTCCTGTCGGCCTTGCTCCATCTGACGCCGCTCGGGCCATTTCTGGCACGGCTCATCGCGATCGCCTGCGCGATGGCGGCGACCTGGGCTTTCAACCGGAGCTTCACCTTCGAGCGCAGCAGTCGTTCGCTTGCCGCCGAAGGCTTTCGCTACGGCTCGGTCGGGGTGACGGCAGCGCTGGTCAATTACGGACTTTATTCCGCGCTTTTGCTGTCGCTGCCGGCACTACAGCCGCTTGCGGCCATGGTGATCGCCAGCATCGCCTCGATGGTGTTCAGCTTCTTCGGCTATTCGCGCTTCGTCTTCCGCGCCGAATGACTAGAGCGCCGCGTGTCCAAAAGGACGCGCTAAGGACGCTCTAACACTTTGAATTGGCGGATAATCCTTTCCGAAAATCGATTCCGATTTTCGGGGTTATGCGCTGACTGCTTCCCAGCCGTCCTTCTCGCTGGCCCGGTAGATCGCGTCGATCACCTTCTGGTTCAGCTTCGAATTTTCGAGCGTGACGATCTCTTGCTTGCCGTCCTTCACCGCCCGGGCGAAGGCTTCGACCTCACGCTTGTACTGACGGCTGTCCTGGAAGCGGAAGATGCGCGATTCATTGTGGCTGCGATCGGCGAGCTCGATCTCCTCCGGCCCCCAGCGATTGGCGTTGAACGGCGACTTGACCTCGATATAGCCGTCTGTGCCGTGGAAAACCATGACCTGGCGGTTGGCCATCTGCGTCGAGATATAGAAGCTCAGTTCGAAATTGCCGAAATCGGCCTTGACGCTCGAATAGACATCCGTGCCGAAATCCGGATCGCGTTCGGTGATCGCCTGGATCCGGAGCGGCTCCTTGCCGGTGGAAAATCGGGTGCTCATCACAGGATAGACGCCGATATCGGGAAGGCCGCCGCCGCCGAGTTCGGGAATGTTGCGCATGTTGGCGGCGTCGCGGTTGAAATAGGTGAAGGCACCCTGCACATGCCGCAGCGAACCGATCGCACCCTCGCCGATCAGCGCGCGTACCTTCTGCCAGACCGGGGCATAGGCGATCATATAGGCTTCGGTGACCACCACGCCGTTGCGGTCGCGGGCAGCAATCACATCGTCGATATCCCCTGATTTCAGCGCGAGCGGTTTTTCGCAGAGCACGTGTTTGCCGGCGTCGGCCGCTTTGATCGACCATTCGATATGCTGCGAGGTCGGCAGCGGGATATAGACGGCATCGATGACGTCGGAGGCCAGCATCTCCTCGTAGGAGCCGAAGGCATGCGGCACCGAGAAGCGGTCGGCCATCTCCCTGGCCCGCGCGAGATCACGGCTGGCAATCGCCGTGACGACGCAGTTCTCCGCATCCTGGATCGCCGGAACGACATTGTCGCGGCCGATCTTCGCCGTAGAAATGATACCGAAACGCAGCATGATTGCCTCCCCAAACTGATGTCCGCGAACCATATTCAGGCCGCCGCTGCGGCGCAATGGCGCGACCTGAAATCACGGAAGTTTGGTTTCCCTGATGCCGGGATCGCGCTAGGTTTCGATAGGGAGAGCATGATGTCGTCCGAAAACCGCTGACACTTTTCGGCATCATGCTCCGGGACGGTGTTCTGCCGGTCCCACGATTTCAATCAGATCACCTTATTGGAGAGCGTCATGGAAATGCGCCGGCTTGGAAAAACAGGGCTTTCGGTCGCGCCGATCGTTATCGGCGGCAATGTCTTCGGCTGGACGGCCGACGAAAAAACATCCTTCGCCATTCTCGACGCCTTCTTCGATGCCGGCCTGAATACGATCGATACGGCAGATGTCTATTCGGCGTGGGTTCCCGGCAACAAGGGCGGCGATTCCGAAGAGATCATCGGGCGTTGGCTGAAGCAGGCGAGGATTTCCCGCGACAGAGCCGTCATCGTCACCAAGGTCGGCTCCGACATGGGACAGGGGAAGACGCTCAAGGAGCGCTATATCCTTAAGGCGGTCGAGGATTCGCTCGGCCGGCTGCAGACTGATTATATCGATCTCTATCTCTCGCACTGGCCGGATGCCGATACGCCGCACGAGGAAACGCTCGGCGCCTTCGCCAAGCTGAAACAGCAAGGCAAGATTCGCGCCATCGGTTGCTCGAATTATGATGCGACGCTGCTGCAGGCTTCCTTCGACGCCGCCGAAAAGGCCGGCCTGCCGCGTTACGATGTGCTGCAGCCGGAATATAATCTCTATGAGCGCGCGAGCTTCGAGGGGCCGCTGGCCGATCTCTGCGTCCGGCAGGATATCGGCGTCATCACCTATTTCAGCCTCGCTGCCGGTTTCCTCACCGGCAAATACCGCAGCAAGGCCGATACGCAGGGCCGCGCCCGCGAGGGCCGGGTTTCGAAGTATCTCGATGGCAAGGGCTTGCGGATCCTGGCGGCACTCGACACGGTTTCGGCCGAGACCGGCGCCAAGCCCGCGGAAATATCGCTCGCCTGGCTCTTGCGCAAGAAGGGCGTGACGGCGCCGATTGCCAGCGCAACCAGCCTTTCGCAGCTTGAAAGCCTGGCGAAATCGGCGACACTTCAGCTTTCCCGAGAGGCGATGGCGCTGCTCGACGAAGCCGGCGCTTAAAAAGAAGAGAGCCAATGACCGTCACGATCCGCGATGCCCGCCCCGAGGACGAAGTCCGCTGGCGCGAACTCTGGGCTGATTATCTCGCCTTTTACGAGGTCACGGTCGATGCCGATATCACCGATCAGACATGGCGCCGGGTCTTCGATCCGGCGTCCTCGATCGCCATGCGCGTCGCCGAGGTCGATGGAGGGCTCATGGGATTTGCACTCTATCTCACCCATGAGGGCACGTGGATCCGCGGCAGGGACTGCTATCTCGAAGACCTGTTCGTCGATCGAGACGCACGCGGCCAGGGTGTCGGACGGGCGCTAATGGATGATCTCATCGCCCTCGGCAAGACAAATGGATGGTCGCGGCTCTATTGGCATACAAGCGAGCAGAACAAGACGGCGCGGGCGCTCTACGACAGCTATGTCGAAAGCGACGGGCACATCCGCTACCGCATCAGTTTTTGAGGGCGGGAAAACTCTCGTACCACTCGGAATGCTGCCCCTCCCAATTCGCCATGCCCGGTTTTGTGAGGATTCCGCGCGGGCTGATATAACTCTGGATCACTCGCTTCGGCCGTTCGTGCCATTGGATATTGAAGGCCCAGAGCTTGGGGAAGAAGCAGAGCGAGGCATAGGGCAGGTGGTCGTGGATCCACCAGGCGAGCCGCTGCCAGTCGCTTTCCTCGCTGTAGCGGTCGACCATCCATGGCACGGCAATGCAGACGGCCGCGCCCATGCAGCCGTCGAAGTCCCGCATATCCCAAATGTGATGCGCAGCGGTGGCGGCATTGGTCGAACAGTTCAGATTATTCTCGTTGCCGAACCTGTTGACATCAGGCGAGCGATAGCCGGAGCGGATATGCAGACGCCCGAAGGTCGCCTCCAGCGGCTCCAGCAATTCCTGGCAAAGCCTCCTGCCCGCCTCGATCGCCAGATCGGGATCCTCAGGGATATTGGGGATGCGATAGAAATCAGCAATTTCGGAATGCAGGAAATCGCGAAGAAAGAAATTTTGCGACAGCCGCACCCGGCCAAGATCCTCCAGTCCCTTCATCGAACCCGGCTTTCGCATGCCTCTCCTCCTTCGCATGACGGCAGAAATCATCGCCCGGCGCAGATTTCCAGTCCACCCGAAATCGATCGGGAACAATTTGCGCGATCCTCGCTTCTTAATGTGTCGCCGCATTCGCGGCCTTCCCCGGAACAAGGATCGAGAACATGGCCAAGGAAAAAACGTTGGAAGATCTCTTCTACGATACGCTGAAGGACATCTATTTTGCCGAACGGCAGATCTTGCGTGCCCTGCCGAAAATGGCGCGCGCCGCCCAATCTCCCGAACTGAAGGCAGGTTTCGAAAAGCACCGCGAGGAAACCGAAGGCCAGGTCGAGCGACTGCAGCAGGTTTTCGAACTGATGGGCAAACGCGCCCAGGGCAAGACCTGCGAGGCGATCCAGGGTATTATCGCCGAGGGCGAGGAAATCATGGAGGAGTTCAAGGGCACAGCGGCGCTCGATGCAGGCCTGATTTCGGCAGCCCAGGCGGTCGAGCATTATGAAATCGCCCGTTATGGCACGCTGAAGACCTGGGCTGCGACGCTCGGCCTCAAGGATGCCGTTCGCCTGCTCGACCAAACGCTGCAGGAAGAAACGGCCACCGACAAGACGCTTTCCCAGCTTGCCACCACCGCGGCAAACCAGAAGGCCAAAGCTGCCTAATGGCATGTGCTAACGGGCGGCCGCCTATTCCCCTATCGGCCGCCCGTCTCCTTCTCGACATATCGGAAAAAATCGATGAAGGCGCGCAGTGCCGGGCGCATCTGTCGCCGGGTGGGATAATAGAGAAACGGCCCCGGATAGGGCGCGCACCAATCTTCCAGCACCCGGACCAAGCTGCCGGCCGCCAGTTCCGCATGCACCCGCATATCGAAGAGATAGGCAAGGCCGGCGCCGTTCACCGCCGCCAGCAGCGCCAGCCGGTCTTCGCTGACAACAAGTGGCCCGTCAACCGCAACGACGAGTTCCCGTCCGTCCTTTTCGAATTCCCAGCGATAGATCGAACCATTGGTGAAGCGCCGCTTGATGCAACGGTGATGGACGAGATCGCGGGGGTGCTGCGGTTTCGGATAGCGCTCGAAATATTCGGGCGACGCGGCAATCACCGTCGTCAGATTAGGTGAAAACCTGACCGCGATCATATCGGCCTCCAGGCTCTCCTCCAGCCTTATGCCGGCATCGAACCCCTCCTTGACGATATCGGTGAAGCCGTCCTCATTGGCGATCTCCAGGGTGATATCGGGATAGAGATTGAGAAAATCGCCGAGGCGCGGGGCAAGCAGCAGATCGGAGGCGAAGCGCGGCGCGGTGATGCGCAGGTTTCCGGCCGGTTTGGCGCGGGTATCGCGAACGGCCTCCAGGGCAATATCGATCTCCTCCAGCGCCGGGCGCAGTCTTTCGAGAAGCTGGCGTCCTTCTTCCGTCGGCGCAACGCTGCGGGTGGTGCGGGCCAGAAGCCTGACACCCAGGCTTTCCTCGAGGCTCGAGATGGCATGGCTGATGGCCGAAGGTGCGACGAGCAGTTCCTTGGCCGCGGCGCGAAAGCTGCGATGCTCCGAGACGGCGGCGAGAACGGCGAGTTGTGAGAGCTGTGTCCTGTTCATTGATCGAAATGATAGAACAGCCTGTTAGAAACTACATGTATTTTCTGACCGATGCCGCAGCGATATGGTTTGTCCGTACCGCAACGACCTCTCGGAGAGCATGACCATGCTCAAGCGGTTCAAAATCAGCTCAGAAAAGGAGCACCTGATGAAAACCCGGAAACTCGGAACCGATCTCACCGTCTCTGCCGTCGGCCTTGGCTGCATGGGGATGAGCTTTGCCTATGGCGCCAGCGACGAGGCGGAATCGGTGAGGACGCTCAATCGCGCCGTCGACCTCGGCGTCACCTTCTTCGATACCGCCGAAGTCTATGGCCCCTTTACCAACGAGGCCCTTATCGGAAAGGTGCTGAAACCGTTCCGCGACCGCGTGGTGATCGCCACCAAGTTCGGCTTCAAGATCGACGCCGCCCAAGCCGGTGCCGCCGCCATCGCCGGCGTCGACAGCCGCCCGGAACATGTGCGGGCGGTCGCCGAAGCTTCGCTGAAGCGGCTCGGCATCGACACCATCGACCTCTTCTACCAGCACCGCGTCGATCCCAACGTGCCGATCGAAGAGACGGTCGGCGCCATGGCCGAGCTGGTCAGGGAAGGCAAGGTCCGCGCTCTCGGCCTTTCGGAAGCCGGCAGCGCCACCATCCGCCGCGCGCATGCGGTCCATCCGATCGCAGCGCTGCAGAGCGAATATTCGCTGTGGACGCGCGATCCCGAGGAGGATGTGCTTGCCACCTGCCGCGAACTCGGCATCGGCTTCGTGCCCTACAGCCCGCTCGGCCGCGGTTTCCTGACGGGAGCGATCCGCAAGCCGGAGGATCTTGCAGCCGATGATTTCCGCCGGCAGGTGCCGCGTTTCCAGGCGGAAAATTTCGACGCCAATGCCGCCCTCGTCGCCACGCTCGAGCGGCTTGCCGCCGAAAAAGCCGTGACAGCGGCACAGCTTGCGCTGGCCTGGGTGCTGGGCCAGGGCGACGACATCGTGCCGATCCCCGGCGCTCGCAAGCTTCACCATCTCGAACAGAATGCCGCCGCGGCCGATATCAAGCTCAGTGCGGCGGAGCTTAAGCAGCTCGGCGAGTTGATCCCCCTCGGCGGGGTGGCCGGCAAGCGCTATTCCGATGCCTCGCTTGCCATGACTAACCTCTGAGCCTCGACCTAAGCAAAGAGCGAAAGCCCGGCCTGATGCAGCCGACCGGGCTTGCCTTCGCGGCCGACGAAACTATCTAAGGCCATCTCGGAAAACGGGATGAAAACATGTCGGACAGGCAGGCAGTCGAACAGACGGTTCACCTCTATGTCGAAGGCATGGCCTTCGCCAATGAGGCGGCCTTGAAAAAGGCCTTTCACCCGAAAAGCTCGATCATCGGCTATTACCAGAACGCCGTCGAATGGCTGACGCGGGACGAATTCATTGCCGCCATTCTGGCGGAGGAGCCGGCTCCGCCCGGCACGCAGCCCTTCATGGACATCCAGAGCGTCGACGTCGAGGGCGATGCGGCCAGCGTCAAGGTGACCGACGATTTCGCCGGAATGCGCTTTACCGATTATCTCTCGCTGCTGAAGATCGAAGGCCGATGGACGATCGTCAGCAAGCTCTACCATCTTCACACATGAAAAGACCGGCCGCTGCGGCGACCGGTCCATTCTCTCGGCAAAGGCCGAGGAAAATCAGCTTCTGAGAACGCCGCCGGTGAATTTTGTCACGCTGGCGACGATCTTCTGCGTCAGTGCTTCGAAATCCTCATCCGTCAGCGTGCGCTTGACCGGCTGGATCTGCACCTCGATCGCCACCGACTTCTTGCCCTCGCCGACCGATGCGCCTTCGAAGATGTCGAAGACATTGACGCCGGTCACCAACTTGCGATCGGCGCCGGTTGCAGCCTTGACTATGGCGCCGGCTTCGACCGTCTTGTCGACGACGAAGGCGAAGTCGCGGCGCACGACCTGGAAGGGCGACAGTTCGAGCGCCGGCTTGGTGCGCGTCGCCTTGCGCTTGGCCTCCGGCATGGCGTCGACATAGACTTCGAAACCGCAGAGCGCGCCGGAGACATCGAGCGCTTCGAGCGTCAGCGGATGGAATTCGCCGAAATAGCCGAGCACCACCTTCGGCCCCATCTTGATCGTGCCGGAGCGGCCGGGATGATACCATTCCGGGCCACCCTGCTCGATCTGGATATTGCCCATCGGCAGGCCGCAGGCTTCGAGGACGGCGAGCGCATCGGCCTTGGCGTCGAAGATGTCGACCGGCTTGCCACCGCCCTTGGCGGCGTTCGACCACATGCGGCCGGCGCCGGCAAGCGAGGCCGTCCCGCGGCGGATGCCGCCGGCGACGCGACGCTGGCCTTCCGGCCTGTCGTTTTCGTAGGTGCCCGAGACTTCGAAGATCGCGACGTCGCCATAGCCCTTGTCGGCATTGCGCTGGGCAGCCGTCAGCAGGCCCGGCAGAAGCGAGGGGCGCATATCCGACATTTCGGCGGCGATCGGATTGGCAAGCTTGAGGGCCGGCGAACCGCCGCCGAAAAGCTTTGCCTGATCCTCCGGAATGAACGACCAGGTGACGGCTTCGAGCATTCCGCGCGAAGCCAGCGCGCGCTTGGCGATGCGGGTGCGGATCTGCAGCGTCGTCAGGATCTTGCCGTTGACGGCAGCATGGCTTTCGAGCGGCGCAGGCTTGATGTTGTCGACGCCGTGGATGCGCATGATCTCCTCGACGAGATCGGGCTTGCCGTCGACATCGGGACGCCAGGAAGGAACGGCGACGGAGCAAGAACCGACATCGCCGCCCTTGACGATCGAGAAACCTAGCCGGCTTAGGATCTGCTTCATCTCTTCGACGGGAATTTCGAGACCGGTCAGGCGCCTGACCTCGGAGAATGGAAACTCGACGATCTTCGGCTGATAACCCTTGTAGCCGACGATCTCGGCCTTGGCGGCTGTGCCGCCGCAGAGTTCCAGCACCAGTTCCGTCGTGCGTTCGAGGCCGGGAACCATATATTCCGGATCGACGCCGCGTTCGAAGCGGTAGCGGGCATCGGTGATGATGCCGAGGCTGCGGCCTGACTTGGCGATGTTCATCGGATCCCAGAGGGCCGATTCAATCAGCACGTCGACGGTGTTCTCGTCGCAGCCGGAATGCTCGCCGCCCATGATGCCGCCGATCGATTCGATGCCGTCTTCATCTGATATGACGACATTGTTGGGACTGAGCTTGTATTCGCGCTGGTCGAGCGCCAGCACGGTCTCGCCTTCGGCAGCGCGGCGGACGGTGAGGTTCCCCTTGACCTTGGCGGCGTCGAAGACGTGCATCGGCCGGCCTTGATCGAAGGTCATGTAGTTGGTGATATCGACCAGCGCGTTAATCGGGCGCAGGCCGATGGCGAGAAGCCGCTGCTGCATCCAGCGCGGGCTCGGACCGTTCTTGACGCCGCGCACGAGGCGCAGGCTGAAGCCCGGGCAGAGCTTGGGGTCGTCGAGATCGAGCGTCAGCTTTACCGGCGTCTCGCCGTCGACGGCGAAGGACGGCGCGGGCCGGGCCTTCAGCGTGCCGAGGCCGGAAGCAGCGAGATCGCGGGCGATGCCGTGGATCGAGGTGCAGTCCGGCCGGTTGGGCGTCAGATTGATCTCGATGACCGGGTCGTCGAGATGCGCATAGGCGGCATAACTCTTTCCGACCGGCGCATCCTCAGGCAGATCGATGATGCCGTCGTGACTGTCGGAGATCTCCAGCTCCTTTTCGGAGCACATCATGCCATGGCTTTCGACGCCGCGGATATTGCCGACGGCAAGCGTCACATCGATGCCGGGAACATAGGTTCCGGGTGCGGCAAAGGCGCCGACGAGGCCGGCGCGCGCATTCGGCGCGCCGCAGACCACCTGGACCGGTGCGCCGGCACCGGTATCGACCATCAGCACCTTCAGGCGATCGGCCTGGGGATGTTTTTCCGCGGAAACGACTCTGGCGATGACGAAGGGCTTGAACGCCGCCTTGTCGTCGACATCCTCGACCTCCAGCCCGATCTGGGTGAGGCGCGTGCAGATTTCATCGAGGCCGGCATCCGTTTCCAGATGTTCCTTCAGCCAGGAGAGCGTGAATTTCATCGTCCCAATTCTCCGTTCAAGCGCTGAGGCCGCCGAACAGCGTCGGCATATCGAGCGGGCGGAAGCCGTAATGCGTCATCCAGCGGACGTCGGCATTGAAGAAGTCGCGCAGGTCGGGCATGCCGTATTTCAGCATGGCGATGCGGTCGAGGCCCATGCCCCAGGCAAAACCCTGATATTCGTCCGGATCGAGCCCGCCGTAACGCAGCACGTTCGGATGGACCATGCCGCAGCCGAGGATCTCCATCCAATCGGTGCCTTCGCCGAACTTGACGATCGGGCCTGAGCGGTCGCACTGGATATCGACCTCGAAGGAGGGCTCGGTGAAGGGGAAGAAGGACGGGCGAAAACGCATCATCACGCCGTCGACCTCGAAGAAGGTCTTGCAGAATTCCTCGAGAACCCAACGGAGGTTTGCGACATTGGCCTTCTTGTCGATGACCAGACCTTCGACCTGATGGAACATCGGCGAATGCGTGGCGTCCGAATCCTGGCGGTAGGTCTTGCCGGGGATGATGATGCGGATCGGCGGCTTCTGCGTCTCCATGGTGCGCACCTGTACCGGCGAGGTATGGGTGCGCAGCACCTTGCGCTCACCCTTCTCGTCCGGATGGAAGAAGAAGGTGTCGTGCATCTCGCGGGCCGGATGGCCTTCCGGGAAGTTCAGCGCGGTGAAATTGTAATAATCGCTCTCGATATCGGGACCTTCGGCGATCGAGAAGCCCATGTCGGCGAAGATCGCGGTGATTTCATCAACGATCTGGCTGATCGGGTGGATGCGGCCGCGCTCGGCGGGCGAGGAGCGCACCGGTAGGCTGACATCGACAGTCTCGGCCTTCAGGCGGGCGTTGACCGCCGCCATTTTCAGCACCGACTTGCGTTCAGCGATGGCGTCCGTCACGTCGTTCTTCAGGGCGTTGATCGCCGCCCCGCGGGTCTGGCGTTCCTCCGGCGTCATGGCGCCCAGCGTCTTCAGGAGTTCGGAGACCGAGCCTTTCTTGCCGAGGGCGGAGACTCGCACAGCTTCGAGCGCAGGCTCATCACCAGCGGCGGCAATTTCGGCAAGCAAAGGCGATTTAAGCTGGTCGATATCTGACATTGTCTTCTTTCCGTCCAGATCAGGCGGGGTTCGAAAGGCAGGCTGGAGAGGCCGGCGCAAGGGGTACAGAGAAAGAAAAACCCGCGCTAGCCCAAACCAGCGCGGGTTTCCCAAATCATAAATTCAAAGCTTGGGAAGCGCTGGTTACTTGACCGCGCCTTCAAACTCGTTCGCCGTGCCGGCTTCCTTGAGGTACTCAAGAGCCTTCTTGGCAGCGCCGACCAGTGCGCCGAATGCTTCCGGCTCGTGGATCGCCATGTCGGAGAGAACCTTGCGGTCGACTTCGATGCCGGCCTTGTTCAGGCCGTCAATGAAGCGGCCGTAGGTCAGGCCGAATTCGCGGACAGCAGCGTTGATGCGCTGGATCCAGAGCGCACGGAAGTTGCGCTTGTTGACCTTGCGGTCGCGGTAGGCGTACTGCTTCGACCGATCGACAGCGGCCTTGGCGGTACGGATGGTGTTCTTGCGGCGGCCGTAAAAGCCCTTGGCGGCCTTCAGAACCTTCTTATGCTTGGCATGGGCAGCGACGCCCCTTTTTACACGTGCCATATCATGATCTCCTTAAATCTAGCGTTCGCGGACGAGTCTCAGAGACCGTTCGGCAGGTAATTCTTGATAACCTTGCGGCCATCCGGTTCTGCGAGAACCATGGTGCCACGTGCATCGCGAATGAACTTGTTGGTACGCTTGATCATGCCATGGCGCTTGCCGGCAGCGGCAGCCTTGACCTTGCCGGTTGCGGTGATCTTGAACCGCTTCTTGGCAGAGGACTTCGTCTTCATCTTGGGCATTTTGCTACTCCTTCTGTCCTCCCTGCGCGCTTTATCAAAAAAGCCCTCTCGCGAAGTCCGGTTCTCCGGCCGTCGCAACAAGGTGCGGGAGCGTTTGTTGTTGATCTGCGGCATCGGCGATGAACCGTTCCGCAAGCATTCGAAACTGCCACGGCATGCCCTGCCGGTCAGTTCGGACGCGCGCTTATAACCGCAGCGTCCTGAAAGTGCAACGGGGCTGCCGAGGAATCTTCTGCATGGCCGCAAGCACAAGGGGCGAAAGCACAAAAGCCGCCCTTGCGGACGGCCTTGGGGCAAAAAAGTGCCTGGCGCTTACTTCGGCGCCAGTACCATCATCATTTGGCGGCCTTCGAGCTTGGGCTCGGCTTCGACCTTGGCGAATTCGGTCGTATCGGCCTTGACCTGCTGAAGGAGCTTCATGCCGAGTTCCTGGTGGGCCATTTCACGGCCGCGGAACTTCAGCGTCACCTTGACCTTGTCGCCTTCGTCGAAGAAGCGACCCATCGCCTTCATCTTCACCTCATAATCATGGGTGTCGATGTTCGGGCGCATCTTGATTTCTTTGACTTCGACGATCTTCTGCTTCTTGCGCGCTTCGGCAGCCTTCTTCTGGTTGGCATATTTCAGCTTGCCCAGATCGAGGATCTTGCACACAGGCGGTTCGACATTGGGGGAAATTTCGACGAGATCGAGGCCGGCTTCCTCAGCCATTCTCAAGGCCTGGTCGGTAGGCACGACGCCCATATTCTCGCCGTCAGCCCCGATCAGCTGAACTTTGGGAATGCGGATTTCACGGTTCGAGCGCGGTCCGTCCTTCACGGGCGCGTCGGTTTTAAAAGGTCTGCGAATGGTCGTATTCTCCTCGCGTTGTTTTCGGAACGTTGCAGCCTCGCGCTCCCAATCAGGGTGCACAAACGTGTCGCGTCATCGCTGCAACGGAGTCAATATCATCCTTTAGCGGAAAAATCACCCGCTGTCAGCCTGCCAAGAATCTGTTTATAGGCCAAAACAATAGGAGGTTCGCCGATGTCCGATCAGATGCCCGATGCCCAGCCGCAGTTCCTGACGGTCGGCGAGGGAGAGGCTGCGCGGGAGATCGCCATGATCGTCCGTCCGGCGCAGGCTGGCTGCGGCGCACCGGCGCTCGTCTGGTTATCCGGCTATCGCTCCGACATGAGCGGCACCAAGGCGGTGGAGCTCGACGGCCTGGCGGGCGAACTTGGGCTCGCCTGCATCCGCCTCGACTATTCCGGCCACGGGCTTTCGAGCGGCAGCTTTAGCGACGGCACGATCTCGCGCTGGCTGGAGGAGGCGCTGGCCGTCATCCGTCATGTCGCCCCCGAACGGGTGGTCCTCGTCGGCTCGTCGATGGGCGGCTGGATCGCGCTCAGGCTGGCGCAGGAACTTGCCCGCCCGGAGCTCGCAGGCCCGAAACTCGCAGGGATGGTGCTGATTGCACCGGCGCCGGATTTCACCTCCGAGCTGATCGAACCGAACCTCAAGGCCAAGGAGCGCAAATCGCTCGCCGAGCGCGGCTATTTCGAAGAGCGTTCGCAATATAGCCCGGAGCCGAACATCTATACCAGGGCACTGATCGAGGACGGCCGGCAAAACCGGGTGCTCGACGGCATCATCGAAACGGGCTGCCCGGTGCATATCCTCCAGGGCATGAAGGATGCCGACGTGCCGCATGCACATGCAATGAAACTGGTCGAACATCTTCCCGCCGACGACGTGGTGCTGACCTTCATCCGTGACGGCGACCACCGCCTTTCCCGCCCCGGCGATATCGCCTTGCTCCTCAGCGCCGTGAAAGGCATCATTCGTTCATCAACAAATATGCAGATGCCCATTTGAGCGGCACCAACGTAGAAACTCCCCTAACGTAAGCTGCCAACCCGTTGCATTTTAACCATGTCGGCGAGTCGAAAGGCGCTCCCAAGAAGTAACGATTGACTCTTCTCGGCCCTCTCCATTAACACTTTGTTAATAAATAAGGGGCGATGCGAGGAAAGAGCGGGCGTGCGGATCAAAGGTATTTTTGTGGCCATGATGGCCATGTTTGCGATGGCGACGGCCGCCATACCGGCCCCCAGCAGAAATGCTTCCATGGTGACGGGCAATGCCACCTCACAGCCGATCGGCCACTATGATTTCTGTCAGATCCACCGCAGCGAGTGCGGTGCAAACCGCAATTCCGGCCCGGTCGAGATGACGCCGGCAAAGTGGTCGCTGGTGCGTTCGGTCAACGCCACCGTCAACCGCACGATCACGCCGATGACCGACAAGGAAATCTACGGCAGGGATGAAGTCTGGGCCTACCCGACCACCGCCGGCGATTGCGAGGATTTCGCGCTGCTCAAGCGCCGCATGCTGATCCAGCGCGGCTTTTCGGCCGCCGATCTGCTGATGACCGTGGTGCGCAAGCCTGATGGCGAAGGCCACGCCGTGCTGACGCTGCGCACCGCCGAGGGCGACTTCGTGCTCGACAACCTCGCCTCCGAGGTCAAGCCGTGGTTCGGGACGCCCTATTCCTTCGTCAAGCGCCAGTCGAGCTACAATGCCGGCCGCTGGGTCACCATCGAAAATGGCCGCGACGTTCTGGTCGGCGCGCTGCGGTAAGGATTTCCGGGGGGAATGTGGGGAAGAGGCCGGCAATTTGCCGGCCTTTTTGTTTGAGGGGACTCTTCCGCTTCAGCGCCTTCTCCAGCCTTTCACTTGCGCTCAAGGCGTTCGTCGCTAGCGCTCCTCACCCCCCTCATCTGCCCTGACGGGCATCTTCTCCCCGCTGGGGAGAAGATAAGCAAGGCGCATTCTCTCGTTTCCCCAAAGGATGCTTTCAAGAGGGCGAGACGTTTCTGCACATCCCTTCTCCCCAGCGGCCGGCAGGCAGATGAGGGGTGAGCGGCACGGCCGCGAATGCACTGAGCGTAGGCGAAGGGCAATGTCGCTCCTCTCTCCAGCCTCATCCCGAGGTGGGCAGCCCACAGGGCGGGCTGCCCCTTGCGGAGCATCTCAGGATGAGGGCTGACGTTGCGCCCCGACCGCGCCTCACCCATTGCCGATCAAAATGCCGGCGCCGAGCACCAGGCCGCCGCCGAGCACGACCTGGAAGGCGGCGCGCAGGAACGGGGTTTCCATGAACCGGTTCTGGATGAAGGCGATTGCCCAGAGTTCGAAGAAGACGATGACGGCGGCGGTGATCGTCGCTGTCCAGAAGTGCGGGATCAGATAGGGCAGCGCGTGTCCGAGACCGCCGAGCGCCGTCATGATGCCGCAGGCAAGGCCGCGCTTGACCGGTGAGCCCCGGCCGGAGATCTTGCCGTCATCATGGGCGGCTTCGGTGAAGCCCATCGAAATGCCGGCGCCGACGGAGGCCGAAAGGCCGACGAGGAATGTCTGCCAGGTATCCTGCGTGGCGAAGGCTGCGGCGAAAATCGGCGCCAGCGTCGAAACCGAACCGTCCATTAGCCCGGCAAGGCCCGGCTGCACATAGGTCAGCACGAATTGCCGGCGCACCGTCTCGTCCTCGTCATGCTTGACATCCTCGGGCGTATGTTTGTCGCCCAGCATGCGGGCGATATCTTCATGCCCTTGTTCGGCAAGTGCGAGATCGCCGAGAAGCTCACGAGTCGAAGCGTCCGAGGTCCGTTTTGCCGCCTCGACATAGAAACGATAGGCCTGCTCCTCCATCGCCTCGGTTTCCTGGCGCATCGCATCGAGCGACAGGTTTGCCCGGAGCCAGTCGGGCTTGCGCTCATAGAAACCCTGCACATGCTCGCGTCGGATCAGCGGAATGCGCTCACCGAAACGCTGCCGATGGATTTCGAACAACGACTTGCGATGGGTGTCCTCGACCTCGGCCATGTCATCGAAGACCTTGGCGGAGGCAGGAAATTCATTTCGCAACTTGTCGGCATAGGCGCGATAGATGCGGGCATCGTCCTCCTCCGAGGCGATCGCCAGGGCGAGAATCTCCTGCTCGGACAGCGATTCGAAAGACCGTTTCGAGGATCCGAAAAACCGGGCCAGCATGATTTTCTCCAATTTTTAGAATAATTCTAAACCTAAAGAAGCAGGCAATGATGGTCAAGGGCGTGTGGAGATCGGTGACAGATTGCCGTAAGCGGGAACGGACGGCTTTGGCTTGCTATCGTAAACACCTATATGGGGGCTGCCGCATCACGCGGCGCCGGGGTTTTGGAATGGACAATGAGATTCAGGGCCGCCCTGCCCATGTCGCGGCGATCCGCGAAAGGGCGGAGGCCGAGATGCGGGAAATGGGCGTCGACGCGGCCTTCATCGACAGGCTGGTCGAGACCTTTTACGCACGTGTGCTGGCGCATCCGGATCTCGGTCCCATCTTCGACGCCAGGCTGTCCGGCCGCTGGCCGGCGCATATGGCGAAGATGAAGAGCTTCTGGTCGGCCGTCGCCTTCCGCAGCGGCGCCTATGGCGGCAAGCCGGTGCAGGCGCATACCGGCGTTTCGAACCTGACGCCCGATCTGTTTCCGAAATGGCTGTCGCTGTTTGCCGCAACGCTCGACGATGTCGCTCCGTCACCGGAGGCCAAGGCCTGGTTCATGGCGACGGCGGAGCGGATCGCCAAGAGCCTGACGCTGTCGCTGTTCTACAATCCGGCGCTCGACGACCCGGCGCGGACGACCCGCTGATCCATCCTAGGCCGATAGCGGCAGCTTCCCAGCGTCATTCGATTTGACCAGGGCGGAAGTCAATTGCCGCCCTCGTCCATCAAACGGATCGGCGCGTGGTTTGCCAGCGCCCTTTGCCAGCCCGACCCGCTGCTGCATGCCGCCGTAGATATTGAAATTCCAGTCCGCCGCTCGTGCCGCGGACTGTCTGGCGGCTGCGGCGTCCTCCTCAGAAAACCGGAGCCACCGTCGTCGTTCAACTCGGCAGATATTCCGTGCTCCATGCCTCGCTGATCGATCCAGAGGCGACCAGCCTGTCGACTTCCGCGTCGCCATAACCCAGGGACTTCAGAACGGAGCGCGTGGAGGTGCCGTATTTTTCCGCCGGAGCAATCGCCGTAATCGCGCCGACCGTCGGCCGGACGGCGAAGGGATCGAGCTGGGTCACGCTGTGCCCGCTCGGATGGTCTGGAAAGATCGAGAAGGAATAGCTGCCGCGATCGGTTCCCGGCCGGCCGTCGGCAATGCGTGCGCTCCGGCTTCTGATCGTTTCGATGTTTTCGCAGAGCGACACGCCGATGTCGGCCTCTACAAGTCGCCGTTGCCAGCTTTCCGCGGGCGCTGTCATGAATGCCGACGCGAGAAAGGCTTCGCGCTCGGATTGCGCCATCGAGGCAAGCCCTCTCAAGCCCTCGACGCCATCAAACCGCGGCAGGTCGGCCTCCGATGCGCAGAGCAGCAGATAATCGCCGGACGCCGTTTCGTAGAGTCGCGACAGGCCATCATAGCCCTTCGTCTCGCGGCCGGACGGCTCGTCGAACGGGCGGCGACCCTGATAATCGTAGCAGAACGGAATCTGGGCAAGCCCGGTCAGCGCCGACAGCGATGTCCGCGGCCGGCCGACGATGCCCGTTTTCGACTTCTGGTAGAGGGCGGCCGCCACGCCGAGGGCTGCTCCGAAGCCGCACATGACATCGATGGTGCCAACATGGGCATGTTCTTCCGGGGTCTGCATCGATCCGCCGAAGCGCAGCATGATGCCCGTCGCCGACTGAACCAGATCGTCATAGCCGAGATAGTCGGTGCGCGGACCGGTGCGGATGCCGCCGAAGCAATCGAGCTGGCAGAAGATCGCCTTCGGATTGAGCGCCTTGAGCCCTTCGGCATCGAGCCCCATGATCCCGACCTGGCGGTCGGTGGCATTCCAGACCACCACATCGACGGACTGCACCAGTTTCTCGAATACCACCCGGCCATCGGGCGAAGCGATGTTCAGCAGCACCGATTGCTTGCCGCGCATGTGCGACATTCCGAAGATCACGGTATTCCAGCAGTCGTAAAGCGGCGTGGCGGGGTCGATCTTGATCACCTCGGCGCCGAAGCGGGCCAGATAGGAAACCGAGTGCGGGCCGGCGATCACGTTGCAGAGATCAAGCACCTTGATGCCGTCAAGCCAGCCGCCGGAGGCGTTCGCCCTCGGCGCAGGCAATTGCGGGCGCTTCATAGCCGAAAGCGCCGCCAGCGCGTCATCGAACGTTGCCCATCGGCGCGGGTTTGGCGTGAGCATCGCTTCGCCGCTTTCCC
Organism: Rhizobium leguminosarum bv. trifolii WSM2297; assembly: GCF_000271845.1. The sequence continues at coordinate 3,876,432 of NZ_JH719395.1, read as the reverse complement.
CCAGCCAGGCCACCGGCCCCGGTTGGGTCATGCGGCCAAAGATCGGATCCTCGACCTCGATCATCAGTCCCGCGGCCTTCGCATGGTCGTCGGCGATCCATTCCTTCAACCAGCGCTGCGGCGCGCCCGGAAACAATCCCTCACCGAAAATCCGCTCCCATTCCGCCGATGTCCTGGTGACAAAGACGTCCTTCATGCGGGTCGCAATCTTGTCGGCCCAGAATTTCGGGAGGGGATAAACGCCGAGCGAAACATCAGACGACCATTGCGACACCGGCAGATAGGTGTCTTCCTGCTCGCGAAGCCCTTCGGCTACAAGCTCTTCGTAGAGGCCGAGCGTTTGCAGGCAACGTTTGGCATGGTTCTTGTGGCTCGGGCAGACGACGTAGAACATGCGTCCGTCGCTGCACATGTAGCTGCGATAGAAGGGATCAAGAAATTCCTGAAGGTCGTCATAGGACATGTCCATCGGCAGGCCTTCGCTCCGCCGCCGCTCGATCTCCAGTTCGCGCTTGGTCTGATAACGAAGCGGATAATTGTCGATCCTGATCGAATTATAGGACAGACCCTCCATCACCGCGCTCGCCAATGGCACCTCGATATGGTCGCCATGCCCGGTGCGTTCTCGGGCCTGAAGTGCCAGAACCGTGGCGGAGGCCGCCAGCATCGTGCCATAGGCGGAAGCCAGCGGCAGCGGCGAGAAGGATGGGTTGATGCCCATCAAAACCCGGTTGAGGCCCATATCGGTGAACACGCCGGACGAGGCGGCAATCACCGTCTCGAAGGCGCGCCAGTCGTGGCGCAACTGATCGTTGGATGCGAATCCGGGGATCGACAGGGTGATCAATTCGGGCCGGGCCGCCCGCAGCCCTGCGAAATCGATGCCGAGCCGGGCGAGCACCCCGGGACGGAAATTCTCGACAAGAATATCCGCATGCTCGATCAGCTTCCGAGCCTCGGCCAGACCCTCTTCCGTTTTGAGATCGATCGACACGATCAGCTTGTTTCGATTGAGGATGGCGTTTGCCGGATTGTCCCAGAGCGGGCCGTCAGGAGGATCGATATGGACAACCGTCGCCCCGAGATCGCCAAGGACCATGGCCACCGCCGGGCCTGCGATATACTGGCCGAAATCGACGACCGTGACACCCGCAAGCGGCAGCTGTGCACGCATCGAAGCCACCTCTTTCTTCTCTGAACTAAGCATGCCGGCGGGCCTCCCGAATTATCAAATCTGCCGCCTTTTCGGCGATCATCAGCGTCGGCGAATTGGTGTTGCCACTGGTAATCGTCGGCATGATGCCGGCATCGACGACCCGCAGGCCCTTCACGCCCCTCACCCGCAGCTGGCTGTCGACGACGGCCATCGGGTCGCTGTCGCTGCCCATCTTCGTGGTGCCGACAGGGTGGAAAATCGTGTTGGCAATGTCGCCGGCAAGCTTTGCCAGCTCGGCGTCGCTCTGGAATTCCAAGCCCGGCTTCCATTCGACGGGCTCGTAACGGGAGAGAGCCGGCTGCGAGACGATCGTGCGGATCTGTCGAATGCTGTCGGCGGCGATTTTGCGATCCTCGTCCGTGCTCAGATAGTTCGGTGCGATGGCCGGCGGGACGGCGCTCCGGTTGGAGGAAATCCTGACGGTTCCCCGGCTCGTGGGATTGAGATTGCACACACTTGCGGTGAATGCCGGAACGCGGTGCAGAGGCTCACCAAAGGCCTCCAGGCTGAGCGGCTGCACATGGTATTGGAGATTGGCATAAGCCCGGTCTTTATCGGATCGCGTGAACACGCCGAGCTGCGACGGCGACATGCTCATAGGCCCGCTTCGCCGGAGAGCGTATTCGAGGCCAATCTTTGCCTTGCCGAACAGGCTGTTCGCCAGCGTATTGAGGGTCCTGGCACCCTTGACCTTGAACACTGCGCGGATCTGCAGATGGTCTTGAAGGTTCTCGCCGACGCCAGGCAGATCCACTTCGACGTCGATGCCGTGCCGCTGCAACAGCGCGGCCGGCCCGATGCCTGAGAGCTGCAGGATTTGCGGGGATCCGATGGCTCCGGCAGAAACGATGGTCTCGCGTTTGGCGCGGGCAATTATTTCCCGGCCGTTTCGCGAAATCACAGCGCCGGCGCAGCGCTTGTCTCCTGCCGGTCCTTTCTCGATCAGAAGCCTCTGAACATGGGCTTCTGTCCACACGACAAGGTTGGCTCTGTTTCGCGCCGGACGCAGGAAGGCCTTGGAGGTGTTCCAGCGCCAGCCCGATTTCTGATTGACCTCGAAATAGCCGACACCTTCGTTGTCACCGCTGTTGAAATCAGTCGATCGCGGTATGCCGGCCTCGACGGCCGCTTCGGCGAAAGCTTCGAGAATATCCCAGCGCAGGCGCTGCTTTTCGATCCGCCATTCGCCCCCATGACCGTGCATGTCGGAAAACCGGGCGTTATCGCCGGTTTGCGGATCGGCTCCCTTGTCGAGCCGGTAATGGTCCTCGTGCGCCTTGAAGGCAGGAAGAACACTCGACCAGGCCCAGCGCTCGTCGCCTGTCAGGTCACACCAGCCGTTATAGTCCCTCGCCTGTCCGCGCATGTAGATCATGCCGTTGATCGATGAACATCCGCCCAAGGTCTTGCCGCGCGGATAGCGCAGGCTCCGGCCATTCAGTCCTGGCTCGGCCTCGGTTTTGAAAAGCCAGTCGGTGCGCGGATTGCCGATGCAATATAAATATCCCACCGGGATATGGATCCACGGATAATTGTCTTTCTTGCCGGCCTCAAGGAGAAGGACACGCTTTGCGGGATCTTGGCTCAGCCGGTTGGCAAGCACACAGCCGGCGCTGCCGCCCCCGACAATAATGTAGTCGAACTGATCCTGGTCCATCACCGGAATCCCTTGGAAAAGGTCACCGGCATGAAAACCCACCCGCAAATTGCTCGGTTTTGCGCAATCGAGCTGTGGACGCCCGTATGAGGCGCCACCGAACTGGTAGCCATACCGATTTCCTCCCAGTGTTCCGCCCTTCTGCAAGCGAATGGCTCCCCTCCTTTTTCAGGCAAAATTCGCGGTTTGAACACACCGATAAGATTCATCTCGGTATCGATTTTTCTAATAATGTAGTATGGCGCCGGATAGTCTCCAGCCACCCAGAAGAAGGGGTAATCGCTTCATGCACGACCTGCCGCCATTGAAATCGTTGCGGGTTTTCGAAGCGTGCATTCGTCTCGGAAACTTCACCAAGGCTGCTCGGGAATTGAACGTCGGACAGCCGGCGATCAGCCATCAAATTAATGCGCTGGAACGCGATTTGGGCATCAGGCTGTTCGAGCGAAAGGGGGCGCTCACCGTGCCGACGGCCGATGCGTTGACCTATTACCGCAGCATTGCCGGGGCGCTGGAGGATATGGCGCGGGCGAGCGTTGCGCTTCGAAAGAGCAAACGTCCTCCCGGACTGGCGCTGGCGACCTATCCGGGCATTGCAATGTTCTGGTTGTTGCCGCGACTATCGACGGTGAGGCAGGCCAACCCGGATCTCGCCATCAGAGTGACCACGGCCGAGCGTGATCAGGATATTCCCTTGGAAGACGTCGACTGCGCCATCCTGTTCGGTGATGGCGATTGGCCGGGCTTCGAAAGCCACAAGCTGATGGGAGAAATCGTTACACCCGTTGCTTCGCCAGCTCTGGCAGCCAGTCTTGCAGATTGCTCGCGATCGGAAATTCTCAAGAACGGGCCGTTAATTCATTTGGAAGACCAGGACCAACGGTGGTTTACCTGGCGCGATTGGCGCAATCAGCGATCACCGGAGACCGAAACAATCGATCGCGGCATAACCGTCACCAATCATGGAATCGCCATCCATCAGACCCTGATGGGCCATGGAATTGCCTTGGGGTGGCGCGGCGTTATCGACGAGATGATCGACAACAAACTGCTCGTTGCCCTGGATTCGGAGCCGCTGTCATCGCCACGCGGCTACTATCTTGTCGCACAATCGACCTTCATGAGCACGGTGATTGGAAAATTCGTGCTGCAGACGCTGACCGAGGATCGGCCCCGCGCGTGAAACAGGAAATGGGCGCCCGAGCGTCCATCTGAGCGTTGTGGCCTAAGCCTTTGCTGCCGAGACGGTCGCGCCTGCGCTGGCCGCTACCACCAGCGCCGTCCCCAGCATCTGCAGCGCGGTCATCGGCTGGGCCAGGATGACGAAGCCAGCGAGTGCGGCGATCGCCGGCTCGAGGCTCATGAGAATGCCGAAGGAGGCTGTCGGCATCCGCCGCAAAGCGATCAGTTCCAGCGTGTAGGGCAGCAGCGGCACAAGAACGGCAAGACCGGCCATTTCGATCAGACCGTAGCTATCGAGCGCCGGCACGGCGCCGGCAAAACCGAAGGGAGTGGCGACCAAGGCGGCAACCATCAGCGACATGGAGAGCCCTTCCAGCCCCTTGAAGCTCGCACCGATCTTTTTCGTCAGGACGATATAGATCGCCCAACCGGTTCCTGCGCCGAGCGCAAAGAGAACACCCTCGATATTGCCGACCCAGCCTTCACCGTCATGGGCGAGAGCCAGAACGCCGAGCGCAGCAAGCAGGGGCCAGGTCAGACGCCGACCGAGGCCGTAGCCGATGGTCGCCACAGAAAGCGGCCCGAGAAAATCGATCGCCACGGCAAGACCGAGCGGAATACGCTCGATCGCCGCGAAGAAACTTATGGTCATCAGAGCCGTCGTCGTGCCGAGAACCAGAGCGCTCGTCCATTGCGCCTTGCTGTAGCTTAAGATGCGCGGCCGCACGAAAACGGCCAGAATAATGGCGGCAAAGGCGAGGCGCAGCCAGGAAGCGCCGGCCGGTCCATAGGTTGCGATGGCCGAGGAGGACAGCGCCGCGCCGAACTGGATCGACGACATCGACATCAGGCACATCAGCCCGCCGGCCGCGACGCCGCCGAATGCCGGTGACGCCCCTGCGGTCAGCGCGCCGGCCCCGCCATCTATTTTTTCTTCCATGTTCGCCCCCAATTGCGTGCTCTTCTTACGGAGACGGCTTGCGAGCGACAAATTCAAACTTCTGATCCGGGCAGCAAAAGCCCTTATGCAAGATCAGAGACGGCCGGCAAGGATGATCTCTTCGGCGCTCATCTCGAAAACCTTCCTGCCGATGTCGAAGCTGAAGCCGTTGCGGGCGAAAGCCGAAAGCTCTTTGGCCTTTCGCTTTTCGTCGAGTTCGACCCGGCGGAAAGGGCCGAAGGCGCGCTTGCGGGCGAATATCGCTGCAGCATAGAGATCGTCAGCCTCTTCGAGCGCGGCCTCGACCTTGTCGCTGGAGACCCCCTTGGCCGCAAGCTTCTGGGCGATAGCGCGCTTCGATTTGCCGCCGCGCATGGCAGAACGCGTGCTGATCCCGGCATAGGCGCCATCGTCGAGCACCTTGTTGTCATAGGCGAATTTGACGGCGAAATCGGCAACGGCCTTGAGTTGCGCCGCACTGATATGTTCGAACTTCTCCTTCGCCTTGCGGGTGATGGCGTCAAAGAGCTGCCTTTCCGTCATCATCCGCCGCTCCAAACGATAGATCGCGGAGTTGCGCGCCCAGCTCAGCATGCGTGATGTCGGGATATCGGATGGAACGGTTTCGTCGGTCATATCAAGTGATCAGGCTTCCAGACCCTTGAGGACATTGGCGACGTTGAGGCCGATCTCCGGCACGCCATAGCCACCCTCCATACAGGTGACGACCGGCAGGCCGGCGGCTGAGATCGTCTCTCCCATGCGAATGAAATCTTCCGATTTCAGCTGGAAGAAGGAAATCGGATCGCGCTCGAAGGTATCGACGCCGAGCGCCATGACGACGGCCTCTGCGCCGAAGGCCTTGATGCGGGCGAGCGCATCGGCAAGGGCCGAAGACCAGACGGCAAAGGACGTGTGGGGCGGCATCGGATAGTTGCGGTTGGCGCCGGTGCCCTCCGCCACGCCTTCCTCGTCGGCGTGGCCGAGGAAATAGGGGAAGGCCTGCATGGGATCGCCGTGCAGGGAGGCGGTGAAGACATCGCCTCTGTGATAGAAGAGATCCTGCGTGCCGTTGCCATGGTGGAAATCGACATCGAGCACAGCGACCTTGGCCGCGCCTCGATCGATAAGCCGCTGCGCAGCGACGCCGGAATTGTTGATGAAACAATAGCCGCCGAAGAGATCGATGCCGGCGTGATGGCCGGGCGGGCGGCAGAGCGCGAAGGCGAAACGATTGCCCTTAGCCAGCCAGTCGGCGCCGGTGACGGCGCAACGCATGGAGGCGATTGCCGCCTGGTAGGAGCCCTTGGTAATCGAGGTATCAGCGGCATTGGCGTAATGGCCGATCGCGCCGACAATATTGTCGGTCACGCGCTGGCTGGTGCGGCGGACCGGGAAGGAATTGGCAATCGCCTCGCCGGTAAAACCGGCCGCCACCCAGCGGTCCCAGACGCTGGCGAGAAAATCGAGATAGGCGGGATCATGCACCTTCAGCGCCGTTTCCAGCCCGTGGGGATCGGGCGCCACGACATCGGCAAAGCCCGCCTCCCGAACTGCCGCCAAGATCCATTCGGCGCGGAACGGCGCCTCGAAGGGCGTTACCAGCTGGCCGGCGTGCAGCTCCGTTTTGGCATCGCGCAGCTTGTGGTCTTCGGAATAGATGACGCGCATTTCGGATCCTGTCCTTTTAAGGAAAATCGATCGGCGAGATCGAGACTTACATGGGTCGAGGCCAACAAAAAAGCGGCATGGCGCTCTTGATCGCCCAAGGAAATGACGTCACCTTCGCCGCGTTTCGGAACGAGGGAATCTGCCGCATGAAAGTGCTGATGGTCGATGTCGACGGCGTACTCGTTCATGGCCGCCCGGCCGACGGCCTGCCGCTTTTCACCTATCTGGAACGCGATCTCGGGCTGAAGCCCGATCTGCTGCAGCGGGAATTCTTCCAGACTCACTGGGGCGAGATCATCGTCGGCCGTGCGGCGCTGGAAACCACACTCGCCGGCGTGCTGGAAAGGATCGCGCCGCATGTCAGCGCCGCGACGCTGATCGATTACTGGGTTCGAAAACGATTCCCGCCTCGACCGCAATCTCTTGGAAGAGCTGGCCGCGCTCAGGCAAAGCGGTATCACTTTGTTTTTGGCGACCAACCAGGAGCACAGGCGGGCGCGCTACCTGATCGAGCAGGTCGGCCTTGGCGCGCATTTCGACGACATCCTCTATTCCGCCGCACTCGGACACCGAAAACCTTCGCCTGATTTCTTCCGGCTGGCGACCGAGCGCGCCGGCGTGCTGCCCGGCGAGATCGCCTTCATCGACGATACGGCGGAAAACATCGAAGCGGCGCGGCAATTCGGCTGGAATGCGGCGCATTGGACGGCGGGCACCACACTCGGCGGCGCGTTTCCGCCATTCGCCAAGCTGGCATGAGCGAAGCCGCCGCAATCAGGCGAGCCTTTTGTAGAACAGGGTGGTGTCGCAGTAGCCGCCTTGCGGCCACAGCGCATAATCGGGAATGACGCCGACGCGCTGCCAGCCCAGGCGCGGATAGATCGCCTCGGCATCGCTGCCGGTCGCCGTGTCGAGCACGAGCAGGGTCTTGCCGCGCCTCGCCGCTTCGCGTTCGGCCGCTTCCATCAGCAGCCGGGCGAGGCCGCGGCCGCGGGCAGAGCGATGCACCAGCAGCTTCTTCAGATCGCCGCGATGCGGCTGGTTCGGCATTTGTGCGGCACCCACCTGCACCGTGCCGACGATCCTGCCCTCCAGTTCGGCGACCAGAAGCAGGTTGCCGCCTGTCGCAACGGCATCGGCGACCTCAAGCCAGTAGGGCTCGGCATCGTCAGGCCGATAGGGCTGCATGAAGCCGACGGAGGCGCCGCCGGCGACGCAATCGGCCAGCACCGAGGAAAGATCGGGAATGGCGGCGCGCGCCTCTTCGGCGGAAAGGATGCGAATGTCCGGCATGTTGTTCTCCTGAAATGAATTTTTTATCAACCGCCGCGATCGAGCACGACGCTGTAGTGCGCCGGCGTATTGCCGGGATTGTGGAAGACGTGGCCCTCGCCGACCGGCATGAAGAGGCAATCGCCGGGGCGCAGCCGGTAAACGGTCTCATCCGCCGTCATCTCCAGCTCGCCGTCGAACAGCCAGATATGCTGCGTCATGCCATGGGACGCCGCATGCGGGGGAAAGCTGACGCGGGCGCCTGGGGGAAATTCGACTTCGACGATATCGACATCGGAGGTGGTGCCCGGAGCTGACACCGAACGCCTGAGATAGCCGGTTTCCGGATCGCGCCAGACCTGCTGCTCCTGCCGGCGGGCAAGCGGCGAGGCCTGCTGGCCCTCTTCGGCGAAGAAGGCCGACAGCGACAGGCCGAGGGCGGCGCAGATCCTTGCCAGCAACGAGGCGGTCGGGCTCGCCTCCGCCCGCTCGATGCGCGAGATCATCGCCCGGCTGACGCCGGAGGCCACAGCAAGGTCATTCAGCGTCAGACCCTTTTGCAGCCGCAGCTTGCGGATGCGGATGCCGATCGCCAGGTCGAGTTCGTGTTCCATCTCTTCCGCTCCAGATTCTACTATAAGAGAAATACATTATCTGATGATGGAATCAAGCGCTGCCGGTGAGGCGGATTGCGCCTTGCTTTCGCCGCGACGGCGTCGATATATGGCAGCCAAATCCCAGGAGAGCATGATGGACGCCAGCACGCAGAGCACGGACACGACGGCAAGCTTCACGGCCGCCGCCTGGGATAGGATTGCGCCGGTGATGGCCGAGATCGAGGTGTTGCCGCTGCTGACGCGGCTTTCCGACGGCACGCTGCCGCCGGAAGTTTTCCGGCACTACATTCTGCAGGATGCGCTCTATCTAAAACATTATGCGAGATGCCTGGCCATCGTCGCGGCCAAGGCGCCTGATAATGCGCAAGTGCTGCGTTTCCTCGGTTCGGCGCAGAAGGCGATCACCGTCGAACAGGGCCTGCATGCCGGTTTCCTCACCCAGTTCGGCATCACGTCGGCAGATGTGACAGCAGCCGAACCCTCGCCTGCCTGCTTTGCCTATACCAACTTCCTGCTCGCCACTGCCTATCACAGCTCTTACGCGGTGGCGCTTTCTTCAATCCTTCCCTGCTTCTGGATCTACTGGCACGTCGGCGAAGCGATCAAGAACCGGCCGGCAATCGACGGCAATGCCTTCCAGGCCTGGATCAACACCTATGGCGATCCGCAATTTGCCGCCGGCGCCCGTGAAGTGATCGCGCTGACCGATATCGCCGCCCGCGCCGCCTCGCCGACGGAGCGCACTCAGATGATGGATGTCTTCGTGCGCGCCTCGCAATATGAATGGATGTTCTGGGATTCGGCCTGGCGGCTGGAGAGCTGGCCGGTCTGAGCCACGCCCGACCGGCCCGCAAAATAGCGTAAACAGCGGGATAATTACCGCTTTGCGGCAGGGGGCGGCGCTGCTATATGGCGCGCATGAGCACCAATTCCACCACTCCGCTGTCCCATATCCGCAACTTTTCGATCGTGGCCCATATCGACCACGGCAAATCGACGCTGGCCGACCGGCTGATCCAGACGACGGGCGGCCTTGCCGAGCGCGAAATGTCTGAGCAAGTGCTCGACAATATGGATATCGAGCGCGAGCGCGGCATCACCATCAAGGCCCAGACCGTGCGCCTGCATTACCAGGCAAACAACGGCGAGAAATACATCCTCAACCTGATCGACACGCCCGGCCATGTCGACTTCGCCTATGAAGTCTCGCGGTCGCTGTCGGCCTGCGAGGGCTCGCTGCTCGTCGTCGACGCCAGCCAGGGCGTGGAAGCGCAGACGCTTGCCAACGTCTATCAGGCGATCGACAACAATCACGAGATCGTCACCGTTCTCAACAAGATCGACCTGCCGGCCGCCGAACCCGACCGCATCAAGGAGCAGATCGAGGAAGTGATCGGCATCGACGCCTCGGAGGCCGTGCTGATTTCGGCCAAGACCGGTCTCGGCATTCCCGACGTGCTGGAGGCGATCGTCAACAAGCTGCCGGCGCCGAAGAGCCCGGGCGGCGAGAAAGCGCCGTTGAAGGCGCTGCTCGTCGATAGCTGGTACGATACCTATCTCGGCGTCATGGTTCTGGTGCGCATCATCGACGGCGTGCTGACCAGGGGTCAGACCATCCGCATGATGGGCACGGATGCGAAATACCAGGTGGAGCGCGTCGGCGTGCTGACGCCGAAGATGGTCAATGTCGACAGCCTCGGCCCCGGCGAGATCGGCTTCATCACCGCCTCGATCAAGGAAGTGGCCGATACCCGCGTCGGCGACACGATCACCGAGGACAAGCGGCCGACCGCCCAGGCGCTGCCGGGCTTCAAGCCGGCGCAGCCGGTGGTGTTCTGCGGCCTCTTCCCGGTCGATGCCGCCGATTTCGAGGATCTGCGCGCCGCCATGGGCAAGCTTCGCCTCAACGACGCCTCCTTCTCCTTCGAAATGGAATCGTCTGCCGCCCTCGGCTTCGGTTTCCGCTGCGGCTTCCTCGGCCTCTTACATCTCGAAATCATCCAGGAACGGCTGGAGCGCGAGTTCGACCTCGACCTCATCGCCACCGCCCCCTCGGTCGTCTACAAGATGTTCATGACCGACGGCACGGAGCGCGAGCTGCACAACCCGGCCGACATGCCCGATGTCGTCAAGATCTCCGAAATCCACGAGCCGTGGATCCGCGCGACGATCCTGACGCCCGACGATTACCTCGGCGGCATTCTGAAGCTCTGCCAGGACCGCCGCGGCATCCAGATCGAACTCACCTATGTCGGCACGCGCGCGATGCTGACCTACGACCTGCCGCTCAACGAAGTCGTCTTCGATTTCTACGACCGGCTGAAGTCGATCTCGAAGGGCTATGCCTCCTTCGACTATACGCTCACCGACCACCGCGAGGGCAACCTCGTGAAGATGTCGATCCTCGTCAATGGCGAGCCGGTCGACGCGCTGTCGATGATGGTGCACCGCACCGCAGCCGAAAAGCGTGGCCGCGACATGTGCGAGAAGCTCAAGGAGCTGATCCCGAAGCACATGTTCAAGATCCCGATCCAGGCGGCGATCGGCGGCAACGTCATTGCCCGCGAGACGATCTCGGCGCTGCGCAAGGACGTGACCGCGAAATGCTACGGCGGCGACGCCACCCGCAAGCGCAAGCTGCTCGACAAGCAGAAGGCCGGCAAGAAGCGCATGCGCCAGTTCGGCAAGGTGGAGATTCCGCAGGAAGCCTTCATCGCCGCGCTGAAGATGGGCGACGAATAAGACCTTCTCAACAACGTCTTATGCGCATATGATTTGCGCATAAGACCGAGGAGATCGTCATGGCTCAGCAGGCAAGAAAAGCAGCAAACCTTTCCCTTGACGAGGGTCTGGTCTCCCAGGCGCGTGAACTCAAGATCAACATATCCAGGGCGGCGGAAGATGGAATCGCCAAGGCGATAAAGGCGGAACGCGAGCGGCTGTGGCGTATCGAGAACGCCGAGGCTATTGCCGCTTCAAACGCCTATGTCGAAAAGCACGGCCTGCCGTTTCAGAAATATCGACAGTTCTGATGGCTCGGTTTCATGTCTACAATCTCGTGCATACCAATGCGCTTGCGCTTGATCTGCAGTCAGATCTGCATGGCGAGCTGACAACACGGATCATGGCGCCAGTGCTTCCGTTGGAAGCTCTTCCCAAGATCATGCGCCAGCTCAATCCGCGATTCGTGATCAACGATATGCCCTATGTCATGGCCACCCAATTCACCGGCGCAATTTCCATAAAGGAGATCGGAGGTGTTGTTGCGGACCTCACCTCCGACAGCGATCGTATCGTCGCCGCCGTCGACTTTCTCTTCCAGGGCTTCTGAGCCTCATTCCCTGCCCATATACTCCTTCACCAGCCCCTCATAGGCCTGCATCTCAGGCAGCGCCGCGTAGCTGTGCATCGCGCCAGTCTCGGCAAAGGCCAGCTTCTCGCTTGTCCATGTCTCGATGAAGGGCGTGAACCAGCTCGCATCATCCAGCATGGTCACGCGCAGGTTGACGAACCAGTCCATGCCTTCCGGCCGGGTGAACATCCAGCTCATGCAATGCGGGCAGAAATAATGCTTGGTGACGCCGTGCAGGCCGCCGATCACCGGCTCGCCTTTGGTGACCTCGAAGCCTTCGCTGGGGATGGCGGCACTCAGTGAATAGGCGCTCGCCGTCATCTTCTGGCAGCCAGTGCAATGGCATGCCATGGTGAGCAGCGGCGGCGCGCTGACCTTCAACCGCACCTGACCGCAACGGCAGCCGCCTTGCATGGGTAAATTCCGCTCGCTCATGATTTTCCTCCCGTTTCGCCCATGATCTAGCGGAATGATCGCCGCTGTCGAGGTGCCAAGGCTATCGCGGAATGGGCAGTCCTGCCGCCGCTATCGAATACGGGCCGGGTTGCCGACGACAGTCGCGCCCGCCGGCACGTCCCGCGTCACCACGGCGCCGGCGCCGACGATCGCACCGCCGCCGATCGTGATTCCGCCGAGGATAATGGCGCCGCCGCCGATCCAGACGTCGTTGCCGATCGTGACCGGCCGGGCGATTTCGATGCCCTGGCCGCGAAGTGCTGCATCCCTATGATGTTCGGCGCAATAGATCTGCACGCCGGGGCCGAACATGCTGCGGTCGCCGATGGTCACCCGGCCGGAATCGAGGATGGTGCAGCCGGCATTGAAATAGACGCGCTCGCCGAGAACGATGTTGATGCCGTAGGAGCAGTGAAACGGCGCCTCGATGAAGACATTGGACGCGACTTGCGCAAACAGCGCCCTCAGAGCCGGCGCTATGGCGCCGCGCTCGTTCGGCGGCAGTGTGTTGTGCGCATGGACGGCCATGCGCGCCTGCCGGCGCAAGTGATCGAGTTCATCATCGAGGCAGCAATACCATTCGCCGGCCGCCATCTTCTGGCGTTCGCTTGCCGGCATTGCTTCGCCTCTCACGCCGAAGCCTGCGACAGGATCACGATCTCCTGCTGCTCGAACAGGCGGACCCAGGCGCGGGCGATGGCGAGGCCCGCAGCATCGGCGGCGGCGGCATGTCTTGCCGCCAGTTCGGCATGGTTCTCCAGCCAGCCGGGGGCGATGCGCGCGATCGTCTCGGGAAAGTCGGCCTTCCATTCTTCGACGACGGCTGAATTGGCCTCGAAATGGAACTGGGTGCCGTACACGGCGCGGCCGATGCGGAACGCCTGGTTTTCGGCAACGGGGCTGGTGGCAAGGTGAACCGCGCCTTCGGGAAGGGAAAACGTGTCGGCATGCCATTCAAAGATGGTGAATTCGCCGCCGAACGCCGATAGCAGCGGATCAGCCCGGCCTTCACCGGTGACGCCGATATTATGCCAGCCGAATTCGCGGGCGACTCCCAACAGATTGTCGGCGCCATAGGCGCGGGCGAGGATCTGGCTGCCGAGGCAGATGCCGAGCACCGCCTTGCCGGCGTCGCCGAAGCGGCGCGTCAGCCGGACGAGCTCCGGCAGGTAGGGATGGGTCTCGTCATCCAGCGCGCTCTGCTCGCCGCCGAGAACGACCAACGCGTCGTGGCCCGCCATATCCTGCGGCAGGATGCCATCCTGCCACACCCGGAACCATTCGATCTCAGCTCCCGCCTCGCTGAGCGCCGTGGCCAGCGCGCCGAGGCCGGTATTTCTCATGTTTTCGACGACTGCGACTCGCATGGTTTTCCCCGTTTGCCGACGAGCGGAAGAGACCATGCCGGAGAATGGCGCGCAAGATGCTTGCGCGAGCGCGATTGCGTCGGCAGGCTGCAAGGGCTTACATCGGCGCAAACGAAAGGAAGCGTCATGACCGAAAAAGCCCGTGTCTCGATCCTCTACTGCACCCAGTGCAACTGGCTGCTACGCGCCGCCTGGATGGCGCAGGAGCTGCTGCACACCTTTGCCGACAGTCTCGGCGAAGTGGCGCTGATCCCCGGCACCGGCGGCAATTTCGAGATCCGCGTCAATGGAGACCTCATCTGGGAGCGCAAGCGTGACGGCGGTTTTCCCGGGCCGAAAGAGCTGAAACAGCGGGTTCGCGACATCATCGAGCCCGGCCGCGATCTCGGCCATGTCGATCGTGTCTCACACGAAAGCTGACCGCACAGATCTCAGCGATAGGGCGAGCGGCAGACGCGGTAGACGCCCTCATAGGTGAGGAAATGATCCGTCCTCGGGTTGTAGGAGCGGTATTCATTGGTGCACCAGGCGATATGCTTGTTCATATTCCGCGTCGCCGGCTGGACCTCGCGCACGGGCTCCCGATCGTAGGTCAGCTGCGGCGGCCCGGCAGCACCCGGCAGGTAATAGGTCGGCCCCGCGCCGCGCGGGTGATAATTCGGCTGGACATAGGCCGGGCGATGCCATTGCTGCGGCCCGAAACCGAAGCAGCCGCGAAAATCGCAGAGCGTCGATCCGGTGTTGAGCGGCCCGACCCCCGGCTTGCCCAGCTTCAGCGAATCAGCACCGGCCATAGCTGGCGCAAGAAGAGCTAAAAGACCGGCGAGCAGAAGCGTGCGGGAAGAGGGCATGAAGCATTCCTTTCGATATTTCCTGTATATAGGGCGTACCAAGGGAAGCGCTATGCCTGCCCTGCCGTCGCCTTCCGTGATGTGACCAGCTGTTTTCTGCCAACTGTCAGAAAAACTTCAAAAACCCGGTTGACAGTCAGGGGCTGCCCCCTTACATCGCTCTCCGTCGCCCAGATGGCGGAATTGGTAGACGCGCCAGCTTCAGGTGCTGGTACCCGAAAGGGTGTGGAGGTTCGAGTCCTCTTCTGGGCACCATTCCATTTTGTCCCCCTTGAAATCGTTATTCATTTAGCATTTCAAGGGGTCGACTCTTCCTCATTGTCACATTCGAGCGCCCCATGGCAGTGATGCGGATCTTCCGATCCCATAAAACGCGTTGGCACGAAGAAACTGACAATTTAAAAAGTGCCGACCAACCTCTCTCGATGCCCTGAGCCGGGAGAGCGCAGTCTACAAACCAGGGATGGGGAGGCATTTCCCCGAGCGGACGTTCGCTGCCTCTGCGTGCGGATATGCATCAGCACCGCTTTGGGCAGAGCGTATCAGCGTCGTTCGTGGCTTTCACGCAGCCATATGGGGCGTCGTGCTCCTGCTGTCTGGTATAACGGACAAAACCGCAATGCCGGCTTCCTTGGCGGCGCTGAGAAGCAATTCCCTCAGTTCGTTCATCCCGCCCTGCCCGGTGATGGCATCGGCGCAAGCCTTGACGGCGACGACATATTCTTCTCCGTCTTCAAACGGCCAGTCCACCATCAGAACTTCGGCGGCGTCGCGGAGCGTCCTGACGATCTTGCGCTTTTGCTGGCCGCCGAAAAAGAGGACGAGAGGTGCAAAATCGGCCGATGTGTTCCATTGCATGGCACTTTCTCCCCAAGGGTTAGAATATTAGTAACAATGCAAGAAGCGTGCCGTCAATCGGTGGAGACGCTTTCGAAGGTCTCGATCCATCCTACCGGTGCATCCGCCGGAGGGTCTCACGAAGCAGTCTTGCACAACACCCCTGTTAGCTTAGGCCGCGGCTATCGCGTCGACGCTGTTCAAGGCGCTAGTCACGGCGTTGCGCTGGCGCGACCCGGCATCCATGAAAATCCAGAGGCCGGCTCCAGCGCTGCAAGCCTCGCACAAGAACGAAATCGGATACCGGGACAAGGATGAACATATGGCCGTTCCGCCTTAAGGGAGCCTGGGCGGCTCGCAAGATGGACGGGAAGCTTGGCTAGGCACTCTGGAGTTCGCTTGGGATGAAAGTCGTAATTCTCGCCGGTGGCCTTGGCTCTCGTCTTGCCGAGGAAACTAGTATCCGGCCCAAGCCTCTGGTCGAGGTCGGCGGCATGCCGATCCTCTGGCACATCATGAGTATCTATGCCCATCACGGGCTCGATGATTTCATCATCTGCGCCGGCTACAAGGGGTATATGATCAAGGAATATTTCGTAAACCTTGTTCTTCACCACAGCGACATCACCGTCGACCTCGGTGCCAACAGCATCAACTATCACGGCGGCAAACGACCGAACTGGCGCGTGACCGTGGTTGATACCGGCATGCATTCGATGACTGGCGGCCGCCTCGGGCGCATTCGCGACCATCTGACACCGGGCGAACCCTTCTGCATGACTTATGGCGACGGCGTCGGCGACATCGACATTGCCGCTGAAGTCGCCTTCCATCGCGATCACGGCCTGAAGGCGACGATGTGCGCGGTAACCCCGCCCGGACGTTATGGCGCCACGAATATTGAAGGCCAGTACATTACCTCCTTCGTGGAGAAGCCGAGAGGCGACGGCCAGCGTATCAATGGCGGCTTCTTCGTGCTCGACCCTTCCGTGGTCGATCTCATCCCTAGCGACGACACGATTTGGGAAGCCGGGCCGCTGGAGTGGCTTGCCGCCAACAACCAGCTTGCCGCCTTCAAGCATGACGGCTTCTGGCAACCGATGGATACGTTGCGCGAGCGCACCCATCTGGAAGAACTTTGGAATTCCGGAAAGGCGCCGTGGAAGCTATGGGCCTGACGGACTTCTGGAAAGGGCGGCGGGTTTTCCTCACCGGGCACACCGGCTTCAAGGGTTCCTGGCTTTCCCTGTGGCTGGAGCGGCTCAGCGCAGAGGTCACCGCGGTGTCGCTGGCGCCCGAGACCGAACCGTCGCTCTACCAGAAGCTTGCTCCCTGGGACGATCGCGGCCATCACATCGTCGATATCCGCGATGCCGAGACGCTGCTTGCTCTCTCCCAGCGTGTCAAGCCGGAGATCGTCATCCACATGGCGGCACAGGCGCTGGTGCGGCGCTCCTATGAAAACCCGGCGGAGACCTTCTCGACCAACGTCCTGGGAACGGCAAATGTCCTCGACGCAGTCAGGCAGACGCCCTCCGTCAAGACGGTGCTGGTCATCACCTCGGACAAAGTCTACGCCAACAATGGCAGCGGCATCCCCTTCGTCGAGACCGACGCACTCGGCGGCAAGGATCCTTACAGTAATTCCAAAGCCTGCACCGAACTTGTCTGCCAGAGCTACCGCGACAGTTTCTTCAAAGGCCGCGATCTCAGGCTCGCCACGGTGCGCGCCGGCAATGTCATCGGCGGCGGCGACTGGTCCAGGGATCGGCTGATCCCGGATTTCATCCGCGCCTTCGAAGGCGGCGAGCCGATCATGCTGCGCTATCCCCAGGCAATTCGCCCCTGGCAGCATGTTCTGGAACCGCTCGGCGGTTATCTCCGTTTTGCCCGAGTGCTGAGCGAGGAGCGTGGCCGGGATCTGCCGGACGCCTTGAATTTCGGTCCGCACCCCGAGAGCTTCGCCACCGTTTCCGAACTTGCCGAGGCGCTCGGACGCGCGCACCGCGTCGAAGATGTATGGCGGCCGGCGCCGGGCGAACATCTGCCGGAAGCGCCAGCACTGACGCTGAGCTCGGCCTTGGCATTCGACACGATCGGCTGGCGTCCGCGCCTCAGCCTGCAGCAGACAATCGACTGGACAGCCGCCTGGTACAAGGCCAACCGCGAGGGAGCCGACATGCGCACCTTCTCGCTTGGCCAGATCGCGGCCTATGAGGAAACAGTATCATGACAGCGCATAATTGCCGGTTCTGCAACGCTTCGCTGACGCATCGCTTTGTCGACCTTGGCTCGACGCCGCTTGCCAATGCCTATCTGACCGAAGAGCAGCTCAACCAGCCGGAACCGTCCTATCCGCTGCGCGCTTTCGTCTGCTCGCAATGCTGGCTGGTGCAGGCCGATGCCTTCGTTCCGCCGGAGGATATCTTCAGCCACTACGCCTATTTCTCCTCCTACAGCGACAGCTGGGTGGAGCATGCTCGCCAATTCACCGTCATGGCCCGCGAGCGTTTCTGCCTCGGCCCGACATCGCAGGTGATCGAGGTAGCGAGCAATGACGGCTATCTGCTGAAGCATTTCGTCGAGGCCGGCGTGCCGGTGCTTGGCATCGAGCCGGCTGAGAATGTCGCTGACGTAGCGCGGCAGATCGGCGTTCCCACGGAAGCGCGCTTCTTCGGCAAGGAAACGGCCGCCGATCTCGTCTCGCGCGGCCTTGCCGCCGACATTGTCATCGGCAACAACGTGCTGGCGCATGTGCCGGATATCAACGACTTCGTCGGTGGGCTCTCTGCCGTTCTGAAGCCGGATGGTGTCGTCAGCGTCGAATTCCCTCACCTGCTGCGGCTGATGGAGAACATCCAGTTCGACACCGTCTACCATGAGCATTTTTACTATCTGTCGCTGCTGGCCGTCGAAAAGGTCTTCGCAGCGCACGGCCTCAAAGTATTCGACGTCGAAGAACTGCCGACCCATGGCGGCAGTCTGCGCGTGCTTGCCTGCCGAGCAACATCCATGGCTCACCCAACCGGCCACGGCGTTGCCAAAGTGCGCGCCGACGAAGCGGCCGCCGGCTTCGACACAGTCGAGATCTACGAGGCCTTTCAGAACCGCGTGGCGCCGATCAGGGATGGCCTGCTTGCCTTCCTGAAACAAGCCAAACGCAGCGGCAAGAAGGTCGCCGCCTATGGCGCCGCCGCCAAGGGCAATACACTGCTGAATTTCTGCGGTGTCGGCACGGACCTCATCGACTATGTCGTCGACCGTAATCCGCATAAGCAGGGGCATTTCCTGCCGGGGAGCAAGCTGCCGATCTACGCGCCAGAGAAGATGGACGAGACACAGCCGGATTACGTGCTTATCCTGCCCTGGAACATCAAGAACGAAGTCGTCGCGGCCAACGGCAGGGTCGGCGCCTGGGGCGGACGCTTCGCCGTTGCCGTGCCGGAACTCACGGTGCTTGGATGAAATTTCTCCCGACCGCGGTTTCGGGAGCCTTTGTGGTGGAAGTCGACGCACGCTTCGACGACCGAGGAATGTTCGCGCGAACTTTCGACGCCCAGACCTTTGCGGATCACGGTCTCGTGCCGGTCTACCCGCAGTGCAACGCCTCACAGAACCACAGGCGCGGGACGCTGCGCGGCATGCATTACCAAGCCGAGCCGCGGCCGGAGATCAAGCTGGTGCGAGCCACGCGCGGGAGAGTCTTCGACGTGGCGCTCGATCTGAGGCCGGATTCGCCGAGCTATCTCCAATGGGCTTCCGTCGAGCTCGATGCTGCCAGTTGCAACGCTTTCTACATACCGGCCGGATGCGCCCACGGCTTTCTGACGCTCGAGGACGATTGCGAGCTCTTCTACCAGATGTCGGAAGCCTACGTGCCGGAACTTGCCCGGGGCGTCCGCTGGGACGATCCCGCCTTTTCCATCGCCTGGCCGTTCGTGCCGAACGTCATTAGCGAGCGCGACGCCGCGCTTGAAAGCTATCGCCAGGAAACACGCGTTTGAGCGGCATCAAACTCAGCATTTGCTCCCGACCTACGGGGCGCGGTTACTTTCCTGCAACGGCCGTTCTACCGCTCGATCGCCAATTCGGCGATCGCCCGCGACGGCCCGCAGGAAGGCACCAATGACGTCATGACGAGCTGGGATCGCTATCGTGGCGGGCTTGAATATTTCCTATTATACGGGCGTCAAGCGCGGGGCGCTGACCCTCACGCCCGAGACGCGTCTCAAATATGACGAGATGTGCAGGATCTTCACGCTTAATCGCATGGCGGCCGCCTTCCGCTTCTGGGCGGTGCGCAAGAATTTTATCAAGGCCTATAAGCTCTGTACCCGCATCATGTGGGGCGGGATGCTCGACCACCCGGACATCCGTCCCTTCCGCGAAGGGCTGCCGCTGATGGTCGCAATTCAGACGCTGGTCAGCGAGGTGAATTCGGCAATCGGCATCGATACGCTGCTTCTCGCCGGTTTCACGGAAATCGCAGCCCTCGACAATCTGATGCGGGAACTCGGGTTGAGCGAAAGGGTGAAAGTGACAAAGAAACTGGCAGACAGCCCGCTGGAAAGCACCGCAGTCTTCGTTAGCGCCAACAGCGACGGGGAATATTTCGTAGCCCTGGGCTACCTGCCCAATCTGGTGTTCCACGAGCACGATCTTGCCCGGCACGTCATCATGTGAGCCTCGCGCCAGTTTCAAAAACTAGCGTCGTGGCGGGCGCCTGCGTCTTGATTTCAATTCAACAGAAATTAGCGGCATGACAAACAGGATCTTCTACACCAAGCCTTCCATCACCCAGCTTGAAACCGATTATGCCACGGATGCGGCAGCGACCGGCTGGGGCGCACGCTGCTACGACTACATCAATCGCTTCGAACGCGACTTCAAGACCTATCTCGGCAGTGACTTCGCTATTGCGACATCGAGCTGCACCGGCGCCATGCACATGGGCCTGGCCGCCCTCGGTGTCGGCGCAGGTGACGAAGTCATCCTCGCTGACACCAACTGGGTCGCCACCGTCTCGCCGATCGTCCATCTCGGCGCCAAGCCGGTCTTCGCCGACGTGCTGCCGGATTCCTGGTGCATCGATCCGAGCGAGGTCGAGCGGCACATCACTCCGAAGACCAAGGCGATTATCGCGACCCACATCTACGGCAATCTTTGCAATATGGATGCGCTGCTCGAGATCGGCAAGCGCACCGGCATCCCGGTGATCGAGGACGCGGCGGAAGCGGTCGGCTCCGTCTGGAATGGCCGCCGGGCCGGCTCGATGGGTGCCTTCGGTACCTTCTCTTTCCACGGCACCAAGACGTTGACGACGGGCGAGGGCGGCATGTTCGTCACTAACGACGCCGCGCTTTACGAACGGGTGCTGACGCTCAGCAACCACGGCCGGGCTCGCGGCCAAACCAAGCAGTTCTGGCCCGACGAGATCGGCTTCAAGTACAAGATGTCCAACATCCAGGCGGCCATCGGCTGCGCACAGCTCGAACGCATCGAAGAACTCGTCGCCCGCAAGCGGGAGATCCTGGCGGCCTATATGGTCCGGCTTTCCGCCTTGCCCGGCATCTCGATGAACCCGGAATATAGCGGCACGATCAACGGCGCTTGGATGCCGACCGCGGTCTTTCATCCGTCGACGGGTACCACCCGCGAGATGATGCAGCAGGCCTTCGAGACCGCCAATATCGACGCGCGCGTCTTCTTCTATCCCCTGTCCAGCCTCGAGATGTTCGAGGATCGGCCAGAGAACGTGAACGCCTGGAGCATTCCGGGCCGCGCGATCAACCTGCCCAGCTATCACGACATGAGCGAGGCCGATATCGATCGGGTGGCGGCAACGCTGCTCGATGTGGCGGCCGGGCGGATTTACCACAACAGCACGGCATTGCGGCAGTCGATCTGAGACAGCCCTACAGCAAAGGACAAAGAACAGTCATGACCACGAAGGACGATCGTCTCGAATTCGAAGCCCACAAGCGGGAAATGTCACTTGCGCTCGGCAAGGACGAGGCAAGTTTCCAACAATCGCTCAACACGCTGATCGGGCTCGACAAATTCGACTACTTCTATTTGTGGTCATGGATGGGGGTACCAATTATCCAGCTTCCGGTTGATATCCTGGCGACCCAGGAAGTCATCTGGGCGACCAAGCCCGACGTCATCATCGAGACCGGCATCGCGCGCGGTGGCTCGCTGATCTTCATGGCGTCGATCCTCGCCGCCACGGGCAACGACAGGGCCAAAGTTGTCGGCGTCGACATCGACATCCGCGCCCATAATCGCGAGTCGATCGAATCCCATCCGATGTCGAGCCGGATCAAGATGATCCAGGGCGGTTCCGTCGACGACGACGTGCTTGCCGCCGTGAAGGCCGAGATTCCACCGGGCGCCCGGGTGATGGTGGTGCTCGACAGCGACCATTCCTACGAGCACGTTCTGGCCGAATGCCGCTCCTACGGTCCGCTGGTAACGGAAGGCTGCTACCTCGTCGTCGCCGACACGCTCATCGGCCACCTGACCGAGGAACAAGCATTCACAAAGCGCTCCAAGGTCTGGCTGCGCGGCAATGAACCGCTGAAGGCTGTCACCGACTATCTGACGGAAACCGACCGTTTCGAAGTCGATCCGGTGCTGAACGGCAAGCTGGTGCTGTCTTCCTCGCCGGGCGGTTACTGCGTCTGCCGCAAGGCGTGAGCGGACAATCGGGGATCGTCGTTCATGGCGCAGGTCGATATCGTCAGCCTCAAGGACAATGCGGATCCGGCCAGACGGCTCCGCCTGCCGATCAGCGACGATAGCGGCAGGCACGTGGGCGACCTGCAATGTATCGACAGGTCGATGCTCGACGAGCCCGACCTGATCGACGACCTGACGAGGTGGCGCAACCAGTCGATGCCGTTTTTCCTCACCCAGTTCAGCGCCACCGAGGAACGCACGCGGCAGTGGCTCGAGACCATCTCGCTGCCCGCCGCCGACCGAATCCTGTTCGTCATTTGCGATCCCGGCGGAAACCGATTCGGCAATTTCGGCCTCTGCAACATCCGGCCTGGCGCCGCCGAATTCGACAACGTCATCCGCGCCCGGGCGAGCGATATCCGCAATCTGATGTTCCATTGCGGCATGACAATGCTGGAGTGGATGTTTTCCGGGCTTGGCGCCGAAACGGCCAAGCTGCACGTCTTCTCTCACAACGAAAAAGCGATCGGCCTTTACAAGCGGCTGGGCTTTGCCGCAGCCGAAAGCCTGCCGCTGCGACGCACCGAGGAACAGGGCGCCGTCAAATATTCGATCGTCGATCGATCGGACGCGAATGCCGGCTTCGACTATCTGAGGATGGAGCTTCCGGTCGAACATTTCCGGCAGGCGCATCCAGGAGCTTTCTCAACGCCTCCAGCGCCTACCGCACCGGCTGGTAATGACCGCGCAACGGCACCTTGCCGCCCGTGGTGACAAAACCGTCGCGTTCGCAGACATACATCAGCGTCGGCATGCCGCCGGAGCGGAAGATCTCGTCGTAGCGGCGGCGGATCTGAACGGTTTCAGTGCGGCATTTATAGGATTCCTCCTCCTTCTTGTCCGGCTGCGCCTTGACGCCGGGCAGGCCCTTGTAGGGGTAGAGGGGCTGAACGCCGGAATCGAGCGATTTTGTCCAATCGACGGCAAAGGCGGACGCGGGCGCAAGGCTAGACACGGCAATTAGCGACGTCAGAAGCATCATTACAAGCCGCATGGGAATTCTCCTGCCCTCAGTAGGCCACATCACAGGATGTAGGGAAACCGATCGCGGTCATCAAGCGGCGGTTGCGGGCGATTTCCTGAAATAACTTCTGACGACGGGGTGGCTGAAGAGGCCGGCGAGGATCGCAAAGCCGGCGCCGACGACAAAACCGGCGAGAAGTCCGCCGATGATGCCGGCGACCAGCAGGATTTTCTTTCCCGGGCCGTCTGCCTTGACCGGCGGCTCGGCCGGCGAGATGACGCGAATGTTACTCTGGTTGAGGTTCTGCTCCTCGCTCGTCTGGCTAGAGCGTTTCAGCACCGTCTCGTAGATATCGCGCGCCGCCGTCGCCTTGCGCTGCAATTCGTTCAGTTCCACCTGCTTGTCCGAGGTGCTCGCCTGTAGCGCCTTCTGCACGGCAAGCTCCTTGGCGATGCTGTCCTCGGCAGCCTTCGCCTGCTCGTATTCGCCTCTTGCCGACGTGGCGAGCCGCTGCAATTCGCCCTTGATTTCGCCTGATATGCTCTGCAGCGAGGAGCGGGCCGCCTGTAGGCGCGGGTGGCGCGTGCCCATCTGGCTTTCGAGGCTGCCGACGGCGGCGGCCTGGGTGGCATATTGCTGACGCAGGCTGACCAGCGGCGAAGTGACGCCACCCTCCGCCTGGTTGCCGGCAACGATGTCCTCGACGCGAAGATCGGCGACGGCATCGGCGCGAGCCTTGGCCTGGATGGTTTTTTCCTGCGCCGTCACCAGCATCGTGTTCAGCGAGACAAGCCGCTGATCGGAAATCAGATTGCCTTCGGTCGCGGCCATGTCGTTGTCGGCGCGGAAGGTTTCGACAGCCTGCTCGGCCTCCAGCACCTTCTGGCGCAGATCGTCGAGACGTCCGTCAAGCGTCGAGGAGGTGTTTTCGTAGATGCCGTTCGAGGCGCTGTTTTCTTCCGCGGTGAAGGAGGTGACGACCTGGTTGGCAAGCCTTGCGGATTTCTCGGGATCGTTGGTCGTCGCCGCAAGCGAGACGACATAGGTGCTGGCCTGGCGGGTAATGACCAGCGCCTTCTGCAGGGCGCCGATCACGGCGGCGCCATCGGTGCGGCCGCCGGTGAATTCCGGATCCTGGTCGAGCTTCATGGTCTCGACGACGCGGCGCAGCACATTGCCCGAGGTCAGGATCTGCACCTGGCTGTCGATCAGCGTCGAGATCATTTCCGGCGAAGGCCCCGAAGACTGCGCGCCCGCATCGGCAAGGCCGATCTGGCGCGGATCGAAATAGAGGCTGCTGACGGCGGTGAATTTCTGCCCGATGGTGGGCGCTACGACCCCGCCGGCAGCGGCGCCGAGAAGGGCAAGTCCAAGCACGACCAACCGCCGGCTCCAGATCGCGGCGACGCTGGAACGCAGGTCGAGAAGCGGTGCGGCAGGCGCGGGCATTGCGCTCGATGGCGTGTCCACGACCGGCTGTTTCGTGGGCGCAGCCGGCGGCGGAGGCGCCTGGCGCTCGGTTTGGCGGGTTTGCGCAACACTTGCCGGCGGCGGCACAAAGGCAGGCGGGGTGGGTTCTGGCGCCGGAGAGACGAAATCATCCGGACGGACCACAGGACTGCGCAAGCGCACGCCTTCCGGCGCAGTCTGAGGCGACTCATAACTGCGCCAGCCAGGGAGCCGGCTTACCCTGTTCCTGTCATACTGGTTCATACGCGCACTCGTGTCCTGCCCAGCGTGAAAGACTGAAGCCGAGGTGCTCAGACTTTAGAAATTCTTAGCTAACGGACCGTTAAAATAATCTCAGCGACGCCGATGTTGCGATTTGCCGCGATTGCGAGGAGTGCCATGAGGACGAGACGACATCTGACGGCGCTGCTGCTTGCGGCCGCTCTCGTCCCCTCGCCGACCCTTGCGGCCGACCCGCCCTGTTATCGCGGCGTCAATCTTTCCGGCGGCGAATATGGCGAGCGCGACGGCATTTACGGGACGAATTACACCTACCCCAGCGAAGACACGATCGGATATTTCGCCCAAAAGGGCATGACGATCGTCCGGCTGCCCTTCCGTTGGGAGCGGCTGCAGCCGGCGCTCGGCGGCCGGCTCGACGAGGACGAACTCAAGCGGATCAAGGATACCGTCGGGCTGATCCGCAAGCACGGCATGGCCGTGCTGCTCGACCCGCATAATTTCGGCTATTACGACAAGACGCAGATCGGCACGGCGCCGGCGTCGGATGCCGCCTTTGGTGATTTCTGGGCAAGGCTTGCGGTCGAATTCGCCAATCAGGACGGCGTGCTCTTCGGCCTGATGAACGAGCCGCACGATATCAAGGCGACGGACTGGCTCGATGCCGCCAATGCGGCGATCCGCAGCATCCGCGCCGTCGGCGCCCGCAACCTCATCCTGGTGCCAGGCACCGCCTGGAGCGGCGCTCACAGCTGGGAACAGGACGTGATCGGCGGCGCCAACGGCACGGTGATGCTCGGCGTGCGCGATCCGCTCGACTTCTACGCTTACGAGGTTCACCAGTATCTCGACGTCGATTCCTCCGGAACGCATCCGACCTGCGAGGGTGCCAACGCCGCGGTCGAAGCGATCGCCGGCGTCACCGCCTGGCTGAAGAAGAACCACAAGCGCGGCTTTCTCGGCGAATTCGGCGTCTCTGCCGACAAGGACTGCATGAGCGGGCTGACCGAGATCTATTCCACCATGTCCGATAATGGCGACGCCTGGCTCGGCTGGTCTTATTGGGCCGGGGGCGAATGGTGGCCGCCCGATGAGCCGTTCAACGTCCAGCCGCGAAAGGGCACGGAACGGCCGCAGATGCGGCTTCTCGCCAATTCGGCAAAAGCCAAAGCCGGCGCCTGCAGCGCTGTCAAGCCGGTGGGGCATTGATGGTGGCGGTCCTCGACCAGAAGGCAGCTTTCCCCGCAGCCGGCAGTGTAGCCGGCGAAGCGGCGCGGACCGATCATACCCTGCTCTGGCTCGGCCTGCTGTCGGTGCTCTACAACGGCATTCTCGCCTTCGTCAACCACAACATCGCGCCGCTCTCGATGACGCATGTCGCCGCCAGCGAAGGGCTGATCATGGCGAGCGCCATCATCTACATCCTGCACAAGGGGATCTACGAGACCGATCTGCCGGCTTTCCTGTTCCTGCTGTTCACGCTTGTCGTGACGATCTATGTCAGCGTGCTCAACCGCATGCTGTTCGTCGATCATTTCCGCAACGTGCTGATCATCTTCTGCTTTACCGGGCTCGGCGGCTGGAGCAACGAGAAGACGATGAAGCTCGCCTTTCGCTGGGCAAGCCTTGCCGTCATGATCTTCCTGATCTTCGAGATCGTCAGCGTGCCGTTCTATGTCAGCATCGTGCATCCGTCCGATTATTTCGCCAATACGCGCGGGCTGCTGCCGCTGAGCTACAACACGACGGGCCTGTTCCAGAACGCACTCGGTTTTCCCGAGCGTTTCTCCTTCGGCATCATCGACCACCGCTCGTCGTCGATCTTCCTCGAACAGGTCTCGCTCGCCAATTTCTGCGGCGTGATCGCGATCTATCTGATTTCCATGTGGGAAAGAATAGGCCGCTGGGACCGGCTGCTGTTCATCGGCACGGCGGTGCTGATCCTGGTGACGAACGACACCCGCACGATGCTGATCTTCTGTTTTGCCTGCATCGTCGGCTATTTCGTCTTTCCGAAGATCCCGAGGAATTTCAATCTGGCGCTGATGCCGCTGATCGTCGTTGCGGGGTTTATCGTCTACACCTTGAAACCCAATGCGACCGGCGACAATTTCACCGGCCGCATCAACCTGACGATGAAGAAGATCATGGAGCTCGATCCGCTCGCCATTCTCGGGCTTTCGGTCGACCGGGTCGCCGAATTCGCCGACAGCGGCTATGTCTACTTGATCTACGCGGCGACGATCTTCGGCGTCATCGCCCTATGGCTGTTCGTCTGCCTCTTTCCGGCCGGGCGCACGGCGGCGCAGCGGCGTTGCGCCCATTCACTTTCTCTTTTCATTTTTCTGAATATGATGATCGGGGGCACCGCGGTTTTCTCGATGAAGATCGCCGGGCTCCTGTGGTTCGTCGTCGGATTTATGCGCTTCCACGACAGCCCGCGCCTCCGGCAGGATCGTGCGGCGGATGTAAAGAGTTGACCGCAGCGGCACGGCGCCCGCGCGAGCCCGAGGAGCAAGACACCGGATGCTTGTCCAGCTTCAATATCTGCGCGCCGTCGCGGCGCTGATGGTCGTCTATTTCCACGCGATATTGCAGCTTGCCAAGGTCAATCCGGCGCTCGATGCCACTGCCTTCGTCTATGGTGAGACCGGCGTCGACATCTTCTTCGTGCTCAGCGGTCTCGTGATGTGGCTGACGACGAGCGGACGGGCGATGAGCCCCATCGATTTCGCCCGCCGGCGCATCAAACGCATCGTCCCGCTCTATTGGCTGGCAACGCTGTTTTCGGCTGTCGTGGCGCTGGTGGCCCCGTCATTGCTGAAATCGACAGTGTTCGACCTGCCGCATTTGATTGCCTCGCTGCTCTTTCTGCCATGGGCCAATCCCGCCGATCCGAGCACCATCACCCCTGTCGTCGTGCCAGGCTGGACGCTGAATTACGAGATGTTCTTCTATCTCATTTTCGCGCTGCTGCTGCCGCTCTCGGAAACCCGTCGCATCCCGGCAATGTTTGCCGTCTTCGCCGTCATCCTGATCGCCTGCCGGCTGCTGTCGGAAACGACGGCGACCCGGTTCTACGGCGAGCCGATCATCCTGGAGTTTCTCGCCGGCGTCGTGCTCGGCTGGCTCTACCGGCAGAAAATGCTTCTGCCGAACCGCTGGGCATGGGCAGCACTTGCCATGGGCTTTGCGTTCCTCTTCATCAACGAGGCGCTGATGCGGCCGGAAAGCCGGTTCTACGCCTGGGGGATTCCGGCGATCTTCATCGTCTATGGCGCCGTTTCCATCGACTTTTCCAGGCTGCCGGTCCTCGCATGGCTGAACTATCTCGGCGACTGCTCCTACAGCATCTATATCACCCACGCCTTCACGCTGGCTTTCCTGAGGGTCGCCGCCGACCGCCTGCCGATCGGCATCTTCAAGCAGCCGGTGCTCTTCGTGGTCCTGGCGCTGGTGCTCTCGTCGATCGGCGGCGCGATCATCCATGAAATCACCACGCCGCGCCGGAAGGTTGCGGTGACGAGCCGTCCTCCGGCCTAAAACATGTCGTGATCCTTGGTTTCCCGCATCTCGATGTCGCAAACTGGTCAACAGCTTTGCGCGGCATGCTTTAGTTTCAGCCACTGAAGGCGAGAATACACATCCCGGCGGCGCTGGCGGCACAACTTTTCCAGTAACTTCTCCTAAGCTGACACCGGCGATGAGAGAACTTGCAGGAACGTGATGGTTTGTCTTGCAATTTGTCGCATGAATGAAAGCGTGCCGACCTATTCGCCGCCCGGGCTTTGATTTAAGCACGGCGGCGGTCTTGGAGAGGGAAGAGGGAAAGACATGAGAAGCTATGTATTGACGGTATCCTGCAAGTCGACGCGCGGCATCGTTGCGGCGATTTCGAGCTATCTGGCCGACAAGGGCTGCAACATCATCGACAGCTCGCAGTTCGACGATCTCGATACTGGCAAGTTCTTCATGCGTGTCAGCTTCATTTCGGAAGAGGGGCTTTCCGGCAGCGAGATCGGCGCCGATTTTTCAGCCGTCGCAGCACCCTTCGAGATGGAGTACGAGTTTCACGACAGCGAGAAGCGCATGAAGGTGCTGCTGA
This sequence comes from Rhizobium leguminosarum bv. trifolii WSM2297, assembly GCF_000271845.1. The sequence continues at coordinate 3,847,515 of NZ_JH719395.1, read as the reverse complement.
TGGTGTCGCGCTTCGGCCATTGCCTCAACGACCTGCTCTACCGATGGAAGATCGGCGCGCTGCCGATCGATATCGTCGGCGTCGTTTCCAACCATTTCGACTACCAGAAGGTCGTGGTCAATCACGACATTCCCTTCCACCATATTCCGGTCACCAAGGCCAACAAGGTTCAGGCCGAAGCCCGTATCATGGATGTGGCCGAGCAGACCGGCACCGAGTTGATCGTGCTTGCCCGCTACATGCAGATCCTGTCGGACGAAATGTGCCAGAAGATGTCGGGCAAGATCATCAACATCCACCATTCCTTCCTGCCGAGCTTCAAGGGCGCCAATCCCTACAAGCAGGCCTATGGCCGCGGCGTCAAGCTGATCGGGGCAACCGCCCATTACGTCACCGCCGATCTCGACGAAGGCCCGATCATCGAGCAGGACACGGCACGCATCACCCACGCGCAGTCGCCCGACGATTACGTCTCGATCGGCCGCGATGTCGAAAGCCAGGTGCTGGCGCGCGCCATCCACGCCCATATCCACCACCGCACCTTCATCAACGGCAACCGCACCGTGGTCTTCCCGGCCAGCCCCGGCAGCTACGCGTCCGAACGCATGGGTTGAGTCCGGCGCGGCATCTCTTTTGCTGGCAAACGACAATCGCCCGTTGCCTGCCAGCGGCAAGTACTTGATTATCTCTTTCAATAGGTAATCGAATCATGCTGCGGGAGGGGTGTCATGACCGACGAGGCGCTTGTTGATCGCATGGCGCTGCCGCGTCCCGACGTGACCGCTGCCGACGCGGAAGAGATCCTTCTTGCCCATTACAGTCTGTCCGGCACCATTGCCGAACTCGGCAGCCAGCAGGATCGGAACTACCGCGTCGATAGTGATCGCGGCCGCTACGTCCTGAAGGTCTGCCATGCCGCCTACGAGACCCGCGAACTCGAAGCGCAGAATGCCGCGATCCACCACCTCAAGAGCAAGCAGGATGCGCCACGCGTTCCCAATGTGATCGCAACCAATGACGGGCGGGAGATCGTCGTCCTGACCCTGCGCGGACAGGGCTACCAAGTCCGGCTGTTGGAATATCTGGAAGGCCGGGGGCTGGCGGAGCTGACCTACCTGGCGCCGGCCTCCGTTGCCGCACTCGGCGCGCTCTGCGCGAGGCTGGCGCAGGCGCTCGCCGATTTCAACCATCCCGGCCTCGACCGCAGCCTGCAATGGGATCTCCGGCGGGCCGGGCCGGTCGCGGTGCAGCTGCTTTCCGCCATCACCGACAGCGCCGCGCGCGACCGGATCGCCAAGACCATGGTGATGGCCGTTCGCCGCATCCAGCCCTTGGCGCCATCGCTTCGGCTGCAGGCGGTGCATCACGACGTCACCGGCGACAATGTCGTCGGTCACCGCAATGCCCATGGCCACACCATTCCCGACGGGGTAATCGATTTCGGCGACATCATCCGCGGCTGGCTGGTCGGCGACCTCGCCGTCACCTGCGCTTCGCTGCTGCACCAGGCAGAGGGCGACCCTTTTCATATCCTGCCTGCCGTCACTGCCTATCAGGCGATCTATCCGCTGACCGAGGAGGAGCTGAAGGCACTCTGGCCATTGGTCGTCGCGCGCGCGGTCATTCTCGTCGCCAGCGGCGAACAGCAGATTTCAGTCGATCCGGATAATGACTATGCCCGCGGCAATCTCGACCGCGAGTGGGCGATCTTCGATACGGCAATGTCCGTTCCCTTCGAATTGATGGAAGCCGCGATCCTCAAGGCAGCCGGCGCGGATATTGCGACCCCGGAAACGTCGGGATGGCTGCCGCTGCTACCTGACATCGATCCTGCCGCGATCGCCTATGTCGATCTTGGGGTGCGGAGCCCGCATCTTTCCGCCGGCAACTGGCTGAATGCCGACATGGACTGGCGGCTGCTGGCCCGCGCTGCGACCGAAAACGGTACGGCAGCGACGCGCTACGGCGAATATCGGCTTTCCCGCGCCGGAACCGCCGGAAGACAGGCGACCAGCGCCCTGCATGTCGACATATGCCTTGCCGCCGGCAGCGCGGTCGCCGCGCCCTTTGCCGGCCGGATCGGCTGGAAGGACCAGCATCTGACGCTGACCGGCGACGGCATGACCCTGCACCTCGACGGGCTCGACCTCTCGGTCGAGAATGAAGCCGAGGTTGCCAGCGGCGACCCACTCGGCGCGGTTGTCGGAGAGGCTTCGTCGCTCGGCGGGCTGCGCGTGCAGCTTTGCAGCGTCGCCGGGCTTGAGCCGCCGCTCTTTGCCACACCGCGCGAGGCAGCGGCCTGGTCTGTGCTCTGCCCTTCTCCCGCGCTGCTTCTCGACCCCGGAGCCGATGCGCCGAAACCTGAGACCGCCGAGCTGCTCGCCAAGCGGCAGGCGCATCTCGCAGGGGCGCAGAAGAATTATTACGCGGCGCCGCCGCAAATCGAGCGCGGCTGGCGGGAGCATTTGTTCGACGTCGAGGGCCGCGCCTATCTCGACATGGTCAACAACGTCTCCATTCTCGGCCACGGCCATCCAAAGCTCGCAGCGGCGATCAGCGCCCAATGGCTGCGGCTAAACACCAATTCGCGCTTCCACTACGCCGCGATCACGGAATTTTCGGAACGCCTCGCCGCACTGGCCCCGGATGGGCTCGACACGGTCTTCCTCGTCAACAGCGGCTCGGAGGCGAACGATCTGGCGATCCGGCTGGCGCAGGCTCACAGCGGCGCCCGCAATATGCTCTGCCTGCTCGAAGCCTATCATGGCTGGTCGGCGGCGAGCGACGCCGTCTCCACCTCGATCGCCGACAATCCGCAGGCGCCGACCACAAGGCCCGACTGGGTGCATGCCGTCGTTTCGCCGAATACCTATCGCGGCGCATTCCGCGGTCCCGATACGGCGGCGGCCTATCTCGGCGCCATAACGCCGGTGCTGGAGGCGATCGATGCCGGCGGCGAGGGCCTTGCCGGCTTCATCTGCGAATCGGTCTACGGTAATGCCGGCGGCATTCCACTGCCGGACGGGTATCTCGGCCAGGTCTATGCTGGAGTGCGCGCCCGCGGCGGCCTCTGCATCGCCGATGAGGTGCAGGTCGGTTATTCCAGGCTCGGCCATTATTTCTGGGGCTTCGAACAGCAAGGCGTCGTGCCCGATATCATCACCATCGCCAAGGGCATGGGCAACGGCCATCCGCTCGGCGCCGTCATCACCACACGGGAGATCGCCGGGTCGCTGGAGAAAGAGGGCACCTTCTTTTCGTCCACGGGCGGCAGCCCGGTCAGCTGCGTCGCCGGCATGACGGTGCTCGACATCATGGCCGAGGAGGCGTTGCAGGAAAATGCCCGCACGGTCGGCGATCATCTGAAGGCGCGGCTTGCCGCACTGATCGACCGCTACCCGATCGCCGGGGCCGTGCACGGCATGGGCCTTTATCTCGGCCTCGAATTCGTCCGCGACAGAACGACGCTGGAGCCGGCGACGGAAGAGACGGCCGCCATCTGCGACCGGCTGCTCGATCTCGGCGTGATCATGCAGCCGACCGGCGATCACCAAAATGTGCTGAAGATCAAACCGCCGCTCTGCCTCAGCATCGAAAGCGCCGATTTCTTCGTAGACATGCTGGAAAAGGTGCTCGACGAAGGCTGGTGAGCGGGCCTTTCCCGTATTAACCAAATCGGTCATTTCGAGGCATTTCGATTTTTAACGAAACGGCCCATTGCCTGAATCAGCGAGGCTTCCTATGTCTGCCGCGACGGTCGAAAGAGTTGAGATTCTGTCATGCGAATTTTACGAAGAGCTGATATGTTTCTTTCCGTAAGTTTGACTGAAGGTGGAATGAATTTTTTCGGATCGTCGATATTTTGACACGTTTCGGAATATGTTTCTGACAGGTTACCGGGTAATCTCTACCAAATTAGTAGATTATCTCAGGCAGCCACCGCCGGCCCCGGGTTCTTCCGGGACCATTCAAGTGCAACGCCAACGCAAGGAACGAGTATGATAAACATCGATATTCTCGCCGATCTCCTTGGGCGATCTGTGCTTGGCAATGACCGTCCGGGCGCCCTCTCCCGCCCGAACTGTCGAATGTGACGTTCGTCCTCCTTTCAACGGTACCAGACAAGTCAATTCGCCATGGCTGCGCATGTCGCGCGGTAGGAGTTCTATCTATGAAGAAGCAAGTTATCGAATATGCAGGCGTTCCCGTCGGGATCGTAATTCCCGACGAAGATCGGCTGAAATTCATCGCTGTGAAATTTCATGTCCACGACCTCGACGAGCAGCGTTTCGGCTCGCCCGATGAGGTGCGGCTGGCCATCCACGATCTGATGACCCGCCGTCATCCGAAGCCGCTTCATGCCTGACGGCATGCGGCCGCTCCCGATTTTGCGGCTTCCTGATGTGACCGGTCCTGCCAAGGGGCCGGTCTTGTTTTTTGAGGGCAATTGCAGTCCTATCGGCGGCCTTTCCGCATAAGGATCCGCCCTTGCCCGATCTTCTCAATCTGCTCACCGACATCGACGGCGTTTCCGTCGGCCATGCGACCGATCTCGTGCTCGGTTCCGGCGTCACGGTCATCGTCTTCGACGAACCGGCCGTTGCATCCGGCACGGTGCTCGGCGGTGCGCCGGGCGGGCGCGATACGAGCCTGCTCGACCCGTCGATGACCGTCAACGCCGTCGATGCCTTCGTGCTCTCCGGCGGCTCGGCCTTCGGGCTCGATGCCGCCGGCGGCGTGCAGGCGGGATTGCGCGAACTCGGCCGCGGCTTCACCGTCGGGCCAGTGCGCATACCGATCGTGCCGCAGGCGATCCTGATGGACCTGCTGAACGGCGGCGACAAGGATTGGGGGCTGCACTCACCCTATCGCGACATGGGTTATGCTGCGTTGAAGGCTGCCGCAAAGGGCGCATTTGGGCTCGGCACCGCCGGCGCCGGGACCGGGGCGACGACATCCACCTGCAAGGGCGGGCTCGGCTCGGCCAGCGCCGTCAGCAGCGCCGGCCATCGTGTCGCGGCGATCGTCGCCGTCAATGCGCTCGGCTCCGCAACGATCGGTGACGGGCCGCATTTCTGGGCGGCACCCTTCGAAAAAGACGCCGAATTCGGCGGCCTCGGCATGCCTGCGATCGCCGATCACCGGATGCGGCTCAAGGGCATGGACGGGCCGGCGACGACGATCGGCGCGGTGGTGACCGACGCGCAGCTGACCAAGGCCGAGGCGCATCGGCTTTCGCTCGCCGGCCATGACGGTCTTGCCCGGGCGCTGCTGCCGGCGCACCTGCCCCTCGACGGCGACACCGTCTTTGCCGCTTCGACGGCCGGGCATCGCCGAGACGACATGGCGAGCCTGATGGAGCTTTGCCATCTTGCCACCATCGTCATGGCCCGGGCGATCGCCCGCGGCGTCTACATGGCGAGTGCCCTTCCGGTCGAGGGCGCGCAAAAGGCATGGCGCGACCGCTACCTTACCGGCGACTGATTGAATAGGGTGGGAATCCGAGAGATCGAATATGCCGAATGGCGGAGAAACGTGAATGCAGATCCGGGCGCTGATGTATTTCGACGAACTGGTCAGGACCAATTCGATGCGCCAGGCAGCCGAGAACCTCAACGTCGCGCCGACGGCAATCAGCCGGCAGATCGAGAACCTCGAATATCATTTCGGCGCGCCGCTCGTCGAACGCAGCGCCCGCGGCGTCAAGCTGACGGCGGCCGGCGAGTTGCTTGCCGCTCGCGCCGGGCGGACGCTGCGCGAACTCGACCACGTGCAGCAGCTGATCGAAGACCTGAAGGGCCTGCAGCGCGGCCGGGTCAGCATCTATGCCAACGGTGCGACCGTCGCCAATCTCCTGGCTCCGGCGCTTGCCGAATTCAGCCTGAAATATCCGCAGCTGCGTTTTAGCGTGACGATCACCAGCGCGCGGCAGGCGGTCGACGCCGTCAACAGTGCCGAGGCGGATATTGCGGTAACGTTGTTTGCGCCTGTCATCTCAGGCACCAAGGTGCGGCTGCGCTCCGAGATCGCCTATGATCTCATCGTCATGCCGCAGCATCCGGCTGCCGCGCATGCCGAAATCCCCATCAGGAAGCTCGCCGACTACGCATTGGCGCTGCCGGATCAATCCTTCGGCTTCCGCCAGGCCTTCGACGCGCTGTTCGAGAAAGAGGGGCTGAACCTTGATCCTGTCTTCGTCACCAGTTCGCTCGAAATGCTGAAGGAACTCGTGCTCAGCGGTGCTGCCGCCACGCTGCTGCCGGCGCTGACAGTCCGCCGCGAGATCGAGGCGGGCCATCTGCTGGCCATTCCGCTCGCCGGCAAGACCGGCATCCGCACCCATGTCGATCTCTGCGTCGCGCCGGACCGGCAGCTCTCCTTCGCGGCGACGAAGCTGCTGGACTTCATCGAGAGGTTCATGCGCGAACGCACCAGCCGCCGCCCCGATACGAAAGACTGAGCCTCCCGGCTTGCATTGGTGTCGGATTTGCTGTGTAGCTTTTTCGGCTACACTGAGCACACAAAATTGTCATTGTGTGTGCACCGGCCTAGTGTCAATCTCTTTGCAAAAGGGCCTTCGCCGGCGAGCGCGGCCAGACAGGGAACATGATGATCGAGCTTTCTTTTGCGCCGTCGCGCTTCGTCCGGCGACTTTCCCTCGCCGCCGCACTTTCAGCCGGCGTCGTGATGACGGCGATGACGCCGGCGGAAGCGGCAAAAACGACGCTCAACATCGGCATGAGCGTCGAGCCGACCGGCCTCGACCCGACGAGCGCCGCACCTGTGGCAATCGGCCAGGTGACCTGGCAGAACGTGTTCGAGGGGCTGGTGACGATCGACCAGTCCGGCAAGATCCAGCCGCAACTGGCGAAAAGCTGGGAGATTTCGCCGGATGGCCTCACCTATACGTTCAAGCTGCAGACCGGCGTCAAATTCCATGACGGCGAAGCCTTCGATGCGACGGCGGCCAAGTTTTCGCTCGACCGCGCCCGCGGCGCGGATTCGGTCAATCCGCAGAAGCGCTTCTTCGCCTCGATCGCCTCGATCGATACGCCCGATACCGAAACGCTGGTGCTGCATCTCTCGGCGCCGACGGGAAGCCTGATCTACTGGCTCGGCTGGCCGGCCTCGGTGATGGTCGCACCGAAGACGGCTGCCGACGACAAGGTGACGCCGATCGGCACCGGTCCCTTCAAATTCGCCGGCTGGGCGAAGGGCGACAAGGTCGAGCTGGAAAAGAATGCCGACTACTGGAACAAGGATGTGGCGGCCAAGCTCGACAAGGTGACGTTCCGCTTCATCGCCGATCCGCAGGCGCAGGCGGCCGCGCTGAAATCCGGCGATCTCGACGCCTTTCCGGAATTTGCCGCACCCGAGTTGATGAGTTCTTTCGACGGCGATGCGCGGCTCGTCACCAGGATCGGCAATACCGAGCTCAAGGTCATCGCCGGCATGAACAATGTCAAGAAGCCCTTCGACGACAAACGGGTCCGCCAGGCGCTGATGATGGCGATCGACCGGAAGACGGTGATCGACGGCGCATGGTCCGGCCTCGGCACGCCGATCGGCAGCCACTACACGCCGAACGATCCTGGCTATCAGGATACGACAGGCGTGCTTCCCTATGACGTCGAGAAGGCCAAGGCGCTGCTTGCGGAAGCCGGTTATCCCAACGGCTTCACCTTCACGATCAAATCGCCGCAAATGGCTTATGCGCCGCGCAGCGCTCAGGTGATGCAGGCGATGTTTGCCGAGATCGGCGTGACGATGAATATCGAACCGACCGAATTCCCGGCGAAATGGGTCCAGGACATCATGAAGGACCGTAACTTCGACATGACCATCGTCGCCCATGCCGAGCCGCTCGACATCGACATCTATGCCAGGGATCCCTATTATTTCAATTACAAGAACCCGACCTTCAACGCGCTGATGAAGAAGGTCCAGGAAACTGCCGATCCCACCGCGCAGAACGCGATCTATGGCGAAGCGCAGAAGATCCTCGCCGAGGACGTGCCGGCGCTCTACCTCTTCGTCATGCCGAAACTCGGCGTCTGGGACAAGAAGCTGAAGGGGTTGTGGGAGAACGAGCCGATCCCGTCGAATGTGTTGTCTGGGGTTTCTTGGGGGGAGTGAGGCAGATTCGGGCGGATTGAGAGGCACGGGATGAGTGAGGGAAAACCGAATAGCGAAACGCTCAATGCAGATCGGAGCCCTCGCCATCCCTCATTCCTGTGCTCGTCACAGGAATCCAGCGCGCCCAAGTCCTTGGGCGCAGGAAGCTCTCTTGGCTGGGTGACAGTCATTCACGGCGCAGACGCCCCGTGGCTGGATTCCTGTGACAAGCACAGGAATGAGGGAGAGTGGGGTGGCCGTCGCATCGTCTCGAAAGCCCTGCAGGGAAGCCATGCCCTAAACGCCACACCGAAAGCGCGGCACTCATGATCGCGCTCCTCGCCCGCCGCTTCGCCGGTCTCCTCCTCACCCTTCTCATCGTCTCGCTGCTGATCTTCGCGGTCATGGATCTCCTGCCCGGCGATCCCGCCTCGATCATGCTCGGCACCTCCGCAAGCCCGGAGACCTTAGCGGCGCTGCGCCATGATCTCGGGCTCGACCAGCCGCTAATCCTGCGTTACGGGCAATGGCTGACCGGCGTGCTGTCGGGCAATCTCGGCAATTCCCTGACGTATGGCGTGCCGGTCGCGGGATTGATCGTCGAGCGGCTGGCGGTGACGCTGCCGTTGGCGCTGATGGCGATCGTGCTTTCGGTAACGATTGCCCTGCCGCTTGGTGTGCTGGCCGCTGCGCGCCGCGGCGGTGTCTTCGACATCATCGCGACGCTGTTTTCACAGATCGGCATCGCCGTGCCCGCCTTCTGGGTGGCACTGCTATTGATCATCCTGTTTTCGACGATGCTCGGGCTGATGCCGGCCGGCGGTTTCCCGGGCTGGAGCGCCGGCCTGCTGCCGGCATTGCAGGCGCTTGTCATGCCGGCCGTGGCGCTGGCGATGCCGCAGGCGGGGGTGTTGACGCGCGTGGCGCGGTCGGCGGTGCTTGACACATTGCATGAGGATTTTGCCCGCACCGCCGTCGCCAAAGGGCTTTCGCGCAATGCGGTGCTGTGGCGGCATGTCGTGCCGAATGCGCTGATCCCGATCCTCACCATGATCGGGCTGCAATTCACCTTTCTCGTCGCCGGCGCGGTGCTGGTGGAAAACGTCTTCAACCTGCCCGGCCTCGGACGGCTGGCGCTGCAGGCGCTCTCCCAGCGCGACATCATCGTCATGCAGGATGTCGTATTGTTCTTCGCAGCCCTCGTCATTGTGGTGAATTTCATCGTCGACCTCTCCTATCTGGCGATCGACCCGCGGATGAGAAAGGCGGCCTGACGGATGGCACCGATCGTATCCGCCGCGTTCGCCGTCCGCCGGCGAGGCTTCAAACTTAGCCGGCGAATGAACTTGATTTCCGGCGCCGTGATCGTCAGCCTGCTGGTCGCCATAGCACTACTGTCGCTCGCCTGGACGCCGCTGCCGCCGGGAAAGATGCAGATCATCCACAAACTGCAGCCACCGTTGTCCTTCGGCCTGCTTGGCACCGACCAGTTCGGCCGCGACGTGCTGTCGATGCTGATGGCCGGATGCTGGAATTCGCTGTCGATCGCCATTACCGCGGTTGCGATCGGCGGGATGCTCGGCTCGATATCAGGCATTGCGGCCGCGGCGATCCGCGGTCCTTTCGAAACGCTGCTGATGCGCGTCTGCGACGTCATCTTCGCCTTGCCGCCGATCCTGTCGGCCATGGTGCTCGGGGCCTTTCTCGGGCCTGGGCGGTTCACCGCAATCACCGCGATCGCCGTCTTCATGATCCCGGTCTTTGCCCGCGTAACGCTTGCGACCTCGCTCCAGGCCTGGAGCCGCGACTATGTGACGGCGGCACGGGCGATCGGCAATACGCGCCTGACCATTTCACTGCGCCATGTGCTGCCGAACATCATCAGCCAGATCATCGTGCACGCCGCGATCCAGCTCGGGCTGGCGATGCTGACGGAGGCCGGCCTTAGCTTCCTCGGGCTCGGCATGGCGCCGCCGGCGCCAAGCTGGGGCCGGATGCTTTCCGATGCGCAAACCTATCTGGCACTGGCCCCCTGGCTGGCGATCCTGCCCGGCCTTGCCATCGCGCTCACCGTCTTCGGCTTCAATATGCTCGGCGACGGGTTGCGCGATCTTCTCGACCCGCGCGAGGCGAGCCGGATGTCCTCCCGAGAGGAAAAGCCCGAAAGACCATGCCATGACCGAAACCGACCTCACCATCCGCGAACTCAGGCGACGCTTTACTGACAAAAGCCTGTCGCCCCTCGAATACTGGCTCGCTCTCGAAGACCACATCGCAGCCTGGGAGCCTTCGATTTCGGCACTCTACCTCTATGATCCGGAGGCGGCCCGCGTACAGGCGAAGGCGTCAGCGGCGCGCCGGGCGAAGGGACAAACGCTCGGCCCCCTCGACGGCATTCCGGTGACGCTCAAGGAACTGATCGCCACGAAGGGTCAGCCGGTGCCGTACGGCACGAAGGCGATAGAGTTGACCTCCGCGGATGCCGATGCGCCGGCTGCGGCCCGGCTGCGGGAGGATGGCGCGGTGATCTTCGCCAAGACCACCTGCCCCGATTACGGCATGCTGTCCTCCGGCCTTTCAAGCTTTCATGCTCTCAGCCGCAACCCCTGGGACAGGACTCAGAATCCCGGCGGATCAAGCGCCGGGGCTGCCGCAGCCGCGGCGGCCGGCTACGGACCACTGCATATCGGTACCGATATCGGCGGTTCGGTGCGGCTTCCCGCCGGCTGGACCGGCGTTTTCGGCTTCAAACCGAGCCATGGGCGCGTTCCGGCCGATCCCTATTATGTCGGGCGCTGCGTCGGCCCGATGGCGCGCACGGTCGAGGATGCGGCCTTCTCGATGGCGACGCTGTCACGACCGGATTGGCGCGACGGCACCAGCCTGCCGCCAAACGATTTCAACTGGATGGATCTCGGCATCGACTTATCGGGCATGAGGATCGGGCTGATGCTCGATGCCGGCTGCGGGCTTGCGGTGGAAGACGAGATCAAGGTCGCGGTCGAAGCGGCGGCGAAACACTTCGAGAAGGCCGGCGCCACCATTATATCCGTCCAGCCGGTGCTGACACAGGCGATGCTGGATGGGCTCGACAACTTCTGGCGATCCCGCCTCTGGGGTGATATCGCAGGGCTCGACGAAAGAAGGCGCAATAGCATCCTGCCCTATATCCGTGATTGGGCGAAGGGCGGCGCCGATATCAGCGGCGTCGATGCGGTCAAGGGCTTCAACCAGACGATCGAGATGCGCAGGAGTTGCGGACGGCTGTTCACCGAGGTCGACGCCTTGCTGTCGCCGACCAATCCGATCATCTCCTATCCGGCCGAGTGGGCATCGCCAACCAACGATCCGGCCCTGCCGTTCGAGCATATCGGTTTCACGGTTCCGTGGAACATGTCGGAGCAGCCGGCCGCCTCGATCAATTGCGGCTTCTCCCGGTCGGGCTTACCGATCGGGCTGCAGATCGTCGGGCCGCGTTTTGACGACATGCGGGTCCTGAGACTGTCGAAAGCCTTCGAAGACTGGACGGGCGGCGTCAAAGCCTGGCCGCGGCCGCCGAGTCGCTAAATGGACGGCGGTAGCCGGTCGGCTGCTCATAGAGCCCGCCGATACGTTTGACGGCGGCCTCGAAATTCTCGCGCGACACCGTCATGCTGTGGCCGTTGGCGTGCAGGATGTTTTCCGGATCCTCGAAGACGGCAACATGGCCCTTCCAGAACGCCAAGTCGCCGCGGCGGACCTCAGAGCGGTCGATCGGCTGGCCGAGGCCAGCCGCCTGCATGTCGGTATCGCGCGGCGCAGATCTGCCCGTCATCAGCATCGCCAGCTGGACGAGGCCGGAGCAATCGATGCCAAGGCCGGACCGACCGCCCCAGAGATAGGGCGTCTCCAGGAAACGGGCTGCGATCTCGACGTAATCGGCGCCGTCGAGCCCGCCGATCGGCTGGACATGCCTGGCGAAGATCGCGGTTCCATCCTCCAGCACGACATAGCGATTGCCGCGCGCTTCCGCCTCGCCGGCGACATAGACGCGGCTTCCCATCGACAGGATGGCCTGGTGGGGTTTGCGCAGCTCCGGTTCCGGATAGAGGAAGGTGCGCTGAACGGTGACGATATGGGTCGGCGCCGGCCTGTCCTGCGAAAGCGCCTCTGCGGGGAGATAACCGACATAGCCGTCCGAAGCGGCTTTCACCCAGCACCAGCCGCCGGTGCGATCGAACACCGTCACATCCTCGCCAAGAAGCAGCTCGGTATCGATGCCACGCGCAAGGTTCGGTTCGGGGCGCAAGCCCGCGACCGGAACGGCAATGCGGGCCGGGGCGCCCTCGACGAAGCGCGACGCCTCTACCTTGCCTTCGAGCCCCGCTTCGGCGAGATCGGGCCGATAGGCATGCAGGCGGCGGTCGAGCATCGTCATTGACTTTCCTTTCAGACGGCCTTCAGAGGTCTCTCACAGCGGCAGCCGGCGGGCCTGATCACGGACGAGGTCGCCGAGCTTTTCCAGGTACAGCGCGCCGCCGACGGTGCGCTTGACGATCACGCTGCGCCGGTCGGCATCGTCGCGCACACGATCGACCAGCCCCATCTCGCCCATCGTATCCAAGGCGCGGGTGATGACCGGCTTGGTGACCTCGAGTGTCGCGGCGAGCCCGCGCACCGTATGCGGCGGCGGCACCAGATAAATATGCAGCAGGATCGCCATCTGGCGCAACGTCAAATCGCGGTCATCGTGGCGGACCTGATCGAGCGCCACGCCATGCCAGAGCCCCAGCGCCTGCGAGGCGGTCAGTTCGATCGGCACGGCCCCTCCGGAAAATCGTTACGCTAACGTTTCATTTTCCGGCAGTTGCCATGGACATGCAAGAGGCGGCAGGAATTGCCGCCCGGCAGGGTAAATAAAATTTTAACGATCGGCAGCGAGGGGCAATGCCTGACTCAGGATCATGCGATCGCCCCTCAGCCCTGTTTGCAGCGTTCAGCGCAGGCTCTCGCGGATATGATGGAAGAGCGCGCGGATGGCCTGTGCCTCACCGCCGCCAGGCGAATGCGGCCGCTCTGACTGGGCCCAGCCGTAAATGTCGAAATGCGCCCAGCTCTTCGCCTTGCCGACGAAGCGCTTGAGGAAGAGAGCCGCGGTGATCGCCCCCGCCATGCCGCCGGCCGGCGCATTGGTAAGGTCGGCGAATTTTGTGCGGATATCCTTTTCGTAACCGGAATAGAGCGGCAGGCGCCAGACCGAATCGTCCGTTTCCAGGCTCGCTTCAGTCAGGTCGTGCGCGAGATTGGCGTCATCGGTGAAGAAGGGCGGGAGATCCGGGCCGAGGGCGACGCGGGCGGCCCCCGTCAGCGTCGCCATGTCGATCAGGAGATCGGGCTCTTCCTCGTCGGCATAGGCAAGCGCATCGGCAAGGATCAGACGGCCTTCGGCATCGGTGTTGTCGATCTGGACGGTCAGACCCTTGCGGCTCTTATAGATATCGCCGGGGCGGAAGGCATTGGACGAGATGGCGTTTTCGACGACCGGGACGATAACACGCAGATCGACCTTCAGCTTGGCGTCCATGATCATCAGGGCAAGCCCCATGACATTCGCAGCACCACCCATGTCCTTCTTCATCAGCAGCATGGAGGCGGCCGGCTTGATGTCGAGACCGCCGGTATCGAAGCAGACGCCCTTGCCGACGAGCGTCACCTTGCGATGACCTTTCTTGCCCCAGCGCAGCTCGAGAAGGCGCGGCGCATCAGCGCTGGCGCGGCCGACGGTATGAACCAGCGGGAAATTCTGCTCGAGCAGCTCGTCGCCCGTGATGACCGATACGTCCGCCTTGTAATGGGCGGCCAGGCTGCGGAAAACGGTTTCGAGCTGGTCCGGCCCCATGTCGTTCGTCGGCGTGTTGATGAGGTCGCGGGCGAGAAAGACGCCGGCGAGCTGGCGCTTGATGTCGGCACTGTCGGCATCGCGGGGGATCATCAGCGTCGCCGCCGGCGTTTTTTCGGACTTGTAGCGGTCGAAACGGTAGCTGCCGAGACCAAAGCCGAGCGCCAGGCGATTTGCCGTCAGCGGTGCAGTCTCGATGTGCCAGTCGCCGGCCGGCAGCGCCCGGGCGAGCCTGCCGGTGATATAAGGCTGCTCGGATGGATTGGTGCCGAGGCCAAAAAGCGCGCCGCCGAGATGGCCTTCGGCCGTCGGGATCAGCAGCAACGACCCGCTTTCGGCCTTGTAGCCCGCCCTGCGCGCCCAATCGAGCGCGATCGGATCGATCGTGCCTGTCTCGATATGGGCGGGGGTGACGGCAAAGATCGGCAGCGTCGAACCGCCCTTGGTGTTGAAAGGGGTCGATCTCTCGATGAACTGATAGGGGGCCATGATTGTCCTTCGGCGGTCGTAAGGAATCACTCCTTAACGGTCTGTTAGGGTTAACAGACTATTGCTGGAGCGAAGATTGCGTCAAACCTTTCCCTGTTCCGCTTCGAGGTCAGGCGCCGATTTCGGAATCCAGGAACGCATCATGCCGGCCTCGCTCACCACCACATTCACCAATCGTATCCTGCTGGGCGCTGCCGCATCGCTGATCGTTATGGCGCTCGCCGGTTGCTCGACGACCAAGGATCGGATGACAACAGGCTTGGTGCCGAAGCTCACCAAGCCGGTTGAAGAAATGGACGCCACCGAACTGCGCTCGGCAACCGACCGGCTCGGTCAGGCGTATGAAAAGAACCCGCGCGATCCCGTCACCGGCGTCAGCTATGCCAATCTGCTGCGCATGAACGGCCGTGATGCGCAGGCACTCGCCGTCATGCAGCAGGTGGCGATCAGCAATCCCGCCGACCGCAACGTGCTGGCCGCCTATGGCAAGGCGCAGGCGGCGGCCGGCCAGTTCCAGCAGGCGCTCGACACCATCGGCCGCGCCCAGACACCTGATCGTCCGGACTGGAAGCTGATCTCGGCCGAAGGCGCGATCCTCGACCAGATGGGCCGGGCAAGCGATGCCCGGCAGCGCTACCGCGATGCGCTCGACATCCAGCCGAACGAGCCCTCCATCCTTTCCAACCTCGGCATGTCCTATGTGCTGACCGGCGATCTGCGCACGGCCGAAACCTATCTGCGCTCTGCCGCCGGCCAGCCGACCGCCGACAGCCGCGTTAGGCAGAACCTTGCCCTCGTCGTCGGCCTGCAGGGACGTTTCCCGGAGGCCGAGCAGATTGCGCGGCGCGAACTTTCGCCGCAGCAGGCCGATGCCAATGTCGCCTATCTCCGCGGCATGCTCTCGCAGCAGAATTCCTGGCAGAAGCTTGCCGCCAAGGACAAGACGCCGGGGGGCGCGGACGGCAGCAACACCAACTGACGATAGTCTTGGTGGGGGTCTTACCGGGGGTCTTAGCGGACGCTCAGGCCTGAAAGAATAAGACGAAGTCCGAGGCCGCCCATGACGGCACCGGCGGCCCGGTCTATCCAACTTTTCGCAGCCAGATAGAGCCGCCGCGGATGGCGGGCGGAAAAGGCCAGCGCCACGATCGAATACCACCCCGCTTCCACCGCAAAGACGCCGAGCGGCAGCGCAATCATAAGATCGAGCGGTACTGCCCTTGGCAGAAGCGCTGCAAAGAGGCTGGCATAGACTATGATGGTCTTCGGGTTGCTGAGCTGGGTCAGCAGCGCGGTCGTGAAGCTGCGCCTCGGCGCGCGGTGGCTATCGCCGGCGTCGGAAACCTCCAGCGGCTGTGCAGCACCTCTCCAGATATTGACGGCGATATAGATGAGATAGGCGCCGCATGCGACTTTGAGCAAGACATAGAGCCAGTCGAATTGTGACAGCAGCGCCGTCAGACCGGCAAGCGCCAGCACGGCAAAAACACCACCGCCGGCGCCCATGCCGAGTGCGGCCGCGAAGCCATCCAGCCGTGACCGCGAAATGGCAATCCTGGAGACGACGACGAAGCTTGGGCCGGGACTCATGGCACCGACTGCCAAGGCTGCCATGATGCTGATGAAAACGCCTGCGGAAGACATTCAAGAACCCTCGTTTGAGATCGAAGGTTACTGCATTATTCCTGAAATCGGAACCGAGACGACGGCAAGAATTAGAACTTGTCTGACACCTGGATGCCGGCCGGGCCGAGAATGACGGCGATCAGCACCGGCAGGAAGAACAGGATCATCGGTACCGTCAGTTTCGGCGGCAGGGCGGCCGCCTTCTTTTCCGCTTCGTTCATGCGCTCATCGCGTCCTTCCTGGGCCAGGACACGCAACGCCTGCGCCACCGGCGTGCCATAGCGGTCGGCCTGGATCAGCGCTTGCGTGACCGAACGTACCAGCTCGATCTGGGTGCGCGTGGCAAGATTGTCGAGCGCCACGCGGCGATCCGGCAGAAAGGAGAGCTCGGCCGTGGTCAGAACCATCTCCTCGGCCAGCGGCGGCGACTGCTCGCCGAGCTCTTCCGACACACGACGCATCGCCGCCTCGATCGAGATGCCCGATTCGACGCAGATCAGCATCAGGTCGAGCGCATCCGGCCAGGCACGCTTGATCGAGTGCTGCCGCTTGCCCATGCGGTTCGAGATATAGATGTTCGGCGCGTAAAAGCCGAGATAACCGATGCCGATGACGGCAAAGAGGCGGATGGGCGTGCCTCTCTCGGGGAGATTGCCGAGGCCGAAGACCCAGAAGGCGGCAAGCGCCAGGAAGAGGAAGGGCAGCAGGAAACGCGCCACAAGGAAGGTATTCAGCGCATTCTCCGAGCGGAAACCGGCGGCACGCAGCTTGTTGACGGTATTCTCGTCGACGAGCGCCTTGCGCAGGTTGAAGCGCTCGACGATCTGGCGGACCGAGCGATTGTTCTGGTTCCTGAGAGAGGCCTTGCCGGCGCCGGGTTCGGTGTTCATGCGGGCGCGTTCGCGCGCGCGGATCTGCTCGCGCTCAGTCGAAACGGCCTTCATACGCTTGTTGAGATCGCCGCGCTCGAAGAAGGGGACGGCGATCGTATAAAACGTGGCGAAGACGGCGATCGCGACGAGGAGCGCGATCAGCATGCTGGGATTGGTCAGGGTTGCGGCAAGGTCCTGCGACATGGGGCGTCCTTCCGGCTAGATGTCAAAATTGACCATGTTGCGCATGACGAAAATGCCGATCGACATCCAGATCGCCGAGACACCCATGATGAAATGGCCGCGCGGATCGGTGAAAAGGATCATCATGTAGTTCGGCGAAGTGAGATAAACGAGGGTCGCGACGATGAAGGGCAAGGCACCGATGATAACGGCCGACGCCTTGGCTTCCATCGACAGCGCCTGGACCTTGGCCTTCATCTTCCTGCGCTCTCGCAATACCTTGGAAAGGTTGCCGATCGCTTCCGACAAATTGCCGCCGGCCTGCGACTGGATGGCAATGACGATGGCGAAGAAGTTGACTTCCTGGAGCGGCATATGGAGCGTCATGCGGGCGCAGGCGTCTGGGATGCTGAGGCCTACTTGTTGCGCCTCGATCACGCGCCGGAACTCGCTCTTCACAGGCTCGGTGCCCTCGGTGGCGATCAGACGGATCGCATCGTTGAGCGGCAGACCTGATTTGATCGACCGGGTGATGACGTCGAGCGCATTGGGGAGCTCGTTGAGAAACTTGCTCTGGCGGCGCTTGATCAGGAAGCCGACGATCCAGCGCGGCAGACCGAGACCGGCGACGACCGCGATACCGATCATCACCATCAACGATACGCCGACCACGAACGCCATGACCAGCAGCACCGAGGCGAAGATGGCACTGAACAAATAGAATCTCCCGACCGTGATCGTCAGGCCGGCCTGCACCAGCCGGGATTTCATCGACAGGGTCTTCTTGGTCTTTTCGTGTTGGCGTTTTTCCAGATCCTTGAGATTGTCCTGCACCGATTTCCGGCGCTTCGACAGTTCCTGCACCCGGTCGCGGGCGGCCTTGACCTTGACCCTATCGCTTTCAGCCGATTTGACGCGGTTGATGCGGCTTGTCGATTTCTTGTCGGCCTCGATCCGGGAAAACATCAGGGCATAGGCAACCGCTGCCGCCGAGACGGCGGCGAGGACGACGATTGCCAGCACTATCGGATCGAACCCGAACATCTCGCCTATTCCTTGGTTTTCGCTTCCATCGCGTCGAGGGCGGCGGCAAGACGCTTTTCCTCGTTGAAGTAGCGGGCACGATCCCAGAAATGCGGTTTGCCGACGCCGGTCGACATGTGCCGGCCGATCAGGCGGCCGCCGGCATCCTCACCTTCGATCTCGTAACGCATCAGGTCCTGGGTGATGATGACGTCGCCTTCCATGCCGATCACCTCGGTGATCTGGGTGATGCGGCGCGAACCGTCGCGAAGGCGCGCCGCCTGGATGACCACGTCCACCGAGCTGGAGATGATCTCCCGCACCGTTTTTGCCGGCAGGGTGAATCCACCCATGGCGATCATCGATTCGATACGGCTCAGGCACTCGCGCGGCGTGTTGGCGTGGATGGTACCCATCGAGCCGTCGTGACCGGTGTTCATCGCCTGCAGCAGGTCGAAAACTTCAGGTCCGCGCACTTCGCCGACGATGATGCGCTCGGGACGCATACGCAGGCAGTTCTTGACGAGATCACGCATGGTGATTTCGCCCTCGCCTTCTATATTCGGCGGACGCGTTTCCAAACGCACGACATGCGGCTGCTGCAGCTGCAGTTCAGCCGTATCCTCGCAGGTGATGACGCGTTCATCCCTGTCGATATAGTTGGTAAGGCAGTTCAGCAGCGTCGTCTTGCCCGAACCGGTGCCTCCCGAAATGACGACATTGCAGCGCACACGCCCGATGATCTGCAACACGGTCGCGCCTTCCGGCGTGATCGCCCCGAAACGGACGAGCTGATCGAGCGTCAGCTTGTCCTTCTTAAATTTGCGGATGGTGAGGGCCGGCCCGTCGATCGACAGCGGCGGCGCGATCACGTTGACGCGCGAGCCATCAGGCAGACGGGCGTCGCAGATCGGGCTCGATTCGTCGACGCGGCGGCCGACCTGGCTGACGATGCGCTGGCAGATCGAGAGAAGCTGCGCATTGTCGCGGAAGCGGATCTCCGATTCGATCGTCTTGCCGCCGACTTCGATGAAGGTCTGGCCGGCGCCGTTGACCATGATGTCGGCGATATCGTCTCGCGCCAGCAACGGCTCCAGCGGCCCGTAGCCGAGCACGTCGTTGCAGATATCCTCGAGCAGTTCTTCCTGCTCGGAGATCGACATCGCAAAGTTCTTGATGGTGATGATGTCGTTGACGATGTCGCGGATTTCCTCGCGCGCGCTTTCGCCGTCGAGCTTGGAAAGCTGCGAGAGATCGATCGTATCGATCAGCGCGGAAAAGACCTGCGCCTTGGTGTCGTAATATTCATCGGTGCGAACAGGGCGCTTGCGCTGCGGCGTCTGCATCGGCGGCGGCGTCACCTGCTGGCGTGCGGGCTCGCGCGAGGGTTCGACCAGAATGGAGGGGGAAGAGGCCGCAGGGGCGGCAGCCGGAGCCGGCGGCGGGGGAGCAATCGCCCCTCCGACCTTTCCGGAACCTTCATTTCCGCGTTTTCCAAACATGCCGCTTAATCCAATCTGCTCTATCTTTTTGTTTTCAAGCAATTCCCGGCAAAAGCGCTTTGCGCTTTGCCTGGCAAAACCGCTGCACAGTTTTGCAGGAATTGCTCATCGTCTACTTGCGCTTCAGGAGGCCCAGGAGGCCGCCCTTCTTCGCCTTCCTGATCGCGACACGGCCAGTGACGATGTGCGATATCTGCGAAAAGGTCTCCGCCGTCGGCGATTTCGGGTCGACTTCCGAGATCATCCGACCGCTATTGGCGGCGTTGCCGAAAAGATTGATGTCGAAGGGAATGATCGCGATCGGATCGATCTCCAACGGCTCACAGAAATCCGACGGTGAAATCTCCGGGCGTTTCGGCATGCCGACCTGATTGAGGATCAGATGCGGCGGCTTGTCGTTCGGCCGCATCTTGCGCAGCGCGTCCAGCATGTTCTTGGCATTGCGCAGGTTGGCGAGATCGGGAACCGCGGTGATGACCACTTCGTCGACGCTCGAAAGCACCGAGCGTGTCCATTCCGACCAGGCATGCGGAACGTCGAGAACCGTAACGGGCGCGCTGCGCTGCAGGACATCGAGCACCGGCTGGAAAGCCTGGCCGTCGAAATCATAGGCGCGGTCGAGCAGCGAGGGTGCCGCAAGCAGGGAAAGATGCTCGGAGCATTTCGTCAGCAGACGGTCGAGGAAGACCTCGTCGAGACGATCGGGCGCGAAGACCGCTTCGGCGATGCCCATGGCCGGATCCTGGTCGAAGTCGATGTTCGCCGTGCCATAGGGCAGGTCGAGATCGGCCAGGATGGTCTCGGTGGAGAAAAGATTGGAAATGCCGAAGGCGCAGTTATGCGCGATGGTCGAAGCGCCGGTGCCGCCTTTCGATCCGATAAAGGCGATGCTGCGGCCGAGCGGCTCGGCTTCCGGATCGACGAAGATCGAAGCCATTGCCGTCAGAATATCGGGCATTGCCACCGGTTGGACTATATATTCGGAGATGCCGTTACGGATGAGTTCGCGATAGAGCCCGATATCATTGTAATGGCCGACGATCACGACCTTGGTCGTCGGGTCGCAGACGGCAGCGAGCGGCGCCAGTTCACCGAGAAGGCTCCCGGAATTCGCCTTGGTCTCAAGGATGATCAGATTCGGCGTCGGGGCGCCCGAAAACATATTGGCGGCAGCGGCGATGCCACCGCTGGTAATGCGCAAGCTGACCTTGGCCATCCGCCGATCATTGGCGCAGCGTTCCATGACCTGCTGCAGCGCTTCGCTCTCGCAGAAGGCATGCACGGAAATGCGTGGCAGCGGCCGCATGTTTTCCAGATCCGCCATGCGCACCGCCTCCTCGGCGTGGCGAAGCTCGCTCGGATTTTTGATTTCGTATTCGATGGCGCTCATCGTCCCGTTCCGCCTCAGAAGCTGCTGTCGCTGCCGGCGACATCCTCGATCGTCGATGTCGTCGTCCGGTATTCCTGGATCGCGTTGTTCCGCCGTTGCGCGTCGATCGGCGTCATGCCGCGAGGCGCCACCAGATCTTCCGGATTGGCGATCTGGGCGGCGAGGTTGTTCTGCGAGGCACAGCCGAAATTATAATAGTTCTGGTTGGTGAAATCGTTCGAGATGTCTTTCGGCCACTGACCACATTGGGTGGTGATCGCAGTGGTGCCGGTGAAGCTCAGCCGGATCGGCGCCGCATCGCCGGGGCCGACCGCGGCGTAGGAGGTGTTGACGATTTTCGAGCTTGCGATTCCCCTTGAAGTCAGCTCTGCACGGACCTGATTGCGCAGCTGATAGGCCGCCGCCGAATTCGGCGAGCCTTGCGGCGACAGCACGTAAACCGGACCCGAGGCGCGGGCCATGTAGTTTGCGGCAAAACCGCGGATGAGGTCACGCTGGGCGATGGTCAGGCGGCGATCGGTGGAAGCCACAGGTATATCGACCGTCTGCTCCGCTTCCGTCACGATGATCGGGTGGCGGGCGCGGTAATCATCCGGAATACCGCCTGTTGTCAGCTGGTCGTGCGGGCCGGCGCATCCGGAAAGAATCGCGGCCGAAACGCCGGCTGCGGCGAGCAGCGCCTTCGAGATTCCGAGGCGGGGTTTTGTCGATTTCATATGGGCCATCGCCTGATCTCTGTTCTCGTCCATTGCTGCCGATCCTGCCCCGCTCATTTGTATATGAACCCGATCGAGCCGTGGAACTGCGCATCGGCGACGGGCGCCTCGCGGCGGCCATAGACCTTGTTGACACGGTTGAGGAAGAACGTTGCGCCATCGTTCTCGGGGCTGAAATTATCGTCCGGCCGGTTGAGCTGATTGCGCGCCACCGGCCGCACCAGATAGGGGGTTGCGATGATGACGAGCTCGGTTTCCTGACGCTCGAACCCCTTCTGGCGGAAGAGGGTACCGAGTAGCGGGATCTTCGAAACACCTGGTGTGCCGCCCATCGTCTGGGAGATGTTGTCGCGGATCAGGCCGGCCAACGCGATCGAGCCGCCCGAGGGCAGTTCCACCGAAGTCTCCGCCGAGCGGCGCTGATAGGTGGCGTTGCCGCTGCCAGCCACCGGTTCGGAGACATTGGTCTTGATCTCCAGACTGATGCGCCCCGATGACAGCACCACTGGCTTGAAGGCGAGGTTGATGCCGTAATTGAACGGCACGACGGTGACGTTGCCGTTACTATCGGTCGTCGAATAAAGCTGCTGACCGCCGGAATTGAAGGTTGCGGCCTGGCCCGATATTGCCGTCAGCGTCGGCTCGGCGAGCGTCTTGACGACCTTGGCCTGCTCCAGCGCGTTGAGGTAGGTGGAAATGTCGTATTTGCCGATCGAGCTCTTGAAGAGCGCCGCCAGGCCGCCGCCGACTGTTGATGCAGCGCTGTCGGCATTGGGGCTGCCGAGCTGGGCGACCGTCATGCCGGAAGAATTGGAAACCAGATTGTCGAAGCCGAGCTGCTTCAGCACCTCGCGGCGGACCTCGGCGATCGTCACCTTGAGGGTGACCTGGTCCTCACCCTCGATCTGCAGCAGGTTGACAACCTGCGAGCTCTGGCGGCCTTCGGCAAAGAGCGCCACCGAACTGTCGCCACCAGTGCCGGACGCCGTCTCGGTTCTGGTCGTCGCCTCGCCGCCCTTCAGGAAGACCTGCGCCAGATCGGCCGCCTGTGTGGCATCCTGCGGGGTGCGCACGGTGCCGGTCAGCACGATATTGTCGGAGACGATTTCGACGTTGATATTGGAGTCTGGAATGAAGCGGCGGAGATTGACTTCGAGGCCGGAAACGTCACGCTCGATCTCAATGTCGAGATTGACGATCTCCTGCCCGCCGGCGCCGAAAACAAAGATATTCGTCTGTCCCACCTTCTTGCCGAACAGGTAGATGCGCCTGGAGGTGCGGGTGACGGCATCGGCCATGGTCGGATCGGAGACGAGGATATCATGCGCATCCTCGGGCAGATCGACGACGACGGCCTTGTTCAGCCCAAGCTTCAGCCGGCGGTGGGCATCACGGCCGGTCTGTGAGATGCGGACGAGATTGTCGGAATCGGCACGCGCCTCGCTTGATCCTAAAAGCGGCGCGAAAGAGGCCGGCGCAATACCGGAGACGCCGACTGCCAGTGACAGGCAACCTGTCAGGAGAAGCCCGGCGCGCCGCTTTGAATTGCCCATTTGCACGTCCTCTTACTCCGCTTTCGGCGCTGCGCCGGCATCGGTAACGATGGCGCCCGATTTGATGACCTGGATGATCGCACTGCCGTTATCGCCGCTCAGCAGATAGTCGGCGGCGCTGGTATCCTGCTCCTGCGCATCGGCAACCGAGCGCAGCGCCAGCGACAGCCGGTCCGCCATCTGCTGGGCGACAGCGAGAACCTTCGTTTGGTCGGGCGTGAGCTCGAGCGTCGCGGTCGTGCCGACCACCGACTTCGAACCGTCGTCCTTTTCCTGGATCTGCTGGTCGATGGCGAGGACACGGACATTGCTCAGCACGGTTTCGGTGATGAGTTTATTGGCCTCGGTGCCCTTGCGGACCATGATGACGTCGACGCGGTCGTTTGGCAGGATGAAACCGCCGGCACCTGTCGCCACCGATATCTCGGTCGCGACGGCGCGCTTGCCGGCCGGCAATAACGAGGAAAGGATGCGGCTGTTGGAATCGGCGATCTTTTCCGGCCGGATCGGTTCACCTTCGAAGATCGGCAGACGCACGACGGCACCCTGCAGATCCTTGATTGCATCCGGCTTGTCGGCTTCGGTGATCAGGCCGGGGACGACGCCGCCCTGCGGCCAGGCTATCCAATGAACCGATTGGTCGCTCAGCCTTTCGCCAACCGCCAGATTGGCGCTGGAGACGAGGATGTTGACGGTCGGTTCCTTCTCGATAACCGACTGAACCTGGGTGACGACACCGCCACTGCCTGCCATTTGCATCGCCAGGAAGCCGGCGAGGCCGGCTGCCACCAGGGCGACAGCTAGGATTATAAGGCGGGCCGGTTTCATCGATCATTCCTCAGGGCACGATATGTTCGCCCTGCAGAATGCTCAGCAATTGGTATAATTATGGTTAATGGAACGCTTACATTTTAAGTTAACGGGCATTTAAAATGCCGTTATTTCAGGCTTTCCAGCGCAGCGAGGAAGAGCGGCGAGGAAGGAAAGGCGAGGAAGCCGCCGATCGCGATCGCAATGCCGTAGGGGATCTTGTTGGCGATGAGGATCGAGTTCGGCACCGGCAGGCCGATGGCGAGGATCGTATCCGATTGCGCTCTTACCATCAGGATCAACAAGGTGATCAGGCCGCCGATCATTGCGACATCGGTCATCAGGAAAAGAAGGGACTGGTTCAGACCGAACCAGAGCGCGGTGGCGCTCAACAACTTGGCGTCGCCGCCGCCCATCACATTGAAGGCAAAAAGAGTGAAACAGGCCGAAAAGACGATGGCCGCTGCGGCGAGATGCATGCCGATCGTTTGAACTGCAAGACCGGACAGCGGCGCGAGGACGAAAAACGAGGCGGCGAGGATCAGGGAAACGCGGTTCGGGATCGTCATGGTGAACAGATCCGAGAAGGCCGCCATAGCCAGGCAGAGTGGCAGTATCACGAAGACTGCAGCTGCGATCATGCTCATATCCGATCATAGCAAGACACGAAAAGGCTCACGGCCGTTCAGCCTGTGAGCCCGCTCGAAAGTTCGGCCGAAGCAAATCCGGCCGGCATCGTCCCTACGCCGCGTGGCGGTAGTCAGCTCAGCCGCCGCTTGCGGTCTCAGCTGTCGTCATCTTGGTGCTCAGGCCGTTAAACGTGTTGCCGATCTTGCCGCCAAGCGCCGTTGCGCCGGTGATGAGCGCTACAGAAATGAGAGCGGCGATCAGGCCGTATTCGATTGCGGTCGCGCCGGATTCGTCCTTCAGAAAACGGCTAAAAAGCTTGGTCATGGTAACTCCTAACTCCAGTTGATGTTCAGCACGTCCGCCAACTGTTGCCGTTGATCGGATGACGGCAACCTAGCGAATGGGCGTTTCCATCCACTTAAGGAAAAGAGTTAACGAGATTTGAACGAGACAACATGCCTTTGTAGAGTAAGTATTTCCTTATGGGCTTCCCTCAATATTTAACAATATTCCTGCTATATCAGCTGCATTCATCCGGAAATAGCACAGGCCCGACCTGTAACCGTCGCGAGCGCCTCCAGAGGCCGTACCAAATCGGCTCACCACGCGTCATTGCGGAACAAGGCTACTGGCTTAAGGCTTCGTTCACCATTTTTTTCCATTCTATGGCGATATTGCGCTGTGATCGTGAAAGAGGACCAAATGTCATCGAGCGGCAAAACCATTTTCTTTGCCGGCATGATCGCCGTTTTCGGTATTTCGGGAGTTTCCGCGGCCGCAGACGATGACATGCTGCGCGTCTATATGGATCACGCGCGCGTATTGAAGCTCGACCGCCCCGTCAGCAAGGTCATTGTCGGCAATGCCAAAGTCGCCGATGCGACCGTCGCCGACGCCAAAACCATCGTCCTCACCGGACGCAGCTTTGGCACCACCAATCTGGTGCTGCTCGATGCCGACGGCAATGCGATCCTCGACGAGCGCATTCTGGTGTCGATCGATGAGGGCAATACGGTGCGCGTCTACCGGCAAACTGAACGCTCGGTGCTGTCGTGCACGCCGAACTGCGAGCAGCATGCACAGCAGGCGGCTACCGCCGCCACCTCGCCCTGATTGGCTTATCTCACTTCTTCGGCCATTCGTTAAAATCGTCGTGTCACACTGAAACGGAAAATCAACGAACGGATCCTAGTGTGGCGGACAGAGAATGTCGCTCGGGTCCAGGCTATGACGGTAATTGATCAGAAGACGGATAAGGCGCATTCCCCAGCGCCGTTCCGTTTCTTGCGGTTTCGCGCTCTCGCCGGCTCGCGCGAGGGGGCTGCGGCGATCGAATTCGCCTTGCTCGCCATTCCCTATTTCCTGGTGATTTTCGCAATCCTCGAAACCTTCGTCGCCTTTGCTGCCGAGGAACTCGTCTCCAACGCGGTCGATACGATGAGCCGCAAGATGCGAACCGGGCAGATTACCTATAATCTCGGCCGCACGACCGATATGAGCCAGACGCAGTTCCGCCAGGCTTTCTGCAATGAGATCTCGATCCTGATCCGCTGCTCGGCGACCGAAGTGGCTACGCCGAGCAAGCTCTACCTGGATGTGCAGACGTTCAGCACCTTCTTGGCCATTCCGACGACGATTCCCAAGCTCTCCACCGACAGATATGCGGACCTCAACACGGCTGCCTTCAAATATGCACCGGGCGGCACCGGCGCCATCAACATGGTCCGCGCCTACTACCGCTGGGAAATCATCACGGATCTGGTCCGGCCTTATATCGCGACGATACGGCCCTCCGACGGTTCGATGCCGAGGGATTACCTGATCGTCGCCACCGCGGCCTTCCAGAACGAGCAGTATCCATAATGGCGCTTCTCAACCCGTTCACCAGACTGGTATTGACGGCGCGGCGGCTGGCCCGAGAGCGCAACGGCGCCGGCGCGATCGAATTCGCGATCCTCTTTCCCGTGCTCGTCATGCTCTATATCGGCGCTTTCGAGATCACGGTCGGCCTCAGCGTCAGCAAGCGGGTGACACGCGCCGCAGGTTCAATCGCCGACCTCGTCACCCAGCAGCAATCCATCACCAAGAGCACGCTCGCGCAGATGCCGTCGGTCGCAAACTCGATCTTCGTGCCCTATAACACGACATCGCTGAGATTGAAGATCACCGGCATTACCATCGACACCGGCGCCAATGCGAAGGTGCTGTGGTCCTGGGCGCAGGACGGCACGGTGCCCTATGGCAAGAACACGACCGTGAGCAATGTGCCGGCTGACATGAAGACGGCGAACAGTTTCCTCGTTCGCACCGAGCTCAGCATCCCCTATACGATGTTCCTGTTTGCGCCGAATTTCATGCCGGATGGCATGCGCACGATTACCATCAGCCGCAGTTTCTACTACCGCCAGCGGCAGGGCGAATCGATCCCCTGCGGCGACTGCTGACACCTCTTCCCCAACTCAAATTTGCCAAGCCGGCCGCAGCATTATATGGCTGGATCCCCGTCACCTCTGGCACTCCAGAGGCCGGCGATTGGCTTATTCGGGTGTAAAATGGCGCGTGCCTTTCTTTTCGTTCTGGATTCTTTCGGCGTCGGCGGAGCGCCGGATGCGGCGGCCTATGGCGACGAGGGTGCCGATACGCTCGGTCATATCGCCGAATTCTGCTCGGCCGGAGCGGGAGATCGCGCCGGATTGCGCAGCGGGCCTCTTTCCCTGCCCAACCTGTCGGAACTCGGGCTGATGCAGATCGCACGCTCCGCCTCGGGCCGTTTCCCGGCCGGCATGCCCGTCCCCGAGAAGGTCTATGGTATTTATGGCGCCGCCAGCGAAATTTCCCGCGGCAAGGATACGCCTTCAGGCCATTGGGAGATCGCGGGAACACCTGTTACGTTCGACTGGGGTTACTTTCCGATAGAGGGCGATGCCTTTCCCGAGGAACTCATCGAGGCGCTGTGCAAAGCGGCAGATGTGCCCGGCATTCTCGGCAACTGCCATGCTTCGGGAACGGAGATCATTGCCCGGCTCGGCGAGGAGCATATCCGAACCGGCAAGCCGATCTGCTACACCTCATCGGATTCGGTCTTCCAGGTGGCAGCGCACGAAGTGCATTTCGGCCTCGAACGGCTGCTTGCTTTCTGCCAGATAGCTCGGGGACTGCTCGATCGCTACAATATCGGCCGCGTCATCGCCCGGCCCTTCATCGGCCAGTCCTTCTCCACCTTCCAGCGCACCGGAAACCGGCGCGATTTCTCCGTATTGCCGCCGGAACCGACTTTGCTTGACCGGATTATCGAGCACGGCCGGCACGTGCATGCGGTGGGAAAGATCGGCGACATCTTCGCGCATCAGGGCATTTCCAGGGTCATCAAGGCGAACGGCAACGAGGCGCTGATGGATGCGACGCTTTCCACCATCGACGAGGCCGAGGACGGCGATCTCGTCTTCACCAATTTCGTCGATTTCGACATGATTTACGGCCATCGCCGCGACGTGCCGGGTTATGCCGCGGCCCTCGAAGCCTTTGATGCACGTTTGCCCGAAGTCCACAAGAAACTGAAGCCCGGCGATCTCGTCGTGCTCACCGCCGACCACGGCTGCGATCCGACCTGGCGCGGCAGCGACCACACGCGCGAGCGCGTACCTGTCATCGCCTATGGCCCCGGCATCCGGTCACGTTCGATCGGCGTGCGCCGCAGCTATGCCGATATCGGCGAAAGTATCGCGCGCCATCTCGGCATTCCGACCGGATCGCACGGAAGGAGTTTTCTGTGACATCGCATTTGAAGAAGGTCGAGCTGCACTGCCATCTGGAGGGTGCGGCACCGCCTCGACTCACCGAGGCGCAGGCGCGCAAATACGGCGTCGATATCAGCGGAGAGCTTCGCGACGGCGCCTATGTCTGGCATGATTTCGCAAGCTTCCTCGAATGTTACGACAAGGTTTCCGAGGTCTACAGGACCGAGGAGGATTATGCGCTTCTGACCGAAACCTATCTCGACGAACTAGCCGGTATCCATACGATCTACAGCGAACTGATCGTTTCGCCCGACCATGGGAAACGCATCGGGCTCGGCGCCGATGCCTATATCTCAGGCATCTGCGAAGGGATCCGGCGGGCCAGGGAAAAGAGCGGCATCGAGGCCCGGCTGATCGTCACCGGCGAGCGGCATTTCGGTCCGGAGAGTGTGATCGGTGCCGCCGAATACGCTGCCAAGGCAGGCAACCCTTTGATCACCGGCTTCAATCTTGCCGGCGAAGAGCGCATGGGTCGCGTCGCCGATTATATCAGGGCCTTCGATATCGCCCGGGATGCGGGCCTGGGGCTGACAATTCATGCCGGCGAGGTCTGCGGCGCCTTCAGCGTTGCCGACGCGCTCGATGCGGTGCGCCCGGCGCGCATCGGCCATGGCGTGCGCGCCGTCGAGGATCTCAATCTGGTGAAGCGGCTTGCCGATCTCGGCACCGTGCTCGAGGTCTGCCCGGGCTCCAATATAGCGCTCGGCGTCTTTCCCGATTTTGCTTCGCATCCGCTGCGCCGGCTGAAGGAATCGGGCGTTCGGGTGACGATCAGCTCGGACGATCCGCCGTTTTTCCATACCTCGCTCGCGCGGGAATACGAGCTTGCCGCCGGGGCCTTCGGCTTCAGCGACGCCGAGATCGATGCCATGACGCGCACGGCGATCGAGGCGGCCTTCGTCGACGAAGCGACCCGTAAGGCCCTGCTCGCCCGGCTCTAAGGGCTAAATGTGAAGCCTTAAGAGGCTGGGGATGATCGGCGCAAATTGGCCTCCACTCTTGCAGTCGGGCCGATTTCCGTGAAAGAAACATTCGATAGAAAGAATGAAAGGCTTCCCCATGGACGGCGTTACGGTCATCGATCACCCGCTGGTGCAGCACAAACTCACCATCATGCGGCGCAAGGAGACATCGACGGGAAGTTTCCGGCGCCTGCTGCGCGAAATCTCTACGCTGCTCTGTTACGAGGTGACCCGCGATCTCGAACTCACCATGGCAACAATCGAGACGCCGCTACAGACGATGGAATCGCCGATCCTCGAGGGCAAGAAGCTGGTCTTCGCCTCGATCCTGCGCGCCGGCAACGGACTGCTCGAAGGTATGCTTGATCTCGTGCCCTCCGCCCGCGTCTCGCATATCGGCGTCTACCGCGATCACGAGACGCTGCAGCCGGTCGAATATTACTTCAAGGCGCCGGAAGATGTGGCCGAGCGCCTGATCATCGTCGTCGACCCGATGCTGGCGACCGGCAATTCATCGATTGCAGCGATCGACAAGCTCAAGGAGCGCGGCGCCCACAATATCCGCTTCCTCTGCCTGCTTGCCGCCCCGGAAGGCATCCGCAGCTTCCGCGCCGCCCATCCCGATGTTCCGGTTTTCACCGCATCGATCGACAGTCATCTCAACGAGAAGGGCTATATCATGCCTGGCCTCGGCGATGCCGGCGACCGCATGTACGGCACCAAATAGTTTCAGCGTTCCTTTACCAAATCGAAAGAGTTTAGGCCCGGATCGTTCGTTCCGGGCCTTTTTCTATCGATCTTAGCGACTTATCAGGATTTGAGGCTTAGCAAGCTGGAAGCATGAGGCCCTGCATGAAGCCGGGTTTATACAGGAAGGATTTCTGTTTCATGCTCGTGCGTACCGTCATATTCGCCAGCATCGCCGCGGTGCTGGCCACACAGGCGCCCTCCTTCTTCGGAAACACCGGCGAGCATCCCGCCGACGCCCTCTCCGCCAATTATCTATCGACCGAAAGCGACAAGCCAGCCGCCCCCGCGCCGGTCCCCGCCAGCAATGCGATCCGTCTGCAGGCGGATGCGCAGGGCCACTATACCGGCAGCTTCAAGATCAACGGCAAGCCGGTGCAGGGCCTGATCGACACCGGCGCCACCTATGTCGCGCTCAACGAGACGCTTGCCCGCCGGCTCGGCTACACGGCCAACCAACTCGATTTCCGCTATGGGGTGAACACCGCCAACGGCCAGACGAAGGCGGCGCATGTGATGCTCGACCGGGTGGAAATCGGCGGCATCCGCGTGCGGGAGGTCGAAGCCTTCGTGCTCAAGGACGATGCACTGACGACGACGCTGGTCGGCATGAGCTTCCTGCGGAAGCTGGCCTCCTATTCCGTCGCCGACGGTTCGCTCAGCCTCAAGCAGTAAACCGCGTCAGATCCTGGCCGAAATCACCGGCGTCTGTTCCGGCTTTTCCTCGGTGATGCGGTAGTGCGCGGCAAGCGCGGCCGCTGCCCTTTCCGCCGCCGCTTCGTCGGCGGCGTGAACCACCGCAATCGGTTCGCCGGCGCTGACGCGGGTGCCGAGCGGCAGGAGTTCGGAGAAGCCGACGCGGTGGTCGATCCGGTCCTGGGGATGGCGTCTTCCGCCGCCGAGATCGATGACACTGACGCCGATACCTCGGACATCGCAGGCGGAAAGCCAGCCGGCCCGGCTGGCCGGAACAGGTTTTTTCACCGGCGCCCTGGCCAGATATTTGTCGGGCTTTTCGATGAGATCGGCCGGACCGCCGAGCATGGAGACCATGCGAGCGAAGATCTCGGCCGCCCTCCCCGATGACAAGGCCCGACGCGCCATCCCTTCGGCTTCGTCAGACGACGCGACAATGCCCGATTTCACCAGCATTTCGGCGGCGAAGGCAAGAACGACGGTCTGAAGCCGGGTGTCCGCCTTCCCACCCGCCAGGAAATCCAGGCAGTTGCGCATTTCAACGGCATTGCCGGCGGCATCGGCGAGCGGCTGGTTCATGTCGGTGATCAGCGCCGAAGTCTTGACACCGGCGCCATTGGCCACCTCGACCAGCGACTGGGCCAGGATCTCGGCCTGGGTGCGGTCGGCCATGAAGGCGCCGTTGCCGACCTTAACGTCAAGCACCAGGGTCTGAAGCCCGGCAGCAAGCTTCTTCGACAGGATGGAGGCGGTGATGAGGGGAATGGAATCGACGGTGGCGGTCACATCGCGCACGGCATAAAGCCTGCCGTCGGCAGGCGCCAGGGTTCCGGTCTGGCCGATGATGGCGCATCCCGCCTCTTTCACGACCTTGTGGAACAGGTGAGCATCCGGGGTGATCCTATAGCCTGGAATGGATTCGAGCTTGTCCAGCGTGCCGCCGGTATGGCCGAGGCCGCGCCCCGATATCATCGGAACGGCAAGGCCGCAGGCAGCAGTGATCGGCGCCAGCATCAGCGAAACATTGTCGCCGACGCCGCCAGTCGAATGTTTGTCGGCGACCGGGCGGTCGATGTCAGCCCATTGCAGCCGGTCGCCGGAATTGGCCATCGCCAGCGTCAGAGCGACGGTTTCGGCCCGCGACATGCCCTTGAACCAGACAGCCATGGCGAATGCGCCGATCTGGCCTTCCGACAGATGGCCGGCAGCGAGAGCCGCGATGAAGGAGTTGATATCGGCGGGGCCTAGTTCCTCGCCGTTACGTTTGCGCCGGATGATCTCCTGCGGAATCATCTCAATAGCTCGACGCCACGGCAGATGCAGACTGTGTTCCGCTCAGGACCGCCAGGATATCGTCCAGCAGGCCGGAGGCGCCGAAGCGGAAGGTCGACGGCATCGCCCAGTCCGGCGCCATAATGGTTTCGGCCAAGCTCAGATATAGGGCTGCATCAGCCACCGAGCCGATACCGCCTGCCGGCTTGAAGCCGACCTTGCGTCCACTTTCGCGAATGGCCCGGATCATGATGTCGGTGGCTTCGAGCGTTGCGTTGACGGCGACCTTGCCGGTGGAGGTCTTGATGAAATCGGCGCCGGCGTCGATGGCAAGCTCGGAGGCGCGGCGGATCAATGCCGCATCCTTCAATTCGCCGGTCTCGATGATGACTTTCAGCAGGATGGGACCGGCGCATTCGGCGCGCACTGCCTTGACCATATCGGTCACGGCCTTTTCATTGCCGGCTATGAACTTGCGGTAGGGAATGACTAGATCGATCTCATCGGCGCCGTCGGCAATCGCCTCACGGGTTTCGGCGGCGACATCGGCCACTTCCATGTCACCCGAAGGGAAGTTGACGACGGTGGCGATCCGCACGGCATGGCCGGTGCCGAGGATGTTGCGGGCATAACCGACGAAGCGCGGCCAGATGCAGATCGCCGCACTGTTGCCATAGGGCGTCTGCGCGCGGGCGCAAAGCACGTCGATCTGCGCCTCGGTGCAATCATCCTTCAAATTGGTGAGATCGAGAAGGGAAAGGGCGACCGCCGCCGTTTCCCGGATGGAATGGCTATTCATCTTCACTTCCTCTAGAGCATGATGCCGAAAAGTGTGAGCGTTTTCTCATGACATCATGCTCTAACTATCTAATTTAGAACAGGATTCAAATTTTTGGCCGACCCGGCCTAAAATCATCCCGTTCCAGTCGCAAGCATCTCTTTCAGTATGGCGGCGAGACGGGCGCCGCCAACGGGCGCCATGTCCTTGGTTTCTTCATGACTGAGCTCATTGCCGGTCATGCCTGCGCCATAGTTGGTGATAACCGAGGCGGCGGCAACCCTCAGGCCCAGCATTCTTGAGATGATGACCTCGGGCACCGTCGACATGCCGACAGCATCGGCGCCCAAAATACGCGCCATGCGGATTTCAGCCGGTGTTTCGAAGCTTGGGCCGGAGAACCACATGTACACACCCTGCGCCAGCTCGATTTTGAGCTTTGCCGCTGCCTTCTGCATCGCGGTCGCGAGGCCGGCATCGTAAGCATTGGTCATGCCGACGAAACGGTGATCGCTTTCCTCGCCGATCAGCGGGTTCATGCCGGAATAGTTGATATGATCGGTGATTTGCATCACCGAACCGGGCGGCATGTCGTCGCGTAGCGATCCGGCCGAATTGGTCAGGATCAGCGCCTCGACACCCAACGCCTTCAGCACCTCGATCGGCAGCCGCATGGCGTTGGCGTCGCCCTTCTCGTAATAATGCACGCGGCCGGAGAGCATGACCACGGGTTGGCCACCGAGACGGCCGGCCACGACCTCGCCCGCATGGCCGGAGACGGCGCTGACGGGAAAGCCCGGCAGATCGCGATAGGGAACGCGGACGGCGCCGTCCAGCTGAGCGACGAGGGAGCCGAGACCGGAGCCGAGCACGATGCCATGCCGCGGCTTGATACCGCCGAACAATGCGGCAAGCAGGTTGACCGTCGCCTTCATCCGAGTTCCGTCTCGAAGCTGAAGGGAAGCAGCTCTTCCATCGTCATCACCTTCTTCACGCCCGCCTCATCACAGAGATAGATCTTTGTGTCCTTCGAGGCGAATTCGGAGATCTTCTGGCGGCAGCCGCCGCAGGGCGGGCAGAGCGGCAGCTTCTCGGCGATAACGGCCATTTCGATGATCTTTTTGGCGCCGCCCATGATCATGGCGCCGATCGCCGTCGGTTCGGCGCACCACCCTTGCGGAAAGGAGAGGTTTTCGATGTTGGCGCCGATATAGACCTTGCCGTCCTCGGCGCGGATCGCGGCACCGACCGGGAATTTCGAATAGGGCGCATGGGCAAAGGCCATGGCGCCGCGGGCGGCTTCGAACAGATCGTGGGACATGATCAACGTTCCTTCGTATAGGGCACGCCGCCGGCCTTCGGCGGGGTCGCGACGCCGATGAAGCCTGCAAGCAGGATGCAGGTGAGGATATAGGGCAGCGCCTGGAAGACCTGAACCGGCACTTCGCCGATCAGCGGCACCTGCTTGCCCTGCATGAAGTTCGCCAGCGCATCGAGGAAGCCGAAGAGCAGGCAGGCAAACATCACAGGCACCGGCTTCCACTTGGCAAAGACGAGGGCGGCGAGCGCGATATAGCCCTTGCCGGCCGACATGTCCTTGATGAAGGCGGCCGACTGGGCGATCGCCAGATAGGTGCCGGCAAAGCCGCAGAGGATGCCGGCGCACATGACGGCGCGATAGCGCAGCCAAGCGACCGAGATCCCTGCGGTATCTACCGCACCCGGATTTTCGCCGACGGCGCGCAGCCGGAGGCCGAAGCGTGTGCGGTACAGCACCCACCAGGAAAAGGGTACGGCGAGGAAGGCGAGATAGGTGAGGATATTGTTGCCGGATATGACGTTGGCATAGAGCGGGCCGACGATCGGTACGTCGCGGATGGCATCGGCGCCGGGCAGGATAATCGGCGCGAAGCGCGCATCCGGCGGCAACTGCGGCGTGCGCCCACCCTGGCCGAACCAGGCCTGGCCAAGCACGATGGTGATGCCGGCGATGAAGAAATTGATCGCCACACCCGAGACAATCTGGTTGCCGCGGTTGGTGATCGAGGCAAAGCCGTGCACCAGGCTGAGCGCCACCGAACAGGCGATGCCGGCGCCGAGCCCGAGCCAGGCGGAATCGGTCAGATAGGCAACGCAGGCGGCGGCAAAGGCCGAGCCCAGCATCTTGCCCTCGAGACCGATATCGAAGATGCCGGCACGTTCCGAAAACAGACCGGCAAGGGCGGTGAAGATCAGCGGGATCGACAGGCGAATCGTCGAGCTCAGAACGCTGATGAAGATGTCATAATAATCCATCGTCCGCTCCTCAGGCTCGCTTGAACTGTTGGTAGAGATGCACCATCGCCGGCCGGAACATATATTCCAGAGCGCCGGCAAACAGGATCACCAGACCTTGGATGACCAGGATCATCTCGCGGGTGATGTTCGGCATCTCAAAGGAGATCCAGTCGCCGCCCTGATAAAGAATGCCGAAAAGGATGGCGGAAAAGATGATGCCGAGCGGATGGTTGCGGCCCATCAGCGAAACGGCGATACCGACGAAGCCGGCGCCGCCGACGAACTCCACCTGCAGCCGGGCGGAAGAGCCCATGACGGGATTGAGCGCCATCATGCCGGCGAGCGCGCCGGAAATGAGCATGGCGATGATAACGATACGCGCGTAGGGAATGCCGGCATAGGCTGCCGCCGTCGAACTCACGCCCAGTGTGCGCATCTCGAAGCCAAGCTTGGTACGCCAGATGAGTATCCAGACAAACCAGGCGGCAACAAGGGCGATGATGAAGGAAACATTGAACGGGGCAGCACCCAGCTTGGCGCCGAACATCTGCATGATCCAGCCAAGCTTCGGCAATTGCCCGCCTTCTAGAAAGGTGCGGGTTTCCGGCGCCATCTTGCCCGGCACGATCAACACGTGCACCAGAAGATACACCATGAGGGCGGCGGCGATATAGTTGAACATGATCGTGGTGATGACGATATGGCTGCCGCGCTTGGCCTGCAGGAAAGCGGGGATAAAGGCCCAGGCCGCACCAAAGAGGCCGGCTCCGACAACAGCGATCGGCATCGTCACATACCACGGCACGTAACGATCGAGCGCCAGTGCCACCAACGCGCAGCCCAGCCCACCGACATAGGCCTGGCCTTCCGAGCCGATGTTGAACAGACCGGCGTGGATGGCAACAGCCACCGAGAGGCCGGTGAAGATGAAACTCGTCGCGTAGTACAGCGTGAAGCCGATGCCCTCACCGCTGCCGAACGCGCCTTCGATCAGCAGTGACAGCGCAGCGAGCGGGCTCTCACCGATCAGCCAGACGACCAGGCCTGAGATTAGGAAGGCGACGATGAGGTTCAAGAGCGGGATCAGACCGTAGTTGATCCAGTTTGGCAGCGGAACGGAAGCAGTGCTCATAAAGGCCTCACGCGGCAATGCCGGCCATCATCAGGCCGAGGGTCTGTTCACCGGCATCGGGCGTCTTCTCGCCGACGACATGGCCGGCAAACATGACAAGGATACGGTCTGAAAGGGAGCGGATTTCATCGAGTTCGACGGAGACAAGCAGGATCGCCTTGCCCGCATCGCGCATTTCGATGATCCGGCGATGGATGAATTCGATGGCGCCGATATCGACGCCGCGCGTCGGCTGGCCGATGATCAGCATCTTCGGGTCACGTTCGATCTCGCGGGCGACGACGATCTTCTGCTGGTTGCCGCCGGAGAAATTCGCCGTCTTCAGCCGCGGGTTCGGCGGGCGGATGTCGTATTTTTCGATCTTCTCCATCGCATCCCTGCGGATCGCTTCGAGATCAAGCAGCGGGCCGCGGCTGTAGCCCGGACGGCGGTGATAACCGAGTACGGAATTTTCGTATTCCTCGAACTTCAAAACCAGACCCATGTGATGGCGGTCTTCGGGAATATGGGCGAGGCCGAGTTCGCGCAGCCGGGCGGGATCGGCCTTGTCGATCGTCTGGCCGTCGAGAAGGATTTCGCCGGAGGCGGGCTTGCGGATGCCGGCGATCGCCTCCAGCAATTCGGACTGGCCATTGCCGGCGACGCCGGCAATGCCGACGATCTCGCCGGCACGCACGTCGAAGGAAACATTGTCGACCATGGTGACGCCGCGATTGTCCTTGACCGAGAGATTGCGGACGGAGAGAACGGGGGCGCCTGGATTCGCCTCGCCCTTCTGCACGCGCAGCAGCACGCGGCGGCCGACCATCAGCTCGGCAAGCTCCTCCACCGTCGTTTCGGCCGTCTTGCGGGTGGCGACCATCTCGCCGCGGCGCATGACGGAGACCGTGTCGGTGATCGCCATAATCTCGCGCAGCTTGTGGGTGATGAGGATGATCGTCTTGCCCTGGTCGCGCAGCACCTTGAGGATGCGGAAGAGGTGATCGGCTTCGGCCGGCGTCAACACGCCCGTCGGCTCGTCGAGGATCAGGATCTCGGCGCCGCGATACATGGCTTTCAGGATTTCGACGCGCTGCTGCAGACCGACCGGGAGTTCTTCGATGAGCGCGTCCGGATCGACCTCGAGGCCGTATTCCGTTTCCAGCCGCTTGAGTTCGGCGCGGGCCGATGCAACGCCTCTCGCCAGCAGCATGCCGCCTTCGGCGCCGAGCATGATATTCTCGAGCACCGTGAAATTATCGACCAGCATGAAATGCTGATGCACCATGCCGATGCCGGTGGCGATCGCCGCCTGGCTGTCACGGATGGTGACCGGATTGCCGTTGACGCGAATCTCGCCGCTGTCGGCATGGTAAAAACCATAGATGATCGACATCAGCGTCGATTTGCCGGCGCCGTTTTCACCGATGATGCCGTGGATCGTTCCCTTGGCAACGGTGAGGTTGATGTCCTTGTTGGCATGGACGGCACCGAATTTCTTATCGATGCCGACAAGCTCGATAGCGGGCTTATCTGTCACTGCAGGCTCCAAATAAGAAAAGGGCGTATGGCGAAAATACCCTCCGCCATACGCCCGATCTCAATCGTCGATTACATCAGGGCGCGGATCACTTCGGGCAAGCATTGTCCGAGGTATAGTCGTGAACCTTGATGGTCCCCGCAATGATATCGGCCTTGGCCTTGTCGACGGCGGCCTGCATTTCCGGTGTGATCAGCGACTTATTGTTGTCGTCGATCGCGGCGCCAACGCCGTCTTCCTTGACGCCGAGCGCCTGGACGCCACCGGTGAACTTGTCGTTCTTGGTGTCGCTATAGGCGTTGTAAACGGCGAGATCGACGCGCTTGACCATCGAGGTCAGGACCGAGCCCGGATGCAGATGGTTCTGGTTGCTGTCGACGCCGATCGACAGCTTCTTGTTGTCGGCGGCGGTCTGCAGAACGCCGAGGCCGGTAGCGCCGGCTGCCGCGTAAATGACATCGGCGCCCTGGTCGATCTGGTTCTTGGTGAGCTCGCCACCGCGAACCGGGTCATTCCAAGCCGCACCCGTGGTGCCGGTCATGTTCTGGAAAACTTCGACATCGGCCTTGGCGGCGCGCGCGCCCTGCTCGTAGCCGCATTCGAACTTGCGGATCAGCGGGATGTCCATGCCGCCGACGAAGCCGACCTTGCCGGTCTTCGACGCCATGCCGGCGAGAACGCCGACGAGGTAGGAGCCTTCTTCTTCCTTGTAGACCACCGAGCGGACGTTCGGCTTATCGACGACGGAGTCGACGATGATAAACTTGGTATCGGGGAATTCAGCTGCGACCTTCTCGATCGCCGACGTCCAGGCGAAAGAAACGGCAACCACCGGATTGAAACCGCGGCTTGCGAAGTTGCGGATGGCCTGTTCGCCCTGGGTGTCGCCGGTCGGCTCGAAGTCGCGATAGGCAATGCCGGTCTCGGCCTTGAACTTCTCGGCGCCGTTATAGGCCGCTTCGTTGAAAGACTTATCGAACTTCCCGCCGGTGCCGTAAACCAGCGCCGGCTTGACATCGGCGGCAAGCGCCGTCGTCGACATGGCAGCCACGGCAAGGAGAGTGAGAAGGGATTTTTTCATTGTGCAGCCCTGTTGTTGCTATTCGTTAGGGGTCCTCCCGCAAGCCCTTTTCGGACATGTCTGCGGAACCACCGACCTCCCCCCGGAGGCCTGGCTGCGCGCATCCTTGCATGGCTCACGGAAAAATTCACCAGAAATTTTTCGGCTGGTAAAGATTTGCAGCAATTGCCGAAAATCATCTCTGCGGGATTGATTTTTAGACATTTCCGCCGCCGGAATGCAAAATTTCCAGCCAATCCGACAGCATGTCGGGATGACGAAAACACTGGCGGCCGATCGGATTCCGGCCGGGTCGCGGCGCCAAACCGGCTTGCCTATGCAGTGAAGCGACCGGCCACCGGCGACTTCTTATAGCCGACCATCCAGAGAAGCAGCGCGATTACCAGGAAAACGGCAAAGGCCGGCTGCAGCATCAGCCACTGGAAGATGAAGGCGTAGAAACGTGGGTGGATATAATAGGAAAGGGAGGATTGCAGCGACGTGAGGGTTGTCGGACTCACATCCTGCCAGGCATCGGAGATCGGCGTCACCACCACTGCGGACGCAGCAACCGATTGGATCGAATCGATGGTCCCGGCAATAACGGCCGCCGCTAGCGCGACAAGGCTGGCCAGACGCAACAGGAAACGCATCAATTCCTCCGACGCTCGATATGCCGGACAATCCCGGCCGGCCGCGCCATTCCTCACCTTGAGAATTACATAGGCGTCGATGGGGTGAAGCACAATGGACGGGCGGAGGCGAGTTTTATCTGAAGAAGTCAAAAAACTGTTAGATTTCGGTTGATCGACAAAAATTCATCGGTATATATCGCGCCGTTCCGACGATTTGCTCCTATCCAGGCGCGAACGCCCAAGAAGGACAGGTGGCCGAGTGGTTTAAGGCGCACGCCTGGAACGCGTGTGTACGTGAAAGCGTACCGTGGGTTCGAATCCCACCCTGTCCGCCATACCCCTTCTCTCTCAGGTCGGGCACGTGGAACCCTTGCGTCTTTAGCGGCGCCGCGAGCTTTCAAGAAAATCGATTGCGCGCCCAAGGCGCTGCAAGCCGGAGAACATCTGGCGTTCCAGGTATCTGCGATTCTCTCGAACCATGACAAAACAGCCTCAAATCGGATGGGTTCCGGAGCCATTCGCTCGCAAAGAATGAGCCGCGATCGAGGCTGAGAGCCGTCAGATTGCCGGCCGAAAAGCATCCGGGTCATCACGGCTCTGGATGTCTAGCGGAATATTTCTGAGACGGCATCTCCTTGAGGGGAGTTCCGTGCGAACTCGGAAAACTGGAATTTGCGAGCCAAAACCACCGAGGCATAGCATAATCCAAATGTGCCCAGGCTTTGAGAAACAATCAGGAGCACCAAAGCCACCGGGCTTATTTTTCCACCTTGAAAGACAGCATCCGCTTCGTATGACATCGACGCCGCTACGGCTAGCAACAGAAACGACACCATAGAGGGAAGAATAATCCCCGCAAACAGGCGCAGAAAGGTTGGAAGGAAGCTATGTTTGCCCTTGGCAAAGGCATCTGCAAGTCCGCTCTTCGAACCTGCTATTCCGGCAGTCGGCCAGGTTCCGACAAGGGCGAGGAGCAACGGATAGATAATTGCGAACAGCCCGCCGCATAACAGTAAAAATGCGCCCATTGAAAAGGAAGCGGCGCCGGATGCAAGAGGGACGCCGATTGCGACACCCAAAACAAGAAGCAGGATAAGCAAATTTTTCCAGATGTAGCTGCCAAACCCAACCATGCCCCGGCCGATCTGCACTCGCCCGGTTCCGTTCAATATGGTACTTTGGACGCAATAGCCTATATATAGCGCAATAAAAAACTGAGTGGAACCGCCGCTACGGCTCTCGCTATACTCAGAAAATACTATTATCGCACAACTTAATCCAACAAATAAACAAACAAGAGCTAGATTATGTCTTACAAAAGAAATCGTTTCACCTAGCATTGTCACCCCTGCCACCTGCCGCTCGCGCTGAGTCGAAGATATCGTCATTAAAATATGACGCTGTCAAATGCGGGGAGTGTCATGAACATTGTGGAACCAAGGGAGCCGACAGCATTCCGAGGATTCCAGAATTTTTACCATTCCGCTTCACCGCGTCTTTGCACGTTTGAGTTTATCTTCTGCCAAACTAAAAAACGGAGATTAAACAGGTGGAAGAACTTTCGGTGAAGTCGAAGATCATCAAATCCGTCTATTTCAGCCAGGAAGACGGACGGCTCAGGATTTTTTTCAAGAATGGCGAGGAACGTCTATTCGAAGGCGTGCCGTCCTCGGAAGCCCATGCGATGACGGCGGCGCCGTCTCCCGGCCATTATTACCTCGACCGGATCAGAACCCGGTTTCGGAGAGCTGCCTGACCAGCCGAGGAATGCCGCCGGCCCACGGGCAGGCGTGCGCGGGATCGGCACAGGTCCCGGTGGATATTAACTGTCCTTTAACCTTCCCCATCATCTTGGTTGGATCGCGCCGGCCGAAAGGCGGCAACGTGTCGGCGCTGCCGGCTTGTTCAAGGTCGGCTAGCCGGGAGGCCCGGTGGCGGACCCCAGCCAGGAAGCCGGGCCTCCCGACATTGTCGTTGATCATGATCGCATGATCCCGGACCGTTCCGGTCTGCACTAGAGCGGTTCAGGTTTTCACGGAAGCGCTGAACCACTCTAACTTTTTGTTTTTACGCAATTCCGGGCGGAAAACCGCTTCGCACTTTTCCTGGAATTGCTCT
This sequence comes from Rhizobium leguminosarum bv. trifolii WSM2297, assembly GCF_000271845.1. The sequence goes on along the minus strand of NZ_JH719395.1, from coordinate 3,805,735 downwards.
AGCCCCCGAACTAGCGATTTGGGGCTAATCCTGTGAAAAACCCCAATTCTCGAATCCGGACTCGACAATGCTTTATTAGAATGATTGCATGAATCGATCGGATAGAACCGAGGGGGTGATGATGTTCGAGACGCTGCTTGAGATGCAGGAGCGTGGCGTACGGGACCGCGCACGTGGCCGCAGCCTGGCCGACAATCCGATGTCGAAGCCGGATATCCTGCCGATCACCGATTTCCAGGAATGGTATTCGATGTTCGACGCCTGGCGCTTCGGTTGGTCGATCGAGGATGCGATGGCCGGGCATAACAGTCCACCACGCAATGGCAGCCCCTGTCCCAAACCTACACCAGGACGGTCTGATCGATCCTGTCCTCGGCACCGAAGAATTTCAGGTAGCGCTCGACCTCTGCCGGTTCGCCGGTCGCCTTCTGCGGATTGTCAGACAGTTTGACTGCCGGCCGGCCATTGGCGTCGCTGACCTTGCAGACGACGGAGATGGGGTTGAGGCCTGATATTTCGGTCGGCGCGCAACCGGAAAAATCATTGGTCAGATTGGTGCCCCAGCCGAAGCTCATGCGCACGCGACCTTCGAAATGCCGGTAGGTATCGATGATGGCGTCGACATCGAGACCGTCGGAGAAGATCAAGAGCTTCTGGCGCGGATCGCGGCCCATCTTCTTCCACCAGTCGATAATCTTTTCACCGCCTTCGATCGGCGGGGCGCTGTCGGGGCGAAAGCCTGTCCAGTCCGCCACCCATTCCGGCGCATCGCGCAGGAATGCGGCGGTGCCGAAGGCATCCGGCAGGACAATCAGAAGGTTGCCGCCATAAAGCTTGTTCCAGTCGCGCAGGATCTTGTAGGGCGCGTTGCGCAACTGCTCATCGGTTTGCGCAAGGGCCGCCGCCACCATCGGCAGCTCATGGGCATTGGTGCCGACGGCCTCGAGATCGGAATCCATCGCCAGCAAGACGTTGCTGGTCCCGGTAAAGGCCGGGCCGATGCCTTCCTTCAGCGCCTCGACGCACCAGCGCTGCCAGAGGAAACTGTGACGGCGGCGGGTGCCGAAATCGGAGATACGCAAGCCCGGCAGTTCCTTCAGCCGTTCGACCTTCGACCACATCTTCGCCTTGGCGCGGGCATAGAGCACATCGAGGGTGAAGGGGCCGAGCGCCTTCATCGCCGAGCGCGACCGCAGCTCGTTGACGATGGCGAGCGCCGGGATTTCCCACATCGTGGTTTCCTTCCAGGAGCCATGGAAATCCAGCACATATTGCCCGTCCTTCTTCGACAGCTCGTATTCGGGGAGCTGGAAGTTGGAAAGCCAGGCGAGGAATTCCGGCTCGAAGATCTGCGCGCGACCGTAGAAGCTGTTACCTGCCAGCCAGATCATCTCCTTCTTGGAGAGCTTCAGGGTGCGGGCATGATCGAGCTGCTCGCGCAATTCGCCTTCGTCGATCTCATCGGCGAGGCGCACGCGCTTGGTGCGGTTGATGAGGGTGAAGGACGCGTTGACGTCGGGATAAAGCTTCCAGATCATCTGCAGCATCAGCAGCTTATAGAAGTCGGTATCGATCAGGCTGCGGACGATCGGATCGAGCTTCCAAGCGTGATTGTAGACGCGTCTTGCGATATCGGTCCTGGCCATGAAATTCCCGCCCCTGTCCACTCCGGTCAGGTGCTGCCAAATTCCCGCGTGCTGCCAAGTGCGGGGCCGGCGCACGAAACCGGCTCGTGCGCCTTCTTATCGAAAAATCGGCAGAGAAAGTCCAGACAAATCAATAAACATCCCGCCGCGGTACGGCGGCGGGATGTGAGAGGTCACCTGCCGGATGCTCATTGCGCCGGTGCTGCGGGTTGGGCCGGTGCTGCGGGCGTGACGCCAGGAGCAGCCGGCGCAGTGTTCTCGGTCTCGGTCGGAACCGCAGTGCCATTTTGCAGTGTCGGCGCCGGTGCCGTGGCGGGCTGCTGCGACTGCAACTGCTGGCCGGGCTGCTGCGGCGCCACCTGGTTTGCCTCGCGCTTGCCCCAGATCTCGACGGGGATCCAAACCACGAAGGCGAGCACCAGCGCGGCGACCAGCACCAGCAGAATGCGATAACCCGTGCGCCCTTGCTTGGCCTTCACCGTCGGGATCTGCTCTTCCTTGTGGAGCTGGCCGTCGGACTTTTCCCAGCGTGTTTCCGTCTGATGCGCCATCATCGTCTCCTTCCGCCGTCATGACCGGCATATCCGGCCAGCGAAGAATTTCAGCAGAGGAAACGGGTGGCCGTCTGGAAGGTTCCGGGAGGCTTAGAGCCTTTCCGGGTTAGATTGAAGCATTCTGCCGGAGCACATTTTCGTCAGGGCAAAGGCGATTGGCGAAGGGCATACCCTTTGGTACGTCCGAGCCGATCGCCTTTGATCCTGGCTAGAGATGCCCGGCCCACCGGCCGCACCGCTTCGCATGGCGAAGCGATAAGTGCGCCCGGCAATTTCTAAGTCTTGCAGATTTGCCAAGGCAAATCTGCGGGAGGGTTGGCTGAAACGGGCCGGCTGATCGACCGGCCGGCTTGGCCGTAGAGCCGGGCTACGACGCGCGCCGGCCGGTCGACCATCCGACTCCGTTTGAGCCAACAGAATGCTTCAATCTAACCCGGAAAGGCTCTAATAGCCGGCGGCGCGATCGACCACGAACTGCAGCGGCTCGCCGCGCTCGAAACGGGCGATCTGCATCTCGACATGACGGAACAGGGCGTTTTCTTCGGAGACCGCCGCGTCGTGCGGCGTGATGAAGACATTTTCCAATTCCCACAACGGATTGTCGGGGCCGAGCGGTTCCACCTCGAAGACATCGAGGGACGCACCGCCGAGGGTACCGTTGCGGACAGCGGAAACGATATCGGCCTCGACCTGGCTCTTACCGCGGCCGGCATTGATGAAGACCGGCTTTCCGAGCGCGCCGTTGCTGCGGAGTTTGTTGAATAGCCCGCTATCATAGAAGCCCGTCGTCTCCGGCGTCAGCGGCAGCAGGCCGACGAGGATGTCGGTCTTTCCGAGGAACTCGTCCAACGCGCCGGCATCGAAGGTTTCGACGCCGTCGATTTGCTTGCGGGTGCGCGACCAGCCGATGACGTTGAAACCCATCACCTTCAGCTTGGCGACCGCATCCAGCCCGAGAATGCCGAGACCCATGACGCCGACCGTGACCTCCGCCGCCTCCGGCGCGATCAGCTTGGCCCATTGGCGCTGCCGCTGGTGGCTGTCATGGGCGTACTGCCCACGCAGATGCATCAGGCATTGCATGACCACCCATTCGCTCATCCGGGTCGTCAGGCTGCGATCGACAAAACGGACGATCGGGATCTCGGGCAGCCCGTCCATGCCGATGATATGGTCGACGCCGGCGCCGCCCGAGAAAATCACCTTGAGGTTCGGCGCCCGCGCGAAAAGGTCGGCATCCGGCTTCCAGAGAAGCGCGTATTCGGCCTCGCGGAGATCCCGCGCCCGATCGCCCGGATCGGCGAGATTGATGCTGCCGCGATCGGCAAAGGCCGTCTTCAGCACGCGGGCGACGCCTTCGGGATTGAATTTGATATCGACGAGAACGGGAGGATGTGCGGACATGATCTCTTTACTGCTGCACGGCGGGCGTCGGCACCGCCTCGATGTTGAAGGCGGCGGCCATCAGCGCCCTGGTGTAATCGTCCTTCGGCGCGCGGAAGATTTCCGCTGACGGGCCCTGCTCCACCACTTTGCCGAAACGCATGACGATGACGTCGTTGGCGAGCGCCTTCACCACCTTCAGGTCGTGGCTGATGAAGAGATAGGCGAGGTCATGCTTCTTCTGCAGATCGCGCAGCAGATCGACCACCTGGGCCTGCACGCTCATATCGAGTGCCGAGGTCGGCTCGTCGAGCATGACGAAGCGCGGCTTCAGCACCATGGCGCGGGCAATAGCAATGCGCTGGCGCTGGCCGCCGGAGAATTCGTGCGGATAACGCCAGCGGGTCAGGGGATCGAGACCGACTTCCTCCAGCGCCCAGCAGACGCGCTGGTCGCGCTCTTCCGATGTCAACGCGCGCTCATGCACCTTCAGCCCTTCTGCGACGATATCGCCGACCGACATGCGGGGGCTGAGCGAGCCGTAGGGATCCTGAAAGACCACCTGCAACTGGTTGCGCAGCGGCCGCATCTCGCTGAACGAATAGCCGGCTATATCCTTGCCGACGAAGGCGATCCGCCCCTGCGAAGAAATCAGCCGGGTAAGCGCCAGGCCGAGCGTGGTCTTGCCGGAGCCGGATTCGCCGACGACGCCGAGAGTCTGCCCGGCGCGCAGCGAAAGGTCGATGCCGTCGACCGCCTTGACGTGATCGACGACGCGGCGCATCAGCCCGGCCTTGATCGGGAACCAGACGCGAATGTCCGAACCTTCCATCACCATCGGTTTCGACGGATCGGCGATCGGCGGCTCGCCGCGCGGTTCGGAGGCGAGAAGGTGGCGGGTGTATTCGTGTTTCGGGTTGGCGAAGACCTCCTCGACCGTTCCGGTTTCGACGATCCTGCCCTTGGTCATGACGCAGACGCGATCAGCGAATTTGCGTACGATGCCGAGATCGTGGGTGATGAACAGCATCGACATGCCGTGCACGGCCTTCAACTGGCGGAGCAGTTCGAGGATCTGCGCCTGCACGGTGACGTCGAGCGCGGTGGTCGGCTCGTCGGCGATCAGCAATTCCGGCCGGTTGGCAAGTGCCATGGCGATCATCACGCGCTGGCGCTGGCCGCCGGAGAGTTCATGCGGATAGGCCTTCAACCGCTTCTCCGGCTCGCGGATGCCAACCTGATTCAACAATTCCAGGATGCGCTGTCGCGCCGACTGGCCGCTGAGACCCTGGTGCAGTGCCAGGATCTCGGCGATCTGCTTCTCGATCGTGTGAAGCGGATTGAGCGAGGTCATCGGCTCCTGGAAGATCATGGTGATGTCGTTGCCGCGCACCTCGCGCAGCGCCCGCTCCGACGCCTTCAGAAGGTCCTTGCCCTTGAACAGGATCTCGCCGGAAGGATGGCTTGCCGAGGGGTAGGGCAAGAGCTGCAGGATCGAGTTGGCCGAAACCGATTTGCCGGAGCCGGATTCGCCGACAAGCGCCACGACTTCGCCCTTGGCGATATCGAAGGAGATATGATCGACGGCAAGCGACGTCTCGCCGCCCTGATGAAAGGCAACCGAGAGATCGCGGACGGAGAGCAGCGGTTCTGTCATGTCACTCATTGAAACGTCTTCCTCGGATCGAAGGCATCGCGCACGGCTTCGCCGATGAAGATCAGCAGGGACAGCATGATCGACATGGCGAAGAATGCCGTCAGCCCCAGCCATGGCGCCTGCAGGTTGGCCTTGCCCTGGGCGATCATCTCACCAAGCGACGGGGAACCCGGCGGCATGCCGAAGCCGAGGAAATCGAGCGAGGTCAGCGTGGTGATCGAGCCGGAGAGGATGAAAGGCAGGAATGTGAGCGTCGCAACCATGGCATTCGGCAACAGGTGGCGCCACATGATGGTGCGGTTGTTGACGCCGAGCGCGCGGGCGGCGCGGACATACTCGAAATTGCGGGCACGCAGGAATTCGGCGCGCACGATGCCGACGAAACCCACCCAGGAGAAAAGCAGCATGATGCCGAGCAGCACGAAGAAGCCGGGCGGCAGGAGTGCGGCGATGATGAGCAGGATGTAAAGCACCGGCATCGACGACCAGATCTCGATGAAGCGCTGCAACAGCAGATCGGTCCAGCCACCGAAATAACCCTGTACCGCACCTGCCGTCACGCCGATGATCGCCGAGCAGATGGTCAGCACCAGGCCGAAGAGCACAGATATGCGGAAACCGTAGATGACGCGTGCCAGAACGTCGCGCGCCTGATCGTCGGTGCCGAGCCAGTTGAGATTGCCAAGCGTGCAATCCGGATCGTTCACGCCTTGCGGATAACCGGCGCAGCGTTCCTCCTTGGTCATCAGCCAGAAGGGGGCGGTCGGCGCCGAATGCGGAATGTTGGAATTGACGGAGCGGTAGGAATAGCGGATCGGCGGCCAGATCATCCAGCCATTCGCATTGATCTCCTCCGATATCACCGAGGAACGGTAGTCAGTCTCGGCCAGGAAGCCGCCGAACTTTTCCTCGGGATAGTCGATGATAACCGGAAACAGGATCTCGCCCTTGTAGGAGGCGATAATCGGCCGGTCGTTGGCGAGGAACTCGGCAAACAGGCTGAGCACGAACAACACCAGAAACAGCCAAAGCGCCCAGTAACCTCGGCCGTTCGCCCGGAAATTCTGCCAGCGGCGAATATTGGTTGGCGACAGCAGGCCCTTGCGCGGCGGCTTGACGGGTGTTGCGACAGCAGGATTTGCGGCGGCGTCCATCAGACATCCCTCCGCTCGAAATCGATGCGCGGATCGATCCAGGTATAGATCAGGTCGGAAACCAGGCTGACGACGAGGCCGAGCAGCGAGAAGATGTAGAGCGTGGCAAAGACGATCGGGTAATCGCGGTTGATGACCGAGAGATAGCCGAGGCGGCCGAGGCCATCCAGCGAGAAGATGTTTTCGATCAGCAGCGAACCGGTGAAGAAAGCCGAAATGAAAGCGCCGGGAAAACCGGCGATGATGATCAGCATGGCATTGCGGAAGACATGACCGTAGAGCACTTGCCGCTGGTTCAGGCCCTTGGCGCGGGCGGTGACGACATATTGCTTCTTGATCTCCTCGATGAAGGAGTTCTTGGTCAGAAGCGTCGTCGTCGCGAAGGCGGAGAGCGAAAGCGAGATCAGCGGCAAGGTGAGGTGCCAGAAATAGTCGAGCGGCTTCTGCCACCAGGCCAGCTGGTCGAAATTATCGGAAACCAGACCGCGCAGCGGAAACCAGTCATAGAAGGAGCCGCCGGCGAAAAGCACGATCAGGAGAATGCCGAAGAGGAAGCTCGGTACAGCGTAACCGACGACGATGACGCCCGACGTCCAGACATCGAAGGTCGATCCATCCTTGACCGCCTTGCGGATGCCGAGCGGGATGGAGATGGCATAGGAGAAGATCAGGATCCAGATGCCGAGCGAGATCGACACCGGCAGCTTCTCCTTGACGAGGTCGAGCACCGAGGTATTGCGGAAGAAGCTCTCGCCGAAATCGAAGCGGATGTAATTCCACATCATCTCGCCAAAACGGGTCAGTGGCGGCTTGTCGAAGCCGAATTGTTTTTCCAGCTTGGCGATCAGTTCCGGATCGAGCCCCTGGGCACCGCGATATCTAGAGCCTTCGTCGCTGCCGCCGCCGCCGAGAAGATCGCCACCGCCGGACAGGCGCTGGTCGGCACTGTCGGCCTGACCGGTCAATTGGGCGATCACCTGCTCGACGGGGCCGCCGGGCGCAAATTGAATGACGATGAAGGAAATTGCCATGATGCCGACGATGGTCGGGATCATCAAAAGCAGGCGGCGAATGACATAGGCACCCATCAGCCTTCAGCCTCCGGAAATGTTTTTCTCGTCTGCCTGCCGTCCAGTCCAATGCCGCTCAATCCGCCAGCCTTTCCTTGCCGGCGCTGCCGGCGTGTCGTGATTCGTTCGCGCCATTTGGAGCCCAGGCCCCACGCAATGCAAGCCCGCTCATTTTGCCGAGGTCGACCACCAGGCTTCCGGGAAGCCCAGGCTGTAGGCCGGAAACTCGGCAGGATGCGTGACCGTGTTCCAATAGGCGATATTAAAGGTATCGCGGTAGAACAGCGGGATGACGTAGTGATTTGCGAGCAAAACCCGGTCCATCGCCTTGATCGCCGCGACCTGTTCATCGCGGTTGGGCGCGAAGATAATCATGCGGATGAGTTCGTCGACGGCGGGGTTGGCAATGCCGGCATAGTTGCGAGAACCCTGCTGGTTGACCGAGCCGGATCCCCAATAGTCGGCCTGCTCGTTGCCCGGATTCATCGTCTCCGCCCAGACATTCCAGATCATATCGAAGTCGAAGCTGCGTTCGCGGTTGACAGCTTGCGAAGCGTCGACTGTCCGAACGCGCGCATCTATGCCGATTTTCTTGAGATTACTGGCATAGGGCACCGCCCAGCGCTCCAACATCGGGCTCGACAATAATATCTCGAAACTCATTGGCTGGCCGGTCTCGGTATTGACCATGCGATTGCCCTTCAGCTCCCAACCGGCTTCTTTCAGCAGAGCAATCGCCTTGCGGAGGTTGTCGCGGCTCTTCTGCGGATCGCCGCCGACGGGATTGGTGTATGGCGTTGTGAAGACCTCCGGCGGAACCTTGTCCTTCAGGCCTTGCAGTATTTCCAGCTCACGCCCCTGCGGCAAGCCGGAGGAGGCGAGCTCGGTGTTCCAGAAATAGCTGTCGATGCGCTTGTAGCTGTTGAAGGCAACGGTGCGGTTCAGCTCCTCGAAATCGAGGCCGTAGTTCAGCGCCTTGCGGACCCTGATATCCTTGAAGAGGTCACGCCGCATATTCGGCACAAGAGCCTGCAGGATGCCGGTGGAGCGCAGGGGATTTGCAACCTCTTCCTTCTTGACGCGTCCTTCCTTCACTGCGGGAAAATCATATCCAGTCGCCCAGCGCGCAGCCGTGGTCTCCTGCCAATAGTCGCTATTGCCGGCGCGAAAGGCTTCGAACTCCACATCGCGGTCACCGAAATAGGTGTAGATGACATTGCGGAAATTGTTCTGGCCGACATTCACATTGAGGTCTTTGCCCCAATAGTCGTCACGCAGCTCATAACGGATGGTTGCGCCAGGCGAGAAGGAAGCAATCTTGTAAGGTCCGGAACCCATCACCGGCTCCAGCGTCGTTTTGGTAATGTCACGCGGTTTGCCATCCGGCCCCGCCGCTTCCCACCAATGTTTCGGCACAATCATCAACTGTCCGAGAATGTTGGGCAATTCGCGGTTGTTCTTCTCATCGAAGGTGAAGGTCACGTCCCGATCGCCGGTCTTTTCCGCTTTGACGACGTGATGGTAGTAATTCCCGGCGACGGGGTTCAATTCCTTGGTCTTGTCCAGGCTGAAAATGACGTCTTCCGGCGTTACCGGCTGACCGTCCGCCCATTTTGCTTCCTTGCGCAGGCGAAAGGTCGCGCTGGAGACGTCATCAGGATAGGATAGCCCCTCGGCAAGCAGACCGTAGGAGACGAGAAGTTCGTCATCGGCCGGCTTCATCAGCGTGTCGTAAACAAGCGACAGGCCTATCGCTGTTTGGCCTTTTGCCAACAGAGGGTTGAAGGTGTCGAAGGCGCCGCTGGCGGACAGACGCAGATCTCCACCTTTTGGAGCATCGGGATTGACGTAGTCGAAATGCGCAAAGCCCGGCTTGTACTTCATCTCGCTGATGACCGAGCTGCCAATCTGAAAGGGTTGGTCCTGAGCTGTTGCCGTCATGGGCGCCAAGGCACCCGCAAGCGTCAGAAACAAACCGATCTTCGACCACAAAGCCGCCATTCACGCTTTCCCCTAATTATTGGTGGGTTCGACAATACGAAAAATACCGGCGAAAAACAGGAGAGAGTTTGGTTTTTGCCGGGCTCGCGAATTTTTGACCTTGCTCGGCCGCGTCAAGGTTGAAGATATCATCGGAATTGCAGGCGGCCGCAACGCTGCGGCGATCCGTCACCGCTGTCGCCTATCGCCGCCGGCCAAAACATCGATTCACCAAAATCTCTTTTCACGATAGGCTCGACGCAAATCACTTCGGCAGCGTTTCAAGGACACAGTATGGCTTTCGGCTTCGCTCAGGCTTTCAGGACATTCGGCAAACTGACGCTTGCCGGCGCAATCGGCGCAAGCCTTGCCGCCGGCGATGTCGGCGCCGAGCAGAAGACGCCGAGCCCCGGCAGTGCCAAGGGCCAGTTCGGTGCCGTCGGCCTGCCGACCCAGGGACCAGCGCAGCCGATCGGTTTTTACGCCAAGGGCTGTATGACTGGGGCGGTGGCGCTGCCGGCCGACGGGCCGACCTGGGAGGCGATGCGGCTCTCGCGCAATCGCCGCTGGGGTAATCCGGCGATGATTTCGCTGCTCGAACGTCTTTCCCAGGACGGGGCCAAATATGCCGGGTGGCCGGGCATCCTCGTCGGCGACATCGCGCAGCCGCGCGGCGGCCCGATGATCAACGGTCACGCCTCGCATCAGATCGGTCTCGATGCCGATGTCTGGTTCACGCCGATGCCGGCGCGCCGCATGAGCGCCGAGGCGCGCGAGACCCTGCCTTTCACCAGCATGCTGCAGAAGGACAAGTTCCTGACCGTCGACCCCAATGTGTGGACGCAATCGCGGGCGCGGCTCCTGATGTTGGCGGCAAGCTATCCCGAGGTGGAACGCATCTTCGTCAATCCGGCGATCAAGAAGAAGATGTGCGACACCTGGACGGGGGATCGTACCAATCTCGGCAAGCTTCGGCCGGAATACGGCCATGACTCGCATTTCCACATCCGCATCAAATGCCCAGCCGGTGCCGCCGGATGCACGCCGCAGGCGCCAGTTGCCGCCGGCGACGGCTGCGACAAGTCGCTCGCCTGGTGGTTCACGCCGGCACCCTGGGCGCCGCCGAAACCGCCGAAGCCCGGCGCCAAGCCGCCGAAACCGCCGCGTGAGATGATGGTCTCCGACCTGCCGAAGGCCTGCGCCGCCGTGCTCGATGCCGCTTCCGTCGCGTCTATGCAGGCCGCCACTTACGGCGGAGCTTCTGCGGCAAGCGCGCTGACTGCCACGCCGGCAGCAGAGCCGGCCGCCGATCCCGATGGGGCACTGCCGGATGTCGGCCCGGTTCCGAACGATAAACCGGCGATCCAATGACGGTGCTCAAAGCCTGGAAACCGAGGCAAGATGCGCTGTCTTTCAAATCGCAAATTCTTGGTATAGAAGCGGTCAAATCGATTGAAATGCTTGGGCGGAGATTGGGTTCATGGCCGGCGGCAAATGCCTTGCATTGATTGCGCATGACCAGAAAAAAGACGACATGGCGGACTTCGCCCGCGCCAACCGGGATATTCTCTCCCGCTGGAAGATCGTCGCCACCGGCACGACCGGCGGGCGCGTGCTGGACGCCGCCCCGGATCTCGACGTCACCAGATTGAAAAGCGGGCCGCTCGGCGGCGACCAGCAGATCGGCGCGCTGATTTCCACCGGCGAGGTCGACGCCCTGATCTTCTTCGTCGATCCATTGACGCCGATGCCGCACGATGTCGACGTCAAGGCGCTGATGCGGCTGGCCATCGTTTACGATATTCCGATGGCGCTCAACCACGCGACCGCTATAAAACTTCTTCCCACACTCGAAGCCTGATCAGCACGGAACCGGCCATGCCAAAACCGAACAACAGCACCGCTCCGCTGCCTTTCCCGATCCTGATCGGCGATATCGGCGGCACCAATGGCCGTTTCTCCATCCTGAGCGACGCCTATGCCGAGCCGAAGCAGTTTCCGAACGTGCGCACGGCAGATTTCGCCACGATCGACGAAGCGATCCAGCAAGGGGTGCTTGACAAAACAGCCGTGCAGCCGCGCTCGGCTATCCTTGCCGTCGCCGGCCCGATCAACGACGACGAGATCCCGCTGACCAATTGCGACTGGGTGGTGCGGCCAAAGACGATGATCGAGGGCCTCGGCATGGAGGACGTGCTCGTCGTCAACGATTTCGAGGCGCAGGCGCTCGCAGTCGCCGCCCTTTCGGATGAGAACCGCGAACGCATCGGCGACGCCACCGGCGACATGATCGCTTCCCGCGTCGTGCTCGGACCGGGCACCGGGCTCGGCGTCGGCGGGCTGGTGCATGCCCAGCATACTTGGATCCCGGTTCCCGGCGAAGGCGGCCATGTCGATCTCGGACCGCGCAGCAAACGCGACTATCAAATCTTTCCGCATATCGAGACGATCGAGGGCCGCGTCTCCGCCGAGCAGATCCTCTGCGGCCGGGGCCTCGTCAACCTCTACAACGCCATCTGCATTGTCGACGGCATCCAGCCGACGATGAAGGATCCGGCCGACATCACCTCGCACGCGCTGGCCGGCAGCGACAAGGCGGCCGTCGAGACGGTCTCGCTGTTTGCCACCTATCTCGGCCGCGTGGCGGGCGACATGGCGATGGTGTTCATGGCGCGCGGCGGCGTCTATCTCTCCGGCGGCATCTCGCAGAAAATCCTGCCGGCGCTGAAGAGACCGGAATTCCGCTTGGCCTTCGAGGACAAGGCGCCGCATACGGGCCTCCTTCGCACCATCCCGACCTATGTGGTGACGCATCCGCTGGCAGCGCTTGCCGGGCTTTCCTCCTATGCGCGAATGCCGGCGAATTTCGGCGTCTCGACGGAAGGCCGCCGCTGGCGGCGCTGACCCCGGCGCTCTAGCCAAACCAATCCCAACTCTTTATAGAGCCGGCAAAAGTACGCGTCGCCCCCTGCGCCGCGTTTGGTGCGAGACAGGAAACCCGATTTTTGGAAGCGGCGGAAAGCAGAACGCAGAGCGTCAGCAGCGATACCGTAACCGGCATCCTGAAGCGCATCATCGCTGAAAACGGCCGCGACCATCTCTGGGGCTATGTCTTTGCGATTGCCTGCCTGATCGTCGTGGCGCTTTCGACGGCATTTACCGCCTGGATCATGCGGGCGATCATCGACGAGGCCTTCGCCAACCGGCGCGCCGACGTCGTCTGGATCATCTGTCTTTCGATCTTCATTGCCTTCGTGCTGCGCGGTTTTGCGAGCTACGGCCAGGCGGTGGCGCTGTCCAAGGTCGGCAACGATATCGTCGCGCGTTACCAGCGCCGGCTCTATTCGCATCTGATGACGCTTTCAGTCGGCTTTTTCAGCGAAGCCCGCTCTGCCCATATCGCCGCGCAGGTCAGCCAGAACGTCAGCGGCATCCGCGATGTGCTCAACCTGACGATCACCTCGACGGTGCGCGATCTGCTGACCTTCATCTCGCTGCTCGCCGTGATGATCCTCCAGGATCCGCTGCTCAGCCTTGCGGTGTTCATCATGGCGCCGCCGCTGCTTTACGCGCTGCGCTATGTTTCCAAGCGGCTGCGCTCGGCGACGCGCGAGGCGGTGCATCTGAACAGCCACGTTCTCGGCGCCATGCAGGAGACGATCCAGGGCATCGCCATCGTGAAAGCCTTCACGATGGAAGACGAATTGGAGCGCAAGGTCACCAAGCTGATCAAAGGCGCCGAAAACAGGGCGAACCGGATTGCCCGGCTTTCCGAACGCACCTCGCCGCTGACCGAGAGTTTCGCGGGTTTTGCCGTCGCCAGCGTGCTTGCCTATGCCGCCTACCGGTCGATCTATTACAATGTGCCGCCGGGCGCCTTCTTCTCCTTCGTCACGGCGCTGCTGCTTGCCTATGACCCGGCCCGCCGGCTTGCCCGCCTGCAGGTGCAGATGGAGCGTGCCGTCGTCAATGCGCGGATGATTTATGAATTGCTCGACATGGAGCCACGCCAGCGCGACCTGCCGGACGCAAAGCCGCTGACGGTGACGCAAGCCAGGATCGAATTCCGCAATGTTTCCTTCGGCTACGGCAATGAGAGCGTGCTCAGCGGTGTGAGCTTCATCGCCGAGGGCGGCGCGACCACGGCGCTGGTCGGTCCTTCGGGGGCCGGCAAATCGACGGTCATCAACCTCATTCCCCGCTTTTACGATCCGCGCGAGGGCGAAATTCTGATCGACGGACAGGATATCGCCCACATTACCAAGAAGTCGCTGCGCCATCAGCTCGCCTATGTCTCGCAGCAGCCTTACCTGTTCGAGGGCACGATCCGCGACAATATCCGCTACGGCCGGCCGGAAGCGACCGATGCAGAGGTGGAAGAGGCGGCCCGGCTTGCCTATGCGCATGACTTTATCGCAGCGCAGCCGCAGGGTTACGACACGCCGGTCGGCGAAAACGGCGTGACGCTTTCGGGCGGTCAACGCCAGCGGCTGTCGATTGCGCGTGCGCTGGTACGCAATGCGCCGATCCTGCTGCTCGACGAGGCGACCTCGGCTCTCGATACCGAATCCGAAGCCGCCGTGCAGAAGGCGCTCGACGAGGCGATGACCGGACGCACCGTCGTCGTCATCGCCCACCGGCTTTCGACCGTGGTGCGCGCCGACAAGATCGTCGTCATGCAGCAGGGCCGCGTCGTCGAGGAAGGCAATCACGAGACGCTTGCGAAGGTCAGCGACGGTCTTTACGCTCGCCTCAACAATCTGCAGAGGCCTTCGGCCTCCGATTCAAACTGACCTGGTGAGACCGAGATGAGCGATGCTGCGATGAAACTGGTGGTGGTTGGCGCAGCCGGGCGCATGGGCCAGACGCTGATCAGGCTCATCCATTCCATCGAGGGCGCGACGCTGCATGCCGCGGTCGAGCGCAGCGGCTCGCCCTTCATCGGCAAGGATGCCGGCGAGATTGCCGGCCTCGGCCCGACCGGTATCATCATCGGCGACGATCCGCTCAATGCCTTTCTGCATGCCGAAGGCGTGCTCGACTTCACCTCGCCCGCCGCGACGGTTGAATTCTCCGGCCTCGCCGCGCAGGCCCGCATCGTCCATGTCGTCGGCACGACGGGCTGTTCGGCCGACGACGATGCCAAGATTGCGGCCGCCACCCGCCATGCCCGCATCGTCAAATCAGGCAATATGAGCCTTGGGGTCAATCTGCTCAGCGTGTTGACCCAGCAGGCGGCGCGTGCGCTCGAGCCGGCCGATTGGGATATCGAGATCCTGGAAATGCACCACAAACACAAGGTGGATGCGCCGTCCGGCACCGCCCTACTCCTCGGCGAGGCCGCAGCAAAGGGGCGCGGCATCGATTTGACCTCGAAATCGGTCCGGGTGCGCGACGGCCATACCGGCGCCCGCGAGGCCGGCACGATCGGCTTTGCAACGTTGCGCGGCGGCTCCGTCATCGGCGAGCATTCGGTGCTCTTCGCCGGAGAAGGCGAAATCGTCACCCTGTCGCATAGCGCCGCCGACCGCTCGATCTTTGCGCGCGGCGGCATCAAGGCGGCCCTCTGGGCGCGCGACAAGAAGCCGGGTCTCTATTCCATGCTCGACGTGCTCGGGCTTTCCTAGCAATAACGATATTTCGGAGGCTAATTCATGAGCGGTACCCTCGTCCTCGTTCGCCACGGCCAGAGTGACTGGAACCTGAAGAATCTCTTCACCGGCTGGAAGGATCCCGATCTGACGGCGCTCGGCATCGAGGAAGCCAATGCCGGCGGTAAGGCGCTCGCCGAATACGGGATCAAATTCGATGTCGCCTACACCTCGGTGCTGGTGCGCGCGCAGCACACGCTGAAGCTCATCCTCGACAAGGTCGGCCAGCCCGATCTCGAGACGATCCGCGACCAGGCGCTGAACGAGCGCGACTACGGCGATCTCTCCGGCCTCAACAAGGACGATGCGCGCGCCAAATGGGGTGAGGAACAGGTGCATATCTGGCGCCGTTCCTATGACGTGCCGCCTCCGGGCGGCGAAAGCCTGCGCGACACCGGCGCCCGCGTCTGGCCCTACTACCTCACCGAAATCCTTCCGCGCGTGCTGAGGGGCGAGA
Source organism: Rhizobium leguminosarum bv. trifolii WSM2297 (assembly GCF_000271845.1). The sequence goes on along the minus strand of NZ_JH719395.1, from coordinate 3,790,183 downwards.
AGGTGCTGGTTGCCGCACACGGCAATTCGCTGCGCTCGCTTGTCATGGTCCTCGACAAGCTGAGCAAGGAAGGCGTGCTTGCCCTCAATCTCGCCACCGGCGTGCCGATGGTCTACACGCTGAAGGCGGATTCCACCGTCGCCTCCAAGGAAGTGCTCGGCGACATGTCCGGCGCGCATTGAAACAAGTTGCCCGTGCCAGCCGGAAGCGGCTGGCACATCTCAATTCTCGATCGTGAACTGCACCCGGTCGGCCGCGAAGCGGCTGATCGAATATTGCACCGGTACGCCGTCGAGATCGGTATTCATCGCCTTGGCGATCAGCAGGATGGCGCCGGGGGTGAGTTCGAGATCGGCCATATCGGCTGCACTCGCATGCGCGGCCGTCACCTCGGTCGTCGCGCGGACATAGTCCGACAGGCCAAGGTCGGCAAAGGCCTTGGTAATCGATTCGCGCTTGCGGTAGGCCTCGCCGATCCCGGTGAAGCGCTTCGCAGGAAACCAGCTGGTCGCCTTTGAAACCGGCCGCTTGTCGGCATGGCGCAATGTTTCCAGGCGGATCACCTTTTCCCCCTGCTTCAGGCCCAGCCAGCGGGCCACCTCCGCGCTCGCCTCCTCCGTGACATCGTGAAGTAGAAGGCCGCGCATCTCGCGCGCCTGATCGCCGATGCCGGCGGTAAAACGTGTGCGCCGGGTGATCGGGAAATTCAGCCGCTCCTTGCGCTCGATCAGTGTGCCGCGACCTTGTACCGCACGGACGATGCCTTCCTGCGCCAGGGCCGCCAAAGCGCTGCGCACAGTATGCCTGTTGACGCCGAATTGCAGCGCCAGGACCGTTTCCGGCGGCATCATTCCCGTTTCATCATAGGTTCCGGTACTGATCGACTCGCGAATCCGGTCGGCGATCTGGCGCCAGAGCGCTACGCCGGTCTGCCTTTGCACCTGTTTCAATCCTGCCATTCCGCCCTTGCCCCGTCATTTCAACCCGACGACGTCATACGCTTGTCACGACATCGATTTAGGACTAAAGATAGCTTGTATAGTTGTCTATATCAATAGACATTTTGGGGAAAGCGGCAATGATCTCAGCGGACAGGAAAGACGCTGCGTCACAGACGGCATCCGGGCGCAAACGCGCCGCCGATCTGCTGGCGCGCGCGGAACGCAGCGAACTCCAGGCAGCCTGGGATGCGTTGCCGCAAAAGCCTGCGGCGCATCCGGTGCGCGGACCGGAGACTGGATTGGTGATGGTCCGCGGCCGCATCGGCGGCGGCGGCGCGCCCTTCAATCTCGGCGAGGTGACGATGACGCGGGCAACCGTCCGGCTCGATTCCGGCTCGATCGGCCATGCGCAGGCGCTCGGCACCGACCGTGAGAAGGCCCGGCTTGCGGCGATCTTCGACGCGCTCTGGCAGGAGGATGCGACGAAGGATTTCGTCGAAAAGGCGCTGCTTTTGCCGATCGCTGAGCGGATCGCCACGACCGAACGCCGCAAGGCCGACGAGACGGCGGCGACCCGTGTCGATTTCTTCACCATGGTGCGGGGGGACAACTGATGGGCATGAAGACCGAAGCCCTGACCGGCGGCTTTGCCCAGCCGGTCTTCCATGCCCAGAGCGTCTTTAAGATGCTGATGGACGGCATGTCCCGTCCCGGCACGATCCAGACCGTTCAGCCCGATATCGCGCCGCCGGCGCCGCTCGGCATCGCCGCCGGCACGATCGCGCTGACGCTTTGCGACCACGACACATCTGTCTGGCTTTCCCAGGGACTGGCGAAATCCGCCGTGCCGGAGTGGCTCGGCTTCCACACCGGCGCGCCGCTGACCACCGAAAAGGCCGAGGCGCGTTTCGCCTTCACCGAAGCCGGCACCGCACTTTGCCCCTTCGGCCTCTTTGCATCAGGCACACAGGAATATCCCGACCGCTCGACGACGCTCATCATCGAACTCGCCGAACTCGAGGGCGGGCGCAGACTGGCGCTGATGGGTCCCGGCATTCAGAGCGTGACCGAGATCGCGCCTGTCGGCCTGCCGGAAACCTTTCTGCGGCTGTGGACCGAGAACCGCGCGCTGTTCCCGCGCGGCATCGACATCGTGCTGGCGGCGGGCAAGCGCTTCCTCTGCCTGCCGCGTACCACCAAGATCACAGCAACGGAGATCTGAGCTCATGTATGTTGCCGTCAAAGGTGGCGAGGCCGCCATCGCCAATGCTCACCGCCTGCTTGCCGACCGCCGCCGCGGCGACCGGTCGCTGCCGGCGATCGGCATCGACCAGATCGTGGCGCAACTGGCGCTCGCCGTCGACCGCGTCATGGCCGAGGCCTCGCTTTTCGACCGCAGGCTCGCAGCGCTGGCCGTCCGCCAGTCGCGCGGCGACATGATCGAGGCGATCTTCCTGCTGCGCGCCTACCGCACGACGCTGCCGCGTTTCGGCTATTCCAAGCCGCTCGACACGGCCGCTATGACGATCGAACGCCGCATCTCGGCGACCTATAAGGACCTGCCGGGCGGCCAGCTGCTCGGCCCGACCTTCGACTATACCCACCGGCTGCTCGATCCCTCGTTGCTTCACGACGAAGCGATCGAGGAACCCGCCCGGCGTGAGGCCGAGACCGGCCGCGTCATGCGTGTCTCCGAGATCCTCGGCGAGGAGGGCCTGATCGAGGCCGACGGCGACATGCCTGAAGATCACGAAATCGGCGATCTGACCCGCGAGCCGATGGAATTCTCGATGAGCCGCGATTTGCGCCTGCAGGCGCTTGCCCGCGGCGACGAAGGCTTCCTGCTGGCGCTCGGTTATTCCACTCAGCGCGGCTACGGCCGCAACCACCCCTTCACCGGTGAGATCCGCATCGGCGAGGTCGAGGTGGAATTCGACGTGCCGGAACTCGGTTTCGCCGTCTCGCTCGGCACGATCCAGATTACCGAGTGCCAGATGGTCAACCAGTTCAAGGGTTCGGCCAAGGCGCCGCCGCAATTTACCCGCGGTTACGGCCTGGTCTTCGGCCAGAGCGAGCGCAAGGCAATGGCAATGTCACTGGTCGACCGGGCGCTTCGCGCGGAAGAACTCGGCGAAGACATTACCGCGCCGGCCCAGGACGAGGAATTCGTCATCTCGCACTCCGACAACGTCCAGGCGACCGGTTTCGTCGAGCACCTGAAGCTTCCGCATTATGTGGACTTCCAGGCCGAACTCGATCTCGTCCGCCGCATGCGCCGCGAATTCGAAGCCGCCCGAAACGGTGGCGAAGACATGAAGGAAGCCGCCGAATGAGCGATCTGGCCAGCTACAACTTCGCCTATCTCGACGAACAGACCAAGCGGATGATCCGCCGCGCCATCCTGAAGGCGATCGCCATTCCCGGCTATCAGGTGCCTTTCGCTTCGCGCGAAATGCCGATGCCCTATGGTTGGGGCACCGGCGGCGTGCAGGTGACGGCCTCGATCATCGGACCGGACGACGTGCTGAAGGTCATCGACCAGGGTGCCGACGACACCACCAATGCCGTCTCCATCCGCGCCTTCTTCCAGAAGGTCGCCAATGTCGCGGTGACCACGCATACGAGCGAGGCGACGATCATCCAGACGCGCCACCGCATCCCGGAGGAAAAGCTTAAGGTCGGCCAGGTGCTCGTCTACCAGGTGCCGATCCCCGAGCCGCTGCGCTTCCTCGAACCGCGCGAGACCGAGACCCGCAAGATGCACGCGCTCGAAGAATACGGCCTCATGCATGTGAAGCTCTACGAGGATATCGCCCGCAACGGCCGCATCGCCACGACCTATGCCTACCCGGTCAAGGTTCATGGCCGCTATGTCATGGATCCCTCGCCGACGCCGAAATTCGACAATCCGAAGATGCACATGTCGGATGCGCTGCAGCTCTTCGGCGCCGGACGCGAGAAGCGCATCTATGCGGTTCCGCCCTATACCGACGTCGTCAGCCTGGATTTTGAAGACCATCCCTTCGAGATCCAGCGCTTCGGCAAGCCCTGCGCCCTTTGCGGCGCAGAGGAAGTCTACCTCGATGAGGTCATCCTCGACGACAAGGGCGGGCGCATGTTCGTCTGCTCCGACACCGATCATTGCGAAGACCGCCGCGCGCAAGGGCATGCCGGCGAGATGCTGGCCCGGGAGGCTGCAGAATGAGCGATATCCCACTTCTCAAAGTCCATAACGTTTCGAAATTCTACGGCAATCGCATCGGCTGCCGCGACGTTTCCTTCGAACTCTGGCCCGGCGAAGTGCTGGCCATCGTCGGCGAGTCCGGCTCCGGCAAGACGACGCTGCTGAACTGCCTCTCGACACGGCTGCTGCCGAGCACCGGAAGCGTCGAATACCACATGCGCGACGGTAGTTACCGCGATCTCTACCGAATGAACGAGGCCGAGCGGCGCTTCCTGATGCGCACCGACTGGGGCTTCGTGCACCAGAACCCGGCCGACGGCCTGCGTATGGCGGTCTCGGCCGGCGCCAATGTCGGCGAAAGGCTGATGGCGATCGGCGACCGGCACTACGGCAAGATCCGCGCCTCGGCGATCGACTGGCTCGAACGCGTCGAGATCGACGCCGACCGCATCGACGACCAGCCGCGCGCCTTTTCCGGCGGCATGCGCCAGCGCCTGCAGATCGCCCGCAACCTCGTCACCGGCCCGCGTCTCGTCTTCATGGACGAACCCACAGGCGGCCTCGACGTCTCTGTGCAGGCGCGCCTGCTTGATCTCGTGCGTGGGCTCGTCAACGATCTCGGCCTGTCGGCCATCGTCGTCACCCACGATCTTGCCGTCGCCCGCCTTCTCTCGCATCGGATGATGGTGATGAAGGACGGCTACGTCATCGAACACGGGCTCACCGACCGGGTGCTCGACGATCCGCGCGAACCCTACACGCAGCTGCTCGTCTCCTCGATCCTGCAGGTCTGAGCGCACGGTCTAAAACCAGGAAGAACACATCATGCCAACGCCCCTCGTCGTTTCCGAAGTCTCGAAGAGCTTCACCATGCACCTGCGCGACGGCATCAAGCTGCCTGTCGTTTCCGATGTCGGCTTTTCGGTCGCCTCAGGCGAATGCGTCGTGCTCGGCGGCCCCTCGGGCATCGGCAAGAGCTCGTTGCTCAAGATGATCTACGGCAATTATGCCGTCGACACCGGCCAGATCCTCATCCGCCATGACGGCCGCGTCGTCGATCTGGCCTCCGCCGATCCGCGCACCGTGCTTAACGTGCGGCGCAATACGCTCGGCTATGTCAGCCAGTTCCTGCGCACCGTGCCGCGTGTGGCGGCGATCGACGTGGTTGCCGAACCGCTGGTGGCGCGCGGCGAGGAAGCCGGCGTTGCACGGGAAAAAGCCGGCGCGTTGCTCGCCAGGCTCAACCTGCCGGAAGCGCTCTGGCAGCTTCCGCCCGCCACCTTCTCCGGCGGCGAGCAGCAGCGCGTCAACATCGCCCGCGGCTTCATCACCGAACACACGATCCTGCTTCTCGACGAACCCACGGCATCGCTCGACGCTCGCAATCGCGCCGTCGTCGTCGACATGATCGCCGAGAAGAAGAAGGCCGGCGGCGCCCTTCTCGGCATCTTCCACGACGAGGAAGTGCGCGAGGCGGTCGCCGACCGCATCCTCGACGTCCAGCAGTTCTCTCCTCGAAAGATCGCCGCATGAGCCGCAAGCTTGATATCGAGCCCTATGTCCATGAGACCGCATCGATCAGCGATTCTACCTTCGGGCGCTATACCGAGGTCTCCGAACGCTGCCGCATCAGCGAAGCCACTTTCGGCGACTATTCCTACATCATGCAGGATGGCTCCGTCTGGTGTGCGACGATCGGCAAGTTCGTCAATATCGCGGCTGCCGTGCGCATCAACGCCACCAACCATCCGACCTGGCGGGCGACGCTACATCATTTCACCTATCGCGCCGCCGACTATTGGCCGGACGGCGACATGGAAACGGACTTCTTCGCCTGGCGGCGCGCAAACCGCGTGACGATCGGCAACGACGTCTGGATCGGTCATGGGGTGACCATCCTGCCCGGCGTCAGCGTCGGCAACGGCGCGGTGATCGGCGCCGGCGCCGTCGTATCGAAGGACGTCGCTCCCTATGCGATCGTCGGCGGCGTGCCGGCCAAACTTATCCGCGAACGCTTCTCAAAAGAGATCGGCGAACGGATGGACAGGCTTTCCTGGTGGGATTGGGAGCATGACCGGCTGCGCTTGGCGCTTCAGGATTTCCGCAACCTGAGCGCGGAAGATTTCCTCGCCCGCTACGGCGGTTAAACCGCCGATATAGGTGCGGAACAAGCGCGGAGATATGTGACAGGACTTACACAAATATGACATGCGAGGTTCATCAAGCGGGACTAATGCGATGCTGACCAAGGCCTGGAGTGCAAGGGGAAAGCATGATGTTCGAGCTGAAGAATGTCACACGTCGGTTCGGAAAAAAGCTCGCCGTCGATTCCGTCACGCTCGACATTCCCCAAGGCCAGATGGTCGGCATCATCGGCCGCTCCGGCGCCGGCAAGTCGACGCTGCTGCGCATGATCAACCGCTTGCAGGAGCCGAGCTCCGGCTCCATTCATTTCGCCGGCGTCGAGGTCTCCGGGCTTCGCGGCCGGTCGCTGCGCAACTGGCAGCGCGATTGCGCGATGATCTTCCAGCAGTTCAATCTGGTGCCGCGCCTCGATGTTCTCACCAATGTGATGCTCGGTCGCCTCAACCATCGCTCGACGCTCATGAGCCTGCTGAACATCTTCACCCGCGAGGAGCGTGTGCATGCCATCGCAGCGCTGGAACGCCTCGGCATCGAGCAGACGGCGCTGCAGGCGGCCGGCACGCTTTCCGGCGGCCAGCAGCAGCGCGTGGCGATCGCCCGCGCGCTGATGCAGAACCCGAAGATGGTTCTCGCCGACGAGCCGATCGCCTCGCTCGATCCGCTGAACGCCAAGATCGTCATGGATGCGCTGCGCGATATCAACGAGCGCGAGGGCATCACCGTCATCACCAACCTCCACACGCTCGACACCGCCCGCAACTATTGTGAGCGCATCGTCGGCATGGCCGGCGGCCGCGTCGTCTTCGACGGCAAGCCCTCAGAGCTGACCGCCGAAGCGGTGAAGGAAATCTACGGGAGGGACAAGGACGGCGCCGGCATCGACGAAACGATGACCTCGACCTCCATCAATATCGCTCCCGAACGGGCAGACAATCAATCCGCCGGCATCCAACCGCTGGCGCTGGCCGGTCTCTGAGGGAGACGGCCGCGATCGAGCGCCCGCGTCAAGGGCACACTTCTTCGTAACGGGAGACCGGGGACACCGGTCAATAGGAGAGACACATGTTGAAGAAAGCACTCTTTGCGGCAACGGCGCTCTTTGCGCTCGCCGGCGCAGCCCATGCTGCAGACCTCAAGGAATTCCGCATCGGCATCCTCGGCGGCGAAAACGAAACCGATCGCCTGCGCAACTATGCCTGCCTTGCCGACCACCTGAAGCAGGAGTTCGGCTTCGAGAAGGTCTCGCTGTTCCCGGCCGCCGATTATGACGGCGTTATCCAGGGCCTGCTCGGCGGCACGCTCGACTTCGCCGAACTCGGCGCCTCCGGTTACGCCTCCGTCTACCTCAAGGATCCGAAGGCCGTTACCCCGATCCTGACGACGCAGCAGAAGGATGGTTCGACGGGCTATTATTCGATCGGCCTGGCGCTGAAGTCCTCCGGCATCAAGAACATCAAGGACGCCAAGGGCAAGAAGCTCGGCTATGCCGATCCGGACTCCACCTCGGGCTACCTCGTTCCGCTGACGCAGATCCCGAAGGACACGGGCATGCCGAACGACAAGTTCTTCGCCTCGACGCAATTCAACGGCGGCCATGAGAACAACCTGCTTGCCGCCTATGACGGCAAGGTCGACGTCGCCGTCGACGACAGCTCGGGCCTCGGTGATTTCAAGGACGGCTACACCTCCGGCACCTTCCGCAAGGAAGTCGACAAGGGCGCCGTCGATCCCAACAAGCTGGTCGAAGTCTGGCGTTCGCCGCTGATCCCGAACGGCCCGCTCGTCGTGCGCAACGCTCTCGGCGAAGACTGGCAGACGAAGCTTGCGGCCTTCTTCACGGCCCTGCCGGAAAAGGATCACAAGTGCTTCGCAGCTGTCGAAGGCGGCGACTACAAGGGCTACGCCCCCGTCAAGCACGACTTCTACAATGCCGTCGTTGAAGTTCGCAAGGCTGCCATCGGCGGCTGATCGGCCTCTTGAATGCTGGGGCGGCCGGAAACGGCCGCCCTTTATCTTTGACGACAGCGCTGCGCGTCTTAGACGCGCGAAGGACGCTGTAGCACTTTGAATTGCTGCATAATTCTATCCTCAAATCGATTGCGATTTGAGGATAGAATTATGAAGTAGGCGAGGCGCCATGACTATTGCCGATACACAGCCGCACATGCAGAGCACGCAGGAGATCGGCACCGCCTGGGGCCGGATGGTGGCCAAGCGCCGATTTTACACCATCCTCGGACTGGTTATCCTGATTGCGGCTTTCGTCAGTTCCGTCCGCTTCGCCGACGAGAGCAATGCCGGCCATTTCTTCGACCGACTACCGCATCTCTTCGACTTCCTGAGCTGGCTTATCCCCAAGGATTGGAGCGATGTTTGGCGCGCGCTGTTCGACATAACGAGCGTCAACGACAAGGGCGGCGAGGAATTCAATTTCGACAAGGGCCGCGTCTACGTCTGGGGTGCCTTCTACATTCCCGAATATTTCGAGCTGATGATCGTCACCATCAACGTGGCGCTGATCTCGACGATCATCGCCTTCGTCTTTGCGGTGCCTTTGAGCTTCTTTGCCGCCCGCAACCTGACGAGTTCATGGCCGCTGCGCATCTTCACCAAGCGGCTGATGGAATTCCTGCGCGCCTTCCCCGAGATCGTCATCGCCGGCCTGTTTTCGGCGATCCTGTCGATCGGGCCGGTCGCCGCCATCATTGCCATCACCCTGCATACGATCGGCGCGCTCGGTAAACTCTTCTACGAAGTGGCCGAGAATATCGACATGAAGCCCGATGAGGGCATGAAAGCCGTCGGCGCCAACTGGTGGGAGCGAGTGCGTTTCGCCGCGCTGCCGCAAGTGCTGCCGAATTTCACCTCCTATGCGCTGCTGCGCCTCGAGATCAACGTACGCGCCTCGACGATCATCGGCGCCGTCGGCGGCGGCGGCATCGGCGAGGAGCTGAAGCTTTCGATCTCGCGCGGCTTCGGCGCCAAGACCATGGCGCTCGTTCTGCTGCTGTTCGTGACGATCGTCGCCGTCGACCGGTTCTCCGCATGGCTGCGCCGCCGTCTCGTCGGCGAGCACGCCTTCCTCCTGCAACATTGAGGCCGCCATGACGGTGATCGACGCAAACCGCATGCATGAGATAGAAACGCGCTATCCGGAATATTTCCACCGGTCGTTCCGCCAGCGTTTCGGCGGGCTGATGATCCTGATCGCGACGCTGCTCTACAGCCTCTATGCCGTCTGGTTCTTCGATCTGCCCAAGCTCTTCGCCGAGGCCCATTGGGAACGTGTCGGCATCTATCTCAGCCAATGGGTGAGCTACGACGTCCAGCCGGAATTGCGCATCGAGGACGACGGCTCGATCGACATCCGCTATCCGCGTTTCTCGCCGCTCGGCGACAATCCACATCCGGACTGGCTGGTCAACAATCCCGACGGCAGCATCACCGTTTCGATCAGCGGCACCAGCCGCACCATCACCGTCTCGAAGAGCGAGACGATCGTCACTGCGCATGGCATCAGCGTCCCCGTCGAAGTTTCGAGCGGTGCGCCGAAGGTCGTCGGGCCGGTCCCCGGCTGGATGACGGTCTATGACGACAATGTGCTCGCCGATCTCGGCTTTGCCGGCAATGTCAGCATTTCCGTTGACCGGGTGAAGATCCGCAAGCGTTTCATCGGCTGGGCGAATTTCATCTTCGACACCCAATCGTCCTTCGTCGACAAGCCGGTCGGCGAGGTCGTCAGCCTCATCATCTCCGGCCCGCGCATCAAGCCCGACCAGTCCAACCTGTCGCTCGCCTTCGACGATATCTGGAACAACAGCGAGTGGCAGCACGGCGACGTCTGGACCAAGCTTTTCCAGACGATCGTCATGGCATTCCTCGGAACGCTGCTCGGCTCGCTTGCCGCCTTTCCGATGGCTTTCATGGCGGCGCGCAACATTACGCCGAACCGGCTGCTCAATCAGATCCTGAAACGCTTCTTCGATTTCCTGCGTTCGGTCGACATGCTGATCTGGGCGCTGTTCCTGACGCGGGCCTTCGGCCCCGGCCCGCTTGCCGGCAGCGGCGCGATCTTCCTCACCGAGACCGGCACGCTCGGCAAGCTCTATTCCGAAGGGCTAGAGAATATCGACAACAAGCCGCGGGAAGGCATCAAATCAACCGGCGCTGAGACCGTGCTCGTCCATCGTTATGGCATTATGCCGCAGATCGTTCCCGTCTTCGTCAGCCAGACGCTTTACCAATGGGAATCGAACGTGCGCGGCGCGACCATCATCGGCGCGGTCGGCGCAGGCGGCATCGGCCTCAAATTGTGGGAGGCGATGCGCACCAACGCCAACTGGGAAAACGTCGCCTACATGGTCATTCTGATCCTGATCGTCGTCTTCCTGTTCGACGCCGCCTCGAACGCGCTGCGCCACCGGCTGATGGGCACGAAGGCGCACTGATTCCGCCGCTCGAAAGGCGATGGCGGCGCCGCCGTCATCATCATTCTGTCACGGAAATCTTTTAGCCGGGAACCTGCTTGCGGTTCACCGCCAAATCACTGCACATTGCGCTCCCCGTTTCGACGATCCCCAGGATAAAAGCCTTGCGCTACGCTCTCTATTTCTCGCCGCCGAAGGATGACCCCCTGACCGGCGCGGCCTCGCTCTGGCTTGGCCGCGATGCGTTTGCCGGCGAGACCTATCCTGCACCGAACCATGCGCAGCTCGATGCGGCAGAGCAATTCGAGCTGACCGCCGACCCGCGCCGCTACGGCTTTCACGCGACGATCAAGGCACCGTTTTCGCTCGCCGCCTCGGTCACCGAAAAGGATCTCCTGGCCGTCGCCGAGGATTTTGCCGCGCGCACGCCACCCTTCGAGATCCCCGAACTGGTGCTCGGCCAGCTCGGCCGTTTTTTTGCCCTCGTTCCCGGTTCTGTTCATCAACCTCTTCAGGATTTCGCCGCGAAGGTGGTAAGGTCATTCGAACCGTTCCGCGCAGCGCTTTCTGCGGCCGATATGGCGCGGCGCAACCCGGAGAAGCTCAGCGACAGCCAGCGCACCCATTTGCAGCGCTGGGGTTATCCCTATGTGATGGAGGATTTCGGCTTCCACATGACGCTCACCGGCCAGGTGCCCGAGACACGCGCCGCCGTGATGAAAGCGATCCTGACCGAGCGTTTTGCCGATTTCACCGACCGGCCGCTTTCGATTTCCGGCCTTGCCGTCTTCACCGAGGAGACGCGCGGCGCCCCGTTCAAAGTTCATTCCTGGCTGCCGCTTTGCGGCGCCAAAAGCTGAAAGACCTGACGACATGAGCAAAGAGACCGTGTTTTCCAACGCCCGCATCGTTCTCGAGGATGACATCCTCTCGGGCTCGATTCTCATTCGCGACGGCAAGATCGCCGACATTTCCGAAGGCAACTCGGTAGCCGGCGAAGATTTCGAAGGCGATTACGTCATTCCCGGCCTCGTCGAACTGCATACAGACCATCTCGAAGGCCATTACCAGCCGCGCCCCGGCATTCGCTGGAACAAGACCGCCGCAGTCCAGGCGCATGACGCCCAGATCGTCACTTCGGGCATTACCACGGTGTTCGACTGCCTGCGCATGGGCGCGGACGAGGACGGCGGCTTCGAACATGGCGAGATGCGCGACATGGCCGATGCCATCCAGTCGGCCGAGAAGGAAGGCCGGCTGCGCGCCGAACACCTCATCCACCTGCGCTGCGAGGTCTCGGCCGACAATGTGCTCGAACATTTCGCCGATTTCGAAAACGACCGGCATGTGCGACTGGTCTCGCTGATGGATCACGCGCCCGGCCAGCGTCAGTTCCAGACGATGGATCAATATATCTTCTACTACCAGAAGAAGCGGGGCCTGAGCGACGAGGTCTTCGCTCGTTTCGTCGCCAAGCGCCAGGCAGAATCGGCGCGCAATTCGACGCCGCACCGCAATGCCATCGCCAAGATCTGCGCCGAGCGCGGCATTACCGTTGCAAGCCATGACGACGCAACACTCTCTCATGTCGATGAGGCGATCGACAACGGCGTGCGGCTTGCGGAATTCCCGACCAGCTTCGATGCCGCCCGCGCCTCGCATGGACATGGCATGAGCGTGCTGATGGGGGCGCCGAATATCGTGCGCGGCAAATCCCACTCCGGCAATATCGCCGCCCGCGACCTTGCCGAGATGGGCGTGCTTGACGTGCTTTCCTCGGACTACGTGCCGCTCAGCTTGCTGCATGCGCCCTTCATCCTCGCCGATGAAGTCGAAAGCATTACGCTGCCTAAGGCGATCGCCATGGTGACGTCGACGCCCGCCCGCACCGTCAGCCTCGACGATCGCGGCCGGATCGCCACCGGACTGCGCGCCGATCTCGTCCGCGTCCACCGTTCGCATGGCGTGCCGGTGACACGCTCGGTCTGGCGCCAGGGACGCCGAGTCGCATGACACACGAACCCCATCCGGGAGCCGGAGCCGAACGCGGCATCATGGTCGTCGTCGTCGGTCCGAGCGGCGCCGGCAAGGACACGCTGATGAAACTTGCCGCCCGGCATTTCGCCGGTCGCGCCGACGTTCATTTCACCCGCCGCGTCATCACCCGTCATCGCGACGCCGGCGGCGAAGATCACCTTTCCGTCTCCCTGCAAGGGTTTGCCGCCATGGAGCAGTCAGGCTCCTTTGCTGTCTGGTGGGAAGCGCACGGGCTGAAATACGGCATTCCGGCCGAAGTCTCGGTGGCGCTTTCGCGAGGCCATGTCGTCGTCGCCAACGGCTCGCGCTCGGCCCTTCACCGTTTCCAGGCCGCCTTCCCGCGCCTCAAAGTCATCAACGTCACCGCCAGCGCCGAAGTGCTCGCCGGACGGCTGGAGGCGCGCGGACGCGAAACGCATGAGGATATCATGGCGCGGCTTGCCCGCGGGCCGCTGACGGTGCGCGGCGAATATGACGTGACGGAACTCGACAATAGCGGCTCACTCGAAGAGGCCGAGCAGAAGATGATCGCGATTCTCGAGGGGTTGCTCGCCGAAACGCACTGACCGCAATCGAGAGGAAGCGTATGCGCGCCATCAAAGTGCTCGACTACGATCCTTCCTGGCCGCGGCTCTTTGCCGAAATCCGCGGCGAGATCTCCACCCTGCTCGGTGATCTCGTCTTTTGCATCGATCATATCGGCAGCACGTCGGTGCCCGGCCTGGCCGCCAAGCCGAAGATCGACCTCGATATCGTCACGGTCTCCGACGACGTTCTGCCGACGGCGATCGAAACGATGCGCACTGCCGATTTTGTCTTCCACGGCGATACCGGAGAAAAACGCTGGGCCTTCACCCGAGATCACGCGGGTCACGGGTTCAGACTTTATTTCTGCGGTCCCGGCAACCGCGCCCATCGCGAGCGCATCCTGTTTCGCGACTATCTCCGGGATCACCCGGAAAGGGCCAGGGCCTATGCGGAGCTGAAACGCCGGCTGGCCGCGCAGGCAGACGGCAATTGGGATTTTTACACCGACGGAAAGACCGAGTTCGTCAACGAGACGGTGCGGTTGGCAATCTTAAGGACGTGAATCGGAGTGCGTAGCGCACTCCGCCCCCAATCAATCGCCGTCGCCCCGTCCCGATACGATCTCGCGCTTGCCGACATGGTTGGCCGGGCCGACGAGGCCTTCCTTCTCCATGCGCTCGACGAGCGACGCGGCGCGGTTGTAACCGATGCCGAGGCGGCGCTGGATGTAGGAGGTCGAGCATTTCTTGTCGCGCATGACGACCTTGACCGCCTGTTCGTAGAGCTCGTTGCCATCCTCGGAGGCCATGGCGCTCTTGTCGAAGACGGCGCCGGCCTCTTCCTCTTCCGTCTCTTCTTCCTCGTCGGCGGTGACGGTGTCGAGATATTCGGGGCGGCCTTGGGTTTTCAGATGGGCAACGACCTTTTCGACCTCGAGATCCGAAACGAACGGACCGTGGACGCGGGAAATCCGCCCGCCGCCCTGCATATGCAGCATGTCGCCCTGGCCGAGCAGCTGCTCGGCGCCCTGTTCACCGAGAATGGTGCGGCTGTCGATCTTCGACGTCACCTGGAAGGAGATGCGGGTCGGGAAGTTCGCCTTGATGGTGCCGGTGATGACGTCGACCGACGGGCGCTGCGTCGCCATGATCAGATGGATGCCGGCGGCACGGGCCATCTGGGCGAGACGCTGGATCGCGCCTTCGATTTCCTTGCCGGCGACCATCATCAAGTCGGCCATCTCATCGACGATGACGACGATGTAAGGCATCGGCGCAAGATCCAGCTCCTGCTGCTCTTCGATCGGCGCACCGGTCTGCCGGTCGAAGCCGACCTGGACCATGATGTGGATGGTCTCGCCCTTTTCACGGGCCTCGCTGACGCGGCCATTGTAGCCGTCGATATTGCGCACGCCGAGGCGCGACATCTTGCGGTAACGCTCCTCCATCTCGCGCACGGCCCATTTGAGCGCCATCACCGCCTTCTTCGGGTCGGTAACGACCGGTGTCAGCAGATGCGGGATGCCGTCATAGACGGAAAGTTCGAGCATCTTCGGATCGACCATGATCAAGCGGCACTGTTCCGGCGTCATGCGGTAGAGCAGCGACAGGATCATCGTGTTGATGGCAACCGACTTGCCGGAGCCGGTGGTGCCGGCAACGAGCAGATGCGGCATCTTGGCGAGTTCGGCAATCACGGGCTCGCCGCCGATGGTCTTGCCGAGGCCGAGCGCCAGCTTGTAACCGCTCTTCTCGAAATCCTGGCTTTCGATCATCTCGCGGAAATAGACGGTTTCACGGGTGACATTCGGCAATTCGATGCCGATGACGTTGCGGCCGGGCACCACAGCGACACGGGCCGAGAGCGCCGACATCGAGCGGGCGATATCGTCGGCGAGGCCGATGACGCGCGACGATTTCACGCCCGGCGCCGGCTCGAATTCATAAAGGGTAACGACCGGGCCGGGGCGGACATGGATGATCTCGCCCTTGATGCCGAAATCCTCGAGCACGCTTTCCAGAAGGCCGGCATTCTGCTCCAGCGTCTCCTGCGACATGATCTCGCCCAGGCGTTCCGGCGGCTCCTGCAGGAGGGCACGCGGCGGGAATTCATAGCCTGAGGCGTCGACCCTTTCCGGCCTTACTGTGCGGCGCGGCGACGGCAGGACCGCGGCGACAGGCGGCGTGCGCTGGGGCTCCGGTGCGGCCTGAGGGACTGACGCGACGTGAGCGGGCGCCACGTGAGGAGCCGGCGCAATCTGAGGGGCCGGCGCAGCCTGGGGGACTGGTGCGACCGGTGCTTCGACGGCAATGCGCCGGGGCCGTTCCAGAGATATAGCCGCCGCAGGGCGCACGGCCGGCTTTGCGGAGACCGTGGCGGCCGGCGAAACCGGGCGGGAGGCGACGGGAGCGGCGGCCGGCCGGCCGGGGCGCCATTCCATGATGCGGAACAGCGAGGTGATCGATTCGGGCGCAGTCTCGGCCTTCGGGAACGAGATCACGGCAGGCGCGCGAACCGGCTCGGCCTCTTCGAAGGCCATGACTTCCCAGAAGGCGAAATCCGAAATGGAAGAAAGCTCGGCGGTGGCGCGGAAGGCCGGCTCGTCAGGAACGAGTGACGGTTGCAGTTCGATCTGCGGTGCTGCGGGACGTTCGTCCGGCTCCGGCAGATAGATATCGAAGGGCACGTCGACGGCGACCGGCTCGATCCGTATCGCCTGCTGCCCAACCTGCGAATCATCGCGAATGGGCTCATCCGGCGCCCGCCGCTTGCTGATCAGCGTTTCGGGCGTGCGGGTGAAACGGACGTTCGGCGCGAGGGAAAAATTGCTCTGCCAGATCGGCGCGGCCGGCTTTTCTGCTGGATTTACCTCCGGAAGGTCCGTTTCAATCCCGCTGGAAAAGTCCCCGGCGTCCGTCAAATTGGTTCTGGGAAAACGCATGCGTCCGCTACTCACTCATGCCTAACAAATTACGACCCTACCGGGATAGAAAAGGAAGGTTAATAAGTTCCTTCCCGCCGTATCGTTCCGATACGGCTCCCGGACGTAAGTCGCCGCTATTTCAATGAGTTGTGTTCGGTGGAAAAATCTTTCTCATTTTCGGGGAAGCCGTTAATGCGCTTCATCCCAATTGCTGGCGGCGCGCGCGTCGACCCTGAGCGGCACGCGCATTTCGAGCGCCGGCATGGTGGCGTTTTCCATGACCGAGACGATGATGGGCATCGCCTTTTCGACATCCTCGTCCTCAACCTCGAAGATGAGTTCGTCATGCACCTGCAGCAGCATGCGGACGCGATCGGCAAGGCCGGCTTCGGCAAGGGCCGGCTCCATCTTGATCATCGCCCGGCGGATGACGTCGGCAGCCGAGCCCTGGATCGGCGCGTTGATCGCCGCACGCTCATTGAAGGCGCGCACGGACGGGTTGGACGAGCGAATTTCCGGATAGTTGATTCGCCGCCCGAAGATCGTCTCGACATAACCCTTGTCGCGCGCCATGGCCTTGCGGCTTTCCATATAGTCGCGGATGCCCGGGAAACGCTCGAAATACTTCTTGATGTAGTCGCCGGCTTCCGAACGCTCGATCGACAGCTGGTTGGCAAGCCCGAAGGCCGAGATGCCGTAAATGATGCCGAAATTGATCGCCTTGGCGCGGCGGCGCACTTCGCCCGGCATGCCTTCAACCGGCACGCCGAACATTTCCGACGCGGTCATGGCGTGAATGTCGACGCCATCCTCGAAGGCCTTGGTCAGCTGCGGGATCTCGGCCACATGGGCAAGCACGCGCAATTCGATCTGGCTGTAGTCGGCGGAAATCAGCTTATGGCCCGGCGTCGAAATGAAGGCGGTGCGGATCTTGCGGCCTTCGGCGGTGCGCACCGGAATGTTCTGCAGGTTCGGCTCGGATGAAGACAGGCGCCCCGTCGTCGTCGATGCCAGCGAATAGGAGGTATGGACCCGCTTGGTCTCCGCATGGACATAGCCGGGAAGCGCGTCGGTATAGGTGGATTTCAGCTTGGTCAGCTGGCGCCAGTCGACGATCTTGCGCGGCAGCTCGAAACCGGCGGCGGCCAGATCCTCGAGCACCTGCGCGGAGGTGGACCATTGCCCGGTTTTCGTCTTGCTGCCGCCGGCAAGGCCCATCTTGCCGAACAGGATATCGCCGAGCTGCTTCGGCGAGCCGATATTGAAGCGCTCGCCGGCCAGCACATAGATCTCGTCTTCCAGCCTGGCGGCACCTTGGGCGAGTTCACCCGACAGGCGCGACAGGATCTGTCGGTCGACGGTGATGCCGCGCGCTTCCATACGCGCCAGCACCGGCAGCAGCGGCCGCTCCAGCCGTTCATAGACGCTGGTCAGCCCCGCCGCCGTCAGCCGCGGCTTCAGCACCAGCCAGAGCCGCAGCGTCACGTCGGCATCTTCGGCGGCATAATGGGTGGCGCGGTCGATATCGACCAGATCGAAGGTGACGTTCGCCTTGCCGCTGCCGGCCACATCCTTGTAGGGGATCGGCGTATGGCCGAGAAATTTTTCCGAGAGCGGGTCCATGCCATGGGCGCCGGTGCCGGCGTCGAGCACGTAGGAGATCAGCATCGTGTCGTCGAAACTCCTGGTCTCGACGCCGTAGCGCTTCATCAGCAGGTAGTCGTATTTCAGGTTCTGCGCGACCTTGAGAACCGCAGCATCCTCCAGCAATGCCTTCAGCCGCGGCAAGGCATCGCGCATGGGGATTTGGTTGTCGGCTAGGCCACCGCCGAGCAGATCGCCGACGCCGTTCTTGTGGGCGAGCGGTATATAGGCGGCGCGGATCTTCGTGCCTGTCGGATCGGCCGTATTGTCGGCGATCGCCATCGAGAAGCCGACAAGCTCGGCCTGCATCGCATCCAGTGACGTCGTCTCGGTGTCGAAAGCAACGAGGCCGGTAGCGCGCGCATCGGCGATCCAGCGGTCGAGTGTGGCCAGATCGCGGATCGTCACATAGGCCGAATGATCGAAGGGCAGCGTCGCAAAGGCTTCGGCCCGCGCCTTGGCCAGATCGGCGGGCGAAAAGGCGCCTTCGACGGCGGCCTTCGACTTCGCACGCGGGGGCACCGGCACCGATTCGCCCGAGACCTCGGGGATGCCGCCGGCAACCGGCGCAGGCTCGGCCGCATCGAGATCGGGACCGTGGGCAGTCTTGCCCCATTCGATCTGGACGAAGGCCGGCTCGATGACGCTCGCATCGCAATCGCAGACTTCGGCGACGCGGCGCGTCAGCGTCGTGAATTCCATCGTCTTGAGGAAGCCGATGAGCTTCGGGCCGTTCTGCGGTTCCAGCACCAGCGCGTCGAGATCGAGATCGAGCGGCACATCGGTGCGCAGCCGAACGAGGTCGCGCGAGAGCCTCGCCATATCGATATTGGCGAGGATCGTCTCGCGGCGCTTGACCTGCTTGATCTCCGTGGCGCGTTCGAGCAGCGTGTCGAGATCGCCATATTCCTCGAGCAGCTGGGCGGCGGTTTTCGGGCCGATGCCGGGAATGCCGGGAACATTGTCGACGGAATCGCCGGTCATCGCCTGCAGGTCGATCATCTTTTCCGGCGGCACGCCCCATTTTTCGATAACATCGGGAATGCCGATCTGCTTGTCCTTCATGCTGTCATACATATGGACATTGGGGCTGACGAGCTGCATCAGGTCCTTGTCGGAGGAGACAATGGTGACATCGGCGCCTGTCGCCTCGGCCTGACGGGCGTAGGTGGCGATGATGTCGTCGGCCTCAAAACCTTCGGTCTCGATGCAGGGCAGATTGAAGGCGCGGGTCGCCTCGCGGATCAGACCGAATTGCGGAATGAGCTCTTCCGGCGGTGCGGAGCGGTTCGCCTTATAGGCGTCATAGAGATCCTTGCGGAAGGTCTTGGCGGAATAGTCGAAGATGACGGCAAGGTGTGTCGGCGTGACGCCGACATCGGTATTGCGCGCATCCCTCAACAATTTCCACAGCATGTTGCAGAAACCGGAAACGGCGCCGATCGGCAGGCCGTCGGTCTTGCGCGTCAGCGGCGGCAGTGCATGAAACGCCCGGAAGATGAATCCGGAACCGTCGACTAGGAAGAGGTGATCGCCTTTTTTCATGGTGCATGGATAGCGCGGGCACGGGACGAGGTCCATATAAAGTTCGGTGCGCGAAACCAATCCCCAGCACCCGGCGTTCAGCAGCCCGCTCACCAAACTGTTACCGATTTGTAACGATCGTCCTCCCTTGAAAAACCACATTTGCAGACACAAATCGATGTCACCGGCGCTTGATCGCGCCGCGGGTCTGATCACCGGCTTGTCCCCCGCCGCGTCAGGCTTGGACAAAGGCCTTATCCCCCTCTCCGGGCCTTTGTCCCCACTTTAAGGTCGCCATGGCCAACCTCCAGGCCATGGCGATTTTTGTTTTTTCCAGACACTCGAATTATCATCGCGGCTTGCATATTTTGAAGCATCGCATGCGATTTGTTGCATTGTCTCCGGCGTGGTTTTGAGCCTAACTTGCAATCATGGGATTTAACCGCATGGATTCGGGAGCCTACCTTGCCAGCCAGCTGGCGAAGGGTTTTGCCCGCTCGCTGCACCAGCGCGCGGTCGGGCTCGGTTTTTCTCCGGGCCAGTTCCCCATCCTGCTGGAATTATGGGCCGAGGACGGACTGACCCAGAAGCAGCTTCTCGAGCGGGTCGATATCGAGCAGGCGACCATGGCCAATACGCTGTCGCGCATGGTCCGCGACGGGTTGATCGAACGCCGGCCCCATCCCTCCGACAAGCGGGCGCAACTGCTCTTCCTGACGCCGAAGGCCCGCGCCATGGAGGCAGAGGCGATCGAGACGGCGCGTGAGGCCGATCTTGCGCTGTTTAAAGGGTTTCGGGTTTTCGAGCGCGAACTGACGCTCGAATATATCCGCCGGCTTCTGGAAAACGCCAAGGCGCTTTGACCGGGATCACAAGGCGTGTGCGCTCGGTAGCAGCGCTGCGGTTTCGAGCTAAAGCTTTTTGTTCTTATGCATGTCGTTGTCCCAGAACCGCCGCACACTTCCGGGCGCCATGCATTAGGCGGACAGGACGCTGTCGCGCGCGGCGAGCTTGACGCTGGGCTCGATATCCGGCTTGCCGAGCCACAGGCCCTGCACCTGCGCGCAGCCTTCCTCGACGACGATCTGACGCTGCATCTCCGTTTCCACCCCCTCGGTGACCACGGACATGCCGAGGCTTTGGCCGAGACCGATAATAGCGCGCACGATCGATCGCGCCGCCGCGTCATGCTCCAGCACGCCGGTAAAACTGCGGTCGACCTTGATCTTGTCGAAGGGAAACGAGCGCAGGTTGGAGAGTGAGGAGTAGCCGGTGCCAAAATCGTCCATGACGATGTGCACCCCTAACTTGCACAGGCGCTGCAGCGTTGCCAGCACCCGGTCGCGATCGCGGATCAGGGCTGACTCGGTGATCTCAAGCTCCAGCCGATCGGCTGCAAGCCCCGTCTCGGTGAGGATCGCCTCGACCCGCTCGCACAGGTTGGGCAGCATGAACTGCACCGGCGAGACATTGACGGCAATCGTCAGCGGCTGCGGCCAGCGCGCCGCCTCCATGCAGGCCTGCCGCAATATCCATTCGCCAAGCTGAACAATCGAACCGCTTTCCTCGGCGATCGGGATGAAAATGTCGGGCTCGGTCATGCCGTGGCCCGGCCGGTGCCAGCGCATCAAGGCCTCGTAGCCGCTGATCTCGCCACTCTGCGCGTTGAGGATCGGCTGATAGCTGACATGGAGTTGGTTGCGGATGACCGCGTGGCGCAGGTCGCTTTCGATCTGGCGGCGGTTCCGCGCCGCTTCGTCCATCTCCGCGTCGAAGAAACAGGCCCTGCCGCGGCCGTCATGTTTGACGCGGTAGAGCGCGGTATCGGCGTTGTTGCAAAGCTCTTCGGCCGTGCTCCCATCTCTTGGATAGAGCGCGATGCCGAGGCTGACGCCGACGGCGGTGGGGTCACGAGCCGTGTCCATCTCGGCGGCGAATTCGTCGATGATATCAACCGCAAGCTTTTGCGCCGATGCCGGCTGCTGCCCTGCGGACTGGATGATGGCGAATTCGTCGCCGCCGAGCCGGGCGATCGTATCGTTCTCACCGGCCACCCGGCGCAGGATAGCGGCCACCTTGCGGAGGATGCGGTCGCCTTCGGCGTGGCCGAAAATGTCATTGACGGCCTTGAATCGATCGAGGTCGAGCCAGAACAGCGCGACCTCGGTGTTCTTGCGTTCCGCCACCTGCAGCGCCTGGCGGATGCGGGTGTCGAACAGCGACCTGTTCGGCAGATCGGTGAGCACATCGTGATGAGCGAGATGCTCGATCATCTCCTCGGCTTGCTTGCGCTCGGTGAGATCGCGCACCGCCAGCACCTCGCAATTGCGGCCACGATAAACAATCTTGCTGGAGTTTGCTTCGACGGCAATCTCTCTGCCGGTGCGGGTGTTCAGCAGCGTCTCGCCGGGCCTGTTTTCCCGGGGCGCCTGAACGACGGTCAGCACATCGGCGGGCGCCTTGCCGGAGAGATCGGCAAGCTTCCAGCCGGACAAGGCCTGGAACCGCTCGTTGACATCGATGATCCGACCTTCGCGCAGGATCAGCAGCCCTTCCTGCGAGGCATTGGCAAGTCCGCGCAGATCCGTCAAATGGCTTTGGACGAAGACCACGGCAAGTGCGACCAGGATAAGAGCCGTTGCCGCGACCACGACGATCGCGGCGAGCACCCTGGTGTCGAGCACCAATGTCGGAACCGCCTTGCCGGGGTCCGGCACGAGGGTAATGCTGCCCATCGAAATGAAGTGAAGAGTGCAGATGGCGAGGACGAAGACCAGCGATGAGCTGAGGAGACGCCTCATACCCTTCAGATTGAAAAAAATATGGAAAGCGGCGCTCGACAAAAACATTCCCGCAGCGACCGCTGTCAGTGTCATTGCGGGATCGTAGAGGATTATCGCCTGCGTCTCGATGGCCTGCATGCCGGTCAGGTGCATGGAAGCGATGCCGAGCGCCATCAGGACGCCGCCGCCGATATCGGAAAACCTTCCGTCACGCTGCGAAGCGGCAAGCATCGCCAGCCACGAGCCTGCGACCGACAGGAGAAAGGAAAGCAGCGTCAGGTCGAGCGCGTAAGTGATCGGCGTGCCACCGTCATAAGCAAGCATCGCGATGAAATGCGTTGCCCATACGCCGGTGCCGAAGGCAAAACCCGACGCGCCGATCCAGAGCTTGCGCTGCCCGGCGTCGCACTCCTGGGCCCGGGAAAGCAGCAGCATCGCCGCCATGGCGCCAACCAGGCAGACCGCGGCCGCCACTATGACCAGGCGCCAATCGTGATTGTCGCGAATACATGCAATAACCGAAAACATCTGCGCGCCCCCCGAACAGCTTATTTTCGGCCGATGCTATTTAGGTTGTGCTAATTAACTGTAAATTGAATTAGGTCTTTCTTTATTATCGCGACATGCCCTTCGATAAAGACCCGAATTGTGTCGTTTCAGCACACTTGCGGGCCGCTAATTTTTACTTTTTCCGCCTCGCCTGCTTTCCCAGTTTGGTCTATCGTCCGGCCAAATTTCGAAAAGGAGTCGAAAATGGCCGACCTACAACCGGTTCTTTCGCGTGCAGACCAGAATCTTTCATCGAGCCTCGAAAAACTGTTCGAGCTGCTGCGCATCCAGTCGATTTCCACCGATCCCGCCTACAAGACCGAATGCCGGAAGGCCGCCGAATGGCTCGTCGCCTATCTCCAGACGCTCGGCTTCGAAGCTTCCGTCCGGGACACGCCAGGCCATCCGATGGTCGTTGCCCACCATGCCGGCGCGTCCGCTGGGGCACCGCACGTTCTGTTCTACGGTCACTACGACGTCCAGCCGGTCGACCCGATCGAGCTTTGGGAAAACGACCCCTTCGAGCCGTCGATCAAGGATGCCGGCGACGGCCGCAAGATCCTGACCGGCCGCGGCACGTCCGACGACAAGGGCCAGCTGATGACCTTCGTCGAGGCTTGCCGCGCCTATAAGGAGATCAACGGCGCGCTTCCCTGCCGCGTCACCATTCTCTTCGAAGGCGAGGAGGAGTCCGGCTCGCCGTCGCTGAAGCCCTTCCTCGAAGCCAATGCCGCAGAACTCAAGGCCGATTATGCGCTGGTCTGCGATACCGGCATGTGGGATCGCGACACGCCGGCGATCGCCGCAGCGCTACGCGGCCTCGTCGGCGAAGAAGTCACCGTGACGGCGGCCGACCGCGACCTGCATTCCGGCCTTTTCGGGGGTGCTGCGGCCAATCCGATCCATATTCTCGTCGAGGCCCTTGCCGGCCTGCATGACGAGACCGGCCGCATCACGCTTGACGGTTTCTACAACGGCGTCGAGGAAACGCCCGACAACATCAAGGCCTCATGGGAGACGTTGGGGAAGACCGCCGAGACCTTCCTCGGCGACGTCGGCCTTTCCATTCCGTCCGGTGAAAAGGGCCGTTCGGTGCTGGAACTCACCTGGGCGCGGCCGACCGCCGAAATCAACGGTATCTGGGGTGGATATACCGGCGAAGGCTTCAAGACGGTGATCGCCGCCAAGGCTTCGGCGAAGGTTTCGTTCCGGCTTGTCGGCACGCAGGATCCGGCCGCCATCCGCGACGCTTTCCGCAGCTATATCAGATCGAAGATTCCTGCCGATTGCTCGGTCGAATTCCATCCGCATGGCGGCTCGCCGGCGATCCATCTCTCCTATGATTCACCGGTTTTGACCAAGGCGAAGACCGCGCTTTCCGACGAGTGGCCGAAACCCGCCATCGTCATCGGCATGGGTGGCTCGATCCCGATCGTCGGCGACTTCCAGAAGATGCTCGGCATGGAATCGCTGCTCGTCGGCTTCGGCCTCGCCGATGACCGCATCCATTCGCCGAACGAGAAATACGAGCTTGTCTCCTATCACAAGGGCATCCGCTCCTGGGTGCGGATTCTCCAGGCGCTCGCCGCCTGACAGAGACTGGGCGCCTTTAGCCAAGACGCAGCATAGAAATCGCGACAACAAAAAGGCCGGTTCAAACCGGCCTTTCGTCGTCCGCTCGTCTCAGTGCCAGTTCATCCGTGGTCAAGGAGAAAGCGGTATTGCAACGAGACTGCCCCGGAAAGGTTAACGAATCGTTAACGCATCACAGCGCCGACGGCGGTCACATCACGCCCCTTTGCGATTTCATCCGGCATGTCGAAACGCCATACCGGATCACAAAATTCCCCTCGTTCAAGCTGCGTTCATCGCGACCGGGTATAAGCCTTTGAAAGACAAGGAAAATGGTGGCGCCCTAACAAATGCGGGCGATCGTTCTATCTTTTCCTGCAGATGGCATGTGCCAAGAAAAGGCAGCCAGGCGCTGGCTGAAAACGCGCCAAACGAGGAGTGAGAAGCGTGAAAAATCTCATTGTTAAAATCGCTGTAGCTGGCCTGTTTGTGCTAGCTCCGGTGATTGCGCAGGCCGCCGAGGGCTACTCGACGGCGAACGTCAACATGCGTGCAGGTCCGAGCACCCGGTACCCTGCCGTCGCAGTCGTGCCCGCCGGTTCCGCCGTCGAAATCCGTGGATGTCTTTCCGACGTCAACTGGTGCGACGTCGAATTCTATGGCGGTCGCGGCTGGGTTTCCGGCCAGTATGTCCAGGCTGTCTACCAGCAACGCCGTGTCTATGTCGGTCCGGAATATTACCGCCCGCTCGGCATTCCGATGATCAGCTTCAGTGTCGGCAATTATTGGGACCGCAATTACCGCAACCGCGATTTCTACCGTGACCGCGACCGCTGGAGCCGCGGCCCTGATTATTACTACCGTAACCGGGATCGGGATCGCGACTATGGGGATCGCAATCGGGATCGCGACTACGGGGATCGTAACCGAAATCGCGACCGGGACTGGCGCGACGACAATCGAAGGGAAGATCGCAGAGGCGAAAGCCGCAGGTCGGACCGTCGGGATGACAACAGGGGCGATACCAGGAGTTCGGATTTCCGTGACCTGCCGCAGTTCAGGGGCGGGAAGGCCGATACCTACAAGCGGCCCGACCCCAGGGCTTCGCCCTTCGTCTGCCGCCCGGGCGATCCGTCCTGCGACTGAGATATCGGCGGCGGTCGCAAGGCCGCCGCTCTTGTCAATGTCACAGCCTCATTCGCGCGTCTGAAAAGGCGAGCAAGGGCCTTGCAATAAAAAGCCCGGCGCTCCCGTTGAGGGATGCACCGGGCCTGATGTCGATCGGCGCGTGTTGAGGGGAGACGGCCGATCTTACGCGGGACGTGAGGGGTTGTCCCGCTTCATCATAAACAATCGTGAAGCTTATAGGTTCCGTCGGCCGGACAGAAGATGCGCGGCGCAAGGCTGCGACCCTGAAATGCAATCCTCGACTTGTGCAACGGGATTCTTTAATGCACTTTCGCGACATTGCGGATTGATTTTATCCGTTCGAGGCTGGCCCCAATGACGCAAGACTACCTGACTTTCTTGGGGCTTTTCGGCGCTCGTTCAGCCACTATCGATGTTACCGTCTGGCATAAACACAATCCACTCCTTCCGGTCCGCCTTACCGACGGCGCGCCCCTCGACCCTTCCGGCCAGATCTGGCGCCGCTTTCATCTGGGCGAGTGGGAATATAAGCAGGACCCGGAAACGCTCGACGATTACGAGGCCCGCCAGTTCTGAACTGGCTATGCATGCCGCGCGACAAGGCGGCAGCGGTGGTGGGATCCGACTGGCATAATCAAAGCTCTAAAGCGCGTCGCACCAGGCCGGATCGGCGCTACTCTTTCGCGGCGCGGTCTGCTTTGCTTTCCATCGTTAATACCCCGTTAAATCGCCGCAATTACAGTTCAGTCGGATGATCACGTCGCCACTGCATAATCCCTCAAATCGAAATCGATTTCAGGACAAGATTATGCAGCACGTCAAAGTGCTACAGCGTCCTTTGCGCGTCTAAAAAACCCGCGGCGCGGTAGAAGCGCAGTTGTGCGAAGCCGGGCTTCGCGATCGAACATGGGGTGTGACCGGTCGGCGATGGCAGGCAGAGGCAGATCAGGCGACAGAATCGAACCGTCCTTCAGCGGCCGCCCGGCACGCGACGATGACGAATTTTCGCTCGATGCCGATGACCGTGTTGTCGGAAGCAGATCTTCGCGGCGCGGCAGTTCCAAACCGCCGCCGGAACGCCCCGCCCCGCGGAAGCGGCGCGAGCCGCGGGAGCGCGAAGGCGGTGGCTTTTTCGGTTTCCTCCGCCGCGTGATCTACTGGTGCGTCGTGCTGTTCATCTGGGCCGGCATCGGCGTTGCCGGGCTGGTGGTCTATTATGGCTCACGCATGCCGAGCGCCAGCACATGGGCAATCCCGGATCGGCCGCCGAACGTCAAGATCACCGCTGTCGACGGCAGCGTCATCGCCAATCGCGGCGCCACCGGCGGCGAGGCGCTGTCGCTCGAGAACATGTCGCCCTATATTCCGGAAGCCGTCATCGCCATCGAGGATCGGCGTTTCTATTCGCATTTCGGCGTCGACCCGCTCGGCCTCGGCCGGGCGATCGTGACCAACTTCACGGCCGGCCACATGGTGCAGGGCGGCTCGACCCTGACGCAGCAGCTCGCCAAGAACCTCTTCCTCTCGCCTGAGAGAACGCTGGAACGCAAGGTGCAGGAGGTGCTGCTGTCGCTGTGGCTGGAGCAGAAATACACCAAGGACCAAATCCTTGCGATGTATCTCAACCGGGTGTTCTTCGGATCGAACGCCTATGGCGTCGAGGCGGCGTCACGCCGCTATTTCAACAAATCGGCGCGTGACGTGAACCTTGGCGAGGCCGCGGTGCTGGCCGGCCTGCTCAAGGCGCCGTCTCGGCTTTCGCCGGCCCGCGACGCCGACGCCGCCAATGCGCGCGCCCAGCTCGTGCTGGCGGCAATGCGCGAGCAGGGCTTCATCACCGATTCCGAGGTCAAGACCGCGATGTCCCAGACCCCGGCCTCGGCCAAGAGCTATTGGTCCGGAGCCGGACACTATGTCGCCGACATGGTGATGGACGAATTGCCGGGTCTGATCGGCGACGTCAAGGAAGACGTCATCGTCGATACGACCATCGACAAGTCGCTGGAAAAGAAGGCCGAGCAATCGCTGGTCGACGTGCTCGACAAGGAGGGCGGAAAGCTCGACGCTTCGCAGGCAGCCCTCGTCTCGATCGACGGCACCGGTGCGATCCGGGCGCTCGTCGGCGGCAGGGATTATGCGACGAGCCAGTTCAACCGCGCCGTCAAGGCCAAACGCCAGCCGGGCTCCTCGTTCAAGCCCTTCGTCTATGCCGCAGCGCTGGAAAAGGGACTGACGCCTTTTTCGGTGTTCAACGATGCGCCGATCCGCATCGGCGACTGGACGCCCGAAAATTACGAGAAGAAATACAATGGCGAAGTGACGCTGGCGACCGCACTTGCCAAATCGCTGAACACGGTGGCTGCCCAGCTGGTGATGTATGACGGGCCGGATCAGGTGATCAAGCTTGCCCACCGGCTCGGCATCGAAAGCGAGTTGCAGCCGAACGCCTCGATCGCCCTCGGCACCTCTGAGGTGTCGCTGATGGAACTCACCGCCTCCTATGCCGCCTTCATGAACGGCGGCTACAAGGCGACGCCGCATGTCATTCGCCGGGTGACGACCGCCGAGGGCAAAGTTCTCTACGAAAATACCTATGATAGCCCGCCGCGCGTGCTGTCCGAGCAGATCGTCGCCGAGATGGATGCGATGATGATGGGCGTCATCGACAACGGCACCGGCAAGAGCGCCAAGATCCCCGGCTGGCAGGCGGCCGGAAAGACCGGCACGACGCAGAATTCGCGCGACGCGCTGTTCGTCGGCTTCACCAGCAACCTGACCACCGGGGTGTGGTTCGGCAATGACGACGGCAAGCCGATGAAGAAGGTGACCGGCGGCGGCCTTCCAGCCAAAGCCTGGAAAGAATTCATGATCGCCGCCCACAAGGGTCTTTCGCCGGCGCCGCTGTTCGGCAACGGCCAGTTGATCGCCGATCCGAACAATGGTCAGCCGATGGCGCAGGCAGCCCCTGGTAATGGACAAGCGGGCAGCGGGCAACCGATGACGGCCGAGGCGCCGCCTTCGACGATCGGCGGCATCATTTCCGGCGTCTTCGGCGGCGACGACAGTGCCAACCGCTATCCGCAGGCGCCTGTCCGGCAACAGAGCGCAACCTCCGCCAACGGGCCGGTTCCCCCCGCCGACGTTGCCGAAGGCGGCGGTTCCGGCTACGACGGCATCGTGCCGCCCGGCGATATCGGGGGGCCGCAGTCGACCTCCTCAGTCCAGCCGCGGCGCACGACCCTGCTCGATCTGATCATGGGCCAGTGAGATCTTTTGCTGCATGGCCGGCACAGACCGGATGCGTTAGAAATCGGCGGCTTTCCGGACGGCGGGCGGCCGCTTTCGCGATGACTGTAAAAATTGAATGCAACACATTCGTTTTGCTGGATTCCGGGCCATTTCTCGCCTTGCAGTCCAGAAAACCGCTCCTTATATACGCCGCATCACCGCAATCACGATTGCGTAATCGTAAGTAGACCCATCCCGTAAGGGGCTGTCAGGGAAATGCCTTCTCGGGGTTCCGACAGCTTGCTTCAAGGAGAGAATGACATGGCAAAAGTAATTGGTATCGACCTTGGAACGACGAATTCCTGCGTCGCAGTCATGGACGGCAAGGACGCGAAGGTTATCGAGAATGCGGAAGGTGCACGCACGACCCCTTCCATGGTGGCATTTTCCGATGATGGCGAACGCCTCGTCGGCCAGCCGGCCAAGCGCCAGGCGGTCACCAACCCGACGAATACACTCTTTGCAGTCAAGCGCCTGATCGGCCGCCGCTATGAAGATCCGACCGTCGAGAAGGACAAGCACCTCGTTCCCTTCACCATCGTCAAGGGCGACAATGGCGACGCCTGGGTCGAAGCCAATGGCAAGGGCTACTCGCCCGCACAGATTTCCGCGATGATCCTTCAGAAGATGAAGGAAACCGCCGAATCCTATCTCGGCGAAAAGGTCGAGAAGGCCGTCATCACCGTTCCCGCCTACTTCAACGACGCGCAGCGCCAGGCAACCAAGGATGCCGGCCGCATCGCCGGCCTTGAAGTTCTGCGCATCATCAACGAGCCGACCGCTGCCGCACTCGCCTACGGCCTCGACAAAAAAGAAGGCAAGACGATTGCCGTCTACGACCTTGGCGGCGGTACTTTCGACATCTCGATCCTCGAGATCGGCGACGGCGTCTTCGAAGTGAAGTCCACCAACGGCGATACGTTCCTCGGCGGTGAAGACTTCGATATGCGTCTCGTCGAATATCTCGTCGGCGAATTCAAGCGCGACAACGGCATCGACCTGAAGAACGACAAGCTTGCCCTGCAGCGCCTCAAGGAAGCTGCCGAAAAGGCGAAGATCGAGCTTTCCTCTTCGCAGCAGACCGAAATCAACCTGCCGTTCATCACCGCTGACGCTTCCGGCCCGAAGCATCTGACGCTGAAGCTGACCCGCGCCAAGCTCGAGAGCCTGGTCGATGATCTCGTCCAGCGCACGATCGCACCGTGCAAGGCAGCCCTCAAGGATGCCGGTGTCACTGCGGCCGAAATCGACGAAGTGGTTCTCGTCGGCGGCATGAGCCGCATGCCGAAGGTGCAGGAAGTCGTCAAGCAGCTGTTCGGCAAGGAGCCGCACAAGGGCGTCAATCCGGATGAAGTCGTCGCTCTCGGTGCTGCCATCCAGGCCGGCGTTCTGCAGGGCGACGTCAAGGACGTGCTGCTGCTCGACGTAACCCCGCTGTCGCTCGGCATCGAGACGCTGGGTGGTGTCTTCACCCGCCTGATCGAACGCAACACGACGATCCCGACGAAGAAGAGCCAGACCTTCTCGACCGCCGAAGACAACCAGCAGGCCGTCACCATCCGCGTTTCGCAGGGCGAGCGTGAAATGGCTGCCGACAACAAGCTGCTCGGCCAGTTCGACCTCGTCGGCCTGCCGCCGTCGCCGCGCGGCATGCCGCAGATCGAAGTCACCTTCGACATCGACGCCAACGGCATCGTGCAGGTTTCGGCTAAGGACAAGGGCACCGGCAAGGAACAGCAGATCCGCATCCAGGCTTCCGGCGGCCTCTCCGACGCCGACATCGAAAAGATGGTCAAGGATGCCGAAGCCCATGCCACCGAGGACAAGAAGCGCCGCGAAGCCGTCGAGGCCCGGAACCAGGCCGAAAGCCTGATCCATTCGACGGAAAAGTCGCTGAAGGATTACGGCGACAAGGTTTCCGAAGCCGACCGCACCGCGATCTCGGATGCGATCGCCGCGCTGAAGACCGCTTCGGAAGCAACCGAGCCGGATGCCGACGACATCAAGGCGAAGACCCAGACGCTGATGGAAGTGTCGATGAAGCTCGGCCAGGCGATCTATGAAGCGCAGCAGGCCGAAGGCGGCACTGCCGGCGATGCCTCAGCGGAAGGCGGCGACAATGTCGTCGATGCCGACTACGAGGAAATCAAGGACGACGACCGCAAAAAGTCCGCGTAATCCGCGACGGCGTGGTTATGCTTCAACACCTGATCCGGCTGCTCACCATGGCAGCCGGAAATCCATTTCCGGGGTTTAATCCTTAATGGCAAAAGCGGACTTTTACGAAACTCTGGGCGTAGCCAAGACGGCGGACGAGAAAGAGCTGAAGAGCGCCTTCCGCAAATTGGCGATGAAATTCCATCCGGACAAGAACCCGGATGACAAGGACGCCGAACGCAAGTTCAAGGAAATCAACGAAGCCTACGAGATGCTCAAGGACCCGCAGAAGCGGGCGGCCTATGATCGTTATGGTCATGCGGCTTTCGAGCATGGCGGCATGGGCGGCGGGGGCGGCGGCGGATTTGCCGGCGGCGGTTTCTCCGACATCTTCGAGGATATCTTCGGCGAGATGATGGGCGGCGGGCGGGCGCGCCAGCGCTCGTCGGGCGGCCGCGAACGCGGCGCCGATCTTCGCTACAATATGGAAATCACGCTGGAAGAGGCGTTCGCCGGCAAGACCGCGCAGATCCGCGTTCCCACTTCGATCACCTGCGATGTCTGTTCGGGTTCGGGCGCCAAGCCCGGCACCCAGCCGAAGAACTGCGGCACCTGCCAGGGATCGGGGCGCGTGCGCGCGGCACAAGGCTTCTTCTCGATCGAGCGGACCTGCCCGACCTGCCACGGCCGCGGCCAGATCATTCCCGATCCCTGCCCGAAGTGCCACGGCCAGGGCCGGGTGACCGAAGAGCGCTCGCTTTCGGTCAATATCCCCGCCGGCATTGAGGACGGCACGCGCATCCGGCTGCAGGGCGAAGGCGAAGCCGGCGCCCGCGGCGGTCCGGCGGGCGACCTCTATATCTTCCTGTCGGTGAAGCCGCATGAATTCTATCAGCGCGATGGAGCCGATCTCTATTGCGCCGTTCCGATCTCGATGACGACGGCCGCTCTCGGCGGCACTTTCGACGTGGCGACGCTCGACGGCACCAAGTCGCGCGTCAGCGTGCCCGAGGGCACGCAGGCCGGCAAGCAGTTCCGCCTGAAGAGCAAGGGCATGCCGGTGCTGCGTTCGGCGCAGACGGGCGACCTCTACATCCAGATCCAGATCGAGACACCGCAAAAGCTCACCAAGCGCCAGCGCGAGCTGCTGCAGGAATTCGAGCAGCTGTCCTCCAAGGAGAACAATCCCGAATCGACGGGCTTCTTCGCCCGAATGAAGGAATTCTTCGAAGGGTGAGCCGAGACCGATAGTTCATCGCGAAAGCCGGGGGCGGAAACGTCTCCGGCTTTGTTGTTTCCGCACGTCCCGATGCTTCTAGCATTGTCCCGATTTGCAACATTGGCCGTGCATGCTGGGCGACATGTCCTGGTTTGGCACGACGCTGGGGCGGAACAACACTTGCGTTAACGCCGCCAGATGATGCCGCTTGCAAGTTTTCGAAATGAATTCAG
The DNA here is from genome assembly GCF_000271845.1 of Rhizobium leguminosarum bv. trifolii WSM2297. The sequence goes on along the minus strand of NZ_JH719395.1, from coordinate 3,757,880 downwards.
TCTCTGCCGTCAGCGCATAACCCCGAAATTCGGAACGATATCCGGAAAGGACTATGCGCGGATTCAAAGTGATAGAGCGTCCTCAGACGCGCGGGACAACCAAACCAAGGGTATCTGCCATGGCGCCAGCCTTTTCCTCTCAGTCCGAAGACGTCGACGTTCTCGCCGGCGCCATCTATACATGGTGCGCCGAGCGCAACATCAAGCTTCGCAGCCAGCAAGGCCTTTCCATCGCCAGCATCGCGATCGACCTCTATCACGCCGGTCACCAGACGCAGGACGATCTGCTGATGGCACTGCACGAATGTGAGATCCACTAGACGCGGCGTGCAGACCTCGAACGAGCACGCGATCCCGCTCCGGCGAGATCAGGCGGCGCTATCGGTCGTTTCGCCACTCATGATCGTGACGATGGTTTTGACCGCTTCCTTGCCTGCCGGTGAATTCAGTCTGTCGTAGCTCAATGCAAGTGCATAGGCGTCAGGGCTGAGTTCGATACGGCTGCCGAATTGCGATATGCCGGCTCCCTCGAAAAGAGCAGCAATATCCACGTCGAGAAAGACTGCGATCTGATGCAGCTTGCTGGCGGAAACGCGGTTCGTCCCTTTTTCGTATTTCTGAATCTGCTGGAACGTCAGTCCGAGTGCTTCGCCAAGCTCGAGCTGGGAAACACGGCGAAGGGCGCGAAACTGTCTTACGTTGCGCCCAACGATAATATCAACCGGATCTGGCACTTCATCACTCTCTGATACAATAATAGTTCGTTAACCATATCGTTTTCAGAAGATAACTCAACCCTGAAGTTGCAAAATTCAACCAACTTTTTTTGGGCCTTACGTTACGTCAGTAGGTGAAACGATTATGGCAGAACCCCGACTATGCGGGGCTCGCAGGCACTGAAAAAGCCTGCCGGTCATAGCGCCCCGACGGCGTCGCGACATCCATCCCCAGGTTGTATTTTTATCGAGAATTCGGTTCAGCGCAGGATCGTGCCTGATGCTCATCCGCACCGACCGGCAGGGCGATCTAAGGCAGCGAAGCTGCGAACCTTGCCATCGACACCGCTTAGGCTTAGCTGTCACGCTTCACGATTCCGGACATTCGATGGCGCACAAGGTTTCTCTTTCCCGTCTGAAGCTAACAGACTTCCGCAACTATGCGACGGCGGCCCTTGCCCTTGACGGCCGGCACGCCGTGCTGACGGGAGACAACGGCGCCGGCAAGACCAATCTCATGGAAGCCGTCTCGCTGCTTTCGCCGGGCCGGGGGCTTCGCCGGGCCGCCTATGGCGACATTACTCGCGTCGGTGCGGCCGGCGGCTTTTCGATCTTCGCTGTGCTCGACGGCATGGAAGGGGAAGTCGAGATCGGCACCGGCATCGAAACAAGCGAGGAAACCACCGCCCGCCGGCTGCGGATCAACGGTACCCCCGCCAAAACAGCCGACGAACTGACCGACCATCTGCGTCTGCTCTGGCTGACACCGGCGATGGACGGCCTGTTCACCGGCACCTCCTCCGACCGGCGCCGCTTTCTCGACCGGCTGGTGCTGTCGCTCGATCCCGCCCATGGCCGCCGCGCCAGCGATTTCGAGCGCGCCATGCGCAGCCGCAACAAATTGCTCGATGAAGGCCGCTTCGACCCCTCCTGGCTTGCCGGCATCGAGGAACAAATGGCAAGCCTCGGCATCGCCATGGCGCTTGCCCGGCAGGAAATGCTCGGCCTGCTGACCCGGCTGATCGAGGAGACACGCGAGAGCTCGCCCTTTCCTTCGGCGTCGCTGCAGCTTTCGGGCTTCATGGACGGGCAATTTTCGCGCCCCTCGGTCGACCTCGAAGACGATTATGCGGCAATGCTTTCAGAGAGCCGCTACCGCGACGCCGGTGCTGGGCGTACGCTCGAAGGGCCGCACCGGGCCGATCTGATCGTCCACCACCGCGAAAAGGCGATGGAGGCGGAACGTTGTTCTACCGGCGAGCAGAAAGCGCTGCTTGTCGGCCTGGTGCTTGCACATGCGCGCCTCGTCGGCAATCTCACCGGCCATGCGCCGATCCTGCTGCTCGACGAGATCGCCGCCCATCTCGACGAGGGCCGCCGCGCCGCGCTGTTCGACCTCATCGACGGGCTCGGCGGCCAGGCCTTCATGACCGGAACGGATCGCGTGATGTTTTCGGCGCTCGGCGACAGGGCACAGTTCTTCACGGTTGCCGATGGAAGGGTATTCGAATGACGGAGGCGACTTTTCCCGGTGTCGGGCGCCATGATAAGATCGGCGCCATGGAACCGCTCAGCCCAGACGAAATCGCCCGCTATCACCGTCATATCCTGCTGCCCGAGATCGGCGGCGCCGGCCAGCAGAGGTTGAAAGCCGCCCGGGTGCTGGTGATCGGCGCCGGTGGCCTCGGTGCGCCGGTCCTGCAATATCTGGCTGCCGCCGGCATCGGCACGCTCGGTATCGTCGATGACGACCGGGTGTCGCTGTCAAACCTGCAGCGCCAGGTGATTCATGATTCCGGCACGATCGGCGAATTGAAGACGGAAAGTGCCGCCCTCGCCATCGCCAGGCTCAATCCGCATGTCCGGCTGATCCGCTTCGAGGAACGCTTTTCCCAGGAGAGCGCCCGCCGGCAACTGTCCGGCTTCGATCTGCTGATCGACGGCTCCGACAATTTCGACACGCGTTATGCCGCCGCCGATGCGGCGGAAGCAGCACGCATCCCGCTGGTCAGCGGCGCGGTCGGGCGTTTCGACGGTTCGCTGACGGTTCTCAAGCCTTATGAAAATGCCGAAGACGGGACGCCCAACCCAACATATCGCGACCTGTTTCCGGAAGCCCCGCCGGCGGGGCTCATTCCCGCCTGCGCCGAGGCCGGCGTCATCGGCGCGCTGACCGGCGTCATCGGCACGATGATGGCGATGGAGGCGATCAAGCTCGTTACCGGCACCGGCGAGCCGCTGGTCGGACGGCTGCTGCTCTATGACGCGCTTGCGGCCCGCTTCGACACGGTCCGCTACAAAAGGCGCCGGACAACACAAAGACAGGCCGGATGACGATTATCGCTCTTGATCATAGTTTCACGCGCTGGGACGAACTGCTCGCACTGATCCTCGCCTCCTTCGCTTCGATGAACGGCAGGATCGATCCGCCATCCTCAGCGCTCAAGCTGACGGCGGAGTCGCTGGCCGAAAAGGCCAGGGCCGAGATCGGCCATGTCGCGATCGACGGCGGAAAGCTGACCGGCTGCCTCTTCCTGCGGCCGGAGGCCGATTGTCTCTATGTCGGCAAGCTTGCAGTTCTGCCCGAAGTGCAGGGCAAGGGCCTCGGCAAACAGCTGCTGGCGATTGCCGAACAGACGGCTGCAAGGCTCGGTCTTCCGGCTTTGCGGCTGGAAACGCGCATCGAGCTCACCGACAATCACGCCGTCTTCGCCGCCTGGGGATTTTCGAGAACCGCCGAGAAGGCGCATCCCGGCTTTGCCAGGACGACCTTCGTCGAGATGCGCAAGACCCTTCCGCCTCAGATCCGCGTCGTCTGAGCCAGCTCGGCTTCAGCGGCCGGGCAGCACCCGGTTCGGCGGCCTGTGGCCGTCGATGAAGGTGCGGATATTGATGATGACCTTGTCGCCCATGTCGATGCGGCCTTCGATCGTCGCCGAACTCATATGCGGCAGCAGCACGACCTTGCCCTCATTGGCCAGCTTGACGAGCTTCGGATTGACGGCAGGCTCGTTTTCAAAGACGTCGAGACCGGCGCCGGCGATCCGGCCCTCTCTCAGAGCCTTGATCAGCGCAGCTTCATCGACCACGTCGCCGCGCGCGGTGTTGACGAGATAGGCGGTCGGCTGCAGCAGCGCCAACCGGCGCGCCGAAATCAGGTGGAAGGTTGCCGGCGTCGACGGGCAATTGACCGAGACGATGTCGACGCGGGCGAGCATCTGGTCGAGACTTTCCCAATAGGTCGCCTCCAGCTCATCCTCGACGGCCGGATTGACGCGCTTGCGGTTGTGGTAGTGGATCGACAGGCCGAAAGCCTTGGCGCGGCGGGCGACCGCCGTGCCGATGCGGCCCATACCGACAATGCCGATGCGCTTGCCGTGAATGCGCCGGCCGAGCATCCAGGTCGGAGACCAACCGGCCCATTCGCCGGGATTGTCGGTCAGCACGCGCGCGCCTTCGCCAAGCCGTCTCGGAACCGCGAGAATGAGCGCCATGGTCATATCGGCGGTATCCTCGGTCAGGACGTTCGGCGTGTTGGTGACGGTGATGCCCCTGCGCGCCGCCGCCTCGACGTCGATATGGTCGGTGCCGTTGGAGAAGCTGGCAATCAGCTTCATCTGCGGCCCGGCCTGATCGATCAGCGCCGCGTCGATTCGATCGGTGACGGTCGGCACCAGCACGTCGGCGGTCTTGACCGCGGCGACAAGCTCGGGAACGGAACGCGGTGCGTCGTCGATGTTCAGCTCGGCGTCGAACAGCTCGCGCATGCGAGTTTCGACGGCATCGGGCAGCTTGCGGGTGATGTAGACCTTCGGTTTTTTCTTCGCTGTCATGGCTGGCTGTGGTGCCTTGTTCAGAGGTCTTTAACCAAGAGGGGTGATAATTTTCCCATCCGGGCATTTTCTACCAGACCCGCACGCGAAGACAAACAAAACTCGCGTTGCAGGTGGGGAATGTCAGAGCCCGGACCGCGAACAGGCCGGGCCTGGCCGCGAATTCGAGCAAACGGAAACTTCCATGCGCAGCAAAGTCCTGAAGTCCTGCCTTGCCATTGCCATCGCTCTGGCCGCATCCCTGGGAACCGTCGAATTTGCCCATGCGCAGGCCGCCAAGGGGCCGAGCGGACTGCCATTGCCGCGTTTTGTCACGCTGAAATCCAAACGCGTCAACCTGCGCATCGGCCCGGGAACGGATTATGCGGTTTCGTGGATGTATCTGAAATCCGGATTGCCGGTGGAGATCATCCAGGAATACGACAACTGGCGCCGTATCCGCGATGCCGACGGCACCGAAGGCTGGGTCAACCAGTCGCTGCTGTCAGGCCAGCGCGCGGCGATCGCCGCTCCGTGGATGAAGACCAAGGCCAAGGGCGTCTTCGTCAATCTGCGCCGCGAGGCGCAGCCCTCCGCCTCGATCATTGCCAAGCTGGAACCCGGCGTGATGCTGACGATCGGCGAATGCAACGGCGACTGGTGCCGCGCCGAAACCGACGGCGCCTCCGGTTGGGTGGCGCAGTCGGAGATCTGGGGCGCCTATCCCGGCGAAGCCTTCAAATAAGCCCAGCCTGTTTGGCGGCCTCGGAAAGCGAGGTCATCGGGCGCGGGCCGATCTGCTGAATAACGATGCCGGCGGCGAGGCAGCCGAGCTTGCCGCAATCTTCCAGAGAGCGTCCCTGCGTGTAACCGTAGAGGAAGCCGGAGGCGAAGAGATCGCCGGCGCCCGTCGTATCGACGACTTCCCTGATCCTGATCGCATCGACGTAATAACGCTCGCGGCCCTTCAGGATGACGGCGCCATCCTCGCTCATGGTCACGGCGGCGATCTTGCAATCAGCGGCGATCCTGTTCAGCGCCTCTTCGAAGTCGTCGGTTTCGTAGAGCGACAGCGCTTCCTGGCGATTGGCGAAAACGATATCGACCTTGCCGGAGCGCATCAGATCGAGGAATTCGCCGCGATAGCGGCCGACGCAGAAGCTGTCGGACAGCGTCATCGACATTTCGCGGCCGTTTTCATGGGCGATGCGGGCACAATCGAGGATGGCTTCCTTGGCGCGCGGCGGGTCCCAGAGGTAACCTTCGAAATAGGTGACCTTGGCGTCGGCAACGACGTCGGGCTCGACGTCTTCAGGCCCGAGCTCGACGCAGGCGCCGAGATAGGTGTTCATCGAACGCTCGCCGTCCTCGGTGACGAAAATCATCGAGCGCGCCGTCGGCGGGAAGGTTCCCTTGGGCTTCGTCTGGTAGTGCACGCCCTGGGCGCGGATGTCGTGGGTGAAGATGTCGCCGAGCTGATCGGCGGCGACATTGCCGAAATAGGCAGCCTTGCCGCCGAGGCTTGCAACGCCCGCCGCCGTATTGCCGGCGCTGCCGCCGGAGGCTTCGAGCGCCGGCCCCATGCGCGAATACAACAGTTCGGCGCGCTCGGCATCGATGAGGTTCATCGCCGCCTTGGTGATCTCGTTGTCAATGAGGAACTGGTCGTCGCAACGGGCAATGATATCCACGATTGCGTTGCCGACTGTCAGAACGTCGAATCTGGTCATGAAATGGGGAGTCCCGGATTTGTGATAGCCGGGGTTCGGTCTTAGCGAAATTTCCGCGGTTTGGAAGGAAAAATGGTGGATGGCACCTCTATTTCTTCGCAAAACTGCCGCCTATTCGTCATGCCCCTGTCATTTTCAAAATCTAGAAATAGACGCAAGAAGACCGGCATGAGCAGCTTTCAGTTGCAGCCGGGCGTACGAGGGATGAACTCCTCGATCTTAGCCGCGATGCTGACCACGGATGAACTGGCAGCTTCGCGATCCCTCCGGCAAGGCCGGAGCGGAAAAGCGGGCTGTGCCCGCTTTTTTTGCTTTTGCGGATGCATCGGCTGCCCGATCGGGTGGGGTTTGCCTTTCCAACCCGGACGGTTTGCTGCTAGAGGTCAGACACTCCCCCGCGCAGAGCAGCCCTCCTCATGTCCGCCATCATTCTCGACGTCCTTCCCATTTTCATCCTGATTCTCATCGGCTGGGTGATCGTCCGCAGCGGCTTGATGGCATCGAATGTCGGCGAAGCGCTCAGCGAATTCGTCTTCAAGATCGCCGTGCCGCTGCTGCTCTTCCGTACCATCGCCGAGGCGGATTTTCACGGCGCCTCGCCTTTCCGGCTGTGGATCGTCTATTTCTCAGGCGTTGCCATCACCTGGGCAACCGGCCATATCGCCGCCACGCGTCTCTTCGGCCGCGACGAACGGATCGGCGTGCTCGCCGGTGTTTCCTCGGCTTTCGCCAATAATATTTTCATCGGCCTGCCGCTCGTCGAGCGCACTGTCGGCGACGAAGGGCTGGTGGCGCTGTCGATCCTGCTTGCCGTGCATCTGCCGGTGATGATGGTCGCGGGCACCGTGTTGATGGAGCATGCCGAGCGCAAGATCGCCGGCAAAAGCGATCGCAGCATGGTGCAGGTGCTTCGCCAGATCGCCGTCAATCTCGTGCGCAACCCGCTGGTGATCGGGCTTGCGGCCGGCATGGCCATGCATCTTTCCGGTCTCACCATGCCGGTAACCCTGGAAACTGTGGTCAAGCAGATTGCCGGCATTGCCGGCCCGGCAGCGCTGATCTCACTCGGTATGGCGCTGGAGAAATACGGCATCTCAGGTAATCTCGGCATCGCCAGCGTCACATCGAGCCTGAAGCTGCTATTGCTGCCCGGCTGCGTGTGGGCGGCGAGCCATCTCCTCGGCCTCAGCCCGGAATGGACGGCGGCGATCGTGCTGACGTCCTCGGTACCCACAGGCGTCAACGCCTGGCTGATCGCCAACCGCTTCGGCGTCGGCCACAGCATTGCTGCCTCGACAATCACGGTGACGACGGCGCTCGGCGCCATCACGGTCTCGCTCTGGGCCTATTTCCTGGGTGCCTGAAAAACTCTCCGCATAGCAAAAAGCCCGGCTTGCGGCCGGGCTTTGCTATCATGCGATCGTTCTGGCGCGTTACTGCGTCGCCGTCTTCGGATCCGGCAGCGGCACCGGCGAATCAGACAGCGTATGCAGGTAAAGGATGACGTTGGCGCGGTCCTGATCCTTTGCCAGACCGGCAAAGCCCATGGCAGTGCCGGGAACGTCCTTCTTCGGCGCCAGCAGGAACTTGTTCAGAAATTCGAAGGTCCACTTCTCGCTGCTGCCCTTGGAGAAATCCTTCATGGCAGCGGAATAGGCAAAGCCCTCATGCGAGGCGATCGGGCGATCTACGACACCAAAGAGGTTGGGACCGACCTTGTTCGGTCCCCCTTTGGTGCCGTCATGACAGGCCTGACACTTCTTGAAGACCGTTTCACCGGCCTTGGCATCGGCAGAAGCGAGCAATTGCGCGATCGGAACGGCAGCAGCGGCAGGCGCAGCTTCGCCACCAGCGGCGGGCGCCTCTTCGGCAACGATCGCGAAACCTTCCTTTTCCGGTGCTTCGGAATGGAAGATCCCCTCGGACGCGATGGAGACCGACATCAGAACGAAAATCGTTCCGAGCAGTGCCCCCACGGCCGTATTGACGTATGAATTCATCTGCAATGCTCCCCTTGCAGCCGGCAGACCATAAACCGGACCATCTTGAAATCGCGCGGAACCTATGTCTTTTGGCTGATCGTTGCAACTGTCTAAATGGTCTTGTGCGTGAGACTTTTTGACACTTTTCAGCCCGGAATAGAAGGCCCGACCCATGAGTGATTCAAATTTACACGGTGTGCTCGTATTGATCCCGGCGCGGATGGCCTCCACCCGGCTTCCGGGCAAGCCGCTCGCCGATATTTGCGGGCTGCCGATGATCGTTCAGGTGGCGTTGCGCGCCAAAGAGGCGGCGATCGGCCGCGTCGTCGTCGCCGTCGACGACCCCCGGGTGTTCGATGCGGTTTCTGCCGCCGGCTTTGAAGTCGTCATGACCAGCAGCGATCATCAATCGGGTTCCGATCGGATCTTCGAAGCGCTGACGAAGGTCGATCCGGACGGGAAGGCGAAATTCATCGTCAACGTCCAGGGCGATCTGCCGACCATCGATCCGGAAACCGTGCGCGCGGCTTTGCGCCCTCTCGAGAACGAGGCGGTCGATATCGGCACGCTGACAACCGAAATCGACAATGAAGCGGACAAAATAGCGCCGCACATAGTCAAGGTCGTCGGCTCGCCCGTTTCCGACACCCGACTGCGCGGGCTCTATTTCACCCGTGCGACCGCACCTTACGGCAAGGGTCCGCTCTACCATCATATCGGCCTTTACGCCTATCGGCGCGCGGCACTGGAACGGTTCGTCTCGCTCGGGCCTTCAACGCTCGAAAGGCGCGAATCTCTGGAGCAGCTCAGGGCGCTGGAGGCCGGCATGCGCATCGACGCGGAGATCGTTGACACGGTTCCGCTCGGTGTCGATACTCCCGCCGATCTCGAAATAGCGCGGCGCATCCTCTCCGCAAAGTCGAACTGACGGAACCATCATGAACATCAAGACCAACAGGATCGCCTTCCAGGGCGAATTCGGCGCCAATTCCGACATGGCCTGCCGCGACATGTTTCCGACCATGGAGCCGCTGCCCTGCCAGACCTTCGAGGATGCGTTCACGGCGGTCGACAACGGCGACGCCGATATCGGCATGATCCCGATCGAGAACACGATTGCCGGGCGCGTCGCCGATATCCACCATCTGCTGCCTGAATCGCGCCTCCACATCATCGGCGAGTATTTCATGCCGATCCGCTTCCAGCTGATGGTTCTGCCGGGGGTGAGCAAGGACGAGATCCGCACGGTTCACAGCCATATCCACGCGCTCGGCCAGTGCCGCAAGATCGTTCGCGCCAATGGCTGGAAGCCTGTGATTGCCGGCGATACGGCAGGGGCGGCAAAGCTCGTGAAGGAAACCGGCGACCGCTCGATGGCCGCCTTGGCGCCGCGCCTTGCCGCCGATCTCTACGGGCTCGAGATTATCGCCGAAAATGTCGAGGATACCGAAAACAACGTGACCCGCTTCGTCATCCTGTCCCGCGACGAGGAATGGGCGCAACGCAATTCGGCCGAGGAAAAAGTCGTCACCACCTTCGTCTTCAACGTCCGCAACATTCCGGCCGCCCTTTACAAGGCACTCGGCGGCTTCGCCACCAACAACATCAACATGACGAAGCTCGAAAGCTACCAGCTCGGCGGAAAATTCGTGGCGACGCAGTTCTACGCCGATATCGAAGGCCATCCGAACGATCCGAACGTGCGCCGGGCTTTGGAGGAACTGCGGTTCTTCTCCGAGAAGGTGCGCATCCTCGGCGTCTACAAGGGGCATGTGATGCGAGGCCTGCTTTAGGCAGGCCTCGCAATTCGGCTATCATTTATCCGGCTCACAGACACGCAGGCGATGACCGTCAGGGTCGAGCACGACGAAGGTCGGGCCGAAGTCCAGTTCGGTCAGCTCCTGGGCGATCGGCAGGCCGCGGCCGCGCCAATCGTCATAGTGCCGTGCGACGGCGTTTTCGCCGGCGACCATGAAGGCCACTTCGCCGCGGTTGCCGATGGCGGAAGGCTGCGGTTCGACCTTGCTGCGCCGCCAGAGGCCGAGGGTGAAGCCGCCCTCGAGCGGGAAGGCGACGAAATTCGGCGCTTCCACGGCCGGTTCGCGGTTCAGCAGGTTGCGGTAAAAGCTGGCGCTTTCTGCCGGATCCTTGACGTAGAGGATAATCAGATTGGGGCTGGTCATTTCGGTTCTCCCGTTGCTGGCAATTGGCACGGCGAGAGATCGTCTGCTGCCAATTTATGGCAGCAGTTGCTGAGGGCGTTGCGACAGCAGCGCCCTCGTTCTCAAACCGCGGTGTGAATGACGATCAGATGGTCTAAAGCGAAAAACCGCCCCCACGGCGCGGGTCGCGTCCATCCATAAGGCCGAGGTCGCGCTTCCGGCAATCCGGTACCGCCTCGATATCGAGGCTGGTGTGGTTTGCACTGCGTAGCCGAAAGATGCTCATGACCCGGCTGAGAAGACCGGGGTGCCCGGACTGCCCTACGTCGGCGAAAGTTTCGGCCGAAATGACATGGGCAAAGGTGTCAACTGCAAAACGGTCACTGGCTTGATGGATGACGAGAGACGTTGCCATGATCAGTACTCCTTCCCGGATGAATTGAGACTGATCATAACGCCGACTACTGACAGTTTATGGCAGCAGCATTCACCTCTCGACGGGCACGTCCTGCGTCTCTCGCCATTCCTTGAGAAGCACGGTGCGGCGGCGCGGATAACGGACTTCGTGCAACGCCATATCGATGATGCGGTCGGTGCGGAAATGGCGGAAATCCTGGCGCAGTTCGCACCAGGCCATGACGACCCGCACATGTTCGAAATAACCGAGCGCGAAAGGCCAGACGCGGCGGCGCGAGATCCGGCCCTGTTCGTCGCCGTAATGCAGTTCGAGAATACGCTCGAGGCGGATCGCCCTGCGGATCGCCGAGACATCTGCGCTGTCCTCGTCCCGGCGTTTGGGGCCGACGAAAAGGGCGGCCGAATCGATCATCTCCCGCATATCGGCCGGCAGCACGGCGGCAATCTTGGCCAGCGCATCGGCGCCGGCGCCGGCAAGACGCGGCTCGGCGGCACGCGCCACCCAGCGCGAGCCCAGCACCAGTGCCTCCAACTCTTCTTCGGAAAACATCATCGGCGGCAGCATGAAGCCCGGCTTCAGCACGTAGCCGATGCCGGCTTCACCTTCGATCATCGCACCCTGGGCCTGCAGGCTGGCAATATCGCGATAGAGCGTACGCAGGCTGACGCCGGTCTCCTCGGCAAGCACGATGCCGGTCACCGGCCGCCGGTAGCGCCGGAGCGTCTGGAGCAGCGTCAGTAGCCGTTCCGAGCGCGCGACCGGCATGGCGTTACCGCTTCCACTCCACCCAGTCGCGCATCAGGCGGTGGGCGATCGCCCCTTTCGGCGGCGAGGCCTTGCCTGTCGGGCTCGGGCGTTCCAGCATTTCGATGGTTTCCTCGCGGGTGAACCAGCGGCAATCCTCCAGCTCGGTCTCGTCACGGGTAATTTCGCTGGATTTGGCCTCGGCGTAACAGCCGATCATCAGTGAGTGCGGCATCGGCCAAGGCTGCGAGGCGTGGTAGCGGATGCGGCCGGTGCGGATGCCCGATTCCTCCAGCGTTTCGCGGCGCACGGCGTTCTCGATGGTCTCGCCGGGTTCGACGAAGCCGGCAAGGCAGGAGTACATGCCGGGCGCGAAATGCGGGCTGCGGCCGAGCAGGCAGAGATCGCGGCTCTCGTCGATCGTCAGCATGATGACGACGGGGTCGGTGCGGGGAAAGATCATGTGTTCGCAGGCGGTGCAGACACGTTTGTAGCCGCCGATATGGATCTCCATCGCCGAACCGCAGCGGCCGCAAAAGCGGTTGTCGCCATTCCAGCGGATGAGGCTTGCAGCCTGGGCGAATTCGCCGAGCAGCACCTCGTCGATCAGCATTTCGCGAAACAGCGTCCGGCCGTCGGCAGGTTTGTAGTGGCTGGTGAGATCATCGACGTCGATGGCGACGGGAACGGCAAGGCGCGGTTCGCCTGATTTGCGGTAGCCGAGAAGCACGGTCTCGTCCCAATCCGGCTGCAATTCCTTGAGCTCGTAGCGGGCAAAAAGCGGATCGAGCACCTGGCCGTCATGCTTCAGCACCAGCTTGTCTCTGGCGAAGGCGAAAATATGGGTGCCTTCCCTGGCCAGCGCCTTTTCGACGGACTGTTCGTCGCGATGTTCGGAATCGCGATTGAGGTCGTTGGCGGCAAAGGCCGTAAGATTGCTGGGTTCGGGATGCGGCACATCCGAATCGAAAAGCGAATGACTCATGATGAAAGGGCTTCCCGCAGCTTCGCTATGAATTCGTCTCTCTTTCCGTCCTCGTAGGGCTCCGCGCGTCCGAAGCCCCAGACGGGACCCGGCCAGTTGGCATCGCCTTCGAAGCGGGCAATGACATGAACATGAAGCTGGCGGACGATATTGCCAAGAGCCCCGATATTGATTTTTGTCGCGTCGGTGATCTTCTTCAATGCATTGGCGACCAGCTCCGTCTCGAAGGCAAGCAGCACCTGGTCGAGCGGCGTCAGCTCGAAGATTTCGGTAATATCGGCGCGGCGCGGCACGAGAATGAGCCAGGGCCAGCGAGCGTCCTTCGACAATCTGAGATCGCAGAGACCGGTGACCATGATGCTGGTGCTGTCATTTTCCAGCCGGGGGTCGAGCGCGAAACCTTTCAACGGGCATTCCTCCTGTCTTTTCCTAGGACTAGCAGTTTTTTTGGATGTTGGCTTGCTTTTGATGACGATATTGCCGATATGTGCATCCGGGAGGTTGGTGGTGGACGAGCCACTCGCCAACCGGGTCAGGTCCGGAAGGAAGCAGCCCTAACGAGCCCGGCACGGGTCATCGTGCCAGCCTCCCACCTTCTCTCCACGAAGTGCCCGACGATCCGGGCGACAAGCAGGGCGATGAGCGACACCGAGCGACAGTCAAAAGATGCCGCCTCGACGGGCACCGGATACCGGGTGCTGGCTCGCAAATACCGCCCCAAGGATTTCACGGACCTGATGGTCGGCCAGGAGCCGATGGTCCGCACCCTCACCAACGCCTTCGAGACCGGCCGTATCGCGCAGGCCTATATGCTGACCGGTGTGCGCGGCGTCGGCAAGACGACGACGGCGCGCATCCTGGCGCGGGCGCTGAACTACAAGACAGCCGATATCGACAAGCCGACGATCGATCTGCGCGTGCCCGGCGAACATTGCCAGGCGATCATGGAAGGCCGCCATGTCGATGTGATCGAGATGGATGCCGCCTCCCATACCGGCATCGACGATATAAGAGAGATCATCGAGCAGGTGCGCTACCGGCCGGTTTCGGCGCGCTACAAAGTCTATATCATTGACGAAGTACACATGCTGTCGACGCAGGCCTTCAACGGCCTGCTGAAGACGCTGGAAGAGCCGCCGGAGCATGTGAAGTTCATCTTCGCCACAACCGAAATTCGCAAGGTGCCGATCACCGTGCTGTCGCGCTGCCAGCGCTTCGACCTGCGCCGCATCAGCGCGTCGGATCTCGTCGGGCTGTTTTCGACGATCGCCGCCAAGGAAGGCATCGAGGCGGAAGGCGACGCGCTGGCGATGATCGCGCGCGCCGCCGAAGGCTCGGCGCGTGACGGCCTGTCGCTGCTCGACCAGGCGATCGCCCATGGCGCCGGCGCCGTCCAGGCGGAAGCGGTGCGCGGCATGCTCGGCCTGGCCGACCGCGCCCGGATCGTCGATCTTTTCCAGCATGTCATCAAGGGCGATGTCGCCGCCGCCCTCGGCGAATTCCAGAACCAGTACGAGGCCGGCGCCAATCCGGTGGTAGTGCTGACCGACCTTGCCGATTTCACCCATCTGGTGACGCGGCTGAAATATGTGCCGGATGCGGCAAACGATCCCTCGCTCAGCGAAGTCGAGCGCACCAAGGCGGCCGAATTCGCCAAGGGCGTTGCGGTGACGACGCTGTCGCGCATCTGGCAGATGCTGCTGAAGGGCATTCCGGAAACGGAAGGCTCGTCGCGGACGGCGGGTGCGGCCGAAATGGTGCTGATCCGGCTCGCGCATGCGGCGCATCTGCCGGCACCCGAGGATGCGGCGCGGCGGCTTGCCGAATTTTCCGGCGACAATGCCGGCCCGCGGCCCTCCTCCTCGCCTGTCGGCACCGGCGGCGGCACGCGCGTTCCCTATCAAAGCAGCGTCGCGGCGCGCGCGCCGGAAATCGCACCCGGCAAGCCGCAGGCGTCCGCGCCGGTTGCGATGCTGCGCGCCGTACCGAGCAGCCAGCCCGAGACGATGCCTGTCGGGCGGATCGAGACGAAACCGGCAGAAACACCGAAGCCGCTCGTCCCGGTCAATTCGATCGGCGATATCGTCGACCTGGCCGCCGAGAAGCGGGACGTCAAGCTGAAGGCGCTGGTGCGCAACTTCGTGCGGCCGGTCCGCATCGAACCCGGCCGGCTTGATGTGAACCTCACCGAGGGCGCACCGGGCACGCTGCTGAACGAGCTTGCCGTTAAACTCAAGGAATGGACAGGCATCCACTGGATTGTCAGCACCAGCCGCGAAGAAGGCGGCCCGACGATGGTGGAGGCGGAAGCCAAGGCTCAGCAACAGCGCGTCAGCGATGCACGCCAGGACCCTGATGTCGCGGCGATCCTTGCGCAGTTTCCAGGCGCCAAGATCATCGATGTGCGCGTAAGGGCGCCGACGCCGGAGGAGGAAGCGGAAGATGCGACACCGCCCGCCGCCGCCGAATCGGAAGACGGTGATATCCTGCCCGGCGACGACATAGAATTCTGATTTCAACAAGGAGCGAGACGATGCGCGACATCATGGGCATGATGGGCAAAGTCAAGGAAATGCAGGCCAAGATGGAGCAGATGCAGGCGGAGATCGCCGAGCTCACGGCCAAAGGCAAAGCCGGCGGCGGCCTCGTCACCGTCATCATCTCCGGCAAGGGCGAGCTGAAGAGCCTGAAGATCGACCCGTCGCTCTTCAAGGAGGACGATGTCGAGATCCTCGAGGACCTGATCGTCGCCGCCCACAAGGACGCCAAGGACAAGGCCGAAGCGCTCGCCGCCGAAAAAACCAAGGCGCTGACCGCCGGCCTGCCGATCCCACCCGGCTTCAAGCTGCCGTTCTGATTTACGCGCAAGTTTGTCAATGCAGCGCGCATAGACGCGACGCTCAGTGCTGGGCTTCCAGCACGGCGCGCAGCTTGTAGTGAATAGGGGCGGCGAGGTATCGCGCCCGGTCCGGCTCCGGAAGCCGTCGGCCAAATGTTTCCATCAACTCCGGCATCGTCACTTTCTCTCCGGAAAACGGCCGATGTTCCACCGGCATTCCGGCCTCGGCCACGCCGGCTTTGATAACGCGGCAGTAGATGCCGGGGCGGGCGGCCACGGTATAGCGTTTGACGAATTGCGGATCGGCCATCCTGGCGGCGAAGGTGGCGCAGGGAATGCGGCAGGACGTGGCTTCAAGGACGAGATCGCCTGATATGAAGCGGTCGCCGACGGCAACATCGCGATTGTCGAGATCCGAGATCACCATGTTTTCGCCGAAGGTCCCGGGCTCGTATGGCTGGCCGAGCGCGCCACTCCACCAGTCGAGAGTCAACGCTCCCTCGATATAAACAGCCTGGTCGACACCGCCATGGTGTTTGCGGTTGCAGATGGCATCACCGACGAGGCCCTCGGCATCGATCATCACCGCGCCGTTGACGGCATGTTTGAAGATGCCGGTCTTATAGCTCTTGCCCGGCAGTCTTTCCGGATTGCCGGTGCAGAGCGCCAGGATTTTCATGGGATGGCCGATCCTTCCGCGATTCCGTTTTCGTTCCATATCAGTTAAGAACGGCGCATGGCAAAACGAGTCACCGGCCCCGAAATCGAAAAACTCATCCAGCTTCTGGCGAAGGTGCCGGGCCTCGGGCCGCGTTCGGCGCGCCGGGCGGCGCTGCATCTGATCAAGAAGAAAGACCAGCTGCTCGGCCCGCTGTCGAATGCGATGGGCGAAGCCTATGACAAGGTGAAGATCTGCTCGCGCTGCGGCAATGTCGATACGGTCGACCCCTGTACCGTCTGCACCGACACGCAGCGCGATCAATCCATCATCATCGTCGTCGAGGACGTTTCGGACCTCTGGGCGCTGGAACGAGCGGGCGCGATGAACGCCGCCTACCACGTGCTCGGCGGTACGTTGTCGCCACTCGATGGGATCGGGCCCGACGACCTCAATATTCGCGGACTGATCGACCGGATCGGCGAAGGCGGCATCCGGGAACTGATCATCGCGGTCAATGCCACCGTCGAGGGGCAGACGACGGCGCATTACATTACCGACCAGTTGCAGGGGCTCGAGGTAAAGGTCACCCGGCTGGCGCATGGCGTGCCGGTTGGCGGCGAACTCGACTATCTCGACGAAGGCACGCTTGCGGCGGCATTGCGGGCGCGGACGGTGATATGAGGTTCTTGTCTATCCCGAAGAACACCCCCCTCTGCCCTGCCGGGCGTTCGGCACTCCGATCGATCCGCTGGATCGATCGCTCCGGCTTTGCCGGCACGCGCCTCACCCCCCACAAGGGGGGAGATTGGCTTGAGGCACCCTCTTGCCCCAATCAATCGCCTGAGATGGCCGGAGCCGTTTGGCACACGATCAAGAGTTCGCGAAGTTGGCGCCCCCAGCCGATCTCCCCCCTTGTGGGGGAGATGTCCGGCAGGACAGAGGGGGGTGCTGCACAGCGCCTACGGATATTCACACTCGCTTTGACGGCCGTCCTCCTCCCCCTCCCCGCCCTCGCAGCCCCTTCGAAGACCGATGTCGAGGCGCAGTTCGAGACCTGGGTGCAACAAGACCTCTGGCCGGAGGCCAAGGCGAACGGTATTTCCGAGAAGAGTTTCAAGGCCGCCTTCTCCGGCGTCACGCTGAACTGGAACCTGCCCGACCTCGCGCCGCCCGGTTTTCCGCCGCCGAAAGAGCAGAAGCAGACGCAGGCGGAATTTTCCTCGCCCGGTCCCTATTTCAACGAAGACCAGTTGAAGAGGCTTGCCGCCACAGGCCGCGGTTTTGCCGCGCAATATGGTTCGACGCTGAAGCGCATCGAGAAGACCTACGGCGTGCCGGGTTCGATCGTGCTGGCCATCTGGGGCCGGGAGACCGGCTTCGGCGCGGCGAAGATCCCGAATTCGGCAGTCGAGGTGCTGGCGACCAAGGCCTTCATGTCGACGCGCAGGGAGATGTTCCGCACCGAGCTGATCGCGGCGCTGCATATTCTCGACGGCGGCGACGTCACCCCTGCCGATTTCAAGGGCTCGTCGGCCGGCGCGCTCGGCCAGCCGCAATTCATGCCGACCAGCTATCTGAAATATGCCGTCGATTTCGATGGCGACGGCCATCGCAACATCTGGACCTCGGTGCCGGACACACTCGCCTCGATCGCCAATTTCCTGGTCAAGAAGGGCTGGCAACGTGACCGCGACTGGGGCTTCGAGGTGTCGATACCCGAAGCGGTCTCCTGCGCGCAGGAAGGCCCCGACCTGGCAAAGCCGCTGTCGCATTGGGCCTCGCTCGGCATCGACCGCATCTCCGGCAAGGGTTTTCCCTCGGGCGAGATGAAGGCCGAGGGCATGATGCTGGTGCCGGCCGGCCGCGACGGGCCGGAATTCATCGTCACGCCGAATTTCTACATCATCAAGGAATATAATAATTCCGATCTCTACGCGCTCTATATCGGCAACCTCGCCGACCGGATCGCCTCCAATGGCGGTGTGTTCCAGGGCAAATGGGGCGATGTCGGCAAAATGCTGCGCTCGGACGTCGCCGCCATGCAGAAGGCGCTGGAACGGCAGGGTTACGATGTCGGCGGTTCCGACGGTCTGCCGGGCTACAAGACCCGGCGCTCGATCGGCCAGTGGCAGGCAAAGAACGGCATGAAGCCCACCTGCTTTCCCGAGGCGACGATGAAGGGCAAGCTGAAATAACCAGCTTCAGAGATTGCGCTTCAGCCCTTCGTGGCTCACCACAAAACCAAGCTTCTCGTAGAAGCGGATCGCATCCTCTCGTACCTTGTCCGATGTCAGCTGCACCAGGCCGCAGCCGCGCTTGGCGCACATGGCGACCGCCCATTCGATGAACTGAGAGCCGAGGCCCGAGCCGCGGAGATCGCTGGCGATACGCACACTTTCGATCTGGCCGCGCCACGTGCCCATTCTCGACAGGCCGGGAAGAAAACTCAGCTGCAGGCAGCCGACAACCCGATCGGAAGCGTCGCTGGCGACAGCCAGCAGCTGATTGGCATCGGCCTCGATCGCCGCAAAGGCCGAGAGATAACGTGCGTCGACAGGATCCGAAACGATCTCCCTCGTGCCGCCGAGATCGTCATCGGCGAGCAGCCGGACGATGGCGGCAAGATCGGATTGGCGGGCGAGCCTGAATTGATGCATGGCTGCCCCTCAATGATGCAGATCGATCGGCGCCTTGTGGAAGACGTCGTCATCAGGCGGAATGGCCTGGCGTTCGATCATGCGGTGGACATGCAGCGGACCTTCACCGCGGTGAAGCCCCCGAAGCCTGTCGGTGTTTTCGGCATCGGCCTGCGTGCGGCGCTGGTTGTGTCTTATATATTCGACCCAGGTCGGCGTATGGTAGGTTTCCGTCCAGAGGCTGGGATTTTCGAGATCGCGCATCAGCGCCCAGTGGCGGGCGCCGTCGCGGATGCGGATACGCCGGCGTTCGGCCATCAGCACCATGAATTCGGCAAGGTCGTCATCGCCGATCTCGTAATCGACCTGGATGACGATCGGGCCGCTGCGCGGCGTGATGTCGAGACTCAAAGCCGGCTCGGTGAAGCGGTTCAGCGGATCGAGATTGAGCGAGGCGAAGGCGGGCATCGAAAAACGCAGGCCGATGACAATGCCGAGCAGCATGACGACGGATGACATCAGCAGCGCATCGGCGACGCTGTAACGATCGGCGGCCACACCCCACAACCAGCTGCCGCCGGCGATGCCGCCGAAGGTGACGGTCTGATAGAGCGACAACGCCCGTCCCACAACCCAGCGCGGCGTCGACAGCTGGACGATGGTGTTAAAGAGCGAAAGGGCCGAGACCCAGCAGGCGCCGGAGACGAGCAGCCCGGCTGAGGTGAGGACGGCGCTTGGGCTGAAGGCGGCGATGACGGCGCTCAGCGCAAAACCGGCAAAGGAGAGGCGGATGATCATTTCGCTTGAGAGCATCTGGCGCAGCCGCGCATTCAGCACCGCACCGCCGATCGCGCCGATGCCGAAGGCGCCGAGCATGAAACCATAGGTCAGCGGGCCGCCGCCGACGAGATCGAGTGCGACGACCGGCAGCAGCGCCAGGATCGAGCTGGCGCCGATGCCGAACAGCAGTCCCCTGACCAGAACCTTTTCGAGATTGGGCGACATCGAGACATAACGCAGGCCGGCGAAGATGGCGCTGCCGAGCGCCTCGCGCGGCAGGGTCGAGACCGGCGTGCTCGGGCGCCAGCGCATGAGGGCATAGATCAGGGCGAGGTAGCTTACGGTGTTGACCGCGAAAGCGGCGGCCGCACCTGCTGCTGCGACGATGACGCCGCCGATCGCCGGACCGACGCTGCGGGTGATGTTGAAGCCCATGCTGTTCAGCGTGACGGCGCCCGGCAGATCGGCGCGCGGCACCATGTCGCCGACCGAGGCCTGCCAGGAGGGATTGTTGAGCGCGGTGCCGCAGCCGATCAGGAAGGTGAAAAACAGCAGCAGCCAGGGGGTGATCCAGCCGAGGAGGGCTGTGGCCGTCAGCAGGGCCGAGACCGTCAGCATCATGCACTGCGCCGTCAGCATGACCCGGCGGCGGTCGTAATTGTCGGCCAAGGCGCCCGATATCAGCGAAAACAGCATGATCGGCAGCGCCGTCGAGGTCTGCACCAGCGCCACCATGTCCTCCGAGGCGGTGATCGTCGTCATCATCCAGGCAGCACCCACCGCCTGGATCAGGCCGCCGAAATTCGATGACAGGCTGGCGAACCAGATGGTGCGGTAGGTATCGTGCCGCAAAGGCGCCAATGTCGACGAGGTGTAGGCCACGATTTCTCCCGCTTTTGTTATTGCGCCCGAACGGCAATATATGCGCAAGAGACGCGCTGGCCATAGGCCCGCCGACGTCGCCCGGCACGAATTGACCGAATCGGTCGCAGACCTTGCAATTTTGGAAAAACCCGACTATATGCCTCTCAAATTCTTGATCGCTTGATGAAGAGTGGGCCGCAAGGACCCGCTCTTTTTTATTAGCGCGATCCTTAAACAGCATGAAATTGCGAGGAGCGCACCGCTTGTCGGACATGACAAACGCAGGCAACGAAGTTGAGCCGCGGCTGATTACCGAAACTGGGCTCGACCAGCGTCTTGCCGATATCATCGAACCCGTGCTCGTCGGCCTGGGCTTCCGGCTTATCCGCGTCCGTATGATGAACCAGAACGGCGCAACGATGCAGGTCATGGCCGAGCGCAACGACGGGACGATGACGGTTCAGGACTGCGAAGAAGTCTCGATGGCGATTTCTCCTGTCCTCGATGTGGAAGATCCGGTCGATAAAGAGTATCATCTCGAAGTGTCTTCGCCCGGCATCGACCGTCCGATGGTGCGGAAATCCGATTTCGTCCGCTGGCAGGGCCACCTTGTGAAATGCGAGACGTCGATCCTGATCGACAATCGCAAGCGCTTCCGCGGCAAGATCGTCGAAGCAGGCGTAGAAGGTTTCACGCTCGAGCGTGACCAGGTCGCTTACGGGGAAGAGCAAAAGGTCACCATTCCCTTCACGGCGCTTAGCGATGCGAAGCTCATTCTGACCGACGACCTGATCCGCGACGCGTTGCGCGCCGACAAGCTGGCGAAAGCCCAGGCCGCCAACCAGAACGAAGCGGACGACGACCAGGAATAACCGATCAACAGACCGCTCCAGGGACGGGAACCCCGGGGTTAAGACGGAGAAACAAGACAATGGCAGTCAGTGCGAACCGGCTCGAACTTCTGCAGATCGCAGATGCAGTGGCGCGCGAAAAGGTCATCGACCGCGAGATCGTGCTGGCCGCAATGGCCGATGCCATCCAGAAGGCGGCACGCTCCCGTTACGGCACCGAGTCCAACATCCGGGCCGACATCAATCCGAAGACCGGCGAAATCCGTCTGCAGCGCCTGCTCGAAGTCGTCGACAAGGCCGAGGATTATTCGACGCAGATCCCGCTGGAACTTGCCCGCGACCGCAACCCGGACGCCGCACTGGGCGATTTCATCGCTGATCCGCTGCCGCCGATGGATTTCGGCCGCATTGCCGCACAGTCCGCCAAGCAGGTGATCGTGCAGAAGGTGCGTGAAGCCGAGCGCGACCGCCAGTTCGACGAATTCAAGGATCGCACCGGCGAAATCGTCAACGGCACCGTCAAGCGCGTCGAATACGGCAACGTCATCGTCGATCTCGGCCGTGGCGAAGGCATCATCCGCCGCGACGAAATGATCCCGCGCGAAAACGTCCGCTATGGCGATCGCGTCCGCGCCTACGTCTATGACGTCCGTCGCGAGCAGCGCGGTCCGCAGATTTTCCTGTCGCGCACGCATCCGCAGTTCATGGTGAAGCTGTTCACCATGGAAGTGCCGGAAATTTACGACGGCATCATCCAGGTGAAGTCGGTCGCCCGCGATCCGGGCTCGCGCGCCAAGATCGCCGTGATCTCGAACGATAGTTCGATCGATCCGGTCGGCGCCTGCGTCGGTATGCGCGGCTCGCGCGTTCAGGCCGTCGTCGGCGAACTCCAGGGCGAGAAGATCGACATCATTCCGTGGAGCCAAGACCCGGCGACCTTCGTCGTCAACGCCCTGCAGCCGGCCGAAGTCGCCAAGGTGGTTCTCGACGAGGATGCCGAGCGTATCGAAGTCGTCGTTCCCGATGAGCAGCTGTCGTTGGCGATCGGCCGCCGCGGCCAGAACGTCCGCCTCGCCTCGCAGCTGACCGGCTGGGACATCGACATCATGACGGAAGCCGAGGAATCGGAACGCCGTCAGAAGGAATTCAACGAGCGCACCAACCTGTTCATGGATTCGCTCGACGTCGACGAAATGGTCGGCCAGGTTCTGGCCTCCGAAGGCTTTGCCGCGGTTGAAGAACTGGCTTATGTCGATCTCGACGAAATCTCCTCGATCGACGGTTTCGACGAAGAGACGGCGCAGGAAATCCAGCAGCGCGCCCGCGAGTTCCTCGAGCGTCTCGAAGCCGAGATGGACGAGAAGCGCAAGGCGCTCGGCGTTCAGGACGAACTGCGCGAAATCGACGGCATAACCGCCCAGATGATGGTGGCGCTCGGCGAAGACGGGATCAAGACGATCGAGGACTTTGCCGGTTGCGCCGCTGACGATCTGGTCGGCTGGAGCGAACGCAAGAACGGCGAAACCAAGAAGTTCGAAGGGCTGTTCTCGAAGTTCGACGTTTCGCGCGTCGAGGCCGAGCAGATGATCGTCCAGGCCCGCCTTTCGGCCGGCTGGATCACCGAAGAGGACCTGGCGAAGGGGACCGAAGAAGAGGTCACTGAAGCCGAAGCCGAACAAGAAGCATGATGACCGCGCATGAGCCGGACGCTCTTCCTGATGAGGACGACGATCTTGCAGGTTATGACGTGAACGGACGCATGTGCATCGTGACGCGCGAAAGCGGATCGCCGGAAGAGCTGATCCGCTTCGTTGCCGCTCCCGATGGAATGATTGTCGCCGACCTGAAGCGCGAGCTTCCGGGACGCGGATGCTGGGTGAAGATCGACCGGTCGCTGGTCGACAGGGCAGTGGCGAAGAAACTCTTCGCCCGCGCGCTGAAAATGGATGTGAAGGCGGCGGACGATCTCGGCGCGAGCGTCGACCGGCTGCTGTCGGCACAATTGATGCAGATGATGAACATGGCGCGGAAAGCCGGCCAGTTCGTCAGCGGCTCCTCGAAAGTGGATGCCGCAGTCAGAAGCGGAGCAGCCATTGCGGTGTTCCATGCGACTGATGCAGCGGACGACGGCGTCCGGAAAATCGACCAGGCCCGCAAGGCCTGGCACCTCGGAATGGAGACCGAGGAGGAGATACCTTCCTTCCGTCTCTTCTCGGAGAGCGAAATGGAAGGCCTGATGGGCCAGAATGCTTTTATCCATGCCGCAGTGCTTGCAGGGCAGGCGGGTGAGGGTGTAGTGAAGCGCGCAAAGATGCTCGAACAGTACCGTATTGGCGGTCAGTCCCGGGCAGCGGGCGGCGCTGGCCGGCAAAAACAATGAGGCGGTCACCGGCATCGGCCGGTCGCATCCTCATTGATCGACAAGTATTGAACGACAGGGTCTGATCTAGTCATCGCTCCCTGTCCGAAGGAACGGGAACGAATGACCGATAGTAACGACGACAAGACAATCAGCGTGACGGGCAAAAAGACGCTTACCCTGAAACCATCGGGGATGAGCCAGGGCACCGTTCGCCAGGATATGGGTCGAGGTCGCACCAAGGCGGTCGTCGTCGAGACCCGTAAGCGGCGCCCGATGCGCCCGGAAGACGAAAAGCCGATCACGCCAGCCGCTCCGGTGGCCCCCGTCCGTGCAGCCGAACCGGCGCCCGCACCCGTGCAGGCACGCCCGCAACAGCCGACGCCGGCACCGCGGGTTCAGCAGAGCAATAACGGCCAGATGAACCAGCGTCCGCAGCAGTCCCATCAGGCGCCGCGCCAGAACGATCGTCCGCGTCCGGTGGTGCTGAACCATCTGTCGCCTGAGGAAATGGACGCCCGCCGCCGCGCGTTGGCCGACGCCCAGGCGCGTGACGCCCAGGATGCGATCCGCAGGGCCGAGGATGAAAAGCGCCGTGCCGCCGAAGAGATTGTCCGTAAGGCAGCCGAAGCCGAAGAAGCTGCCCGCAGGGCCGCCGAAGAGGCTATCCGGCAGGCTGAGGCACCCGTCGCTGTTGCCGAACCAGTAGCCGCAGCCCCGGCTCCGGCCGAAGCACGCTCCGACGCCCCGCGGCCGCAGCAACCCGCTTCGTCGGCACCTGCTGCGCGCCGGCCCGATGCAGCCGGAGCACCGGCTGCCGCCCGTCCGGCAGCGGGCGCTGCTGCCCCCGGCGCCGTTCGCGGCCGTCGCGACGAAAAGGAAGAAGATGATCGTGGCGGCGCAGCACGCGGCGCTCCGGTCCGTGGCCGTGTCGTTCGCCCGGAACCGGCAAAGCCGGTCACCACCCGTCCGAAGACCGATGAAGAACGCCGTCGCGGCAAGCTGACGATCTCCACTGCCAATGTCGACGGCGAGGACAATGCTCGCGGCCGTTCGCTCTCGGCGATGCGCCGCCGGCAGGAGAAGTTCCGCCGCGGCCAGATGCAGGAAACCCGCGAGAAGATCTCCCGTGAAGTGGTTCTGCCCGAGACCATCACCATTCAGGAACTGTCGCAGCGCATGTCCGAACGCGCCGTCGACGTCATCAAGTACCTGATGAAAGAAGGCCAGATGATGAAGCCGGGCGACGTCATCGACGCCGACCTCGCCGAACTCATCGCCGGCGAATTCGGCCATACGGTCAGACGCGTGTCGGAATCCGACGTCGAACTCGGCATCTTCAACGTGTCCGACGAGGATGGCGAACTGGTTTCGCGTCCGCCTGTCGTCACCATCATGGGCCATGTCGACCACGGCAAGACCTCGCTGCTCGACGCCATCCGCCATGCCAACGTGGTCTCCGGCGAAGCCGGTGGCATCACCCAGCATATCGGCGCCTATCAGGTGGAGCAGAGCGGCCAGAAGATCACCTTCATCGATACGCCCGGCCACGCCGCCTTCACGGCCATGCGTGCCCGCGGTGCGCAGGCAACCGATATCGCCATCCTGGTCGTCGCAGCCGACGACAGCGTGATGCCGCAGACGATCGAATCGATCAACCACGCCAAGGCGGCCGGTGTTCCGATCATCGTTGCGATCAACAAGGTCGACAAGCACGAAGCGGATCCGCAAAAGGTCCGCAACCAGCTGCTGCAGCACGAAGTCTTCGTGGAATCCATGGGCGGTGAAGTGCTCGACGTCGAGGTTTCGGCCAAAACCGGCAAGAACCTCGACAAGCTGCTCGAGGCAATCCTGCTGCAGGCGGAAATTCTCGACCTCAAGGCCAATCCGAACCGGACGGCCGAAGGCACGGTCATCGAAGCCCAGCTCGATCGTGGCCGCGGTTCGGTCGCGACCGTGCTCGTCCAGAAGGGCACGCTGCGTCCGGGCCAGATCATCGTTGCCGGCGACGTCTGGGGCCGCGTGCGCGCCCTCGTCACCGACAAGGGCGACCATGTGAAGGAAGCAGGTCCGGCAACCCCGGTTGAGGTTCTCGGCCTTTCCGGCACGCCGCAGGCGGGTGACAAATTCGCCGTCGTCGAAAGCGAAAGCCGCGCCCGCGAAATCTCGGAATATCGCCAGCGTCTTGCCCGCGACAAGGCGGCTGCCCGCCAGTCGGGACAGCGCGGTTCGCTGGAACAGATGATGATGCAGCGCCAGAGCGCCGGCATCAAGGAGTTCCCGCTGGTCATCAAGGGTGACGTGCAGGGCTCGATCGAAGCGATCGCCGGCGCCCTCGAGAAGCTCGGCACCGACGAAGTCCGCGCCCGCATCGTCCATTCGGGCGCCGGCGGCATCACCGAGTCGGATATCTCGCTCGCCGAAGCGTCGAACGCCGCCATCATCGGCTTCAACGTTCGTGCCAATACGCAGGCACGCCAGTTCGCCGAGCGCGAAGGCATCGAAATCCGCTACTACAACATCATCTACGACCTGGTGGATGACGTGAAGGCAGCGATGTCGGGTCTGTTGTCTCCGGAACGGCGCGAAACCTTCATCGGCAATGCCGAAATCCTCGAGGTGTTCAACATCACCAAGGTCGGCAAGGTCGCAGGCTGCCGTGTCGTCGAAGGCAAGGTCGAACGTGGTGCGGGCGTCCGCCTCATCCGCAACGATGTCGTCGTTCACGAAGGCAAGCTCAAGACCCTCAAGCGCTTCAAGGACGAAGTCTCCGAAGTGCCGATGGGCCAGGAATGCGGCATGGCCTTCGAAAACTACGAGGATATGCGCGCCGGCGACGTCATCGAGTGCTTCCGCGTCGAACATATCACGCGCACGCTCTGATCTGCTGCGCCTGAGCAAGACATTCCAAAAGCCATTCGCCAGCCGGCGGATGGCTTTTGGGTATCTGCCGACTTGACCTTTTCGGCCAAAAGAGTCATGGACGCACTCCTTTGACGGGTTCGATTCCCAGCCGCATCGGCAAATAGAGATAACAATGACCAGAGCAACTTCTTCCGCGCCTTCGCAGCGCATGCTGCGCGTTGGCGAACAGGTTCGCGCCGCTCTCACCCAGGTCCTGCAGCGCGGCGAAGTGCGCGACGACGTCATCGAAGCGACCGTGATTTCGATCTCGGAAGTACGCATGTCGCCCGACCTCAAGATCGCCACGGCTTACGTGACGCCGCTCGGCGTTTCCGACCACAGCGTCGTCATCGAGGCTTTGAACCGTCATGCGCGGTTTATCCGCGGCAGGCTCGGGCAGCAGCTTCGGCAGATGAAATATATGCCGGAGGTGCGCTTCCGCGACGATACCAGCTTCGACAACTACAAGAAAATCGACGAGCTGCTGCGTTCGCCCGAGGTGAGCCGCGACCTCGACGGCGATAATGACGAACAATAACCAGAAGAGACGCATGTCCAAACCACGCAAACCCAAGGGCCGGCCGATTTCCGGCTGGCTGATCCTCGACAAGCCGGTGGATTTCGGCTCGACGGAAGCCGTTTCCAAGATCAAGTGGCTCTATAAGGCGCAGAAGGCCGGTCATGCCGGAACGCTCGATCCGCTCGCCTCCGGCATGCTGCCGATCGCGCTAGGCGATGCGACGAAGACCGTCCCCTATGTGATGGACGGCCGCAAGATCTATGAATTCACCGTCAGCTGGGGCGAAGAACGGGCGACCGACGATCTCGAGGGCGAGGTGACCGAAAGCTCGGACAAGCGCCCCAGCGAACAGCAGATCCGCGATATCCTGCCTGGATATATCGGCACCATCAGCCAGGTGCCGCCGCAGTTTTCGGCGATCAAGATATCGGGTGAACGCGCCTATGACCTGGCGCGCGAAGGCGAAGTTGTCGAAATCCCCTCTCGCGAAGTCGAAATCTTCCGGCTGACATTGCTGGCCTGCCCGGATGCCGATACCGCGCATTTCGAAGTGGAATGCGGCAAGGGCACCTATGTCAGGGCGCTCGCGCGCGATTTCGGCCGGGAGCTCGGCTGCTACGGCCATGTGTCCGGGCTGCGGCGCACGTTTGTCGCGCCCTTTTCGGAAGAGGCCATGGTGCCGCTTGCCAATCTCGTGGCGCTGGAGGCGATCGAAGATATGGACGAGCGGCTTGCAGCCCTCGACGCGCTGCTGATCGACACCTGCGAGGCGCTATCGGCCCTGCCCCATCTCGTCATCAATGACGACCAGGCGCACCGGCTGAAGATGGGCAATCCGATCCTCGTGCGCGGCCGCGATGCACCGGTCGCCGAAAGCGAAGCCTATGCGACGGCTCGCGGCCGGCTGATTGCGATCGGTGAGATCGGCCAGGGCGAGTTTCGCCCGAAGCGGGTTTTTGGCTAAGTCTGTACAGCTGACGATTGTCAGACGGTAACGATGCGATATCTTTCTTTCGGGCGATTGCCGCCCGAGGGGAAGAATATGCGCGTAACCGCTATCGGAATCCTGACGTTCTTTTCACTGTTGCTGACCGTTGCCGGCGCTCAATCCGCCGAGCGCTGGGGCGAGCTTCCGGCCTTTCCTCCGATGCCGGCGGCGAAGACAAGCGGCATGGCCGATGTCAACGACATCAAGATGTATTACGCCGAATATGGGGAAGGCGAACCGATCCTCTTCATCCACGGCGGGCTTGGCAATGCCGACGTCTGGGGTCATCAGGCCGCCGATTTCGCCAAAGACCACCTGGTCATCGTTGCCGACAGCCGCGGCCATGGACGTTCGACGCGCAGCCAGCAGCCCTTCGGCTATGACCTGATGACATCAGATTATGTCGCACTTCTCGACTATCTGAAGATCGACAAGGTGACGCTTGTCGGATGGTCGGACGGCGGCATCATCGGCATCGACATGGCGATGAAACATCCGGAAAAACTGACCCGCGTCATTGCCCAGGCAGCCAACGTCACAACAGACGGCGTCAAAGAGGACGTCATGAACAACAAGACCTTCAACGACTATATCAACGTCGCCGGCGAGCAGTACCGCAAACTATCGCCGACGCCGAACGAATACGAGACCTTCGTCAAGCAGGTCTCCGCGATGTGGGCGACACAGCCGGCCTGGACGGCCGCCGATCTTGCCAAGATCTCGGTGCCGATCACGCTTGCCATCGGCGATCATGATGAAGCCGTAAAGCTCGACCATACGGAAATGATGGCAAAGCAGATCCCGGGCGCCAAACTCGTCATCCTGAAAGATGTCAGCCATTTCGCCATGTTGCAGGATCCTGCAGCCTACGACGGGATGATCCGGGGCGCCATGGCGGGCCGTTGACGCCGCCAGGGACGACCCCTCTTTCCATCGATCCATAATTGGTTTATAGGCAGCGCCAGCATCGGGTACGCCCGTTTGCATTCACGGCCAAAGCTGGACGGCATCCCGGCTTTTGGCGACCCTTATTTCCTCTCTTAGAAAGGATCACCCGATGTCGATCACTGCTGAGCGCAAGTCTGCGCTGATCAAGGAATACGCAACCGTTGAAGGCGATACCGGTTCTCCGGAAGTCCAGGTCGCGATCCTGACCGAACGCATCAACAACCTGACCGAACACTTCAAGGACCACAAGAAGGATAACCATTCCCGCCGTGGCCTGTTGACGATGGTTTCGAGCCGCCGCTCGCTTCTTGATTATCTCAAGAAGAAGGATGAAGGCCGTTATTCCAAGCTGATCTCCAGCCTGGGTATCCGCCGCTAAGATTGTCCGGCGGGCGCTTTCCGAGCGCCCGCCGGATCCTGTTTCGGGACACGGTTCCCGATGAAATATTCCAGCCGCGCCCTATTCTCCAAGCGGTGGAAAGATCGGCGGACCCGGATGGGCCGGTTCTGCCAAACCAACCGTTGACCTGTCATGGGGCAGGATTGCCG
The DNA here is from genome assembly GCF_000271845.1 of Rhizobium leguminosarum bv. trifolii WSM2297. The sequence continues at coordinate 3,728,432 of NZ_JH719395.1, read as the reverse complement.
GATGCTTTCGGCCAAGGCTTCTTGAGGCTTTGGCCCAGTTTCCCGGGAACTGGGTTCCCTGGAGGAAACTGAGATAAAAGCCTCTCGTTGTCTTGCCCGTGATGCGTCACATTGTTTGCGGTCGACTGTGCGCTGCGCCTTGATATCGGCGATGGCGCGTGCTCCCGCACTGAAGGACAAGTCATGTTTGATACACACACAGTCGAAATCGAGTGGGCCGGCCGCCCGCTGAAGCTCGAAACCGGCAAGATCGCCCGCCAGGCCGACGGCGCCGTTCTCGCCACCTACGGCGAAACCGTCGTTCTCGCCACCGTCGTTTCGGCCAAGGCGCCGAAGCCCGGCCAGGACTTCTTTCCGCTCACCGTCAACTACCAGGAAAAGACCTACGCAGCCGGCAAGATTCCCGGCGGCTATTTCAAGCGCGAAGGACGTCCGAGCGAGAACGAGACCCTCGTTTCCCGCCTGATCGACCGCCCGATCCGCCCGCTCTTCCCGGAAGGCTACAAGAACGACACCCAGGTCGTCGTTACCGTCATCCAGCACGACCTTGAAAACAATCCCGATATCCTGTCGATGGTTGCCACCTCGGCAGCACTGACGCTCTCCGGCGTTCCCTTCATGGGCCCGGTCGGCGGTGCGCGCGTCGGCTACATCAACGGCGAATATGTTCTCAACCCGCATCTCGACGAGATGGACGAATCGAGCCTCGACCTCGTCGTCGCCGGCACCTACGACGCCGTGCTGATGGTTGAATCGGAAGCCAAGGAACTCAACGAAGAAGTCATGCTCGGCGCCGTCATGTTCGGGCACAAGGGTTTCCAGCCGGTTCTCGACGCGATCATCAAGCTCGCCGAAGTGGCTGCCAAGGAGCCCCGCGATTTCCAGCCGGAGGATTACTCCGAGCTCGAAGCGGAAATGTTGAAGCATTTCGAAGCTGAACTGCGCGAAGGCTACAAGATCACCCAGAAGGCCGATCGCTACGCAGCCGTCGACGCCGTCAAGGCAAAGGTCAAGGCTCACTTCTTCCCTGAAGGCGTCGAACCGAAGTACACTGCCGAAGTCATCGGCGCTGTCTTCAAGCACTTGCAGGCGAAGATCGTTCGCTGGAACATCCTCGACACCAAGAGCCGCATTGACGGCCGCGACCTCGAAACCGTCCGTCCGATCGTTTCGGAAGTCGGCCTTCTGCCGCGCACCCATGGTTCGGCGCTGTTCACCCGCGGTGAAACCCAGGCGATCGTCGTTGCCACGCTCGGCACCGGCGAAGACGAGCAGTATGTCGACAGCCTGACGGGCATGTACAAGGAGCGCTTCCTGCTCCATTACAACTTCCCTCCCTACTCGGTTGGCGAAACTGGCCGCATGGGCTCCCCGGGCCGTCGCGAAATCGGCCACGGCAAGCTCGCATGGCGGGCGATCCGTCCGATGCTGCCGACGGTAGAGCAGTTCCCCTACACGCTGCGCGTCGTCTCCGAGATCACCGAGTCGAACGGCTCGTCCTCGATGGCAACCGTCTGCGGCACCTCGCTCGCTCTGATGGACGCCGGCGTTCCGCTGGCAAAGCCGGTCGCGGGTATCGCCATGGGTCTGATCCTGGAAGGCGATCGCTTCGCCGTCCTCTCCGACATTCTCGGTGACGAAGACCATCTCGGCGACATGGACTTCAAGGTTGCAGGCACCGCCGACGGCATCACCTCGCTGCAGATGGACATCAAGATCGCCGGCATCACCGAGGAGATCATGAAGGTCGCGCTCGGCCAGGCCCAGGGCGGTCGCGCTCACATTCTCGGCGAAATGTCCAAGGCCATTACCGAAAGCCGTGGCCAGCTCGGCGAATTCGCTCCGCGCATCGAAGTCATGAACATCCCGGTCGACAAGATCCGTGAAGTCATCGGCTCCGGCGGCAAGGTCATTCGCGAAATCGTCGAAAAGACCGGCGCGAAGATCAACATCGAGGACGACGGCACCGTCAAGATCGCCTCCTCTTCCGGCAAGGAAATCGAAGCGGCCCGCAAGTGGATCCACTCGATCGTCGCCGAGCCTGAAATCGGCCAGATCTACGAAGGCACCGTTGTCAAGACCGCCGATTTCGGCGCCTTCGTCAACTTCTTCGGCGCCCGCGACGGTCTCGTCCACATCTCGCAGCTTGCTTCCGAGCGTGTTGCCAAGACCCAGGACGTCGTCAAGGAAGGCGACAAGGTCTGGGTCAAGCTGCTCGGCTTCGACGAACGCGGCAAGGTTCGCCTGTCGATGAAGGTCGTCGACCAGGCCACCGGCCAGGAGATCCCGAACGAGAAGAAGAAGGAAGAAGCGGCCGAATAAGCCGCGTCTCCCTGATTTAATTCCGGGCGCGGGAATCTTCCGCGCCCTTTTTGTATCCTGGTTTTGCGCATGTCGTGGTCGCAAAACCGCTGCATATTTTTGCGCGACATGCTTTAACGAGACGAGACCCATGAGCCGTGAGACGCTGAAGACCCTGTTCCATCCCTTTGCCAGCGGCACAGTCGAGGCGCCCGGCGAGGGCGAGCGCGTGCTCTTCCTCGGCGCCGAGGCGGGCTTTGCGCTGCCTGAAGGTTTTGCCGCCTCGCTCAGCGCTGTCCAGGGCTTCAGGCCGCTCTATCGGCAGCTGCTGGCGCAGCGGATCGAAGCAAAGCCGGAAATCGACGGCGAGGACTATGATGTCGCCCTGGTGCTCTGCACCAAGCACAAGGGCGAGAACGAGGCCAATCTCGCCGCGGCAATCGCCCGAACGCAGGTCGGCGGCCTGATCGTCGTCGCCGGCGCCAAGGAAGACGGCGTCCAGCCGCTGCGCAAGCGGCTCGAAGGTTTCGGTCTCGCGATCGACCATATGCCGAAATATCACGGTGTCGCCTTCTGGTTCGGCCGGCCGGCCGATGCCGGCGACATCGTCTCCAAGCTGGCCAAGGCGCCGGTGCGCGTCGACGGCCGATTCAATGCCACCGCCGGCATGTTCTCGCATGATCGGATCGATGCCGGATCGGAACTGCTCGCCTCGCGCCTGCCGCAGGATTTTACCGGCGACGTTGCCGATTTCGGCGCCGGATGGGGTTATCTCTCCGTCGAGCTGGCCCAGAAGTCGCGCGGACTGACCCGCCTCGACCTCTACGAGGCCGATCACGCGGCTCTGGAGGCAGCAAGGGATAATCTGGCGGAAAACTGCCCGAACGCGCCGGCGCGCTTCTTCTGGCACGATCTGGCGGGCGAGCCGGTCAAGGACAAATACGATCTCGTCATCATGAACCCTCCGTTCCACGAAGGACACGCCGCCGAGCCGGCGCTCGGCCAGGCGATGATCAAGACAGCCGCATCCGCGCTTCGTGGCGGCGGCCGCCTGATGCTGGTCGCCAATCGCGGCCTGCCCTACGAGCCGGTTCTGGCCGCTAATTTCAGGGAAAGCGGCGAAACCTGCCGCAACGCCCGCTTCAAGGTGCTCTGGGCGAAGAAATAAGGTTCAGCTCGAAGCGTTCTCTCTCATCGATCAAAACAAAAGGCCGTGCGCATCATCTGCGCACGGCCTTTTGTTTGGTGGGAACAGCGTTTATTCCACGTCCGCTCTGCGCAGCGTGTCCAGTGTCGGCATGGAGGTGACGTTGAAGCCGGCGTCGACGAAGTGGATTTCGCCGGTGACGCCGGCGGAAAGGTCGGAGAGCAGGTAAAGGGCGGAGTTGCCAACCTGATCGATAGTCACGGTCTTGCGCAGCGGCGCATTACGCTGGTTCCAGGAGAGGATGGCGCGCGCGTCCGAGATGCCGGCGCCGGCGAGCGTGCGGATCGGGCCGGCCGAGATGGCGTTGACGCGAATGCCGCGCGGACCGTAGTCGGCGGCGAGATAACGCACCGAAGCCTCGAGCGCAGCCTTGGCGACGCCCATGACGTTGTAATTCGGGATGACGCGCGTCGAACCATTATAGGTCAGCGTCAGCATCGCACCGCCGTCTTCCATCAACGGCGCGCAGCGCTTGGCGATCTCGGTGAAGGAGAAACAGGAGATGACCATGGTGCGGCTGAAATTCTCACGCGTCGTATCGGCGTAGAGACCTTTCAGCTCGTTCTTGTCGGAGAAACCGATGGCGTGGACGATGAAATCCAGCTTGCCCCAGCGCTGCTCGATCGCATCGACCAAGGCATCGACCGAGGCGACGTCCTCGACGTCGCAGGGCATCACGAAATCCGACCCGACTTCGGCAGCAAGCGGCTTGACGCGCTTGCCGAGCGCATCGCCCTGATAGGTGAAGGCGAGATCCGCCCCCTGTGCGGCAAGAGCTTTTGAAATTCCCCAGGCGATCGAGTGGTTGTTGGCGACACCCATGATGAGGCCGCGCTTACCCTGCATGATTCCAGTCATTTTATTATCCGTTATAGCGCTGGAAGACGAGCGTGGCGTTCGTCCCGCCGAAGCCGAAGGAGTTGGAGAGGGCGATATCGATCTTCGCATCGTCGATACGCTTGCGCACGATCGGCACGCCTTCGAATTCGGGATCGAGCTCGTTGATATGGGCGCTTTCGCCGATGAAGCCTTGCTGCATCATCAGCAGGGAATAGATCGATTCCTGCACGCCGGCCGCGCCGAGCGAATGGCCGGTCAGCGACTTGGTCGATTGGATATGCGGGATCTTGGAGCCGAACACCTCGCGGATGGCGCCGATTTCCTTGCTGTCGCCGACCGGCGTCGAGGTGCCGTGGGTGTTGACGTAATCGACGTCGCCTTTGACGGTGGCGAGCGCCTGGCGCATGCAGCGGATGGCGCCCTCGCCCGAGGGGGCGACCATGTCGTAACCATCAGACGTTGCGCCGTAGCCGACGATTTCGGCATAGATCTTGGCGCCGCGGGCCTTGGCGCGCTCCAGCTCCTCGAGCACCAGCACGCCGGCGCCGCCGGCGATGACGAAACCGTCGCGGTTGACGTCATAGGCGCGCGAAGCGCTGTCCGGCGTGTCGTTGTACTTGGAGGACATGGCGCCCATGGCGTCGAAGAGGTTGGACATCGTCCAGTCGAGATCTTCATGGCCGCCGGCAAACATCACGTCCTGCTTGCCCCACTGGATCATCTCGGCGGCGTTGCCGATGCAATGGGCCGAGGTCGAGCAGGCCGATGAGATCGAATAATTGACGCCGTGGATCTTGAACCAGGTGGCAAGCGTGGCCGATGCGGTCGAGGACATCGCCTTCGGCACGGCAAAGGGGCCGATGCGCTTGGGGCTGTTGTTCTTGACGGTGATGTCGGCCGCCTCGATCAGCGTGCGGGTGGACGGGCCGCCGGAGCCCATGATGATGCCTGTGCGCTCGTTCTGGGCATAGTCCTTCTCGTCCAGGCCGGAATCGGCGAGTGCCTGCTTCATGGCCACATGGTTCCAGGCGCCGCCCTGCGACAGGAAGCGCATGGCCCGACGATCGACCAGTTCGGCCAACTCCGCCGCGCCGAGCTTGGGGCTGCCCCAAACCTGGCACTTGAAGCCGTGCTCGGCGAAATCGTTGGAGAAGGAAATACCCGACTTTGCCTGCCGCAAGGATTCGGTGACTTCGGCGGCGTCGTTCCCGATCGAGGACACAACACCCAGACCCGTGACAACTACCCGTCTCATCTGATCAAACCTTTTTGTTTCGTGAACCGCTTGAGATGCGGTTTCAGGCCGTCTTGTCTTTCGAGAGACCGACGCGAAGGTCGGCCGCCTGGTATATGGTCTCGCCATCGGCCTTCAGCCAGCCGTCGGCCGTGCCGAGGACCAGGCGGCCGCGCATGACACGCTTGAAGTCGATGCCATATTCGATCAGCTTCGTATGCGGCTTGACCATGCCCTTGAATTTCACTTCGCCTGTCGACAGCGCCATGCCGCGGCCTTCCTCGCCGAGCCAGCCGAGGAAGAAGCCGGTCAGCTGCCACATGCCGTCAAGGCCGAGGCAGCCCGGCATGATCGGATTGCCTTCGAAATGGCAGGGAAAATACCAGTCGTCGCGACGGACGTCGTATTCGGCCCTGAGGTAACCCTTGTCGAAGGTCCCGCCGGTTTCGGAAATATCGGTGATGCGGTGAACCATCAGCATCGGCGGCAGGGGAAGCTGCGCATTGCCGGGTCCGAACAGCTCGCCATGTGCGCAGGCGATGAGTTCGTCGTACGAGAAGCTGGACTGTCTGGTCGTCATAAAGTTTCTTTTTCCCCCCGCGTGAAGCCGATGGATGTCAACGTGTAGTCCAAGTTCTTCAGAAAATGAAGCACGAGCAAGGCAGCTTCATTCATCGTCCCGGACCAGGCTTACGCCATTATTTGGTGGTCGAATACAGGAAGGCCAGGGCCGCGACCAGACCTATTTACGCCAAAAGCCCGTTTTTGCCGCGTTTATCAGGCTCTTGTCCCCATTGAACTATTGAAAGGCTGCGGTGCAAAAGTTATACCGCTTGAAGAAACATGATTGCTTTATGCAGGAATAACCGGAGTTGGTCTTGATGACGGGTGCACTCCCGATCGCCATAGAGGTCAGGCTGCGCGGCGCGGGCCTGCGCCCCACCCGCCAGCGTGTCGCGCTCGGCGACCTCCTGTTTGCCAAGGGCGACCGGCATTTGACGGTCGAGGAATTGCATGAGGAGGCGGTTGCCGCCGGCGTGCCGGTGTCACTGGCAACCGTCTATAACACGCTGCATCAGTTCACCGAAGCCGGCCTCATCCGCGTTCTCGCCGTCGAGAGTGCCAAGACCTATTTCGACACCAATGTTTCCGACCATCACCATTTCTTCGTCGAAGGCGAAAACGAGGTGCTCGACATTCCCGTCAGCAATCTGACGATCGCCAATCTGCCCGAACCGCCTGAAGGCATGGAGATCGCCCATGTCGACGTGGTGATCCGCCTGCGGGCGAAGCAGGGCTGACGACACGGCTCACATGACATCGTCGGGATGCCGGCCGGGCTTGTGCCTGTAAGTCGGGAAGGTCCAGCCGAACCACAGAGCGCCGCCGCGCACCGCAAAGGCCGCCACGACGCCACAGGCAGACGCCAGATAGAGCGGCATTCCGAGCCCATTGGCGAGCGTGAACACGCCGGCGCCGATCAGGGCGGCGGTCACGTAGATTTCCGGCCGCAACAGCACCGAGGGCTCGTTTGCCATCAGATCGCGCAGAATGCCGCCAAAGGTCGCCGTCAGCGTACCGGTGACGATCGCGATGGTTGGTGAGCCGGTGGCGGCGAGCCCCTTGGCGGCACCGAGCACGCAATAGGCAGCAAGGCCGATCGCATCCAGCCAGATCAGCAGGCGATAGCGCGATTCCAGCAGGTGGGCGGTGAAGAAAACGACGACGCCCACGATGCAGCAGACGAGGATGTAGGCGGGGTTCAGCACCCAGAAGACCGGCACGCGGCCGAGCACGATATCGCGCACGGTGCCGCCGCCCGTTCCCGTCACCATGGCGAAAAACAGAAAACCGATCAGGTCCAACTGCTTGCGCGAGGCAGCGAGCGCGCCTGTCGCGGCAAACAGCGCAATGCCGGCATAATCGAGATAGACGAGCAGAGACATGCGGACCCCGGAACCGCCGAATATTTCACCAAAAAACACGGCGGCAAGGGCGGCGCAAGGCGGTACGGCGATAAAGCAAGGCCAAAGAGCCTTTATCCAAAAGAGGAAAGCCGTGAAAACGCTGGTGCTCGCCGTTCTGAATATCGTCCTGCTGCTGATCATGCCGGCTGTCGCCTTCGGCCAGCAATCGCTGATCTCCGACCCGGAGATCTACGAGAAGAAACATTTCCAGGAGCAGTGCAAGGCGGCCGAATTCGCCGACGGCTTCGTCACCCGGCAGGACATCAACAATGACGGGCTGATCGATGCGGTGGTCAACGAGGGCCTGCTGACCTGCGACGGGCAGAAGGGGCCGCAATGCAATGACGACGGCTGCACCTATAATTTCTATCTGCAGGTGGCCGAAGGCGGTTATTTCATGATCGCGACGGCGCAGATCTACGGCTACGACTTCGTCCAGCGCTTCGGCAACATGGTGCTGGCGATGAAGATGCATCCGCGTTTCTGCGACCGCACCGAAGGTGATCCCTGCATCGTGACCGCGCGCGTGCGCGGCACGAAATTCGTCACAATTTCGAAGAAATAGGTTTCAGCTCGGATACAGTTCCGACGTCCGGCCGGCGAGATAATAGCCGACCAGTCCGTACCATTCGCGGATTGCCGTCGCCATGTTCTGCGCATTGAGGTTCGGCTGGGTGAAATCCAAGCCCGGCATCACCTGACCATCGGTGCGATAATCGGTCGGCCAGGGCACGATATCGATGCCGAGCTTGCGGAAGATGCCGACGGAGCGCGGCATGTGGAAACCCGAGGTGATCAGCAGGCAATTGGCAAGCCCCTGGCTTGCCAGGAATTCCTTGGTGTTGACGGCATTTTCGAAGGTCGTGCGCGACTGCGTCTCCTCGATCAGGCGATTCTTGCCGACGCCAAAGAGCGGGAAGAAGCGTTCGGAGGCCGCCGCATCGCCTTCATAGATGCCGGAGATCGAGCCGTCGCCGCCCGAGACCAGAATGCGCGACTGCGGAAATTTCTGCGCGAGACGCAGGGCTTCGACGAAACGGTCGGCCGCAGCGTTGAATTCGATGCCATGGCGCGCCGTGTTCACCTCGTTTTCGAAGGCACCGCCGAGCACGATCATGCATTGCAGGTTCTCCGGATCGGCGGCAGGTTTTGCGAAGCGCTGCTCGAGACCCTGCATCAGCAAATTGCCGGCGGTGGTGTAGAGCGTGACGAAGAGGATGAGTGCCGCACCGGCTACGCCAAGAACGCTCAAGATGCGCCAGCGCAGAAGGCCGGCAATGAGGGCAAGGAAGACCAGGAAGAATGCCAGCGACAGCGGCTGAGCGAAAATCCAGACAAGCTTCGAAATCAGGAACAAGACCTACTCCTTGAGGATAAGCGGCGGTCCTTCCTATCCGATTCGACGATGACAGGAATGCGACGGTTCTATTTCGCCCGCGAGACGGCGGACCCACGCTGCGCGATCTTCTGGTTGAAGCGCCGCTGGAGCGGCCGCGGGATAAACATCGCGGCAAGCGCAACCAGCATGGCGAAGAGCGAGACCAGCCACAGCGCATGCGTACCGGTCAACCGCGTCAGCACGGCGCCGGCGATGGCACCGAGCAGCATGCCGCCCCAGGGCACGATCTGGATGGTCCATTCCATATGCCGATCGCCGATGATCCAGCGGCCGATGCCGCGGCCGAAGCGCGACAAGGCGCCGGTGACATAAGTCAGCCCGATCGGCAGGCCTTCGATATGCTCGACGGCGGCATTCACCATGCCCATGGAAAAAACGATCATATAGAAGCGGGCGAGCAGCATGTCCTGCACCGTCATCATCGAGGCGAGCGCCAGGACGAGACCGACGCAGCCAAGCACCACGAATATGCGACGCTGAGAGATATGGGCGATGACGATGCCGGCCGCATTGCCGAGCACGAAAACCAGGATGGCGGAGATCAGCACCGCCGCGTGATACAGATTGCCATCGCTGAGGGCGAGTGCCGCCCGCGTCGTGTTGCCGGTCATGAAGGAAACGAAATCGCCGGTCAGTAGCAGCCCGGTCGCATCGGTCATGCCGGCCAGAAACGCGATCGCGCCGACAAGCACGACCCCGGTCAGGGTTCGCCGGGTGCGGATGAGACGACGGCGTCTTGCTCTGGTCATGAGTTGCGGGTCCTGGAGCCGAATCACTGGAATTGCGGCAGCAAGGATACATCCGCTTCATTGAGGAATTGGCAAAGACGATCGGAAAGGGATGGGGCAGGACTTGAATGGCAAGGCATTTTCGGCCGCGATCCAGCTGTTCGGCTTCCTACGCACCGGCGCTTATTCCGAATCAATCTGCCGGCTGGCGGGAGAACCAGGATCCAGTTTCGGCTGGACCAATCTCTTGCTGGCAAAAGCCCTGCCGGAATGCGATTTCAAATATGTTTCGAATTCCAGGGCTTTGTGCTTGTCGGGGAAAGCGCAATACCAGAGCAAGTCCCATGGTGCGAATTTGGCAGTGTGGGTGGATTTGCCGGCATTATGAGCCGCAAACCGCTGTTTCAGATCTGCGGTCGAGCCGGTGTATTCCTGATCGGGAAAATCGACGCTGCGGAGAATATAGACATACCACATCAGCGTTTCAGCCCGTCGTCGCCCTTCGGGCTATGCCGGGCACTGCTTCGGCCTAACGGTTTCTTGCGGCTGCGCCACGCGAAGCCCGTAAGGGCGAAGCGTGGTGGAGCTAAGCGGGATCGAACCGCTGACCTCTTGCATGCCATGCAAGCGCTCTCCCAGCTGAGCTATAGCCCCATCAAGGTAGTCCCGGCTGAGGGCCGGTCCTGGGATGCTCCTCAAGGCGTGCGCCCTTCGGAGTGGCGGCTTATTACTTCCGGTTTTCGGAGATAGCAAGCCTAAAAAATCCGGCCCGGAGAATTTTTTCCTCACCGGGCCGAAATGTGGGTCGTCAGACTTCGTCTTCGTCGCCGGTCACGCCGATGATGTCGCTCATGTCGTCATCGTCGTCGTCTTCGTCGGGCGTCAGGAAGGTATCGTCGTCGTCATCGCCTTCGATTTCGACATCGTCATCGCCCATATCGGGGATGTCGTCGCCGGAAGCGGCGTCATCGGCATCCTCAAGCGAAACCAGTTCGACTTCGGTGTTTTCGGTATCGACTTCCGCAACCTCGTCTTCCTCGGCAACATCGGCGATTGCCGAGGTTTCTTCGAAGAAGGACAGGGGGTAGGACTTACCGGTATAAGGAGAAACGATCGGATCCCGGTTCAGATCATAAAACTTCTTGCCGGTTTCCGGATCGGTACGCTTGGTTCCAAGTTCCGCTTTCGCCACTATAAGCCTCGTGAGAATGGCCGAATGCAAGATTCGGCAGATGCCGTTCAAGCCGGCGTTCTATCGGAATTTATAAGCCGGTCCCCTTAATCGCTGTGGCTTCCCATGTCAAAGCCAAACTTTATGATCAGAGCGTCGGGTATTTCCGGCGCCGGCGGATGACCGGCCGGCGGGTTTGTGCTAACGAGCCGCGGCAGCCGCAGAACCGAGCGAAGGCGGTCGCCGGAAGGGACGGCCTTGCGAAGGAAATGCTGCGCCTTTACAAAGGATTACGCCATGCACGGCTTCGCGGGGAAGCCTTTGGGCCCGCAGCTCCAGGATGATCGCATGACCACCAAGACATTCACCATCGCCATCGATGGCCCGGCTGCGGCCGGCAAGGGCACGCTTTCGCGCCGCATCGCGGAGCAATACGGCTTCCATCATCTCGACACCGGCCTGACTTACCGCGCAACGGCCAAGGCGCTGCTCGACGCCGGCCTGCCGCTTAACGACGAGGCGGTGGCGGAAAAGATTGCGCGAGAGGTTGAACTCGCCGGGTTGGATCGCGATATACTTTCCAGACATGAGATCGGCGAAGCCGCCTCGAAGATTGCCGTCATGCCGGGGGTGCGCCGGGCGCTGGTCGAGGCGCAGCGGCGATTTGCGACGAAGGCGCCGGGAACCGTGCTCGATGGACGCGATATCGGCACCGTTGTCTGCCCGGATGCACCGGTCAAACTCTATGTGACGGCGGCGCCGGAGGTCCGCGCAAGACGCCGTTACGACGAGATCCTCGGCAGGGGAGCCACGGCGGATTTCGATGCGATTTTCGAAGACGTCAAGCGGCGCGACGAACGCGACATGGGACGGGCCGACAGCCCTTTGAAACCAGCTGATGATGCGCACTTGCTTGATACGTCGGAAATGAGTATAGAAGCCGCGTTTCAAGCTGCACAATCGATCATCGATGCGGTCTTGAGCCGAAATGCCTAAATTCAAGCGATTTTGCATGCTTCGAGCATGGATCGCTTTTTTTAATACAGCAGCCTGAAATTCCGTCCAAGCGCCGGATTGCCTTCGTGAAAGAGGGCGGACTGGGTTCAGGCCCGTTCAACGCAAACCAACCGGCGCATACGTGTCCGCTTCCCTATCCAGGACACGCAGGAGATTTTATGTCAGTAGCTACTCCCTCTCGCGAGGATTTCGCGGCCCTTCTGGAAGAGTCCTTTGCCAAGAACGATCTGGCCGAAGGCTATGTTACCAAGGGTATCGTCACCGGCATCGAAAAGGATGTTGCCGTTGTCGACGTCGGCCTGAAGGTCGAAGGCCGCATCGCGCTCAAGGAATTCGGCGCCCGCGCCAAGGATGGCCAGCTCAAGGTTGGCGATGAAGTCGAAGTTTACGTCGAGCGTATCGAAAACGCGCTCGGCGAAGCCGTTCTGTCGCGCGAGAAGGCTCGCCGCGAAGAGAGCTGGGTCAAGCTCGAAGCCAAGTTCGAAGCCGGCGAGCGCGTCGAAGGTGTGATCTTCAACCAGGTCAAGGGCGGCTTCACGGTCGATCTCGACGGTGCGATCGCCTTCCTGCCGCGTTCGCAGGTCGATATCCGCCCGATCCGCGACGTCACGCCGCTGATGCACAACCCGCAGCCCTTCGAAATCCTCAAGATGGACAAGCGCCGCGGCAACATCGTGGTTTCGCGCCGTACGGTTCTGGAAGAATCCCGTGCCGAGCAGCGTTCTGAAATCGTTCAGAACCTGGAAGAAGGCCAGGTTGTCGACGGCGTCGTCAAGAACATCACCGATTACGGTGCGTTCGTCGACCTCGGCGGCATCGACGGCCTGCTGCACGTCACCGACATGGCATGGCGCCGTGTGAACCATCCGTCGGAAATCCTGAACATCGGCCAGCAGGTCAAGGTTCAGATCATCCGCATCAACCAGGAAACCCATCGCATCTCGCTCGGCATGAAGCAGCTCGAGAGCGATCCGTGGGATGGCATCCAGGCCAAGTATCCGGAAGGCAAGAAGATTTCCGGTACCGTCACGAATATCACCGACTACGGTGCGTTCGTCGAGCTGGAGCCGGGCATCGAAGGCCTGATCCACATCTCGGAAATGTCCTGGACCAAGAAGAACGTTCACCCCGGCAAGATCCTGTCCACGAGCCAGGAAGTCGAAGTCGTCGTTCTCGAAGTCGATCCGTCCAAGCGCCGTATCTCGCTCGGCCTCAAGCAGACGCTGGAAAACCCGTGGGCAGCATTCGCCCGCAGCCATCCGGCCGGCACTGAAGTCGAAGGCGAAGTCAAGAACAAGACCGAATTCGGCCTGTTCATCGGCCTCGACGGCGATGTCGACGGCATGGTTCACCTCTCCGACCTCGACTGGAACCGTCCGGGCGAACAGGTCATCGAGGAGTTCAACAAGGGTGACGTCGTCAAGGCCGTCGTTCTCGACGTCGATGTCGAGAAGGAACGCATCTCGCTCGGCATCAAGCAGCTCGGCAAGGATGCGGTCGGCGATGCTGCCGCTTCCGGCGACCTGCGCAAGAATGCAGTCGTTTCCTGCGAAGTCATCGCGGTCAACGACGGCGGCGTCGAAGTGAAGCTCGTCAACCACGAGGACATCACTTCCTTCATCCGTCGCGCCGATCTCGCCCGCGACCGCGACGAGCAGCGCCCTGAGCGCTTCTCGGTCGGCCAGGTGTTCGACGCCCGCGTCACCAACTTCTCCAAGAAGGACCGCAAGATCATGCTGTCCATCAAGGCTCTGGAGATTGCGGAAGAGAAGGAAGCCGTTGCTCAGTTCGGTTCGTCCGACTCAGGCGCTTCGCTCGGCGACATCCTGGGCGCAGCCCTGAAGAACCGCGGCGGCGAATAAGCTTCGCATCCGCCTTTGAATTGAAGAACCCGCCGGAGCGATCCGGCGGGTTCTTCATTTTCGGACTATGGAAATTTATTCCCACCCGACCATCCGCTGATAGAGCGCATAGACAGGATCGGCTGACGCGGCTGGCTGATACGGCGTCGGATCGACATCGACCATCCTCGGCGTCCTGCGCGGCGGCACAGCTTCTGTGGCTTCGGCGTCGGGCTCGGCGTCCTCGCCGCCGGACTGGGCCTGGTGCTCATCCTGCGGCGCGCCGTCATGGTGATGCTGATGCTGGTGGCTCGTTTCGCCCGCCGTCTCGTTCGACGGGGCATCCTTGGCAAACTGATAAGGCAGCTGCGTATAGGCGAGCCCCTCCGGCATTCTTGCCGCGAGCGGCACATAAGCAGCCTCGGCCACCTCGGAAATCGGCATCATTGGCGGTAGCGCGGCGGTTTCTTTCGGCTGGCGAGCCGCCGCGGCGACGATCTCGCCATCCATCTGCGACGGGCGGGGCGCGGCCGACTGGCGAGCATCCGGCACAACGAATTCCACCGGCTGGCGGATCAAGGTTTCGGCCGCATCGCTGATGACGGCATCATCGAGGATCGCATCGATCTCCACGGCCGCTTCGACGGGGCCGTCTTCCGGCACGGTTTCGATCTCCTGCTCGCGGATGATGGTGACGATCATCTCGGAGACCTCTTCGGTCATCGAAGCGACAATTCCTGTCCAGCTCCTGGGAATGACGGGATCGGTCTTTTCCGATGTCGTGAGAGGCTGGGTGGCAGGCGCCTCCAGCGTTTCCCCCGCGCCCTCGGCGGCTGTGGCTTCGGACGGCAAGGCTTGCGCGACGTCGACCTCCTGCGGCGGAGATTTTGCCGGGGCGGCCTCCCTTGCCGTTACCGAAGCCGACTGAGCCCGGTTTTCAGTCTGCGGCGTTTCCGGATCGGCGGCTTCCACGGCTTCGGCGATGATCGCTTCCTCGGCGGTCGCGAGCTCTGCAGCCTCGGCCGGCGCATCGGCCGATACCGCTACCTTTTCTGCTGATTGACGCAATATGGCAGGCAGGCTGTCCTCATGCAGCTGGATCTCCGGCCGGGCTTCAGTGCGCATCGGCGAAGCGTCATTCTGGCCATAGGAGCGCACGACGGCGCGGGCGGCGAGATCGCGATCCTTGTAGCGGACGATTTCCAGATAAGCGACGATGCGGGCTGCTTCCGGGCCTGCGGGGTTCTTCAGGGCTGCGGCGATCATCCGAAGCGGCAGGCTGTGGCCTTGCTCCGTCAGTTGGCGCTCGGCCTCGTCGATCCTGGCCGCCGGCAGCCGCTGGATGGCATCGGCAAGCCGGAAGGCGAAGGCAAGATTGGTCTCGTCCTCGCCGCGATCCAGCGAGATCACGGCGCCGGCGGAATTGATAGCATCCAGAAGGGCTTCGACCATGCGCTCGCGTGCGGCAAGCAGCAGGATATTGAGCTTGCCGGCAATGGCGGAATTCAGGTCAGCGGCCTCGACGGCGTTGACGGGCGCGGGAGCAATCACAGACTGGCCGAGGCCGCTGGCGACGATCGCCGCAGTCTGGCCTTGAGACGAAAAGCTTGCATTGGACGCTGCACGAACGGGAGTCAACATGGCATGCTCCTTTCGTAAAGTGACGATGAAAGCAGGCTCTATAAAAGGACCGCGCTCATCCGGCCCCCTTGCACCCAGCAGATCCTCCCGTCCGCATGACGCAAGTTGAGCGTCATCGAATGCATAAATATTAATGGGAATTTTAGGAAAGAGGCGTTAACGAATCGCTAACGGCCGCAGACAAGCCCGTCCACGGTCGTTGTTCCACGCAAGTCGCGGGCGATTTCCTCAGCTATGGGCGAAAATATCGGCCTCTTCCCAGCCGAGCAGGTCCAGTTTGGCGCGGGTCGGCAGGAATGCGAAGCAGGCCGTCGCATGGTCGAAGCGGCCGTCGCGGAGCAGGCGTTCCGTCAGCTTGTCGCGCAGCGCATGCAGATAAAGCACATCGGAAGCGGCATATTCGAGCTGGGCCGGAGACAGCGTTTCGGCCGCCCAGTCGGAGGACTGCTGCGCCTTGGAGATATCGACGTCGAGCATCTCCTTGAGATTGTCCTTCAGCCCGTGGCGATCCGTATAGGTGCGGATCAGACGCGAGGCGATCTTGGTGCAGAAGACCGGGTTGGTGGTGACGCCGAAGGTGTGAAAGAGCACGGCAATATCGAAGCGGCCGTAATGAAAGATCTTCTGATGGGTGGGATCTTCGAGAAGGGCGACCAGATTGGGAGCCTCTTTCTGGCCGGCGGCGATGCGGATGATGTCGGCGGTGCCGTCACCCGGTGAAAGCTGGACGACGCAGAGCCGGTCCCGGCGCGGCACCAGGCCGAGCGTTTCGGTGTCGATGGCAATCGCGCCGGTGTAGCGCGCGGCATCGGCTGCGGAAATATCGCCTTCGTGAAAACGTATGGTGGCCGCCATGAGACTGTCTTTCGTTCGGATACTCTCCACTCGCGCTATAGCGCAAAGGCGCAAAGCGCGAAACCGCTTCCTGCTGCTAGAGCGCCCTTTGTGCGTCCTCTCGGACGCACAAAGGGCGCTCTACCTCTTTTAATCTCCGCATCGTGCTTTCCGAAAATCGATTCCGATTTTCGGGCCGATGCGGGCCGTCAGAATGTCGGCGGCGTGTTGATCCAGAGAAGCACGGTTTCGCCGTCATGGCGGTTGCGCCAGGAATGGTAGCGGCGGCTTTCGAAATAAAGTGAATCACCCGGGCCGAGATCGAAGAACTGATCGCTGTCGAGCACCAGTTCGAGCCGGCCGGAAAGGACATGCATGAATTCCTCGCCCTCGTGGCGATAGGCGCCCTCGCTGGCCGCGCCCGGCGCCAGCACGAAGCGATGACAGTCCATCATCCTGCGGCCTTCGGCAAGCAGCTGCACCGCAACGCCAGGCGTCGTTTCCGGCCAGGTACGCCATTCCGCGGCGCGCACCAACGCCGGTACCTCGTCGCTTTCCTCGCCGGAGAGGCGGGAGACGGTGGTGCCGTAATATTCGGCGAGGTCGTGCAGGGTCTTGAAGCTGACGCCCTGCGAGGTGCGCTCCAGCGTCGACAGCGTCGAAGCGGTGATGCCGATATCGCCGGCCACCTGATCGAGCGTCTTGCCGCTCGCATGGCGCAGGCTACGCAGCTTGCGGCCGAGGCCGGTGCCCTGGCCTGTCTCGGCGCCGTCGGCGGAAGGTTCTTCGCCCTCCAGCGCCTCGCGGATGGCTGCCGGATTGAGCCCCCGCTCGACACGAAACCAGGAGATGCGCTTCAACCTCGCCACATCATCGGCGCTGTATTGCCGATGACCGGTTTGCGAACGGCCGGGAACCAGCAGACCCTGGCTTTCCCAGAGGCGCAGCGTCGAGGCGGAAACGCCCGCAAGCCTTGCCGCCTCTGCCACCTTGTAGCGTACCGGCGCATTCTCATTCATCCGAAATATCCCCAATTCCAATCGCCGCGAGCATTCATCAAACCGCGTGATGTTTGAAGCAAAAATTGCCGCTTGTTTTCTTGCAGGAAAAATGTAGGAGTTCTATAAATTCCTTGCAGAACTTATGCAAGATAATTCTAAAACCTTTAACGCAGGAGCGGATCGATGCCCACGACAAGCCTTACCGACCGGAAGAACGCCGCTATTTCACGCGGCGTCGGAATGACGACCCAGATCTATGCCGATCGCGCAGAGAATGCCGAGATCTGGGACAAGGAAGGCCGCCGTTACATCGATTTCGCCGCCGGCATCGCCGTTCTCAACACCGGCCACCGTCATCCCCGGGTGATCGCAGCGGTCAAGGATCAGCTCGATCACTTCACCCACACCTGCCATCAGGTGGTCCCTTATGAAAGCTATGTCAGTCTTGCCGAACGGCTGAACGCGCTGCTGCCGGGTGACTTCGAGAAGAAGACGATCTTCGTCACGACAGGCGCCGAAGCGGTCGAAAATGCCGTCAAGATCGCGCGGGCGGCAACCGGCCGCTCGGCCGTCATCGCCTTTGGCGGCGGTTTCCATGGCCGCACCTTCATGGGTATGGCGCTGACCGGCAAGGTCGTGCCTTACAAGGTCGGCTTCGGCGCGATGCCGGGCGATGTTTTCCATGTCCCCTTCCCGGTCGAGCTGCACGGTGTCACCGCCGATCAATCGCTTGCAGCGCTGAAGAAGCTCTTCGCCGCCGATATCGATCCGCAGCGGGTCGCGGCCATCATCATCGAGCCGGTGCAGGGCGAAGGCGGTTTCTACCCAGCGCCGGCCGCCTTCATGAAGGCGCTGCGCGAGCTCTGCGACCAGCATGGCATCCTGCTGATCACCGACGAGGTGCAGACCGGTTTTGCCCGCACCGGCAAGATGTTCGCGATGGATCACCATGAGGTGGCGGCCGACCTGACGACGATGGCCAAGAGCCTTGCCGGCGGCTTTCCGCTCGCCGCCGTCACCGGCCGCGCCGAAATCATGGATGCGCCGGGACCGGGCGGGCTCGGCGGCACCTATGGCGGCAATCCGCTCGGAATCGCTGCCGCCCACGCCGTTCTCGACGTCATCGCCGACGAGGATCTCTGCAACCGCGCCAACCAGCTCGGCGGGCGGCTGAAGCAGCGGCTGGAATCGCTGCGCGATGCGGTGCCGGAGATCGTCGATATCCGTGGGCCGGGTTTCATGAACGCCGTCGAATTCAACGATCGGACGACGGCACTGCCGAGCGCTGATTTCGCCAACCGGGTGCGGCTGACGGCTCTCGACAAGGGGCTGATCCTGCTCACCTGCGGTGTCCACGGCAACGTCATCCGCTTCCTCGCGCCGATCACCATCCAGGACGAGGTTCTCGGCGAGGCGCTCGACATTCTCGAAGCCTCGATGCTGGACGTGAGCACGGCCAAGTGACGCGACAGCAACCGCACTTCAACGGCTGCCGGCAGAAGGCAGCCGCTCCCAAGGAGATATGAGATGGCTTTTACAACAGCACTGACCAGACACGTTCCCTTCTCTTCGCCGTTCCTGCGCGCCGCCGGTTACATCAACGGCGTCTGGACCTCAGGCGATGCCGCCGGGACTTTCGACGTGCTCAATCCGGCAACGGGAGAGCTTCTCGCTTCGCTGCCCGATATGGGGGCTGCCGAGACGCGGGCGGCAATCGATGCGGCCCATGCCGCCCAACCGGCCTGGGTCGCCCGCCCGGCCAAGGAGCGCAGCGTCATCCTGCGCAAGTGGTTCGATCTAATGGTCGCCAATGCCGACGAACTCGCCGCGATCCTGACCGCCGAAATGGGCAAACCCTTCCCGGAAGCGCGCGGCGAGATCCTTTATGCCGCGTCCTATGTCGAATGGTATGCGGAAGAGGCCAAGCGCATCTATGGCGAGACGATCCCCGCGCCGTCCAACGATAAACGCATGATCGTCATCAAGCAGCCGGTCGGCGTCGTCGGCACGATCACGCCTTGGAATTTCCCGGCGGCGATGATTGCCCGCAAGATTGCCCCGGCGCTGGCCGTCGGCTGCACTGTGGTGTCGAAGCCCGCCGAGCAGACGCCGCTGACGGCAATCGCCCTTGCGGTGCTCGCCGAACAGGCCGGCATTCCCGCCGGCGTCTTCAACGTCATCGTCGGCATCGACGGCCCGGCGATCGGCCGCGAGCTCTGCGGCAATGACAAGGTGCGCAAGATCAGCTTCACCGGCTCGACCGAGGTCGGCCGCATCCTGATGCGGCAGTGCGCCGATCAGATCAAGAAGGTCAGCCTGGAGCTCGGCGGCAACGCACCGTTCATCGTCTTCGACGATGCCGATCTCGACGCCGCCGTCGAGGGCGCAATTGCCTCCAAATATCGCAATGCCGGCCAGACCTGCGTTTGCGCCAATCGCCTGTATATCCAGTCGAGCGTCTATGACGCCTTCGCGGCCAAGCTTGCCGCCAAGGTCGCCGAGATGTCGGTCGGCGACGGTTTCAAGCCGGGTGTCGAGGTCGGACCACTGATCGACGAGCAGGGCCTTGCCAAGGTGGAAGACCATGTCGCCGACGCGCTTGCCAAGGGCGCCAAGCTGCTGATCGGCGGCAAACGCATCGACGGCGCCGGCACCTTCTTCACGCCGACCGTACTCACCGGGGTTCAGCGCGGCATGAAGGTGGCGCGCGAGGAGACCTTCGGGCCGGTGGCGCCGCTCTTCCGCTTCGAAACCGCCGAGGATGTCATCGCCCAGGCCAACGATACGGAATTCGGTCTGGCCGCCTATTTCTATGCCGGCGATCTGAAGAAGGTCTGGCGGGTGGCGGAAGCGCTTGAGTACGGCATGATCGGCATCAATACCGGCCTGATGTCGTCCGAGACCGCACCCTTCGGAGGCATCAAGCAATCCGGCCTCGGCCGCGAGGGCTCACGCCACGGCGCCGACGATTATCTGGAAATGAAATATCTCTGCATCGGCGGCGTCTGATTCCTCGCCCTAACAGGACAAGCACGCGGCCTTTGGCCGCGTGCCGTCAATAATGCGGCGGGCGGGTGATACCAGGAGCGTCCAGGGACTGTTCCTCGAGCGACAGGAAACGTTCGGTCAGCCGGTCGAGCTTGGTACGCATCTGCTCCACCGTCTTCCATTGTTCGGCGAGCTGATCGGAAAGCTCCTCGATCGTCTTTGCCTGATGGGCCAGCGTTTCCTCCAGCCGGGTGATGCGGTTCGTCTCGTCGGACATCGATCCTCCTATGCCGAAACCGGCAGAATAGATGTTTCTCCCAAAGCGGAAATAGGCCACCGCGTCAATGCTTTCGATGGCAGACATGGCCACGCGCAAAACTGAACCGTTTGGTTACTAAAAGACCTTGCCGCGCCTGATGTTGTGGGGTAGGCCCTTATCGATCAGGGAGGAATACTGATGGATGCAGGCAACGGCTTTCTTCATCCGGACCGGCTCTTTCCGGCCGAGCCGGCAACCCGGACGATCGCGCGCGATCTCTACGAGACGGTGCGCAATCTTCCGATCGTCAGCCCGCACGGGCATACCGAGCCATCCTGGTTCGCCGACGACAAACCCTTCGAAGACGCGGCCTCGCTGCTGGTCATTCCCGACCATTATCTCTTCCGGATGCTGCACAGCGTCGGCGTTCCTTTGGACGAACTCGGTGTTCCCAGGCTCGACGGCAAGCCGGTGGCTGCGGGGCGGGCGATCTGGCGGACCTTTGCCAAGCATTATCATCTCTTCCGCGGAACGCCGTCGAGCCTCTGGGTCGACCACGCGATGTCGGCCGTGCTCGGCTGCACCGAGCCGCTGACGCCAGACAATGCCGACGCGCTCTACGACCATATCAATGCCCAGCTTGCGCTGCCCGAATTCCGCCCGCGGGCGCTGCATCAGCGATTCGGCATCGAAACGATCGCAACGACGGAGGGCGCGCTCGACCCGCTGGCGCATCACCAGAAGCTTGCGGCCGACGGCTGGATCGGCAAGGTCCGCACCACTTACCGGCCGGATAGCGTCACCGATCCGGACGCCGTCGGCTTTCGCGACAACCTCGTCAAGTTCGGAGAGATCACCGGCGCCGATGTCACGCGCTGGGACGGCCTCATCGAGGCGCATCGGCGCCGGCGCGCCTATTTCCGCCAATTCGGCGCCACCGCCACCGATCACGGCGTGCCCACAGCCTTCACCGCCGATTTGCCGCCAGCGGAAAGACAGGCTCTGCTCGACAGGGCGCTGAAGGGTCCGCTTTCGCGTGAGGAGGCCGAACTCTTCCGCGGCCAGATGATGACCGAGATGGCCGGTCTTTCGGCCGAGGACGGCATGGTCATGCAGATCCATGCCGGCTCCAGACGCAATACCGACAGCGGGCTGTTTGCGACGCGCGGCCCGAATATGGGCGCCGATATCCCGACACCGACCGACTGGGTCGGCGGCTTGAATGCGCTGCTTTCCAAATACGGCCACGCGCCGGGGCTGCGGGTGCTGCTTTTCACCCTCGACGAGACGACCTATGCGCGCGAGATGGCGCCGATGGTCGGCCATTGGCCCTGCCTGATGATCGGCCCGCCCTGGTGGTTCCACGACAGCCCGCTCGGCATCCGCCGTTATCTCGACCAGGTGGTGGAAACCGCAGGTTTCGCCAATATGGCCGGTTTCAACGACGACACGCGCGCCCTACTTTCGATCCCGGCGCGCCATGACGTCTGGCGCCGCGAAGTCTGCCGCTTCCTCGCCGGGCTTGTCGCCGAGCACCGGCTTTCCAAGCGGGAAGCCGAGATCGTGGCGGGCGAACTCTCCTATGGCAATGCGAAGAAGGCCTACAAGCTGTGACCGAACGACTGCAGACCCTTTCCAGCCTCGCCCCGACGGCGAAGCTTCCCGCCTATGACCGCAGCCGGCTGAAAAGCGGCATCCTGCATCTGGGTCCCGGCGCCTTTTTCCGCGCGCACTTCGCCCCGTTCACGGATGGTGCGCTTGCAGCCGCAGGCGGCGACTGGGGCATCGAGGTGGCAAGTCTGCGCACTGCCGATGTTGCCGACAATCTGACTGCCCAGAACGGGCTTTATACGACGTTGATCCGCGATAGCGCGGGCACCACGGCTGAGGTCGTCGGCTCGATCCTGAAGGCACATGTGGCGCCGCGCGATCCCGCCGGCCTGCTGGCGCGGCTCGAAGATCCGGATATCCGCATCGTCAGCATGACGGTGACGGAAAAGGCCTATGGTTTCGATCCGGCAACCGGAGGACTCGACCTCAAACATCCCGATATCGTCGCCGACCTCGCCAGCCGGCATGCGCCGCGCGGCGTCATCGGCTATCTGGTGGAAGGTCTTGCACGCCGCCGGCAGAAGGGCATCGCACCCTTTACGCCGCTGAGCTGCGACAACCTGCCGAGCAACGGCGCTGTTCTGAAACGTCTCGTGCTGGAATTCACCGCCCGTATCGATGCCGATCTGCATCGCTGGATCGAAACGAATGTGCCCTTCCCGTCCACGATGGTCGACCGCATCACGCCGGCCAGCACCGATGCGACCTATGCCGATGCCGAGCGGCTGACCGGCCGCACGGATATGGCGGCGATCGAAACGGAGCCGTTTACGCAATGGGTCATCGAAGACCAGTTCGCCAATGGCCGGCCGGCTTGGGAAAAGGTGCGCGGCGCGCTGATGGTCGAAGACGTCTCGGCCTATGAAAAGATGAAGCTCCGGATGCTGAACGGCGCCCATTCGCTGCTCGCCTATCTCGGTTATATCGGCGGCTATGAATTCATCCGCGATGTGATGGACGATACCGGTCTGGCAGCACTGGCCTACCGCCATATGCACGCGGCGGCGAGAACGCTCGATGCCGTCCCGGGCATCGATCTCGATACCTATGCCAGTGAATTGATAGCGCGCTTTGCAAACAAGGCGATCGCCCATCGCACCTATCAGATAGCCATGGACGGCACGCAGAAACTGCCGCAGCGGCTGCTGGAGCCGGCCTGCGAGGCGCTGGCGCATGGCGACCGGGCGGAGACCTATGCGATCGCGGTTGCGGCATGGATGCGCTATGCGCTCGGCGAGCACGGCAATGGCGAGCGCTACGAGCTGCGCGATCCCCGCGCCGCGGAGATCGCCGCGCTGATTGCCGATGTGCCACGCACCGGCCCGGCAATTTCGGCGGCGCTTTTCACCCTTCCCGGCCTGTTCCCGGCGGCTTTGACCGGACATCGGGCGTGGACGCAGGATGTGTCGGATAAGTTGGAGATTCTGATCCAGGACGATCGATTGCCGCTGTTCTGAGAGTTGGGGTTCTCTATGGCGCAGATCCTCACCCGTCCTCGAGACCCCTTGCTCCAAGTTAAGGGAAGATGGCAAGGCGCATGCTACACGTCTCTTCTCCCCAGCGGGGAGAAGGTGCCGGCAGGTGGTTGAGGGGGTGAGCGGCGAAGCCGCGAATGCGCGGAGCGCAAGCGAAGGGCAATGAATGGTGTGCCGTGTGGCCCCCTCATCCGACCCTGCGGGCCACCTTCTCCCCGCTGGGGAGAAGAGGGAGCCAAGCCGCGACCGTCCCGCTTCGACGCGGAGGCGCAAACCGCACCGGATGGTCACGCCTTCACCCGCTTCATATCCGGATCATAAAGCGGCGCCAGCGACACCTTGCAAGGGATGCGCTCCCGCGCAACATCGAGCTCATAGGTGCCGGAGAGGACGAACTCCTCGGTCACCCCGCCGGGATCGCGGACATAGCCGTAGCCGATCGGTTTGCCCAGCGTGTAGCCGAAGCCGCCGCTTGAG
This sequence comes from Rhizobium leguminosarum bv. trifolii WSM2297, assembly GCF_000271845.1. The sequence goes on along the minus strand of NZ_JH719395.1, from coordinate 3,704,441 downwards.
AGCCAGCCGACGCGTTTGCCGTTGCGATAGATCGTTTCGCGGCCGAGCAGCACGGCATCGGGGTCGTCGGGAACGAAGCAGGCCAAGCGCTTTTTCACGCCGCCCGACAGCTGCCGCTTGATCGCCTCGCGGCCGCGGAAGGGAATGTTCTTGCGTGTTTTCACCGCCCAGCCGAGGCCGGCTTCAACGGGCGTATGGTCGGGACCGATATCGGATCCCCAGGCGCGATAGCCTTTTTCCAGGCGGCAGCTCTCGATGGCGCGGTAGCCGGCATTGACGAGGCCGAACTCGCCGCCTGATGCCATCAGCAGGTCGTAGACGGTGGTCGCATATTCCACGGGAATATGCAGTTCGTAGCCGAGTTCGCCGACATAGGTGATACGCAGCGCCCGCACCGGGCAACCTGCGATACCGATGGTTCTGACCTGACCGAAGGGGAAGGCCGCATTCGAGACGTCGCTGCTTGTCACCTTTTCCAGCACGGCGCGCGCATTCGGCCCCATCAGCGACAGCACGGAATAAGCGGAGGTGACGTCGACCAGTTCGGCATGCATCTCCGCCGGAATATTGCGTGCGATCCAGTTGAAGTCGTGGGTGGCGAAACCGGTGCCGGTGACGATGTAATATTCGTCCTCGGCGATGCGGGCGACCGTCAGGTCGCATTCGATGCCGCCCTTGTCGTTCAGCATCTGCGTGTAGATCAGTGATCCCGCAGGCCTTGCGACATCGTTGGAAGCGATCCAGGAGAGTGCTGCCTCGGCATCCCTGCCCTTCAGCACGAATTTGGCGAAAGAGGTCTGGTCGAAGATGACGGCCGCCTCGCGCACTGCCTTGTGCTCGCGGCCGACGGCGTCGAACCAGTTCTGCCTGGTGTAGCTGTAAATATCCCTCGGTTCCTCGTTGGCGAAGAGATCGGCAAACCAGTTTGGCCGCTCCCAGCCGAGCTTTTCGCCGAAACAGGCGCCCTGCGCCTTCAGCCGGTCGTAGAGCGGCGATTTGCGGCAGGGGCGTCCGCTCGCATGTTCCTCGAACGGCCAGGCCATGGTGTAATGTTTGCCATAGGCTTCGAGTGTGCGGGTGCGCACCCAGTCGGTATCGAAATGCGGGCGCTCGAAACGGCGGATATCGACCGGCCAGAGATCATAGGGCGGTTCGCCCTTCGTCACCCATTCGGCAAGCGCCATGCCGGCGCCGCCGGCCGAAGCGATGCCGAAGGCGTTGAAACCGGCGCCGACGAAGAAATTCTTCAGCTCCGGCGCCTCGCCGAGAATGAAATTACCATCCGGGGTGAAGCTTTCCGGGCCGTTCAGCAACTGCTTGACGCCGACATTTTCCAGCGCCGGAACGCGGCCGAGCGCCTGCTCCATGATCTGCTCGAAATGGTCGAAATTGCTGTCCAGCAGGGTGTAGTGGAAACCCTCGGGAATGCCTTTCTCCGCCCAGGCAACGGGGTTCGGCTCATAACCACCCATGACGATGCCGCCGACCTCCTCCTTGTAATAGGTCAGGCGATCGGGATCGCGCAGCGTCGGCAGGTTGGAGGGAACGCCGAAGGATTCGGTGATGATATATTGATGCTCGACCGAGACCAGTGGCACGTTGACGCCGAAGCGGGCGGCAAAAGCGCGCGTCCACTGGCCGGCGCAGACGACGACGCGCTCGCATTCGATGCGGCCTTGCGCGGTGACGACAGCCCTGATCCTTCCCTTGTCGATTTCGAGGTCGAGGACTTCGGTATCCTCGAAAATCGAGACACCGGACAAACGCGCGCCTTTGGCCAGCGCCTGGGTGATGTCGGAAGGGTTGGCCTGGCCGTCTGTCGGAAGGAAGGCGGCGCCGACGAGATCATCTATTGTCATCAGCGGCCAGAGGTCGAAGGCTTCCTGCGGTGTCAGCAATTGCATTTCGAGGCCGAAGGACTGGGCGGTGGTCGCCTGGCGTTTGACCTCCGTCCAGCGCTCCTCGTTGCAGGCAAGGCGCAGGCCGCCATTCATCTTCCAGCCGGTGCCGAGGCCGGTTTCTTCCTCCAGCCGCTTGTAGAGATCGACGGAGTAGCCGAGAAGCTGGGTGATGTTGGCGCTGGTGCGTAGCTGGCCGACCAGGCCGGCGGCGTGGAAGGTGGTGCCGGATGTCAGCTTCCTGCGCTCCAGCAGCACCGTATCGCTCCAGCCGAGCTTGCCGAGATGATAGGCTGTCGAGCAGCCGATGATGCCGCCGCCGATGACCACGGCCTTTGCCGTCTTCGGTAATTCCCTCGTCATTTATCGATCCTGTTCAAAAGCTTGATAGGCGCGTTCGAAACGCGCGAGATTTTCGGCCGTATAGGCGGCGTAATCGAAATCGATGGTGGAATGGATCTCCGAAATCATGCTCCACAGCGTCTCGCGCAGCAGCGAGGCGCATTTCATCGCGGTGTAGCGTCGGCTGAGATCATCGGTCAGCGGCCGGTCGAAATAAGTTTCCAGCATCATTTGCTCGGCCGCTTCCGAGAGTTCGTTGTTGGAGGCCAATCCACCGAGATCGAATAGCGGCGTGTTGAAACCGGCATAGTCCCAGTCGATCAGCCAGAGCCGCTTGCCGTCATCGAGAAAGTTGGCGGCCAGCAGATCGTTGTGGCCGAAGGCGATTTCGAACGGGCCTGCCGCTTGCTCCAGCGTCTCGGCCTTGGCGAGCAGCGCCGGTAGCAGGGCGAGATAGGGGCTCGCCGAGCTCTTCAGGCTGGCGGCGTAATCACGGATGACGTGGAAGACCCAAAAGATCATCGCCTGGCCGCGGAAATGCCGGGCGATGTCGCGGTGGCAGGCGCGGACCAGCGGAACGACGCGAGCCAGCATTTCCGGCGTCCTGATATCCTCCGGCGAAAGCGCTCGTGCCTCGATATAGTCGAGCACCAGCACACCCGGCGAATGGTGGATGACGGCAGGCGATATGCCGGCGGCATGCGCCGCACGGCTTGCTGCAAGCTCGTTCTGCCGGTTGATGTGATGGATCGGAATGTCGGTGCCGAGTCTGACCACGCAGCGCGCGACGGCATCGCTGACCAGATAGTTCCGGTTGGTGATGCCGCCGGTTATCGGCGAAATCTCGATCGGGCCCTGCCAGATGCCGAGCGCATGAATCCTATCTTCAGGCGTCATGCTTATCCCCCCAAGAGCATGATGCCGAAAACTGTCAGCGGTTTTCGGACGACTTCATGCTCTAACTATTTCATCTAGAACAGGATTCATCCTGTTCTAGTGGCCCCTCCCGAAATGATGGGCCAGAGGAGGATCGGCTGTCAAGCAGAGGCGCGGTCAGATCGTCTTGCCGGCGGCGTCGAAGACGTGACAGCGGACCGGATCGAAGAAGGTCTTCACATTGGTGCCGCGCTCGACCTTCTGCTGGCCGTCGAGCGCAACGGTCAGGAGCTGGTTATCCGGCGTCGTGGTGTAGAGCATGGTGGCGCCGCCGAGATTTTCGACGAGGTCGACATTGACGGTCGACAGCGTGATGGCGCCCTCGGCCAGCGAAAGATGCTCGGGACGGATGCCGAAGGTGACCTCCTGGCCGGCTTCGCCGTTCAGCCGGCGCGGCAGGTGGACGGAATTGCCGCAGACATGGATGCTGGTCTCCGTCTCGCCGACCTGCTCGATGCGGGCCTTGAGGAAATTCATCTTCGGGCTGCCGATGAAGCCGGCGACGAAACGGTTGGCCGGGTTGTTGTAGAGATCGAGCGGCGCGCCGACCTGCTCGATGCGGCCGGAATTCAACACCACGATCTTGTCGGCCATCGTCATGGCTTCGACCTGGTCATGGGTAACATAGATCATCGTATTGCCGAGGCTGCGGTGCAGGCGGGAGATCTCGACGCGCATCTGCACGCGCAGTTCGGCATCGAGGTTCGACAGCGGCTCGTCGAAGAGGAAGATGCGCGGCTCGCGCACGATGGCGCGGCCGATCGCGACACGCTGGCGCTGGCCGCCGGAGAGCGCCTTCGGCTTGCGCTCCAACAGCTTCTCGATCTGCAGGATCTCGGCGGCGCGCTTCACCTTCGGCTGGATATCGGCCTTCTTGTAACCCGCCGTCTCCAGGCCGAAGGCGAGGTTCTTGTAGACCGACATATGCGGATAGAGCGCATAGGACTGGAAGACCATGGCAATGCCGCGCTTGGCGGGCGCCACCTCGTTCATGCGCTCGCTGTCGAGCAGCAGCGCGCCGCCCGATATCTCCTCGAGACCGGCGATCATGCGCAGCAGGGTCGATTTTCCGCAGCCGGAGGGGCCGACGAAAACGACGAATTCGCCGGGATCGATCGTCAGGTCGATGCCATGGATCACATCCATCGCGCCGTAGCGCTTCTCGACCTTCTGAAGAACGACACTGGTTGCCATCTTCCCAAAACCCTCTCGTTATATTTATCGGTTACTTCGTTCTTGCGCGCCAATCGGCGTATTTCGGACTGTCCGGACCGACCGGCAGCGGCACTTCGGCGCCGCTATCGGAAGACTGGTAGATGGCGGTCACAAGTTCCAGTGCGCGGCGGGCATCCACCGTCGTTACCGGCAGCGGCCCGTCGCCGCTGAGGAAGGCGTGGAACTGGCCCATCTGGGTGGTGAAACGCGGCGCGACCGGCTGCCAGTCGGCAATCACCCGGTCAATCTTCTCCCGCACGTCGTCATTGGCAGCGATGATCTTCCAAGGATCCTTGCCGGGCGTGTAGGGCTCGTGGCTGCTTTCGAAAGTCACATTCTCGAAGTGCAGCCGCAGCCGGCTCAATTGTTCCTGCGAACCAAGCGTGCAGGACAGCGAAACAAAAGCGCCGTTTTCCATCAGCAGGCTGGCGGAGGCGCAATCCTCGACCTCGATATCGTTGACGCGGGTGGCGACCCGGCCGAACACCCTTGCTGCCGGGCCCATCAGATGCATCATCATGTCGTGCAGATGCAGCGCATGGGTGACGAGCACACCGCCGAGTTCCGTCGCCCATTTGCCGCGCCAAGGCACGGCGTAATATTCCGGCTTGCGCAGCCAGAAGGTTTCGACCGACGCCGTATAGGCTTTGCCGGCAATCCCGGCATCGATGATCCGCTTGGCCTTCTGGATACCGTCGCCGTAGCGATATTGGAAGATCGGCATCAGCACACCGGGGGCGGCTTTTTCCGCTGCCATGATGGTATCGACGCCGGCAAGCGAGCCGGTCAGCGGCTTTTCGCAAACGACATGTTTGCCGGCGGCGAGCGCTGCAACCACCTGCTCCAGATGGATGCCGGGCGGGGTGCAGATATCGATAATGTCGATCGTATCGTCGGCCAGCAGCTCGGCAAAGGACGTGGTGCGCCGTTCGATGCCGAACTCGTCGCCGACCGAAACCAGTCGCTCCTCGTTCAGGTCGCAGATCGCCACGACTTTGAACTTGTCGGAATGCGGCAGGTAACCCTCGACGATGTGGGAGCGGCCGATGCCGCAGCCGACGATCGCGACCGTCTTGACGTTCATGTCACTCTTTCCCATTGCCGCCATCAACGTTTCATGCCCGTCGTGGCGATGCCCTCGATCAGCAGGCGCTGGAAGAACAGGAAGAAGAAGAAGACCGGCACCAGCGTCAGGGTCGACATGGCGAATAGACCGCCCCAATCCGATGCGCTGGTGGAGTCGACGAAGGTCCGCAGGCCGAGCTGGATCGTGTAGGTGTTCATGTCGTTCAGATAGATCAGCGGACCGAAGAAATCGTCCCAGGTCCAGATGAAGGAGAAGATGGCGGCCGTCGCCAGCACCGGCAGCGACAGCGGCAGCATGATCTTCCAGTAAATGCGCCAGGCGCTGCAGCCGTCCATCATCGCCGCCTCGTCGAGTTCGCGCGGGATGCCGCGGAAGAATTGCACCATGAGGAAGATGAAGAAGGCATCGCTTGCCAGGAACTTCGGCACAACAAGCGGCAGGATGGTGTTCACCCAGCCCAGATCGAGGAAGAGCACATATTGCGGGATCAGCGTCACATGATAGGGGATCATCAACGTGCCGAGCATGATCGCGAACCAGAAGTTCCGGCCGACGAACCGCAGCCGCGCAAAGGCGAACGCCGTCAGCGAACAGGCGATGACATTGCCGGTCACCACCAGCAGCGAGATGACCAGCGAATTCCAGAAGAACCGGCCGAAGCTGACATCGAGGCCGACCCAGCCGCGCGCATAGGAGGAGAAATCGATCGACGACGGGATGAGCGAAGTCGACGAGAAGATCTCGGTTTCCGGCCTGACCGATGCCGAAAGCATCCACAACAGCGGATAGAGCATGAGCAGCGACGCGGCGATCAGCAGGGCATGGATGACGAGCGACGCCGGCAGGCTGCGTTTGGTGATATCCGATGGCGGCCTGGCCGCGGTGACGGAAGCGGTCATCTCAGTCATCGTAGTGCACCCAATAACGCGAGGTCAGGAAGGAAAAAGCGGTGAAAACGGCGATGATCAGCACCAGGATCCAGGCAAGAGCCGAAGCATAACCCATGCGGAAATTGCCGAAGGCTTCCTGGTAGAGATAGAGCGTGTAAAAGAGCGTCGAATTGATCGGACCGCCGGTGCCGCCTGAAATGATGAAGGCCGGCGTGAATGCCTTGAAGGCATCGATCGTCTGGACGACGGCGTTGAAGAAAATGACGGGTGTGAGCAGCGGCAGGGTGATCTTGTAGAACTGGCGGAATTTCGAGGCGCCGTCGAGACTTGCGGCCTCATACATATCCTGCGGGATCTGGCGCAGGCCGGCCAGGAAAATAATCATCGGCGAGCCGAACTGCCAGACGGACAGCGCCACCAGCGTGTAAATCGAATAGTTCGGATGCGAGATCCAGCTCGGACCTTCAATGCCAAAATGCGAGAGCGCGGCGTTGACGAGACCGTCACTGGCGAAAAGCTGACGCCAGAGCACGGCGATCGCCACGCTGCCGCCGAGCAACGACGGCAGATAAAAGATGGCGCGATAGATCGGCAGCCCGCGCAGGCCGCGGTTCAGCGCCATGGCGACCAGCAAGGCGAAGGTCAGTTTGAACGGCACCGAGAGGACCACGTAGGTCAGGGTAACGTGCATGGCGGCCGAGAATTTCGGATCCGCCGTGGCGATGCGCACGTAATTCGCAAAACCCACCCACCGCGGCGACTGGAGCATGTCGAAGTCGGTGAAGGAGAGATAGAGCGAAATCAGGGCCGGCCCGAGCGTCAGCCCGAAAAAGCCGACGAGCCATGGCAGAAGGAAGAGATAGCCGGGAGCATTGGCATTCCAGAGACGCTTGAAGCGTCCTTCGGCCACGGCCCCCTGATAGCTTTCCACGGATATGGCCCCTGCGGGCGTGCGCATCGCATTGCTCATACGGGATTAGCCTCGTGAGAGAATCTGCGTGATTTCCGTGACAAGCTGTTTGCCGCCATCGGAAGGAGATAGCTGTCCGAAGCCGACCTGTTCGGCGATGTTGCGCAGCATCAGCTCGCCTTCACCGGCGCCGGGCGGCGGCGGCGGCGGCAATTTGCCGGCGAGGTCGCCAAGGCCGCTGACATAGGCCAGCGCGACCTTGCCGTTCTCATCGAGCTTTGCCGCAACGACTTCGCGCATGGCAGCCGATTCCGGAATGCCGCGTTCGACATCCAGGAGCAGCACTGCCTCGGGGTTCTTGACGAAGAAGTTGATGTAATCAACCGCCAGGTCCACCGATTTCGACTGGGCCGAAACTGAGAAGAACATCGAAGGCTTGCGGTAGTGGCCGCCCTTGGAATCCGGCTTGACGCGCATGTAGTTGGTGAGCGCCAGCTTGTCCTTGTTCATGGCCTGATAGGCGACGAACTGATTGGAATGGGCAAAACCGGCCGCAGACTTGCCGAGCGACACCGTGTTGGTTTCGATATCGTTCTTGTCGAGAGCCTGGATATCGGCGGGAACGCAGGCGCCGGCTTCGCGGAACTTGGCCCACATGTCGTACCATTCCGATGCGTCCTCCACGGCGAAGCCAATCTTGCCGTCGGCGGTATAAAGCGCCTTGCCGCGCTGACGCAGCCAGTTCTCGAACAGCGGTTCAGCGCCGCTGCCGTCGGCGAGGCCGAACATGCCCTTGCGCTTGCCGGCCTTGGTGATCTCCGCACCCATGCGGGAGAATTCTTCCCAGGTGGTCGCCTGGGTCGGAAGATCGACGCCGGCTTCCTTGAAGGCAGTGGTGTTCAGGACCGTGGCGGCCGAATTCGCCCCGAGGCTGACGCCATAGAGATGACCGTCGACGCTGCCGCCTTCGATCTGCGCCTTGTCGAAATCGTCGAGGTTGAGCTTTGCCGGCATATAGGATTCGAGTGGCGCGAGTGCGCCGCGCCGCGCATATTGAACGATATAGCGATAGTCCATCTGGATGACGTCGGGCGCGTTGCGGCCGGCGACCTGGGTCGCAAGGCGCGGCCAGTAATCGCCCCAGCCGAGGAATTCGCCGGTAATCGTCGTGCCCGGATTCTTCGTCTGATAGAGCTGCGAGACCTTGTTGGTGCGGTCGGCGCGGGGCTGCGAGCCCCACCACAGAAGACGCAGGCGCGCTTCCTGTGCAAATGCGCTGGTTCCCAGCGCCGAGAGCGAAAGAAGCGTTGCTCCTCCCGCAACGAAATTACGTCTGCTTACACGTAGGCTCATTTTTTCCTCCTCCAAAGGGAAGCGCCTCCACACGCTTCCGAACCAGTCACACTTGCATAAATAACTAATTGGTTACAAGCTACGAGCAAAGCGGCAAGCGTGTCAAGCGGGGTATCGGTTCTTGCTGACCGCCCTTCTAAATTCGGTTTTTACAATTTCGCACCGAAGGCTTATGAGCAGCAACATGCGAGACGGAGGGGAACGATGAACGACAGCGGGGAAAACGGGGAGAAGAAAAAATCCAGGCGCCCATCTCAGGAACGCACGGCGCAGCGCGATCCGGAGCGGACACGCGCCGCGATCCTGGAAGCGGCCACCCGGGAGTTTGCCGAAAACGGCATGGGCGGGGCCCGCGTCGACGCCATTGCCGAGCGCGCCGGCACCAACAAACGCATGCTCTACCATTATTTCGGCGACAAGGAGCAGCTCTACCTCAGAGTGCTCGAAGAAGCCTATGTCGGCATCCGCACCGCCGAGCGCGCGCTGCATATCGGCGACCGCGGCCCGGAGGAAGGCATCGGCGAACTGGCGCTCTTCACCTGGCGTTATTTTCTTCAGCACCCGGAATTCCTCAGCCTGCTCGGCACGGAAAACCTGCATCGGGCCAGGTGGCTGCGCCAGTCCGTCCGGCTCAAGGAACTGCATTCGCATCTGATCGGCGAGCTTTCTCAAGTGCTTGAGCAGGGAAAGAAGCAGGGCGTCTTCGTCGAGACCGCCGATCCCCTGCACGTCTACCTGACAATCGCCTCGCTCGGCTATTTCTACCTTTCCAACCAGTACACGCTTTCGACGATCTTCGGCCGCGACCTGATCGAGCCGACCCATCTCAATGCCTGGGAAAGGCATATCGTCCACGTGACGCTGGCTTCGATCAAGCGCTGAATCCCGAAAGCAGGATTTGACTATTGACAGCCTCGCCGCTCTTCTGCCATCAAGTAACTGTTTAGTTACCGGCTTGGGAGGGCCGGGCCTGATGCCCGCTCCCGCCGCAAACGATTCCAGGGAGGAAAAAATGGCACGCTTGGGGATCATCTTGCACGGCGTTACCGGCCGCATGGGGTACAATCAGCACCTGGTGCGTTCGATCCTAGCCTTCCGCGACCAGGGCGGCATCACGCTGAAATCGGGTGAGAAGCTCGAAATCGACCCGATCATCGTCGGCCGCAACGGCGCCAAGATGGAAGAGCTGGCGAAGAAGCACGGCATCAAACGCTGGTCGACCGATCTCGATGCCGCTCTCGCCAATCCCGACGACACGATCTTCTTCGACGCCGGCACGACGCTGATGCGGGCCGAACTGTTGTCGAAGGCGCTCGACGCCGGCAAACATGTCTATTGCGAAAAGCCGATCTCCGACGATCTCCAGGTGGCACTTGACCTTGCCCGCAAGGCGCGGCGCTCCGGCCTCAAGCACGGGGTCGTGCAGGACAAGCTCTTTCTTCCCGGCCTGCGCAAGCTGGCGCTGCTCAGGGATTCCGGCTTCTTCGGCAAGATCCTCTCGGTGCGCGGCGAATTCGGCTACTGGGTTTTCGAGGGCGATTGGGGCGTGCCGGCCCAGCGCCCCTCCTGGAACTACCGCAAGGGCGACGGCGGCGGCATCATTCTCGATATGCTCTGCCACTGGCGCTATGTGCTCGACAATCTTTTCGGTGAAGTCAAAGCCGTCTCCTGCCTCGGCGCCACGCATATTCCGCGCCGCATCGATGAGCAGGGCAAGCCTTACGATTGCGACACTGACGATGCGGCCTATGCGACCTTCGAACTCGAAGGCGGTGCGATCGCGCAGATCAACTCCTCGTGGGCCGTTCGCGTGCGCCGCGACGATCTCGTCACCTTCCAGGTCGACGGCACGCATGGCTCGGCCGTCGCCGGTCTGACGAAATGCTGGAGCCAGCACCGCGTCAACACTCCGAAGCCGGTCTGGAACCCCGACCAGCCGCAAACGATCGACTTCTACAAGACCTGGGACGAGGTTCCGGACACGCAGGCCTTCGACAACGGCTTCAAGGCGCAGTGGGAAATGTTCATCCGCCATGTCGTCGAAGATGCGCCGTGGCCTTATGGCCTTGAAGCCGGCGCCAAGGGCGTGCAGCTTGCCGAACTCGGCCTGAAATCCTGGGCCGAACGCCGCTGGCTCGACGTTCCCGCACTGGAGTTCTGAGCCGTGACGACGATCAATCTCCCCCTCGACGGCAAGATCGCCCCCTATAGGCTGACCGGCACGCCGATCGAACTGAAGAAACGCGAGGCTAAAAGCTTCCCGCGCATCGCCTTTGCCGCCGCCCATGTGGTCGCCGATCCGCTTGCCGACAACGATCCCTGGCTGACGCCGGCGATCGACTGGGAGCGCACGCTCGCCTTCCGCCACCGGCTCTGGGATCTCGGCCTCGGCGTCGCCGAAGCGATGGATACGGCGCAGCGCGGCATGGGCCTCGGCTGGCCGGAAGCGCGCGACCTGATCCGTCGGGCGCTCAGTGAGGCGGCCGGTCGCAAGGACGCGCTGATCGCCTGCGGCGCCGGCACCGACCATCTGTCGCCCGGACCCGACGTGACGGTCGACACGATCCTCAGGGCCTATGAAGAGCAGATCGAAACGGTGGAGGCGGCCGGCGGCCGCATCATTCTGATGGCGAGCCGGGCGCTTGCCGTCGCCGCCAAGGGACCGGACGACTATGTCAGGGTCTATGACCGCATCCTGCGCCAGGTCAAAGAACCCGTCATCATCCACTGGCTCGGAGAAATGTTCGATCCGGCACTGGAAGGTTATTGGGGCAATGGCGACCATCTGAAGGCAATGGAAACCTGCCTGCAGGTGATCGAAGCCAACGCCGCCAAGGTCGACGGCATCAAGATCTCGCTTCTCTCCAAGGAGAAGGAAGTGACCATGCGCCGGCAACTGCCGAAAAGCGTGCGCATGTATACCGGCGACGACTTCAACTATGCCGAACTGATTGCCGGCGACGAAGAGGGGCATTCCGATGCGCTGCTCGGCATTTTCGACGCGATCGCGCCGGCAGCGTCCGCTGCGCTCGACGCGCTCGGCCGCAAGAGCAACCACGAATTCTTCGATCTGCTCGAGCCGACCGTGCCGCTGTCGCGCCACATCTTCAAGGCGCCGACGCGCTTCTACAAGACCGGCGTCGTCTTCCTCGCCTATCTCAATGGCCTGCAGGATCATTTCACCATGGTCGGCGGCCAGCAGAGCACCCGCTCGCTGACGCATTTGGCCGAACTCTTCCGGCTGGCCGACAAGGCGCGGGTTCTGGCCGATCCGGAACTCGCCACTAGCCGAATGAAACAGGTGCTCGCCGTCCACGGTGTTCACTGAACGACTGGCGCGGCACTGGGAGGAGAATGACATGCAGGTCGAAGGACTTTCGATCAATCTGGCGACGATCCGCGAACAATGCGGTTTTGCCGAAGCCGTCGATATCTGCCTGAAGCACGGCATTACCTCGATCGCGCCGTGGCGCGATCAGGTCGCCAAGGCCGGTCTCGACGAGGCGGTTCGGATCGTCAAATCGAACGGCATCAAGCTGACCGGTCTCTGCCGCGGCGGTTTCTTTCCGGCGGCAAACGATGCCGACTGGCAGAAGAACCTCGACGACAACCGGCGTGCGATCGACGAGGCGGCGGCGTTTTCCGCCGATTGCCTCGTGCTCGTCGTCGGTGGGCTGCCGGGCGCTTCGAGGGATATTGTCGCAGCGCGGCAGATGGTGTTCGACGGCATTGCCGCCGTGCTGCCGCATGCGCAGGCTGCCGGCGTCAAGCTTGCCATCGAGCCGCTGCATCCGATGTATGCCGCCGACCGGGCCTGCGTGAACACACTCGGCCAGGCGCTCGATATGTGCGAACCGCTCGGCGAGGATGTCGGCGTTGCAATCGACGTCTACCACGTCTGGTGGGATCCCGATCTTGCCAGCCAGATCGCCCGCGCCGGGCGGATGAAACGCATCTTTGCCCATCACATCTGCGACTGGCTGGTGCCGACCAAGGACATGCTGCTCGACCGCGGCATGATGGGCGATGGTGTCATCGACCTCAAAGGCATAAGACGGATGATCGAGTCCGCCGGCTTCTTCGGCGCCCAGGAGGTGGAGATCTTTTCGGCCGAGACCTGGTGGAAACGCCCGGCCGACGAGGTGATCGCCACCTGCGTCGAGCGCTTCAGAAGCTGCTGCCAGATCTGATTTTCAATATTCGTTTCATCACGCAGGCAGGAGAATCATTCGATGGAGAAACGCCGTTTTGCCCTGATCGGCACCGGAAACCGCGGCACCACCATGTGGGGCAAGGATCTGCTTGCCGGCTGGCGCGAACATGTCGACCTCACAGCGATCGTCGAGAAGAATTCACTGCGCGGCGAGCGCGCACGCAACATGATCGGCAGCAACGCGCCGCTTTATGACGACATCGATTCCATGCTCAGCGAGCAGAAACCGGATCTGGTCATCGTCTGCACGCCTGACCACACGCATGACGATATCGTCGTGCGGGCGCTCGAGGCCGGTATCGACGTCATCACCGAAAAGCCGATGACCACCTCCGTCGAGAAAATTCGCCGGATTCTCGATGCCGAAAAACGCACCGGCCGCCGCGTCGACGTCTCCTTCAACTATCGCTACGCGCCGACGGCTGCAAAGATCAAGGAGCTTCTGAACGCCGGCGAGATCGGCCGGGTGACCTCCGTCGATTTTCACTGGTATCTCAACACCAAACATGGCGCCGACTACTTCCGCCGCTGGCATGCCTATACGGAAAATTCCGGCAGCCTGTTCGTCCACAAGGCGACACATCATTTCGACCTGTTGAACTGGTATCTCGACAGCGATCCCGACGCCGTCAGCTCCTTCGCCGATTTGCAGAATTACGGCCGCAAAGGCCCGTTCCGCGGGCCGCGCTGCAAGCTCTGTCCGCACACGCATGAATGCGACTATTATCTCGACCTCGAAGCCGATCCCTTCCTCGATCAGCTCTATGAGGATCCCTCTGAGATTGACGGCTATGTCCGCGACGGCTGCGTCTTCCGCGAGGATATCGACATTCCCGATACGATGGTGGTCAACCTCCGCTACCGCAACAATGTCCACGTCTCCTATTCGCTGAATACCTTCCAGCCGATCGAAGGCCATCACCTCGCCTTCAACGGCACCAAGGGGCGCATCGAGCTTCGCCAATATGAGGCCCAGCCCTGGGAAGAGCCGAAGCAGGATACGATCCTGCTCATCCGCAATTTCCCGAACGACACGCAAGCGGTGGAACGCATCGTCGTTCCGCATTTCACCGGTGGCCATTACGGCGGCGACGACCGGATGCGCAACATGATCTTCAAGTCCGATATGGAAGACCGGCTCGCCCAGCGCGCCGGCACGCGGGCGGGCGCCATGTCCGTGCTTTGCGGCATTGCGGCGCTGACGAGCTCACGCACCGGCGAGGTGGTCAAGATTGCCGATCTGATGCCCGAGCTTGCCGATGACGGTTCGCCGAACTCGCTGAAGACACCAGCCTGATAGCGCATCGCCTGACGCGTGGCGTCAGGCGATGTTTTCGAGATCTGCCTGATGGATCTGGTAGAGCAGCGGCCGGCCGGTCATAAAACGCTCGACCTCGTCCAGCGCCATCTCGCCGAGACGCCCCCGTTCCAGCCCGATGGCGCCAGCGATATGCGGCGTCAGGAAGACGTTGGGCAGATCGTAGAAAACAGAGGCAGGCTCCGGAATCTCAGGCTCGGTGACATCGATGACCGCGTCGATGCGGCCGGTCTTCAGTTCCGAAAGCAGGGCGGCCTCATCGATGAGGATGCCGCGCGCCGTGTTGATGAGCGTTGCCCCATCCTTCATCAGCGACAATCTTCGCGCATCGATCATATGCTGTGTCGACGGCAGCGATGGTGCGTGCAGGGAAACGATATCCGCCCGTCGCATCAATTCGTCGAGATCAACGTTTTCCGCTCCGAGGCCGGCGGCATCAGCGGCGTCCAGCATCGGATCGAACAGCAATAGCTTATAGTCGAAGGGTTTCAGCAGCTCGATCACCCGCCTGCCGATGCGCGAAGCGCCGACGATGCCGAGGGTACGGCCATAATTCCCGATCGCTTCGCGCTGCATCGGATAGGTCCGATCGCGGTTGCGGTCGCCGACGTAGAGATCGCGGAAACGGAAGGCACGTTTGCCGGAAAAGAGGATAGCGGCGAGGGTGAATTCGGCAACCGGTACGGCATTGGCCTCGGCCGAATGGCTGACTGTTATTCCCGCCTCGAAAATGGCATCGTCGATGATGCCTTTTACCGTGCCCGCCGCATGGACGACGAGACGAAGCTGCGGCGCAGCAGAGGCAACCTCCGGTCCGACATAGGGCGCGCCCCAGCCGGTGATCAGGATTTCAGCTTCGGAAAGCAGGCGCCTTGCCCGGGCGTCGTCGAATCGCTGCAGGGGCTCGGGATCCAGCAGGCGGCCGATGGTATCGAGCCGGCGCAGGATCTCATCCGGCAAAACATGCTCGGTACGCGACGGCTCCATGGCAAGGACGACGGCCGGTCGGCTCATGGCATCTGTCCCGGCGCTTCGATGGCACTAACGGTCACGCCCTTTTCCCGCACCAGCGCCTGCAGCGCAGCCAAGTCAGGCGCTTTCGGCGGCCGGATCCAGGCAGACGAGACGGCGGCGGGGTCGTCAAGCGCCAGCACCGCCGTTATCAGAATGGTCTCGCCGGCCGGAATCTGACCGCGCAGCTGCGGCACGATGGTCTTGGCGACGATCACATTGGTGTTGGGCTGCGCCTTCTGAGCGAGCCCAGCGCGTTTGACCGAAGAGCCGAGGTCGAGAATCCCGGTAAAATCACCTTCGCCGATCGCATAGGCGGCGCCCTCCGAAGCAGACAGCGTGTCCTGTTCGAAGTCCCGGCGGCCGATGGCAAAGCCGCCTTCGGCGACCCTGAGCGGCCGGCCGGCCCTGATCCGGTGCAGGCGGATATGCCAGGGGGCTTGCGGCACCAGCCAGGTTTCGACCCCAACATCGGGGAAAGGCGACCATTTCGCATAGAGAACATCGCCTGCGAGCCTGGCTTCCTCATTCGTTTCGCGCACGCGGTAGTGCAGGCCGTCATCGCTGAAGGCCAGCATCGAATCGAAGGCGGCGAGGCCAAAGGCACGTTCGTCGGATTCGACGCTGAAGCCGTAGCGGGTGGAATAGGCGAACTTCGCATATTTTTCTGTGCCGAAACGCATCTGCAGGTTTTCCTGCCCTGAGGATAGCGCCACGACATCAGAGCCCGCCCGCATGATCACCATGCCGGGATGGCGCTGGGGGAGGACATCGAGTGCCTGTTCCGGCTGCTTTTCCCTAGCGGTCCAGAAGGGATGATCCTCGGCGATCGCCAGCGGCAGGAAGGCCTTGAGCGCCCAATAGGGCGAGCCGGCGGAATTGTAACTTTCCGACATCAGCAGGTTCGGATAGCCGAAACCGATCGACAGCACGCCGTCGCGATCGGCAATCGGCTTATCCTTCCACCAGCGCAGATGCTGCAGGCAGAGGTGCTTGATCTCGCCCCAGGGCAGAGCTTCGAGATCGGCAAAGGCAAGCGCCGACCAGAAGCCGGCGCAGGCGAAACGATAGGTCAGGCTGCGGCCGAAGGGGATGGTCGCCCCGTCGGCGGCGAACCAGTGGCGGAAATCTTGGGCAAAGAGCACCGCGCGTTCGCGGTAGCGTTTTGCATAATCGTCGTCGACGAGCTTGGAATAGATCAAGCCATAGAAATGCATGGCGAAGGGAATGTAGTGATCGATGCGGCGGACGTTTCCGTCGCGATACCAGCCGTCGCCGATATAGAAGCCTTCGAGTTCCTGCAGATATTGCCGCGTCAGGCTGCGGTCGAAATCGATGCCGAGGCGGTCGAGCGCGATATCGACGAAAATCCGGAAGAATTTCCAGTTGTTGTCGGCATAATCGAACTGCCTGGCATGCTTGAGATAGGCGACGACATTGCTGCGGGCGTGCGCGTCGAGCGGCTCCCAGATTTTTTCCGGCACCAGCGCCAGGGCAAAACCGAGCGCGGCAAGTTCGACCATGCGCTGATCGCGACCATTGACCGCTCCCCAATATTCCGGATGGGCGGGATCGGTGCCGTTTGCAAGGCCCTCGGCGAACCGATGCCAATGGGCGAAGTCGCCCTTGCCGGCGCCAAGCGGCGCCAATCCCCAGAGCGGGCGGGCAAAGCCTTCGAGATCGGCCGCCGCCCGGTCGAAATGGGCGGCGGTGCCGTTTAGCCTGACGCGGGCGTTGCCTTCAGAAAAACAGGCAAGCAGCGGATCGAAGAGCTCAAGCAGGGCCCGGCTCATATCGGCGCGGGTTTGCAGCGGATTGCCTGCAAGCGGATTGGCGCTGGCGGGATCATAGGTCATCGGCATCACTCACGGGTTTCGGAACGGTCCCTCCTCGAACGGGAACGACGGCCTGGCAGATGTGGCGCGCCGGCGCCGTCCTGTTGCGGAAACGGGACAGCATCAGCAAAACGGCCTCGCGCCCGAGGGCGGCACGATCGACACGCATGGTGGAAAGCGGCGGATTGGTCATCAGCGCACAGGGCAGATCATCGAAGCCGACGATTGCAAAATCCTCCGGCACCCGCAGGCCGGCCTCGGTGACGGCCTCGAGTACACCGACGGCGATGAAATCATTCATGCAGAAGGCGGCGGTGAAACCGGCATCCTCGGCAAGGATCGCGGCCGTGCGTTCATGGGCCTCGCCGCTGGCGCTGCCGTGCAGCGTCATGGACACGAAACGGCCCTCGGCCCCGGGCACGGCGGCGATGGCAGCCTCGAAACCGCGGATGCGTTCCCGGATCGTCTGGCGATGGGAGCCGCTCAGGTGCAGGATGCGGCGATGGCCAGCCTTGGTCAATCGACTGGTCGCCTGATAGGCACCGAAGAAATTAGCCGGCGAAACGCCGTCGAACTGCATCATCGGATCGGTACCATTGACGAGAACCGCTGGCGTCAGTGTGTCGCGCAGCCAGCCGCGCAGCAGCTCGTTCGGATCGATGCCAACGAGAAAGAGCCCTTCGGCACCCGCGGCCTGCATATAGTCACGCACAGCCTCCGGCGTCGTGCGATCCTCGCGAACCATGCGGATTTCAAAGGGCATGCCGGCTTCGGCAGCTCCGGCGCGCAGCCCCTCGACGATCGCTTCATAAAAGACGCTGAGGCCGCCGGTGACGCCATCGCTGGCAATCAGCGCCAGCCCGCCGGCAACCGCTTCCGTCGCAGACTTGACGGGATAGCCGTGCTCGGCGGCCACCTTCAATATCTGGCGGCGCACGGTTTCGCTGATGCCGGGTTCGTTGGCGAGCACCCGCGACACGGTGGAAACGGAGACGCCGGCCAATATGGCGATATCGGCCTGGCGCGGCCGTCTGATTTTCTGTTCGTTCATAGGTAAAGTTTATGCAACTTATGCAAATTTGCAAGATAATCATTATTTCTTGCAATAATTATTTTTTTGCGTACTCTTTGCGACGAAATGCTCGCAACGCCATTTGGAGGATGGCAGCAGGCATATTGGGACAAGGAGGATTATCATGCAGGTCAACCGACGTTCATTTCTGATGGGATCAGCCGGAGCAGCCGCCGGCCTTGCCCTTGGCGCGGGAAGCGCCATTCCGGCATTTGCCGAGGACGCCTCGCTGCGTGCCATGTGGTGGGGTTCGAACGACCGCGCCAAACGCACGCTCGACGTCGCCAAGCTCTACCAGTCGAAAACACCCGGCGTCACGATCGTCGGTGAATCCCTGTCCGGCGACGGCTACTGGACGAAGCTCGCAACGCAGATGGCGGGCCGCTCGATCGCCGACATCTTCCAGCTCGAGCCGGGAACGATCTCCGACTATTCCAAGCGTGGCGCCTGCCTGCCGCTCGACGAATTCGTCCCTGCGACGCTGAAGGTCGAGAGCTTCGGCGCCGACATGCTGAAACTAACCACCATCGACGGCAAACTCTATGGTGTCGGCCTTGGCCTCAACTCCTTCTCGATGTTTTTCGACACGGTCGAATTTGAAAAGGCCGGCATCCCGCTGCCGACACCCGACCTTACCTGGGAGGAGTATGCCAAGCTCGCCGTGGAACTCACAAAGTCTTCCGGCAAGAGCGGCGGCCCCTATGCAGCCCGCTACGCCTATGTGTTCGACGCCTGGCTGCGCCAGCGCGGCAAGAGCCTTTTTGCAAAGGAAACCGTCGGGCTTGGCTTCACGGCCGACGACGCCACCGAATGGTTCGACTACTGGGAGAAGCTGCGCAAGGCCGGCGGCACCGTTGCCGCCGATGTGCAGACGCTCGATCAGAACACCATCGACACCAATAGCCTCGGTGTCGGCAAATCGGTGATCGGCATGGCCTATTCCAACCAGATGATCGGCTATCAGCTGATCATCAAGAACAAGCTCGGCATCACCATGCTGCCGCGCGAAAAGAAGGGCGGGCCGTCGGGCCACTACTACCGTCCGGCGCTAATCTGGAGTCTCGGCGCCACGACAAAGAACGGCGAAGCGGCGGCGAAATTCATCGACTTCTTCGTCAACGATATCGAGGCCGGCAAGATTCTCGGCGTCGAGCGCGGTGTGCCGATGTCACCGACGGTGCGCGAGGCCATCCTGCCGCAGCTCAACCCGACGGAGCAGGAAACGGTCAAATACGTCAATCTTCTCAAGGATCAGGTCGGTGAATACCCGCCGCCGGTGCCGATGGGCGCAACCCAGTTCGACCAGCGCGTGCTGCGCCCGATCTGCGACGAACTCGCCTTCGAACGGATTTCGCCCGCTGATGCGGCGACCCGGCTGATCGAAGAGGGTAAGGCGACGATCAAGGGATGATCGATCGCCGGATATGAGAGGAGAGGCCCGCAAACCCCGGCGGGCCTTTCTCTATTTCAAGCCGTCAGTTACCCAGGTTCCGGGCCACGCGCCAGTCCGGCCGGCCAAGATCGAAGGGCCAGGCGTGCACATCCCGGTCGTTGAAATAGACCACCTCCTGCAGATTGGGGAAGGCGCTCTGCTTCAATGTGGCGGTCTCGATCCACGGCCTGATATAGGCGTCGCCGCCTTCATAACCGAGCTCCGCCACCCAGATGGGCTTCCCGTAGCCAGCGACGAGATCATAGCCCTGCTTCAATGCTTCCGAGAATGTCCGGTGCCCATTATAGGCAAGTTCGTCGTAACGCTGCAGGCCGAAGACCGAGAGACCGACGAGATCGACATAGTCGTCACCGGGATAGTAGTCCTGCAAGCCGGGCTCTCCCTTCGGCGACCACATGAGTTCGGTCCCGGGCGCCTCCTGGCGGACGATATCCATCATCCGCTTATAGGCGGTGATATAATCCTGCGGGTTCCAGCCGGACCAGGAAAACCGCCCCGACTTGTCCTCCATCTCCTGTCCCCAGCGGACGATCACCGGGCTTTTCAGCTGCGATATCATCTGCGCGATTGCCCGCATGTTGACATCGTAATCGCCGCGCAGGACCTTTGCGCGAAGCTGTGCGGAGGTCAGCCGCCAGTCGACGTCCCAAGACCAGGGCTCCACTGATATCAGCAGGTTGCGGCCTCGGGCCAGCGCATAGGCATCGGCAACACGCAGGGTTTCGAGGTCGACGTCTTCCCAGGGCAGAAACAGGGCTTCGGTTGCGACATTCGCCTGCGCGCCGAAATCGCCATGCGGATCGTAGGCGCCGAACATGATGCCGTCGGCATGAAGGACGGGGCGCTTGTCAATGATCGCCCGCACGCCCGCCGCCGGGTTCGGGGCAATGCCGGCATATTGCATCTCGCTTCGGCCGGGCATATCCGCGACACACAGCAGCAGCAGCGCGATCGCTGCGGTAGAGAGGTTTTTTTTCATCAGCCTCTTCATGGCTCACCCTCCTTTTCGGGCTACTTCCTGGCTCTGCAGGACCTGCTTCAGGTCACGCGCCTTGTCGCTGACCGAATCCATGGAAACGAGCTTGCGAAACTCGTCATCTCCGCGCACCGACGCATGACGGAAGACATACCAGTTGCCGTCCGGCTGGCGCCGCTGATAGATCGTGTTGCCGATCTTGCGGTGGCCGAAACAGGTGCTGGCGCGGGCCGCACCCTCGGCATTCGTCCAGGTGGCGCGCATGCAGAGCTGGCCGAGATCATCGACCACCCACTTGCCTTCGGCAAAGGATTGCTTGCCCTTGTCGTCCACCCAGGCGACGAACCGCCGGCCGTCATCCAAGAAACGGCCGCCGCCGGTGTTCCAGATCCAGGTTTTGTCGCCGTAGATTCGATAGAGCTCATAGGCGCTGAGCGGCGTCGGCGTCGGAGCCTTCTTGCCGTCTGCCTCGGCGCCATGTGCCGCCACCGGCAGACACAGGCTGAGAGCAAGGGCTGCTCCATAAAGTTTCGATCCGATACGCATTACATCCTCCTGTTCGACACTTGCCGGTTCCGCCGGCTCAGACACCCTGTTGGTCCCGTCCCATGTTGCCGAACCCATTCCATTTGAGACGGAACTTCGTGATCTTGGTCTTGCCGCCGCCGAGGCCGGCGCCGGCCACGGCAAATTGCGTTTGGGTGAAGCTGACGAATGGCTGGCCATGGGAAAGGGCTTCGAGGCTGCGCAGGCCATGGCCGCCGAGCTGCATGCCGCCGGTAACCCAGATCGCAAGCCCCATGGCGGTCGCGAGCCGCAGCCCGTGCGATTGCGGCAGCAGCGGCAGACCGTTCTCGATTCCATGGCGAACGACGATCAGCACCGTCACCGACAGATAGATCGAGAGGTTTATCGCGGCGAAAATATAAAAGCCCTGGGCGGCAGCGGTCTCGCTGGCAAGCGCCATGGCGACGGCGCAAAGCCCGGCGAGCGCGATATAGGGCGCCACGACCCGCAGCGGCAGAGACTGCTGCTGCTGCTTTCCCTTCGGCGTGATGCGGAAATCGACGAAGGAGCCCGAGATGTGATCGCGCACGGCCGCCAGGCTGCCGGCGAGCGACCACGGCCAGCGCAGGAAGATGAAGGCCAGCCCCTCCCAGCCGAACAGTTTCGCATTATGCGGCCTGAAGGTTCTGGTCGCCCGCCAGAAGATGGCAAACAGTGTCAGCACGATCGATATCGGCGAGAAATGCAGCAGGAAATCCGGATAGGTGACGTTGATAAAGACACGGCCCGTCAGCAAGGCGGCAACCGGCAGCAGAAACATCACCGCCATGAAGGCGGAAAACAGCGGATACCACAGCTGCGAGAACACGAACTGAAATTTCAGCTTCCACGGCAGATGCGCGATATAACGCCTGGAATGCTGCAGCAGAATGGTGACGAGGCTGCGCGACCACTGGAATTCCTGGACGACGAGATCGGCAAAATTCGCCGGGCCGTCGCCATGGGCGATCGCATCGACGGCATGAACGCCACGCCAGCCGCCGGCATTCATCATCAGTGTCGTCGAATGGTCTTCGGCGAGTTCCGGGCCGAGGCCGCCGATCTCGCGAAGCGCTGATGTGCGGACCGCATAATGCGAGCCGATGCAAAGCGGCGCCCAGCCGCTATTGTAACCCGTCTGCAGCGAACCGTGCAGGCTGGCCTCGGCATAGAGCCTGCCGCGCGCGGCCCAGCTGGTCGCGGCATTCGCATCACAGATGCTGGGCGCGGAGACATAACCGATGCCAGGGTCAGCGAAGGGCCGCAGGACCTCGCGGAGATAGGTCAGCGTCGGCACGTGATCGGCATCGAACTGGGCGACGAAATCGTAACGCGCATAGCCGAAATGGTCGTAGAAATAGGCAAGGTTGCCCTCCTTGCAGCGCGTCCGGCGCGGCCAGCTCGCGCGGTGATACTCCGCCACCCCCTTTCGGGTGGAGATCAGCACGCCGTGCTCTGCGCACCAGCGCTTGGTTTCCTCCGAAGGATCCTCATCGGCCAGCCAGACATCGAACTCGACGCCGATCTGGTCGAGCATCGCCTGCAGCGTGGCGCGGACGACGGCAAAGGGCTCGGACGGCGCTTTGGTGACCACCATCGCCACCCGCCCTTCCGGCAGCCGCACGTGAGGGCTGACCGTGCGCGCATCGAGGAAAATCAGGATGAAATAGGCCGGCACAAGGGTGATCCAGCCCATCACGAGGGTGATGAGCACGAATGCGGTCCAGGAAATGATGTGCGCCGACTGGCACCACCAGATCCAGAAATAGCCGAGTGTCGCCAGCCAGCAGAGGATGCCGAAGCCGTAAACGACGCGGTTCCAGCCGGCGAAGACAGGATCGAATGCATCCGCGGAGGCGGCTTTCGCCGTCCTCACGCGCTGACCGATTTGCGAACCGATGCTCACCCCTTCACCTCCAGCCCGAAAGTGGGACCGGCGGTGCGGATGATCGTATCGATATCCGAGAGAGCGGGGGTGAAGCCGAGTTCCGCCTTCGCTCTTGCCGTGTCGGCAAAGAGGATCGGCGGATCGCCGGCCCTGCGCGGGCGATAGCGAACGGGGACTTCACGGCCGGTCGCCCGATAGATGGCTTCGAGAATCTCACGCACCGAGGTGCCGCGGCCGGAGCCGAGATTGACGCTGAGCGAGTCGCCGTCGGCTATCAGATGATTGACGGCGGCAAGATGCGCCTGCGCGAGATCGCTGACGTGAACATAGTCACGCACACAGGTTCCGTCTTCGGTCGGATAATCGGTGCCGAAGATATCGAGCCGCTCCAGCCTGCCGGCGGCAGCGAGAAGGGCGCGGGGGATGAGATGGGTTTCCGGCTGGTGGCGCTCGGCAAGCTCGCCGTCCGGATCGGCGCCGGCCGCGTTGAAATAACGCAGCGCGGCGAAGCGAATGCCATAGGCGGCGGCAAAATCCTCAAGCGCCATCTCGAAGATCAGCTTGGTTCGGCCGTAAGGATTGACCGGGTGCTGTGGCGTTTCCTCCCGTATCGGCAATGAGGCAGGGATGCCGTAGGTGGCGCAGCTGCTCGAAAAGACGATCCGGCCGATATCCTGGTCGAGGCAGGCCTCGAGCAGCGTCAGGCTGCCGACGACATTATTGCGGTAATATTTCCTGGGCATCTCGACGGATTCGCCGACATAGGCATTGGCGCCGCAGTGGATGACGCAATCGGGCGAAAACTCTGCGAGGGTCCGGCGCAGCGTGGCTGCATCGGCGAGGTCGGCCCGGATGAGCGGTCCCCAGCGGACACAGTCGGCATACCCCGTCGAGAGATTGTCGTAGGTGACCGGAACCATGCCGGCACGCGCCAGCGTTTTGCAGATATGACTGCCTATGAAACCGGCGCCGCCGGTAACCAGAATATAGCGGGGCATCTCATACGGCCTCCGCCTTCTCGGCGCCGGCAAGCAGGCCGTCGAAATACTCGACGGTGCGCGCCAGGCCAGCTTCAAGGCCGATGCAGGGCTGCCAGCCGAGATCGGCCATGGCCCTGGAGATATCCGGCCGCCGCTGGCGGGGATCATCGATGACCGCCGGCAGATGAACGATGCGTGAGCGCGAATTGGTGAGGTCGCGTACGATCTCCGCAAGGCGGCGAACGGTGATCTCGGCCGGATTGCCGAGGTTGATCGGGCCGTGGCAGGCATTGCCGGCGGCCGAGAAACGCAGGAAGGCCTCGACGAGATCGTCGACATAACAGAAAGAGCGGGTCTGCTGACCGTCGCCATAGATCGTCAGATCTGCATTGCGCAACGCCTGCACGATGAAATTGGAGACCACCCGGCCATCATCCAGGCGCATGCGCGGCCCATAGGTGTTGAAGATACGGCCGACCTTGATGTCGACGCCGTACGTCCGGTGATAGTCGAAGAACAAGGTTTCGGCACTGCGTTTGCCTTCGTCGTAACAGGCGCGCGGTCCGATCGGATTGACATTGCCGCAATAGGATTCGGGCTGCGGGCTCTGGTTCGGGTCGCCATAGACTTCCGATGTTGACGACTGAACGACGACCGCAGCGGTCTTGCGGGCGCAATCCAAGGTGTTGACGGCGCCAAGCACGTTGGTGAGCAATGTGCCCACCGGATCCCGCTGATAGTCGGGCGGCGAGGCGGGCGAGGCGAAGTTGAAGATCAGCGAGGCTTCGATATCGAAGGGCTGGCGAACATCGTGCTCGACGAGGTGAAATCGAGCGTTCGCTGCGAGGTGATCGACATTCACCCGCCGGCCGGTCGAAAAATTATCGAGGCAGATGACTCTGTGGCCGCGCTGGAGAAGCCTCTCGCAGAGATGCGAGCCGAGGAAACCGGCACCACCATTCACAAGAGCGGTGCCCGGCTCCCTGAGCACCGGAATGCCCGTCACTTCAGAATAGCCTTCGCTGGGAACGAAACTACGCATTACAAACTCCTTCCCATGTATTCAGTCTTTTGTTTTAGTTATGCGCTTCATGCCGTCCTTATCCGGTTGGATATTCATCGCACTGACTATCTCAACATGAATAACTTTTGAGTTATTCTTCAGATAACTGAATTACTATTAAAATGATAAGGCGATTATGGCCATGGTCAACTTTAAAAGTTTGAAGTATTCAAAATAATTACGCAACTATTCTTGATTGTAACAAATGATTAATCATTTTCTATCCATTCTTCCCTCATAACGAGTGTCCTTGCAGTGCTTAAGCTTCACTCAATGAAGCCGGCATACAAGTAATGGGGAAGATCGGCCGCGCTGAACTGCACGCCCGGCCTTGCATCCGGAAGCGCCATATGCGAGGGGTTTTAGCCATGTCGAAAAAGCAAGCTGGAGCGCGGCCGAAAGGCTGGCGTCGATTTCATTTTGCGATGTTTACCGGGGGGACGACGCTTCTTGCGATCGGAACGACGGCCTGTACCATTATTAACGACGACATAGCCGTCGTCGCGAAAAAGAACGCCGTCGTGGTCGAGGCGCCGCGTGTCTCGAAAGCCTATGCCTATCCGGCAAATCGGCCCGAACGCCCGGCTGCGCCAGAGGTTCGCGTCGCCTATCACGGCTCAGCACCATATATCTGCACTCCCAGCGGCTTCGGACAGAAGTCGCGCTGCTTTGCGCGTCCGCCGATCTGACCCGGCGATCAACTGCGACGGCGTTGTTTGCGCCGGAATAGACGCTCGGCGCGCTGGATCAGTTGCGCCACCGGCCGGACATGTCGTCGTCGCCGGCCGGATGCTCGTTGAAGAAGCGGGATGCAGCTTCCGTGCGGTTTCGGACGTTCATCTTCTTGTAGATGTTGCGGACGTGAACCTTCACGGTGTTTTCGGACAGATGCAGCTTGTCGGCGATGATCTTGTTTTGGGTGCCCTTGCAGATGAGGTCCAGGATCTGAACCTCGCGCGTGGTCAAAGAGGAGATGCTGTCGCGTCTCAGCTTCAGCGCATTGGTGCGTGCCGCATCGACCGATTTTGTCTGATAGAGCGAAGGCTCCAGCTGAGTGTTCTTGTTGGTGAGGCGATTGAGAAGGGCTGACGGAAAATGCTCGCCGCCCTTCATCAGCAGATCCACTGCGGCCATGAAAACATCGAGCCGCAGGTTGAGCGGCAGGACACCATCGATGATCCTTGCCTCCACCAGGCGGCTGACATAGGGTTCGAGCATGTCGATCGCTTCGACGACAAGGCCGACGGAGGTCTCCGGGTGGTTTTCGCGGGCAGCCTGCAGCGCTTCATGAAGCTCGGGCGCAGGTATATGATAGAATAAAACGAGCTTCAAATCGCTGGTATCTTTTTCCAGCATCGGCTTTGTGCTCGTGATGCTTGCCACCTGACAGTTCGGAAACTTCTTGGCCAGCGCCTCAACCATGCATTCTGAAAACAGATCCGCCTTTGCCACTACCAGTATAGTATTTCCTGACGAACCCAACTTGGTACCTTGGTCGGTATTCTCTATTCCTGAGCCTGCCATGAACATATACGCCTCCCCTTGCGTTACACTTTACTAAAACGTGGAGCGATAGCGGGTATTGGATAGTATGAAATGTCGGCCCCGGACGTCCCGCTTTATTTTTTAGACATTTCTTAATTATGTTAATACGGATTGAGAAGGAAGGAAATGGCCCAAAGTGATTAGTTTTCGGGGGCAAAAAGCGATACGTTACAAAGCGTTGGTTGTATTTTCATAGGGTGAATACTTCAAGGTTATATTTGCTCTCACTATAGATAAGAGCCGACTGTAATATTTCAGTACAGATTGTTATATTTTCGGCCCGCGCGAAATACCGGATCTGAGACAGGCGAGCGGCGGAAGACCGCCCTCAACTTAGCGGCGAATACTGGAAATTCCGGATTGTTGGCCGCTCGCCGGCGCCCCCAGGTAAGACGTCTCGCTCCGCCAGCGACAGGGGCTAGCCGGAGGTGGCAAATCCGCCTTAGCCCGAATTGGTATCTATCGGATCCACATTTTTTCCAGCAATCTCTGATCGTCTGCCAAGTGGCGACATGGATAAGCCAGGTATCGGCGTGCGTTTTTGATACATGGCCTCCATTCAGGGCAACTCAACGAAAAGAACGCCTGAATACTCCTTATCCATTCCAGGATGAGGAGCTGGATATGTGCGGCCTTGTACTGAGTACGTGCGCTCCCAATACTAACGATTTGATCCAACAAGTCGCGACGTAACCGCAGATGACTGGTACAAGGCGATGTCCTGCTGACCCTCGACCCCACCCCATCCCGCTCCAACGAACGGATGCTGCAGCTTCGCCTATGCCTGGAGGCCGTCGTCGCAAGACTACGGAAGCACAGGGTCTACGCGAATTCCAGCTTCCCGATATCGTGACGAAAGAGACAGGTGACCCCGATATCAACGCCATCATCCAGAGCCAGAACGTCGTCTTCCACAGCAAGCAGATCAAACTCGAAGAGCAGCTCAATCTGATCGAGAAGAACATCAAGTCGCTGGAATACCGTTTCGCCGGTTATAAAGACCAGCGAGAAACGGTGCCCGCGGCAAAGCGGAGGTTGCCTTCAATCAGGTCCTGCAATCGCCTCCAGGCCATACCGGCGCGGAGTTCGGGCTCGCCAATCTGCTGTTCGACCGGGGCAAGCTGACGGAAGCACTGGCTGCCTATCAGGTTCTCGCCGAGCAGGCCCCCGATCCGACACCGATCCTGATGCGGCTTGGCGACACGCAGCTTGCCCTGCATCAATACGACCAGGCCGCGGAGACGTTTCGCCGGGTCGGCGAAGTCGGGCCGCATCTCATAGAGGCGCATTACAAGCTTGGCATTGCTCTTGCAGCCGGCAAACGGCTGGCCGAGGCGGAAGCCCCTTTCGCCGCGATCCGGGACGTGCATTCGGACGATCCGGCGGCACTCGACTATGTTGCCAAGGCAAATGCCGCCCTCGAACGAATCCGGGCGGCGCGTGCCGAGCCCGCCCCTCACAAGACGAGTGTCGTGCCCGAGACCATCGCCCGCTGGAACCGGGGACAGCTCAGCGAACGACGCCGGCCGCCTCTGCACTGACGGATACCTGCCGGCGGCGACAATGCGTTCGCGCGGTTCCTGGACTCGGTCTTTGATTTTGAGCTGCGATCATTGCTAAAAGAGGCGCAAGCCTCATTTGCAACGCCTCAGTGGAAACTCATGCAGACCCATGCAGACGGCGCCGAAAGGGAACGGCTTCTGGCCATTCTCGATTTCTGGCACAAGATCGAGTTCTTCATTCCCTACGATCTCTCCAGCCGTATCGTCGCAGGTGAAGGGCGAAGTGTCTTCTGGTTGCATGCAAGGACGCTCGACGACGACGGTGCCCTACTCAGCCGTCCAGCAATCCCCGAGGAGAAGCAGATCACGGGTTTTACCCTGTTCCTCGGCGTTTTCAGCAAATCCGAAATTCCCGTTGTCCGCAGGCACTTCGATAGCGTTGCGGCCGGTATCGCCGATTATGAGGACGCCGAACGCGGCGATCTCGATGGCGATACCTGCTTTGCCAGCCTACAGCTGACGCCCCTGGGACAGCCGATTTTCGAAACATTTTCGGTTTCCACGCTGCCATGGGCTCTGGGACGGGTGCGTGAATCCGGCCTCTCCTCGCTCAGCCAGGAAGCATTTGCCGAAAGCAAGCGGCAGTTGACGGAATTGCTTCAGAATTTCCGGGCGCAGCGACAGCTGAGATCTTCCTCCTTCGACGACGGTGCCGATCAGCCGCTCGATGCCGGCGAAATCCTGGCACTGCATGAATTGCTCTGCGATTGGGCCAGCTTTGCCTCGCGACAGGAGAAGCCCATCGCCGCCGTTGAAATACGCTACAAAGACCGGACGGAAAGGCCTGAAGTCCTTTCGCTGCCGCCGCAGCAGGAGAGCCCTGCGCCCGATGCCGACGATGAGGAGGATGAGAGCGCCTGCGTTGAGGAAGAGATCGGTATCCTGAACAGCTTCTACATCGAGGATATCGAGCGGGCGATGATGCGCGTCAAACACGGCGACATTCCCGAGCCGCTCAGGCGATTTCTCACCCCGCTTGCCCCGGAGAAACGGATCGACCTCTATTCGGAGGACGGGCGGAAGGCGATCGTTCGGGCATTGCATCCCGGAAATATCAACCGCGGACGCTGGCTCGGCGAACCTCATCACGCCATGAGCCTCATGCAGCAGTTCGCGATCAATTCGGCCATCGGCGAGCTTTCGGAAACCGGACTTTTCTCGGTCAATGGCCCACCGGGTACGGGAAAGACGACCCTGCTTCGCGACATGTTCGCGGATAATATCGTTCGGCGCGCCCGCGTGCTCTCCTCCTTGAAGACGGCGCGCGATGCCTTTGACGGATCGCCGCGCCGCGCCATCTTCGCAGACCGCAGCACCGCCTCGCTATCGGCGCTGATCCCGGCCCTTGCCGGTTTCGAAATGGTCGTCGCCTCCTCCAACAATGCGGCCGTCGAGAATATTTCGCGCGACCTTCCCAAGCGAAGCTCGATCGCCAGGACCTCTTCACTCCAATATCTGCAGACGGTCGCGCACAAGATCGCTTGCCAAAAAGACAATGGCGCCGCCGTCAAGCTCTCCGACGGCGACCGCCCTTGGGGGCTGATCGCCTGTGCGCTCGGCAACTCCAGGAACCGGCGAGCCTTCAAGGAGCGTTTCGCCTTCATGGAAATCACAGAAAGGCCGAACCCCGGCTGGTCCGGTGCGGCCAAGCCGCAGACGATCTGGGAATGGCGAGAGAGTTACGAGGGGCCGAGCTTCGCCGAAGCATCGTCGGCCTTTCGTGCCGCTGATGACCGAGTTCGCGACAAGATCGGTCAATATGCACGCTATGTCGATCTCCACGACGACATCGGCCGGGTTTCGCAGGATGCATTCTGCGGCGACGCGCTTGAACGGATGGCGGCAGCCGCCGCCGAACTTCGGGGCGCGCAAGAGCGCTGCAATATGGTGGCGGCGAAAATGCTTCAGATCAGGGAAGAATTGTCGGATCTTAAGCAGGAGGAACAGCTGCTCGACCGTAGCGCGCCTGCCTGGTGGGAGCGGGTGATACCGAGCAGCCCCGCCCGCCAGCACCGGCAAGATGTCGGCGCCAATGCGCGCCGGCAGCTGGAATTGCGCAAGGCATTGGCGGACTGTGATCATCATCTTGCGAAAACCCATGAGCCTCAGCGGGAACAGGCTTTGCGAGGACATGAGCGGGCCGAACAGGCATTGCGGTCACGCCAGAAAATCTGGGAGAGGAAAAGAGAGGAATTCGAGCGTCTGGGGGAAATTTTCGGTCATGCCGCCGTGCCCCGGAGCCTCGCCGATCTCGAGACCGACCGGTTCCAGATCGACGGTCTCTGGCATCAGGACGAACTGGCGGGTCTGCGGTCGGCATTGTTGGAAGCAGCGTTGACGCTGCACGAAGCATGGCTGGCGGAGGTCGGCAGGAAGGGCGGAGGTTTTGGCGGAAACATCGTCGCCATCAGCAAGCTGCTTTCCAACAACAGTCCCGTCGATGACGAGCACATTGCATTGATCTGGCAGAGCCTGTTCATGATCGTTCCCATCGTCTCGACGACCTTCGCCTCCTTCGCCCGGCAGTTCCGCGGGCTTGAAGCCGGTTCGATCGGCTGGGTCTTCATCGACGAAGCCGGTCAGGCGGTGCCGCAAGCGGCCGTTGGAGCCCTGTTGCAGGGGCGCCGCGTCATGGCGATCGGCGATCCCCAACAGATCGAACCGGTCTTTATCCTTCCGAGCGCGCTGATCACTGCCGCTTCCGCTCTCTCAGCCCACACGGCGGCGGGACAATATTCGCCGAACAGGGCGTCGGTGCAGATGCTTGCCGATGCCGCCAACCGTTATGGAACGACTGTTCCCGGCGAGGCCGCAGACGGCCTCTGGATCGGCTGCCCTCTTAGGGTTCATCGGCGCTGCCTCGATCCGATGTTCGGCCTTGCCAACCGGATCGCCTATCAGAACAAGATGGTATTCGGGCTGGAAAGGCGGCGGCCGGCCGGCGACGCACCGCCTTTTTATGGCGACAGCGCCTGGATCGACGTCAGGGGCAGGGTATCGGGCAAACAGACGGTTGTGGAACAGACGGACTTCATCGTCGACGTCCTGACTGCCACATATCGCCGCGACGGCGCATTGCCGGATCTCTATATCATCTCGCCCTTCAAGGAGATCAAAAACGGCCTGAGGCAGGCTCTGACCCATGCAACATGGATCGATCCGAACGGCAATATGCGCTCATCTCCGCCAAAACTGTCGAGGTGGCTGCGGGAGCGCATAGGCACGGTGCATACCTTCCAGGGCAAGGAGGAGGATATCGTTTTCATGGTGCTCGGCGCCGATGCCGATCATAGCGGGGCGGCAGCCTGGGCAGCATCCAAGCCGAACCTCCTGAACGTTGCGCTAACACGCGCCATGCGCCGCTTCTATATCGTCGGCGATCTCACTCTCTGGCAAACCTTGGCGTACTTCAGGGAGACAGCGAATGCTTTGGAGACAATGCAGGCAGGAGAGTTCCTGGCTCGGAATGGGCTGCTGAGTCCTTCCTGACAATCCGCAGAAACGCAAAAACCCGCCATGAGGCGGGTTTTTGGGTGTTGTGTTCTGGAAAGATTTGGTTGCGGGGGCAGGATTTGAACCTGCGGCCTTCAGGTTATGAGCCTGACGAGCTACCGGGCTGCTCCACCCCGCGATATTATTTTACAGCAGAAAGGGCCGCTTGCGCGACCCTTTTGTATCGGCATGGGCCGTAGAGTTTTGTGATGAGAAGATTGTTTTATTTCAGTTGCGTTTTGCAGACCTGGCAGCGACCTACTCTCCCGCGTCTTAAGACGAAGTACCATGGGCGCAGGGGCGTTTCACGGCCGTGTTCGGAAAGGGAACGGGTGCAGCCACCCCGCCATAACCACCAGGTCGGCAAAGCGCAACTTTAATGTTTGAGAAGCTGGCAGGCGTTAGCCTGTTTTCTTTTTGAACACGTCTTCGATCTTTTCCACCCGAGGGCGCTTGTGGCACCCATACAGGCCAGAGGCCGTCGCGCCTGGTGGCGCGGGCCGTCCGCAGCGCCATTGGCGCGTCAGGACAAAGGTCTGATCATCGTCCGGACAAACGCTAAGCGTTTGCCGGGGGATGAGCATAGTCAATGAGAACGATCAAGCCGATCGAGCTATTAGTACCGGTAAGCTTCATGCGTTGCCGCACTTCCACACCCGGCCTATCAACGTGGTCGTCTTCCACGGCTCTGATAGGGAATACTCGTTTTCAGGTGGGTTTCCCGCTTAGATGCCTTCAGCGGTTATCCCGTCCATATATAGCTACCCTGCTATGCCCTTGGCAGGACAACAGGTCCACCAGAGATATGTCCATCCCGGTCCTCTCGTACTAGGGACAGATCCTGTCAATATTCCTACACCCACGGCAGATAGGGACCGAACTGTCTCACGACGTTCTGAACCCAGCTCACGTACCGCTTTAATTGGCGAACAGCCAAACCCTTGGGACCTGCTCCAGCCCCAGGATGCGATGAGCCGACATCGAGGTGCCAAACAACCCCGTCGATATGGACTCTTGGGGGTCATCAGCCTGTTATCCCCGGCGTACCTTTTATCCGTTGAGCGATGGCCCTTCCACGCG
This sequence comes from Rhizobium leguminosarum bv. trifolii WSM2297, assembly GCF_000271845.1. The sequence goes on along the minus strand of NZ_JH719395.1, from coordinate 3,671,776 downwards.
GGACCACCGGATCACTATGACCGACTTTCGTCTCTGCTCGACTTGTCAGTCTCGCAGTCAGGCGGGCTTATGCCATTGCACTCGACGACCGATTTCCGACCGGTCTGAGCCCACCATCGCGCGCCTCCGTTACTCTTTCGGAGGCGACCGCCCCAGTCAAACTACCCACCATACACTGTCCCGGACCCGGATGACGGGCCGCGGTTAGACATCCATGACGATAAGGGTGGTATTTCAAGGATGGCTCCACGGAAACTGGCGTCCCCGCTTCAAAGCCTACCACCTATCCTACACATGCCGACACGAATGCCAGTGTAAAGCTATAGTAAAGGTGCACGGGGTCTTTCCGTCTGACCGCAGGAACCCCGCATCTTCACGGGGAATTCAATTTCACTGAGTCTATGTTGGAGACAGCGGGGAAGTCGTTACGCCATTCGTGCAGGTCGGAACTTACCCGACAAGGAATTTCGCTACCTTAGGACCGTTATAGTTACGGCCGCCGTTTACTGGGGCTTCGATTCAAAGCTTGCACCTCTCCTCTTAACCTTCCAGCACCGGGCAGGCGTCAGACCCTATACGTCGTCTTGCGACTTCGCAGAGCCCTGTGTTTTTGATAAACAGTCGCTACCCCCTGGTCTGTGCCACCCCATCATACTTGCGTAAAATGGGGTCACGCTTCTTCCGAAGTTACGCGTGCAATTTGCCGAGTTCCTTCAACATAGTTCTCTCAAGCGCCTTGGTATACTCTACCTGACCACCTGTGTCGGTTTCGGGTACGGTCTATACGGTGGAGCTATTTCCTGGAACCGCTCCGCTGCCCTGATAATCCAATAAACCAGAACAACTTGTGCAATCCGTCACTACCACCAGGCCCACGAATATTAACGTGGTTCCCATCGACTACGCATTTCTGCCTCGCCTTAGGGGCCGGCTAACCCTGCTCAGATTAACTTTAAGCAGGAACCCTTGGTCTTTCGGCGAGAGGGTCTCTCACCCTCTTTATCGTTACTCATGTCAACATTCGCACTTCCGATACCTCCAGGAGCCCTCACAGGTCTCCCTTCATCAGCTTACGGAACGCTCCGCTACCACGTGTATTGCTACACATCCTCAGCTTCGGTGCATGGCTTCAGCCCCGTTACATTTTCGGCGCAAAGACCCTTATTTAGACCAGTGAGCTGTTACGCTTTCTTTAAATGATGGCTGCTTCTAAGCCAACATCCTGGTTGTTTTGGGATCCTCACATCCTTTCCCACTTAGCCATGACTTGGGGACCTTAGCTGGAGGTTAGGGTTGTTGCCCTTTTCACGACGGACGTTAGCACCCGCCGTGTGTCTGCCGAGTAGTACTCCCCGGTATTCGGAGTTTGGTTAGGATCAGTAAGACGGTGAGTCCCCATAGCCCATCCAGTGCTCTACCCCCGGGGGTATTCGCTCGACGCTCTACCTAAATAGATTTCGCGGAGAACCAGCTATTTCCGAGTTTGATTGGCCTTTCACCCCTAGCCACAAGTCATCCCAATCTATTGCAACAGATGCGGGTTCGGTCCTCCAGTTGGTGTTACCCAACCTTCAACCTGCTCATGGCTAGATCACTCGGTTTCGGGTCTAATGCAACAAACTATATCGCCCTATTCAGACTCGCTTTCGCTGCGCCTACACCTACCGGCTTAAGCTTGCTTGTTACACTAAGTCGTTGACCCATTATACAAAAGGTACGCCGTCACCCTTGCGGGCTCCGACTGTTTGTAGGCATCCGGTTTCAGGTTCTATTTCACTCCCCTTGTCGGGGTGCTTTTCACCTTTCCCTCACGGTACTTGTTCGCTATCGGTCATGCACGAGTACTTAGGCTTGGAGAGTGGTCTCCCCATGTTCAGACAGGATTTCTCGTGTCCCGCCCTACTCTAGGACAATCTTGATATCTACGCGTACGGGGCTGTCACCCACTACGGCCGCACTTTCCAGAGCGTTCCACTTTAATCAAAATTGCCACTGGCCTGGTCCGCGTTCGCTCGCCACTACTTGCGGAGTCTCGGTTGATGTCCTTTCCTGCAGGTACTTAGATGTTTCAGTTCCCTGCGTTCGCTTCTTACACCCTATGTATTCAGGTGTAGATACCTTATAACAATGCTTGGAAAGATAAGACGATCAGAAGATCGTCTTAAATTTTCCAAGCATTTAAGGTGGGTTGCCCCATTCGGAGATCCATGGATCAAAGCTCATTCGCAGCTCCCCACGGCTTTTCGCAGCGTATCACGTCCTTCATCGCCTGTGCATGCCAAGGCATCCACCAAATGCCCTTACGACACTTAATCGTTCTCATTGCCAATGCTCATCATCTCGTTGCTCGCTCCAAAGGAACGGCAACAGACCGGGTTACCTTTTACAACCCAGTCAATCCAACAATGCCATCGACGTGTTCGACCTGATCACTTTATTGGAGCTACGCCGAGCAGCTCGCTTGTGTCAGGTCTTAAGACCAGCTTCTCGAGATTGGATCCGATACCGCGCGGTCAGGCAACGGTAATCCGACCGTTCATCAGACGATGCCCAAAGGCAGCGAACAACAAACGATCCAGAGTGACAAGCTTCCTTCCTACCTCCAGTTCTTCCCCTATATCCGGCCGGCTAGGCCATCCATAGGATCAACAGAACTGGGCTCGGACGTCTCAGGCCTAAACCCAAAACACCTGGAAGCCTCCAGATCAATCTTCTCTTCACAATGTATGCAGAACAGGCATCGATCAGCGATCGATGCAAACTTTTATTTCTTCAAAGGATATCTCTCAGTCTCGACACCAAGCGAATTGGTGGAGCTGAGCGGGATCGAACCGCTGACCCCCTGCTTGCAAAGCAGGTGCTCTCCCAGCTGAGCTACAGCCCCAACCATCGCAAACACCTGACAGCAAACCGTCAGGATCAGGTAACCCAAACAAACCACAATTCGCTACAGCAAACCTCATTTGCTGGTGCAAATGGTGGGCCCGGGAAGACTTGAACTTCCGACCCCACGCTTATCAAGCGTGTGCTCTAACCAACTGAGCTACGGGCCCATCTCTCTGCGTCGACAACTCTTTCCGGGCAAAACCGCAGAAAGGGTCGCCCATACAGGCCAGAGGCCGTCGCCGGTCGTCCGGCGCCCTCGCGGAGCGCAGCACCGAAGGTGCGAACAGCGCGTGAGCGCAAACCTATGGTTCGATATCCTTTTGAAGAAAGAGAAACGTGGACGGCGAAAGCTCGCCATACCGTCAGGGCCGAAGCCTCTGCAGCGTATTACGTTTCGATGGTCACCTGACTGGTGCCATCTATGTTCTAAAAAGCACGGGAAGGTTCATCTCTAGACAAGTCAAAGACTTGCCGAAAGCGTCTTACCGGTTCCACAGCTTCCTTAGAAAGGAGGTGATCCAGCCGCAGGT
>NZ_JH719395.1:3156252-3663752 GCF_000271845.1 Rhizobium leguminosarum bv. trifolii WSM2297 | reverse complement strand
CTTACCGAACAGGGGCTTGGCGGAACGAGCATCGATATCGAGGACCGGCTGCGGCGCTTCAAGGCCGAGCGCGGCGAAAGAGCCGACGCCTCGCGGCGGCTGGCGGGGCGGCTGGCGAACGGGCTCGACAGCGTTGCGGCAACGGCGCCGGCGCTTGCGGGCCAGCTGCTGCTGCATGCATTCCCGGATCGAATCGCACTTCAGCGCGGCGGGCGCGGCCGATTCGTCATGGCGAACGGTCGCGGCGCGGAGCTGCCGGAAACCGAGAGGCTGGCCGGCAGCCAGATGCTCGTCATCGCCGATCTCACCGGACGGGCGGCGCAGGCGCGGGTTCTCTCGGCAGCCGAGGTGACGCGCGGCGACATCGAAGCCGAACTGCCCGGCGAGATCAAAACCGGCGATCAGATCTTCTTCGACCGGCAAAGCCGGCAAATACGGGCGCGGCGGGCAACCCGGCTCGGCGCGATCGTCTTCGAAGAAACGCCCTTGCCGCGGCCGTCCGGGCCTGCGGTCACCCAGGCGCTGGTGGAGGGGGTGCGCGAGCTGGGGCTCGATCAGCTTGCCTTCTCGAAAGAGGCGGTGCAACTTCGGGAGCGGATCGGTTTCCTCCACAGGACGATCGGCGAACCTTGGCCCGATGTCAGCGACGATGCCCTGCTGTCCCGGCTGGACGACTGGTTCGGTCCTTTTCAGACGGAGGCCCGCGGCCTTTCCGAGATTTCCGCGGCCGGGCTTTCGAATGGGCTGATGTCGTTGGTGCCGCACGAGTTGCAACGCGACCTTAGCCGACTTGCGCCGACCCATTTCGAAGCGCCGACCGGCCAGAGGCACCCGATCCAATATGAGGGCGAGGAGCCGGTGCTGACAATCCGCGTGCAGGAGCTGTTCGGGTTGAAGCAGCACCCGGCCATCGCCGGCGGCCGCCTGCCGCTGCTGCTCGAACTCACCTCTCCAGCGCATCGGCCGATCCAGACGACACGCGACCTGCCTGGCTTCTGGGCCGGCTCGTGGAAGGATGTCCGCGCCGATATGCGCGGACGCTATCCCCGTCACCCCTGGCCGGAGCGGCCGGAAGAGGCGTTGCCGACGACACGGGCAAAACCGCGTGGTACATGACGGCCATTCAAGGAGCCTTCGGCATGACCGACAAAACGGAAAGCTTTACGCTGGAGGACCGGCACAGCAGTCGCAGGCTGCGCCTGCAGACGCTGGTGCGGCTGCGCTGGCTTGCGGTCGGCGGACAGGCGATGACGGTGTTCATCGTGGCCTTCTGGCTGAAATTTTCTTTGCCGCTGATCGCCAGCTCTTCGCTGATCGCTGCCCTTGCCTGGGTAAATTTCTACCTGACGATCCGCTATCCGCCGACGCATCGGCTGGAGCCGCCGGCGGCCTTTGCGCTGCTTGGCTTCGATCTTCTGCAGCTTTGCGCGCTGCTCTTCATCACCGGCGGCCTTGCCAATCCTTTCGCGGCGCTCGTCTGCGTGCCGGTCATCATCTCGTTTGCCTCGCAGCCGATCCGCTACAGCACAGCCCTGATCGGCGTCGCCATGGTCTGCATCACCGTGCTTGCCTTTTCGCCCTTCCCGCTCCCCTGGTTCGACGGCGTCGAGATCAATGTCCACAACGTCATGCAGTTCGGTGTCTGGTGTTCGATCGCCTCGACGATGGCGTTCGCCGCCTTCTATGCCTACCGGGTGTCGATGGAAGCGAGCCAGCTTGCCGATGCGCTGGCTGCGACCGAACTGGTGCTGCAGCGGGAAAAGCATCTTTCGCAGCTCGACGGACTGGCCGCCGCAGCTGCCCACGAACTCGGCACGCCGCTTGCGACGATCAGCGTCGTCGCCAAGGAAATGGAGCGGGAACTCAAGAACGACGATCGTTTCCGCGAGGACGTGATGCTGCTACGCAGCCAGAGCGAACGCTGCCGTGACATCCTGCGGCGGCTGACGACACTGTCCTCCGAAGGCGAAGCGCATATGCGCCGCCTGCCGCTTTCCTCGATGATCGAGGAGATCGTCGCGCCGCACCGCGAATTCGGCATCACCCTCGAGCTGATCGAAAAGAGCCCGCGCAAGGACGAGCCGGTGACCGACCGCAACGCCGGCATCATGTACGGGCTCGGCAATCTGATTGAAAACGCCGTCGATTATGCGCGGGAGAAAGTGATCGTCACCGTCGAACATGATCACGATAAAGTGCTGATCGTCATCGAGGACGACGGCAACGGTTATGCGCCCGATATTCTGACGCGGATCGGCGAGCCTTATGTCACCAAACGGCAGAAAGAGGATACGGCCGGCGGCCTCGGGCTCGGGCTTTTCATCGCCAAGACCCTGCTGGAGCGCTCGGGGGCATCGCTGATTTTCGAGAATCGCGACCCGGAAAGTGCGGGCGCGCGTATCCGAATCGAATGGCCGCGCATGCTGATCGACGCAAATTCGACAAAGTGACTTTGTCGGCATAAGTAGGATATAAGCGGTTGACGCAGATCGGGCGTTCAAGCGCCAGGGCCAAGACGATGACAGAACAAAATCACGAAAATTTCGCTGCGACAGATGAAGACCATATCGGTCCCGACGCCAGCCTGCTGATCGTCGACGACGACGGGCCGTTCCTGCGCCGGCTGGCCCGGGCGATGGAGACGCGCGGTTTCCAGGTGGAAACGGCCGAATCAGTGGCGGAGGGCGTTGCGAAATCGAAGGGCAGGCCGCCGAAATATGCCGTGGTTGACCTTCGCCTCGGCGACGGCAATGGGCTTGATGTCATCGAAGCGATCCGCCAGCGGCGCGACGACACAAGGATCATCGTACTGACCGGCTACGGCAATATCGCAACGGCGGTGACGGCCGTCAAACTCGGCGCCGTCGATTATCTGGCAAAGCCGGCGGATGCCGACGACGTGTTTTCGGCGCTGACGCAGCGGGCAGGCGAAAAGGCGGAGCTTCCCGAGAACCCGATGTCGGCCGACCGGGTGCGCTGGGAACACATCCAGCGGGTCTATGAAATGTGCGAGCGCAATGTTTCGGAAACGGCGCGCCGGCTCAACATGCACCGGCGGACGCTACAGCGCATTCTTGCCAAACGGGCACCGAAATAGCCGAGACATCCATCAGACATCATCGACGGTGAACGGCTTTCCGTTCGCCCATTCGGCCATCATCAGCCGTTGTGCGGCGGCGCGCGAGAAATTGAGCGTGACGGATTTGCGCGTGGCCGGGGCCAAACGGTGTTCGGGCGCCTCGCGAATCATATGGGCGCCATAACCGTCCGAGAGGAAAAGCCCGCACTCCTCGGGAAAGATGTCGAGCGGCACGCCCTCGTGAGTCGCAAAGAACAGCCGGTCGCAATGCAGCCTGTATTCCGGCCATTTGCGATCCACTCTGAAATCCTCGATCGACGTCTTGATTTCGATAATCCAGACCTCGCCCTTTTCCGAAATAGTGATCAAATCGGCACGACGGCCACTGGCTAGCGGCAGTTCGGGCAGCACGGCATGGCGCATTTCATGCAGCAAAATCTGCGTCCCCCGCCGCACCATCATGGCCCTGTCCGATTGCCGGCCATCGATTAACGGATTGTTATTGTAAACACTCAAAATCGTCATGGATAACCATCGCAGGGGCTGGCGTGTTGTTGCAAAAAAACCATGCGCTTCTAATTTGCGCGGCGTACGGATTTGTCGCGCTGCAGTAGCCTTGCAAAGCGCAAGTTAATCGAAAATAAACCATAATCAACGATGGTCGAAAGACTGTTCTCCTTGCCCCAAAACTTCAAGAGTCATCTATGCGCATCCGCAATGCATTCCCTGTATTTGGCCTGCTGACAACGCTCGCACTGGCCGGTTGCTCCACCAACTCCGATAGCGCATCCGTCGACGACAAGGGCGCAGGCCCGACGGTACAGACGGCTCAAATCTTCAACGACGCCTATGGCGTGACGAAGGATGCCGGATACTCCCTGCCGGCGATCCCGATCGACAGGGTCAAGCCGCAGTTCCGCCGCCAGGTCGTCAGCTACCAGACCACCGAGCGTCCGGGAACGATCATCGTCAACACGCGCGAGCGCTTCCTCTATTACATCCTGGCCAACGGCAAGGCGATGCGTTACGGCATCGGCGTCGGCAAGCAGGGCTTCGCATGGGCCGGTACCGCCTACGTCGCCTGGAAGCAGGAATGGCCGACCTGGCACCCGCCGAAGGAAATGGCCGTCCGCCGCCCTGACGTCGCCAAGTATGTCGAAGACGGCATGGGCCCGGGTCTCAGCAATCCGCTCGGCGCACGCGCCATGTATCTCTTCAACGACGACGGCAAGGACACGCTGTTCCGCCTGCACGGCACGCCGGAATGGGCCTCGATCGGCACCGCCGCTTCCTCGGGCTGCATTCGCCTGATGAACCAGGACGTCATCGACCTCTATAGCCGCGTTCGTCCCGGCAAGGGCACCTCCAAGGTCGTCGTTATCCAGTAAGCTAATTACCGAATTCGGTATAAAAAAGGCCGCCGGACTGTCGTCTCGGCGGCCTTTTCATATTTCAAAACTATACTCTCACCCGGCCTGCTTCGCCTTGAGCTCAAGGCGGCGGCGGTGGAGCACCGGTTCGGTATAGCCGTTCGGCTGCTCCCTGCCCTTCAAAACGAGATCGAGGGCGGCCTGGAAGGCGATCGAGCCATCGAAATTGCCGGCCATCGGCTGATAGGCGGGGTCCGTCTCGTTCTGCCGGTCGACGACAGCGGCCATGCGCTTCATCGTTTCGACGATCTGAGCCTCGGTGACGACCTGGTGATGCAGCCAGTTCGCCATGTGCTGGGCCGAGATGCGCAATGTGGCGCGGTCTTCCATCAGACCGACATTGTTGATGTCGGGCACTTTCGAGCAGCCGACGCCGTGATCGACCCAGCGCACGACGTAGCCGAGAATGCCCTGGGCATTGTTGTCGAGCTCGCGCTGGATTTCCTCCGGCGTCCAGTTCGGCCGCACCGCAACAGGCACGGAGAGAATGTCGGAGAGTTTGGCGCGGGCACGATCCTTCAATCCCTGTTGAACGCGGGCGACATTGACCCGGTGATAATGGGTGGCGTGCAGGGTGGCGGCCGTCGGCGACGGTACCCAGGCGGTGTTGGCGCCGGCCTTCGGGTGGGCGATCTTCTGCTCCAGCATCGCCGCCATCAGATCCGGCATCGCCCACATGCCCTTGCCGATCTGGGCATGGCCGGCGAGGCCGCATTCGAGGCCGATGTCGACGTTCCAGTTTTCATAGGCGGAAATCCAGGCCGCCTGGCGCATATCGCCCTTGCGAATCATCGGACCGGCTTCCATCGAGGTGTGGATCTCGTCGCCGGTGCGATCGAGGAAACCGGTATTGATGAAGACGACACGTTCGCGGGCAGCGCGGATGCACTCCTTGAGATTGACGGTGGTGCGGCGCTCCTCATCCATGATGCCCATCTTGATGGTGTTGCGCGGCAACCCCAACGCATCTTCGACCCGCGAGAAGATCTCGACGGCGAAGGCGACCTCTTCCGGCCCATGCATCTTCGGCTTGACCACATACATGGAGCCGGTGCGGGAATTCTTTCTCCGGCCGGCCGGTCCGATATCGTAAAGCGCAATCAGGCCGGTGATGACGGCATCCATGATGCCCTCGGGCACTTCGTTGCCGTCGCGGTCGAGAATGGCCGGATTGGTCATGAGGTGGCCGACATTGCGCACCAGCATCAGCGAGCGGCGATGCAGCTCGAAGGCAGCGCCATCCGGACCAGCATAATCCAGATCCGGGTTGAGCTTGCGGACGAAGCTTGTTCCGCCCTTTACCACTTCTTCCTGCAGGTCGCCCTTCATCAGGCCGAGCCAGTTACGATAGACGACGACCTTGTCCTCGGCATCGACGGCGGCAATCGAATCCTCGCAGTCCATGATCGTGGTGATCGCCGATTCCAGCCAGACGTCGGAAATATGGGCCGGATCGGTCTTACCGATCGCCGTCGTCGCATCGATGACGATCTCGATGTGGATACCGTTGTTCTTCAGGAGAATATGCGTCGGAGCGGCCGCATCTCCGCGATAACCGGCAAAATGCCCAGCATCCGCAAACATTGCCTGCTCGCCATCGGTCGATCGAACGACAAGTGCTCCATCCTTGACGATCAAACTGCCGACGTCCTTCCAGCTGCTATCCTGCAGCGGCACCGACCTATCGAGAAAATCGCGCACCCAGGCGATGACCTTCTCGCCGCGCTTTGGATTGTAACCCTTGCCCTTTTCGGCGCCGTCGCTCTCGGCAATGGCGTCGGTGCCGTAGAGCGCATCATAGAGCGAGCCCCAGCGGGCATTAGCGGCGTTGAGCGCATAACGGGCGTTCATGACGGGAACGACGAGCTGCGGGCCGGCGATCGAGGCGATTTCCGTGTCGACGTTTTGGGTCGAGACCTGGAAGTCCGAACCCTCGGGCAGGAGATAGCCGATTTCGCGGAGGAAGGACTGGTATTCGTCCATATCGACCGGAGCGCCGTGGCGGCGATACCAGTCGTCGATCTTGAGCTGCAGGTCGTCGCGTTTTGCCAGCAGCGCCCGATTTTTCGGGGAGAGATCATGGATAATCGCCGAAAAATCGGCAAAGAACTTGTCCGCATCGACCGCTAGGCCCGGCAGAACCTCCTGGGTCAGGAAATCATGAAGGACGGTTTCGACGGCAAGACCGTTCTTATCAACGCGGCTCATGCGGCATTCTCCCTGGCAACGACTTTGAATGCTGCCACTTTGCCCGGCTTTCATTCACAGTCAATTCCGCAATAATTCGAAAGATTTATGCTTTCGTGGAAATTATGCGCGGCGTCACGCGCATCGGCAGCCCGTTCTGCGGCTGCGTCGTCAGCTTCTGCACCGGCCAGGGGTTGGTCGTTTCCGTCTGGTCGAAGCGAAAACGGTGCATCATCACCGCCAGCGCGATCACCGCCTCCTGCAGCGCGAAGGTCGCACCGATGCAGACGCGCGGGCCGGCGCCGAAGGGCAAGAACTGAAAGCGGCCAATACTGCCGCGATTTTCCGGCAGGAAACGTTCCGGCATATAGGCGCGCGGCTTTTCCCAATAGAGTTCGTGGCGATGCAGCGTCCAAGGCATGATGAGCACGGTGATATCGGCCGGTATCTCGACCTTCTCGCCCTTCGCGTTCGTCCAGCGATCATCCGCAATCGCGGCGCGATTGATAGATGGTGCGGGCGGATATAGCCTGAGAGCCTCTTCAAAAGCCGCCCGCGTCACCGGCATCAGATCCAGCCATTCCACCGGCTCGGCCCCGGTTGCGAGAACAGCGTCGATTTCCGTTTCCATCGCCTCGCGGATATGCGGGCTGTTCGCCACACAATAAAGCGTCCAGGCCAGTGCGCGAGCGGTCGTCTCGTGTCCGGCGCCGATGAAGGTCAGGATATTGTCCTCGATTTCCTCTTTGGTCAGGCCATCGGGGCCCGCCTGTTCCAGAAGCAGCGTCAGAAAATCGTCCGGTGCGGCGGCGCGATTGGTCTTCATCTTCGCCAGCCGCATATCCATGGTGTCGCGGACGATCGCCCTGAATTTCTCCAGCACCTTCTGGCCGCCGATACGGGTGAGACGCGGCACCCAGGAGGGGGCGCGCAACAGGTCCATCGGATCGATGCGGCCCATGCGGTGGAGAAGCTGGTTGACGTCATCGGCGAAATGGCCGCTCGAGGAGACGATTTCGCCGGAAAAGAGCGTTTCGGCGAGAATCGCAAAGGTCAGATCCGTCATGTCGGTGGCGATATCGAAGACCTGGCCTGCCGGGCCGGTGCCCGCATATTTGCCGACATAATCTTCCGATTGCCGCAGCATTTGGCCGGCGAAACCTTTGGCATGGCGCGGCGTGAAAACCGGGGCGACCGCCTTTCGCGACCGTTTCCAGACCTGGCCTTCCGCCGTCAGCAGGCCGTCGCGCAGGATCGGCCGCAGCACCAGCTGGCGGATATCGGACATGCGGTAATTGCCGGCATTGTCGACCAGCACATGCTTGATCAGGCCGGGATCGTTGACGATCAGGGTGTGTTGCCCGAAGAAGCTCGTCTTGATCCAGGGCAGCGTATAGGACGGCTCGCCCCAGAGTTCGAGCGGATTGCGCAGGATGATGCGGATGATATCAAGCCGGCTCGGCGGCACGGTACGCGGCAACGGTGCTGGCGGAACGAAGGGATCAGGACGCATGTCCATCGTCAAAGCCTTTCGGGGAAGAACGAAGCCTTCCCGGCAAGCTAGAAGCTAGAGCAGGCCCTTGAGTTCGTCCAGCTTGTCATTGATCAGCCAGCCGTAATAATTCTCTTCCGGCCAGACGGTCGCGCCGGCGCCGCGGTTCTTCGCCGCAAGGGCAGCGGCACGCTGGCGTGAGTTGCCGACATTATAAAGCGTCGCCGTCAGGCCGGGATTGCCCGAAATGTCCATGCCGGCAATCTCCTTGTAATCGTCGATCGACCTGCGGATCGAGGCGGCGACGAAGGCGAGCGAGATATCGGGATCCATGATGGCTTTATAGACGGCGCCGGCATTCTTCTCGTTGAGCTTCGGATAGCCCGAAACGCGGCTGACGAGATCGGAGAGCATCAGCGCCGTCAGCGGATTGACCTGGCCGAGGCCGAAGGTCTGGCCGGCGTAGAAGGGCTGGAAGAAGACTGCGCTGAAGCGGTTGTTGGGGAAGCTCTTGCCAGCCACCGTCTTGCCGCGGAAATCGCTCTCCCAGACATCTTCGCGGCAGGACCACAGCGTGTAGGAATCACTCTTGGCCTTGCATTGCGCAAATTGCGGCCGCGCCACGAAATCATCGACGTTTTCGCCGTCATAAGCGAAGCGGAAACTTTCGCCGGCATAGGAGGCTGCCTTGACATAATAGGCCTGCAGCCGGTCGTAGGCGTCGACATTATAGGTGTGTTCGCCGACAATCGCGCCGACGACATGGATGGGATTGATGCCGTAAGCGCTGGAGACCTTCCGGATCTTGCCCATCAGCTCGCGATCGGTCGCCAGAAGCTCGTGGACCTTTTCATACTTCAGATCGAAGCTGCTCTTGGTTCCCTTGGTGCGCCGGACGGATGCACCCGGAATATCGGGCTGCTCGGCATGACGATTGCCGGCCGGCACCGTCTGCATGGCAAAGGCGGGCGCCGAATTCACCAGGGCAACGGCAATCAAAAGGCTTGTCAAAAGGCGTCGCACGATCCGCTATCCCGTCCCGTTCCATCGTCCTGTTTGCGATGCGGCTGACTGGACCAGAATCTTGGCCGAATAAAGCCGGAACGGAAAACAAAACGGGCCTTCACTAAAAAGTAAAAGGCCCGCTGTCGAGAGTGGACTTCGTCACATCCGGCATTCACATCGGGAAAGACATGAACCGGTGCGCCGATATCACAGAATGAAGCGTGACAGATCGGTATTCTGCGCGAGATCGCCGACATGTTCGCGGACATAAGCGGCATCGATGGTGATGGCCGTCCCGCCGCGATCCGGCGCGTTGTAGGAAATATCGTCCAGAACCCGTTCCATCACCGTCTGCAGACGGCGGGCGCCGATATTCTCGACAGAAGAGTTCAGATGCACGGCGACATCGGCCAGCGCATCGATCGCGTCGTCGGTGAATTCGAGGCTCAGGCTCTCGGTTTCCATCAGCGCGCGATACTGGCGGATGAGGCTTGCTTCCGTCTCGGTCAGGATCCGGCGGAAATCCTCCTTGTTCAGCGCACGCAACTCCACACGAATCGGCAGGCGGCCCTGAAGCTCGGGGAGAAGATCCGAGGGTTTGGAGACATGGAAGGCGCCGGAGGCGATGAACAGGATATGGTCGGTCTTGACAGGCCCGTATTTGGTCGAGACCGTCGTGCCTTCGACGAGCGGCAGGAGGTCGCGCTGGACGCCTTCGCGGGAAACGCCGGCGCCCATGCCGCCGTCGCGGGCGGCGATCTTGTCGATTTCGTCCAGGAAGACGATGCCGTCATTCTCGGTGGAGCGGACGGCCTCGCGCTGGATCACCTCATTGTCGATCAGCTTGTCGGATTCATCGCGAATCAGGTCGCTATAGGAGGCCTTGACCGTGGTGCGTACCTTCTTGGTGCGGCCGCCCATCGCCTTGCCGAACATTTCCGACAGGTTGAGCACGCCGATATTGGCGCCCGGCATGCCGGGAATTTCGAAGCCGCCCATGCCGGAACCGGCATCAGCCACCTCGATATCGATTTCCTTGTCGTCGAGTTCGCCGTCCCTCAGCTTCTTGCGGAAGTTTTCGCGGGTGGCGGGCGACGCGGTGGTGCCGACCAGCGCATCGAGAACACGTTCCTCGGCGCTGACATGCGCCTTGGCCTGGACCTCGGACCGCTTCTTCTCGCGCACCAGGCCGATGCCGACCTCGACCAGATCGCGGATGATCTGCTCGACATCGCGGCCGACATAACCGACTTCGGTGAATTTGGTGGCTTCCACCTTGATGAAGGGCGCGCCGGCGAGTTTTGCCAGGCGGCGGGAGATCTCGGTCTTGCCGACACCGGTCGGGCCGATCATCAGGATGTTCTTCGGCATGACTTCGTCGCGCAGGCTGGGATCCAGCTGCTGGCGGCGCCAGCGGTTGCGCAGTGCGATCGCGACAGCGCGCTTCGCATCATGCTGGCCGATAATGTAGCGGTCGAGTTCGGAAACGATCTCGCGGGGGGAAAAAGTCGTCATTGCGTATCATTCTCCTGGCGGTCCAGGGCCATCAGCGCCCGGCCGGAATTCGTCTTTGTTGGCCGCGGCAGCGGCCGGAAGGCTGGGAATTCAGCCTTCGACATCCAGCGATTCCACCACGATATTGTGGTTGGTGTAGACGCAGATATCGGCGGCGATCTCGAGGGCGCGGCGCGCGATCTCTTCGGCCGATTTGTCGGTATCCATCAGCGCGCGGGCGGCGGCGAAGGCAAAATTGCCGCCCGAGCCGATCGCCGTCGTGCCATGCTCAGGCTCCAGGACATCGCCATTGCCGGTGATCGCCAGCGTGATCGATTTGTCGGCGACGAGCATCATGGCTTCGAGATTACGCAGGTATTTGTCGGTGCGCCAGTCCTTGGCGAGCTCGACGGCGGCGCGCATCAGCTGGCCGGGATATTGCTCGAGCTTCTTTTCAAGCCTTTCGAGCAAGGTGAAGGCATCGGCAGTGGCGCCGGCGAAACCGGCGACGACTTCGCCCTTGCCGATGCGGCGCACCTTGCGGGCATTGCCCTTCATGACGGTCTGGCCGAGGCTCACCTGGCCGTCGCCCGCCATCACCACCTTACCGCCTTTTCGAACTGTAATGATCGTTGTCATCAAACACCTGTCTGCCCTTGGCGCGGGCTACTCCACCGGGCCGCACACCGGCCCTGTTAAGCCCTATGTAAGTGGGCCGGCGCCGTTTGCAAATGGGCCGGCTTTTCTCTCGCCCGGCTTCTGGATATTTGCCGATGCGCCTGATAAGGAACGGACTTATTCCCGATGGAGGGCCATATGGCCGAGACCGCAGCAAGCCGTACGGGCAGCGTTTCCCGCAAGACCAACGAAACCTCGATTTCGGTTTCCGTCAATCTCGACGGCACCGGCAAATCGAAGATTTCGACGGGCGTCGGCTTCTTCGACCATATGCTCGACCAGCTTTCGCGGCATTCCCTCATCGACATGGAAATCGAAGCCAAGGGCGACCTGCATATCGACGACCACCACACGGTCGAGGATACCGGCATCGCCATCGGCCAGGCGATCTCCAAGGCGCTCGGCGACCGGCGCGGCATCACTCGCTACGCTTCGATCGATCTCGCCATGGACGAGACGATGACCAAGGCTGCGGTCGATCTTTCCGGCCGGCCGTTCCTCGTCTGGAACGTCGCCTTCAGCGCGCCGAAGATCGGCACGTTCGACACCGAACTCGTTCGCGAATTCTTCCAGGCGCTCGCCCAGAATGCCGGCATCACCTTGCATATTCTCAACCATTATGGCGCCAACAACCACCATATTGCCGAGACATGCTTCAAGGCCGTTGCCCGCGCACTGCGCACGGCGACAGAGATCGATCCGAGACAGGCTGGCCGTGTTCCCTCGACCAAGGGCACGCTCGTCTGAGCCCCTCAAGGGAGCGGCGACAATGACGTCGAGCTATATCTTCCTGAAGCCGCCCGGCGGCACGAGCGCCACGCTCGAACAGACGCGGACCATCCGCGACGGCTTCACGCTGCTCGGCTTCCTCTTCCCCTGGCCGTGGCTGCTGGCACATCGGCTTTGGCTGCATGCGGCCGCGGCCTTTCTGCTGCAGGGCATCGGCGGTGCGCTGATGGAGGAACCGGGTCTCTGGCCGGCGGGCGCGGCCATCATGCTGGGCGTGAATCTGCTGGTCGGCCTCGAAGGCCAAAATTTCCGGATCCGCAACCTCGCTGCCAAGGGCTGGACCGAAGACGCCCTGATTGCCGCCGATACGATCGGCATTGCCGAGCAAGTCTATTTTTCGGACCAGGCGGCCACCACGGAGAGTGACGACAACGCGGCACCGGACTGGGAGAACAAATCCCGGCCGAGCGGCCCGCGGGGCCATGGCACAGCGCTTGGCCTTTTTGGTTTTGATGGAGGACGCTGACGATGCGCGTCGCGATTATCGATTATGGTTCCGGCAATTTGCGTTCGGCGACCAAGGCTTTCGAACGTGCCGCCCGTGAAGCGGGCATCGATGCGCATATCGATCTCACCGACAGGGCAGAGAATGTCGCGGCGGCCGATCGTATCGTGCTTCCCGGCGTCGGCGCCTATGCCGATTGCCGGCGCGGCCTCGATGCCGTGCCCGGGATGGCCGAGGTGCTGATCGAAGCCGTCGAGAAGAAGGCGCGGCCGTTCCTCGGTATCTGCGTCGGCATGCAGCTGATGTCGTCGCGCGGCCTCGAGAAGACGGTGACGCACGGCTTCGGCTGGGTCCCCGGCGACGTCGTCGAGATGACGCCCGGTGATCCCACACTGAAAATCCCGCAGATCGGCTGGAACACGCTCGACCTGAAGCGCGAACATCCACTTTTCGATGGCATTGCCACGGGGCCTGAGGGGCTGCATGCCTATTTCGTGCATTCCTACCATCTTGCCGCCGAAAACGACGACGACGTCATCGCGACCGTCGACTATGGCGGTGCGATGACCGCTCTCGTCGGGCGCGACAACATGGTCGGCGCACAGTTTCACCCGGAAAAGAGCCAGAAGCTCGGCCTGGCGCTGATCGCCAATTTCCTGCGCTGGAACCCGTAATACCGATGGAAACGGCGGAACAGGAGTGCGCTCGATGCCGGCTTCGCGGAAATCAGGCAAGGTGTTCTATACGCTGAGACCCTCCAGGGAGGGCATGCCTCCCTTCTCGGACATCCGGCTTCCCGACGGAACGATTATCCGCCGTGTCGATGAGATCATTCACAAAAGAGCGCTTTCCAATGCAGCCAAGGCGTTGAAAGAAAGGCTGGACCGATGATCCAAGAATTTCTGGCCGGCAACGAGAATTCACAGCTGCGCGCCAACGGCATCAACGCCGCCGATATCGCCGAGGCGGTGCTGGAATTTTATATCGAAGGCGAGGACGATCTGATCGGTCTGCTTGCCTATGCCCTTTACGAGCGGCAGAAGCGCGATTTCGTCATCAGCTATCGCAAGCGCAACGCCGGCCGCTCTCCCAACGAGGCCGAGCTTGCCGCGGTCGCCAGCAATTATCTCTCGACCGACCTGCGCAATACGCTGCGCGACCGCGCCTCGCAGATCCTTTCGAGTTATGCCGAAACCTATGTCGAGGCGATGGAGCCGGAAATCCGGCTCGCCGCCGTCAACAGCCAGGCGCTGCGCGACGTGCGCGACATCGAAAAATCGATGAAGCGGCGTCTCAGCTTTTGGCGCCAGGTTCGGTCCGGCTTTACCGTCACCCTGCTGCTTCTTCTGCTTTTCGGCGCGGCCACCATTGCCGCTGTCTTTTTCCGCTCGGATATCGTAGATGCGTGGAATGCGCTGATGGTATCGACCACACTACGGACGTAAGACGACATGATCCTTTTTCCCGCGATCGACCTGAAGGGCGGCCAATGTGTCCGCCTCAAGCTCGGCGACATGCAACAGGCGACGGTCTACAACACCGACCCGGCCGCCCAGGCGAAATCCTTCGAAGACCAGGGGTTCGAATGGCTGCATGTGGTCGATCTCGACGGCGCCTTCGCGGGACATTCGGCCAATGGCGATGCCGTCGAGGCGATCCTCAAGGCAACGAAAAATCCGGTGCAGCTTGGCGGCGGCATCCGCACCCTCGATCATATCGAGGCCTGGCTGTCGCGCGGGCTGCGGCGCGTCATTCTCGGCACCGTCGCGGTCAGAAATCCTGATCTGGTCATCGAGGCCTGCCGGAAATTTCCGGGCCACGTCGCCGTCGGCATCGATGCCAAGGCCGGCAAGGTGGCGGTCGAGGGCTGGGCGGAGGCTTCGGAACTCGGGATCATCGAACTCGCCAAAAAATTCGAAGGCGCCGGCGTCGCGGCGATCATCTATACCGATATCGACCGTGACGGCATCCTTGCCGGCATCAACTGGGCCTCGACGCTGGAGCTTGCCGACGCCGTCTCCATTCCGGTCATTGCCTCCGGCGGCCTTGCCTCGCTCGACGATGTCAGACGCATGCTGGAGCCGGATGCGCAGAAGCTCGAAGGCGCGATTTCAGGCCGTGCGCTTTATGACGGCCGTATCGATCCCGGGCAGGCGCTGGCGCTGATCAAGGCCAGCAGGGCAAAGGAGACCGCGTAAATGACCCTCAAGGCCCGTGTCATTCCCTGCCTCGACGTCAAGGACGGCCGTGTCGTCAAGGGCGTCAACTTTCTCAACCTCGTCGATGCCGGCGATCCCGTCGAAGCGGCCAAGGCCTATGATGCGGCCGGTGCCGACGAGCTCTGCTTCCTCGACATCACCGCTTCCTCGGACAATCGCGAGACGATCTTCGATGTCGTGTCGCGCACGGCCGACCAATGTTTCATGCCGCTGACCGTCGGCGGCGGGGTGCGGACCATCGCCGATATCCGCAAGCTCCTGCTGTGCGGCGCCGACAAGGTCTCGATCAATTCGGCAGCCGTCAGCAATCCCGACTTCGTCGCTGAAGCGGCCGACAAGTTCGGCGATCAGTGCATCGTCGTCTCGATCGACGCCAAGCGCCGGCGTACGCAGGCGGTCGGCGGCGACAATCTCAGCGCCTGGGAAATCTATACGCATGGCGGCCGCAACGCGACCGGCATCGATGCCGTCGAATTCGCCCAGAAGATGGTGGCGCGCGGCGCCGGCGAGCTGCTGGTGACCTCGATGGACCGCGACGGCACCAAGGTCGGATACGATCTGGAACTGACGCGGGCGATCGCCGATGCGGTGCGCGTGCCCGTCATCGCCTCCGGCGGCGTCGGCGATCTCGACGATCTCGTCGCCGGGGTGAAGGAGGGCCACGCCAATGCGGTGCTCGCCGCATCGATCTTCCACTTCGGCACCTATTCCGTCGGCGAGGCGAAACACTATATGTCGAAGTGCGGCATCGACATGCGTCTCGACTGAACTTGAAAGCGGACCTATGAGCGGATTTTCCCTTTCCGATCTCGAAAGCATCGTCGCCGAGCGGTCGAAAGCCTCACCGGAGCAATCCTGGACGGCAAAGCTCGTGGCCGCCGGCCAGCCGAAAGCGGCAAAGAAGCTCGGCGAAGAGGCGATCGAAGCGGTGATGGCGGCGGTGACCGGCGACCGCGACAATCTGACCTATGAAGCCGCCGATGTGCTCTATCACCTATTGGTCGTATTGAAGATTGCTGAAATACCGTTAGAGAATGTCATGGCCGAGCTCGAGCGCAGAACCGCGCAGTCCGGCCTCAAGGAAAAGGCCGGCCGGCAGAGTTCATGAGTATCGCGACTGAGATTATCGGGGTGCCGGAAACGTTGGATCACTTCCAGTCGGAATCCTATTCGCCCTACCACTTCTTTTCTTCCGAGCAGTGGGCGAAGTTCCGCGCCGACACGCCATTGACGCTGACCAGCGACGAGGTCAAGCGGCTGCGTTCGATGGGCGACCCGATCGATCTCGACGAGGTCCGGCGCATCTATCTGTCGCTGTCGCGGCTGCTGTCGGCGCATGTCGAATCCTCGCAGATGCTGTTTGAACAGCGCAACCGCTTCCTCAGCCTCTCCGATGTGACGAAGACGCCCTTCGTCATCGGCATCGCCGGCTCGGTCGCTGTGGGAAAATCGACCACCGCCCGTATCCTCAAGGAACTGCTAGGGCGCTGGCCTTCCAGTCCGAAAGTCGACCTCGTCACCACCGACGGCTTCCTTCATCCGAACGCCGTGCTACAGCGGCAAAAGCTGATGCAGCGCAAGGGTTTTCCGGAGAGTTACGATACGGCCGCGATCCTGCGTTTTCTCTCGGCGATCAAGGCCGGACAGCCGGATGTGAAGGCGCCCAGCTATTCGCACCTCGTCTATGACGTGCTGCCGGATGAATACAAGATCGTCGACCGGCCCGACATCCTGATCTTCGAGGGCATCAACGTGCTGCAATCGCGCGACCTGCCTGCCGGCGGCAAGATCGTGCCGATGGTGTCCGACTTCTTCGACTTCTCGATCTATATCGATGCCGCCGAAGACCAGATTCACAACTGGTACGTCACACGCTTCATGCGGCTGCGCGAAACCGCCTTCCGGGATCCTAATTCCTATTTCCATCGCTACGCCTCGATCAGCGATGGGGAAGCGCTCGAGATCGCCGAGGAACTCTGGACGAATATCAACCTGAAAAACCTGCGCCAGAATATCCTGCCGACGCGGCCGCGTGCCGATCTCATCCTGAAAAAGGGCAAGGATCATCTGATCGAACAGGTCGCACTGCGGAAACTATAGCAGGCGATCCTGCGCTGACTGTCAGCTCGAAGGATTGACGCGGCGCAGCGTCAGATTGATGCGGCCGCCATTCTTCAAGAGCGTCGACGTCGCCGGATGAATGCGGTCGACGCCGTGGAAACACAGCCTCCCCTCGCCGCCCAGAACGACCACATCGCCGCTGGACAGCTTAAAGGATAGCGTACGATCCTTGCGGCTGAGGCCGCCGATGCGGAAGAGGCAACTGTTGCCGAGCGAAATCGAGACGACCGGCGCCTGGAAATCCCTCTCGTCCTTGTCCTGATGCAGGCCCATACGGGCGTCGTCGGAGTAGAAATTGATCAGGCAAGCTTCCGGCGGCTTGTCGTAGCCGCCGACATCATTCCAGATATCGAGTAATTCCTGCGGCATATCGGGCCAAGGCCTGCCGGTTGCCGGATGCGTCGGCTGGTAACGATAGCCGCGCTCCTTGTCGGTCACCCAGCCGAGCGGCCCGCAATTGGTCATGCGCACCGACATCGGCTTGCCGGTGCCGGGCATGACCGGCACATAAAGCGGCGCCTTGGCGACAATGGTGCGGATGACCTCGACCAACGCCTCCTGGCGCGCCCGGTCGAGATAGCCGGGGAGATGGCGAATGCCGCTCAAGAGGTCCGGCATGTCATTCACTGCTTCCGCCAGGGCGGCCGCGCATTTTCTTGACTTCCGAGCGGCCGGATTTTTCCTTCAGGCGGCGCTCGACCGACCCCTTGGTCGGCCTGGTCTTCTTGCGCGGCGGCGGCGGCGGCTTGGCGGCCTCCAGAATCAACTCCTTCAGCCGGTCGCGCGCGTCCTCGCGATTACGGTCCTGGCTGCGAAAGCGGCTCGCCTCGATCATCAGCACCCCTTCCTTCGACAGGCGCCGGCCGGCGAGCTTGACCGCATTGGCCTTGACGCGGTCGTTCAGCGACGGCGAGTTCGGGATGTTGAAGAACAGCTGGACCGCGGTCGAAACCTTGTTGACGTTCTGCCCGCCGGGACCGCCCGCCAGAACAAACTGTTCCGTCAGCTCCCATCCGGCGATGGTGATCCTGTCGTCGATATAGAGTGCGTCGCTGGCCATGCCCCGTTCTATCTCACATTGACAGCCGGTTGAACATATCGGCCGTCAACGGAAAAACCCGGCAGTCCTGCGATGCCGGGTTTCACGTGAGTCAGAGAGTCTGTTTAGTGCAATTCCGGGCGTAAAACCGCTACACGCTTTTGCTGGAATTGCTTGCGCTTCTTATTCGGCGGCAACCTTCACGCCGGGAGCCGCGTCGCGAACGCCGCCGTCGACGTGGTTCTCGAACTTGGCGAAGTTCGCAATGAACATCGAGACCAGCTTTTCGGCCTGTGCGTCATAGGCTGCCTTATCGGCCCAGGTCGAGCGCGGATCGAGAATGCCGCTGTCGACGCCATTGACGGAGACCGGTACGGCGAAGCCGAAGTTGGTATCGGCGCGGAATTCGACCTGGCCGAGTTTGCCGTTGAGAGCAGCAGCGAGAAGCGCGCGCGTCGCCTTGATCGGCATGCGCTTGCCGGTGCCGTAGGCGCCGCCGGTCCAGCCGGTATTGACCAACCAGCATTCGACGCCGTGGCGGCCGATCAGCTCCTTGAGCAGGTTGCCGTATTCAGCCGGATGCCGCGGCATGAAGGGGGCGCCGAAGCAGGTGGAGAAGGTCGCTTCCGGCTCGACGACACCCTTTTCAGTGCCGGCTACCTTGGCGGTGTAGCCGGAGAGGAAGTGATACATCGCCTGATCGGGCGTCAAACGGGCGATCGGCGGCATGACGCCGAAGGCATCGGCGGTCAGCATGATGATCGTCTTCGGATGGCCGGCCCGGCCGGTTTCCGAAGCGTTCGGGATGAAATTCATCGGGTAGGCGCAGCGGGTGTTTTCGGTCAGCGAGCCGTCATTGAAATCCGGCTCGCGGCCTTCGTTCAGCACGACGTTTTCGAGCACGGTGCCGAAACGCTGGGTCGTCGCATAGATTTCCGGCTCGGCCTCGGCCGACAGACGGATGGTTTTGGCGTAGCAGCCGCCTTCGAAGTTGAAGATGCCGTTTTCGCTCCAGCCGTGTTCGTCATCACCGATCAGCGTACGGGCCGGATCGGCCGACAGCGTCGTCTTGCCGGTGCCGGAAAGGCCGAAGAACACCGCCGCGTCACCGTCCGGACCGACATTGGCCGAGCAGTGCATCGGCATCACGCCCTTGGCCGGCAGCAGGTAATTGAGCACAGTGAAGACCGATTTCTTCATTTCGCCGGCATAAGAGGTGCCGCCGATGAGGACGAGACCATTGGTCAGGTCGCAGGCGATCACCGTCTCCGAACGGCAGCCGTGGCGGGCCGGATCGGCCTTGAAGCTCGGCAGATCGATGATCGTCAGCTTCGGCGCGAAGCTGGGGAGTGCCGTGGCATCGGGGCGGATCAGCAGATTGCGGATGAACAGCGAATGCCAGGCAAACTCGGTAACCACCCGGGTCGGCAGAGCATGACCTTCCTCGGCGCCGCCGACGAGATCCTGGACGAACAGGTCCTTACCGGCGGCATGCGCCAGCATGTCGTCGCGCAGCAGGGCGAAATGTTCCGGCGAGAGCGGCTTGTTGTTGTCCCACCAGATCTGGCCATCGGTATTGCTGTCGCGAACAACGAACTTGTCGCGCGGCGAACGGCCGGTGTGCTGCCCGGTGATGGCCCGCAGCGCGCCCTGAGCAGTCAGTTCGGCTTCACCCCGGCGGATCGCTTCTTCATAGAGTGCGGCGGCGGAAAAGTTGTAGCGAACGCTGGCTGCGCCGCCCAATCCAACCGTTGCCAGCTCCGTTGCCGGGTTATGAACTCCGAACTTTTCCATGGCTAGTTCCCTTTGCTCAGGCGCGTTGCCGTTAAAACTAATCGCGAAAATACGGGTAGAAATTTTAAAACACAAGACACAAAACTTGAAAAAATATAGTAATATCAATTATTTAATCGATTTAAATTTATTGCCTCCGTTTTAAATCGTTTTAGATTGCGCGTTGAAACATTTTGTCGCGCCACTTAAGATTGCCGGCGAATTCGACGACAATCTTTCCCTTTATCTTTGCCACAATTTGTTCCACCTTTATCCTCCATAAGCGCATCCGGTCACTGAGACCGCCTGGGGAGAGCAAAATCCGGGAGATTGCGCACTGATGACGGAGACCAACACCATGCCGACAATCGCGCTCGTTGACGACGACCGCAACATCCTCACCTCGGTGTCGATCGCACTGGAGGCCGAAGGATATAAGGTCGAGACTTATACGGACGGTGCTTCGGCGCTCGACGGCCTTCTGGCGCGACCGCCGCAGCTGGCGATCTTCGATATCAAGATGCCGCGCATGGATGGCATGGAACTGCTGCGCCGCCTGCGGCAGAAGTCGGATATTCCCGTCATCTTCCTCACCTCCAAGGATGAAGAGATCGATGAGCTCTTCGGCCTGAAGATGGGCGCCGACGATTTCATCACCAAGCCTTTTTCGCAGCGTCTGCTGGTCGAGCGCGTCCGCGCCGTGCTGCGGCGCGCCTCTAGCCGTGAAGCCGCAGCCGCCGGCACGAGCCCCGTCGGCGCGCCGAAAAACGGCGCCGTGCAGCAGGCCCGCTCGCTGGAGCGCGGACAGCTGGTTATGGATCAGGAACGTCATACCTGCACCTGGAAAGGTGAGGCCGTTACCCTGACGGTCACCGAATTCCTCATCCTGCATTCGCTGGCGCAGCGCCCCGGCGTCGTCAAAAGCCGCGACGCGCTGATGGACGCAGCCTATGACGAACAGGTCTATGTCGACGACCGGACCATCGACAGCCACATCAAGCGGCTGCGCAAGAAATTCAAGATGGTCGACAACGACTTTGATATGATTGAAACGCTCTACGGAGTGGGATACCGCTTCCGCGAAGCAGCCTGAGCCCAGACGGCGCAGCGCGAGACATTGTTGAGGGCTGCGGGCCGGTTTATCCGGCCCCGCCCTTCGAAAGGGCCAGTCGTTGGCACAGTTGGTGCAGGATAGGGATCTGGACGATGCGGAGGGCGTAAACACCCGTCGCGTCCGAGACCGCCGTTGGTCGCATCCTTTCACGCTGATCCGCCGCATCTTCGGCAATGCCGTATTTTCGAGCCTGACGCGGCGCATCGTCTTCTTCAATCTCGTCGCACTGCTGGTGCTGGTCGGCGGCATCCTCTACCTCAACCAGTTTCGCGAGGGACTGATCGACGCCCGCGCCGAGAGCCTTTTGACGCAAGGCGAGATCATCGCCGGCGCCATTTCGGCTTCCGCATCGGTCGATACGAACTCGATCACCATCGATCCCCAGAAGCTGCTCGAGCTGCAGGCCGGCCAGAGCATCACCCCGGTACCGAACGACGAAGACCTCGAATTCCCGATCGATCCCGAGAAAGTCGCGCCGGTGCTGCGCCGGCTGATCTCTCCGACGCGCACCCGCGCCCGCATCTTCGATGCCGATGCCAATCTGCTGCTAGATTCCCGCCATCTTTATTCGCGCGGCCAAGTGCTGCGTTTCGACCTGCCGCCGGTCGAGGAGGAGAAGCAGACCTGGAGCGAATGGTTTGCCACCCTGTTCAACAAGGCGCTGCAGCCCGGCAACCTGCCGCTCTACAAGGAAGCGCCGGGCGGCGACGGTTCGATCTATCCTGAGGTGATGAACGCGCTCACCGGCGTGCGCGGCGCCGTCGTGCGCACGACCGAAAAAGGCGAGCTGATCGTTTCGGTCGCCGTGCCGATCCAGCGTTTCCGCGCCGTGCTCGGGGTGCTGCTGTTGTCGACCCAGGCAGGCGACATCGACAATATCGTTCATGCCGAGCGGCTTGCGATCATGCGCGTCTTCGGCGTCGCGACGCTGGTGAACGTGCTGCTGTCGCTGGTGCTCTCGTCGACGATCGCCAATCCGCTGCGCCGCCTTTCGGCCGCCGCCATCCGTGTGCGCCGCGGGGCCAAGACGCGTGAGCAGATTCCTGACTTTTCCGCCCGCCAGGATGAAATCGGCAATCTTTCCATCGCATTGCGCGAGATGACGACGGCGCTCTACGACCGCATCGATGCGATCGAAAGTTTCGCCGCCGATGTCAGCCACGAACTCAAGAATCCGCTGACTTCGCTGCGCAGCGCCGTCGAAACGCTGCCGCTTGCCCGGTCCGACGATTCCAAGAAGCGGCTGATGGACGTCATCCAGCACGATGTCCGCCGCCTCGACCGGCTGATCAGCGATATCTCCGACGCCTCCCGCCTCGATGCCGAACTCGCGCGCGTCGATGCCGGTTCCGTCGACATGGAGGTGCTGTTGCGCGACCTTATCGAGGTTTCACGCCAGGTCAGAAGCAGCAAGAAGCAGGTGGAAATCGAATATGCGATCGATCGCAAGCCGAACGTCAAGACGCGCTTCGTCGTCAACGGCCACGATCTGCGCATCGGCCAGATCATCGCCAACCTGATCGAGAACGCCCGCTCTTTCGTGCCTGAGAAGGGCGGCAAGATTACCGTGCGGCTGGTGCGGACACGTTCGCGCTGCGTCACCACGATCGAAGACAACGGCCCCGGCATCCAGGCGGAAAATATCGACCGCATCTTCGAGCGTTTCTATACGGACCGACCGGAATCGGAAGGCTTCGGGCAGAATTCGGGGCTCGGCCTGTCGATCAGCCGGCAGATTGCCGAAGCCCATGGCGGCTCGCTGAGAGCAGAAAACATCACCGACACCGAAGGCGGAAAGGTGCTCGGTGCACGCTTTATCCTGGCTCTGCCGCTTGACGCCGCCGCATGACGGCGGCCTTAAACATCCATGCGACGGCGATCGTCGTCGGCAGCACGGGCCTGCTGTTCAGCGGCCCCTCCGGCTGGGGAAAATCAATGCTGGCCTTTACCTGCATGACCGAAGCGCGCCGGCTCGGGCTCTTTACGGCACTGGTCGCCGACGACCAGGTTCTTCTCTCCGAAGAGACCGGCACCGTGGTGGCCAGCTGCCCGCCGTCGATCGCCGGGCTGATCGAGCTTCGCGGCACCGGCATCGTCCGACAGGAGCACGTTCCCCAGGCGGCGATGCATTATGCCGTGCTTCCGGGCAGCGCGTCCGGTGAAAACCGCCTGCCGCCAGAGGGTGAAATCGTCAGCCTCGCGCCCGGTTTTTCGCTTCCCGCATTGCGGTTGCTCACAGGCGTCTCGTCACCCCTTGCAATGCTGATGGCGAAAGCACCCGATATCGGGCATTGACGCCTTCCGGATTGATCAATCTGCCTTATATATTCGCATTTTTATCTTGCACTTCGGCTTTTCATAGCCAAGATGTGCCCCCACCGGTGGACGTAATTGCTGCATTGCGATATTGGGGCCACCGTTCGCGTATATGGGAGCAGTAATATCATGATCGGACTTGTGCTTGTCACTCATGGCAAGCTGGCTGAAGAGTTTCGTCATGCTGTCGAGCACGTCGTCGGTCCTCAGAAATTCATCGAGACGGTCTGTATTGGCCCCGAAGACGACATGGATCAAAGACGGCAGGACATTCTGGAAGCTGTTTCCGGTGCCGATGACGGCCATGGCGTCGTCATTCTGACCGACATGTTCGGCGGTACGCCGTCCAATCTCGCCATTTCAGTCATGAGCAGCGGCCATACCGAAGTCATTGCCGGCGTCAACCTGCCGATGCTGATCAAGCTCGCCGGCGTGCGCGGCGAGAACAATATGGAGAAGGCACTGGTGGAGGCTTCCGAAGCCGGGCGAAAATATATCAATGTCGCGAGCCGCGTGCTCAGCGGAAAATAACGGCCCTTCATGACATCGCTCTCCCGGGAACTCCTCATCATCAACAAGCGCGGTCTCCACGCGCGCGCCTCCGCCAAATTCGTGCAGATGGTCGAGACTTTCGATGCCGCCATCACCGTTTCCAAAGACGGAATGACGGTCGGCGGCACCTCGATCATGGGCTTGATGATGCTTGCCGCGAGCCCCGGCTCGAGCGTCGTCGTCTCGGCAAGCGGCATCCAGGCCGAAGAAGCGCTGGAGGCCCTGGACCAGCTGATCCAGAATCGCTTCGGCGAAGAGATGTAGGCTTCGGCCAAGCTCATATAAACATATAAAGACTTCTTTATATCCTTATTGCCTTCGCATCCGAAGCCTGCTAAACGGCGGACATGCCGTGAGCTTGCATCCGGCCTATCCGTCGCGCGGTCATTTTCGCGCCTGCGCCAATTTTGAGACGTTTTTCAGCCTGGAGACCTCTATGAGCACCGAAAAAGATTATGTCGTCGCCGATATCGGGCTTGCGGATTTCGGCCGCAAGGAAATTACGATCGCCGAAACCGAAATGCCGGGGCTGATGTCCTGCCGCACCGAATTCGGCCAGGCAAAGCCGCTGAAGGGCGCGCGCATCACCGGCTCGCTGCACATGACCATCCAGACCGCCGTGCTGATCGAGACGCTGGTGGCGCTCGGCGCCGAAGTCCGCTGGGCCTCGTGCAACATCTTCTCGACGCAGGATCACGCCGCTGCCGCGATCGCCGCTGCCGGCGTCCCTGTTTTCGCCATCAAGGGTGAATCGCTCGAAGATTACTGGGTCTATACCGACAAGATCTTCCAGTGGGCCGACGGCGGCCTTTCCAACATGATCCTCGATGACGGCGGCGACGCCACCATGTACATCCTGCTCGGCGCCCGCGCCGAAGCCGGCGAGGACGTGCTGTCGCATCCGCATTCCGAGGAAGAGGAAATCCTCTTCGCACAGATCAAGAAGCGTCTTGCCGCATCGCCTGGCTGGTTCACCAAGCAGCGCGACGCGATCAAGGGCGTCACCGAGGAAACGACGACCGGCGTCAACCGCCTCTACCAGCTCAGCCAGAAGGGCCTGCTGCCCTTCCCGGCGATCAACGTCAACGATTCCGTCACCAAGTCGAAGTTCGACAACAAATACGGCTGCAAGGAATCGCTGGTCGACGGTATCCGCCGCGGCACCGACGTGATGATGGCCGGCAAGGTTGCCGTCGTCTGCGGCTACGGCGACGTCGGCAAGGGTTCTGCTGCTTCGCTCTCCGGCGCCGGCGCCCGCGTCAAGGTCACCGAAGCCGATCCGATCTGCGCCCTGCAGGCCGCCATGG
This sequence comes from Rhizobium leguminosarum bv. trifolii WSM2297, assembly GCF_000271845.1. Next base: position 3,638,712 of record NZ_JH719395.1, on the reverse strand, counting down.
ACGGTTATGAAGTCGTGCTTCTCGAGGACGTCGTTTCCTCGGCCGATATCTTCATCACCACCACCGGCAACAAGGACGTCATCCGGATCGACCATATGCGGGCGATGAAGGACATGGCGATCGTCGGCAATATCGGCCACTTCGACAATGAAATCGAAGTCGCTGCGCTGCGCAATCTCAAGTGGACCAACGTCAAGCCGCAGGTCGACCTGATCGAGTTCCCCAAGGGCAACCGCATCATCCTGCTTTCCGAAGGCCGTCTGCTCAACCTCGGCAACGCCACCGGCCATCCGTCCTTCGTGATGTCGGCCTCCTTCACCAACCAGACGCTGGCGCAGATCGAGCTCTTCACCAAGCCCGAGCAATATTCGAACCAGGTCTATATCCTGCCGAAGCATCTCGATGAGAAGGTCGCGCGCCTGCATCTCGACAAGCTCGGCGTGAAGCTGACCGAGCTTTCTGCGGAACAGGCTGCCTATATCGGCGTCTCGCCGAAGGGCCCGTTCAAGGCCGACCACTACAGATATTGACCTGATCGTTAATATCCACAAGATGTAGAAGCCGCGACATTGACAAATGCCGCGGCTTATTTTTTGGGCGCTCCCTTCCCGCCGATTCCCTTCCGAAGTATTGTTTTAAGACTTGATTCGTGGCGCCGGACCCTGTCCGACCGCTCCGAAAATGGGATGTCTTGTCGTAATGCGGCACATTGAAGGACGGAGACATACCGCGGATGTCGGAAATGAAAAACAGCCTGCCCGGTCAGGCGGATGATGGCGCTCGCGCCGGTCGCCGCCCGTTGATGGCAGGCCAAGACCATCAATTTGCAACGGCACACGAGGCCGCAAAGCAAGACAGATCATTGGCGCGCTTTCTGAAAGCCTGCGCGGCCGGCACGGCGTTTGCCGCGCTGGCGCGGCCGGTTCTGGCACAGACGGAGCAGCAGGCGACGGCCTCGGCTCACCTCTTCACATCCTCGCAGGTCGTCGGCGTTTCCGTCGTCATCGGCGTCATATCCGCAGCCCTGCTTTCGACGCTGTGGCTGGTGCGCCAGCGCGGCAATCTGGAAAGCGAGAGCCGGGAAATCCGCTCGGCGCTGTCCGATGCCCAGCAGCGCATTTCGCAATACCAGGCGCTGATCGCCGACAAGAACCGGCGGATCGTCATCTGGGACGGCAATGCCCGTCCCGAACTGCTCGGCCAGCTTCCGCCCGAGACCGGCGCGCCGCAGGACGGCGAATTCCTGGCCTTCGGCCTCTGGCTGAAGTCACGCTCGGCCGCCGATCTGGAAAAGGCGATCGACCGGCTGCGCGACGGGGCGACAGAGCTTCGACATGGTGGTCGAAACCATCCGCGATGAAATCCTCGAGGCACAGGGCCGGGTTTCCGGCGGCCGCGCCTTCGTCCGTTTCGTGGCGCTCAACAATCTGCGCGCCGAGCTTGCGGAGCTGAGGATCGAGCGCGACCGGCTGATGACTTCGATCTCGGCCTTCCAGAGCATGCTCGACGCGATCGACATGCCGGCCTGGCAGCGCGATCCGGCCGGCCGCCTCACCTGGGTCAACCAGGCTTATGGCGAGGCCGTCGAAGCGCGCTCGCCGCAGCAGGCAATCAATGAAGGCCGCGAGATGCTGACGACGGTGGCGCGCGAACGCATTCGCGCGACGACGACGCCGGAATCACCCTTCCACGACACGATCTCGACGGTCGTGCACGGCAACCGCACATTCTTCGATGTGGTCGACGTCAGGCTTGCCAGCGGCTCGGCCGGCATCGCAATCGACGTGTCCGACATCGAAGCGGTACGCGCCGAGCTGGAACGGACGCTGAAGAGCCATGCCGAAACGCTCGACCATCTCGCCACGCCGGTTGCCATCTTCGACGGCGACCGCCGGCTGCAATTCTATAACCAGGCGTTCGTCGCGCTCTGGGAGCTGGATATCGCCTTCCTTGAAGGCCGGCCAGATAATAGCGAGTTGCTCGAGCGGCTGCGGGCAGCCAAGAAGCTGCCGGACCAGCTCAACTGGAAAAGCTGGAAGGAAGCAGCCCTTTCCGTCTATCGCGCGCTCGACACGCAATCCGATCTCTGGCACCTGCCCAATGGCCAGACATTGCGCGTCTTTGCGACCGCCCATCCGCAGGGCGGCGCCACCTGGGTGTTCGAAAATCTGACCGAGCAGGTCGATCTCGAAACGCGCTACAATACGCTGGTCAAGGTGCAGGGCGAAACGATCGACCATCTTTCCGAAGGTGTGGCGGTGTTCGGCCCGGATGGACGCATCCGTCTGTCGAACCCGGCCTTCCGCGCGCTGTGGGGGATCACCGAAACCGAGGCCAAGCCCGGCACCCATATCCGTGCGCTGGGCGAGGCCTGCGCCCCGTCTTATGACCGGCCGGATGGCTGGAAGGCCTTCGCGGAACTGATCACCAGCTTCGACGACGAACGCCGCTCGGGCCAGGGAACGCTGGAACTCTTCTCCGGCCTCGTGCTCGACTATGCCGTCATCCCGCTGCCGAACGCCCAGACCATGCTGACCTTCGTCAACATGACCGACAGCGTGCGGGCCGAGCGGGCGCTGACCGAGAAGAACGAAGCGCTGCGCAAGGCCGACGAGCTGAAGAACGACTTCGTCCAACATGTTTCCTACGAGCTGCGCTCGCCGCTGACCAATATCATCGGCTTCACCGACCTGCTGCGCACGCAGGGCGTCGGGCCGCTGAACGAGAGGCAGGCCGAATATATCGACCATATCTCGACCTCGTCCTCGGTTCTCCTGACGCTCGTCAACGATATCCTCGACCTTGCCACCGTCGATGCCGGCATCATGCGCCTGAACTATGCGGATATCGATCTCAACGACCTGCTCGACGACGTCTCGATGCAGATCGCCGATCGCCTGCACGAAAGCGGCGTCGCGCTTGAAATCACCGCACCGGCCTATCTCGGCTCGATCGTCGCCGATCCGCAGCGGCTGAAGCAGATCCTTCTGAAGCTGCTTTCCAATGCGGCGAACTTCTCGCCCGAGGGCAGCTCGATCTCGCTCGAATGCCGTCGCGAAGGCACGGATTTCGTCTTCGCCGTCAGCGATCGCGGCCCCGGCATCTCGCCTGACATGATCGCCACCGTCTTCGACCGTTTTGCCACAGGAGCAAAAAGCGGCAAGCGCGGCGGTGCCGGCCTCGGTCTCTCGATCGTCGACAGCTTCGTCAGCCTGCATCATGGCGACGTGACGATCGACAGCGAGCCCGGCAAAGGCACCACCGTCGTCTGCCGTATCCCCTCGGTGAATGTCCCGCATACCGCGGCCGCCGAATGACGACCACCGATACGATCTCGCTTTTCCTGAAAGACGAGGCGGCTACCATTCGACTCGGCGAAGACCTGGCGCTGGCGCTGAAAGCCGGCGACTGTCTTGCCCTTTCCGGCGATCTCGGCGCCGGCAAATCCTCGCTCGCCCGGGCGATCCTGCGCGCCATGGCCGACGACGAGGGGCTCGAAGTCCCGAGCCCGACCTTCACGCTGGTGCAATCTTACGATCTGCGCATCGCCATTTCGCATTTCGATCTCTACCGGCTCGGCGATCCGGCCGAACTGACGGAACTCGGCTTCGACGAGGCCCTGGAGAGCGGCATCTGTCTCGTCGAATGGCCGGAGATGGCTGAGGGCGAACTGCCCGCCGGGCGCATTGCCCTGAGGCTGGAACATGAGGGCAGCGGCCGCCGGGCAACGATCAAAGCCATAGATCCGCAGGCTTCGCGGATCCGCAGGGTCCTGGCGATCCGCGCCTTCCTCGACCAAGCCGGCTATCCCGATGTCAAACGCCGCTTCCTGACCGGTGACGCTTCGCTGCGCGCCTATGAGGCGATCTATCCGAACGGTGGCCCGCGAAAAATACTGATGGATTGGCGCCCGCATCCCGAGGGCCCGCCGGTCTATGATGGCAAGCCCTACCCCAAGGTGGCGCATCTGGCACAGAACGCCTACCCTTTCGTTGCGATTGCCGATGTGTTGCGCGGGCGAGGGTTTGCGACGCCGGAGATCTACAAGGTCGATTATCAGCAGGGCATCCTGCTGATGGAGGATCTCGGCACGGAAGGCGTTCTTGATGACGACGGGCGGCCGATCGCCGAACGTTACCGGCAAAGCGTCGCCTGCCTCGCCCATCTTCATTCCATCCAGATTCCGCAGGATATCCCGGTTTCGACAACGCATACCCATCACATTCCGGACTTCGACCGCACGGCAATGAAGATGGAAGTGCAGCTTGTGCTCGATTGGCATATGGCCTGGAAGCGCGGCACACCTCCCACCGATACCGAACGGGCGGAGTATCTGGCGATCTGGGACGCGCTCATCGACGAGCTCGCCACAGCCGAGAAGAACCTGCTGCTGCGCGACTTCCATTCGCCCAACATCATCTGGCGCGAGGGGGAAAGCGGTATTGGCAAGGTCGGCATCATCGACTTCCAGGATGCGATGATCGGCCCGACCGCCTATGACCTTGCCTCCATCGTCCAGGATGCGCGCGCAACGATCGAACCGGAGCTCTTCCGGCAGTTGATGGACGATTACCTCACCCTGCGCCGCGCCCAGGGCGGCTTTGACGAGGCCGGATTCATGAAAGTCTGGGCGATAATGTCGGCGCAGCGCAATTGCAAACTTGCCGGTCTCTGGGTGCGGCTGTTGCAGCGCGACGGCAAGCCCGGCTATCTCAAACATATGCCGCGAACGCTTGCCTATCTCCAGGTCGCGTTCGAGCACGAAGCGCTTGCCCCCTTGCGCGATTGGTCCGCAAGGGCTGGAATAGGCCAAAGCGAATCATAAGTTCCGGATCAGCATGACCATCAGACAAGCCATGGTACTGGCCGCGGGTCTCGGCACCCGTATGCGCCCGATCACCGACACGATCCCGAAGCCGCTGGTGAAAATCGACGGCAAGCCGATGATCGATTATGCGCTGGATTCGCTGGTTGCGGCCGGCGTCGAACGGGTCGTTGTCAATGTTCACCACTTTGCCGGCCAGATGCTCGACCATCTCAAGGCCTATCGCGACCTCGACATCATCATTTCCGATGAACGGGAAGCGCTGATGAATTCCGGCGGCGGGCTGGCGAAGGGTCTGACGCTGCTTGATCGCGAGAACGTTTTCGTCATGAATGCCGATCTCTTCTGGATCGGCGAACAGCCGGGGCGGCCGACGAACTTGGAGCGCTTAGCCGGATTCTTCGATGCCGAGCGCATGGACATGGCACTGCTTTGCGTTGGGATTGAGGATACGACAGGGCATAACGGCCGGAATGATTTCGGCATGGCGGCTGACGGCCGGCTGACGCGGTATCGCGACGACCCGTCCAATCCCGTGGTCTATGCCGGAGCGATCGTCATGAACCCGTCCTTGCTCGATGACGCGCCAAAGGATGCGTTCAACCTCAATATTTATTTCGACAAGGCGATCGCGCGCGGGCGACTGTTCGGCATGGTGCTCGAAGGCCACTGGCTGACGGTGGGAACGCCGGAGGCGATCGGCGAAGCGGAGGAAACGATCCGACGGCTGCGGACGTTTGCGTGAGATATGGCGGAGCGGCATCAGCCACGCATTCTGACGATCCCGGCGGGCCTCTCCTTCCTGAAAACGCTGGCGACGACGCTTTGCGACGGCCGGCTGACGCCGCTCTTCCGGCATGAGACCGATGATCCGCTGTCGCTTTCCAGGGTGACGATCTACCTGCCGACGCGGCGCGCCGTGCGTGTGCTGCGTTCGGAATTCGTGGATCTGCTCGGCGGCCGTTCGGCGATCCTGCCGGTTATTCGTCCTCTCGGCGAAACCGACGACGATAGCGGCTATTTCGATGAGGCGCTGCCGGCAACGATCGATCTCGCCCAGCCGCTGTCGAATACCGCCCGCCTGCTGGAGCTTGCCCGCCTGATTCTCGCGTGGCGAAACAAGCTGCCGGAGATCGTCCGCCACATTCATTCGGATTCGCCGCTCGTCGCCCCGGCAAGCCCGGCGGATGCGATCTGGCTCGCCCGCAACCTCGCCGAGCTGATCGATTCCATCGAAACCGAGGATCTCGACTGGTCGGAACTGTCGAAACTCGACACCGGCGATTATGCCGCCTGGTGGCAGCTGACGGCGGAATTCCTGCAGATCGCCAGCGCCTTCTGGCCGGAGCGGCTTTCCGAACTCGGCAAATCCTCGCCGGCGCGGCACCGAAACGCCATTCTCCGCGCCGAAGCATCCAGGCTTTCGGCGACGCAACCCGCCGGTCCGATTATCATTGCCGGTTCGACCGGTTCCGTTCCCGCCACCGCCGATTTGATCGCCGCCGTCGCCAATATGCCGGAAGGGGTGATCGTGCTTCCGGGCCTCGACCTCTCCATGCCTGAGACCCATTGGCAGATGGTCGCGCCCGAACCGGCACCCGGCCAATACGCCAATCCTGCAAGCCGTAGCCACCCACAATATGGCCTGTCGTCGTTGCTGAAGCGGCTGAAGCTGACGCGTGCCGAGGTGACGGCCCTCGACAGGCCGGAGGCCGATCTCGACCGGCGCGCCGAAGTCCTGTCTCGGGCGCTCACCCCATCGGAGGCGACCAGCGATTGGGGGGCGTGGAAGAGCGAGCTGCCGGGGGGAGCTCTGTCTTCAGCCTTCGCCGACGTTTCGCTGATCGAAGCCGCCAACGAGCGCGAGGAAGCAACAGCGATTGCCATCGCGCTCCGACTTGCCCTGGAAAGACCGGGGCAGGACGGCGAGAGCCGGGCGGCGCTCATCACGCCGGACCGCAATCTCGCCCGGCGGGTAATGGCCGAGCTTTCCCGCTTCGGAATCCTCGCCGACGATTCGGCGGGTACACCGCTTGCGGCCACGCCGCAGGGCACGCTTCTGCAATTGCTGCTGGAGGCAGCGCTGCGACCGGGCGATCCGGTGGCGATCGTCTCGCTGCTCAAACATCCGCTGGCGCGTTTCGGCCTGGAACGCGACGCCTTGATTTCGGCGACCCAGGCGCTCGAACTGCTGGCGCTGCGCGGCGGCGTGGCGGAGGTGGATATCAGCCGGCTCGAGCCATTGCTGACCCATCAGCTTGCCGAACAGGCCGAGGACAGGCACGCGCCGCAATGGCGAAAGGCGCTTGCGCCTGACGCAGCCGAGGCCGCATACGACCTTGCCCGCCGGGTCACACAAGCAACCGAGCCTCTGGCTTCGGCCTTGATGCGGCATCGGCCGGAAGATCGTGGGAAGACCTCGAGTTTCACCTTGTCCGAATGGGCGGAGCGCACCGGTCGTTCGCTTGAAGCGGTGGCTGTCGATCCGCGCGGTAATCTCGCCGATCTCTGGTCTGATGAAGCCGGCGATGCGCTCGCTGCCCTGCTCAGCGAAGTGATCGATACCAACGGCCAGATGGAAGCCGACGGACCGCAATGGATCGACATCATGGCAGCCCTTGCCGCCGGTCATGCGGTGAAGCCGCGGGCGCTCAGCCATCCCCGCCTCTTCATCTTCGGCACGCTGGAAGCCCGCCTGCAGAGCGTCGATACGCTGATTATCGGCGGCCTGAACGAGGGCACCTGGCCGGGGCAGACTGCCAACAATCCCTTCATTCCGCGGATGATGAAGACGGAGATCGGCCTCGAGCCGCCGGAACGGCGCATCGGCCAGCTGGCGCATGACTTCGAGATGGCAAACGGCACGCGCCATCTGATCTATTCGCGCGCGCTGCGCCAGGGGTCGACGCCGACGGTCGCCTCGCGCTGGCTGCAGCGGCTGCTGGCGCTTGCCGGAGAGGCGTTCGAAGCGGAATCGAAGGGACGCGGCAACCGGTTTCTTCGATGGGCCGGCCTGATCGATCGCGGCGATGCCCAAACACCGGCGCAGCGGCCCTCGCCGAAACCGCCGCTGGCGCTGCAGCCGACATCCTACTCTTTCAGCGAGGTTGGCCGGCTGCGCCGCGACCCCTACGCCATCTATGCCCGCCGCATTCTGCGGCTCGATCCTGTCGATGCGTTCAACCGCGATCCGGGCGCGGCCGAGCGCGGCACGCTCTACCACAAGATCATCGACCGGTTCATTCGCGAAGCCCATGTTGCCGGTACGCCGCATGCGGCGGCGGCGATGGAGCGCATCCTTTCCGAGCTTTTCGACATGGAGCAGCTGCCGCCGCATATCGATGCCGTCTGGCGGCCGCGCTTTCGCGCGGTGGCCCGCGCCTTCCTCGACTGGGAGGCCGGCCGGCGGCCCGGCATCCGCAAGACGCTGACGGAGGTGCGGGGCGGCGTCGAACTGGAAGCAATCAATATCCGGCTCAACGGCGTTGCCGACAGGATCGACATCACCGGACCGAACGCCGCCGATATCATCGACTACAAGACCGGCTACAATCCCTCGCCGGCGCAGGCCCGTGTGCTTCTCGATCCGCAGCTTGCGCTCGAAGCGGCGGCCTTGAGCGCCGGCGCCTTCCGTGATGCCGGCAGTCTCGTGCCGCAGGACCTGCTCTATGTGCGCCTGCGGCCGGGACGCCGTTTTCTGGTCGACATCGTCAACAATGAGAGCTCGGCGCGCAGCGACAAGGCGAAATCGGCGATGGATCTCGCCGCGGAATCGATCGATCAGCTGGTCAAGTTCGTGAGCTTGCTGCAATCCGGCGAGAAAGGCTTCACCTCGCGGCTGATCCCGGCACAGCAATTCGATTTCGGCGGCGATTATGATCATCTCGCCCGCGTCTCCGAATGGTCGACGGCCGAGACCGAGGAGGGCGGCGGCGATGAGTGATGTAACGCCACTTCCGAGCGACGATGATCCGGGCGCCTGGATCGGCTGGACGACGATCCAGCAGGCGATTGCCTCCGATCCCGAGCGTTCCGCATGGGTCTCGGCCAATGCCGGTTCCGGCAAGACGCATGTGTTGACCCAGCGCGTCATCCGTCTCCTGCTTGCCGGGGCGCGGCCCTCCGCGATTTTGTGCCTCACCTATACCAAGGCTGCAGCCTCCGAAATGTCGAACCGCGTCTTCGAGCGGCTGGCGGACTGGGTGGTGCTCGACGATGACGATCTGAGCCGGCGGATCGCCCAGATCGAGGGGACGGCGCCTGACGGAATAAAGCTTGCCGAAGCCCGCCGGCTGTTTGCCAAGGCGCTGGAGACACCCGGTGGGCTGAAGATCCAGACGATCCATGCCTTTTGCGAGGCGCTGCTGCATCAGTTCCCGCTGGAGGCCAACGTCGCCGGGCATTTCTCGGTTCTCGACGACCGTGCGGCGGAATCACTGCTTTCCGATGCGCGCCGGGCGCTGCTGACGGCGACCGCGCCGGAGGCAGACAGCGCCCTTGCCGAGGCCTTCGCCTATGTGCTCGATCTCGGCGACGAATCCGGGCTGGAGAATCTGCTCGGCGACATCGTCGCCAACCGCAACGCCATCCGTCGTTTCACCGCAATGGCCGAGCGGCAGGGCGGTATCGAGATGGTTCTGCGCCAACGGCTTGGTCTTGCCCCCGACGACACGGAGGACCGGATCGCGGCGCAATATTGGCCGCTGCCTGAGCTTTCCGGCCACATGCTGGAGCTTTATCTGTCGCTTGCCGACCAGAAGGGCGGCGCGAAGGCGCAGGAGGTTGCCTACGGCCTCAGGCTTGCCGGGCGGGAAAGCGATGAGACTAAGCGCGCCGAGTTTCTCGAGAAAATCTTTCTGACCGTGAAGGGTGAGCCGAAGGCGGACTCGCAATTCACGGTCAAGGCCATGCTGACCGAAGCACCGCAACTGACGGAGGCGATCGCCGCTGCCCGCGCACATGTCGCCGCAAGCCGCGACCGGCTGAAACTGATACGGATGTACGGCGCCACACATGCAGCACTCGTGCTCGCAGACCGATTGAATCACGACTATGAGGAACTGAAGAAGCAGCGCAGCCAACTCGATTTCGAGGATCTGATCACCCGCACCGCCGACCTTTTGACGAAAAGCGGCGTCGGCCCCTGGATCCACTACAAGCTCGATCGCGGCATCGACCATATCCTCGTCGATGAAGCGCAGGATACCAGCCCGATCCAGTGGAGCGTCATCCAGTCGCTCGCCGAGGATTTCTTCTCCGGCGAAAGCGCCCGGCCGGTCGTGCGCACGCTGTTTGCCGTCGGCGACGAGAAACAGTCGATCTATTCCTTCCAGGGCGCCCGGCCCGAGCGTTTTTCCGAGGAAAGCGACCGGACACGGCGGCGCGTGTCCGACAGCGGCCAGAGTTTTTCCTCCGTCCGGCTGCCGCTCTCCTTCCGCTCGACCGCCGACGTGCTCGAAGCCGTCGACCATATTTTCAGGGAGCCCGACAACTCACGCGGCCTCAGCGCACTCGGCGAACCGGTCGTGCATCGCTCCAGCCGCATCGGACATCCCGGCGCCGTCGATCTCTGGGAGATGGTCGCGCCGGAAGCGGTGGTGAAGGAGGAGGACTGGACGGCGCCTTTCGATGCCACGCCGGAAAGCGCGCCAGCCGCAATCCTGGCACGACGGATCGCCCATTCGGTCGGCACTCTTGTCGGCCGCGAAACGATCGTCGACAAAGGCAAGGAGCGCCTGATCGAGGCCGGCGATATCCTGGTGCTGGTGCGCAAACGCGACGCCTTCGTCAATGCGTTGACGCGCGCCTTGAAACGCCGCGGCGACATTCCGGTCGCCGGCGCCGACCGGCTGGTGCTGACCAGCCATATCGCCGTGCAGGATCTGCTGGCGCTCGGCCGTTTCCTGCTGCTGCCGGAAGACGATCTTTCGCTCGCCGCCGTGCTCAAGAGCCCGCTTTTCGATCTCTCCGAAGACGATATCTTTGCGATCGCCGCGCTCCGCGGCGACAATCAGAGCGCCTGGCACCATCTCAAAAGCTTCGCCGCCGACGGCACCGAACGTTTCCGTGCAGCCGTCGAGAAGCTGGAGCTGTTCCTTCGGCAATCCAGGAGCCTCTCGGTTCATGATTTCTATGCGCGTGTGCTGGGCAGCCATGGCGGGCGGCGGCAATTCCTTGCCCGGCTCGGCACCGAGGTCAGCGATATCCTCGACGAATTCCTGACCTTCACCCTCGACCACGAGAGTTCCGGCCTTCCCGGGCTGCAATCCTTCATCTCGACGCTGGAGCTCGAAGCCCCGGTGGTGAAGCGGGAGCAGGATAAGGGCCGCAACGAAGTGCGGATCATGACGGTGCACGCCTCCAAGGGCCTTGAGGCGCCGATCGTTTTCCTCGTCGACGGCGGTTCGAAGGCCTTCACCCATACGCATCTGCCGAAGCTGCGGCTGATCGAGACCGACGCCGACGAGCCGCCGATGCCCGTCTGGGTTCCCGTCTCCGATCTCGCCAATTCGTTAACCCAGAACGACGCCGTTCGAATCCAGATGCTGGCGGAGGAAGAGTACCGCCGATTGCTTTATGTCGCCATGACGCGTGCCGCCGACCGGCTGGTCGTCTGCGGCTATCGCGGCGTGCGCTTGAATAACGACACCTGGCATATGATGATTTCGACGGCACTGCGCGACGACCATCCGCATGTGCAGGCGGCTACTTTCTCCAGTCCCGATGGGGAATGGCCGGGGATCAAATGGCGCGTGCCGCCCGTCGAACGCCGCTTCGAGCGTGCCGACCGCGCCCAGGAGCGCGACAGCGAAGAGGCCTTGCCGGACGGTCTGTTGCGGCCATTGCCGCCGCAGGCCGAGCTGCCGCGGCCGCTCAGCCCCTCCGGCGCCGGGACGATCATCGATGAAGACGAGGGTGGTTTGCTCGTTGCATCTCCGCTGTTTGGCGAGAAGGAGCGCAGCGATCGTTCGCTGGAGAAGGGCCGGCTGATCCATCGCATGCTGCAGGCGCTTCCCGAAATTCCACCTGCCGAACGGGCGGATGCCGCCGGCCGCTATGCCGAACGGGCGGCGCGGTTCTGGCCGGAAGCCGAACGGCGCAAGCTTGTCGATTCGGTTCTGAAACTATTGGACGAAGAGGGCCTGCAGGCAGTCCTCGGGACTGAGGCCCAGCCCGAGGTCTCGATCATGGGAACATTGACGCTCGATGACAGGCGTTATGCCGTCTCCGGCCGCATCGACCGGCTTGCCGTCCTTGCCGATCGGGTTGTCATTCTCGATTACAAGACCAATCGGGTGCCGCCGGCGACCGAGGCGGCTATCCCCTTTGCGCACCGGGCGCAGCTGGCGATCTATCGCGAAATCCTGGCGCCGCTCTATCCCGACAAGCCGATCGATTGCATGCTCGTCTATACCGAAAATGCCTCGCTCTACACGCTGAGCGAAAAGGCGCTCGGTTTGGCGCTTGCAGCGGTCAAGACAAAGTGAAATACCGGACATTGAAAATTTGGCACCGCACCATCACATGTGGTTCAACACTTGAATTAAAGGAGCAGCCCATGGCTACCGTGAAAGTCGATATCAACAACTTCCAGTCGGAAGTTCTGGAATCTGCAGAACCCGTCGTCGTCGATTTCTGGGCTGAATGGTGCGGCCCGTGCAAGATGATTGCGCCGAGCCTCGAAGAAATCGCCGTCGAGATGGAAGGCAAGGTCAAGGTCGCCAAGCTGAATATCGATGAAAACCCGGAACTCGCCGCACAATTCGGTGTGCGCTCCATTCCGACCCTTGCAATTTTCAAGGGCGGCGAAGTTGCCGATATCTCTGTCGGCGCCAAGCCGAAGACCGCGCTTTCGAACTGGATTTCGAGCGCTGCCTGATTGATATCGCCCCCTACTGAGATCGCATGAACGAAAAAGCCCGGTTCGACCGGGCTTTTTTCATGTCGCAACCTTCACTTCGCGCCCTTTATCTTGGGGGCGTGCCGTTGTCGGAAAGCACATCGCCGACGAGATAGAGAGAGCCGCCGACGAGGATGCGCGGGGGTAGGCCTTCCGGATCGAGGACGGCTTTGATGGCTTCCAGCGCATCGCCGACCGTCGACATCGGTTCGGCAACCAAGCCGGCATCATAAGCGGCGTTCGACAATATCACCGGGTCGATCATCGCGTCGCTGCCGCGGATCGGCACGCAGAAAACCTTCTCGACCAATCCGGCAAAGGCCTTGAAATAGCCGACCGGGTCCTTGGTGTTGATCATGCCGATAATCAGGAAAAGCGGCCGTGACTGGCGCTCTTCGAAATTGGCCATGGCCTCGGCGATCACTTCGCCGGCACCGGGATTATGCCCGCCATCGATCCAGATCTCGGCGCCGGCGGGCGCATGCGCCAGCAGCCGGCCTTCGCCCAGGCGCTGCAGCCGGCCCGGCCATTCCACGAGATTCATCGCCTTTTCCATCATAGTCTCGGTGACGGTGAAACCCGCGGCCTTGACGGCGCGAATGGCGGCGGCGGCATTGGCATATTGATGGCGACCGGGAAGGCGCGGCAGCGGCAGGTCGGCAAGACCGAATTCGTCCTGGTAGACGAGCCGGCCATATTCCTCATGCGCCATGAAATCCTGTCCGAAGACGGCGCTCGGGCAATGCAGCCGTTCGGCCGTCGACATCAGCACGTCGAGAGCCGCATCATATTCCTGATGACCGATGACGACGGGAAATCCGGGCTTCATGATGCCGGCTTTTTCGGCGGCGATCAGCTCGACCCGGTCGCCGAGATAGGGCTGATGATCCAGCGAAATCGGCATGATCACCGAGACGGCCGGATCGGAAATGACGTTGGTGGCATCGAACCGGCCGCCGAGACCGACTTCGATGATCGCGGCATCGGCCGGCTGTTCGGAAAACAGGATGAAGGTGACTGCCGTCAGGATTTCGAAGACGGTGATATGCTGTCCTGCATTGGCATTTGCCACCCGGCGCAGGGCCTCGGCAAAGACGGCGTCATCGACAAGCTGCCCGCGCCCGCCCTTGACACCGATGCGATAACGCTCGTGCCAATTGACGAGATGCGGCGAGGTGTGAACGTGAGCGCTGTAGCCGCCGGCTTCGAGCAGAGCCCGGCAGAAGGCGGTGACCGAGCCCTTGCCGTTGGTGCCGGCGACATGGATCACCGGCGGCAATTTAATGTGCGGATTGCCGAGCACATCGAGAAGACGGGTGATGCGATCCAGCGACAAGTCGAAGCCCTTGGGATGCAATCCCATGAGCTTTTCAATCTCCTGTGCTGCCTCACTCACCGCGGTTTGGCCCCTGGGTATCAATTTGGCACCCCGCCTGCTTATCGGTTATCAGGCGCTCGCCGCCAGGGCGATCGCGCCGCTATTCATGTCATTCGCCGCCGAGACGGGCTTCTTCGTCAGGATCTTCAGGAGACGCGCCAGCGTTTCCGGAATGTCGTGACGCTTGACGACCATGTCCACCATACCATGCTCCAAGAGATATTCGGAGGTCTGGAAGCCTTCGGGCAGTTTTTCACGCAATGTCTGCTCGATGACGCGCTTGCCGGCAAAGCCGATTTCGGCCCCCGGTTCGGCCAGATGAATATCGCCGAGCATGGCGTAGGAGGCGGTGACGCCGCCCGTGGTCGGGTTGGTCAGGACGACGACGTAGGGCTGACCAGATTCCTTCAGCAGGTCGACGGCAACGGTCGTGCGCGGCAGCTGCATCAGCGACAGGATGCCTTCCTGCATGCGCGCGCCGCCGGAAGCGGGGAACATCACCAGCGGGCACTTTTCGGAGGTCGCACGCTCGAAAGCCTTGACGATCGCCTCGCCGGCGGCCATGCCGAGCGAACCGCCGATGAAGTTGAACTCGTGCACGACGGCGACGAGCTTCAGACCCTGCACCTTTCCGAGGCCGGCGAGGATCGTATCCTCCTGTTCGGTCTTCAGGCGGCTGTCGCGCAGGCGATCGCTATATTTCTTCGAATCGCGGAACTTCAGCGGGTCCTGGGCGACCTTCGGCTGCGGCAGCGATTCGAACTCGCCATTGTCGAAAAGATCGACCAGGCGGGCCTTGGCCGGCATCTTCATGTGATAACCGGAGGCCGGGATGACCCATTTGTTGCCTTCCAGATCCTTGTGGAAGACCATCTCGCCGGTTTCCGGGCACTTGATCCAGAGATTCTCCGGCACTTCGCGACGGCCCAGCATGGAATTGATCCGCGGGCGAACGTAGTTGGTGATCCAGTTCAACTCGTATACTCCTGATTAACTAAAGCGCGTCCCGGGCTGTCAGAATTGCCTGGCCGACGCTTCAGGTCTTTGTTTTCCCGCATGTCGTTGCCGCAAACCGCTGCACACTTCGCGCGACATGCTTTAGTGCCAATGTGGGCAAACTATTCGGCAGCAACAAGGCGCGCCGAACGGGTTCCCGTGGAAAGGCCGCGCACCAGCGTGGCAACGGCCTGAACCGTGTCCGCCGTTGCCTTGCCGTCACTCGTCAGGCTGGTCGCCACCTGGTTGACGATGGCGGTGCCGACCACGACACCGTCGGCCGAACCGCCGATGACCTTTGCATGTTCCGCCGTCTTGACGCCAAAGCCGACGCAGACGGGCAGCTCGGTGTGCTGCTTGATGCGTTCGACCGCGCCCGAAACCAGCGACGGATCCGGCAGCGCCGACCCGGTGATGCCGTTCATCGAGACGTAATAGACGAAACCTGAGGTGTTCTTCAAAACCTTCGGCAGGCGCTTTTCATCCGTCGTCGGCGTCGCAAGGCGGATGAAATTGATGCCTTTGCGGATCGCCGGAATGCAGAGTTCGTCATCCATTTCGGGCGGCAGGTCGACGACGATCAGGCCGTCGATACCGGCGGCGATCGCGTCATCGAGGAATTTCTCGACGCCGTAAATATAGATCGGATTGTAGTAGCCCATCATCACGATCGGCGTCGAATCGTTGCTCTTGCGGAAATCGGCCGCCAGCTGCAGCGTCTTCTTCAGCGTCTGGCCGCCTTTCAGCGCACGCTGGCCGGCCAGCTGGATCGCCGGGCCGTCGGCCATCGGATCGGAAAAGGGCATGCCGAGCTCGATGATGTCGGAGCCCGCCTCCGGCAGCGCCTTCATGATGCCGAGCGAGGTATCGTAGTCAGGATCGCCGCCCATGAAATAGGTCACGAGCGCCGGACGGCCCTCGGCCTTCAGCTCGGCAAAGCGTTTGTCCATGCGTGCGGTCATGTCTTACAGTCCCATTCCCAGAATCTTGCCGACGGTGAAGATATCCTTGTCGCCGCGGCCGGAGAGGTTCATCAGGATGATCTCGTCCTTGCCCATCTTCGGTGCGCGTTTGATCACCTCGGCAATCGCATGCGACGGCTCGAGCGCCGGGATGATGCCTTCGAGGCGGGTCAGAGTCTGGAAGGCCTCGAGCGCTTCATGATCCATGATCGGAACATAGTCGACGCGGCCGGTATCGTTCAGCCAGGAATGTTCGGGGCCGATGCCGGGATAATCGAGACCGGCGGAAATCGAATGGCCTTCCTTGATCTGGCCGTCGCCATCCTGCAGCAGATAGGTGCGGTTGCCGTGCAGCACGCCCGGCGAACCGGCGGTGATCGACGCGCAATGTTCGTCGCCCTGCAGGCCCTTGCCGCCGGCTTCGACGCCGACGATCTTGACGGTGGGATCATCCAGGAAAGGATGGAAGATGCCGATCGCATTCGAACCGCCGCCGACGGCAGCGATGACGAGATCCGGCAGGCGGCCTTCGGCTGCCAGCATCTGCTGTTTCGCTTCGGTACCGATCACCGACTGGAAATCGCGGACCATCTCCGGATAGGGATGCGGACCAGCCGCCGTTCCGATCAGGTAATAGGTATCCTCGACATTGGTGACCCAGTCGCGCAGCGCCTCGTTCATCGCGTCCTTCAGCGTGCCGCTGCCGGCTGTCACCGGTTTGACCTCGGCGCCGAGCAGCTTCATGCGGAAAACGTTGGGCGCCTGACGCTCGACGTCGGTGGCGCCCATATAGACGACGCAGGGAAGGCCGAAGCGGGCGGCGACGGTGGCCGAGGCGACACCATGCTGGCCGGCGCCGGTTTCGGCGATGATCCGGGTCTTGCCCATGCGCTTGGCAAGCAGGATCTGGCCGATACAATTGTTGATCTTATGCGAGCCGGTGTGGTTCAGCTCCTCGCGCTTGAAGTAGATCTTCGCGCCGCCGAGTTCCGCCGTCAGCCGCTCGGCGAAATAGAGCGGGCTCGGGCGGCCGATATAATGGGCGCCGAGATGCTTCAATTCGGCCTGGAATGCCGGATCGTTCTTGGCCTTTTCCCACTCGTCCTGCAGATCGAGGATCAAGGGCATTAATGTTTCGGCAACGAAACGACCGCCATAGATGCCGAAGCGGCCGTCTTCATCAGGCCCGGAGCGGAAGGAATTCGGTTTAGGCGTCTCGTTCACTCTCAACTCCCTGAGGCCATGACAGGCGCATCCGCCTCTTCAACCGCATCGAAAAATTCATCGATCATTGCGACGCTCTTGACGCCAGGCGCAGTTTCGACGCCCGAAGAGACGTCGATACCACGTGCCTTGGTATTGGCCAGCGCATCCGCGACATTGTTCTTGTTCAGCCCGCCGGACAGCATGTAGTCGATGCTGCCATCGAGCCAGGCGAGAAGGCTCCAGTCGAAGGAAATGCCGTTACCACCCGGCAATTCGGACCCCTTCGGCGCTTTTGCATCGAAGAGGAAACGATCGGCGATGCCGATATAGGCCTCGACACGCTTCAGATCATCGGCCGTGCGCACCGAAAATACCTTCATGACCGGCAGACCATAGAGCGCCTTTATGGTCAGCACATGTTCGGGGCTCTCATTGCCGTGCAGCTGCAGAATATCCGGCTTCAGCAGCGAGACGATCTCGTCCAGTTCGTCATTGCTGGGATCGACGACAACGGCGACGATCTTCGCCTTGCCGCGCGCCGGCTCGGCAAGTTTTGCCGCCAGGTCCGGTTCGATATAGCGCGGGCTCTTTTCGAAAAAGATAAAACCGATGTGGGTCGCGCCGCGTTTCAGCGCGCGATCGACAGCTTCAGGCGTCTTCAAGCCACAGATCTTGATATCCGGTTTCATGGCAGCGAAGTGACACGAAATGCGGCAAGAGTCGAGCCAATTTGCATGGAAAGCTGTATTTAGCGCGGCTTTCGGCTCAAGCGCGTCGCATCAAACTGGATTCATGCGACGGGCTTTAGCGCCTTGTTTTTATGCATGTCGTTCTCCAGGAACCGCCGCACATTTCCGGGTGACTTGAATTAGTCGAAATCAATGGCGTGCAACTGGCTGCCATGCCGCTTCAGCCAAGTCTTTGCCTCTTCCATACCGGGGCAAAGCTTGCGGCAAAGCGTCCAGAAGTGCGGGCCGTGGTTCATTTCCTTGAGATGGGCAACTTCGTGGGCGGCGAGATAATCGATCACCGACGGCGGCGCCATGACGATACGCCAGGAAAAGCTCAGATTTCCTTCCGACGAACACGAGCCCCAGCGGCTGCGGGTATCCTTCATCGAGATCGAGCGGATCGGCGCCCGGATCGTGCCGGCATGCAGCGTCGCCAGTTTTACGAGGTCGGCGCGCGCCTCTTTCTTGAGAAAGGCCGCGATGCGCCGCCCGACATGTTCCTCCATTCCGCTGACCAGCAGCACCGGTCTGCCATCGACGGAAACCGCTTCTGTCAGGCCGCGCAAGCTGCCGGTATGCTGGATCCGATGGGAAACGCCGCGAAAGGGAATTTCGCCGCCGTCGCGCAGGCCGGCATCAGTCGAAAACTTGGCAAGTTTGGTCAGCAGCCAACCCTGGTGCCGGTCGAGAAAGGCATTGACCTCGCGCGCCGCAAGACCTTTCGGCACGGTCATCTTCAAGGCCCGGCCGCCCGGCTCTATGCGCAAGGTGATGCGCGTCGCCCGGTCGTGCTGCTTGATGGTCAGCGGCATCAGCCGGCCGGCTACATCGAGCGTCCGCGTTTCGGGCGGCGCCGGTTTTCGGGCTTTCGGCCTTGTTTTCAGAAGCGAGAACATGGTTGTTTTCTACCCGATTCGCCGGGGGAGCGGACATAGAAAAACCGGCATCGGAAGATGCCGGTCACTTTCAGCGTTCAGGCCTTCACGGCGTCTGGTATTCAGCGACCGGGCCGTTGTCGTCACGCTTGGCGTTCCTGCGGTCACGCATGAAGCGATCGAACTCTTCCTGGTCCTTGGCGCGGCGAAGTTCGCGCATGTAGGCGTCGAATTCCTCGCGCATTTCATCGAGCTTGCGGCGCTCTTCCTCGATCCGGTCGATCTCGGCCTTGCGCCAGTCGTCGAAGGCGACATTGCCGGTCGAGAAGTGCGGGCGGTGCCGGCCGTTCGAACGGCGGCAGGAGGCAAAGAAGCCATCGGTCGCCTGGTTGACGTCACGCTTGAAGCCGCGCAGACGGTCGCCGAAGATGATGTAGGCAAGCATGGCAAGACCCAGAGGCCAGAAAACCATGAAGCCGAGAATCATCAGGGCAATGGTAGCCGGAGTCCAATCCGGTCGAAGCAATGCTGACTGGTTCATCGTGCGGGTATCCCTCGCTTTCCGCGCCCGGCAGGATACCGAACGCTGAAATCGATGTGGTTACCGCAACAACGGCCTTCAAGACGATTGCCCATAAAATCGGACAAGGCCTTGAATCCGTTTTGCTAATTCAGCTGCGCCTAAATCAGGCGCTGCGACCGCCCTTGATGACGCGCGGCACCGGCGGCTTGACGGCGGAACGGGAATGCTCGCGGACGAAATTGATGATGCGCGGCGCGATCTCGCGGCGGAACCGCGAGCCGTTGAAAACACCATAGTGGCCG
Source organism: Rhizobium leguminosarum bv. trifolii WSM2297 (assembly GCF_000271845.1). The sequence continues at coordinate 3,619,014 of NZ_JH719395.1, read as the reverse complement.
ACATCCGGCTGAAGATAATGCATGCGCATATTTTCGGGAATGTTGACGCAGATGGTCTGCGCCGCCTCGGTCTGGCCGACGCCTGAGATGTCGTCGTTCTCACCTTCGACGGTCAGAAGCGCCACCTTGCGGATGGCCGCGGGATCGACGCGTTTGCCGCGATGCATCAACTCGCCCTTCGGCAGGGAATGCTTGATGAACACCTGCTCGACCGTCTGCAGGTAGAATTCGGCGGTCAGATCCATGACGGCGAGATATTCGTCGTAGAAATCGCGATGTTTTTCCGGCTCGCCGTCGTTCTTCACCAGGTGCATGAAGAATTCCTTGTGGGCGACCAGATGCCGGTCGAGATTCATCGACATGAAACCCGAAAGCTGCAGGAAGCCGGGATAGACCGGACGCATGAAGCCCGGCTGCGGCCAGGGCACGTTCATGATGACATTGTCGGAGAACCACTGCAGCGACCGCTCCTGGGCAAGCTGGTTGACCGCCGTCGGGTTGATGCGCGTGTCGATCGGGCCGCCCATCAGCGTCATCGACGACGGCGACAGCGGATCATTGGCTTCTTCCATCACGGCAGCGGCCGCCAGCACCGGAACGGACGGCTGACAGACAGCGATCACATGCGTGTCCTGACCGAGGAAATGCAGCATCTCGATGACGTAGTCGACGTAGTCGTCGAAATCGAAGCTGCCTTCCGTCATCGGGACCATGCGGGCGTCGATCCAGTCGGTGATGTAGACATCGGCACTCGGCAGCAGCGCCTCGACCGTCCCGCGCAGCAGCGTCGCATAATGGCCGGACATCGGCGCGACAATCAGGATGCGCGGGTCGTTGCCGCGGGCACCTGGACCACTGCGGGCGAAATGCAGGAGATTGCAGAAGGGGTGGGACCAGACGATCTCTTCGCGAACAAAAACCGTCTGCTCACCGATCGTCGTCTGATTCAATCCGAATTCCGGCTTGCCATAGCGGCGCGTCGTGCGTTCGAACATTTCGAGGCTTGCCGCAATCGTCCGGCCGAACGGCGTGTGGGAAAACGGGTTCAGCGGATTGGCATAGGCAAATCGCATGATGTCTGCCGCGGCGCGAAACGGCGCCATGGCGGCATGGTTCAATTCATAAAGCTGATAAAACAAAAGCGCCACCTTTCTCTATCGAAAAGATGACGCCGATTGAGAGGCATCGACTCTTTCCGTTACGCGGGCACGTCACGCAGACTAACAGTTTTTTGTTGCGCAGCAACATGGACGACCCAGACCCGCACAAGAAATGCCGGAGAAGTGACTCTCCGGCATCATTATCGGCGTGAAAACTAAGGTTCTCAGCAGGAATCGTCGTTAACGATCCGCTACGAAGGTCTGCTTCTGGGTGCCGAGGCCCTCAATGCCGAGTTCGACCACGTCGCCGGCCTTGAGATAACGCGGCGGCTTGAGGCCCATGCCGACGCCCGGAGGCGTGCCGGTCGAGATCACATCGCCGGGATGCAGCGACATGAACTGGCTGAGGTAGGATACGAGGAAAGCAACCCCGTAGACCATGGTCTTCGATGAGCCGTTCTGCATCTTCTGGCCGTTGACCGTCAGCCACATGCCGAGGTTCTGCGGTTCGGGAATTTCGTCCTTGGTCACCAGCCAGGGGCCGATCGGGCCGAAGGTGTCGCAGGATTTGCCCTTCGTCCATTGCCCGGACCGTTCGGTCTGGAAAGCGCGCTCGGAAACGTCGTTGGAGACGCAATAACCGGCGACATGGTCCAGCGCTTCGGCTTGCGTGACATATTTGGCCGTCTTGCCGATGACGACGCCGAGTTCGACTTCCCAATCGGTCTTTTCCGAACCGCGGGGAATGACGACATTGTCGTTCGGCCCGACGATTGCCGATGTTGCTTTCATGAAGATGATCGGCTCCGGCGGAACGGTGGCGCCGGTTTCGGCGGCATGATCCGAATAATTCAAGCCGATGCAGATGAATTTGCCGGTGCCGGCGATGCAGGCGCCGATGCGGGTGGGGGCAAGTTCCGGAAGGCTCTTCGGATCGATCGCCGCTATTCTTGCAAGGCCGGCCGGGGTGATCACCTCGCCGCCGATATCGGCGACATGCCCGGAGAGATCGCGGATCTTGCCATCGGCATCGAGAAGTGCGGGTTTTTCACTGCCTGCTTCGCCAACACGCATCAGCTTCATGGAATTTCCTCCTCATCGAAAACGGATTTGCAGCCACCTATGAACGAATTATTCACCGGTGTCATTACGGCTTTGCCGCCAAGCGGTACGGCTTTTCCTGAATTCGGATCAATTTCGGCGCAAACCGCATGAATTGCCGCATCATCGACGCCGAGTGAGGCCGTTTTTCTGAAGACAGTCCGTCTACCCAACTGCGACGGCGTTGCACTTGCCAAGGCTGCGAAGCAGGAAATATGACTCGGCTCCAGTCCGAGATGAGATGGAGTTTGAAATGCACCTCTCCAAAGCCGTCGTGCCCACCGAACATGCAAGCCGCTATCTGCAGCAGCTCTGCAAACACTGGAGCCATAAATTCAGCGTCGATTTCGACTCGCACAAGGGTCGGGTGCCGTTCAGCGAGTCGGCCGAGGTGACGTTTGCCGCCGACGATGCGGCGCTGACCATGATGCTTTCCGTCGCCGATCCGGCGCAACAGACAAGGATGCAGGGCGTCATCGACGATCATCTGAAGCGTTTTGCCTTCCGTGAGGAACTCGACATCGTCCGGACGGACTGATCCAACCCCGATCCGAATTTCTGCCCCAACCCCGGGAACAAGCATGACACAGAGCAATAACCGCGAATCCCAATATCCGATCGATCCGATGTTTCTCGACCGCTGGTCACCGCGCGCCTTCACCGGCGAAATCATCGAGGAAGCGCAGCTGCTCAGCCTGCTCGACGCCGCCCATTGGGCGCCATCCTCGTCCAATCAACAGCCCTGGCGCTTCATCTATGCCCTGAACGGGTCGGAGCATTGGCAGAAATTCGTCGCATTGCTGGTCGCGGCCAACCAGGAATGGGCGGCGAATGCGTCGGCGCTGGTCTTCGTCGTCTCGCGCGGCTTCACCGGGATTGCCGGTTCAGGTGAGGAAAAGCCGAGCTACACCCATTCCTTCGATGCCGGTGCCGCCTGGGGGTATCTGGCGCTCCAGGCCCGCCTCTCCGGTTTCTATGCCCATGGCATGGGCGGCATCAAACATGACGAGATCAGCCAGACCTTCGCCATTCCCGAGGGGTACCGGGTCGAAGCCGGCATCGCCGTCGGCCGTATCGCCGACAAGAGCGTGCTTTCCGAGCGCTATCAAGCGCGCGAATTCCCCAGCCAGCGCAAACCGCTCTCCGAGGTCGCCTTCAACGGCCGTTTCGTTGCCAACTGAGCGGTGAGAACAAACGAAAGCCCCGCCATCCCTTGGGACGGCGGGGCTTTTTCATGTCTGATATCCATCAGATATCGAGGTTTGCGACGCTCAGCGCATTGTCCTGGATGAATTCGCGCCGCGGTTCGACTTCGTCACCCATCAACCGGGCAAAGAGGCCGTCGGCATCGGTGGCGTCGTTGACCTTGACCTGCAGCAGCGAGCGGACGTTCGGATCGAGCGTCGTTTCCCAGAGCTGCTCGGCGTTCATCTCGCCAAGACCCTTGTAGCGCTGCATGGTCAGGCCCTTGCGGCCGGTTGCAAAGATTGCGTCGAGCAAGGCACGCGGGCCTGAGATCTCGACATCGCCTTCGCGTCGATGCAGCGACGGCGGCGTCTGATAGATTTCCTTGAGGCGCGCAGTCAGCTGGTCGATATGGCGGGCATCCGAAGAGCCGATTAACGCCATGTCGAGCACGACGATTTCCCGGACGCCGCGGACCATGCGTTCGAGGCGCAAGCCGCCATCGCTGCTCAGATCACCCTGCCAGCCGCGCTCGGTCTCCTCGGCGATGATGTCGAGGCGTCCTGCCACTTCGTTCGCCAACGCCAGCGCCCTTGTCGGGTCGCTGGCGAGTTCGGCGTTGAGGGCACCGGCGATCGCCGCCTGTTCGACGGCGGAACGATTGTAGCGCGAATGGAGATTGTCGAGCAGAGCGCGCATGCGCAAAGCATCGAGGATGACCTCGCGCAGATCCTGGCCGGTGCGGACTTCGCCGCTGCCGAGCTTCAGCGCCGCATCTTCTAGGCCCTGGCTGATGAGATATTCCTCGAGCGCCTTTTCATCCTTCAGATACTGCACAGACTTGCCGCGCGAGACCTTATAGAGCGGCGGCTGAGCGATATAGAGGTGGCCGCGCTCGATCAGTTCCGGCATCTGGCGGAAGAAGAAGGTGAGCAGCAGGGTCCGGATGTGGGCGCCGTCGACGTCGGCGTCCGTCATGATGATGATCTTGTGGTAGCGCAGCTTTTCGACGTTGAACTCGTCCTTGCCGATGCCGGTGCCGAGGGCGGTGATCAGCGTACCGATTTCCTGGCTCGACAGCATCTTGTCGAAACGGGCGCGCTCGACGTTGAGGATCTTGCCGCGCAACGGCAGGATCGCCTGGTTCTCGCGCGAGCGACCTTGTTTGGCCGAGCCGCCGGCCGAATCACCCTCGACGAGGAAGACTTCGGATTTTGACGGGTCACGTTCAGAGCAGTCGGCAAGCTTGCCCGGCAGCGAAGCGATGTCGAGTGCGCCCTTACGGCGGGTCAATTCACGGGCCTTGCGGGCCGCTTCGCGAGCGGCGGCTGCCTCAACGACCTTGCCGACGAGAATCTTGGCTTCGCTCGGATGTTCTTCGAACCAGGTGTTCAGCGCCTCGTTGACGAGGCTTTCGACGACAGGGCGGACTTCTGAGGAAACCAGCTTATCCTTGGTCTGCGAGGAGAATTTCGGATCGGGCACCTTGACCGACAGCACCGCCGTCAGGCCTTCGCGGCAATCTTCGCCCTGCAGCGTCACCTTTTCCCTTTTGGTGATGCCGGAATTGTCGGCATAGGAAACCACTTGGCGCGTCAGCGCCGCGCGGAAGCCGGCCATATGCGTGCCGCCGTCGCGCTGGGGAATGTTATTGGTGAAGCAGAGCACATTCTCGTGGTAGCTGTCGTTCCACCACATCGCCACTTCGACGGTGATGCCGTCCTTTTCGCCGCGGATGGCGACCGGCTTGTCGACAAGCGACTTCTTGGCCCGGTCGAGATAGGCGACGAAAGCCTCGAGGCCGCCGTCATACCGCAGTTCTTCCTGCTTGATATCGGAATGGCGCTTGTCGGTCAGCAGGATGCGGACGCCGGAGTTCAGGAAGGCGAGTTCGCGAAGACGGTGCTCCAGCGTGCCGTAGTCGAACTCCGTCATCGTGAAGGTGCCGGTGCTCGGCATGAAGCTCACTTCGGTGCCGGTCTCATTGGGCGCGTCGCCCGTGACCTTCAGCGGCGCATCGGCGACGCCATGGGTGAAGCTCATTTCATGGATCTTGCCCTGGCGGCGGATCTTCAGCTTCAACCAGACGGACAGCGCGTTGACGACCGAAACGCCGACGCCGTGCAGGCCGCCCGAGACCTTGTAGGAGTTCTGGTCGAACTTACCGCCGGCATGCAGCTGCGTCATGATGACTTCGGCCGCCGACACGCCTTCGCCGGTGTGAATGTCCGTCGGGATGCCGCGGCCGTTATCGGTGACCGTCACCGAGCCATCCGGATTGAGGGTGACGGTGACGATGTCGGCATGGCCGGCGAGCGCTTCGTCAATCGCGTTGTCGACGACTTCATAGACCATGTGATGCAGGCCGGAGCCATCGTCGGTATCGCCGATATACATGCCGGGACGCTTGCGCACCGCATCGAGGCCCTTCAGAACCTTGATGGAATCTGCGCCATATTCGGTGCTTACGCCGTTTTCCGTCGCGGATGTATCGCTCATTCTGTCGAGATTTTCCCTGTTGTCGTAAAGCTGCGGCGCGCCTTGCGAATCACCGGCTTTCTTCACTCTCGTATATAGGTTTTTTGAACCCGGTTCCCAATGGCAACTCCCCTGAACAAGGCATAAAACAGGGGATTATGACGCTTTTCCGTCGCCTTTGCCGTGATTTTCGAGAAGAGCCGATAGCCGGCCTATCTCGGCACTGTCAAGATTGCGAATCCGCCGCGCCAGTCGGTTGGCAAATTCGGTATATTCCGGAGGCAGGCCTGACGTGTCGATGACCACGCGCGGGTCGGAGGAGCGGGCGAGCAGGAACAGTTCCTCCGCCTCATCCCAGATGATGTTGAAATAGCCGGCGATGCGCTGCAGCAGATCGAATGTCGGCAATCCACGCTTGCCATGTTCCAGCGCCGAGAGATAGGCGGGCGAGACATTCAGCGCTTGTGCCATCTCCTTCTGCGAGACACCTTTGCGCGCTCTCAGCCGGCGAACCGCCTCTCCGAAGGGAGTCATGGCCTTTCCCCATGCCGCCGCGACAGGCGGATATAGAGAGCGCCCTCACCGCCATGCTGCTGTGCGGCCGACTCATAGGAAGAGATCAGGTAGCGGAATTCCGGCTTCGAGAACCACAGCGGCACGGCCCGCTTCAGCGCGCCGTCGCTGCCCATCGAGCTGCCCTTGCCGGTTATGACCAAGACATGCCTCATACCGCGATCGTGGGCGCGGATCAGGAAATCGAGAAGGATGGCATGAGCCTCGCTCTGTACCAGCCCGTGCAGGTCGATCCGCGCTTCGAGCGCCAGCCGGCCCTTGGCGATCTTGCGCTTGACCGGCTTTTCCAGCGGATGATGCACCCCGGCCGATGGTTTCGCCGTCGCGGGTGCTGCTGGCTGGAAGGGAATCGCCGATGTCGGTGCCTGCTTTTCCGCTTTCTCCTGTTCCGCCGCCGCTTCGGTTTCGGCGAGAAAAGCGTCGAGTTCGGTCAGTTCACCCGCCTTGCCCGGCATCGGCCGCGTGCTGCGGGCAACCTTGCCCCAGAGGATCCTCTCATCGGCGCTGAGTTTGCGATCCCTGGCCATCAATCGAATCGTCCGGCGGCGGCATTGGGAATGAGAATGGCGAAATCGGCGTCGTTGCGGACGGTACCGGCCATTTCACCCGATAGATCCCCCGAGCCGGTGAAGATATCGCCGCGCACCGGTCCGACGATCGCCGAGCCGGTATCGAGCGCCAGCATCAGCCGGCGGAAGGGCCTGCCTTGATCGAGGTGGGTGAGGCTTTCGGCGCGGATGAAAAAGGGAAAGCCGAAGGTATGGATCATCCGGTCGACCGCAAGTGAACGCCCGGCGAGAAGCGGCACCTTGGCGGCGGCGATCGGACCGGCCTCGGGATCGGCCACCGGCGCTTCTCGGAAGAAAATGTAAGAGCGGTTATGCCACAGCACCTCGTCGACGCGCTCGGGATTGCGCGCCAGCCAGGCACGGATCGTCTGCATCGAGATGTCTGCGCGATCAATCTCGCCTCGGTCGATCAGCAGCTTGCCGACCGCGGAGAAGGGATGGCCGGCCTTCGCCGCATAGGTGATGCGGCCGATACGGCCGTCTTGACAACGCAGGCGGGCCGCACCCTGCACATGCACGAAGAAGACATCGACCTTCGACTTTGCCCAGGCGATTTCGAGACCGCGGCCTTCGAGATAACCCTGATCGATGGCGCGGCGATCCGGATAGGCGTCGATACGGCCGTCATGCCGACGGCCGAAAGCATAGGAATTGTCGAGCTCGGCGGGGCGATTGGCGTCGTCGAGATCGATCAGATCGTCCGGGCGCCGGTAGAAAGGGAAACGGAAAACCTCGTCCGGCCGCTCCGAGACCTCGATATCGGGTTCGTAGAAGGCGGTGACGAAGCCGGAATTGCCATCCTTGCGGCGGATCAGGAAGGGCCGACAGTGGGTCTCGAAAAAGGCGCGCGCCGAGGCCGGAGATGACGGCGTGAAATCTTCGGCGGCGAGCAGAAGCGGAAGCAAGTCTTCGGCGCTCAGGCCAAGCGATCCGGTGCGGTAAGGTTTGACATCGGTGATCTGCCGCCGGCAGCGTCGCATGACTTCAAAAAGGCCGGAGGGATCGTCATCCTTCCAGCCTTCCAGGGTATCGAAGCTTATGGCCTGCAGGACGAAGTCCGATGCGTGGTCACTCATGTTCCGATTCGGTCGCCACGAGTTTCCAGTTCGGATCGCGCGAGCGGGTGTCGCGGGCGAAGGTCCAGAGGTCGTTGACCTCGGCGACGTTTTCGGCGTCGCCTTCGATCAGCACATCCGCTTTATCGTAGGTGGCCGATATCAGCTGGCTGATGATGCGGACGGTGATCTGCGCTTCACTGCCCTTGGTCTCCGCATGGGTGATTTCGGCCTTGTCGATGCCCACGAAGGTGGACTTGACCTTCTCACCCCGAGTTTCGCGCTCGCCGATCGCCGCATCGAAGCCGTCATAGACTTCACGCGACAGCAGGTTCTTCAGCGATTTCCGGTCGCCATCGGCATAGGCCATGACGATCATTTCGTAAGCCAGGCGGGCGCCATTCAGAAATTCCTTCGGGCTGAAGGCGGGATCAGCCTTGTTCAGCGCGCGCAGCGATTCGTTGAGCGGCGTTCCCGGGGCGGCGACGGCATCGATGGCGGCGAAACGATCCTCATCCTCCGTCGTCGCATCGCGGCGCGGCAGCGTCACGACCTTGCCGGCATCGGCGGCTTCGGCAGGTGCCGCATCCCGCGGCGTATAGAGATCGCGCGGCGGCTTCTCGTTTCCAGTGCGGCGCCCGAGCACGGAGCGGAGCTGAAAGAAAATCAGCACAGCCGCCACCAGGAAGAATAATGTGATGAAGTCGTTCGAACTCATATCGTATCGCAGCCGCCGTTAACATCTCTGATTTGTACTCCCATATAGTCTGCCTATACAGATGATTCAAATGATGGCTGGCATCTTCGCCGGCGCCAAGAGGAGACCGGTTAGCCCGGGACATGACGATCATGCGTTTTTCGATCCTGCCAGCTTTCATTCTGCTGCTGCCGCTTGCCGAAATTGCCGGTTTCGTCGTCGTCGGCCGGGCAATCGGATTGTGGCTGACGCTGGCGCTCGTCATGCTGGGCTTCGTTCTCGGGCTGGTTCTGCTGCGCCGGCAGGGCATCGGTATTTTGCGCCGCATGTCGAGCGAAGGACGAAACGGGGTGATGCCGGGTCGCGAGCTGTTGCGGCCGGCGATGAACGTCATCGCCTCGCTGCTGCTGATCATTCCCGGCTTCCTCACGGATATCGTCGCGATCCTCATTCTCATTCCGCCGGTGCGCGATCTTGTCTGGCGGTGGGTCGCCAAGCGCTTCGTCACCATTAATGCCAAGGGCGGCTTTTCCGCCGGACCACAGCCCGATTTCCGCGACCGCAAGCCGAACTCAAAGGTGGTCGATCTCGACGATGAGGACTATCATAGGGAGCCGGACCGCAACTCGCCGTGGTCGGGCAAACATCTCGGCGACTGAGGCGCTTCGACCGATCAACCGGACCAAGCGCCTAGGGTTGTAAGCCCTCCCCTGAAATGTTAGATGGCGGCACCATTCCCATGCCCCTCGAGGAAAAGCCAATGGCAGACGATGACAACAGCAACGGTGCGGCCAGCCCCACCCTTTCGATCCTTGCGCAATATACCAAGGATCTCTCCTTCGAAAATCCGGGTGCACCGCGCTCGCTGCAGGCCCGCGACAAGGCGCCGACGATCAACATCAATGTGAACGTCAACGCCAATCCGCTTTCGGATACGGATTTCGATGTCGTGCTGTCGCTGAATGCCGAAGCCAAGGACGGCGACAAGACGGTGTTCCATACCGAGCTCGCCTATGGCGGTGTCTTCCGCGTTGCCGGTTTCCCGCAGGAACACATGCTGCCGGTTCTCTTCATTGAGTGCCCGCGCATGCTCTTCCCCTTCGCCCGTCAGATCATCGCCGACGTCACCCGCAACGGTGGCTTCCCGCCGCTGATGATCGACCCGATCGACTTCACGCAGATGTTCGCTCAGCGCGTTGCCGAAGAACAGGCCCGTGCCAAGGTTCAGGCCGTTCCGAACTGATCGGATTTTTTCGGTTCAGAGATGCGGATGCCCGGGCAAGTCCCGGGCATTTTCAATTGAGGCCGGTTTAATTGAGGCTGGCGTATTTCGCCCAGATGCCTTTTTCACCGAGCTTGGCGACGAGCGCCTCATGCGCCTGCGCCTCAGACGGGCTGAGGCGGGGGGCGAGCGGTCGAGGCCGCTCGAGCACCGATGCCATCACCACATCCTCTTCCTCCGCCCCGTCGCCGCGACCGTTCTGGCCTGACGTCGCGGTCATGCTCAGGCCGAAAGCTGCCTGCCTGCCGCCGATCATCTCGATATAGACTTCGGCGAGCAGTTCGGAGTCGAGCAGCGCGCCGTGTTTGGTGCGGTGGGAATTGTCGATGCCGTAACGCCGGCAGAGCGCGTCGAGCGAATTTGGCCCCATCGGATGTTTGCGCCGCGCCATCGACAGGGTATCGACCACCCTCTCCGGCAGGATCGGCGGTAAACCGATCCGCGCCAATTCGGCGTTGATGAAGCCCATATCGAAAGTGGCGTTGTGGGCAATCCACTTCGCATCGCCGAAGAAGGCAAGGATTTCTTCGGCAACGTCTGCGAAAGGCTTCTTGTCCTTCAGGAACTCATCGGTAATGCCGTGCACAGCGAGCGCATCCGGATGAACCTTCTGGTCTCCAGGATTGATGTAGATATGGATGACGTTGCCGGTCGGGAAATGGTTGAACAGTTCGATGCCGCCGATTTCGATGATGCGGTCGGCGCGGTTGTCGAGGCCGGTGGTTTCCGTATCGAAGATGATCTCACGCATTCCGGAAATCTCCCTTGGCAATCCGTATTTTCAGGTCGGCGATAATCTCGAGCACCCGTTCCTTCGTCTCCGCGATACTGCCGCTGCTGTCGATCAGATAATCCGCCCGGCGCCGTTTTTCCGCGTCCGGCGTTTGGCGCGAGAGAATCATCTCGAATTTTTCCTCGGTCATGCCTTCGCGCGCAAGCACCCTCTCGCGTTGAATCTGTGGACCGGCGCTGACAACGACGACGACATCCACTCTTTCCCAGGCATTGGTTTCGAAGAGCAGCGGAATATCAAGGACGACCATCTCGGCGCCGGCGCCGCGCTGCCGCTTTAAAAATTCCGTCTCGCGTTTGCGCACCAGCGGATGGACGATCGCTTCCAGGCGTTTGAAGCCATCGGGATCAAGCGCCAGTTGGCGGCCGAGTTCGCGCCGGTCGACCGTTCCATCCTTCATCGTGCCGGGAAAGGCGGCATCCACCAGGGGTGCAGCCTCGCCTGCATAGAGATCATGGACCACGGCATCCGAATCATTCAGCGGGATCCCGGCCTCGGCAAAGAGCTTGCCTGCTGTCGATTTTCCCATTCCAATGGAGCCGGTCAGTCCGATCTTCAGCATCAGTGAGCTTCCATATCGGCGATGATCAGAGCGCGCAGTGCCGCGTCGACGACAGGACGCTTGCCGAACCATTTTTCGAATCCCGGCACGGCCTGATGCAGCAGCATGCCGAGACCATCGACCGTGGAAAATCCTTGCTCTTCTGCCTGTGCCAGGATCGGCGTCTTCAACGGGATGTAGACGATGTCGGTGACGACGGCATCGGCTGCAAGCGGGGTGAAATCGAGCTGCGGCGCCGCCTCGCCATCCATGCCAAGCGAGGTGGTATTGATGAAAAGGCCGGCTCCTTTCATGACCTCGGCAAGCGCATCGGCCGGATGCGCCTGAACCTTCGGACCGAAGCGATCGGCCAGTTCACGGGCGCGTTCGACGGTGCGGTTGACGACGTGGATCGTCTGGAAACCGCGGTCACGGACCGCCTGGATGATCGCCCGGCTGGCACCGCCGGCGCCAAAGACGACCGCGGTGTCGTGCCGGTCCCAGCCCGGATGGCGTTCGTCGAGATTGGCGGTAAAGCCGCGGCCGTCGGTATTCGTCGCATGCAGGATACCGTCTTCCAGCCAGAGCGTGTTCGCGGCGCCGAGTTCGCGCGACAGTTCGTCCGGCTTGTCGGCGAGGCGGAACGCCAGTTCCTTGTGGGGAATGGTGACATTGCCGCCGGTAAAGCCGGAACTACCGTCCTTCATCGAAGCGATGAAATCGGCAAAGGCCTCGGGTGCGACTTCGTGGGCGCGGTAGCTGCCCGGCAGGCCAAGCGTCTTCAGCCAATATCCATGGATCAACGGCGAGCGCGAATGCTTAACCGGAAAGCCCGTGACAAACGCTTTCGGCCCGAATGTTTCACGTGAATCACCCATCGATCGCTCCGAGGTCGCGCAATTTTTCCAGAAGAGGCAGCATCGGCAGGCCGAGAATGGTGAAATAATCACCCTCGATTTTCTCGAAGAGCTGAATGCCCTCCCCCTCCAACTGATAGGCGCCGACGCTCGAAAGCGCTTTGTCGCCGACCCGCGCCAGGTGCCCGGCAATGAACTCGGCCGTCAACGGCCGCATGGTCAGTTCCGCATGGGCGAGATGTTGCCACAGGACGACGCCGTTGCTGACGATCGCAACGGCGCTGTTCAACCGGTGTGTCACGCCGGAAAGGGCCTGAAGATGGTTGGCGGCGTCGGTCATATCGCGCGGCTTGTGGAAGACGCGGTCGGCGAGCGACATCGTCTGATCCGAACCGATGACCAGGCTTTCCGGAAAACGGCTGCTGACATCTTCGGCCTTGGCCATGGCGAGGACAAGGGCGACGGCATCCGGCGTTGCGCCGGCGTTTTCCAACGGCGCCTCGATTGTCCGTTCATCGATCCTTGCGGCATGCGCCTCGAAGGATAAACCGGCGTTTTCCATCAGCATTCGCCGAAAAGGGCTCGACGATGCAAGGATGAGTTTCTGCGTCATGGGTTCCTCGAAGCTCCGGCTGCCGGTCAGCGCTTAGCGCAGCTTCGGGCGCAGGGCAACGATTGCCGCGGCGGTTTCCTCGATGGAGCGGCGGGTCACGTCGATCAGCGGCCAGTTGTGGCGGGCGCAGAGCGAGCGGGCATATTTCAGCTCCTCGGAAATCGCGGCACGATCGGTATAGTGTTCACGATCGAAGCCATGCGTTGCGCCGAGTATGCGATTTTCCCGCACCTGGGAGATTCGGTCGGTGGTGGCGATCAGGCAGACGATCAGCGGTTTGGTCGCAGTGAACAGGCTCTCCGGCAACGGCACGCCGTAAACGATCGGAATGTTCGCCGTCTTGATGCCGCGGTTGGCGAGGTAGATGCTGGTCGGTGTTTTCGACGTGCGGCTGATGCCGATGATGACGACATCGGCGTCATTATAACCGTCCGGCATCTGGCCGTCGTCATGATCCATGGTGAAATTCAGCGCTTCGATTCGGGCGAAGTAGCCGGCATTCATCACATGCTGGGCACCGACCCGACGGCGCGACGGGGCGCCGAGATAGATCTGGAACGCATTCATGACCGGCTCCAGCACGTTCACCGAGGCAACGCCCATCTCGACGCAGCGCTCATCGATCAGGCTCGCAAGCTCCCGGTCGACGATCGTATAAAGCACGATACCGGGGGCGTCATCGATCGCCTGCAGAACCGGCAGCAGCTGCTTGCGGTTGCGGATCAGCGGATAGACATGTTCGATCGGCTGTGCGGCTCTGAACTGCGCCGATGCGGCGCGACCGGCGGAGATCAGAGTCTCTCCGGTTGAGTCAGAAATCAGATGCAGATGAAAGAAGTTCGTTCTGTTCTCCACGCTATTTTCCGCTGCCTGTTGAAAACACTGGATGAAACAGAGCTAAGGCGGCGAGGCAGGTCCCGGCAAGGGAAAACATGCCCCCTTATCCACATTTCGAATTTTGCCGATCGGTTTCGGCATGCCCTGTGGACAATGTGGAGCAGGTCGATTTGTCGAGACGAGGTCCACAGCTTATCCACAGCGGCGGAAAAAATCGTCCGTCCGGAAGGATCTGGAATCATTTTCAGATTCGGCTTCTCCCCAAACTTTCGACAGAATAGCGAAATCCTTCCGATATTTTTTGCGGGCACGCGACAAATGGCATCGGTGGTGGATGGATTTTAATCCTTGATAGACACCGACTCTAAGAAATAGAAACCTTTTAAAATATCTTTGATTTTTTATAGGGAAGAAGCGCTTGAGCGACACGCGCCGAAAGATCATGAGGGTTCTCGATGGCGAAAGCCTCTCCCCTCCTCCTCTCTGGCTGATGAGACAGGCGGGACGCTACCTTCCGGAATATCGAGAGACGCGGGCAAAGGCCGGAAGTTTCCTCGATCTCTGCTACACACCCGATTACGCCGTCGAAGTGACATTGCAGCCGATCCGCCGTTATCGCTTTGACGCAGCCATCCTGTTTTCCGATATCCTTGTCATTCCCGACGCGATGAAGCGGAACGTCCGGTTCACCGAGGGGCATGGACCGGAAATGGATCCGATCGATGAAGCTGGTATCGGGCGATTGAACGGGGAAGAGGTTGTCGATTATCTCAGACCGGTTCTGGAGACGGTCCGACGGTTGCGCCAGGAGCTGCCGACCGAAACCACGCTGCTCGGCTTCTGCGGCGCGCCCTGGACGGTTGCGACCTATATGATCGCCGGACACGGCACGCCGGATCAGGCCCCCGCCCGTCTGTTCGCCTATCGCTATCCCCGCGCCTTCGAACATCTGCTGATGCTGCTTGCTGATGTCTCGGCCGATTATCTCGTCGCTCAGATCGATGCCGGCGCGGATGCCGTGCAGATCTTCGATTCCTGGGCGGGCGTTCTCGGTGAGAGGGAGTTCGAGGCGTTCGCGATCCGGCCGGTTGCCCGAATGATCGCTTCGGTCAAATCGCAGCGGCCGCAGGCGCGGATCATCGCCTTCGCCAAGGGCGCCGGTTACCAGCTGAAAAACTATCGTCAGAAGACCGGCGCCGATGCGATCGGCCTCGACTGGTCGGTGCCGTTAGCCTTTGCCGCCGAACTTCAGAAGGACGGGCCGGTTCAGGGCAATCTCGATCCGATGCGCGTCGTTGCCGGCGGCCGGGCGCTGGAAGAGGGTATTGACGATATTCTGCAGCATCTCGGCCGTGGACCGCTGATCTTCAATCTCGGCCACGGCATCACGCCGCAGGCCGACCCCGAGCATGTGCACCTGCTGGTCGATCGGGTACGCGGCGGACGCGTGGGCGGCGAGTGATGACGGAAAAGCAGACCGATCGACGAACGGGCGTCTACGCCCGACGCCGCGCGCATTTTGCGGTGGCCTTCTTTGCGCTGATGGCGGTCGGGCTTTTTGTCTGGAACCCCGATAATCTCTATCTCTGGATCAAGGCGCTGCACATCATCGCGGTGATTTCCTGGATGGCCGGGTTGTTCTATATGCCGCGGCTGTTCATCTACCACACCGATGCCGAACCGGGTTCGGTGCAATCGGAAACCTTTAAGGTGATGGAGCGCCGGCTGCTGCGAATCATCATGACGCCGGCGATGATGCTGACCTGGATTTTCGGCCTCTATCTCGCCTGGTCGGTCTATGGATTCCAGGGCGGCTGGCTGCATGCGAAGATCGGCCTCGTCGTGCTCTTGACCGGTGTTCATATGTTCTTCAGCCGCGCAGTCAGAGCCTTCGAACGGGATGAAAATCGCCGTTCCGCGCGCTATTGGCGGTTCATGAACGAGGCGCCAACCTTGCTGATGATCGTCATCGTGATCCTCGTCGTGGTGAAGCCTTTCTGAGGCGGAATCGCCCTCAGGTTAAATTTGCTTCATTTTAAGCAGCCCCCTTGCGGCGGCGATCACGAGTCGCTATTTTCCGCGCATCTCATCTACGTGGCATGTGTGTAGAGTTCAGTCGTCTGCGAGCCCTTCGCAGTACCGAAAACGACCCAACATCGCCTTTCCCCTTCGAAATTGAAAAGAGTATTGGTCACTTCATGGCTGAAATGAAGCTTCAGGAACTTAAGAGCAAATCCCCGACCGATCTTCTGGCTTTTGCCGAATCGCTCGAGGTCGAGAATGCCAGCACGATGCGCAAGCAGGAGCTGATGTTTGCCATCCTCAAGATGCTCGCCAGCCAGGATGTCGAGATTATCGGCGAAGGTGTCGTCGAGGTGCTGCAGGACGGGTTTGGCTTCCTGCGTTCCGCCAATGCAAACTACCTGCCGGGTCCTGACGATATTTATATCTCCCCGTCGCAGATCCGCCGTTTCTCGCTGAAAACCGGCGATACCGTTGAGGGACCGATCCGTGGACCGAAGGAAGGCGAGCGCTATTTCGCGCTGCTGAAGGTCAACACCATCAATTTCGACGATCCGGAAAAGATCCGTCACAAGGTTCACTTCGACAATCTGACGCCGCTCTATCCGAACGAGCGCTTCAAGATGGAACTCGATATTCCGACCTCCAAGGATCTGTCGCCGCGGGTGATCGACCTGGTGGCACCGCTCGGCAAGGGCCAGCGCGGATTGATCGTCGCGCCGCCGCGCACCGGTAAGACCGTGCTGCTGCAGAACATCGCGCATTCGATCACGGCAAACCATCCGGAATGCTATCTTATCGTCCTGCTGATCGACGAACGCCCCGAGGAAGTGACCGACATGCAGCGTTCGGTCCGCGGCGAGGTCATCTCCTCGACCTTCGACGAACCGGCAGTGCGTCACGTCCAGGTGGCGGAAATGGTCATCGAAAAGGCCAAGCGCCTTGTCGAGCATGGCCGCGACGTCGTCATCCTGCTCGATTCGATCACCCGTCTCGGCCGCGCCTACAACACGGTCGTTCCCTCCTCCGGTAAGGTCCTGACCGGCGGTGTCGATGCCAATGCCCTGCAGCGCCCGAAGCGTTTCTTCGGTGCCGCCCGTAATATCGAGGAAGGCGGTTCGCTGACGATTATCGCGACGGCGCTGATCGATACCGGCAGCCGCATGGACGAAGTCATCTTCGAAGAGTTCAAGGGTACCGGCAACTCGGAAATCGTGCTCGACCGCAAGGTCGCCGATAAGCGTATCTTCCCGGCGATGGACATCCTGAAGTCCGGAACGCGTAAGGAAGACTTGCTGGTTCCGCGCCAAGATCTGCAGAAGATCTTCGTACTCCGCCGCATTCTGGCGCCGATGGGCACCACCGATGCGATCGAATTCCTCATCGACAAGCTCAAGCAGACGAAGAACAATTCCGACTTCTTCGACTCGATGAATACATAATCCTTAGCCGGATTCAGCCTAAGCGCCTCGCCAATTCGATCCATCCGGCGCGCTTTGGCTCTTTGTTTTAAACATGCCGTGTGGATTTTCCAGGCGGCATGCAAATGAGAGCTGGAGACATCGCCACGATGTCGCCAGCTTTTTCTATTTGAGAGGGATCGATTCGGATCCAACCCACGGACCAATGACATGGCCATGTTGACTGATACCATCTATGCGCTCTCGAGCGGGTCGCCGCCCTCGGGCGTTTCGATCGTGCGCATCAGCGGCCCGTTGACCCGGGAGCTGTTGACCAGGCTTGTCGGGTCGGTTCCGGCCGACCGGTATGCCGCCTACCGAACGATTCGGACTCGTAACGATCAACCGGTCGACAATGGTCTTGTGCTGTTTTTTCCGGCGCCGAACTCGTTTACCGGCGAGGATGTTGCCGAGTTGCAGGTCCATGGCAGCAGAGCCGTGTTGGCGGCTTTGTTTCACGCACTGGAGGATATTCCAGGTGTGCGGATGGCAGTCGAAGGCGAGTTCTCGCGTCGGGCCTTTGAAAACGGCAAACTTGATCTCCTCGAGGTCGAAGGCTTGGCCGATCTCATCGGCGCTGAAACCGAGATGCAGCGACGTCTTGCGATCGAACAAAGCGCCGGCGGTCTGTCAAAGATTTACGATTCGTGGGCGGAACGATTAACGCGTGCCCGGGCGCTGATCGAAGCAGAACTTGATTTTCCCGATGAAGACGATGTTCCCGGCTCGGTGTCGGACATGGTCTGGACCGATATCGAGACGCTTCGCAGCGAGATCGAAGATCACCTGGCCGCGGCTTCGGCAGGCGAGATCATCAGAGACGGCTTCAAGATTGTCATTGCCGGTGCGCCGAATGCCGGGAAATCGAGCCTGCTGAATGCGCTGGCACGTCGTGAGGTGGCGATCGTGACGGAGATCGCCGGAACGACCCGCGATGTTCTCCAGGTTGATCTCGATATCGAGGGTTACCTCGTCAAGCTCTACGACACTGCGGGGCTTCGTGACGCCGAAGATCGGGTCGAAATGGAAGGTGTGCGTCGCGCCCGCGTGGCGCTGCGTGACGCCGATCTGGTTTTATTGCTGGTCGACATGGTCAATCCGTTGATCCCGGACGACTTGGACCCGTCCTCTACGCATGTTACTGTCGGCACGAAAAAAGATCTCGTAGATGTCGGCACGGATCAATATGATCTGCAAATCTCGACCGCGACAGGCGATGGTTTGCCGGAATTGCGTCGGCTGATCGGCGATATTGTCGCCAGGCGTTTCGGGGGTCTTTCCATGGCCATCCCCAGCCGGCAGCGGCATAAGGATTCGCTAGCGAAATGTTTATCGGCGCTAGACGCGGCGATCTCGAAACCGGACGTTGATCTTGAGTTGCGGACCGAACAGCTTCGAAGTGCGGCCGACTATCTGGGTAGGATTACCGGAAGAGTCGATGTCGAGCAGTTGCTCGGAGTGATCTTCTCGGAGTTTTGTATCGGGAAATGATTCACGTGAAACCATCACCCTTCCGGTTTCACGTGAAACGTCTGCCGGAGTGGAGTTTGATATGACTGATAATGTCTACGATGTGATTGTCATCGGCGGCGGCCATGCTGGCTCGGAGGCGGCCAATGCGGCTGCGCGTCTTGGTGCGAAAACCGCGCTGGTGACACATAAACGGGATACGATCGGGGTGATGTCCTGCAATCCGGCGATCGGCGGGCTTGGCAAAGGCCATCTGGTTCGCGAGATCGATGCGATGGACGGGCTGATGGGTCGTGTGGCCGATGCCGCAGGCATTCAGTTCCGGATGTTGAACAAGAAGAAGGGCGCCGCGGTGCGCGGTCCACGGACGCAGGCCGATCGAAAACTCTACCGTCTGGCCATGCTGGCGGCGATCGAAGCGACAGCCGGCCTTGATATCGTCGAGGGCGATGCCTTCGATCTGGACATTGCTCATGGACAGGTCACCGGCGTCATCATGAAGGATGGCCGTACCCTGAGGGCGCCGGCGGTGGTTTTGACGACCGGCACCTTCCTGCGCGGCCTCATACACATCGGTTCAGAGAAGACACCTGCCGGCCGTGTTGGTGAGGCCCCGTCGATCGGGCTGTCGGCCACCCTGGCTCGGCTCGGCCTGCAGCTGGGGCGGCTGAAAACCGGAACGCCGGCGCGGTTGGATGGAAAGACGATCGACTGGCAGGCCGTGGGGCGTCAGGGAGCGGATGAAGACCTTGTCCCCTTCTCGTTCATGACGGATGCGATCACCACGCCGCAGATCGAATGCGGCGTCACCAGGACGACCGAAGCAACACACCGCATCATCGTCGACAACATCATGCGATCGGCGATGTATTCCGGACAGATCGAGGGTGTCGGGCCGCGGTACTGCCCTTCGATCGAAGACAAGCTGGTGAAATTCGGAGAGCGCGATGGCCATCAGGTCTTTCTGGAACCAGAAGGCCTCGACGATGATACGGTCTATCCGAACGGGATCTCGACCTCTCTCCCCGCAGAGGTCCAAGCCGCCTTTATCAAGACCATTCCGGGTCTTGAAACGGCGCGGATACTGCAACCGGGTTATGCAATCGAATATGATCATGTCGACCCGCGGGAGCTGATGCCATCATTGGAGGTCAAGCGGCTGAGGGGGCTGTTCCTCGCCGGACAGATCAACGGCACCACCGGCTACGAAGAGGCGGCGGCGCAAGGCTTGGCGGCCGGGTTGAATGCTGCATTGCGAAGCACCGATTCGGAACCGTTCCATTTCAGCCGGACCAGCTCCTATATCGGCGTGATGATCGACGATTTGACTTCGCATGGCGTTACGGAGCCGTACCGGATGTTTACATCGCGGGCGGAATACCGCCTGACTCTTCGCGCCGACAATGCCGATATGCGCTTGACCCCGCTGGCGATGCAGCTGGGCTGTATCAGCAGCGAACGCACACTGCGCTTCACGGCCTATCAGACGGATCTCGACGCCGGACGCGAGCTGTTGCAGTCCCTGGCGGTGACGCCGAACGAGGCTCGGCGCGCCGGTTTGAATATCAATCTGGATGGTCAGCGCCGTACGGCCTATGATCTTCTGTCTTATCCGAATTACGATTTCGCCGCACTTCGGCAAGTTTGGCCGGAGAGATTGGCCGAGATAGCGCCGAAGGTTGTGGATGCACTGGAAATCGAAGCGGGCTACTCGGTCTATCTTGATAGGCAGGCATCCGCCATCGTCGATCAGCAGCGCGACGAGGAACGGCAAATTCCGCTCGATTTCAATTACAGCGCCCTCTCCGGCCTGTCGAACGAACTCAAGGCGAAGCTGAATTCGGCGCGGCCATTCAGCATTGCCCAAGCCGCCGTTGTCGAGGGCATGACGCCGGCGGCCATCGCGTTGCTGCTCGTGCACCTGCGTCGCCTGAATTCTTCCGAGCGTCATACCGCCTGATTACCCGATTTGAGAGTCTTTTAGAATGGAATTAAACGGCTTGCGTGTTTCACGTGAAACACAGGAACGGCTCCAGCATTTCGCAACGCTCTTTCAGAAGTGGGCTAAAACCATCAATCTGGTGGCGCCGTCGACGCTCGACGATCTCTGGCGTCGGCATATTGCCGATAGCAGCCAGATTTTTCAAATTCATCCGGAGCCAGTCACCTGGGTCGACTTGGGCAGCGGCGGTGGCTTCCCCGGGGTGATCACGGCGATTTATCTGGCCGAATTGCAGGACGGGTGGGTCCATTTGGTCGAGAGCAATCACAAGAAGGCCGCGTTTCTGCGAACGGCGCTGCGGGAGACCAATGCGCGCGGCAGCGTGCACGCTATTCGAATCGAGGATGCGCCTACCGAGATTGGCGAATGCAACGCCGTCTCTGCCCGGGCCCTGGCGGATCTCGACGGATTGATCGCATATTCGGCCGCCTGGATGCTCGGCAACGAAAATTGCCGCGGCCTCTTTCATAAAGGCCGGGATTACCTGAGGGAAATCGACAAAGCACGTGGTCGCTGGGAATTCGATCTGTTAGAACATAGAAGCGCCGTCGAGCAGGAATCTGTTATTTTGGAAGTATCGAATCTCCGGCGCTTGGTTTAACAGATCGGATATTGCGGCAATGGCTGGCGAACGACATCGGATTATCACCATCGCAAATCAGAAGGGTGGCGTTGGCAAAACCACCACAGCAATCAATCTGGCAACGGCGCTGGCTGCCATTGGCGAGCGTGTCCTGATCGTCGATCTCGATCCGCAGGGCAATGCCAGCACCGGCCTCGGTATCGACCGTCGAGATCGCAAGCTCTCCTCTTATGACCTGATGGTCGGCGAGCGCGGTATTACAGAGGTGACGCTCGAAACAGCGGTGCCCAATCTCTTTATCGTCCCTTCGACGATGGATCTGCTCGGCGTCGAGATGGAGATCTCGCAGCAGAGCGATCGGGTATTCAAATTGCGCAAAGCCCTGTCCTCACCCGAGGCCACGGCATTTTCCTATATTCTTCTGGATTGCCCGCCCTCGTTCAATCTGCTGACGATGAACGCGATGGCGGCAGCGCATTCGGTGCTGGTGCCGCTGCAGTGTGAATTTTTTGCACTGGAGGGGCTGAGCCAATTGCTCGAGACCGTCAGCCAGGTTCGTCGAACGGTTAACCCGCGCCTGGATATTCAGGGGATCGTTTTGACGATGTTCGATGCGCGCAACAATCTTGCCCAACAAGTGGTCAATGATGTGCGTACGCATCTTGGCGAAAAGGTTTACCACACGTTAATCCCGCGCAACGTCCGGGTCTCGGAAGCGCCGTCCTACGGCAAGCCGGCCATTCTCTATGATTTGAAATGCGCGGGCAGCCAGGCCTATCTGCAGCTTGCCTCGGAGGTCATCCAACGCGAGCGCCAGAGACTGGCCGCGTAACTATCATTGCAGGGGTGAGTTTGGATCATGAATGACGATGTATCGAAAAGGCGATTGGGCCGTGGCCTTGCGGCGCTGATTGGCGAGATGGATCAGCCTGTCCCGGTGGAAGCCGAGCGGACGATCAGTGCCGACAGATTGATCCCGATCGAGTTCGTCAGCCGCAATCCCCGCAATCCTCGCCGTTTTTTCGATGACGCCGAGCTGCATGATCTTGCCAGTTCCATTCGTCAGCATGGCATCGTGCAGCCGATCGTCGTGCGAACGATGGAACGGGATCGATACGAAATCATTGCCGGCGAACGCCGTTGGCGCGCCGCCCAGCTGGCCGGGTTGATTGAAATTCCCGTCATTATCCGTGACGTCGATGACAAGACGGCATTGGAGATCGCCATTGTCGAAAACGTCCAACGAGCGGATCTCAATGCGCTTGAAGAAGCTCTGGGTTATGAGCAGTTGATTGCCGAGTATGGCTACACCCAGAACGACCTCGGTGAGATCATCGGCAAAAGCCGCAGCCATGTCGCCAACTCCTTGCGCCTGCTGAAACTGCCCGATCCGGTGCGCGATCTGCTGGCCGCCGGAAGCCTGTCGGCGGGTCACGCCCGCGCCCTTGTTTCCACCCCCGACCCGGCAAGCCTTGCCCGCACCATCGTTGCCAAAGGCATGTCGGTGCGCGATGCGGAAAGACTGGCGCAAAACAATATCAAAGCGCAATCCGAGCCGCAGCTGGCCGCCTCGCGACGCGATCAGAAGGATTCCGATACGCTCGCCTTAGAGCGAACGCTTTCCGACGCACTCGGCCTCGATGTCGCGATCAATCACAAGACCAGCGGCGGCCAGATCAAAATTTCCTACAAGTCTCTAGAGCAGCTCGAGGAAATCTGCCGCTTGCTTGAGAGGCGGTAGCCGAAGCCTAGCGCTTCAAACGTGATTGATAGGATCGCCCGCGAATTGCTTCATGCGATCCCGATCAACTCTGGGCACATGCGTTAGATCGGTTCAGGTTTTCACGGAAGCCGAACCGCTCTAACCTTTTGTTTTTACGCAATCCCGGACGGAAAGCCGCTTCGCACTTTCCTGGAATTGCCCTAGGCGGATTTCCGGCCGGATTGAAGGGTGGTAGCGAGCAGCGTCTGCATCGCAACGCTGTCTTCCAGCACCTGTCGCCGCCGGCTTTGCAGAATGGCGGCCTGCAGACGATTGGACTCACGAGCGATGCTTTCCGCGCTCCATTGGCGCAGCGCCTGTTCGATAATCGGCTTGCGGCGGAAATGCAGATGACGACCCATCGTCTGCATGATCTGGGGCGCCTGCAGGCGTTTTTCATCCATTTCTGCGCGCATTGTATCCAGAAGCTGAAACTGCTTCAGGCATGCCTGCAGGACGAGAAAGATCGCGGTTTTGGAGCTGCTGATCTTTTGCATGGCGTGGAGAAAACCGTTGAGATCGCCACTCAGGATGGCGTCGACCGCATCGTCAACGGAGATCGCGCTGGCGTCACCGATTATTTCGGTAACGTGATGTTCTTCCACCGTCTGAAGGCCGCGGCAATAGAGGGCAAGCTTGCGCACCTCGTTGCGTGAAGCGATGCGGTCACCGCCAATCAAAGCGATCAGCGCCTGGCGGGCGGCCGGCGTGATGCCGAGCTTCTCTCCACTTAATTCGGTATCGATCAGCGCATTCAAGGCGCGGCTGTCATCAGCATAAGACGGGATCGTCATGATCGATCGCGCGGCCTCGGCCGTCTTGCGCAGCAGGGAGCCCTTTTTCAGGTCACCGGCTTCCACGATCAGGTGGGCGGCTTCGAGCGGCTTTTCGGCCAGCTGTGCCAAGGGATCGACAAGATATTTTTCATTGGCGGCGCCGCGGATCCAGATCAGCTTCTCACCACCGAACAGTCCGATAGACTGGGCTTCGTCGACCAACCGTCCGGGATCCTTCTGCAGGTCGCCAATATCGAGTTTGGTCAGCGAGAAGGGATCATCAAGCGCAACACCGGTCTTGCCGGCAAGCTGACCGGCACGTTCAGAAACGAGACCGCGGTCGGGCCCGTAAATAACGAAGATCCGATAATTCCGCGCGGATTTCTGCAGGAAGGTTTCGAATTCGTGGGATTTTATCTCCGCCACATCTCCGCCCTCAACGGCTGAGCGCAGCGGCGATATCGGCTCCTACGAATTCCGCAACCTGATCCGCCGCACGGTTTTCCGCATCGCGGATCGCCCTTTGCTTGGCGAATTCCTGTTCGGGGAAATCCACCAGCGATGTGACCTGGCGGCTGCCGGCCTTGATGACATGGCTGTCGGCCGTGGCGCTCAGCGTGTACGCGACGTTGACAGTTACGCGGCCGGCTTTCGATGTATCGTCGGATTCCTGGAGCAGTGTGCTGGCAACGCTCGAGGTGGCGTGCATCTCGACCCGATATTGGGGATTTACCGCTTCGCCGGCACCGCGAGAGGCAAGGAAGATAAGGCGATTGCGCACCTGCTGCTCAACCCGGCTGCCTGCCTCGGAAAAGCCGACCGAGGAAAGCTTCTCAACGACACCGGAGCTCTCGGAATAAAGCGGCCGAACCTGGCAGGCAGAGAGAAAAGCCGTGGCGGCAAGGATCATGGCGATGCCGGCATTGCGGGCCAGCTTGCAAGCGATATCAGACGACAATGTTTACAATCCTTTGGGGAACCACGATGATCTTCTTCGGTGCCTGTCCGTTCAGCGCGTTCTTCACCGCATCGAGATCCAGCACGGCGTCGGTGACGGCATTCTGATCTGCATCGCGAGAAATTGTCAATTCAGCACGCTTCTTGCCGTTGATCTGCACCGGCAGGACGACATCATTTTCGATGACCAGCGTTTCGGCGTATCGCGGCCAGTCGGTCCGGGCAAGCAGCCCTTGATTGCCGAGGACCGTCCAGCATTCCTCAGCCAGATGCGGCGTCATCGGCGCAACCAGCTGGATCAGGATTTCGGCGGCATCGCGCACGGCGGCGCGATAGCGGACATCCCCCTCGCCCGCCGCAACCCTGGTCATCGGCGCGGCCAGTGCGTTGACCAGTTCATAGATCCGGGCGACGGCCTTGTTGAACCAGAGCTTGTCGTAATCGTTCTCGACGGCCTTCAGCGTCCTGTGGGCGGCCTGCGAGATCGACAGTGCTTCCCCCTCCGTTGCCGGCGCCGGCGCGACGGTGGAGAGCGCCTCTGCGGCTTCGGAAATCAACCGCCACAGACGCTGGGTGAAACGATGGGCGCCTTCGACGCCCGCCTCGGACCAGATGACGTCACGCTCCGGCGGAGAGTCGGAGAGAACGAAGAAACGGGCGGTATCGGCGCCGTAGGAGGCGATGATATCGTCGGGGTCGACGACGTTCTTCTTCGATTTCGACATCTTCTCGATCGAGCCGATCGCGACTTCCTCGCCTGATGTCAGCAGGAAAGCCCGGCGTTTGCCGTCAAGTTCGTCGATGCGGATATCGGCCGGCGCCACCCACTCCCGGCTGCCGCCGGCACCACGGCTATAGGTTTCATGCACCACCATGCCCTGGGTAAAGAGACCCTTGAAGGGTTCGCTGGCGGCGACATGGCCGGTCTCGCGCATGGCGCGGGTGAAGAAGCGGGAATAGAGCAGGTGCAGGATCGCGTGCTCGATGCCGCCGATATATTGGTCGACCGGCAGCCAACGGTTAGCCGCCTCAGGATCGGTCGGCCGGCCTTCCCAAGGTGCGGTGAAGCGGGTGAAGTACCAGCTCGAATCGACGAACGTGTCCATCGTATCCGTCTCGCGGCGGGCGTCCTTGCCGCAGCTCGGGCAGGAGACATGCCGCCAGGTCGGGTGACGGTCGAGCGGATTGCCGGGCTGGTCGAAGGTGACGTCGTCGGGCAGCTTGACCGGCAGGTCCTTCTTCGGCACAGGGACGACGCCGCAATCATCGCAATGGATGACCGGGATCGGGCAGCCCCAATAACGCTGCCTCGAAATACCCCAGTCGCGCAGACGGAAATTGACCTTGCGCTCGCCCTGCGGCGTATTACCGAGCGAAGCGGCCGACAGCTGGTCGGCAACGATATTGAAGGCTTCTTCCGTCGTCTTGCCGTCGAGGAAGCGTGAATTGATCATCACGCCATCGCCGTCATAGGCCGTGTCGCCGACGGAAAAGCTCGCTGCATCGCCATCCCTGGGCATAACGACGGCCACGACCGGCAGGTCATATTTCCGGGCAAAATCAAGGTCGCGCTGGTCGCCCGAGGGGCAGCCGAAGATCGCGCCGGTGCCGTAATCCATCAGCACGAAATTGGCGACATAGACCGGCAGCTCCCAGGAGGGATCGAGCGGATGGCGGACGCGGATGCCGGTGTCCATGCCCTTCTTTTCGGCGGTCTCGAGCGCGGCAAGCGAGGTGCCGGCGCGGCGGCACTCCTCGCAGAAAGCCTCGATATCGGCGTTCTTTGCGGCGGCATCCTTTGCCAGCGGATGATCGGCGGCAATCGCCAGGAAGGAGGCGCCGAACAGCGTGTCCGGGCGGGTGGTGTAAACCGTGATCTCGGTTTCACCGGCGGGGGCCGTTTCCGCCACGATCTCCCAGCGAACCGTCAGGCCTTCAGAGCGGCCGATCCAGTTCTTCTGCATCAGCCGCACTTTTTCCGGCCACTGGTCGAGCGTATCCAGAGCGTCGAGCAGATCCTGGCTGAAATCGGTGATCTTGAAGAACCATTGCGTCAGTTCGCGCTGTTCGACCAGTGCGCCGGAACGCCAGCCGCGGCCGTCGATCACCTGCTCATTGGCGAGCACGGTGTTGTCGACGGGGTCCCAGTTGACCTTCGACTGCTTGCGGTAGACCAGGCCCTTCTCCAGGAAATCCAGGAAGAGATGCTGCTGATGCTGGTAATATTCGACGTCGCAGGTGGCGAATTCGCGGCTCCAATCCAGCGAAAGCCCCATGGCCTTCAGCTGTGCCTTCATCGAACCGATGTTCTGATAGGTCCAGGAGGCGGGGTGTACGCCGCGCTCCATGGCGGCGTTCTCCGCCGGCATGCCGAAGGCGTCCCAGCCCATCGGGTGCAGCACGTTGTAACCGCGGGCGCGCTTGTAGCGGGCGACGACATCGCCCATGGCGTAATTTCGAACATGGCCCATATGGATGCGCCCCGACGGATAGGGGAACATTTCCAGGACGTAGTATTTTTCGCGCGGATCTGAATTGTCGGTCTCGAAGACCTTGTCTTCATTCCATTTCTGCTGCCAGCGGGGCTCGGCATCGCGCGGATTATAACGTTCGGTGGCCATGGTATTCGAAATTCCGGAAAATCAGGGAGGTTGGTCGAGACCTTCACCATGAAACCACCGTAGCGTCAAGTTTTGCGCGCCGCTGCAAGCGCTTGATCTTCATCCCGGCCGGGCGATTTCGCGGCAACGGGTCTTGGCAAGCACAGAATGGCTGGCTAGTTCATTGCCAACACTCTCATGCTGAATGTCGAGGCAGAACGATGGAACTTCAAGAGCGCTTGGATGACGTGCGGTCGCGGATTGCCGCCGGGGAACGTCAGGCGGGTCGTCCGGCCGGCTCCGTTCGGCTCGTCGCGGTGTCGAAGACCTTCGAGGCGGAAGCAATCCGCCCGGCCATCGAGGCCGGCCAGCGCGTCTTCGGTGAGAACCGGGTGCAGGAAAGCCAGGGCAAATGGCCGGCGCTGAAGACCGAATGGCCGGATGTCGAATTGCATCTGATCGGACCGCTGCAATCGAACAAGGCGGCGGATGCGGTGGCGCTGTTCGACGTCATCGAGACGGTGGACCGGGAAAAGATCGCCCGCGCGCTTGCCGAGGAGATGAAACGGCAAGACAAGAGCCCGCGGCTCTACGTCCAGGTCAATACCGGGCTCGAACCGCAGAAGGCCGGCATCGCGCCTGACGACACGCCAGCCTTCGCAGCCCTCTGCCGCGACGAGCTCGGCCTTTCCATCGAGGGTCTGATGTGCATTCCGCCGGCGGAAGAAAATCCCGGGCCGCATTTTGCCCTGCTGGCGAAGCTGGCGCTCAAATGCGGCGTCGAAAAACTCTCCATGGGCATGTCGGGCGACTACGAAACGGCGATCGCCTTCGGCGCCACCAGCGTGCGCGTCGGATCGGCGATTTTCGGGGCGCGCTGATACTCTGCTTTGGTCGGGCTTCCCGTTCTCCCCGCTGCTGCCTAGATTGATATCGAGGCTTGCACATCCTGGGGAGGAGCAGATGCAGAACGGCTATCATCAGGTCTACGCGGCCTGGAAACGCGATCCAGAAGCCTTCTGGCGTGAAGCCGCCGCCGATATCGACTGGTTCAAACCGCCGGAGCGGGTTTTTTCACCGGATGCCGGCGTCTACGGCCGCTGGTTCGAGGGGGCGGAAACCAATACCTGTCACAATTGCCTGGACCGGCATGTGACCGCCGGGCGCGGCGGCGAGACGGCGGTCATCTTCGACAGCGCGATGACCGGCGAGAAGCGCCGTTTCACCTATAGCGAGGTGCTTGACGAGGTGAAGGCCATCGCAGCAGCGCTGGTCGATCTCGGCATCGGCAGAGGCGATCGTGTGATCCTCTATATGCCGATGGTTCCGCAGGCGGTGTTTTCGATGCTCGCCTGCGCCCGCATCGGTGCTGTCCATTCCGTCGTCTTCGGAGGCTTTGCCGCCAGCGAGCTTGCTGCCCGCATCGACGATTGCGGGGCGAAGCTGGTGATCACTGCGAGTTGCGGGCTCGAGCCCGGTCGCATCGTCGCCTATAAACCTCTGGTCGACCAGGCGATCGAGATCGCGCGTTCGAAGCCGGCGCGCTGTCTGGTGCTGCAGCGGCCGGAGCTTCGGGCCGATCTGGTCAGCGGCCGCGATCAGGATTTCGAGGCGGCGGTGGCGCAGCATCGCGGTGCCGAGATCGCCTGCGTCTCGGTCAAGGCGACAGATCCGCTCTATATCCTCTATACCTCCGGCACCACCGGCCAGCCGAAGGGCGTGGTACGCGACAATGGCGGCCACTTGGTCGCGCTCCACTGGTCGATGCGGAACATTTACGGCTTGAAGCCGGGCGAGGTCTTCTGGACGGCTTCGGATATCGGCTGGGTCGTCGGACATTCCTATATCGTCTATGCGCCGCTGATCTCAGGCGTCACCACCGTGATCTTCGAGGGAAAACCGGTCGGCACGCCGGATGCCGGCGCATTCTGGCGCGTTGTCTCGGAGCACAAGGTCCGCGTGCTGTTCACGGCGCCGACGGCGTTCCGAGCCATCCGCCGGGAGGATGGCGACGGCGAACTGATGCGCAAATATCCGATGCCGGATCTGCGGGCGCTGTTTCTTGCCGGCGAGAGGGCGGATCCGGAGACGCTGAAATGGGCGGAACGCATGCTCGCCATACCCGTCATCGATCACTGGTGGCAGACGGAGACCGGCTGGCCGATCGCCGCCAATCCGCTCGGCCTCGGCGCCCTTCCCGTCAAGCACGGTTCTCCGGCGCTGCCGATGCCCGGCTACGACATCGCCGTGCTCGACGATGCCGGCCATCCGATCGAGGCGGGAACGCTCGGCAATATCGTCATAAAGCTTCCCTTGCCACCGGGCTGCCTGCCGACCCTCTGGAATGCGGACGACCGTTTCCAGTCGGCCTATCTCGACGAGTTTCCTGGTTACTACAAAACCGCCGATGCCGGCTATGTCGACGAGGACGGATATCTCTTCATCATGTCGCGCACCGACGACATCATCAATTGCGCCGGTCATCGGCTCTCGACCGGGGCGATGGAGGAAGTCTGCGCCCGCCATCCCGATGTCGCCGAATGCGCGGTCATCGGTGTCATCGATGCGCTGAAGGGCCAGGCCCCGTGCGGTTTCCTGGTGTTGAAGCGGAATGTTTCGCGCGAGGTGACAGCCATCGAATCAGAAGTCGTTGCGATGATTCGCGATCAGATCGGGCCCGTCGCTGCCTTCAAGATGGCCATCACCGTTAACCGATTGCCGAAGACACGCTCCGGCAAAATCCTGCGCGGCACGATGCAGAAGATTGTCGACGGCATACCCTGGAAAATGCCGGCAACTATCGATGATCCAACGGTTTTGGAGGAAATTGCCGAGGCGCTGCGCCGGCGCGGCCTGGGCTCGCTGCCGATGTGAAATTAAACGTTCGGTAAGCCTCATTGAGGAATT
This sequence comes from Rhizobium leguminosarum bv. trifolii WSM2297, assembly GCF_000271845.1. Next base: position 3,588,794 of record NZ_JH719395.1, on the reverse strand, counting down.
GTTAACCATGTTGCGGCAAGCATTTGTTAACGGCAATGGCTTGCATAGCAGGCTTTGCATGATGCGACCGCCGTTACCGGCCTACTGCATAATGTCTTAAATCGGCATCGATTGATGGACAAATTATGCAGCAGTTGAAGCGCTACAGCGTCCTTTGCGCGTCTGAAAGACGCGCGGCGCTGCAGTCCGGATTGCCCCATTCTCAACGATTGTGGAACGGATCATGACAAGCATCCTTACCAACAACGCTGCCATGGCAGCGCTGCAGACTTTGCGCGGCGTAAACGACAGCCTCCAGGACACTCAGGGTCGCGTTTCCTCGGGTTATCGCGTCGAAAAGGCGGCCGACAATGCCGCTTACTGGTCGATCGCAACGACCATGCGTTCGGATAATAAAGCACTTTCAGCCGTCTCCGATGCCCTCGGCCTCGGCGCGGCCAAGGTCGACACCGCTTATTCGGCCATGGACAGCGCGCTCGACATCGTCAGCGACATCAAGGCGAAGATCGTCGCCGCCACGGAAAAAGGCGTCGACAAGACGAAGATCCAGCAGGAGCTCGACCAGCTGCAGGAACAGCTGCTCAGCATCGCCCAATCGGCGTCTTTCTCCGGTGAAAACTGGGTTGCCGGGGCTTCCGGCACGAAGAGCGTCGTCTCGTCCTTCGTCCGCGATGGCAGCAATGCCGTCTCCGTCAAGATGACGGATTACGTGCTCGATTCCGGCACGCTTGGAAACGTGCTCTTCGGCATGACGAGCACCGGGGCGATCGAGACGACCAGCGGCATTCTCGGCACGGCGTTCAACGGAACCTATGGCGGCACCGTCATCGTCATGGCGTCGATCTATGATCTCGACATTACCGGTTTCACCCAGGGCCAGCTCGATGGAGCCTTGACCGGTGTCGAACTGGTTCTCGGTGCCATGACCGCCGCCGGCTCGGCGCTCGGCTCGATCTCGACCCGGATCCAGCTGCAGGAAAATTTCGTCAGCGGTCTTCACGATTCGATCGACTCCGGCGTCGGCCGCCTGGTCGATGCCGATATGGAAGAGGAATCGAGCAAGCTCTCGGCATTGCAGACACAGCAGCAGCTGGCCGTCCAGGCGCTGTCGATCGCCAACAGCTCGGCGCAGAACATCCTCACCCTGTTCCGCAGCTAATTGGAAACAGGCAATCCGCAACAAAAAACCCCGCCGGTCAGCTCATACCGGCGGGGTTTTTCATGAGATCGTCGATCTCTCAGTACTGATCGTCGTCGTCTTCATCCTTCGGCGCCGAGCGCAGCGAGCTCAGCTTGCGGAAGACGGCGTCGGCGTCGATCTCCTTTTCCTTTTCTTCCTCGCGCTCGTAGCTCGGGCTCAGGCGCTCGGTTTCCTGGGCCGATTGCAGCGTCGCGCCAAGCTCGGCGGCGGTCGGCAGCGGACGGCCCTTGGAAGCCTTTTCCACTTCCATATCGAGATCGATCTGGCTGCAGAGGCCGAGCGTGACCGGATCCATCGGCGCCAGGTTGGCGGAGTTCCAGTGGGTGCGCTCGCGGATCTGCTCGATGGTGGATTTCGTGGTGCCGACGAGCCGGGAAATCTGCGCGTCCTTCAGTTCCGGATGGTTGCGAACGAGCCAGAGAATGGCGTTCGGACGGTCCTGACGCTTGGAAACCGGCGTGTAACGCGGGCCGCGGCGCTTGGATTCCGGCACCCGCACCTTCGGCTCGGAAAGCTTCAGCTTGTGGTTCGGATTGGCTTCGGCGCGGGCGATCTCGTCGCGCGACAGCTGTCCGGTCGAGATCGGGTCGAGGCCCTTGATGCCCTGCGCCGCTTCACCATCGGCGATCGCCTTGACCTCGAGCGGGTGCAGCTTGCAGAACTGCGCGATCTGATCGAAAGACAGTGCCGTGTTGTCGACGAGCCAGATGGCGGTCGCCTTCGGCATGAGCAGTGTTTGAGCCATGGATATAGTCCTTCTATCGTCCGCGCCGGTCGCGGTCCGTGGATTGTCACCACAATGTCCGGGAAATATGGCGCTATATAACCGCACTGTCGCAGAATTGCAATTCTTCCGAAATGAAATGACCTTCGTCTAATTGCCGCCACGATGCGAGCTGCTATGAATTGCCTTGATTTGAAATCCGGGCCCTAAGCAGACGCGGCCCGTCGCATGTCCCATGAGGAGGAGTTGCATGTCGGAGAAGATCTATCCGGTCACGAAGCCGGTGAAGGCGCGCGCCCTGATCGATAAGGAGAAGTACCTGAAATGGTACGAGGAAAGCGTCGAGAACCCGGACAAGTTCTGGGGTAAACACGGCAAGCGGATCGACTGGTTCAAGCCCTATAGCAAGGTCAAGAATACGTCCTTTACCGGCAAGGTTGCGATCAAGTGGTTCGAAGACGGCCAGACCAACGTCTCCTACAATTGCATCGACCGCCATTTGAAAACCAATGGCGACCAGGTGGCGATCATCTGGGAAGGCGACAATCCCTATATCGACAAGAAGGTCACCTATAGCGAGCTCTACGAGCATGTCTGCCGGACGGCGAATGTGCTGAAGAAACACGGCGTCAAGAAGGGCGATCGCGTCACCATCTACATGCCGATGATCCCGGAAGCGGCCTATGCGATGCTTGCCTGCGCCCGCATCGGTGCGGTGCATTCGGTGGTCTTCGGCGGTTTCTCGCCCGAGGCCCTGGCCGGACGCATCGTCGACTGCGAATCCACCTTCGTCATCACCTGTGACGAAGGTCTGCGCGGCGGCAAGCCGGTGCCGCTGAAGGATAATACCGATACCGCGATCCATATCGCCGCCCGCCAGCATGTTCATGTCACCAAGGTGCTGGTGGTGCGCCGCACCGGCGGCAAGACCGGCTGGGCGCCGGGCCGCGACCTCTGGTATCACCAGGAACTTGCCACGGTGAAGGCGGAATGCCCGCCGGTGAAGATGAAGGCGGAAGATCCGCTGTTCATTCTCTATACCTCAGGCTCGACCGGCAAGCCGAAGGGCGTGCTGCACACAACCGGCGGTTATCTCGTCTATGCGGCGATGACGCATGAATATGTCTTCGACTATCATGACGGCGACGTCTACTGGTGCACCGCCGATGTCGGCTGGGTCACCGGCCACTCCTATATCGTCTATGGGCCGCTCGCCAACTGCGCGACGACGCTGATGTTTGAGGGCGTGCCGAATTTCCCCGACCAGGGCCGCTTCTGGGAAGTCATCGACAAACACAAGGTCAATATCTTCTATACGGCGCCGACAGCGATCCGCTCGCTGATGGGGGCCGGCGACGACTTCGTCACCCGTTCCTCGCGTTCTTCGCTGCGCCTGCTCGGTACCGTCGGCGAGCCGATCAACCCGGAAGCCTGGGAATGGTATTACAATGTCGTCGGCGACAAGCGCTGCCCGGTCATCGATACCTGGTGGCAGACGGAAACCGGCGGTCACATGATCACGCCGCTGCCCGGCGCCATCGATCTGAAACCCGGTTCGGCGACGGTGCCGTTCTTCGGCATCAAACCGCAGCTGGTCGACAATGAGGGCAAGGTGCTGGAAGGGGCGGCCGACGGCAATCTCTGCATCACCGACAGCTGGCCCGGCCAGATGCGCACGGTCTACGGCGATCACGAACGTTTCATCCAGACCTATTTCTCCACCTATAAGGGGAAGTATTTCACCGGCGACGGCTGCCGGCGCGATGCGGACGGCTATTACTGGATCACCGGCCGTGTCGACGATGTGTTGAACGTCTCTGGCCATCGGCTGGGCACCGCAGAGGTCGAATCGGCACTTGTCTCACACCACCTGGTTTCGGAAGCCGCGGTTGTTGGTTATCCGCATCCGATCAAGGGCCAAGGCATTTATTGCTATGTGACGCTGATGGCCGGTCACGAAGGAACGGATACGCTTCGCCAGGAACTGGTGAAACACGTGCGTGCCGAAATCGGCCCGATCGCCGCACCCGACAAGATCCAGTTCGCGCCCGGCCTGCCGAAGACCCGCTCCGGCAAGATCATGCGCCGTATTCTCCGCAAGATCGCCGAAGACGATTTCGGCGCTCTCGGCGATACTTCGACGCTCGCCGATCCGGCCGTCGTCGACGATCTGATCGCCAACCGGCAGAACAAGCCGACCGCCTGATAGAGCGAGCCGCTCCGGGTTCCTTTCCTGGAGCGGCTCACTTTCACCCATTGCGGCTTACGGTCTCGTCATAGTCGGACGTAGCTGGCGGCCAGTTTTTCGATCCGCCTAAAAATCGATCGCCCGGCCATTGATCTCGTAATCGCCGAAGCGGGCCGGCTCGGCGCCGCCGCGGCCGCCGCTCTCCGGCGGCAGCTCCAGCGGCTTCTGGTTCCTGCGTCGCTCCTCGGCTTCGGCAAGGGCGCGCTTCGCAGCCGGGGACAGCACCTTGCGCGGCGGCTCCGATCCGTCGGCCGTCGGTGTTTCGCTATTGTCGTTATCGGCGTCCTGCATGGCTTCTCCTGCCGGAAATATTGAAAATGGCTGGTGAATAACCAAATCATAATGCGCCGGTGCCGCGATTGAAAGCTTGTGACGGCAATCGGAGATGGAGATTCGCAATGAACCTCGTTCGCACTGCCATGTTGCTTGCCTTCATGACGGCGCTTTTCATGTTTGTCGGTTTTCTGATCGGCGGTCGGGCTGGCATGATGATCGCCTTCGTCATCGCCGCCGGCATGAATTTCTTCTCCTATTGGAATTCCGACCGCATGGTGCTTTCGGCCTATCGCGCCCAGCAAGTCGATGAGCGCAACGCGCCGGAATTCTTTGCGATCATCCGCGATCTCGCCGGCAATGCCGGCTTGCCGATGCCGAAGGTCTACCTCTACGACAGCCCGCAGCCGAATGCGTTTGCCACCGGCCGCAACCCTGAAAATGCCGCCGTCGCTGCGTCGACGGGCCTGCTCCAGGCATTGTCTCCGGAGGAAGTCGCCGGTGTAATGGCGCATGAGCTCGCCCATATTCAGAACCGCGACACGCTGACGATGACGATCACCGCCACGCTTGCCGGCGCGATCTCGATGCTCGGCAACTTCGCCTTCTTCTTCGGCGGCAACCGTGGAAACAACAACAATCCGCTCGGCTTCGTCGGCGTCCTCGTCGCGATGATCGTGGCGCCGCTTGCCGCCATGCTGGTGCAGATGGCGATCAGCCGCACACGCGAATATTCGGCCGACCGTCGCGGCGCCGAGATCTGCGGCAATCCGCTGTGGCTTGCTTCCGCACTCGGCAAGATTGCCCGCGGCGCAGCCCACGTGCCGAACGAGGATGCCGAGCGGAATCCTGCGACCGCGCATATGTTCATCATCAATCCGCTCTCCGGCGAGCGTATGGACAATCTGTTTTCGACGCATCCGAACACGGAAAACCGCATCGCTGCGCTGCAGCACATGGCGCAGGGCGGCATCAACGTCTCGACGCCGCCGGTTCGGGCTGCTAATCCGTCGCGCAAATCGCGCTCTGTTCCGGATACGGGTCTTGGTCGCGGTGGTTCACAACCGCCAAAAGGTCCATGGTCTTGAATTCAGACGGCACGAAGAAACCATTCCGCAAGCATCAGCCCTCCACTGAGCGATCCGCGCCGGCAAAACCCGGCATGCAGGCCCGGGCGGCAGCGGCAAAAATTCTCGCCGCCGTCGTCGATCGCAAACTGCCGCTCGACGGCGCCCTCGATCATGAACATGGCAATCCCGCCTACAAGGCGCTCGGCGAAAACGACCGGGCGCTGGTCCGCGCCATCCTGAACACGACGCTGCGCCATCTGCCGCGTATCGATGCCGCGATTGCAGCGCTGCTGGACTCGCCGCTGCCGGAAGGGGCACGCGCCCTGCACCATGTGCTCGCCATCGGGGCGGCGCAGATCCTCTATCTCGACGTGCCGGATCATTCGGCTGTCGATCTTGCCGTCGAGCAGGCCAATCAAGATCCGCGTAACCGGCGTTTCGCCAAGCTGGTCAATGCCATTCTTCGCCGGCTCGGCCGTGAGAAGGCTGAGGTGCTCGAAGAGATCGCCAAGGTCGCGCCGATGCCGGCCTGGTTCATCGCCAGGCTGGAAAAGGCCTATGGCCGGGACGCGGCGCTGGCGATTTCGGAATCGCAGCTCGAGCCGGCCGCGATTGATCTGACGGTCAAGTCAGACCCCGAAGGCTGGGCAAAGCGGCTGAACGGCGTGGCCCTGCCGACGGGCGGCGTGCGGCTTGCCGCCTTTGATGGCGGCATCCCTTCGCTCGAAGGCTTCGACGAGGGCGCGTGGTGGGTGCAGGATGCGGCCGCGAGCATCCCGGCGAAGCTTTTCGGCGATCTCTCGGGCAAACGTGCCGCCGATCTCTGCGCCGCGCCTGGCGGCAAGACGGCGCAGCTCATCCTTGCCGGCGGCGCGGTCACCGCCCTCGACCAGTCGGAAAGCCGGCTGAGACGGCTGCGGTCGAATCTCGACCGGCTCAGCCTAAAAGCGGAGACGATTGCCGCGGATCTGACGACATTCGAGCCAGCGGAGCGTTTCGATGCGATCCTGCTCGATGCCCCCTGCTCTTCCACCGGCACGACACGCCGGCACCCCGATGTGCTATGGACCAAGGGAGCTGAGGATATCGCCAGGCTGGCGGCGCTGCAGGAACGGCTGCTGCGTCACGCGCTGACCTTGCTGATGCCGGATGGAACGCTGGTTTTTTCGAATTGCTCGCTTGATCCTGCCGAAGGCGAGGAGGTCGTCGCCCGTGTTCTGGCCGATACCGCTGGGATCGAGCGCGTTCGGATCGATGCCGGCGATTGGCCCGGCCTCGAAGCGGCGATCACCCCGCTCGGCGAATTCCGCACGCTTCCCACCATGCTGAAAATGCCGGATGGCATCGCCTCCGGCCTCGATGGCTTTTATGCCGCCGTGCTGCGGCGGGTGGTCTGATTGCGGGCTCACGGGCGGGCGGCAAATCTCCCCTTGCAAGACGCTTCACATCCGCGCATGGCCTCGGATGAAGCCTGTTAATTGCGTATATTCGAACATTGTTACGAATCAATTCATTGTGGGCGATGAAATCGGCCGCTTTTCACCTATTCTTAACCACGAGGGTCAATAGACAATAGAATATGCAGTCCGGTCGGCGTTTTGCGAGCATGTATGTTCGGGAGGCTTGGCGGCGCGCCTTGCGCCGCGTCGCGTTGCTGCGCCTAAAACTCTTCCGCCATTCGATCAAGGTGCCCGAGCGTCTGATCGTCGCGCCGACCGATCTCCGCAGCATCGATTCGCATGTGGCCGACGAGATCCTCAACGGACGGTTTCTGTTGGCCGGGCGCATGCTGGAAACGGGTGGAAAGTCACCCTTCACCTTCACCCTGCCCTCGCGCCCCTTCGCGATCCGCCTTCACAGCTTCGGCTGGCTGCGGCACATGCGGGCGAACAAGACCGAGCGCAGTTCGACCGCAGCGCGCGCGATCGTCGACAGCTGGCTTTCCATCCATGCCGGCCGCATGGAGGGCATTGCCTGGGAGGTCGACGTTACCGCCCAGCGCGTCATCGCCTGGCTGTCGCATTCACCGGTCGTGCTGCAGAATGCCGACCGCGGCTTCTATCGCCGCTTCATGAAGTCGCTGGCGTTCCAGGTGAGGTTCCTGCATCGCATGGCGCCCTATACGCTTGGCGGCCTGGAACTGTTTCGGCTGCGGATCGCGCTCGCCATGGCCTCCGTCGCCATGCCTGCTCGCGCCTCTACCCTCAAAAGGGCGGCGCAGGCGCTCGACCGCGAATTCGATAGCCAGATTCTTCCGGATGGCGGTCATATCTCGCGCAATCCGCGCGTCGGGCTGGAATTGCTGCTCGATCTGCTGCCGCTCAGGCAAACCTATGTCAATCTCGGCCATGACCTGCCGCAGAAGCTGATCTCCGGCATCGACCGCATTTATCCGGCTCTGCGGTTCTTTCGCCATCAGGACGGCGACCTGGCGCTGTTCAACGGGGCGACCTCGACCCTGGCAAACGAGCTGATCTCGGTGCTGCGGTATGACGAGACCGCCGGCCAGCCCTTCAAGGCTTTGCCGCAGTCGCGCTATCAGCGGCTTTCCGGCGGAAAAACGGTGATCATTGCCGATGCCGGCACGCCGCCTTCGGGAGGCGCGCTGCGGACCGTGCATGCCGGCAGCCTGTCCTTCGAGATGTCGTCCGGCCGCCACCGCTTCATCGTCAATTCCGGTTCACCGAAATTTGCCGGGCACCGCTATGTCCAGATGGCGCGGACGTCGGCGGCGCATTCGACCGTCATCCTCAACGACACCTCGTCCAGCCGTTTTTCGCCCTCGCCCTTCCTCAATCATGCGATTACCGAACCGGTGCGAACCGTCACCGTCGAGCGTGCCGAAACCGAGGATGGACGCGACGGCATCAAGCTCAGCCATGACGGTTATATCAGGGCGTTCGGGGTGCTGCACGAGCGTGAACTGACGCTCAATGCCGCCGGCTCGATCGTGACCGGCCACGACCGGCTCGTCGTCCGGGAAGGATATGAGCATGACGAGCCGCTGAAGGCCGTCGCCCGTTTTCATATCCATCCCTCGATCGTCCTGCATCAGAGCGACAGCGAGTCCGTGCTGCTGACGGCGCCGGATGGCGAAAGCTGGCTGTTTTCCGCACCCGGCAATGAGGTGCTGATCGCCGAGGACATCTTCTTTGCCGACAGCTCCGGCATTTGCGGCTCCGACCAGATCGAGATCGACTTCGATCTCGCCGAGAAGACGGAAATCCGCTGGTTTTTGTCCCGCAAGGGATAGCACCTGTTTGCGCGGCGGCGAAGCTGTGCTAACGCGGCCTCAGAATGCGAACGTCCCTCGCGGATGTCTCCCGAAGCCCGAACGGAGAAGGTTCATGGCCGTCATTTCCAAGAAGATCCCCGCCCCCGACAAGGTCGAAATCAAGACCGCGCTGCTTTCCGTCTTCGACAAGACCGGGATCGTCGAGCTCGCCCAAGCCCTGTCTCAAAGAGGTGTGCGCCTGCTGTCGACCGGCGGCACCTACAAAGCGATCGCCGCTGCCGGCCTTGCCGTTACCGATGTCTCCGAAATCACCGGCTTTCCCGAGATCATGGACGGGCGAGTCAAGACGCTGCATCCGACGGTGCATGGCGGCCTGCTGGCGATCCGCGACGATAGCGAACACCAGGAGGCGATGAAGAAGCACGGCATCGAGGGTATCGACCTCGCCGTCATCAACCTCTACCCCTTCGAAGAAGTGCGTGCGGCCGGCGGCGACTATCCGACCACCGTCGAGAATATCGATATCGGCGGCCCGGCGATGATCCGCGCATCGGCCAAGAACCATGCCTATGTGACGACCCTGACCGATCCCAACGATTATGCCGAGCTCATTGAGCAGCTCTCCGCAGATGACGGCAAGACCGCCTATGCCTTCCGCCAGCGCATGGCCGCCAAGGCCTATGCCCGGACCGCCGCCTATGACGCGATGATTTCCAACTGGTTTGCAGAAGCGCTGTCGATCGATACGCCGGGCCACCGGGTCATCGGCGGCGCACTGAAGGAAGAGATGCGTTACGGCGAAAACCCGCACCAGAAGGCTGCCTTCTACGTCACCGGCGAGAAGCGCCCGGGGGTGTCGACGGCTGCCCTTCTCCAGGGCAAGCAGCTCTCCTACAACAACATCAACGATACCGATGCCGCCTATGAGCTGGTCGCCGAATTCCTGCCTGAGAAGGCGCCGGCCTGTGCCATCATCAAACATGCCAATCCCTGCGGCGTCGCCACCGGATCGAGCCTGGTCGAGGCCTATCGGCGGGCGCTTGCCTGCGACAGCGTTTCCGCCTTCGGCGGCATCATCGCGCTCAACCGGACACTGGATGCCGAAACCGCCGAGGAGATCGTCAAGCTCTTCACCGAAGTGATCATCGCACCCGATGTGACGGACGAGGCGAAGGCGATCGTCGCCCGCAAGCCGAACCTGCGGCTGCTGTCTGCCGGCGGCCTGCCCGATCCGCGCGCCGCGGGACTGACGGCAAAGACGGTTTCCGGCGGCCTGCTGGTCCAGAGCCGCGACAACGGCATGGTCGAGGATCTGGAGCTCAAGGTCGTCACCAAGCGGGCGCCGACGGCGCAGGAGCTCGATGACATGAAGTTCGCCTTCAAGGTTGGCAAACATGTGAAATCGAATGCCGTCGTTTACGCCAAGGACGGCCAGACGGCCGGTATCGGCGCCGGCCAGATGAGCCGGGTCGATTCCGCCCGCATCGCCGCGCTGAAGGCCGAAGAGGCGGCCAAGGCGCTCGGCCTTGCAGTGCCGATGACGCATGGGTCGGCGGTCGCCTCTGAAGCTTTCCTGCCGTTTGCCGACGGTCTTCTGTCGATGATCGCCGCAGGGGCGACGGCGGTCATCCAGCCGGGCGGCTCGATGCGCGACCAGGAAGTGATCGATGCCGCCAACGAACATGGTGTCGCGATGGTCTTCACCGGCATGCGTCATTTCCGTCACTGACGTGACAGCGACGACCGGCCCCGACGGGGGCGGTTGTCATGCCCGATCGGCCGGATAGGGCGTGCGGACTAGCAGCGCCAGCCCGCCGGCGAGGAACAGGATCAGCATTGCCATTCCAAGCCGCGGTGATCCGCTCAGATAGGTCACCAGCGAAAAGAGCAGCGTCGCCATGAAACTCGTGGCGCGCCCGGACAGCGCGTAGATGCCAAAGTAGCGGCCGGCTTCCTCGGGGCTGACGCTGCGGGCGAGATAGGAGCGCGACGAGGCCTGCACCGGCCCGAAGGCGAGCCCGATCAGCAGGCCGTAGAGGATATAGGCCTTCTCCGCCGCGGTGCCGAAGAGGCCGCCGGAATCCGCCGTCGGCAGCGGCAGCAGGCCGAACAGGGTGTAACCCGGCCCTGTCGAGATGATGCCGATGGTGGCGAGAAGCAGCATGGTGAGGCTGATGACGACGGTCACCTTCGAACCGACACCCTTGTCGATGCGGCCGGCGATCAGGCAGCCGAAGATCGCGACGACGTTCAGGATGATGCCGTAGATGCCGATCTCGATCGTCGCCCAGCCGAACATGCCGGCGGCGAAGATGCCGCCAAGGATTAGCAGGCCGTTGACGCCGTCCTGGTAGATCATGCGGGCGACGAGGAATGTCAGGATGCCGCGGCGCTCCTTGAGTTCGCCAAGCGTGTTTTTCAGTTCCCGCAGGCCTGAGCGGACGGCGGTGCCGAAGGGAAGGCCTCTACCGACATCCGGCGTGAAGAAGAACATCGGCAGGATGAAGATCAGATACCAGGCGGCCGAGATCGGCCCGGTGATGCGGGCATCCTGACCGGTCTTCGGATCGAGGCCGAACAGCGGATCGAGGCCGAGGATGGTCTTGCCGCTCTCAGGGCTCGCTGCCAGAAGCGTCACAACGGCGATGAGCACGATCATGCCGCCGAGATAACCGAGCCCCCAGGCGGTGTTGGAGAGCTTGCCGACCTCGTGCTTGGCGACCAGGCGCGGCATCATCGAATCGTTGAAGACGATCGAAAACTCGGCCGAGATCGAGGCGAGGATCATGAAAATGACCGGATAAAGCACCGGCGATCCGGGGGCTGCGAACCACAGGCAGAAGAGACTGACGATCTTGATGATCGCGAAGAATCCGATCCAGGGTTTGCGCGCGCCCGACTGGTCGGCGATCGAGCCGAGAATGGGCGAGAGCAGGGCGATGATCACCGAGGAGATCGTCGCCATGTTGCTCCACGTCGTCTGCGCGGACACCGGGTCATCGGTCAGGCGGGAAACGAAATAGGGACCGAAGATGAAGGTGGTGACCACAGTGAAGAAGGGCTGGGCTGCCCAATCGAAGAACATCCACCCCCAGATGCCCTTCTCCGTGGCTTTCGGCGGTTGCGTACCAGTCCAGTCAATGCGATTCAACACCCGCTCCTCTTTTGCAGCGGACTGTCTCACCTCCCCCGGTCGCGCGCAAGATCGGTCAGGATACCTGCAGCAACGGTAATACGCGCAAGGTTGGGATCGCCGCTGTCGCTGAGGCTCGAAAGCTCTTCGACGATGCGGTTGATGCGGATGCGGTCCTGTGCATGCCAGGCCTGAACAGGAAGCTTCTCCTTGCCGTGATCGGACAGGGCCGAGATGACGATATCGCGTCTGGCGCTGGCGATCTGGTCGATGCTGCGGGCAAGCGCCAGGTTCTCATAATGATCCGAGGTGAGAATCCGTCCGCCGGCTGCCAGCAGCCGGGCAATACGGAAAGTCTGCGACACCGCGAAGTAGTTTTCGGCGGCACGCACCAGGGGTTCGCCGGTGCGCTCGGCAATCTGCATGATCTCAGGCACCAGCGAGAAACTCTGGAGGTTGGCGATCTCGGCTGCGAGCTTTTCCGGCACGCCCGCCTGGCTATACTCCGCCTGACGTGCGGCGGCATCGCCGGCCGACTGCTCGGCGAAGGCAGGCTTCAGCTTCTTCAGGGCTGCCTGCAGCCGGCTAATCACCTCCGCCATATCCGCCTTGGTCATCCCGGTCTTCAACAGCAGCCGCGTCAATACGGTAAAGCTATGGCTGATTTCCTCGTAGATGCGGTTCTGCATCTCACCGGAAATCTTGCCGTCCAGAGCGTCCGTCTCGGACCAGAGCCGGGTCAGGTCAAAACCGTCGCGGGCGACGATCGCGGCGCGCACCACTTCCGGTGCCGAAGCCGCCGTCGCGTCCATCATGGCAACGGTGAAGCTCGGCCCGCCGCGGTTGATCGCTTCGTTGGCCAGCACTGTCGCGACAATTTCGCGCTTCAGGCGGTGACCTGATATATCGCCGGCGTTCGACTTCTGCATCTTGACGGGGAAATAATTCGAAAGCGTCGCGGCAAAATAGGGATCGTCCGGCAGATCGCCGGCGGCCAGCGCATCGAAGAGCACGATCTTGGCATAGGATACCAGCACGCCGATTTCCGGCCGCGTCAGCGGCTTAGCGGCGGCATAACGTTCGGCAAAGGTCTGTTCGTCCGGCAGCGTCTCGACCTTGCGGTTCAGCTGGCCGGCGCCCTCCAGCACGCTCATGAAACGGCCAAGCTCCAGGCCGTTGGCCGTGCCCTTGCGTTCCGTCAGCGAGATCGCCAGCGATTGCAGGTAATTGTTGCGTAGCACCAGGCTCGCCACTTCGCTGGTCATCGACGACAGAAGCTGGTCGCGTTTGGCGCGTGTCAGGCGCCCATCATGCATGGCGGCGGCCAGCGCGATCTTGATGTTGACCTCGACGTCCGAGGTGTTGACGCCGGCCGAATTGTCGATGGCGTCGGAATTGCAGCGCCCGCCCTTGAGACCATAGGCGATGCGGCCCTTCTGGGTGACGCCGAGGTTTGCGCCCTCGCCGATCACCTTGGCGCGCACCTCCGCCGCCGTGACGCGGATCGGGTCGTTGGCGCGGTCGCCGACTTCGGCGTCGGATTCGGACGGCGCCTTCACATAGGTGCCGATGCCGCCGAACCAGAGCAGGTCGACCGGGCTCTTCAGGATCGCCGTGATGATTTCGAAGGGCGTGGCGACGGCCTTGTCGATGCCGATCGCGGCTACCGCTTCCGGCGTCAGCGTGACCGATTTCATCGCACGGGAAATGATCATCGCACCCTTGGAGAGCACGCTTTTGTCGAAATCCTGCCAGCTCGAGCGCGGCAGGTCGAAGAGCCGCTGGCGTTCGGCGAGCGTCTTTGCCATATCGGGATCGGGATCGATGACGATATCGCGGTGATCGAAGGCAGCTATCAGCCGGATCTTCGGAGAGAGCAGCATGCCGTTGCCGAAAACGTCGCCGGACATGTCGCCGACACCGGCGACGGTAAAGGGCGTCGTCTGTATGTCGATATCCATTTCACGGAAATGGCGTTTGACGGTTTCCCATGCGCCGCGGGCGGTGATGCCCATCTTCTTGTGGTCGTAACCGGCCGAGCCGCCGGAGGCGAAGGCGTCGTCCAGCCAGAAGCCGGCTTCCTGCGCTAGCGCATTGGCGGTGTCGGAGAAGGTCGCGGTGCCCTTGTCGGCGGCGACCACGAAATAGGGGTCGTCGCCGTCGAGCCTGACGGTATCCTTCGGCGGCACGATCTCGGCGCCCGATATATTGTCGGTGATCGACAGCAGCGTGCGGATATAGGTCTTGTAAGCCTCGCGGCCGGCATTGAAGATCTCGTCGCGGCTGCCGCCGACGGGAAGCTTCTTCGGATAGAAGCCGCCCTTGGCGCCGACCGGCACGATGACCGCGTTCTTCACCTGTTGTGCCTTGACGAGGCCGAGCACCTCGGTGCGGTAATCCTCGGCGCGGTCCGACCAGCGCAGGCCACCACGCGCCACCTTGCCGAAGCGCAGGTGCACGCCTTCGACTTCGACGCCATAGACGAACATCTCGCGGAAGGGTCTCGGCTGCGGCAGCCCGTCGACCAGGTGCGGATCGAGCTTGAAGGCCAGCATCGGCTTCGGCGAACCATCGGCATTCTTCTGGAAATAATTGGTGCGCAGCGTCGCGTCGACGATATTGACGTAGCGGCGCAGGATACGGTCGTCATCGAGGCTCGGCACGTCGGCAAGCTCGGCTTCGATCGCCTGGTGCAGTTCGGCAAGCTTCTTGACGCGCGCCTTTTCCGAAAGGCTGGTGTCGAGCGTGCTATGGAACAGCCGGAAAATGGCGGCGGCAACAGCCGGATATTTGTCGAGTGTCGTTGCGATATAGTCCTGCGAATAGGCAATGCCGGCCTGGCGGAGATAACGTGCATAGGCGCGCAGCACATTCGTCTCGCGGGCCGAGAGCCCGGCCGAGAGGATCAGCCGGTTGAAACTGTCATTGTCGATCGTGCCGGCAAAGGCGGCGACGAAGGCTTCCTCAAGGGGGGCGCCGTAACGCTGCAGATCGATGTCGCCGCCGTTGCGGGACTCAAGCTCCATATCATGCAGCACGACGAGTTTCGTTTCGCCATCGGCGACCGGCACCCCGATGTCGAAGGTGCGTTCGCTGACGACATTGAAGCCGAGATTCTCAAGAAGCGGCACGCGGCGCGAGAGCGCCAGCTGGCCGCCGGCGTGGAAGATCTTCAGCGAAAGCGTACGGCCCTGCTCTTCCTGACGATGGTAGAACTGGATGCGAAGCGGCTCGCCGGCGGCGCAGGCGCCGATATCGGCGAGGTCGGCCACGGTTTCCTCAGGCGTGAAGCTATCCTGGAAGGCCTGATCGACCGATATCTTCGGCGCCTTGGCGCCGGCCAGCGCCTCGAAACGGTCGTCCCAGCGGGCGGTGATCTCGCGGATGACTTGCTCCAGCTTTGCCTGCGGAATGCGCGGCGTTTTGCCGCCGGAGCGGCCGATGATGAAATGCACGCGCGCAACGCCGCCTTCCGGGAAAGCCGGGTAATAGGCGGAGACACGACCGTCATAGACGGTCTTCAGATAGGTGCCGATCCGCTCGCGGACGATCGAGTCATATTCCTCGCGCGGCACGTAGACGATCACCGAGACGAAGCGGTCGAAATGGTCGATGCGCGGGAGGACGCGCACGCGCGGACGGTCGGCCAGGTCGTTGATCTGCTCGGCAAAATTGGCCAGCAGCGTCGTGTCGATCTGGAAAAGGTCATCGCGCGGATAGGATTCCAGCGTGTTGTCGAGCATGCGGCCGGAATGGCTCATCGGGTCGAAGCCGAAATGTTCCTTCACCTTCTCGATCTTGGAACGCAGCAACGGGATTTCGGAGGCGAGCGAGGTATAGGCCGTCGAAGTGAAAAGCCCGACGATGCGCAGTTCGCCGGTGACGTTGCCCTCAGCATCGAAGCGTTTGACGCCGACATAGTCCATATAGGCCCGGCGGTGGACGATGGATTTCACATTCGCCTTGGTGACGATCAGGAAGTCGGGGCCGTCGAGGAAGGCCAGGATCTCAGGCGTCGTCGTCACAGCGTCCTTGCCGGTGCGCAGCACCAGAACATCGGGGTTGGAGAGGATGCCGAGGCCGGCGCCCTTGTCGCGTTCGACCTTGGCATCCGAACCCTTGCCGGAATAGACATATTCACGCATCCCGAGGAAGGTGAAATTCTCGTCGCGCAGCCATGTCAGGAAGGCGACGGCTTCATCGCGATCGACTTTCTTCCGGCTGGCGCCATTGGCTGAGAGTTCGGCGATCACCCCGTCGATCTTGGAAAGCATCGGCTTCCAGTCGGACACAGACAGGCGGACCTGTTCGAGCACGGTTTCGACGCGTTTCACGAGATCTGCGGCCTGGGCGGAATTGAGCGGCGCAATATGGAGCTGGATATGGCTGACGCGATTGG
Organism: Rhizobium leguminosarum bv. trifolii WSM2297; assembly: GCF_000271845.1. The sequence continues at coordinate 3,572,511 of NZ_JH719395.1, read as the reverse complement.
CCGGGTCGCTCGGGTGATCGGCCGAATAGAGCGCAGGCGCCTTGCCCTTCTCCATGACCACGATGGGATGCACGGCCATGAATAGGTCGCGATAAGTGCTCGTCACTTCACCCATGACCGATTCAAACAGGAAAGGCATGTTCCGGTCGGTGACCGAAAGCACCGAAACGGCAATGCCATCGGGCGTCACATCGGCGATGGTGTCGATGCTGACGCGGGGCGCCTTGCCGTTCCAGGCTGCGAGTTCCTTTGCCGAATGCAGGGCGGAGAGCGCCAGCATCTCAGGCGTATAGAGTTCGAGATCGTCATTGCTGGCCCGTCCGAAGAGAATTTCCGGATCGAGATGCGCTTCGCCCGTCGCCTTGGCGATCTTGCGCGCGCTTTCGATCTGCTTTTCTCGTTTCGGATTGTTTCTGGCAGCCATGAATCGCCTCCCGCAATGAACTGGTTTTCTGCAAGCTAGCAGAAGATTTCGCGAAAAAATCTCTAAAATGCGGCCTTGAGGGACCGTTTCGACGCTTTTTTGAGGCTGGAAATGGGAAATTGTCAGAGAATTTTCCGATTTCGTGGCCAAAACGAACGGGTGGATCCCCTTTTTGTTTTTCGTTGCGCCGCACATTTCCATGCTCCCATGAAGAATGGTTGACAGCGTGGCGTCAAAAAGATCATCAAACGCGATCATCATTCGGATCTTGTATCATGTCGGAAAATGCAGCGGGCGCAGTCATCGTCATTTCGAGTCATGTGGTGCGCGGCTCGGTTGGAAACCGGGCGGCCGTCTTTGCGCTGGAGACGCTTGGTCATCCGGTCTGGGCGCTGCCGACCATCGTCCTGCCTTGGCATCCCGGCCACGGCCGCTCGACGCGGCTGACGTTTGCCGAAGCCGATTTCGACGCGGCGATCGACGATCTGATCCGGGCGCCGTGGATCGGCGAAGTGAGGGCAGTGCTTTCCGGCTATTTTGGCAATGCCGCCCAGGCGCGCTCCGTCGCCCGGCTGATTGCTGCGCTCAGGCAAGATAATCCCGAGCTGCTTTATGTCTGCGATCCGGTCATGGGCGATCTCGGCGGTCTCTACGTGCCGGAAGCAACCGCGGAGGCCATTCGCGACCATCTCATCCCGCTCGCTTCGCTGGCGACACCGAACCGCTACGAACTCGCATGGCTGTCCGGGGCAGCCCTCGAAGACAACAGCGCGATCATGGAGGCGGCGCTGGCGCTCGGGCCGTCGCGCATGCTCGTCACCTCGGCCGTGCCGATGATGGCAGGCGGTACCGGCAATCTCTATCTTTCCGGCCGTCACGCGCTTCTTGCCGAGCACCGTGTCGTCGAAAACCCGCCGAACGGTCTCGGCGACCTGCTTGCCGCCGTCTTCCTGTCGCGCCTGCTTTCCGGTCTCGAGGACGAAAAGGCGCTGCAGCTTGCCACGGCAAGCGTCTTCGAGGTGCTGGCGCGCGCGGTCAAGCGCGGCAGCAACGAGCTGATGCTGGCGAGCGATGCTTCCAGCCTTTCGACGCCGATGGCCATGGTGCAGATGCGGCGGCTCGTACATCCGGCGCAGCGGCGGAAAAAATGACGCATTCGCTGATGCGTTCATTTTGCGGTGCAGCAGTTGATCTTGTCTTCGGCGCGCGCTAATCCAGAAAGCATGCAGCGTTTTCCACATTCCCTTCTGGACGGTTACCGCAACTTCATGAACGGGCGTTATGCCGACGCCCGCGACCGGTATCGGCTGCTTGCCGAAAACGGCCAGAGTCCCAGCACGCTGGTGATTGCCTGTTCGGATTCCCGTGCGGCACCGGAGCTGATCTTCGATGCCGGCCCGGGTGAGCTCTTCGTCATCCGCAATGTCGCCAACATGGTGCCGCCCTACGAGCCGGACGGTCATTTCCATTCGACGTCGGCCGCGCTCGAATTTGCGGTGCAGGCACTGAAGGTCTCGGATATCGTCGTGATGGGCCATGGCCGCTGCGGCGGCATCCGCGCGGCGCTCGATCCGAATGCCGAGCCGCTGTCGCCCGGCGATTTCATCGGCCGCTGGATGTCGCTGGTCAAGCCCGCCGCCGAGCAGATCCAGAGCAATGACGTGATGACGGCCGCCGAGCGTCAGACGGCGCTGGAGCGTGTCTCGATCCGCAATTCGATAGACAATCTCAGAAGCTTTCCCGACATCAAGGCGCTCGAAGAAGCGGGAAAAGTGCATCTTCACGGCGCCTGGTTCGACATCTCGACCGGTGAACTCTGGGTGATGGACGCCGAGACACGCGACTTTATTCGTCCCGAAATCTAGGGATCTGCCGCTTTATCAGTTTATTAAGAATTGCTGCTAAGATTGCCGGCAATTGGTCGCGCACGACCGACGTTTTGATCACCGTGACGATTGGCGATGAAGTTCGAGACCATAAAAAGGGTTATCCTGGCCGCCATCATGCTGCCCTTTGTCTTCATGCTCATTGAAGGCGTCGTCGTCATACGGACTTCGGTCAAGCAATACAGGGATCTCGAGAAAGACCGGCAGTTCGCCGACGTGCTCGCCCGCGGCGGCTCCATCGCCGCCACGGAGATCCTCAGTGAAATCGGCGCCACTCGGCTTTATCTCGCGCATCCCGGCAGCAAGACTGCCGCCGATATGCAGCAAAGCCGGTTGACGCTCGATCGCGAACGCCTTGCCTTCTATGCCAGCCTGCCCTCCCGCGATACGCTCGACGACGGGCTTGTGGAAGAATTGTCGATGCTCAGCCTTGCTTACAGCCGCATCGTCGCTGCGCGCAGCGGCGTCGACCAGGGCCGTTATGTCGGCAGCGATCCCGGGTCGATCTACTGGTATGCAGCTCTGAAGCAGCTTGCCGTCGTCGATGCGCTTTCACCGCTGATCAGCGATCCGGTGCTGCTCGAGAAATCCAACCAGCTGATGGGCATCATGCTGACCTATTACGGCGAAAGGCTGATTACCGGTGTCGGCACCCGATACCTCGATCATGGCGTTTCCGCCCGATTTCCGGTGGAGCTGTTCATACAGGGCAAGGTCATGCTCGGTGAGGGCATGGACCACATGGTCTTTCATTCGGCGGCACCGATCGTGCGCGACATCGTCACCTATCTCGATCGCCGCGACCAGATAAAGGCGAATGCGATCACCGATGCCATCCTCGCCGGATCGCGGCCGACGCGCGCGGTGCGCGACGTCTGGGCCACTGCACAAAGCGAACGCATGAGTTTCCTGCAGCAGAAGATGATCGAGGCGGCGAGAGATATTCACGAGACCGGCGAAAACTTTTCGACGCTCTCGCATTTACATCTGACGCGGATCCTGGCGCTGTGCGCCGGCCTGCTCATTCTCGCGACATTGGTGATGGTGCTCGCGGCAAGGGGTCTGCGCCTGATCGACCGGCTGACGCGGGACCGGGAGACGCTGGTCGGCGAGTTGCGCAATGCCGCCCAGACCGATCTCCTGACCGGTCTTTACAACCGGCGCGGCTTCGAGTTCGCAGCATCGGCCCTACTGACGCAGGCCGAGCACGGATCACGCTGGATTTCCGTCGTGCTCTTCGACCTCGATCATTTCAAGAAGATCAATGATATCAACGGCCATGACGCCGGCGATGTTGTGCTCCGGCATGTCGCAGGCGTCGCGCGCGAGAATTTCCGCTCCTTCGATCTGCTGGTGCGCCATGGCGGCGAGGAGTTCCTGGCACTTCTGCCGGATTCGACGCCCGACGATGCGGCAATCGTTGCCGAGCGCGTGCGGCTGGCGATCGAGGCGGCGGAAATCCCCTTGGAGAACGGCGATATTCTCAAGGCGACGGCAAGTTTCGGATGCGCCGGCCGGGCAAATGAAGCCGCTAACCGGAACTTCGAAGATCTGGTCAAACGCGCCGATCTGGCGCTCTACGCCGCCAAGGCCTCCGGCCGCAATTGCGTCGTTTCGGGGCCGATCGTGCCGGCACAGGAGGAGCGCCGTAAGACGGCGTCCGGCGGCGGCTTTGATTCGCGCATATGAAAAACGCCGCATGTCGCAGCGCGTTTTCGAATATCATTGCCGATGAAGGCTTAAAGCTCTGTACGTTATCCCGGAACCGCTGTACCGGGCGACATGCATTATCTGCCGGCGTCGATCTGCTGGCCGATATAGGCGATCGCCTGCTGGTAGACGCTGGCGGCGTTCCAGCCCTGGATGGCGACGAAATTCGGCTCTCCCGGCTGATAACCGGCGCCGGCGCGCCAGCCATGGCCCTTGAGGAAATTCGCCGTCGAGGCCAGCGCATCGGCGCGGGAACCGACCATGTCGACGCGGCCGTCGCCATCGCCGTCGGCGCCGAAGCGCACGACGTTGCGCGGCAGGAACTGCGTCTGGCCGATTTCACCATGGGCAGCACCCTTGGCCTGCGGGCTCAGATACCCCTCGGAGACGAGCTGGAGCGCGGCATAGAGCTGGTCGGTGAAATAGTCCGAACGGCGGCAGTCATAGGCGAGCGTCGAAACGGCCGACAGCGTATGCTGGTTGCCCATATAGCTGCCAAAACCGGTCTCCATGCCCCAGATCGCGATCAGCGGGCCGGCCGGAACGCCGAAGCGGCGTTCGATCGAGGCAAAAAGCGCCTGGTTGGCAGCCTTCATGCTGCGGCCGCGGGAAATGACGGTGGCACCGCCGCGTTTCTGCATGAAGGCGTCAAAGGAGAGCTTGAAGCTTTTCTGGCCGCGGTCTGCGGCGATTGTCGGCTTGTTGTAGTTGACGTTGGCGAAGGCGCGGCTGAGCACCGATTGGCTGACGCCATTGGCCGCTGCCGTCTGTTTGAAATCGGCGACCCAGGCGTCGAAGCCGGCGCTGGTATTGCCACATTGCGGTCCTTGCGCGAACGCCGGCACCGCATGGAGGACGCCGATTGCCGCAACGGCCGCCAGAAACAACTTTGTCATGCGCATTGAGAAAACCCCGCTCTCGATCTGCATAGATTTTAGGCGGGCAAGAGAATGCCAGCCGCTCGCGATTTTGTCACGATCACCTTTTGGCGAGCGCTTATGCAGTTGGATTTGCCCCGGAAAAGCCCCGCTCGCTGAGCAGGGCTTAACATCTTATGGTTTACAAATGGTATCAGGCTGCTTGCTTGCGCGGCTTGACCAGGCCTCGATTGACAAGCAGCTCGGCGATCTGGATGGCGTTCAATGCCGCACCCTTGCGCAGATTGTCGGAGACCACCCAGATGTTGAGGCCGTTTTCGACCGTCGCATCCTCGCGGATGCGCGAGATGTAGGTCGCATCTTCGCCAGCGGATTCATAAGGCGTGATGTAGCCGCCGTTCTCGCGCTTGTCGATGACGAGGCAGCCCGGCGCGTCGCGCAGGATGTCGCGGGCCTGGTCGGCTGTGATCTCGTTTTCGAATTCGATGTTGACCGATTCCGAATGGCCGATGAAGACGGGAACGCGCACTGCCGTGCAGGTCACCTTGATCTTTGGATCCAGCATCTTCTTCGTCTCGGCCAGCACCTTCCACTCTTCCTTGGTATAGCCGTCTTCCATGAAGCTATCGATGTGCGGAATGACGTTGAAGGCGATACGCTTGGTGAACTTCTTGTTCTCGATCGGATCGGCGACGAAGACGGCGCGCGTCTGATTGAACAGCTCGTCCATGCCGTCCTTGCCGGCGCCGGAGACCGACTGATAGGTCGAGACGACGACACGCTTGATCTTGGCGAAATCGTGCAGCGGCTTCAGCGCCACCACCAGCTGGGCGGTCGAGCAATTCGGATTGGCGATGATGTTGCGCTTGGTGAACTGCGTGATCGCGTCCGGGTTCACTTCCGGCACGATCAGCGGCACGTCGGCGTCGTAACGCCAGGCCGACGAATTGTCGATGACGATGCAGCCCTGCTGGCCGATCTTCGGCGAGTACTTCTTGGAAACCTCGCCGCCGGCCGACATCAGGCAGATATCGGTATCGGAGAAATCGTAATTCTCCAGATTGGAGACCTTCAGTGTCCGGTCACCATAGGAAACCTCGGTGCCCTGCGAACGCGAGGAGGCGAGCGCCACGACCTCATCGGCGGGGAAGCCGCGTTCGGAGAGGATGTTGAGCATCTCCCGGCCGACATTCCCGGTGGCTCCCGCAATTGCTACTTTGAAACCCATTTCTCAAGCTCTCTTTCTCTTCTCTCCTCTTGTCCGGTGAGGGGAAAGGCGCGACGGATCGCGTCTTCCTGTCCCCAGCCGAGCCGGGGAGAGAGCGGCAGGCCAGAGACGTCAGACGGTTTTCGTCGTCGTTTTGGCCTTGGTTTTGGCAGAAACCGGAACGGCAATATCCACCCCGGCAACCCGTGCCCGGTCATTGCACTCAGCAATGGCGTGTTCGTCGCGAACCATGGAGATTCCTTTTCCGCTGTTGCTCTTAGAAGGTTTTCCACAGGAGTCAAGGTTTTTGCGCTGAAAGCCCATGGCCGGAGAGAGTGGTCGCGACACTGCGACCTTTTGTCATGCCGTTGTCATCGCCGGCAGATATCCCGGCCCGGTTCTCTATTCTCTGCAAACGAAAACGGGGGTTTTCCATGCGTACGCTTCTCGCCGCCTTTGCGGCCACCACCATGCTTGCAGGCGCCGCTCAGGCGACGACGGTCTATCCGCTCGATCGCGCGACGATTCTTGTCGGTTCGCCGTTCGATTTCAAGGTCGAGCTCAACAAGCAGGTCAAGCCTGAAGACGTGAAGATCACCGTCAACGGCCAGGATTACAAGACGGTCCTCGGTGGCGAGGCGCAGTTTATCGAGCTGGAAAAAGGCAAGGATGACAAGGCTCTCGGCTCCGCTCTGCTGTTGCGCGGCCTGAAGATCTCAACTCCGGGCGACTACAAGGTCGAGGTCGCCGCCGGCGACGAAACGAAGTCGGTTACCTGGAATGTCTACGAAACCGCCGCTCAGCCGAAGGCCAAGAACATCATCTTCCTGCTCGGCGACGGGCTTTCGGTTGCGCATCGCACCGCCGCCCGCATCATGTCCAAGGGCATGACCGAAGGTAAGGCGAACGGCCGCCTGAACATGGACGATCTCGATCGCATGGCTTTCATCGGCACGTCGGCGACGAATGCCGTTGCCACGGATTCGGCCAACACCATGTCGGCCTACATGACGGGCCACAAGACGGCGGTCAACGCGATCGGCGTCTACGCGGACCGTACGCCGGCCTCGCTCGATGACCCGCGTGTCGAAACCTTCGCGGAAGCCGTTCGCCGCACGACCAAGAAGTCGATCGGCATCGTTGCAACGGCCGAGGTCGAGGATGCCACGCCGGCTGCGGTCGTGTCCCATACCCGCAACCGCAACGACAAGGCCGACATCGTCGGCATGCTGCTCGAGGTCAAGCCGGAAGTCCTGCTTGGCGGCGGCTCGGCCTATTTCCTCGGCAAAGAGGTCGCGGGTTCGAAGCGCAAGGACAATCAGGATTACATCAAACAGTTCCAGGATGCCGGCTACAAGCTTGTGACCGACAAGAACGAGCTCGCAGCCAATGCATCGGCTGACGGCAATCTCCTCGGCCTGTTCCACACCGGCAATATGGACGTCACGCTCGACCGCGAATTCCTGAAGAAGGGCACGGTCGACAAGTTCCCGAACCAGCCGGGTCTCGTCGACATGACCAAGGCCGCGCTCGACCGCCTGTCCAAGAATCCTGACGGTTTCTTCCTGATGGTTGAAGGCTCCTCGATCGACAAGATGTCCCATCCGCTCGATTGGGATCGCGCCGTCGTCGAAACCATCGAATTCGATAAGGCGATCGGCGTTGCGCGCGAATTCCAGAAGGCGCATCCGGATACGCTGATTGTCGTCACCGGCGATCATACGCATGGCGTATCGATCATCGGCACCGTCGATGATGAGAAGCCCGGCACGGAAATGCGCGAAAAGGTCGGCACCTATGCCGAGGCCGGCTTCCCGAACTACAAGGACGAAAACGGCGACGGTTATCCCGATAAGATCGACGTCAGCCGCCGCCTGTTTCTCAGCGCCAATAACGGCCCTGACCACTACGAGACCTTCCGTCCGAAGCTCGACGGCCCCTTCGTTCCGGCTGTCCAGAACGAAAAGAAGGAATATGTCGCCAACGAACAGTATAAGGATGTTCCCGGCGCCGTCTTCGTTCAGGGCAATCTTCCGAAGAGCAGCGAGAGCGGCGTCCATGCAGTCGACGACGTCGTCATGCAATCGGCCGGTCCGGGCGCCGAAGGCTTCCATGGCTACCTGGAACAGAGCGACGTTTACCGCGTACTCGCCGATACTTTCGCTCTCGGCGCCAAGCAGACGAACTGATCTGAAGCCAATCCGCCAAGGGCGCTTGCCGGCCTTGCCTCTTTCGTCGATCATGATCCCGGCCGTTCAGCGGCCGGGATTTGTTTCCTGGAGGTCGCCATGGACATATTCTCTTCGCTGTATCTCAGCCGCCGTCGGCTGATCGGCGCCGCGGTTGCGTTACCCTTTAGCGTTTCTGCGGTTCGCGCTGCCGATCCTTCGCTCTCCTTCGACGAGCTCTACGGCAAGTTCAGTGTTCTCGGCCTCGAATTCTCCGACAAGGTGAAGCGCCTCGCGGGCCAGGAAATCAGCATGAAGGGCTTCATGGCGCCGCCGCTGAAGGCCGAAGCGCAGTTTTTCGTACTCACAGAAATACCGATGTCGCTCTGCCCCTTCTGCTCCTCGGATGCGGACTGGCCGGACAATATCGTCGTCGTCTATCTCTCGGAGAAGCAGACCTTCGTGCAGCCGCGCCAGACGATCGAAGTGCGCGGCACGCTGGAATACGGCTCGTGGACGGATCCGGAAACCGGCTTCGTCAGCCTGTTGCGCATCCGCCAGGCCGAATATTTCGCCGTCTGAACCGCTATGCTCGCTCTTAATATCGAAAATCTCTCAGTCACCTTTCCGGGCCTGTCCTCGCCGGCGCTGGCGATCGGCCGCCTGTCGATCGATGCCGGCAGCAGGGTCGCGATCACCGGCGCCTCCGGCTCCGGCAAGAGCACCTTCGTCAATATCATTGCCGGGCTGGAACGGACACGGCAAGGCCGCATCCGTTGGAACGGCGAGGATATTTCGAGTTTTTCCGAAAGCCGGCGCGACCGGTTCCGTGCCGCCAATATTGGCCTCGTCATGCAGGAATTTCATCTCTTCCCCGGCCTGTCGGCGCTGGAAAACGTGCTGCTGCCGGCGCGGCTTGCTAGGGCTGCCACGGCGGATGTCATCGAGCGGGCGCATGCGCTTTTGAGCAGCGTTGGTCTTTCCCGCCCCGGCCAGAAGATCGAAACCATGTCGCGCGGCGAGATGCAGCGCGTGGCAATCGGCCGAGCGCTGCTTCGCAAGCCCGGCGTCATCATCGCCGACGAACCGACCGCGAGCCTCGATGCCGAAAGCGGTGAGGCTGTCGGCGATCTTATCCTCGATCTTGCCATTGCCGAAGGCAGCACGCTGATCGTCGTTTCACACGATCAGCGCCTGGCCAGCCGGCTTGAACGGCGCATCACCTTCGGTTCCGGCCGGATCAGCGACGATTCCGCGACAATGGCGGGTGAGGCCGCATGATCCGCTTCATCCTTTCCGATCTTCGTCGCCTCTGGGCGGGGTCGCTGGTGGTTGTGCTCCTGGTGGCGCTTGCGACCGCGCTCGGCGTTTCCGTCGTGCTGCAGGAGCGGGCCCTTCGTCTCGGCAGCGCACGCGCCGCCGATAAGTTCGATCTCGTCATCGGCGCCGGCGGCAGCGAGACGCAGCTGGTGCTGTCCTCCGTTTTTCTGCAGCCCTCGCCTTTGCCGCTGATGCCGGGCGAGGTGCTGGCCAGGCTTGTCGCCGATCCCCGCGTCGATTGGGCCGCTCCGATCGGCATCGGCGATTCCTTTTCCGGCTACCCGATCGTCGGCACGACAGCTGTGCTGGCCCATAGCCTGTCCGGCGGCCTTGCCGAGGGCAAGGTTTTCGCGCGCGAGGGGGAGGCGGTGATCGGCTCCGCCGTCAAGCTTTCGCTCGGCGGCGAGATTAAGCCGATGCACGGCCTGGCGGAAGAAGGCGGCGAGACGCATACCGAACTCGTCTACCATATCGCCGGCCGCCTGCGGCCGACCGGCACCGCCTGGGATCGGGCCATTCTGGTTCCGATCCAGGCCGTCTGGCATATCCACGGCATGGTGGCGGAGGAGCATGCGACGGAGGGCGCCGAGCACGATCATCAGCAGGCCGGTGCCGCTCATGATGCGCATGAGCATCATGGCGAAGCCGATCCGGATGCCGCGCTCGACGAGACCTGGACTGCGGATTCACCAGGCCTTCCAGCCATCCTCGTCAAGCCGAAGACGATCGCTGACGCCTACAAGCTGCGGCAGGACTATCGCAGCGGCAATACCGTCGCGGTTTTTCCCGGCGAGGTACTGACCAATCTCTACGCCACGCTCGGCGACGCCAAACAGATCCTCGTCGCGGTCGCCGCCGGGGCGCAAGCTCTCGTCGCAGCCTCGCTCGTGCTGGTCACGGTGATCCATATCGGTCAGCGCCGCCGCCAGATCGGCGCGCTGAGGGCCTTCGGCGCGCCGCGCGGCGCGATCTTCGGCATTGTCTGGCTGGAATTCTTCTTCCTGGTAGCAGTCGGCATCGGGCTTGGATTCACCTTCGGTTATGCCGCGGCACTGACCTTTTCAGGCATGTTCTCTGAGACGAGCGGGATCGCCATGCCGGTCGGCTTCGCCCGCGAAGACGCCGGGCTCGCGGCGTTGCTGCTGGCCTTCGCCACACTTCTGGCCACACTGCCGGCGGTGCTCGCCTACCGGCAATCGCCGGCGCAGGCGCTGAGGGCATAGCGCGTTGATCGTTCCCGGATAATCATGTCTTTCTTAGACTAAAGTCATAATCCCAAAGCCTCTCTCTTTTTGATCCGGCGTTTCTGGCACACTCTTGTCAGGCGTGTCGCGGCCAGGGGTCTGCTTTGAGGAGAGTGGGTCGCGCGCGTTGCTCATCACTCTGTGGAGGACAGACAATGGCAAATGTCGCAAGCATCGACGGCGCAAAGGCCGGTCCGATGACGGGCGAAGAGAAGAAGGTGATCTTCGCCTCTTCGCTCGGCACCGTTTTCGAATGGTATGATTTCTATCTCTACGGTTCGCTCGCCACCTATATCGGCGCGACCTATTTCACCCAATATCCCGAGGCGACGCGCAACATCTTCACGCTGCTTGCCTTCGCCGCCGGCTTCCTGGTGCGCCCCTTCGGCGCGCTGGTGTTCGGCCGTCTCGGCGACCTCGTCGGCCGCAAGTATACCTTCCTTGTGACGATCATGATCATGGGTCTGTCGACCTTCCTCGTCGGCATCCTGCCGGGTGCCGCCACAATCGGCATCGCAGCCCCGATCATTCTGATCGGCCTTCGGTTGCTGCAGGGCCTGGCGCTCGGTGGTGAATATGGCGGTGCGGCAACCTATGTCGCCGAACATGCGCCGAACGGGCGTCGCGGTTACTTCACCTCGTGGATCCAGACGACGGCGACACTCGGTCTGTTCCTGTCGCTGATCGTCATCGTCCTGGTTCAATATCTGATGGGTGCGGTTCAGTTCGCCGCCTGGGGCTGGCGCATTCCGTTCCTGGTGTCGGTCGTCCTGCTCGGCATTTCCGTCTGGATCCGGTTGAAGATGAACGAATCGCCGGCGTTCCAGCGCATGAAGGCGGAGGGCAAAGGCTCCAAGGCGCCGCTGACCGAAGCCTTCGGAACATGGAGAAATGCCAAGATTGCGATCATCGCGCTTCTCGGCGCCACCATGGGCCAGGCGGTCGTCTGGTATGGCGGCCAGTTCTATGCGCTCTTCTTCCTTCAGAACGTGCTGAAGGTGGATCTGCAGTCGGCCAACATCATGGTCGCCATCGCGCTTTTCCTCGCCACGCCGTTCTTCGTCATCTTCGGCGGCCTCTCCGACAAGATCGGGCGCAAGCCGATCATCATGGCGGGTCTGCTCATCGCGGCGGTGACGTATAATCCGCTGTTCAAGGCGATGACCTGGACGGCGAACCCGGCGCTTGCCGAAGCGCAGGCCTCGATCCGCGCGACGGTGACGGCCGATCCGGCGGATTGCAAATTCCAGTTCAACCCGACGGGCACGTCGAAGTTCACCAGCTCCTGCGATGTGGCGACGGCGTTCCTGACGAAGAACTCGGTGCCTTATGACGTCGTGCCCGGTACTGCCGGACAGCCGGCAACCGTTAAGGTCGGCAACGCGACGATCCCGAGCTTCGACGTAGTTGCTGCCGGCGACAAGGCCAAGGGCATGACCGCCGCCTTCGAAAAGGGCGTCAACATTGCCCTTCACGATGCCGGCTATCCGCTGAAGCGCGGTGCCGCCAAGGTGCCGGATGCCAAGCTCGATGCCTTCATCGCCGCCAATCCGGAACTGGCGCTCAATGCGGACACCGTCCGCGCCGGCGAAAAGGAAACCGTGCCGGCGGCCAAGCTTGTTGAAACCAAGCTGCTGACGGCAGATGAGGCCACTGGCGTCACCGACATGGCGGTCTACAACGTCGCCAATGGCGGCGCTTTCGCCATGACTGCCGATCCCGCCCGCGTCAACTGGATAGGCACGATCGCAATCCTGTTCGTCCTCGTCCTCTATGTGACGATGGTCTACGGCCCGATCGCCGCTCTGCTGGTCGAGCTCTTCCCGACCCGCATCCGCTATACCGGCATGTCGCTGCCCTATCACATCGGCAATGGCTGGTTCGGCGGCCTGCTGCCGGCGACGGCCTTCGCGATGAGCGCTGCCGCAGGCGATATCTACTATGGTCTCTGGTATCCGATCGTGTTTGCGTCGATCACGCTGGTGATCGGCCTGATCTTCCTGCCGGAAACGAAGAACAGGGATATCCACGCAATGGATTGATGACGCGCTCGCGTCTGAAAACTTGAGAAAACGGCCCGGCGCTCACAAGGCGCCGGGCTTTTCAATGTCAGGGAAAAGGTGTTTGGCGAGCGGCCAGCCATCCGGCGCCAGCTTGAAGAGCAGGCCGCAGCGGGCAAAGACGATCGCCGTCAGCAGTGAGAACCAGCCGCCAAAGGCAAGGCCGGCAATGACGTCGCTCGGATAATGGGCGCCGACCATGACACGCGTCATGCCAAGCCAGATGGCGCAGGCGATGAAGACAACGCGGTAGCGCGGAAACAGCAGAGCAAAGGCCGCGAAGAAGGCGCCGACCGTGGTGGAATGGCCGGACGGAAAGCTTTCGAAAGCGGCATGGCCTGAAAAAGGCGTGAAGGAAAACATGCCGTAATCATGGAAGTGGTCGGGACGCGCCCTGCCGATCGCCCGCTTCAGCAGGTTGGCGAGAAGTCCGGAGAAGACGACCGTGGCAAAAAGATAGGCGCCGATCCAGCTGACATAGAGAGCCTGCGCCTTGGAGCGCGCCGTCTTGACGAGCTTGTAGCCGGCCCGGCCCTGAAAGAACAGTAGAATGCTGGTATAGATCAGCCAGGCGGAATCGCCGAAACCGGTCATGATCTCGCCGAGGTGCTTCACCGGCGCGGGAGCTTCGCTGGCGCCGATCGGCGCATCGAAGAGCAGCATCGAAAGGATCACCGCATTGAGCGTGATGAAAAGACAGGCCTGCCAACGCAAAGGCGGCATGCCGATGCTGCTCCGGCGCCAGCGCCTGTCCAGGGAAGCCCAAAATGCCCGCATTGCCGTCGTCCGTTCGAATTCGCCCTCAGCGCCCCGCGCCCGAAAGAGGCGTTAAGGGCGCGCTTATCACAGGGATTATGCGCTCGCAATCCGGCGCAAAAATACACGAGATTGTGGCTAGGAATAGTCCGTTTCGGAGAATTCGACCGAGCGGGTTGCGGCTTCTCGACGCTTGATGAAAAAGCCCTCCGCATCTGCGATGCGAAGGGCCGGGTACTGTTTCACGTGAAATATATCAGGCGGAAAGCGACTTGAACTCGGCGAGGATCGCATCGCCCATCTCGACGGTGCCGACCTGTCTTGCGCCATCGGCCATGATGTCGCCGGTGCGGATGCCCTTGTCGAGCACGTTGGCGATCGCCTTTTCCAGGTCGTCGGCTTCCTTCACCAGATTGAAGGAGTAACGCAGGCACATGGCGAAGGAGGCGATCATGGCGATCGGATTGGCGATGCCCTTGCCGGCAATGTCGGGGGCCGAGCCATGTACCGGCTCATAGAGCGCCTTGCGCTTGCCGGTCTTGCCGTCAGGCGCCCCGAGCGAGGCCGAGGGCAGCATGCCGAGCGAGCCGGTCAGCATGGCGGCGACGTCGGAGAGCATATCGCCGAAGAGATTGTCGGTGACGATGACGTCGAACTGCTTGGGCTGGCGCACCAGCTGCATGCCGCCGGCATCGGCCAGCATGTGTTCGAGCTGGACGTCGGAATATTTCGCCTTGTGCGTTTCGGTCACCACCTGGTTCCAGAGCACGCCCGACTTCATGACGTTGCGCTTTTCCATGGAGCAGACGCGGTTTTGCCGGGTGCGGGCCATTTCGAAGGCGACGCCGGCGATGCGCTCGATCTCGTAGGTGTCGTAGACCTGCGTGTCGATACCGCGCTTCTGGCCGTTGCCGAGATCGATGATCTCCTTCGGCTCGCCGAAATAGACGCCGCCGGTCAGCTCGCGGATGATCAGAATATCGAGGCCTTCGACCAGTTCCGGTTTCAGCGACGAAGCCGCGGCAAGGGCCGGATAGCAGATGGCGGGGCGCAGGTTGGCAAACAGCTGCAGATCCTTGCGCAGGCGAAGCAGGCCGGCTTCCGGGCGCACGTCGTAAGGCACGCTATCCCATTTCGGGCCGCCGACGGCGCCGAAGAGAACGGCATCGGCGGCAAGCGCCTTCTGCATGTCGGCTTCCGAGATCGCCGCGCCATGCGCATCATAGGCAGAGCCGCCGACAAGGCCTTCGTCGGTGGCGAAACCGGCATTCATCGCCTCGTTCATATAGGCGATGATCTTGCGGACCTCGCCCATAGCCTCGGGACCGATGCCGTCACCCGGCAGCAGGAAAAGATTGCGCACAGTCATGAAACCCTCCTGGGAAAAACAAGTTGCGGTTTCTTAGACCCCGGAAATGGGCATTTCAAGCGACAGAAGGCGGGAATCGGTACGCTTTGTTCTCAGTCGGGATGGTTGCTCCTGCGCCCGCAAACGGATTAAAACGGTTGCCTCCCTTTGCACTTTGGATGTTCCCATGCCGACAGCATCTCTCCATCTCGATACGCCTTTGGTTCAGACAGCCGCTGGCTACAGCGTCAGCGGCAAGCCGCTCTGGCTGAAGCTCGATGCGCTGCAGCCTTCCGGCAGCTTCAAGCTGCGCGGCGTCGGCCGGCTTTGCCAGCATGAGGTGGAAAATGGTGCGCGCGAGATCTTCTGTGCGTCGGGCGGCAATGCCGGTATTGCCGCAGCCTATGCCGGCCGGGCGCTCGGTGTGCCGGTCACCATCGTCGTGCCGGAAACGACGGCGGCCGATGTTCGGCAGACGATTGCCGCAACCGGCGCCAATGTGCTCGTTCATGGTTCGGTTTTCGACGAAGCCAATGCCCATGCGGTCGAACTCGCCCGGAGCAACAAGGCGAGTTATGTGCACCCCTTCGACCATCCGCTTCTGTGGGACGGTCATGCGACGCTGATCGACGAGGTGGTGGCGAAGGGTGCAAAATTCGATTGCGTCGTCACCAGCGTCGGCGGCGGCGGACTGCTTGCCGGCATTGTCGAGGGGCTGAAGCGCAACGGGCTTTCCGATGTGCCTGTTATCGCCGTCGAAACGGAAGGAGCGGCCTCGCTGAACGCCAGCCTCAAGGCGAATGAGCGCATTACCCTCCCCGCTATCACCTCGATTGCCACTTCGCTTGGCGCGCGGCACGTGGCCCAGCATGTCTTCGACCTGCCGAAACAGCATCCGATCGAAAGCATTGTCGTCAGCGATGCCGATGCGGTTGCCGCCTGCCTGAAATTTGCCGATGCCTATCGCATTCTGGTCGAGCCGGCCTGCGGGGCGGCGCTTGCCGTTTCCGATGTGCATGCCGGGCTGCTTCAGCGTTTCGACAATCCGCTGATCGAAGTCTGCGGCGGCATCGGCGTGACGCTTGAAAAGCTGAAGCTCTGGAAAGAGAAGTTTCTCTGATCTGATATCAAAGAAAAAGCCGGGCCAAAGCCCGGCTTGATCGATCGGCAATTCGCCAGGGGCTTAAGCGGCCCAGGGGTGTGAAGCGGCGTTCTTCTTTTCGAAGCTGTCGATCGCCTTGCCCTTTTCCAGCGTCAGGCCGATGTCGTCGAGACCGTTCAGCAGGCAGTGGCGCTTGAACTCGTCGAGGTCGAACTTGATCGAGCCGCCATCGGGGCCGGTGATTTCGAGATTCTCAAGGTCGACGGTCAGGATGGCGTTGGAGCCGCGCGAGGCGTCGTCCATCAGCTTGTCGAGATTTTCCTGGCTGACCTTGATCGGCAGAATGCCGTTCTTGAAGCAGTTGTTGTAGAAAATGTCGGCAAAGCTGGTCGAGATGACACAGCGAATGCCGAAATCGAGCAGCGCCCATGGCGCATGCTCGCGCGAGGAACCGCAGCCGAAATTATCGCCGGCAACCAGGATCTTGGCATCGCGATAGGCTGGCTTGTTCAGCACGAAATCCGGATTTTCGGAGCCGTCTTCGTTATAACGGGCCTCGGCGAAAAGGCCGGTGCCGAGGCCGGTGCGCTTGATGGTCTTCAGATAATCCTTCGGAATAATCATGTCGGTGTCGACGTTGACGACCGGCAGGGGCGCTGCAACGCCCGTGAGCTTCACGAATTTATCCATGACCCATGCTCCATTTCAGCAAATCTACTTCCTGAATTTGCATCTAGTCCAGTTTTCCGCCGAAATGAAGGAGAATCTTCAAAAATTGGCGGCCACGCGACGTTTCGCGCGGCCCGCCATTGTCGGCGTTGGGTTATTTGGTCGGTGCGTTTAAGCCCCAGAGGACACCGAACGGGTCGCGAAGCTGGCCGTAGCGGTCGCCCCAGAACATCAGTTCGACCGGCATGACAACCTCGGCGCCGGCAGCGACGGCGCGATCCCACCAGAAATCGATATCGTCGATCACCAGCTGGATGGCGAAGCCTTCATGGCCTTTGAAGGGATGGCCGTATTCGGGATAGGCGTCCGACAGCATGAGGGAGCTGCCGTTGATGTAGAGATGCACATGCATCGTCCGGCCGCTCTCGTCGACCGGCACGATATAGGCTTCTTCGGCGCCGAAGGCTTTTTTGTAGAATTCCGCGGCTTTCACCGCGCCACCGACCGTTAGATAGGGCAGCAGGCCATTCTTGACCGGAGGCAATTTAACCGGATTGTTTTCCGTTGTCGCATCCATGCTCGTCCTCCATTCGTTTTGAAGCGCCGGCGGAATGCCCGGCTGCTTCAAGGACGTATCATGGAAGCATGATCCGACAGTGTCGGTCGATTTTTTTAGAGATCGATGATCGTGCCGCGGCCGTCGTTCCAGATGCGCATTTCCGGCTTACCATTGTTTGCCTTGGCGCGCACCGGAGCGGGCTTCATCTTCATCGAAAGCGCACGTCCGACCATGAGCACGGTCAGGATGCCGCCGACAGCAAGCGTCACCGAGAAGGTGAAAAGCAGCATGGCGACGAAAACGGTGGCGCCGGCAAGCATGAGGAAGATGGAGCGAATGTTCTGCATGGGTTTGAGACCTTTCTTCGGAAAGGAATGTGGTCTTTCTTTTTCCTCTCTGCAAGGCAAGCATGGCTTTTTGTTGTCTTGCCGGGCTTTGCGAAGCTTGGCACTAATGATCGATGAGCCAAACCATCCCTCGCCGTTCCTTAAATCTGCGCCGCTCGGTGCTGAGCGTGCCCGCTATCAATCTCCGGGCCCTCGAAAAAAGCCATTCGCTTGATTGCGATGCGGTTATTTTCGATCTGGAGGATTCCGTTTCGCCCGAGAACAAGGAGCAAGCGCGGGAAAATCTGCGCGCCTTTTTTGCCGGCCCGCCGCTTGAGGGCAAGGAAAGCATCATCCGCATCAATTCTTTGTCATCCGAATTCGGGCCGGCGGACCTGGATCTGGTCAAGGCGCTTTTGCCCGACGCCGTTCTCCTTCCCAAGGTGGACGGACCTCTTGATATCACCGATATGGGCGATCTGCTCGCCGATGCGGATGCGCCGGAGCAGCTGCGCATCTGGGCGATGATCGAGACGCCGCGCGGCGTGCTGAATGCCGGAGCGATCGCCGAATCCGGCCGCACGCCGGGCTCGCGGCTCGATTGCCTCGTCGTCGGGCTCAATGATCTGCGCAAGGAAACGGGCGTCCTGCCGCAGCCGGGACGAACCTATCTCGTGCCGTGGCTGATGCAGGTCGTGCTTGCGGTCAGCGCCTATGGGCTCGATGCGATCGACAGCGTCTTCAACGATTTCAGGGACGAGCAGGGTTTCGATGCCGAATGCCTGCAGGGCCGGGCCATGGGTTTTGCAGGCAAGATGCTGATCCATCCGGCGCAGATCGAGGCCGCCAACCGGCATTTCGGTCCGGATCCGGCGGCGATTGCGGAAGCGGAGGCGATCATCGCTGCTTTTGCCGATCCGGCCGCCGAGGGGCTGAACGTCATCAACGCGAACGGGCGGATGATCGAACGGCTGCATCTTGTCCAGGCCGAAGCTCTGGTTCATAAAGCTCGCCTGATTTCTGCAAGAAAGTCCGCCTGATGAAACTCTACCGCTTCCTGACCGGTCCCGACGATGCTTCCTTCTGCCACAAGGTCACCGCCGCCCTCAACAAGGGCTGGTCGCTGGAGGGCTCGCCGACCTATGGCTTCAATGCCGCAACCGGCGCGATGCAGTGCGGCCAGGCCGTCGTCAAGATTGTCGAAGGCAAGGATTACCATCCCGAGATGAAGCTCTCCGAGCAATAGCGCGTCCTGCCGGACGCGCGGTGTTTCAGCGTTCGGCGGCTTCCTCGGCGCTTGCCTCGATCCGCTCCATATCATCGTCGCTCAGCCCGAAATGATGGCCGATCTCGTGGATCAGGACATGGGTGATGATATCGCCGAGCGTCTCGTCATTCTCGGCCCAGTAGTCGAGAATGGGGCGCCGGTAGAGGCGGATGCGGTTCGGCATCTCGCCGGTTTCCACGGTGAAACGTTCGGAAATGCCCCTGCCCTCGAAAAGACCGAGCAGATCGAAAGGGGTTTCCAGCGCCATGTCCTCGAAAACGTCGTCATCGGGGAAGTCTTCGATCTCGATCGTCAGGTTGGTCGTCAGCTGGCGGAACTCATCCGGCAGATGGCTGTAGGCCTCCATGGCCAGCGACTCGAAGGTGCTGATCGCAGGTGCATGGCGGTCCCGCCAATCATCGCTCAGGTCTATGCGGGCCATGAATATTCCTTCCTTTGCGGGCCCATATAGAACCTTTATCGCCGATTTTCGAGTGCGGAATCAAAGGCAGGAATAAATTCATAGAAAATGGCCGTTGACTCTTCATTAGCTCTCTGGAATCTATAAGAACATAACAGGAACAAGACGGAATTGGAGAACGCCATGGCGCAGCACGCCCTGGCGCGCGAGCGGCTTTTTGCGCTCCGCGAAACCATCGCCAGACTGGAAGGGAAGCCGGCGCCGGCGCTTGCGGCAGCGGAGCGGGAAGCCCTGGCGGAAGGAGGAAAGACACCCAGGAGACCCAGTCTGCCGCCTTTGGCGTTCGGGGTGGAATGTCTTGATGAGGCGCTGGAAGGCGGGCTGCCGCTCGATGCGATCACCGAATTCCGCTCGGCTCTGTCGCGTGATGCCGGTGCGGCAAGCGGGCTGGCGATGGCTGTCGCCGCGCGGCTGCAGAAACAGGAATCCGATGCCGGCAGGCTTCTGCCGCTGCTCTGGATCGGCGATGCTGTCGGCACGCTGGAGGCCGGTCGTCCCTATGCTCCCGGGCTTTGCGATTATGGATTGAGCCCGGAGCGGTTTCTCCATGCGGCGCCGCGCAAGCTGGACGAGGCGCTCTGGCTGGTGGAGACCGCGGTGGAAAGCGCTGCTTTCTCGGCCGTCATCTTCGAAGTGCGCGGCAATCCCGCCCATTTCGGCCTGACCGAAAGCCGCAGGCTCAGTCTGCGGGCGCGTGCTGCCCGCCGTCCGCTCTTTATCGTCCGCCAGGCCGGGGCGGAGGAGGCAAGCAGTGCGGCTTTCCGCCTGCATGTCGAACCGGCTCCATCGGCTCTGCGGCCATTGACTGGGGACTCGAAGCTTTCCGGCAGCATCGGCAATCCGATTTTCCGTCTCACGCTGGAGAAGGGCCGCAATCCGGCCCCGCTCTGCTTTTTTCTGGAGTGGAACCCCCATGAACGCGAATTTCTCCCTGTCGCCGAGCCAAACCTCGTTCGTCCTCCCGGCGAGCAGTCAGCGCATTCTGGCGCTCAGCTTTCCGCATCTGCCAACGGACCGCATCGCCCGCAGGCGATGGGGGCTCTCCTGGCGTTCGAAAGGGCGTCCTGAGACACCGCCTATCGTCTGTTCCGGCAAGCTCAACAATGCCATGCGGCTGACGGCACTGGACGAATTGGCCGAGAGGCTGGGGCTGAGGAAGGAGCAGGGCGTTGCCGAAGCGCGGGCCATGTATCCAACGCTCGAGGTCGCGGAAGAGGATCCGGCGGCCGACCGCCGGCTGCTGGAGGCCATTGCCGACTGGTGCGACCGTTATGCGCCGCTGGTGGCCTTCGACGGCAAGGACGGCCTGTTTCTCGACATTAGCGGCTGCGCCCATCTCTTCGGCGGGGAAAAGGCGCTTCTCAAGGATGTGCTGTCGCGGCTTTTTCATATGGGGATTGATGCGCGCGGGGCGATCTCATCCTCGCCAGGCCTTTCCTGGGCCGCGTCGCGCTTCGGGCATGGCGGGGTGATCGAAGACGAGGAGACGGAGCATGTGCTGATGTCCTTGCCGGTTGCCGCCTTGCGGCTGGAAGCACAAACCGTCGATGCGCTGAGGAAGCTCGGCCTGAAATATGTCGGCGACGTCATCGATGCCCCACGCGCGCCGCTGACCCGGCGGTTCGGCCCGGGACTGCTTCTGCGTCTCGACCAGGCGCTGGGACGCGAAGAGGAGCCGGTCTCGCCGCGGCGCCCGGTTGCCAGCCTCTCGGCCGAAAGCCGCCTGATAGAACCCATCGGGACGGAAGAACAGATCCTTGCCGTCACCCGGCAGGTCGCCATGTCGCTGCAGCCGTCGCTGGAGACGCGGGGGATCGGTGGACGGGTGTTCGAACTGGTGCTGTTCCGCGTCGACGGCAGGGTCTTTCGTATCTCCGTCGGCGCTTCGCAGCCGCTTCGCGAACCAAAATTCATTGCCGGGCTTTTTTCCGAGCGATTGCAGACGGTTTATGACGATCTCGATGCCGGCTATGGTTTCGAAATCCTGCGGTTGAATGTGTTGCGGCATGATGCCTTCAACGAGGCACAGGCGGATTTCGAGGGCGACCGTCAGGGAGAGATATCGCTTTCGGCCTTCGTCGATCGGGTCTCGGCCCGGCTGGGTGCGGATTGCCTGCAAAGCTTCCAGCTGCGCGAGAGCCATGTGCCGGAACGCGCCGTCATCACCGTTCCTGTGATGGATCGTCTTCCCAGGCGGAAGGCCGCGCAGGACATTCAGCTTCCTTTCCGTCAAGAGCGCCCGCTGCGGCTTTTTGCGACGCCGGAGCCGGTCGAGATCATGCTTGCCGAAGTGCCGGATGGTCCGCCGCAGATTTTCCGCTGGCGGCGCATGCAGCATCAGGTGGCAAGAAGCGAAGGGCCGGAACGGATCGCCATGGAATGGTGGATCGATGGGGATGACGCCGAGGCGCGCGACTATTTCCGCATCGAGGACGAGACCGGACATCGCTTCTGGATCTATCGTCGTGGTTTTTATGGCCGGGAAATCGATCCCCGCTGGTTCATGCATGGGGTATTTGCATGAAAAGCGGGCCCGCATTTTTCGAGATCGGCGTAAGAACGAATTTTTCGTTTCTCGAAGGCGCCTCCAGTCCGGAAGAGATGGTCGTGCAGGCCGCGTATCTCAGGCTCGGCGGTCTCGGCATTGCGGACCGGAATTCGGTTGCCGGTGTGGTCAGGGCGCATGCGCAGGCGCTGCAGCTCGAGGAGCGATACAAAAACAGAGATGCGATCTTGGCCCAGGCGGAGAAGGAAGGGAAAAGAGAAAAAATTCTCGATCCCATCCGGATCCAGCCGGGCGCCCGCCTGGTCTTTTCCGATGCTACGCCGGATATCATCGCCTACCCATGCAATCGGCGGGGCTGGGCAAATCTTTGCCGTCTTCTCAGCGCCGGCAATCTGAAGGAAGAAGCGGTCAAGGGAACATGCATTCTGACGGAAGCGGAATTGATGGAATGGGGGGACGAGATGATGCTTGCCCTCGTTCCCGATCGCACTCTGGTCGAAAGCCAGGCCGGGCAGTCGGCGCTGGAAGATTATCTCGGACGGTTTCGCAGGCGGTTCCGCAAGGATTTTTTTATGGCGCTGGCGCCAGCCTATGACGGCCGCGACAGGCAGGTCTTTGCGGTGCTTGCCATGCTTGCGGCCCGCAATCGCGTGCCGCTGATTGCGACCAACCAGCCGCTTTACCATCATCCTGAACGCCGGCCGCTTTCGGATGTGGTGATCGCGATCCGGGAGCATGTCGAGATAGCGCAAGCCGGATTCCTGCTGGCGCCGAATGCCGAACGCTACCTCAAGGATTCACGTGAAATGGCCCGGATCTTCCGGGACTATCCCGGTGCGATCGAAAATAGCCAGGCCTTCTTCGGCAAGCTCGCCTTTTCGCTTAGTGAATTGGAACATAATTATCCGCCTGAAAACGATCCCGGCGAAACGCCGCAGCAGACCCTGGAAAGGCTGACGAGAACGGGAGCGGCAAGGCGTTATCCCGAGGGTGTTCCGCTCAAGGTGGCGCAACAGATCGATTATGAGCTGAAACTCATCGGCGATAAGAACTACGCCTCCTACTTCCTGACGGTGCACAGGATCATCCAGCATGCTCGTTATGATCTCAAGGTCTTGTGCCAGGGGCGCGGATCGGCGGCAAATTCGGTCATCTGCTATTGCCTCGAAATTACGGAAGTCGATCCGCAAAAGAGCACACTGCTCTTCGACCGCTTCATTTCGATGGATCGTGACGAACCGCCTGACATTGATGTCGATTTCGAGCATGATCGGCGCGAAGAAGTCATCCAGTTCATCTACAAGACCTACAAAAGAGAACATGCCGGGCTGACGGCGGGTGTGACCACCTACCGGACCCGCTCGGCCGGCCGCGAAGTCGCCAAGGCCTTCGGACTGTCGGAGGATGTCCAGTCGGCAATCAGCAGCCTCGTCTGGGGCTGGTCGGAGGACAATCTTTCCGAAAGGGATGCGAAGGCGGCCGGTCTCGACATCAAGGATCCGGTCACCAGGAATGTGCTGAAATATGCCTCCGAGCTTCTCGGCTTTCCTCGCCATCTCACCCAGCATGTCGGCGGCTTCGTCATCACGCGGGACCGGCTCGATGAGGTGGTGCCGATCATGAAGACGGCGATGCCGGATCGCTACATGATCGAATGGGACAAGGACGATCTCGACAACGTCAAGATCCTCAAGGTGGATGTGCTGGCGCTCGGCATGCTGACCTGCCTGCGGAAGGGTTTTTCACTGCTTGAACTGCATTACGAGGTGAAGAAGACGCTCGCCGATCTCGGCAACAGGGAACATGGGGACGAAGGCAGGCCGGTTTATGAGATGATGGGCCGGGCCGATACGCTCGGCGTCTTCCAGATCGAGAGCCGGGCCCAGATGAGCATGCTGCCGCGCCTCAAGCCGAAGCTGTTCTACGACCTCGTCATCGAGGTGGCGATCGTCCGGCCGGGACCGATCCAGGGCGATATGGTGCATCCCTATCTCAAACGCCGGGAGCAGCGGGCCAAGAATATCCCGATCGACTATCCGAGCAAGGAGCTGGAAGCGGTTCTGGAAAGAACCCTCGGCGTGCCGCTGTTTCAGGAGCAGGCGATGCAGATCGCCATCACCGCTGCCGGCTTCAAACCGGCGGAAGCCGATAAGCTGCGCAGAGCGATGGCGACATTCAAGCGAACCGGCACGATCGGCAATTTCGAGACGCGGTTCATCGAGGGAATGGTCGCAAAGGACTATGCGCCGGAATTCGCGCAGCAGTGTTTCAACCAGATCAAGGGTTTCGGTGAATATGGTTTCCCTGAAAGCCATGCCGCCTCCTTTGCGCTGCTCGTCTATGCCTCCTCATGGCTCAAGGCCTATTATCCCGACGTCTTCTGCGCGGCGATGCTCAATTCCCAGCCGATGGGGTTTTATGCGCCGGCGCAGCTGGTGCGGGATGCACGCGAACATGGGGTCAAAATTCTGCCGGTCGACATCAACCAATCCGACTGGGATTGCAGTCTGGAAGAGGCCGCTTTCGATCCGAAGGCCGTCGATTTTCGCCATCGTGAGATGCGCGAAATCATCAAGGCCCGGCACGCGGTGCGGCTCGGCTTTCGGCAGATCAAGGGCCTCTCGACAGACGAGATGGAACGGCTCGTCAGCAACCGAGGCGAAGGCTACAGCTCGGTGCGCGATCTCTGGCTGCGGTCCGGTCTGCAGAAATCCGTCATCGAGCGACTGGCGGATGCGGATGCGTTCCAATCGCTCAAACTATCACGGCGCGACGCGCTCTGGGCGGTGCGGGCGCTGGATGTGAAGAGTGCTGCCGAGGAGCTGCCGCTTTTCGAGCAGGCCCGTCATGTCGATCTCCAGGCCGAGCCTGCAACCAAGCTGCCGGAAATGTTGCCGGGAGAGCAGGTCATCGAGGACTATCGGTATCTCTCGCTGTCGCTGAAGGCGCATCCCGTCTCATTCCTGCGCGAGGAGCTTCAAGGGATGGGCATCACGCGCAATGTCGATCTGTTGAAGGTCGCCAACGGAAAGAGGGTGACGATTGCCGGCCTCGTGCTGGTGCGCCAGCGGCCGGGCTCGGCCAAAGGTGTGATCTTCATGACGCTGGAGGACGAGACCGGCGTGGCCAATGCGATCGTCTGGAACAAGATATTCGACACATATCGCTCGGTTGTGATGGGCGCCCGGCTGGTGAAAATCCGCGGCAGGCTGCAAAGCCAGAGCGGTGTGATCCATACCGTCGTCGAGCATATCGAGGACATGACGCCGGCGCTCGGTATTCTGCAACGCGAGGCCCGGCGTTTCGGGGTCTGCGAGCGGGCAGACGAAGTGCTGAGACCCGGTGGCGATCCGAGGCAGAGAAAACTTGCGCAGGCGCAGGAGAGGGCGGAGCTGCCAAACCGGATGATTGCCACAGGCGGCAATTCCGGCGCCGCGGAAACCGCTGAGGTGATGCCGCGCGGACGCAACTTCCATTAAAAAATGCGCCGCAGCGATTGGGATCCGGCGGCGCGCCTTCATTGGCTTTATGGTGCCATCACCCTGGAAGCACTGGATAATCTCGGAAGGCATGCATTGGATTGTCATTCGGACATCGTGTCCAATGATGTGGGTCTCGAATTTTTTCTTGACAGTCACCATCTTCTTTAGCAGAAAACACGATAGTCAGTGTCATGTTTGGAATGAAGACGTGCTTGTCTGCAGCTGCAATTATATAACCGACAAGGAAATCCGGGAGGTTATCACCAACCTTCTCGATGAAGACTGTTGGCAGCTTATCGTGCCGGCGAAGGTCTATCACGCCATGGAAAAACGCGGCCGTTGCTGCGGCTGTTTCCCCAACGTCGTCGACATCATTATCCAGACGACCGAGGAATATCACGCCCGTCGCCACTCGACGGATACCGAGATATTTGATTTCATGTCACGCTTGAAACAATTCCATGAGGAAAACAGGAGAGCGGACATTGAAAGGCGACAAAAAAGTCATCGAGCGGCTTAACGAGGCGTTGTTCCTCGAGCTCGGGGCGGTCAATCAATATTGGGTTCATTATCGTCTTCTGGAGGACTGGGGCTACACCAAGCTCGCCAAGAAGGAGCGTGCCGAGTCCATTGAAGAAATGCACCATGCCGACCGGCTGGTCGCACGTATCATTTTCCTCGAAGGCCATCCCAACCTGCAGACCCTTGCACCTCTGCGCATCGGCCAGAATGTCAAGGAAGTGCTGGAAGCCGATCTCGCCGGCGAATACGACGCCCGCGCGGCCTACAAGAAGTCACGCGATATCTGTCACGAAGCCGGCGATTACGTTTCCATGAAGCTTTTCGAAGAGCTGCTGATGGATGAGGAAGGTCATATCGACTTCCTCGAAACGCAGCTCGAGCTGCTCGGGAAAATCGGCGAGAGCAAATACGGCCAGCTCAACGCCGATTCCGCCAACGAAGCGGAATAAGATCGACCGAGAAACCGGCCGCCGTGGCGGCCGGTATTCCGCATCTGACATTATCAGGTGCAAACCAGCCGGATCATCCCGTTTCGATCAGTCTTCCGATTGCAGTGCCGCCAGGTGCTCGAATTCGGCGACCACCTGGTCGTAGACGCCGCGTTTGAACGGGACGATCAGGCCCGGCAGTTCCCGCATCGGCTTCCATTCCCAGGCGTCGAATTCCGGCTCATGGCCGCCGGGCGGCGGGTTGATGGCGATCTCGCTGTCGTCACCCTCGAAGCGGAAGGCGAACCAGCGTTGCGTCTGGCCGCGGAATTTTCCCTTCAGTCCGATGCCGATCAGCGCCGGCGGCAGATCGTAATTGATCCAGTCTCTCGCTTCGGCAAGCAGCGTCACCGTTCGGATGCCGGTCTCCTCGTAAAGCTCGCGATAGGCGGCGTCCAACGGATCCTCGCCCTTGTCGATGCCCCCCTGCGGCATCTGCCAGAGCTGCGGCGAGCCATCATATTCCGAATTGCCGTCGGGAATGCGCCGCCCGGCCCAGACCAGGCCATCGCGGTTGAGGATCATCACGCCGACGCAGGGGCGGTAGGGCAGATCCTCGGCTTTTACGGTCGCCTGGCTCATCGTCTTCTCCGTTCAGGGATATTCTCAAGGATTGTTGGGATCGTTGGAAAGGGCGGCGACGCCGACGATCTCGATGCCGCGCATCGCAGCCTCCTCGCTCCACTTGGCGATGGCGTCGACGCTCTCATCAAAAGCCGAGGCGACGCCGATCGCCTGGCCGTTCTTGCGGGCGATGCGCTCAAGTTCGTCAAGCTTCTTCATGACGGCGTTGATATCGACCTGGCCGTCGAGCTGGAGGTCGGCAAAGGCATAGGGAAGTTCGGTTCCCTTGGCGACATCAGCCGTCTTTGACTGCGCCGAAGTGCCGTCGTCCAGGAACAGCAGGCCGCGCTTGCCGATATCGCGCATGACAGGTTCCATGGCGGTGGAATCGGACAGGAAACGGCCGCCGAGATAATTCATCACGCCGGTATAGTTGGTGATCTCGCCCATGGCCTTGTGCAGGTTTTCGATGTTACGGGCGACCGGTTTCGTGGTCAACAGCGTTTCCGGGCCGGGATCATTCGCCGGGTAATCAAATGGCTCGAGCGGGACCTGCAACAGAATCTCGTGGCCGCCGCGGCGGGCCTCCTGCATCCAGCGCTGCAGGCTGTTGCCGCTTGCGGCAAAGGCGAGGGTGATTTCCTCCGGCAATTCAGCGATGGCGCGCTGCGTTCCGGTCTGGCTGAGCCCGAGGCCGCTGACGACGATGGCGATGCGCACACCGCGTGCGCCGGACGAGGGGCGGGCATATTGATCCATCGGGCGGCGGCCATCGGGGCCGACGATCGGAAGTCTGCCGAAAGCGGTGTCTTCGAGCAATGCTTCGTTCGGCTGGGCCGCCATCCGAGGATCCTGGCCGACCTGCATGGCATCGACCAGCACCGGCCCGCCGCCATCGCGCGGGCGGGGACTGAATTTGGTGACGACCGAGCCGTCGCCGGTGACCATCTGTTCGACATTGGCGCCCGAGCGCGGTTCGGCGCGGGGCATGCCGTCGGCCGGCTGGTTGGCGGCGGTCGTCGGCGGCGAAGGGGTGTTCGAGGGCGGCGTGGCACCTTGTTCGGCAGCCGGCGGCTTGCTCCGTTCGAGCCCATCGCCGCGAAACGCCGTATAGAGGGAAAAGCCGCCTATTGCAAAAAGGCAAAGACTGGCGGCGATGCGCCCAAGGCGCAGAACACCCGGCCGCCGAATGCCGGTTTTGCGGTTGCGGCCCAAAGGCGCATGCAGGTCCGTTCCCAATTTTTCGCCCGCTCCAAAACCGGGAAACAGCAGAAAGGGTCAAGGCCGGGCGTGGTGCCCGGCCTTGAGGTGATGCATTACTTGGCGACGACGGCCTTGTCAGGGTTTGGCGGGAAGGCCGGATCGGTCTTCTTGCCGCGCAGCAGATCGAGCGCGTAGTTCAGCTGAACGTCGTCCTTCGGATCCGGCGGGACATAGGCAACGGAGCCTGAACCTTCGTCGGTCTCGCTTTGGCCCTTGATATGGCCGCGCAGGCTGGATTCGCCTTCGGTCACCATCTTGCCCTGCAGTTCCTCCGGCAGCGGCTCCTCGACCTTGATGTCGGGGGTAATGCCGGTGCCCTGGATCGAGCGGCCCGACGGCGTGTAGTAGAGCGCCGTGGTCAGGCGCAGCGCGCCGTTTTCGCCGAGCGGGATGATCGTCTGGACCGAGCCCTTGCCGAAGGAGCGCGTGCCGAGAACGGTGGCACGACGCAGATCCTGAAGAGCGCCGGCGACGATTTCCGATGCGGAAGCCGAACCGCCGTTGATCAGCACGATCACCGGCTTGCCATCCGTCAAGTCGCCAGGACCCGCATTGAAGCGGCGGGTTTCATCGGGATTGCGGCCGCGGGTCGAAACGACCTCGCCGCGCTGCAACAGGGCATCGGAGACGTTGATCGCCTGGTCGAGCAGACCACCCGGATTGAGGCGCAGGTCGAGAACATAACCCTTCAGCTTGTCGGCCGGAACGGTGTCCTTGATCTTCTTGATCGCCTTTTCCATGTCGGGATAGGTCTTCTCGGTGAAAGAGATGATGCGGAGATAACCGACATCGTCCTCGACACGCGACTTGACGGCCTGGACCGCGACGACGTCACGGACGATCGTCAGCTCGATCGGCTTGTCGGCGCCCTTGCGGATCAGCGTCAGCTTGATCGGCGTGTTGACGGCGCCGCGCATCTTCTCGACCGCGTCTTCCAGCTTCAGGCCGCGCACGGACTGGCCGTCGATCTCGGAGATATAGTCGCCGGCGAGAACGCCGGCCTTGGCGGCGGGCGTATCGTCGATCGGGGTGATGACCTTGACGAGTTCGTCTTCCATCGTGACTTCGATGCCGAGGCCGCCGAACTCACCCTTGGTCTGGGTGCGCATATCCTCGGCGTCCTTCGCATTCATGTAGCTCGAATGAGGGTCGAGCGAGGACAGCATGCCGTTGATGGCGTTCTCGATCAGCTTGTCTTCGGCCGGCGGCGTCACGTACTGGGCGCGCACACGCTCGAAGACATCGCCGAACACCGAGAGTTCCTTGTAGGTCGAGGATCCGGCCGCTTCTGCCGGCACACCCGCCGAGTAAATGACGCTCATGGCGGTCGCACCCATCAATGCGCCGACCAGAACAAGAGAAGCCCTACGAATCATTGCGTGCCTTTCCAGTGTCTTTGGCGGTCCACCACGGTCGGGAATCGACCGGTTTACCGTCCTTTCGAAATTCAATGTAAAGCGTTGGCCGGTCCGTTTCCAGCGCCAATGCAGTTGCGCTTGCCACTCTTTTCGCGCCCATCACGGCGAGCGGTTCGCCGGAGAAAACGAATTTTCCCTGACGGGTATTGATCGTATCCATTCCCGAGAGAACCAGGTGGTAGCCATCGCCGGTATCGAGGATGATCATCTGGCCGTAACTGCGGAAAGCGCCGGCGAAAACCACCAGGCCGTCGGCAGGCGCCGTCACCACCGTCTCCGGATTGGTGGCGATCGTCATGCCCATCGCCTCGTGCCCGGTGCCGTCGGCATCGCCGAACTGGCGCAGGATATCGCCCGCAACGGGCACCTCCAATTTCGCCTTCAATTCTCCGAAGGGATATGCGGGCGCAATGCGGTTTTTATCGGGCACGCCGCTGTCGGCCAGCGCCTTGGCCTGGGCGCGCTGCTCGTCCGTCATCAGCTTGCGGTTCTCCTCCGCCTGGCGGGCGGCCGCGGCCGCGTCCCGCACCGAGGCGAT
Source organism: Rhizobium leguminosarum bv. trifolii WSM2297 (assembly GCF_000271845.1). The sequence goes on along the minus strand of NZ_JH719395.1, from coordinate 3,542,325 downwards.
CTCGGATTCCATCGAGGCGACGAGGCCTTCAAGGCTGGTTGCCTTGCCGGCCAGTTCCTCCGAGCGCTTTTTCTCGGCCGTGAGATCAGCGGCATTGCTGCGGCTGAGCTTGTCGTTTTCGGCGAGCAGCAGATCCATGCGCCGCTCTTCCTCGATACCATTCGTCATCGTCGCCGTCAGGCCGGCCTTCTCGGCAGCACTTGCGGTCTGCAGGGCGGCGAGGCTGGCAAGGTCTGCGGCAAGCTTGTCGGTCTCCTTGCGGATGCCGGGCACGACGGCGCCGAGCAGGATGGCGCTGCGCACCGAGGCGAGCGCGTCATCAGGAGTGACCAATAAAGCGGGCGGCGGATTGCGGCCCATGCGCTGGAGGGCTGCCAGCACCTCGGCCAGAAGACCGCGGCGCTCGTGCAGGGAACGGCGGATGCCATCCTGCTTGACGCCGAGATCGGCAAGCTTCTTCTCGCTTTCGAGGATCTGCTTGTCGAGCGTCTTGCGGCGGGCGGCCGACTCGATCAGGGCCTGACGGATGCTTTGCGTGCTCTTTTCCAGGTCGGCGATGCTCTGTTGAAGCGCGCTCACCTTGTCGGTGGAGAGGTTGATGGATTTCGACAGAGTTTCGAGTTCGGCGCGGGTCTGGTCGCGTTTGGCAGCGAGTTCTGCGGCCGGATCGGGCGGCGCCGGCTCGGCTGCCGGCTGCGGTGCGGATTGTGCTGCCTGAGGTTCGCCATCCTGTGCCCGGACGATGAAGGGATTTGCCGATACGGCAATCACCGCCACACCGACACCGGCCGCGATAGCCGGCAGGATCATGCGGTGTCGCCTGGTTGCTTCTCTCGTCATGCGGGGTCTGGGCACTCTTTCAAATCGCGCGGAGCCTAAGCTGATTTGGCACGCTTTGCCAGAAAGTTCGCAGGAGAATGGACCGGCGGGTCAACACGGCTGCGTGACAATGCGACGCATTCGACTCATGAGACCGACTGATGGCCCCGACGCGGCATCAGACGCGGTGATAGGGGTGGCCGGACAGGATGGTGACGGCGCGATAAAGCTGTTCGGCGATCAGTGTGCGGACGAGCTGATGCGGCCAGGTCATCTTTCCCAGGCAAAGCGTGGCGTCGGCACGGTCATAGAGGGAAGGATCGAGCCCGTCGGCGCCGCCGATGGCAATGGTCAGCTCGCGTTTGCCCTGGTCACGATAGGAGCCAAGCAGACCAGCGAAAGCTTCGCTGTCGAGCGCCTTGCCGCGTTCATCAAGAAGAATGAGGATGCTGCCATCGGCAAGCGATTTCAACAGCAGTGCCGCTTCCTCGCGCTTGCGGGTTTCCGCATTGGAGGCGCGGCTTTCGGCAACTTCGGCAACACGGGTAAATTCGAGGCCGACGGCAGGGCCGGCCTTGGCGAAACGATCGAAATAACGGGCCGCAAGATCCTTTTCGGGGCCGGACTTCAGCCGTCCCACCGCAAAAAGACCAACTCGCATTCATCCGCTCCTGCTGATGCGGCACATCGGGCGCACGAGGCGCCACCGGCCGGTTTCCAACGTTTCCGGCCAGCCAATACCACAGTTCAGACGCCGGACAGATGCCGGCCGCCTGTCAGTGCCGTGTTTCTTCATCCATATCCGGAGCGGCCCACATCTTTTCGATGTTGTAGAACTCGCGGATTTCGGGACGGAACACGTGCACGATAATGTCACCGGTGTCGATCAGCACCCAATCGCCGCCTTCCTGACCTTCGACGCGGGCCGTGCCGAGGCCGTCGTCCTTAAGGTCGGTGAGCAGATGATCCGAGATTGCCATGACATGCCTGTTCGAGCGGCCGGAGACGACGATCATGTAGTCTCCCAGCGCCGATTTTCCGGCAATGTCGATGGTGACGATATCTTCAGCTTTGGAGTCCTCGAGGCTGGCGAGGACGGTTTCTAGGGCGCGGGCGGCGGCATCGGCGCCACGTTCCGCACTCTTCGGGATAACGGCAAGCGTTTTTCCCTTGGCGTGTACTGTTGTCAGTTTATTCCCTTTCCTGGAATGACAAACCATGCACAACACGAGATCCAATCGAGACCGGATCATGGTTAAGATAGGCATCAAACCATTAATGTTTCAAGACGTGCTAAGATACAGATTGGCCAAAAATCCGATCTGGCGTCCGAATTGAAGAATATTGCCGCGCGGGCTGCTCAAGCGGGCGGTGTACAGTTTCCGTGCCGCGGCGTAAAGTGCGGCAAATTCCACGATTTCTCGATTCGATGACCGATCCAGCCGCAAAAACTCTCGTGCCCGTCCTGCGAATCAGTTTCCCGGACGAGGATCGTCTCGGTCGTGGCAAGATGGAGCTGCTGGAGCATATTCGCGCCACCGGATCGATCTCGGCGGCGGGGCGGGCGATGGACATGTCCTATCGCCGCGCGTGGCTGCTGGTTAGCGAGATGAACCGGATGTTCTCAGACCAGGTGGTGGAATCGCAGCGCGGCGGGCAGAAGGGCGGCGGCGCGGCGCTGACGCCGTTCGGCGAGGAATTGCTCGAGCTTTTCCGCCGGATGGAAAAGACCATGCGCACCAGCCTTGCCGAAGATCTCGCCTGGCTCGAGGGCAAGCGCAACCTTTAGTGCGAAGGTGCGTATCAGGCCTCCAGAGCAACCGTCTTGATGATGGCGAAGACGGTTTTCCCGGGCCGAAGATCGAGCCGTTCGCAGGAGAGCGCGGTAATGCGCGAGAGAATGGCATCGCCGCCGCAATCGATGCGGATTTCGACCGTTCCGTCCTCGTCCGACGATATCGCTTCGATCCTTCCTTCGAGAATGTTCAGCGCGCTCAAGCCCTCGGGCCTTGCTGTCGCCAGCATGACGTCGCGCGACGGGATTCGGATGCGGACCGGGCGGCCAGGCGCAAGAGCCGCAGTCGGAATATGCAGCTGACCGGATTTCAGCGCGATGGTCGACAGGTGGTGACGCGCATCGAAGCTTTCGACCGTGCCTTCCAGCAGCGCGCCCGCCTCGCGCCGGTCGGCAGCGGCGGAGGGACGGCTCAATATGTCGACGGCGAGGCCTGTTGCTTCCACCTTGCCGTCGCGCATGACGACCACCTGGTTTGCCAGCCGCGCCACCTCGGAGATCGAATGGCTGACATAGACGATCGGGATTTCCGTCTCGTCCCGCAATCGCTCGAGAAAGGGGAGGATCTCGGCCTTGCGCGCCTCGTCGAGGGCGGCGAGCGGCTCGTCCATCAACAGCAGGCGGGGAGCGGAAAGAAGCGCGCGGCCGATCGCAACACGCTGCTTCTCGCCGCCGGAAAGTTTTGCGGGGCTGCGCTCCAGCAGCGGCTCGATGCCGAGCAGGTCGACGATGCGATCGAAGCTCTCGCCGCGTGCGGCCTTCGGTGCGAACCAGCGGCCGTAGGAAAGATTAGCGCGGACGCTGAAATGCGGGAACAGCCGGGCCTCCTGGAAGATATAACCGAAGCGGCGGCGATGTTTCGGGACGAAGAGACCGGTTTTGGTTTCGGTCAAGGCTTCGCCGTCAAGCACAACACGACCCTCGTCCGGGCGGGCGAGGCCGGCGATGATGCGGATCAGCGAGGTCTTGCCGGAGCCGGAGCGGCCGAACAGCGCGGTGACGCCGCGCTCGGAGGTGAAGGCGGCGTCGAGCGAAAAGGCGCCGAGCCGCTGTTTTGCCTCGACGATCAGCGTCATTCCGGATCGATCCTCTGGCCGGCGAGACGGGCGAGGAATTCGGAGGCAAGCAATGCCGCCATGGAAATGACGACGGCGACGAGCGTCAGGCGCAACGCGCCGGCATCGCCGCCCGGCACCTGGGTGAAAGTGTAGATCGCGGCCGAAAGCGTCTGGGTTTCGCCCGGGATGTTGGAGACGAAGGTGATCGTCGCGCCGAATTCACCCATCGCCTTGGCGAAGGAGAGGATCATGCCGGTGATGATGCCGGGCAAGGTCAGCGGCAGGGTGATCGTCAAAAAGACCCAGGCGGGGCCGGCGCCGAGCGTTCCGGCCGCCTCCTCCAGCTTGCGATCGACCGCCTCGATCGACAGGCGAATGCTGCGCACCATCAGCGGAAAGGCCATGACCGCACAGGCGAGTGCTGCACCCGTCCAGCGGAAGGAGAAGACGATGCCGAAATACTGATCGAGCAGGCTGCCGATCGGGCCGCGGCGGCCGAACAGGATGAGGAGAAGAAAACCGGTGACGACGGGGGGCAGGATCAGCGGCAGATGAACGATGCCGTTCAGCACCGACTTGCCCCAGAAGCGGCCGCGGGCCAGCAGCAGAGCGACGAGAATGCCGAAAGGCAGGCTCGCCAGCATGGCGACGATCGAGACGCGCAGGCTGAGCAGGATCGCCGTCCATTCCTCATCGCTCAGGCCCAATATCGTCAAATGCGGTGGTCTCCGTGAAATCTAAGGCACGCTGAGGCGAGCCGAGACCAGCCCCTCATCCGCCTGCCGGCACCTTCTCCCCGTAAACGGGGCGAAGGGGATGTGTCGCGACGCCTCCGTCCCTCGCCCACCTCTCGCAGGGCACGTCCCCTCGCCCCGTTTACGGGGAGAGGGTTAGGGTGAGGGGCAGCCATCGGCACGAACCAGAGTACTCTCTGTAGCTCCCCCCAGCGAGCCTTCACGCTAAGCGGTCGTCGTTGATTCCGCAATCATCTCGCCCTCGATCACTTGAGGATGGTAAAACCCTGCGCCGTGAAAAAGGCGGCTGCCTTGTCGGATTTCAGGAAGTCGAGATAGGCTGCGGCATCCGGGTTCTTGCTTTCGGCCAGAATTGCGACCGGGTAGATAATCGGCGGATGGGAATCGGCCGGGAAGGTGCCGACGACGGCGACACCCTTATCGGCTGCGGCATCCGTCTGGTAGACGATGCCATAGGGCGCTTCGCCGCGGGAGACGAGGGCAAGGGCGGCGCGGACGCTTTCGGCGCCGGCGACCTTGGTTTCCACCGATTTCCAGACGCCGAGTTTTTCCAGCGCAGCCATGCCGTATTTGCCGGCCGGAACCGATTTCGGTTCACCCATGGCAAGCTTGCCGTCACCCAAAAGCCCGGCGAGATCGAAATCCTGCTTGATCTCGACCGGCTTGGCCTTGTTCTTTTCGGCAACGAGCACGATCCGGTTTCCAAGCAGGTCCGAACGCGTGTCGGCCTTGATCAGGTTCTTCTTGGCGACGTAATCCATCCAGTCGCGGTCGGCCGAGATGAAGAGATCTGCAGGTGCGGCATTTTCGATCTGCTTGGCCAGCGCCCCGCTCGCCGCATAGGAGGCGACGGCTTCCTTGCCGCTCTCCTTGGCCCAGGCGGCATTGGCGGCATCGAGCGCATCCTTGAGGCTCGCCGCCGCAAAGACGGTAAGCTTTTCGGCCGCGGCGGCAGGCGCTGGAAGCGCTGCTGCGCCAAGCCAGAGAGCCGATATCGCGGCGGTTGCCAGTTTTATCCATTGGCGGCGGTTCTGCATGACTACTCCCCAGGGTTCGAAATATTGCGACGAATATAACGGGCGATGCGGCTTGGCTAGGGGATATATCCAGGAAAATATAACCGCGGGGATCATCTGCTTCGCGACAACTCAATGGCTCATGCGTTCTTGCAGCGCATGGCTTGGAGGCAATGTGAGATTAAATAGGAGGAAACACTCAGCGAAAGGCCCGCAAATCATAGAATGTCCGCCGGCAGACCATAGCCGATTGATTCATGCCGATAAAAACGGCACGGCCGAAGCGTGGCTCCGATGTAGAACTGCATCCCATGCATTGCTGCAATGCAACAATCGATATTCACCTTCGTGCGGAATATGATAGAACATAAGCATCGAAGCGGCGATCTCCTCCTCCCATAGCCGCTCGACAGGATCGGCAACACTCCTCCTCCCAGTTGTCGATCGAGTTTATAAGCCCGACGGATCTCCTCCCCCGTCGGGCTTTCTCGTTTTTGAACTTCCTTGAAATCTATTGATCTTCGCCGTGCGACGAGCCGTTGCGGATTGCCGTCGAGCTCAAGCCGGAGCGCGGCCCGTGGATGAAGGTCCAGGCCGGGGCCGGTTTCTTCCAGAGAATGCGGGCGTCGTCCTCATCGACACGGGCGAAATCGAAGGTCCGCGTCAGTTTCGAGGAGAGGTAGGAGAGCGTCGCGCCCGGCCGGTCGATCACGGCGATCGGGAAGGTACGGGCGATTTCCTGCCATTTCTGCCATTTGTGAAAAGTCTGCAGGCTGTCGGCGCCCATGATCCAGATGAAATGCACATGCGGATTGCGGGCCTTGACCCGGGCGAGCGTATTGGCGGTGTAGCTGACGCCGAGCGACTGTTCGAAGGCGGTGACCTTGACGCGCGGATCGGCGGCGACACGCTCGCTTTCGGCAATGCGCTCGGCTAGCGGCGCCAGCTGGTTGCGGCTCTTCAGCGGGTTGCCGGGGGTGACCATCCACCAGAGCTGGTCGAGGCCGAGCCGCTTGATGGCGATCTCGGCGACGAGCGCATGGCCCTGGTGCGGCGGATTGAACGAGCCGCCGAACAGACCGACGACCATGCCGCGCTCGCTGTGCGGCATGCGGAGGTAATGCCGGTCCAAACTCTCCGCCGTCACGTCAGGGCCGCGTCTGTCCGGCGCCGTGCACCCGATATTTGAACGAGGTCAGCTGTTCCACACCGACCGGGCCGCGGGCATGCATCTTGCCGGTGGCAATGCCGATTTCCGCACCCATGCCGAACTCGCCGCCGTCGGCAAACTGCGTCGAGGCATTGTGCAGCAGGATCGCCGAATCGACTTCGGTGAAGAAGCGCGCGACGACAGCGGGATCCTCGGCGATCACAGCCTCGGTATGGTTCGAGGAATAGGTCTGGATATGGGCGATCGCGCCCGATATGCCGTCGACGACGGCAACCGAAATGATCGCATCGAGATATTCGGTCGACCAGTCCTCCTCGGTCGCCGGCTTCATGCCGGGGGCGACCTTCAGCACCGTTGGCGAGGCGCGGACCTCGCAGCCGGCTTCCGTGAGAACTTCGAGCAGCGGCGTCAGATGCGTGCCGATCGCGGCACCGTCGACGAGCAGGGTTTCGGCCGCACCGCAGATGCCGGTACGGCGCATCTTGGCATTGACGACGATCTGCTTCGCCATCTCGATATCGGCCGAGCCGTCGACATAGATATGGCAGAGGCCTTCGAGATGGGCAAAAACCGGCACACGGGCCTCGCTCTGCACGCGGGCGACCAGGCTCTTGCCGCCGCGCGGCACGATGACGTCGATCGCCCCGTCCAGGCCGCGCAGCATGGCGCCGACGGCGGCGCGGTCGGTAACCGGGACGAGCTGGATAGCATGCTCCGGAAGTCCCGCCGCCTTCAGGCCCTCGACAAGGCAGGCATGGATAGCCTGCGATGAACGGCGCGAATCCGAGCCGCAGCGCAGGATGACCGCGTTGCCGGCCTTGAGGCAGAGGGCGCCGGCATCGGCCGTGACATTCGGGCGGCTTTCGAAGACGACGCCGATGACGCCGAGCGGCGTGCGAACGCGCTCGATCTTCAGCCCGTTCGGCCGGTCCCAGGCGGCGATGACTTCGCCGACCGGATCGGCCAGGGCGGCAATGGCGCGGATTCCCTCAGCCATTTCGGCGATACGTTTGTCGTTCAGCGTCAGCCGGTCGACGAAGGAGGCGAGCATCTCGGTGCCTTCGATGTCCTGCAAATCCTTGGCATTCTCGGCAAGGATCTCAGCCTTGTTGGCCAGGATCGCATCGGCCATGGCATTCAGCGCCTTGTTCTTCGCCTCGGTGGACGCGAAGCTCAGCGGTCGTGCGGATGCCTTTGCCTTGCGGCCGATGTCGTTCATCAGCACGTCAATGTCAGGGCTCGGCGCAACGGTATCAAGCATAACTCGCGTCCTTCTTCTGCCTTTCCGATTTCGAACCGATCTGCGCGGTCATCACCATGTCGTCGCGATGGACCATCGCGGCACGGCCGGCATAACCGAGGATCGCCTCGATCTCGGCCGACTTGCGGCCGGCAATGCGGCGGGCATCCTCGGCGTCGTAACTGACAAGCCCGCGGGCGATCTCTCGGCCGGCCGGGCCGACGATCGCCACCGTATCGCCGCGGCTGAAGAGGCCGGAAACGCTGCGCACGCCGGCGGGAAGCAGGCTCTTGCCGGCGCCGAGGGCCGTGACGGCGCCGTCATCGACATGCAGTTCTCCGGCCGGCTGCAGCTGGCCGGCAATCCAGGTCTTGCGGGCGGTCACCGGTGTGCCCGACGGCGCAAACCAGGAGGAACGGGCGCCGTTTTCGATCGCCGAGAGCGGGCTGTCGGTTTTGCCGGAGGCGATGATCATGGCGCAGCCGGATGTCGTGGCGATCTTGCCGGCATCGATCTTGGTGCGCATGCCGCCGCGCGAAAGCTCGGAAGCCGCACCCCCGGCCATCGCCTCGATCTCCGGGGTGATTGCGGAAATCGTCTCCAGGAAGGCGGCGTTCGGGTCAAGATGCGGCGGCGCGGTGTAGAGGCCGTCGATGTCGGAAAGAAGGATGAGCAGGTCGGCGCCGGTCATCGTCGCGACGCGGGCGGCCAGGCGGTCGTTGTCGCCATAGCGGATTTCGCTGGTGGCGACCGTGTCGTTCTCGTTGATGATCGGCACGGCGCCGATCTTCAAAAGCTGATTGATGGTGGCGCGCGCATTGAGATAACGGCGGCGCTCCTCGGTATCGCCAAGCGTCAGCAGGATCTGGCCGGCGACGATCTCGTCGCGCGACAGGCTTTCCGACCAGGCGCGCGCCAGGGCGATCTGGCCGACGGCGGCCGCTGCCTGGCTTTCCTCCAGCTTCAGCGCACCGGCGGGCAGGTCGAGCACCGAGCGGCCGAGCGCGATTGCGCCGGAGGAAACGACGAGTACGTCGATGCCCTTGGCCTTTAGGGCTGCAATATCGGCGCACATGGCGTCGAGCCAGGCCTTTTTCAGCCCGGCCTTGCGGTCGACCAGCAGGGCCGAGCCGATTTTGATGACGATGCGGCGATAGCGGCCAAGCGGCTTACGGCTGGTCATCGGCCTCGTCCTCACCCTCATCGGTGGCGACCATGTCGCGGTGCCGCAGCTTCGGCACCCTGGCCGGCTTCTCCTCGGCATTTTCCTCGACGATGACGTCTCGCAGCGCGCGCAGCACCTCGGTCATGCCCCTGCCGGTAACGGCGGAAATCTGGAATGGCGTCTTGCCGCAGGCCTTGGCCAATTCCTTGGTCTTCTTCTTCAACTCGGCTTCGTCGAGCACGTCGATCTGCGACAGCGCCACGATCTCCGGCTTGTCGGTCAGATCGTTGCCATAGGCTTCGAGTTCGTGTTTCACCGTCTTGTAGGCCTTGCCGACCTTTTCTTCCTGGGCAGAGACGAGGTGCAGCAGCACGCGGGTGCGCTCGACATGTCCGAGGAAACGGTCGCCGATGCCGACACCTTCATGGGCGCCTTCGATCAGGCCCGGAATGTCGGCAAGGATGAATTCGCGTTCGTCGATGGTGGCGACACCGAGATTGGGATGCAGCGTGGTGAAGGGGTAGTTGGCGATCTTCGGCCGGGCGCGGGTGACGGACGCCAGGAAGGTCGACTTGCCGGCATTCGGCAGGCCGACGAGGCCGGCATCGGCAATCAGCTTCAGGCGCAGCCAGAGGGTCTTTTCCTCGCCGGGCAGGCCGGGATTGGCCCAATCCGGCGCCTGGTTGGTCGAGGTCTTGAAATGAGCGTTGCCGAAACCGCCATTGCCGCCATGGGCGAGGCAGTAACGCTGGCCTTCGACGGTGAGATCGCAGATCAGCGTTTCCCGGTCTTCCTCGAAGATCTGGGTTCCGACAGGCACCTTGAGCGTCACGTCGCCGCCATTGGCGCCGGTGCGGTTCCTGCCCATGCCGTGGGTGCCGGTCGTCGCCTTGAAGTGCTGCTGATAACGGAAATCGATCAGCGTGTTGAGACCGTTGACGGTTTCGACCCAGACGTCGCCGCCGCGTCCGCCATCACCGCCGTCGGGGCCGCCGAATTCTATGAATTTCTCGCGCCGGAAGGAAACGCTGCCCCCGCCGCCGTCTCCGGATCGGATATAGACCTTTGCTTCGTCGAGAAATTTCATTTTACTTCCAGTATCCGGTGGCGGTTGGACGGCCCGTCTTGGCCCATTCGATATAGGCGGTTCCGACGGAGGTCAAAGATTATCGTGAATTTTGCGAGCTATAACATACAGTACGGCTTCGGTCTCGACGGCAGATACGATCTCAAGCGCATTGCCCGCAGCCTCGAAGGCGCCGATGTCATCGCGCTGCAGGAGGTGACCCGCGGCTTCTCGCGCAACGGTTTTGCCGATATGGCGGCCGATATTGCCGCCCTGTTTCCCGACTATTTCTGGGTCTATGGGCCGGCCTGCGACATGCATGTCGAGGCTGGTGAAGGCGGGCTTGCGCCGGCGCCGGGCACCCGCTTCCAGTTCGGCAATATGGTGCTGTCGCGCTGGCCGATCGCCTCGACCCGGACGCTGCTTTTGCCGCGCAGCCGGACGATCGGCAAGATCAACCTGCAGCGTGGTGCGACCGAGGCGGTCATCGCCATACCCGGGGGAGCGATCCGCGTCTACTCCGTCCATCTCGACCATGTCTCGGCCGACGAGCGCATCCGCCAGCTGCAGGTTTTGAACGCGCATATCAATGCCTTCGTTCAGGAGGGCGGCTCGCTGACGGGGGCTGGTGAATTCGATCTGCCGGAGCCGCCGCTGCCGGAGGATTATATCATCATGGGCGATTTCAACATGGAGCCGGAATCGCCGGAATATTGCGCGCTTGCCGGTGCCGGCGGCGGATATTACGGCCGGATCGACCGGATCGGCACGCCGATCGACGCCTTTGCGGCGCTCGAAGCCTATTGGCCGGAGAGCTACAGCTGGATGGATCCGGAAGATCACGGCAAACGCATGCATCTCGATTATTGCTTCGTCAGTTGCGGCCTCGTGAGCCGGTTGAAATCCGCCCGGATCGACACGCAATCCGTCGGCTCCGATCATTTCCCCGTGCGGGTCGAGATCGGCGATTGACGGAGACGCCGCCGCTGTGGCGGCGTCTCCTTTTTGGCTATGCGACTTTCCGCGGCTGCAGCATGCCCGGCTGCAACACGGTTTCGATGTGCGAGACCATGGTGTTGCGGGCGAAACAATAGATTTCGCCGCAACCCGTCATGCGGAAACCGAGCTTCTCCTGCAGCCGCAGCGACGCCGGATTGTCGGCAAAGACGCCGGAATGAACAGGCGTCTCCGGCATGCGGCGCGAGAAGCGCTCGATGATCGCCGCCACCGCCTCGCTCATATAGCCGCGCCGCCAGTAATAGCGGTTCAGCCAGTAGCCGAGGTGCCAGCGGCCGTGGCGCAGCTCGATCGAGACGTTGCCGATATGGACATCGTCCTGACCGGTGATCGCCAGCGGCCAGTCCGGCAGGGTGCCCGAGGTGACCGGGATCAGCCAGTCCAGCGCATCCTGCCGGTCGAACGGCGAAGGCACGCGGGACAGCATGCGCGTGACTGCGAAATCGGACAGCGATTCCGCGATCGCAGGCGCATCGCTCAGCCTGTGCGGGCGAAGCGTCAGCCGGGCAGTCGAGATAACCGGCGTGGGGCCGGGCATCATCGGCTTGACCTCAGGCCTTTGCAGTGCCGTCGTGCTCATGCGATGTTCCCCCAGCTTCGCAGCGACATCCAGGTCTTGCGGTCGAGCCTGTACCATTCCACCGGTACGTTGCTGCCAAGCGCCAGCGACGCGGCAAGCCCCGATCCCTGGAACTGGAAGCCGCACTTCTGGATGACGCGGCGCGAGGCGACGTTCATCACCCGGCAGCGGGCGTCGATCTGGTCGACGTCCTGGCGGGTCCTGAACACCATATCGACCAGGGCATGGCAGGCCTCGGTCGTATAGCCCTTGTTCCAATAGGGCTCGCCCAGCCAATAACCGATCTCGACGGTCCTGCCGTCTGTATGCGGCTCGACACCGCAGCAGCCGATAAAGGCGCCGTTTTCGGCCTTGGTGATTGCATAGACGCACTTGCCAATCTCGCCATTTTTCGTGCGACGCACGAAGTCAGCAGCATCATCGGCGGTATAAGGGTGCGGCATACGCGATACCATGGTGGCGACTTTGGCGTTGTTGGCGAGATGGGCAAGGGCGTCGATGTCTTCTTCGTGGGGCGCGCGCATCACGAGCCTTTCCGATAACAAGACAGGGCAATCGGTCCTTAACCGCTCCGGCCTCAGCCGTTCTTCGGAAGACACCCGGTCTTCCCTGGGCGACCGTGATTGGTCTACCCTTAACAATTCGCCTTGCATGTTCAGTCCTCCTGTTTGGACAAAGAAAAAGGGGAGATGGCGCCCCATCTCCCCTGTTTTCTAGACTGAACCTGATACGGCCAGCCGGGTCGATGAGACGCCGGCTGTTTTTGAGCGCTACCGGCTTATTCCGCTGCTTCCGCTTTCGGCATGACAGACACGTAGACGCGACCGTTGGCCTTCGTTCGGTAGTTCACATTGCCGGCGGTGAGTGCAAAAATCGTGTGATCCTTGCCGAGGCCGACGTTGGAACCCGGATGCCACTCAGTACCGCGCTGACGCACGATGATGTTGCCTGCGATGACGGCTTCGCCGCCGAACTTCTTCACGCCAAGGCGCTTGGACTGAGAATCGCGACCGTTGCGCGATGAACCGCCAGCTTTTTTGTGTGCCATTGGAGTTCTCCTTTAAAACCTTGTCCCGTTGATCTTACTTGGCAGCCACGATGTCCGTGATACGGACGACCGTGTGATGCTGACGATGGCCGCGCGAACGCTTCGAATTTTGACGGCGGCGCTTCTTGAAGGCGATGACCTTCTTGCCGCGGTTCTGTTCGACGACTTCTGCCTTGACAGAGGCGCCGGTTACGAAGGGCGCACCGATCGCAGCGTCGGCGCCTTCGCCGATCACGAGCACTTCGGTGAATTCAATGGAGTCGCCAGCGGTGGCTTCCAGCTTTTCGATGGTCAGCACGTCGTTGGCTGCCACACGGTACTGTTTACCGCCGGTCTTGATGACTGCGAACATTTTTTATCCTTTCATGTTCGTTCCAGCTCTCCTCGCTGCTTGAGCAAGGCGGCCGTCTTTTTATCAGTCGATGTTAAGCAGGGATTTCAGAGGGCTGGCCTCGAACTCTTTCTGCCGGTGAAATGCCCCACGCGAGCGCGGGACAGACAAGGTACGGATTACTCCAAACCTATCGCGCAGCCGAGATACGCGAGTGACAAAAAGGTGTCAAGGCAAAAGGATGGAATGCTTCGACTTTTCGGCTTGCCAACCCGTCGTATGCTCGTTATGAGAACGCCCGCGCCGAACAAGCGCCGACCAGACCGCGGAGAGGTGGCAGAGTGGTCGAATGCACCGCACTCGAAATGCGGCATACCTGCAAGGGTATCGTGGGTTCAAATCCCACCCTCTCCGCCATTTCCTCAGCCATAAGCTTTTGTCGGCAAGCAAAATTCTCTACCCTAACGCACGATACCTCGCTCTCGTCCGGGAGTGGATGGAGAAGAACACCTATCTGCCGGTGCATAAGGTGGTCAAAGATGGCGACGTTGTGGGACGGCTTAACCCCTCCCGGGTTCAGTTAGTCTGTGAGGGAATATTATATGGCTGGTGAAGACCGCTACTGGCTGTGGGTGCCCTTCTGCCTGGTAGGAGGCATGTGTGCTTGGAGCTGGTATTGGTATATCAGGTCGATCATTTTCTATTGCAAAAACGGCTTCGATTTTAGCGAAGATTTCGGCCCCAAAATTTCGGAATTCGACGACGATGATCGCTTCACGGCAAAGCCGAAAGAGAAGTTCTTGATAGCTTGGCCTGTTTTCGTCGTGGTTAGCACTGCCAATTTGATCCCAATCACTCTACTTCTGCTGGGGATCCTCAAGCCTGGTTACAATTGAGGGCCATAACGGCGGCGAAAGGGCCCGCCGGTCACCAGCTTATCCAACTCGTCCGAAGCTCGGCGGCGGAACGCTAGTTTAAGCCGGTTCCTGCTCCCCAGGCCTCATTACGGCGGCTAATCTTACTTCATGAGGCGGTGAAAGGTCGGTCGACACGCGGGCAATCCGACAAGCCGGCTAAGTCGCCCATTGTTCCCGGCAGACGCTTTTATTGTGACGGCGCTGGCGGCGCCCATTCCATACCCCGATCGGTGTGCCCTGTCTCCGGAGATGGGCGCGAATATCCGCTGCTTCTTCTGCGTCGCCCTCGTTGAAATCGATCAGAGAAACCCCGCCCGACGAAATGAACAGGGCGATCTTCTCCTCGTTCGCGTGTCGGCGCTCGCTGGCTGGAGCACCATACATCAGCTCATGGTAGACGATGATTCACAGGCCGAGCGGGGTTCTTGCATTTCGCGCCTCATCGAAGCGCTCGCGAACTTGAGGTGGCCGTCCGTTCAAGAGCGCGATTGCGACATTGGTATCAAGGTGGATCACCAGCCGAACACGGCGCGGTCGGCTGGCATAGACGGTTGCTCACGACCTTCCGGCATGAAAGGCGTGTCGCCTACTTGTCGATCGCCTCCCAAGGCATGGCGTTGTCAGCGTCGAGCGGTTCGAGGATCACGCGATTGCCGATCCGGCTGACCCGGACCTCCTTGCCTTCGAAGCGGAACTCCTTTGGCAGACGCACGGCTTGGCTGCGCCCATGCATGAATAGCTTGGCGGTCGCGCTCATAGCGAGAGACTCTCCTGGTAGATACTTATCAATATTTATCATCTGTTGGGAGCTGTGATCAATTCATTCAGGTAACGCACGATTGGCTGCCGTCAGCTTCCGAGCAGCTTTTGGACCCAAGCTCCAACCTCGTCGCCGCTGCTCATATCCGCCTGCACCAGCCCGTCGATCATGAAGGTCGGCGAGACGTGGATGCCGTTCTGCCGGGCGTATTTGCAGTGCCATTTGATTTCCCGGTCGAGATTCGGAATTGCGAAGGCGTCCTTCAGCTTGACGCCGCTGTAGTTTTCCAGGCGCTCGATGATCTGGTTCGGCGTCACGTCCATATTCGCGCCGCCGGCGTGATGATCGAACTCGAATTCCTCGGGATGCCTAGCGATGGCGGCCATGACCTTCTTTGCCGTCTCCTTGCCGCCTTGCAGCGTCGAGGCGGCGATGATGCAGCGGACGAGCACGCCGGAATACATGTGCCAGGGTTGCGACTGCAGGCGGATGTTGATGGTGATCTTGTCTCTGCCGGCCTGATCGAGAAGAGCGTCGAGCTTGTTGAACGCCCTTACCGAGTAGGGGCAGGTGGGTTCGAGAAAGGCCTCGAAGATGCGCGGGCCATTGCCCCAGCTCAGCGGGTCGGCGTGCCACGAGGTTCGGGTCATGGTGATGTCCTTATCGTTGGTGAAATCGGCTATTCGGCCTAACGCGGCAAGCTCCAGAAGCCATGCTTGTTTGCGTGTTTGCGCTTCAGCTCGACAACATAGGCGTCGTGAGGCCGAACGCT
The DNA here is from genome assembly GCF_000271845.1 of Rhizobium leguminosarum bv. trifolii WSM2297. The sequence continues at coordinate 3,526,815 of NZ_JH719395.1, read as the reverse complement.
GCCGAAATCGTCGATATGCGGCGCGAGCGACGCGCATTCCGCCAGATGGCGCGCGGCATGCTTGTAACGGCTGGATCGGCCGTAATCGAGGGCAAAACCGATCATCGCCCGCAGAAGCATGGTGGCTGCGAGCGGATGTTTCTCCTGCAGTATCTCGGCGGCCGGTGTCATCAGCTCGTACAGGTTCCCGTCCAGATCCGCCTGGCGGTTGGAGATGAGTTTCGCCGCCTCGGCCAGTGCGGGCCAGGTCAGGAAAAAGGCAAGGGCTCGATGAACATCCGGAAAGCCATGGACGAAGGCGAATGCCTTCTCCTCGGCCTCGATATCGTCGAAGTCGGGGAGCCTTCGCAGCAAAGCGCGAAGGTGCTCGCCGTCCAGCGACTGTTCGAAACATTGCCATTGATAGGCCTGTGCTTCCTCTCCTCGTCCGAGCGCGGAGAGTGCTTCGACGCGGGCGCGCTGCCACTCAAAGGGCAGTTCGAAACGCCCCCTGTGATCGGCGCCGTCCAAGATCTTCAATGCTTCCTCGGCGCGTCCAGCCAGGAGCAAACGGTCGGCAATCTCGGTTGCGATCGTCGGCGCCCTTAACGTCTCTTCCGGCTGCTGGGCGATGAAGGCATCGACATCATTCTGGGCATCGGCAATTTCCTGCAGAGCGATGCGCGCCGTCATTTGCCGGTGGTTGGCTTCGATCTCATCCCTGTAGATCGGCCCATTGCCGCCCCAGCCGAAAACCTCGCGGTCGGCGTCGTCAGGCTTCTCCTCCGCTTCCTTCGACCATTGCACCAGCAGGCTCTTCAAATGTTCCAAGCCGTCCTTGCCCAGCGCCGGAACCATTTCGGCGATCAGCGGATCATATTGGCCGTGGTTGTTATCCTGCAGCGCATTAAAGACCCTGTCGGCAAGGGCATCGATACCGATGCCCGCGGCGCTGGCGATGACGCCGGCATCGGCGCATGCCTGATGGAAGGTCTCGATGAAAACGCTGTCGCCGCTGTTAGATCGCTCGAATATCGTGTGGGCGACGGCAAGGAATTGCCAGATGAGATCGAACGCTTCCTTCGGATCGTCGGCGGCGACGACGGTGACGATTGTAGATCGCTGCGTTTCCAAGTCGGCGTTAACAGCCTTCACCTTATGCCATTCGATGAAGCTGCTGGCTCGCGCAATGCTGGCGAGACGCTTGCGCACTTCGCGTGCCACTTCGGCACTGCCTTGATTGCCGGCAAGCTCCATTCGAAGCCGTCGTTTGTGGGCGGCACTGCCCATGCTGATCTCGATCAGCAGTTCGGCGAGACGTTGGGCGCCGAGGGCTTCCAGGTTTTTCGCGTTGAGAGTTGTCTTTGCTGCCATCGGTCACCGCTGTCGTTTCTGCGGGGACCCTAACCCGGAGACGGTAGGAGGCCAAGGTGTTGTATTAGCTAAAAACTAACGCTGCCTCGTAACGACTCCTAAAGCCGGTTTTGGCACCTTGTTGCCTGTCGAATATTGTTTCCAAATTTCTCGCTGGGGTTGATGATGAGTCATAATAGGGACGCCTGGGTCAGCCAGCGCGCTTATTCACTGTGGGAATCGGAAGGCAGGCCGGAAGGGCGCGGGGAAAGCCATTGGGCGCAGGCGCTGCGGGAGTTCGAGCAGCTGGAGCTGACGAGGGCCTCGGCCGATGGAAACGATCTTATCGAGAGGCTGAAGGCGGCCGGGCGGCTGATGCGGGTCTATGACGAGGCAGCTCCCGCCGTCGACGACGACCGACAGTTGAAAGCGGCTCGTTAGACCCTACCGCCAACTCCTCAATTACTTAGCGGCATTGCAGGCGGCCGATCGGCCTTGACGGCAGGCGTCTTGCCACTTCGACGAAACCTTCATCAAGGAACATCGCAAGCGTTCCTGGATAGAGCTCGGCTCCGTTCGACGTGCGGGCCGCCTGATCGACAGGATATGCCTCGAGACATTCGGCTCCGTTTGTCCTTGCGAATTCGACGGCCTGGTTCAGTAGCAGCCGCGACAGGCCCTGCCGCCGGAACGGCTTGCGGACGATGAAGCAGTTGATCGACCAGACCGGTCTGTCATCGACCGGAGCAAAGGGTTTTGAGCGGCGCAGCCGGTCGAAAACGATGCGCGGCGCCACGCCGCACCAGCCGGCCGACTCATTCTGGTGATAGCCGAGAATGCCGGGCGGGCGCGGACCGCCGAGCAGGCTTCGAAACCAGCTGCGATTTCCTTCGCCCCATCCGGCCTTGTAATCGGCATTCGGAAGATACCAGTAAGCGCAGCGGCAATTGCCGCCGTCGGCGCAATCGTCGAAGACCGCTTCGATGTCGGCCAGGCGGTCGGCAGTGGCGGGGAAGAAGGAGAAGCGATCCTGCATGCGGGGCAAGTTATGGCGCGGGCAGGCGGTCGGCAAGGACCGCCTGTCTCGCCTGTCTCATGTTACCGACGGGCGGCCCAGCTCAGGCCGCGCCGGAGGATGAGGGGCATATAGGGATGGTCGAATTCGGCCGCGACATGGCCGAGAGCGGAATAGAAGATGCGGCCGGAGCCGAAATGGCGCTTGAAAACAACAGGCATCACGACATTTCGGGCCGCCGGATCGTAGGCGCCGGTGAAGGTGGTGGTCGCCAGGATTTCGACTGTCGGATCATAGTGCAGATAATATTGTTCCGAACGGTAGTCGAAATCGGGAATGCCTTCCATGACCGGATCGTCCTGGCGGGTGACGGCGACGCGAAAGTCGATGATGTTGCCGGGATGGGCGACCCAGGTGACGCCGGAGACATAGCGGAAGGGGGCGCTTTCCTTGAAGGAGGTGGCGAGCGCGCCGTGATGGCCGGCAAGCCCCAGCCCGCCGCGCACCGCTTCGACCAGGGCGCTAGCGTGAGGTTTTTCGAGCGTTTCGCCGGTGATGATCGGCACCAGAAGATCGGTCTTCGCAAGCGTCGGAGATCCGAATATGCCGAGATCATCGGTGACCTCGACCGTAAAATCGTCCTCGCGCAGGAGATCGGCGACGATATCAGCGCATTGCTCCGGCTCATGACCCTGCCAGCCGCCCCAAACGATGACTGCCTTCCTCATCTGCGCGCTCCCTGGCTGATTGCTGCGGACCGTTGCAGCATGATGGTGAAAGCCCCTTAAAACGGGCGGTCATGCAAATCACGCGAATAATTCTGGAAGGCGGCTGATCCAAACGAATTGCACGGAGGGCGGTCTCCGGCATTTGACGTATTGTGCGTTCACGCCTATCGCAATTCCTTCTTTTTATTGACGTGTATCTCGTCTAGGTTTCTTTCATCTCTCGCTAATAATAAGGGTGGTGCATGGCAGGTGAAACGGTTCTCGTGGTCGGCGGCGCCGGCTATATCGGCTCGCATACGTGTCTCGACCTGGCGAACAAGGGCTACAAGCCTGTCGTCTTCGATAATTTTTCGAACGGCCATCGCGAGTTCGTCAAATGGGGGCCGGCCGAGGAGGGCGATATTCGCGATCGCGCCCGGCTGGACGAGGTGCTCGGCAAACACAAGCCGGCGGCGATCCTGCATTTCGCCGCGCTGATCGAGGTCGGTGAATCGGTCAAGGATCCGGTTGCCTTTTATGAGAACAATGTCATCGGCACTTTGACGCTGCTTTCGGCGGCGCAGGCGGCCGGCGTCAACGCCTTCGTCTTCTCTTCCACCTGCGCCACCTATGGCCTGCCGCAGAGCGTGCCGCTCGACGAGAAGCACCGGCAGGTGCCGATCAACCCCTATGGGCGGACGAAATATATCGTCGAACAGGCGCTTGCCGATTACGACCAGTACAAAAGCCTGCGCTCGGTGGTGTTGCGTTATTTCAATGCCGCCGGCGCCGATTTCGAAGGCCGGATCGGCGAATGGCACCAGCCGGAGACGCATGCGATACCCCTGGCGATCGATGCGGCACTCGGCCGCCGCCAAGGCTTCAAGGTGTTCGGCAGCGATTACGAGACGCGCGACGGCACCTGCGTGCGCGACTATATCCATGTGCTGGACCTTGCCGATGCGCATGTGCGCGCCGTCGAATATCTGCTGAAGGGCGGGGATTCCGTCGCGCTCAACCTCGGCACCGGCACCGGCACGACGGTCAGGGAGTTGCTCGGCGCCATCGAGGACGTTTCGAACAGGCCTTTCCCGGTCGAATATATCGGCCGGCGCGAAGGCGATTCGCATACGCTGGTCGCCAATAACGACAAGGCGCGCGACGTGCTCGGCTGGGTGCCGCAATATGATCTGTCCGAGATCATTCGCTCCGCCTGGAACTGGCATGCCAAAACCAACCAGCATTGAAACACGGGATCGCCGGCCGAACATTCTGCTGATCACGGCGGACCAGTGGCGCGGCGATTGCCTGTCGGCTGTCGGTCATCCCTCAGTAAAGACACCAAATGTCGATGCGCTGGCGCGGGAGGGCACGCTCTTCCGGCGGCATTACGCCGGGGCCGCACCCTGCTCGCCGGCCCGGGCGACGCTCTATACCGGCCTCTATCAGATGAACCATCGCGTCTGCCGCAACGGTTCGCCGCTCGATGCCCGCTTCGACAATCTGGCGCTCGCGGCCCGGCGGGCGGGGTATGACCCGACCCTGTTCGGCTACACCGACACGGCGCCCGATCCGCGCGGGATGCACGCCAAGGATCCGCATCTGACGACATATGAAGGCGTGCTGCCGGGTTTTACCGCACGCCAGCTTCTGCCCGAGCATGAGAGACAATGGCTTTCCTGGCTCCGGTCCCGCGGCCATGCCAATGCCGTCAGCCGCGACATCCATATTCCAGTCGGTGCGCGCGCTGGCGAGATTTCCGATGCGGCACCGGCCTATTCCAGCGACGAGACCCAGACGGCGTTCCTGGCCGGCGAGTTCATGCGCTGGCTGGGCGAACAGGACAGGCCGTGGTTTGCGCATGTCTCTTTCCTGCGTCCGCATCCGCCATTCTCCGTGCCGGAGCCGTTCAACCGGATGTTCAAGCCCGGTGAGGGACCGGCTTTTGCGCGCGCTGTAGATCGCGATGCGGAACAGGCAAGTCATCCCTATCTCGCCTATGCCATGCCGCGCACCGGCAATGGCAACTTCATTCATGGCGCAACGGGATCGCTCAGCGAATGGAACGGCGAGGATTTCGGCGCGATCCGGGCGATCTATTACGGCATGATATCGGAGGTCGATGCTCAGCTCGGCCGGATCTGGCAGGCCCTGAAGGATGCCGACGCCTGGGACGATACGCTAATCGTCTTCACCTCGGATCACGCCGAGATGGCGGGCGATCACTGGACGCTGGGGAAGGGCGGCTTCTTCGACGGCAGCTATCATATTCCGCTTGTCATTCGCGACCCCTCAAGCGGTGCGGCCGGCGGGATCGTCGACGATTTCACCAGCGCTGCGGATGTTTTTCCGACCCTTTGCCAAAGGCTCGGCATCGAGGCGAAGAACGGGCTCGACGGCCGGTCTCTGATGCCGTTCGTCAGTGGCGGGAGCAGGGGCGGGAGCGCATCGGGCTGGCGGGACGCGGCATTCTGGGAGTTCGATTTCCGCGATATCGCCGAGGGCCAGGCCGAGCGGCATTTCGGGCTGAAGTCGAATGAATGCAATCTCGCGGTGATCCGCGATGCACGGTTCAAATATGTGCATTTTACCGCCTTGCCGCCGCTGCTCTTCAATCTCCGCGACGATCCGATGGAGCTCGACAATGTTGCATCGGATCCGGCCTATGCGGCGATCCGGCTTGAATATGCCGAAAGGCTGCTGTCGCTCCGAGCACGGCATCTCGATCAGACGCTCGCCTATACCGAGCTGACGGAAAAGGGGCCGGTGACGCGCCGGCCCTAGCGTCTTTTACCCGAGATAATCGCGCTTGCCGATCGGCGCACCTTGGTTGCGCAGGATGGCGTGGGCCGTCGCGACGTGGAAATAGAAGTTCGGCAGTGCGAAGACGGTGACATATTCGTCACCGGGCAGCACGATGCCGCTCTTGCCCGGCAGGGTGATCTCACGGCTTTCCGTGCCCTGCAGCGCGTCCTGGGAGAAGCCGGCGAGATAGGCTTCGGTCTTTGCCAGGCGCTCGCGCAGATCGTCGAAGGTCTTTTCATTATCCTCGAACTTCGGAGCGTCGGTGGCGGTCAGACGGGCGAGCGTGAATTTGGCGCTATCGCTGGCGCGCTGATATTGGCCGGAGAGCGGCAGCATGTCGGGCGCAAGGCGCGCGGCGACCAATATGGCAGGATCGATATTCTTCTCCTTGGCATAGGCCTCGGCCTTGTCGAGGTAGGTTTTCAGGCTGGTGAGGCCGCGCTGGAACATCGGAACGGTGAGGCGATACATCGAAATGGACATTTGTCCTGTCTCCAAAATCTTTAAATGACCGGCCGCGTCGGAATGTCGAAGACGCCTGCGGCCCTGGCGCTGTCTTTGACCTCCCATAGATGGATGCGCCCTTCCTCTTTCACAACAGAGGGAAATCAGGCGCCGATCGTTAAGCCCGCGACATTGCGCCTTTATCCTTACATCGTCGCTTCTAAAGAGGCTTGACGTCGTTCCCAGAAAATGGAATGAATATTCCGAAGAACAAATTTTACGGTTTGTTTGTTCCGTTTTGCGCCGCGGGAGAGGTGGCGCGGAGAATTGCGCTCCAAGGCAAATGCCTGGAGCTCCGGCGTGAGGAGGGTGCAGCCGGGCACCGCTTGTGGAGGAAGTGAAAATGAAAAAGTTTATCCTGGGCACTGCAATGGCGCTCGTCATGTCGACGGCCGCTCACGCAGAAACCGTCGGCGTCTCGATGGCGAAGTTCGACGACAACTTTCTGACCGTTCTGCGTAACGGCATGACCGATTATGCCAAGACGCTGAGCGGCGTGACCCTGCAGGTCGAAGACGCGCAGAACGACGTTTCCAAGCAGCAGAGCCAGATCCAGAATTTCATCGCCTCCAAGGTCGATGCAATCATCGTCAACCCGGTCGATACCGACGCGACGACGGCAATGTCGAAGCTCGCCGCCGATGCCGGCATTCCCTTGGTTTACGTCAACCGCCAGCCGGTCAACGTCGACACGCTGCCGGACAAGCAGGCCTTCGTCGCATCCAACGAGCAGGAATCCGGCACGCTGGAAACCAAGGAAATCTGCCGCATTCTCGGCGGTAAGGGCAAGGCCGTCGTTATCATGGGCGAGCTTTCCAACCAGGCTGCGCGCATGCGTACCCAGGACGTTCATGACGTCGTCAAGACCGATGAATGCAAGGGCCTGGAAATCGTCGAAGAGCAGACCGCCAACTGGGACCGCACCCAGGGCGCCGACCTGATGACCAACTGGCTCTCCAGCGGTATCGAATTCGACGCCGTGATCTCCAACAATGACGAAATGGCGATCGGCGCCATCCAGGCGCTGAAGGCTGCCGGCAAGGACATGACCAAGGTCGTCGTCGGCGGTGTCGACGCCACGCAGGACGCGCTTGCCGCCATGCAGGCCGGCGATCTCGACGTCACCGTCTTCCAGGACGCCGCCGGCCAGGGCAAGGGCTCGCTCGATGCGGCGCTGAAGCTCGCCAAGGGCGAAAAGATCGACAAGAAGGTCTATATTCCCTTCCAGCTCGTCACGCCTGAAAACGTCAAGGACTTCGTCACCAAGAACTGAGACGAGTGCCAACGGGATGCGGGCTCTGCCCGCATCCTTTCCGCCTGTCCGTATCCGGAGGAGATGATATGGCCGTCAGCCCGACAACCATGGCCGCCGTGCGTGCGAGCGGCGCAGTTCCGAATGCGGAATATCTGCTGAGCGCCGAAGGCGTTCGCAAGGAATTTCCCGGTGTCGTCGCCCTCGACGACGTGCAGTTCCGGCTGAAGCGCGCCTCCGTGCATGCGCTGATGGGCGAAAACGGCGCCGGCAAGTCGACATTGATGAAGATCCTCGCCGGCATCTACACGCCCGATAAGGGCGATATTCGCCTGAAAGGCATCGAGATCCAGTTGAAATCTCCGCTCGACGCGCTGGAGAACGGCATTGCGATGATCCATCAGGAATTGAACCTGATGCCGTTCATGACGGTCGCGGAAAATATCTGGATCCGCCGCGAACCGAAGAACCGCTTCGGTTTCGTCGACCACGGCGTGATGCATCGCATGACCGAAGAGCTGTTTGCCCGGCTCAATATAGCAATCGATCCCGATATCGAGGTCCGATTCCTGTCGGTCGCCAACCGCCAGATGGTCGAGATCGCCAAGGCGGTGTCCTATAATTCCGACGTGCTGATCATGGACGAGCCGACTTCGGCGCTGACCGAGCGCGAGGTCGAGCATCTTTTCCGCATCATCCGCGATCTCAGATCTCAGGGCATCGGCATCGTCTACATCACCCACAAGATGAACGAGCTTTTCGAGATCGCCGACGAGTTTTCGGTCTTCCGCGACGGCCGCTATATCGGTACCCACGCTTCGACCGACGTCACCCGCGACGACATCATCCGCATGATGGTCGGGCGCGAGATCACCCAGATGTTCCCCAAGGAGGAGGTGCCGATCGGCGAGGTCATGCTCTCCGTCAAGGATCTTTGCCTCAATGGTGTCTTCAAGGACGTCTCTTTCGAGGTGAGGGCGGGCGAGATCCTAGGGGTGGCCGGCCTTGTCGGGTCCGGGCGGTCGAATGTCGCCGAAACGCTGTTTGGCGTGACGCCGGCAAGCTCCGGCTCGATCGAGCTCTACGGCAAGCCGGTGACGATCTCTTCGCCGACCGAGGCCATCCGCCACCAGATGGCGTTCCTGACCGAGGACCGCAAGGATACCGGCTGCCTGCTGATCCTCGATATTCTCGAGAACATGCAGATCGCCGTTCTCCAGGACAGATACGTCAAGGGCGGTTTCGTGCAGCAGGGGGCCATCGAGGCAACCTGCGAAGACATGGCAAAAAAGCTGCGGGTGAAAACGCCAAATCTTTACGAGCGGGTGGAAAATCTTTCGGGCGGCAATCAGCAGAAAGTGCTGATCGGCCGCTGGCTGCTCACCAATCCGCGGATCCTGATCCTCGACGAGCCGACGCGCGGCATCGATGTCGGCGCCAAGGCGGAAATCCACCGGCTGGTGACGGAAATGGCGCGAAACGGCGTGGCGGTCATCATGATCTCGTCCGAGATGCCCGAGGTGCTCGGGATGAGCGACCGCATCATGGTCATGCATGAGGGGCGCGTGACCGGTTTCCTCAATCGCGATGAAGCAACGCAGATCAAGGTGATGGAGCTGGCTGCGCAGTGATGCGCCGTCGGCGATTGCCCAAGGGAGGTTTGATATGAGTACCAAGGCAGCAGAGGGCGCGGCTCCGCTCGCAACCCGGCAAAGACGGCGGCGCTTACCGACTGAGCTCAGCATTTTCCTCGTGCTCGTCGGCATAGCGCTCATCTACGAAGTGCTCGGCTGGATGTTCATCGGCCAGAGCTTCCTGATGAATTCGCAGCGCCTGACGATCATGATCCTGCAGGTCTCCGTCATCGGCATCATCGCCGTCGGCGTCACGCAGGTCATCATCACCGGCGGCATCGATCTTTCCTCGGGCTCGGTCGTCGGCATGACGGCGATGATCGCGACAAGTTTCGCCCAGTCGTCGACCTGGGGCCGGGCGGTCTTTCCCTCGCTGACCGATCTGCCGGCTGTCGTGCCGATCATGGTCGGCTTGCTGATCGGGGCTGCTGCGGGTCTGGCGAACGGCGCGCTCATTGCCTACACGAAAATCCCGCCGTTCATTGCAACGCTCGGCATGTTCGTTTCGGCTCGCGGTGTGGCGAAGTGGTATACGAAGGGGCAGCCGGTTTCCGGCATCACCGAGCAGTTCCACTTCATCGGAACCAAAGCCTGGCCGGTCGTCGTCTTCCTGGTCGTTGCGCTGATCTTTCACATTGCCCTGCGCTACACCCGTTATGGAAAGTTCACCTATGCCATCGGCGCGAACCCGCAGGCGGCGCGCGTTTCCGGCATCAACATCGAGGCGCACCTCGTCAAGGTCTATGTGATTGCCGGACTGCTTGCCGGCCTTGCCGGCATCGTCACGGCGGCACGCGCCGAAACCGCACAGGCCAGCATGGGCGTCGGATATGAACTCGATGCGATCGCCGCGACCGTCATCGGCGGCACTTCGCTCACCGGCGGCGTCGGGCGCATCACCGGCACCGTGATCGGCACCATCATCCTCGGCGTCATGACCTCGGGTTTCACTTTCCTCAGGATCGACGCCTATTACCAAGAGATCGTCAAAGGTCTCATCATCGTCGCCGCTGTCGTCATCGACGTCTACAGGCAGAAGAAGCGCCGCAAGCACTGACCTCAGATGGCATGATCCGATGATTTTAACGGGGGCTTCGGCCCTCGTTCCGTTTTTGCGCTGACGAAAAAAAGAAGTGGCGAATTCCGTCAGCTTTTCTATTCTGACGTTTCATTCGCGCTCTACAGCGGCGCGCGTCTGAAAAGACGCGCAAAGGACGCTGTAGCATTTTGAATGCTGCATAATTTATCCTTGAATCGATTCCGATTTAGGAATGACGAAGTAGGGCGGCGCAGGAAGACAGATGCAATTCGTATTTGACGGTCACAACGACGTTCTCCTTCGACTCTGGACACATTCAAAAGACGGCAGCGACCCCATCGCGGAATTCGCAGACGGCACGACGCTCGGCCATATCGATGTGCGGAGGGCCAGAGAGGGCGGCCTTTCGGGCGGTCTTTGCGCGATCTACATTCCCTCCGGCGACCTGGTCTTTGCCGATCCGGATGCCGACGGCCGTTATATCACGCCAATGGCGGCGCCTCTCGATCCGCTGCCTTCCCTTGCCATAGCCACTGAGATGGCGGCGATCGCGCTGCGGCTCGACCAGGCCGGCGCCTGGCGGCTCTGCCGGACGGTGAAGGATATCCGCAGCGCCATGGCGGACGATATATTTGCCGCCGTCATGCATATGGAAGGCTGCGAGGCGATCGGCGCCGATCTTGCGGCGCTCGAGGTATTCTATGCAGCCGGGCTGCGGTCGCTCGGGCCGGTATGGAGCCGGCACAATGTCTTCGGTTACGGCGTGCCCTTCGCCTTTCCGATGTCGCCGGACACAGCGCCCGGCCTCACCGATGCCGGCTTCGAGCTGGTGCGGGAATGCAATCGCCTCGGTATCGTGATCGACCTTGCCCATATCACCGAAAAAGGTTTCTGGGACGTGGCGAAGACGACGGACCAGCCGCTGGTCTCCAGCCATTCCAACGCCCATGCGCTGACGCCGGTCGCCCGCAATCTGACGGACAGGCAGCTCGATGCGATCCGCGAAAGCCGCGGGCTCGTCGGCATCAACTATGCCACCGCCATGCTGCGTCCCGATGGCCGCTCGGACAGCGATACGCCGCTTGCCGATATGATCCGCCACATCGACTATCTGGTGAACCGCATCGGCATCGATTGCGTGGGGCTCGGATCGGACTTCGACGGCGCCACAATTCCTGAGGAAATCGGCGACGCCGCCGGCAATCAGAAGCTGATTGCCGCTCTCCGGGAGGTTGGATATGGTGAAGCGGATCTCACGAAACTTGCCCGTGAAAATTGGCTTCGCATTCTGGCACAAGCTTGGCGGGAGGACCGCGCCTAAAGCGCCGCGCGCCTCTGGACGCGCCAGGAATGGACAATAGTTTAATGGGCATGACCGATAAAACGCTTCGTAATCAATCAAGAACAGGGGAACAGACCATGATGATCACCAAGCTCAGCCGCAATTTCCGCCTGCTTTCCGCAGGAGCCGCTCTTTCGCTGCTAATGATGGCCGCACCCTCGGCCTTTGCCGAGACGCCCAAGGATACGCTGGTCGAAGGTTTTGCCATCGATGATATCATCACGATGGATCCGGGTGAGGCGTTCGAGCTTTCGACCGCCGAAATCACCAGCAACAGCTACAGCCTGCTCGTCCGTCTCGACATGGACGACACCTCCAAGGTCAAGGGCGATCTGGCCGACAGCTGGAGCGTTTCCGATGATGGTCTCACCTATACGTTCAAGCTGAAATCGGGCTTGAAATTCGCCTCCGGCAACCCGATCACCGCCGAAGACGTCGCCTGGTCGTTCGAGCGCGCCGTCAAGCTCGACAAGAGCCCGGCCTTCATCCTTACCCAGTTCGGCCTGACCGGCGACAACGTCGTGGAAAAGGCCAAGGCGGCGGATGCCAATACCTTCGTCTTCACCGTCGACAAGGCCTATGCGCCGAGCTTCGTGCTCAACTGCCTGACGGCAACGGTCGCTTCCGTCGTCGACAAGAAGCTGGTGATGGAGCATGTGAAGGCGGTGACGCCCGATGCCGAGCACAAATACGACAATGATTTCGGCAATGAATGGTTGAAGACCGGTTATGCCGGTTCCGGCGCCTTCAAGCTGCGCGAATGGCGCGCCAATGAAGTGGTCGTGCTGGAGCGCAACGACAATTATTACGGCGACAAGGCGAAGCTCAATCGCGTCATCTATCGCTTTATGAAGGAAAGCTCGGCCCAGCGGCTGGCGCTCGAAGCCGGCGATATCGATATCGCCCGGAACCTCGAGCCTGGTGATATCGACGCCGTTTCGAAGAATGCCGATCTGGCGACGACGAGCGCGCCGAAGGGCACGATCTATTATGTCAGCCTCAACAACAAGAACGAGAACCTGAAGAAGCCGGAAGTTCAGGAAGCCTTCAAATATCTGGTCGACTACGATGCGATCGGCGCGACCTTGATCAAGGGTATCGGCGAAATCCATCAGACCTTCCTGCCGAAGGGCCAGCTCGGCGCACTCGACGAAAACCCCTACAAGCTCGATGTCGCCAAGGCCAAGGAACTGCTCGCCAAGGCCGGCGTCCCCGACGGCTTCTCGATCACCATGGACGTGCGCAACACGCAGCCGGTGACTGGCATCGCCGAATCCATGCAGCAGACGCTGGCGCAGGCCGGCGTGAAGATGGAAATCATCCCGGGCGACGGCAAACAGACGCTGACCAAGTACCGCGCCCGCACCCACGACATGTATATCGGCCAGTGGGGCTCGGACTATTTCGACCCGAATTCCAATGCCGACACGTTTACTGGCAATCCCGACAATTCCGATGCCGGCACGGTAAAGACGCTCGCGTGGCGCAATGCCTGGGAAGCGCCGGAGCTCGACAAGCAAGCCAAGGCAGCACTGCTGGAACGCGACGCCGCCAAGCGCGCCGCCATCTATCAGGATATCCAGAAGAAATACCTTGAAAACAGCCCCTTCGTCTTCATCTTCCAGCAGACCGAGGTGGCCGGTTATCGCAAAAGCGTGAAGGACTTCAAACTGGGTCCGAGCTTCGACACCAATTTCGTCGGTCCGATCGCCAAGGAATAGTCCGGCAGGATTGGTCGCTTGAGCATCGTCGGAACAACACAGGAGGCGCGGCCCCGAAAGGGCCGTGCTGAAGCGTTCGCAAAGGCGCTGGGGCGGTTTTTGTTTGCCGCCGTCACCACCTATTTCGGCCTTCTGGCCGTCACCTTCTTCATCGGCCGCGTCGTGCCGATTGATCCCGTGCTCGCCATCCTCGGCGACCGCGCGCCCCACCATGTCGTCGAGCGCGTGCGGCGGGAGATGGGCTTCGACCTGCCGCTCTATCAGCAGTTCTATATTTATGTGAAAGGCGTCCTGTCCGGCGATTTCGGCAATTCGGTGCTGACGACCAATCCTGTCATGGTCGATATTCGCCGGGCATTCCCGGCGACGGTCGAGCTCGCGACATTGGGAACACTGATCGGCGCTTTCGTTGGCGTGCCGCTTGGCGTGCTCGCCGCCGTGCGGCGCGGCAGTATCGCCGACCAGCTGGTGCGTGTCATCGGCCTGATCGGCTATTCGGTGCCGATCTTCTGGCTGGCGCTGATCTCGCTCGTCATCTTCTATGCGAAACTGCGCTGGGTCGCCTTTCCCGGCCGCATCGACATCGTCTTCGAATATACCTTCACGCCGATCACCGGATTCTACCTTCTGGACAGTGCCTGGCAGGGACAATGGGATGTCTTTTACGATGTCTTCCGCCACATCATCCTGCCGGCGTCGCTGCTCGGCTATTTCTCGCTTGCCTATATCAGCCGCATGACCCGCAGCTTCATGCTGAACGAGCTTTCGCAGGAATATATCGTTGCCGCGCGCGCCAAGGGGCTTTCGGAAACGCGGGTGATCTGGGGCCATGCACTGCGCAACGCCGCCGTGCCGCTGGTCACCGTCATTGCGCTCTCCTATGCCGGTCTGCTCGAAGGATCGGTGCTGACCGAGACCGTCTTTTCCTGGCCGGGCATCGGGCTCTACATTACCAATTCGCTGCAGAATGCCGATATGAATGCCGTGCTTGGCGGCACCATCGTCATCGGCACGGTTTTCATCGGCATCAATCTTCTGTCCGATCTTCTCTACCGGACGCTCGACCCGAGGACGAAAAACCGATGACGGCCCCTGCCAGCCCATCTCCAGCGATGAGCCGCCGCGAATGGCTGCTGTCCGACCGGCCGCAATCGCGCATGCAGGCCCGTCTCGGCCGCGCCTACGTCACCTGGCGGCAGTTCACCGCCAACCGGCTTGCCGTCGTCGGTCTGCTGATCATCGTGGCGCTGCTTTTCATCGCCGCTTTCGCCGACGTGCTGGCGACGCACAATCCTGTTGTCGGCGATCTGCGCAATGCCCGGCTGCTGCCGCCCGGGACGGGTGGATTCCTGCTCGGTTCGGATGACCAGGGCCGCGATATCTATTCGCGGCTGATCTACGGATCGCGTCTGACGCTGCTCGTCGTCGTGCTCGTCGCCGTCATCTCGGCGCCGGTCGGTCTGATCGTCGGCACGGTATCGGGTTATGCCGGAGGCTGGGTCGACGCGACGCTGATGCGCATCACCGATATTTTCCTCGCCTTTCCGAAGCTGGTGCTGGCGCTGGCCTTCGTCGCTGCTCTCGGTCCCGGCATCCAGAACGCGATCATTGCCATCGCCATCACATCCTGGCCGCCCTATGCCCGCATCGCGCGCGCCGAGACGCTGACGGTCCGGCGGTCCGATTATATTTCGGCGGTGAAGTTGATGGGCGCCTCGCCGCTGCGCATCGTCGTGCGCCATGTCATGCCGCTTTGCATTTCCTCGCTGATCGTGCGGGTGACGCTGGATATGGCGGGCATCATCCTGACGGCGGCCGGTCTCGGCTTCCTCGGCCTGGGGGCGCAGCCGCCGCTGCCGGAATGGGGTGCGATGATCGCCTCGGGCCGGCGTTTCATCCTCGATCAATGGTGGGTGGCGGGGATGCCCGGCATCGCCATCCTCATCGTCAGCCTCGGCTTCAATCTGCTTGGCGACGGCCTGCGGGACGCGCTCGATCCGAAGGAGAGCGGCCAGTGACGACACTTCTGACGGTCGACAAGCTCAAGGTCAGCTACCCCACGCGCACCGGCGTGATCGAGGCGGTGCGCGGCGTCTCCTTCACGCTCGGTAAGGAAAGGCTCGGCATCGTCGGCGAATCCGGTTCCGGCAAGTCGCAGACCGGCCGGGCGATCATGGGGTTGACACCGAAACACGCCGTCGTCACGGCCGACAAGCTCGATTTCAACGGTATCGATCTTATCAAGGCCTCGGCCGGTCAAAGGCGCAGGCTGCGCGGCAAGCGCATCGCCATGATCCTGCAGGATCCGAAATATTCGCTCGATCCGGTCATGACGATCGGGCGGCAGATCTGCGAAACGCTGCGCACACATGAAAAGGTCGGCAAGACGGAGGCGCGCGAACGGGCGCTCGCCATGCTGGAAGCGGTGCAGATCCGCGACCCGAAACGTGTCTTCGACCTGCATCCGCATGAGGTTTCGGGCGGCATGGGGCAGCGCGCGATGATCGCCATGATGCTGATCGCCGGCCCCGAACTGTTGATCGCCGACGAGCCGACCTCGGCGCTCGACGTGACGGTGCAACTCGATGTGCTCAGAATCATGGACAGGCTGGTGGCCGACCGCGGCATGGGGCTGATCTTCGTTTCCCATGATCTCAGGCTGGTCTCGTCCTTCTGCGACCGGGTGATCGTCATGTATGCCGGAAAGATCGTCGAGGAGTTGGCGGCTGCCGATCTCAAACATGCGCAGCATCCCTATACGCAAGGGCTGCTGAACTGCATGCCCGAGATCGGTCAGAACCGTCATCCGCTGCCGGTGCTCGACCGCAGGCCGGAGTGGGCGGCATGAGCGCAGCTGTCGAGACCGACAATCTCAGTGTGGTCTACGATCATTTTCACGCGCTGAAGGATGTCAGCGTCACCATCGAGGGCGGCGAATCCTTCGGTCTCGTCGGCGAATCCGGCTCGGGAAAGTCGACCTTGCTGCGGGCCGTGGCCGGGCTTGCGCCGATCAGTGGCGGCGCGATCCACATCGATGGCGAAGCACTGAGGGGCTCGAAGCGCAGCAAATCTTTCTATCGGCGCGTGCAGATGGTCTTCCAGGACCCCTATGGTTCGCTGCATCCGCGCCAAACCATCGACCGGCTGCTGCTCGAGCCGCTGGCGATCCATGGCATTGCCGACAGCGAGACGCGCATCGAACGCGCGCTCGACGAGGTCGGCCTCGGCAACGGTTTCCGTTTCCGCTACCCGCACCAGCTCTCCGGCGGCCAGCGGCAGCGCGTGGCGATCGCCCGGGCACTGATCGTCGAGCCGTCGATCCTGCTGCTCGACGAGCCGACATCGGCGCTCGATGCCTCGGTGCAGGCCGAAGTGCTGAACCTGCTGGAGCAAATCCGGCGCGACCGCAAGCTCACCTTCGTGATGGTCAGCCATGACCTCGGCGTCGTCACCCATATGTGCGAAAGGCTGGCGGTGATGCGCAACGGCGCCGTCGTCGAGCGGCTGAGCTCTCGGGCATTGGCGGAGGGTGCGGTTCATGAGGACTACACGAGAAATTTGATGATCGCCAGCAAAGGCTTCGTCAAAGCCTGAAAGGTAATCTTTTCAATTCTTTGAAAAGAAGAGAGCGGCGGCGGCGTTAAGGATAATGCTTCCCTAAAAGACGACCATTCAGCTAGACTATTGACAGGCGCCCCGCTTCTGTCATGATCCTGTTAACGATTGTTAGCTTTCGTGATCGATGGAGGTTGAGGCATGTTCTTTCTCGGTGGGATGACCATGGGCTACCTCGATCCGCCGGTTAAAGCCGATCGTCGGGAACAGGTTTCGGTCTCCATGCCTGCGGAAAAGGACCGTCGACTGATCGAGGTCCCCGCCAACCCGTCTCAGACCGAAGACGCCGTCGAGCGCTCGTTGATCTGGGCATGGCGCACGCTCTGCTAAAAAAGCAGGCTGCCAAAAAGGCGGTGCTGCTGAAAGGGCTGGTTGAATTTTCTCTTTCGTTCGCTCTGGACGGAAATTTATCTCTACCTACTTGATAGAGAATATACGAATATCAACGCGAGCCGCACAACCGGCCGCATGAAAAACAACGGAGGCGACATATGGCAGATCTGGGTATTTCGCATGCTCACGTGACCCAGTACGGTTCCGTAGAGACCAAGAAGCCGATGACCACGCGCCACAGGCTTCAAACGGTGCTCCATGGAGCAATCTTCACGGCGGCATTCCTGTTCGTCGTGGCCATGGTTTGCGGGGTCGTCGGCTGATCGGCTGATGATAGACGCCGGCAAAAGGCCGGCGTTCGGCGGTTTTCGCCTTTCCGGGTTGATCGGCATCCGATCCCCCTTCGTTCTTCCGTATTTCTTCATTCATCACGCGCGGCCGCATCGAACTTCTTCGTGCGCCGCATTTCCGTCTTGTGTCTGGCATCTCGGCGTTTTCGAACCGGTGATGCGACCGGGATCACGCGTCTTTTCCTAAAATCGCGGAACTCTTGCATTGCCGGAACCAGGGGCCGCATTGTGCCGTTCGCGCAGTTTCCAAGCTCACTGGGCGCCCCGTTCATGCCTCTTGACTTGAATTATCCCGATGGTGTCCAATTTTCGACATGGCTTTCGCGGAGAGGGTATCGATGGTCATGATCACCCGTCGGGCCGCGCCCTGAACCGGGGCTTAACCCGTTCGCATCGCTTGGCCCAAGCGTCATTTATCCCGGCTTCATCGATCTTCGAAGAAACGGGCTCCGTTCATGTAGCAGTCATGATAAGCAGTGCAAAAGGCTGAGCAAAACAGCCATAACTTTGTTTGGATCCAGAACCGAACCCATGTCTATTTCTAATCTTTCTCCGAGCCTTCCGCGCGAACCCGAGACGAAGCAGATCGATCACAACGATTCGATCCGCTCGACCTATCTTGCCATCGAGGACATCAAGGGGATTGGCGACGCGGTCGCCCGCGGCAGCGTCGACCGGCTGCCGGCTTTCGCCCCCTTCGATTTCTTCGCGCGCCATAAGGAAAACGAGAAGGAAATTCTGCGCGTCTACCGGACTACGGCGACCGACGTCGAAGCCGGCGAGACGATCACGCCGGCGGCAGAATGGCTGCTGGACAATCATTATATCGTCGAAGAGGCGATCCAGGAGGTGCGGCGCGACTTCCCCCGCCGCTTCTATCGCGAATTGCCGACCATGACCGTCGGCGGTGTCGAGGTGCCGCGCACGCTGGTACTTGCCTGGCTCTACGTCGCCCATACCCACAGCACGATCTCGCAGGAAAGCCTGACGGCGCTGGTCGACGGCTTTCAGGCCAGCGAGACGCTCAGGATCGGCGAACTCTGGGCGCTGCCTTCGCTTGTGCGTTACGTGCTGGTGGAGAACCTTCGCCGCATTTCCAGTCGTGTCGAAGCCAGCCGCCGTCTGCGCCGCCGCGCCAACGAGGCGGCCGACGAACTGGTGCGACTGTCCGATCCGGCGGCGGCGGCCAGCTATCTGAAAACGCTGGAACCGCTTGCCGAGGACAATACCTTCTCGACGCAGTTCCTCTATCGCATGCGTGACGGCTCGCAGACATCGAGTCTGGCAATTACCTGGCTCGACGAGCGGCTGGAAGAGCTTGGCCGCAATACAGAAGAGGCGACGACGGCAGAACACAGCCGTCTCTCTTCCGGCAACGTGACGATGGGCAACATCATCCGCAGCCTTCGCGAGATCGATGATGCCGAATGGTCGGTCTGGGTCGAGCAGGTCAGCCATGTCGACAAGCTGCTCTGGGAACATTCGGATTACGGCATCCTCGATTCCGGCTCGCGCAACAAATACCGCAAGCAGATCGAAAAGCTGGCCAAACGCTCGCCGCTGACGGAAATGCAAATCGCCCAGCTGGCGCTCGACATGACCGATGCCGCCAAGGCCTCCGACGAGCCGCAGCCGCATGAACCGAATGTCGGCGGTTTCCTGTCCGGCGCGCAGCGGCCGAAGCTCGAGGCGCGGGCGAATTATCGCCCGACGATGATCCAGCATTTCGTGCGCGCGGTGCGCCAGTTCAACTGGCTGGCAATCGCCGTGCCCGTCATGCTTTTGACGGTCATCGCCATGGCAATCGTCGGCCGGTTCATGGCCAATGCCGGCATGGGGCCGATCGAAATCGCCCTGCTGCTGCTGATGTTCTCACTGCCGGCGTCGGAGGGAGCGACGGGTCTCTTCAACACAGTGCTTTCCTTCTTCGTCACACCGGCGCGCCTCGTCGGCTACGAGTTCAAGGAAGGCATTCCGGAGGATGCGCGCACGCTGCTCGTCGTGCCCTGCCTGATCTCGAACCGCGACAGCGTCGACGATCACGTGCGCAATCTCGAGGTTCATTATCTCGCCAATCCGCGCGGCGAGCTCTATTTCGCGCTGCTCAGCGATTGGCCGGACAGCGAGGCCGAGGAAACGCCTGCCGATCTCGAGGTTCTCGATTATGCCAGGCGCGAGATTGCCAATCTTTCCGCCCGCTATGCCTATGACGGAAAGACGCGTTTCTATCTGCTGCATCGCCGCCGCCTCTACAATCCCTCCGAAGGTGTGTGGATGGGCTGGGAGCGCAAGCGCGGCAAGCTGCACGAGCTGAACATGCTGCTGCGCGGCGACCGCGACACGACCTATCTGCCGGGCGCCAACACCGTGCCCGCCAATGTGCAATATGTCATGACGCTCGATGCCGATACGCGCCTGATGCGCGATGCCGTCACCAAGCTCGTCGGCAAGCTCTATCATCCGATCAACCGCCCGGTCATCAATCCGAAAACCGGCCGTGTCGAAAGCGGCTACGGCGTGCTGCAGCCGCGCGTCACCCCGTCGCTGACGACGGGCAAGGACGCCTCGGTCTTCCAGCGCGTCTTTTCGATCAACCGCGGCCTCGACCCTTACGTCTTCACCGTTTCCGACGTCTATCAGGATCTCGCCGGCGAAGGCACCTTCACCGGCAAGGGCCTTTATCATGTCGATGCCTTCGAAGCGTCGCTGAAGGGCCGGATCGACGAAAACTCGGTGCTCAGCCACGATCTTCTCGAAGGCTCGATGGCGCGCTGCGCGCTCGTCACCGATCTCGAACTGGTCGAGGATTTCCCGATCCGCTACGAAGTCGAGACCTCGCGACAGCATCGCTGGGCGCGCGGCGACTGGCAGCTGCTGCCCTATATGTTCAATCCGAAATACGGCGTCACGGCGCTGGGCCGCTGGAAGATGTTCGACAATCTGCGCCGCTCGCTGACGCCGATCGCCTGGTTCTTCGCTTCCGTGCTCGGCTGGTATTTCATGGGTCCGCTCGGCGCCCTCATCTGGCAGATTCTGTTGATCTTCTGCCTGTTCGTCGCGCCGACGCTGTCGCTGATCAACGGCATCATTCCGCGCACCAGCGATATCATTGCCCGCGCCCATCTCTATACGGTCTGGTCCGATATCACCGCCGCCAATGCGCAGGTCGCACTGCGGATCGTCTTCATCGCCGATTCGGCTGCCATGATGGCCGATGCGATCGGCCGTTCGCTTTACCGCCTGTTCGTCAGCCGCAAGTTGATGCTGCAGTGGCGGACCGCCGCCAGCGTTCAGGCCGGCGGCCAGGGCACGCTGATCGCCTATTACAAGGCGATGTGGCATGCACCGGTGCTGGCGCTGCTGGCGCTTGGTTTTGCCGCCCTGCCCGGCGGCAGCGCCTTCGTCGTCGGCATTCCCTTCGCGCTGTTGTGGATCCTGTCGCCTGTCGTTGCCTGGTATGTCAGCCAGTCGGCAGAGACCGAGGATCGGCTCGAGGTCGCCGATTCGGTATCGAGCGAACTGCGCAAGATCGCCCGGCGCACCTGGCGTTATTTCGAGACCTTCACCACCGCCGAGCAGAACTATCTGCCGCCGGACAATATCCAGGAAACGCCGCATGTCATTGTCGCGGCGCGTACCTCGCCGACCAATATCGGCGTCTATCTGCTCTCCGTCGTTTCCGGCCGGCAATTCGGCTGGTTCTCCTTCGAGGAGACGCTCGAGCGGCTGGAACAGACGATTTCGACGATCGACAGAATGGAGAAATTCCGCGGCCATCTGTTCAACTGGTATCACACCGATACGCTACAGACGCTCGGGCCGCGTTATGTCTCGGCCGTCGACAGCGGCAATCTCGCCGGCCATCTGATCGCCATATCGTCCGCCTGCCGCAACTGGGCCGAGGCGCCGTCCGCCCATATGCAGGGCAATCTCGACGGCGTCGGCGATACAGCCGGCATTCTGGGTGAAGTGCTGGCGGACCTGCCCGATGACCGCAAGACCGTGCGGCCGCTGCGCCGGCGGCTGGAGGAACGCATCGTCGGCTTCCAGAACGCGCTTGCCGCCGTCAAGCGCGAGCATGAATTCGCCTCGATCCGCATCATCAACCTCGCCGTTCTCGCGCGCGACATCGAGAAGCTCGCCGCCAATCTCGACCATGAGGTCAAGTCGAAGCAGAGTGAAGAGGTCACCCAATGGGCGGCCTCGCTGGTAAAGGTTTGCGAGGCGCATATTTCAGACAGCACTTTCGACCTCTCCAAGGTCGATGCGCTCAGGCCGCGCCTGGTGGCACTGCGTGACAAGGCCCGCGATCTCGCCTTCTCGATGGATTTCGGCTTCCTGTTCCGGCCGGAGCGGCGCCTGCTGTCGATCGGCTACCGCGTCGAAAGCGGTGAACTCGACCAGGCCTGCTACGACCTTCTCGCTTCGGAATGCCGCCTGACCAGCCTGTTCGGCATTGCCAAGGGCGATCTTCCGACAGAGCACTGGTACCGCCTCGGCCGCCAGGTCGTGCCTGTGGGATCGCGCGGCGCGCTGGTCTCCTGGTCCGGCTCGATGTTCGAATATCTGATGCCGCCGCTCGTCATGCAGGAACGCGGCGGAGGCATTCTCAACCAGACCAACAATCTGGTCGTCGTCGAGCAGATGAATTACGCCCGCAAGCTCGGCATTCCGTGGGGCATTTCGGAAGCGGCCTTCAATGCCCGCGACCATAACCTCAACTATCAGTACACGAATTTCGGCGTGCCGACGCTCGGCCTGAAGCGCGGCCTCGGCCACAATGCCGTCATCGCGCCTTACGCCTCGCTGCTTGCCAGCCAGTACGACCCGCCGGGCGCGCTCGAAAACCTGCAGCGGCTGCGCAAGGTCGGTGCGCTCGGCAAGTTCGGCTTCCACGATGCCGTCGACTTCACGCCGACGCGCGTGCCGGAAGGCAAGAAATGCGCGGTGGTCTACAATTATTATGCCCACCATCACGGCATGTCGATCGCAGCCGTCGCCAACGTCGCATTCAACGGCCATCTGCGTGAACTCTTCCACGCCGATCCGGTCATCGAGGCAGCGGAGCTGCTGTTGCAAGAAAAGGCGCCGCGCGACATTCCGGTCATGAGCGGCAAGCATGAATCCGACACGCCAGCCAGCATCCAGGACGATCTGCTGCGGCCGGAGATCAGGAAGATCAGCGACCCGGCTTCGCGTGACCGCGAACTGGTGTTCCTGTCGAACGGCCATTATTCGCTGATGCTGACGGCGACGGGTGCTGGTTATTCCCGGTGGAACGGCCTTTCTGTTTCCCGCTGGAAAGCCGATCCGACCGAAGACCGCTGGGGCAGCTTCATCTTCCTGCGCGATACCGCCACGAATGAATGGTGGTCGACGACATCGGAGCCGAAGGGTGTCGAGGGCGAAAAGATCAAGGTCGAATTCGCCGACGAGAAGGCGCAGTTCACCAAGACGGTCGGCGACCTCACAAGCGAGGTGGAGTGCATCATTGCGACCGAGCATGATGCCGAGGCCCGCCGCGTCACCTTGCTCAACATGGGCACGGAAGACCGTTTCATCGAAGTCACCTCCTATCTCGAACCGGTGATCACCTCCGACGATACCGACAATGCGCATCCGGCATTCGCCCGGATGTTCGTCAAGACCGAGATCGGCAAGCGCGGCGACGTCATCCGCGCCGAACGCAACAAGCGCGATCCGAACGAGCCGAACATCAGCATCGCTCATCTGATCGTCGACAATGCCGGCGATACCCGCCACACGGAGTTCGAGACCGACCGGCGCAAGTTCATCGGCCGCGGCCGCAGCCTTGCCGATGCGGCAGCCTTTGAGCCGGGGGCGGCGCTTTCCGGCAGCGACGGCTTCATGCTCGATCCGGTGATGTCGCTGCGTCGCACCGTCCGCGTGCCGGCCGGCAAGAAAGTCAGCGTGATCTTCTGGACCATCGCAGCGCCGAGCCGCGACGAAGTCGACAAGGCGGTCAATCGTTACCGCCATCCCGACGCCTTCACCCACGAACTGGTCCAGGCCTGGACGCGCACACAGGTGCAAATGCGCCATGTCGGGGTCACCTCGCAGCAAGCGGCGGCCTTCCAGCATCTCGGCCGCTACCTCGTCTATCCCGACATGCAGCTGCGCAAGGACGAAGCGACCGTCGAGGCCGGCCTGCAGTCGCAATCGGCGCTCTGGCCGCTGGCGATCTCCGGTGATTTCCCGATCTTCACGCTGCGCATCAACGATGACATGGATCTCGAAATCGCCCGTGAGGCACTGCTGGCGCAGGAATATTTGCGCTCGCGCGGCGTCACCGCCGACCTCGTCATCATGAACGAACGCGCCTCTTCCTATGCGCAGGACATGCAGCACGCGCTCGACGCCATGTGCGAGAATGTGCGCCGCATGGGCCAGGCCGACGGCTTGCGCCAGCATATCTTTGCGGTTCGCAAGGACCTGATGGAGGAGAGCACCTATCATGCGCTGATCGCGGCTTCCCGCGTCACGCTGCATACGAAGAACGGCAAGGTCGTCGACCAGATCAACCGCGCCGTGGCGCTGTTTGCACCCTCCAAGGAGGAACTGCAGGAGATGGAACGGGCCGAGCGCAACAAGGTCCCGGTCAAGCGCGTCGCGCCGGTGCCGCCACCCGTCGTGCCCGCCGTCGTCATCGAGGAAGAGGGCGATCTCGACTTCTGGAACGGCATCGGCGGCTTTGCCCGCGACGGACGTGAATATGTCGTTCGCCTGCCCGGCGGCCACGCGACGCCGCAGCCCTGGATCAATGTGATCTCCAATGACAGGTTCGGCTTCCACGTCTCGGCCGAGGGCGCCGGCTTTACCTGGAGCGCCAATTCGCGCGACTATCAGCTGACCTCCTGGTCGAATGATGCGGTGATCAACCGTTCGGGTGAGGCCTTCTATCTCGCCGATCTCGACAGCGGTGCGGTCATGACGCCGTTCGCAGCGCTTTCGCGCCGCCCGGACATCCGTTTCGAAGCCCGCCACGGGCTCGGCTATTCGGTTTTCTCCAGCGTTCAGCACGATATCGCGCTGGAGATGACGCAGACGATCGACCGCGAAAGGCCGGTGAAGCTGCAACGCCTGCGCCTGCGCAACACCGGTTCGACCAGCCGCAGGCTGCGTCTCTACGGTTATGTCGAGTGGATTCTCGGCGCCAATGCGGCACGCACCGCGCCCTTCATCCTGTCTCGATATGACGAGGAAACAGGGGCGCTGTTTGCCACCAATCCCTACAGCATCGATTATTCCAACCGCACCGCCTTCTTCGCGGCGAGCGAGGCGCTTTCGAGCTTCTCGGCAAGCCGGCGCGAATTCGTCGGCAAGGCGGGAACGATCCAGGCGCCGCAGGCGGTCATCTCCGCCGCCTCGCTTTCCGGCACGGCCGACCTCGACGGTGATCCGGCCGCGGCCCTTGCGATCGACGTCGAGCTTGACGCCGGCGAGGAGCGCGACTTCTTCTTCTTCCTCGGCGATACGCCGACGGAGGAAGAAGCGCGCAGCGTCATTGCCGATATCCGCAAGGCTTCGTTCGATGATGCCGTCGAGGCGAACCGGGCCTTCTGGCGGGATTTTACCGGCAGGCTGCAGATATCGACGCCGGATCGCGGGATGAACAATCTCGTCAACACCTGGCTGCCCTATCAGAGCCTCGGCTGCCGCATCATGGCCCGCACCGCCTTCTACCAGGCAAGCGGCGCCTTCGGCTTCCGCGATCAGCTGCAGGACACGCTGGCCTTCGTGCTGCACGAACCCAAGCTTGCCCGCGGGCAGATCCTGAATGCCGCCTCGCGCCAATTCCGCGAAGGCGACGTGCAGCATTGGTGGCTGCCGGGAACAGGTGCGGGCGTGCGCACATTGATCTCGGATGACGTCGTCTGGCTCAGCCATGCGATCCATCATTATTGCAGCGTCACCGGCGATAAGAGCGTGCTCGACGAGCAGATCGCCTTCCTGGAAGGGCCGGCGCTGCTCGAAGGCCAGCACGACTCCTTCTACAAGCCGGAGATTTCCGAGGACAAGGCGAGCGTCTACGAGCACGCGGCGCTGGCGCTCGATCTCGCCATAGCCCGCAAGGGGACAAACGGCCTGCCGCTGTTCCTTGGCGGCGACTGGAACGACGGCATGAACCGCGTCGGCATCGGCGGGCGCGGCACCAGCGTCTGGCTCGGCTGGTTCCTCGCCGGCGCCTTGCGCTCCTTCATTCCCTATGCCGAAGAGCGCGGTGACACGGCGCGTGTGGAGCGCTGGTCGGCGCATCTCACCGAGCTGAAGAAGGCGCTCGAAACCGCGGCCTGGGACGGCGGCTACTATCGCCGCGGCACGTTCGACGACGGTGCGCTGCTCGGCTCCAAGGAAAGCCCCGAATGCCGGATCGATTCGATTGCGCAGTCATGGAGCGTGCTGTCGGGCGAGGGTGATCCAGCCCGCGCGGTCACGGCGATGGAAGCCGTGCTCGACCAGCTGGTCGACGAGGATGCCCGCATCATCCGGCTGTTCACGCCGCCCTTTATCAATTCCGCCAGGGATCCCGGCTATATCAAGGCCTATCCGCCGGGTGTGCGCGAAAATGGCGGGCAATATACCCATGCCGCGACCTGGGTGGTGATGGCGCTGGCGGAGCTGAAGCGGGGCGATGACGCGTTGCGCTGCTTCCAGATCCTCAACCCGATCACCCATGCGCTCGACAAGGCTTCGGCGGAAGAATACCGCGTCGAACCCTATGTCGTGGCGGCCGACGTCTACGGGCATGAACCCTATTCGTCGCGCGGCGGCTGGACCTGGTATACCGGCTCTGCTGGCTGGCTTTACCGCGCCGCCGTCGAGGGCATCCTCGGCATCCGGCTGAAGGGCGGGAAGCTTTATGTGCGGCCGTCGCTCCCGTCGGAATGGGACGGTTTTGCGGCAGAGGTTGAACAGGCCGGCGGCAAATACCGCATTTCGGTCTCAAAAGCGTCCAATGACAGCGGCTACACTCTGTCAGTCAACGGCTGCGAAGTCACCGATCCCGAAGAGGGATATCCGCTCGGATAACAGCGTTCTCCACGCTGAAAAACACGGCGATTCGCGACGGCCAAAAGGGAACCCTTTTGGCCGTCGTCGCGTTTGCAAATCGGACAACAGGAGACACCCCTATGGCAAGCACGCGGACCGAAGCCATCGGCACCGAGCGCAGTTCCTTCTCCGCCGCTGCACCGCAGCGCGATACCCGGCTAGACGTCTTGCGTGGCCTCGCCCTGATCATGATCTTCATCAATCATGTTCCCGGACAGATCTTCGAATATGTGACGACAAAGAATTTCGGCTTCTCCGATGCCGCCGAGGCCTTCGTGCTGATCTCCGGCATTGCCGTCGGCCTTGCCTATGGTTCCGGGTTCCGGCCGGGTAACCGGCTCAAGATGGCGCTCAAGGCGGTCAAGCGCGCCTTCACGCTCTATCTCGCTCATATGATCACCACCTTCATGACGCTGGCACTGTTCATCTGCGGCGCCTGGCTGTTTCACCGGCCGGGCTTGCTGGTCGAAATCAATATTCTCGCGCTGCTGATGAACCTGAAGGAAGGTATTCCGGCGCTGCTGCTGCTCGGCCACCAGATCGGCTATAACAATATCCTGCCGATGTACGGCGCGTTGATGCTGATGGTGCCGATCATCCTGCTCCTGAATGCACGCAGCCCGCTGCTGGCGCTCGCCGTCTCCGGCACGGTCTGGCTGCTTGCGGGCATCTACCAGGTGGCGCCGCACAACATGCTGATCGAGAGCTACTGGTTCCTCAATCCGCTTTCCTGGCAGTTCCTGTTTGCGATCGGCATTGTTTCGATGCTGCATATCAAGCGGGGCGGCACGATCCCGCGGCATCCGCTGCTGCTTGCGATTGCGGCCGCTTACGTCGCGCTGTCCTTCATCTGGGTGACCGGCCATCTCTGGGCCCTCGGCAATTCACTGGCAGCCCTTGGCCTGCCGACCGTCATCACCGGTTTCGACAAGACCTTCCTGTCGCTACCGCGGCTGTTGCATGTGCTGGCGCTGACCTATCTCGTCATCAGCATTCCGGCGTTCTCGCGCATTCTGCGCCGTCCTGCAGACCATCCGCTGACCATTCTCGGCCGCCATTCGCTGAACATCTTCGTCGCCGGCACGATCCTCGCCATGATCGGTCAGGTGGTGCTCTATATCACCAACAAAGACCCGCTGGTCGGTCCGCTCTTCGTGATCGCCGGCATCGCGACGCAATTCGCCTATGCCTATTACCTCGAACGCAAGCGCCGAGAGAGCAAGGTCAAGGGGAAACTCGTCACCGAGCCCGCCACCATCCCGGTGCCCGTCCGCATCGGCGGAACGGCAAACGCCTATCGCCGCAACGATCGGAAATAAATCTCGGACGTACCTGTGAGATGAAGGAGCCGGTGGCCGATGGCCGCCGGCTCAATTTTTATGGGTGAGGATGTTCACCAGCTTGCCCAGGGGATCGCGCACATAAAAGCGCCTGACGCCCCAGGGCTCGTCGACCGGGCCGTATTCGATCGGAAAGCCGGCAGCCGACATTGCCTCGAACACGGCATCGAGATCGTCAACCTCGATCGAGAGATCCGGCACCGGTGTTCCGGAACCGCCCTCGCTGGCGATGCTGAGCTGGATGTTCATCGGCCTCGCAGCACCGAATGTGGTGATCCAGCCGTGATCCATGATGACGTCAAGACCGAGGATCTCCTGATAGAAGCGCCGGGCCGGGGTGATATCAGGGGCTTCGATGTTGGCGACGATGCGCAGGACCTTCATGGGTGTTTCTCCTGTGCTTGGGGACAGGCGGAAGTTAGGGGAGGATCGGTGGGGCATCAAGCGATATGGCTTACACATGCCGTGTGGCACCCCCCTCTGCCCTGCCGGGCATCTCCCCCACAAGGAGGGAGATCGGCAAGAGGTGGGAACTTCGGTCCCTCTCTGCCGTATCGAAATACCTATGCGGTGGTTGGCTGGGGGAAACCATCACGCCCATCCAATCTCCCCACCTGTGGGGGAGATGCCCGGCAGGGCAGAGGGGGGTGCCACACGGCATGTGGCTAGTGCGTGTCGTCGTAGCGTTTTGGGAGTCCTTAAACGTGGCGTCGAGTTCGATGCGCAACCCAACCCCTATCCAAACAAAAAGGCCGGAAGGGTGCTACCCTTCCGGCCCTTGTCTTGAAACGCGAAGCGATCAGGCGGCTTCGGTGGTATGAGCCCTGCGAACCTCTTCGTCCGTCAAGATGCCGCTGGCGCGCAGCAGGGCGGCGAAGCGGCCGTTGCTGTGGCTGAGCTCGTCGAAGCTGCCCTGTTCGACGACGCGGCCGTCATCCAGGAAGAGCACCATATCGGCTTCGCGGACTGTCGACAGGCGGTGGGCGATGATGAAGGTGGTGCGGTTCTCACGCAGATTGTCGATCGCGGCCTTGACGCGGTTTTCGGTCTCGACGTCGAGCGCCGAGGTCGCCTCGTCGAGCACCAGGATCGGCGCGTCCTTGAGGATGGCGCGGGCAATGGCGATACGCTGGCGCTCGCCGCCGGAGAGCTTGTTGCCGCGCTCGCCGACATGCGTATCGTAGCGATCCTGACGGGTCTCGATGAAATCGGCGGCGGCGGCGGCTTCGGCCGCACGGCGCATTTCCTCTTCGCTGGCACCTTCGCGACCAAGGCGGATATTTTCGCTGATCGAACGGTTCAGCAGGCCCGCATCTTGGAAGACCGTGGCGATGTGGCGGCGCAGCGACTTGCGGGTCACCTTGGTGATATCGTTGCCGTCGACGAGGATCTGGCCATCCTGGGGGTCGTAAACGCGCTGCAGCAGGTTGACGAGCGTCGTCTTGCCGGCGCCGGTCGGGCCGACGATCGCAACCGTCTGGCCTGCCTTCACCGAGAAGGAGACATTGTGCAGGCCCTGCGAGCTGTTGCCGAAGCCGAAGGAGACGTCACGGAACTCGATTGCACCCTTGACGTCCTTGATCTCGCCGTTGCCGGCCGGTTCTTCGCGCTCACGCACCGAGTCTTCCAGCGCATAGAATTCCTCGAGCTTGGAACGGGCCTCGAAAATCTGCGTGGCGAACTGGCGCATCAGATCGAGGCGGCCGATCAACAGGTTGGCAAAGCCGATGAAGGCGATGACGTCGCCGACGCGCAGCTGGCCGGCCTGAACGAGCATGGTGCCGATGATCAGGACCACCATCATGGCAATGGTCGATGCCATACGGTTCAGTGCGCTGGCAATCGCCCACCAGTCGAGCACCGGATATTGGGCTTCGAGCAGGCGGTCGGCGAAGGATTTCAGCGCCCGGGTTTCAGCCTCGATGCGATTGTAGCTGTGCAGGACCGAAACGTTGCTGATCGAGTCGCTGACATGCGAAAAGACGGTATGATAATGGTTTTCGACCGAAGCCTGGCCGTCTTTGGTGCGGCTCATGACGACGCGGCCGATCAGCCAGTAGGCGACGGCGAGCACCATGAGCACGGCGGAAAGGCGCAGGTCCATCGACATTGCGGTCGGGATCAGAAGAGCAAGCGCGATGACCGTCGACAGGTGGTTACGCATGAATTCCAGCCAGAGGCCGAACAGCGTTTCGCAGGCGCGCAGCAATGTATGCAGCGCGTTGGAGGTACCGCGCTGATGGTGCCAGCCAAGCGGCATGGAAATGATCCGGCCAAAGGCTTCCGTCAGCAGCGTTGCCCGCCGGCCATGGGCCAGCCGGTCTGCCTCGCGGGCGACCAGGACGAAGGCAATCGTGTTGAAAACGGCGAAAGTCGCCCACATGAAAAGGATAGGCTTGACCTCACCCTTGCCGGAAATCGCATCGATAATGCGACCGAACAGGATCGGCTCCGCGATGGTAATCGTCGCCAGAACGATGTTTGCCACCACGACCAGGGATACGCGCAGCTTGTAGGCGCCAAGATAGCGCAGAGCTCTTGCATAGACCTTGAATAGTGTCACGTCGAACCTCTTGTGCATCTGCGAAACGGGATGATGCGATGCTACAAAAGGCTACCTGAACCGGCGATTAACGGCGCATTCGGGGGGCGATCCAATCGACGATTAACCCAAATGTACTATCGCAGGATGCGACGAGATTGACTATGGCAACCCAACTGCGGCTCGGTTATATCCCGCGACAATTTGCGCTTGCATTTTAATAAAAGTTTAGCGCAGCATTAAAATTAGAGACTGCATTTTTTGAGAAGACCGTT
Source organism: Rhizobium leguminosarum bv. trifolii WSM2297 (assembly GCF_000271845.1). Next base: position 3,495,937 of record NZ_JH719395.1, on the reverse strand, counting down.
TCGCGACCCATCTGACAAGCCGCCGACGGCCTCGATGCGGGCATCACGTCCGGGCAAGGGGCATTTTTGTGAATATTAATTTGCTGATTCAGTTGCTTATAATTCTGGAAGAAACTTCGCACCCTCGGGCCGTGGTCACCGAGCTGGAGCAGGTAATCGAGGATTGCGGCTTCGAATATTACGGCCTGCATCGCCATTTGCCGCAAAATCCGGCGCAGCGGCATCCGGAACCACGGGCTGCGACGCTTGCCGGCCGCTGGCCGGAACAATGGCCGCAAATCTATACGGCGAAGAAATATGCCCTGATCGATCCGATGGTGCGTTATCTCGCCCATGCGCAGCGGCCTTTCCGCTGGCGGGAAAGTTTGGCAGCCTTCGGCAAGGATGCGCAGCAGCGCCGCATGGAGCAGATGATGGTCGATGCCTTCGGTCACGGACTGGAAGACGGCTATATCTTTCCCATCCACGGACGGAACGGCATTCTCGGCAGCCTCAGTCTCGCCGGCAAACCTGTCGAGCTTTCGCCGGTGGAGATCGCTCTGTTTGAGGCAGTGGCGCGCAAGAGCTTCTGGCGATTGCTCGAACTGAAAGACGAGGCTCAGGCGCTGGAAACCGTCCTGCCGGCCGACACCCCGCTGACGCGACGCGAAATGGAGATCCTGCATTATCTCGCCGAAGGCATGACCTCGATGGAAATCAGCAAGATGCTGAAGATCTCAAACCACACAGTCGACTGGTATATGAACGGCTTGCAGAACAAGCTGAAAGCGAAAAACCGGCAGCAGGCGGTAGCGCTTGCCTTCCGTCACCGCCTGATAAGCTAAAGCATGACACCGACATATCAGCGAATTTCATGCTATTTCTCTGATTTCGTTAATGAATCAGATTTAAGCCGCTCCGGCACTCGCATCGAATTTCAATGATGCGCGCGCTTTAGCTTTGTTTTTGCATGTCTTTCTCCCGAACCGCCGCACACGTCCGGGCGAGATGCATAGGAATGGCGAGAAATTGCATTTCGCAGTCGCAAGAGAAATTGAACTTCTTGTGACAAGAAGTTAAGAATTTCCTTCGCGGGTGCAGCATGCCCGCGTCTGAACGTCTGAGGAGACCGTTTTGCCCATTTCCAAGATTCTCGTTGCCAATCGCTCCGAAATTGCCATTCGCGTGTTCCGCGCGGCCAACGAGCTTGGAATAAAAACCGTGGCGATCTGGGCAGAAGAGGACAAACTGGCGCTACACCGCTTCAAGGCGGACGAAAGCTATCAGGTCGGCCGCGGCCCGCATCTTGCGCGTGATCTCGGACCGATCGAAAGCTATCTGTCGATCGACGAGGTGATCCGCGTCGCCAAGCTTTCGGGCGCCGACGCCATTCATCCGGGTTACGGCCTGCTGTCGGAAAGCCCCGAATTCGTCGATGCCTGCAACGAGGCCGGCATCATCTTCATCGGCCCGAAGGGCGACACGATGCGCCAGCTCGGCAACAAGGTTGCGGCCCGCAATCTGGCGATCTCGGTCGGCGTGCCCGTCGTGCCGGCGACCGAGCCGCTGCCAGACGATATGGCCGTCGTGGCGAAGATGGCGAAAGAGATCGGTTATCCCGTCATGCTGAAGGCCTCCTGGGGTGGCGGCGGGCGCGGCATGCGCGCCATCCGCGATCCGAAGGATCTCGCCCGTGAGGTGACCGAGGCCAAGCGCGAGGCGATGGCGGCCTTCGGCAAGGACGAGGTCTATCTGGAAAAGCTCGTCGAGCGCGCCCGCCACGTCGAAAGCCAGGTTCTCGGCGATACACACGGCAATGTCGTGCATCTGTTCGAGCGTGACTGCTCGATCCAGCGCCGCAACCAGAAGGTCGTCGAGCGCGCGCCGGCCCCCTATCTCTCGGAAGCGCAACGCCAGGAGCTTGCCGCCTATTCGCTGAAGATCGCCGCGGCGACCAACTATATCGGCGCCGGCACCGTCGAATATCTGATGGATGCCGATACCGGCAAATTCTACTTCATCGAAGTCAATCCGCGCATCCAGGTCGAGCATACGGTGACCGAAGTCGTCACCGGCATCGACATCGTCAAGGCGCAGATCCACATTCTTGACGGCGCCGCGATCGGGACGCCGGAATCAGGCGTTCCGGCTCAGGCCGACATCCGCCTCAACGGCCACGCGCTGCAATGCCGCATCACCACCGAAGATCCGGAGCACAACTTCATTCCGGATTACGGCCGCATCACCGCCTATCGCTCGGCCTCCGGTTTCGGCATCCGCCTCGACGGCGGCACTTCCTATTCGGGCGCCATCATCACCCGCTATTACGATCCGCTGCTCGTCAAGGTCACGGCCTGGGCGCCGAATCCGTCGGAAGCGATCAGCCGCATGGACCGGGCGCTACGCGAATTCCGCATCCGCGGCGTTGCCACCAACCTGACCTTCCTCGAAGCGATCATCGGCCATCCGAAATTCCGCGACAACAGCTACACCACACGCTTCATCGACACGACGCCGGAGCTCTTCCAGCAGGTCAAGCGCCAGGACCGCGCGACGAAGCTCTTGACCTATCTCGCCGACGTCACCGTCAACGGCCATCCCGAGGCCAAGGACCGGCCGCGGCCATTGGAAAACGCCGCCCAGCCGGTGGTGCCCTATGCCAATGGCAATGGCGTCAAGGACGGCACCAAGCAGCTGCTCGACACGCTCGGCCCGAAGAAGTTCGGCGAATGGATGCGCAACGAGAAGCGCGTGCTGCTGACCGACACGACGATGCGTGACGGCCATCAGTCGCTGCTCGCCACCCGCATGCGCACCTATGACATCGCCCGCATCGCCGGCACCTATGCGCATGCGCTGCCGAACCTCCTATCGCTCGAATGCTGGGGTGGCGCCACCTTCGACGTCTCGATGCGCTTCCTGACGGAAGATCCGTGGGAGCGCCTGGCGCTGATCCGCGAGGGCGCGCCGAACCTGCTGCTGCAGATGTTGCTGCGCGGCGCCAACGGTGTCGGCTACACCAACTATCCCGACAATGTCGTCAAGTACTTCGTCCGCCAGGCGGCCCGCGGCGGCATCGATCTCTTCCGCGTCTTCGACTGCCTGAACTGGGTCGAGAACATGCGGGTGTCGATGGATGCGATCGCCGAGGAGAACAAGCTCTGCGAGGCGGCGATCTGCTATACCGGCGATATTCTGAACTCGGCCCGTCCGAAATACGACCTGAAATATTATACCGATCTTGCGGTCGAGCTGGAAAAGGCCGGTGCCCACATCATCGCGCTCAAGGACATGGCCGGCCTGCTGAAGCCAGCGGCGGCAAAGGTTCTGTTCAAGGCGCTGCGCGAAGCGACCAGTCTGCCGATCCATTTCCACACGCATGACACGTCGGGCATTGCGGCGGCGACCGTCCTTGCCGCGGTCGACGCCGGCGTCGATGCCGTCGATGCGGCGATGGATGCTCTATCGGGCAACACCTCGCAGCCCTGTCTCGGCTCGATCGTCGAGGCGCTGCGCGGTACGGAGCGCGATCCGGGCCTCGATCCGGAATGGATCCGCCGCGTCTCCTTCTATTGGGAAGCGGTGCGCAACCAGTATGCTGCCTTCGAAAGCGATCTGAAGGGTCCGGCATCGGAAGTCTATCTGCATGAAATGCCGGGCGGTCAGTTCACCAATCTCAAGGAACAGGCCCGTTCGCTGGGTCTGGAGACCCGCTGGCACCGGGTGGCGCAGGCCTATGCCGACGCCAACCAGATGTTCGGCGATATCGTCAAGGTAACGCCGTCCTCCAAGGTCGTCGGCGACATGGCGCTGATGATAGTGAGCCAGGACCTGACGGTCGCCGATGTCGTCAGCCCCGAGCGGGAAGTCTCCTTCCCGGAATCGGTGGTATCGATGCTGAAGGGCGATCTCGGCCAGCCGCCGTCGGGATGGCCGCAAGCGCTGCAGAAGAAGGCGCTGAAGGGCGACAAGCCCTATACGGTGCGTCCCGGCTCGCTGCTCGCCGATGCCGACCTCGATGCGGAGCGCAAAGTCATCGAGACGAAGCTGGAACGTGAGATCAGCGACTTCGAATTCGCCTCCTACCTGATGTACCCGAAGGTCTTCACCGACTTCGCGCTCGCCTCCGATACCTACGGCCCGGTTTCGGTGCTGCCGACGCCTGCCTATTTCTACGGGCTTGGGGATGGCGAAGAGCTGTTTGCCGATATTGAACGCGGCAAGACGCTCGTCATCGTCAACCAGGCGATGAGCGCGACCGACAGCCAGGGCATGGTGACCATCTTCTTCGAGCTCAACGGCCAGCCGCGCCGCATCAAGGTGCCGGACCGGGCCCATGGGGCGACGGGGGCAGCCGTGCGCCGCAAGGCCGAACCCGGCAATGCCGTCCATGTCGGTGCGCCGATGCCGGGCGTCATCTCACGCGTCTTCGTCTCTTCGGGCCAGGCCGTCAGTGCCGGCGACGTGCTCGTCTCGATCGAGGCGATGAAGATGGAAACGGCGCTGCACGCGGAAAAGGACGGCACCATCGCCGAAGTGTTGGTCAAGGCGGGCGACCAGATCGACGCCAAGGACCTGCTCGTCGTCTATGGCGGTTGAGCAATCGGCGGCTGTTCTGGAGCCGCCGATCTACAGCCAATCACCCGATTGTGTATTGATCGGGCTGCTAAAAAGCTGATTTTTTCGAAGCGTTAGCCGCCTCCTCGCCTTGCCCGGTGAGGAGGCTTTCTCATAGACTTGCGCTCCCACCATCCGCCCCCCAAGACCAATCAGGAAATCATCTCCATGACTAAGCTGAAGATTGCCGTCATTGTCGGCAGCACGCGTATTGGCCGTTTTGCCGAACATCCGGCCAAGTGGATCGCCGAACTGGTCGGCCAGCGCCCCGATCTGGAAGTCGAGCTTCTCGATCTTCTCGACTATCCCATGCATTTCTTCGGCGAAGCGCGCGCCACGACGGCGGAAAGCGACTCCGCTGAGCGCTGGAAAAAGAAGCTGCGCGAGTTCGACGGCTTCATATTCACCGTCGCCGAGTACAACCATGCGCCGACGGCTGTTCTGAAGAACGCCATCGATCTCGGCGAATTCATCCAGAAGCCGGTCGGTTTCGTCGGTTACGGCGGCGTCGGCGGCGCCCGTGCAGTCGAGCAGCTGCGCCTGATCTTCGTGGAAATGAGTGCTGCTTCCGTCAAGACCGGCGTCCACATCGCCTTCAGCGAATATCTTGCCGTTCTCAAGGAGGGCAAGAGCCTTGGCGATTACGCCCATCTCAACGAGGCCGCGAAGAACCTGCTCGATCAGATCACATGGTGGGGCAATGCGCTGAAGGCTGCGCGCGCCGTCGTCACCTCGGCCTGAGAAGGCCCGCTTAGACCTAAAGCGTCTCACGTGAATCACGATTCACGTGAGACATTCAGATGTCGTAGGTATGGGCGGCGTTGATCGTCGAGATGAAGCGCTTGGTTCGTTCGCGCTTCGGCGCAGTGAAGATCGTCCTGGCGCTGCCGGTTTCGACCACACTGCCGGCTTCCAGGAAGACGACGTCATTGGCGATCTTCGAAGCGAGCCTGAGATCGTGGGTCGCCATCACCATCGTCGTGCCTTCTTTGGCGAGACGGCCGAGCACATCAACCACTTCGGCCGAAAGTTCCGGATCGAGCGCCGAGGTCGGCTCGTCGCAGAGAAGCACGCGCGGCGACGGCGCCAAGGCGCGAGCAATCGCCACCCGCTGCTGCTGACCGCCTGAGAGCGTCGACGGCCAAGCGTTTGCCTTCTCGGTCATGCCGACCTTGGTCAAGAGCTCCATGGCGCGTTCACGGGCCTTTTCCCGCGGCCATCTCAGCACGGTCACCAGGCCTTCCATGACATTCTCGATCGCGGTCTGATGCGGGAAAAGCTGGAAATTCTGGAAGACCATGCCGGTCTGCCGGCGGATCTTCTGGATCGCCTGCCAGCTCGTACGTTTGCCCGGTGCAAAGGACAGCGTTTCCTCTCCGAGGCGGATTGCCCCGGCCGTCGGGATTTCGAGCAGGTTGATACAGCGCAGCAGCGTGCTCTTGCCGCCGCCGGACGGTCCGACCAGCGCGGTGACGCTGCCTTCGGGAATACGGATGCTGATGTCCTTGAGGATGACGGCGTCGCCGAAGCGCTTTTCGATGTTGGAAAGCTCGATCATGCATTGGCCTCCAGCATGCCGCCATACCGCGCGAAGCGGCGCTCCAGCCGCACCTGCAGCTGCGAGAGAACGGAGCTCAGCACGAGATAGAGCAGCGCCGCCTCGATATAGAGGATCAGCGGCTCATAGGTGGTGGCGACGATGCGCTGTGCTGCCTGGAAGAGTTCCGGCACGGTGATGGCGGCGGCGAGCGACGTATCCTTGACCAGCGAGATGAAGGTGTTCGACAGCGGCGGCACGGCGACGCGGGCGGCTTGCGGCAGGATGGTGCGGCTCATCGCCTGGCGCCAGCTCATGCCGATCGAATAGGCGGCCTCCCATTGGCCCTTGGGCACCGAGGAGATGACGGCACGGATGATCTCGGAGCTGTAGGCGCCGATATTCAGGGTAAAACCGATGAGGGCGGCGGGAAAGGCGTCAAGCAGGATGCCGATGCTCGGCAGGCCATAGAAGATCACGAAGAGCTGGACAAGCAGCGGCGTGCCGCGGATGACCCAGACATAGAAGCGGGCGATCGCCGCGACAGGCGCGGGACCAAAAAGCCGGGCGATCGCGGTGATCAGCCCGAGGATCAAGCCGAAGGCGAAGGAAAGCAGCGTGAGGGGGATGGTGAAGATCAGTCCCGCCCAGAGGAGCGAGGGGAGCGATTCCGCCATCAATTGGAGCCAGTGCGGCAAGGAATGTTCCCTCTCGGTTGGATCGTCGTACCTCGGAATACCCCTCCCCAACCCCTCCCCACAAGGGGGAGGGACTTAATCTGGCTCTCGCCCGTCACGAAATAGCGACCAAGCTGCAAGTCGAGACATTTATTTTCAGACGCGGCGTTGCACCGCTAAAGCCCCTCCCCCTTGTGGGGAGGGGTTGAGGAGGGGACTTTTTCGAAAGGAGCTTACTTCGAAACGTCCTGGCCGAAATACTTGTCGGCGATCTTCTTGTAAGTGCCGTCGGCCTTGATGTCGGCGAGCGCCTTGTTGATCGCTTCCAGCAGTTCAGGTTCGTTCTTGCGGATGATGACGCCGGAGTAATCGGCATTTTCCTGCTCGGCGGCGATCTTCACCGGCGCGTCCGGCTTGTGCTTCTTGAAATCGAGGAAGGAGAGACTGTCGTTGATCGTGGCATCAGCGCGCTTGGTCAGCACCAGTTGGATCGACTGGTCGAAACCGTCGGTGCCGACGAGTTCGGCGCCGGCTTCGGTTGCGATTTTGCCGAAGTTGCTGGTCAGCGACTGGGCTGATTTCTTGCCTTTGAGGTCGGCGAAAGTCTTGATGCTGTCGTCGCCGTCGCGGACGATCAGCACGGCTTTAGAGGCGATATAGGGTTCGGAGAAATCATATTTCTGCTTGCGCGCTTCGGTGATGCCGACCTGGTTGATGACGGTGTCGTATCGCTTGGCGTCGAGACCGGCGATCAGGCCATCCCACTTGCCCTCGACGAACTCGGCCTTGACGCCGAGCTTGGCGGCGATGGCTTCGCCGATCTCAACGTCGAAGCCGACGAGCTTGCCGCTTTCGTCATGATAGGTGAAGGGGGCGTAGGTGCCTTCAGTGCCGATCTTGAAGACGCCGGCCGATTTGATGGCGGCGAGGTTTTCGCCGGCATGGGCAGGCAGCAGGGCTGCGGCCTGAATGAGGGCGGCAGCGGCGACGGTTTTCAACCAGTTCATTGTTCTATCCATCCTTGGGAGGTTATCATCGGATGCGGCATAGTTCGCAGAAAACTAGGGCGGCGGAAGCGAAGAAAACTGCGAATAAAAGCAGCAAGCGCAAATATTTTTCTCAAGCGGTCGGTTGAACCGTGGATCCCCTGGAAAAGACCCATCACACAGCGATACGGCGGCGCAGCCTTTCGCTGACGATGATGATCAAGCCGGCGCCGAGAATCATGCATGCGCCGGCGATGACATTATGCGTGGGGATATCGGCCCAGATCAGATAGCCGAGGAGGAAGGCCCAGACGAGAGACGTATATTCGAATGGCGCAAGCACGGAGACGGGCGCCCGGCGCATGCCTTCGAAGAGGGCGAACTGCGCCGAGCCGGCGACGACGCCGGTGGCAATGAGAAGCGCCAGCTGCGCCATATCGGGGGTCTTCCAAGTGTAGAGAACGGCAACGCCGGTCATGACAAGAAAGAAGATGTTGGAAACGGTAAGTTGGACGATGGTCTTCTCATGCAGCGAGGTCTTGCGCAGCAGCACCATGGCGGAGGCCCAGAGAACGGCCGCCTGCAGCGCCAGATAGACCGGCCAGGAAATGGCAAGACCGATCGGGTTGCAGGCGATGAGCACGCCGATGAAACCGACGCCGACGGCAAGCCAGCGCGCCGGCGTGACCTCCTCCTTCAAGATGAGCCATGCAAGCAGGGTGCCGACGACGGGTGCGGCGTAATAGAGCGTCGTCACCTCGGCCAGCTGCAGGCGGCTTGCGGCGGAATAATAGGAAAGCCAGGCCGAGAGCAGAAGGATGCTGCGGGCGATCATCGGCTTGATGATCGGCGATCTTATCGTTTGCTGGACGAGCTTGCCGCGGCCAAAAGCGAGACAACCGAGCAGGATCGTCAGACTGCGGAAAAACAGGATCTGCCAGACCGGAATAGTTGAGGTCAGGATCTTGATGATCGCGTCATGGAAGGTGAACGCCATGTAGGCGGCGCTCGTGAGCAGAATGCCCAGGCTGACGGAGTTTTTCACGGGAGATGCACCAGATGGCGGATTGCCGGCGGGAATCGAGAATGTCCGATCGATAATCCCGGCCTTCGAACCGGTCAACAGGCTTATATTTCACTCTGGTGGTGGTGCTTTGTTTCACAACGTCAGAAAACGTGTGAACATGCATATTGTCTGCACGATCATCAGCGTTTATGCACGTTTCTTATGTTTGAGATGTTGAGCCGGTAGGAACATGCAGGATTTCTTGTTGCGGGAACGCCAGGGCGTGATTTCGGAAAGGCTGCGGGTGAACGGCCGCGTGCTGGCGGCGGAACTCGCGCTCGAATTCGGCGTCTCCGAGGATACGGTGCGGCGCGACTTGCGCGAAATGGCGGCGGCAGGGCTCTGCGAGCGGGTCTATGGCGGCGCTTTGCCGGTCTCGCCGGCGCATGGAAGCCTGACCCAGCGCATCGGTTTTGCCGCTGACCGGAAACAGGCGCTGGCGCGCGCCGCGGCAAAACAGATTTCCGCCGGTTCGTGTGTGTTCTTCGATGCCGGCAGCACCAATCTGGCGATCGCCGACGCCTTGCCGGCCGAACTCGAATTGACGGCCGCGACGAATGCGCCGGCGATTGCCGCAGCGCTGATCGACAAGCCCGCCGTCAACGTCATCCTGATCGGCGGCATGGTGGACCGGCAGACGGGCGGTGCGCTCGGCGCCAAGGCTCTCCGGGATATGGAGCAGATTTCGCCCGATCTCTGCGTTCTCGGCGCCTGCGGCGTCGATCTCGAGGCCGGCATCACCGTGTTCGGTTTCGAAGATGCCGAGTTCAAGCGGTATGCGGCGTCGAGAAGCAGAAAAGTCTTGGTGGCGGCAACCTCGGAGAAATTCGGCACTGCCGCCCCCCATAGCATTCTGCCGGTCGCCCATTGCGAATGCCTGGTCGTCGAGCACGATGCGGATCCGGCGGTTCTCGCCGATTACCGCGAGCGCGGATGCAGGACTGTTGTCGCCGAGAAAACGAACTGAGACCCTCGTCATCGAGTTTAGGGAAACCGGGCGTGCAGGTCCGGCAATGAGGAAAGACCGAGAAATGGATAGTCATGTGAATGCGCCGCCGGCAGCTCGAAGCGGCTTCATTACCAGAAGCAGGGCGGCGGTTTCCCTGCTCTTTCTCATGAACGGTTTCGTCGTCGGCTGCTGGGCGCCGAAGATCCCGGATTTTGCCGAGCGTCTGGCGCTCTCCAAGTTCGAGCTTGGGCTGATGATCCTGGTCTTCGGCGTCGGCTCGCTGGTGATGATGCCGATCGCCGGCGCCCAGATTGCCAAACACGGCTCGCGCATCGTCGTTCAGGTGCTGGCTGTCTGCGTGTTGCCGCTGCTCCTGGCATTGACGCTCGCGCCGAATGTCATCACCGGGGCAATCGCGCTCTTCCTGTTCGGCGGTTTCATCGGCGCCATGGATGTGGCGATGAATGCCAATGCGGTGTCGGTCGAAAAATCCATGCGCCGCTCCATCATGTCGTCCTGCCACGCTTTCTGGAGCCTCGGCGGCCTGATCGGCTCGGGTCTCGGCGGCATCGTGATCTCCAAGCTCGGCATTCTCGGCCATGCCGAACTGGCGACGGTGCTGGCGGCGATCTTCCTCGCCGTCGCCTGGCCGATGATCCTGGCCGATCCGCCGCATCCCGACACCAAGAAGGAAAAGACAAGGTTGCCGATGGTGCCGCTGCCGTGGCTGCTCGGATTGATGGCCTTGTTTTCCATGGTGCCGGAAGGCGCGGTTCTCGACTGGGGCGCGCTCTATCTGCGCCAGGAAATGGATGCCTCCGTGGCGCTGTCCGGTCTTGGTTTTGCTGCCTTTTCGGCGACGATGGCAATCATGCGTTTTGCCGGCGACCTGGTGCGCGATCGTCTCGGTGGCGTCAAAACGCTCAGGATCTGCACCTTGTTTGCCATCGTCGGCATGCTGCTTGCCGGCCTGGCGCCCAATGCCGAGATCGCCATCCTCGGTTTTGCCTTTTGCGGCATCGGCATTTCCAACATGGTGCCGATCGCCTTCTCGGCGGCGGGCAATATTCCCGGCCTCAAGCCCGGCATCGGCATCTCCGTCGTCACGACCATGGGCTATTCCGGCATGCTGGTTGCGCCGTCCCTGATCGGCTTCGTCGCCGAGCATGTCGGCTTTGCGGCGGTCTTCATGGCGCTGCCGGTGCTGCTGCTCGTCGTTCTCCTGTTCTCCAAACTGGCGCACTATGCCGACGGAGTCTCCGGGGGCGGCCATTGAGCCGCCTGCCAACAAAAGTGATATTAGGGGCGGTTGACAAGAAAGCGGTCATGATCCACCTGAAAGGCACTGTTTCTAATGCGCGTCGCAATCTTTCAGATTGGCTCCTCGCGCTTTAGGTCTTTGTTTTACGGATGTCGTTATCGCAAAACCGCTCACACACTTTTGCGCGACATGCTTTAGGGGTGCAAGAACTCTTCATGTCTTCAGCTGCCGATTTTGATCCGAAACCGCGCCGCGCGTCCGTTGCCGTCGATGTCGGCGGCGTCATCGTCGGCGGCGGGGCGCCGGTCGTCGTGCAATCGATGACCAACACCGATACGGCCGATATCGATTCGACCGTCGCTCAGGTCGCAGCCCTCCATCGGGCGGGCTCGGAGCTGGTGCGCATCACCGTCGACCGCGACGAGAGTGCCGCCGCCGTGCCGAAGATCCGCGAGCGGCTGCTGCGGCTCGGTATGGACGTGCCGCTGATCGGCGATTTCCATTATATCGGCCACAAGCTGCTTGCCGATCATCCAGATTGTGCCGCAGCGCTGGCGAAATATCGCATCAATCCCGGCAATGTCGGCTTCAAGGACAAGAAGGACAAGCAGTTCGCCGAGATCATCGAGATGGCGATCCGCTATGACAAGCCGGTGCGCATCGGCGTCAACTGGGGCTCGCTCGATCAGGATCTGCTGACTGCGCTGATGGATGAGAATGCCGCAGCCGGTTCGCCGCTTTCGGCCCGGCAGGTGACGCGCGAGGCGATCGTGCAGTCGGCGCTGCTTTCGGCAGCCCTTGCCGAAGAGATCGGCCTGCCGCGCAACCGCATCATCCTGTCGGCCAAGGTCAGCCAGGTCCAGGACCTGATCGCCGTCAATTCCATGCTCGCCGAGCGCTCCAATCATGCCTTGCATCTCGGCCTGACCGAAGCCGGCATGGGCACCAAGGGCATCGTCGCCTCGTCGGCGGCGACGGGCTTCGTGCTGCAGCATGGCATCGGCGATACGATCCGCGTGTCGCTGACGCCGGAGCCGAACGGCGACCGGACGCGCGAAGTCCAGGTGGCGCAGGAAATCCTGCAGGTCATGGGTTTTCGCCAGTTCATACCCGTCGTTGCCGCCTGTCCCGGCTGTGGGCGCACGACGTCGACGGTCTTCCAGGAATTGGCCCAGAACATCCAGAACGACATCCGCAAGAACATGCCGGTCTGGCGCGAGAAATATCCCGGTGTCGAGGCGCTGAACGTCGCCGTCATGGGCTGCATCGTCAACGGGCCGGGCGAAAGCAAACATGCCGATATCGGCATTTCGCTTCCCGGCACCGGCGAGACACCGGCCGCCCCCGTTTTCATCGACGGCAAGAAGGCGCTGACCTTGCGCGGCGCCAATATCGCCGCCGACTTCGAGGCGCTCGTCGTCGATTATATCGAGAAGCGCTTCGGCCAGCGGACGGCGGCGGAATGAAGGCCCTCGAATGAGCCGGTACTGGTCTGATATCGTCAGCGAGCTTCGGCCCTATGTCGCCGGGGAGCAACCCCGTATTCCCGGCCTGGTCAAGCTCAACACCAACGAGAACCCCTATGGGCCCTCCCCGAAGGCGCTGGAGGCGATCAGGCAGGCGGCGGACGATCGTCTGCGGCTCTATCCCGACCCGGCGGCGACGGAATTGCGTGAGACGATCGCGGCCCGCCACGGTCTGGCGGTGGACGAAGTCTTTGTCGGCAACGGCTCCGACGAGGTTCTTGCGCATGCGTTTCAGGCGCTGCTGAAACATCAGCGGCCGCTTCTCTATCCCGATGTCACCTATAGTTTCTATCCGACCTATAGCCTGCTATACGACATCGAAGCGATCGAGGTTCCTGTCGATGATCGTTTCCGGATTCGGCTGGCGGATTACGACAGGCCGTGCGGCGCCATCATCATTCCCAATCCGAACGCACCGACCGGTATCGGCCTGCCGCTTGCCGACATAGAGGCGCTGGTGGCGGCCCATCCAGATGCGGTCGTGGTGATCGACGAGGCCTATGTCGATTTCGGCGGTGACAGCGCCATCCCGCTCATTTCCAAATATCCCAATCTGCTTGTCATTCAGACCCTGTCGAAATCCCGCTCCCTTGCGGGCCTGCGCGTCGGTTTTGCGCTAGGGCAGCGGGAACTGATCGAGGCGTTGGTGCGCGTCAAGGACAGCTTCAACTCCTATCCGCTCGATCGCCTGGCGCAGGTCGCCGCGACGGCGGCGATCAAGGACGAAGCATGGTTCGAGACATGCCGTAAGAAGCTGATCGCCAGCCGGGACGCGCTCGTCCAGGAACTCGAAGCGCTGGATTTCGAGGTGCTGCCCTCTCAGGCGAATTTCGTTTTCGCAAGGCATGACAGCCGTTCGGGCGCAAAGCTTCTAACAGCTCTCAGGGAACGTGGTGTTCTCGTCCGCCAGTTCGCCAAGCCACGCATTTCGGATTTCCTGCGCATCAGCATCGGCACGGATGAGGAATGCGCCCGTCTGGTTTCTGCTCTCAAGGAGATCCTGGTAGCCTGACCTGCGGTCAACTCTTCCGGTCGGCGATGAACTGCGCCGCTGCGGTGAGGATCGAGGCGCGGGCGCCGTAGGGGGCAAGCAGTGCCTCGGCGTCGCGGACATGCCGGCGGAGCTCACTCTCGGCCCATTCCCTGCCGTGCAGGGCAACAAGCGTTCCCTTGCCGCGGGCCGCATCCTTGCCGGTTGCCTTGCCCATGGTCACCGCATCCGAGGTCAGGTCGAGAATGTCGTCGGCGAGCTGGAAGGCAAGGCCGATCTTTTCGCCGAAGGCGCGCAGGCGGCGGCGATCTTCCGGCGGGCTTGCCGAGATGACGGCGCCGGCTTCGCAGGCAAAGCGGATCAGCGCCCCGGTCTTCATCGCCTGCAGGCGGATGATGCCGGCTTCGTCCGGGGCCTGTCTTTCCGCCGCGAGATCGAGCGCCTGGCCGCCGGCCATGCCGCCGAGACCGGCTGCGCGGGCAAGAGCCAGCACAAGCGACGCCTTGCTGGTGTCGGGAAGGGCGGTTTCCGGCGCGGCGATGATGTCGAAGGCGTAGGTCAGCAGGCTGTCGCCTGCGAGGATCGCCGTCGCTTCATCGAATTTGATGTGAACCGTCGGTTTGCCGCGGCGCAGATCATCATCGTCCATGGCCGGCAGATCGTCATGCACGAGCGAATAGCAGTGGACGCATTCAAGCGCGGCGCCGACGCGAAGGGCCGCCTCGGCGTCACCGCCGAGGAGGGCAGCGCTTTCGACGACCAGGAACGGGCGCAGCCGCTTGCCGCCGTTCAGCACGGCATAGTGCATGGCGCTGCGCAAGGTCTCGGGCCTGACGATCTCGTCGGAGAGGGGGGTCGGTAAAAGCAATGCGTCGAGCAGCGCCTCGATCTCGCGGGCGTTGTTCTTCAGCCTCGTCTCGAAAGTGTCCAGGTTCGCATCCATGGGCGCTGTTTGGCATGAGCGCCCACGAGCTTGCAACGGAATTGTCGATGGCGCAGCAAGATTCGCCACGCACTCTGGCATAAGCGGCCCACAGGCGTTATGAGAACGACAGGAGCGAAATCGGGCTGGGGACATTGGATATAGCGCCAGAGATAGGGGACAGCGTCGACGCGCCGGCCGAGCGGCGATGGTTTGGAGACCGGCGTGTGCTGAAACGCATTGTCCTTGCCGTGCTGGCCTTGGTAATCCTTCCCTATGCGATGATCTTCTTCTACCTGGTGCCCTTCATACACCCGGTCTCGACGCTGATGCTGCGCGATCTCGTGCTGTTGCGCGGCTATGACCGCAGGTGGGTGTCGCTCGATGACGTCGCCCCGGTTCTGGTGCAGTCGGTGATGATGTCCGAGGATGGGCAATATTGCTTCCACGGCGGCGTCGACTGGGCCGAGATGCGCATGCTGGTCGAGGATACGCTGAAAGGCCAGGCGACCCGAGGCGGCAGCACTATCCCGATGCAGACGGCAAAGAACCTCTTTCTCTGGAACGGCCGTTCCTTCGTGCGCAAGGCGATGGAGCTTCCGCTTGCTGTTTCCACGGATTTCGTGCTGTCGAAGCGGCGGCTGATGGAAATCTATCTCAACATCGCCGAATGGGGCCCGGGCATTTACGGCATCGAGGCGGCGGCCCAGCATCATTTCAAGGTGCCGGCCTCGAAGCTGACGCGGCGCCAGGCGTCGCTGCTTGCGGTCTCGCTGCCGAACCCGATCGATCGCAATGCCGGCAAGCCGGGACGCGGCCTTCGCCGGCTTGCCGGCGTGATCGAGCGGCGGGCACAGGGTTCGGGCGATTACATCAAATGCATCTATGACTGAGATCAGAACTTGTCGTTGGTAGCCTCAAGCGTCATCTGACATTCTTGGTTCTGCCATATGGGCCGTGCAGTCCAATCAGAACCCCTGAGTCGCCCATGACCGTCACGATGTTTTCTCCCGAGCTTCTCTTCTATTCGAAGACGCACAATCCGACCCCGCCCGCCCATCTCGGCAGCCGCTATCGCAAGGTCGGCGGCTTCCTGCCGGAAGCCGGCAATACCATCGTCTGCCATGTCGAGAAGGGATCGCGGACGCAGGCGGTGCTGATCGAGGCGCGGGAGACATATCTGGCAATGCCCGAAGCTGCGCAGTTCCTGTTCACGCCGATAACCAGCCTTCACATGACGCTCTTCGAAGGGCTCATCGACACCCGGCGCCGGCAGGATTGCTGGCCGGGCGATCTTCCGCTCGAGACGCCGATCGACGACATGACCGAGCTGATGGCGGCGCGGCTCGAAGGTTTTTCGATGGCCGCCCCCTTCAAGGTCGCCATCGTCGAAGCTCGCCCTTCGGGGCTGCTCGTCGACGGGGCGACGGAGAACGACCGCAGGATCATGCGCGCCTGGCGCGACGCCTTTGCCGATCTCCTCGGTTATCGCCAGCCGAACCATGAGGATTACAAGTTTCACATGACCTTCTCCTATCCGATCGAGCGGCTGGAGGACGAAGCCCTGCCACGTTGGCAGGCGATGCTCGACGACGTTGCCGAGGATATCCGCCGCAAGGCCCCTATTTTCGAGCTGACGCCGCCGGCATTTTGCGTCTTCGAGGACATGAACCATTTCCACGAATTGCTGATTTTCGATTTCGACGCCTGAACGGGAGAAGCCCATGGACAGACCGACGCTCTATATCGCCAACAAGAACTACTCCTCCTGGTCGTTCCGGCCCTGGATGGCGCTGACGGGCCTCGGCATCGATTTCGAGGAGGTCCTGATCCCCTTCGACGACGCGGCCGGCAATCCCAACATCAAGGCCGTCTCTCCGACCGGGCGAGTGCCGCTTCTGCAGCATGGCGCATTGAAGATCTGGGAATCGCTGGCGATCATCGAATATGCCGCCGAGATTTATCCCGACGTCGGGCTTCTGCCTGCAGATCGCGCCCAGCGGGCGCTTGCCCGTTCGGTTTCGATGGAAATGCTCTCGAGCTTCCGGGCTCTGCGCAGCGCCTGCCCGATGAATATGCGCCGGCCGAAGGCCAGGATCTCATTGCCTGATGGCGTCGAGGCGGATGTCGGCCGCATCGAGACGATCTGGCGCGATCTCCTGCAGCAATCCGGCGGGCCGTTTCTCTTCGGGGCGTTCAGCGGGGCGGATGCGATGTTTGCGCCCGTCGTCAATCGGTTCGAGATCTATGACCTGGTCAACCGAAGCGATACGCTTGCCTATATGCAGACCATGAAGGCGCATCCGGCCTGGCGGAAATGGGAAGAGGCGGCGCGCGCCGAACGTTGGATCGTGCCGGAAGACGAAGTCTGAGGTCGGAATCATCGGCGTGTCAAAAAATATGCATAGGGACTGGTCAAGGCCGCCCCGTGCATGTATAAGCGCGCAAAATTTCCGAAATCGCGACATGTCCGTTTCGGCCGCCAGTCTGGCCGTCGGAATGTTTTGCCCGCAAGTGGAGTAAGAGAAATGGCTGTACCGAAGAGAAAAACAAGCCCGTCCAAGCGCGGTATGCGCCGTTCGGCTGACGCGCTGAAGGCTCCGACCTATGTCGAAGACAAGAACTCCGGCGAACTGCGCCGCCCGCATCATATCGACCTGAAGACCGGCATGTATCGCGGCCGTCAGGTTCTGACGCCGAAGGAAAGCGCATAATTTCCGATTTCGGCTTGTCCGATCGAAAGTTTCAAGGCCGGCGTCAAGCCGGCCTTTTCATATTAGGCGATATAATATTTGCAATGACTTGCAGTGGGGCAATGCTTTGCGGCAGTATTCTTCCAGCCGCCAAGGAGATTGCCGATGATAGCCGCAATGCCGCTGATGATTATCCCGTTCGTTCTCTACAATCTGGCGATGCTGGGCCTGATGGGCGATGGCGGTATTCCGGCGCTGCAGCATGATGTCATCGTATTGTCGATGATCTCGGGCGCGATCTGGAGCATGGCGCTCGGCGATCTTTTCATCGTCATAGCGCTTGTCGTGCTGTTCTTCGAAATCCTGAAAGCGACCAGAACGGGTCCCGGCAACCTCATCAACCACATATTGTCAATGCTGGTTTTCATCGCTTTCCTGGTCGAGTTTCTGCTCGTCCGGGATGCTGCGACGCAGGTCTTCTTCATTTTGATGACGATCGCTCTGATCGATGTCATCGGCGGGTTTGCCGTGTCGATCCGGAGCGCCGGGCGGGATGTCTCGATCGGATTATAGGTTGTCGAGCTTGTTCTGAAGGGCGCGGAGCTGTTCCTTCAGTTCGTCGATATCCTTGGCCTCGGCCTTGCGGCTTTCCTTGGCAGGCGGGGTCATGAAGGGCGAGAACATCTGCATCGCCTGCTGAAACAGCTCGGTATTGCGGCGAACCTGGTCCTCGACCATCTGCATCGGCAACTGCAGGTTCTTGCCGAGCGGTGTTTCGCCGAAGGCGCGGTTCACCTGCTCGCGCATCTGGGACTGCTGTTCGCTGAAGGCGCGCATCGAATGTTCGAGAAAGCTCGGCACGACCATCTGCATCTGGTCGCCGTAATAGGTGATAAGCTGACGCAGGAAGGAGATCGGGAGCAAGGTGTTGCCGGTCTTCGATTCCTGCTCGAAGATGATCTGGGTCAGCACCGAATGAGTGATGTCATCTCCGCTTTTTGCATCCTGGACGGTAAATTCTTCGCCCTTCTTCACCATCTCCGCCAGGTCTTCCAGCGTGACGTAGGTGCTGGTGCCTGTATTGTATAGCCGGCGATTGGCGTATTTCTTGATGACAATCTGACCCTCATGCTTCGCCATATCAGTCTCCTGGACCCCCGTCTGAATTATGGATATTCCTCCACTTCAGACTGTAAACGCAAAAGAAGGCCGGTGACAATCTCTTTGTGCGATGCGGCAAACCTTTCACAGAGCAGATGAATCGGGCTTTCGCCGGCTCGGGCCGAAAAATGACGGCGGCCGGTCTTCGCGTTTGACTTGCGCTCCAAGCTTTGACAGTTTCCTCTTATGTAAGTGAGACGAAAACGAGGAGCGTCCCCCATGAGCAATTCATCCATCGTCATCGCCAGCGCAGGTCGAACGGCTGTCGGCTCGTTCAACGGCGCATTCGCAACGGTCCCCGCGCATGAGCTCGGCGCGGCCGTCATCAAGGGGGCGCTCGCGCGCGCTGGCGTCGATGCCGGCGAAGTGGACGAGGTGATCCTCGGCCAGGTGCTCGCTGCCGGCGAGGGCCAGAACCCGGCTCGCCAGGCGGCGATAAAAGGCGGCATTCCGAAGGAGGCGACGGCCTGGGGCGTCAACCAGCTCTGCGGCTCCGGCCTGCGCGCCGTCGCGCTCGGCATGCAGCAGATCGCTACCGGCGATGCCAAGATCATCGTTGCCGGCGGCCAGGAATCCATGTCGATGGCGCCGCATGCCGCGCATCTGCGCGGTGGCACCAAGATGGGCGACATGAAGATGATCGACACGATGATCAAGGACGGCCTGACCGATGCCTTCCTCGGCTATCACATGGGCGTCACCGCCGAGAATGTCGCGCGTCAGTGGCAGCTTTCGCGCGACGACCAGGATCAGTTCGCCGTCGCCTCGCAGAACAAGGCGGAGGCGGCGCAGAAGGCCGGCCGTTTTGCCGACGAGATCATCCCCTACGTCATTGAGACGCGTAAGGGCGACGTTACCGTCGATGCCGACGAATATATCCGCCACGGCGCCACGCTGGAGGCGATGGGCAAACTGCGCCCGGCCTTCGACAAGGAAGGCACGGTTACGGCCGCGAATGCCTCCGGCCTCAATGACGGCGCGGCCGCAGCCGTGCTGATGAGCGAAGCAGAAGCGGTCCGGCGCGGCATCCAGCCGCTCGCCCGCATCGTGTCCTGGGCAACGGCGGGCGTCGATCCCTCGATCATGGGCACCGGCCCGATCCCGGCGTCGCGCAAGGCGCTTGAAAAGGCCGGCTGGTCGGTCGGCGATCTCGATCTCGTCGAAGCCAACGAGGCGTTTGCGGCGCAGGCCTGTGCCGTCACCAAGGATCTCGGCTGGGATCCGTCGATCGTCAACGTCAATGGCGGGGCGATCGCGATCGGCCATCCGATCGGCGCTTCCGGCGCGCGCATCCTCAACACGCTGCTGTTCGAAATGAAGCGCCGCGGTGCCAAGAAGGGTCTTGCCACGCTTTGCATCGGCGGCGGCATGGGTGTCGCGATGTGCTTCGAAGCACTTTAAACAGCATACGATCCGTCATTGATTGAAATCCTGCCACGGCGGGCGGACACAAAAAGGGAGCGGAACATGAGCAGAGTGGCTTTGGTCACTGGGGGTACACGCGGCATCGGTGCGGCAATATCTGTGGCGTTGAAAAACGCCGGGTACAAGGTTGCCGCCAATTATGCCGGCAACGATGAGAAAGCCAATGCCTTCCACGACGTCACCGGCATCGCGGTGTTCAAATGGGATGTTTCGGATTACGCTGCCTGCGGCGAGGGGGTCTCCAGGATCGAAAGCGAGATCGGGCCGGTCGAAGTGCTGGTCAACAATGCCGGCATCACCCGCGACGCGATGTTCCACAAGATGACGCCGCAGCAATGGCACGAGGTGATCAATACCAACCTCACCGGCCTGTTCAACATGACGCATCAGGTCTGGACCGGGATGCGCGACCGCAGCTTCGGCCGCATCGTCAATATCTCGTCGATCAATGGCCAGAAGGGCCAGATGGGTCAGGCGAACTATTCGGCGGCCAAAGCCGGCGATCTCGGCTTCACCAAGGCGCTGGCCCAGGAAGGGGCGGCCAAGAACATCACCGTCAACGCCATCTGCCCCGGTTATATCGGCACCGAGATGGTGCTCGCCGTGCCGGAGAAGGTGCTGAACGAACGGATCATTCCGCAGATTCCCGTCGGTCGTCTCGGCGAGCCTGAAGAGATCGCGCGCTGCGTCACCTTCCTCGCCTCCGACGATGCCGGCTTCATCACCGGTTCGACGCTGACGGCCAATGGCGGGCAGTTCTTCGTCTAGTCCTAAAAATCGGAATCGATAATAAGCAAGGGCGCGCCCGATTGGACGCGCCCTTGCTTATTCATGCCTCGGACTATGACGGAGCGGCAGCAAGAAAAACGGGCGCCGAAGCGCCCGTTGGGAAGTCCGATATGCTTTTGCCGATCAGTAGCGGCAACGAGCCTCGTAGCGGCGGCCGTAGCGGTCGCGGTAGACGCAGTAGCCGCGGCGTTCGACCGACTGGCCGATGAGAGCGCCGGTCAGACCGCCGGCAACGGCGCCGACGGCGGCACCACCCCAGCTGTTGGTGACGGCACCGCCGATGACCGCACCGGTGCCGGCGCCGATCGCCGTGCCCTGCTCGGTCGCTGTGCAGGATGCCAGGGCGCCGACGAGCGCACCAATAAGAACAATCTTCTTCATCATGTCGTAACTCCCCAGGTTTGTTGGCCTTTAGATGCGGCCCATGAGTACAAGGATAATGATAATCACGAGAACTAGCCCCAAACCGCCAGAAGGTCCATAGCCCCAGCCACGGCTATAACCCCAATTCGGCAAGGCTCCGATCAAGAGCAGAATGAGGATAACAAGAAGTATTGTGCCAAGCATGGTGTGTTTCCTTCATTTCATCGGCAATTTGAATGGACGAGAAACACGCATTGGCGATTTTTGTTCCCGGTTAAGCCAGGAAATGTGACGCACCCCCACCCCGACCCGACCGGAAACCTGTGCGTATGGTTAAAAAGACGTTTAAATACAACATGTTGCGGTGAACAAAGCAAGAAGGTCCCGATGTCGCCGATTCGTCAGCGATTCGTTCCGTTTTTGATCGGCGCGCCGCCAGCGACTATCCCGGCTTAACGGCTTCTGAATCCGGCTTCCGAAAGATTAACGCCGATGCGACAGGTCAGAACGGGGAGCCGGATCGGCGATCCGCATCTAGCGCATCGACTAAATTTCGCCACCAGATGTGGCCGTGAACGAAAGGCGAAAACGATACGGTCAGCGATTCGTCGCCGATTCGTTCCGGCTTTGGTCGAGAGGTTAATTTCG
The DNA here is from genome assembly GCF_000271845.1 of Rhizobium leguminosarum bv. trifolii WSM2297. Next base: position 3,474,347 of record NZ_JH719395.1, on the reverse strand, counting down.
GGCGCAATTTTTGATTGTTCGCGGCCGGAGGAAATGTCTGACGGGAAGCGACGAAAGTGCCAAGCGGAGGGAGTCCGGCGATTCAGCATCTAGTGGGAAAAAGTGATTCAAAATCAATACTTAGCCGTGAACAAAAGCTGAATCATCGGGAGTCAGCGATTCGTCGCTGATTCGTTCTCACGCTGTTCCGAATCGGAGATAGGAGCGTTCCGGATGACTCGCAAAGGTCGTAATCCCGGAAGCATTTTGAAATCTTCCCTTGCGTTTGCGGCGGCGGCTGTCCATGTGTTCTCTGGCTTCCATTAGCGAAGCATTCTTTTCCTTGGGGCTGCCCGCCTCATTTGCATGGACCATGACTCTGACTTCGCAGCCGATGATACTGAGCGGGCGCGGCGTGACCGCGGTGCTTGGGCCAACCAATACCGGTAAGACCCATTATGCCATCGAGCGCATGGTCGCGCACGGGACCGGCGTGATCGGCCTGCCGCTCAGGCTGCTGGCGCGCGAGGTCTATACGCGGGTGGTGGAGAAGGTCGGCGCGCAGAATGTGGCGCTGGTCACCGGCGAGGAAAAGATTTCGCCGCCCAATGCGCGTTTTTCGGTCTGCACCGTCGAGGCGATGCCGCGTGAGACCAAGGCCGCCTTCGTCGCAATCGACGAGGTGCAGCTCGCCGGCGATCTCGAGCGCGGCCATATCTTCACCGACCGCATCCTGCATCTTCGCGGCCGCGAGGAAACGTTGCTGCTGGGTGCTGCGACGATGCAGCCGATCCTGCAGCAGCTCCTGCCCGGCATCACTGTCGTCGAGCGGCCGCGGCTTTCGCATCTTTTCTATGCCGGTCAGAAGAAGATCACCCGGCTGCCGCAGCGCTCGGCCATCGTCGCCTTCTCGGCCGATGAGGTCTATGCCATCGCCGAGCTCATCCGCCGGCAGCGCGGCGGCGCCGCAGTCGTGCTCGGCGCGCTCAGCCCCCGCACCCGCAACGCGCAGGTGGCGCTTTATCAGGCTGGCGATGTCGAATATCTGGTGGCGACCGATGCGATCGGCATGGGCCTCAACCTCGATGTCGACCACGTCGCCTTCGCCCAGGACCGGAAATTCGACGGCTACCAGTTCCGCAATCTCAATCCCGGTGAACTCGGCCAGATCGCCGGGCGCGCCGGGCGGCACGTGCGCGACGGTACCTTCGGCGTCACCGGACAGGTTTCGCCCTTCGACGAGGAGCTGGTGCAGCGCATCGAGGGACACGAGTTCGACAACGTCAAGGTTTTGCAGTGGCGCACGACCGAAATGGACTTCTCCTCGATCGCATCGCTGCGCGCCAGCCTCGAGGCGGGGCCGCGCGTGCCGGGGCTGACACGGGCGCTGCCTGCGGTAGACCAGCAGGCGCTGGAACAGCTTTCGCGTTATCCCGAGGTTATCGGCCTTGCCGACAGGCCGGCCCGCGTCGAAAAACTCTGGGAGGCTTGCGCGCTTCCCGACTATCGGCGTATCACCCCAGCACAACATGCCGATCTTATCTCGACCCTCTTTTCCGATCTCGTCCGCTATGGCACGGTGAACGAGCAGTTTCTCGCGGAACAGGTTCATCGCTCCGATCGGACAGATGGGGAAATTGACACGCTTTCGGCGCGAATCGCGCAGATAAGAACCTGGACCTACGTTTCGAATCGGCCTGGTTGGCTTGCCGATCCGACACACTGGCAGGAAAAGACGCGGGAAATCGAAGATCGATTGTCCGACGCGTTACATGAAAGGTTGACGAAACGCTTTGTTGATCGCAGGACATCTGTGCTCATGAAGCGCCTGAGAGAGAATGCGATGCTGGAAGCTGAAATCAGTGTGAATGGCGATGTCTTCGTTGAAGGACATCATGTAGGGCAATTGAGCGGATTCCGTTTCACGCAGGTGGCGGGAACGGACGGACCGGATGCCAAGGCGGTTCAGGCTGCGTCGCAGAAAGCGCTCGCGCTCGAATTCGAGGCCCGTGCGGCGCGGATCCATGCCGCCGGCAACAGCGACCTGGCGATCGGTTCGGATGGGTTGATCCGTTGGATCGGCGACCCGGTGGCGCGGCTTTCGGGCAGCGATCACATCATGCGTCCGCGGGTGATACTGCTGGCCGACGAGCAGCTGACGGGCAATGCTCGCGATCATGTCGCCGCCCGTGTCGAGCGCTTCGTCAATCATCATATCAGCACCGTGCTGAAGCCGCTCGATGATCTATCGCGCGCCGAGGACCTGCAGGGTCTGGCCAAGGGGCTGGCTTTCCAGCTCGTCGAGAATCTCGGCGTGCTGTTCCGCCGTGACGTGACCGAGGAAGTCAAGTCGCTCGACCAGGAGGCCCGCGCCTCGATGCGCCGCTATGGCGTGCGTTTCGGCGCCTATCATATTTTCGTTCCGGCCCTTCTGAAGCCGGCGCCGGCCGAACTCATCACGCTGCTCTGGGCGCTGAAGAACGACGGTTTGGACAAGCCGGGCTACGGCGATCTCATTCCGGTGCTTGCCGCCGGCCGCACCTCCGTCGTCACCGATCCGAGCTATGAGCGGATGTTCTACAAGCTCGCCGGGTTCCGTTTCCTCGGCAAGCGGGCCGTGCGCATCGACATCCTCGAACGACTTGCCGATATCATCAGGCCGCTGCTGCAGTGGAAGCCCGGTCAGAACAACCGCCCGGAGGGCGCCTATGACGGCCGCCGCTTCACGACGACGACGGCAATGCTGTCGATCCTCGGTGCGACGCTCGAGGACATGGAAGAAATCCTCAAAGGTCTCGGCTATCGCGCCGATGCCGTAAAGGCGGAAGAGGCATCGGCACATCTTGCGACCCAGGATGCGATTTCCACGCCGGCAGCCACCGCAGAAACGCCTGCCGACGAGACAGCCGAAAAGGCCGATCACGACGATGCCGACGGCGCGGCTGAGGAAACTGCCGCCGAGCCATCCGCGACCGAGTCGGCTTCGGCTGATGTCGAAACGCCCGTGGCGGAAGCGGTGGAAACCGCCGCTGCGGCCGAAGCGATCGAGACACCTGCTGCCGATGAAGCCTCCGCTCCCACGGAAGCGGCATCCGCGCCTGAGGAAGCGGCCTCCGCTTCCGGGGAAGCCGGCGAGCCGGTGGAGCCGAAGCCGGTTCTGCTGTGGCGTCTCGGCGGCCGCAACGACAATCAGCGCCAGGCGCGCGGCGGCCATGGCGAACGCCGTAGCGGCCAGGGCCAGGAGCGCGGTCAGAACCAGGAACGCGGCGACCGCAATCGCCGGCCGGGCGGCGGTGAAGGCGGCGAAGGCAATCGCGGCGGCGAAGGCCGCGACAATAATCGTCACAACCGCGGCAAGGATGGCGGCAATCGCGATGGCGGCCGGCCGCAGCAGGCAAGAGGCGACCGCAACAACCAGCCGCGGGGCGACCAGCCACGCGGCGACCGGCAGGACCGCAAGGATCGCGGCGAGCGAAATGACCGCAACGATCGCAACAACAACCGCGGCGCTTCGCAGCCGCTGCGCTTCGAGGCCAAGCCGCCGCGCAAGGAGAAGCCGATCGATCCGGATTCACCTTTCGCCAAGCTCGCAGCTCTCAAGGAGCAGATGAAGAAGTAATCATGGGCGGGGAGACACAGCCGACAAGCGGTACGCGCCAGCGCATCGACAAGTGGCTGTTCTTCGCGCGCATGGTGAAGTCGCGCTCGCTGGCACAAACCCATGTCCAATCGGGCCATGTGCGCATCAACGGCGAGCGCTGCAATCATCCGAGCCAGATGGTCAAGCCGGGCGACCGTATCGAGCTGACGCTGGAGCGGCGCGATGTCGTTCTCGTCATGCGCCTCGCCGGCGAGCGGCGAGGGCCTTATGAGGAGGCCCGCCTGCTCTACGAGGACCTGTCGCCGTCGCCCGATGAGGCAAAACGCCTCACCCCCTACGAGCAGGCGATCCGGGCGACCGGCACCGGCCGTCCGACGAAAAAGGAACGACGCGCGATCGACAGGCTGATGTCGGACGAGGATTAGAAAACTCTGCCTGCGCCGACGGCTTTTGCAGATCGTTTATCCTTGAAATCCGGCGTTAAAGCCGATACGTCACTGACAACCTGCCGGAAGCGTGCTTGCCTCCCAAGCCTGCCCACGCTTTTCCTCCGGCACGGGGATAGGCGCGACGTTCCAGGTTGCCCGGCCCCATCCGCATGGAATCCTGGAGTTCTTCATGACCTATGTCGTGACCGACAATTGCATCAAGTGCAAATACACCGATTGCGTGGAAGTCTGCCCCGTCGACTGCTTCTACGAAGGCGAGAATTTCCTCGTCATCCATCCCGACGAGTGCATCGATTGCGGCGTCTGCGAGCCTGAATGTCCCGCCGAGGCCATCAAGCCCGATACCGAGCCGGGCCTCGACAAATGGCTGAAGATCAATACCGAATATGCCACCATCTGGCCGAACATCACGGTCAAGAAGGATCCGTTGCCTGAGGCCAAGGAAATGGATGGCGAGACCGGAAAGTTCGAGAAATATTTCTCCGAGAAACCCGGTTCCGGCGATTGAGGCGGCGGCCATATTCGGTCGCCGGATTCGGGCGGCCGCGGGGTGAAACGTTTTAAAAGCTGCGTGAGGAATATGGGTGACATGTGTTGCCCGCATGACTCAAGCGAAGCAAATTATTGATTTCCTCATATTTTTATGATAGGTTTCGCCTACTGTTCCATTTGTGGCATGACGCATGCCCAAAACCATCACGAAAGCAAAACCAATCCGTACGCGGTTTCCGTGTCATATCAACGCTTTGAGCGCCGGGTCCCAAGTTCGCGCGCAAGAAGTTCTTTGCTTTTGCCCGATGGGACCAGAGTGAAGTCACCCGACGGATACTACCGTCTCACCCGGGCCTGACTGACCCGGCTCCGGCCGCCGCCGGAAGCGTAACAGGGAGTTTTTGAATAGAATGACGACTCAGCAGAAAAAGCCTTCCACAGCACGCCATGGCTTCAAGACCGGTGAATCGATCGTCTACCCCGCTCACGGCGTCGGTACCATCACCGCTATCGAAGAGCAAGAAGTTGCCGGCATGAAGCTCGAACTTTTCGTTATCGATTTCGAAAAGGACAAGATGCGGCTGAAGGTTCCGGTCGCCAAGGCGATGAGCATCGGCATGCGCAAGCTTTCGGAAACGGATTTCGTCGAGCGTGCATTGAAGGTCGTGCAGGGCAAGGCTCGCGTCAAGCGCACCATGTGGTCCCGCCGCGCCCAGGAATATGATGCCAAGATCAATTCCGGCGACCTGATTTCCATCGCTGAAGTCGTGCGCGATCTCTATCGTGCCGAGAATCAGCCTGAACAGTCCTATTCCGAGCGCCAGCTTTATGAGGCTGCACTCGACCGCATGGCGCGCGAAATCGCCGCCGTCAACAAGATGTCGGAAACCGAAGCCGTCCGCCTCGTCGAGACCAATCTGAACAAGGGTCCGAAGCGCGGCAAGGCGATTGAAGAAGACGACTCGCAGGACGAAGCCGCCTAAGGCGACCCTGTTTTCCCTATCAAAAAACCCGGCGCAAGCCGGGTTTTTTATTGGAACTTTTTCCCGAGTGCCGCGTTTAACACACGTAATTGCGGACTGCTCGTCGGGCAACGTGCCTCGCCGGGCGAACTGCTATTCCGTCAATGTTCGATGAGGAGCGGATCATGCCTTTTCAATATTGCCTATCCGGCAACGTGAAGAAACAGGTCCAGCCCGGCCGTCTTAACGGCACATGATGAGAATTAGGGCCTCCCCCTGAAAAGTCCAGGGGCGAGGCTTTTATGCATTCAGAACCCCCATTCAGTCCGGACAGCGATGTTCCGGAAGGTGCGTTTTATTGTTAATTTAGGGCGAGAGGCCTGTTTCAGGAGATCGAAATGAAGAACATGTCTGCAGACCGGCGCATGATCAAGATCGCGATGGCCGCCCCCTATCTCGCCCGTCAGGAAGAGCACGATCTCGCCATCCGCTGGAAGGATCACGATGATCGTGGTGCGCGCAACCAGATCGCCATGGCTCATATGCGGCTCGTCATCTCCATGGCCGGCAAGTTCCGCAATTTCGGCCTGCCAATGAGCGATCTGGTGCAGGAGGGCTATGTCGGCCTCCTGGAGGCCGCCGCTCGCTTCGAGCCGGAACGCGACGTGCGTTTTTCCACCTATGCAAGCTGGTGGATCAGGGCTTCGATCCAGGATTATATCCTGCGCAACTGGTCGATCGTGCGCGGCGGCACGAGTTCGGCGCAGAAGGCGCTGTTCTTCAATCTGCGTCGTCTGCGCGCCAAGCTTGCCAAGGGTGACACGCAGCTGACGCTGCAGTCCATTCACCAGGAAATCGCCGCGGCGCTCGGCGTCAGCCTCGCCGATGTGCAGACGATGGATGCCAGGCTTTCCGGCAACGACGCCTCGCTGCAGGCGCCTTCGGTCTCCGGCGATGCCGAGAGTGCAGAGAAGATGGACTTCCTCGTCAGCGATGATCCGCTGCCGGACGAGCAGGTTTCGAACATGATCGATGGCGAGCGCCGCCGCATTTGGCTCGCCTCGGCGCTGAAACACCTGAACGAACGCGAGATGAAGATCATCAGCGCCCGGCGCCTGGCCGAAGACGGTGCCACGCTCGAAGAACTCGGCGCCGATCTCGGCATTTCCAAGGAACGTGTGCGACAGATCGAGAGCCGGGCGATGGAGAAGCTCCGCAGCGCGCTGGTCAGCGCCGATCCGCATATGGCGGCCTACGCCTGAAAATTATTTCCCTCCAGCAGCACAGCTGCCCGGCGCGAGCCGGGCTTTTTTTATTCAGCGATGATCTTGACGCGATCGCCGGGTGAAACGGCTGCACCCGTGGGCAGGGCATTGATGAGCTTGAAGAGATCGAGCTTGCGGTCGGTGCCCATCATGCGGGCGGCGAGCGTCGAGATGTTTTCACCCGGCCGGACGGTGACGACGCGGATGCGCAGCGGCTTCAGCGAGGCAGCTTCGGCCGGCGTCATCCGTCGGAAACTCGCGCGCAGGACATTGGCCGTCGGCTCGAGCGCGTCGCTGCCTTTCGGCACGGCGGTCAGGAAACGGAAGATCTGCGAGTTGTTGCGGATTACCGTGACATCGAAATCCCAGCGGTCGGCGCTGGCGCGCGCGGTGGCCGCCTCCATGCCGTTGATGGTGATCGGCTGGATGGTCGACGGATCGAGGCCGGTCACCCAGCCGCTGGAAATATAGTTGGTGAGGCTCTGGTTCTGATTGTCGGCGACGCCGTCGAAGCGGACGGCGATGTCGTTCGGGCCGGTCGCCATCACCGCTTCGACCTTGTTGTCGATGTGGAAATCCGGCGGCACGTCGAAGCGGATGCCGAGGCCGCCATGCAGGAAGGTCTGGCCGCGCACATAACCTTCTTCCGGGCTGTCGCCGTAGAGTAGGCCATCTATGCCGTCGAGATAATAGTCGCGGCCCTTGTCGCCGACCGAACCTTCCTGGCCGAAGGCTCGCGCATGAGTGCGGGCAAGCTCGATGCGCTGGGCGGAGTTCGGGTGGCTCGACAGAAAGTCGAGGCTCTGGTCGGCTTCGGGATCGACCGACATGAAGCGGCTGTAAGCCGCCATGGAATCGAGGAAACGGGCAGCCGCGTAGGGGTCGTAACCGGCTTCGCCGAGCATGCGCACGCCGATGACGTCGGCCTGCAGTTCCTGCTGGCGGGAGAAGGCGGCGAGCCGCAGTTTGCCGCGGGCCAGCGCCTGCTTGCCGGCGATATCGCTGGAGAGCACCTCGGCGACGACGCGGCTGGCGATGACCTCCGCCTCTTCACGCTTCTGCCGCTCGATGCCATGATTGGCCGTCACGTGGCCCATCTCGTGCGACAGCACGGCTGCGACCTCCGAGGCATCGTTGGCGAGCGCCAGCAGGCCGCGGGTGACGTAGAGATAACCGCCCGGCAGCGCAAAGGCGTTGATTGCCGGTGAATTCAGGATGGTGATGCGGTAGGACTGGCTCGGATTTTCCGACACCGCCGTCAGCGCGCCGGCAATGCGGGCGACGAGGCGCTCGGTCCTGGCGTCCTTGTATTCGCCGCCGTAGCTTGCGACGATGCGCGGATGTTCGCGGGCGCCCATCGCCGCGCGCGGGTCGTTCTTCTGCACCTCGTCGACGATTTGCGGATTGGAAGAAGGCGACACGCTCGGCTGATAGGATTGCTCCATCAGCGTTTGACAGCCATTCAGCGTCATTGCGACGGCCGAAAGCAGCATCAGGCGACGCGCGAAGCGCCGCGGCGCGGAGAAGGCATCACTGGAAAGCGCGGGCGATTTCCACGTCGTCAAGCTGTCCAGTCTGGTTCTCCGCATCATGTCGCTGTTTTGCCGGTTCGCCGCAGATTGGCACCGACCGTGGCAAGGAGATTTCAACAGGTGCGCACCCCTGATGTCGCGCTGCACAATCGGCCGATACACCTTGCTGTAGCTGATTTACGCATCGGTTGCATAGCGAAACTCTGTTTAAATGTGGCGCCGTTGCATTTTGGCAAGCCTCGCTCATTGAGGCCTCCCTTCGCTCGGATGAAATTATGGCGAAAGTTCCGTCAGAAAGCGGAGATTCATCGACGGCGCAGAAAAAGAACGGGCCGATTGAAGTAATCGAGCCGACAGCGGCAGTTGGGAGAGAAAATTGCAATCCTTGATAGTTGTCTCACGGAGGAAACGCCTTCTGATGAGGTATCCACCCCGATTCGTTATTCCGCGGCTTTCGCCGTCGTCGGTTGCCGCATCTTCGCCTCACCGGCATGGGGCAGTTGCACAGGCTTCAGCAGGACAGCGGCTACAAGACCGATCACCGCGATGGCGCAGGCGGTCATGAACAGCGGCGAGAAGGCGGCGGCGTAGATATCAGCGACAGCCTGGCGGCTTGCTTCGGGAAGGGAAGCCATCATCTTCGGCGTCAGTTGCTCGATATCGGCGACACCGGGAATGGAGACGCCGACCTTGTTAAGCTGAGAGGCGATGATCGCGCCATAGATGGAAATGGCGATCGACGCGCCGCCCATGCGCGACAGCGTCACCGAACCGGTGGCGGCGCCGACGTCGCGGGCGGGCGCTGCATTCTGCACGCCGATGACGGGAACCTGCTGGGCAAGGCCGATGCCGATGCCATGCAGCATCATGATCGCGCCGATGAAAGCGATCGGCGTTCCCGCATGGATCTGCGACATCAGTGCGAAGGCGATGGCGCTGCAGGTCAGGCTTGCAATGGCGAAGGGCTTGTAGCGGCCCGTCTTGGAGATGATGCGGCCTGCGGAAAGCGATCCGCAGACGAGGCCGCCCGTCAGAAGGATGAAGAGAAGGCCGGCGGCAGAGGGCGAAAGGCCGGTGGTGGTCTGCAGAAAGAGCGCGAGATAGTTGACCATGCCGATGGCGATGGCGCCGCCCATGATCGAGATCACCAGCAGCAGGCTGAAGGTCGAATTGCGAAAGAGTTCCAGCGGCACGATCGGCTCCAGGGCGCGGCGCTCGACGAATACCCAGGTGACGGCGCAGACGACGCCGAAGGCGACGATGCCGATACTCTGCGGCGAGACCAATGCGCCGAACAGTTCGCTGCTGTCGGTGGCAAGCACGATACTGGTCGTCGTCAGCGCGAGCAGCAGCGCACCGGCATAATCGATCCTCGGGCGGCGATGCGGCTTGCGATAGGGCAGCATGAAGGCAAGACCGGTGAGCACGATGAAGCCGATCGGCACGTTGACGAGGAAGATCGAGCGCCAGCCGAAAAAGTCGCTCATCGTGCCGCCGAGCACCGGACCGATCGCGCCCGACGCCATCAGCACCAGGCTGGAATAGCTCTGGTAGCGCGCCCGTTCACGCGGCTCGAACAGATCGGCGTTGACGGCGAAGATCGACACCATGATGCCGCCGCCGCCAAGACCCTGCAGCAGGCGGGCGGCGATCAGCGTGTTCATCGAGACCGCAAGGCCGCAGACCGCCGAGCCGACGGTGAAGATCATGATCGCCGTCATCATCACGTATTTGCGGCCGAAGAGATCGCCGAGCTTGCCATAGAGCGGCATGACGGCACTCAACGACAGGAGATAGGCCGAGCCGATCCAGCCGAAACGCTCGAGATGACCGAACTCGCCGACGATCGTCGGCAGCGCCGTCGAAACGATCTGATTGTCCAGCGTCGCCATGAACATGGCCGTCATCAGGAAGAAAAAGAGGATAAGCCGGCGACGAGGATCCGTCACGAGCGGCGCAGGCGCGAGTTGCATGTCCATGGGGGCGTCATTCCGGTTGGATGGTCTTTTATGTGCTGTCAGCATATAATTGTCAATGGCACATGATTGACATCGGCATATTCAATTTCCGATTCCGCTCTGTTATGGTGCTGCCATGAACGAAGCCTTGAACAGGATCCTCTCGAAGAACCCGGCCGAGCCGGACGACGAAAGCGTGCCTCGCATCGGCCGGAGCATGGGGCGCATGCGACTGATGACCGGGCGGCGGTTGATCGGCCGGCTGGCGATCCAGAGTGCCGCGCCGGGCCTTGAACTTTCGCATCTCGATGTGCTCGACGCCGTGCGCAGGGCGCAGAGTGCCGGCGAAGTCACGGTCGGCATGATCGCCGAGATGCTGCGCATCGATCCGTCACGGGCAAGCCGGGTGGTGGCCGAGATGGTCGGGCGCAACGTGCTGCGCCGCGAGGCTTCGCAGGCGGATGCGCGGCGGATTGTCGTCGTCATGACCGAGGTCGGCCAGAATCTGCTTGCAGAGATTCACGCGCAGAAACTCGCGATCATCTCCGAGATCGTCGCCGACTGGCCGCAGGAGGATATCGATCGCTTCGCAATGCTCTTCGAGCGTTTCATCGCCGGTTACGAGGCAGTCTTCCAGTCGCGTGACAAGGACACGCCGGGCTAGCGGGTAACCCTGAAAGAAGAGGCACGGCACTGTAAAGCAAAAGGCGCCGATCCGCCCGCGCCCCTTCCCCTCGACCCCCCGTTTGCGCTAAGGGCAATGCCCATGAGCCCATCCACCTTCACCATTCTCCTTGGCGGCGAACTCAGCCTGACGCAGCGCCTGCGCCAAGCCGTCGGCGGCAGCCGTTTCATCGCGGCCGATGGCGGTATGCGGCATGCGCTCGCACTCGGTATTACGCCGGAACTCTGGGTCGGCGATTTCGATTCGACCCCGGCCGATCTCGAAGGCACCTTTCCCGATGTGCCGAAACAGCCCTATCCCGCGGCAAAGGCGGCGACGGACGGCGAAATCGCCGTGTCGGAAGCGATCGCGCGCGGTGCGCGGCGGCTTATCCTCGCTGGTGCGCTTGGCGGCGAACGCTCGGACCACGCGCTTCAGCATCTGCTGTCGGCTGTCAGCCTGGCGGAAGATGGGTTCGACCTGCTGCTGACCTCGGGGAAGGAAGAGGCCGTGCCGCTGCTTGCCGGGGCAATCGAGCTGGACCTTCCCAAAGACAGTCTGTTTTCGGTGCTCGGGTTCAGCGAGCTGATCGGGCTTTGCATCGACAATGCGCGTTATCCGCTGGCCGATTTCCATCTGCCTTTCGGCTCGTCGCGCACCATTTCCAATGTCGCGGAAGGCAAGGTTCGCCTTTCGCTGGCCAGCGGTCGAGCGATCGTGCTCGCCCGGCCCTATGATCTTTCCGGAGTCTGATTTTTGGCCCCTCCCATTCTGAAACTCGACGACATCTTTCTGAGCTTCGGCGGCGCACCGCTTCTGGCGGGCGCTAGTCTGCAGATCGAGCCCGGTGACAAAATCTGTCTCGTCGGGCGCAACGGCTCGGGAAAATCGACGCTCTTGAAGATCGCCGCCGGCTTGGTCGAGGCGCAGTCCGGCGAGGTCTTCCGTCATCCGTCCTCGACGGTGCGTTATCTCGAACAGGCGCCGGATTTTGCCGGCTTCAACACCGTTCAGGCCTATGCCGAAGCCGGTCTCGGGCCGGGCGACGACCCCTATCGCGTCACCTATCTGCTCTCCCATCTCGGGCTGACAGGCGAGGAAGATCCGAAGATGCTGTCCGGCGGCGAATCGCGCCGCGCTGCCCTTGCCCGCGTGCTGGCGCCGGAGCCCGATATTCTCCTGCTCGACGAGCCGACCAACCATCTCGACCTTCCCACAATCGAATGGCTGGAAGGCGAGTTGCAGAAGACGCGCAGCGCCCTGGTGCTGATCTCGCACGACCGGCGCTTTCTCGAAAAGGTGTCGACGGCAACCGTCTGGCTCGATCGCGGCACCTCGCGCCGGCTCGACAGGGGCTTTTCGCATTTCGAGGCCTGGCGCGACCAGGTGCTGGAGGCCGAGGAGCTGGAGCAGCACAAGCTCGGCAAGGCGATCGAGCGTGAGGAGCACTGGCTGCGCTACGGCGTCACGGCGCGGCGCAAACGCAACATGCGCCGTCTCGGCGAGCTGCAGACCATGCGATCGCAATATCGCGGCCACAAGGGACCGCAGGGCACGGTGCAGGCGACGGCTTCGGACGCGCAGGAATCCGGCAAGCTGGTGATCGAAGCCGACAAGATCACCAAGAGCTTCGGCGAGCGGGCAATCGTCACACCGTTTTCGATCCGCGTGCATCGCGGCGATTGCATCGGTCTGGTCGGGCCGAACGGCGCCGGCAAGACGACACTCCTGAAGATGTTGACCGGGCAGCTTTCTCCCGATAGCGGCACGATAAAGCTCGGCACCAATCTTGAGATCGCGACACTCGACCAGAAACGCGAGGATCTCGATCCCGAGGACACGCTCGCCAACTATCTGACCGATGGGCGCGGCGAAAACCTGCTCGTCAACGGCGAGCAGCGTCATGTCACCGGCTATATGAAGGAGTTCCTGTTCCAGCCGGAACAGGCGCGCACGCCGATCAGAAGCCTCTCCGGCGGCGAGCGCGCCCGGCTGATGCTGGCGCGTATTCTCTCCCGTCCGACGAACCTGTTGATCCTCGACGAACCGACCAACGATCTCGATATCGAGACGCTCGACCTGCTGCAGGAAATCGTCGCCGGTTTTCCCGGCACCGTCATTCTCGTCAGCCACGATCGCGATTTCCTCGACCGCACCGTGACCTCGACGATCGCACCTGCCGCGCCGGATGCGCCGGACGGACGCTGGATCGAATATGCCGGCGGCTATTCCGACATGCTTGCGCAGCGCAAGGGCGCGCTCGATGAGCGCAAGCGGGCCGAGAAGGCGGCTGAGAAACCGAAAACCCAGGAGGCAGCGCCTTCCGGGGGGAACTCGAAGGGCAAGCTCTCCTTCAAGCAGAAATTCGCGTTGGATAATCTGCCGAAGGAAATGGCGAAAGCCGAAGCCGAGATCGCCAAGCGCGAGCAGATGATGGCCGACCCCAATCTTTTCACGCGTGATCCCACAGCCTTCAACCGGCTCGCCAGCGAGATGGAGAAGCTGCGCGCCGGCCTCACCAAGATGGAAGAGGAGTGGCTGGAGCTCGAAATGCTGCGGGAAGAGCTGGAAGGCTGAGGCTTCTCAAACTCCTCGGCTCACCTTTCCTTGATTGGCCAGTGTATCGCCGCCCCGCATAGGGTGCCGTCCGGCAGCAAATCCAAGTGTTCCAGCGTCCTTTGCGCGTCTGAAAGACGCGCGGCGCTGTAAGGATATTGCCGACCGCAATGGCGACAAGGAAAAGTCATATGTCTCGCAAGCCTCCTTCCAGAACTTTCATGGCCTTAGCTGCCGGCGGCCTTGTTGCGCTTGCCCTATCGCAAGCCGCAGAGGCGCAGGATAGCAACCGCATTCGCGTTCGCGGCGCCATCGAAAACCTCAGCGGCGACAAGCTTATCGTCAAGACGCGCGAAGGCAGCGATGCGACGATCACGCTAAAAGCCGGCTGGAAGGTCGGCGGCATCAAAAAAGCTTCGGTCGAGGATATCAAGCCCGGCGATTTCGTCGGCGTCGCCTCGCTGCCGAAAGGCACCGCCCCGGATGGGGCGATCGAGGTGCTGATCTTTCCGGCGTCGATGAAGGGGACCGGCGAGGGCAACCGTCCCTGGGATGCGCAGCCGAACAGCCAGATGACCAACGCGACCGTCAGCAACGCCGTCAAATCCGTCGACGGCCACACGATCACGCTGACCTATCAGGGCAAGGAAAAAACCATCACCATCGCCGCTGCGACCCCGATCGTGACCTTGGCGCCGGCGACCAAGGACGATCTGAAGGCTGGCGCCGGCGTCATCGTCACCGGCGAGAAGGCGGCGGATGGCAGCATCACGGCCAGCCAGGTCGCCGTCGGCCTCAACGGCATTATGCCGCCGATGTAATTGGCTTAGAGCGCCGGCGTGGGCACGGCGGCAGCGCTCGTACCGGCACTGGCGCCGGTCTGGGCGATTTGCTGCTGCTGCGGTTCCTCGGATTTCGACGGCAGCGCCTGCAGATGCAGGACGCGCGGCTGCAGCGCCTCGAGATAGGCCTCGGAGCGGCCGATATAGATCATGCCGGTTTCGGGCATGGTGGTCAGAAGTTTGGCCATCGTTTCCTGCCATTCCGGCTCCATGCCTTCCAGCACTTCGTCGAAGACGATCCAGCGCGGACGCACGAGAAGCAGGCGGGCAAAGCCGATCGCCTTCTGTTCGTCGCTGTCGAGCAGCTTGTCCCAGCGGGCGCGGGTTTCGAGCCGTGCGATCAGCGAATGCAGGCCGGCCTTCTCCAGGGCTGCCTCGACGGCTGCTTTTTCATAGGCATCGGGGCTTTCGGGAAAGGCCAGCGCCTCGCGCAGCGAGCCGCCAGGGACATAGGCTACCTGTGGAACGAACAGCATGTCGTCGATCGGCGGCAGGCCCATCGTGCCGCTGCCGCACGGCCAGAGGCCGGCCATCGCCTGGAACAGCAGCTTGCGGTTGACGCTGTGATCGCCGTTGATCATGATCTTTTCGCCGGCCTTGATCACCACATCGGTTTCGCGCAGGCGGAATCCGCCGCATTCGTCGATCTCTTCGCCGATCTTGGCGACGATGACGATATCTTTCAGCGTCAGCGTGTCGGGCGCGGTGGCTTCATAGGCAATGCTGTCCTTGAGGTCGTAATCCTCCTCCATGTCGACCAGCGCCTGGCGGAAATCGGTGACGCGCATCAGCGTGGCGCGCCATTCGGCGATCGGGCCGAAATTGGCAACGTACCAACGCAGCGCCGTGTTGACCTGGTTGAAGGCGCCGACCGACATCATCAGCTGGCCAAGAGTGAGGCCGCCGGAGAAATAGGCCGGCGCAGCGACGATGATCGGGATGACGATCACCAGCCAGCCGTAGCCGGCCGAAACCCAGGTGAGGTTGGTATTGGCCATGGCGAGCCGCTTGACGACCCTCAGCACCGAGCTGATGTCGGTGTTGATGCGCCGGCGCTCGTTCTCCTCACCGCGGGCAACGGTGATTGCCGGCATGTTCTCGTTGGCATGCATCAGGGTGAAGCGAAGCTCGGCCTCCTTCGAGAAGCGGTCGGCATTGAGCTTCACCAGCTTGCGGCCGACGACCTGGCTCAGCACCGAGGCGGAGGCGGCGTAGAACATCGCCGCCCAGACCATATAGCCCGGAATGGAGAAGCTGTGGCCGCTGATGTGGAAGATGAAGCCGCTGGAAAGCTCCCAGAGCACGCCGATGAAGCTGACGAGAAGAATGGTCGCCTGCAGCAGGCCGAGAACGAGCCCCGTGGTGCTTTCGGCAAGGTTGCGGGAATCCTCGTGCAAGCGCTGGTCCGGATTGACGCCGATCAGGCCGCTGGAGGCCAGCCGCAGCGCCCGTTTGCGCTTCAGCCACTGATCGACGAGATCGCGCGACAGGCCTTCGCGCATATAGAGCGCCGTCATCTGGTTCAGCCATGCCTGCAGCACATTCAGCAGCAGCAGCGTACCGGCGATCATCGCGAAGATTTCAAGCTGATGGAAGAATTCGCCGAGGTCGCGGCGTTCCAGTGAGTCGTAGAAGGGAGCATTCCACTCGTTGAGGATGACTTGGCCATAGGCCGTCGCCAGGATGACGACGATCAGCACGGTCGCCAGAAACAGCACCTTGCCACGCACGTCCGAATTCCAGAATGCTGAGAACATCACTCCGAGGCGGTAAGTCAGGCTGAGATCATACCCTACTCCATCCTGCCTTCGGATGCCCGGCCTCCCCTCGGTCTTATCTGCCATCACGCTTTTCCAACATCGCCCATGCTTACCATTATTAACATGGTGGCGTTACCGGTCTATCAACAGATTCTATCAGTCATTAAACTGTGATGATGCTTGCCTGATTCGCCACTGCGTGCATTCGCCGGTTGATTCGTGGCTAGACTAAGACTAATTAAAGCATCCGTGGTGATTTGGCCGGCCGGCTTGCAGCCACGTTAAAAAAGTCGCTAAAGGGCCGCGTGCGGACCGGTAGCGATTTTTTCGCCGCCGGTTTTTTGCTTTTTTGATCGAGTGACCGCAATGCCCATCAAGATCCCCGATACGCTGCCCGCCTTTGAAACTCTCGTTCAAGAGGGTGTGCGGGTTATGACCGAGACGCTGGCGATCCGTCAGGATATCCGTCCGCTGCAGATCGGCCTGCTCAACTTGATGCCGAACAAGATCAAGACCGAATTGCAGATGGCCCGACTCGTCGGCGCCTCGCCGCTGCAGGTCGAGCTGTCGCTGATCCGCATCGGCGGCCACAAGGCGAAGAACACCTCCGAAGATCACCTGCTTGCCTTCTACCAGACCTGGGAGGAGGTGAAGCACCGCAAGTTCGACGGTTTCATCATCACCGGGGCGCCGATCGAGCTTTTGCCCTATGAGGACGTTACCTATTGGCCGGAGATGCAGGAGATTCTCGACTGGACGGAAACCAATGTGCATTCGACGATGAACGTCTGCTGGGGCGCGATGGCGGCGATCTATCATTTCCACGGCGTTCCGAAATACGAGCTGAAGGAGAAGGCCTTCGGCGTCTACCGCCACCGCAACCTGAAACCTTCCTCCATCTATCTCAACGGCTTTTCCGACAATTTCGAGGTGCCGGTGTCGCGCTGGACGGAGGTGCGCCGCGCCGATATCGAGAAATCCGAAAGCCTGGAGATCCTGATGGAATCCAGCGAGATGGGCGTTTGCCTCGTGCACGAGAAGCGGGGCCGGCGGCTCTATATGTTCAACCACGTCGAATATGATTCTACGTCGCTGTCCGACGAATATTTCCGCGACGTCAATACCGGCGTGCCGATCAAGATGCCGCACAATTATTTCCCGCATAATGATCCGGCGCTTGCGCCGCAGAACCGCTGGCGCAGCCATGCGCATCTTTTGTTCGGCAACTGGATCAACGAAATTTACCAGACGACGCCCTTTGATGTGGAGGAGATCGGCACGGATCTGTGAGCGTTGTTCCTTTCTGATCCTGGCAGGTTGCGGTTTGGAACAAATGCGGGCAGGTTCCGGTCGGAATGCTAGATATCAAACGGACGGTCGATCATGTCGGATAAGTTGCAGCGGGAAGTTTTCGGGCAGACGAAGGCGGGAGAGACCGTCTATCGTGTCGTCATCAAGGGCGGCGGGCTGACGGCCAAGATCATCACCTGGGGCGCGGTCATCCAGGATCTGCGCCTGGAAGGGCACGAGGCGCCGCTGCAGCTGGGCTTTGAGGAATTCGACAGCTATCCGCTCTATTCGGCCTATTTCGGCGCGACGCCCGGCCGCTGCGCCAACCGTGTCGGTGGCGGCAGGTTCACGCTCGACGGCAAGGATTATCAGCTGGAGCCGAACGAAAATGGCGTCACGCATCTGCATGGCGGCAGCGACAATATCGCCAAACGCAACTGGACAGTCGTCGAGCATGACGTCGACCGCGTGGTGCTGAAGATCGTCGATCCGAATGGTCGCGCCGGCTATCCCGGCAATTGCACCATCCAGGCAACGTTTTGGGTGCACGGCAACGGCGAATTGTCGGTGACCTATGAATCGACCAGCGACCAGCCGACGCTCGCCAATGTCTGCCAGCACGCCTATTTCAATCTCGATGGCCGCGAAGATGCGCTTGGCCACGACATCATGATCGCTGCCGATCACTATCTTCCGACCGACGAGAGGCAGGTGCCGACCGGTGAGATCCGGTCCGTCGAGGGGACGGAGTTCGATTTCCGCGAGATGGCGCCGATGAAGCGTATCGTCGGCAGCGAACAGGCGTTGTACGACCATAATTTCTGCCTGTCGGCCGAGCGCACCGCCAAGCGCAGCGTCGCGCTTGCCCGCAGCCTCTATTCCGGTGTGTCGCTTGAGGTGCGCAGCACCGAGCCGGGCGTGCAGTTCTATGCCGGTTTCAAGCTCAATACCGGGGCGCCCGGTCTCGGCGGGCGTACATACGGTCCGTTTGCCGGCTTCTGCCTGGAGACGCAGGTCTGGCCGGATGCCATCAATCACCAAGGTTTCCCGAACGCGGTGCTGCGCCCCGGCGAGGTGCTGCGCCAGGAAACGGACTATATCTTCTCCAAGAGCTGACGGCCTTTTCAGGCGCGCGGTGCTGTCGACGCACCGCTGTCAAAATTTGTCGTTATGAACCTCTCCGGTCCCCGGGGAGGTTTTTTCTTGCCTGCACGCGATTCCATCTTGCCGATTGGTTCTAGATAGGTTCTATTGTGTGCCTATGGATAGAACCAGTCTGATAGCGGAACTGAACAGCCGCGGCCTGCGTGATGAGGCGTTGACCGGTCCGCTCTACAAGCGGCTGGCGCAGGCGCTGACCGGCCTCATCCAGGAAGGCCTGCTGAAGCCCGGCACGGCGCTTCCGGGTGAACGCGACCTCGCCGAGGCTTTGAAGCTCGGCCGTGTCACCGTGCGGACCGCCTATCGCGATCTGATGACGTCGGGTGCACTGGAATCGCGCCACGGAAGCGGTACTTTCGTATCAAGCAGGGTGGAGCGCATGGAACAGTCGCTCTGGCGGCTTTCCTCCTTCTCCGCCGACATGCGTTCGCGCGGGCGTCTGCCGGCTGCGCGGATATTGTCGCGGGCAGTCAATACACCGTCGCCGGAGGAATCCTTCCTGCTCGGCCTCGGCGGCGACGAACCGGTTCTCAGGCTCGACCGGTTGCGCCTCGCCGACGGCCTGCCGCTGGCGATCGAACGCGCCGTGGTGCCGATGAAGTTCTTGGGCGACGATGCCGGTGGCGAGGGATCGCTCTATGATGCGCTGACGGCCAGCGGCCACCGGCCGGTGCGCGCGCTGCAGCGGCTGACGGCGGTCACGCTCGACCCGTCCTCGGCGGCGATCCTGAACGTGACACCAGGCGCGCCGGCGCTGCTGATCGAACGTGTCTCGCGCCTGGAAGACCAGCGCGTCGTCGAATATACCCGCTCGCATTACCGCGGCGATGCCTATGATTTCGTTGCAGAATTGAGAATCGGAGATGACCTATGAGTGAGAACCAGTCGCTGATGCTGCAGGAAGCCGGCCAGTCGCCGGCGGTGGTGGCCACCCTTCTCGAAAAGGAAAAACCGGTCTTTGCCGAGATCGCCCGGCTGTTTTCGTCCACCCGCCCGAGCGTGGTAACGACGGCGGCGCGCGGCTCTTCCGACCACGCCGCCACCTTCTTCAAATATCTCTTCGAGATCACCTGCGGCGTTCCGGTCGCATCCGTCGGTCCGTCGATCGCTTCCGTCTACGGTGCCGCGCTGCATCTGAAGGGCGGCGTGCATTTCACCGTCTCGCAATCGGGCGCCAGCCCCGATATCGTCGCGCTTCAGGAAGCGGCCAAGAAAGGCGGGGCGACGACGATCGCCGTCGTCAACGTCACCGACAGTCCGCTGGCCAAACAGGCCGATATCGTTCTCGGCCTCAATGCCGGCGCGGAAAAGAGCGTCGCGGCGACGAAATCCTTCATTGCCTCGGTCGCCGCCCTTTCCGGGGTGACGGCTGCGATCGGCGGCGCATCCGACCTGCAGGCGGCACTCGGCAAGCTGCCAGAGGCACTGTCGGCAACCGCCGGGATCGATACGGCGGCAGCCGAAGAGGTGCTCTTCAACGCGACCTCGCTCTATACGGGCGGCCGCGGTCCGGCTTTTGCAATCGCGCTCGAAGCAGCGCTGAAGGCCAAGGAAACCTCCGGCCTGCATGCCGAGGCCTTCTCGCTGGCGGAACTGATGCATGGCCCGATGCGGCTGGTGCAGCCAGGCTTTCCGATCGTTGCCTTCGCGCCCGACGATGCCGCCTTCGCCAACAACCGCCAGGCGCTCGAGCGTCTGCAGAAGCTCGGCGCCACCACCGTCGGCTTCTCGGCGCAGCCGCTCTCCGGCGTCAATCTGCGCGTGCCGACGACGGGCAACGGCCTGGTCGATCCGCTGGTATCGCTGCTCGTCTATTACCGCCTGATCGAGTCGGTGACGCGCCGTAAGGGCTTCGATCCGGACAAGCCGGCGAACCTGCTCAAGGTGACGGAGACGGTCTGATGGCCCGCAAGATCTTCGTCGGCGCCCGTATCTTCGACGGCGAGCGCTTCCATGACGACAAGGCGCTTCTCGTTGCCGATGGCCGTGTCGAAGCGATCGTTGCGAGAAACGATCTGCCTGAGGGCGAGACGGTGACGTTTGCCGGCGGCGTTCTGTCGGCCGGCTTCATCGATGCGCAGGTCAACGGCGGCGGCGGCAGGATGCTGAACGACGAACCATCAGCCGCTTCGATGGAGATCATTGCCGACGGCCACCGGCCCTATGGCACGACATCGCTGCTGCCGACGCTGATTACCGATACGGCTGAAGCGTCCATTGCCGCGATCGAGGCCTCGACAGAGGCCGTCAAGGCCAACCGCGGCGTCGCCGGCCTGCATCTCGAAGGGCCGCATCTGGCGCCCGCCCGCAAGGGCGCGCATCTGGCCGAACTGATGCGGCCGGTTGAAGATAGCGACGTCAAGGCCTTCATTCGAGCGCGTGAAGCGATCGGCACGCTGCTTGTCACCATGGCCGCCGAGCAGGTGACGGTTGCCCAGGTGCGCGAACTCGCGGAGGCCGGCGTCACCATCAGCATCGGCCATTCCGATTGTTCGAGCGAGGCGGCTGAAGAGCGTTTCGATGCCGGCGCGCGGGGCGTCACGCATCTCTTCAACGCCATGAGCCAGCTTGGACACCGGGCGCCCGGTCTCGTCGGCGCGGCGATCGACCATCCCTCGGTCTGGTGCGGCATCATTGCCGACGGTCATCACGTCGATCCGAAAGCCCTACGCACGGCGCTGCGCGCCAAGCGCGGCGAAGGCAAGCTGTTCTTCGTCACCGATGCGATGTCGCTCGTCGGGTCTGGGAAGGACTCGTTCACGCTGAACGGGCGCACCGTCCGGCGCGAAAAGGGCGGGTTCTGCTCGAAGCTGGTGCTTTCCGACGGGACGCTCGCCGGTTCCGACGTCGATATGATCTCGACGATCCGATACGGCGTCACCTATCTGGAGCTGACGCTCGCCGAAGCCTTGCGCATGGCGACGCTTTATCCCGCCCGGTTCCTCGGGCTTGGCGACCGCGGCCATCTCTCGCCGGGCGCGCGCGCCGATCTGGTGCATCTCACCGATGCCCTCACAGTTACCGCCACATGGCTCGGCGGCGAGGCGGCCTGACATCAAGGAGACGTGGGATGACCGATATCACGGATGCCTACTTCGCCAATCTGATCGGCCGGCTGGAGACGCTGAAGAGCGCGCTTGCCGAGCCGATGGCGCAGGCAGCGGCGGTCATCCTCGACGCTGCCCGCGGCGATAAGCGCGTTTATGTCTTCGGCACCGGCCATTCGCATATGCTGGCGGAAGAGGTGCACTATCGCGCCGGCGGTCTCGCATTCACCGTGCCGGTGCTGGTCGGCTCGGCCATGCTGCATGAGGGGGCGGTCATCAGCTCGGTCTATGAGCGCACACAGGGTCTGGTGCGGCCGATGCTGGAGCGTTACGGCATACAGCCGGGCGACGTCATTATAATTGCCTCCAATTCGGGCGTGAACGCTGCGCCGATCGAGGCCGCCGACTATGCGCGCGAGATCGGCGCAAAGGTGATCGCCATCACTTCAATTGCCTATTCCTCGGCGATCGCCAATGGGCGCCGGCGGCTCGCCGACGTCGCCGATGTGGTGCTCGATAACGGACTGCCGCCGGGGGATGCCGTTCTCGATCTCGAAGGCACGGGATTTCGGGTCGGGCCGGTCTCGACGGCGGTCGGGGTGACGGTGATCAATGCGATCTTTGCCGAAGTCGCCTCGGAACTTGCGAAGGCCGGCGATCCGCCGATCTATCTCAGCGCCAACATGCCAGGCGCTGCCGAGGTCAATCAGAAGCTCGTGCGGAAATACCGGCCGCGCAATCCGCATTTGTGAGATTTGCGGACACAAAAAAGGCCGGCGTGGGCCGGCCTCTTCGATAGGCTGAAACCAGCGATCAATCCTTGGCGCGTTCGACGTAGGAATTGTCTTCCGTCGCGATGACGACGCGGGTGCCGGCATTGATGTGCGGCGGTACAAGGGTGCGCACGCCGTTCGACAGCATGGCAGGCTTGTAGGAGGACGATGCCGTCTGGCCCTTGACGACCGGTTCCGTCTCCATGATTTCGAGCGTCACGTGGCGCGGCAATTGGAGCGCCAGCGCAATGCCTTCATGAATCGACAGGATGCAGGACATGCCTTCCTGAAGAAAGGCCTTCTGATCGCCCATGGTTTCGACATCGACCACGACCTGGTCGTAGGTCGCCGGGTTCATGAAGTGGAAGCCCTCGCCATCTTCATAGAGATACTGGAAGGAGACGTCTTCGACAAAGGCGCGCTCGACCTGTTCGGTGGTGCGCCAGCGCTCGGAAACCTTCACGCCGTCGACGATGCGGCGCATGTCGACCTGGGTGACCGGCGTGCCCTTGCCCGGATGAAAGTTCTGGGCGGTGAGAACGACGTAGAGTTTGCCGTCCACGTCGAGAACGTTGCCCTTGCGGACCGAAGAGGCGATGACCTTGACCATAAGACTTCCTTGTAACTCGGCTTTCACCGTCGTAGAGGACTGTCGAGCCTCCAAGACGGAAATATTTTTCTTTGGGGCGCAACTAACCTAAAATCCGGGAAATAGCCATCCCTATACCGGCTTCTCCGGCGAAGAAAGCTTGGAATGAACTCTTCGGCCAAAGCGTCCCCCTGGTGGACCCCGTCCGCGCACGCCGATCGCCGTCCGTTCCTGATCGGGCGCAATGCGATCCAGGCGGCGCTGCGCGGGTTTTTCGCGCGCGAGGATTTCATCGAGGTCGATACGGCCGTGCTGCAGGTCTCGCCGGGCAACGAAGCGCATCTGCATGCTTTCGCCACGGAAGCCCTGACGACGGACGGGCAAAGGGCGCCGTTCTACCTGCACACCTCGCCGGAATTCGCCTGCAAGAAGCTGCTGGCGGCCGGCGAGCAACGCATCTCCTGTTTTGCCCATGTCTATCGCAACCGCGAACGCGGGCCGCTGCACCATCCCGAATTCACCATGCTCGAATGGTATCGGGCCGGCGAAAGCTACGAGAGCCTGATGATGGATTGCGTGCGGATCCTGGCGCTTGCGGCGGAAACGGTGAAGGCTGAGAAGCTTGCCTATCGCGGTGGCGAGAGCGATCCCTTCGCCGGTCCCGAGCGGATCGGCGTTGCCGAAGCCTTCGAACGGCATGCCGGCATCGATCTTCTCGCCTCTGTTGCCGCCGACGGTTCGACCGATCGCGATCACTTGGCGGCCGAGATGAAGCGCGTCGGCATGCGTGTCGCCGCTGACGATGGCTGGGCCGATCTGTTCAGCCGGGTTCTGGTCGAAAAGATCGAGCCGCATCTCGGCTTCGGCCGTATCACCATCCTCGACGAATATCCGGTCTCGGAGGCAGCGCTTGCACGGCCTTCGGCAGGCGACCCCAGGGTTGCCGAGCGTTTCGAGCTCTATGCCTGCGGCGTCGAGCTTGCCAACGGCTTCGGCGAGCTGACCAATGCTGCCGAACAGCGGCGGCGGTTCGAGATCGAGATGGCCGAGAAGGCGCGAGTCTACGGCGAGACCTATCCGATCGACGAGGATTTTCTTGCCGCACTGTCGCTGATGCCCGAGGCCAGCGGCATCGCGCTCGGCTTCGACCGGCTGGTGATGCTGGCGACGGGAGCGTCGCGCATCGACCAGGTGCTCTGGGCGCCAGTTGCGGAGTATGGAAGATGAATGCCGTCAAACCGATTAAGAGCGTCGACGATCTGGTGATGGCAGGGCTGGTCGCGCCGGCCGATCGCATAGCGCTGGAGGAGGTTGCCGCGCGTTACGCGATTGCCCTGACGCCAGCGATGACCAGGCTGATCGATCGCGCCGATCCCGATGATCCGATCGCACGGCAGTTTGTGCCCGATGCCGCCGAACTCACGGTCGCCCTGGAAGAACGCGCCGATCCGATCGGCGATCATGCCCACAGCCCGGTCGAAGGCATCATTCACCGTTATCCCGATCGCGTGCTGCTGAAGGCTGTGCATGTCTGCCCGGTCTATTGCCGCTTCTGCTTCCGGCGCGAAATGGTCGGGCCGCAGGGTCTCGGCACGCTCGATGCCGCTGCGATGCAGGCAGCCTTCGACTACATCAGAGACCATGAGGAGATCTGGGAGGTCATCCTCACCGGCGGCGATCCGCTGGTGCTTTCCCCGCGCCGGCTCCGCGAGATTATGGAGGCGCTGGGGGAAATTGCGCATGTGAAGATCGTGCGGTTTCATACGCGTGTTCCCGTCGTCGAGCCTGAGAAGATCGATGCGGCGTTGATTGCCGCGCTGAAGGCGAGCGGCAAGACGGTCTATGTGGCGTTGCACGCCAACCATGTCAGGGAACTGACGCTGGAAGCGCGTGCGGCCTGCGCCCGCCTCGTCGATGCCGGCATTGCCATGGTCAGCCAGTCGGTGCTGCTCAAAGGCGTCAACGACGATCCCGACGTGCTTGCGGCGCTGATGAAGGCCTTCGTTGAAATCCGCGTCAAACCCTATTACCTGCATCATCCCGATCTGGCGCCCGGCACCAGCCATTTCAGGCTGACGATCGAAGAGGGACAGAGGATTGTCTCGGCGCTGCGCGGGCGGATTTCCGGGCTCTGCCAGCCGACCTACATCCTCGATATCCCGGGCGGCCACGGCAAGGCCGTTATAAGCAGTGGCGCCATCCAAAAAAGCGGCGACGGATGTTATTCCGTCTCGGACTATCGCGGCGGCGAGCATTCCTATCCGCCCGTCGATTGACGCAAAGCGATGCTTTTCGTGTCATTTCTGTACTCGTCGCGGCGAAAATTGCGTCGAATTCCGTCGTCGAAACAGGTTTAGTCGATTGATTTATAATAGGTATTATAACTTCAGCCCCGGCAATCGCTAAAATCCTAACTGTGAGCCTCAATCATATTTAACGCTATAAATTAGCGGAATGTTCTGTTTTCCGCACTAAAAGAACGCTCATGACAAGGCGATGAAACGCCGGTTCGGGATCATGAGAATCTTGGAGTGATGGGATGAATAAGACAATCCGCGACCTCGTAGCCAAATTCGGCAAACTTCCTGCGTCGATCGACCAGATCGCCGACGATGCCGATCTTTATGCGGCCGGTCTGACGTCCTTTGCTTCCGTGCAGCTGATGCTTGGCATCGAAGAGGCGTTCGACATCGAGTTTCCCGACAATCTCTTGAACCGCAAATCCTTCGCGAGCATCTCGGCGATCGCCAAAACGGTCGATATCATCCAGGACAGCCGGAAGGTCGCCTGATGAGTTTCCCCGTCAAGATCATGCAGGACGGTCTTGTCGCAAGGGTCGCTCGTGTCGCCGAAATCGCGGCCAAACACGCCGATGCCGTCGATGCCGAGAGCCGTTTCCCCCGGGAAGCCGTCGATGCGATGAAGGCCGAAAGGCTGCTCGGCATCCAGGTGCAGCGTCATCTCGGCGGTGAATCCGCCTCGATCACCGAAATTGCCGAATTGTGCTCGATGCTCGGCCAGGCTTGCGCGGCGAGCGCGATGGTCTTCGCCATGCATCACATCAAGCTGTCGAGCGTGGTTGAACACGGCGCCGACAGCGAATGGCATTGCGACTTCATGCGTCGCATCGCCGCCGATCAGCTGCTGATCGCCTCCGCCACTACCGAGGGCGGGATCGGCGGAAATCTGCGCAACAGCATTTGCGCGGTCGAGGTAGACGGCGATACCTGCCGCCTCGAAAAGGATGCCACCGTCATTTCCTACGGTTCGCATGCCGACGCCATTCTCATCACCTCGCGTGCCCACGCGCAGGCGGCTTCCTCCGACCAGGTGCTGACGGCCTTCCTCCACGACCAGTACACGCTCGAAAAGACGCATGTCTGGAATACGCTCGGCATGCGCGGCACCTGCTCCGACGGCTTCCTCTTCAAGGGGCAAGCGCCGGCTTGCCAGATCCTGCCGAAGCCTTTCGCCGAGATCGCGGCGCAATCCATGCTCGCCTCCTCGCATCTGCTCTGGAGCGGCGTCTGGTACGGCATCGCGGTCGATGCCGTTGCCCGTGCCCAGGCCTTCGTGCGCGCCGCCGCCCGCAAGGCGCCCGATATCCAGCCGCCGGGCGCATTGCGTCTTGCCGAGGTTTCGAACCTGCTGCAGATGGTCAAATCCAACGTGGTCGCCGGCCTCAAGGCCTATGAGGATGCCAAGGTCGATGTCGACAGGCTGTCCTCGATGGGCTTTGCCGTGACGATGAACAACGTCAAGATCGCTTCTTCCGAGACGATCCTGGAGATCGTCAACCATGCCATGCTGATCTGCGGCATCATGGGCTACAAGAACGGCACGCCCTTCAGCCTTGGACGCCATCTGCGCGACGCGCATTCCGCGCAGCTGATGATTTCGAATGACCGCATCCTCGGCAATACGTCGAGCATGCTTCTTGTCCATAAGCAGGACACTAGCCTACTGGGGTGACAGTCATGGATATGCAGACCTCGTTTCTCGACCGGCTTTTCGAAGCCGGCCTGCTGATCGATACGGGCATCGACGGGCTCTACGGCCGCAGCGGCCAGTTCGAAGAAGTAATCGCCGCCTTCGAGCGCCTGATCGACAAGGTCGGCGGCGGCGATGGTGCGGAGGCCATGCGTTTTCCGCCCGGCATGAACCGCGCCTTCTTCGAAAAGAGCGGCTACATGAAGAGTTTCCCGCAGCTGGCCGGCACGGTGCACAGCTTCTGCGGCAGCGAACTCGATCACGTCAGCCTGCTGCAATGCATGGAAGTCGGCGAAGACTGGACCAAGGGGCAGGAGGCGACCGACATCGTCTTGACGCCGGCTGCCTGCTATCCGCTCTATCCAACGATCGCCAAGCGCGGCAACCTGCCGAAAACCGGCGGCCTGTTCGACCTGCAATCCTATTGCTTCCGCCACGAGCCGTCGAAAGATCCAGCCCGCCAGCAGCTGTTCCGCATGCGCGAATATATCTGCATGGGCACCGAACAACACGTCACCGATTTCCGCCAACTCTGGATGGATCGCGGCGTCGAGATGATGAAGGCCGTCGGCCTCAATGTAACGATCGATATCGCCAACGATCCGTTCTTCGGCCGCGCCGGCAAGATGCTCGCCAACAATCAGCGCGACCAGAACCTGAAATTCGAACTGCTGATCCCGATCACCTCGACCGCCAATCCGACCGCCTGCATGAGCTTCAATTATCATCAGGATGCCTTTGGTGCGAAATGGGGGCTGAACCTCGAAGACGGCAGCGTTGCGCACACCGCCTGCGTCGGCTTCGGATTGGAGCGTATTGCGCTTGCGCTGTTCCACCATCACGGGCTCGACGTGAAGGAATGGCCGGCCAGCGTGCGGAAAACGCTGTGGGGCTGAGCCGGTCGATGACATCGGTATTTTCGGGGATCGACCCGGAAACTTACCCTCAGCACGCGCTGCATTCCAGTGAGCGCGCCTGGCCGGAAACCAATTGCTACGTCGATCTCTGGATCGAGGTGCTGGCGACATCGAGCGTTGCGCCCGAGGCGATGCTGGGTTTCACCCTGGCGCAGGATTTCGAAGGCGACCAGTTCACCTTCTTCAAGGTGCCGCTCGAAGATCTCGAAGCGCTCTACGGTATTCGCGCGACCGAGCTTGCGATTTACGACCGTGTCGAACGGCATGTCGAGGTGCAGATTGCCCGGGGCCGCCTCTGCCTGATCGAGATGGATTCCTTTTACATGCCGGATACGCGCGGCACCGCCTACCGGCAGGAGCACGGCAAGACGACGGTAGCGATCAACCGGCTTGATGTTGCGGCCAAGCGCGTCGAGTATTTTCACAATGCCGGCTATTTCCTTCTCGAAGGCGAGGATTTCGACGGGCTGTTCCAGCTGCATCTGACGGAAAACGACGCGCCGTTCCTGCCCTATACGGAATTTGCGCGGTTCCCGGAAAAGCCGGCGAATGAACCGCATCTGCGCGCGATCGCGCGGCGCCTTGCCGAGTTTCATTTCACCAGGCGTCCTCGCGAAAACCCGATCCGCGCCTTTGCCAGCGTCTTTCCGCAACAGGTCGAAGCGGTGGCGGAGCGGCCGTTCGGCTTCTTCCACAAATATGCCTTCAATACGCTTCGCCAGGTGGGCGCCAATTTCGAGCTGGCGGCCGATCACCTGACCTGGCTTTCCCCCGATGAATTCGCGGCTGCCGCGGAGCAGGCGCGGCGCATTTCGGATGCGGCGAAATCCGTGCAGTTCCAGCTTGCCCGCGCCATCGCCCGAAGGAAGTTCGAGCCGCTGCAGGCGGCCCTTGATCCGGCCGCCGATGCATGGGATTCCATGATGGCATCGCTTGTGGAGCGAATCTGAGGCCGGAGATCTGACCATGCGGGGGCGTTTGGCAAGCATCGGTGCGGAGGAAAGTCTGCTTTCCGAAGGCTGGAACCTGATCCTGACGGAACCGGGCGCCTGCGCGGTACCGCACGACATTCATCTCTCCGCGCAGTTCATTCCGGCGCCCGTTCCCGGTACCGTTGCTTCAGCGCTCGAAAAGGCCGGACTGTTCGACCGGGAAAATCCCGAGTCGCTGAACACCAAAGACGCCTGGTATCTCTGCCGGCTCTTCGATGCCGAGCCCGGAGAGGCGATCCTGCGTTTTGCGGGACTTGCGACGCTGTGTCATGTCTTTCTGAATGGCCAGGAAATCCTCTTTTCCGAAAGCATGTTCACGGCGCATGAGATTCCCGTGACGCTTACCGGCGGCGACGAGCTGGCGCTGTGTTTCCGGGCGCTCGGCCCCCGCCTGTCGGAGCCTGGTCCGCGCGCACGCTGGCGGCCGCAGATGATCACGCCGGCGGGGCTGAAGAATTTCCGCACGACGCTACTCGGCCATATGCCGGGCTGGTGCCCCGATATCCACGCGATCGGGCCATGGCGGCCGATTTCGCTGGTGCGGCGCAATCCCGTCTCGATCGACAATGTCGCCATCCGCGCCGTGTTGGACGAGAATGGCGTCGGCCGTCTCAGTGTTTCCCTGCACAGTAATGCCGAGGAGCCGGCGATGCTGCTGCGCTGCGGTGGCATGGAGCAGCCTTTCGAGAAGATCGGCGACAGCCATTATTCGGCCATCCTCAAGCTTTCCGACATCGAACCCTGGTGGCCGCATACGCATGGCGAGCCGCGTCTCTACGATGTGACGCTCATTTCCGACGGCCTATATCCGCTCGGCAACACCGGCTTCCGGCGGATCGACGTCGAACGTGGCGCCGATGGCGACGACTTCGCGCTCCTCGTCAACGGCGAACGCATCTTCTGCCGCGGCGCAGTATGGACGACGGCCGATATCGTACGGCTGCCGGGTGGGCGGGCGGATTACGAGACGTTCCTGCGGCTTGCCGCGCAAGCCGGGATGAACATGATCCGCATCGGCGGCACCATGGCCTACGAGACGCCTGATTTCTTCGCGCTCTGCGACGAGCTCGGTCTGCTGGTCTGGCAGGATTTCATGTTCGCCAATTTCGACTATCCGCGCAACGACAAGACCTTTCTCGGCCATGTGCATGCGGAGGTCGAGGAATTCCTGCACGGCGTCCAGGCGTCGCCATCCCTTGCAGTGCTCTGCGGCGGCAGCGAAATCCATCAGCAGGCGGCGATGCTCGGCTTGCCGATGGAATTCTGGAGCGGGCCTGTTACCGATGAGATTATCCCGGCCATCGCTGCGCGCATGCGCCCCGACGTGCCCTATGTCCCTAACTCGCCCTATGGCGGAGCGCTGCCTTTTTCGCCGAATGCCGGTATCGCCCATTATTACGGCGTCGGCGCCTATATGCGGCCGATTTCCGATGCGCGCCGCGCCGATGTGCGTTTTGCCTCCGAAAGCCTCGCCTTCGCGCATGTGCCGCAGCAAAGGACACTGCAACGCCATCTCGACGTGCCGGCCGTCCATAGCCCGCTGTGGAAAGCCCGTGTGCCGCGCGACCGCAGCGCATCGTGGGATTTCGAGGACGTTCGCGACTTCTATCTGCAGCTTCTCTACGGTCTCGATCCGGCGCAGCTGCGCCGCGAAGATCCGGCACGTTATCTCGATCTCTCGCGTGCCGCGACCGGCGAGGTGATCGAGGAGACTTTCGCCGAATGGCGGCGCAAGGGCTCCACTTGCAACGGCGCGCTTGTCTGGACGCTGCAGGATCTGCTGCCCGGCCCCGGCTGGGGGGTGGTCGATTCCACCGGCGAGCCGAAGCCGGTCTGGTATGCGATGCGCCGGGCATTCCGGCCGGTCCAGGTGATTTTCACCGACGAGGGAACCAACGGTCTCGACGTGCATGTCGTCAACGAGACGGATGCCGCCCTCGACGTGGAACTCGACGTCGTCTGCCTGCGTGAGGGAAAACAGCAGGTCGTCAGCGGCAGCAGGGCCTTCAAGCTGGCGGCAAGGGACACGGAGCGTCTTGCCGCTACCTCGCTGTTCGGCGCCTTTTTCGATACGACCTATGCCTTCCGTTTCGGGCCGCCGGCGCATGACGTCAGTGTGGCGCGCCTGCGTTCGCTGGCGGACGGCGCCATTCTCGCCGAAAGCTTCCACTTTCCCTGTGGACGGGGCAAGGCGCTGCATGACGCAGGCATCGAGGCATCGCTCGGCAGGGAGGGTCACGACTGGTTCGTCGATCTCAGGACCGACCGGCTGGCGCAATCGCTGCATATCGACGTCGAAGGCTATCGGGCCGACGACGACTGGTTCCATCTCGCCCCCGGCGCGATGCGGCGCGTGAAGCTCGTCGCGCTGCCTGGCAACGAGAGCGATCTTGCGCCTGCAGGCGAGATCAGAAGTCTAGGCAGTTCGCATCGTGTCGCGCTCGCGGGCTGACGCTCCGGCGAAAAATGATGCCGATCCATTGAGAAAGACCCGTGATTTGAGAACGACATACCGCTTTCTGCGTGCCCATGTCCTGCAGCGGCTGATTCCGCGGTCGCGTCTTGCCTTCAATCCGCGCAAGCCGGTGGAAGTGGTCGGTTATCTGTCGATGGCTGTCGGCGTCGGCGAGTCGGCCAGGCTCTGCGCCGGAGCGCTCTTTGAAGCGGGAAGGGCAATTTCGCTCTCCGATGTCAGCACGCATCCCGACCAGAAGTCCTTCGCCGGATCGATGCCGTCGCGTTTCTCCACCGAGCCGGCGGGAAGCCGTATCTGGCACCTCAATCCGCCGATGCTGCCGCGCGCCATCCTGAAGAAAGGGGTCGCGGATTTCACGCGCGCCTTCAATATCGGCTATTTCGCCTGGGAGCTCGAAGTGGTGCCGGCGGAATGGCGCAATGCCATGCACTACATGAATGCCGTCTTCGTGCCGTCGGAATTCACCCGACGGGCGATTGCGCCGCTTACCAAGGCACCGGTGATCGTCGTTCCGCATCCGGTGACCGAGGCGCTGGCGACCGAAGGCATGCGGGAGAAGTTCGGCATCGAGAAGGACGCCTTTCTCGTCAGCTTCATCTTCAGCGCCGGCTCATCGATCAACCGGAAAAATCCGCAGGCCGTCATCGAGGCTTTCAGGATATTTGCCGCCGAAGCCCCGAGCGCCTTCCTACTGATGAAGGCAAGCGGCGATGTGAACAAGGACGAAGCCCTGCGTGCGCTGGTCGCTTCGGTCTCAGGCGACGCCCGGATCAGGATCGTCACCGACAGGTTGTCGAACGCCGATATCAACGGCCTCATCCGCTCTTCCCAAGCCTATCTTTCACTGCATCGTTCCGAGGGTTTCGGGCTGACCGTTGCCGAGGCGATCATGCAGGGCACGCCGGTTGTCTCCACCGCCTGGTCGGGCACGGCGGATTTCTGCGATCCCGAGAATAGCTGGCTGGTCACCTCTCCCCTCATTCCCGTCGTCGATACGCATCCGGAATTTGCCGGGCTCGACGGCGCGGTCTGGGCCGATCCCTCTCCCGAGATCGCGGCCGCGCATTTGAGCGACATCTTCCGCGCGCCGGAGCGCGCGCAGGAGAAAGCCGGGAGAGCAAGGGAGTTCCTGCTGCACTATCTCGCTGAGAACAGCTACGAGAAAGCGCTTCAGACGCTGGCGGCGGCGCAAGCCAGCTAAGGTGAGGTCGTCACTCCGCTTTATTTTAACATTTTCGCATTAGAGATGACGGGTATGCGGCTTTAGAGCATGTCGCGCAAAAGTGTGCAGCGGTTTTGCGATAACGACATGCGTAAAAACAAAAGGCCTAAAGCGCGATGAGCTCTGAAAGATCGCGACGCGCTTTAGGCCGTTGCTGGCGGATGGACGGATGTCGAAGGGTATTATCGCAAACTCGGTGATGAACGCGGCAGCAGGCATGCTGCTGCTGCTGACGGGCTTCGTTTCGTCGATCATCACCGCGCGGCTGCTCGGGCCGGAGGCCAACGGCATCGTCGCCTTCTCGCTCTGGCTGGTGGTCACCGGCGCCTCGATCGCCGAACTCGGCTCCAGCATCACGCTCCTGAAGACCCTGCCGCAGCTTTCGGTCGAAGGTTACGATGCGCGCCGCCGGCGTGGATTTGCCGCCATTCTCGTCAGCTTCATGATGTTTTCGACCGTTGTGCTGCTGGCGCTCTACGCGCTGTTTTTCCTGACCTCGGAGGAGATGCACTGGGCGGAGACCGCGCCTTCCGTCGCTCTGGTCACCGGCGCGCTGTTCTTTGTCCAGGCGATCGGATCCTTCGTCAAATTCTACCTGATCGGCGAAAAGAAGCTCGGCGCCTTCTTTAAGCTGACGGTCGCCGTCTCGATCGTGCAGCTTGCCGGCGTTGCCGCCGGCGCCGTTTTCTATGGCGTCGAAGGCGTTCTGGTCGGTTATGCGCTCGGCCAACTCGTGCTGTTTTTCGCCACGCTGCCGATCCTGCTTTCGCGGCGCGACTGGTGCGGAGTCTCGCTGAAATATCTCGCCTCCTCCTCCGTCATCCTGTCGATCCAGTTCATCATCGATTCCATTTTCCTCAACCGGCTCGAACTGCTCTTCCTGCAGCAATTCTGGTCGGTGGAGATGGTCGGCTACTACGCCGTCGGCCTGTCGATCGCCAACATCGCGCTGCAGCTGCCGATCCAGATGACCGGCAGCCTGCTGCCCTATTATTCCGAGCGGCGGCATAACAGCGACGATTCGACCTTGCCGGTCGAGGTCTTCGCCGCCGTCACCCGCAGCATGGCCTATATCGTATTGCCGATGAGCCTCGGGCTTGCGGCGATCTCCAGTGAACTGGTGCTGGTGGTGTTCGGCGAAGCGTTCCGCCGCAGCGGAACGGTGGTGGCGCTGCTTGCGCTCGTCGCGCCCGCCTATACTTTCATGCAGATCCTCAGCCTCTATCTCTTGTCGATGGACAGGGCGCGCTCCCGCCTCAAGATCAGTGTGATAGGTGGCCTTCTGATGGTAGTCGGTTGTTTACTGATCATACCTAGGCTTGCCGCCGAGGGTGCCGCACTCGTGCGCATCCTCGTTTTCGTTGCGATGTCGGTGATGATGATCAGACAGACAGGATTCGGATCCCAGCTTTCAAGCCTCTACACAAGCCTGACGAAGGTGACGCTCGCCTCCGTGCTCTGTGCTTGTGGCGCGATCTCCGTGCTGGAATTCGTCCAGGGTCCGATCGGCCTCGTCGCCGCGATCATTGCCGGTACATTCTGCTATTT
The DNA here is from genome assembly GCF_000271845.1 of Rhizobium leguminosarum bv. trifolii WSM2297. The sequence goes on along the minus strand of NZ_JH719395.1, from coordinate 3,440,282 downwards.
CGCGGCACTGCGCGTGCTGCGCGCCGTGCCGGCCGAGGATGTCGAGGTCATGCGCTCCATTCTCGACAAGATGCCGCTAATGCTGCGGCGGCCTGTGGGACAGGCGATCAATTTCATCGCGCCGCGGCTTCCGGGCGACCCCGACCGCGCGAAGGTGGCGCCCGGCGAATTTTCGCTCGAACCGGCAGAGGGCGCGGGACGCAGCGCTGCCCTGCCTGTCGTCTTCGACGGCACGATCGGGCTGTTCATGCCTGAAAATCCCGAGGTCAAGAAGCGGTCGGCCGCGGTGCTCTTCGTCAGCCCCTGGGGTTTCGAGGAAATGTGCAGCCGCAAATTCTTTCGCGTCGCCGCCGAGCATTTTTCCGATATCGGCGTGCCGAGCCTGCGCTTCGATTATCGCGGTACCGGCGATGCGCTCGATTTCGACGCGCTGCCGGCAAGGCTGGAAACCTGGGAAAACTCGATCCGCGCGGCTGCCGCCAAGCTGAAATCGCTCTCCCGCTGCGATCGCGTCATCCTCATCGGACAGGGCCTCGGCGCAACGCTTGCCCATCGCATCGGCGCTTCGATCGACGGTGTCGACAGCCTCGTCATGCTGGCGCCGGTGCTGAGCGGCCGGGCCTATCTGCGCGAACTCAATATGTGGTCGAAGATCATCGATGCCGATCTCGGCCTCGGCAAGGAGCATGTCCAGACCGCGAAGGTGCAGATTGCCGGCCTCGTCATGCCCGACGATATCTCCGCCGAACTCGGCAAGCTCAATATCGCATCGCCGCAGGGACTTGCTGCGCCGCGCTATCTGATCCTCGAACGGCCGGCCAAGGCCGACGATACCAGCTTTGCCGATGCGCTGAAGGCGCTTGGCGCCGATGTCGAGCAGCGGGTTTTCGAAGGTTATGACGAGCTCGCCACCAATCCGCTGTTTGCCAAGACGCCGACAGCTGTCGTCGAGTTGCTGAGGGCGTGGCTGGAGGCGGCGACGACGGAGACATCTGGGGCCCACTCGCCTGATGCGATCGACAACCCGCCGCTTGCCGGCGAGGGTTTTGTGGAAACGCCGGTGCGTTTCGGCAGCCACGATCATCTGGTCGGCGTCGTCAGCCGGCCGCGCGGCGAGATCAAGGGCAATGCCGTGCTCTTCCTGTCGACCGCCTATGACCGGCACGCCGGCTGGGGACGGACGACGGTGGATATGGCCCGCGAGCTCGCACGCCAGGGCGTCGTGTCGCTACGCTTCGATTCCGCCAATGTCGGCGACAGCCCGCCGCGGCCGGATGCGCCGGAGCAGGTGCTTTATTCCAGCACACAGACCGAGGATGCGGTTGCCGCGCTCGATCTGCTCGAAAGCGTCGTTGCGGGTCCGATCATGGTGGCCGGCCGATGCAGCGGCGGTTATGTCGCCTTCCGCGCCGGCGTCGCCGACGAGCGGTTGAAGGCGGTCGTCTCGATCAATCCCTTCGTCTACTACTGGGACCCGGAGATACCGGTGCGCAAGGAGCATGTCGTCTCCGTTCCTCGCAGCCTCGATGATTACGGTCAGCGCCTGGCACGAATGGATACGCTGAAGCGGCTCATCAGCGGTCAGGTGGATGTGGTATCGGCGCTGCAGAATATCGTCATCGCCGGCGGCCGGCGTCTGTCACCCTGGATCGCGCCGCTGCTCGAACTGCTTCCCGACCGGCGCCATATCGCCCGTGAGGTCCGACAGTCCTTCGCGTCGTTCGGCAAGCGCAAGGTGCCGCTGACGCTGATCTATAGCGAGGGCGATGTCGGGCTCGATCACGTGTATTTTCATTTCGGGCCGCGCGGCGCCAAGCTTTCCCGCTATCCGAACGTGCGGCTGCTGATGCTGCCGGATGCCGACCACAATCTGACGCCACCGCAGTCGCGCAAATTCGTGCTCGACGAGATCATCCGCCTCGCGAGAGCGTGAAGTATTTCAGAGTGGTAGATCAGATCCGGTCGGCGGCGGCGACGTTGAGCGACCGATAGAGATCGATATAACGCCCGGCGACGATGTCCCAGGAATAACCGCGCGCAGCATCGAGAAGCTCGGCGCGAACGGCGTCCGGTTGGCGTGCGAGCGTTTCATGGGCCGCTTCGATCACTGTCGCGGTGGTCTCGGCATTGGTGAAGTCGGCCAGCGCAATGACTGGGTGCCGATCGGCAAGCGTTGTAAAGGCATCGTTGGCGTTCAGCACCGGCAGCAGGCCGGCGCTCATTGCTTCCAGCGCCACCAAACCGAAACCTTCATATTCCGAGGCGGAGGCGAAGAGCGAGGCGTCGGTGATGATGCGCCGGATGGCGCCGTTATCGGGTGAGACGTGCAGGGTGACGCGGCCGGAAAGGCCACGGTCTACGATCGCACCTTCGACATCGGCCCGGTTCAGGTCGGATTCGGCCCCGACGATGTCGAGATGCCATTCCGGACGGCGTGTCTTCAGCGCGGCCATGGCGTCCAGCAGGTGATCCAGCCGCTTGTTCACCGAGAACCGGCCGATGGTGACGATGTGGCGCTTTGCCCGGCGCGACGCGGTATCGGCGAACTTGCCGATATCGGCGCCGTTTTCGATCAGCAGGCTGTCGGGCACAATCTCGGAAAACTGCCTGAGATCGGAGGCGCTGCAGCAGACGACGCGCCGGTAAGCCATTGCCGAAGCGCGGGTCAGCGTCCGGAACCAGATCTTCTTGATCGCCGCGAATTTCTTGGTGTGGAAGAAGCCGCCATGGGTGGTGACGATCATCGGCTTGCCATGCAGCAGCCGGCCCCAGGCGAGCGCGTCGAAGAAGAAATCGATGGCATGGACATGCACGAGATCGGCATCGCGGAGGTGACGGAAAACCTGAGGCGCCAGCGGATAACGGCTGCTGCCGGACCAGGGAATGCGCACGACCTCGATGCCGTCGATATTTTCGCGCGGCGGCAGTTTGTCGTCAGGTGCGGTGAACAGGGAATCGAGCGTGACGACGCGGACGCGATAACCGCGCCGGACGGTCTGGCGTCCGAGATTGGCAACCACGTCTTCCAGGCCGCCGCGGTTCGGCAGGAACTGGCGCACGACATGGACGATCAGCGGAGCCGTTTCCGACTGCGGGGTCTCGCGCGCCCTATCTGCCTCGACGATCGCCATGTTCCACCTATCGCTGCGCGCCGCTTCAAGCTGACGCGGAACTCTTATAGCAACGACCAGATATCTCGGGCGTTAAGCCGCGGTTTAAGCGGCATTCCGGAAGGCGATTCTTCGTGGAAAGGGTTAACCGCGTCTGACGGGTTCAGAGCATTTCCGTCTTTCTCCGAATTACGGAAATGCTCTGTCTCTTTGTTTCACGCAATTCCGGGCGCAAAACCGCTGCACACTTTTGCTGGAATTGCTTTAGAACGCCTTGAAGGTCAGCGTCGTCAACGAGCGGACGATGCCGGGAATATTGGCGATGTTGTCGTTGATGAACTTGCCGATATCCTGGCCGTCCTCGATGTAGACCTTCAGCAGCAGGTCGTAATCGCCGCTTGTGGAATAGAGCTCCGAGACCAGTTCGGTCTGGTAGATGGCATCGGCGACCTCATAGGTCTTGCCGGGGGCGCATTGGAGCTGGACGAAGATCGGCTTCATGGGAATTTCCTGCAAAGGGTTGTTTGGCCGGTATAATGGTCGAAAGCGCCATGCCGATGCAAGCCGTTCGTCATGCGGCGGGGTTGGCGGCCGCTTCCGCGACGATCCAGTCGCGGAAGGCGGCGAGCGGCGCATAGTCGGCGCGCTCGGGCGGAAAGGCGAGATAATAGCGCTCGCGGCTTTCCATTTCACGGTCGATCGCGGCGACGAGATCGCCGCGCCGCAATTCTTCCTGCATCAGGAATGTCGGTAGCAGGGCGATGCCGAGACCGGCAATGGCGGCCTGCGCGGCGGTGGCGAACTGGTCGAAGAGCATGCCGTGCACGTTTTCGAAGGACACACCGTTGCCGGCGAACCATTGCTCCCAGGCATCGGGACGCGTCGTCAGATGCAGAAGCGGAACAGACAGCAGATCCTCCGGCTTCGAAATCGCGTGCCGCTTCAGGAAATCGGGGCTGCAGGCGGGAACCGTGCGCTCCGACATCAGAAAGGCGAGTTCGGCTCCCGGCCAGTGCGGATGGCCGAAATGGATGGCGGCGTCGATCGAATCGAGGCGGAAATCGAACGGTGAAAGCCGGGTCACCAGATTGATGGTGACGCCGGGATTGGCAGCGAGGAAGCGCCCGAGGCGCGGCGCCAGCCAGCGCGTGCCGAAGGTCGGCAGGATGGCGAGATTGAGCGTGCCGCCATGCGGATTGGCCCGCAGGTTCAAGGAGGCGCTCGATATGCGCCGCAGCGCCTCGCGGATTTCGCGGGCATAACTGTCGCCGGCCAGCGTCAGCCGCATGGTCTGGCGTTCGCGCAGGAAGAGCTCGACGCCAAGCTGCTCTTCCAGCGCGCTTACCTGGCGGCTGACGGCGCTCTGCGTCAGATCGAGTTCACGCGCTGCCGCCGTGACGCTGCCGGTGCGGGCAACCGCCTCGAAGGCGGCGAGATGCGAAATCGACGGCAGAAAACGTCTTGAAGCGAACATGTTCATTCCATTTCAGAATGAGCTATTTCCAAAATGTCGATATTTCCGGCTTTGTGGCTGAAGTAAAGAGGTTCATCCTGCAAAAACGGAATGAGCCGGAGTTTCTCAGATGCCGCAAGCCTTCGTTTCCACCGACCGTATCCGCTCGCTTTTCACCGAAGCGATGTCGCAGATGTACCGGGCGGAGGTGCCGCAATACGGCACGCTGATCGAACTGGTGGCGGATGTGAATGCCGGCTGCCTGGAAAGCGATCCCGATCTGCGTGAGCGGCTAGCCCGCGCCGGCGAGCTGGAGCGTATCGATGTCGAGCGCCACGGCGCCATCCGGCTTGGCACGGCCGACGAGCTTTTCACCATCCGCCGGCTGTTTGCGGTCATGGGCATGCGACCGGTCGGCTATTACGATCTCTCCGTCGCCGGCGTGCCGGTTCATTCCACCAGCTTCCGGCCGATCGATGAGGCCGCACTCAACATCAATCCGTTCCGCGTCTTCACGTCGCTGTTGCGATTGGAGCTGATCGAAGACGAAGAACTGCGCGCCGAAGCTGAAGCCATTCTGGCCGCACGGCGCATCTATACGCCGCGGGCTATCGCGCTGATCGAACGTCACGAGCGGAACGGCGGCCTGACCGAGGCTGAGGCAACGGAATTTGTCGCCGAGGCGCTCGAAACCTTCCGCTGGCACGGCGAGGCGACGGTCAGTGCCGAGACCTACAAGCGCCTGCACGATGCGCACCGGCTGATCGCCGACGTCGTCAGCTTCAAGGGGCCGCATATCAACCATCTGACGCCGCGCACCCTCGATATCGACGCGGTCCAGGCCCGCATGCCGGAACGCGGCATCACGCCGAAGGCCGTCATCGAAGGGCCGCCGCGCCGCCATTGCGATATCCTGCTGCGGCAGACGAGCTTCAAGGCGCTGGAGGAAACGATCATCTTTGCCGGTGACGAGGATGCCGTTCAAGGGACGCATACCGCGCGTTTCGGCGAGATCGAACAGCGCGGTGTGGCGCTGACGGCAAAGGGCCGCGCGCTTTACGACCGGCTGCTTGCCTCGGTTCGTGGCGAAGTGCAGGTCGGCGCCGGCGGCGCCAAAGCCGGCGCCTACGACCAGGAACTCGCCGAGCGCTTCAAGGCGCTGCCGGACAGCTGGGACGAGTTGCGCAAGGAGGGTCTGGCCTTCTTCCGTTATTCGGCGACGCCTGCGGGCATTGCCGCGGCGGTCGGCGGCAGGCTGGCCGGCGATCCGGAGGCGCTGATCGCCAAGGGTTATCTCGCCTTCGCACCGATCGTCTACGAAGACTTCCTGCCCGTCAGCGCGGCCGGCATCTTCCAGTCGAACCTCGGCACCGACCAGCAGCAGAATTATGCAACGCATTCGAACCGCGACGCCTTCGAGGCGGCACTCGGCGCCACCGTTCAGGACGAGCTGGCGCTTTATGCCGATCGCCAGGCGGCATCGCTGGGTTCGGCAATGGAGACCCTCGGCCTCGCGGACCTGCAGCTGAAGACCGTGGCGTGAAAAGGCCGCTTCAACAGTTTGCCTTATGCGTTAGAGTAGTGCGATTTCGATCCGATCGGACTGAGCCATGCTGAATGATCCGCGCTCCCACGGCCTCTGGGAAAAGACCGCCGGCGAACCTCCGGCCACCGCACCTCTCGAAGGCGCGGTATCGGCCGATGTCGTCATCGTCGGCGGCGGTTACACCGGTCTCTCCTCCGCCCTGCATCTTGCCGAATCCGGGTCGAAGGCGGTGCTGCTGGAGGCCAAGGAGATCGGCTTCGGCGGCGCGGGGCGCAATGTCGGCCTGATCAATGCCGGCATGTGGGTGATGCCCGACGATCTGCCCGGCGTGCTCGGCCCGGTGCATGGCGAACGGCTGCTCGAACTGCTCGGCAATGCGCCGAAGCTGGTCATGGAGCTGATCGACAGGCATGGGATCGCCTGCGAACTCGAACGCAACGGCACGCTGCATTGCGCGGTCGGCGCCGACGGGCTGAAGGAGATCGAGGAGCGCGCGGCGCAATGGTCCGCCCGCGGCGCGCCCGTGAAGCTGCTCGATGCGGGCGAGACGGCCAGACGCATCGGCAGCGATGCCTATACCGGTTCGCTACTCGATTTGCGCGCCGGCACGCTGCAGCCGCTGGCCTATGCGCGCGGCCTTGCTCATGCCGCCGTCAAGGCTGGTGTCGCCATCCATACGTCGAGCCCCGTCATCGCAACGGAGCGCAATGGCAGCCGCTGGACCGTGAATACGGAAAGCGGCGAAGTCAGCGCAGACTGGATCATCGTCGCGACCGATGCCTATAGCACCGGCCCGTTCGAGCAAGTGCGCAACGAGCAGGTCTATCTGCCCTATTTCAATTTCGCCACCGTGCCGCTCGGCCACAATCTGCGTCAGTCGATCCTGCCGGGGCGGGAAGGCGTCTGGGATACCAAGGACATTCTTTCCTCCTTCCGCATGGACCAGGCCGGACGTCTTGTTTTCGGCAGTGTCGGGGCGCTGCGCAATACCGGGCTTGCCGTGCACAAGGGCTGGGCCAAGCGCGCCCTGAAGCGGCTATTTCCCGTCATCGGCGATGTCGAATTCGAGTGCGAATGGTATGGCCAGATCGGCATGACCGACAATGCGCTGCCGCGCTTTCACAAATTCGCGCCGAACGTTATCGGCTTTTCGGGTTACAATGGCCGCGGCATTGCGCCGGGCACGGTCTTCGGCCGGACGCTCGCAGAGCATATTCTCGGCCGACTTCCGGAAGCCGACCTGCCGTTGCCGCTGACATCACCCACCGAGCCGAGCTTCCGGGCGCTGAAAGAAATATGGTACGAAGCCGGCGCGCAGGTCGCCCATATCGCCGATGCCCGCTTCTGAGAACCGACAAGCAGAACAAATAAGATTGGAACCACGACAATGACCATCGCCGTCCTCGATCTCGCCACCGAAACCGCCAAGCTGCTTGCTGACCTCGGCGTCGATGCCGGCCGCTATCACGGCGGCACGCTCTCCGTTTCCTCGCCGGTGACAGGCAAGGAAATCGGCAAACTGAGGGAACATTCCGTTACCGAAACGAAAGCGGCGATTGAAGAGGCGCACAAGGCCTTCCTCGAATGGCGTGCCGTTCCGGCGCCGAAGCGCGGCGAACTGGTTCGCCTGCTCGGCGAAGAGCTGCGCACTGCCAAAGCCGCACTCGGTCGTCTCGTCTCGATCGAGGTCGGCAAGATCACCTCGGAAGGTCTCGGCGAAGTGCAGGAAATGATCGATATCTGCGATTTCGCCGTCGGCCTTTCCCGCCAGCTCTACGGCCTGACGATCGCCACCGAGCGCTCCGAGCACCGGATGATGGAAAGCTGGCATCCGCTCGGTGTGGTCGGTATCATCTCCGCCTTCAACTTCCCGGTCGCCGTCTGGTCGTGGAATGCGGCGCTGGCGATGGTCTGCGGCAATTCCACCGTCTGGAAGCCTTCGGAAAAGACGCCGTTGACCGCACTTGCCGTGCAGGCGCTGTTCGAGAAGGCCCTGAAGCGTTTTATCGCCGAGGGCGGCACGGCGCCGGCCAATCTGTCGACGCTGATCATCGGCGGCCGCGACGTCGGCGAAGTGCTCGTTGATCATCCGAAGATCCCGCTCGTTTCCGCCACCGGCTCGACTGCCATGGGCCGCGCCGTCGGTCCGCGCCTGTCGCAGCGTTTTGCCCGTGGCATTCTCGAACTCGGCGGTAACAATGCGGCGATCGTCTGCCCGAGCGCCGATCTCGACCTGACGCTGCGCGGCGTCGCCTTCTCCGCCATGGGTACGGCCGGTCAGCGCTGCACGACGCTGCGCCGTCTCTTCGTGCATGAAAGCGTCTACGAGCAGCTGGTGCCGCGCCTGCAGAAGGCCTATGGCTCCGTCACCATCGGCAATCCGCTCGAAACCGGTACGCTTGTCGGACCGCTGATCGACGGCCAGGCCTTCGAGAAAATGCAGTCGGCACTCGGTGAGGCGAAATCGGCCGGCGGCAAGGTGACCGGTGGCGATCGCGTCGAGAATGGTTCGGCCGATGCCTTCTACGTCCGTCCGGCACTCGTCGAAATGCCTGCGCAGACCGGCCCGGTCGAGCACGAGACCTTCGCGCCGATCCTCTATGTGATGAAGTACAGCGATTTCGATGAAGTGCTGGCCCTGCACAATGCCGTGCCGCAGGGGCTGTCTTCGTCGATCTTCACCAACGACATGCGCGAGGCCGAAACCTTCGTCTCCGCGCGCGGTTCGGATTGCGGCATCGCCAACGTCAATCTCGGGCCGTCGGGCGCCGAAATCGGCGGCGCCTTCGGCGGCGAGAAGGAGACCGGCGGCGGTCGTGAATCCGGCTCGGATGCCTGGAAGGCCTATATGCGCCGCTCCACCAACACCATCAATTACGGCAGGACGCTGCCGCTTGCCCAGGGCGTCAAGTTCGACGTCGAATAAGCCTGCTGCAAAAGAGAGGCGGCGCTCGAGGAGCGTCGCCTTTTTCGACTGAATGGAATTTATTCCTGTTAATATGAAATTTTCGGTCAAGATATTGTGATGTCTTTTCTGCGCAGGCCAAACTTGAAATGCGCAGTCAGGAAAAATATACGCCTCTGATCGTCCTTGCGGAGCTGGGGCGACATCGCCACGGAGGTCATCATGAATTTTGCTCTTAACCGTTTTTCCCTTGCGCTTGCCGCTTCGTTTCTCTCCGCCACCGCGCTCGCCGGTAGCGCCAATGCGCAGGACGAAGGCATCGTCGTCTACAACGCCCAGCACGAGAGCCTCGGCCGCGAATGGATCGATGCTTTCACCAAGGAGACCGGCATCAAGGTCACCATGCGCCAGGGCAGCGACATGCAATTCGCCAACCAGATCATTCAGGAAGGCGACGCCTCTCCGGCAGACGTATTCCTGACCGAGAATTCGCCGGCGATGACGCTGGTCGATGGCGCGGGCCTTTTCGCCCCCGTCGAAAAGGAAACGCTGGATCAGGTTCCCGATCAGTATCGCCCGGCTGACGGTATGTGGACCGGCATCGCCGCCCGCACCACGGTTTTTGCCTATGACAAGACCAAGCTCAGCGAAGACAAGCTGCCGAAGTCGATGCTCGACCTTGCAGATCCGGCCTGGAAGGGCCGCTGGGGCGCGTCACCCGCCGGCGCTGACTTCCAGGCGATCGTCGCCGCGCTGCTGCAGCTCAACGGTGAGCAGGCGACCGCCGACTGGCTGAAGGGCCTCAAGGAAAACGCCACACCCTACAAGGGCAACAGCGTCGCGATGAAGGCGGTCAACGCAGGCGAAGTCGAAGGTGCTGTTATCTATCACTATTATTGGTTCGGCGATCAGGCCAAAACCGGCGAGAACAGCAAGAATGTCGGCCTGCATTACTTCAAGAACCAGGATCCGGGCGCTTTCGTCAGCGTTTCCGGCGGCGGTATCCTGAAGTCGACACAGCACATGAAGGAAGCTCAGGCCTTCCTGAAATTCCTCACCAGCAAGACCGGCCAGGCCGTTCTGAAGGACGGCGATTCCTATGAATATGCCGTCGGCAAGGATGCGCCCTCGAACGACAAACTCACGCCGCTCGTCGATCTCAACGCCCCAAAAGTCGAAGCTTCGACGCTTGATAGCAAGAAAGTCGTGGAGCTGATGACGGCGGCCGGGCTTATCTGACACTTCTGCCGCAGGCCTCATCGGGCCAAAACTATTGCTTTTGGCTCAAGAAAACCTTAGGGCATGACGAAATCCGGCAACCGCTCCTCAAAGGCGGTTGCCTTCCTTTTTCGGCGTATGAAGGCATCGGCCTTGCTGCAGGACAACAGATTGCTCGCATCCGGCAACGAGGCGCCGGTGGCGCCAAGGGCCGCGCGCATGGGTTTGCCGCGCGCGCGCATGCCGCACGCTTCCGTGGTGCTCTTGGCAACCATCGTCGCGATCTTCAGTCTCGTGCCGCTCGGCTTCATCGGCTGGGTGACCTATGATGTCGGTTGGGAAACGGTAAAGGCCCTGGTCTTCCGGCCGCGTGTCGGCGAACTGCTCGTCAATACGGTTCTCCTGGAATCGCTCACCATTCCGCTGTCGATCGCCCTTGCCGTGACGCTTGCCTGGCTGACCGAGCGGACCGATATTCCATTGGCCAGGCTCTGGGCCTGGCTGGCCATCGCCCCGCTCGCCGTGCCCGCCTTCGTGCACAGCTATGCCTGGGTCAGCCTCGTTCCCGGCATGCGCGGCCTGCAGAGCGGCGTCTTTGTCTCGGTGATCGCCTATTATCCGTTCCTCTACCTGCCGCTTGCCGCTGCGTTGCGCCGTCTCGATCCGGCGATCGAGGATGCGGCCGCCTCGCTTGGCCTCAATCCCTGGCGGGTCTTCTTCCGCGCCGTGCTGCCGCAGTTGAGGTTTGCCCTTTGCGGCGGTTCGCTGCTGATCGGGCTGCATCTGCTTTCGGAATACGGCCTGTTCGTGATGATCCGGTTCGACACGTTCGCGACGGCGATCGTCGACCAGTTCCAGTCCTCCTATAACAGCCCCGCCTCCAACATGCTCGGCGGCGTGCTCGTCGCCTGCTGTCTTTTTCTGCTCGGCCTCGAAGTGCTGGTGCGTGGCAACGAACGTTATGCCCGCGTCGGCTCCGGTTCGCCGCGTCCCACGGACCGCCGCCGGCTCGGCTGGTTTGTGGTGCCGGCCGTTCTGCTGCCCGCCAGCCTGGCGGTGCTGACACTCGGCGTGCCTTTGGTGACGCTTGGTCGCTGGCTCTATCTCGGCGGCGCCGAGATCTGGCGGATCGAAGTCGGCAGCGCCTTTCTGCAGACGATCGTGCTTGCCATTGCCGGCGGCGTGCTGGCGACGATTGCCGCAGCGCCGATGGCCTGGCTTTCGGTGCGCGCTCCCGGCCGCGTCCAGCGCGTGCTCGAAGCCTGCCATTATTATGTCGGCTCGCTGCCGGGTGTCGTCGTGGCGCTGGCACTGGTGACGATCACCGTGCGCCTCGTGCTGCCGCTCTACCAAACGTTTGCAACGCTGATTGTCGCCTATGTGATGCTTTTCCTGCCGCGCGCCATGGTCGGGCTGCGCGCCAGCATCGCCCAGGCGCCGGTGGAACTCGAGCGTGCCGCGATGGGCCTCGGCCGCACGCCGGGTCAGGCGGTACGGCAGATCACCATGCGGCTTGCAGCACCGGGAGCGGCCGCCAGCGTCGCGCTGGTCGCGCTTGGCATCACCAATGAGTTGACCGCGACACTGATGCTGTCGCCCAACGGCGTCGATACGCTGGCAACGAAATTCTGGTCGCTGACCAGCGAGATCGACTACGTCTCGGCCGCACCCTATGCCCTGATGATGGTCGTGCTGTCGCTGCCGCTCACCCTGACACTCTATACCCAATCGAAACGGACCGTCGGCCAATGACGCTGCTTACGATCGAAAACATCAGCAAGCGCTACGGCCCCGTACAGGCGCTGAAGGATATTTCGCTCGATGTCCCGGCGGGCAGCCGCACCGCCGTCGTCGGCCCCTCCGGTTCGGGCAAGACGACGCTGCTGCGCATCATTGCCGGGTTCGAGCAACCCGATGCCGGCAGGGTGACGCTTAGCGGTGAGGTGCTTGCCAACGGCCCGGCGGCGATGCCGGCCCATAAGCGCGGCATCGGCATCGTTTCGCAGGACGGCGCGCTGTTTCCGCACTTGAGCGTTGCCGAAAATATCGGCTTCGGTTTCGAGCGGGGGGCTGCTGATCGCGACAAGCGCATCGTCGAGCTGCTCGATATGGTCGAACTCGACCGCGGCATGCTGGTGCGGCGCCCGCATCAGCTTTCCGGCGGCCAGCAGCAGCGTGTGGCGCTGGCGCGCGCGCTCGGCCGCAAGCCGCGGCTGATGCTGCTCGACGAACCTTTCTCGGCCCTCGACACCGGGTTGCGCGAGAATATGCGCAAGGCGGTTGCGCGCGTCTTGCAGGCGGCCGGCATCACCACCATTCTCGTCACCCATGACCAGGAAGAGGCGCTGACCTTTGCCGATCAGGTCGCGGTGCTGAGAGAAGGGCGGCTGATCCAGGCAGGCTCGCCGCAATCCTTGTATCTGCATCCCAGGGATCGCGAAACGGCGCTGTTCCTCGGCGATGCCGTGCTGCTTCCCGCCATCATCCGAAACGGCCAGGCGGACTGCGCGCTCGGCCGCGTCGCCGTCGAGGGCAGTCGTCAGGGCAAGGCGGAGATCATGCTGCGGCCTGAGCAAATACGCGTCGTTGCCGATGATAGCGATCGCAGCTATGGCGGGCGTGTCGTCGAAGTTGAATTCGGCGGCGCGGTCTGCGCCGTTGCTGTTTCGCTCGATGGCGTCGCCCTGCCACCGATCCTGATCAAGACATCGAGCGTCGCGTTGCCGGCGCGAGGCGATCTCGTTCGGCTCGATATCGCCGGCAAGGCGCATGTCTTCGAAAGCTGAAGCTCTCTGTTTTATGCATGTCGTTATCCCGGAACCGCTGCACACTTCCGGGCGACATGCATTCAGTTCAGCCGAACTTGCGTACCACTTCTGCCGGCTCGATGCCTTCGAGCCAGCCGCCGGTAAAGCCTGCGCGCTCAAGCCCGAGGCGGATGACCGGCGATTGCCGCATCAGCTTCCAGATGAAGTCCGAGCGCTCGTTCTCGATCGTCATGACGACAAGACCCTGGTCGATGCCGACGGTGCGGTCGTCGACCCAGCCTTCGGGCCGCTTGGTCTTGACCGTCGGGTTGAAGCCGCCGGGGAAGCCGCCTTCCAACAGCAGGTTCGGATAGGTGGTCAGCAGCGCCTTGGTACCGTCGAGAGCCGCCTGCTTGTCATAGGGCAGGCAGGCAAGGGCCGCCCAGGGTGCGATCGTGCCGTCATCGGGCCCTAGCGGGGCGCCGCGTGCGGCATAACCCAGAACCTTCGGCTGGCGGCCGCCGCGCATGCGTCGCGTCGGCGGCGGGCCGTCGCAGGCGGAGAAACCCCAGATATTCCTGTTATAGCCGACGAACTGGCCGGGATTGCGCTCGGCATAATCACGCTGGACGTTGATGACGACCTGCGTGTTGCGGAAATAATCCCAGTCCCGCTCCGCCATCGGTCTGTCCCGAATGCCGCGGAAATCGATCCAGGCATGCGAAAAGAGATGGATGAACAGCGGCCCGGCATAGAGATAGGACTGCTCGCCGTGCAGCATCCAGGAATAACTCGACGTAAAGGCGTCGTAGCATGACTGCGGGATGGGGTGCGTCGGCGAGCCGAGCGCCAGCGCATAGAGGATGATCGCCTCGTCGAAGCCATGATAGCGCCAGCGCAGGAAGCCGGAAGAGGGCTTCCAGCCCATGCAAATCGTGTCGCCCTTGTTCAGTGCCCAACGCCAGTCGACGCGCTCGTAGATAAAGGTCGCGAGTTCACGGATTTCCGTTTCCGTTTCATCGTCTTCGCGGTTGAAATACTGCGCTGCCGTCAGGATGCCGGCGACGAGCAGCGCCGTGTCGATGGTCGAAAGCTCGCTGTTCCAGGCGCGATGGCCGGTATCCATGTGCAGGAAGTGGTAGAAGAAACCGCGATGGCCTGTGGCGTGGCGTTCCTCACCCTGGCGCGCTTCGGCGAAGAAACGCAGCGTATTGACCGTGCGTTCGGCCGCTTCCTCGCGGCTGATCCAGTGGCGTTCGACACCGACGGGATAGGAGGAAAGCGCAAAGCCGACGGCTGCGATACTCGCCGGCACGCCGCCGATCGAGGTATCGGCCACCAGACCATTTTCGGGATTGGAATATTTCAGGAAGTACTTGAACGCCGAATGCTGCAGCCTGTCGACGAGTGCTGCATCAATGTCTTCAATCCGTTGCAGCATAGGCTCCTACCCAACTGTTGCATCGCCCCATGCTCAACATGGTGGCCGTCCCCGGGCAAATCAAACCTTTTTGATTCGCAGGGATAAGAGAACACGAATGGGCGGAACTGGTCGTTAATAATTATTGGTGAAATAATATCTAGCAGAAGTCATATAAGCGGTGCAGCAAAAAAGCCACGCCGCGCCGCGCCGGCACAGCTTATCTCAGGCAATACTTGTTCCTCGTCACGCTACCGTCCGACCGCGTAGGCCTGCATGAGCCGCGGGGTCGCTGCGGCGCGCAGCAGTCCATCGGCATCGCGCCGCGCGGCGGTCAGCCGGCCGATGGTCCAGGGATCGGTGACCGTCAGCTTGTGGCCCCTGCCGGCCAGCGCATCGAGCACATCAGGGCCGAAATTCGCTTCCGCCATCAGGCTGCCGGGTTCGCGGGTGCGCGGATAGAAGGAACTCGGAAAATGGGCAGTATGAAACAGCGGCTGATCGATCGCCGCCTGCAGATTCAGCTTGTGGTGGATATGGCGCAGGAACAAGGAGAGCTGCCATTGTTCCTGCTGATCGCCGCCCGGCGTGCCGAAGGCGAGCGTCGGGCGACCCTCGTAAAGGCCGAGCGAAGGCGTCAGCGTCGTACGTGGCCGCTTTCCCGGCGAAAGCGAGGTCGGCAGGCCCGGCTTCAGCCAGAACATCTGGGCGCGGGAATTGAGGCAGAAGCCGAGGCCGGGAACGGTCGGCGAAGACTGCAGCCAGCCGCCTGAGGGTGTGACGGAGACCATGTTGCCGTCGCGGTCGATCACGTCGATATGCACGGTGTCGCCGCGCTTCTCGGAAAGATGCGCCATGGTCGGCTCGTAGACGGCGCCTGTCCTGGAATCGGCGCCAAGCATCTTCATCGTCAGATCATGCTGCGCCTCGAATCCCGGAATGATGCCGGGGCGAAGATCGAAGGAGGCGTCGGCGGCGATGAGCTTGCGTCGTTCGGTCGCATAGGTCTCCGACAGCAGGTGCGCGATGGGGACCTCGGAAAAATCTGGATCGCCGTAATAGACCTCGCGATCGGCGAAGGCGAGTTTCATCGCCTCGGTAACGGTATGGACGAAATCGGCGCCGGCCGGGTTCATCGCGGCGAGATCGAAATCCTTGAGGATCGACAGCGCCTGCAGGAAGACCGGGCCCTGGCACCAGGGACCGGTCTTGGCGATCGTCCAGCCGTGATAATCATAGGTCAGCGGCTCTTCGATCGTTGCCGACCAGTTCGCCATGTCTTTGGCGGTCAGCACGCCCTTGTGGCGGCTGCCGCTCGCGTCCGTCACTTCGGCGGTCTTCAGGTACGCATCGATCTTCTCGGCGATGAAGCCGCGATAGAAGGCATCGCGCGCTGCCTCCACCTGCGCTTCACGGCCGCCTTTTGCCTCGGCTTCGGCAATGACGCGCTTCCAGGTTTCGGCAAGCATCGGGTTCCTGAAATTCGAATACGGTTCGGGGACGCTGCCATCAGGCAGCCAGGTTCGATGCGACGTCGGCCATTCCTTTTCGAAGAAGGCAGCGAGCCCCTTGATGGTGGCGGAGACGCTCGGCAGCAGGGGATGGCCGTGCTCGGCGTAGTAGATTGCCGGTTCCAGCACGTCGCGCACGCTCATCGTGCCGTAATCGCGCAGCATCAGCATCCAGCCGTCGAAGGAGCCGGGAATGACGGTTGCAAGCAAGCCGTCGCCGGGGATCAGCGTCAGGCCTTCCCTGGTATAATGCTCGATCGTTGCGCCGGTGGGTGCGGGTCCCTGCGCCGAGATGACCTCGACCTTGTCCTTCTTCTTCGAATAGATCACCGCCGGCAGGTCGCCGCCCGGACCGCAGAGATGCGGTTCGACGATCTGCAACACGAAGCCCGTCGCCACCGCGGCATCGAAGGCGTTGCCGCCTTTTCGAGAATGCTCATGCCGACCGCCGATGCGATCCAGTGCGTCGAGCTGACGACGCCGAAGGTGCCGAGGATTTCGGGACGGGTCGTGAATGCGGTCATCGCAGATACCTTTCCGGGAAATCAGCTCTCGTTCGATCGGTCAAAGCTCAGGCCCGCGCCGAGCGCGCGGAGAGGAAGACCTGCGGTTCGAAGGCAAAATCCTTGTCGAAGGGGTAGGTCGGATGCTGTTTGCGCAGCCGCGGCAGGCGCTCGACGAACTGATCGACGACACCGGTCGACAGCGCCATCAGGTTGGGATTGGCGATCGGCGCCAGTTCCGGCGAGAGATAACCCGATTTGACGACGATGATCCTCGCCCGGTGCGGATCAAGCCCGAGCCGGGTGAAATCGACGATGTTGTGGTAGGGCCGGCGTTTGGCCGAGAGCACGAGATCGATGCCGCCGGTCGAAACCACCGCCTGGCGATCGGCCAGATCCGACGTTTCGTGCAGGAACTTGACGCTGAAGCTCGCCGTGACCGGCTTGCTGCCCTTGGAATCGAGCGAGGCGCCGACGCTGAGAGTGAGTTCCGCGCCACGGCCCGCGGCATAACAGGCTTCGGTCGCCGCCTTGTCGGCGATGCCTGCGAAGACGACTCCGGTGGCACCCCTGGCGATCAGTTCCGCCAGCACGTCGGCCCGGTCGCCGACGCCGCCGCCTGTGGGGTTGTCGCCGGATTCGGCGAGTACGACGGGGCCGGTCGGGCTTGCGATGGCTCTCACGACGCATTCCTCGACCGAGCCGGTTTCGCAGCCGAAGACGAAATCTTCGCGCACATCCCAATAGGCCCTTGCGAGACGTTTGGCTTCACGCTCCAGCACGGCGCGGTCGGTGCCGGTCATGATGGCGGCGGCGGTGGCGCGTGGTTCGTCGGCCCAGACGTAACCGACCATCAGCGATGCATCCCAGACGCCGTCGATCGCATCGATCTCGGGCAGCAGCGCATAAAGGCTCTTAGCCGGCTCATCGACGGTGCTGGTGCGCTCGCCGGGCAGCACGACCGGGATCGGCGCCCAGAGAACGACCGGCCTCACGCCCGATGTCAGGCTCTTCACCAGCATCGAGACCGAGCGGCGCATCGTCTCCTCGACATCGATATGCGGCGCCGTGCGATAGGTCGAATAGATATCGAGCGCATCGATAATGCGCTGGGTGACGTTGCCGTGCAAGTCGTAGCTGGCCGAAACCGTGCACTCCTCGCCGACGAGGGCGCGGGCCGCACAGATCCAGTCACCTTCGGCATCCTCCATGCCCTCGACATACATCGCACCGTGCATGGCGAGGTAGAGACCATCAAGCGGCAGCATCGGCTTCAGCCGCTCAAGGAATTCGCTCTTGAACGCCTCATAGGTGGCGCGCGAAACCGGACCGCCGGCAATGGCGCGGGCATGGATCGTCGGCAGGAACTCGGCGTCATAATCCCCGAGGAAAGCGAAATAGGGCGCCGCCAGCAGCGCCTCGCCGCGCACCACGCGAAAATCTTTCTCCTCGTTCAGGACGGGATTGTATGTGCTGCATTCGATATGAATGCCACCGACGGCGATGCGCATGGAAACCTCGGTTGATGTTGGGAGGAGTCAAGAAATCTTGGACGGCGATACTGGCTGCACCTTTGACCGGGACGCCCGCATCAACCCGCCAGTTGGAGTCCGCGTCGTAAGAAGGAGTTCCCGCTGCGATAAATTGAACATGAAGGTCCCGATCCGAAGGCGCACCCATTTTAACCTCGACAATAAGTTTCCAAACGAACCAATCAACCGAAATAAATTACAAACTTGATTTAGGTCCGCCGGCGAGGCGAGTCGGTGCCTGTGCGGCCAAAACGGATATGTTATACGACGATCATGGGATTCGGGGTTTTCATCCACCGCTCAGATTCGATTTATGATGACAGCCCAGCTGAGCGATATCAGTTTCCCAGCCAGTATCTCCAGCGTGTCCAAGCATGCGTTGGCGACTGGATCATCTACTATGAGCCCCGAAAGGTCGCTGAGACTCGAGGCTACTTTGCCGTGGCGAAGGTTGAGCAGGTCATTCCAGATCCTGCCACATCGGGCATGTACCTTGCGCTAATCGAGCCTGGAAGTTATCTCGACTTCGTCCGCCCTGTTCCCTTCAATGGCGTCGACGGGATCGCCGAGCGCGGTGTGCTGAACGCACAAGGTCGGATTTCTGGTCGTGCGCAGTCGGCTGTTCGCCCGATCTCGCCGGACGATTTCAGCCGTATCATTGCGCTCGGCCTTGATGAGAGCGAGCCACTACTGCCGCGCGTCGACACGAACGTGCGCCCTATGAGCTTTGAGGAAGAGCAAGCGCCGTTCCAATTGGAGCAGAGCCGCAACCGTGTGAGCTTTATCGCGTCCCGGATAGTGCGAGACCGCGTATTCCGTCAAGTCGTTCTGAACGCCTATGATAAACGCTGCGCAATTACTGGGCTCAAGCTGATCAATGGGGGAGGCCGGGCAGAGGTCGACGCAGCGCATGTTCGACCCGTCGAGGCGAACGGTCCCGATATTGTCAGCAACGGGATTGCTCTATCCGGCACTGCCCATTGGATGTTCGATCGAGGATTGATTGGTCTGACGGATGATCTGGAGATTCTGATTTCACGACAGGTCAATGATCGCGACGCAGTACGGGGCTTTATCAACAAGACCGGTCGCGCGATTGCGCCCCGGCGCGCGTTTGAACGACCGCATGCGCATTTCCTGCAATGGCACCGCGAACACTGCTTCAAGCAGTAAAAGCATCCGCCGTTATTTTTCTCTGGAATTGCAGAACGAATAAGCCAAGCCTCGACCAACAAGCGTGAGGTTGTCACTTATGTCTTAGGTAGGTTTCGCTACCTATGTCTTCGGTATGGACAAAAGAGAAACTGGAGCGGGCGAAGGGATTCGAACCCTCGACCCCAACCTTGGCAAGGTTGTGCTCTACCCCTGAGCTACACCCGCTCAATCCACATCGGTCCGGGGTAGTTGTTGGACCGTGGGCGGCGCCTTGCGGCGACGGGCGCTATATGGCCTAACGGATTTTCAAATGCAACAGGGAAATGACGAAGAGGCGAAGAAAAATTCGCAAGGTCGCATGAGGCAGGCGGAAAGGCCGC
Organism: Rhizobium leguminosarum bv. trifolii WSM2297; assembly: GCF_000271845.1. The sequence continues at coordinate 3,420,802 of NZ_JH719395.1, read as the reverse complement.
AAATGTGGGGGTGAGCGTCGGTGGCGAAGATTGCCAAACGATGTGGACGGACTTAATCAGGACGCCTCGTCTTTTCCCTTCCTGTCCAGATGGATTGCCCAATGTCCGAACATGCCCCCAAGACCCGAGAAGAATTGTTCGCCTTTCTCGATGGGCTCGGCATTGCCCACAAGACGGTCGATCATGCGCCGGTTTTCACGGTGGCCGAATCGATTGCGCTGCGCGACGAAATCCCCGGCGGCCACACCAAGAATCTCTTTATCAAGGACAAGAAGGACAGGTATTTCCTGCTGACCGTGGAGGAAAATGCCGAGGTCGACCTAAAGCAGGTGCATAATATCATCGGGGGGTCCGGCCGGGTCTCCTTCGGCAGGGCGGAGAAGATGATGGACTATCTCGGCGTCATCCCCGGCGCGGTCACCGCCTTCGGCGCGATCAACGATACGGCAGGGAATGTCACCTTCGTGCTCGATGCCGATCTGATGCGCGAGGAGATCGTCAACTGCCATCCGCTGTCCAACGATGCGACGACCTCGATTGCGAGCAGCGATCTCGTCCGTTTCATGGAGGCGACCGGACACAAGCCGCTTGTCTTGAAACTGACGTCCTGACATACGATTTTAGCGCTACAATGATGCCGGCAGGATCGGCGCGGCGGGAGATACCTATGAGCGGCAGCGACAACCCCTATAACGGTTCCTTCGGAAATCAGATGACGGCGACGACAAGCTTCGGCGCTACGCCGGCACCCGCGGCTGCGGCTGCGGCCGGCAGTTTCATCACCGACACGACGACCGCGAATTTCGGCAAGGACGTCATCGAGGAATCGCGCAAGCAGCCGGTGCTGGTCGATTTCTGGGCGCCCTGGTGCGGCCCGTGCAAGCAGCTGACGCCGGTCTTGGAGAAGGTGGTCAACGAAGCCAACGGTCGCGTCCGGCTGGTCAAGATGAACATCGACGACCATCCCTCGATCGCCGGCCAGCTTGGTATCCAGTCGATCCCCGCCGTCATCGCCTTCGTCAACGGCCGCCCCGCCGACGGCTTCATGGGCGCGGTGCCGGAAAGCCAGATCCAGCAGTTCATCGACCGGATCGCCGGCCCGGCCGGCGCCGACGAGGCGGCCGAGATCGAGGCCGTGCTGACCGAAGCGGCAGAATTGCTGGCCGCCGGCAATATCAATGAGGCCGCTCAGCTCTACGCCGCCGTGATGCAGGCCGATCCCGAAAACGCCAAGGCGATTGCCGGAATGGCGGAATGCATGATTGCCGCAAACCAGCATGAGCGGGCGCGCGAAACCCTGGCTGATCTGCCGGAAGAGCTGGCGAAGGACGCCGGCATCCAGGCGGTGCTGAAAAAGCTCGAGCAGATCGAGGAGGCCCGCAAGCTCGGCGATCCCGTTGCGCTCGAACGCGACCTTGCCAGCAATCCCGACGACCACGAGGCGCGGCTGAAGCTTGCCAAGATCCTCAATGTCGAAGGCCGGCGCGACGAAGCGGCCGAGCATCTGCTGCTGATCATGCGCAAGGACCGCGCCTTTGACGATGACGGCGCCCGCCGCCAGCTGCTGCAGTTCTTCGAGGTCTGGGGTTTCAAGGATCCGGCGACGGTTTCGGCCCGGCGCAAGCTTTCGGCGATGCTGTTCTCGTAACCGCGCGCCCCCCCATTCCGGCCGAGATGCATTAAGTTTCGAATATCTGCCCTTGCGTTTTTGGACGAGGGCACCACATTCTCGTGAGGACGGGCATGCCCGTTACAAGAATGCGGGACGGTTTCATGCAAGTCGGGAATGCCAGATACCTGAAACCGGGCGATCTGCCTGATACGATCGCCGTCTTCCCCCTGACCGGTGCCCTGCTTCTGCCGGCCGGACAGCTTCCGCTCAACATTTTCGAGCCGCGTTATCTGGCGATGCTGGATGCTGCACTGACGGGAAACCGGCTGATCGGCATGGTCCAGCCGGCGCTCGGCGAACATGAGGACAAGGGCGGCGATCCCCACCTTGCCGCTGTCGGCTGCCTCGGCCGCATCACCTCCTTCGCCGAAACCGGCGATGGGCGTTATATCGTGTCGCTGACCGGCGTCTGCCGCTTTCGGCTGCTGGAGGAGAAAGCCACCAGCGATCCCTTCCGCACCTTTCGTATCGCCCCGTTCATCGCTGATCTCTCGGCCGCGAACGAGGAGGAGGCGGTCGACCGCGCCGCACTTCTGACCGCCTTCAAGGCCTATCTCGATGCGAACAAGCTGGAAGCCGACTGGGAGAGCGTCGAGCGGGCGAGCAATCTGACGCTAGTCAATTCGCTGGCGATGATGTCGCCGTTCGGACCGGCCGAAAAACAGGCGCTGCTGGAGGCGCCCGATTTGAAGACGCGGGCCGAAACGCTGATCGCCATTACCGAGATCGTGCTGGCGCGGGTCTTCGGTGACTCAGACACGGTTCTGCAGTAGACTTCGGCCATGGACGAAAAACTCAGCCGCGTCGATCCGAAACTGCTCGAACTTCTGGTCTGCCCGCTCTCCAAGGGCCGGCTTTCCTATGATCGCGAACACAATGAATTGGTTTCGGAAAAGGCGCAGCTCGCCTATCCGATCCGCGACGGCATTCCGATCATGCTGGTCTCCGAAGCCCGTCGCCTCGACGAATGACGCCTTTTTAGAACGCCTTTAAATCGTCTGTCCGGCCAGCAGGCGCGGATTGTCCTTTGCCGTCGTCCCGGCCGCCTGGCTGATGAAGAAGGATTTGAGGCGCGGCAGCCGGTCGACGATGCCGAGGCCGACGTCGCGGGCGATGCGGATCGGCGTTGCGTCGTTGGAGAACAACCGGTTCAGCACGTCGGTGGTCATGCCCATCCGGAACGTGTCGAAGCGCCGCCAGGTCTGGTATCGCTCGAGAATATTGATCGAGCCGATATCGAGGCCGAGGCGATCGGCCTCGACAATCGTTTCGGCAAGCGCCGCCACATCCTTGAAGCCGAGATTGAGGCCCTGGCCTGAGATCGGGTGAATGCCGTGGGCGGCGTCGCCGGCCAAAGCAAAACGTGGTGCGACGAAGGCGCGGGCGAGCGTCAGGCCGAGCGGGAAGGCGCGCTTGTCGCCGATCACCTTCAGCGCCCCGAGCTTGTGGCCGAAGCGGCGTTCGAGCTCTTCCTCGAATATGAGATCGTCGGCGGCGACAAGCCGGTCGGCATCATGCGTGCGCTCCGTCCAGACCAGCGAGGAGCGGTTGTTCTTGAGCGGCAGAATGGCGAAAGGGCCGGCCGGCAGAAAATGCTCTTCGGCGCAGCCCTCATGCGGCCGCTCGTGTTCGACGGTCGCAACGATGCCGGACTGGCCGTAATCCCAGGTGACGGTCTTGATGCCGGCGAGATCGCGCAGCGTCGAGCGCACGCCGTCGCAGGCAACCAGCAGCCGGCTCTCCAGTGTGCTGCCGTCCGAAAGCGTCACGGTGACATGGGTGTCGTCGGTCTTCAGTTCGGTGGCGCCAAGCCCGTGGCTGATCTCGATGCCGAGCCGGTCGCAAACGCCGCGCAGTGCTGCAACCATCGCGACATTCGGGATCATATGGGCGAAGGGCCGGCCTTCGGCCACTTCGCCGTCGAAGGTCAGAAAGACCGGACGCACCGGATCGGAGGTCCTGGAGTCGGTGACGATCATCTTGGTGATCGGCTGGGCTTCCGGCTCGATCTCGTTCCAGATGCCGAAGACTTCGAGCATCTTTGCCGCTGCCGCGATCACGGCTGAAGCGCGCGTATCGTTTTTCCAGACATGCTCGGGGGCGGCCTCGACAACGGCGACATTCAGATGCGGTGCCGCCTGCTTGACCGCGACAGCGGCGGAAAGGCCGACATAACCCCCGCCCACAACCAGCATATCAAGCATCGCGCCGCTCCCGTACCTTGTGCCTCAGATGTGATCTATATAGTTCATCGCCACTTCACTTCCTACCGCCAGGAGTCATACAAAATGACGCGCGAGACATCAGGGCCTTCGGCAATGGAGACACTGCTTTCGACGCTCGATCTGGAGCCGATCGAGGTCGACATTTTTCGCGGCCGCAGCCCGCAGGCCGGGTGGCAGCGGGTCTTCGGCGGCCAGGTGATCGGCCAGGCGCTGATGGCGGCGCAGCGCACCATCGAGGGCGAGCGTTTCGTGCATTCGCTGCATGCCTATTTCATGCGGCCCGGCGACCCCTCGGTGCCGATCATCTACCAGGCGGAGCGCATTCGCGATGGATCGAGCTTCAATACGCGGCGCGTCGTCGCCATCCAGCACGGCAAAGCGATTTTCACGCTGTCGGCCTCCTTCCAGGTGGAGGAGCCGGGTTTCGACCACCAGATCGCAATGCCTGCGGTCGATATGCCGGAAGCGCTGCTCGGCGAACAGCAGATCAAGGAGCAGTATCTGACGCATGCGCCAGAGGCGATCCGAAAATACTGGCAGCGCGAGCGGCCGATCGAGATCCGTCCCGTCTCGCTGACACATTATTTTTCCGACAAGAAGCTCGACCCCAAACAGGACGTCTGGGTGCGGGCCACCGGCCCGGTTCCCAACGACCGGCTCTATCAGGCGGCAGTGCTTGCCTATCTCTCCGATATGACGCTGCTCGATACCTCGCTCTATGCACACGGCACCTCGATCTTCGACCAGAGCCTGCAGGTGGCAAGCCTTGATCATTCCATGTGGTTCCACAGACCCTGCAAACTCGACGACTGGTTGCTCTATACCCAGGACAGCCCCTCGGCTTCGGGTGCCAGAGGGCTGACCCGGGGCAGCCTCTTTACCCGATCGGGTGAGCTGATCGCCTCTGTCGCGCAGGAAGGTCTGATTCGGAAAAAGGCAAATGAATAAATAATAGGCATATTTGCAAATTTGCGCTTTATTTGTGCGCTTATCGGTCGGTCATTTGCCTGTTTATTGGCACTAATTAATATAATTGTTATATTTCAACAAGTTATGGAGTGCATCGAATCTGGCACGTCCCTTGAATGTACAGTGCCGGTCGCTGTTCAGGAACGTCAGCGGCAAGGAGAGTCGGCTCCGCGCCGAGGATAACGAAGGATGGGAAACCAGATGAAAATTGTGATGGCTATTATCAAGCCGTTCAAGCTCGATGAGGTCCGCGAAGCTCTTACAGCGATCGGCATTCAGGGGCTGACCGTGACCGAAGTGAAGGGCTACGGGCGCCAGAAGGGGCATACCGAAATCTATCGCGGTACCGAATATGCGGTCAGCTTCCTGCCGAAGCTGAAGATCGAGATCGCCGTTGCATCGGAACTCGTCGACAGGGCGGTCGAGGCCATCGCGGCATCGGCCAAGACCGGTCAGATCGGCGACGGTAAGATTTTCGTCTATTCGATCGATCATGCCGTGCGCATCCGTACGGGCGAAACCGATTCAGAAGCGCTGTAAGAACGGCAGATCAAGGAGCTTTATCCAATGTCAATTTCGAAGTTTTCTTCCAGCTTTGCGCTGATGGGCGCAGCTTCTGCCGCGCTTCTGGCGCCGGCCGTCGCTTTCGCGCAGGAGGCTGCGCCAGCCGCTGCCGCTGCCGCTGCTCCTGCTTTCACCATGGACAAGGGTGACAATACCTGGATGCTCGTCTCCTCGGCGCTCGTCCTGCTGATGACCATCCCCGGCCTGGCGCTTTTCTACGGCGGTCTCGTCCGCGCCAAGAACATGCTCTCCGTGCTGATGCAGGTCTTCATGATCACCGCCGTCGTGGCGCTGATCTGGGTGACCTACGGCTATTCGCTCGCCTTTACCGACGGCGGCTCGCTGAACAGCTTCGTCGGCGGCTTCTCCAAGGCGTTCCTCGCCGGCGTCAACACTTCGTCGCTCGCCGAGACCTTCTCGAAGGGCGTCGCCATTCCGGAATACACCTTCATCGTCTTCCAGATGACCTTCGCCTGCATCACGCCCGGCCTGATCGTCGGCGCATTCGCCGAACGCGTCAAGTTCTCGGCCGTCATGCTCTTCGTCGTGCTCTGGGTCACCTTCATCTACTTCCCGATGGCGCATATGGTCTGGTTCTGGGGCGGTCCGAGCTCCTACACCTCGCCGGCTGGCCTGATCTTCTCCTATGGCGCAATCGACTTCGCCGGCGGCACGGTCGTCCACATCAATGCCGGTATTGCCGGTCTCGTCGGCGCCATCATGCTCGGCAAGCGCACGGGCTATAAGAAGGAAATCATGGCTCCGCATTCGATGACGCTGACCATGGTCGGCGCCTCGCTGCTCTGGGTCGGCTGGTTCGGCTTCAACGCCGGCTCCAACCTCGAAGCCAATGCCTACGCCTCGCTTGCCTTTATCAACACCTTCGTCGCGACGGCTGCCGCCGCCGTGTCCTGGTGCATTGTCGAAAGCCTCACCCGCGGTAAGGCCTCGATGCTTGGTGGCGCTTCCGGTGCGGTTGCCGGTCTCGTTGCCATCACCCCGGCCGCAGGTTTTGCCGGCCCGATGGGCTCGATCGTTCTCGGCCTCATCGTCTCGCCGGTCTGCTACTTCTTCGTCGACGTCGTGAAGAACAAGTTCAACTACGACGACAGCCTCGACGTCTTCGGCGTGCATTGCGTCGGCGGTATCATCGGCGCTCTCGGCACCGGTATCCTCGTCAACCCGGCTCTCGGCGGTGCAGGCATCGTCGATTATTCGACGGCCGATTTCGCTGCCTCCTATGCCGGCACGGCAACCCAGGTGCTCGCCCAGGCCAAGGGCGTGCTGACGACGCTGCTGTGGTCGGGCATCGGCTCGGCGATCCTCTACAAGATCGTCGACGTCGTCATCGGCCTGCGTGTCAGCGTCGAAGCCGAGCGCGAAGGTCTCGACCTTTCGACCCACGGCGAAGCTGCCTACCACTCTTCTTGATCACAGGGTTTGCGGCGCCCGGCACAAGGGCGCCGCTTCACGGCCCGTCGCGGCCTATCTAGAGCTTTTCCGGGTTAGACCCGGAAAAGCTGCCATAGACCGCATTTGGCCCGGACTTTTCAAAGTTCGGGCCTTTTTTCATTTCCCTGTCCGGAATGCACGCCCAAGCATGCATGGTTAACATCACTTTAACCCGGCTCTGATTAGGTAGAGCGGACGCATTTTGGCATGGCGAAGCTTCGGTGATTCGCATGCCCTCAGGCATTGGACGGGTTAGACACATGGCAAGAAGCACGTCGCCGGCGATGGATGGCCGTCCGGATCGGTTCTCCTTCTCGGCATTCATGCTGCGGCAGATCCAGGCGCTCATCGGCTTTGCGATCTTTCTGCTGCTGGCACTCTGCGTGGCGGCGCTGGCGACCTGGAACGTCGCGGATCCGAGCTATTCCTATGCCACGGCCAACCTGCCGACAAATATCCTCGGTTACAGCGGCGCTGCCTTTGCCGATATCGTCATGCAGTTCCTCGGCCTTGCCAGCGTCGTTTCGATGCTGCCGATCGTCGCCTGGGCGCTGACGCTGATCTCGGGCCGTCGCTTCAGCCGCATTCCCGCCCGTGCCGGGGCCTGGCTTGCCGGCACGGTGCTATCCTGCGCCGTGATCGGCTGTTTTCCGCCACCGCTCACCTGGCCGATCCCGAACGGCATCGGCGGCGTCGTCGGCGATATGATCCTGCGTTTTCCTGCGCTCTTCGTCGGCGCCTATCCCACCGGCACATTCGCCATGGTCGTCGGCTGCATCTTTGCGGCACCGACCGCCTGGATGATGCTGTTTGCGTCGGGCCTCGTCGGCCGCAGCGATGCCGAGGAGGAGATCGAGGAAGATTACGTCGATAGAACAAGCAAGGCCCGCGTCGTCGGAGACGAGGACGAGGACGACGAGTCGCGCTGGGTCGCTCTCAGCGGTGCGATGACACATGCCTGGTACATGAGCCAAGGCCGGCTGCGCCGGCTCTTCGGCATGGGGCCGCGCAAGCGCCGCCAGGGTGATTTCGAATCCCCCTATGATTTCAACGATGACGAGTTCGGGACGCTGAACGAACCGGTGCGCGCCAAGGCGTCCACCGTCCGCGGCGAGCGGATGGAGCCGTCGATGGAGACGCGGGCGACTTCGCCGCGGCGCATCGTCTCTGCGCCGTCGCTGTCTGTCGATGACGAGGATGACGACGACGATCTGCCCTTCGATGCCGACATGCCGCCGCGCCCGGCCGATATCCTGCCCGACGATGATGACGACGACTGGATGATCCGCGCACCGGCAAAGGCTGCCGGCAAGCCGGAACCGCGCGTCGTACCCGTGGTCGCGCGTCCGAAGCCCAGCGCCCGCATCGAGCGCGAGGCGCAGGGCTCGTTCATCCGCCCAGAGGGTTTCCAGCTTCCCTCGATGCATCTGCTTGCCGAACCGCGGAATGTCGTGCGCGACTCCACGCTTTCAGCCGATGCGCTGGAGCAGAACGCCCGCATGCTCGAAGGCGTGCTCGAGGATTTCGGCGTCAAGGGCGAGATCATCCATGTCCGCCCCGGCCCCGTCGTCACACTCTATGAACTGGAGCCGGCGCCCGGCATCAAGTCGTCGCGCGTCATCGGCCTTGCCGACGACATCGCCCGCTCGATGAGCGCCATTGCCGCCCGCGTCGCCGTCGTGCCCGGCCGCAACGCGATCGGCATCGAATTGCCGAACCAGACGCGCGAGACCGTCTACCTGCGTGAACTTATCGCCTCCCGCGACTTCGAAGGTAGCAAGGCAAAACTCGCCATGGCGCTCGGCAAGACGATCGGCGGCGAAGCCGTCATCGCCGATCTCGCCAAGATGCCGCATCTGCTCGTCGCCGGTACCACCGGCTCGGGCAAATCGGTCGCCATCAACACGATGATCCTGTCGCTGCTCTACCGCATGACGCCGGAACAATGCCGACTGATCATGATCGACCCGAAGATGCTCGAACTTTCCGTCTATGACGGCATTCCGCATCTGCTTTCGCCTGTCGTCACCGATCCGAAAAAGGCCGTCGTCGCGCTGAAATGGACCGTGCGCGAGATGGAAGAGCGCTACAAGAAGATGTCGAAGATCGGCGTGCGCAACATCGACGGCTTCAACACCCGCGTCGAGCAGGCCTTGTCGAAGGGCGAGGCGATCTCGCGCACGGTGCAGACCGGCTTCGATCGCCATACCGGCGAGGCAATGTACGAGACAGAAGAATTCGACCTCAGGCCGATGCCCTATATCGTCGTCATCATCGACGAGATGGCCGATTTGATGATGGTCGCCGGCAAGGATATCGAAGGCGCCGTGCAGCGCCTGGCGCAGATGGCGCGCGCGGCCGGCATCCACGTGATCATGGCGACACAGCGCCCCTCGGTCGACGTCATCACCGGCACGATCAAGGCGAACTTCCCGACCCGAATCTCCTTCCAGGTGACCTCGAAGATCGACAGCCGCACCATTCTCGGCGAACAGGGCGCAGAACAGCTGCTCGGCATGGGCGACATGCTCTACATGGCGGGCGGCGGACGTATCCAGCGCGTGCACGGCCCGTTCGTCTCGGATGTCGAGGTGGAAGAGATCGTCTCCTACCTGAAGAGCCAGGGCTCGCCGCAATATCTCGATGCGATCACCGCCGATGACGACGAGGATGGCGATTACGGCGGCGGCGGCCCGGCCGGCACGTCGAACCTTTCGGATTCGGAAGATCCTTACGATCAGGCCGTCGCCATCGTGCTGCGTGACGGCAAGGCTTCGACCTCCTATGTCCAGCGCCGGCTCGGTATCGGCTACAACCGGGCCGCCTCGCTCATTGAGCGGATGGAAAAGGAAGGCATCATCGGGCCGGCCAACCATGCCGGCAAACGCGAAATTCTCGTTCCCACCGAAGGCGACATCCTCGACCGCTGAAATAATCGGCATATATTTCCCATGAGGACCGCTTTTGCGGAAACCTGACGGCAGACAAGCCGTTAGCTTTCGCGGGGCCGATCGCAACGCCTTGAAGACGCCGCCTTTCGGCAGCATGCAGATCGCATAAAGGAGATTTAGATGAGTAACTCCGACACCTTCCTCTCCGGCCTGACGATGACGCGCCGCGATCTGCTCGGCGCTTTTGCCATCGCTGCGATGGCGAGCGCCATTCCCCTGGGTGCTCATGCGCAGGCGGCGGCTCCCGCCTCGGGCACGGCGCAGGCGATCGCCGATCATTTCTCCGGCGTCACGACGATGCAGGGCGAGTTCGTGCAGTTCGGTCCGCGCGGCGAGCAGACCGGCGGCAAGTTCTTTATCCAGCGCCCCGGCAAACTGCGCTTCAACTATGACGACCCGTCGCCGATGCGGGTGATCGCCGATGGCAAAAACGTCGCCATCGGCAATACCAAGCTGAAAACCTGGGATCTTTATCCGCTCTCCAAGACGCCGCTCAGCCTGCTGCTGGCACAGCATATCGACCTGTCTGCCGGTATGGTGAAGGGCGTGAAGGAAGAGTCTGATCTGACGACGATCGCGCTCGGCAACAATACGGTGTTCGGCAATTCGACGATCACCATGATGTTCGACCCGAAGACCTACGACCTGCGTCAGTGGACGATCACCGACAACCAGGGCAAGGACACGTCGGTGATGATCTTCAACGTCAAGACGGGCATGCAGTTCGACGATCGTGTGTTCCGCGTGCCCTATGAGACCATTCCGGGCACGCCTCAATCGCGTGATTGAGTCGTTTTCGGTTGATCGCCTTATACGGGCGGTTCCCTCCGGTCCGCCTTTGTTCTAAAGCCCTTTCATGAACGCGTGAGAGGGCATGGGGCATGAGCTTTTCGATCACTACCTGGAACATCAACTCGGTGCGGCTGCGCATGCCGATCGTCGAGCAGCTCGTTCTCAAACACCGGCCGGATATTCTCTGCCTGCAGGAAACCAAGGTGCCGAACGAGCTGTTTCCTGCCGCACCCTTGCGGGCGATGGGCTACGATCACATCATCATCCATGGCCAAAAGGGCTATCACGGCGTGGCGATTGCCTCGCGCCTTCCGCTGACGGAGGATCACCGGCAGGATTATTGCGGGGTCGGCGATGCCCGCCACATCTCGGCGATCGTCGAGCGCGGCAATCGTCGTATCCGGCTGCATAATTTTTACGTTCCGGCCGGCGGCGACGAGCCGGACCGTACGATCAATCCGAAATTCGGCCACAAGCTCGATTTCATCGAGGAGATGAAGCAGCTGAAAGCCAATGGTGAGGCAAATACCTCTTCGATCCTCGTCGGCGACTTGAACATCGCGCCGCTGGAGCATGATGTCTGGTCGCATAAGCAGCTGCTGAAGATCGTCAGCCATACGCCCGTCGAGACCGACGGGCTGCTCGAGGTGATGAAGCGCGGAGGCTGGCACGATCTGATGCGCCAGCATGTGCCGGAAAGCGAAAAGCTCTATACCTGGTGGAGCTACCGCGCCAAGGACTGGGAGGCTGCCGATCGCGGCCGCCGTCTCGACCACATCTGGTCGTCACCGGAGCTCGGGCCACATCTCAAGCGCATCGAGATCCTCAAGGAAGCGCGCGGCTGGGATCGGCCCTCCGACCATGTGCCGGTGACGGCGCATTTCGATTTCTGACAGCAATCAGCTGAAGCGGTAGAACTGGCTTGCGGCCTTTGCCGCAAGTTCGGCGAGATTGTCGCGGATGCGGTTCTCGATCAGCCGGGCCGCCTCCGGATATTCCTCGATCAGCCGGTGGAAGAGGGCACGGGTGATGCGGATGATGCTGGTGTCCTCGCGGGCGATCGCAGTGAATTTTCGTTCCACCAGCGTGACCAGGGCGAGCTCGGAAACCAGTGTTCCGGGACCGGCGATCCCCCCTGTCCGCTGGATGCCGTCGCTGCTCGTTGCGCTCAGCTCCAGGCTACCGCTGAGGATGACATAGGCGCTTTCGGCCGGCGAGCCCTGGCGAAACAGCATCTGGCCGGCGGCAATCATCCGCCGGTCGGCGCCGAAGGCGATCAACCGCAGCTGATCCTCGTTCATGTCCTTGAACAAAGGAAGCTGCGCGAGCATGCGGATGTCGTCGGTCAGCGCCATGCGGGCTTTTCGCCTTAGAGCAATTCCAGCAAAAGCGCAGAGCGGGTTTTGCTGGAATTACGTGAATACAAAGAGATAGAGCATTTCCGTGATTCGGAGAAAACCGAAATGCCTAGGGTATGATCTTGTAGCCGCCGTTTTCGGTCACGAGGATTTCGGCATTGGAAGGATCGCGCTCGATCTTCTGGCGCAAGCGGTAGACGTGGGTTTCCAGTGTGTGGGTCGTCACGCCGGAGTTATAGCCCCAGACCTCTTCGAGAAGCACGTCGCGGGTGACGACCTTCTGTTCGGCGCGGTAGAGATAGCGGATGATCGCCGCCTCCTTTTCCGTCAGCCGGATCTTCTGGCCGTTATCGGTGGTGAGCAGCTTCTGGCTCGGCTTGAACAGGTAGGGGCCGACGGTGAAGGTCGCATCCTCGCTCTGTTCGTGCTGGCGCAATTGCACGCGAATGCGCGCGAGCAGCACGGCGAAGCGGAAAGGCTTGGTGACATAGTCGTTGGCGCCGGCTTCGAGGCCGAGGATCGTATCCGAATCGGTATCGTGGCCGGTCAGCATGATGATCGGCGCCTTGAAGCCGCCCTTGCGCAGCAGCTTCACCGCCTCGCGGCCATCCATATCCGGAAGACCGACATCCATGATCAGCAGGTCGACCGGTGTCGAGCGAGCGGTCGCAACACCTTTGCCGGCGTTGGCTTCCTGCAGAACCGAAAATTCCTCATACAGCGACAATTGCTCCGTCAGCGTCTGACGAAGATCATCGTCGTCATCCACCAGAAGAATGGTGCGTGCGGTCATGCCGTTGCGTCCTCATGTTAAGTTCCCTAGTCCTACGCCAAATTCCTGTTTTGGCAAGGATCGGGCGGCGGACTGTTGCCGCACAGGATTTCATATGATTTCAATTGGAACCCCAGACAATCCAAGACATGCGAGAAAAATGGAAAAAACAAGGCGGGCGCCGGGGATGAAGCCGTCGACGATCGTGGTGCGGCCCGCCCCGGGCAAGAAGAGCCGGGCGATCGTCCGGCTCGGTGCGATAACCGTGCCTGCGGCGATCGGCCGGTCCGGTCGGACCGTGATCAAACGCGAGGGCGACGGCGCCACGCCGATCGCCTCGATGCGGCTGATATCCGGCTTCCGGCGCGGCGAGCGGAACGGCCGGCTCGCCACCTCTCTTCCCATCCGCCGCATCCGTGCCGACATGCTCTGGTGCGATCAGCCTGACAATGCCGGCTATAACCGCCTCGTCAGGGCGCCCTTCGGTGCAAGCCATGAAGAGATGCGGCGCGGCGACGGGCTCTACGATATCTGCCTGGTGATGGACTGGAATATTTCCTCGCGTGCGCGTTATCGCGGCTCGGCGATCTTCTTCCATCTCATCAGGCCGGGCTACGAGCCGACGGCCGGCTGCGTGGCAGTCAGCCTCAGCGACATGCGCCGGCTTCTGCCGCACATTCGAAAGGGAACGATCGTCCGGGTTCTCTGATTGTCTTCCGGACGAGGCCGCCTATATGTTTCCGGTGACCGAACGCTGCGGCTGAAATGCGTTCCGGGACGTCCGCGCATGCGCGGGCGCAATTCATGCCTCGTCCAATTCTTCAAACTCCCGGAGAAATATTGTGACCGCTCAACCCATCATCACTTTCCATGACGGACATTCCATTCCCCAGGTCGGGCTCGGCGTCTGGCAGACGCCGCAGGAGATTGCCGCCCCGACGGTGCGCACCGCAATCGCTGCCGGCTATCGCCATATCGATACGGCCTCCGGCTACGACAACGAGGAGGGTGTCGGCGAAGGCATCATGTCCTCCGGTCTTGACCGCAAGGATATCTTCGTCACCACCAAGCTCCGAAATACCGACCAGGGCTACGACAATACGCTGCGCGCCTTCGACGGCAGCCTGAAGAAGCTCGGCTCCGACTATGTCGACCTCTATCTCGTTCACTGGCCGTCGCCGCATCGCGGCCTCTACACCGAGACCTGGAAGGCCTTCGTGCGAATCCGCGAGGAGGGCCGCGCCCGCTCGATCGGCGTGTCGAATTTCAATCCTGAACATCTGGAGCGCATCATCGGCGAAACCGGCGTCGTTCCCGTCATCAACCAGATCGAACTGCATCCCGATTTCCAGCAGAAGGCGGCGCAGGAAGCCCACAAAAAGCTGAACATTGCCACCGAATCCTGGAGCCCGCTCGGCCAGGGCAAGTTCATTTCCAATCCCGTTATCGGCGAGATCGCCGGCAAGCATCGGAAGACGCCGGCCCAGGTCATCATCCGCTGGCACATCGACAGCGGCCTCGTCGTCATCCCGAAATCGGTGACGCCGTCGCGTATCGAGGAGAATTTGCAGGTGTTTGACTTCAAGCTCGATGCCGATGACATGGCGGCGATCGCCAGGCTCGACAGCGCCGGCGCCCGCATGGGACCGGATCCGATGACGGCAACCTTCTGACCGCCCGGGATCATCAGAGCGTGATGCCGAACGTGCGAGCGGTTTGCGGACACCATGCTCTGATGATTCAACCCGCGGCGGCGGCCGTTTGAAGGAGGCGCGCCGCGATCCTGTCAATAATTGCAGTTCGAGGATCCGTTGGTCGGGGCAAAGCCGTGGTTGCAGCTGCCGTTCAGACGCTGCGACCGTCCGATCGAGCCGGTATAATAATCGTTGAAAGCGCGCGCCGGATACCAATAGCCGTTCGAACTCTTGATATAACCGGACCGGGCGCTGCTATAGCCGCGATATCCATTGAGATACGGTATCATCTTGCTTTGCGCGATCTGGTGCAGCAGGCCGGAAGAGGCCATGACCGGCGGTATCGTTGTCGGCGCGGCGGCGGCGATCGATGCCTGCGATGCAAACACGATCAGGCTGACTCGCAGTAAACTCCGTACTATGGTCTGCCTCATGGCCATACCTCGATGGCGCGGTGTTCGCCGGAGCCTGAACGGTATCAGTCGCGTATCGCCCCCAAATCGATGAGGCCACACGCGTTTCCCGATGTCGATTGCCCGAACGGATGAAAATTGGGAAGGGGGCCATGCACAAACGGGCTCACCCGCTGAATCTTGTGGTCGGCAGAGGCGCCACGAATACGAAACCGCCCGATGCGCAGGACGCATCGGGCGGCTTTAATTCTCATCCGGCGAACGGGATCAGTTCCACTCGCGAATATCGACGAAGTGACCGGCGATCGCGGCGGCGGCGGCCATTGCCGGCGAGACGAGGTGTGTGCGGCCCTTGAAACCCTGACGGCCTTCGAAGTTGCGGTTCGAGGTCGAAGCACAGCGCTCGCCCGGCTTCAGCCGGTCGTCGTTCATCGCAAGACACATGGAGCAGCCCGGCTCGCGCCAGTCGAAGCCGGCGGCCTTGAAGATCTTGTCGAGGCCTTCGGCTTCCGCCTGTTCCTTGACGAGACCGGAGCCCGGCACGATCATCGCGTCGACGGTCGCGGCAACCGTCTTGCCTTCGACCACCTTGGCGACTTCGCGCAGATCCTCGATGCGGCCGTTGGTGCAGGAGCCGATGAAGACGCGGTCGAGGGTGATGTCGGTCATCTTGGTGCCCGGCTTCAGGCCCATATAGTCGAGCGCGCGCCATTTGGAGGTGCGCTTGGTCTCGTCCTGGATCTCGTCGGGGTTCGGAACGATGCCCTGAACGGAGATGACGTCCTCGGGCGAGGAACCCCAGGAGACGATTGGCGGCAGGCTGGCGGCATCGAGCACGACGACGCGGTCATAATGGGCGCCTTCGTCGGTCTGCAGGGTCTTCCAGTAGGCGATTGCCTGTTCCAGCGCCTCGCCCTTCGGCGCGCGCGGCTTGCCCTTGATATATTCGAAGGTCTTTTCATCGGGCGCGATCAGGCCGGCGCGGGCGCCGCCCTCGATCGTCATGTTGCAGATGGTCATGCGGCCTTCCATCGACAGCGCGCGGATCGCTTCGCCGGCAAATTCGATAACGTGGCCGGTGCCGCCGGCGGTACCGATTTCGCCGATGATGGCAAGGATGATGTCCTTGGCGGTGACGTGCGGCGGAAGCTTTCCGTCGACACGCACCAGCATGTTCTTCGCCTTCTTCTGGATCAGCGTCTGGGTCGCCAGCACATGCTCGACCTCGGAGGTGCCGATGCCGTGGGCCAGCGCGCCGAAGGCGCCGTGCGTCGAGGTGTGGCTGTCACCGCAGACGATGGTCATGCCCGGCAGGGTAAAACCCTGTTCCGGGCCGACGATGTGAACGATGCCCTGGCGCTTGTCGCTTGCCGAATAATATTCGACGCCGAATTCGGCGGCGTTGGTTGCCAGCGCTTCCACCTGGATGCGGCTTTCCTCGTTCTTGATGCCGAGATGGCGATCGGGCGAGGTCGGAACGTTATGGTCGACGACAGCAAGCGTCTTTTCCGGCGCGCGAACCTTGCGGCCGGTCATGCGCAGGCCTTCGAACGCCTGCGGCGAGGTGACTTCGTGGACCAGATGGCGGTCGATGTAGAGAAGACAGGTGCCGTCTGCCTGTTCGTCGACCAGGTGATCGTCCCAGATCTTGTCGTAGAGGGTACGCGGTGCGCTCATGGCGTTAAGTCCGTTTTTGGATGCTTTTGGAAAATCGAGAAAAAAGCGGATCAAGCTCCGCCGGCCGTCATTCGATCAACGAAGTCGGCTATTGAGCGCACCGGACACGCAGGCAAAGAACCGCGCCGGCAGGCGATAATGGTCCTGCAGCACGAAAATATGCGCGCCAATGCATCTAAACTTGGATTCCATCGCCTGCATATATCAACTTTCCACCGCCTGAGCAATGTTCTGCAAAGTCACGTGGGCCAGGGGATAAAGCGGGTTAGAAAGTCGAATATTCCTGGGATGTACCGTCGGCCTCAATTCCAATTACAACTGAGTTCGTCTTGAAAGCAACGATAGCCAACATTGCCTGCTAAGCAGCGTAGGAGCGGTCGATAAGATCCCTCACCCAAAGTGCGGCAGTAGGCAAATGATTTTTCGGAGACGATCCCCCAGTGCTCAGAGAGCTTCCTCTTTGCGTCAGCTTCATCCTGAAGACACTTTTTTGTCTCGATGTTTTTTTCATCCGCATTCAGCATCTTTGAGGTCAGCCGGACACAGTATGAGCCGTCATATTCAGGCAACTCTGCTGCTTCCGCAGAATACGGTTCTGCAATAGCGGCTACCAAAAGAAGCGTGGCGGCCGAAAATTTTAGGAGCGGTATCCTCATAGCGTTTTTCCGCGACAAGCCAGGGTTCCCGAATAGCATTTGCGACCAATAATATCTGAAAGGCATCCCATAAGCTGCATATAGGATTTAATCTCATCCATGGTTCCTTTAGATTTCATGCAGATTTTCATGTCGTCGTCGGTGACCAGGAACCAATGTTTCTGCAATTGCTCCTTAAAGCGATTTTCGGAACGATTGCATTCTAAAAGAGTAAGGAAACGGTCGGCGGGCTTAATCGGCTTTTTTGCGACTTCCGTGCAAAATTCCCCTTGAAACGCAGGAAAATCGGTGGCTTCAGCCGGAAATGATATCGTGCTGGCAAAAACAACGATCGCCAAGAAAAATGGGATAGGCGTGGTCATCTAAAAGACTCCGGGACTGCGCAAACTGAAAATTGCTGCTGGACAAAGCGCAAACAAAAGTTGGTTCTGGTCACTGCGATTTCAGCCACTTCTCCGTGCGCCGCAGCGCCAGCGACAGGCCGATCGTCAGGATCAGGTAGATATAGGTGACGATCGAATAGGTCTCGAAGAAGCGGAAAGAGCCGGCGGCATAGACCTTGCCCATCTGCGTGATGTCGGCGACGCCGAGCACCGAGACGAGCGAGCTGTCCTTGACCATCGAGACGAAGTCGTTGGAAAGCGGCGGGAAGATCACCCGGATCGCCTGCGGAAAGACGACGGAGCGGAAGCGGCGGTAGCGGGAAAGGCCGAGTGCCTTGGCCGCCTCGATCTGGCCGAGATCGACCGACTGGAAACCGGCCCGGAAGATTTCGGCGATGAAGGAGGAATAACCGATCGTCAGCGCAATGATCGCCCGCCACATCAGCGAGAGATCGCGCACCAGAATGGGCTCCGCCATGCCTGCATTCACCAGCGGTGAAATCAGGAAGTTATAGGCGGCGACCAGAGCCGGCGCGCCGACGAAGGCGACGTAGAACAGGAGCACGAGGATCGGGATGCCGCGGATGATCTCGATGTAGAATCGCGCGATCTGGCGCAGCGCCTGGCTGTCGGCCATGCCGAGCAGGCAGATGCCGAGGCCGAGCACGGTGGCGAGCACGAAGCCGACCAACGTCACGAAGACGGTGATGCCGACACCGTTGACGACGGTGCGGAAAACCTGGGCGTAGATATCGTTGGTGACGATGACGACGGCAAGGATAACGCCGATCGCGACGAGCGCGACCAGCCACCAGGGATAGTCGTCCTTGACCTGTCTGTCGGAAGATGGTCGCAAAGCCATCAGCAATGGCTCGGCGTCATTCGCCCATCTTGTAGTCGAGGAACCATTTCTTGTTCAGCGCATCCAGCGTACCGTCGGCCTTGAGAGCGGCGATGGCGGCATTGACGGGGGCGACGAGATCGGAGCCCTTCGGGAAGATGAAGCCGAAATCCTCGGTGCCGAGCGGTTCGCCGATCAGCTTCAGGGCGCCGTTCGAGGCGTCGACATAACCCTTGCCGGCGGTGCCGTCGGTCAGCACGACATCGACGTCGCCGGCCTTCAGCGCCTGGACGGTGGCGCCGAAGGTTTCGAAGAGCTTGATGCGGGGGTTCTGCTCGTTGCCGTCGAGCACTTCATAGACAGCGGTATAGAAAGGCGTGGTGCCCGGCTGGGCGCCGACCAGGCCATCCTTGAATGCGGCGAAGGACTTGCCATCGGTGAAAAGCTTCTCGTCGCCGCGCACCAACATGAACTGCTGCGAGCGCATGTAGGGGTCGGAGAAATCGACCTTCTGCTTGCGGTCATCCTTGATGGTGATCCCGGTCATCCCGATATTGTACTGGCCGTCGGAAACCGCCTGGATCATCGCATCCCAGCTGGTGTTCTGATATTCGACCTTGAAATTCAGCCGCTTGGCGATCTCGTTCATCGCATCATATTCCCAGCCGATCGCCTTGCCGGATTTCGGATCGACGAACTGCAGCGGCGGATAGGCATTCTCGGTGACGACGACGACGCTCTTGCCGCCGAGATCCGGCAGTTCGGCCGCCGATGCGGCCAGGGGTGTTAGAGCAAGGGCGGCGAAGCCCGCAAGGACGGTACGACGAAACAACATTGAACGGCTCCAAAATTGAACGCGAAAATTGTCACGGAAGATATGCCCATGGCAAGGTCGCCGGCTGTGCGCCCGAGCAAAAAATAAAAAAGGCGACCCAAAGGCCGCCTTTCCAAGCACAGAATTTTGCGCAGATCTTATTCTGCTGCCGGTTCCGCTGCAGCGGCTGCTGCTTCTGCGGCGGCCTTTTCAGCAGCGGCCTTGGCTTCCGCTGCTTCGGCTGCTGCCTTCTCGGCGGCGAGCGCCTGAGCTGCTGCAACCTTTTCAGCTTCGATGCGGGCCTTTTCCTCGGCAATGGCGGCGCGCTCGGCGTCGTTGAGCTTGCGGGCGCGGACGCCGGTGTCTTCAACGATACGAGCAGACTTGCCGCGACGGTCACGGAGGTAATAGAGCTTGGCGCGACGGACCTTACCGCGGCGAACGACGTCGACGCTTTCGATCATCGGCGAGTAAACCGGGAATACGCGCTCGACGCCTTCGCCGTAGGAGATCTTGCGGACCGTGAAGTTTTCCTGCAGGCCGCCGCCGGAGCGGGCGATGCAGACGCCTTCATAGGCCTGAACGCGGGTACGGGTGCCTTCCGTGACCTTCACATTGACGCGGACGGTGTCGCCCGGGGAAAATTCGGGAAGCGTGCGCTTGGCTTCGATCTTGGCGGCCTGTTCGGCCTCAAGCTGTTGAATGATGTTCATCGTCTTAACCTTTGGTTCTTCTGAAACAGCCAGAGCGCTCGACACTGATCCTTTGGAACTTGCCTCAGGACTTTGCCCTTCCGGGCGGGAGCGGGTTCGCCATTCTTTGTTTGCTGGCAGACGGGGATAACCCCATTTCCGCGTGCGCCAATACACGAAAGGCCAGGGCTTGTCATCCCTCGCACGACATTTTTGTGAAAGGGAGGGTGGAATCAGCCGCTTTTCTCGGTTTTAGCCCTTTCGAAGAGGTCCGGCCGTCGCTCCCGCGTCAGTCGCACCGCCTCTTCCTGCCGCCATTTCTCGATGGCGCCGTGATTGCCCGACGTCAGGATCGAAGGGATTTCCCGGCCTTCCCACATTTGCGGCCGGGTATAATGAGGATGTTCCAGCAGCCCGCCTTCGAAGCTTTCATGCAGGCCGGAAAGATCGTTGCCCATGACCCCGGGCAGGATGCGGATGATGGCATCAAGCAGGATCAGCGCCGCCGGCTCGCCGCCTGATAGCACATAGTCGCCGATCGAAACCTCTTCCAATCCGCGCGCCTCGATCACCCGCTGGTCGACGCCCTCGAAGCGGCCGCAGACGATGATGACGCCGTCGCCGGCCGCAAGCGCGCGCACGCGTTCCTGTGTCAGCGGTCGGCCGCGTGGGCTCATCAGCAGGCGCGGGCGGGTATCGTTTTCACTGGCGCTGTCGATCGCTCGGGCGAGAACATCGGCTTTCAGCACCATGCCGGCGCCGCCGCCGGCCGGGGTGTCGTCGACGGTGCGGTGCTTGTCGGTGGCGAAGTCGCGGATCTGCACCGCATCAAGCGACCATTGGCCGCGCTCCATCGCCTTGCCGGCGAGCGAGAAGCCCAGATGTCCCGGAAACATCTCTGGATAGAGTGTCAGCACGCTCGCCCGGAAGGCCATCACTTCTTCTTTTTCGGCTTGTCCGCGGTGAATTTCGAAAGCTCTTCCGGATCGTCGACCAGCCCTGCCGCCAGCGGATCGATCAGCAGCGTGCCGGCCTCGAGGTCGATCTCCAGCACCGAGGATTCCGAGAAGGGGATCAGCACCGGGCGCTTGCCCGGACCTTTGAGCTCCAGCAAATCACCGGCGCCGAAGTCGAAGACGCCGGTGACCGTGCCATAGCTGACGCCCTTGTCGTCCCGCGCTTCGAGACCCTCGAGATCGGCGTAGTAGAACTCGTCGTCCTCCAGCTCCTCGTCGGGCAGGTTGTCGCGTTCGATATAGAGTTCCAGGCCGTTCAGCGCCTCGGCGGCGTTGCGGTCGTTGATGCCGCGGAAACGGACGACGACGACATTCTTCGTTTCGCGGATTTCGAGGACTTCGAAGCTGCGGCCGTCCATGCTGTGCAGGTGGCCGTAGTCGCCAAGGGCGCTCGGATCGGCCGTGTAGGCCTTGGCGCGCACTTCTCCCCGGAGGCCTTGCGCGCCACCGATCGTCGCCATCAGAACGGGGTTTTCGAGCTTTGTCATGGGTCCCTTCATGTGAAGCCGGAAAGACAGATTTCTCATAAACGAAGTGCGGAGGATTGGAAACGAAAACGGGCGGCATGTCGCCATGCCGCCCGTTCGATAGGGACTATCCCGATTATTCCGCGGCGTCGGCAGCAGCAGCGGCGGCGTCAGCGACCTTCTGAGCCTTTTCTGCGGCGCGTTCCTGGGCGCGCTTGCCCGGCTTTGCCTTCTCGGGGTTGTTCTTGACTTCGCGCTTGGCAACGCCGGCCTCAGCGAGGAAGCGCAGAACACGGTCGGTCGGCTGGGCGCCGTTTTCGATCCAGTGCTTGATGCGCTCGGCGTTCAGCTGAACGCGCTTTTCGTCGTCCTTGGCGAGCATCGGGTTCCAGGAACCGAGGTTCTCGAGGAAACGGCCGTCACGCGGGCTGCGCGCATCGGCGAGAACGACGTGGTAATACGGGCGCTTCTTGGAGCCACCGCGGGCGAGACGAATTTTCAGTGCCATGTTCTTTACTCCTTAGGCTTTCCTTGACCGCTTCGTGGGCGGTGTGGTTATCGGGCTGCGGCGCTTTGTTCAGCGTGATCCGCAGCGATCTGCTCATGATGCCGGATGACTTCCTTGATGACGAAGTTCAGGAACTTCTCGGCGAAATCCGGGTCCAGATTGGCGGCTTTCGCCAGCTGGCGAAGGCGTTCGATCTGGTATTCCTCGCGCGCCGGGTCGGCCGGCGGCAGATTGTATTTGGCCTTCAGCACGCCGACCTCTTTGGTGCAGCGGAAGCGTTCGGCCAGCATGTGCACGAGAGCGGCATCGATATTGTCGATCGACTGACGATAGCTCGCGAGCTGGGCTTTGACGTTTGGATCAATCATGGGGCAAGCGATCCTTTCACTTCTTCTTCGGCAATCCGGGCAATCCCGGGAAACCACCGCCGAGGCCCGGCAGTTTGGCGCCGCCGAGGCCAGGCAAACCACCCGGCAGACCGCCGAGACCGGGCATACCCCCACCCGGTTTTCCAAGCCCCGCCGCTTCGGCCTGCTTCTGCAGGGCCTCGAGCTGGCGGGGATCGATATTCGAGAGATCGGGCATGCCCCCCATGCCACCCATGCCGCCGCCGAGCCCCATCTTGCCGGCAAGGCCGCCCATCATCTGCTTCATCATGCCGCCTTTGCCCTTGCCGCCCATCATCTTCATCATGTCGGCCATCTGGCGGTGCATTTTCAGAAGCTTGTTGATGGCGGCGGCATCGGTGCCGGAGCCGGCGGCGATGCGCTTCTTGCGGGAATGCTTGAGCAGGTCGGGATTGGCGCGTTCGGCCTTGGTCATCGACTGGATGATGGCGATCTGGCGGCCGAAAAGCCTGTCGTCGAGGCCGGCTGCGGCCATCTTGTCCTTCATGCCGGCCATGCCGGGCATCATTCCCATGATGCCGCCCATGCCGCCCATCTTCTGCATCTGGCGCAGCTGATCGGCGAGGTCGTCGAGGTCGAACTTGCCCTTGGCCATCTTGGCGGCCATGGCCGCCGCCTTCTCGGCGTCGATATTCTCCGCGGCGCGCTCGACGAGCGAGACGATATCGCCCATGCCGAGAATGCGGTCGGCGATGCGGCGGGGATGGAACTC
The DNA here is from genome assembly GCF_000271845.1 of Rhizobium leguminosarum bv. trifolii WSM2297. Next base: position 3,397,767 of record NZ_JH719395.1, on the reverse strand, counting down.
CTCGAGCTCGCTCATCTTCTCGCCGACACCGATCAGCTTGATCGGCTTGCCGGTGACGGCGCGCATCGAAAGGGCAGCACCGCCGCGGCCGTCGCCGTCCATGCGGGTCAGCACCAGACCGGTGATGCCGACGCGTTCGTCGAAATTGCGGGCGAGGTTGACGGCGTCCTGGCCGGTCAGTGAGTCGGCGACCAGCAGGATTTCATGCGGGTTCGAGCGCTTCTTGATGTCGGCCATCTCGACCATCAAGGGCTCGTCGATATGGGTGCGACCGGCGGTGTCGAGGATGACGACGTCATGGCCGCCGAGCCTGGCTGCCTGCACGGCGCGCGCGGCAATATCGGTCGGCGACTGCCCAACGATGATGGGCAGCGTATCGATATTGGCCTGGGCGCCGAGCTGGCGCAGCTGCTCCTGGGCGGCGGGACGGCGCGTGTCGAGCGACGCCATCAGCACTTTCTTCTTGTCGCGCGTCGACAGGCGATTGGCGATCTTGGCGCTCGTCGTCGTCTTGCCCGAGCCCTGCAGGCCGACCATCATGACGACGACAGGGGCGGCTGCATGCAGGTCGATGCCGACGCCTTCGCCGCCCAGCATCTCGATCAGTTCGTCATGGACGATCTTGACGACCATCTGGCCGGGTTTGATCGACTTCAGGATCTCGGCGCCGACAGCCTTTTCACGCACGCGGTCTGTGAAGGAACGCACGACGTCGAGGGCGACGTCGGCCTCCAGCAACGCCCGGCGAACCTCGCGCAACGCTGCGGAAACATCGGCTTCCGAAAGCGCGCCACGGCCTGTCAGTCCATTCAGAATGGATCCAAGACGGTCCTGGAGGTTTTCAAACATCGGCTCTTCCTTGATACGTTTCGGGCGGGTTCGATATGCCCGGAAACGTCGTGCTTTTCCGTGACGAAAACAAGACGCAAAGCCAAAAAGCACCCGAGGGCGCATCGCGCTGTCGGGTGTTGACCTCCGGGATCTCAGGTCCCGGTCGGCGGCTCGGAGTCATGCGGCTCGTCGCGGATTGGGCGCGATAAACAGGAAAGTCGCGTGAAAGTCAAGGCGAATGCGGACAGATCACCGCATGCGGGCGTTTCGGATGCCCGTTCGGTCCAAACGTCGCTGGTTAAATTTCCGGCTAACGGCCTGAATTCGCGATAGAGGCCAGTTGCAAAATATTCCGCTTATGATTCTATTTTCTACTTAAGTGCGTCCTGTAAAATGATTCGTAAATATCCTTGATGCCGAATGAATCGGCGGAGATATCGAATGTTAAATCCTGATATTGAGAGCTGGGCACTGGCACGGGCCCATCATATTGTTCTGAACGAAGGCCTTAGTCTTGCCAAGGCGGCACAGGATCTGGATCGCAAGCGGTCCCGCTCGCTGGTCTACGAGCTGAGAAAGGTCATCACCGCCGCCATCCTCGAAGCGCATGCGGCGTCCTTCGCTTCCGACGGCGCTGAGCGGTAAAGCCGGACCGGCTCCAAGCGCAGCGTCTGCCCGGCACCCACTGGTAATTCCCTCGTGTTTCCGCCATATACAGCGGAAACACGGACGGGATGATCTCATGAGCGCAACGGTCGAATTCGCGAGGATGAACGGGCTTGGCAACAAGATCCTGGTCGTCGACATGCGCGGCCGGCCGGACAAGGTGACGCCGGCTGCGGCCGTCGCACTCAATGCCGACCCGCAGACCGAGTTCGACCAGATCATGGCGATCCATGATCCGAAGGCCGACGGCACCGATGCCTTCATCGATATCCTGAATTCCGACGGCTCGAAGGCGCAGGCTTGCGGCAATGGCACGCGCTGTGTGGTGCAGGCGCTGGCCGCCGAGACCGGCCGGAAGGCCTTCACCTTCCAGACCGTCGCCGGCATCCTCAACGCCGTCGAGCATGAGGACGGGACGATCTCCGTCGATATGGGCCGACCGGTGTTCGATTGGGACAGGATCCCGCTGGCGGAGGAATTCCACGACACCAGCCGCATCGAACTGCAGATCGGCCCGATCGACAATCCGGTGCTGCATTCGCCATCTGCCATGTCGATGGGCAATCCACATGCGATCTTCTGGGTGGACAGGGATGTGATGTCCTATGATCTCGCCCGCTTCGGCCCGCTGCTCGAAAACCATCCGATGTTTCCCGAACGCGCCAATATCACCCTGGCGCAAGTGACGTCGCCGACCTCGGTGACGACGCGGACCTGGGAGCGCGGCGCAGGCCTGACGCTTGCCTGCGGCTCTGCCGCCTGCTCTGCCGCCGTCAGCGGTGCGCGCACCGGCCGCACCGGCCGCAAGGTGACGATCAATGTGGCAAGCGCCAAGCCGCCGGCCACGCTTTCAATCGAATGGCGCGAGCGCGACGATCACGTGATCATGACCGGTCCGGCCGAATGGGAATGGTCGGGCAGGCTCGATCCGTCGACCGGTCTCTGGTCGCGCGAGGGTACCCAAGAGGCGGGGGCGCAGTGAGCGGCGTCGAGGTCATTACCTTCGGCTGCCGCCTCAACACATATGAATCCGAAGTGATGAAGGCGCAGGCTGAAAAGGCCGGGCTCAACAATGCCATCCTGGTCAACACCTGTGCGGTGACCGGCGAGGCCGTGCGTCAGGCCCGCCAGGCAATCCGCCGGGCACGGCGCGACAATCCGCATGCCCGCATCATCGTCACCGGCTGCGCCGCGCAGACGGAAAAGGAAACCTTCGCCGCGATGGCGGAGGTCGATGCCGTGCTCGGCAACGAGGAGAAGCTGACGAGCGCTTCCTACCGCAGCCTGCCGGATTTCGGCGTGTCGGCCGAAGAGAAGCTCCGCGTCAACGACATCCTGAGCGTCAAGGCGACGGCGCCGCAGATGGTCAGACACATCGACGGCCATGTGCGCGCCTTCATTCAGGTGCAGAACGGCTGCGATCATCGCTGCACCTTCTGCATCATCCCCTATGGCCGCGGCAATTCCCGCTCCGTGCCGATGGGAGCGGTCGTCGACCAGGCCCGCAAGCTGGTCGACAGCGGTTATCGCGAAATCGTGCTGACCGGCGTCGATGCCACCAGCTACGGCGGCGATCTGCCGGGCGCGCCGACGCTCGGGCTTCTGGCAAAGACGCTGCTGAAACAGCTCCCGGAAATCCGTCGTCTGCGGCTTTCCTCGATCGACAGCATCGAGGCTGACGCTCATCTGATGGATCTGATCGCCGACGAGCCGCGCTTCATGCCGCATCTGCATCTGTCGCTGCAGCACGGCGACGACATGATCCTGAAACGGATGAAGCGGCGGCATTCGCGTGCCGATGCATTGCGTTTCATCGAGGATGCACGCCGGCTTCGTCCCGAGATGAGCTTCGGCGCCGACATGATCGCCGGTTTCCCCACAGAGACGGAAGAGATGTTCGGGAATGCGGTGCGACTGGCCGAAGAGGCCGATATCGCGCATCTGCATGTCTTTCCCTATAGCCCGCGTCCCGGCACGCCGGCCGCCCGCATGCCGCAGCTCGACCGCTCGCTCATCAAGGATCGCGCCGCCAGGCTGCGCGCCACTGGACAGAGGCTGCATCAGTCCCATCTCGACGGCATGATCGGAAGCCGGCAATGGCTGCTTGTTGAAAACAACGGTCTGGCGCATACGGAAAACTTCACGCTGGTTGCCGCGCCAGGCCTTCGTCCCGGCGAACTTGTGCCGGCCACGATCACCGGCCACAATGGCAAGCACCTCGACATGCAATTGACGGCCGCAGCGGCCTGACTTTCACGGAATCCCCATGGCGCTCAGTTTCATCAAAAAGGTCTTCACCTTCGGCAAGGACAAGCCGGCGGAGACGAACGCGCCGGAGCTTGCCGAACTAAAGGCGATCGAAACGGAGCTCGAGCCGCATTCGCGCGAAGAAGATCTGCCGGTCGCGGATGATCCGGTTCTTCCCGAGGAGATGGATACGGCCGGCGGGCCGGCGGCGGATATCGGGCAGGGTGGAATTGAGGTTGTCGATGAACTGACGATCCCGGAAGAAGCTGTAATCCTGCCAGCTGCTGATCAACTGAGCGACATGGGTATCGTGCCGCTTTCATTGCTGGAGGCTGAGGCTGAGAGCATTGCGGAAGATGCCCCCCCTACCCTGCCGGGCGTCCCCCCCACAGGTGGGGGGACTGAGCAGCTGGATGCTCCCCGCCAGACAATGGATGTCGAAAGTGAGCCCGCTGTCCCACATGATTCCGTAGATGGGGCGGAAGATGCTTCCACGGGTCTCCCCCCACCTGTGGGGGGGATGCCCGGCAGGGTAGGGGGGGAAGCTGCGGATCGCGACATTTCGGCCGAAACGCCCCTGCCGTCATCGGAGCCGATGGAGCCAGCGCCAGCCGTTGAGCCGATCCTGCCCAAAGGCTTCGCCACCGGCCCCGCAATCGTCGCACCGCAGCCCGTTGTTCTGCAGCCGAAACTCAGCTGGTTCCAGCGCCTGCGCAACGGGCTCGCGCGCACCTCCTCGCAGCTGACCGGCCAGATCACCGCCCTTTTCACGAAGCGCAAGCTCGATGACGAGACGCTGCAGGATCTCGAAGACCTGCTGATTCAGGCCGATCTCGGCGTCGAGACGGCGCTGCGCGTCACCGATACGCTCGCTTCCGAGCGCTATGGCAAGGATGTCACCGGCGAGGATGTCAGCCGGATCATGGCGTCCGAAATCGCCAAGGTTCTGAAGCCGGTCGCCAAGCCGCTGCAGCTCGACCTCTCGCACAAGCCGCATGTCATCCTCGTCGTCGGCGTCAACGGCACCGGCAAGACGACGACGATCGGCAAGCTCGCGGCCAAACTTTCCGGCGCCGGGCTGAAGGTGATGCTGGCCGCCGGCGACACGTTCCGCGCCGCGGCGATCGAGCAGCTGAAAATCTGGGCCGACCGGACGCAGTCCGAATTCATCGGCACCAAGCTCGGCGCCGATGCCGCCGGCCTTGCTTATGATGCCTTCGAACAGGCGAAGGCCCGCAAATGCGACGTGCTGATCGTCGATACTGCCGGCCGCCTGCAGAACAAGGCCGAACTGATGGCCGAGCTCGAAAAGATCGTCCGTGTGCTCGGCAAACTCGATCCCGATGCACCGCACACCGTGCTGCAGACGCTCGATGCGACGACAGGGCAGAATGCGTTGAGCCAGGTCGAAATCTTCCGCAATGTTGCCGGCGTCAACGGGCTGATCATGACCAAGCTCGACGGCACGGCGCGGGGCGGCATCCTCGTCGCCATTTCCGCCAAGCACAAACTGCCGGTTTATTTCATCGGTGTCGGTGAGGGCGTCGACGATCTCGAGCCGTTCGAGGCAGAGGATTTTGCCCACGCCATTGCCGGACTTCCCCAATGATGCCACAGATATGCCGCCGAAAGCCGGCAAGGCACGGCCGGCAACCAAGTTTTCAGGAATAGCAGGTTCGAAGAACGCATGACCACCGAAAGCGATATCACCCCGACCACGGCCGACCGGCATCATCCGCTGCTGAAGCTGGCGCTGGAGCTCGGGCCGCTCCTGATCTTCTTCTTTGCCAATCTGCGCGGTCCGTGGCTGGTGGAGAAGTTTCCGGCACTTTCTGAGCTTGGTGGTCCACTGTTCGTCGCGACCGGGCTGTTCATGGCGGCGACGATCATTTCGCTTGTGGTTTCGAAGATCGTGCTCGGCCATCTGCCGATCATGCCGTTCGTGTCCGGCATCGTCGTCGTCATCTTCGGCTCGCTGTCGATCTGGCTGCAGAACGAGACCTTCATCAAGATGAAGCCGACCATCGTCAACGCGCTCTTCGGGGTGGCGCTGCTCGGCGGGCTTGCCTTCGGCAAATCGCTGCTCGGCTACGTCTTCAACGCCGCCTTCCAGCTCGATGCCGAAGGCTGGCGCAAGCTCACCATCCGCTGGGGCATATTCTTCCTGTTTCTCGCCGTGCTGAACGAAGTCGTCTGGCGCAATTTTTCGGACGATACCTGGGTCGCCTTCAAGGTCTGGGGTACGATGCCGATCACCATCATCTTCACGCTGGCGCAGATGCCGCTGGTGCTCAAACATAGCATCAACCTGGAAACGGACGGCGAGAAGTGAGCGCTGCAGACGTCGAGTATCGTGTCAGACACCAGACCTACTGGTTTGTCGCCTGCCTTGCGGTGCTGGTCGCCCAGATCGTCGCCGAATACCTGATGGGCCGCGTGCCGATCTGCGCCTGCGGTTATGTCAAGCTGTGGGGAGGCGGGGTCAATACCAGCGGCAATTCGCAGCATCTGTCCGACTGGTACACGCCGTCGCACATCATCCACGGCTTCCTGTTTTACGGGCTCGGGCATCTCGTCCTGCGCCGCAAGCCGCTGGCGGCACGGCTGTTGCTCGCGCTGTTCATCGAATCCGGCTGGGAACTGCTGGAGAATTCGCCTCTCATCATCGACCGCTACCGTACGGCGACGATCGCGCTCGATTATTACGGCGACAGCATTCTGAATTCGGCGATGGACACCGTCTTCATGTGCGTCGGCTTCTTCTTCGCATCGCGTGCGCCGGTGGCGCTGACGGTGGCGATCGCCATCTTCTTCGAGATTTTCACCGGCTATGTGATCCGCGATAATCTGACGCTGAACGTGGTGATGCTGATCTGGCCGGTCGAGGCGATCAAGGTCTGGCAAGGCGGGATTTAGCTAGTCTAGGGTCACGGAAAGTCCCCTCCCCAACCCCTCTTGGATGCCGCTTCCGCTGCATTCCATTTCACCGTTTCATCCGCAGAAAGGTTGATGCTTTGCCGCAGTGGGCGCCACGCGTTAGCCCCACCCCCTTGTGGGGAGGGGTTGGGGAGGGGTCTTCATTGATATGATTTACGAAGCCGGCTTCCCCAGCGCCTTTTCCATCGCTGGGAACAAACCTTCCTTCAGGCTGATGTCGTCGAAGGGGCCGACGCGCTTGTAGAGGATCGTGCCGTCGGGGCCGACAAGATAACTTTCTGGAATGCCGTAGACACCCCAGTCGATCGCCGCCTTGCCGTTCGGGTCGATGCCGATCGCCTGAAAGGGGTTGCCGAGTTCGCCGAGGAAACGCAGGGCGTTGTCGCTCTGGTCCTTGTAATTGATAGCAACGATGTTCAGCCGTCCGTCTTTCGCCAGTTCTTTCAAAACCGGATGCTCGTCCCGGCAGGGAATGCACCAGGAGGCGAAGACATTGACAAGGGTGAGCTTGCCCTTGATTGCCGCATCGGTCAGCGCCGGCAGGTTCGCGCCGTCGAGCGGCGGAAGGTTTAGCGCCGGCGCCTTGGTGCCGATCAGGGCGGAGGGGATTTCAGCGATATTCTTGCCGTGGAAATCCTGGTCATAGAGCATCTTTGCGGCCGTTGCCGCGATACCGCCGAAGACGATCAGCGGCAGAAGCGCCAGAGCGTAGTGACCGAGCCGGCGCGGTTTGGCGGTCGTCGTTTCGGGGGCTTCGCTCATTCGCCGCCCTTCGCGCGTGCCGAGCGGCGGCGGATGCCCGCGGCTTCGAGGAATGCGAGTTCGCGGCGGCGCGCCCGGCCGTCGGCCCAGGTCCAGAGCGTGACGGCGACCGTCACGAGGGCAGCGAAACCATAGGAGGCGTAGACATAGAAGGCGTGCGTCATGGCCTATTCCTCGCGGCTGGCCATGCGGGCGGCGAGACGGCGCTGGGCGGCGATGCGGCGGCGCCAGATCTCGTTCCTCATCGCCATGATATGCAGGGTGAAGAACAGCAGCGTGAAGGCGATCGCCATGACGAAGAGCGGCCGCAGGAATTCCGGATCGATCGCCGGGCCATCGAGGCGCAACACGCTTGCCGACTGATGCAGCGTATTCCACCATTCCACCGAGAACTTGATGATCGGAATGTTGACGAAGCCGACGAGGATGAGCACCGCGGAAACGCGCGCGGCCTTCGACGGGTCATCGATGGCGCGGCTGAGTGCAATCAGCCCGAGATACATCAGGAAGAGAATGAAGACGGAGGTCAGCCGCGCATCCCAGACCCACCAGGTGCCCCACATCGGCTTGCCCCAGAGCGAGCCGGTGACGAGCGCAAGCAAGGTGAAGGCGGCGCCGAGCGGCGCTGCTGATTTGGCCGAGACGTCGGCGAGAGGATGGCGCCAGACCAGGGTGCCGATCGCCGAAAGGCTCATGATCGTGTAGCACATCATCGACAGCCAGGCTGCGGGCACATGGATATACATGATGCGGACCGTCTCGCCCTGCTGGTAGTCACCCTCGGTCGAGAAGCTGAGATAGAGGCCAACCGCGAAACAGAGGGCGGTAATGCCGGCCAGCCAGGGAATGACGCGCGCCGCCAGCGCCAGAAACCGCGTCGGGTTGGCGAGATCGCTGAATTTGCTGATGGCAAGGCTCGTTTGGCTCATGTCCGCTTCCTTACCTTGATCCGGCTTTTCCCGCAATCGAATGGCTGGTCAATCCGCCGTGTTTCGTAGCGCCAGCGCCGCCGCCGCCGGGCCGATGACCGCGAAGAACAGTGTCAGCGCGATCAGGATGAGGAAAGGCGGCAGAAACGGCGCGGGATCCTCGACCGCGGCATAGGTGGCGCTGACGCCGAAGATCAGCACCGGGATGGTCAGCGGCAGCACCAGGATCGAGACCAGCAGGCTGCCGCGGGGTAGCGCCACGGCGACTGCGGCGCCGACGGCGCCGATGAAGGTGATGGCCGGCGATCCGACAAGCAGCGTCAACGCGGTCGCGCCGATCGCCGTCTCATCCATATTCATGAAGAGGCCGAGCAGCGGCGAGGCGATCACCAGCGGCAGGCTGGTCGCCGTCCAGTGGGCGAAGCATTTGACCAGCACGGTGAGGACGAGCGGCGTGTCCTGCATCAGCATCAGGTCGAGCGATCCGTCGTCGCGCTCGGCCTGGAACAGGCGGTCGAGGCCGAGAAGCGCGGCAAGCAGTGCGCCGATCCAGACGATGGCGGGGCCGATGCGGGAGAGCAGCTTGAGATCGGGACCGACGCCGAAGGGGATGACGGCGACGACGGTGAGGAAGAACAGCACGCCGATCAGCGCGCCACCGCCGGCGCGGATCGAGAGTTTGAGATCGCGGAGGAAGAGGGCGGTCATGCGGCAGATTTTTCCTTGGCGGGTGCAGAAGACCCATTTCCATCGGCGGAGGAAAACCCCTCCCCAACCCCTCCCCACAAGGGGGAGGGACTAAACCGCGGCTGCCGATCACGCTCTAAAGCCATGCTTCCGCAATCGAATAGGCTGCTTTTTATCTGAGACCGTGCGGCAACGTAGCCCCTCCCCCTTGTGGGGAGGGGTTGGGGAGGGGTCTTGGCATCACATGCCAGTGGATTACCCCAAACCATCACCCCCACACTCCCTGATCCACGCCGGCAAAACCGGTCATCTGCAACTCCTGCGCATTCTTCAACCCCAGCGGCTGATGTGTTGCCGCCAGCACGATGCCGCCTTTTGCTCGATGCGCTTCGATCAATCCTGCCAACAGCCGCTCGGCGCTGGCATCCAGTGCCGCTGTCGGTTCGTCGAGGATCCAGACGGGGCGGTGGGCGACGAGCAGCTTGGCGAAGGCGAAACGGCGCTGCTGGCCGGCGGAGAGATAACCGAAGGGAAGATGGGTGATTTCTGAGAGGCCGACGGCCTCGGCGGCGTCCTCGACGGATAGGCCGCTATTGCCGAGAAAGCGGCGCCAGAAATCGAGGTTCTCTGCAACCGTAAGTTCATTCTTCATTGCATTTCGATGGCCAAGGTAGTGGCCGACTTCGCCGGGATGACGGTCTTCGCCGCTCTCTTCGTCGCGAAATATGACGGTGCCCTTTTCCGGCCTCAGGAGGCCGGCAACAACACGCAGTAAAGTGGACTTTCCCGATCCATTTCTGCCGGTCAGAATGAGCGCCTCGCCTGCCGCCAAGTGAAAGGAAATATTAGCAAAAATTAAATCCTCACCCCGCCTTGCGGCCAGATTTTCGGCGGTGAGATGCATGCGTCGGCTCTTTCTTCGTTTCGCTGGCGGAGGGCTCAAAAAATCTCCGATTTTGACCGTGCTCGGGTATGGCAAGTTTTTAGGAAATTATCTATAAGACCCGCAACCACGCCAGCGGTCGGCGTGAATTTCATCCTTGCGCCGAACTTGGAGCGTCTGTTCCACGTGCGGACAGCGGAAATGGCCGTACCCGCATCCTGATGTGCATTAAGTGCATAGGCGTTCGCACGACTGTGTTGGCTATCAGAAACGGGGTCTCTCGTGTCTAAATCTCTTGACAGTTTCAATTGTCGTTCCACGCTTTCCGTGAACGGGAAAGACTATGTCTATTACAGCCTGCCCAAGGCTGAGGCAAACGGTCTGGCCGGCGTCTCGAAGCTTCCCTATTCGATGAAGGTGCTGCTCGAAAACCTGCTGCGCTTCGAAGACGGCCAATCGGTCACCAAGGAGCACATCCTGGCCGTTGCCGCATGGCTGAACAATAAGGGCGCGGTCGAAAACGAAATCGCCTATCGCCCGGCGCGCGTGCTGATGCAGGACTTCACCGGCGTACCGGCGGTCGTCGATCTTGCCGCGATGCGCGACGCGATGGTGTCGCTCGGCGGCGATCCCGAGAAGATCAACCCGCTCGTTCCCGTTGATCTCGTCATCGACCACTCGGTTATCGTCGACGAATTCGGTACGCCGCAGGCTTTCGCCAAAAACGTCGAGCTGGAATACCAGCGCAACGGCGAGCGCTACCGCTTTCTGAAATGGGGCCAGCAGGCCTTCAAGAATTTCCGCGTCGTGCCTCCCGGCACCGGCATCTGTCATCAGGTCAATCTCGAATATCTCGGCCAGACCGTCTGGACCAAGGAAGAGGACGGCGAGACGATCGCCTATCCGGATACTTGCGTCGGCACCGACAGCCACACGACGATGATCAACGGCCTCGGCGTTCTCGGCTGGGGTGTCGGCGGGATCGAAGCTGAGGCGGCGATGCTCGGCCAGCCGGTCTCGATGCTGCTGCCCGAAGTCATCGGCTTCAAGCTGACCGGCAAGCTCAAGGAAGGCGTCACGGCGACCGACCTCGTTCTCACCGTCGTGCAGATGCTGCGCAAGAAGGGCGTCGTTTCAAAATTCGTCGAATTCTTCGGCCCCGGCATGGACAATATGCCGCTTGCCGACCGCGCGACGATCGGCAATATGGGCCCGGAATACGGCGCCACCTGCGGCTTCTTCCCGGTCGACGGCGAAACCATCAACTACCTCACCATGTCCGGCCGCACGCATGACCGGATTGCGCTGGTCGAAGCCTATTCGAAGGCGCAGGGCATGTGGCGTGACGGCGACGGTTCCGAGCTCGTCTTCACCGACACGCTGGAACTCGACCTCGGCGACGTCGTGCCGTCGATGGCCGGCCCGAAGCGTCCGGAAGGCCGTATCGCACTTGAGAATATCGCTTCCGGTTTCGCCGGCTCGATGGATGCCGACTACAAGAAGCCCGGCCAGCTCAACAACCGCTACGCGGTCGAAGGCACGGATTTCGATCTCGGCCATGGCGACGTGGCGATCGCCGCCATCACCTCCTGCACCAACACCTCGAACCCGTCGGTGCTGATCGCTGCCGGCCTTCTCGCCCGCAACGCCGTTGCCAAGGGCCTGAAGACCAAGCCGTGGGTGAAGACTTCGCTGGCGCCGGGATCGCAGGTCGTCGGCGAATATCTCGCCAAGTCGGGCCTGCAGGCCGATCTCGACAAGCTCGGCTTCAACCTCGTCGGCTTCGGCTGCACCACCTGCATCGGCAATTCCGGCCCGCTGCCGGCGCCGATCTCGAAGACCATCAACGACAAGGGCCTGATCGTTTCGGGCGTGCTCTCCGGCAACCGCAACTTCGAAGGCCGTATTTCGCCCGACGTACAGGCGAACTATCTGGCTTCGCCGCCGCTGGTCGTTGCCTATGCGCTTGCCGGCACGGTGCAGACGGATCTGACCAAGGAGCCGATCGGTGAAGACCAGAACGGCAACCCGGTCTACCTCAAGGATATCTGGCCGACATCGCACGAGGTGCAGGAGTTCATCCAGAAATACGTGACCCGCGAGCTTTACGAGAGCAAGTATGCCGACGTCTTCAAGGGCGACGTCAACTGGCAGGCCGTTCAGGTTCCCCCGGGCCAGACCTATGCCTGGGACGACGATTCGACCTATGTGCAGAACCCGCCCTACTTCGTCGGCATGGGCAAGAAGGGCACCGGCGTCTCCGACATCAAGGGCGCCCGCGTCCTCGGCCTGTTCGGCGACAAGATCACCACCGACCACATCTCTCCGGCCGGTTCGATCAAGGCGGCATCGCCGGCCGGCGCCTATCTGCTCGGCCATGAGGTCGCCGTTGCCGACTTCAACCAGTACGGCACGCGCCGCGGCAACCATGAAGTGATGATGCGCGGCACCTTTGCCAATATCCGCATCCGCAACCACATGCTCGGCCCGAACGGCAAGGAAGGTGGTTACACCATCCACTATCCGTCGAAGGAAGAGACCTCGATCTACGACGCCGCCATGCAGTACAAGGCCGAAGGCGTGCCGCTGGTGATCTTCGCCGGTGTCGAATATGGCAACGGCTCCTCGCGCGACTGGGCTGCCAAGGGCACCAACCTGCTCGGCGTCAAGGCTGTCGTCGCCCAGTCCTTCGAGCGTATCCATCGCTCAAACCTGGTCGGCATGGGTGTCATCCCCTTCGTCTTCGAAGAGGGCACGACCTGGCAGAGCCTCGGCCTCAAGGGCGACGAACTCGTCACCATCGAAGGCCTCGACAAGATCAAGCCGCGCGAGAAGAAGATCGCCAGGATCACCTATAGCGACGGCACCGTGAAGGAAGTTCCGCTGCTGTCGCGCGTCGATACGCTCGACGAGGTGGTCTACCTCAACAATGGCGGCATCCTGCAGACGGTTCTGCGCGACCTCGCTGCCTGATTGTTAATAGCCTCGTATGATAATGGCCGCCGGAGAGCAATTTCCGGCGGTTTTTCTTTGCGGGCGACGGTTTCGAGGGGCTCACGATGATTTGTCTTCCACGCCTTCCGGTCGCGCTGCGTCTCACCCCTTCGTGATTTTTCGTTTGGACCCGGAAGGATTATTCGTACGTTCATATGTCAGAGCCTTCGGTTCAAACACCGCCGGCGCTGAAAAAGAGGTGCAGGTGAATGTCCCCCCGTTTCTTGATTCCGCTGATCGCCGGTGTTGCTCTCGCAAGCTCGTTGCATGCCGAAGACGGCACGCCGAAAGGTGTCGTCGAACTCTTCACGGCGCAGGGCTGCTCCTCCTGTCCTCCCGCTGACGCCGCTTTCCGCAAACTGGTGAGCCAGGGCGATGTCATCGCGCTCGCCTATCATGTCGATTACTGGAACTATCTCGGCTGGGCCGATACGCTGAGCTCCAAGGAAAACACCGAGCGGCAGTATGGCTATGCCAGGACGATGGGCCGCAGCAACGTGTATACGCCGCAGGCGATCGTTAACGGGCGCGGCCATCTGGCCGGCGCCGATCTCAGCGGCATCAACAGCAAGATCGACACCTATAGCGGTGAAGGCAACGGGCTGACCGTTCCGATCAGCGCGTCGATGCGCGGCGACGAGTTGGAGATCAAGATCGGCGCGGGACAGGGCAAAGCCAATGTGGTGATGGTCTATTTCGACAAGGAAAAGACGATCGAGGTCGAAAAAGGCGAGAACAGCGGAAAGAAGCTGTCCTATCTGCACAGCGTCACCAATGTCGAAACGGTCGGCATGTGGGACGGCAAGGCGACCAGTCTGACACTGCCGGCCAGCGTCCTGCAGCGGCCGCAGCTCGAGGGCTGCGCGATCCTGCTGCAATCGGCGACCGATAACGGCGATCCGGCTGCGATCCTTGGCGCGACAGTGGTGATGGCTGGAAAAAATATCTGAGATTTCATCCGCTTGCGGATGAAGTACCGGGCGGCCCGGCTGAGCGTATTCGGGGCTGGGGTTAAGGTCGATACGCTCCGCCGGGCCCTTTGGCGCGCTGGCGCCAAACCGGGATTGATAATTCTCCTGCAAATGAGGCGCTGTTTTGACTGAAATGCGGCGCTGCCGAGAAAGCGACAGCGCTGTCAGGCGCGGCCGAATGTAACGGTCGGTGCTCTTGCAATTTGCGGCGGCTCGGGCACACTGTCACCCACCTGTCACATGCAGAGGCCTTGGAGACTGAATGACAGATCAGCCGGATTTACGACACGGCGAAAGCCGTTCCGTCGACAATAGTTCTTCAGTCGTCGTCGATCTCAGGGAATACAAGCAGAGCAAGGACCCGCTTCCGGTGACCTTTCATCGGCGCGAACTGGATGCGATCCTTTGGATCTACGGCCGTATGGTCGGTGATGGCGAATGGCGCGACTACGCCATCGATCACCTGAAGGACAGGGCGGTCTTCTCCGTCTTCAAACGCTCCGGTGAAATGCCGCTCTTCCGCATCGAGAAAAATCCCAAACTCGCCGCCAAACAGGGCGCCTATTCGGTGATCAACGTCCACGGCACCATCCTGAAGCGCGGTCACGAGTTGAACCAGGTGCTGAAGGTGTTCGACAAGGCGCTGAAGCTGGTCGACAAGTAGGCCCTATCAGCCGTTAGAGCGTCGCGCGTCTAACAAGACTCGCTGAAGGCGCTCTAACACTTTGAATTTACGCATAATCCTTTCCGAAAATCGATTCTGATTTTTCGGGGTTATGCGCTAAACAGCGTGCCGGGGTAGGCGGAGGGATCCGGATCGGTCGTCATGCCCTCGCCGAGGGTGCGCTGCATGAGCATCGTATCCAGCCAGCGGCCATGTTTGTAGCCGGCGCCCCTCATCAGACCGACCTCCACGAAGCCCGCCTTGAGATGAAGTGCGATCGAGGCGGGGCTGGCGCCGCCGATGACGGCGATCATCTGACGAAAGCCAAGACCTGTGCAGCGGTCGATGAGCTCGGTCATCAGCGCTTTGCCGATGCCGCGGCCGCGGGCTTCGGGCGCCAGATAGATCGAATCTTCGACCATCCACCGATAGGCCGGGCGGACGCGAAAGGCCGAGGCATAGGCATAGCCGAGCAGGCCTCCATCCGCACCGGTTGCGGCGATATAGGGATATTGCTGGCCGACGATCGCCAAAAAACGCTGCGCCATCTCGGCCTCGGATGGCGGCGTGATCTCGTAGCTCGACGTGCCGTTCAGGACGGATTCCCGGTAGATACCGGTAATGGCGGGAATATCGGCTTCAGAGCCATCGCGCAGAAGAAAGGACATTTCGGCGGCGGGTCCATAGGAGGGCAAGGCTCTCCTAAAACCATCCCAGGAAAATCAGCGCAACAAAAAAGGCGGCCGAAGCCGCCTTTTCGATCTCAGTCTGCCTGCTTATTTGCGGTTGCCCATGAACTGCAGCAGGAACATGAAGAGGTTGATGAAGTCGAGATAGAGCGTCAGCGCACCCATGATCGCCTTGCGACCGGCCACGGCAACGTCATCGGCTTCCAGGTACAATTCCTTGATCCGCTGCGTGTCGTAGGCGGTGAGGCCGGCAAAGATCAGAACGCCGATCACCGAGATCGCAAACTGCATGGCCGACGAAGCCAGGAAGATGTTGACGATCGAAGCGATGATCAGGCCGAAAAGACCCATGATCAGGAACGAGCCCATCGCCGACAGGTCACGCTTCGTGGTGTAGCCGTAAAGCGACAGCGCGCCGAAGGAGGCGGCGGTGACGAAGAAGGTCTGGACGACGCTCTGGCCGGTGTAGACCAGGAAGATCGACGAGAGCGACAGGCCGACCAGTGCGGCATAGACCCAGAAGGTCGTCTGTGCGGCGGCCACGCTCATGCTATTGATGCGGAAGCTCAGGAAGAACACGGCCGCAAGCGGCGCAAGGATGACGACCCAGCGCAAGGGCGACTGGAACAGGAGCACGCCGAACTGGGTGAGCTGGCCGTCCTGAACAGCGAAGTTGAATCCGAGATAGGCGGCCACACCGGTGATCGCCAGACCCAGCGCCATCAGGTTGTAAACCTTGACCATATAAGCGCGCAGGCCTTGATCAATCATCTCGCCGGTCTGAGCGCGGCTTTGATAGTTACGAAGGTCAGCCATAGTTTCCTCTTACAAGCTCCGATGGAGATACGGTGTCGGGGTTTTCGACCCGGGCGCCGCTGCGGAGCTCCAGCATGCCTGCAGACAATATGAGGCTTTCGCCCTTTGCAAACAAGAGGCTTGCAAAGGCCGGGCCGGTTAAATCGCCGTAAGGTGAAGGGTTTGAGCGCCGTTCTCCGGTCAAAGCTCGCGCAGGACGGGCGCGGCATTCTGCCCGAGGATGCGCCAGGTGCCGATGAGGCCGATGCCGACGGTGAGGACGAGCGCGGTCAATAGCGTCAGTCCTGCGACATCGGGCAGGAAGGTCGAGGGCAGTCGCATGATGCGGGCGACGATGAACCAAGCGGCAACGCTGCCGGCGATCAGCGCGAAAATGGCGGTCGCCAGCCCAAGGATCAGATATTCGTAGCTGAAGGCGCGAATCAGCATGGCGCGGGTGGCGCCGAGCGTCTTCAGCACCACTGCATCATGGGTGCGCGCCCGGTTTCCGGCGGCAAGCGCCCCGGCAAGGACGAGGATCGAGGCGATGAGGGCGACGGAGGCGGCGGCGCGGATTGCGGTCGCAAGCTGCGCAACCAGCTGGTTGACGATGTCGATCGCGTCCTTGACGCGGACGCTGGTGATCGTCGGATAGGTGTTGGTGACGGATTTCAGGATCGCCGCATCTTCGGCCGGCGTCGAGGAGGGATCGGTCAGCGTCGCCAGCCACGCATGCGGGGCGCCGCGGAAGGTGTTCGGCGAGAAGACCATGACGAAATTGATCGACAGCGATTCCCATTGGACGCGGCGCAGATTGGCGATCTTCGCGGTGATATTGCGGCCGAGCACGTTGACGGTGACCTTGTCGCCGATCTTCAGGCCGAGTTCATGCGCTTCTTCCGAGGAGAAGGAGACGAGCGGTTCGCCGCTGTAATCCTTGTCCCACCAACCGCCCTCGGTGAGAGCGGCATTCTCAGGCAGGGTGTCGGCGTAGGTGATGCCGCGATCGCCGTTCAGCACCCAGCGGCCGGCGGCCGGCACGTTCATCTTGCTGACGTCCTCGCCGTTGAAGGCAACGATCCGGCCGCGCAGCATCGGCACTTCCATCAGCTTGCCCTTCGGCGCCTGCGCCTTGACGAGATCACGGAAAGCATCGACCTCGGCGCTCTGGATATCGACGAAGAAGAAGTTCGGTGCGCCCTCGTTCATGCGGCCCGTCAGTTGCTGGCGCAGATTGCCGTCGATCAGGGTCAGCGTCACCAGCAATGCCAGGCCGAGGCCGAGCGAGAGCACGACCGAGGGCGTCAGGGCGCCGGGACGGTGGATGTTGCCGATCGCAAGCCGCAATGCCGGCGAGTTCACCCGCGGACTGCGGCGCGCAAGCCAGGCGATCGCAGCTGCGACGAGGCGCAGCACGACGAAGGCGAAAACGATCGCACCGACGAAGACGACAGCGATGAAGCGGTCATAGGCGGTGAGGACGGCAAGGCCGGCAAGGGCCGCCATGAAGAGGGTCGCCAGCAGAATATAGGGCCAGGAGGGAAGGTGGCGGGCCTCGAAGCCCTGCTCGCGGAAGAGCGCCGTCGCCGGCACCTCGCGGGCATGGCCGAGCGGCAGGATGGCGAAGGCGAGCGTCGTCAGGATGCCGAACAGCGTCGCCAGCAGCAGGGCGCCGGGATAAAGCGTCGGCGATGTGGAAACCGGCAGGAATTGCGCCAGGAACTGCGCGGCGAAGATCGGCGACAGGGCGCCGATAATAAGACCGATCAGGATGCCGCCAAGCGCGATCATGGCGATCTGGAAAAGATAGATCAGAACGACGACCTGCGCCGGCGCCCCGAGACATTTGAAGGTGGCGATGGTGGTGCGCTTGGAATCGAGGAAGGCGCGCACGGCATTGGCGACGCCGACGCCGCCGACGATCAGGGCGGTGAGGCCGACCAGTGTCAGGAACTGCGAGAAACGCGTGATGTTTTCGGTGAGCGAGGGTGCGGCCCGGTCGCTGGTGCGGACTGCCCAGCCGGCGGAGGGGAATTCCTTGGCGGCGCGCGCCTGGATGCCCGACGTCGCACCCTTATCTTCCAGCCGGATCTTATAGGCATGTTCGACCAGACTTCCGGTCTGGATCAGCCCGGAGGCTTCGAGCGCCCGGCGGCTGACGAGCAGACGCGGCGCAAAGCCGAAACCTTCCGACAGCGCATCCGGCTCGGTTTTCACAGTGCCGGTGATGCTGAGCTTGACATTGCCGAGCAGCAATTCGTCGCCGACCGCAAGACCGAGCCGATCGAGAAGCAGCGGGGCTGCAACCGCGCCATAGGTGCCGCCTTGGCCCGATAGCAGGGCTGCGAGCGGATAATCCGGCTCGGCCAAGAACTTGCCGTAGAGCGGGTAGGCGTCGTCGACGGCCTTGACCTCGACCAGCGCCTGATCGGAACCGTCAGGCTTGCGGGCCATCGAGCGCAGGCCCGTCGACACCGAAACGCTGCCAAGACTTTCGAGGAAGCCCATTTCCTCAGGCGTCGCTTCGCGGTTGTTGAGTTCGAAGCGGACGTCGCCGGCCAGCAGCTCCTGCCCCTGCGAGGCGATCGTATCGGTGATCGACTGCGAAACGGAATTGACGGCGGCAATCGCACCGGTGCCGAGCGCGATGCAGGCGAGGAAAATGTAGAAGCCGCGGATGCCGCCGCGCAGCTCGCGGAGCGCCAGGCGAAAAGCGAGCGAGACGCGCGGCGTGATGATCCTCATGCGATCGCTGCCTCGCTGTGGCGGGTGGCGCTGTCGCCTTCGATCCTGCCGGAACGGACGCGGATCTGGCGCGAGCAGCGGTTTGCCAGCGAGACGTCGTGGGTGACGAGAAGCAGGGTCATGCCGCGTTCGGCCTGCTTGGAAAACAAGAGGTCGGCGATCTGGCGGCCGGTCTCGGTGTCGAGATTGCCTGTGGGTTCATCGGCGATCAGCAGGGCCGGCGACGGGGCAAGCGCCCTGGCGATCGCCACGCGCTGCTGTTCGCCGCCGGAAAGCTGGCCGGGATAGTGGTTCAGCCGTTCACCGAGTCCGACCGATTTCAGCTCGCGATGGGCGATCTCGAAGGCGTTGCCGACATTGGC
Source organism: Rhizobium leguminosarum bv. trifolii WSM2297 (assembly GCF_000271845.1). The sequence goes on along the minus strand of NZ_JH719395.1, from coordinate 3,378,605 downwards.
GAGTTCGAGCGGCACGGCGACGTTTTCCAGCGCCGTCATATTGGCAATCAGGTGGAAGGACTGGAAGACAATGCCGATGTTGCGGCCGCGGAAATCCGCCACCTGATCCTCGCTCAGCGCGTGGAGCGGCGTGTCGTTGATGTTGATCTCGCCGCTGTCGAGCTTCTCCAGCCCGGCGAGCACCATCAGCAGGGTCGACTTGCCGGAACCCGACGGACCGACGATGCCGACGGATTCGCCTGACGCGATATCGAGATCGATGCCCTTCAGCACATGCACGGAAGCGGCCGCACTGCCAAGCGTCAGATCGGCACCCTTCAACTCGATGATGGTTTTAGCCAACAGAAATCGCCCTATATAAATCCATAATCGAATGGCCGCATAACGGCACTTCGCCAATCTAGGGAAGCCAGAATGAGATTTAAAGTTGCCGCGCTTCAATTCACCGTCATTGCCGTCTCACTGTTGTTCGCCGCTGGAGCGAATGCCCGGACGATCAATCTCGTCGGTTTTGGGGACAGTTTGATGGCGGGCTATCAGCTGCCGCCCGGCGACGGCTTTCCGGAAAAGCTGCAGGCAGCGCTGAAAGCGAAGGGGCTCGACGTCACGATCGCCAATGCCGGGGTCTCCGGCGACACGACGACGGCGGGCCTTGCGCGGATCGACTGGTCGGTGCCCGACGGCACCGACGGCGTCATTCTGGAGCTCGGCGCCAACGATGCGCTACGCGGCATTCCGCCTGCGGAAAGCGAGAAGAACCTCGACCAGATGATTGCCCGGCTGAAAGAGCGTGGCATCGCCGTGCTGCTCGTCGGCATGATGGCGCCGCCCAATATGGGCGCGGATTATGCCGCACGCTTCAATCCGATCTACCGGAAGCTTTCGGAAAAACATGGGGTTCCGCTTTATGCCTTCTTCCTCGACGGCGTGGCGCTGGATGCGGGGCTGAAACTTGAGGACGGGATGCATCCCAATACGCAAGGCATCAACGTCATGGTCGGAAAGATGGAAGCCGATGTCACAAATTTCGTCGGAACGATTTCTACTGTGAAGAAATAGGGGCTTGCGCAGTCATTGATTGCATGATTCCGTGTAAGCACCTGCAAAAGATTCGGGGAGTGCTCGTTATGCCGAGACTGTTTACCGCCCTCGAAATTCCGCGCAATGCGGCGATGAGCCTTTCATTGCTGCGCGGTGGCCTCCCCGGAGCACGATGGATCGATGTGGAGAATTACCACATCACCCTGCGCTTTATCGGTGATGTCGACGGCCGCACGGCCGATGAAATCGTAGAACGCCTCGACCGGATCGACCGGCCGGAATTCCAGTTCCGGCTCGAAGGCATCGGTTCCTTCGGCTCGAAGAAGCCGCATTCGGTCTGGGCCGGCGTCTCGCAATCGCCGGAGATGTACGCCCTGCAGGGCGAGATCGAGCGCATCTGCCAGCGCATCGGCCTGCCGCCGGATCCGCGCAAATTTACGCCGCATGTGACGCTGGCACGGCTCAAATCGTCGCGGCTCGACGATGTCGTGCAATATCTGGCCGGACGCGGCAATTTCCACACGTCAACCTTCACAGCGCCGCGCTTCGTGCTGCTGTCGTCGCGCGAATCGGTCGGCGGCGGGCCTTACCTCACCGAGGAAGTGTTCCCTCTCCACGAGGCGCGCTCGGCGCCCAGCGCTTCGAGCAGGCTGCTGCAGCCGGTCAAGAGCCTGGTGTAAACCAGCTCGAAACCTGCCGGGCCGCCATAATAGGGATCGGGAATATTCTCTCCCGTTCCCAGCGCGAGATCGCCGAACAGGCGAAGAGTCGTCTCAGGCGGCGCGATCTTTTCGAGCGCCGCCAAGTTGTCGCGGTCCATTGCCACGATCAGATCGAAATCCTTGAAATCGCTGGAGCGGATTCGGCGGGCACGCTGCCCTGAAATATCGATGCCGTGGCTTTCGGCGGTGGCAATCGAACGCCGGTCGGGCGGCTTGCCTTCATGCCAGCCGCCGGTGCCGGCGGAATCGATGGTGAACTGGCCGGCCAGGTCCGCCTCGGCAACGAGGTAACGAAAAATTCCCTCGGCGAGCGGAGAACGGCATATATTGCCCATGCAAACGAAGAGGATGCTGATGCGTTTCATCGGTAGGCCTGTTGGACAGATGAGAGGACGATCGCATGAAAATGGAAAAACTGGAACGGGCGGCGGTCGAGGCGCAACTGGTCGGGCTTGCCGGCTGGGTGCTCAATGATGCGGCCTCTTCGATATCGAAGACATTCAAGTTTTCAAATTTCATCGAGGCGTTCGGCTTCATGACGGAGGCAGCGATCACGGCCGAGAAGCTCAACCATCATCCCGAATGGTTCAACGTCTATTCAAGGGTAGATGTGACGCTGAACACGCATGATGCGGGGGGACTGACGGAGTTGGATTTCAAGCTGGCCAAAGCCATGGAGAAGGCTGCGGCGCGACGTATCGTTTGAAAGCGAGGCCGATTGAAAGCCCGGCCGCCATCACCATATGTTCGCTTGGACGAAAGGGATGCAGGGATGGATGAGGTCAAATTCGGGGAAATCCTGTTGCCGGGCGACGAGGACACCCAGAGTCGACGGGAGAAGACCGTAAGGCAGAAATTCTGGCCGACATTCCGGCGGGCAGTTCGGCAAATTCCCTTCTCCCGCGATGTGGTCGCCGGTTTCTACTGCGCGCTCGATCCGCAGACGCCGACAAAGGTGCGCGGCGTGCTGCTTGCGGCACTCGCCTATTTCGTCATGCCGATCGACATGATTCCCGATGTTTTCGCCGTCATCGGCTTTTCCGACGACATCGCCGTGCTCTCGGCCGCCTTCGCCATGGTGCGCGGCCATATCCGGCCCGGCCATTACGAGGCAGCCGACCGTGTTCTGGCCGACCGGAGTGAAGAAACGATGAAAACCATCTAGGCGATTTCTCGCTCCAGCACCTTGCGGAGCTTGCCGAAGGCAAGCCGGATACGCGATTTCACCGTACCGAGCGGCAGCCCGGTCGCTTCGGCGATTTCCGAATGCGATTGCCCGAGGAAGAAGGCGGCACGCAGCATGTCGCGCTGCTCCTCCGGCAGTTGGCCGACGGCGGCGCGGATCTTGGCGTCGCGATCGTCATTGGCGATGATTTCCTCCGCGCCGATCTCGGCCGGCGGCTGCAGGGCCGGATCGGTCTCGTCGAAGATGCGGGTGTTGGTGCGGCGCTGCAGGTCGATGCGGCGGTTGCGGGCAATGCGGAAAAGCCAGGTCGAGAGCGAGGATCGGGTGGCATCATAGAGATCCGCCTTGTGCCAGAGCACGATCATGATCTCCTGTACCAGTTCCTCGGCCTCGGCCGATGTCATTTTCTGGCGCATCAGCCACGCCTTCAGCCGGGGTGCGAAATAGTCGAACAGGACGGAAAAGGCCTGCTGGTCGCGATCTCTGGCGACGGCCTTCGCGAGGGCAGCGAAACGCTGTCTTTCCTCGGCATCCATGTCTCCTCACGAGCCCCCTGCGGCAATAATTTCGTACCGTATTTCCAAGTGTTAATGAGGTACAACGGAATTGGGAAAGGTCAAACTCTTGCCTGAATCTTTGTGTCTTAAATTCAGCCGAACGGACGGCCAGTGCCATCGGGTCACGGTGTCGCGGCCGATACCGTCAAAGGGTCGAAAATTGACACTCGAGCTGAAATGACACAGGCAGATACAAATCGCAGCTATTGTTGACCATTTGGTAACCTGAATTAAGTCAAAATAAAGCAGATCGTGATTATGCGGCGCCCGCTATGATCGCTTCGGGCCTTGATCGCAAGAACCGGCAGGAATCCATGTTTGTAAAAAGTATCGTATCCGCTCTCGCACTCACCCTTGTCATGGCCGGAGTTGCGGCAGCGCAGCAGGCCGCGCCGAACCGCATCCAGCAGTTCCAGGCATGGGGCGCCTACTCCTACAAGGCGGGCAGCAGCACCGTCTGCTATGTGCTGTCCGTTCCGACGGCAAAGCAGCCGGCCAGCGTCGACCACGGCGACAACTTCTTCATCGTCTCGCAGCGTCCGGGCCAGAACATCTCCTACGAACCGCAGGCGATGATGGGCTACACGGTGAAGGAAAATTCGAAGATCAACGTCGTCATCGACAACAAGACCTTCGTGATGTTCACCAAGGACAAGGCCGGCTGGGTCGAGAATGCGGCGCAGGAGCCGGCCCTGGTCGCGGCGATGAAGACGGGTCATTCGATGACGGTCAATGCCGTTTCGCGCAAGGGTACCGGCACCTCCTACAGCTATTCGCTCTCGGGCATCTCGGCGGCGCTGAAGCAGATCGAAAGCTGCAAGTAAGCGGTCTTTCCAACCGCAGAGTTTCAGAGGGCCGGCCTTGCGCCGGCCCTCACCATTTCTATCTCTAGTGACGCGCGGCCAAAATGATGCTAAAGCCCGCGCCAACAGCAGGCAGCTCGCGATATCAGTCGCCGCTCCGCCATTCAATTTCTGCCCATGTGCCGCCATGCGCTCGCAAGTCTTCCGGCTTACCCCCTGAAGTCCGCGGGCCCTTAGGGCGGTACATGTTCGAATTCGGGATGATACCAATGTCCGTCATGGATGCGATCACTGTCACCAAGCCACAGGCGCGCACGCCAGCCAGCCTCGAAAAGCCGTCCCTGATCGGGCTGTCGCGCCAGGAAATGGCGGCGGCACTGCGGGAAAAGGGTGTGGCCGAGAAGCAGATCAAGATGCGCGTCGCGCAGCTGTGGAACTGGATCTATGTGCGCGGCGTCTCCGACTTCGACCATATGACCAATGTCGCCAAGGACATGCGGGAGATGCTGAAGCAGCATTTCACCATCGCGCGTCCGGAGATCGTCGAGGAGCAGGTTTCGAACGACGGAACCCGCAAATGGCTGCTGCGTTTTCCCCCGCGCGGCGCAGGCCGCCCGGTCGAGATCGAAGCCGTGTACATTCCGGAAGAGGGCCGCGGCACGCTGTGTATTTCCAGCCAGGTCGGCTGTACTCTTACCTGTTCCTTCTGTCACACCGGGACGCAGCGTCTGGTGCGTAACCTGACGGCCGAAGAGATCCTCTCACAGTTGCTGCTTGCCCGCGACCGGCTTGGCGACTTCCCGGATCGCGAAGCGCCGCAGGGCACGATCATGCCTGCCGAGGGCCGCAAGGTCAGCAATATCGTGATGATGGGCATGGGTGAGCCGCTCTATAATTTCGACGCCGTCAAGCAGGCATTGCTGATCGCCACGGATGGCGACGGCCTGTCGTTGTCGAGGAGGCGCGTGACGCTTTCCACCTCCGGCGTCGTGCCGGAGATTTTCCGCACCGGCGAGGAGATCGGCGTCATGCTGGCGATCTCGCTGCATGCGGTACGCGATGACCTGCGCGACATTCTGGTGCCGATCAATAAGAAGTATCCGCTGAAGGAGCTGATCGAGGCATGCAAGGCCTATCCCGGCCTTTCCAATGCGCGGCGCATCACCTTCGAATATGTGATGCTGAAGGATGTCAATGACAGCCTGGAAGACGCCAAGGGGCTGATCAAGCTCTTGAATGGCGTGCCGGCGAAGATCAATCTCATTCCGTTCAATCCCTGGCCCGGCACCAATTACCAGTGTTCCGACTGGGAGCAGATCGAGAAGTTCGCCGATTTCATCAACTCGGCCGGTTACGCCTCGCCGATCCGCACGCCGCGCGGCCGCGACATTCTTGCGGCCTGCGGCCAGCTGAAATCGGAGTCCGAACGCATGCGCAAGACCGAGCGCCTGGCCTTCGAGGCGATGATGATCGCCAATCACGGCGCCGACGACTGATCAGCAAGTTTGATCCTCGCTACAATTCTCCTGCATTGATTTAAGCATGCGCTTTTCCTAATAGTGCCGCCAAAATCATTCAGGAGGACACCCATGCGCTCGATTTTACTCGCTCTCGCCGCCACTTTAGCGCTTTCCCTGCCCGCGAGGGCTGATAATGTGACGGTCGCCGTGACGGCGATCGTCGAGCATCCGGCGCTGGATGCAGCGCGCAAGGGCGTTCTCGATGCGCTGACGGCCGCCGGCTACAAGGAAGGCGAGAACCTGAAATTCGTGTTCGAGTCGGCGCAAGGCAATCCGGCGACGGCAGCTCAGATCGCCCGCCAGTTCGCCGGCGACGAGCCGAATGTCATCGTGCCGATCTCCACGCCCTCGGCCCAGGCGGTCGTCTCCTCGACGCGCGACATTCCGGTCGTCTTCACCGCGGTGTCCGATCCGCTCGGCGCCCAGCTCGTCAAGAACATGGACAAGCCCGGCGGCAACGTCACCGGCCTTTCCGACATGTCGCCGGTCGCCGAGCACCTCGCGCTGATCAAGGAAATCCTGCCTGAAGTGAAAACCATCGGCTATCTCTACAACTCAGGCGAGGCGAATTCCGTTTCGCTGCTCACCGTGCTGAAGGCCGAAGCCGAAAAGGCCGGCCTGAAGGTTGTGGAATCAGCCGCCACCAAATCGGCCGAGGTCCAGGGTGCGGCCCGCGCCCTCGTTGGCCGTGCCGATGCGATCTATATCCCGACCGACAACACGATCATCTCGGCGCTGGAAGGCGCCGTCGCGGTTGCCGAAGAGAGCAAGCTGCCGCTCTTCACCGCCGATACGGATTCGGTTTCGCGCGGTTCGATCGCCGCCCTCGGCTTCAACTATTACGATGTCGGCAAGCAGACAGGCGACATTGTCGTGCGTGTGCTGAAGGGCGAAAACCCGGGCGATATCGCCGTCAAGACCGCCGCCGGCAGCGATCTCGTCGTCAACAAGGCGGCTGCGGCCAAGATGGGCGTCACCCTGCCGCAGAGCGTACTTTCGCGCGCCAACAAGGTCATTGAATAATCGGCCGTCACGTCAACGTTTAGTCGGATACAGCCGCTCCCGTTTGCACGGGGGCGGCTCTTCGTATTAAAAAGCTGCGGTTTCGCGACGGGCGGAACGGACATCAAAAAGGTGCTGAAAGCCTTGAGCCAAATCGCATTCTGGGGGGCCGTCGAACTCGGACTGGTCTATTCCTTCGTCGCCCTTGGGGTCTATCTTGCCTTCCGCATTCTCGACTTTCCCGATCTGACGGTCGACGGCTCGTTTCCGCTCGGCGCGGCGGTGACCGCCGTCCTGATCATTGCCGGCGTCAATGCCTGGCTTGCAGCTGTGGTCGCGATGGCGGCCGGTGCCGGCGCCGGCATGGTGACGGCGCTGCTCAATGTGCGCTTCAAGATCCTCAACCTGCTGGCCTCGATCCTGACGATGATCGCGCTGTTTTCGGTCAATCTCAGGGTGATGGGCAAACCCAATGTCGCCCTCATCAATGCCGATACGATGATCAGCCCGTTCTTCGGCCACGGTCTTCGCGATTTCTATGTGCGGCCGCTGTTCGTCGGCGTTCTTGTGATCGTCGCGCTCATCCTGGTCTGGCGTTTCCTCGAAAGCGATGCCGGGCTGGCCATGCGCGCGACCGGCGCCAATGCGCGGATGGCCCGGGCCCAGGGCGTCGATACCAGCCGGCAGATCTATCTCGGCATGGCGATCTCGAATGCGCTGGTGGCGTTCGGCGGTGCATTGTTTGCCCAGACCAACGGCTTTGCCGACGTCACTTCCGGCGTCGGCACCATCGTCGTCGGGCTTGCCGCCGTCATTATCGGCGAGACATTGCTCGGACGCCGTGGCCTGCTGATCGCGTTGATCGGCTGCGTGCTCGGCTCGATCCTTTATCGCATCGCGATCCAGCTGGCGCTTTCCAGCGACGTCATCGGCCTGCAGGCGTCCGACCTCAATTTCGTGACGGCGGTGCTGGTGACCGTGGCGCTCATCCTTCCCCGTCTTCGTGGAGGTGCCGCATCATGATCAGCGTTAAGGATATCAAGGTCGTTTTCGGGCGCGGCACGCCGCTGCAGAAGCAGGCGCTGAACGGCGTTAGCCTGACGATCGAGCAAGGCTCCTTCGTCACCGTCATCGGCTCCAACGGCGCCGGCAAATCGACTTTGCTCGGTGTGCTCGCCGGCGACGTCCTGCCGAGTGAGGGGCAGGTGCTGATCGGCAAGAACGAGGTGACCCGCAAGTCGACGGCATCGCGCGCCGGTCTGGTTGCGCGCGTCTTCCAGGATCCGCTGACGGGAAGCTGCGGTTCGCTGTCGATCGAGGAAAATCTTGCTCTGGCGGCTCGCCGCGGCGAGAAGCGCGGGCTGGCGCCGGCGCTTGGCGGCAAACGCCGGGACTATTTCAAGGAGCGGATCGCCGAGCTCAATCTCGGGCTGGAAAACCGGCTGAAGGACCGCATGGATTTGCTCTCCGGCGGGCAGCGGCAGGCCGTTTCGCTCGTCATGGCGACGCTTGCCGGCTCCGAAGTGCTGCTGCTCGACGAACACACGGCAGCACTCGACCCGGGAATGGCGGAGTTCGTGATGAACCTGACGCAGAAGATCGTTGCCGAGCGCAAACTGACGACGATGATGGTGACGCACTCCATGCGCCAGGCGCTGGACTACGGCCACCGCACGATCATGCTGCATGGCGGCGAGATCGTTCTCGATGTCGCGGGTGACAACAGAAAGAACCTGCAGGTCGAGGACCTGATCGCCATGTTCCGCAAGATGCGCGGCCAGACGCTCGACGACGATGCTTTGCTGATCGGCTAGCGCCGACAGCGTGCTGTCGGTTTAGCCGACCGGGAGCGGCTGGTCATCTGGCTTGGGTGAGCAGGATCTTTGCGGCGAAGATCGAGAAGACGCCGGCGAAGGTATAGTCGATGCCGCGCAGCACCTTCTTGTTGTTCTGCAGCCAGGAGGCCAGCCAGTCGGCGGCAAAGACCACGCCGGCATTGACCGGCATGCCGATCAGGATGAAGCAAAACCCGAGGAAAAGCAGCTTCTGCGTCACGGCGGGATCGCCGGCGCTGACGAATTGCGGCAGGAAGGTCATGAAGAAGATGATGACCTTGGGGTTCAGAAGATTGACCCAGAAGCCCGACGAAATGTTTGCAAGCGCCGTTCCCTTCTGCGCCTCGACCTTGGCGACCGTGAGCTTCGAGCCGAAGCGGATCGCCTGGACCGCCAGCCAGAGCAGATAGGCGGCGCCGCCGGTCTTCAGGATGAGGAAGGCGGTCGGCGAGGCGGTGATCAGCGCCGAAATGCCGAAGGCGACCAGCATCGTGTGAACGACGATGCCGAGGCTGGTGCCGACGACGACGAAGAGGGCCGCCTTCTTGCCCTGGGCCAGCGAACGGCTGATCGACAGCGTCATGTCGGGACCCGGGGTCGCCGCGAGCAGCAGGGTTGCAGCGGCAAAGGCCAAAAGGGTCGACAGGCTGGGCAGGAAATCCATGGCACACTCTGAAAGCCGGAAAGATCGGACGATTTTTTATCCAGCTTTCAGAAAATTACCAATCAAAGCTTCTCATGCACGTCGCACTAAACTTGATTCACGTGAAGCGCATCAGCCTTTTATGCGATGTCATCGCAAACCCGCCGCGCAGCTTTGCGATGAGATGCCTTGGTCGTGCCGATCACTTCTGTTCCAGGAAGGCCTTGAACTTGTCGGCATAGTCCTTGTGCCAGCGCGACAGCGGCGGGCGATTCTCGATGACGTCGCCGGCAGCCCAGGCCATGCGGCGTTCGTCGACCGGCCGGGCCACGTCGTTGTCGGGGCAGAGGATATAGAAATCGCCGCGCTCAAGGCTTTCGACCATGAAATCGACGGTCTGCTCCGGCGTCCAGGCGCCGGCCGGCTTTTCCGCGCGGTCGCCCTTGGTGAGGCCGGTGAAGACGAAGCCCGGGATCAGAAGATGGGCGGAGATCTTCCCGCCGTCGATGTTGCGAAGCTCATGCTCGAGCGCTTCGGTAAAGACCTTCACCCCGGCCTTTGAGATATTGTAGGCGGGATTGCCGGGCGGCGTGGTGATGCCCTGCTTGGAGCCGGTGTTGATGATCAGGCCGGGCTCGCCGTGCGACAGCATCTTCGGGCCGAAGGTGCGCGTGCCGTTGATGACGCCCATCAGATTGACGGCGAAGATGTGGTCCCAGTTCGCCTGCGGGCTGAAGATCGAGGTTTCCGGGCCGATGCCGGCATTGTTCATCAGCACGTGCACGCGGCCGAAACGCTGGAGCACGGCGCGTTCGAGCGCCTCCAGCGAGTCTCTGGCTGCGACGTCGGTTTCGACCGCCATCACATTTTCTTCGCCGGCAACGGCCTTGAGTTCGTCGGCGGCCGCGGCCAGCCGATCGCCGCCGAGATCGGCAATGGCGACGCTCATGCCGCGCCCGGCGAAATATTTCGCGGCCGCCAGGCCGATGCCGGACGCGCCGCCGGTGACGACTGCAACATTGGATTTCTTGAAAATGTCTTGAATATTGGTCACGGGGAGCCCCTCCTCGATCATTGTTCGGACGTTGGCGAATATGGGCTCCGCTTTCGCGCTGTCAACGCTATCGCGCCGGCGGTGCCGCACTTGCCCTTGCGTCACGCGCCAATCTCGCTAAAAGTGCCGCGATACCGGGTTTTCGCCGGCCTTTTATGCAACGGACCTCATCATCATGGCATCATACAAAGACGTGAAGAAAGTCGTTCTCGCCTATTCCGGCGGCCTCGACACCTCGATCATCCTGAAGTGGCTGCAGACCGAGCTCGGCGCCGAAGTCGTCACCTTCACCGCCGATCTCGGCCAGGGCGAAGAGCTGGAGCCGGCCCGCAAGAAGGCCGAGATGCTCGGCATCAAGGAGATCTACATCGAGGATGTGCGCGAGGAATTCGTACGCGATTTCGTCTTCCCGATGTTCCGTGCCAATGCTGTTTACGAGGGCGTCTACCTGCTCGGCACCTCGATCGCCCGTCCGCTGATTTCCAAGCATCTGATCGATATCGCCCGCAAGACGGGCGCGGATGCGATCGCCCACGGCGCCACCGGCAAGGGCAACGACCAGGTTCGTTTCGAACTGTCCGCCTATGCCTTGAATCCCGACATCAAGATCATCGCGCCGTGGCGCGACTGGGCGTTCAAGAGCCGCACCGACCTGCTCGCCTTCGCCGAACAGCATCAGATCCCGGTTGCCAAGGACAAAAAGGGCGAGGCGCCGTTCTCCGTCGACGCCAACCTTCTGCATTCCTCTTCCGAGGGCAAGGTTCTGGAAGATCCCGCCCAGGAGGCGCCGGAATATGTGCATATGCGGACGATCTCGCCTGAGGCAGCGCCTGACAAGGCGACCACCATCAAGGTCGGCTTCCGCAAGGGCGATGCCGTCTCGATCAACGGTGTCGAGATGTCACCGGCGACGCTGCTCGCAACGCTCAATAATTATGGCCGCGACAACGGCATCGGCCGTCTCGACCTCGTCGAGAACCGCTTCGTCGGTATGAAGTCGCGCGGCGTCTACGAAACGCCCGGCGGCACGATCCTGCTCTCGGCGCACCGCGCCATCGAATCGATCACGCTCGACCGTGGGGCCGCCCATCTCAAGGACGAGATCATGCCGCGTTATGCCGAGCTGATCTATTACGGCTTCTGGTTCTCGCCGGAGCGCGAGATGCTGCAGGCACTGATCGACAAGAGCCAGGAGCATGTCGAAGGCGAAGTGACGCTGAAGCTCTACAAGGGCAATGTCATGGTCACCGGCCGCGAAAGCGAAAAGTCGCTTTATTCCGACAAGCTCGTTACTTTCGAGGACGACCAGGGCGCCTACGACCAGAAGGACGCGGCCGGCTTCATCAAGCTCAACGCGCTGCGCCTGCGCACGCTCGGCAAGCGCAATCTCAAGAAGTAATCCCGGTCGTCTCCGCACCGGATATGAGCCCGCCGGCATTGCCGCGCGGGCTCTTTTGATTACCAGGGATTCACGCGGCGGCTGCATCCGTACAGAGCCTGACATCACCGCGACGCGGTCCCCAGCTTTCGGCCCAGAGCGGCAGGCCGGCAAGATCGGCTATGCGTGATGCCGCGTGGGCAGGATCAAGCCGTATTGCCGCTCCGTCATCCGTGACGGCAAAGTCATCCTCCGCCTGATCGAGACAGGTCACCGCCAGCCCGGCCCTGACCATGATGCCGCCGCGATCCAAGGTCAGATCGTGTGCAATGGCGTTGCGCAACGTGCCGAGATCGAGCGGGGCGAGCCGCAAAGTCCCTTGCCACTCGTTTGGCGCGTTGGTGGGGTCGATGACATGGATGCCGGGCAGTGCGGGGACTTCCCCCTTGAGCGGCCCTGCGCCGTGCCGGGTGGTGTAGCAGCGCGTCGCATATGTTGCGTCGAGTTCGCTAATGCCGGCCTCGGCTGAGATCGCGAGCATGTTGGCGAGCCCGGTATTCGAACGGGTGACGTGGGGAAATGCTCCACGGTCCTGATCAAGCGCGAGGCCCTGCGCCGCTTCGAAGATGACAGTGCCGCGTTCGCACAGCCGCCGGTCGGGCCAGAGCGTGACGCGCTCGAGATAGGCGGCGCAATCGGCCTCAAAGCGGGCGATGGTGATGTCGTCAGCCAGTGCGGCGGCCAGTTCTGCGGGCAGGGCGGTGATGCCGAGCGCTGCCAGCCGGACAGGCACCCAGGCATCGCGGATGGAAACAAGGCGGGCGTGCAGATCGAGGCGGAACAGATCCTTCGTCGAGAGAGCGAATTCCGGGTGCAGATTGCGCTCGATGGTCTCGCCGAAGCCGAGGCCGCAGCTGCCATGACGGGCAGTGCCGCGCGCCAGCTCCAAGGCCTGGTTGAGGATGACGTCTAACGGTGTGGTGACCGGGGCACGCGGGTCGCTGCTGATCTGAGGTCTCACACCAAGCTCACCGAGGGCCGCCAACTCGTCGAGCAGCAGCATCGGATGGGCGACGAAAAAGCGGCTGAAATGCGTGGCGGCCCCGGCAAAGCTGCCCGAGCCGATATGATGGAAGACATGGCGGAGGCCGGCGGGATCAACCACGGTGTGGCCGGCCTGAGCACCGCCATTGCTGCGAACCACCACGGCTTCTGGCGTGGCTGCGGCAAGGCGATCGACCATCAGTCCCTTGCCTTCGTCGCCATAAAGCGCGCCGATCACGGCCTGTGCTCGAGTGCTCATGTTCTGCTCCTCAAAATGGATCCCGGAGCGCGCCGGGGGCTTTTGTTCTGGAAGATATGGAGCCAGAGCGGTTCAGCTCTTTGTGGCAGCTCAGAACCGCTCCAACCTTTTGTTTCCCGGGGAAAGCGCCTAGCACTTTTCCTGGATTCAGAAGAACGGCAGCAGGCGCCGCTTCGGGCGTTCGCCGATGGCCTTGGCGACGACTGCGGCCGCCGCACCCGGCCAGCTGGCTGCCACGTCGCCGGGGTCCCGGCCTTCGGTGATCTCGATGATCGAAACCACCAGTTCGGCAATGCGCCTGTGGTCATCGAGCACGAAGGTCCGGTCGGGCAGCAACGGCTGCCAGCTCTCGAGCACCCGGCCGAGCCGCGTGGCTGCATAGCCCTCGCGGATGACGATGTGGAAGACCTCATAGGATCTCTGCGCCATCGCCAGGCATTCTCGGGCGGTCAGACCGCGCGGCGGTTCGATGCCGAAGATGCGGGCAATCTGAGGGGCGGTCAGGCCATTGTGAACCGGCTCGTCGCCGATGGTGAAGAGATAGCCCTTACGGCCGCGCCTTTCGAAGGCATCGGTCGACGTCTTGAGGGCTGCCAGAAGGTGGGCGGCGCTGTAGCTCTCGCCGTCATTACCGCCGCCATTGCCTTCCAGCCACAAGGCGCGGATCTGGCTGGCAAGCGAGATATCGGCCTCGAACTGGGTGGCCTGCAGCGGTGCTACATCGGTATATGCATCTCCTACCGCCGCCACCATGATATGCGGATCGGATACCGGACGGCGGTCGTAAATCTCCGATGTCAGGGTAACGAGGCCGCCGCGCATGAGCTCGTGGGCAATCATGCCCATCGAGCCGGTCACATCCGAGGCCAGAATAATCGGGGTCGATTGCGGATTGTAGGCGCTGTCGCGGCTCTCGCGGGTGGAAAAGCGCGCCGGGTCGAACTGCGGATCGATGCCGGTGGCGCCGAATACTTCCGACCGGCTGCGGCCATCCACATGGCGTGCATTGTAGGCCGCCCAGTCGGCTGTGCTGAAACGTCCCATACCCATGGTTTCACTCCTTTGCTGTTGCCTTGGCGATCAGGCTCAGGCGTTTGCCTACTGCCCTTCGTCATCACCTATATAGACTTGCAAAGTGCATGTTGCAAGTTGCTATTTGCAAATTGTCATTTTTTCTGATGGCGCGTATGAGAGCCGGAGAACACGAAAACGCGTTGCGTCGTTATCCCGGAACCGCTGCACATTTCCGGGGCGACATGCATTAACCAGGAAGATGCTGATGGCAGAGGCTGAATTCGCACGGCCGATGGTGACGGTCGACATCGTCCTGCTGACGCTGCACGATGGACGATTGTGCACGGCGTTGCTGCCTCGATCCGCCGAGCCATTTGCCGGCGTTCCGGCGCTGATCGGCGGCTATCTGCACACCGACGAAGACGCCGATGCCGAGGCGGCCGTGCGCCGTATCCTCAAGGCCAAGGCAGGGATCGAGGGCATATTCTTCGAACAACTCGCCACCTTCGCTTCGGCGCGGCGCGACCCTCGCGACTGGTCGGTGTCGATTGCGTATTTTGCGCTGGTCCCCCAGGTAGCGTTGGAGAGCGCCGCTAGCCCTCTGGAATTGCGGCCGGTCGAGGCAACAGGCAAACTGCCTTTCGATCACAATGAGATCGTCACCGCCGCGCTGGCGCGGTTGCGCGGCAAGGGCGCCTATTCGACCATTCCGGCAAGGCTGCTTCCCGAGGTCTTCACGATGTCGGAACTGCAGGCCATCTATGAAACGGTGATGGGCGAACGGCTGGACCAAAGTGCCTTTCGTCGCAAAATCAACGATCTGGATCTGCTCGAAGTGGTCGAGGGCGAAAAACGGCAGACCGAGCGGGCCCGGCGACCGACGACGCTCTATCGGCTGAAGACGCCGGTCGCTGTGTTCGATCGACGAATTTGAGCGACCGGGACGCGCCCCTTACTGTCCCTGCGTCCAGCAGATCACTCATGCGCAAACGATGTCTTACCCGAGGCAAATTGGCGATCATAGAAAATCCGCACTGACAGAACGACGCCGGCGATCAGGACAGTTACCCCAGCGACTTCGATCGGGGTTGGCCAACGAGCATGCACGACAAGTCCCCCGATGACACCGAAGGCTGTTTCCGACACGATCAATTGCGCAGCCAGGGCAACAGGCAGGCTCCGTGACGCAATGTTCCAGGCCCAGACGCCGCCGACGGTTGCCAGCAGCGCGAAAGATGCACTCCAGACATATAAGTTGCCGGCGGCACTCCAGCCGAATCCGAATGCTGGCAACTGGAAGAGATCCATCGCGGCACCGATAGGATAGAAGGCCAGCATCAAGACGCCACCTCCGACCAGTATCAGGGCCGACCACACGCCGGAGGGCATTTCTGGTCGGGCAGCGAGTGCAGCCTGGTTGGCGAGAGCGAACCAGACCCAAAGCCCCACGGCAGCAAGCGCCAGCGGCACGCCAACCCACAGTGATTTAACGGAGTTCAATCCTTCAGTCGTGAATGCCGTGCCATTGACGAGGACAAGGCCGACCAGCACCAGCGCCAAAGGCACCATAAGCGATTGCCACGGCAATGATCCCTGACGCTGATTGCCAATAACCATCAATAGGATCGGTACCAGACCGAGAAAGGCCGGGGCGATGACCGGCCCGGCAAAGACGGCCGCCCCGGTCACCGTCAGGAAGTAGCCGACATATCCGATGAAGGCGAGCCAGATGGCCTGCAAGCCGTTCCGAAGCGTGAGATGGCGCATTACGCGCTTCTCCGAAAACAGGATGTATAGACCGACCAGACCCGAGACAAGATGACGGATGAGGGCAAAATCAAAGGTCGAATAATCACCGATGATGAAGGGCACAACAAAGTTGAGCGAAAAGGCAAAGGCCGCAAAGAGAGCGGCTGACACGCCGACATAGAAGAGTCTGTCCATAATGTTCACCCTCTTGAATTTGCGCCGCTGAGCTTTAACTCCCGTGACGCCGACAGTCGGTTAACAATCAAGGGAAATCCTTGATCGAATGGGCGAAATTTACGTGCCGAAAACCCTGCCCGGTAGCCAGTGAAATTGAGAACCACCCTCTCGATGCTCATCCATGAAATCGCGAACCAGTTCTGCCTCGACGAGGCCGAGTTGAACGGCAGGAGGCTGTCCGGCGTGATGGCGGCGCGATGGCCCGGTCATTGCTCCGCGTTTCCTAACCGCCGCGCGCCGCGATGCGGCCGAAACGCTTCTGGGCGGCCATCGCGCTGTACCGCCTATTCACCAGAAGCGATTTCTCATATTCTCAAATATCCAGGCTTCTAATCGTCGGGGCGTTATGGATCGGCTTGATGCAATGCGGGTTCTGCTTGCCGTGGTTGACGCCGGGAGCTTGTCGGCGGGCAGCCGGAAACTGAACGCACCGCTGCCGAGCGTCAGCCGCAAGGTCGCCGATCTGGAGCGATATCTCGGCACAAACCTCATCATCCGAACAAGCCGCAACCTGCAGCTCACGGATGCCGGTCGCGACTATGTCGACGCGGCGCGCAAGATTATCGCCGATCTGGAGGAGGTCGAACGCAGGGCGTCAGGCGAGTATCAGACGCCGCGGGGATTGCTGACCGTCACAATGCCGATCGAGTTTGGCCACCGGTATGTCCTGCCGATTGCACTCGACTTCATGGACAAGCATCCGGAGGTGATATTGAACGTTCTTTCTCTCGACCGTTCTGTTCATCTCGTCAATGAGCAGGTCGATGTCGCCATCCGGCTTGGTGATTTGATCGACAGTTCGCTCTACGCCGTCAAGGCCGGCGAGTTCCGTCTGTTGACCTGCGCGAGCCCGGCCTATCTGGAACGGCATGGCGTGCCCCAGCATCCCAGCGAGCTTATCGATCACGATGGGATCATGTTCCACAAGCGGTCGTTCTTTTGGAGTTTCGAGATCGACGGGAAGTCCGTCGAAGTCTTGCCGCGGAGCCGGATCGAGGTGAACACGGCCGCCAATTGCGTCGCCGCCGCGCTCAATGGAGCCGGGATCGGCCGCCTCTTCGACTATCAAGTGCCGGAGGAAGTGTCCTCGGGCGCGCTTGTGCAGATTTTGAAGGACTATGGCGGCGAGTCGAAGCCGATCAACATCGTCTATTCGCGTCAGGGCTTACTCGCCCTGAAGGTGCGCGCCTTTATCGATTGGGCGCTGCCCCGGCTTCGCGCCGCTTGCAGCAACTATGGCAATATGCCGTAGCGACTCGCGGTTCATCGGAGCGTTGGCATGGATCGCTACGGGCGGCCGCTGCGGCGGCGTCCGCTTTGAGCCGGCAGCTGCAGCCAGTGGCGTTTGCCACCTCATCGCGCCTTTCATGGCTATTCAACCGCCCTTGACGGATGCCCGGGATGGCTTACTCTGCCGTGATCATCCTCCGGAGCTCTCCATGACGCAGTCCCTGGTCTTCGGCGCCTTCCTGGCGGCGCTGTTCTACGTGCTCATTCCGGGACCCGCCTTTCTGCAACTGCTCGGCATCGGTGCCGGGCAGGGCCGCAAGGCCGGCGCCTTCTTCATGATGGGGCATCTGGTCGGGGATATCATCTGGTCGTCGCTGGCGCTGATCGCGATCGTCGGCGCAAAGACGATCGGAACCTTCGTCTTCGATCTGCTCGGCCTTGCCTGCGGTTTCTATCTCGCCTGGATCGGCTGGAGCGCCGTCAATGCCAAGCCGAAAGCCGAGGGGCGGGCGCTCGTGATGGTCGAGCGGCCGTTTCGTCGTGGACTGATCTTCGGCGTCACCAATCCCAAGGGCTATCCGGTGGCGCTTGCCACCTTCACCGCGCTGGTTGCGGGCTCGGCCGGGGCGCTTGATTTCGAGGCGTTGCCGCTGCTTCTCGGCGTGTCCTTCGTCGGCTTCGTGACCGCCGACATCATCCTGATCGGCGTCATCGGCGCCGGCGCGGTGCGGCGTTTCTATCGCGCGCATGAGCGGTTGATCGTGCGCTGCTCCGGCGTGCTCTTCATGGGGTTTGCCGCCCAGGCACTCTGGCATGCAACGCCCGGCCTTCTCGGTTGGCGCAGGGCCTGATTTACTCAGCTATCCAGGAAATTGACGACCGATTTCAGCGTTTGAACTTCATCCGGACTGCCGATCGACATGGCGACCTGGAGTTGGCATTTGTAATAATCGAGAAAATTGAAGCTAGTGCCGTCGGTGACGGCGGAGAGATCGATGACGTTGCCGAGCGGATCGATCGCATGCATCGGCAGCGGCTCGGAGATCGCCGCATAGGTGCTCTGATCGATCAGGCCGCTGTCGAAACTCTGACGCGCGTAATTGCGCAATTCGCCAGGGCTGACCGCGGTGAAATCCGGCCCTTCGTCGAGATTGTCGTCGATCTGGAACGAGGCCGGGGCGGGAGCTCTGGTCTCGATTTCAATATCAGAGGTCTTCGAACTTTTTGCGTTATTAGGATTGTTTTTAAATAGCAAACTCTGAGAAGACCGCACAGAAAAAATTTCCATGGCGCATGTCCCCGTAGAAGAAGAAACATGGGGAAACTAGCGCTCGGCCGTGATTCGCGTCAATCGTTAACGATTAGTTAATTTTCACGTACCAATTTTTGTCCACCAGATTTAGCAGGCGAGGCAAAAGGTCTTCCCGGCAACATTCCAATTCTGCGACGGCTCTCCTATATCAACGAACCCCGTGCATGCCAAAAAGGAACTCTCCGATGCCTTCTCCCCATGATTTCAATCCGGCGCTGGTGACTTGGGACGGCCTTCACGGCCTGCCGCGTTTCGATGCCATTGATGACGGTGATTTCGCCGCCGCCTTCGAAGCGGCGCTTGCCGCCCATGAACGGGAGATCGACGAGATCGCCGGAAATGGCGAGGCGCCGACATTCGACAATACGGTCACGGCGCTGGAGATCGCCGGCGATGCACTATCGCGCGTTTCGGCGCTGTTCTGGAACAAGGCGGGCGCCCATACCAATGATGTGATCCAGGCGTTGGAGCGGGAGATCTCGCCGAAGATGTCGCGCCACTATTCGAAGATCGGCATGAATGCCGCACTTTTCGCCCGCATCGACACGCTCTGGGAGAAACGCGAGAGCCTCGGCCTGACGCTCGAACAGACACGCGTGCTCGAGCGCCACTGGAAAGGCTTCGTCAAGTCGGGCGCCAAGCTCGAGAAGGCCGAGCAGGAAAAACTTGCGGCGATCAATGAAAAGCTTGCCGGCCTCAGCACGCAATTCGGCCAGAACGTGCTCGCCGACGAGAAAGCCTGGGCACTGGTGCTTTCGGATGGAGCCGAGCTCGACGGGTTGCCGGAATTCCTGCGCGACGCAATGGCGGCAGCTGCACGCGAACGCGGCGAAGAGGGCAAATATGCGGTGACGCTGTCCCGCTCGATCATCGAGCCGTTCCTGACCTTTTCGGAGCGCCGCGACCTGCGCGAGCAGGCTTTCAAGGCGTGGGTGGCGCGCGGCGAAAATGACGGCGAGACGGACAATCGCGCCGTCATCCGGCAGACCCTGGCCTTGCGCCATCAGGTGGCGATGCTGCTCGGTTACGGCAATTTCGCCGAGCTGAAGCTCGACAACACAATGGCAAAGACGGCGGAGGCGGTGAACGACCTACTCAAGGCGGTCTGGGCCCGGGCGGTGAAGCGCGCCGGCGAGGAGGAGGCCGATATCGCGGCGCTGATCGCCGAGGAGGGGCGTAACCACGAGGTGATGCCCTGGGACTGGCGCCACTACGCCGAAAAGATCCGGGCGCGGAAATTCGATTTCTCCGAGGCCGAACTCAAGCCCTATCTGCAGCTCGAGAAAATCATCGAAGCCTGCTTCGACGTGGCCGGCCGGCTGTTCGGTATCCGCGCGGTCGAGAAGAAGGATGTGGCCGCCTATCATCCGGATGTCAGGGTTTTTGAAATCCGGGATGGCGAAGACCGGCTGGTCGCGCTCTTCCTCGGCGATTATTTCGCCCGCGGCTCGAAACGATCCGGCGCCTGGATGAGTTCGTTGCAATCGCAGCACAAGCTGGAGCTGAAGAACGGCCGCCATGGCGAGCTGCCGATCATCTACAATGTCTGCAACTTCGCCAAACCAGCCGAGGGCAAGCCGGCGCTGCTGTCGCTCGACGATGCGCGCACGCTGTTCCACGAATTCGGCCACGCGCTGCACGGCATGCTTTCGAATGTCACCTACCCCTCGGTCTCCGGCACCGGCGTTTCGCGCGATTTCGTCGAGCTTCCCTCACAGCTCTACGAGCACTGGCTGACGGTGCCCGCTATTCTGAAGCGCTATGCCGTGCATGTCGAAACCGGCGAGCCGATGCCGCAGGCGCTGCTCGACAAGGTGCTGGCTGCGCGTACCTTCAATGCCGGCTTCAACACCGTCGAGTTCACCTCGTCGGCGCTGGTCGACATGGCCTTTCACACACGCGAGGCCGTCGAGGATCCGATGGCGGTGCAGGCGGCAGTTCTCAACGAGATCGGCATGCCGAAATCGATCGTCATGCGGCATGCGACGCCGCACTTCCAGCACATCTTTTCCGGCGGTTATTCGGCCGGCTATTACTCCTATATGTGGTCGGAGGTGCTCGATGCCGACGCCTTTGCCGCTTTCGAAGAGACGGGAGACGCGTTTAACGGCGAGATGGCGCGCAAGCTCAAGGAAAACATCTATTCCGTCGGTGGCTCGATCGATCCGGAGGACGCCTACAAGGCCTTCCGTGGCAAGCTGCCGAGCCCGGATGCGATGCTTCTGAAAAAGGGACTTTCGAACTTCGAGGAATTGACAGGCAGCGACGCCTAAGACAATTTGATGACACGCTTCGATGCGGCATGGCGGCAGCCATGCCGCAGCTTTTGCGCGTTCCCCTCTTTCGCAAACGCAAAAAAAACTGTATGGACGCCCCAAACCAATAGGCGCGTCCTCAAGAGCGTGCGCCGCAGCCTCAGAGATTTCACATATGGCACTTCGCAATATCGCGATCATCGCGCACGTTGACCATGGCAAGACGACCCTGGTGGATGAGCTTCTCAAGCAGTCCGGCTCGTTCCGCGAAAATCAGCGTGTCGCTGAACGCGTGATGGACTCGAACGATCTCGAAAAAGAACGCGGCATCACCATTCTCGCCAAGGCGACCTCGGTCGAGTGGAAGGGTGTCCGTATCAACATCGTCGATACCCCCGGCCACGCCGACTTCGGCGGTGAAGTCGAGCGCATTCTCTCGATGGTGGATGGTGCGATCGTTCTCGTCGATTCCTCCGAAGGCCCGATGCCGCAGACCAAGTTCGTCGTCTCCAAGGCTCTGAAGGTCGGCCTTCGCCCGATCGTCGCGATCAACAAGATCGACCGTCCGGACGGTCGCCACGAAGAAGTCATCAACGAAGTCTTCGACCTTTTCGCCAATCTCGACGCCACCGACGAGCAGCTCGACTTCCCGATCCTCTACGGTTCGGGCCGCGACGGCTGGATGAACGTCAATCCGGAAGGGCCGAAGGATGAGGGTCTCGCACCGCTTCTCGACCTGGTGCTCAAGCATGTTCCGGAGCCGACCGTCGAAGAAGGCCCGTTCCGGATGATCGGCACGATCCTCGAAGCCAACCCCTTCCTCGGCCGTATCATCACCGGCCGCATCGCATCGGGTTCGATCAAGCCGAACCAGGCCGTCAAGGTTCTCGGCCAGGACGGCAAGCTGATCGAAACCGGTCGAATCTCCAAGATCCTCGCCTTCCGCGGCATCGAGCGCACGGCGATCGACGAAGCACATGCGGGCGACATCGTCGCGATCGCCGGCCTCTCCAAGGGTACCGTCGCCGACACCTTCTGCGATCCGGCCGTCTCGGAAGCCATGAAGGCGCAGCCGATCGACCCGCCGACGGTCACCATGTCCTTCATCGTCAACGACAGCCCGCTGGCTGGCACCGAAGGCGACAAGGTGACCTCACGCGTCATCCGCGACCGTCTCTTCAAGGAAGCGGAAGGCAACGTCGCCCTGAAGATCGAAGAAGCCGAAGGCAAGGATTCGTTCTACGTGTCCGGCCGCGGCGAACTTCAGCTCGCCGTTCTCATTGAAACCATGCGTCGCGAAGGCTTCGAGCTTGCCGTGTCGCGTCCGCGCGTCGTGATGCACAAGGATGAAAGCGGCCAGCTTCTGGAGCCGATCGAAGAGGTCGTCGTCGACGTCGACGAAGAACATTCCGGTGTCGTCGTGCAGAAGATGTCCGAGCGCAAGGCCGAAATGGTCGAGCTGCGTCCGTCGGGCGGCAACCGTCTTCGTCTGCGTTTCTACGCACCGACCCGTGGCCTGATCGGCTACCAGTCGGAGCTGCTGACGGATACGCGCGGCACGGCGATCATGAACCGCCTGTTCCACGACTACCAGCCCTACAAGGGTGCGATCGGTGGCCGCGTCAACGGCGTGCTGCTCGCCAATGCTGCCGGCGAAGCCGTCGCCTATGCGATGTTCAATCTGGAAGATCGCGGCCCGATGATCATCGAGCCGGGCGAAAAGGTCTATGCCGGCATGATCATCGGCATCCATACGCGCGACAACGACCTTGAAGTGAATGTCCTGAAGGGCAAGCAGCTCACCAACATCCGCGCCGCCGGCAAGGACGAAGCCGTCAAGCTGACGCCGCCGATCCGCATGACGCTTGATCGCGCCCTTTCCTGGATCCAGGAAGACGAACTCATGGAAGTGACGCCGAAGAATATCCGTCTGCGCAAGATGTATCTCGACGCAAACGATCGCAAGCGTTTCGAAAAGTCCAAAGCGGCTCTCTGAGAGCTTAGAGATAGCCTTTACAAACCCCGGCCTTCAAGCCGGGGTTTTTTATTGTGCGCGGCGCTGAATCCGACTGGTGACAATCGTTAAAAAAGCGTTAAAATTTATCTGTCGTCCACATATCAAGTCTGTGGGCAATCGATCACGATGCGCTGGCCGCATATGGTTAATTGCCTCTGGCAGGACCAGAGTAAACGTTATGAAGACGTTGTCGATCGATGTTCGGCGGGCTGAACCGCACGATGCCAGAGCCATATCGGAAACGCACAGGCTTGCCTGGCAGCACACATATGCAGGAATTATCCCGCATCGGGCGCTGACGCAGATGATCGAGCGGCGCGGTGAAAACTGGTGGCGCAAGGCGACGCGCGGACCGGCGACACTGTTGGTTCTCGATGTCGCCGGAACGGTTGCCGGCTACGCGACGCTCGGCCTCAACCGCGCCCGCGCTTTGCCGCAGGAAGGCGAAATCTACGAGCTTTATCTTCGGCCGGAGTATCAGGGCATCGGTCTCGGCCGGATGCTGTTCGGCGAGGCGCGCCGTCTGCTGAAGTCGCTCGGCTGCAACGGGCTGGTCGTCTGGTGCCTCGAGGAAAACGAGACCGCCGGCCGTTTCTACCGCCATCACGGCGGTGTCGATTTCTGCGAAGGCATGGAAAATTTCGACCACAAGCAGTTGAAGAAGATCGGCTTCATCTGGAACTGACCGGCTTGGTCGGCAATCGCCTGTTTCCCATTCGATAGTTTCGAGCTCTTTGCGCCGGCGCCATCACGCATTGGTGATCTCAAATGTTGCGTTGCGACATGAAACTGATTATCTGGCTGCCAGCAATTCAACCTCGCGGGAGTTCCTATGCGCATCGACGCCATTTCCATCGGTAATAATCCACCTGAGGACGTCAACGTTATCGTCGAGGTCCCGGTCGGCGGCCATCCCATCAAGTATGAAATGGACAAGGAAGCCGGCACGCTGGTGGTCGATCGGTTCCTCTACACGCCGATGACCTATCCGGGCAATTATGGTTTCGTGCCGCACACGCTGTCTGAGGACGGCGACCCGATCGACGTTCTGATCGCCAGCACCCGCCCGCTGGTTCCGGGCTGCGTCATCAATGTGCGCCCGATCGGCGTCCTGAAGATGGAAGACAATTCCGGCAAGGACGAGAAGATCATCGCCGTGCCGTCGCCGAAGCTGACGCTGCGTTATGAGAAGGTGAAGGACTACACCGATCTTCCCGAGATCACGCTGAAGCAGATCGAGCACTTTTTCGAGCACTACAAGGATCTGGAGCCCGGCAAGTGGGTGAAGATCTTCGGCTGGGGCGATTCCAGGGAAGCCGGCCAGCTTATCCTCGAAGCGGTCGAGCGCGCCAAGAAGACGAAAGGCTGATTATTCAGCCCAATAATGTTTCGAGCTTTTTTGCCAAATCCTCCGGGTCGCCGTCGATCCGGAGGATTTTTTTGCGCGCGGTGTCGCCGGAGATGAGGCTGACCGAAGATTTGGGGATGCGCAGCGATTGCGCGACCAGAAGGATGAGGGCCTTGTTGGCCTTGCCCTTTTCCGGGACTGATGTGACGCGCGCCTTCAGATGCGTTTCGCCCTCTGCATCCGCCTCGACGCCGTCGATCGCGTCACGCCCGCCATTCGGCGTCAGCCGGACGGCGAGGCGCAGATGATCGTCGAAAAGTCTCCAGGGACGGCTCAAGCGACCAGCGGGTACAGCGTTGTCCAAAGCAAGGTGCGCAGGAAGAAAATGATCAGCAGCAGGATGATCGGCGAAATGTCGATGCCGCCAAGGTTCGGTAACCGGCTGCGGATCGGCTTCAGCACCGGTTCGGTGACGTTATAGAGGAATGTGCCGACCGAATTGACGAACTGATTGCTGGAGTTGATGACGTTAAAGGCATAGAGCCAGGAAAAAATGGCACTGGCAATCAGGATCCAAGTGTAAATATTCAAAGCCAAATCAATGGTTTGAAACAGCGCAAACATCGTCTTCTCCAATTCGTTGTTGACAGACATGTAGACATTGGCGACTAAACGAGCAAGTGCCGTGTGGGAACGCGCGGTGAATCATGTTTAACGGGCGGCTTTGCAGCTATTCCGGCGCCCGTCTCCTCGGAAAACATCCATGTCGTTTTCGCCCACCGGAGACCGTTTTGCCGCGTTCCGGCATTCGTCCTACACGCGGTTCTTCTTCGCGCGCTTCCTGCTGTCCTTCTCGCAGCAGATCGTCAGCGTCGCCGTCGGCTGGCAGATGTACGACCAGACGGGCAAGGCGATCTATCTCGGCCTGATCGGACTTGTGCAGTTCCTGCCGTCGCTGCTGCTCATGCTCGTTACCGGTTCGGTGGCCGACCGGTACAATCGCCGGGCGATCGCGGCGCTCTGCTCGCTGGTGAGTGCGCTTTGCACGCTGGCGCTGCTTGTCATGACTGTTATGGGAACCTTCACGCCGCTGCCGGTTTTCGCGGTGCTTTTGATCTTCGGCATCGAACGCGCCTTCATGTCGCCGGCGGTGCAGTCTCTCGCCCCCAATCTCGTGCCGGAGCAGGATCTCTCCAATGCGATCGCCTGGAATTCGTCGTCCTGGCAGCTCGCCGCGATCACCGGTCCGGTGATCGGCGGTCTGCTCTACGGCGTCAGCGCGACGACCGCCTACACGGTGGCGGTGATCTTTTCGGTGCTCGGTGCGGCTCTCCTCTACATGATCCCGAAGCCGGAGCAGAAGACGACAGGCGAGACCAAGAGCTGGGCGATGATCCTCGGCGGCTTCAGTTTCATCCGCGCCGAAAGGGTCGTGCTCGGGGCGATCTCGCTCGATCTCTTTGCCGTGCTGCTCGGCGGTGCTACGGCACTGATGCCGATCTTCGCCCGCGATATCCTGACGCTCGGCCCCTGGGGGCTCGGACTGCTGCGCGCAGCACCGGGGCTTGGCGCCATCGTCATGGCGATCTTCCTTGCCGCCTATCCGCTCAAACACCGCGCCGGCATCTATATGTTCATCGGTGTTGCTCTGTTCGGTGTGGGAACCATCGTCTTCGGCATCTCGACCAACACCGAGGTCTCGATCGCGGCGCTGGCGCTGATGGGGGCGGCCGACATGGTGTCGGTCTATGTGCGCGAGAGCCTGATTGCGCTCTGGACGCCGGATCAGCTGCGCGGCCGCGTCAACGCGGTCAACATGGTCTTCGTCGGCGCTTCGAATGAACTCGGCGAATTCAGGGCGGGCACGATGGCGTCGATCTTCGGCGCGGTGCCTGCGGTTGTTATCGGCGGGATCGGGACTTTGGCGGTGGCAGCGATCTGGGCTTCGAGTTTCCCGAAATTGCGGCAGATCGATACGCTCGACGCGCCCAGCACATGAGATAGGGCGTGCCGCCGGAGGCGCAGCTCTCTATGCGGGAAGGGTGATCGGGGATGCGGCCTTTGCCGGCTTGCCTTCGAAGACGATATCGAGGAATTCGGTCAGCCAGGCTTTCAGCGGCGCGTCGAACAGCATGCGGCCTTCGAGATGTTCGCGGCCCTGCTGGGCGTTCGGCAGAATGAAACGGTGCGCGCCATGCACGACCCAGCGGTGCATCATCACCCGGGTCAGTTCGGCGTGGAACTGCAGGCCCCAGGCGTTGCCGTCATAGCGGAAGGCTTGGTTCGGGTAGGCATCGCCTTCGGCCAGCAGATCGGCACCGTGCGGTAGTTCGAAGCCTTCGCGGTGGAAATGATAGACCATCTTCGGCCAATGCATCAGCAGCCGGCCCTTCTCGGTCGGGTGCAGCGGATACCAGCCGATCTCCGTCGAGCCGTCCGCATTCGACTGCACCTTGCCGCCGAGATGACGCACCAGCATCTGTGCGCCGAGGCAGATCCCGAGATAGGGGCGTTTTTCCCGCAAGGGAATGTCGATCCAGCCGATCTCCTTCTTGACGAATTCCTCGGGGTCATTGGCGCTCATCGGCCCGCCGAAGACGACGACGCCGGCATGGTCTTCGAGCGTCGTCGGCAGCGGCTCGCCGAGAACCGGGCGGCGGATATCGAGACGGTAACCCTTTTCGACCAGCAATTGGCCGACACGGCCGGGGCTCGATCGCTCCTGGTGCAGGACGATGAGGATCGGGCGCCGGTCGCGGTTCGGATCTTGCTCAGTCGCTATCATCTTGCGCAACCCGGACATCCGTCACCCTGGCTGCTGCCTCCTGCCGCTTCTGGATGCGCTCGCGCGAGGAGACGCCGAGCAGATCGGCGATACGCCAGATCACATGGTCTTCCATTTCGCTGCGTTCGCCATCGGCATAGACGATGTCCCAGAGAATGCCGATCAACTCCAGCCGTTGCTCGGTATTGAGGTGGCGTTTCAGGTCGGCGGTGAAGCGATAATAATCGACGGCAGAACTTTCGGCCTCGAGGCCGGCGGCTATCAGAGCATCGAGCTGCTTGCCGTCGAGTGCATATTGCTCCTTCAACAGCTTGCGCAACCGCTTCTTCTCGCTGGCTTTGATCTGACCGTCGGCCTCCATCACCTGCATGCAAAGCGCTGCCACGGCGATGCGTGGATCGTCGGGGGCAAAGCCCTTCTTCGGGTGGTCGGCGGTGAGCTTCTGGAAGAATGCCTGAAAGCGTTCGAACATGCGGTTTTCGTTCCATTTCAGAAAAGGCGGAGCCGTGTCTTGGGTTCCGGTTCCCCCCTGGGATCGCGAACGCCGGGGTCATCCGGCAGGCCGCCAAAGAAAGGTTTCGCCTCGCTTGATGCGGGTGCCTTGTCGCCAACGGTCGGTTCGACCGGCTTCTGTTTTGCCGGTGCCACCGGCGCCGGTGTGGGACGCACCGCCTCGGCAATCGTCGCGGCGCGCTCCAGCTCGATGATGCGATGGTCGTTGACCGGGCTTTCCGGCCTGACGTCGCGCAGCGGCGGCAGCGTTTTCAAAGCGGTTTCGATCGAGGCGGGCGCCGAACCGTCTTCGAGCGGACCTTCGAGTTGGCCGAAGGGCGCCTTCCACTCGAAGGCGTCGAGGCGTCCGGTCACCGGTGACACCGGCAGCCATTTGTCGGAGACGAAACCATCCGCGACCCAGGCCGGATCGCGCGGCGCCTTCAGCGCCTGGGCGAGCCAGTGGCGAACGCGGCCCTGGTCGCCAGTCTCGGCTTCTTCGATGTCGGCCAGAAGCAGAAAGGCGGCTTCACGCGGCTGCATGCGGGCAGCCGCTTCCGCCTTGGCGCGGGCCTTGGCGAATTCCTGCGCGTCGAGTGCGGCCTGGGCGACGACGAGAAGGGATTCGACATTGTTCGGGCGCAGCCCTTCCAGCCGTTCGGCGCGCTTCAGCCGGTCGAGCGTGGAATCGCCGCTGCGGGCCCTGACATAGGCCTGGCCGATCTCGGGATGCGGGGCCGATTTCCATGCCTGCTCGAGGATCGAGGCGGCCTTGCGTACCCCGCCTTCGCGAAACAGCGCCTTTGCGGCAATGAGGGCTGCCGGAATGAAATCGGAGGCGAGCTTCAGCGCCTGCTGCGCGTCGTCGCGGGCGCCGGTCGGGTTGCCTTCCAGCTTCTCGCCGGCGCGCGCCGTCAGGAGGACCGCGTGCAAACGGTTGGCCTCGGCCTTTTCGACGACCCGGGCGGCCTTTTGCTGTTCGAGCAGGCGGATCGCATCGTCCCAGCGGCCGGCCTGGCTGCGATATTCCAGCGTCGCCTGTGCGGCCCAGGGCAGATAAGGCGCATTGTCGGCAGCCTTCTCGGCATATTGGCGGGCAGCCTCGTTGGCACCGAGCCGGCGGGCCTCCAGATAGAGGCCGCGCAGGCCGAGCTCGCGTGTCTCGGGATCGTTGGCCATCGCCTCGAACTTGGCGCGCGCCTCATCATAGCGGCCTTCGATCAGGGCGGCCTGGGCCTCGAGCAGGTTGATCAGCGGCTCCTGATCGGCGCGGATGAGACCCCGGGAACGGGCGGCCATCTTGCGGGCGAGCAGCGCATTGCCGGCGCCGGCGGCGATCAGGCCGGTCGACAGCGCCTGATAACCGCGGTCGCGCTTGCGGGCGCGGAAATAACGGGTCACCGAATGCGGCGAGGTCCAGACCAGGCGGATGAACCACCAGACGATCATGACGGTGGCGATCAGAGCGATGATCGCGCTGGCGGCGACGATCAGTTTCGTCTGATAGATCTGGCCCTCCCAGATCAGCGACAGGTCGCCGGGACGATCGGCAAGCCAGGAGAACCCATAGGCGAGAGCCAACACGAAGAGGGCGAAGGCGACAAGACGGATCAGCATGGTCTTATCCTTCCTTGCCGGTGCCGGAAACCGCTTTCGACAGCGCCCCGCCGACAACTTCCTCGACGCGGATGCGCGCTTCGAGCGATTGCTTGAAGGCGGCGGAAGCCTGCTTGCCTTGAGCCGGCAGCTTGTTCCATTCGGCGGAAGCGCCCGGCAGGTCACCGCTCTTCA
Organism: Rhizobium leguminosarum bv. trifolii WSM2297; assembly: GCF_000271845.1. The sequence continues at coordinate 3,349,331 of NZ_JH719395.1, read as the reverse complement.
CCTTGTCCTCCATGCGGGCGGCGATGGCTTCGACGCTGTCGCCCTCGATATTGCCGACGGGACGGACTGATACCAGCGACTTGGCGCTCGACATCAGCCGGTCAGACCAGCTCTCATTCGGATCCGGCTGGTTGACGGCTTCGACGATCGCGGTGGCGACATCGGAAACCTGACGCATGAGTTCGGCGCGTGAGGGAATGCCGGTTTCGGCAAAGCCGCGCAGGTCGGCCACAGCTGGATCGTCGGGTGCGACCCCGGCGAAGGTATCGAGCTCGGCCAGGAACGGGCCGCCGCGATCGATCGCCGCCTTGAGGGCGGCTGCCGCGATCGCCTTGGCGACGGCGACATCCTCGCGCGGCTCGTTCAGCTTCTTTTCGGCCTCGTCGAGGCGCTTGGCGATATCGGCGCCGCTGCTCGTCTGCTGTTCCGATGACTGGGCAAGGGTCGACCGCAGCTGCTCGAGCTGACCGCTCAGCTCCACAATCTTCTGGTTAAGCGCCTCGACATTTGCCGAATCGGCCGGTGCGCCGGCGGTGGATGCCCCCGCCGTTGTTTCCAGCGCGGCGATGCGCTTTTCAAGCGCGCCGTCGTTCGTGGCCGGCGGGTTGGCCGCGAGATTGGCGACGGCCTGTTTCAGGCCGTCGATTTCGCCTGAGAGATCGGCGACATCAGGCGAGGTTGTCTGCGGCGCGGAGGAACCCGGGAGATAGCCGGCATATTGAATGGCGCCCGCGCCAAGCAGCGCCACGAGGCCGCCGAATATGCCGGAGGCGATGAGACCGGAGGTGACGGCGCGGCGCGGCTGTTCGGGAGGAGACGTGAAGGCAGGCTCCGGGGCTGCCGGCTCCTCCGGCACATCCGGGGCAGGCCGGTCCTCGTGGTCGGCTTGTGCGTGTTCGGCTTCTTCCTCGGCTCGTCCCTGTTCGAACTGCGGCGCAGCGTCGGTTTCGGGCGTCACGCCGGCATCGGCGGCGCTGTTGCCGGCGTCGCCGACATCATTCTCCACCGGCTTTTCGATATCGGCTGCAGAGGCGAAATCCTGTGCTTCGAGGTCGATCGTGACCGGCTCGTCGGCGCTCTTCGAATGGCGTGGCGGGTTTCCCGATACCATGAGGTCCTCTTTATCCTGCATTGCAACGAAACTAGACAGTGATGCCAATTAAGGGAAGAGGTTAGATCAAATTTGGGCGGCTAAAGCATTCAAAGCAGCGACAAAAGACTTTTCTCATCCGGCATCGGCGCAATCGCCGCGTTTTTTTTCAGAGCCGCCGGGATGGCCTCGGCCACCGCCTCGCTGAGGCAGAGAAGGCGGATTCCGCTTTCCTCCGGCAGGGCTGAGCGGAGTTCCGCTACGCCAAAAAAATCGTCGGCCGTCTGCCGGGAATAGAAGAGAACCGCATCCGGTCGGCCGCCCGCAAAAATCGCTTCGATCTCGGCCGGGCCGGGGGCAACCGGCTGCATGCGATAGCATTCTGCAATCGAAAAGCGGATGCCGCGTTGACGTAATCCTGCTTCGAAGGTTTCGGCGCGCGGCGTGCCGGCAAGGTAGAGCAAGTCGTCGGTTCCCCGCGCGGCGACGAGATCGGCGAGATCGCCGCCGTTACCCGACGAGGAGGCCACCGATCGAAACCCGAGGCTGCGGGCTGCTTCCGCCGTCATCTCCCCGACCGCGAAAAGCCGGCGAGCAAGATGCGGACGAAGTGTCTCACCGAGAGAGAAAATGACCTTGACGGCTTCCGCACTGGTCACTGCGATTGCGCCGCTGGTTCTTGCAAGCGCGGCTGCGGCTGCGGCGCTGTCATGCACCGGCCGACGCAGCGGCAGCAGCAGCGGCTCGTGGCCCATATCGCGCAGACGTTGTGCGGTTTTCGTCGCCGAATGCGCGGGGCGGGTGACGAGCACGCGCATGGCCGCTTCAGTGCCAGTCGTCGAAGAAGGCGCTGCCGGCTCTGGCGCGCACGTCCTGGCCGGCGCGGGTGCCGAGTGCGGCCGCATCGCGGCGGTGGCCGTCGGTCGTCACCGCATGCTGGCTGCGGCCGTCGGGGGTAATAATGAGGCCGGAGAAGCGGATCAGATCACCTTCGCAGACGGCATAACCGCCGATCGGCGTCCGGCAGGAACCGTCGAGCGCGGCGAGGAAGGCGCGTTCGCAGGAGACGGCGTCGAAGGTTGCGGCATCATTGACCGGCGCCAACAGATCGTCGATCCCTGTATCGCCGATGCGGCTTTCGATGCAGATCGCCCCCTGCGCCGGCGCCGGCGGGAAGGTGTCGGGGTCGAGGATATCGGTGATCACCTCGACCTTGCCGAGGCGTTTCAGGCCGGCAAGCGCCAAAAGGGTCGCATCCACCTGGCCCTCTTCGAGCTTGCGCAGCCGCGTTTCCACCAGGCCGCGGAAGGTGACGACGTTAATGTCAGGCCGCATGCGGCGGATTAGCGCCTGGCGGCGGAGCGATGAGGAGCCGACGGTGGCGCCATGCGGCAGGTCGATCAATTTGCGGGCGGTCCGGCCGATGACGGCGTCGCGGATATCTTCGCGCGGCAGGTAGGCGGAGAGATGGAGGCCCTCGGGTAGCTTCGTCGGCATGTCTTTGGCGGAATGCACGGCGAAATCAAGCTCGCCTGATGCAAGCTTCTGTTCAAGTTCCTCGGTGAACAGGCCCTTGCCGCCGATCTCGGCGAGCGAGCGGTCGGTGATGCGGTCGCCCTTGGTCGTCAGCACGACGATCTCGAACATTTCCTCAGGCAGATGATGCGCCGCCATCAGCCTGTCGCGGGCCTCATGCGCCTGGGCAAGCGCCAGCGGGCTGCCCCGCGTGCCGATCCGGAAAGGTTTTGTTTGCATCCGCTCAGTTCCGTTGTTACCGGAGTTCTCGTAAACGGGTTTCCATCCCATCGCAATCAACGAACAGGCCTCATGGTTCCCTTTCTGCGCATCCTTGGCATCGAAACGAGCTGCGACGAGACCGCGGCCGCCGTCGTCGAGCGCGATGCGGAGGGGCATTCCAAGGTGCTGTCCGACGTGGTGCTGTCCCAGCTCGATGAACATAGCGCCTATGGCGGCGTGGTGCCGGAGATTGCGGCGCGCGCCCATGTCGAGGCGCTGGACGAGCTGATCGAGGAGGCGCTGCAGCGCGCCAATGTGTCGCTCAACGAGGTGGACGCCATTGCCGCCACATCCGGGCCGGGGCTGATCGGCGGGCTGCTGGTGGGATTGATGACCGGCAAGGCGATCGCTAAGGCCGCCGGCAAGCCGCTCTATGCGGTCAACCATCTCGAAGGTCATGCGCTGACGGCGCGGCTGACGGACGGGCTCTCCTTTCCCTATTTGATGCTGCTCGTCTCCGGCGGCCATACCCAGCTCATTCTGGTGCGCGGCGTCGGAGAGTATGAACGCTGGGGCACGACGATCGACGATGCGCTCGGCGAGGCTTTCGACAAGACGGCAAAGCTGCTCGGTCTGCCCTATCCCGGCGGTCCGGCGGTGGAGCGGATGGCGCGGGACGGCAATGCCGACCGCTTCGCGTTTCCGCGGCCACTGGTCGGCGAGGCGCGGCTCGACTTCTCCTTCTCCGGCTTGAAGACGGCGGTGCGGCAGGCGGCGCAGGATATCGCGCCGCTCAGCGATCAGGATGTGGCGGATATCTGCGCCTCGTTCCAGAAGGCGGTTTCGCGCACGCTGAAGGACCGCATCGGCCGTGGTCTGCAGCGGTTCAAGACGGAATTTGCCGCGACATTTCCGGCGACTGGCGAAAAGCCGGCTCTCGTCGTTGCCGGCGGTGTCGCCGCCAATCTCGAACTGCGCGGCACGCTGCAGGCGCTATGCGACAAGAACGGCTTCCGCTTCATCGCGCCGCCGCTGCACCTCTGCACCGACAATGCGGTGATGATCGCCTGGGCGGGACTGGAGCGGATGGCCACCGGCGTCGCGCCTGATCCGCTCGACGTCCAGCCGCGCTCGCGCTGGCCGCTCGACGACAATGCGAAAACGCTGATCGGTTTCGGAAAGAGAGGGGCCAAGGCATGAGCGAAAACATCGCCGTCGTCGGGTCGGGGGCTTTCGGAACGGCGCTCGCCGCCGTCATCGCCCTTGCCGGCCGCAGCGCGGTGACGCTTGTCGGGCGCAATCCGTCGCTGATCGCCGACCTCAAGGCCGAACGGCTGCATGATGCGGCGCTGCCCGGCATTCTGCTGCCCGATACGCTGGAATTTGCCGCCGAGGCGGATGCGATTGCCGGTGCCTCCATCGTGCTTTTTGCGATGCCGTCGCAGGCGCAGGCCGATGCGGCCCGACAATATGGCCCTTATCTTTCAAAGGATGCCATTGTCGTCACCTGTGCCAAGGGCATCGAACGGGCGACCGGCAATCTTTTGACCGACATGCTGGAACGGGAGCTGCCGGACCATGCCGTCGCCGTGCTCTCCGGCCCGGGTTTTGCCGCCGATATCGCCAAGGGCCTGCCGACGGCGATGGCGATCGCGGCTAGTGACATCGAGACCGCGGAGCGGCTCGCCCAGGCGATATCAGGCCGAACCTTCCGGCTTTATGCCTCCAACGACCGCATCGGCGTGCAGCTCGGCGGCGCGCTGAAGAACGTGCTGGCGATTGCCTGCGGCATCGTCGAAGGCGGCGGCATCGGCGATTCCGCCCGTGCGGCGCTGATTGCGCGCGGGCTTGCGGAAATGTCGCGTTTCGTCGTCGCCAAGGGCGGACAGGCCGATACGGTGCGCGGGCTTTCCGGCCTCGGCGACCTGGTGCTGACGGCAACCAGCCATCAATCGCGAAACCTGCGCTTCGGCATTGCGCTCGGGCGCGGCGAAGAGGCCGACCCGCTGCAGGGCGCGCTGGTGGAAGGCGCGCTTGCCGCCTCCGTCGCCTCGCGGCTTGCGGCCGAGCTTGGGATAAGCATGCCGATTACCGATGCCATTTCCGCCATCATCGACGGCAAGCTCGATATATCAGAGGCGATCGAGCAGCTGATGACGCGCCCGATCACCACCGAATAGGAGAATAGACATGCTTTTCGCCCTTCTCTGCAAAGACAAGCCGGGACATCTGAACGTGCGCATGGAAACACGGCCGACGCATCTTGAGTATCTGAACGGGCTGAACGCCGAGGGCACATTGAAGATCGCCGGCCCGTTTCTCGATGATGAGGGCAAGGCCTGCGGCAGCCTGATCATCGTCGAAGCTGCGACAAAGGAGGCGGCGCGCTCGCTCGCCGATGCCGATCCTTACGCCAAAGCCGGGCTGTTCGAAAGCGTCGAGGTCAAGGCCTACAACTGGGTCTTCAACAAACCGGAAGCATAAGCATGGCGCACTGGCTCTATAAATCCGAACCCGCCTCGTGGTCCTGGGAGCAGCAGAAAGCTGCCGGCGAAAAGGGCACGGAATGGACCGGCGTCCGCAATTATCTGGCGCGCAACAACATGCGGGCGATGCAGATCGGCGACAAGGGTTTCTTCTACCATTCCAATGACGGGCTGGAGATCGTCGGGATCGTCGAAGTCTGCGCCCTGTCGCAGCCCGATTCCACCGCCAAGGGCGACCCGAAGTGGGATTGCGTCCACATCCGCGCCGTCATGGACATGCCGAAGCCGGTGACGCTGAAGGACGTCAAGGCGAGCGAGAAGCTCGCCAAGATGTCGCTCGTTACCTCCATGCGCCTCTCGGTGCAGCCGGTGACGGATGAGGAATGGGCCGAAGTCTGCCGTATGGGCGGGCTGGACGAACCGCCGCGGTGAAAACCGATCCGCAAGCCTTCATCCGCGCCCATACCAGCGTGATGGCGCCGCCGCATGTGCCGGAGATTTCGCTTCATCTGGCAAGCGAAGCGCATGAACTCTGGCTGAAGACGGAGGAGGAGCTGGAGGCGATCGGCCTGCCGCCGCCCTTCTGGGCTTTCGCCTGGGCGGGCGGCCAGGGACTGGCGCGCTACGTCCTCGATCATCCGGAGATGGTGCGCGGCAAGCGCGTGCTGGATTTCGCCAGCGGCTCCGGCCTCGTCGGCATTGCAGCTGTCATGGCCGGCGCCCGCGAGGTCACCGCCGCCGATATCGATCCCTGGGCGGAGACGGCCGTCCGGCTGAATGCCGAGGTCAATGGCGTTCTCCTGGGATTTACCGGCACCGACCTGATCGGGCAGGCGATTGATGCGGATATCGTGCTTGCCGGCGACGTCTTCTATGATCGCGCTTTTGCCGACGCGCTCATTCCCTGGTTCCTGAGGCTGGTGGCGGACGGTACGCCGGTGCTGGTCGGCGATCCCGGCCGCAGCTACCTTCCTCGGGATCGGCTGGAATCCTGCGCGGTTTACGAGGTACCGGTCACGCGGGCACTGGAGGATAGCGAAATCAAGAAGACGACAGTGTGGCGCTTCGCTACCTAGGTTGGATCGACATTCAAGATTAGATCATTCGCGATCGCCCGGAGCGGACCATGTTATGTCAGCCGGCGATCAAGGCGGCTTCATAGACCATCGTCGCGGCGGCAAGATCAGCCAAGGCCGTTCCGACTGTCTTGTAGAGCGTGATCTCATCGTTGGACGTCCGGGCTGGAATATCCCGGCGGCACAGCTCGTCAAGTGTCGCACGCACCGCATCTGCAGAAATGACGCCGGCCCTGATCGGCTGAACCAGATCGCCTGCTTCGTGAAGGGCTTCGTGAGTGTCGATATAAATCGAGGAGCGCCGAAGCGCTTCGTCATCGGCCTCGCGCATCGCCGGGGTGAAGCCGCCGATCAGATCGACATGGGTGCCCGGCCTCAGCCATTCGCCGTGGATAAGCGGAGCGGTCGCCAGCGTTGCCGCGCTGACGATATCGGCTTGCCGTACCGCGGCTTCCAAATTCGCGACGGCAGCAGCCCGGAGTCCCCGTTGGCGGAGGCTCTGCGCCAACCGTTCCGCGCTGGCGGGATCGATATCCCAGATGTCGACTTGCGCGATCGGCCGGACGGCGCGGTAGGTATCGGGTATCAGGCTCGCGACGCGACCTGCGCCGACCACCAGCAGACGGCGCGCGTCCGTTCGGGCAAGATAGTCCGCAGCAAGGGCCGATGCCGCTACCGTTCGGCGCGCCGTGATCGTGTTTCCGTCAAGCAGCGCAAGCTGCATCCCGGTCCGGCTATCATAGAGGATGTAAGTCGAGGTTAAGCCGGGAATGCCGCGCATCGTGTTACCGGGAAAGACGGTAACGATCTTGATGCCAAGGTAGCGCTCCGATCGCTGCTTTTCATGCCAGGCCGGCATCAAAAGCAGCGTCGCATCCGGCTCGCCGCTATTGGTTATCGTGTGGTGATGACGCACCGGCACAACACAGCCTTCGGCAAATGCTTGCCGCAAGGTCGCGACCAGCGCGCCGAAAGGTAGAAGCTCGGCCGTTGTGCTGGCATCGAGAATGCGGATTTGTGTGTCGGTCATGGAAGCGATCTCTCAGTAAGTTCTGACTGCTGGATAAAGCGAGTTCTGGGTGATTGAACGAGAGCCGGGTCGGCGCTGCACGGCGCACCGGCTTTTCAGCCGGCATCGACCTTTTGGACACGCCGTTGCGATCGGAATGCTGAGCAACTCGGCACCGCTCAGCCAAATGCTGCTTTCTTCTCCAGAACTCTGGCGTATTGCGTCAGCGGATAACACAGGGCGAAGAAGATCAGCGCGACGAGACCGTAGACCTTGAAAGGTTCGAAGGTCGCATTGTTGATGGCGTTCGCGGTTTTCAGCAGTTCTTCGAAGCCCAGGATCGAGGCCAGTGCGGTGCTCTTGATCAACTGGACCAAGAACCCGACGGTCGGCGCGCGCGTGATCCGGAAGGCCTGCGGCAGGATGATAAGGCGAAGTTCAAGGAGACGGTGCAAGCCCAGGCTGGCTGCGGCGTCCCATTGCCCGCGCGGCACCGCCTCGACGCCGCTCCGCCAGATTTCGGCAAGATAGGCGCTAGCGTAAAACGTCAGGCCGCAGACGGCGGCGGTCCATGACTCGATCCGGAAACCGAGCATCGGCAGGCCGAAGAACATCAAAAAGAGCTGCATGAGAAGCGGCGTTCCCTGAAACAGGGCAATGTAGCCGGACGCGAAGCTGCGCGGCCAGCGCGTTTTCGATATCCGTGCAGAGAGGATCGCCAGACCAACGATGGCGCCGCCGGCAAAGGCTGCGAGCGAAAGCAGCAGGGTCCAGCGTGTCGCGAAGACGAGATTGCGCAGTATGTCCCAGAACGTGAACTCAATCATGCCAGGCCAGCTCCCAGAAAACGACGTTTCCCGGCGAAAAGGAGCCGGCGAAGTGCGGCGGACATCGAAAGGTAGATCAACGTTGCCACCAGATAGGTCTCGAAGGAGCGGAAGGTGCGCGACTGAAGCAGATCGGCCTCCTGCGCCAGCTCGCGGACGGATATCTGCGAAACAACCGCCGATTCCAGCATCATGATGATGATCTGGCTTGTCAGCGCCGGAAAAATGATGGCGAGGGCTTGCGGCAGGACGATTTTGAAGAACACCAGCCGAGGCCTGAGGCCGAGTGCCTGTGCCGCCTCTTTCTGGCCTCTCGGTATGGCATCGAGCCCGGCCCCAACCACCTCCATCGTGTAGGCCGCCATGTTGAGGGTCATGGCAAGAACGGCGGCAGAGATCGGATCAAGGCGAATGCCGAGGCTAGGCAAGCCAAAGAAGATAAAGAACAGCTGCACCAGGAATGGCGTATTGCGCATGACTTCCACGTACAGGCCGACGGCCTTGCGCAACCATGGATAAGGTCCCCGGCGCGCGGCCGCGCCGAGAACGCTGAGAACGATCCCGAGGACAGATGTGGAGGCCGTCAGTGCAAGTGTCGTGCCTGCGCCGTAGGCCAGAGCTCCCATTCCGTCCCAAAGCCAATTGAAATCGAGGCTGTATCTCATCGCTTGTCCTCTGGAGCCGGATGACCTGAGCGGCGCTGGTCCGAAATCTGGATCCGCCTCTCAACCTAAGAATTGGAGCATGATGCCACCGGAATCGCTTGCGGTTTTCGACATCATGCTCGGTGAGCGGGAGACCCGCCTCGTCAATCCTTCAGGTTTTCGGGATTGAGCGGTGCTTTCAGCCAGCTCTTCGAACTTGCGTCGAGTGAACCATCGGCGATCATTGCGGCGACGCTGTCATTGATAGCCTTCTTCAGGCCGTCCTCGCCCTTGCGGAGTGCGATGTGCGAGGGGGAACTGAGGAGCTGGAACTTCTGCTCCGGCTTAAGCTCGTCCTGTCGCGCCAGAACCTGCGCGCCGACATCGTTTCCGACGACCATCAGCTGCGTCTGGCCGGATACGAAGGCCTGGATGACTGAATTGTAGTTCTCGAAACGCTGGATCGCGGCCGAGCCCGGGGCGGCGGCGGTCAGCGACGTGTCTTCTAGCGTCCCACGATTGACGGCAACGGTCTTGTCGGCAAGGTCTTCCTTGCCGCTGACCTTCAGGGCTGCCGGACCGATGACGGCGATATAGTAGGGGGCGTACGGGGCGGCATAATCGATAACCTCGGCGCGCTCCTTCGAATAGCCGACGCTCATCAGCAGGTCGACGCGGTCGTCGTTCAGGTAGGCGATCCTGTTCTGGCCAGTAACGCTAACCAGATTGAGTTTCACGCCGAGCCCGTCGGCGATCTTCTGGGCGACGTCGACGTCATAGCCCTTGATGCTCATATCGGCGCTTGCCGAAGAGAAGGGCGGGAAATCGGAGAAGATGCCGATGTTGATCTCGCCTGCGGCTTTGATATCGGCAAGTTCGTCGGCCTGCGCGGCCCCTGCCAGGATGCCGAACACGGCAATTGCCGCAGTGGCGGTGTAGCGCAATTTCATAAGAGCAGTCATGTCGTTCCCCTTTTTGAGACGTGTTATGCGACAGGTGATGGATGGCAGCGGGCACGAGGCGCGCTGCCGTTGTGGATCTGGTTCTCAGGTCAGCTTCGTCCTGACCGCGGGACTGAACATCGCGAGGCACAGGAGTTCGAACAACACCTGCGCGGCGATCTGCGCGGTGTTGGTGGTGTTGTCGTATTGCGGTGCGATTTCGACGACGTCGCCGCCGATAAAGTTGATGCCTTTGAAGCCGCGCAGCAGGGTCAGGGCCTCCCTCGGCTGAAGCCCGCCCACCTCCGGCGTGCCGGTTCCCGGAGCGAAAGCCGGATCGAGGCAGTCCACGTCGAAACTGAGATAGGTTGGACCGGCGCCGACAACCTCCAGAGCCTTTGCGATCACGGCCTTGAGACCCATCTCTGCCACCTCTTCCGCGTGGATGACAGTCATGCCGGAGGCAAAGGAGAACTCCCAAAGATATTCGCCGCCGCCGCGGATGCCGATCTGGATCGTCCGCTTCGGATCGAGCACACCCGCCAGGACAGCCTCGCGGAAGGGCGCGCCGTGGTGGAACTTGGAGCCCTCATAGGGACCTGCGGTGTCGCAATGAGCGTCGATGTGGATCATGCCTACCGGCTGGCTGGCCGCCAGGCCCTTGAGAATGGCGCCGGAGATCGAATGGTCGCCGCCGACCGATAGCGGGATGACCCCGGTTGCCGCGATCATCCGGTAGCAAGCCTCGATATCGGCATGGCATTCGGCCAGGCCGAACCGGCTGCGCATCGGCACGTCGCCGACATCGGCGACTTTTAGCCCTCCCATCGGGGCGACACGCAGAACATGCTCGTAGGGGCCGACACGCTCGATCGCTCGGACAGCCCGCGGCCCCAGCCGCGCGCCGGCGCGATTGGTGACGCCGAGGTCCATCGGCACGCCGATCAGAGCCACGTCGAGCGCCTCAAGCACCTCGGGCCGCAAGCCGTTCTCGATGAAGCGGGCATCCAGAAAGGTCGCGGGATCGGCGAAGGGCCATTTGCGGCTATCGCCGTCCTTGAATACGCTCGCCGCCACGGCGCGGAAGTGAGGGTCTTCCATCTCCCCGCCTGCAGCGCTGCCGAAGCGCTTTCTCAAGTCTTCCAGAAAATCCCGGTCAATGGTCAAGGCAGGCTCCCACGGTAGTGATACTGCCGTCATCATCGGCGCCGCCCGCTTCCGTTGGAACCGCGAAAATTCGAGAGGGGATATAACGAATATTGATAGCCTGGATCCGCCGAAGCTCCGCGATGCGGGAGGCGGGTTCATCGGGATAATCAGAAAACTTTATAACCCGGCGAGAATTTTCCCACTACCGCGGTTGGCAACCTCCAAGCAGTCTCCGATGCGAACGGTCCAGAAGAGGGCCGACAACAAAGGGAACCTACCATGTTGCATGATATGACACGCCGCCGCTTCCTCGGATCCGCCGCTGCCGCGGGGATTGCCGGCACGATGATGGGATTTGCGAGACCCGCCGCAGCCGGCAGCAGCAGTCTCACCGCCGTCGAATGGGGCGGCGATGTCGTCGAAGCCATGAAACAGATTGCCGCCGACCAGAATGTGGCGACGTTCAATTGGGTTCTTCACCAGGGCGGCGCGGGCGCGATTCTTCCAAAGATCAAGGCCGTCTGGCCGAATGTCGACTACGACTATGTCGCCGGCTGGGAAGGCTCGTTCAACAGCATGGTGAAGGAGGATTGGCTCGAGACCATCAATCCCGCCGATGTTCCCAACCTTGCGAATATTCCCGAGAAAATCATCATTCGTGATGGCAAGGGTAATATCAAAGCGGTCCCACGCGCAGTTGGCGGCATGTATTTCGGTTCCCGAACCGACACGGCTCCGATCGCTGTGAAGACCATCGACGATCTGCTGAGCCCCAATCTCAAGGGTGCGATCTGCTGGCCAGGCCCGACACAGAGCATGATGCTCCAGATCGTCGCGCTCGCCCTTCACGCCGGCGGCAGTGAAACGAATATGGAGCCCGGCTGGAAGCTGATGAAGGAATTGGCGAAATCCGGCAATATCGGCCGCGTCGCCATCACCGATATCGACTTCACCAATTCGCTGACGTCGGGTGAGACCTCCGTCGGCTTCTTCGCCGAGCCCGGCTGGGCGGCCGTGGCGAAGAACTTCCCGGTTACTCGTTTCACCAAGGACAGCAACTTCAAGGCCTTCCTCTACCAGAGCGGCTTCGGCGTATTGAAGAATAGACCGAGCACCAAGGCAACGCTCGATTTCGTCAACTTCGCGATCAGCCCGGACATGAACTCGCTCTATGCCAAGGTGGCGGGCGAAGCGCCGTTGAACAGCAAGGCGGTGACGCCCGACAATCTCAAGCATCTGTCCTTCACGTCGGACGAGTTTTCGAGTTTCGTCTATGTGCCAGACTACAATGTCGTTCTCGAACAGCAGGATGCCTGGTCCAAGCGCTGGGAGCAGGACATCGCCCCGTTGCTCTGAGGGATCTCGCGGCAGGTTGTCGAAGGCGCGGGCTTCGATAACCTCCCTTTCTCATGGCCCGTAAGGGCGAGGAAAAAGGCCTGTTCCACCATGACCAAAGCAAGGCGGCAATCCGTTGCCATTTCGTTTCCTGATCGCCGAGATGCGGCCCTGACGCTCGGGCCAGCCCTCCTGGTGTTCGCATTCGGTTTTCTGTCACCGTTAGTCAATCTGGCAATCGAAAGCTTGAAGGAGTTTACGCCGGGGCGCGTCGGTTCCGTCGAAAATGCCGCGGCAACAGTTCAAAATTATTACGAGCTTGCAAACCAGGCGTTTGCGAGTGTCCTGTTGACGACCTTCTGGATCGGTGGCACTGCCGCGATCATCGGCCAGCTTGTGGCATTCCCGCTGGCCTACTTCATCGTGCGGCGCATTTCGCCGCGAATGCGCGCGCTCACCCTCGGCTTTTTGATTACGCTTGTTCTATCCAGCGTCCTGATCAAGACGTATGCGATCGAACTGACCTTCGGGTCGGTCGGCATCTTCCGACCCCTCCTCCTGACACTTGGCCTTTCGCCCAACAGCCGCGAATATATCAATATCGTCGTTACTGCGGGTCTGGTTCACTCGATCATACCGGTCGCAACGCTAACGTTGATTGGTGCGATGCAATCGATCGATCCGCGTCTGCTCGATGCAGCCCAGTCGCTCGGCGCGCCGGGATGGAAAGCTCATCTGTCGATCACGCTTCCCCTGAGCTTCACGGCTCTGATCTCAAGCACGCTTGTCTCGCTGACTTTCGCGATCAGCGCCTTCGTCATTCCCATGGTGCTCGGGAGGGGCCGGGTGCTTTTCATCTCGAACGTCATTTACACCCGGTTCAGCGATATCGCCAACTATCCGAGCGGCGCGGCGATCTCGCTGGTCATGCTTGCCGTGGCGTTGGCGGTCGTCGCTGTCATAACCTTTGCGCAGGCCTGGAAGGTTTCCCGATGAGCAGACAGTCTCTTGCAGCGCGAACCGGAGACCGGATCGCCGTTTCCCTTGCCTACGGTGTCATCGGCCTCGGATTGGCGTTCCTCGCCATCCCGTTGGTGATAACATGCCTCATGGCTTTCGACGCCAGGACTTACCTCGGTCCACTGCCGCCACCTGCCTTGTCGCTTCACTGGTTCGAACGGCTCGTTTCCCAGGCGGATATCCTTGCCAGCCTGCGTACCAGCCTCATCTTGGCGGTGCTCACGACGGTTCTGTCCGTGACGATCGGAACTGCGGCAGCTGTTGGCCTTGCCCGCGGCAATTTTCCGGGAAAGGCAACGCTGACGTCGGCTTTTCTCTCGCCACTCATCGTCCCGCCGGTCGTCATCGGATTCGGCCTGCTGCTTTTCCTCTCCAAGGCCGGTATTACCAACGGCATGGCGCGTCTGCTCCTTGGCCACGTGATCGTGACATTGCCCTATTGCATAAGGACCAGTCTTGCCAGCCTCCTCGGCAGCGACCGACGATTGACGGAGGCCGCGATGGTTCTCGGCGCCACCGAGCGACAAGCCTTCTGGACGATTACCCTACCGCTCATGCGGACGGGCGTCGTCACCGGCGCGATCTTCGCCTTCGCAATTTCGATAGATGACGTGTCGATCAGTCTCTTTCTGAGCGACCCATCCGCAACGACCTTGCCAGTGACGCTGGTCAGCAACATGCGCGCGGCTTTCGATCTGACGATCGCTGCGGCGGCCGTGGTCCTGATTGCCGTCACCGCCTTGCTCATCGTTGTGCTGGACCGTGTCGTCGGCTTCGACACTGTCGTCGGTCAGGGTTTGTTTCGTTCTTGAGGACAATACGATGATTTCTGCCATGGAATTTCAAGGGGTCAGCAAGCGCTTCGGCGACACCGTCGCCCTCGGTAATATCTCCTTCTCGGTGAATCCAGGTGAAACAATCGCACTGCTTGGACCAAGCGGCTGCGGCAAGACCACCATTCTTCGGCTCATTGCCGGGTTCGAGCCGCCCGACAAAGGCGCGATCCTCATCGACGGCGAGCCGATGGCCGGATTGAAACCCTATGAGCGCAACGTCGGGCTGCTGTTCCAGCATTACGCACTTTTCCCGCATATGACCGTCGAGCAGAACATCGGCTACGGACTTCGCCATCGCAACCATCCGCCGGAGCAAATACCTCGCCGCATTGCCGAGATGCTTGAGCTCGTCCGGCTCACCGGTTTCGGACAGCGGCGACCGCACCAGCTGAGCGGCGGCCAGCAGCAGCGTGTTGCGCTGGCGCGGGCGCTCGCCACCCATCCGAGCCTTGTTCTCCTGGATGAGCCCCTGTCGGCCCTCGACGCCAAACTTCGCCACGAGCTGCGCACCGAATTGAAGGATGTGCTCGCCGCGGTTGGCTCGACCGCAATCGTGGTAACCCACGACCAGGAGGAGGCGATGAGCCTCGGAGAGCGCATATTCGTGATGAATCGTGGAGCAATCATGCAATCCGGCAAGCCGGATGATGTGTATTGGCGCCCAGATTCGCGTTTCGTCGCGGATTTCATGGGACGGACGAATTGGGTTCATGGCTCGATTTCGGCCGTGGGCGAAACGGCCGGCAGATTTCGCTCCGAATCCGGCTGGGAATTTCCGGTCGCGTCCAGGGGAAGCCTTTCAGGGGCCGCCGAGATTTGCGTGAGGCCGGAAAGCGTCGAGATATCGTCCGGCGCTCCGAGTGCCGGGGCTATTCCCGGACGCGTTGCCGATGTTGTGACACTCGGTGCCTTCAGGCATGTCATTCTCGACTTGGTCAGTGGCGACCGTATAATCTCGGCTTGCCCGAACCGTCCAGACATAGCCTTCGCTCGCGGGCAGGAAGTCAACGTTTCGATTCCCGCCGAGGCATGTGTTCTTTTCGCACGATAGGCTGGCAGGGGCATAGCTTGCGCTGCGCCCCCGGGGGTAAGGATCGTCAGTTGCCGGAAGAACATGGTTCGTCCAATATCCACTTATCGGCAAAGAGGCCCGAGGTTCTCGATCGCCACAAGTATGGATGCGGCTTCTGATGCTTGATCTTGATTCCTATCTGCTTCGTGCATTTCTGACCGTCGCGGAGATCGGCACCGTCAATGGAGCAGCCGTCAAGCTGAACAGAACGCAGGCAGCCGTGAGCATGCAGATCCGCAAGCTGGAGGAGCTTGTCGGCGTTGCGCTGTTTTCGCGTTCGTCAAAAGGCCTCGAGCTTACCAGCCATGGGCAGATCATGCTGGCTTATGCCCGCGAAATGGTCGCCCTCAGCGACGAGGTCGAGAAAAGGCTGACAGGCAAGATGATCGAGGACCGCATTCGCCTCGGGGTCGTCGAGGACTTTGCAGCTGGCCACCTGATCGACATTCTCAGTGACTTCAGAGCGCAGAACCCGAAGGTCGAGATCGACATCATTGTCGAGCCGAATCGCCGCCTCGCCAGCCTGTTTGAAGACAGGAAGCTGGATCTCGTGGTTTGCGACATCACCTGCCTCTCACGAAAACCGACCCTGATCTGGACCGAGTATCTGATGTGGACGGTCAGGTCCGACTTTGTGGCGGATGCGGAAAAACCGCTTCCCATCATTATGTTCGAGGAGGAATGTCCCTGGACGCTCCCGACGATTGCGGCCCTGTCGCAGCGGAACGTCAAGTGGAAGACGGCGTGCGTGGCATCGACGCTGGTGGCCATGGCGACCGCGGTTCGCGTCGGCATCGGTATCGCACCAATGATGCTCACGACGAAACCAGAGGGCTGCCGAACGCTCGACAGATCGGCGGATCTGCCCGGTCCGGTGCGTATCGAGATCGGTTTGTATGCTCAGTCCGAGACGGCCGAAGGGGCGCGCTATCTTGTGGACTTTATTTCGCGGCATACGGCCATATTGTCCAGCTAGAGCATGATGCCGAAAAGTATGAGCGGTTTTCGGACGACATCATGCTCTAACTCTGTAATTAGAACAGGATTCAGATTTTAGGCCGACCCGGCCTAAAATCATCCTGTTCTGGGCGTGAGCGTTCAGCTTCCATTATATCGGCTCAATTTAATTCCCTCTTCCGGAATGGCGAGCGAAGCCCCACAGTGATCGAATGAAGGGCCGAGGGCCCAATTCTCAAGCATTCATGGAAGTCTGCGAATACGATGATGGGGCAAGCCAAAGTTGACGAAACTCTGCTCGCAGATGCTGCCTATCTGCCCGGCCAGGTCGCAAACCTGACGAGGGGAGCGAGCGTGACGGCGCAAACCAACGAAATATTGGAGCGCATCG
This sequence comes from Rhizobium leguminosarum bv. trifolii WSM2297, assembly GCF_000271845.1. The sequence goes on along the minus strand of NZ_JH719395.1, from coordinate 3,332,761 downwards.
ATGACATGCTGCTACGCGAAGGTACCGACAAGTCGGAGATCATTCTCGCCAATATTTGGCTCAGCGACCTTGCCTCATTCGAGGAAATGAACAGAGCCTGGGATGCCTGGATGCCGGATGGCGGAACGCCACGGCGGGCGACGTTTGAGGACAAGAATCTCCCGCCGATGTGCGCCATCCGTATTGACGTAGCCGCGTCGCGGAAGAGTGGGGCCGGGCAAAGTTGAGCCGCCGGCTTTCGTCATCTTCACACCCTTGTCAGCGAAGCCGGGCCGGACGTACTCGGTATCATGCCTTCAAGGCCGGATGACGCAAACATTGGCCTCGTAGTCGCAAGGGTCGTCCTGGACGGCGACGTCGATGACCTTTGCCTTCGGCGCTCGCGGCTCGGGCTGTGTCGCCGCATTGTACCCATAGCCGCCGACATACGTCCCGCCATCGACCTGATAAGCATAGGAAGAGCCGGAATAGGTGTCGCCGCTTCCAGCCGGTGCCGCGCCTGCAACGATAATGAGATTGCCGTAGCGCACGCGATTTGTCGCCGGCGAGGAAAATTGCCGCAGGAACGGCATCCGGTCTCGCCCGGATCGATAGCCGAAAGCGTGGTCGACACGAATGCCGCGATCACGCCAGCCGACGCGTTGGCCGAGCAGCAATCCGTTGTGGAAAACGTGGCGATGGCCGGAAAGGCGATAATCATGACGGCGCTCGCCCGCCGTGGCGGGAAGTGCGGCGAGTGCGGAGAGGGCAAGCAGGGTGACGACGGACAGACTGCGAAACATGGGCGCCGGCCTCCAGAATGCCAATCGTTAACAAATCGTTAACGCCAGATTGCGCCAAAAACCGCAGCTTGTCCATGTGCCGGGGGAGAACGGCATAAATATTGAGCGCAAAAGGCCAGTTTTGTGAGAAAGGTTCAGTTTCTCGTCGAGGTGCAAAAACCCTCTAATCATTTGTTTTTACCCAATTGCCGGCAAAATCGCTTCCCGCTTTGCTCGGAAAAGCAGCTTGGCATTTTTTAGAAGCTGCTCATGCCGGCAAACTTTACAAGAACCCGAATCGATTAAATTAGAAGCAGACAGCGATTGTGCTTGTCGTCGGCGTTTCCGGTGATTAAACGTCGCAATTGATGCAACGCACACAGAGAATTCGTCATTCGTGTGGTTGACTGAGCATGCTCCGAAATCCGGGAGCGCAGAGAAGCCGCCGCGAGGTTCTGATGGCGAACGTGACAAATAACCGGCCCCTATCGCCGCATCTGCAAATTTACAAACCCATTCCCACCATGGTCATGTCGATCGTCCACCGAATTACCGGCGGCGCGCTTTACGTCGGCACGCTGCTGGTCGCCTGGTGGCTGATCGCAGCGGCAAGCGGCCAGGGTTCCTATGACTGGGCCAACTGGGTGCTCGGCAGCCTTCTCGGCAAGCTCGTGCTTCTCGGCTATACCTGGGCGCTGCTGCATCACATGCTCGGCGGTTTCCGCCACTTCATGTGGGATCTCGGCTACGGTTTCGAGAAGGAATTTTCGACCAAGCTCGCCATCGCCAATGTCATCGGGTCGCTCTGTCTGACCGTGCTGGTCTGGGTGATCGGCTTCCTCATTCGCTTCTGAAGGTCCTCTCATGGATATGCGCACCCCCCTCGGCAAGGTTCGCGGGCTCGGCTCCGCCAAGGACGGCACGGACCATTTCTGGCGCCAGCGGCTGACGGCCGTCGCCAATGTTCCGCTCATCCTGTTCTTCCTCTTCTTCCTGATCGCCTATGCCGGCGCGCCCTATGCGGATGTGGTCCGCGCGCTGTCGAACCCATTCGTTGCGGTCGTCATGGGGCTGATGGTGATATCAGGCGTCATCCATATGAAGCTCGGCATGCAGGTGATCATCGAGGATTACGTGCACGGCGAGTTCGGTAAGATCGCTCTGCTGATGCTGAACACGTTTTTTGCGATCCTGGTCGCCGGCCTCTGTCTCTTCGCCATTCTGAAAATCGCATTCGTAGGATAAGCTCGATATGGCACCGACTTCACCCGCTCAGAACGGCAAGGCCTACAAATATGTCGATCACTCCTACGACGTGATCGTCGTCGGTGCCGGCGGCGCCGGCTTGCGCGCCACGCTCGGCATGGCCGAACAGGGCTTCCGCACCGCCTGCATCACCAAGGTATTCCCGACCCGCTCGCATACAGTCGCGGCGCAAGGCGGCATTGCCGCGTCGCTGCGCAACATGACGCCCGACAGCTGGCAGTGGCACCTCTACGACACCGTCAAGGGCTCCGACTGGCTCGGCGATGTCGACGCCATGCAGTATCTGACCATGGAAGCGCCGAAGGCGGTCTATGAACTCGAGCATTACGGCGTGCCGTTCTCGCGCAACGAAGAAGGCAAGATCTACCAGCGCCCGTTCGGCGGCCACATGCAGAATTACGGCGAAGGCCCGCCGGTGCAGCGCACCTGCGCCGTTGCCGACCGCACAGGCCACGCCATCCTGCATACGCTTTACGGCCAGTCGCTGCGCAACAACGCCGAATTCTTCATCGAGTATTTCGCGCTCGACCTGATCATGTCGGAAGACGGCAGCCGCTGCACCGGCGTCGTCGCCTGGTGCCTCGACGACGGCACGATCCATCGCTTCGCCGCCAAGATGGTGGTGCTGGCGACCGGCGGCTACGGCCGCGCCTATTTCTCGGCAACCTCGGCCCATACCTGCACCGGCGATGGCGGCGGCATGGTGGCGCGTGCCGGCCTGCCGCTGCAGGATATGGAATTCGTCCAGTTCCACCCGACCGGTATTTACGGTTCGGGCTGTCTGATCACCGAAGGCGCGCGCGGCGAAGGCGGCTACCTCGTCAACTCCGAGGGCGAGCGCTTCATGGAGCGTTACGCGCCGTCGGCCAAGGATCTTGCTTCGCGCGACGTCGTTTCGCGCTGCATGACTTTGGAAATCCGCGAAGGCCGCGGCGTTGGCAAGAACAAGGACCACATCTTCCTGCATCTCGACCATCTCGATCCGGCAGTTCTGCACGAGCGCCTGCCGGGGATTTCCGAGAGCGCCAAGATTTTTGCAGGCGTCGACGTCACGCGCGAGCCGATCCCGGTTCTGCCGACCGTTCACTATAATATGGGCGGCATTCCTACCAATTATTGGGGCGAAGTGCTGAACGCCGATAGCGCCAATCCCGAACGGATCATCCCCGGCCTGATGGCTGTCGGCGAGGCCGGCTGCGCCTCGGTGCACGGCGCCAACCGCCTCGGCTCCAACTCGTTGATCGACCTCGTGGTCTTCGGCCGCGCGGCTGCGATCCGCGCCGGCGAGGTGATAGACCGCGCAGCGCCGATTCCGCATCTCAATGTCGCAGCCTGCGACAAGATCATGGACCGTTTCGACGGCCTGCGTCATGCCAGCGGCGGCACGCCGACGGCGGAACTGCGCGAGAAAATGCAGCGCGCCATGCAGGAAGACGCGGCCGTCTTCCGCACGCAGGAATCGCTGGAATCCGGTTGCCGGCGAATCTCGGCGATCTGGCAGGAGATGCGCGATATCAAGGTAACCGACCGTTCGATGATCTGGAACTCGGATCTGGTCGAGACGCTGGAGCTGCAGAACCTGATGGCCAATGCCATCACGACGATCTACGGCGCTGAGGCCCGCAAGGAAAGCCGCGGTTCGCATGCCCGCGAGGATTATACCGAGGGTGCATTTGCCGGCCGCGACGACGTCAACTGGCGCAAGCACACGCTTGCCTGGGTAAGCGAGGCGGGCGACGTGAAACTCGATTATCGGCCGGTTCACACCGAGCTCATCGCCGAAGGCATCGATCCGCACAAGATCGAGCCGAAAGCTCGCGTGTACTGATCTCAAGAGGAACCGGATATGGTTGAACTCGCTCTCCCCAAGAATTCCCAGATGCGCGAAGGCAAGGTCTGGCCGAAGCCGGCGGGTGCCAAAAACACCCGTGAGTTCCGCGTCTACCGCTGGAGCCCGGATGACGGGCAGAACCCGTCGATCGACACCTTCTATATCGATGTCGACGATTGCGGCCCGATGGTGCTCGATGGCCTGCTCTACATCAAGAACAAGATCGACCCGACGCTGACGCTGCGCCGCTCCTGTCGCGAGGGCATCTGCGGCTCCTGCGCGATGAATATCGACGGCACCAATACGCTTGCCTGCACCAAGGGCCTCGACGATATCAAGGGCGCGGTGAAGATCTATCCGCTGCCGCATCTGCCTGTGGTCAAGGATCTGGTGCCCGACCTCACCAATTTCTACGCCCAGCATCGTTCGATCGAGCCGTGGCTGAAGACGGTGTCGCCGGCGCCCGCCAAGGAATGGAAGCAGAGCCACGAGGACCGGCAGAAACTCGACGGCCTCTATGAATGCATCCTCTGCGCCTGCTGCTCGACCTCCTGTCCGAGCTACTGGTGGAACGGCGACCGCTATCTCGGTCCGGCCGTTCTGCTGCAGGCCTATCGCTGGCTAATCGACTCCAGAGACGAGGCGACCGGCGAACGTCTCGACAATCTGGAGGATCCGTTCCGCCTCTATCGCTGCCACACGATCATGAACTGTGCGCAGACCTGCCCGAAGGGCCTCAACCCGGCCAAGGCGATCGCCGAAATCAAGAAGATGATGGTCGAGCGCCGGGTCTGACCGGCGCGCATGCCGGTGGCGGAATAGACGGCTTCGATCCCGAAGCCGTCGGAGAGATCAGCCCACGGCTGGCTTGAGCGCTGATCTATCCTTTCTCAAGCATTCGTCCGAGCGCCATTCGCCGATATTGCGGGAGTTCGACAGGGATCCGGACAGAGATCAACGCACGCAACACCTTGCTGACAAATTCTATGTGCAGGAAGTTCTGCAGCGGGGCAGTTGAACTGTATCGTTTTTCGGTTAGTGGTTGTCACGGGCAATTTATGCAGTTCGACTTGATTAACCAAAGCGAATTACGATAATCGGACTTGTCTCACGCCCGTTTCTTTGCGGCGATAGCCGAATTCAGGAGTATGATGATGCAGTTGCGATATGCGATGACAGGTCTGGTGGTGGCTCTCGCGCTAGCCGGTTGTGATCGGACGGCATATAATTACAACTCCAGCCCCAATTCGATGCCGACGCCGCTGACGGCGCAGCCGGTGCCCTCGGTGCAGGGCGGGCAGCTTCCGCCGGTCAACAATTCGTCGTTTCCGGCGGCGCCGACGACGACGGCGCCGATGCAGGGCGGAGCGCAGCCTGGCGCGATGGCCGCGAATGCGCTCGATATCACCAAGGAATCGATGGTCGGGAGCTGGCGCGTCAATGGCAGCTGCGACATGTTCCTGACGCTCACCAATCTCGGCAGTGGTTCGCGCGGCGGCACACGCGGCTGCGTCGGCGAGCTGACGGCGATGGGATCCTGGGAGGTTGCCGGCAAGCAGGTGCTGCTCAAGGACCGCTCGGGCAACCAGCTCGGCAGCGTCTACAAGACGGCTGACAACCGCTTCGAGGGCCAGACCAGCACGGGCCAGCAGATCAGCCTCAGCCGGTAAACCAACCGGCGCGGTAAACCAACCGGCGCGGCAAACGATCCGGCGGTCTCCGCCGATGACTGACAGGCGGATATGCCCTCATGCAACCCATGCCGGATTACGCGCTCAGCGTCTGCGAACAGCTTAAAGCGCTGACCGCCTCGGGCGCGCTGCAGGTCGATTCCGCCCAGATGGATGTGGCAAAGAACCTCGACAAGGTGTTGGCCGGACTGAAACAGCGGCGGCCGGCGGCAAAATCGAGCGCGCTTGGCTGGCTGTTTGCCGCCAAGAAGAAATCCGCCGACGGCACCAAGGGGCTTTACATCCACGGCAGCGTCGGCCGCGGTAAGACCATGCTGATGGACATGTTCTTTGGGATGGCGCCGTGCCGGAAGAAACGCCGGGCGCATTTCCACGAATTCATGGCGGATGTGCACAACCGCATCGCCGCGCATCGGCTGAAGCTCAAGAACGGCGAGACCAAGCAGGCCGATCCGATGCCGCCGGTTGCCGCCGCCCTCTACGACGAAGCGGAACTGCTCTGCTTCGACGAATTCACCGTCACCGATATCGCCGATGCGATGATCCTGTCGCGGCTTTTCTCCGAGCTTTTTGCGCGCGGCTGCGTGCTGGTCGCCACCTCGAACGTCGAGCCTGACAATCTCTACATGGATGGCCTCAATCGCGGCCTCTTCCTGCCCTTCGTCGCCCTGCTCAAGCAGCATGTCGACGTCGTCACTCTGGATTCGCCCACCGATTACCGGATGGAGATGCTGAGCAGCCAGCCGGTCTATCTGGTGCCGATCAACGATCACAACGACATGGCGATGGACGCGTCCTGGACGCAGGCGCTGCACGGGCGCAAGGCGCAGCCGCTGGATATTCCGATGAAGGGGCGCCACATCCACGTGCCGCTCGCCGTCGAGCGCATGGCGCGGTTCTCCTTCGCCGATCTTTGCGAGAAGCCGCTCGGGGCGGCCGACTTCCTGGCCATCGCCGAGCGTTTCGATATGGTCTTCGTCGATCACGTTCCCTTGCTGGGGCCGGAAAAGCGGAACCAGATCAAGCGGTTCATCATTCTGGTCGATACGTTCTACGATCATGCAGTGCGCCTTTACATTTCAGCCGCGGCGATGCCGGAGGAACTGTTGGTGCACCGGCGGGGCACCGAGGGTTTTGAATTCGACCGCACGGCATCGCGCCTTTTCGAGATGCGGAGCGCCGAATATCTTGCGCTGCACCATGAGAAGCGCGCCGCCGAGTAACAATTCGGTGACAGATTATATTACGTTTACGTAAGAATTTTAGTATCTAAACGATTGAAAATGCTGCATCAAAATTAATGAGTTGCCATTTTTAGGCTTTCAGTCTATGCGATTGCGTCATTGGGCGGTGCCTTGCTGCGCGTCGCTTGACGAATTTGATCGCAAAGGAAACAGCGAAATGGCGCGTAACAAGATCGCACTCATTGGTTCTGGCATGATTGGTGGCACGCTGGCTCACCTCGCCGGCCTGAAGGAACTGGGCGATATCGTCCTCTTCGACATTGCGGACGGCATTCCCCAGGGCAAGGGTCTCGATATTTCCCAGTCCTCTCCGGTCGAAGGCTTCGACGTCAATCTGACGGGCGCTAGCGACTATTCCGCGATCGAAGGCGCCGACGTCTGCATCGTCACCGCCGGTGTTGCCCGCAAGCCGGGTATGAGCCGCGACGATCTTCTCGGCATCAACCTCAAGGTCATGGAGCAGGTCGGTGCCGGCATCAAGAAATATGCGCCGAACGCCTTCGTGATCTGCATCACCAACCCGCTCGACGCCATGGTCTGGGCGCTGCAGAAGTTTTCCGGCCTTCCGGCCAACAAGGTCGTCGGCATGGCCGGCGTTCTCGACTCGTCGCGCTTCCGCCTTTTCCTCGCCAAGGAATTCAACGTCTCCGTCCAGGACGTGACCGCCTTCGTTCTCGGCGGCCACGGCGACACGATGGTGCCGCTTGCCCGCTACTCGACGGTCGGCGGTATTCCGCTCACCGACCTCGTCACCATGGGCTGGGTCACCAAGGAACGTCTCGAAGAGATCATTCAGCGCACCCGTGACGGCGGCGCCGAAATCGTCGGCCTGCTGAAGACCGGTTCGGCCTATTACGCCCCGGCCGCCTCGGCGATCGAAATGGCCGAATCCTACCTCAAGGACAAGAAGCGCGTTCTGCCCTGCGCAGCTCACCTGAGCGGCCAGTACGGCGTCAAGGACATGTATGTCGGCGTTCCCACCGTGATTGGCGCCGGCGGTGTCGAGCGCATCATCGAGATCGACCTCAACAAGACCGAGAAGGAAGCCTTCGACAAGTCCGTCGGCGCCGTCGCCGGTCTCTGCGAAGCCTGCATCAATATCGCGCCTGCCCTCAAGTAATTGGCGCTTGAAGTAATCGAAATAGGGATAGACCCATGAATATTCATGAATATCAAGCCAAGGCTCTGCTGAAGGGCTATGGCGCGCCGGTTGCCGAGGGTGTGGCTATTCTCAAGGTCGAAGAGGCCGAGGCTGCCGCCAAGTCACTTCCCGGCCCGCTTTACGTGGTCAAGAGCCAGATCCATGCCGGTGGCCGCGGCAAGGGCAAGTTCAAGGAACTGTCGCCTGAGTCCAAGGGCGGCGTGCGTCTCGCCAAGTCGATCGACGAAGTGGTCGCCCATGCCAAGGAAATGCTTGGCCATACGCTGGTGACGGCCCAGACCGGCGACGCCGGCAAGCAGGTCAACCGCCTCTACATCGAAGACGGCGCCGACATCGCCCGCGAGCTCTATTGCTCGCTGCTCGTCGACCGTTCGGTCGGCCGCGTTGCTTTCGTGGTTTCCACCGAAGGCGGCATGGATATCGAAGCTGTCGCCCACGACACGCCGGAGAAGATCCACACGATCGCCATCGATCCGGAAGCCGGCGTCACGGCTGCCGACGTTGCCGCGATCTCCAAGGCTCTCCAGCTCGAGGGTGCTGCCGCCGAAGACGCCAAGTCGCTGTTCCCGGCGCTTTACAAGGCCTTCAACGACAAGGACATGGCGCTGCTCGAGGTCAACCCGCTGATCGTCATGAAGGACGGCCACCTGCGCGTTCTCGACGCGAAGATGTCCTTCGACGGCAATGCGCTTTTCCGTCACGACGACGTCAAGACTCTACGCGACGAGACCGAAGAAGACGCCAAGGAAATCGAGGCCTCGAAATGGGACCTCGCCTATGTCGCGCTCGACGGCAATATCGGCTGCATGGTCAACGGTGCCGGTCTTGCCATGGCGACGATGGATATCATCAAACTCTACGGCAAGGAGCCGGCTAACTTCTGCGACGTCGGCGGCGGCGCCGGCAAGGAGAAGGTTGCTGCGGCTTTCAAGATCATCACCGCGGACCCCAAGGTCGAAGGCATTCTCGTCAACATTTTCGGCGGGATCATGAAGTGCGATGTCATTGCCGAGGGCGTGATTGCCGCGGTCAAGGAAGTCGGCCTCAAGGTTCCGCTCGTCGTGCGCCTTGAAGGCACCAATGTCGAGCTCGGCAAGAAGATCCTGAACGAGTCCGGTCTTGCGATCACGGCGGCTGACGATTTGGACGATGCCGCCAAGAAGATCGTCGCTGCGATCGACGGTTGAGAACGGTCATGGCCTTCCAGTCCACGCCCTCGGCTGCGCATTTCCGCCTCAACGCCTTCACCGGCGTATGGGAAGGGGAAGAACGTATTGCGGCGTCGGCGTGGACGAGTGAAGGCCCGGCCAGTGCCGAGCTTTTCGGCGAGACGCTGTTCGGCGGGTTCTTCCTCGAACAGCGCTATCGCCAGACACGCGGTGGCGCCGTTGCGTTCGAGGCCCGAAATGTTTTCGGCTTCGATGCTTCGGACCAGTCCTACAAGCTCTACCAGTTCGATAGCGCGGGTTTTGCGCCGCCGTCGCCGGCTTCGGGCGAGTGGAACGGCAATGAGCTGGTGCTGATGAAGACTTCGCCGCGCGGCAGACAGCGCACCGCATTCGCATTTGACAATGAAGACTGCTACCGGATGGGCGTCAGCTTTTCGCCTGCAGGCAGCGATACTTGGCAGGAGGTCGTCAGCGGCATTTACCGTCGTGCGCCCTCCACGTCTTCCAACCTCTCCTAAATAAAGGCCTCGCATGTCCATTCTCGTCAACAAAGACACCAAGGTTCTCGTGCAGGGCCTGACCGGCAAGACCGGCACGTTCCACACCGAACAGGCACTCGCTTACTATGGTACCCAGATGGTCGGCGGTATCCACCCGAAGAAGGGCGGCGAAACCTGGACCGGCTCGAAGGGCGAAAGCCTGCCGATCTTCGCAACCGTGGCCGAGGGCAAGGAAAAGACCGGCGCCAATGCTTCCGTCATCTACGTACCGCCGGCCGGTGCAGCCGATGCCATCATCGAGGCGATCGACGCCGAGATCCCGTTCATCACCTGCATCACCGAAGGCATCCCGGTCACGGACATGGTTCGCGTCAAGGCTCGCCTCGACCGCTCCAAGTCGCGCCTGCTCGGCCCGAACTGCCCGGGCATCATGACGCCGGAAGAATGCAAGATCGGCATCATGCCGGGCTCGATCTTCCGCAAGGGTTCGGTCGGCATCGTGTCCCGCTCGGGCACGCTGACCTATGAAGCCGTGTTCCAGACCTCCAATGAAGGCCTCGGCCAGACGACGGCCGTCGGCATCGGCGGCGACCCGGTCAAGGGCACCGAGTTCATCGACGTGCTGGAAATGTTCCTGGCCGACGAAGCCACGACCTCGATCATCATGATCGGCGAAATCGGCGGTTCGGCTGAAGAAGACGCCGCACAGTTCCTGATCGACGAAGCCAAGAAGGGCCGCAAGAAGCCGATGGCCGGCTTCATCGCCGGCCGCACCGCACCGAAGGGCCGTACGATGGGCCATGCCGGCGCCGTGGTTTCCGGCGGCAAGGGCGACGCGGAATCGAAGATCGCGGCGATGGAATCGGCAGGCATCAAGGTGTCGCCGTCTCCGGCCCGCCTCGGCAAGACGCTGGTTGAAGTCCTCAAGGGCTAAACCAACTTATACCCGGGCGGAGGAACGGCATCTGCGCCTTCCGCCCGGTCTTGACGACACGAGACATGCAGATGCGCCGCGGACAGGCGGCAATCGAAATGCGGCAGCCGGCGATCGAGCCGGCAAATTCATCAAAGTCAGGAGGCGGACGGAAGCGTCCGCATAACACCATGGCACGGCAAGAAGCCAACGAGCAGTTTCAGATCACCTCGTTTCTGGATGGCGCCAACGCGGCCTATATCGAGCAGCTCTATGCGCGCTACGAAGAGGATCCGGCGTCGGTAGACGATCAGTGGCGCGCCTTCTTCAAGGCGCTGGAGGAAGATCCCAGCGATGTGAAAAGGGCGGCCAAGGGGGCTTCCTGGCGCAAGAAGAACTGGCCGCTGCCGGCCAGCGGCGATCTGGTGTCGGCTCTCGATGGCAATTGGGGCATCGTCGAGAAGGTCATCGAGACCAAGGTCAAGGCCAAGGCCGAAGCTGAGGGCAAGCCTGCCGACACCACCGAGGTGCTGCAGGCGACGCGCGATTCCGTGCGCGCTATCATGATGATCCGCGCCTACCGCATGCGCGGCCACCTGCATGCCAAGCTCGATCCGCTCGGCATTGCCGCTTCTGTCGACGACTATCGCGAGCTTTCGCCGGAGAATTACGGCTTCACGGCTGCCGATTACGACCGCAGGATCTTCATCGACAACGTGCTCGGCTTGGAATACGCGACCATCCGCGAGATGATCGATATCCTCGAGCGCACCTATTGCTCGACCCTCGGCGTCGAATTCATGCACATCTCCAACCCGGAAGAGAAGGCCTGGATCCAGGAGCGTATCGAAGGGCCGGACAAGGGCGTGGCTTTCTCGGCGGAAGGCAAGAAGGCAATCCTCGCCAAGCTCGCCGAAGCCGAAGGCTACGAGCAGTTCCTCGACGTCAAGTTCAAGGGCACCAAGCGCTTCGGCCTCGATGGCGGCGAGTCGCTGATCCCGGCCTTGGAACAGATCCTCAAGCGCGGCGGTCATCTCGGCCTCAAGGAAGCCGTCTTCGGCATGGCCCATCGCGGCCGCCTGAACGTGCTGTCCCAGGTCATGGGCAAGCCGCACCGGGCGATCTTCCACGAGTTCAAGGGCGGCTCCTACGCACCCGACGAAGTCGAAGGTTCGGGCGACGTCAAGTACCATCTCGGCGCCTCTTCCGACCGCGAATTCGACGGCAACAAGGTGCATGTCTCGCTGACGGCAAACCCCTCGCATCTGGAAATCGTCGATCCCGTCGTCATGGGCAAGGCCCGCGCCAAGCAGGACATGAGCGCTACGGTGTGGGATGGCGACATCATCCCACTTTCCGAACGCGCCAAGGTTCTGCCGCTGCTGATCCATGGCGACGCGGCCTTTGCCGGCCAGGGCGTCATTGCCGAAATCCTCGGCCTTTCCGGCCTGCGCGGCCACCGCGTCGCCGGCACCATGCACGTCATCATCAACAACCAGATCGGCTTCACCACGAATCCGGCCTTCTCGCGTTCGTCGCCCTATCCGTCCGACGTCGCCAAGATGATCGAGGCGCCGATCTTCCACGTCAACGGCGACGATCCGGAAGCGGTGGTCTATGCGGCCAAGGTGGCGACCGAATTCCGCATGAAGTTCCACAAGCCTGTGGTGCTCGACCTGTTCTGCTACCGCCGCTACGGCCACAATGAAGGCGATGAGCCGTCCTTCACGCAGCCGAAGATGTACAAGGTCATCCGCGGCCACAAGACCGTGCTGCAGATTTATGCGGCGCGCCTCGTCGCCGAGGGCCTGCTCACCGAGGGTGAAGTCGAGAAACTGAAGGCCGACTGGCGCGCCCATCTCGAACAGGAGTTCGAAGCCGGCCAGCACTACAAGCCTAATAAGGCCGACTGGCTGGACGGCGAGTGGTCGGGCCTGCGCGCGGCCGACAATGCCGACGAGCAGCGCCGCGGCAAGACCGCCGTGCCGATGAAAACGCTGAAGGATATCGGCCGCAAGCTGTCGGAGATCCCGGCGGGCTTCAATGCGCATCGCACGATCCAGCGCTTCATGGAAAACCGCGCCAATATGATCGCCACCGGCGAGGGCATCGACTGGGCGATGGCCGAAGCGCTCTCCTTCGGCGCGCTCTGCGTCGAAGGCAGCAAGATCCGCCTGTCCGGCCAGGATTGCGAGCGCGGCACCTTCTCGCAGCGCCATTCGGTTCTCTACGATCAGGAAACCGAAGAACGCTATATCCCGCTCGCCAATCTCTCGCCGACCCAAGGTCGCTACGAAGTCATCAATTCGATGCTTTCGGAAGAGGCCGTGCTCGGTTTCGAATATGGCTACTCGCTGGCCCGCCCGAATGCGCTGACGCTCTGGGAAGCGCAGTTCGGCGATTTCGCCAACGGCGCGCAGGTGGTCTTCGACCAGTTCATCTCGTCGGGCGAACGCAAGTGGCTGCGCATGTCGGGTCTCGTCTGCCTGCTGCCGCACGGCTATGAAGGTCAGGGTCCGGAGCACTCCTCGGCCCGCCTCGAGCGTTTCCTGCAGCTTTGCGCAGAGGATAACATGCAGGTCGCCAACGTCACGACGCCGGCGAACTACTTCCACATCCTGCGCCGGCAGCTGAAGCGCGACTTCCGCAAGCCGCTGATCCTGATGACGCCGAAATCGCTGCTGCGCCACAAGCGGGCGGTCTCGACGCTTGCCGAAATGGCCGGCGAATCCGCCTTCCATCGCCTGCTCTGGGATGATGCCGAGGTGATCAAGGACGGCCCGATCAAGCTGCAGAAGGACAACAAGATCCGCCGCGTCGTCATGTGCTCCGGCAAGGTCTATTACGATCTTCTCGAAGAGCGTGAAAAGCGCGGCATCGACGACATCTATCTGCTGCGTGTCGAACAGCTCTACCCGTTCCCGGCAAAGGCACTGATCAACGAGCTGTCGCGGTTCCGCAATGCCGAGATGGTCTGGTGCCAGGAAGAGCCGAAGAACATGGGTGCATGGTCGTTCATCGATCCCTTCCTCGAATGGGTGCTCGCCCACATCGATGCAAAGTACCAGCGCGTCCGTTATACCGGCCGTCCGGCCGCCGCCTCGCCGGCGACTGGCCTGATGTCCAAACATCTGTCGCAGCTTGCAGCATTCCTCGAGGATGCACTGGGCGGCTAACACAAGGGGGCGCAAGTGGCTTATTTCTTTCTGAGACTGCTGCCGCCGCGCCCCACTTTCCCGCATGACGGGACCGGGGAGGAAATGGCGGCGATGAAACGCCATGTCGAATACTGGCATCGGCATGCCCTTGCGGGAACGGCCGTCGTGGTCGGCCCCGTCTTCGAGGGTGAAGGCGCCTTCGGCATGGCAATCGTCGAAGTCGAGGATCAGGCGGCGGCACAGCTTCTTGCCGACGGCGACCCGATCATCGCTTCCGGTTTCGGTTTCCGCTTCGATATCCTGCCGATGCCCTCGATCATCTTGCGGCCGCCCGCCGTCTGAAACGCATAAAACGAACACACAAGAAATCAGGATTTGAACAATGGCCACAGAAATCCGCGTTCCAACTCTCGGTGAATCCGTCAGCGAGGCAACCGTCGGCACCTGGTTCAAGAAGGTCGGCGACGCCATCAAGGCCGACGAGCCGATTCTCGAGCTTGAAACCGACAAGGTGACCATCGAAGTTCCGGCACCCACCTCCGGCACGCTTTCGGAAATCGTTGTCGCAGCCGGCGAGACCGTCGGCCTCGGCGCGCTGCTCGGCCAGATCGCCGAAGGTGCCGCCGCTGCCGCCGCACCGGCTGCTGCTGCACCAGCCGCCGCTCCTGCCCAGCCCGCCGCGGCTGCTCCCGCTCAGCCGGCGCCGGTTGCCGCTGCAGCCGCATCGTCGTCGAGCGCCTCCGTCTCGACCATGCCGCCGGCACCGGCGGCTTCGAAGATGCTTGCCGAAAGCAACCTTTCGGCCGATCAGATCGATGGCAGCGGCAAGCGCGGCCAGGTGCTGAAGGGCGATGTTATCGCTGCCGTCGCCAAGGGCATTTCCGCTCCGGCTGCAGCCCCCGCCGCTCCTGCCGCGGCCCGCGGCCCGTCGACGGTCGAAGACGCTTCGCGCGAAGAGCGCGTGAAGATGACGCGCCTGCGCCAGACAATCGCCAAGCGCCTCAAGGATGCGCAGAACACCGCCGCCATGCTGACCACCTACAATGAGGTGGACATGAAGGCGGTCATGGATCTGCGCAACAAGTACAAGGACATTTTCGAGAAGAAGCACGGCGTCAAGCTCGGCTTCATGGGCTTCTTCACCAAGGCGGTAACGCATGCGCTGAAGGAACTGCCGGCGGTCAATGCCGAGATCGACGGTACCGACGTCATCTACAAGAACTACTGCCATGTCGGCATGGCCGTAGGCACCGACAAGGGTCTCGTCGTTCCGGTCATCCGCGATGCCGACCAGATGTCGATCGCCGAAATCGAGAAGGAACTCGGCCGTCTTGCCAAGGCAGCCCGTGACGGCTCGCTCTCCATGGCCGATATGCAGGGCGGTACCTTCACCATCACCAATGGCGGCGTCTACGGCTCGCTGATGTCGTCGCCGATCCTCAACGCACCGCAGTCCGGCATTCTCGGCATGCACAAGATCCAGGAGCGGCCGGTGGCGATCGGCGGCCAGGTGGTCATCCGTCCGATGATGTATCTGGCGCTGTCCTACGATCACCGCATCGTCGACGGCAAGGAAGCGGTCACCTTCCTCGTGCGCGTCAAGGAAAGCCTGGAAGATCCGGAGCGTCTGGTTCTCGATCTCTAAGGAGCACTTTCGATGCGGAACCGGATCATGCGAGCGGCGCGCCTTGTTCTTTGCGCTGCCGCCGCGCATGTCCCGGTCTCTGCGTCGGCCGCGGGCTGGACAAGCAGCAATTTCGAGCTGGTGGCGCTCAGCGACGCCGAGCTTTCCGGGCGGTCGATCAACGTGATCCATATGGGCAATGTCGAGTTGACCTCCGGGCGCATCGTCGCGGCCGACCCGCTCGCCCAGCCCGATCGTCCGGCGCTCGCAAGAACGGTTGCGCCGGGTGAATATCCGGTGACGCTCTACCAGGCCTTCGGGCGTGTCGCCGCCGCCAGCATGCGCGTTGCCGAGGGCAAGCCGGATCATTGGGAGTTCGCGGTCCTGCCCGGCCAGGATCCGGCGACGCTGAAGGATGACGAGATTTTCGGCTATCCGGTCGATGCCGGCGTCGGCTGCTACATGGATGCGGGGACGCTTGCTTTGATCGACGAGCGTCAAGCTGAGGTGCAGGCGCAGAAGCCCGACGCCGATATCAATTATTACGACGACGTGCTGGCCGCCGATCTCGATGCCAACAAGGGCACCTATGCGCTGCACCGGCCGGTTGCCGGCAAGAAGGGCAATGTCGCAGTGTTCTGGAGCGGCTGGGGCGACGGTTTCTATCCGGTTTTCTGGGGGCTCGACAAGGACGGCCGCGCGCTGGTGCTGCTGACGGATTTCAGCGTGATCGAGAATGCCGACGGGCGAAGGGAGCCTAAGCTGCAATGAACGCGGGGATCGGGATCACGGCAGGGCGGAAGGGCGTGGCTGCCATCGCGGCCGCCGCAGTCTTCGGCATTCCTGTGGCCGCCTTCGGCGCCGCCTGCAAGCAGGAACGGGCCGTCTACGTCGATCGTGAGGGTGCCTATGAATTGCGCTTTACACCGCTGAATTCTGCCTCGGCTGCCGCCAGCAACCAGTTCAAAGTCAGTGCCCTCAAGGCGCCGGTGGTGATGGAAGGGTACGTCATGCCATCGGAAGATCCGGTGCGTGCCATCGGCATCCTGATGTTCAATTGCCCCGAGGGTGATGCGACCGGCGCCGATCTCATTGCCTGCACGGTCTGGCAGGGGGCCGTCTACGGCATCGATGCCGAGGGCCAGATGGACAATCTGCAGCCGGAAGGTGCCGAGGCGGCTGAAAAGCTGGTGCTTCCCGGCCTCGGTCCGGCCATTCGCGAATCCAGCGCCTGGGGCGAGGGCAAGGCTTCCGTGGCGCCCTGGGACGTGCTGACATTCAAGGAGTGTGCGACATGAGCGATACCCCTGTTGTTCTGGTGACCGGTGGAAGCCGGGGCATCGGCGCTGCCGTCTGCCGCCTCGCCGCGCGCCAGGGCTGGCGCGTGGCGGTGAATTACGCGTCCAACCGCAAGGCCGCGGATGCGGTCGTGGCTTCGATCGTCGAGAATGGCGGCGAGGCGGTGGCGATTGAGGGCGATGTCGGCAAGGCTCAGGATATCGCCGCGATGTTTACGGCGGTCGACCGTCATTTCGGCCGGCTCGACGGCCTCGTCAACAATGCCGGCATCGTCGACTATCCGCAGCGGGTCGATGAGATGTCGGCAGAGCGGATCGAGCGCATGCTGCGCGTCAATGTCACCGGTTCCATCCTCTGCGCCGCAGAGGCCATACGCCGCATGTCGAGCCGGCAGGGTGGCCAGGGCGGCGCAATCGTCAACGTCTCGTCGATGGCGGCGATCCTCGGTTCGGCGACGCAGTATGTCGATTATGCCGCCTCGAAGGCGGCGATCGACACGTTTACGGTGGGGCTTTCGCGCGAGGTCGCTGCCGAGGGCATTCGTGTGAACGCCGTCAGGCCCGGCATCATCGAAACCGACCTCCATGCTTCAGGCGGCCTGCCGGACCGGGCGCGCGAGATGGCGCCGTTGGTCCCGATGCAGCGAGCCGGCACGGCCGAGGAGGTGGCGGATGCGATCCTCTATCTTCTTTCCCCTTCGGCTTCCTATATAACCGGCGCAATCCTCAATGTGAGCGGCGGCCGCTAGAAGACAGGGCGAAAAAACAGCATGCAGTATATTCTCGAATTTCTCGGCCTGATGGCGGTTTTCTCGATCTTCATCGTCGTCCCGGGGGCCGATTTCGCCGTCATTCTGCGCCAGAGCATCGTGCATGGGCGGCGCGCCGCGATCATGACCGGGCTCGGCATGGGCTTCTCGCTGCTCTTTCATATCAGCTACACGATCCTCGGCCTCGGGCTGATCGTCTCGAAATCGCTGATGCTGTTTGCGGTCATCAAATGGGCGGGTGTCGCCTATCTCGTCTATCTCGGCATCAAGTCGTTCCGCAAACCGGGCTTCAAGGTGCAGGAGATCGAAGTGACGGCCGAGGACCGCAAGCCGGTCTCGATGCTGAAATGCCTCGGCATGGGTTTCATCACCAATGCGCTGAACCCGAAGCCGGTGCTATTCTTCCTGTCGCTGTTTTCGACGCTGGTGCATCACGACACGCCTGATCTGATCCAGTTCTCCTACGGCATCGGCATGGCGACGGCGCTGGTCGCCTGGTTTGCCGGCGTCTCCTATTTCTTCACCGTCAAGGCGATCTGTGACCGCTTCATCGCCGGCGGCAAATGGTTCAACCGCATTTCCGGAGCAGCACTCGTCGGCTTCGGCTTCCGCCTCGCGCTCACGCGCGCGGCCGACTAAACGAAAAATCCAAAGGAAAAGAAGCAATGTCCTACGATGTGATCATTATCGGAACCGGCCCGGGCGGCTATGTCTGCGCCGTCAAGGCAGCCCAGCTCGGCCTCAAGGTCGCCGTTGTCGAAAAGCGCGCGACCTTTGGCGGCACCTGCCTGAATGTCGGCTGCATTCCGTCGAAGGCGCTGCTGCATGCCTCCGAAATGTTCCATCAGGCCGGCCACGGCATGAGCGCGCTCGGCATCGATATTGCGGCGCCGACGCTCAACCTCGGCAATATGATGGCGCACAAGGACGCCACGGTGAAGTCGAATGTCGATGGCGTCGCCTTCCTGTTCAAAAAGAACAAGATCGACGCCCTCCAGGGCAGCGGCAAGATCGTCTCGGCCGGTAAGGTTGCGGTCACCGCCGACGACGGCACGGTGCAGGAGATCGAAGGCAAGAACATCGTCATCGCCACCGGTTCCGACGTCGCCGGCATTCCCGGTGTTCAGGTCGAGATCGATGAAAAGACGATCATCTCGTCCACCGGCGGCATCGCGCTGGAAAAGGTGCCGGAAACGCTGATCGTCGTCGGCGGCGGCGTCATCGGCCTCGAGCTCGGCTCGGTCTGGTCGCGCCTCGGCGCCAAGGTCACCGTCGTCGAATATCTCGACACCATCCTCGGCGGCATGGACGGTGAAGTCTCCAAGCAGTTCCAGCGCATGCTCGCCAAGCAGGGCATCGATTTCCACCTCGGTGCCAAGGTCACCGGCGTCGAAAAGGCTGATAAGGGCGCCAAGGTCACGTTCGAGCCGGTCAAGGGCGGCGACAAGGTGACGCTCGACGCCGAAGTCGTTCTGATCGCCACCGGCCGCAAGCCGTATACGGCGGGTCTCGGCCTGGAAGAGGCCGGTGTCGCGCTCGACAATCGCGGCCGCGTCGAGATCGACGGTCACTTCAAGACCAATGTCGCCGGCATCTATGCGATCGGCGACGTGGTCAAGGGCCCGATGCTGGCGCACAAGGCGGAAGACGAGGGCGTGGCGCTCGCCGAAATCCTCGCCGGCCAGCATGGCCACGTCAATTATGACGTCATTCCGAGCGTCGTCTATACCCAGCCGGAGATCGCCTCGGTCGGCAAGACCGAGGAAGAGCTGAAGGCGGCTGGTATCGCCTACAAGGTCGGCAAATTCCCGTTCACGGCAAACGGCCGCGCCCGCGCCATGCTGGCAACCGACGGCTTCGTCAAGATCCTTGCCGACAAGGAAACCGACCGCGTGCTCGGCGGCCATATCGTCGGCTTCGGCGCCGGCGAGATGATCCACGAAATCACCGTGCTGATGGAGTTCGGCGGCTCGTCGGAAGATCTCGGCCGTACCTGCCATGCGCATCCGACGATGTCGGAAGCGGTCAAGGAAGCCGCACTCGCGACCTTCTTCAAGCCGATCCACATGTAATCTCACATATTGGTAATGAGCATGCAGCCGCTTGCCGCGAGGCAGGCGGCTGTTTTAGTTCAACCTGAACCGCTCTAGCCCCGCGCTGCAGCGCTTCCGGATTGCCGAGCTCTTCCTTGTTTTTGATTGGCTACTTGGCGCCCGACCAGCTGGCCGCGACGGGCGGAGGGAGTTCAGTCGAAAAAGCCAGCATCCTCTTCCCTGAGATATCTCCTGGCCCCTTCAGCGTCGATATCGAGACCCAGCCCCGGCGCTTCCAGCAGGTCTACCATGCTGTCCTTGACGATCTGCGACGGCAAGCCGATTACCAGATCCTCCCACCAGGGGTCGGAGGCGGTCGGATATTCGAAAGCGATGTAATTTGCCGGCAAGGTGGCGCAGACATTGATCAACGCGCCGAGGCCGAGCAGGCCGTTAGCGGTGCCGTGCGGCGCCATCAGGATCGAGTGCATGTAAGCGTGCTCGGCGACCCATTTGAGCTCGGCAATGCCGCCAACGTCGGCTGGATCGGGGCCGATGACGCGTACCGCCTGCGTCTCGATCAGTTCCTTGAAATTGTGCCGCAGGTAGATCTGCTCACCAGTGTGGATTGGCGTCGAGGTGGAGGTTGTCAGTTCCCGATAGGCCTGCGGATTGACCCACGGCACGTAGTCGCCAGTCAGCATGTCCTCCAGCCACATCAAATTGTACTTCTCGACCGCGCGCGCGAACTTGATCGCGTCGGGCAGCATCCAGCCGGGGCCGCAGTCGAGCGCCAGGCTGACTTTGTCGCCCAGCACTTCTTTCATCGCGATCACGCAGTCGAGCATGTGATTGAAACCGCGCTCGCTGATCAGGCCCTGATCCATGGCACCGTGATAGCCGGCCTTCTTCTGCGTCACGCCGTAGTGGAAGCCTTCGATGGTGTCCTTCATGTTGGAGTGGAAGGAGATTCCTTGCTTGACCATGAAGAAGTTCTGCGGCTGCTCCATCATCCATTTGACGTCAGCGGCGTAGTCCTCCGGGCGGTCGCCGGTGCGTTTCTGGCGAATCGAGCCGTTGTAGACGCGCACCTTGTCCCGGACCTTGCCGCCGAGCAGTTTATAGACGGGCACACCCGCGGCCTTGCCAGCAATATCCCACAGCGCATGCTCAATAGCGCTCACCGCCGCGCCATACGGCTTGAAAGAGCCGCGTTGGCGGATCTTTAGCATGACTCTCTCGACGTCAGTCGGGTCTTCTCCGATCAGCGCCTCGCGGAAATGCAGCACCCAAGGCTTGAGGTAGGACTTGGTGAATTCGACTTCGCCCAAGCCATGGAGGCCCTCGTCCGTAACGATGCGGACGATCGGGTGTTTGCCGATAACGGCGCAGCGCAGATCGGTGATTTTCATCTTCGTTCCTTTTCGCCTCAGCTCCAGGTGCGATCCCAGGAATATTCATCGTCCCAGTGATCAGTCGGCTGCCAAATGCCGGCGACACCCGGCTGCAGATGCTGCGAGATCACCTCGTCGACGACGTCGTCAATCCCGAGGCCCGGCTTGTCCGGAACGGTGATGAAGCCGTCCTTCACCAGCGGCTTGGGAAGGCCCGTGACGATATCGTCCCACCAGTCGACATCGGCGGAATGGTATTCGAGTGCCATGAAATTTTCGGTCGCGGTCGCGACATGTGCCGCGGCCATGGCGGCGATCGGACTTTCTGCCATGTGGATGGCCATGGCGACACCGCGGTCCTGCGCCATGTCGCCGATCTTCTTGGTCTCGAGGATGCCCCCACTGGTGAGCAGGTCCGGGTGGATAACGGAGACGCCGCCGCTGTTGAGGAGAGGCTCGAAGCCCTCCTTGAGGTAGATGTCCTCGCCGGTGCAGATCGGCACCGTGGTGGCGTCCTGCAGTTGTCGGTATTGCTCGGTATACTGCCATGGGATCACATCCTCGAGCCAGGCCGGCACGTATTTTTCAATTCGCCTGGCAAGGCGAATGCCGTTCTGCATCGAAATATGGCCGATATGGTCGATCGCCAGTGGCACATCCATGCCGATGACCTCACGAACCTCGGCGATGTATTGCTCAAGCAGGTCGAGCCCTTTGTCGGAAAAGTGCAGGCCGGTAAACGGGTGCTGGACGTTATGCAAATCGTAGGCAGCATTGCGGACACGCCGCTCGTCAATGGTCTTCAGCGGCCCGCGATTGGGAGGATCGCGGTATCCTTCCAGTGAGCCGGCAGGAAACACCACCGCACCGGGCACATCGGCGATCTGCATCAGTCCCAAATCCATCTTGAGGAAGGTGAAGCCGAGCTCCATGCGCTGCTTCAGGCGCTTGCCGGTCTCGGTGCCGCTTGGCACGGTGGCGTCGGTATCGCAGTAGACGCGCACTTTCTCCCGAAAACGGCCGCCGAGCATCTGGTAGATGGGGACGCCATAGGCCTTGCCGGCAAGATCCCACAACGCGATTTCCACCGCCGATACGCCACCGCCTTGCCGGCCGTGCCCGCCGAACTGCTTGATCCGGCGAAACAGTCGATCGATGTTGCAAGGGTTCTCACCGAGCAACCGGCTCTTCAGCATCAGCGCGTAGGTGGCGCTGGCGCCGTCGCGCACCTCGCCAAGCCCGACGATGCCCTGGTTAGTGTAAATCTTAAGCAGCACCGAGGTGAACGGGGCGCCGACAATTTCGGCAACCCGCAAGTCGGTGATGCGAAGGTCGGACGGCTTGGAATGCGTGTTCACCCGATTGAGCGCCTCGTCGGCTCCGTCTGCCTCTGGCATGATTTATCCTCGTTTGGTCGGGGGGGTGGCGCCGCGCACGCGGGGACGGCGTAAAGCGTTTGCTAGTCCAGCTCTATCTCGTGGCTTTGAAGGTAGTCGCGGTTCATTTCGACGCCGAGACCAGGCTTGGGCGTCAGCTTGAGGCTGCCGTTCGAAACATCGAGCGGTCTGTCGATGAGGTGATCGTATTTGCCCAGGTTCCACTCCGACGTTTCGAGTTTGTAGAAGTTGGGAACGGTCATCATCACCTGCGCCCCCGCGACCACGTTGATCGGCCCCGCGGCGTCATGCGGCGAGACGGGGATGTAGTAGGCTTCGCATAGGGCAGAAATCTTCTTGAGTTCGGTAATGCCGCCGGTCCAGGTGACATCGGGCATGACGTAGTCAGCGAGCTTGTTTTCGAGCACGGGCACGAAATCCCACTTCGTGTGGCCGCGCTCGCCCCACGAGATCGCGACGCTGACCTTCTCGCGGACCTGTCTGAGAGCGTTGAGGCTCTCCGGTGGACAGGGCTCCTCGAACCAGTCGATCTGACCAGCTTCCTCGAGGCTCCGACAAAGGCGAATGGCGGTGGGAACATCGAACCGGCCATGCGCATCGATAAGGATGTCGACATCCGGGCCCGCCGTTTCGCGGATGAGGGCCGTGAGTTCGGCGGCTACGCGCTCGTCTTTGCGGGTCATGCTGCCATCGAGATAGCCGTCCCGCTGTTCGCGAGGCAGGCCATCGGCGGTGCGCCCTTGGTAGGGGAAAGGATCGAACTTGAGCGCAGTGTGGCCGGACTCGACGATATCTCGAATTTCGCGGACCACTGCCTCATTGCTGGTAAATTTGGCCTGGTTGGGGTGGGTGTAGAGCGCAATTTCATCGCGCACAGCTCCACCCAGCAGCTCGTAAATCGGCTTACCCAGGACTTTGCCTCGGATGTCCCAGAGCGCGATGTCGATGGCGCTCACGCATTCGACTGCGGCGCCGCGACTGCCCATGTAAGTGAAGCTACGGAATATCTTGTGCCACAGATACTCAATGCGCGCTGGGTCCTCGCCTGTCACAGCGGCCCCGATCTGTTGCAGGATGGTGCAGAGGGCGCGATTGGCGAGCCTGGTCGTCGTCGTGATCTCGCCCCAGCCGCTGACCCCCTCGTCGGTCGTCACTTCGACGAACAGAAACTCTCCCCAATAGGAAGCATCGGACTTGATAAGCCACGGCCGAACGCTGGTGATTTTCATCTCAACTGCCTTTATCTGAAGTGGTCGCGATACGACGTTCCAGGCCGTGCATTCTATCCTGCCCGGGCGGCGTTACGCGCCCGCATGTGTTCGAGGATGTGCCGGCCGGAGCCCTCGACATGGCGTGCAATGAGGTCGCCAGCCTCGTTCGCATTTCCCGCTTTGACATGCTCGATGAGCTCGCGATGCTCGCTCAGGATCGCGGCGCGGCGGGCGAGCGTGAAGTTGAAACGCCGGCTCACGGCTCGCAGCACCTCGCGATGCTTCCACCAAAGCTCGGCGGCATGGCGATTGTAGTGCCTTTGGTACATTACGGTGTGAAAGGCGGTGTCGAGTTCACTGTGCCGCAACGTGTCGGCGAAGTCGTTGTCTTCAATCAGGCCTTGGATGCGTTCGAGTTCAGCAATGTCCTCGACGGTGGCCATATTCACGAACCATCGCGTCAGTGCCGGCTCGATCAAAACCCCTATCTCGTAGATGTCCCGCACAAAATCCTGATCTATGGGCCGGACGCGGGCTCCCCGGTTGGCAACGAAGGTGACAAAGCCCTCCCCGCGCAACAGTTGCAGAGCCTCGCGCACGGGGTTGGTCGAGGTGCCGTGGCGTCGGGCGAGATCGGTGATCACAAGCCGTTCGTTGGCAGCGAGCCGCCCTTCGATGATGTCTTCCCTGATCAATTGATAAAGCGAGGCGCCCTCGCTGGAGGCCCCGGTAGCGTCGATCCCTTCGGGTGGCTGTGCTTTAAAATCACTTGTTTCGGCCAAGGCTGTCCCCAATCAATACACGCATTGCTCAAATATCATGCAAGGTTTCCATAAACAATGTACGATTTCGCTAGTTGACAGGCAATCTGCGATCTGAAAACGTATGATAAGCTCGAAGTGATACATCGGATGAAAGCATCCCGCGGCCGACGAGCAAAGACCGCCCGTCTCGACGAAGAGCGGCATGGGAGAGAACCTGGAGGATACCTATGACGAGGATTTCACTCGGCGGTGCCGTCCTGCGCGGCACTGTCTGCACTGCTTTGATGGTATCGTTGATGTCCGCGTCCGCGCTGGGTGCGCCGGTCGACTTGAGCAAATGGTCGCCGCAATATGTGCGCTCCATTGCCGGCACACAGGAATTTGACACGGCGGCCGATTGCGGCAAGGTCACCCCGCTCGACTACAAGGGGCGACTGACTTTCTGGTATCAGGGCGTGTTCGAGGGCGACCCCGACCTCCTGCGCCAGTATTACAAGGAGTTCTTCGAGACCTTCCGCAAAACCTATCCAAACATCCAGCTTGAGGAACAGGCCCTCACCTATAACGACCTGCTGGACAAGTTCCGGACCGCACTCCTTGGCAATGCAGCGCCCATGGCGGTCCGCCTGCAGATCCTGGGCGGCACCGAGTTCGCTTCAAAGGGCTATTTGCAGCCGCTCAAACCCGAGGATGTAGGGTATTCGACCGAGGATTTCTGGCCCGGTGCAATGAAGGCTGTAACCTGGGAGGGGGCGACCTACGGCATCCCAACCAACAACGAGACCATGGCGTTCATCTGGAACGCCGACATCTTCAAGCGTGCGGGCCTCGATCCGGACAAGGCTCCGGCAACCTGGGACGACGTCGTCAAATACTCCAAGCAGATCCACGACAAGCTCGGCATTGCCGGTTACGGCCTCGTGGCTCGCAAGAATGCCGGCAATACCCCTTACCGCTTCATGCCGCAGTTGTGGGCCTATGGCGGCGGCGTCTTCGACGAAGCGACCGCCAACCCGACCTATAAGGAGGTCGAGCTCAATAGCCCGCAGAGCAAGGCGGCGTTGCAAGCCTCCTACGACATGTATGTTCGCGACAAGTCGGTTCCGGTTTCGGCGCTCACCAACCAGCAGGCCGACAACCAGCCCCTCTTCCTCGCTGGCCAGCTCGGCATGATGATCTCGCATCCGTCCGACTACAACGTCATGCTCGACCTGCAGAAAAAGGCAACGGCTACCGACAAGGACAAGGCGCAGACCGTCATCGACAACATGCGCTACGGCCTGATTCCGACTGGTCCCGACGGCAAGCGTGCCGTCGTGTTTGGCGGCTCCAACATTCACATCCTGAAGCCCGAATATGTCGAGGGCGGCAAGGTAGACGAACCGGCTGCAAAGGCCATCATCTGCATGTGGACGAGCCCAGAGTGGTCGCTGAAGATGGCCTATGCCGGCTCGAACCCGGGAAACCTCAACGGCTTCAAGACAAAATGGATGAAGGAACGTCTTGATAACATCAAGTTCCTTGATGTCACGACTTCGATGCTGCCATACGGCATCCCGTTCCCGGCGCTGCCACAGTCCCCCGAGATCATGAACATCATCGTCCCGGATATGCTGCAGAATGCCCTGACGGGAGCCATGACCGTCGACCAGGCAGCGGACGACGCAGCCAAAAAGGTAAAAGACCTGATGGACGGCGGTCTTTAGTCCAGGCCTGAAGATCTGACCGGCTGCGGCTCGATTGCAGCCGGTTTGTTCCCAAGAATAAGGGCACGGCAAAGTGACGATATTGACTGGCAAGGCCGAGGCTCGCAGAAGACTGCAACCCGACAGGCCGGGGGTGCTGCGAAAGATTTGGGAGCATCGCGCTGACTACGCGTATGTGCTTCCTGCGATCGCCGTGATGCTCATCGTCATAGCCTACCCGATCTACTATACGATCGAGCTGTCGTTCTTCAATACACCGCCTGGCCTGCAGCTCCGCGACAAGACTTTCATCGGTCTCAACAACTACATCTCCATCCTCACAAGCCCGGTGTTCTGGAAGGTCACCTCGAACACTCTTATCTGGACACTGGGATCCACGCTCATCTCATTTGTCCTGGGGTTTGCCTGCGCCCTGGCGCTCCATCGTGACTTTGTCGGCCGTGGCATTCTGCGCGCCGTTCTGATCATTCCCTGGGTCATCAGCGCGGTTGCCGCCTCCTATATCTGGAAGTGGATCTACCATTCGGACTTTGGGATCATCGGCGCGGTGCTGGTCGGCCTCGGATGGGCCGACCGGCCGCCGAATTTCATCGACAGCGTCAGCACCGTGCTGCCCTCGCTGATCGTCGTCAACATCTGGCGCGAATTTCCGTTTGCCATGATCATGATGATGGCCGGCCTGCAGACGGTTCCCGACCAGTTGCTGCGCGCCGCAAAAGTCGACGGAGCCAATGCATGGCAGCGGTTCTGGCACGTCACCTTTCCGCACTTGAGAAACGTCTCGACGGTGACGATCCTTCTGCTGGCAGTGGCCAACTTCAATTCTTTCATCATCCCCTGGATCATGACCGGCGGCGGGCCGTCGAACGCATCGCACATCTGGATCACCCATATTTATGAACTCGCCTTCGGCCGCCAGCGCTGGGGTGTGGCATCGGCCTATTCTGTGCTGCTGTTCGTGATCCTGATGTCGCTCGGATACTTCTACGTCCGTGCGCTGAGCGGCAACGAGCGGAAGGACGGGAGCGAATGAGCACGATTGCCGAGACTGCCCATCGAGGCCAGGCACGTCGCCGTATGCGCATCGATGGATGGCGGTGGGGCGGACGCGCTTTCCTTGTGTTCATGCTGCTTTACACCGCATTACCGATGGTCTGGATGCTGATCACCTCGATCAAGTCCGGCTTCGCGGCCATGCAGTTCCCGCCGCAATGGTGGCCGGACCAACCTACCCTTGCCAGCTACCAGAAGCTGCTCGATCCGCAAAACAGCGTCGGCCAGGACTTCTTGCGCTTCTTCTGGAACAGCCTTTTCGTCTCCACCGCCACGACCATCCTTTCGGTGATCGTGGCAGTTCCTGCGGCCTACGCGTTTTCACGCTTCACCTTCCCGGGCCGGAACTTTCTGTTCTTCGCCGTCTTGCTTCGCAACATGTTCCCGGCGGTGATTTTTCTCGTGCCGCTCTTCATACTGATGCGCGCGATCGGGCTGGTGAACACGCATGCGTCGCTCGTCCTCACCTACCTCACATTCGGCCTGCCGCTGGCAATCTGGCTCCTCAAGGGCTTCTACGACAATATCCCGGTGCAACTCGAGCAGGCGGCGCGCATCGACGGGGCAACGCGGTTCCAGGCCTTTATCCTGATCGTGATGCCGCTCTCGGCGCCGGGAATCATCGCCACGGCGATCTATTCCTTCATCGGCGCGTGGAACGAGTACATCTACGCCTACACCTTCCTCTCCAAGAACGAGCAGTTGACACTGCCGGTCGGCATCCAGCGCTTCTTCTCGGAAAATACAACGGACTTTCCGGGCCTGATGGCGGCCAGCTTCATGATGAGCGTGCCCGTCGTGGTCCTGTTCCTCGTCCTGCAACGATACTTCGTACGGGCGCTCACGGAAGGCGCAGTCAAGCACTAGAACAGGATGATTTTAGGCCGGTGGCTTAAAATCTGAATCCTGTTCTAAATTAAAGAGTTAGAGCATGATGTCGTGAGAAAACCGCTCACACTTTTCGGCATCATGCTCAAGGGGAGTTGCCGGTGGCCCACGTGGTCCTGAAAGATCTGGTCAAGACCTATGGCAGCTTCAAAGCTGTCAACAATGTTTCGCTGACGGTCAACGACGGCGAATTCGTTGCGCTCGTCGGCCCTTCAGGCTGCGGCAAGACAACCACGCTCAATCTTGTGGCGGGGCTCATCCCCATCACATCCGGCGACATCGTCATCGGCGAGCGGGTGGTCAACGACCTCGACCCTAAGGACCGGGACATCGCAATGGTGTTCCAGAACTACGCGCTCTATCCGCAGAAATCGGTCTACAAAAACCTGGCATTCCCGCTGCAGATGCGCAAACTGCCAAGGGACGAGATCGACAAGAAGGTCAAGGAAGCAGCGCGGGTGCTCGACATGACGCAGCTGCTGGAGCGCAAGCCACGCGAACTTTCGGGCGGGCAACAACAGCGCGTGGCGCTGGGCCGTGCCCTGGTTCGCGATCCGGCGGTGTTCCTGATGGATGAACCGCTCTCCAACCTCGACGCAAAGCTGCGCGTGCAGATGCGGTCGGAGATCAAGCGTTTCCACCAGGACCTCAAGGCGACGATCATCTACGTGACGCACGACCAGCTCGAAGCGGTCACCATGGCCGACAGGATGGCGGTGATGAACGGCGGCTACCTGCAGCAATACGATTCACCGGCGCAGGTCTTTGCTCATCCGGTGAACATGTTCGTCGCCAGCTTCGTCGGCAGTCCGGCGATGAGCCTTGTTCCGCTGGAGGCATCGACGGCAGGCGGCAACACCGTGTTGACCAGCGCGGAGGGCTGGCGCCTCGAGCTCTCGCCAATCAACGCCCGGAAGGTCGAGAGGGCAACAACCAGGAAAGTCGTGCTCGGCGCACGTCACTCGACGATCAAGCTGCACAAGAGTGCGATGCCTGGAAGCATCCCTGCCAAGGCCTATACCGTGGAGCCGACCGGAGACGTCACCTTCGTACAGGCGTTCCTGTCCGGCGCCATCGTCAATGTCAGCGTACCGCCGACCATTGCCGTCGCGCCCGACGAACAGATTTGGCTCGAGTTCGATCAGGAGCGGATGCATCTGTTCGACGGCGAAACAGAAATGGCCCTCAAGGCCAACTGAGACCAGGCGGAGGCGTGTGAAACGAGGGCGTGGATGACGACGATGCTTAAAATCACGGCGATCAAACCCTATCCAGTATGGGTCGGAACGCGCAATCAGATGCTGGTCAAGATCGAGACCGACAACGGCATCTTCGGCTGGGGCGAGAGCGGCTTGAGCGGTCGCGAGAAGGCCGTGGCCGGGGCGATCGAGCACTATCGCGAGTTTCTCATCGGCCGCGATGCGATGCAGATCGGTCGGGTCTGGCAAGAAGTTTATCGCAGCCAATACTTCGAAGGCGGGCGCGTTCTTCAGGCGGCGATTTCGGCCATCGACATCGCCCTTCACGACATCAAGGGCAAGGCGCTGGGGGTGCCGGTCTACGACCTCTTGGGCGGCAAGCAGCGCGACCGCATTCCTACCTTCGCCTCGACCGGTGACGAGGCCGAGGGCGATGTTGCGATCGAACGAGCCCGCGAACTACGAGCGCAAGGGTGGCAGGCGATCCGCTTCTTCCCCATCGGGCAAAACAGCAGGGACATCTTTGAGCCGCGGGAGTCGATCGGCGCCACCGCAACGATGCTGAACAAAGCGCGCGAGGCGCTGGGCGACGACGTCGTCCTCGGCATCGACTATCATCATCGGCTGTCGGTGGCGGAAGCCGCGAGCTTCTGTAACAAGCTCGGCCGTGGTGTGCTTGATTTCCTCGAGGAGCCGATACGAGACGAGACACCCGAGGCCTACGAATCCCTGCGCACCATGACCGACATCCCGTTCGCCATCGGCGAGGAATTTGCCAGCAAGTGGCAATTCCTGCCCTACATCGAGCGTGGCATCCATCAGTTCAACCGGCTCGATGTTTGCAATGTGGGCGGGCTCACCGAAGCGATGAAGGTCGCCGGCTGGAGCGAAGCGCACTATGTGGACTTGATGCCCCACAATCCCCTCGGCCCCGTCTGCACGGCCGCGACCATCCATCTCGCCGCCGCGGTCCCGAATTTCGCCTGGCTCGAGACAAGGGCGCCCGAAGCAAAGCTAGGCTTCGGTAATTCCGACTTCTTCCCCGTGCAACCACGGCTCGACGGTCCCGACTATCCGGTCAGCGATCTGCCGGGGCTCGGCGTCGAGGTCAACGAAGAGGCGGTCAAGGCGGAGAGCTTTCGGTTCTGGGAAGCGCCTCACCTGAAGCGCCGCGACGGTTCTGTCACAAACTGGTAGTTTCATACACCGGAGCCAAAAATGACGCATACGCCCGACATTCCGCGACCGCCCAAAGAACTGATCGACGCGCTGAAGGAAATCGGCGCCGCGACGGTTGCCGGCACGCTTGGCCACATGGGCTTCCGCAATCCGCACATGGTCGGTCCCGTGTCGCAGAATCGCGGGAAGTCGATCGTCGGGCCGGCCCTGACACTTCAATTCATGCCGCAGCGGCCGGACCTCTTCACCGAGGGCGAATATGCAGATCCGGAGACGCAGTTACATCGCCACGTGCTTTATCACGTGCAGGAGGGCGATGTGGTCGTGGTCGACGCGCGCGGCGACATGACCTCGGGCGTCTTCGGCGATATGATGTCGACGTATTTCAAAGGCAGAGGTGGCGCCGGCATCGTGATCGATGGATGCATGCGCGATCGGCCCAATGTCGAGAAGCTGGATCTCCCTCTATGGCTGCGCGGCTGGACGCCCAACTATCATGTGCAGACCGGCATCTATCCCAACGCCGTCAACGTTCCGATTGCCTGCGGCGGTGTCACAGTCATCCCCGGGGACATCATCGTCGCCGACGATGATGGGGTGGTGATGCTTCCAGTCGCTATGGCCCCGAAGGTCATCGAAGAATCGCAAAAGCATCACGATTGGGAGGAGTTCTCGCGCGTGAAGCTTATGGGGGGCGGGTCGTTGCAGCGCTACTATCCGCTGCATGACGACGCCCGCGAAGAGTACGAAGAGTGGCGGAAAACAAACCGCTAGGGAACAACTTAGAGCGGTTCAGCTTTTCACGGAAGCGCTCAGCCGCTCTAACCTTTTGTTTTTACGCAATCCTGGAATTGCTCTAGCTCCGGATTACCCTATAGCTATGGTGAATCGCAGCGATAGACATTTGACGAAGGTCAAGAAAATGCAGCAGCCGTCCACCATGGCTTACAGTCTCAGCCACCGCTTCCTTCATTGGACGATCGCGCTTTTGATCTTCTTCAATCTGCTGTTTCCCGACGGCATGAACATCTGGCATCGGCTGATGCGCCGGGGCGAGGTGCCGACGCCGGAGCAGGTTGCGTCGGCGAATATCCATGCCTATGTCGGCATCGCCATTCTGCTGCTCGCCGTCGTCAGGCTCGGACTGCGTTTCGTCAACGGCGTGCCGGCCGAGGTGGCGGAGGAGCCGGCGATCTTCCGTCTTGCGGCGAAGCTTGCCCATGCCGGCCTTTACATCCTGATCTTTGCCATGCCGCTTTCAGGCATCGCCGCTTACTATTTCGGCATCAATCCCGCCGGGTCATTCCACGCGGACGTCCTGAAGATCATTCTCTGGGCGCTGATCGCGGCGCATGTCGCCGGCGCGCTCGTCCATCAGTTCTATTGGAAAACCAATGTGCTGCGCCGGATGACGCTCGGCTGAATGCCTGGCGGTTCAGTCAGTTCACTGCCGTCACGGTAAAACCCTGCTGGCGCAGCAGCTCGATGACGCCGGCCTTGCCCGGCAGGTGCAGGGCGCCGACGGCCATGAAGACGTTGCCGCCGTCGAGAATGGGGGCGGCGCGCTCGGCCATGACCTTGTTGCGGTCGAGGATGACGCGCTGCTCGAAGGCGGCGTAGTCGCTATCTTCGCCTTCCGTCTCCGGCGTCACGGTCTTCAGCATCGGCATGGTCATGCCGATATCGCCGGAGAGATAGAGGTCGGTCATCGTTTCCACCACATCGCTCATCTTGTCGCCGAGCTCCAGCGTCTCGATCAGCGACTTCAGATGGAATTCGATCGGCAGGTCGGCCATCGCCTGGATCTGTTCGGCAAGCGTTTCCAGCCCCTTGACCTGTTTGCCCTGAGCAACGGCGTCGGTGGCAATCTTCTGGTCGAGGAACTGCACGCCATTGGCCTTGCGGGCGATCTCGCAGGCCGGCAGGGCGACGGCGCTCGAGATCATCCAGGGCCGCATGCGGGAGACTGCACCGAGCGGAATGCCGCGCTGCTTCAGGCCGGCTTCGAGGCGCTTGTAGTCCTCGGGGGAGAGCAGCTTGTCGATCGTCGTGCCGTCGGTGAACATCGTCAGTTCCGGCTTTGCGAGCAGGGCCGCGGTCGCCTTGCGTTCGTCGAGGATCTCGTCGGATTCGATGATGATCGTATTGGCCGCGTCGTGGGCTGCCTGGGCGCGCGGCGGCAGGGCCAGCACGCGCGGATCAGTGACATGCATGCTGCCGAGCAGCCATGAAGGCTGAAGGCCTGCTTTCTCGATCTTCCAGAAGACGCCCTTGCCGTTTGGCGTCGCGTCGGCTTCCTTCAGCGCTTCGGCGTAGCGTGCGGGATCGTTCTGCTGCAGCTCGACCATCAGGTTGCGGCCGGTGCAGGCTGCCTCTTCGGCCGCCGCCGGCCTTGCCGTGAGGAAGGCGACAAACAAGGCCGCAAGCAGCAGCATATGAAAGGCTGCGATCAACCAGAGCAGCAGATTGCCCGGCGCTACGAAATGAAACGTCCGGCGGCCGATTGATGTCGTCATGATGGTTCCGATCACATGCCTTATACGTGTCATGCTGTACGCCCGGCTTGCGCATTTTCCCTTAAGAGAAAACGTTAACGAAGGTTTACGCGCGCGGGTGGGCACGATCATACACTTCCAGCAGCCGCGAGGCATCCACCCCAGTGTAGACCTGTGTCGTGGAAAGGCTGGCATGGCCGAGCAGTTCCTGGATGGTGCGCAGATCACCCCCACCGGCAAGGAGGTGGGTGGCGAAGGAGTGGCGAAGCGCGTGCGGCGTTGCCGTCTCCGGCAGGCCGAAGGCGCTGCGCAGCTTCTGCATGGCGCGCTGGATGATCGCCGGCTGCAGCTTGCCGCCGCGGGCGCCGCGAAACAGCGGCTCGCCGGGCTCGAGATCATAGGGGCAGAGCGTGCGATATTTCTCGACCGCGTCGAAAACGACGGAGAGCAGCGGCACCAGCCGCGTCTTGTTGCCCTTGCCGGTAATGCGCAGCGTTGTGGCGCCCTTCTTCAGGTCTGAAGGAATGAGATCCAGCGCTTCGGAGATGCGCAGGCCGCAACCATAAAGCAGCGTCATGACAGCCGCATCGCGCGCGGCGATCCAGGGTTCATCGTGGAGCTGGGCTTCGTTGCTGACGACGGTGATCGCCTGCGTATCCGAGAGCGGCTTCGGCAGCGATTTCGGCTGTTTCGGCGAGCGGATCGCTCCGGCGCCGGCGGCATTGACCAGGCCCTTCTTTTCAAGATGGCGCAACAGCGAACGAAGGCCGGCGAGATTGCGGCCAAGCGAGCGGGCGCCGGAGCCCTGTTTGCGCCGGGCCGCCAGAAAGGCGCGGAAATCGGCGGGACGCAATTCCCTGATATCGCCAAGCGTCGCCGGACCGGCGAGATGACCAGTCAGGAAGGTCAGGAATTGGCGTGTGTCGCGCTCATAGGCATCGAGTGTATGCTCGGAAAGACGGCGCTCGCGGGCGAGATTTTCGAGCCATGCGGCCCGTTCCGCCATCAGGCTGGGATCGGCTATAACAAGCAGTTCGTTCACGTCGCGGGGCCTTGAATTTGCCTTCAAGTCCGCCAATTTGAAGCAGGAACGGTTATGGAATTGCTAATGCCGGCCAAGCCTTTGTCATCCTTAGATCATATTCCACTGCGATAGCTTATAGCCCATAGACAGGATCTTTCATGGCACGGCGCGATTCCATGACGGCTTTCGGACAGCTCGCGGAAGCTATCGCTCTCGTTTCACAGGGAAAGCCCGGTCATATCGTCGATACGCTGATTGCCGAACGCGGCCAGAGGATCGTGAAAAATCCGCTCTGGCCGGTCATGCGGCCGTTTCTCTACACG
Source organism: Rhizobium leguminosarum bv. trifolii WSM2297 (assembly GCF_000271845.1). The sequence goes on along the minus strand of NZ_JH719395.1, from coordinate 3,298,708 downwards.
CTGTTGCGCTACAACAAGGCGATCGAATTTGCCAATGCGGTTGCCAAGATGCCGGGCTTCCAGTCGTTCGAATATCTGAGCGACGTGCTGAAACTCGATATCGGCATCACCAATGGCGAACGCATTCCCGATGCCGGCGGCTTCATTCTGGTCAGCAACCACCCGACCGGCATTGCCGACGGTGTCGCCGTGTTCGATCTCCTGAAGACGCGCCGGCCGGATATGATGTTCTTTGCCAATCGCGATGCGATCCGCGTCAATCCGCGGTTTGCCGAGATGATCATTCCCGTCGAATGGCGGGAAGAGCACAAGAGCAAGCTCAAGGCGCGCGAAACGCTGCAATTGACCAACCACGCGGTCAGGGAAGGCAAGGCGACGGTACTCTTCCCATCAGGCCGCATTGCCTACTGGGCGAACGGCCGGCTGAACGAGCGCCCGTGGAAGACCTCGGCCGTCGGGCTGGCGCGCAAATACAATCTGCCGATCCTTCCCGTGCACATGACGGCGCGCAATTCCGGCCTGTTTTATTGGCTGGCGAAATGGTCGACGGAACTTCGCGACATGACGGTGTTCCACGAATTGTTGAATAAACGCGGCGACCGCTTCGATTTCGTGATCGGCAATCTTATTCCAGCCGAACATCTGGACGGCGACCTCAACGAGGTGACCAAGGCGCTGGAGAAGCATACGGTGCACGATATGGCTAGGGATGGCGACGCGACCTTCGTGCCGGTCAGCCTTCCGGCTGCAGCAACGCCTCGCGAGCTTGCCGTTCCTGTGGTCTAAATAGGTTTTGCCATGTCGGTCGACATCCGAGTGATCTGCGATCGATTGCCGTGGGAGATTGCCGACCTCGAAAGCGAGGCCCGGCAAGAGGGTCATCTGCATATCGCTCGTCTTATTGACGAATGGTCGGCCGGCGACGTCAGGTTCGAGCGCGACGGCGAAAGGCTGCTTGGCGCCTATGTCGGGGAGGCGCTTGCCGGCATCGGCGGCATGACCGTCGAACCCGGCCTATCCGGAGCGTTGCGGATGCGGCGTTTCTACATCCGTCCCGAGATGCGCGGGCACGGCATCGGCCGGCTGCTGGCCCTGGCTCTGCTCAATCACGGGCGGGATTTCTGCAGTGTCGTCACCGTTCATCCGGGTAATCCCGGCGCAGCCAGGTTCTGGAAGGCTCTTGGGTTTCAGCCCTGCGCGCCGGACAGCGATACGCTTTGTCTCGAAATTGCAGACATCCCCTCCTTTCGGCCTGTTTCAGGCTCGTTCTTTACGCCTTAAGCTTCAGGCTCCGATCTCTTTGAGACGAATGGCCTGACGCGCCAGCAGCCGCTCGACATCGGCAATATCGAGCGCCGAAAGCTTGGCGCCTGGCTTTCGCAGGGTGGCGGACCTGATCACGCCGCGCTTGGCAAGAACGTATTTTCGGGAGGCAAGCCCGATGCCCTGCTGCTGTTCGTAGCGGGCGAGCGGCAGATAGGCGTCGAAGATTTCGTGGGCGCGATCCTGATTTCCGGCCGCATATGCCGCCACGACGCCGACCATCATCTCGGGATAACAAAAACCGGTCATTGCGCCATCGGCGCCGCGGCCCATCTCTTCGGGCAGGAAAAGCCCGCCATTGCCGCAGAGAATGGAGATGCGCCGCATGGCACCGTTGTCCCTGGCGACGCGAAGCGCTGAGATCTTTGCAAGGCCCGGCCAATCCTCGTGCTTGAGCATGACGCAATTTGGCACCTCGTTGACGATGCGCTCGATAACCTTTGGCGCGATCGTCACATTGGTGGTGAGCGGATAATCCTGCAGCACGAAAGGCGTATCGCCGAGGGCTTCGCCGACCGACTGGTAGAAGGCGAAGGCCTGGTCGTCGGTTTTGATGGTCCAGGGCGGCGCGACCATGACGCCGGCAGCACCTTCGCCCATGACCGCTTCGGCAAGTTCGCGCATCGGCGCAAGCCCCGGCGCCGAGACGCCGACGACGACGGGAAGCCGCCCGTCGAGGCGTTTAAGTACACGCTCGACCACCTTCCGCGATTCCTCGGCGGTCAGCTTCGGGGCCTCGCCGAGTTGGCCGAGCACCGTCAGGCCGGCGACGCCGGCGGCCTCGTAGAAATCGACCATGCTGTCGATACTATCGAGATCGAGCGCGCCGTCATCGGTGAACGGGGTAACGGCAATCACATAGACGCCCTTAGCATCTTCGGTCAGTCTGGCCATTGGTGCTCTCCACTTCAGCGGCCGAAGAACACGGCTTCGGCATTTCGAAAGGTCTTCCGGCAATCTATGCGGCCAATCGCTTGCCCGGCAACCCCGTTCGTTCGGGGTACGTTCGATCTCGACAGAGCTCAGTCGTTCACACTCGATGCCAGAGGCGCCGCCTCTTCTTTGCGGTTCCAATTGCATCGATTTGCGGGCATGGTCTCGCCCGATGAGCACAGATTCGTCCGATCTCTTTGGCGCGCTTTTCGAGGCACCGCCCGCGAACCGAACGGTTCCCGTGCTGGTGCCGATGCCGGCGCCCAAACCCTATTCCTATTCGGTGCCGGATGGCATGGCGGTCGAGCCGGGCTCGGTCGTGCAGGTGCCGCTCGGGCCGCGGCAGGTGATCGGCGTCGTCTGGGAGGGCGGCGAGGACGGCGTCGATCCGAAGAAGCTCCGTCCGATCAGCCATGTCTTCGACTGCCCGCCGCTTTCCCGGGAGATGCGCGATTTCATCGACTGGGTTGCGGCCTATACGCTCTCGCCGCCCGGCCTCGTCGCCCGTATGGCGCTGAGGGCACCGAACGCCTTCGAGCCGGAGCCGATGGTCGAGGGACTGAAATTCGTCGGCGGCGAGCCGGAGCGGATGACGCCGGCGCGTGCCCGGGTGCTCGACACGGCCTTCGACGGGTTGTCCTGGACACGCAGCGGCCTGGCACATGCGGCGGGTGTTTCGACCAGCGTCGTCGACGGGCTGATCACGCTCGGCATCTTCGAAACGATATTTTTGTCGCCGCCGCCGGTCGTGGCATTGCCCGACCCGGAATTTGCGGCCGCACGTCTCGAAGGGCCGCAAAAGGAGGCGGCAGCGGAGATCGTTTCCGACGTCCGCAAGGGCGAGTTTTCGGTGTCGCTGATCGACGGGGTGACGGGATCCGGCAAGACCGAGGTCTATTTCGAGGCGATCGCCGAGACGCTGAAACGCGGCAAGCAGGTGCTGATCCTGCTGCCGGAGATCGCGCTGACGGCAAGTTTCATGGAGCGCTTCCAGGATCGCTTCGGGGCAAAGCCGGCCGAATGGCATTCCGATCTCGCGCCGCGCATGCGCGAAAAGGTCTGGCGCCAGGCGGTGACCGGCGAGGTGCGCGTCGTGGCCGGCGCCCGCTCGGCGCTGTTCCTGCCCTTCGAGGATCTCGGCCTGATCATCGTCGACGAGGAGCACGATCCCGCCTACAAGCAGGAGGATCGCGTCTTCTACAATGCCCGCGACATGGCCGTGGTGCGCGGCCGCATCGGCGATTTTCCGGTGATCCTGGTGTCGGCGACGCCGTCGGTTGAAAGCCAGGTCAACGGGCAGAGCGGGCGCTACAGCACCGTCCACCTGCCGACGCGGTTCGGCGATGCGGCGCTGCCGGACCTGCATCTGGTCGATATGCGCCGGCACGCGCCGGAGCGCGGCGGTTTCCTGTCGCCGGTGCTGATCCGGGCGATCGGCAAGACGGTGGAGAAGCGCGAACAGGCACTGCTCTTTCTCAACCGCCGCGGTTATGCGCCGCTGACGCTCTGCCGGGTCTGCGGCCATCGCTTCCAATGCCCGCAATGTTCGAGCTGGCTGGTCGAACATCGCTTCCGCAAACAGCTGCAATGCCATCAATGCGGCCATGCCGAGCGCACGCCGGAGGCATGCCCGGAATGCGGCACGCTCGACCATCTGGTTGCCTGCGGTCCGGGCGTCGAGCGCATCGCCGAGGAGGTGGAGCGTCATTTCCCGGAGGCGCGAACGATCGTTCTCTCCTCCGATATCATGGGCGGGGTGAAGCGGCTGCGGCTGGAGTTGGAGGCGATCGCCAAGGGTGAGGCCGATATCGTCATCGGCACCCAGCTCGTCGCCAAGGGCCATAATTTTCCGCTGATGACGCTGGTCGGCATCGTCGATGCCGACCTCGGCCTGGCCAATGGCGATCCGCGCGCGGCCGAACGCACCTTCCAGCTTTTGTCGCAGGTGACCGGCCGGGCCGGGCGCACCGGCCTGAAAAGTCATGGGCTGCTGCAGACCTACCAGCCGCAGCATCCGGTCATGCAGGCGATTGTCTCAGGCGATTCCGACGCCTTTTATGAGCGCGAGATCAGCGAACGCGAACGCGCCATATTGCCACCCTTCGGCAGGCTCGCCTCGATCATCGTCTCGGCCGAAACCCGCCACGATGCCGAAAACCATGCGCGCGGCATGCGCAATGCGGCGCCGCAGATTTCAGGCATCTCGGTGCTCGGCCCGGCCGAAGCCCCGCTGGCGCTGGTGCGCGGCCGCCACCGCTTCCGCCTTTTGGTGCACGGCCGGCGCAACGCCGACATGCAGGGGTTCCTGCGGGCGATGCTGTCGCAATCGCCCAAGGAGCGCGGATCGGTGCAGGTGCAGCTCGACATCGATCCGCAGAGTTTTCTCTAAAACATAACGCCGCCATTTCCTCCTTTTCCCACGCATGCCATAAAACACCGAATCATCCGGGCGATTTGGGGCTGATGCATGGATTTCTATTTTCCGACCGAGCTTGGCGAGCAGCTTGCCTTTTGCTCTGCCGCTTTTACGGCGCTCGCCGGTTTCATCATGATGTTTGCGCCGGGCCAGACCTTCCGTCTTCTCGGCCTCCAGGCGCAGGAGGGACGGCCGGAAGGTTTTGGCGAGGGTCGCTCGATGGGCGGTTTCTATCTCGGCTTCGGCCTGTCGGCGATCATGCTCGCTCAGGACTGGATTTACATGGCGCTCGGCGCCTCCTTTGCGATGGCGGCCTTTGCCCGTGTTATCTCGATCCTGTCCGATAAGGGGAGTAATCTCGTCAACTATTTACTCCTGGTTGTGCAAATTGCCTTGGCTGCGTTACCGCTGCTCTATGTTTTCGGCTTCATCCAAACGTGAATCTTGCCGTCCGCAGACGGCTTCTCCGGCCTGCTTCCAGACCATTGCGCAATTTTGCGAACAGAAATTCATGTGAAAGGCGTATTCGGGCGTTACGCGTGTTGCGAGTCCGAACATCCTATGTTAGACGGACCCCGAATTTCGGAAGAAGCAAGAGGCTTCTCTTGTGATTTCTGGGGGAAATCAAAACGAATTCAAGATCATAGGTTCGGCGCCCGCCGAGAGCCGGATTTTGGATTGAAATCAGGGAAATTTGTGCCAGTGGCAGACACGTCCCAGCTTACATCTGGTGTTGCCGAGCGCTATGCCTCGTCGCTTTTCGATCTGGCGCTCGAGCAGGGCGCCGTCGACAGCGTAACCGCCGATCTTGACCGTTTCCAGGCCATGCTGGACGAGAGCGCCGATCTGAAGCGCTTCGTCGCAAGCCCGGTTTTCTCTGCCGAGGACCAGTTGAAGGCGATCATCGCCATCAGCGAGAAGGCCGGAATCAGCGGCTTCTTCGCCAATTTCCTGAAGGTTGTGGCGCGCAACCGCCGCCTGTTTGCCCTGCCGGGCATGATCAGGGCCTTCCGCCTGATCGCCGCGAACCATCGCGGTGAAATCTCCGCCGAGGTCACCTCGGCGCATGCGCTTTCGCAAGCGCAGGAAACCGAATTGAAGGTGGCACTCAAGAGCGTTACCGGCAAAGACGTGACGATTGCCGTCACGGTTGATCCGTCAATTCTTGGTGGTCTGATCGTTAAGGTCGGGTCCCGCCAGATTGATACGTCTCTTCGTACCAAACTCTCCACTCTTAAGCTCGCATTGAAAGAGGTTGGCTGATGGATATCCGCGCCGCGGAAATTTCCGCAATTCTCAAAGACCAGATCAAAAATTTCGGCAAAGAGGCAGAAGTCTCGGAAGTCGGCCAGGTTCTCTCCGTCGGTGACGGTATCGCCCGCGTCTACGGTCTGGACAATGTCCAGGCCGGTGAAATGGTCGAGTTCCCGGGCGGCATCCGCGGTATGGCGCTGAACCTCGAATCCGACAATGTCGGCGTCGTCATCTTCGGCTCCGACCGCGACATCAAGGAAGGCGACACCGTCAAGCGGACCGGCGCCATCGTCGACGTTCCGGTTGGTCCGGAACTGCTCGGCCGCGTCGTTGACGCGCTCGGCAACCCGATCGACGGCAAGGGCCCGATCAACGCGACGCGCCGTTCGCGCGTCGACGTCAAGGCTCCCGGCATCATTCCGCGCAAGTCGGTTCATGAGCCGATGTCGACGGGCCTCAAGGCCATCGATGCGCTGATCCCGGTCGGCCGCGGCCAGCGCGAACTGGTCATCGGCGACCGCCAGACCGGCAAGACCGCCATTCTTCTCGATGCCTTCCTCAACCAGAAGGCCATTCACGACAACGGCCCGGAAGGCGAAAAGCTTTACTGCGTCTACGTCGCCATCGGCCAGAAGCGTTCGACCGTTGCCCAGTTCGTCAAGGTGCTCGAAGAGCGCGGCGCGCTGAAGTATTCGATCATCGTTGCCGCCACCGCTTCCGACCCGGCGCCGATGCAGTATCTGGCACCGTTTGCCGGCTGCGCCATGGGTGAATATTTCCGCGACAACGGCATGCATGCGCTGATCGGTTACGACGACCTGTCGAAGCAGGCCGTGTCCTACCGCCAGATGTCGCTGCTGCTGCGCCGCCCGCCGGGCCGCGAAGCCTATCCGGGCGACGTTTTCTACCTGCATTCGCGCCTGCTCGAGCGCGCTGCGAAGATGAACGACGATCAGGGCGCCGGTTCGCTGACCGCTCTGCCGGTCATCGAGACGCAGGGCAACGACGTTTCGGCCTTCATTCCGACCAACGTGATTTCGATCACCGACGGCCAGATCTTCCTCGAAACCGACCTGTTCTACCAGGGTATCCGCCCGGCCGTGAACGTCGGTCTCTCGGTTTCCCGCGTCGGTTCGTCGGCGCAGATCAAAGCGATGAAGCAGGTTGCCGGCTCGATCAAGGGTGAACTCGCCCAGTATCGCGAAATGGCCGCCTTCGCCCAGTTCGGTTCGGACCTCGACGCTGCGACGCAGCGCCTTCTGAACCGTGGCGCACGTCTGACCGAACTCCTGAAGCAGCCGCAGTTCTCGCCGCTGAAGACGGAAGAGCAGGTCGCCGTGATTTTCGCCGGCGTCAACGGCTATCTCGACAAGCTGCCGGTCGCATCGGTCGGCAAGTTCGAGCAGGGCTTCCTTTCGTACCTGCGTTCGGAAGGCTCCGCCATCCTCGACGCAATCCGCACGGAAAAGGCAATCAGCGATGATACCAGGGGCAAGCTCACTGCTGCTCTCGATAGCTTCGCAAAGTCTTTCTCGTAATCGGGCCCTAAGTTAGGACGGATAACGGATGCCTTCACTTAAGGATCTGAAAAACCGGATCGCCTCCGTCAAGGCGACGCAGAAGATCACCAAGGCGATGAAAATGGTCGCCGCGGCGAAGCTTCGGCGTGCGCAGGAGGCGGCCGAGGCCGCCAGGCCCTATTCGCAGCGCATGGGTGCGGTTCTGGCGAACATCGCCAATGCCGTCACCGATGCCGATGGCGCGCCGACACTGATGACCGGCACCGGCAAGGACCAGGTGCATCTGCTGGTCGTCTGCACCGCCGAACGCGGTCTATGCGGTGGCTTCAATTCGCAGATTGCGCGTTTTGCCCGCGATCACGTCCGCAGGCTGATTGCCGAGGGCAAGACGGTGAAGATCTTCACCGTCGGCAAGAAGGGTTACGACATCCTTCGCCGCGAATATGCTTCGCTGATCGTCGAGCGCAAGGAACTGCGCGACGTCAAGCGCATCGGCTTCGAGAATGCCGACCAGATCGGCAAGCGTCTCATTGAGATGTACGAGGCCGGCGAGTTCGACGTCTGCACGCTGTTCTACTCCGAGTTCAAATCGGTGATCTCGCAGATTCCGACGGCGCAGCAGCTTATTCCCGCCCAGGCTCCTGACGTTGTTGCCGAGGATGAAGCCCATGCCGGCGCCGTCTACGAATACGAGCCGGATCCGGCGTCGATCCTCGACGATCTGATCCCGCGCAACATCTCCGTCCAGGTCTTCCGCGCGCTCCTCGAGAACGTCGCCGGCGAAATGGGCGCCAAGATGAGCGCGATGGACAATGCGACGCGTAATGCCGGTGAGATGATCAATAAGCTGACGCTGAGCTACAACCGCCAGCGTCAGGCGCAGATCACCAAGGAACTCATTGAAATCATTTCGGGCGCGGAAGCGCTCTGAAGCTAGGAAAAGAGGGTCAGAAAATGGCTGAGGCAGCTACCCCCAAGATCGGCTCTGTCGGCAGAGTCACCCAGGTTATCGGCGCCGTCGTCGACGTTGCTTTCGAAGGCGAACTGCCGAAGATCCTGAACGCCCTGGAAACCACCAACAACGGCAACCGTCTGGTTCTCGAAGTTGCGCAGCACCTTGGCGAAAACGAAGTCCGCACCATCGCGATGGACTCGAGCGAAGGTCTCGTTCGCGGCCAGCAAGTGACCGACACCGGTGAACCGATCCTGGTTCCGGTCGGCAACGAGACGCTCGGCCGCATCATGAACGTCATCGGTGAGCCGGTCGACGAAGCCGGTCCGCTGGTCACCGCCCACAAGCGCGCCATCCACCAGGACGCACCTTCTTACGTCGAACAGTCGACGGAAGCACAGATCCTAGTCACCGGCATCAAGGTCGTCGACCTTCTGGCGCCCTATGCACGCGGCGGCAAGATCGGCCTGTTCGGCGGCGCCGGCGTCGGCAAGACCGTTCTGATCATGGAACTGATCAACAACGTCGCCAAGGCGCATGGTGGTTATTCGGTTTTCGCGGGCGTCGGTGAACGCACCCGCGAAGGCAACGACCTTTACCATGAAATGATCGAATCGAACGTCAACAAGCATGGCGGCGGCGAAGGCTCGAAGGCCGCGCTGGTTTACGGCCAGATGAACGAACCGCCGGGCGCTCGCGCCCGCGTCGCTCTGACCGGCCTGACGGTCGCCGAACATTTCCGCGATCAGGGCCAGGACGTTCTGTTCTTCGTCGATAACATCTTCCGCTTCACCCAGGCAGGCTCCGAAGTGTCGGCTCTGCTCGGCCGCATCCCGTCGGCCGTCGGTTATCAGCCGACGCTCGCAACCGACATGGGCCAGATGCAGGAGCGCATCACCACGACGACGACCGGCTCGATCACCTCGGTCCAGGCCATTTACGTTCCGGCCGACGACTTGACCGACCCGGCGCCGGCAACCTCGTTCGCGCACCTTGACGCGACGACGGTTCTGTCGCGCTCGATCGCTGAAAAGGGCATCTACCCGGCCGTCGATCCGCTCGACTCGACCTCGCGCATGCTCGACCCGCTGGTCGTCGGCGAAGAGCACTACGAAGTCGCCCGTAAGGTCCAGTCGACGCTGCAGCGCTACAAGGCCCTGCAGGACATCATCGCCATCCTGGGCATGGACGAACTGTCCGAAGAGGACAAGATCGCTGTTGCCCGCGCCCGCAAGATCGAGCGTTTCCTGTCGCAGCCGTTCTTCGTCGCCGAAGTCTTCACCGGCTCGCCGGGCAAGCTGGTTGCTCTCGAAGACACGATCAAGGGCTTCAAGGGTCTCGTCAGCGGCGAGTACGATCACCTGCCGGAGGCTGCCTTCTACATGGTCGGCTCGATGGAAGAGGCGATCGAAAAGGCCAAGAAGCTCGCAGCTGCTTGATGAGCGACGCGCTAGACGAGATATTCTGCTGCGATTCCCTGAAAGGGGTCGTGGCGGATCTTCCGGAACCAGCCGCGCCGACCATCTATCGCGCCGATAACGGCGTGCTGATGATGGTGGTCGGTCTGGTCCAGAGCGAGGAAGGCCTCGGTTATCTCGACCAAGCGATAATGCACTGCCCGTTCTGCGGGACCCAATTGCAAGATGCGAAAGCCATAGCCGAGAAGGTAAGTCACTGATGGCTGACAATTTCAACTTTGAGCTCGTTTCGCCGGAGCGTCTGCTGCTGTCGGAGATGGTGACCGAGGTCGTCATTCCCGCGACGGAAGGCGAAATGACCGTCATGGCGCACCATGCGCCGACGATGACGACAGTCAAGCCCGGTGTCGTGAGCGTGCGTTCGGCCTCCGGCAAGAAGCAGGACTATGTCGTATTCGGCGGTTTTGCCGATATCCTGCCGACCGGCTGCACATTGCTTGCCGAATCCGCCGTTCCGGTCGAGGAACTCCACAAGGACGAGCTGACCCGTCGCATTGAAGCTGCCCGCCTGGAGCTCGAACATGCCGAGCTGCACGAACACAAGTCGAAGCTCGAGCACTTCATCATGGAACTGACGCATCTGAGCGGCATCGTTCAACAGGACTGATCGCAATCGACTGCGATGATCAAAGGCGGCTCAACAGCCGCCTTTTTTGTGTCCGTTGATCGGCAGGCGGATGACAGCGCCATCGGACGGCTTCATCTTGTAAAGAGTGGCCGCTTTGCCGATGCCTCTCAGAGACCGGTATGCCTCAGAAGCCGGTGCCGCCGCGCAGCTCGATGACCAGTGTCTTCAATAAAATCTTCAAGTCGAGCAACAGGCTGAAATTCCGGACATAGTAGATGTCGCAGGCGATGCGGGCGCGAGCTTGCAACGGTCGCGCCGTCGGGCCGCGCCAGCCGCGCGTCTGCGCGAGGCCGGTGATGCCGGGGCGCATGATGTGGCGTTGGTGGTAGTCCGGCACCAGTTCCTCATAGAGCCTGCCGGCTGCACGCATATTGATCGCATGGCAGCGCGGACCGACCAGCGACATCTCGCCGACAAGCACGTTGAAAAGCTGCGGCAGTTCGTCGATGTTGGTCCTTCGAAGCACCGCGCCGATGGAGGTCATACGGCTGTCGCCCTTGACGGTCTGTTGAATGCCGCTCGGATCACAATCTTCGGCGCGCATCGAGCGGAACTTGAAGACCATGATCTTCCGGCCGTTCAGTCCCCAGCGGATCTGCCGAAAAAATACCGGACCGCCGTCGTCGAGTTTGATGAAGAGAGCGATCGCCAGAAAAAACGGCGCCAGCACGGTGAGGGCGCTGACTGAGGCGACGATGTCGAACAGCCGCTTCACGCCCAGTCGCATAGCCATCCTTCTGTCGACAGGCGAAAAGCTGCTCGGCTGGCGAATGTTCGAGTTCGCGACAACCAGGGTCCTGGTTTTGTCCTGACGCTGAGACGGATCGAAGCGTGAATTAGTCTTCGAAGTAAAAGCATTCATTACGCAAGGTCCACAAGATTAGCTGCGATACTGAACTACAGGGAGACAGATACATGCTCACGTATCGTTTGTCATCGGTATAAATAAGAATTCTGTAACCCTAAAGAAACCAAAAATGGGAGTATTCGCCGTTAACCTTAATGCTTGTAGTTGAGAAGAGTGAAAATTTATACTTTGAAAGGAGTAGCCCGATTGGGTTGGGTGGATGTCAGGCGGTTGCCGAAGTCGATCGCCGGTCTTTCCAGCAGGTGGTAGCTCAGGCTGGCGACGAGAAGGATAAGTGTGGCCGCCAGTCCGCAGGACTGCAGCCAGCCGGTGACGACATTTTCCGTGGACACCCCGAACGAACCGGGATCGAGCCTCTGGATCGAGATCAGGATGATCTCCTGCCAGATATAGATGCCGAAGGAGATCTTTGCGATGTAGCGGACGGGCGCATTGTCGAGCAGCCTGCCCAGGCGCTGCGAATGGCAGAGCGAAACCAGCGCCGTGGCGATCGCCAGCGGAAAGACCGGAAAGCCATAGGGGATATCGAGCCAGCCGTAGGCTTCGGGGGTGCCGCCGGGCGATATGACGAGGCGGTAGCCGGCAACGGCGAGGGCCAGCAGTGCTGCGGCATCCAACCAGAAGGTGGACCGTCTTTTGAGCATGACCTCGACGCCGGCGGCGAAGGCACCGAGAGCGAAGACGGCAAAGAAGCCGATCGGATTATATCTCGGCATCCACTCCTTCGCCCCGCCCTGGAGGCCGTATTGCCAGCCGCGTCCGATGTCGTCGAGCGGAAAGGCGATGAGGATCAGCAGATGGGCGAGGAGTACGCCTGAGATGACGCAAAGCCACGCCAAGCGGGCAAGCAGCGGACGCTGCCTGAGGAGAGGCAAACGAAACAGCAAGAGAAAGCAGGCCGGCAGGAGCACATAGCTGGTGACCTCGAAGGGAATGGACCAGAGCGGCCCGTCCGCTTCGACGGGAAACAATGTGCGCCAATGCCACTGGCTCATGAACAGCATCCCGGAGACGTAGCGCAGTGTCAGCTCCGGCGTCAGCGGCAGAGCAAGCAGCGTCAGGCTGAGGGCGAAGCTGACGGTTGCGGCCACCCAGAAGCCCGGCGCGATGCGCGCCGCTCTGCGGATGGTGTAATGGCGGAGGCTCGGCATATTGCCGCCCGCGTCGAGCGAGCGCCAGAAGGGATGGGCAAGAAGAAAGCCGCTGAGCACAAAGAAGATGGCGACGCCGAAATTGCCGAAGCGGAGGATGTTTGCGGTCGGTCCCAATTCGTCGGGAATTCTGCGCATATCCAGCCGGAGCGTCAGATGATGGGCAAGCACCAGAAGACAGGCCGTCGCGCGTAAAAAGTCGGCTCCGGCCAGTCGTTCCTGTTGTCGCATCGTGTTCCTCGCCCTACAGCGCCGTGCGTCTTAGCGACGCGCAAAGGCGCTGTAACACTTTGAATTACCACATCATTTTTCTTATAACCGATTCCGATTTAAGAAATCATGCAGTACCCGAGGACTTTGCCGCGGAACGCCGTGGCGGGCAAGATCAGGCCGGGCTCAGTCCAGCAGTTCGTTGGTATAATAGGTGGAAAAGTCCGGCTTCTCCTTGAGTGCGGCGCCATTCGCATCGACCAGGATGCCGTTCTCGAGGAGGAAGCCGCCGATGGCATCGGCCTTTGCCGGATCGAGGGTGCCGATCACACCCGCCTCGGACTTCAGGAAGTGTCCTTCGATCAGTGCCTTCTGCGACGCTTTCACCAATTCGGTGTTCATCAGCGCGCCGTTGCTCTCTGATATCAGCAGCGCGCAGGCTTCGTCGGGATGATCGACTGAGTAGGCATAACCCTGTCGCGTCGCCTGAATGAAAGCACGGGCATTGTCCCGATTGGTCGAGAGATAGGCGTCGCTGGAGACGATGACCGTGGTCTGCTCGTCGGGAATGCCATAATCGGAATAGTGGAAGCGGGCAATCTTGCGGTTTTCCAATTCGGCGGCAACGCCTTCCCAGGTATAGATCTCCAGGGTGAAATCGATCGAGCCATTGTCCAGCGCCTCGTAGGCGGAGGTGCCGAGCGTGACGGTCTTGACCTCGCCTTTGCCGCCATCGTTGCGGATCATCGCGGAGACCAGCGCGCTCTCCCAGGTGCCGCCAAAGCCGCCATAGGTCTTGCCGTCGAGATCCCTGGGGCTCTTGATGTCGTCGCGTCCGCCCTTGAAGATCAGCCGCGCTGTTTCGGTCTGCACGACGCCGTAGACCATCTTCACGTCGCCGCCGGCGGCGCGCTGCGTGATGGCCTCGATCTCGCTGCTGATGCCGAAGTCGGCGACGCCGTTCGATACCAGGGTTCCGGCGCTGGTGTCGGCAAAGGGAAGAATTTCGACATCGAGGCCGGCGGCGGCATAAAAACCCTTCGCCTTGGCGACATAGATGCCGATATGGTTGGTGTTGGGCGTCCAGTCGAGCGCGATGCGAGCCTTTGCGGGCGCCGACTGGGCGAAGGCCGGACGGCCGGCAAGGCTTGCCGCGATGGCAGTGAAGATCGTCTGGCGACGGGTGAGAAGCAGCATGGTGACCTCCTCAGGTCTCTAGAGCATGGTCCCGAAAGATGTGAGCGGTTTTCTCATGACATCATGCTCTAACTCTTTAAATTAGAAACAGGATTCAGATTTTAGGCCGGCCGGCCTGAAATCATCCCGTTCTAGCGGATGCAGCAGGGTTTGCAGGATTTCGGTTTCGATCGCCTGGGCCGCCGGCGAGCCGAGATCGGCAAGGCTTCTCGGGCGGGGCAGGGGAACGTGGAATTCACGGATGATGTGCGCCGGCCGGGCCGAAAGCACGTAGATGCGGTCGGAGAGGAACACGGCTTCGCGAACATCGTGGGTGATCAGCAGCGCCGTCCAGCGGTGTTCGGTCCACATGCCCTGCAGCCATTCCTGAATCTGCGTGCGTGTCAGCGCGTCGAGCGCGCCGAATGGCTCGTCCAGCAGCAGCATGTCCTGGGTCTGGACGACGGTGCGCAGCAGCGCGGCGCGCTGCCGCATGCCGCCTGACAGTTCGGAGGGATAATGGTGTTCGAAACCGGCAAGGCCGAAACGCTCGAACAGCGGCGCCACAATGGCGCGGGCCGCCCGGCGGCTCATGCCCCGCACCTCGAGGCCAAGTGCCGCATTGTCGATGATCCGGCGCCAGGGCATCAGCGCATCGCGCTGCGGCATGAAAGCGAAGGAATGCGGCGCCTCTTCCAGCGGCGCGCCCTTGAAAAGCAACGCGCCGGAATCGGGACGAAGCGCCTGCGTCAGCAATCGCAGCACCGTCGATTTTCCCGAGCCGGACGGGCCGACGATCGAGACGAATTCGCCGTTTGTGACGCTGAGCGAAATATCGCCCAAGACCTTCATGTCGTCGAAGGACTTCGAGATATTGCGCAATTCGATCACAGCATCGCTCATCGGCGCCGCTCCCCGGATGGTTGCCAGGGCATCACCACGCGCTGGATCAATAGCGTCAGCCCGAAGAGGCAGAGCGTCAGCACGGCACTGACGACGACGGCGGCGAGCACGAGATCGGGGCGGAAATTGTTCTTGGCGTTGAGAATATAAATGCCGAGGCCGCGGGCGGCGCCGGCATATTCGGCAAAGATCGCGCCGACGACGGCATAGGTGATCGAGATCCTGAGGCCGGCGAAGAAATAGGGCAGCGCCGAGGGAAGCCGTGCCAGGTGGAAAATCCGCCAGCGGCTCGCCTTCATCGAATGCAGCAATTCGGCGATGTCGCGGTCGGTCGATTCATAGCCCTGCAGCAGGGCGACGAGCAGCGGGAAGAAGGTGACGAGCGCCACCAGCAGGATCTTCGGCAACAGGCCGAAACCGAACCAGAGGACGACGAGCGGCGCGATCGCCACCAGCGGCAGGGTCTGGCTGGCGATGAAGATCGGCAGCAATGCCCGGCGCATGAAGGGCATGAAATCCATCAGGATCGATGAGACGAAGGCGAAGGCCAGCGACAGCGCAAAGCCGCCGAGTGTCGCGCCGAGCGTCGGCCAGGTGTTTGATATCAGCGCGTCGCGGTTCAGCCAGCCCTGGATGACGATGCGCGAAGGCGCCGGCAGGATGGAAGGTTTGATCCCGGAAAGATCGACATAGAGTTCCCATGCCGCCAAAAAGGCGCAGCCCGCGATCAAAGCGGGCAGGCCCCGGTAAAGAGCGGCGCGGAGCGCGGCAAGGCGCGAATCCGATGGTTGCGACGGTGTCATCAGCGTTCGATTTCAGGCTTTCGTTGGGCTATTGGCCGACACCGTGATGTCGAGGGTCACGTGCCCGTCCGGGTCGCCGAAGCGATAGAAGGCCTCACGAATGGTTGCGAAGACGGCGCCGGCATCGCCTCCCAGCCGGGTGCAGAAATTCTTGGCGCGGTCGAAGGTGCCGGAGCGCTTCAGGAAATCGATGCAGCCATAGATCTCGTCCATATGGCTGCCGGTTCCCATCACGTAGAGCGAGAATTGCGCCGCCGCCGGCTGTCCGGTTTCTGCCGTGGTTTCAACGGCGGCAAGCGCGGCTGTAATCCGCCCGGTAAGCGGGTCGGCCTGGCCGTGGGAGGGGTTGACGCCGCAGATGGCGTCGTCGGGCTCGCCGGGGCAGCCGCGTGAAACCGCGGCGGACAAAACGCAGTGCTCGCCGGTCTTTGCGGCGGCGACAAAGAGGTCGAGCATGGCGGCGAAGAGGACATCGGGCGGGCCGACCAGCAGGGTGGAGATGTCGTCGGTCTCGATGCGCAGCCGGTCGCGATAGGGATCGAGTGTCTTGACGGCATCGAGAATGATGCCGACGAAATTGCCGGACATCGGATAGAGTGACACTTGTGCGCCTGAGAACATCTGAACCTCGCTCCGCTGGCATTACCCAGATCAGCTTTGAAGGGTCCAGAGGCTTGCGCCTCACATCTCAGCCCCGGCGATACGGAGCTCCCCTGTTATTTCGGCGGAAACTATCACCCGGGTTTTCTTCCCGCAACCGCAAAATTACCAAGCCGTCCGCGCGGCCGGAATAGAGCCGATGTGAGGGAAACACCCGAGCGGGATCCCGCTCGGGTGTTCCTCGGTGGGCCCGTACCTGCCGGGAACGGGACCGCAGCTTGCTGCCTCAGGCGGCAATATCGGCGTAAGGGGCGCGAGCGCCGGAAAGCGCCCGATCGGGCTTTACGACTGCAGGAGCAAAGGGTATAAAACCTCAACCAATATTGAGGTCAAGAGGCGATGGATACAATTCCGGCAGCCCCGCTCGGCAAGCTCCTGACTGTCGGCGAAGTGGCCGAGCGCAGCGGTCTTGCCGTTTCGGCGCTGCATTTTTACGAGACCAAAGGTTTGATCTCGAGCATCCGCTCCCGCGGCAACCAGCGCCGCTATGGGCGCGATGTGCTTCGCCGCCTCGGCATCATCAAGGTGGCGCAGCGTGTCGGCATTCCGCTTGCGGAAATCCAGGCGGCATTCCAGTCCCTGCCGCAGGGGCGCACGCCGACGGTCGCCGATTGGCAGACGTTGTCGGCACGATGGAAGGACGATCTCGACGCGCGGATCAGCCGGCTCAGTTCGCTGCGCGATCGCCTGACCGGCTGCATCGGCTGCGGCTGCCTGTCGATCGAAAGCTGTCCGCTGCGCAATCCCTGCGACCGGCTCGGCAAGGAAGGGCCGGGTGCGCGGCTGCTGGAGACCGAAAACTAGCTGGTTGTTTCGTCCTGGCTTTCCGCAGAAAGATCGATGCCTGCCTTTCTTTCGGCTGGCGCGCTCATATGTAAGGGCGAGTGACGCAACCGGCGGCACTGTCCGCTAGAACAGGATGATTTTAGGCCGTGTCGGCCTAAAATCTGAATCCTCTTCTAAATTCTAGAGCTAGAGCATGACGTCGTCCGAAAACCGCTCACACTTTTCGGCCTCATGCTCTAAGAGGGCGGCTTCGTGTTTCATCCCAGACTGTTCGAAAATCGCAATGTCGTCGTCACCGGCGCCGGCCGCGGCATCGGCCTCGAAGTCGCTCGGCAGTTTCTGGATTGCGGCGCGAAGGTCATCGTCCATACCGGGCGCAAGCCGGGGCGGGACCTGCCGGATTTCCTGCTGACGGCCGAATCGGAAAGACGGGCGCTGCTGCTGCATGCCGATTTCTCCGCCGCGGGCGGGGCGGCGCAATTTGCCGAAGATGTTCTCGCTTTCTTCGACAGGGTCCACGTGCTCGTCAACAATGCCGGCACCATGCTTGGCCGTTTTCCCGCTGCCACGCTGACCGACGCGGAATATGAGGCGGTCATACGGTTGAACCAGACGTCGGTGGTGGCGCTGACGCGCGCATTGCTGTCGGCATTGAAGGCGGCCGAGGGTGCTGCCATCGTCAACACCGTCTCGATTTCGGCGCTGACCGGCGGCAGCCCCGGCTCGTCGATCTATTCGGCCTCGAAAGCCTTCGTTGCGACCTATTCCAAGGCGCTTGCCCGCGAGCTTGCCCCGGATGGCATCCGCGTCAACTGCGTCTCGCCGGGAACGATCGAGACGGATTTCCACGAGCGTTATTCCTCCAAAGAAAAGCTGGAGCAGACCCGGAAATCCATCCCGCTGCAGCGGCTCGGCACGGCGGAGGACTGCGCTCCCGCCTATCTGTTCCTGGCGGCTCCCTTACTTTCGGGATACATTACCGGCCAGGTGATCGAGATCAATGGCGGACAGCTTATCTGCTGATTTACTTGGACCTTTTTTGGCATTTCATCACTATTGATCAACTCGCCTCTGCGAATATGCTATTGTTCCGGTCGACTACACCGCTTCCCTTCCGAGATGTCGAATGCCGTTGCCTAAACCGGAGCCGGGGATGACCGGCCAGGACTTGCACATACTCGCTGGAAAAGCCCATGAAGCGAGCGATCTGCTGAAAGCTTTGGCGCATCACACCCGGCTGCTGATCCTCTGCATACTGGCAAAAGAGGAGCGGACGGTCGGTGAAATCGAAAATATCCTTGGCATACAGCAGGCGATGGTTTCGCAGCAGCTTGCGCGTTTGAGGCTCGAAGGCCTGGTCAATACGCGCCGCCAAGGCAGGCTGGTTTATTACAGTATCGGCAATGTCAGCGTGCTTGCCTTCCTCGAAACACTGTTCGATCTTTTTCCGATTGCAGAAAACTGTTGAAGCCCGTCGCGCAAAAGCGTGCGGCGGGTTTTGCGATAAGGACATGCTGGAAACGAAGACTTCAAGCGCGTCGCATTAGTTTGCCTTACGTGATGCGCTTTAGCGAGCCGCCCTTGCGGAGCACGGCCGCTACGTCGAAGATAAGGCCGGACGCGAAATGTCGCGGGAGACCGGATGATCGATAAACTTGAATTCTTCATCGCCCTTGCCAATGAAAAGCATTTCGGCCGTGCCGCGGAGGAATGCGGGATTTCGCAACCAACGCTTTCGGCCGCCATCCGGCAGCTCGAAGATCAATTGGGGGTCATGCTGGTGCAGCGCGGCTCGCGGTTCCAGGGGCTGACGCCGGAGGGGCAGCGCGTACTGGAATGGGCCCGGCGTATCGTCGGCGATGCCCGCACCATGCGTGAGGAGATGCGCGCCGCGCGCCGCGGCCTTTCCGGCCACATTCGCCTTGCCGCCATTCCGACGGCGCTCGCCATGCTGTCGCGCATCACCA
The DNA here is from genome assembly GCF_000271845.1 of Rhizobium leguminosarum bv. trifolii WSM2297. The sequence continues at coordinate 3,279,680 of NZ_JH719395.1, read as the reverse complement.
CGCCCTTTCAGGAACGGCACCCCGGCGTCACCTTCTCGATCGTCTCGCGCAATTCGCTGCAGGTGCTGAGCATGCTTGAGAATCTCGAAATCGATGCCGGCATCACCTATCTCGAAAACGAGCCGCTCGGCCGTGTCACCAGCGTCCCCCTCTATGCCGAGCGTTATCATCTGATTACCGCTGCGGGCAGCCCGCTGTCCGATCGCGACAATGTGACCTGGAAGGAGGTCGGCGATCTTCGGCTTTGTCTATTGACCGCCGACATGCAGAACCGCCGCATCATCAACCGCCATCTGACGGAAGCCGGCGCCACGGTGCATCCGACGCTCGAATCCAATTCGATGATCGTGCTGTTCTCGCATGTCAGGACCGGCCGCTGGGCGAGCATTATGCCGCGCAACGTCGCGAAATCCTTTGGTTTTCCGGTGGAAATCCGGATGATACCGATCGTTGAGCCGGAGGCCCATCATCTGGTCGGTCTTGTCGCGCCTTACCGCGAACCCTTTACGCCGCTGGTCTCGGCCTTGCTGCACGAAGCGCGGGTGCTGGTGCGGGATGAAGAACTCTGATAGAAAAAACCTATCGATCCACAGGATAGCTTTATTGATTGCCGGCGGCTTCCCTGAGATGCTGTGTATGGAATGGTGCGTGCCTGGGGAGCCTGCCATTTCCTGTAAACGAGCAAGCGGCTGGGAGGGCTGCCTTATGACCATTCATATCGCCGAAGGCGATATCACAGCGCGCACTCGTGCCATCATTGCCGATCTTCGCTTTCTCGAAGGGCCGCTGCTTCCCATTCTGCACGAAGTTCAGGAAGAATTCGGCTATTTGCCGGCGGAAGCCCTGCCTGTGATCGCCGAGGAATTGAACCTCTCCCGCGCCGAGGTGCATGGCGTGGTGACTTTCTATCACGATTACCGCGACCACCCGACCGGGCGGCACGTGCTGAAGCTCTGTCGCGCTGAAGCCTGTCAGTCGATGGGCGGCGATGCGCTGGCCGAGCGAATTAAGACGCTGCTCGGCATCGATTTTCACCAGACGACGCTCGATGGCAGCGTGACGCTGGAGCCGGTCTACTGTCTCGGGCTCTGCGCCTGCGCCCCGTCGGCGATGCTCGACGGCGAGGTCTATGGCCGGGTCGACGATGAGCTGGCGGCGGAACTGGTTGCGGAGGCACGCCGATGACGATCAGAATATATGTTCCGCGCGATGCCGCTGCGCTGGCGCTCGGGGCCGAAAAGGTGGCAATGGCGATTGCCCAGGAGATCGCCGCCCGCGGCCTCGATGCCGAGATCGTGCGCAACGGCTCGCGCGGAATGTTCTGGCTGGAACCGCTTGTTGAGGTCGAGATTGCCGGCAAGCGCATCGGCTACGGACCGGTTAAGACAAGAGATGTACCTGCGCTGTTCGACGCCGGGGTCATCAATGGCGGCGAACACCCGCTCTGTCTCGGGGAGGTTGAAGACCTCCCGTTCCTGAAAGAACAGACCCGCCTGACCTTCGCCCGCTGCGGCATCACCGATCCGCTTTCGCTTGCCGATTACGAGGCGCATGGCGGTCTGGCCGGACTTCGCCGCGCCGTGTCGATGACATCCGCCGAAGTTGTCAAGGAAGTCACCGATTCCGGCCTGCGCGGCCGCGGCGGTGCGGGTTTCCCCACAGGCATCAAGTGGAAGACCGTTCTCGATGCTAGCGGCGACCGCAAATATATCGTCTGCAACGCCGACGAGGGCGACAGCGGCACCTTTGCCGACCGGATGATCATGGAGGGCGATCCCTTTGTGCTGGTCGAGGGCATGGCGATCGCTGGACTTGCGACCGGTGCGACGAAGGGTTTCGTTTATACGCGCTCGGAATATCCGCATGCGATTGCGGCGATGACCGCGGCCATCGGCATCGCCAGGCAGGCAGGCATCCTCGGACTATCGGTGCTCGGCTCGGGCCGCGCCTTCGATATGGAGGTGCGCACCGGCGCCGGCGCCTATGTCTGCGGCGAGGAAACGGCTCTGCTGAACAGCCTCGAAGGCAAGCGCGGCGTCGTGCGCGCCAAGCCGCCGCTGCCGGCGCATAAGGGGCTGTTCGACTGTCCGACCGTCATCAACAACGTGATCTCGCTCGCCTCGGTGCCGGTGATCATGCAGAAGGGCGCCGCCTTCTATCGCGATTTCGGCATGGGCCGCTCGCGCGGCACCATTCCGCTGCAGATCGCCGGCAATGTCCGATATGGCGGTCTCTACGAAACCGCTTTCGGTCTTTCGCTCGGCGATATTGTCGACAGGATCGGCGGCGGCACGGCGACTGGACGGCCGGTCAAGGCCGTGCAGGTCGGCGGGCCGCTCGGCGCCTATTTCCCGCGGGCGCTGTTCGACACGCCGTTCGACTATGAAGCTTTCGCCGCCAAAGACGGGCTGATCGGCCATGCCGGCATCGTCATCTTCGACGATACCGCCGATATGCTGAAGCAGGCGCGTTTCGCCATGGAATTCTGCGCCGTCGAAAGCTGTGGCAAGTGCACGCCCTGCCGCATCGGCTCGACGCGCGGCGTCGAGACGGCCGACAAGATCGCGAATGGCATCGAGCCGGAGAAGAACCGGGCGCTGCTCGCCGATCTCTGCAACACGATGAAATTCGGCTCGCTCTGCGCGCTGGGCGGTTTCACGCCCTATCCGGTGATGAGCGCCATGACGCATTTCCCGGAAGATTTTTCGCCGGCACCTCTGGTGGAGGCGGCTGAGTGATGACTCTCCACGCGCCAGCCTCCCTCTGGCCTGCCGGCCATCTCCCCCACAGGTGGGGAGATTGGCTGGGCGCGCTGGTTTCCCCAGACAATTCGCGTGTCAGCGCGGCGAAACGCCAAATGGGCAGGACGCGCGAGCCGCTTGTGATCTCCCCGCTTGTGGGGGAGATGGCCGGCAGGCCAGAGGGGGGGAGCCTCGAACGCCGCCCTGACCTGCTCAATTCTATTTCCATACAGGAGGCCGACCTTGTCTCTCATCCATGAAATCGACTACGGCACTCCCGCTTCGACGTCGGAAACGATGGTGACGCTCACCATCGATGGGCAGCAGATCAGTGTGCCTGAGGGTACGTCGATCATGCGCGCGTCGATGGAGGCCGGCATCACGGTGCCGAAGCTCTGCGCCAGCGACATGATCGACGCCTTCGGCTCCTGCCGGCTCTGCCTTGTCGAGATCGAGGGCCGCAATGGTACGCCGGCCTCCTGCACGACGCCGGTGGCCGCTAACATGGTGGTGTACACGCAGACGGGACGGCTGAAAGATATCCGCCGCGGCGTGATGGAACTCTATATTTCCGACCATCCGCTCGACTGTCTGACCTGTGCTGCCAACGGCGATTGCGAATTGCAGGATATGGCGGGCGCCGTCGGTCTGCGCGATGTGCGCTACGGCTATGATGGCGATAACCACGTCAGGGCGCGCAACAACGGCGACATCAATCTGCAATGGACGCCGAAGGACGAGTCAAATCCCTATTTCACCTTTGATTCCTCCAAGTGCATCGTCTGTTCGCGTTGCGTGCGCGCCTGCGAGGAAGTCCAGGGCACTTTCGCGCTGACGATCGAGGGCCGTGGTTTCGGCTCGCGCGTTTCAGCGGGTGCGCACGAAAGCTTCATCGATTCCGAATGCGTCTCCTGCGGCGCCTGCGTCCAGGCTTGCCCGACGGCGACGCTGACGGAGAAGTCGGTGATAGAGATCGGTCAGCCCGAGCATTCGGCCGTCACCACCTGCGCCTATTGCGGCGTCGGCTGTTCCTTCAAGGCGGAAATGCGCGGCGAGGAGCTGGTGCGCATGGTGCCTTGGAAGGAAGGCCAGGCCAATCGCGGCCATTCCTGCGTCAAGGGCCGCTTTGCTTACGGTTACTCCACCCATAAGGACCGCATCCTCAACCCGATGATCCGCGAAAAGGTCAGCGATCCCTGGCGCGAGGTGAGTTGGGACGAGGCCTTCGCGCATGTTGCGTCGGAGTTTCGCCGCATCCAGTATCAATATGGTCGTGAGGCGGTCGGCGGCATCACCTCGTCGCGCTGCACCAATGAAGAAACCTACCTGGTGCAGAAGCTGGTCCGTGCCGGCTTCGGCAACAACAATGTCGACACCTGCGCCCGCGTCTGTCATTCGCCGACAGGCTACGGCCTCGGCCAGACGTTCGGCACGTCGGCCGGCACGCAGAATTTCGACAGCGTCGAACAATCCGATGTCGTCGTCATCATCGGCGCCAATCCGACCGACGGGCATCCGGTGTTCGCCTCGCGGCTGAAGAAGCGGCTGCGCCAGGGCGCCAAGCTCATCGTCATCGATCCGCGCCGCACCGATATCGTCCGGTCGCCGCATATCGAGGCCTCCTACCACCTGCCGCTGAAGCCCGGCACCAATGTCGCCGTCATGACGGCGCTGGCGCATGTGCTTGTCACCGAAGGGCTCTATGACGAGACCTTCATCCGCGAGCGCTGCGACTGGTCGGAATTCGAAGATTGGGCCGCTTTCGTCGCTGAGCCGCAGCACAGTCCCGAAGAAACGGAGATTTTCACCGGCGTGCCGGCGGCGGATCTGCGTGGTGCGGCACGGCTCTATGCCAAGGGCGGCAACGGTGCAATCTACTACGGCCTCGGCGTCACCGAACACAGCCAGGGCTCGACCACGGTCATCGCGATCGCCAATCTGGCGATGGCGACCGGCAATATCGGTCGTCCGGGCGTCGGCGTGAACCCGTTGCGCGGCCAGAACAATGTGCAGGGCTCCTGCGACATGGGCTCCTTCCCGCACGAACTGCCGGGCTACCGGCACATTTCCGACGATGCGACGCGCGACATCTTCGAAAAGCTCTGGGGCGTGAAGCTCGACAACGAGCCGGGCCTGCGCATTCCGAACATGCTGGATGCGGCGGTCGACGGCTCCTTCAAGGGCCTCTACGTCCAGGGCGAGGACATTCTCCAGTCCGATCCGGATACCAAACATGTCGCGGCCGGGCTTGCGGCGATGGAATGCGTCGTCGTGCAGGACTTGTTCCTCAACGAGACCGCCAACTACGCCCATGTCTTCCTGCCGGGCTCGACCTTCCTCGAGAAGGACGGCACCTTCACCAATGCCGAACGCCGCATCAACCGCGTGCGCAAGGTAATGTCGCCGCGCAACGGCTATGGCGACTGGGAAGTGACGCAGAAACTTGCCCAGGCCATGGGGCTTAATTGGAATTATGCCCATCCGTCGGAGATAATGGACGAGATCGCCATGACGACGCCCAGTTTCGCGATGGTCTCCTACGACTATCTCGACAAGATGGGTTCGGTGCAGTGGCCCTGCAACGAAAAGAACCCGCTCGGCTCGCCGATCATGCATATCAACGGTTTCGTGCGCGGCAAGGGCAAGTTCATCCGCACCGAATATGTGGCGACCGACGAGCGCACCGGTCCGCGCTTCCCGCTGCTGCTCACCACCGGCCGTATCCTCAGCCAGTACAATGTCGGGGCGCAGACGCGGCGGACCGAGAATGTCACCTGGCATGCGGAGGACCGGCTGGAAATCCATGCGCACGATGCCGAACAGCGCGGCATTCGCGATGGCGACTGGGTGAAGCTCGTCAGCCGCTCCGGCGACACGACGTTGAGGGCACTGATCACCGATCGCGTCGCGCCGGGTGTCGTCTATACCACCTTCCATCATCCCAATACGCAGGCGAATGTCATCACCACCGACTTTTCCGACTGGGCGACGAACTGCCCGGAATACAAGGTGACGGCGGTGCAGGTCTCGCCCTCCAACGGGCCGAGCGAATGGCAGCGCGAATATGACGAGCAGGCGCGGCAATCACGCCGCATCGCCAGCAAGCTCGAAGCAGCGGAGTGAGGATGGGGGAACGATATTCCGTTCTTCGTGGCGGTGCCTCGCCCCCTTCTCCCCAGCGGGGGTCCGAAGGACGGGTCGAGACCAGTGGCTCTACCCCGTTGGGTGCCCGTAGGGCGGATGAGGGGGACGGTGCTGCAAATGGCAATGCACCTCGCTTACGCTCGGTTCGCTCGCTCCTACCGTCGCTCGCCCCCCTCATCGCCTCGCTTCGCTCAGCACTTCTCCCCGCTGGGGAGAAGGGGGAGCTTGCATTATGATCTTCCCCACCAGCGCCCGCGCACCCGAAACTGCCCGCCGCAACGGCATCATGCATAGCGGTTCGCGCATCGTGCCGGAGGAAGTGCCGATCGCTTTTTCCTATGGCGGCAGTACCCATGCCGTGATGATGGCGACACCTGCTGACCTCGAGGATTTTGCCGTCGGCTTCAGTCTGACCGAAGGCATCGTTACCGAGCGGGCGGAGGTCGCAGGCATCGAGATCGTCGAGGGTGAGCAGGGCATCGACGTGCAGGTCAGTCTGGTCGACGACGTCGCCGATCGGCTGCGGGCGCGCCGCCGCAGCATGGCGGGCCCGGTTGGCTGCGGGCTCTGCGGCATCGAATCGATCGAGCAGGCGGTGCGGCCGGTGCCCGATGTCTCGGCATCGCCGCTGTCGCTGTCGCATGCCGATATCGTCGGGGCCGTATCGTTGCTGAACGAGGCGCAGCCGCTGCATCGGGAGACGCGGGCGGTGCATGGCGCCGGGTTTTATCTTCCCGGCAGCGGACTGATTGCCGTGCGCGAAGATGTCGGCCGGCACAATGCGCTGGACAAGCTCTGCGGCGCCGTCATCGGCGCCGGCGAAAGTGGCGGACACGGCGCCGTTGTCGTCACCAGTCGGCTGTCTGTCGAGATGGTGCAGAAGGCGGCGATCCTCGGCAGCCCGGTGCTCATTGCCATTTCAGCGCCGACGGCTCTAGCGATCCGCACGGCCGAAGCGGCCGGCATGACACTCGTCGCGCTGGTGCGCGGCGAGGATTTCGAGATTTTCACCCACCCGCACCGCATCTCGCCCGGAAGCATTGCCGATGTCGCATGATACCAAGACAAAACTCGTCTACATGGCAAACCAGATCGCCACCTTCTTCAAGAGCCAGCCGGCAAGCGAGGCTGTGGAGGGGGTCGCCAACCATATCAACAAATTCTGGGAGCCGCGGATGCGGCGGCAATTGTTCGAAATTCTCGAGAAGGAGGAAAACGGTCTGGATGCTCTCGTCCTTCAGGCCGCTCCCATGATCCGCAAACGGGAAGCGGAGGCAAACCAGGTCCGGTAATCATGCCGGCGTTGCGTCCGGTCCGAGCCTCCATACCGGCACTATGTATATCCTCGCCGGCATGCTGCCGCTCGGCCCCGTTGCCAATGCGCTGATCGGGCCGCTTCCGGACAAGGGGTTCATGTCCGACAACGAGGTCGCCGCGCTGGACGCCAAGGCGATGCTTGCCTGGGCCGTCGTCGGCATTCTGCAGGCGACCTTCGCGCTGTTCGGCTGACATATCAAAGCGCGCCGCATGAACCTCATGCGGCGCGCCTATCCCTGTTTCGTGCTGTTGTTATTTTAAAACGCTGTCGTCTTACGCCGGGAACGGAAGACAGGGTCAGAACTCTTCCCAGCTTTTGGCGCCAGCCGCGGCCGCGCCCTGCGCCCTTGCCACCCTGGAAACGAGATGCAGCGCCGGCGAGCCTTGTTTTACTTCGTGCCTGCTGTGGACTTCGCCCGGCAGGCGGAACCTCGACAGGAGGACGCGCAGCGCTTCGGCTTCCATCGCAAGCTTATGGCTGGCGGCGGTGCTTTCCTCGACCATTGCGGCATTCTGCTGGGTTGCCTGATCCAGTGAGTTGACCGCCTGGTTGATCTCCTTGAGGCCGGTTGCCTGTTCCTTCGACGCTTCGACGATGGCGACGACATTGCCGTTGATATCGCCGACCTGGACGACAATCTCCTCGAGTGCCTTGCCGGTCTGGCCGACGAGGCCGACGCCGTTCTTGACGAGCTCGCTCGAGGTGTTGATCAGCGCCTTGATCTCCTTGGCGGCCTTGGCGGAGCGCTGAGCGAGTTCACGCACTTCCTGGGCGACAACGGCAAAACCCTTGCCGGCTTCACCGGCACGCGCCGCCTCGACACCGGCATTCAGCGCCAACAGGTTGGTCTGGAAGGCAATGTCGTCGATGACGCCGATGATGTTGGTGATCTCGCGTGACGATTGTTCGATCTGGTCCATCGCCGCCACGGCATTGCGGACCACCGTGCCGGATTGTTCGGCGCCTTGCTTGGTCTTGGCGACGAGGCGGCCTGCCTCGTCGGCGCGGCGGCTGGAATCGTTGACCGTGGTGGTGATCTCTTCGAGCGCTGCTGCCGTCTCCTCCACGGACGCGGCTTGCTGTTCCGTTCGCTTGGAGAAGGAATCGGCCGATGCACCAATCTCGCGCGAGCCGGCGGCGATCGCGCCGCCATTCTCGCCGATTGTCTTCATCGTCTCGGCAAGACCCTGGATGGTGGTGTTGAAATCGTGGCGCAACTGCTCCATCGAGGGAACGAAGGGTGTATCCACGGTCTTCGTCAGATCGCCCTCCGAGAGAAGGCGCAGCGCGCCCCCGAGTTGGGAAATCGCGCTCATCCGCGGGGTGACGTCGGTTGCGAACTTCACGACCTTGTAGACGTTGCCGTCGGCATCGACGATCGGGTTATAGGCCGCCTGGATCCAGATTTCACGGCCGCCCTTGCCGAAGCGGACGAATTCGTTGGCGATGTATTCGCCGGCGGCGAGACGCCGCCAGAAGTTGCTGTAATCCTCGGTGCTGACATAGGCGGGATCGCAGAACATCCTGTGATGCTTGCCGGCAATCTCAGCCAGGGAATATCCCATGGCCTGGCAGAAATTCTCGTTGGCGGTCAGGATCTCGCCGTTCGGGGTGAATTCGATCACTGCCTGCGAGCGCGAGATCGCCTCCAGCTTTCCGGCATCCTCGACCGCCTGCTTCTTCGCAGCAGTGATATCGGCGGCAAATTTTACCACCTTGAATGGCTTCCCGCCCTTTGAGACGGGATATAGGACGCCTGGATCCATATTTCTCTGTTGCCTTTGGCGAGGCGCTTATAAGCGCCGGCATCATATTCGCCGCGTCCGAGGCGGGCCCAGAAGGCACGATATTCCGGGGTCGCCGTATAGGCCGACTCGCAGAACATGCTGTGATGTTTGCCGACGATCTCGTTCAGGCGATAACCGAGCGCCTTGCAGAAATTCTCGTTCGCCGTGAGGATATTTCCCTTAAGATCGAATTCGATGATCGCCTGCGATTTGGAGATCGCATCGAGGATATATCTTGAATCAGGTGATAGACCAAACATTCCCGCCCCCTTTGAGATGAACAGCTTTCGCTGCATTCGGCCTGGTAAAGGCGAAGCCGGTCGGGCGAGGAATGCCGAGGCCGAGAATGCAATCCGCTAACCGGTTGCTATTCCTTGCCTATCGGAAAACGCGTCATCCCCAATGCTTCGCAAGCAATTTGACCGAGCGCAGTTAACAATCAGTATAAAAGCGATCGCTAATAATATGTTGGTATGGCTGAAAAATAACAATTGCATCGGTTGTACTTTTGGTACTGCAATAAAAAACCGCCCAAACGGGCGGTTTTCCACTATTGAGTTGTATCGGCGCGATCAGGCCGCCAGTTCATCCGTCTCGTTTTCCTTGAACATCTTGGCAAGGTTCAGGAAGCAGATCATGCCATTTTCCGAAGCGATGATGCCTTCGCAATAGGCGCGGTCGAAGGAGGCGGTCACTTCGGGCACCGGCTGAACCTGGCTGGAGGAGATGGTCAGAATATCCGAGACGCGGTCGACGAGCATGCCGATGACCATGCTGTGAACTTCGGCGACGACAATGGCACTGCGTTCGTTGGCAACGGTGCTCTTCATGCCGAGCTTATAGGCAAGGTCGATGATCGGGATGACGGAGCCGCGCAGGTTCATGACGCCGATGACATCGGCCGGCGCATGCGGGATCGGCGTCGACGGTGCCCAGCCGCGGATTTCGCGGATGGTCGTGGTCTTGACGCAGAATTCCTGATCATGCAGGCGGAAGGCAATGATCTCGAGCGTATCGCCGCTGAAGCTAGTGGAATTGATCGTGGTCATAGAATTCTTCCCAACTGTCGTAAGCCAGGGCAGAAGCGGGCGCGCCACCATTGGCGCGGACGAGCTTTGCCTTCATACCACGCGATGGCTTTGCTTTCGGCGTAGCATCGTTACGGTTAGCGAAGACATTAACGGAAGAGTGTTGCCCAAATCTAAATCGGAAACGGCTTTGCGAAGGTTTTCAGGTCTCGGTTTGCTTCAGCTTATCGTCTTTTCAATCTGCGAGACTGCCCAATCGACCTGCTCCCTGGTGATCACCAGCGGCGGCGCGAGGCGAATCGTATGGTCGTGCGTATCCTTGGCGAGCAGGCCGCGTTCCTTCAGCGCATGACAATATTGCCGCGCGCCGCCGGCTTCGGGTTCCAGTTCGACAGCCAGCATCAGGCCGCGGCCGCGCACGTCCTTGACGATGTTCGAGCGGATCGATCTCAGGCCTTCGAGGAAATAGTCGCCCATCGCTGCGGCGTTGTCGATCATGCCCTCTTCCGTCAGCACCTTGAGTGCTGCGCGCGCCACCGCGCAGGCGAGCGGATTGCCGCCAAAGGTGGAGCCATGCTGGCCGGGTTTCAGCACCCCCAGTACCGCCGAATTGGAAAGCACCGCCGAGACGGGATAGAAGCCGCCGGACAGCGCCTTGCCGATCAGCGTCACATCGGCCTCGATGCCTTCATGTTCCTCCGCCAGCAGCTTGCCGGTGCGGCCGAGACCGGTCTGAATCTCGTCGAGGATGAGGGTGACGTTGTTATCAGTGCAGAGCTCGCGGATGCGGGTGAAATATCCTGCCGGCGGGATGATGACGCCGGCTTCCCCCTGGATCGGCTCGATCAGCGCGGCGACCGTATTGGCGTTGATGGCGGCCTCGAAGGCCTCGGCATCGCCGAAGGGAATGGTGCGGAAGCCCGAAGTGTAAGGGCCGAAGCCGGTGCGGGCGTCGGGATCGGTGGAGAAGCTGATGATGCTCAGCGTCCGGCCGTGGAAATTATCGGCGCAGACGATGATCTCGGCCTGGCCTTCCGGCACGCCCTTCACCTCGTATCCCCATTTGCGCACCGCCTTGATGGCGGTCTCCACCGCTTCGGCGCCGGAATTCATCGGCAGGATCTTGTGTGATCCGGTGAGAGCGGCGAGCTCTTCATAGAGGTAGGCGAGCTGGTCGTTGCGGAAGGCGCGGGAGGTGAGCGTCAGCCTGCCCGCCTGCTCGACCATGGCGGCGAGGATTTTTGGGTGACAATGGCCCTGGTTGACGGCGGAATAGGCCGAGAGGCAATCGAGGTAACGATTGCCGTCGGTATCCCAGACATGAACACCTTCGCCGCGCGTCAGCACCACGTCGAGCGGCTTGTAGTTGTTGGCGCCGAGACGCTGTTCGGTGGCGATCAGTTTTTCCGAAGTGTTCATGGTTCTTCCCCTCTAGATCATGGCCGAAAAGTATGAGTTCCAGGCGGCGCGTGCCTTTTATGCGGCACGTGTCGGGCGATCGAAGATACGGCGGCCGAATAGGCTTGCCGTCAGCTCCACCAGGACGCGGGCACTCTTGCCGCGATCGTCGAGAAACGGATTGAGTTCGACGAGATCGAGCGACGAAACGAGGCCGCTGTCGGACAGCATTTCCATCACCAGATGCGCCTCGCGGAAGGTGGCGCCGCCGGGCACCGTCGTGCCGACGCCGGGGGCAATTTCGGGATCGAGGAAATCGAGGTCGAGGCTGACATGCAGCAGCCCGTTCGCCTTGGCGACGGCATCGAGGATCTCCCGCATGATGGCGCCGATGCCCTGCTCGTCGATCGCGCGCATATCGAAGACGTTGACTCCGTGTTCGTGGATTTCCTCGCGCTCGCGCGCATCAACCGAACGGATGCCGACCTGGAAGACATTCTTCGGATCGACGAAGGGGCGGTCTTTCGGCAGGATCTCGGCGAACTCCGCCTCGCCGCAGAAAAAGGCGACGGGCATGCCGTGAATATTGCCGGAGGGCGAGGTGGCCGGGGAGTTGAAATCGGCATGGGCGTCGAGCCAGAGCACAAAAAGCGGCCGGCCTTTGCCGGCGGCATAACGGGCCATGCCGGAGACGGTGCCCATGGAAAGGCTATGGTCGCCACCGAGAATCAGCGGGAAACGGCCAGAGTCGGCGACGTCATGGACGCTGCTTTCCAGCGCACGGGTGAAGGCGCCAACGATCCTCAGATTATGGGCTTTCGGGTGGTTTGGCAGGTCCATCGCCGGCACGATCCTGAGATCGCCGATATCGGCGACGTCATGGCCGAGCTCGATCAGCGTCTGGTCGACGCCGGCGATGCGCAGGGCCGCGGGTCCCATGGCAGCGCCCCTGCGGCCGGAGCCTTCTTCCAGCGGCGCGCCGATGAGGGTGAGAGATCGCGATTGGGCATTCATTCGATGGCTCCGTGTTCAGGCCTGTTTCGGCCGATAGTGGGATAAAGCGCTGGCGGCAAAAAGATGGAAAAGTGTCAGAAATGGATTATGATTGCGCAAATTGATAAATCTATTTTGACAAAGTGATCAGCGTGGACGATCTCGATTCCGAACTTCTGAGTGCACTTCGCCACAATGCCCGGATTTCCGTTTCCTCGCTTGCAGCGATGACGGGCGCGTCGCGGGCAACGGTTGCCGCCCGGATCGACCGGCTGGTCGCCGGCGGCACCATCGTCGGCTTCACCATCCGCACCGGTCATGAGACCCGGTCCGCCGGCGTGCGCGCCATCGTCATGATCGAGGTGCTCGGCAAACTCGCCGACAGGGTGGCCGATCAGCTGCGCGGCCTGCCGCAGGTCCGCGCCCTGCACAGCACCAACGGCAAATGGGATTTCGTCGCCGAACTCGAGGATCGCGACCTTGCCTCTTTCGACGAGACACTGCGCCGTATCCGGCTGATCAACGGCATCAACTCGACCGAGAGCAACATTCTGCTCAAGACCAGCAAGACGGGTTTTTAAACGCATTGTCAGACGATCTCCGGCCGAAGCGACCGGCGAGATCAGCCCCTCATCCGCCTGCCGCCACCTTCTCCCCGCTCGCGGGGCGAAGGGGATATGCCGCACCCTCTCGGTTCCCTGCCAACCTCTCGCGGGGCACGTCCCCTGGTGAGGGCAGCCTTCATTACGCTAAGCCGGCTCAATATTCCCGTTCGTAGACGATGCCTGCTTCGCCCGCACCGTTGCCGCCGGCCGCGCCGCGCAGCTTGACGCCGCGGCCGACGTCGAGGTTGATGATCGCCTTGGCGCCGGCCGCACCGCCCTGCTGCAATTCGAAATAGGTGCGGTCGTTGAGATAACGGCCGACGCTGACGCTCGTCTGGCCCTTGGAATCGGTGCTGATATCGAGATCGTCGACGCCGAGCTGATTGCGCAGGCCTTCGAAAAGCGAGGTCGAGCGGTTGCCGGCCAGCTGGCTGACGGCGTCGGCGAGCTGGGCGATCTGCACCGGCGAAAGTTTTGACATCGACTGGCCGAAGATCAGCTGCGCCAGCACCTCGTCCTGCGGCAGCTGCGGCGAGGAGGAGAAGGTGATTGCCGGGTCGGTGGCGAGGCCCGCGACGTCAACGGTCAGCGTCGTCGAGCCTGAGGCCGAGGTTGCTTCCATATCGAGGGCCGGGGTCAGGTCGCCGGCAAAGGTGATCCGGCTCTTGTCGGTAAAATCCAGACGGCGGTTGAGAATGGTCAGGCGGCCGCGGCGCATGGTAAAACCGCCGGTCACGATGGGTGCAGCCGCCGTTCCGCGGATCGTCACCTTACCGCCGAGCTCGGCATCGATACCGCGGCCGCGTGCGAAGATATGCGAAGGCGCGTCGATTTCGAGATCGAGGGTCATCGTCGAGGATTTCTCGCCGGGTTTTCGCTCGCCGTCGTCGCGCAACTGCGCAAGCACCGCTCGCGGCGCATTCTTGTGGCGGATGTCGATTTCCCTGAGCGAGGTCGGCAATTTTTCCGGGACGGTGATCGAGGTCTTGTCCAGCCGAAGCTTGCCGCTCAACGTCGAATTCATGATCGGCCCGCGCAGACCGAGCGTGCCGTTGACCGTGGAGACGACAAGCGTTCCATCGACATAGACCGCCTTGTCGAGCTTGATCGAAATATCGGCGGGAAAGCCGCCGGCCGGCTGGATGCCGATGGCGCCGCTCGCCGAAATCGTGCCACCGCCGCCGAGATTGCCGCTGAGGCGCGATATCACGGCCTGGCTGCCGTTGAAGGTCACGGCCGCCGTAAGATTGTTGACGGCGAGATTGCGCCGGACGTCGACGAGCTTCGCGCCATTGGTCGAGACGGTGCCGTTGATGACGGGTGCTGCGGCCGTTCCGCCAACCTGCAGGTTGACGGTGGCGACGCCGTCGGCGACGAGGCCCTGCTGCGCGAGCGGAGCGCCGAGCACGGCGAAGGGAAGATTGCCGCTAAAGTGCATGTCGAGGGCGCGATTGCCTGTGATCACCACGCTGCCGCCGCCCTTCAGCGACATGCCGGCATCGCCGGCAAGGCTGGTGTCGACGGTCAGCTTGTTTGCGGCAAGTTTGCCTGTTGCGCCGATGGTGAACGGCGCAAGGCCGGCGCCTTTTGTCTGGCTGGTTGCGGCGTTCTTCCAGTCGACCTTGAAATCGACCGAGGGCGCCGACAGCGCGCCGGTGGCCTTTGCGGTCGCCGAGACCGCGCCCTCGGCTGCAAGGCCCGGAACAAAGCCGTTGGCGATCGCAGCCGGGACATTGGCGGCATTTGCCGTGACGTCGACCGCGCGGATCGAGGTGCCGGCGAGCGAAAGATTGCCGGCGGCTTTCAGCGCTATGCCGCCGCCGCCGCTGAGATTGGCATCGAAATCGAGCCGGTCGCTTGCGTATTTTCCCGTCGCTGCCAGCGCCAGGCGGGAGAGGCCGGCAGCCTTGGTGTGGCTGGTTGCGGCATCCTTCCAGTCGAGCTTGAAATCGACGATCGGATCTGTCGGCGTTCCCGAGGTGACGGCGCTTGCCGAAAGCGTGCCCTCAGCGCCGAGACCGGGAACGAAGGCATTGGCGATATTGGCCGGCAGTGCGGGAATGTCGGCATTGACCGAAAGGTCGCGGATAGCGGTTCCGGCGATGGTGACGCCGCCGGTCGCCTTGGCCAGCACGCCGTCCTTGCCGGTCAGGTTGGCGTCGAAGTCGACCCTGTCATTGGCGTATTTTCCGGATGCCGCGGCACTCAGGCCCGAAAGGCCGCTGCTTTTGGTCTGGGCGGTGGCAGCGTTCTTCCAGTCGAGCTTGAAATCGACAGCCGGTTTGGGCAGCGCGCCAGAGGCGGATGCCGTTCCCGACACCGTGCCCTCGGCGGCAAGACCGGGGACGAAGCCGTTGGCAAGGGCGGCAGGCAGGTTGGTGAGATCGGCCTTGACGTCGAGGTTCTGGACCGACGTGCCTGACATGGCGACATTGCCCGCGGCTTTCAGCGAGAGGCCATTCTCGCCGCCGAGATCGGCATCGAAATCGAGCCGGTTGTCGGCCAAATGACCCGATGCGGCAAGCGCGAGGCCGGAGAGATGAGCCGTTCTTGTGTGGCTGGTTGCGGCGTCCGTCCAGGCGAGTTTGAACTCGGCTGCCGGTGCGGCGATTTTGCCGGCGGCGGAAAGCGTGCCCGAAATCGTGCCCTCTGCCGCCAGTTCAGGGACAAAGGCATTGGCGAGACTGGCCGGAACCTTGGCGATCTCTGCATCGACCTTGATGCTGTCGATCGTCGTGCCGGCGAGGGCGACGTTGCCATCGGCTTTCAACGACAGGCCTTTGTCGCCGCCCGCTGCCGCATTGAAATCAAGCTTGTTGTCGGCGAATTTTCCCGATGCGCTCACGTCGAGGCCCGCAAGGCCGGCACGTTTCGTGTGGCTCGTCGCGGCGTCTTTCCAGTCGAGATCGAAATCCGCGGTTGGAGCCGAAAGTGAACCGCTTGCCGAAACCGTCCCGGAAATCATGCCTTCGGCTGCAAGATCGGCAACGAAGCCGTTTGCCAGCCTTGCTGGAATATTTGCCAGCGTTGCATCGACCTTGAGGTTCTCGACCGTCGTCCCCGATATGGCGACATTGCCCACGCTTTTCAGCGAGAGACCTTCGTCACCGCTGGCCGCCGCGTTGAAATCAAGCTTGTTGTCGGCAAATTTTCCCGATGCAGTCAGATCGACAGCGGCAAGGCCGGCACGCTTCGTATGGCTCGTCGCCGCGTTTTTCCAATCGAGGTCGAAATTGGCGGTCGGAGCGGCAAGGGAACCTGCGGCCGAAAGCTTTCCGGAGATCGTGCCCTCGGCGGCGAGATCGGCGACGAAATTGTTTGCGATACCCGCCGGAACATTCGCCAGCACTGCATCGACATTGGCTTTGCCGATTGTCGTACCTGATATGGCGACATTGCCGTTTGCCTTCAGCGACAGCTTGTCGGCGCCTGATATCGCCGTGTCGAAATCGAGCTTGCTGTCGGCGAATTTTCCCGACGCCTTCACGGCGAGATCCGCAAGGCCGGCCCGTTTCGTGTGGCTGGTCGCAGCACCTTTCCAATCGAGATCGAAATTGGCGATCGGAGCGGAAACGGGCCCGGTCGCCGAGACCTTTCCGGAAACAATGCCTTCAGCGGCCAGATCGGCAACGAAACCATTGGCGATGCGGGCGGGCAGATTGACGATATCGGCGTTGACATCGAGGACCGGCGTCTTCGGGTCGGCGAGACCGACATTGCCGGCGGCTTTGAGCGACAGGCCGTCGTCACTGCCGATCGTCGTGTCGAAATCGAGCTTGTTGTCGGCGAATTTGCCGCCGGCGGTGATGCCGAGTGGCGCCAGGCCGGCGCCCTTGGTCTGACCCGTCGTCGCATCCTTCCAGTCGAGCTTGAAATCGGCGACGGGTGCTGCCGGCGTTCCGGTGACGGCAATCGTTCCGGAGATCGTGCCGCCGGCGGAAAGGTTCGGCACGAAACCATTGGCCAGCGCCGCCGGCAGTTCGTGGATGTCGGCATTGAGCTTCAGCGTCTCGCCGGCGGAACCGGTGACGCTCACAGAGCCGGTGCCGGTCTTCAGCGTCAGCCCGTCCAGACTGGCGGCACCGCCGCCGATGGCGACCTTTGTCGGTGCGGCAAGCTCGACCGGGATATTGCGGGGGCTTGCCGAGAAGCGATCGAGGTTGAGGTCGATCACGCCGCCTGCCGCCGCGACATTGCCAGCCGCCACTACCGGATTGCCGTCATAGGCGGCATTCAGATCGAAATCGGTCTGATTCTGCTGCTTGGTGAAGCCGAGCGAAAGGCCGGCGAGCCTGTTTTCTCCGGCCGCCACCGCGTCGGCCTTGACTGTCCCGTTTGCCGCAAGGGCGCGGAGGTCGCTGACCGTCAAATCGATATCCGGCTTGACGATCGCAAGTGTATCGCGGCGGATCGAGGCGCCCGATGCCAGCAGCTTGAGGGCGATTTTGCCGCTGTCGCTCTCGACGCCGAGCGACCCCTTCAGATCGCCCTCGGCCTTTTGACCGCCGAGGGCCGCGAGCAGGCCGATATTGGGGAAGTCGAAGGTCAGGGCGCCAGTCGGCTCCAGGGCCGGCGAAAAATGCAGATTGCCGGTCAGCCGGTTGCCGCCGATATCGGCGGTCAGCGCCGGAATGCTGATCTTGCCGTCTTCAGAGCGGATGTCGCCGTTGATGCCAATCGGCTGGCCATCGATCGTGCCGGTGGCGGCGATCTTGCCCTGCGGCGCCTTGGGATCGGCAAGACCTGACAGGTCGATATTGAGATTGCCGAGCACGCGGTCGGCCATCTCAAGGCGGGGGGCCTTGAGATTGGCCGTCACCGAGATTGCCGGCAGTTCGCCGCCAACTCTCAACGCGTAGCCGGCCCCACCGCTGGCGCCGGTCATGAGTTTGCCGATGTCGGGCAGCCGGCCGGAGAGATCGGCATTCAACTTCGAGCCGTCGAGGGCGACATTGCCGGCGGCCTCAAGCGTGCCGGAGTTCAAGACGAGGTTGGACAGTGCGAATTTCGACGGGATGGTGCCGGTCAGCTGGCTCTCGAGCGCGATCGGTCCGTCGAACCTGCCTGAGACCGCAACCGGCAGGGCTGCCGGCGCGACGGTGAGCTTGACGTTGCCGGTCAGCGCCTGGTCGGTCAGCCGGTAGGAACCGTTGAGGCCGCCGTTGATATTGGCGCTTTCGACGGTGGTGCCGTTGAAGCCGATGCTGCCGGGCGTTATCTGCAGAGGCGAGGCGATCGTGACCGGGCCCTGGACGGCGCGATTGAGGTTCGGCTCCGTAAAGGTCATGTCGCCGGCAACGAGACGCAGCTGGACGCTGCCGGAACGGGCGGCGAGATTGAAGGCATCACTCTTTGCCGTCAGCTTGATATTGCCGATATTGCCCTGCGGCAGGGTTGCGGTGTCGAGCGAGCCGCTGACATTCAGCCGCGCCGCCCGCGCATCTCCCGTCAGTGCCAGGTTGAGACCGGAAATCAAAAAGCGAGCTTCGCCTTCGGCGAGCGGCCAGCGGAAATCGACAGGGCCGGAGGTGCCGAGCAGGTTGGCGTTCAGGCTGTTATTGCCGGCCGGATCGAGCGTGCCTGAGGCGGCGATGACGACGCTGCCGGTGGCGATATTGCCGGTCTGGATATCGATCTTGCCGTGATCGTCGAACGTGGTGGCAAGATCGATATTGGTCTGGCCGGCAAAAAGCGGCCGGAATGCCGAGGGAAGCAACGAGCTCAGGTCGCCGCCGCCCTTGAGGTCGAGGTGGTGCAATCCGTCTGTGCTGATCTGATGCCGGGCCTCGATTGCGGCGCGTTGCTGGCCGTCGAGAGCGGCCTGCACTTTGCCCCGCCAGTCGGATATCGGCCCCTGACCGTCGAGATCGATGTTGACGGCGGGATTGTCGGGCAGGCCGAGAAAGCCTGCCAGCAGCCCGCCCTTCGGCTCGGAAAGCTGCGCCTTCAGCCGCAGCCGGTTTTCGGCCGGCGCATAGGCGATATCGGCGGCGAGCCGTGCATCCGGAACGGCATGACGGCGGACATTGACGATTGCCTCGCCGCCATCGCGGTTCGCCGACAGGCTGCCTTCGGCGGCGAGCGCGAAGGCGCGGCCGGCGAAGGGTTCGGCCAGTTTGATATCGGGCAACGCCACACGGTCGATATCGACCTTGATCGGAAGAGCGAAGCCGCCGGCATCGTCTGCTTTGGGCCGCGAGGGCAGGGTGCGCACCGGCTTGCGCAGCACGTTGATGGCTTCGATCTCGAAGCGCTTGGCGTGGAAGGTTCCGGTCAGCAGCGCCAGCGGATTCCAGTCGATGGCCAGCCCATGAATTTCCGCAAACACGCCCCTGGTGTCGGAGACGGTGATGTCGGCGGCGCGAAGCCCGCCGGTCAAAAGACCTTGCGGTTCACGCACCGTAATCGTCATGTCGCGGTTGGAAAGCGTCGAGGCTATCTTTTCGGTGACGATGCGGGCGCCAAAGGCGGTGAAGCCGAAGATCGCCAGTGCCATGACGGCAAGAATCAAGATGGCGCCCACGCCATAGGCGGTGAGCCGCAGGAACCAGTTGATGATTTTTGCCAGCGTTTGCATCGGCGCGGACACTACCCCGTTTTCATAATGGCGCACAAATCGGCATCGGCCCTTCTAGAAGGACTGGCCGATGCCGGCGTAGATTCCATAATCTGTGCCATCTTCGTACTTGTTCAGCGGCACGGCAAAATCAAGCCGCAGCGGGCCGAAAGGTGTGGCATATCGTATTCCGGCGCCGGCACCGGCGCGGATATCGGAAAAGCCGGGAAAAGTGCTGTCCGATACGGTGCCGACATCGAGGAAGGGGACGACGCCGATCGTATCGGTGATCTTGATGCGGGCCTCCAGCGAACCGGTGACATAGGAGCGGCCGCCGGTGGGGTCGCCATTGTCGTTATAGGGCGAGATTTCCTGATAGCTGTAGCCGCGCACGGAGCCGCCGCCGCCGGCAAAGAAGCGCTGCGTGGCGGGAATGTTCTCGATGCCATCGCCGCCGATCAGCACACCGGCGGCGACCTTGCCGGCCAGCACCACGCCGGCCTCGGCGCCGAACGGCAAATAGCCGGAGATCGAGCCCTGGAAGGCGGCATAGGGCGTGGCGTTGAAGATCTCGTAACCCGGCTTTGCCGAAAATGTCGCGCGATAGCCTTCGGTCGGGTTGAACTTGTCGTCGCGGGCGTCGCGGTCATATTGCAGCGGCAGGGTGAAGGTCAGATAGTCGTTGGTGCCGAAGGCGTCGTCGTCGCGCTCCCAGCTGACCTCGCCGCTTGCCGAGACGGTGTCCCGGTCGGTCAATTCGTAGGAGAGGCCGAGCGAGGCGGTGACGAGCGTCGCATTATAGGCATCCGGGTTTTCGGTCTTGGCGACGATGCCGGCCTTCAGGGTGGCGGCGGGGAAGAAGGCTCCGGGCTTGGTGAAGAGGATGCCGGCGGAATAATCGAGACTGCCGATATCGGTGGTTTCGCCAAGCCGCGACACCGAGCCCTCGATCCTGAGCGTTTCGGCTTCGCCGAACAGGTTGCGATGGCCCCAATAGCCCTGAACGCCGAAGCCGTCGGTTGTGGAATATTGCGCGCCGACGCCGAAATAGCGCTGCTTGCCTTCGGACACCTCGATCGTCATCGGCAGCGTGCCATCCGGGGCCAGCGCATCGCCTTCGTGAATGGTGACGCTCGAAAACACGCCGAGGGCGCGAAGCCGCTCGCCGGCTTTCTTCAGCGCTTCCGGCGAGTAGGCTTCGCCCTTGTCCAGCCGGGAATAACGCTGGATGAAAGCGGGCTTGACGGTCTTTTCGCCGGTGACGCCGACATCGCCGATCGGGGCGACCGGACCACCTTCGGCAGCAAGGACGATATCGACGGTATCGCTCCTGTGGTCGGCGACCACCTTGCGTTCGGTGAGCTTGGCGAACGGCCGGCCCTCGCTCTTCAACTGCTCGACGATCTTGTCGCCGGCCTTGATGATGGCAAGCGAGCCGGCCTCGGCGCCTGGGGCGAGATCGTAATCGGCGGGATTGTGGTTTGCGGCATCGCCGCCGAACTGGACCTCCCTGACCTTGAAGATCGGACCGGGGGTTATGTCGACTGTGACGGGGACCGGCCCGGAGCGGTCGAATGTCGGATTGGGCGGCAGGGCGTCGATATCCTTGCCGTCGATGGTGATCGTCACCACGCCGCCGTAGCGGGCCTTTTCATACAAGGCGGCGATCAGCCGCTCGCGATCGTCGCGCGCCTTGACGACGACGCCGAGATCGCCGGAAACCGGCTGCTTCTGGTCGCTGAGCAGGCGGGAGCTGTTTTGCAGCGCTTCTTTCAGGTCGGGATCGGCGGTATCGGCTTTGAGCTCGACCTTATAGCGCACCGGATCGGGCACCTGCTGACTTTCGTCCTCGTCCTTGCCGAAGATGGTGATGCCGAAAAGCTTGAAGGCGTAAGCGTCGCCGATCAGGACCGGTGAGAACGCAGCTGCCGCTGCGACCACCATCATGGTGCCTGTTCGCCGATACGCAATACCTGTTTTCGGGCCTGTCCCTCTAATCCGCATACGCCGCTTTTGGTTACGTCTACAATGAAGCTTCGTTGCCCAGCCGTGAACAGCTTAGCGGCAAAATCGCGCGGGGTGTACCATTTTAAATTGCCAGCGCACTAATTTAGCACAAAAAATCCCGGAGGTGTGTCCGGGATTTCCTGGATGTATCGGTTTGCCGGCGATGTCAGCGCGGGCAGGTATCGATATAGCGGCGGCCGTAGCGGTCGCGATAGTAGCACTGGCCGGGCTGTTCGGCGACGCTGCCGATGAGGGCGCCGGACACGCCGCCGATAGCGGCGCCAACGGCTGCGCCACGGACGTTGCCGGTCACTGCGCCGCCGATGACCGCACCTGATGCAGCGCCGATGCCGGCGCCCTGCTGAGTCGGGGTGCAGCTTGCGATCGACAGGCCGATCAGTGCGAGTATGACAGCTTTCTTCATTTTTCTCTCCGAGGTTGTTGCCCAGCGGGCAAGGGCCGTCCCTTTTGTTTTTTGTCAGGCTAGAGCGAAAACTATGTCGGAAGAAAGGGTTGTCCACTGCTGCGCCGATTTTTTTGCGATATCGGCCATCGCCGTCCTCGCCAGGATCGCAAACCCGGCGGCGTTTTGCGGCATCAATTCCATGATCGCGGCGCGCAGATTTTTTCTCTGGAATCATTCAAAAAACTGGGCCTTTTGCCGCAGTTGATGTTAAAGCAAAGGGTAAGCATTGACGCGCGGACGTCCGGTCGGCAAGAACGGCCGCGCGATACTGGAGCAGATGATGGATTTCGAAGCGTTTTTCAAAAACGAACTGGACGGGCTTCATGCCGAGGGCCGTTACCGCGTTTTTGCCGATCTAGAGCGTCATCGCGGCAATTTCCCGCGCGCGACGCGCCATACGGCCGATGGCGAAAAGGAAGTCACGGTCTGGTGCTCCAACGACTATCTCGGCATGGGCCAGAACCCGAAGGTGATCGAGGCGATGAAAAACGCCATCGACCACTGTGGCGCGGGTGCGGGAGGCACCCGGAATATTTCTGGCACCACCCACTATCACGTCATGCTCGAGCGTGAGCTTGCCGATCTGCACGCCAAGGAAGCAGCACTGATCTTCACCTCGGGCTATGTCTCCAACTGGGCAGCCCTCGGCACGCTCGGCGCCAAGATCCCCGGCCTGATCATCTTCTCCGACGCGCTGAACCATGCCTCGATGATCGAGGGCATCCGTCATGCCAAGTGCGGCAAGGTGATCTGGAAGCACAATGACGTCGCCGATCTCGAAGCCAAGCTTGCTGCCGCCGATCCGAGGGCGCCGAAGCTGATCGCTTTCGAGAGCGTCTATTCGATGGACGGCGATATCGCCCCGATCAAGGAAATCTGCGACCTCGCCGACAAATACGGCGCGATGACCTATCTCGACGAAGTGCATGCGGTCGGCATGTACGGCCCGCGCGGCGGCGGCATTGCCGAGCGCGAGGGGCTGATGCACCGGCTGACGGTCATTGAAGGCACGCTTGGCAAGGCTTTCGGGGTGATGGGCGGCTATATCGCCGCGTCGGCTTCGCTTTGCGACTTCATTCGCTCGTTCGCCTCCGGCTTCATCTTCACCACGGCGCTGCCGCCGGCGCTTGCCGCCGGGGCGGTCGCCTCGATCCAGCACCTGAAGGTCAGCCAGTTCGAGCGCGCCAGGCATCAGGACCGGGTGCGCAAGCTGCGGGCGCTGCTCGACCAGCGCGGCATTCCGCATGTGCCCAATCCGAGCCATATCGTGCCGGTGCTGGTCGGCGATGCCGCCAAATGCAAGTGGATCTCCGATCTGCTGCTCGATAATTGCGGCGTCTACGTCCAGCCGATCAATTATCCGACAGTGCCGAAGAAGACCGAGCGCCTGCGCATCACCCCGACGCCGCTGCATTCCGATGCCGATATCGCCCATCTGGTCGAGGCGCTGCATTCGCTCTGGTCGCGCTGCGCGCTGGCAAGGCACGTCGCCTGATTTTTCGATGATCGCTTGGGTTCAAGCCGCGATCAGGACCTCCGCCGGAGGTTCTGATCGCGATCGGTTTTGCTTGCGCAACACCCCACCACAATCCCCCATCGCGCCAACAAGAGCATCCGCCGTTGGCGCTGTGAGAAGCTGCGCCGGTCCTTGCGACCGGTGTCGGTGGTAATCCGATCCGGCCGATGCGGACCGGTTCTCCGCACCTTGCTGGCTAGAAGCTTCCTCTCCCCGGCCTGTCCTGCCAATTGCATGAGAAAACCTTTTCTCACTTGACATCGCAGTTGGTAAAAGCTTTTCTCAAGCCACTTCAGAAGGAGGACGGTCTGAACATATCGGGAGGAAAAAGAGGCAGGATCACCATCCATGAGGTGGCGGCGGCTGCCGCGGTGAGCATCTCGACCGCGTCGAAGGCGCTCAACGACACCGGCCGGATGGGCGCGGAAACGCGCGAGCGGGTGAAGCGGATCGCCGGCGAAATCGGTTATCGGCCGAATGCCTTGGCGAGAGGTCTTCTCAGCAAGCGCAGCTTCACCATCGGGCTGCTGACCAACGACACTTACGGCCGTTTCACGCTGCCGGTGATGGCAGGTATTTCGGACGCGCTCGTCGATCATGGGGTTTCGGTTTTCCTCTGCGCCATCGAAGACGATCCGGCGCTCGCCCAGATCCATGTCGATGCGATGCTCGACAAGCAGGTCGACGGCATCATCGCCACGGGAAAGCGGCTGGACAGGCGTCTGCCCGTCGATCTGTCGAACTTGCATGTGCCTGTGGTCTACGCCTTCACCGAGGGGACGCAGAACAGCGTTACCTTTCGGTCTGACGACGAGCAGGGTGCGAGACTGGCAGTGGAATGGCTGGCGAAGGCCGGGCGGCGGCGGATTGCGCATATCACCGGGCCGGAGGATTTCTTTTCGGTGCGGGAGCGGGCCGGCGCCTATCACGAGGTGGCAGGCCACCGCGAACCGGTGCTTTACGGCGTCTGGTCGGAAAGCTGGGGCCATGAGGCAGTCGAACAGCTTTGGAAGCGGCCGGGAGAAAAACCCGATGCGCTGTTCTGCGGCAATGACCAGATCGCTCGCGGCGCGGTCGATGCGCTGCGCGAGCGCGGCGTCAAGGTGCCGCAGGACGTTTCCGTGATCGGCTTCGACAATTGGGAGATTGTCGCCGCCCAGACGCGGCCGCCGCTGACGACGGTGGATATGGAGTTGAAGGAGCTCGGGCGCCAGGCCGGATTGACGGTGCTGGCGCTTGCGGAAGGACGGCCTGTCGAGCCGGGTGTCAGGAAATTGCCGTGCCGGCTGATCGTCCGGCAGTCATGCGGGGGCAATGCCCCCACGGAGTGAGACCAAGGGAATGAGCAAGGGCGCAGGGAGATGCGCCATATCGGGAGGAGTGTCATGATCAAGCGTCTATTGGCGGCGACCAGCATCGCTACCTTATGTCTGTTTTCGGCTGCGTCGGCGGCTGAAAATGTCGAAATGTGGGTTCGTTCGGGCATCGGCGATGCCTTCAAGAAGGTCGTCGAAGCCTATAATTCCAGCCATGAGAACAAGGTCGTGATGACCGAGGTGCCGTTCTCCGAACTGGTGCAGAAATACGCAACGGCGATCGCCGGCGGACAGGCGCCCGACGCCCTGTCGATGGATCTGATCTATAACCCCGCCTTTGCTGCGGCCGGCCAGCTGGAAGACCTGACGGACTGGGCGAAATCGCTGCCCTATTTCAACTCGCTGTCGCCCTCGCATGTCCGCCTCGGCACCTATCAGGACAAGATCTACGGCCTGCCGCTCTCGGTGGAAACCTCGGTCTTTGCCTGGAACAAGGATCTCTACAAGAAGGCCGGTCTCGACCCCGATAAGGCGCCGGTCAGCTGGGACGAAATCACCGCCAATGCCGAGAAGATCCGGGCTTTGGGTGACGACACCTACGGCTTCTATTTCTCCGGCGGCGGCTGCGGTGGCTGCATGATCTTCACCTTCACGCCGCTCACCTGGGGTGCCGGCGCCGACATCCTGTCGGCCGACGGCAAGAAGGCGACGCTTGATACGCCGCAGATGCGCAAGGCCGTCGACATCTACCGCAACATGGTCAAGAAGGACCTGGTGCCGGCGGGTGCGGCCAGCGACACCGGCGCCAACTTCCTGACCTTCACCAATGGCAAGATCGGCCAGCAGAGCCTCGGCGCCTTTGCCATCGGCACGCTGGTGACCGAGCATCCCGACATCAACTTCGGCGTGACGCTCATCCCCGGCGTCGACGGCAAGCCTTCGTCCTTTGCCGGCGGCGACAATTTCGTCATCACCAAGGGCACCAAGAAGATCGACGCGGTGAAGGGCTTCCTCGAATATGTCTATTCGGAGGACGGCCAGAAGATCATGGCGAAATACGGCAGCCTGCCGACGCGCGGCGATATTGCCGATAAGGTGCTGGAAGGTCTCGATCCGCGCATGCAGGTCGGCCTCAAGGCGATCAGTGTCGCCAAGACGCCCTATACGCTGCAGTTCAACGACCTGATCAACAGCGCCAACGGTCCGTGGGCGAGCTTCACCAACGCCGCGATCTTCGGCGACGATGTCGACGGCGCCTTTTCGAGCGCCCAGTCGGAAATGCAATCGATCATCGATAGCGGCCAATAACTCTCTCCCGGCCGCGGCCGGGGAGCGGTGGCAGCTTCCCGGCCAATCCCAACCGACAGATGCGGAGCGTTTCGATGACCGGTTCCGGTTCAGAGATTCTATTGCCTCGGCGCAGGCGACGGCGCCAATCGAACTGGCGCGGCCTTGCCTATATCGCGCCGGCCATGGCGCTGGTCATCGTCTTCTTCATCATGCCGGTTCTGTTCACCGGATGGATGAGCCTGCACAACTGGCCGCTGATGGGGGCGTCGCGCTGGATCGGCTTGAATAATTATTATCGCATGGTCAACGACAGCCGCTTCGTGACGGCGCTGAATTTCACCGCCTATTATACCGTCATCGTCACCATCGCCATCTTCGCCATTGCCTTTCCGCTCGCCATCTTCGTCGAGAAGGAGCGGCAGTTCGTCGGCGCCTATCGCACCATCATCTTCCTGCCCGTCGTCGTCGGCCTTGCCACCGCCTCGCTGCTCTGGGTCTGGCTTGCCAATGTCGATAGCGGCTTCATCGGCCCGGCCCTGAAAGCGCTCGGTCTTGTCGAAAAGAGCCCCAATTTGCTGGCGACCTTCGACACCGCCTTTTTGACGATCGTGGTGATGGTCGTCTGGAAGATCGCCGGCTTCACCATGATCATTCTTCTCACCGGGCTGCAGGCCATTCCGTCCGAACTGACGGAGGCCGCCCGCATCGACGGCGCCGGCCGCTGGCAGCGTTTCCGGCATCTGACGCTGCCGCTGATGCGCAAGACGATCGCCCTGGCGCTGATCGTCTCGGTCACCGGCTCGATCCTCGCCTTCGACCAGTTCTACATCATGACCTCGGGCGGCCCGCAGAACAAGATGATCTCGGTGGTCTACTACATCTTCAACCAGTCCTTCGTGTCGTTCAATCTCGGTTACGGCGCGGCACTCTCGATCGTGCTGCTCGCCATCCTGATGGCGATCAGCATCGTGCAGCTCTGGCTGCTGCGCGTCGGGGAGGAACGTTCATGAGCACCTCACGGCAACGCCGCGCCCGCAAAGCCATCCGGACGAAGTCCGCCTATCACCTCACCGGCATCGCCATCTCGATCTTCTTCCTGGCGCCCTTCGCGATCACGCTGCTGTCCTCCTTCCGGCATGGCACCGAGGCCAGTCTGCCGCCCTTGCCGCCATGGCCGACCTCGGGCGTCAGCATCGATTCCTATGCGCTGCTCGATACGTTCGGCGCCGGCATCTGGCGGCACATGATCAATTCGCTGTTCGTCTCGGTCGCCACCGTGGTGCTGACCGTCACCGTCAGCCTGCTCGCCGGTTACGGCTTCTCGCGCTACCGCTTCCCGATGAAGAATGCGCTTTTCGTGCTGATCATCGCCACGCTGATGATCCCGTTCCAGTCGATCCTGACGCCGCTCTTCATCATCCTGGCAAAGCTCGGCCTCAACAATTCGCTGCTCGGGCTGACGCTGGTCTATGTGACGCTGCAGCTGCCCTTCTCGGTTTTCATGATGCGCAACGCCTTCGATGCGGTGCCGAAGGAGATCGAAGAGGCCGCACGCATCGACGGTGCGCGCGACCTCCGGCTTCTGGCCCGCGTGCTGCTGCCGCTGGTGCTTCCAGGCGTGGCGACGGTGGCGATCTTTGCCTTCCTCAATGCCTGGAACGAGTTTCTGGCCGCCCTGGTGCTGCTCTCCAGCAATGAGAAATACACATTGCCGGTGCTGATGACGGCGGTTCGCGCCGGACGGCTCGGCGCCATCAACTGGGGAGCGGTACAGGCCGGCGTCGTCGTCATGACGATCCCTTGCCTGATCGTCTTCCTGCTCCTGCAACGCTACTACATGCGCGGGCTGATGGCCGGCGCGGTGAAATAACCGAGGGAAAATCGAGCCCATGACCAAATCAAGCAACGACCGCCAGTTTCGCCCCGTCGCCGTTCCCGATGTGGAGCTCGGCGGCTTCTGGGGCAAATGGCAGGACGCCGTCTGCAATTCCACCGCCGAGACCCTGCTCGACCGCTGCGTCGAGGCCGGCATGCTGAAGGCGATCGACGTCAACCAGCCGAGCCCCGGCGTCGTCATTCCGATTCAGCCCTGGGGCGGGACGACGCAGATGTTCTGGGATTCCGACCTCGGCAAGTCGATCGAGACCATCGCCTATTCGCTCTATCGCCGGCCGAATCCGAAGCTGGAGGCGCGCGCCGATGAGATCATCGACATGTATGAGAGGCTGCAGGATAAGGACGGTTATCTCAATGCCTGGTTCCAGCGCGTCGAGCCCGCCCGCCGCTGGACCAACCTGCGCGATCATCACGAGCTTTATTGCGCCGGCCATCTGATGGAAGCGGCGGTTGCCTATTACCAGGCGACCGGCAAACGCAAGCTGCTCGATATTATGAGCCGCTTTGCCGATTACATGATCACCATGTTCGGCCATGGCGAAGGCCAGCTCCCCGGCTATTGCGGCCATGAGGAGGTCGAGCTGGCGCTGGTCAAGCTCGCCCGCGTCACCGGCGAGAAGAAATATCTCGACCTGTCGAAATTCTTCATCGACGAGCGCGGCACCGAGCCGCACTTCTTCACGGCCGAGGCGGCTCGCGACGGCCGGAGCGCTGCCGATTTCCATCAGAAGACCTATGAATATGGCCAGGCACACCAGCCGGTGCGCGAGCAGACCAAGGTCGTCGGCCATGCCGTGCGCGCCATGTACCTCTATTCCGGCATGGCCGACATCGCCACCGAATACAAGGACGACAGCCTGACGGCAGCGCTGGAAACGCTCTGGGATGATCTGACCACCAAGCAGATGTACATCACCGGCGGCATCGGCCCGGCGGCCTCCAATGAAGGCTTCACCGACTATTACGATCTGCCCAATGATACGGCCTATGCCGAGACCTGCGCCTCGGTCGGCCTGGTGTTCTGGGCGAGCCGCATGCTCGGCCGCGGCCCGGACCGGCGCTATGCCGACATCATGGAACAGGCGCTTTATAACGGCGCGCTGCCCGGCCTTTCCACCGACGGCAAGACCTTCTTCTACGACAATCCGCTCGAAAGCGCCGGCAAGCACCACCGCTGGAAATGGCACCATTGCCCCTGCTGCCCGCCGAATATCGCCCGGCTGGTGACGTCGATCGGCTCCTACATGTATGCCGTTGCCGACGACGAAATCGCCGTGCATCTCTATGGCGAAAGCACCACCCGGCTGAAGCTTGCCAACGGCGCTGAAGTGGAACTGCAGCAGGTGACCAACTATCCGTGGGACGGCGCGGTCGCCTTTACCACCAGGCTGGAAAAGCCGGCAAGATTTGCGCTGTCGCTGCGCATTCCCGATTGGGCGGAGGGTGCCACCCTCAGCGTCAATGGAGAAAAGCTCGATCTCGCTGCCACCATGCGCGACGGATATGCCCGGATCGATCGCCAATGGGCCGACGGCGATAGCGTCGCTCTCCACCTGCCGCTTTCGCTGCGCCCGCAATATGCCAATCCGAAGGTGCGCCAGGATGCCGGCCGCGTCGCCTTGATGCGCGGCCCGCTGGTCTACTGCGTCGAGACGACGGACAATGGCGCCGACCTCAACGCCATCGTCCTGCCCCGCGAACTCCCAGCCGCCGAGACCGTCGTGCTGAAGGATCTCAACGATGCCGTTGCCCTCGATCTCAAGGTCGAGCGCGAGGAGACGTCGAACTGGGGAACGCCGCTTTATCGCCAGGCGCCGGCTGAAAGGCAGGTCGCCACGGCGCGTTTCGTGCCCTATCATCTCTGGGACAACCGCGCGCCCGGAGAGATGCTCGTCTGGGTCCAGGCGGACAAGTAGGTCGTTTGGGGATGACGAACGGTATGGCTAACAAGAGCGTCGTGCTCCAGGACGTGCGAAAAAGCTATGGCAATCTGCAGGTGGTCCATGGGATCGACCTGACGATCGAAGAGGGCGAATTCGTCGTCTTCGTCGGCCCGTCCGGCTGCGGAAAATCGACGCTGCTTCGCATGATCGCCGGCCTTGAAGACGTCACCGACGGCGAGGTTGAGATCAAGGGCCGCATGGTCACCGATCTTGACCCTTCCGAGCGCGGCATCGCCATGGTCTTCCAGTCCTATGCGCTCTATCCGCATATGAGCGTGCGCGACAATCTGGCCTTCGGGCTGAAGATGGCGCGCACCCATGCCGCCGAGATCGAGACACGGGTGAAGGCGGCGTCGGCGATCCTGAAGATCGACCATCTTCTCGACCGGCGGCCCGGCCAGCTGTCCGGCGGCCAACGCCAGCGCGTGGCGATCGGCCGGGCGATCGTGCGCAAGCCCGATGTCTTTCTGTTCGACGAGCCGCTGTCCAATCTCGATGCGGAATTGCGGGTGTCGATGCGCATCGAGATCGCCCGCCTGCACCGCGAGCTCGGCAACACGATGATCTATGTCACCCACGACCAGACCGAGGCGATGACGCTTGCCGACAAGATCGTCGTGCTGCGCGACGGCCGGGTCGAGCAGGCCGGAACGCCGCGGCAGATCTACGAAGATCCTGCCAATACCTTCGTGGCCGGTTTCATCGGCTCGCCGAGGATGAACCTGCTGAATGCCCGCTGGGGCGAGGGGGGATCGGTCGAGGTCGCCGGCGCCCGCATCGAAACCGCCTTGATCAGCACGGCCCGGCCGGCCGGAGGCGCGGTGACGCTCGGTCTGCGGCCGGAGCATCTGAAGGTGGCGCCCGATCGGTCGGGCAAGCTGACGGCCAAGGTCGATTTCTCGGAATATCTCGGGGGAACGCAGTATCTCTACTGCCAGCTTGCTGATGGCCAGTCGCTGACCGTCGAACACCGCTCACCGATCAGCATCGCGGCGGGCGAAGAGGTCAGCCTGTTATTCGAGCCGTCGGATTGCCGGTTGTTCGACGAAGGCGGGAACCGATTGCGGTAACCGCTGATCTCGCTATCACCGCCAAGCGGTTCAGCTGGCGAGGTCCAGTTTCATCAGCGCCGCAGCTCGCTGCCGGGCCTCGATGTCGGCGGCAAAGACATCGTCCATCCCGGCTGCCGGCGGCAGGCCGGCCAGATCGTCCATGACCCTTTCGGTGATCTCGGCCATGGCGAGGAAGGGCAGCCGCCCCTCGATGAAGGCTTCGAGCGCCACTTCCTTGGCGCCGTTCAGCACCGCGCCTTGAACACCGCCGCGCGTCATCGCCAGGCGGGCGAGCCGCAATGCCGGAAACCGAACTTCGTCCGGCGCCTCGAAATCGAGCCTGGCGAGCTTGGCGAAATCCAGCCGCTCGATCGGCAGGTTCGGCCGGAGCGGAAAGGACAGGGCATAGCCGATCGCGGTGCGCATATCCGGCGCGCCGAGCTGAGCCAGCACCGAACCGTCGGTATAGCCGACCATCGAATGGATGATCGATTGCGGATGGATGATGACCTCGATCTGTTCGGGCGTCAGGCCGAACAGATGCCGGGCTTCGATCATCTCCAGCGCCTTGTTGAACATCGAGGCGCTGTCGATCGAGATCTTCAATCCCATCGACCAGTTCGGATGGGCGCGCGCGGTTTCCACCGTCACCCCGGCCATTTCTTGCCGCGAAGCGGTGCGGAACGGGCCGCCCGAGGCCGTCAGCACAACCCGCTCGATGGCATGGCGCTGGTTTTCCTCCAGCACCTGGAAAATCGCATTGTGTTCGCTATCGACGGGGAGCAGACGGCCGCCGCCCTTGCGGATCGCTGCGATGAACAGATCGCCGGCCGAGACCAGGCATTCCTTGTTGGCAAGGGCGATATCGGCGCCGCGCTTGGCTGCGGCCAGCGTCGGCGCCAGGCCGGCCGTGCCGACGATCGCCGCCATCACCCAGTCGGCTTCGCGGTCGGCTGCTTCCATCAGGCCGGATTTTCCGGAGGCGACCGCAATGCCGCTGCCGGACAGTGCGCTTTTGAGCGATTCGTAATGCCGGTCGTTTGCCGTCACCGCCATCCCAGCGCTAGAGGCTTTCGCCTGCTTGGCCAGCAATTCGACATTGCCGTTGCCGGTCAGCACCGAGATTTCGAAGTTCTCCCGTCCGCCCAGATGATCGACGACATTGAGCGTGTTCCGGCCGATCGAGCCGGTCGAGCCGAAGATGCTGAGGCGCCGCGGCGCGGTTTTGCCGGTCATTATCTGCAATTTCGCGAAAATTTCCCTTGTAGGCTCAGGCTCTACTAGGCTTTGCAGGGGGCGGCAAGTGTGCGGTGCAGCAGATTTCCTCCCTCAAGGGGTTTACAGAGCCGCGGCTGGATGTGATCCTTGTCATGTTGCTGGCGGATTCGAAATTCGCCGCGCCGTTCACGGTCGCAGAGGCAATTCGGGGCGCCGCGGCGTCCATCGAGGAACAGGCACTGAGGTGCCCGGCGGCCTTCGGCCAAACATGAAAATCGAGGATGAAACCGGGATAGACGGCTTGGCCGCGATCCCTCATCGCGTTCGCTGCGAGCGCATTCATACGTGTCGTTGCGGTTTCGGCGCTGCAGCCCTGTGCCCGGTCAAAAAGTTGGATTTCATGACGATATTCAAAACAGCATGCTTTCTTTTGGCGGTCCTGCCGTCGCTTACGTCAGCTGCAAAGGCCGATGACCTGGTGATCTGGTCCCCGGCAAAACTCTCCGACCGCTCCTACAAGGCGACGATGGGTTTTCGCCTGCCGGCCGAATGGGAAACCAGCGCTGGTGCCGATATTGCGCTGGCCTCGACCACAGGCGGGGCGCCGCTGCCCGATTCCGAGCAGGCCATGCTCTGGGGCAGGATCGTCAGGACCAACGTCACGCCGGCAGGCCAATCGCAGCGGGGCGCAAGGATCAGTGTCGATACGCTGCGCGGCAGCGGCGCGCTGACGCTCAGCCGCTCGCGCAGCTGGATTCTGTCGGATTCGCTCGACATGCAATCGAGCCGGTCGATCAGTGTCCAATATGACGCGGTCGATATCAAACAGGCCTCGGTGACGGCGTCGCAGGCGCTAAAGCTGATCCATCCCTGGACGGGAACGTCGCTTTCGGCGGGGGCCGGCATCAGCAATACCAGCGGCGATTTTTCGAGTTCGGTTGCCGTCAACCAGGCGATCCTGCCGAACCTCAATCTCGATGCCTCGGTGAGCAATCCGTTTTCACCAGCTGAGGCCGGCAGCGTCAATCTGCGCTATCGCCTCAATTGGTAGCGGGCCTGAAACCAAATCCAGCCGACGGGCGTTTCTTCCCCAGGTTTGACGCCCAGGTGCTATGGAGAAAAAATATCATGGTTTTCAAGGAACAGACATTTCACGGGCTCGAGCCCGAGATGGAAGCGGAAATTTCCAATCGCGCATCGGTCGAAGCGGCCGTCGCCAATGCCCTGGCAATTGCCGGCGGCATCGATGCGGCCGATGTCGAAGTGACGATGGAAAATGATCAGATCGTGCTGACCGGTACGGTCGGCACCGTCGGCGAGATCGAGCGGGCGACCGCGGTTGCCATGGCCGTCGAAGGCGTGCATTCGGTGCAGAACCGGATACTGCTCGGCGGTCCTCCGATCAATGAGCGGCATTGACGGGGGCGCTTTCGCGTCTCTCAATCCAACGCTCAGCCGATCAACCGGCGAAACGTTCGACCAGGAAGGACGAACCGGCCAGGCGATCGGTTTTCTGCATGGCACCCGATCCCTGCGGGTGATAGGCGATGGTGAGCAGCACCGCGCTGACGGCGACATAGGCGATTGCCAAAAGACTGAGCTTGATACGCATGACGCTTCTCCTTTCGCCCATAACGCGGCCGATATGGCCGAAGTTCCGCATCCCCCAATCAAATGAAAAGCCCGGCTGATCGGCCGGGCTTCGTGGGTGGATCGCTTATCGGCAGACCCTGGTTTCCTTGATGACCGTGTGGCCGTGGCGGCGGATTTTTTCCGTCTTGGTGAAGCAGTCGCGGGACACGTGGCGCGCCCGCATACGCTCGCGGTAATAGGGCCGCTCCGCATGGTAATAGGGCCGTTCCGCATCACGATAGTAGGGGCGGGCGTCATCCGTGGTGATGGTGACGCTGGCCGCCTGGGACGGCACGGCGGAAAAAATGGATGCGGCAGCGAGTGTGCAGGCAATGATAATCTGTTTCATGACAAGCCTCTCTTTCTCAGTTGTTCACGGGAGCAACTCGCTGGAAGCGCTGTCGGTTCAATCACATAGCATTACCGATTGTGTCGAAGAGAAACCTTTGCGGCTGCGGATCGTTAAATCATGTCGTGCAAAAGTGTCCGCGGTTTTGCGATAACGACATGCGTAGAACAAAGATCTGAAGCGCGACCAGCCTATCTGAAAGATCGCAACGCGCTTGGCGCTGAGGAGAGCCGGAGGCATCGAGAATGGGACCGATTGCAAGGATCATCGCCATCGTCGCCGGCCTTGCCGGCGGTACGGTTTTTTCGCAGGCGCCGGAATTTGCGCAGCAATACCGCCAGCGGATCGGCGGCGCGATCGACGAATTGCGCGTCATCGTCGAGGACTTCAACACCCAGGCAGCCGACCACCATCTCGACCGCCAGCAGGCGCTGAACACCTATGCGCAATCCTCCGACGATTTCCTGCGCGACCGCGGCGTGTCGATGCAGAGCACGATCACGCGCTACGAAACGCTGCTGTCGCAGCAACTGAAACTCGGCACCGCCGCCCCCGTCGCCAAGCCCTTCGTCTTGTTGCGGGAGCCGGACGACGTCGTTTTCGCCAATACCTGGCGGGATTTTGTGCCGGGCGTGCCGGTCAGCTTTGCAGGGCTTGTCTGGGGCGCGATCGGTTTTATCGGTGGCTGGGTTGTGGCGGCGCTGTTGGGATTGGGTGCGCGGCGGGTTGTGCGGAGACCGAAGGGCGTTCGTCGGGTGAGTTGACGGCGGCGAGCGCAGACTGCTGATCCACATAGGTTGATCACGTCCGTCCGTTTGAGCCCTACTCTCGCAATTGCAAACTTGGCTTCACCTGCTCAAATCAGCGTAGGCTGCGGCGGCAGCAAGACAATCTTATTGTTCGCCAGCGGCCGAAGCGGATCGCCGGCAAGCCCGCTGTCGATACCGACAGGAAGCGAAATGCGGTGTTCGTCCGCCCGGAGCTTGTTGCTGAGATCGAATACCGGGCGTGGACGCATGATGGGAAGTTGCGTCTTTTAAGGCCTCACTGTCCACGACGACTGAACATTGTTGACCGAATTAGGTTTGCGATTCAGTCGGCGCCATCCTCCGCGGCTAAGCTGTCTACTGAGCTTTGATCAAGGTCGGCGGGAGGTGTCCCATATCGGATGACGTGCAAGATCGCTTTCGAAGCGTAATCGAGACGGCGCAGAGCCTGTAACGAGTACGCTTTGGTCGGAACGGAAAATTTACCATCGTCACTTACGGATGGAGCGTTATTGTTAAAGAAAAAGACGTGATCAGTTTCTTCATCAAAGCCCATATAACCCCAATGAGCGAAGATGTTTCTCATCGATTTTGCTCCTCCACAGGCCTTAAAGACTGCGCTGTAGTTTTGCCAAGCCGGGTCATTTCTAAACTTTAGAATCGAGATGAGCCTTTGAAATCTCGTCGTGCCATCCATCGGTGCCACCAAGAAGTTTCCAATTCCATCCTCCACGCGTGACTCAAGAATTAAACGCTCGGTCAGAATAGACTCGATCATGCTCCACCGGATCGTGATGCTTCCGATGATTTGAAGAAATTCGGACGGCGGATCGTCTGTTGAGAGATTTGAATAGAAGTCACTCTCAGTGGTTCGCGCCTTCATGCTGTCTACCGTAATATCACTCACGTCTCACCGCCTTTCGCTGGACGCTCTAGCATTTTGGTCGAGGCGCGGAGAGAAGCTGCCGGTATCAGGTTATCAAAGGTTGGCCCGATCGCCAGTTGAGGCTTTCAGGACGCCGGCTTCCGCAAGCATTTGGAGGCCACGACCAAATTATAAGCCGTCACGGTGCGAAGCGAGTCGAGGTACTCGTTCTCGTCGTACACCGCGTCACTTAAAAAGAGGCGCGCAATCTTGTCTTGTGACTGAAGCCTGAGCTCGTCTTCCCGCGAAAGCGGCAGATCATCGAAGAAGTTCATAGCATTGTAATTTCTGAAGTACGTCTCGTTGCCGCAAGCATATCTTATATCATGCCGAATATAGAATATGGCGATAGGGACCGCCATCCGATTAAGAGATTGAGATTGCTCATATTGTCCGAACTCCCGGAGATACTCGACCGGAAATGCGACAAAAAGCAGTACAGGGAAGAAGATTATGATGGCTAATGCCGCGAACAATACCTTACGCACGATCGAGTAACGACCTCTCTTGCACGGTTAGCGGGGCCATCCGAGCCGATTAGCAAGGCTTTCAGGGCTTTGACATGCGCTGCAGGAAACTCGCACGATCCGATGCCCATTCGTCGTCCAGCAGACGCAAACCTTCATCGGTCCAGAACCCGCCACCTGGCTCCGGCTTGACCAAGCCGTAGGATGCCAACACTTCGACCGCACTTTCGCCGGCGCTCATTGACTTGTGAACTAGGCCTTCCGCGCCGTCGTCCATGTATTGAAGACACATGTGAGCCAGAGCCTTCAAAATCGTTCTTTCTTCTGGTGTCATTGAAGTTATGCTCCTCCGCACTGCAAAGACTCGACGCGCTGAGCTACGGCAGCGCAAAAACCGGCTGTTCTATGCATTTCCATCAACAGCGCCATCCTCATCGAGCACGTGCACCGGCAGGTAGGTGTTCTTCTCCATCCACTCCCGGACGATGAACCTAACGGTATCGTTGCGCGTCTTGCCGAAGTCGCCGGAAAGATCCCGCAGAGCTTCTTCGATGTCCTCGTCGAAGGCGATCGATCCCGAGTTCCGCAACAGCAGCGCCGCGCGGCGAAGCATGATCTGCAGATCAGCACGAGAAACATCCGCGATCCGATCGGCGGCGTCTTCGAGGGGGTGGACATGTCGGGCATCGTCATGGTGTCTCGGGCCGGCCGTAACCGTTTTCCGACGGTTTGGAAAAGCCGCGGTAGAAGCGAGTCGGCTTCAACAGCGAACTGACGATGTTGGCCACGATGGGCCCATCCGCCTCGCTCTTCGCCTTCGCTTCCTGCCACTCCGGATCGGCGATGAACTCGGCCCATTTCTGCTCGCGCTCTGCCAGCGAACGCCATTCGATCAGGTAGGTCAGATCGTTGCTGGAAGAACCGATCATCGTCGTCCAGAAGCCGAGTGAACGGATGCCGAGGCGTTCCCAGATCGCCAGCGTCGCGGTCTCGAAACGCTGTTGCAGTGCCGGCAGCCTCTCCGGCAGACATGTATAGATGCGCAATTCGTGGATCATCGGATGCTCCTCATGCTGGATGCCCCATGGAGCGTCCTCAAACCGCTCTCGGAATGAGGGCAGCTTATAAATTTCCATAAGGTAATCAATAGTCCGGCGCCGCCCTTCAGCATAACGGGAAGCATCGCCGAGAGCGCGGTGAAAGAGGCGCAATACATCGGCCGCGTGCATTTGCCGTTCGATGATCGAATCGCGGGCTTCGGCCGTCGAAATGTTCCCGGCGCTATAGTCGATAGCTCCGGAACCTTTGCATCCATCGCCTCCCGAAGCGCTCGAAACTTGCTGGCGGGGCCGAATGGTCGCGACGAGAATTCAATTTAGTAAGCCCGACGTTAGCCCGAGCCGCGTTTTCATTGTTTCAGTGCCTTCACGAAGCACCTTAAGTATTTGAAAATAAATGGTGATCCCGACGCGATTCGAACGCGTGACCCCCAGATTAGGAATCTGGTGCTCTATCCTGCTGAGCTACGGGACCACTAAAGCCATGCATACAAAAGGCTTGGCGCGAAGCCAAGCCTTAATTGTTGTCAGAGGCCGAGCCGTTGTTCGGCGAGGCGGACCCAGTAGGAGATGCCGTGGGTGATGGCTTCGTCGTTGAAGTCATAGGCCGGGTTGTGCAGGCCGGCACTGTCGCCGTTGCCGATGAAGATGAAGGCGCCGGGGCGGGCGTTCAGCATGTAGGAAAAGTCCTCGCCGCCCATCATCGGGTCGATCTCCGCATTGACGTTGGCCTCGCCGGCAATGGCGGCGGCGGTGGCCACCGCATGCTCGGTCTCGTCGGGATGGTTGACGGTGACGGGATAGTTGCGGTGGAAGCTGATCTCGGCTTCGGCGCCGTGGGCGGCAACCAGGCCCTCGACGATCTGTCGGAACCGCGTCTCGGCCAGCGTGCGCACCTCGGGGTCGAGGGTGCGGACGGTGCCGGCGAAAGTCGCATCGTTCGGAATGACGTTATGGGCAAAACCGGCATTGAACTTGGTCACCGAGACGACGACCGAGCTGAGCGGATCGGCGGTGCGCGAGGCGATCATCTGCAGGTTGGCGACGATCTGGGCGCCGATGGCGATCGGGTCGATCGTCCGGTGCGGCTGGGCGGCGTGGCCGCCGCGGCCCTTGATGGTGACGGTGAATTCATCGGTCGCCGCCATGATGGCGCCCTTGCGGGTGGCGAACTGCCCGACGGGCAGGCCCGGCAGGTTGTGCATGCCGTAGACCTCTTCGATGTCGAAGCGCTCCATCATGCCGTCCTTGACCATCAGGTTGCCGCCGCCGCCGCCTTCTTCGGCGGGCTGGAAGATGACGGCGACATTGCCGTTGAAATTGCGGGTCTCGGCCAGATATTTCGCGGCGCCGAGCAGCATGGCGGTGTGGCCGTCATGGCCGCAGGCATGCATCTTGCCCGGCGTCTTCGAGGCCCAGGGTTTTCCGGTGATTTCGGTGAGCGGCAGGGCGTCCATGTCGGCGCGCAGGCCGACGGTGCGGCGGCCTTCGCCCTTGCCCTTGATCAGGCCGACGACGCCGGTGCGGCCGATGCCGGTGACGATCTCGTCGACGCCGAATTCCTTGAGTTTTTCAGCGACGAAGGCGGCGGTGTTTTCCACCGCGAAAAGCAGCTCGGGCCGGGCATGGATGTGGCGGCGCCATTCGGCGACCTCGTCCTGCAATTCCGCGGCTCTGTTCAAAATCGGCATACTGACGTTCCTGTTATGAAATCCCGGCAATCTTCATCGCATCACAAGGGTGTTGAGGCTGGGCTGTGAGGCTTTTGGAAATTACTTAGTCAATGACCTTTGCCATGTCATAGCCATATAGGCTAAATAGGGGAAGATTTCGAGATTTTCCTGATATCTGAAGGACGAACCGTGTCGACGAGCCACTTCCGTTTGTTTGCTGCCATGCGGCCGCTTTCTTTCGTATCAGCGGCGACTGCCGTTTTTCTGGCCTCCGTTTCGCTTGCCCAGGCCAATCCGCATATTCTCGTCGATGTGCAGACCGGCCGCGTGCTCGAACATGACGAAGCCTTCCGCAAATGGTATCCGGCCTCGCTGACCAAGCTGATGACCGTCTATACCGTGTTCGACGCGATCCGCGCCGGCCAGATCAGCCTCGATACCCCGATTGTCATGAGCAAGCGCGCCGCCGCGCAGCCGGCCGCCAAGATGTATTTCAAGCCGGGACAGAAGCTGACGCTCGACAGCGCCCTGAAGATCCTGATGGTGAAATCGGCCAACGACATTGCCGTTGCGGTCGCCGAAGCCATCGGCGGCACGCAGGAAGGTTTCGTCACCCGGATGAACGGCGAGGCGCTGAAGCTCGGCATGACGGACTCGCATTTCGTCAATCCGAACGGCCTGCCGGGTAAGGGGCAGTATACGACGGCCCGCGATCTTGCGGTGCTGACGGTGGCGCTGCGCCGCGATTTTCCGCAATATGCCGGCTATTTCGCGCTTGAAGGTTTCACCAACGGCCAGCAGAACGTGCCGAGCCTCAATATGCTGATCGGCCGCTTCGCCGGCGCCGACGGCATGAAGACCGGCTTCATCTGCGCCTCGGGCTTCAACCAGATCGGTTCGGCAACCCGCAACGGCCGCACCCTCGTCTCCGTCGTGCTCGGCACCGAGAGCCTTGCGGCGCGCGCCGACGCAACGGCGAACCTTCTGCAGAAGGGCTTCACCACCCAATTTCCCGGCAGTGAAACGCTGGGTTCGCTGAAGCCCTACGGGCAGGGACAGGACCAGGTGACCGACATCTCCGCCGACATCTGCAGCGCCAAGGGCGCCAAGGTGCGCAGCGAAACGCGCGACGAGGTCGGCCGCATGCGGGTGCAGTCGCCCTATATCCTGGAAATGGACCACGATCCGCGCTTCGTCTTTGCCGGCCTCATTCCCGGTCAGGATCCGCAGCCGGCGGCACAGCCGGAAAAGGTGGCAACCGGCGATACGGCGGGAGGGATCGCCAACGTGCCGGTGCCGATGCCGCGCCCGACATCCTTTTAAGTTTCAAGGTCAAATGACATGAGCGCGCTTAACGACAGGATTCCGGTCACCATTCTGACCGGCTTTCTCGGCGCCGGCAAATCGACGCTGCTCAACCGCATCCTCAAAGATCCGGTGATGAAGGATGCGGCCGTCATCATCAACGAATTCGGCGATGTCGGCATCGATCATCTGCTGGTCGAAAGTTCAGGCGATTCGATCATCGAACTCTCCGACGGCTGCCTCTGCTGCACCGTGCGCGGCGAGCTGGTGGATACGCTGGCGAACCTCATGGATGCCGTGCAGACAGGCCGCGTCAAGCCGGTGAAGCGCGTCGTCATCGAAACGACCGGCCTTGCCGATCCCGCACCGGTCATGCAGGCGATCATGGGCAATCCCGTCATTGCCACGAATTTCGAGCTCGACGGCGTCGTCACCGTGATCGATGCGGTGAACGGGCTGCAGACGCTCGACAATCACGAGGAAGCGCGCAAACAGGCAGCGGTCGCCGACCGGCTGATCGTCTCGAAAAAGGCGATGGCCGGCGGGACGGATGCTTTGGAAAAGCGCCTGCGGGCGCTCAATCCGCGCGCGGCGATGATGGATGCCGACAGCGCCGAGGCGGGCAGTGCCGCGGTGCTGGTCAACGGGCTCTATGATCCCACGACCAAGATCGCCGATGTCGGCCGCTGGCTGCACGACGAGGACGCCCACGAGGCGCATCATCATCACGATCATGGTGGCCATGGCCACGATCACGATCATGATGGCCATCATCACGGCCACCACCATCATGATCATCACGCTCATGGCCACCAGGACGCGCACGACGTCAACCGTCACGATGCCTCGATCCGCTCTTTCTCGATCATCGAGGAGAAGCCGATCGATCCGATGGCGCTCGACATGTTCATCGATCTCCTGCGTTCGGCCCATGGCGAGAAGCTGCTGAGGATGAAGGCGATCGTTTCCGTCTCCGACCGCCCGAACCGGCCGCTGGTGCTGCACGGTGTGCAAAGCATCTTCCATCCGCCGGTGCGGCTTCCCGCCTGGCCGGATCCGCAAGACCGGCGCACGCGCATGGTGCTGATCACCAGGGATCTGCCCGAAGCCTTCGTGAAGGATCTTTTCGACGCCTTTCTCGGCAAGCCGCGCATCGACAGGCCGGATCGCGCAGCGCTCGCCGACAATCCGCTCGCCATTCCGGGAATGCGAATTTAAAGCATGTCGCCGGGAAGTGTGTAGCGGTTCCGGGATAATGACATGCGCAAAAACAAAGAGCTTTAGCCCTTTCGGATCAGGAAGCGGTGGCCGGTTTCGGTCTTTTCGGTCTCGATCAGTTCGTGGCCGTCCTCATTGCAGAAATGCGGCATGTCGATCACCGCCAGCGGGTCGGTGGTGTCGACGCGAATGAGGGTGCCGCTTGCCATGGCGGCAAGCTTCTTGCGCGTCTTGATCACGGGGAAGGGGCATTTCAGGCCGCGGAGATCGTAGAGAACGGGGTTCAAGCCGTTCAGTTCCGCGCCCAGAATTTCCAGAACGGCTTCTTTGCCGCGGCTTCCGCCGTTTCCTGCGGCTCTGGCGCCGTATAGGCCAGCGGGTTCGGCGTCGGCACCGGCACGGCCGCCGGGGTCGCGGCAGCGACTGCCACTGCCTGCGGCTCCGCCGCTGCCTGCGGCTGGGCAGGAGCTGCTGCCGGCGTGGCGCCCGGCGCGGTCTTGGCGGCGAGGCCCTGGGCGGTGCGTTTGGCCATCAGGTCTTCGAGTTCGGCGACCTTGACCATGCGGCCTGCTTCCAGCGAGGTGCCGGTCGGGGCATAAGCCAGTT
This sequence comes from Rhizobium leguminosarum bv. trifolii WSM2297, assembly GCF_000271845.1. The sequence continues at coordinate 3,237,406 of NZ_JH719395.1, read as the reverse complement.
CGCGGCCCTTGCGCGTCTTGGCAACGACGGCCTTGCGCTCGGCTTCGGACGGGTCGTACCAGGCCATGCCGTCGAATTTGCTCATCGCCTTGGCATAGTCGGCATCATAGGTCTTGCCGTAGGAGGCAAGGGCTGCCGTCAGCGCCGGCGGTGTCGACATGGCCGGGCATTTGCCGCCGGCATTGAAGGCGCCGCCATCGCTTGCCTGCTGGTTGAAGACGTATTTCTTCTCGCAGACATTCACCTCGGGCGGGCGCTTCGTCACTTCGAAATTGTCGTAGCCGACTTTCAGCATCTTCCAGAAGTCGTAGTTCGTGTCGAGGCGATGCTTGACCATGTTTTCCGCCGTCATGCGGAAGGGGAAGGCCTGCAGCTGCACCGTCGCCTGGCCGCCCTTGAAGGCGTCGCGGGCGAAGGCGTAAATTTCAAGCACCTGCTGGTCGGTCATCGAATAGCAGCCGGAGGACGAGCAGGCGCCGTGGATCATCAGATCCGAGCCGGAGCGGCCGTTCACCGCGTCGTAGCGGTTCGGGAAGCCGGTGTTGATCGCCAGATAATATTTCGAGTTGGGGTTCAGGTTGGCGCGCGTCAGGTCGTAGAAACCTTCCGGCGCCTGCCGGTCGCCGGTCTTTACCTTGGGGCCGAGACGGCCGGACCAGGCGCAGATCTTGTAATCGGCGATCTTGTCGAAACGGTTGTCGGTCTTCGCCTTCCAGATCTCCATGGCACCTTCTTCCTTGAAGATGCGGATCATGATCGGCGAATTGCGGTCCATGCCCTTGGCGGCCATGGCGGTGAGAATATGCGAGGGAAGCGGCTGCTCGACCTTGTTCTTGACCTTGGAGAGATCGACCTGCGCGGTTTCCAACGCGTCATTGCAGCCGGTCAGAGCCAGCGCCATGAGGGAAACATAGGCAAAATAACGTATGCGCATCCAAACTAGCCCATAAAGATAATGCGACCCGGTCCGCCTATGGAGTTCGGGCATCAGACGGAATCATAGGCGGCTTATACTTTACAAATCCTTACCAGCCTATGACGTGCCCTGAACATCCCCGCAAGCGCGAATGTTACAGATAATATCAATGTGGCCAAGATTTGGCCCCAATCGATGAAAGCCGAACTTGTCTCGGATATGGGGCCGAAAACTGTGAGCGATTTTCGGCTTCTAGAGATTGCGGCCCATATTGAGGAATTTCTGGCGGCGCTCGTTGCGCAGCTGCTCGCCGGAACGGGAGGCCATTTCGCCGAGCGCATTGGCGATCACGTCGCCGGTCGCGGCGATGACGCTGTCGGGGTCGCGATGCGCGCCGCCGAGCGGCTCGGAAATGATGCCGTCGATGACGCCGAGCGATTTCAGGTCTTCGGCGGTGATCTTCATGTTGGTCGCCGCTTCCCGGGCACGGGTGGAATCGCGCCAGAGGATGGAGGCGGCCCCTTCCGGCGAGATGACGCTGTAGATCGAATGCTCGAGCATATAGACCTTGTTGCCGGTGGCGATGGCGATGGCGCCGCCCGAGCCGCCTTCGCCGATGACGACGGAAACCAGCGGAACCTTGATGCCGAGGCACATTTCCGTCGAGCGGGCGATCGCCTCGGCCTGGCCGCGCTCTTCGGCGCCGACGCCGGGATAGGCGCCTGCCGTATCCACCAGCGAAATCACCGGCAGGCCGAAACGATCGGCCATTTCGAGGATGCGGATCGCCTTGCGGTATCCTTCCGGGCGGGGGCTGCCGAAATTGTGCTTCAGGCGGGTCTTGGTATCGTTGCCCTTTTCCTGGCCGACGACGGCGACGGGCTGGCCGCGAAAGCGGGCAAGGCCCGCCTGGATCGCGGCGTCCTCGGAAAATTTGCGGTCGCCGGCGAGCGGCGTGAATTCCTGGAACAACGTCTTGGCGTAGTCGACGAAATGCGGGCGCTGCGGATGGCGGGCGACCTGGGTCTTCTGCCAGGGATTGAGCTTGGAATAGATTTCGACGATCGCCTCGCGGACGCGAACTTCCAGCCTGCCGATCTCATCGGTGGTGTCGATGCTCTCGTCTTCCGTTGCGAGCTTCTTCAGCTCGATAATCTTGCCTTCGAGGTCGGAGATCGGCTTTTCGAAGTCGAGATAATTGTGCATGAGGTGCGTTTCCGTTCCTTGTGCCACGGGGCGTTTTCCTGGCTCCGCCCCTTGTCGCCGGTCCTATTCGTGCTTTTTCGCCTGTTTGGCAAGGGGGTGATGCGTCTGGACGAGCTGCTGCAGCCTCTCTTCGAGGACATGCGTGTAAATCTGTGTGGTCGAAATGTCCGAATGGCCGAGGAGTTCCTGCACGACGCGCAGATCGGCGCCATTGGCCAGCAGGTGGCTGGCAAAGGCGTGGCGCATGACATGCGGCGAGATCATCGACGGTGTCAGGCCGGCGCGGATCGCCAGGTTCTTCAGGTCGCGGGCGAAAACCTGGCGCGGCAGATAGCCCTCCTTCGAGGCGGCGGGAAACAGCCAGGGGCTTTCCCGCGGCTCCTTGGCCGCGGCTTTTTCCGCCGCCAGCAGGCGCCCGTAGGATTTCAGCGCCGATATCGCCGATTGCGACAGCGGCACCAGCCGTTCCTTGTTGCCCTTGCCGCGGATCATCAGGAAACGGCCTTCCTGGTCGAGCACGCGGGCGGGAAGCGAAACCAGTTCGCTGACACGCATGCCGGTGGCGTAGAGCAGCTCCAGCAGCGCCAGCATGCGCAGGCGCTGCAGCTGGCCCGGCGCCGTATTGCCTGCCTCGGCCTCAGCCTGCGAAAGCAGCTTGCCGACCTCCTCGACGCCCATCGTCTTCGGCAGCGGCCGGCCTTTCTTCGGCGCATCGAGAATGCCTGTGGGGTCGTCGGTCCTCAGGCCCTCGGCGTAGAGGAACTTGTAAAACTGCCGCATGGCCGCCAGCCGGCGCGCCTGCGAGGAGGGTTTGAAACCCTTTCGGGCGAGCGAGGCGAGATAGGCGGCCAGATCGGCGGAGGCGGCTTCGGTCAGCCGCACGCTGCGCCCGGTCAGGAACGAATGGATATCGTCGAGGTCGCGCTCATAGGATTGCAGCGTGTTGACGGCCGCGCCGCGCTCGGCGCTCATCATCTCCAGGAAGGATTCCACATGGACGCGGCTAAGATCCACCATGGCGGTCACTTCCTGGTCGTGTCGATCGTGCCCGTCGCCGGCGGATTGACCCGCTCGGACGGAATACGGATCGTCACGTCACGCGGCTGCGGCTCGACGAAGGTCACAAGCGCCCACATCGCTCCGTAGACCGTCCCGGCGAGGATCGCGCAGACGAACAGAAAACGGAACAGGGTCGGCATCCGGCAACTCCTTCATGCTCTGCTTCTGTTATAAGAAGCGTATCTGCAAGTGCAAGAAGCGGTATTCAAGCCATGATTCCCTTGTCCGCGACTTGACGCTCTACCTGCATTTGTCGATACGGTTTGCAAACAAAGTGTGAATGGACCGATGAGTGAACCACTGCTGACCGTTGCTGACAGCCTGAGAGACAGAGCTCGCGCCGCGCTCGGTTCACGCAATCTGATCCTCGTCGGGCTGATGGGAGCGGGAAAATCCGCCGTCGGCCGCATCGTCGCCAGCCAGCTCGGCATTCCCTTCATCGACAGCGACCACGAAATAGAGCGCGTTTCGCGCATGACGATCGCCGAACTTTTCGCGGCCTATGGCGAGGAGGAATTCCGGGCGCTGGAAACGCGGGTGATGAAGCGGCTCCTCAAGGGCGGGCCGCGGGTCGTCTCGACCGGCGGCGGCGCCTTCATCAACGAACGGACGCGCAGGCATATCAGGAAGGGCGGCGTCTCCGTCTGGCTGAAGGCGGATCTGGACGTGCTCTGGGAGCGGGTCAACAAGCGCGACACGCGGCCCTTGCTCAAGACCGAAAATCCGAAACAGACGCTCGAAGGCCTGATGAATGCGCGCTACCCGATCTATGCGCAGGCCGATCTCACCGTGCTGTCGCGCGACGTGCGCAAGGAAATCATGGCCGACGAGGTGCTGAAAGCGGTGATCGAAGCTCAGAAGGAAAATGCAGCGTCATGAATGCGATACCCTCCGCCTCATCAGTCCAGACCGTGCATGTGCCGCTCGGCGAGCGCGCCTATGACATCCTGATCGGGCCGGGGCTGATCGCGCAGGCCGGCGCCGAAATCGCCTCCCGCCTCAAGGGCCGCAAGGCGGCTGTTATCACCGACGAAAATGTTGCGCCGCTCTATCTCAAGGCGCTTGTTGCAAGTCTTGAGGAAGCGGGCATCGCCTCGGCTGCGGTCGTGCTGCCGGCCGGCGAGAAGACCAAGAGCTTCGAACATCTGATGACCGCCTGCGACAAGGTGCTCGAAGCCCGCGTCGAGCGTAACGATTGCGTCATCGCGCTCGGCGGCGGCGTTATCGGCGATCTCTCCGGATTTGCGGCTGGCATCGTGCGCCGTGGCGTGCGCTTCGTGCAGGTGCCGACCTCGCTGCTGTCGCAGGTCGATTCCTCCGTCGGCGGCAAGACCGGCATCAATTCCCGCCATGGCAAGAACCTGATCGGCGTCTTCCACCAGCCGGATCTGGTTCTGGCCGATACGGATGTCTTGAATACGCTCAGCGAACGCGAATTCCGCGCCGGTTACGCCGAGGTCGTCAAATACGGGCTGATCGACAAGCCGGATTTCTTCGCCTGGCTGGAAGCCAACTGGAAGGCGGTTTTCACGGGCGGCTCGGCCCGCATCGAAGCGATTGCCGCCAGCTGCCAGGCGAAGGCCGATGTCGTCGTTGCCGACGAGCGCGAGAACGGCCAGCGGGCGCTGCTCAATCTCGGCCATACGTTCGGCCATGCGCTGGAGGCGGCGACCGCCTATGACAGCTCCCGCCTCGTGCATGGCGAAGGCGTTTCGATCGGCATGGTGCTGGCACACGAATTCTCGGCGCGGATGAACCTGGCAAGCCCCGACGATGCGCGCCGCGTCGAACGGCATCTGCAGGAAGTCGGCCTGCCGACCCGCATGTCCGACATTCCAGGCGAGTTGCCGCCGGCCGAAACGCTGATGGATGCGATTGCCCAGGACAAGAAGGTCAAGAGCGGCAAGCTCACCTTCATCCTGACGCGCGGCATCGGTCAGTCCTTCGTCGCCGACGACGTTCCGGCCTCCGAAGTGATCAGCTTTCTCCGGGAAAAACATCCTTGACGACGATCGAAGGCGCTCTGGCATTTCTTGCGACATACTGGCCGGAGATCCTTTCGATCACGGCGCTGGTGCTGATGTCCGCCTTCTTTTCCGGCTCGGAGACGGCGCTGACCGCCGTGTCGCGCAGCCGCATCCATACGCTTGAGGTCAACGGCGACGAACGCGCCGGCCTCGTCCGGCAGCTGATCGAGCGCCGCGACCGGCTGATCGGCGCGCTGCTGATCGGCAACAATCTTGCCAATATCCTGTCCTCCTCGATCGCCACCAGCCTGTTCCTCGGCCTGTTCGGCAGTTCCGGCGTGGCGCTGGCGACCCTGGCGATGACCGTCATCCTGGTCATCTTCGCCGAAGTGCTGCCGAAGAGCTGGGCGATTTCGACACCCGACCGCTTCGCGCTTGCCGTCGCCGTTCCGGTCAGGCTCTTCGTTCTCGTCGTCGGCCCGGTTTCCTCCTTCGTCAATGCGATCGTCCGCCGGATCCTGGCGCTGTTCGGCATCAACCTCTCGCGCGAGGTATCGATGCTGACGGCGCATGAGGAGCTGCGCGGCGCCGTCGACCTGTTGCACCGCGAGGGATCGGTGGTGAAGGCCGACCGCGACCGCCTCGGCGGCGTCCTCGATCTCGGCGAACTCGAACTCTCCGACATCATGGTCCATCGCACGGCGATGCGGGCGATCAACGCCGACGATCCGCCCGAGGCGGTGGTGCGCGCCATTCTCGAAAGCCCCTATACGCGCATGCCCTTGTGGCGCGGCACGATCGACAACATCATCGGCGTCGTCCACGCCAAGGATCTGCTGCGGGCGCTTGCCGAGCCGAACATGGAGCCGCAGAACCTCGATATCGTCAAGATCGCGCAGAAGCCGTGGTTCGTGCCCGACAGCACCAACCTCGAAGATCAGCTCAACGCCTTCCTGCGGCGCAAGCAGCATTTCGCCGTCGTCGTCGACGAATATGGCGAGGTGCAGGGCATCGTCACGCTGGAGGATATTCTCGAGGAAATCGTCGGCGATATTTCCGACGAGCACGATATCGAGATCCAGGGCGTGCGCCAGGAGGCCGACGGTTCGGTCGTCGTCGACGGCGGCGTGCCGATCCGTGACCTCAACCGCGCGCTCGACTGGAACCTGCCCGACGAGGAGGCGACGACGATTGCCGGCCTGGTCATCCATGAATCGATGACCATCCCGGAAGAGCGTCAGGCCTTCACCTTTTATGGCAAACGTTTCGTCGTCATGAAACGGGAAAAGAACCGCATTACCAAGCTGCGCATCCGCCCCGCCGGGGAAGACGGCGCAAAACCGGGCTGAACCGCCTTGGATTGCGGCCGATCAATCTCCATATAGGCCGTGCTACCAGCGGGTCGGTTCGTCAGGTGCTGCCGGTTCGACGGCCAGCGCATGCAGGCCGGCATCGAGTTCCGGTTTCAACAGGTCGGTGATCGCCCGGTGGCGCGCCAGCCGCGACATGCCGGCGAATTTGGCCGAGACGATCCTCACCCGCATATGGGTTTCACCCGTGCCGGTGATATCGGGCTGATGGCCGGCATGCAGATGGCTTTCGTCGATGACGCTCACGCGCTCCGGCGCGAAGGCTTCGACTAGTTTTTCTTCGATGCGGGTTCGCAGGGTCATTGTCCGGTCTTGCTGCTTCGCGAAAAGGGTTCCCACCAAGCCAGCAACAAACCCGTTTGTCAATTCTTGTTGTCGCCTCGCGACAGCTTCATAATTAGCGCCGCCATGAGACTTGATTCCAAATATTTCGATCGCATCCGAACACGCCGCAAACGCGAGCAGGAGACAGAGCAGGCCCCGCCTACCTGTCAATGGGACGGCTGTGACAAGAAAGGCTCGCATCGCGCTCCTGTCGGACGCAATGCGGAAGGCCAGTTCTTTTTGTTCTGCTTCGAGCACGTCAAGGACTACAACAAGGGCTACAATTATTTCTCCGGTCTTTCGGACGGCGAGATCGCCCGCTACCAGAAAGAGGCGATCACCGGCCACCGGCCGACCTGGACCGTCGGCGTCAACAAGTCGGCGAAGGACAGTCCGCTGCATTCGGAGATACGCTCCGGCGCCTATACCCGCGTTCGCGATCCCTTCGGCTTCGTCAAGGAAGGCGGCAAGGGCAGCGGGCCGCGTTTTCCCCAGGCGCGCAAATTGAAATCGCTGGAAACCAAAGCCTTCGATACGATGGGCCTCGACGCCAATGCGACGTCGGCGGAGATCAAGAGCCGCTACAAGGAACTGGTCAAGAAGCACCATCCGGATGCCAATGGCGGCGACCGCGGCTCGGAGGAGCGTTTCCGCGCCGTGATCCAGGCCTATCAATTGTTGAAGCAGAACGGTTTTTGTTAGTTCCCGTCCTTGCTCTTGGGCTTCAATCGGGTATGGTCCAAATCGGCTGAGGCCGCAGGCAAACGCGGCTCATATTTGTGCGTTTTCCCGACATCGCCTCCGCCGACCTTCCGGACGCGGCGTTTCTTGTCCGGGACTCTTCAAGAATGCTCGCACGCGGTCATTATCCCGCCGAGGTTTCGTTTCAGTCCCGGAGAAGCATCGCCGACGTTCCGACCTGGACGGGCGCGGAATAAAATCGCGGCGTCACGGTTGCGACATGGCCTGAGACAGTATGGCCGGGTGGCATCACCCGCCTTGGAGACATGATGAGCAAGATCGACCTCGATATTTCAGAACTGCCCGATACCACCGTTTCGGTCCGCGAGGCCTTCGGTATCGATTCCGACATCCGCGTTCCCGCCTACAGCAAGGGCGACGCCTATGTGCCGGACCTCGACACCGACTACCTGTTCGACCGCGACACGACGCTCGCCATTCTTGCAGGCTTCGCCCATAACCGCCGCGTGATGATCTCCGGCTATCACGGCACCGGCAAGTCCTCGCATATCGAGCAGGTGGCGGCGCGCCTCAACTGGCCCTGCGTGCGCATCAACCTCGACAGCCATGTCAGCCGTATCGATCTCGTCGGCAAGGATGCGATCGTCGTCAAGGACGGGCTGCAGGTCACCGAATTCAAGGACGGCATCCTGCCCTGGGCCTATCAGCACAATGTCGCGCTGGTCTTCGACGAATATGATGCCGGCCGCCCCGACGTGATGTTCGTCATCCAGCGCGTGCTGGAATCCTCCGGCCGCCTGACGCTGCTCGATCAGAGCCGCGTCATCCGGCCGCACCCGGCCTTCCGCCTGTTTGCGACCGCCAATACGATCGGCCTCGGCGATACCACCGGCCTCTATCACGGCACGCAGCAGATCAACCAGGCACAGATGGACCGCTGGTCGATCGTGACGACGCTGAACTATCTGCCGCATGATCATGAAGTGAACATCGTCGCTGCCAAGGTGAAGAGCTTCGGCAAGGATCGGGAAGGCCGCGAGACCGTCTCGAAGATGGTGCGCGTCGCCGACCTGACACGCGCCGCCTTCATGAATGGTGATCTCTCCACGGTGATGAGCCCGCGTACGGTCATCACCTGGGCCGAGAACGCCGAGATCTTCGGCGATCTCGCCTTCGCCTTCCGCGTCACCTTCCTCAACAAGTGCGACGAACTGGAGCGTCCGCTGGTCGCCGAGCATTATCAGCGGGCCTTCGGCGTCGAGCTGAAGGAAAGTGCCGCCAATATCGTTCTCGGAGCCTGAGGCCCGACCGATCATGGCAGCTCGCGGTGACAATTCGAAAGCAAAGCCCGGCGCGCCCGTCGACGTCGAGCCATTGCGCCGGGCGATATCCGGCTGCGTGCGCTCGATCGCCGGCGACGGCGATGTCGAGGTGACCTTCGCCAATGAACGGCCGGGGATGACCGGCGAACGCATCCGGCTGCCGGAGCTTTCCAAGCGGCCGACGGCGCATGAGCTGGCGGTCACCCGCGGGCTCGGCGATTCCATGGCGCTGCGCCTTGCCTGCCATGACGAGAAGATGCATGCGACGATGGCGCCGCAGGGCTCGGATGCCCGGGCGATCTTCGATGTCGTCGAGCAGGCGCGCGTCGAATCGATCGGCGCGCTGCGCATGGAGGGCATGGCGTCGAATCTGCGCTCCATGACGGAAGAGAAATATTCCAAGGCGAATTTCACCGGCATCGAGCGCCAGGAAGACGCGCCGGTCGGCGAAGCCGTGGCGATGATGGTGCGCGAGAAGCTGACCGGCCAGCGCCCGCCTGAAACCGCCGGCAAGGTGCTCGACCTCTGGCGCGACTTCATCGAGGACAAGGCCGGCGCCGAGCTCGACAATCTGTCGGGCGCGATCAACGACCAGCAGGCCTTCGCCAAGGTCATCCGCAACATGCTGTCGGCCATGGAAATGGCCGAGGAATACGGCGACGACGACAGCGACGCCGACAATGACGACCAGTCGGATCAGGACGATCAGCCGAGCGGCGACGAGCAGGATCAGGACGAGGTCGACGAGGATGCCGGCACCGATGCCGCCCCCGTCGAGGACAGCGAAGTCGCCGACGAGCAGATGGAAGACGGCGAGACCGAAGGCGCCGAAATCTCCGACGACGACATGATGGAAGAGGGTGAGGACGATTCGGAAACGCCGGGCGAGACCCGCCGTCCGAACACGCCTTTTGCCGATTTCAACGAGAAGGTTGATTATCACGTCTTCACCGAGGAGTTCGACGAGATCATCACCGCCGAGGAACTCTGCGATGCCGCCGAACTGGAGCGCCTGCGCGCCTTCCTCGACAAGCAGCTGGCCCATCTGCAGGGCGCGGTCGGCCGCCTTGCCAACCGGCTGCAGCGCCGCCTGATGGCGCAGCAGAACCGCTCCTGGGATTTCGACCTGGAAGAAGGTTATCTCGATCCCGCCCGGCTGCAGCGCATCATCATCGATCCGATGCAGGCGCTGTCCTTCAAGATGGAGCGCGACACGCAGTTCCGCGACACCGTCGTCACCCTGCTCATCGACAATTCCGGCTCGATGCGCGGTCGGCCGATCACCGTTGCCGCTACCTGCGCCGATATTCTTGCCCGCACCCTGGAGCGCTGCGGCGTCAAGGTCGAGATCCTCGGCTTCACCACCAAGGCCTGGAAGGGCGGACAGGCGCGTGAGAGCTGGCTGGCCGGCGGCAAGCCGCAGACGCCGGGCCGCCTCAACGATCTGCGCCACATCATCTACAAGTCGGCCGACGCGCCGTGGCGGCGGGCCCGCGCCAATCTCGGGCTGATGATGCGCGAGGGCTTGCTCAAGGAAAATATCGATGGCGAAGCGCTGATCTGGGCGCATAACCGCCTGCTCGCACGCCGCGAGCAGCGCCGCATCCTGATGATGATCTCGGACGGGGCGCCGGTCGACGATTCGACGCTGTCGGTCAATCCGGGCAATTATCTCGAGCGCCACCTGCGCGCCGTCATCGAACAGATCGAGACGCGCTCGCCGGTGGAACTGCTGGCAATCGGCATCGGTCACGACGTGACGCGTTACTATCGCCGCGCCGTGACGATCGTCGATGCCGACGAACTGGCCGGCGCGATGACCGAGCAGCTTGCCTCGCTGTTCGAAGACCAAGCCTCACAGCCGCGCGGCGGCCGGCTCCGCCGTGCCGGTTGACGCTGCTCCAGGGAAACGGGAATGATAGGCAAGCGCCTCTGCCGTGCGGCGTCGCTCGCCCTCTGCATCGCAGCCGGCGCGTGCCCTTCTTGGGCGGGCGACGTGCCGGTCATTAGCCGGCAAATCTCTGATTTCAGGATCGGCTCTTCGGAGACGAGCTTCGGTTCGCTGGAATTTCTCGGCGGGCTGGAGATGGTTTCCAGCAAAGCGCTGTTCGGTTCGCTCTCCTCCATCCGTTTCCGGCAGGACCAGAAACATTTCGTCGTGGTGCTCGACACCGGCCAATGGCTGACCGGCAGTATCGAGCGCGACGTCAAGGGCAGGCTTTCCGGCCTTTCCAATGTCGAGATCACCCCAATGAAGAACAGCGCCGGGCGCAGCTTCGAGGGCAAGGGGCATATGGACGCCGAGGGCCTGGCGTTTGATGGCGACAGGATCCTGGTCTCCTTCGAGCAGGACCATCGCGTCGATGTCTATCCCGATCCGGGCTTTGCCCAATCGGGAGCGATCGCCACTTTGCCGATCCTCATCCCGCGCAAGATGCTGAGCGACAACCGCGGCATTGAGACCATCGCCGTGGCGCCGGCATCCAGCCCGCTCAAGGGCGGCGTCGTCATCGTCTCCGAGCGCGGTCTCGATCGCGACGGCAACCGGTTGGCGGCCATTCTGAGCGGGCCGCTGAAGGGGCGGTTTGCGGTCGCGCGCGACGGCAGCTTCGACGCTACCGACGGCGCCTTCCTGCCGAACGGCGATCTGCTGCTGCTGGAGCGGCGCTTCAACATGGCCGAAGGTATCGGCATGCGGCTTCGGCGCATCAAGGGCGCCGATATCAGGCCGGGAGCCGTCGTCGACGGCGAACTCTTGCTCGAGGGCAATTTCAATTCGCAGATCGACAATATGGAAGGGCTCGACACGTTCCAGGCTGCCGACGGCACCACCCATATCATTCTGGTGTCGGACGACAACCACTCGATCCTGCAGCGCAATCTGATGCTGGAATTCCGGCTTTCCGAGAGGGTGAGGCAGGCGGCGTCAGACTGACGTCATATGCTTCGGCTATCGACGGAACGCGCCGCAGCCGGCCGGCTTGAGCCTGTGTCCTGTCGCCGCTATCGGAGGGAATCATGGTGCATATCCATGTCATGGGCGCGTCCGGTTCCGGCACGACATCGCTCGGCCTCGTGCTTGCCGAAAAGCTCGATATCGCCCATCTGGATACCGACGACTTTTTCTGGCTGCCGACCGATCCGCCGTTCACGACGCCGAGGGATGCCGACGAACGCATCCGGCTGCTGCTCGAGGAGACGGGCCGGTCGGGTGGCTGGGTTCTTTCCGGATCGGCGCTGAAATGGGGCAGGCCGCTCGAGCCGCTCTACGATCTGATCGTGTTCCTCAGGATCGAGCCGGAGCTTCGCATGGCGCGGATCCGTGCCCGGGAGCTTGCCCGCTATGGAAACAGGATAGGACCCGGCGGCGACATGGAAGTGAAAAGCGGGCAATTCCTGGAATGGGCGGCAAGCTACGATACGGCAGGTCCCGAACGCCGCAGTCTTGCCGCGCATGAGCAATGGCTGGAAATGCAGACATCGCCGGTGTTGCGGCTCGATTCATCACGAGAGATCGACGATCTGGCTGCAGAGGTTCTTCTGCATCCTGCGATCGCCGCCGGGGCGGTCCGGCGGCGTCGGTCATAGTTCGTTGCTCAGCTGGCGCGGGCGGCCTGCATCGGCCGCAGCACGTTCATCAACGCGCCATAGGGCAGCAGCATGACGAGGCCGACGATCATCTTGACGGCGAAATCGCCGATCGCCCAGGAGATCCAGCGCGGCGCCTCAGTGGTCAAGACGCCGAGGACGGGGGCTGCTTCCAGCGCGAAGGGCTCGTTCGGGCCGAGGAAGACGAAAAACGCCGCGAAGGACAGCGAGAAGAACATCACCGTATCGAGCGCCGAGCCGATCAGCGAGCCGACGAGCGGGGCGCGCCACCAGGCCTGGCGGCGAAGGCGGTTGAAGACGGCGATATCGAGCAGCTGGCCGGCGAGATAGGCCGAGCCGGAAGCAATGGCGATGCGCGGCGCCGAGGTGAAGAAGGACAGCGTCACGCCGACGACGAAGCCGGCAAGGACGACCTTGCGGGCTGCCTGCGGGCCGAACTGGCGGTTGGTCAGATCGGTGATCAGGAAGGCGACCGGATAGGAAAAGGCGCCCCAGGTCAGGATGTCGGCAAGGTTGATGCCGGCGACTTCGGCGTTCAGCGGAAACTGGACGAGGAAGTTGGAGGCGACGACGACGAGCGTCATCAGTGCGACATAGGCGATGGTGTAGCGGGTCTTCAGCATTTTTTTATCCTGGGAGATGCCACCAGTTGGAGTGCTCAGGCAAAGCAAAAGGCTTGACCGGTATTATCCGTGCAAGCCTTTCGAAGCCGTATGAAAGAAGGGCGGAAGCTTAGGCAGCAACAGCCGCTTCTGCGGTCTTCTTGACGATCTGACGACGCAGCAGGCGTGCGCGCATCGACAGTTCCGTTTCGTTTGCCTTGATCAGGAAGGCATCGAGGCCGCCGCGATGCTCGACCGAGCGCAGGGCAGCAGCCGAAACGCGCAGACGGTAACGCTGGTTGAGAGCGTCGGAAATCAGCGTGACCTGGCACAGGTTCGGCAGGAACCGGCGCTTGGTCTTGTTGTTGGCATGGCTGACATTGTTACCAGTCAGGACGGCCTTGCCGGTCAATTCGCACACGCGGGACATGGAACACCTATTCTTGTTTTGGTCGGGCCATCGAATTGCCATCCCGGTCAAAACCAGGCGCGCAATCCAACGGGCATGATTGGAAAGTTGCGGTTCTATAGTCAGACAGGCTGCGCGCGTCAAGCCAAACCTTGGGCTTTCCCGCAATTCTGTCAAAAAGCTGCTGTTTTCTTCGCTTCACGGCAGGAGTATAGAGCGCTGAGCAAGAGCTGCCGGCGCGCGGCAAGACAAGGCTTCATTCATGGCTCATTCGGGCAGACGGATTTTCATTTCGGCCATCACCGCGCTGCTTGCCATACCGGCATCGGCGGCCGAAATCCAGCATCGGACGGAATATAAGGTGACGCTCGCCGGCCTGCCGATCGCGCGCGCCGCGTTCCTGACGAAGATCGAGGACGATCACAGCTACAATATTGCCGGCAGCATCAACTCGGCCGGTCTTGCCGATCTGATCACGACGATTTCGGCCAAGACCAGCGTCAGCGGCGTCGTGCGCAACGACAAGCTGCAGGCGCAGAAGTATTCGCTCTACTATAAGAGCGGCAAGAAGGCCCGTGTCTACGAGGTCAGCTACCGCGACGGCAACATTATTTCGTCGACGACGACACCGCAGCCGAAACGTCCGAAGAACTGGATCGACGTGACGCCACGCGACATGCGCTCGGTGCTCGATCCGATCTCCGGCCTGGTCTTCACCGGCGACACCAAGGTCTGCTCGCAGACGCTGCCGATCTTCGACGGCGAGACGCGCATGGATCTGGTGCTGTCGCCGAAGGGCGACGAGGATTTTTCGACCAACGGCTTCAAGGGCAAGGCGGTCGTCTGCGGCGTGCGCTTCGTGCCGCGCTCGGGCTACAAGAAGGGCCGCAAGGACATCGTCTATCTCAGCAAGAGCGACCGGATGGAAATCTGGTTTGCCAAGTCGGATGCGGCAAATGTATACGCTCCCGTCTATGTGCGCATTCCCACCGAATATGGGATGGTGACGATCACCGCCGTCAAATACGGCAGCAGCTGACGGAGTTCATGCCTCCGTCAAAGGGGGACGGGTGAAACTTCGTGCGACATTGATCGGTTTTGCCGCCATCCTGATGTGGTCGTTCCTGGCGCTGTTCACGGCCGCCTCCGGCAAAATGCCGCCGTTCCAGCTTTCGGCCGTCTGCTTTGCGATCGGCAGCCTTCCCGGCCTCGCCGTGCTGTTCCTCAACCCATCGCGCCTGGCGCTGCTGAAGCAGCCGGCCAAGGTCTGGCTGACCGGCATTGCCGGGCTGTTCGGCTATCATTTCCTGTATTTCACCGCGCTCCGGAACGCCCCGGCGGTGGAGGCGGGGCTGATCGCCTATCTCTGGCCGCTGCTGATTGTCGTCGGCTCGGCGCTGCTGCCCGGTGAACGGCTGCGCTGGTATCATGTTACCGGCGCGCTCGCCGGGCTTTGCGGCACCTTCCTGATCGTCGCCCGCAACGGCATCGATTTCAACGGCGCCTATGCCGTCGGTTATGGCGCCGCCTTGCTCTGCGCCTTCACCTGGTCCGGTTATTCGCTGCTGACCCGCCGTTTCGACGCCGTCTCCACCGATGTCGTCACCGGCTTCTGCCTTGCGACCTCGATCCTGTCGCTCGTCTGCCATCTCGGCCTGGAGAAAACCGTCTGGCCGGCAACCGGTTTCGAATGGTTCGCCGTCATCGGGCTCGGGCTGCTGCCGGTCGGCGCTGCCTTCTACGCCTGGGACCACGGCGTCAAGAACGGCGATATCCAGATCCTCGGCGCCGCCAGTTATGCCGCACCGCTGCTTTCGACGCTGATCCTGACGCTGTTCGGCTTTGCCGAGCCGAGCTGGCGCATCGCTCTCGCCTGCCTGCTCGTCACCGGCGGGGCGGTGCTGGCCGCCCGGGATATGTTCCGCCGCAAGATCCAGCCGCCGGTTGCGGCGGAATGATCTCAGTTTCCGGGCGTCCAGCCGGATGGCGCCATCTCGAAGCTCGAAAATTCGAAGCCGGGTGAAACGGTGCAGCCCACCAGGGTGAAATCGCCGAGACTTTCGGCCGCTTGCCAGCAATTGGCCGGGATGATCGCCTGCGGCCGCTCGCCGGCCGCCAGGTCGGTTCCAAGTGTCAGGGTCTCGCTTGCCGTTCCGTCTTCGGAGCGATGCAGCGAGAGCGGTGCGCCGGCATAATAATGCCAGACCTCCACCGCATCATGGACGCGATGCCAGTGCGAGCGCTGTCCCTTGGTCAGGAGGTAATAGATCGCCGTCGAATGGCCGCGTTCTCCGCCCGCCGTGTCGCGAAAGGTCTCAGCATACCAGCCGCCTTCCGGATGCGGCTGCATGCCGAGTTCGCGGATGATGTCCTCGGCAGACATCAGAAATTGTCCTTGCGCTTGCGGATCTCGGCAAAGACTTCCTCGTTGGTCTTGCCTTCCATAAGCAGATTGCGGCGGATCGCCGGATCGGCGGCGCGCAGGAACGGGTTGGTTTCCTTTTCCAGCCCCAGCGTCGTCGGAATGGTGAATTTGCCATCGGCGCGCAAGGTCTCGATCTCGGTCGCACGGCTCTTCAGCCGTTCATTGCCGGGATCGACCGTCAGCGCGAAGCGGGCGTTGGACAGCGTATATTCGTGGCCGAAATAGACGGCGGTTTCGTCGGGCAGCACCGCAAGTTTCTGCAGCGAGTGCCACATGTCGGCGGCCGGGCGTTCGAACAGCCGGCCGCAGCCGAGCGCAAACAGCGTGTCGGCGGCAAAGAGCAGCTTGTCGTCGACGAAGTGATAGCAGATGTGGCCGGCGGTATGGCCTGGTGTTTCAATGACGTTGATCGTGTGATCGCCGAACAGGAAGCTGTCGCCATCGGCCATCGTCCGGTCGAGGCCGGGAATGGCAATGGCCTCGTTGATCGGGCCGATGATCTCGCAGCCGAACTGCTCCTTCAGCGCCAGATTGCCGGCGACATGGTCGGTGTGGTGATGGGTGGTAAAGATATGGGTGATCTTCCAGCCGCGGCGTGTCGCCGCTTCCAGGATCGGCGCCTCCTCCGGCGCGTCGATCGCTGCGGTAGATCCTGTTTCCGGGTCGTGGACGAGAACGCCGAAATTGTCGGTGCGGCAGAGAAAAACGTCCAATTCCAAAGGTTTCATCGTGCAATAATCCCTTGTCATGCGAGTCTCGCGGAAATGTAGAGGGTCCGGCCTTGAAGTCCAACCGCCCGCTGATAACATTTATCGCAATGCACGCCGATATCGTCGACCTACGCCAGTTCTACCACTCCGAGCTCGGGCGTCTTGCCGAGCAGTCGATCGCCATGGCGTTGTCGTCGCTCTGGGTGCGGCTGCCGCAGGAGCGGCTGGTCGGCCTCGGTTATGCCGTGCCCTTCCTCGACCGTTTCCAGGCCGACACCGAGCGCACCTTTGCCTTCATGCCGGCCGGGCAGGGCGCGGTGAACTGGCCGATGGGCTCGCTGTCGTCGACGACACTTGTGTTCGACGAGGAATTGCCGCTGCCGGATTCGTCGATCGACCGGGTGCTGATGGTGCATTCGCTGGAATTTGCCGAAAGCCCGCGCGAAACGCTGAAAGAGCTGTGGCGGGTGCTGGCGCCGGGCGGACGGCTTGTCATCGTCGTGCCTAACCGGCGCGGTGTCTGGGCGCGGATGGAACATACGCCCTTCGGCTCGGGCCGGCCCTATTCCCGCGGTCAGCTGACGCATCTGCTGCGCGAGACGAATTTCACCCCGGGCGCGACCGCCGAAGCGCTGTTCTTCCCGCCCTCGAAGCTCAGGACCATCCTGCGGCTTCGCCGCGCCTTCGAGCGGATCGGCCGGACGCTGTGGCCGGCCTTCTCGGGCGTCATCATCGTCGAGGCGCAGAAGCGGCTCTATCAAGGGCTGCCGGTCGCCGCCCGCGCCTCCCGCCGCGTCTTCGTGCCGGTTCTGGCCCCCCATGGCGTGCCGACCACACGCAACCGCTGACGCCGTTGCCTGCTCTCGACAAGAACGGCATTCCGCTTTAATGCGACGTGGTCATTTCCGGCAATTCCAAGGTCGACCCATGAGCGTTGAGATGAGCAAGCCTGTTCCGCGTCCCGGTATTCTCGATATCGCATCCTATGTGCCGGGCAAGGAACATGCGCCGGGGGTTGCCCGCGTCTACAAGCTTTCGTCCAACGAAACGCCGCTCGGCGCCAGCCCGAAGGCGATCGAAGCCTGCAAGGCGGCTGCCAACGATCTCGGGCGTTATCCCGACGGGCAGTCGGTGGAACTGCGCGAGGCGATTGCCGCCGTGCACGGACTCAACCCGGCAAACATCCTCTGCGGCAACGGCTCCGACGAGCTGCTCGGCCTGCTCTGCCATGTCTATCTCGGCGCCGGCGACGAGGGCATCATCACCGAGCACGGTTTCCTGGTCTACAAGATCCAGATCCAGGGCGCCGGCGCGACGCCGGTCGTCGTCAGGGAAAAGGACCATACCGTCGATGTCGATGCGATCCTTGCCGCGGTGACGGAGAAGACGAAGATCGTCTTCATCGCCAATCCCGGCAATCCGACAGGCACCTATGTCCCGGTCAGCGAGATCCGCCGCCTGCAGGCCGGGTTGCCGAAACATGTCGTCCTGGTGCTCGATGCGGCTTACGCCGAATATGTGCGCCGCAACGATTATGAAGCCGGCATCGAGGTCGTGTCCTCGAATGCCAATGTGGTGATGACCCGCACCTTCTCGAAGGCCTACGGACTTGCGGCGCTGCGCGTCGGCTGGATGTATGCGCCCGCCGAGATCGTCGACGCGGTGAACCGCGTACGCGGGCCCTTCAATTTGAACGCGGCGGCAATCGCCGCCGGTGCCGCGGCCATCCGCGACCAGGCCTTCGTCCAGCAGGCCGTCTCCTTCAACCAGATGTGGGTGGAGACGCTGACCCAGGCGCTTGAGGCGATCGGCCTGAAGGTGACGCCGTCGGTCGCCAATTTCGTCCTCATCCATTTTCCCGATATCGACGGCAAGCGCGCCGCCGATGCCGACGATCTGCTGACGAGCCGCGGCTACATCCTGCGCGCCGTGCGCAGCTATGGGTTTTCCAATGCGCTGCGCATGAGCGTCGGCCCCGAAGAGGCCAACCGCGGCGTCATCGCCGCACTCAGCGAATTCATGGGACGCAAGGTATGAACGTGCAGTTCGATCGTATCGCGCTGATCGGCATCGGTCTGATCGGCTCTTCGCTTGCCTACGACATCCGCCGGCTCGGCCTGGCAAGAGAGATCGTCGTTGCCACACGGAGCCCCGATACGCTGAAACGTGCCGAAGAACTCGGTCTCGGCGACCGCTACACGACCTCTTCGGCCGATGCCGTCAGGGATGCGGATCTGGTGATCGTCTCGGTGCCGGTCGGCGCATCGGAAAGTGTAGCCAAAGAGATAGCAGCAAGCCTGAAGCCCGGGGCTATTGTCACCGATGTCGGCTCCACCAAGGCTTCGGTCATTGCGCAGATGCTGCCGCATATTCCCGCCGGCGTGCATTTCATTCCCGGCCATCCGCTGGCAGGTACGGAAAAATCCGGCCCGGATGCCGGCTTCCCCGGTCTCTTCGAAGGCCGCTGGTGCATCTTTACGCCGGTCGCAGGCACCGACGAGGCGGCGATGAAGCGGCTGCGCGGCTTCTGGGAAGCGCTCGGCTCGAAGGTCGACGAGATGGATGCGGAGCATCATGACAAGGTGCTGGCGATCGTCTCGCACCTGCCGCATATCATCGCCTACAATATTGTCGGCACCGCCGACGATCTCGAGACGGTGACGGAGTCCGAGGTCATCAAATATTCGGCCTCCGGTTTTCGCGACTTTACCCGACTTGCGGCCTCAGACCCGACCATGTGGCGCGACGTCTGCCTGCACAATCGCGATGCGATCCTCGAAATGCTGGCGCGCTTCTCGGAGGATCTCGCCTATCTGCAGCGGGCGATCCGCTGGGGCGAGGGCGATAAGATCTTCGAACTTTTCACCCGCACGCGCGCCATTCGCCGCTCGATCGTCCAAGCCGGCCAGGATGTCGACGCACCGGATTTCGGTCGTCCCCACGCGCTGGACAAGAAGTAGCCGCTGAGATGGTGGAGGTGGCAAACGCGAGCCAAGCCGATATCGACTGGCTGGTTCGCGAGGATGCCAGTGCCGGCAAGGCATGGGTATCGCGATGCGTGGCGCTTGGCGAATATCTCATCGCCAGGCAGGCCGGCGAAATCGTCGGCTTCCTGCGCTTCTCCCGCTTCTGGGGCAGGGTTCCCTATATGGAAATGATTCGCGTCCTGCCCGGCCACCGGCGGGCGGGTGTCGGGACGGCACTGTTTCTCGCTTGGGAAGAGGCGATGCGCCGCGAGGGCGCCCGCCTGCTGATGACCTCAAGCGAATGCGACGAGAGCCGGCCGCAGGACTGGCATCGCCGCAACGGATTTTCCGACACCGGCGCGATCGAGCTGCCCGGCCTGCAATCGGTGCCGGAAGTCTTTTTCATCAAGCGCTTAGCCTGAAAGGCGAGAGGGTCAGATCGGTGGAATCCGGCCGAGCGGGATGAAGCCGCTGACGGTGGCGTTGCCGCGATCGACGACGAGATCGACCGAGACCTTGTCCTTGCCGCCGGCCAGCGACTGCAACAGCTTCGTCGCGGTGTTGACGGTCGAGGCGATATCCGGGAAGGCCTGTTTTAGGCTGTGGCCCCAGGGGCCGAGCTGTTCGATCTCCAGCTTGAATTTTCCCGAGAGGAGCCCCTGCTCGTCGAAGGAGAAGGGGCCGGTCAGCGTCATGACCTTGCCGTCGCCGATGTCGGCGACGATGCGGCGCAGTTCGCCGCTGGCGCCGTTGAGGCCGCTTGGATCGCTGCCGTCGATCAAGCCTGCTTTGCCGGCGATGGTCAGATCGATGCTGGCAGAGAATTTCGGGAAGATCTGCGGCCAGTCCTTAATCGCCGTATTCGCATCCTGCACGGAGATCGCGCCGTCCAGATCGCCTCCGTTCTGGCGCAGATGGATCTCGGTGCGAGCCGCATCGAAGCTGATGGTCTGGCCGGTGTAGGAGGAGACGGCCGTCGCCTTCAGACCCTCGATGGCGGTCGAGCTGCGATCGATGCCCCGCAGTTTGGTCGCCAGACTCGCCTGCAGGTTCGTCCATTGCGCCGAGATCGAAAGGCCGTTGCTGGTGCGGATCTCAGCCGGCGAATCGAGTTCCCAGACGATATTGCCGGGTGCGTAGACCTGGGCTGCCGAGCGCAGCGCGCCGAAGGTGGCGGAGACGCCGTTGACATTGTCGTCGACATCCACCTTGGAGCAGAACAGGCCGATGCGGAAGGGATAGCCGCGGAATTCGATATTGGAGCATTCGCCGCTGACGCCGGCCTGGTCGCGCGGCGCGATCGCCTTCAGCACCGTGGTCTTCAACGCCGAGGCCGCATAGAACCAGCCGCCGGTATAAAGCGCGATCACCAGGAGGATGCCGCCGCCCAGCAGCCAGAATTTCTTGCCGCTGCCGGATTGGCTGCTGCCGGATTGGCTTGACGCTGCCATGATGTTCTCCAATGGTGAATCGCAAATGTGATTCCGGTCTGGCGTGCGATATGGACGAATTTTGGGTGTTTGGCTACGGTTCGCTGATGTGGAATCCGGGCTTCGAGTTTATGGAGCGGGCAGAGGCTCTGATCTACGGCTACAGGCGCTCGCTCTGCGTCCGCTCCTTCGTCCATCGCGGCACGCGCGACAATCCGGGTCTGGTTCTCGGTCTCGACAGGGGCGGTGCCTGCCGCGGCATGGCTTTCCGCATTTCCCCGGAAAAATGGGATGAGGTGATCGATTATCTCCGCGCCCGCGAGCTGGTGACCAATGTCTACCTGGAGCGCCGCGTGCAGCTGCAGCTTGCCGGCCGGCGGCGGATGGAGGCGGTTACCTACATTGCTGATCGCGACCATGAGCAATATGCCGGTACGCTCGACGCG
This sequence comes from Rhizobium leguminosarum bv. trifolii WSM2297, assembly GCF_000271845.1. The sequence continues at coordinate 3,215,943 of NZ_JH719395.1, read as the reverse complement.
CTTTCCGCGGCACGGGTGGTGAACGAAGCCAAGGGCCAGTCGGGCCCGAACGATGCCTATGTCTTCAACACGCTGACGCATCTGAAGCAGATGGGCATTCGCGACCATTGGCTGGAGCAGGTCGTCGACGAAGTGGAGCGGCTGCGCGCGGCTTGATTTAGGCGGTCGCCGCCTTGAGCTTGCGCAGTTCCGCCAGCCTTTCCACAGCTGTCGGCGGCAGCGGCAGATGCGGGTTTGCCTCGACGGTTTCGAGCAGAAGCTCGTCGCTTGCCCGTTCCGAAATCTCGATCAGGTGGGCGAAAAATGCGTCCGGATCCATTCCCGGCATGATCGGCGGCAGGATCCTCACCTTGAAATGGCCGGGATAACGACGAATGCTCCGGCGCGGCCAGAACAGACCGGGATGCATGACGATCGGCACCACGGGAATGGCGAGATCGCGGTACATGCGGGCGATGCCGTATTTATAGACCGGCTCGGCGCCCGGCGGACGGCGGGTGCCCTCGGGATAGATGATCAGCTGGCGGCCGGTCGAAAGCTCTTCCTTTGTGCGCTTCAACACCTCCACCATCACCTTGCCGCGGGCGCCGCGATCGACGGGGATCACCCGCTGCTTCTTCGCATACCAGCCGAACAGCGGAATCCACATCAACTCGCGCTTCAGGATGTAGACCGGGTCTTTCAGCCAGGGCAGCAGCGCATAGGTATCCCAGAAGGACTGGTGCTTCGGCGCCAGGATGTAGCTGCCGTCAGGCAGGTTCTCCAGACCCTCGATCTCGAAGGTCGTGCCGACGATCACCCGCATCAGCCAGTGGTTGGAGCGCGCCCAGTTCTTCGGGATCGCATAGGCGGTCAGGCGCGGCGCCAGGAAATAATATGGCGAGAGCACGATCATCCGGATGATGAGGTTGGCGTAGAAGATCGTGTTGAAGAGGACGGAACGCAGGGCGATCATGAAACTTTCCCGAGGCATGCTCACGCGACCGGCCTACACGATATTGGCCGTCATAAAAAGCGTTTGATGACGCCTCGATGTAAAAGCTTCAGTCCTGGCCGGCCGCCGCTGTCGAGCGCAGCCCGGTGTGGCGGCCGAAGCCGGTGATATTGCGGGCGCCGGCCAGCAGCACCTTTGCATATTCGGCAAGCATGACGCGCATCGCATTCGGGTCGGTGAACCAGTTGCGGCTCTTCAAATCCGAATTGACCACGGGATACGCGATGAACTCGATGTCGGGGTCGACATAGGAGAGCTCGGCGAGGCTCCGCGGCATATGGTAATTGTTGGTGACGACGATGACGCTCCTGTAGCCGTTGGCGTGGATCCAGTTGGAGGCTTCCTCGGCATTACCGATCGTGTCGATGGCGTCGTGGCCGATATCGACGCAGCAGGAGAAGAGATCGGCCGAACCCTGCGTCATCTTGCGGATCTGCCTCGGTGTCGTCGTCGGGTGGACGCCGGAGATCAACAGCCGTTTGCCGGCGCCCTTCTGTAGCAGCTCCACGGCCTGATCGATGCGTTGGTAGCCTCCGGTCAGCACCACGATCGCATCCGCCTTCGGCTCGGCCGGAGGCTTCAGCGTCGTGACGGAATCGGCAAACCGCAGGAAGCCGCCGAACACCAGCGCCATTGCCAACACGCAGGCAAAGCCGCCCCAGCGCAACAGGCGGCGGATCAGCCCGCGCCGCGGCGGCAAAGCCGCCGGGCGGTCAAGCCCCGGGTCCTGATGAAAAGGGTTGGGTGTGGTATCGCCCATGGTCATGAATCGTGACTATACGCTGATTGCGGCGCGGAACAGACGCTTTCACAACAAAACGGCATGGTCACGATCAACTCGCAATGCCGTCGGTGCGTGTCGGGTCCGAGCGCAATGTATCGATTTCATAGATCGTCCGCATGACGGTCAGGCGCGCGGTGAAGGTGGTCAGAAGGGCGACGACGATCATCGTTGCGAAGATGCCGGCATAACCAAGCACGCCGACGGAGAAGGTGCCGAAGAGCGCGGTGGCCTGGTCCGTTTCCGGGGTGGCCAGCGTGCGGCTCTGCCAGAAACCGGCGGTGGCGAAGAAGAGAGAGGCAAGGGCGCTGCCGATCGCCGAGCCCTTGAGGCTGATCTTCAGGAAATGCTTCTGGAATTCGGTGGCGACGAAGGAGCTTTCGGCGCCGACGAAATGCAGCACTTCGACAATGTGGCGGTTGCCCGACAGCGCGCCGCGCGTGGCGAAGACGACGGTGAGCACCATCGCCGAGAAGACCAGGAGCAGGATGCCCGTGCCGATCATGACGGTCGTGTGCGCCATGGACACCAGTCGGTCGACCCAGGTGCGGTGATCGTCGAGGGTGGCCTGCGGGATGCTGTCTTTCAGCAGTGCCCGCATGGAATCGAAATCCGGTGGATTGCTCTCGTCGATGGTAATGATGACGAGGCGGGGAACGGGCAGATCCTTGAGATCGAGACCGGGGCCGAGCCAGGGTTCGAGCAGGCGGGCGGTCGCTGCCTCGTCGACGATCTGGCCGCTCTTGGTGCCGACGAAGGTCAGCGCCAGGTCGCGCGCCTGGGTCAGCGCCTTTTCCATGTCGAGATTGTCGTCCGGCTTGATCTGGATGGTGATCTCACGGGAGATCTGACTCTCCCAGCTTGCGGCCGTCGAGCGCACCATGCTGACGCCGCCGAGCGTCAGGCAAGCGAGGAAGGCCATGATCGATATCACCACCATCAACGCACTGCCCTGGATGTTGGAAGGCGGCAGGATCGGCGCGGTCGGACGCACGCGCATTTCCGGCCGCTTCTGCTCGGCCTTATCGGGCGCCTTGCCCGGGTTTCTGGATGGGGGCTCAGTCATAGATATCGAGATGCCCCCCCGAGAGGATCATGCGGCGGGCCTCCACCTGTTCCATCAGCGCCAGGTCATGCGTGGCGATGACAACGGCCGTGCCGAGGCGGTTCAGCTCGAGGAAAAGATTGAGCAGGCGCTTGGCCATCGGCGGATCGACATTGCCCGTCGGTTCGTCGGCAAGCAGCACTTCCGGCCGGTCCATCAGCGCCCGGGCGATCGCGGCGCGCTGCTTCTCGCCGCCGGAGAGCACCGGCGGCAGCACATTGATGCGTTCGCCGAGGCCGACCCATTTTAACAGTTCCAAGACGTCGGTCTTGTAGGAACTCTCATCCTTGCCGCGCACGCGTAAGGGCAAAGCAACATTCTCATAGGTCGTCAGATGGTCGAGGAGGCGAAAATCCTGGAAGACGATGCCGACGCGGCGGCGCAGCAGCGGCAGTTCGGGACGGGGGATTTCGGAAATGTCACGCCCGAACATGCGGATCAGGCCGCGTGTCGGCTGCAGCGACATGAAGAGCAGCCGCAGCAGCGACGTCTTGCCGGCGCCCGATGGGCCCGTCAGGAATTGAAAAGATTTCTTCGGAATGTCGAAGGTCAGGTCCCGGAGGATTTCCGGGCCCATGCCATAGCGCAAACCGACATTCTCGAAATGGATCAACGGGCAGCTCAGTCTGTTCTTGGTTTCACCGTGTGACTTGTTAACCAACACCGTTAACAGCCGGTAAATTTTGCTGGAAAGACGCCCGTTTGATGGCGATCTTTGCGAAGCATTAACCATTAAAATTTACGACTGAGGAGGATTCGTTTCAATGCCAAGATTCCCCCTGGCAGCGAAACCATGTGGACATCTGCGAGGCAGCCACCATGGAAGCATCCTCCTTCAGCCGCCGGACGCCGGGCCAGGCCTATGATTTCCTGCCGCCGGAACCTGCCGCCCGCCAGTACCGGGCGGCGCGTCCCGCCGATATTTCCGACGCCGAATTCGTAACGCTCGGCAAAGTCCGACCGACGGAATTTTCTGCAAGAACCTATAACGACAACCGCAGGCGCGCGGCTCAAGCAAAGGCAGCGCCGCCGCAGCAGGCGCCGGCGATGGCAACTGTTCTGCGCGACGTGGAAGCTTTCCTGCAGCGCGCTTCGATGCGGAGCTTCGCAGGCTTGGTGCTGGCGCTCGCCGTGCTCGTCTTCGGGCTTGCGGGCGGCTTTTCCGGCTTTTCCGCAGAGCCGGCCTATTCCGGAGCGCCGCTGCATTTCACCCATGTGACGGTGGCGCCGCGCGACGCCAACGGCATGCGGGTCCTCGTCATCAACGGCATTATCGAAAACGACAGCGGCACGACGCAGACGGTGCATCCGATCCGCGCCGATCTCGTCACCGACGAGCGGCTGACCGCAAGCATCGTCATCAATCCGCCCTCCGATGTCATCTATAGCGACCAGAGTCGGGGCTTCTCGGCGCGCGTCCAGCATGCCGGCGGAAAACTGCCGGAGGTCCGGCTCTCGTTCCTGCCGTAAAAGCCAACCGGGCACGGAATGGCTGACTTTCCCGCCGCAGGTCGCGCCAATCCCGTTAATTTCATGGCCGACGAGGCTGTTTCAGGCTCGCATATGTGCTAACGGCTTACCCTTCTTTTCATGGAGCAAGCCCTTATGCCTGTCGTGCGCGGAAAAAATATCGAACCGCTCTTCACTGCCGAGCAGATCGCCGAGCGCAATCATTCGATGGCGCGGGAGATCGCCAACGGACCGACCAAGGACCTGCTCGTCATCGCTGTTCTCAAGGGTTCGTTCATCTTCGCCGCCGACCTGATCCGCGCCCTGCATGATAGCGGGCTTGCCCCGGAGGTCGAATTCATCACTTTGTCGAGCTACGGCATCGGCACCGTCTCGCAGGGCGTGCGCATCGTCAAGGATATCGACAGCGACGTCCATGGCCGCGATGTGCTTCTCATCGACGATATTCTCGAATCCGGCCGCACACTGCTGTTTGCCAAGGAATTGCTGTTCGAGCGCGGCGCGCGCAACGTCACGATCGCCGTGCTGCTCGACAAACGCGTCAAGCGCAAGGAAAAGCTGGAGGCCGATTATGTCGGCTTCGAATGCCCCGACTATTTCGTCGTCGGCTACGGCATGGATGTGGCCTATGCCTTTCGCGAACTGCCATTCGTCGGCGTGGTTACCGGGGACGCTTGAGCGGCGGCAAAATGTTCCGGCGTCCTTCGCCGTCTGAAAGACGCGCGGCGCGACCTTGCCGGTCGAGACGGCTTGTTAACCATCTCGTCCATCGCTTGCTCATCTTTACCGATCGAAAAGGAAAGTCTGGTGATTTCCGTCACGGGCTGACCACGGAGCAATGCACATATGGCAAGAATTCTGATCACGGAAGACGAGGACTCCCTGCGGTCCTTCGTAGCCCGAGCCCTGCGGCTTGATGGCCACGAGACCGATGAGGCGGCCGACGGGGCCGAGGGCCTGGAGAAGCTCAGGGAAGGGGTCTACGATCTGCTGCTTTCAGATATCCGCATGCCCGTGATGGACGGCATCGAGCTTGCCCATCAGGCAAAAGACGCCTTTCCCGGCCTGAAGATACTGCTGATGACCGGCTATGCCGAACAGCGTGAACGGGCCGACGATCTTGCCGAAAAGATCATCGACGTCGTCGCCAAACCATTCGCGCTTCCCGATATCCGCAAGGCGGTCGCCAGGGCGCTCGTCGCCTGAAACATGACGGAAACGCCTGAGCGGCTTTCCGTCCAGAATTGCGTGAAAATAAAAGGTCAGAGCGGTTCTGCGTTTCCGTGAGAACCCGAACCGCTCTAGCGCGCCGCTGATCCATTATACGGCGGTGTAAGGCCTACTGAATATCCAGCAACCGTTCGAGATACCGCCGTTCCATTTCCTGGGGCGGATTGTTGCCGAGCTTTTCGCGGATCGCGTCGAGGATTTCCCGGGCGCGCTGAACGTCGATCTCGTCGGGCACCTTCACGCTGTTGTCGCCGAAATCCGGTCCCTGGACGCGGCGCGGACGGCCGAGCGGGTCGCGGCCGTTCTGATCTCCCTGACCCACCTGGCCGTTCGGACCCTGCCCTTGCTGGCCCTGTTGGGCCTGCATCATCTGGTTCATCATGTCACGGGCGCCCTGGCGAAGCGCTTCGAGCGCACGGCCCTGGCCCTCGATCGCCGGCTGGCCGCGGCCCTGGCCGAGCTCACGGCCGGCACCTTCCATCTCGCGTTGCGCCTGGCCGAAGCCGGGGCCGGGCTTCATGCCCATCTCGCCCAGCTTTTTCTGCAATTCGCCGAGCTGTTTGCCGAGCCCATCCTGCTGGGCGCGCAGCTGTTTCAGCGCCTCGCGCAGTTGCTCGGCCGTCATCTGGTCGGAGGGCTGGCCTTCCTTGCCTTGCTGGCCCTGCTGCTGATCCTGCGGCTCGCCATTCTCTCCAGGGTTCATCTCGTCGAGCAGCGGATCGTTTTCGCCCATCTCTGGTTCGCCGCGCTGCATGCGATCCCTGAGCTGCTGATCGAGACGGAAGGTCTGTTCCATTAGCTTCTGCTGGTCGCGCAGGATCTCGCCGAGCTTGTCGATCTGCTTGCGGGCTTCGCTGTTTTCCTGGCTCTGCTGGCCGCGCTGCGGCCTGCCGGCCTGCAGGTTGTTCATCATCCGCTGCAATTCCGACAGCATCTGCTGGGCTGCGTCGCGATTGCCGGAGCGGGCGAGGTTTTCGATCTGGTCCATCATCCGCTCCAGATCTTGCTGGCGCAGGATGTTCTGGGCGTTCTGGTTCGGCTGCATCGGCGCGTTCTGCATGCGTTGGGCAAGCTCGGCCATATAGTCCTGCATCGCCTTGCGCAGCTCATCCATCAGCTTCTTGATTTCCTCGTCCGGCGCGTTGCGGTCCAAGGCGTCGGCAAGTTTCTGCTGGGCCTCGCGCAGCTTGCGCTCGGCAAGCGAAAGATCGCCGTCCTCCATGCCGAGAGCGATCTCCCACAGATATTGGGCCGTATCCTTCAGCGCCTCATCACCCCTTGCAAGCTTCATGCGCGTCAAGGCGGATTGCAGCAGCAGATAATTGGTGAGCTTGGGGATGGTCTCCTCGGGGCGGATGGTCAGCGCCTCGTTCAGCGCGATCGCCTGCGGCATCTTGCGGGTGTCGAGCGCGAAAACCTGCCGCTCCTCGGCGACGGCTGCGGCAAGCGGCTCGTTGAAGGGCCGCGACGGCAGGATCATCTCATGCGGCGGGCTGCGGCCGGTCTGGCCGGCGGCATCCTTGGCGACGAGCGTCACGCGCACGCGCTTGCCGGCAAGCGGATGTTCGGTCAGGTTGCGGCTGGTCACGCCCTTGGCGTCGCGGGCGTTGCGGCGGGGAATATCCAGCCGGTATTCCGGCAACGGATAGAGCGGCGTCGCCGTCGGATCGTTTTCCAGAGGAACGATCTCCGCATGCGCCTCCTGGACGCCGTAATCGTCCTTGACGGTAAAGCCGATTTCAAGCGCGCCGTTGACGCTGGGCTTCGGCAAACCGTCGAAGGCGATCTCCGGCGCTTTGTCGGGAAGGACCTCGAAGCTCCAGCGTCGGCCGTTGACTTCGAGGGCGCCGCTCTCCTCGAGTTTCATCGTATGGGTCTGCGCGACGAGTGCCTGGCTGGCGGGGGCTTGGCCGGCTGGAGCCGCATTCGGCTGTCCGCTGCCTGATGCCGACGCCTGCTTTGTATCGGCCTGCACGGCGATATCCTGGGCCTGGCCGTTCGCCTTGCGGAACACGACCTTCTCTGCGGTCTTTCCGCCGCTGACGCGTACCGTGAGGCCTGAAAACTGCGGAATGCCGATCGGCGCCTGCTCGCTGCCGTCAGCGGTGAGGTAGATCGGGGCGCGGCCGGTATAGGAGGGCGGCGTCACCCAGGCGTCGATGCGCACCGCCGGATCGACGACCACCTGCTCGGGCGCTGCCTGAAACGCGTCACCGAGCGAGCCGCCGTTGATCGACAGCGAATAGGCAAAGGCGGTGACCAGCAGCAGCGCCGGCACGGCGCGCAGCGCGAAACGGTCATGCGCGGCGATATCCGGCCGCGGCAATCCAGCATCGAGGGCTGCGATCTTTTCGGCCATGCGGGTCTGGTGCTCGCGCCAGAGCGCCCGTGCGAAGGGCGTATCGAAGGCCGGCTCGTCTTCCTGGACGGTGACCGGCTGGTGCGCCAGGCCGTTGCGCTCTTCCAGCATGCGGTCGGCTTCGGCGACCCCCGGCCAGCGCAGATTGCGTAAGGGCAGGAGCGAGACGAGAAAAGCGGCGGCAAAGGCGATCAGCAGCAGGATGCGCAGCCAGTCCGGCACACTGCGGAAGACGCCGAACCAGGAGGCTGAGAAATAAAGGGCGATGACTGCCAGAACCGGCATCAAAGGCGGGAGCAACTGCTCGAAAAACAGCACCACGCGCGCCAGCAGGCGTTTTGTCGTCACCAGCCGGGCAAGCGAGGGGCGAAGCGCAAATGCACCTTTCTTCTGCCTTGAGAGGCTGGTCATCGGTCCGGTCTCCGCGATCTGGCGTTTTGGAACAGAGGGCGCTTCCGGCGATTGCAGGGCAATACGCTCATGAACGAAAGGATAACACTCTTTGTGGCGAAGGCGAGGGCGAGCGGCCGGCAATACCGGCTTTTCACGTTAATTCGCCAAAAAGTGATGGCCTGCTTACAGCGCGTCGCGATCTTTCCGCTTCGCACTTTTCCCGCAATTGTTAGTCGAGCCAGGCCGGAACTGAATCGAAGCCGATCAGTTCGGCATAGGTTCTGCGCGGGCGAATCGTATGGAAATCGCCACCCTTGACCAGAACCTCGGGCACCAGCAGGCGGCTGTTATAGGTGCCTGCCTGGACCGCACCGTAAGCGCCCGCCGTGCTGACGGCCATCAGGTCGCCGGGCTTCGGCATCGCCATTTCGCGGTCGAGCGCCAGGTAATCGCCGGTCTCGCAGACCGGCCCGACGACGTCGGCGCGGATGCGCGGGGCATTCGCCGCCGAAATCGTTACCGGACGGATCTCGTGATAGGCCTCGTAGAGGGTCGGGCGGATGAGATCGTTCATCGCGGCGTCGACGATGACAAAGGTCTTTTCGCCGCCATCCTTCACATAGAGGACTTCGGTGACGAGGATACCGGCATTGCCGACAATCAGGCGACCGGGCTCGGTGATGATCTTGCAGTTGAGGCCGCGCAACTGGTTCTTGACGATCGCCGCATAGGCGTCCGGCAGCGGCGGCGGATTGTTATCGTCCTTGTAGGGAACACCGAGGCCGCCGCCGATATCGACGTGATGGATCGTGTGGCCGTCGGCGCGCAGCGTCGCGACAAGATCGCTCAGCAGCTTGAAGGCGTCGTCGAAGGGCTGCAGTTCGGTGATCTGGCTGCCGATGTGCATGTCGATGCCGGTGACTTCGATGCCCGGCATCTTGGCGGCATTGGCATAGATGGCGCGGGCGCGCTCCCAGGAGATGCCGAACTTGTTTTCCTTCTTGCCGGTCGAGATCTTCGAATGCGTTTTCGCGTCCACATCAGGGTTGATGCGGAAGGAGACCGGCGCTTTCGTGCCGGCCTTGATGGCGCGCTGGTTGAGGATTTCGAGCTCTGGCTCGGATTCGACGTTGAAGCAGTAGATGCCGGCTTCGAGGGCGAAATCCATCTCTGACGGCGTCTTGCCGACGCCCGAAAACATGATGCGGCTTGCTGGAATGTCGGCGGCGAGCGCGCGGCGCAGCTCCCCTTCCGAGACGACATCGATGCCGGCGCCGAGGCGACCGAGCGTTTTCAGCACCGCCTGGTTCGAATTCGCCTTCATCGCGTAGCAGACCATGGAGTCGACATCGGCGAAGGCTTCGGAGAAGACGCGGTAGTGGCGTTCCAGCGTCGCGGTGGAATAGACGTAGAAAGGCGTGCCGACCGCCTTGGCGATCTCGGGAACGGGAACGTTCTCGGCATGCAGGATACCGTCGCGGTACTCGAAATGGTTCACGGGCTTATGCCTTAAAGAAGAGGATCGAGAAGGAAGGGCTTATCAACGGTTCCGGGCTGTTTCGTCGGCTTGGAAACGTCGCCTTCCTTGGTTGCCGCAGCACTCGGCGGATCGAGGTCGCCCTTGCGCCCGCATCCGGCAACGGCAAGGCCGATGACGGCGAGCACCGCCGTCAGGCGGATGAGATGCGGCAAGCTCTTCTGCATGGATATCCTCTTGTGCGGCTATGGCGGACATCGTTCGTATCGAACGACGGACATCTTCATAACGAAGTTTATCCGCCTTGTGCACCCTGATTGTTGGGCGCTTTTCCCATGTGTGAGCGGGGGCGAGGCGGCTTTCGCCCCGCCCTTGTCTCTCAGTTGCGGGCGCGCCAGAAGGCGATCTGTTTGCGCACCTCGGAGGGTGCGGTGCCGCCGAAGCTCTTGCGGCTGGCGACCGAGGCCTCGACGGTCAGCACGTCGTAGACTTTGTCGGTGATCGAGGAATGGATCGCCTGCAGGTCGGAGAGCGGCAGTTCGGCCAGATCGCAGCCCTTGCTTTCGGCAAGCGCCACGGCCCGGCCGGTGACGTGATGGGCATCGCGGAAGGGCAGGCCCGCCTCACGCACCAGCCAGTCGGCAAGGTCTGTCGCCGTCGAAAAGCCGGAGCCGGCCGCGGCCTTCATGCGTGCGGTGTTGACGGTCATGTCGCGCACCATGCCGGTCATGGCGGCGATTGCCAGCTCCAGGCTCTCGGCCGCGTCGAAGACCTGTTCCTTGTCTTCCTGCATGTCCTTGGAATAGGCGAGCGGCAGGCCCTTCATGATCGTCAGCAGCGCCACCAGCGAGCCGTTGATGCGGCCGGTCTTGGCGCGCACCAGTTCGGCGGCATCCGGGTTCTTCTTCTGCGGCATGATCGAGGAGCCGGTGGAGAAGGCGTCGGAGAGACGGACGAAACCGAATTGCGGGGTCGACCAGATGACGATCTCTTCGGCCAGGCGCGACAGGTGCATGCCTGTGATCGCGGCAATCGACAGGAACTCGATGGCGAAGTCGCGGTCGGAGACGGTATCGATGGAGTTGCGGGTCGGCTCGCGGAAACCGAGTGCCTTGGCCGTCATATGGCGGTCGATCGGGTAGCCGGTGCCGGCGAGGGCAGCCGCGCCGATCGGGCTTTCGTCCAGATGCTCGATGGCGTGGCGCACGCGCGAGCGGTCGCGGCCGAACATTTCGACATAGGCCATGCAGTGATGGCCGAAGGTGACGGGCTGGGCGGTCTGCAGATGGGTGAAGCCCGGCATGACGCTTTCGGCATGCTCTTCGGCACGGTCGAGGAAGGCGGCGATCAGACCGGTCAGCATCTTCTCGGTCTTCTCAAGCTCTTCCTTCACCCAGAGGCGGAAGTCGAGCGCCACCTGGTCGTTGCGCGAGCGGGCGGTGTGCAGCCGGCCGGCCGCCGGTCCGATCAGCGTCGCCAGGCGCGCTTCGATATTCATATGAATGTCTTCGAGCCGGCGCGAGAATTCGAAATTGCCGCTTTCGATTTCTGACAGGATCGTGTTTAGCCCGTGAACGATCTTGTCCTTATCCTCGGCCGATATGATCCCCTGATGGGCGAGCATGGTCGCATGGGCGATCGAACCGCGAATGTCCTGCGCGAATAGCTTCTTGTCGAAACCGATCGAGGCATTTATTTCCTCCATGATCGCGTCCGGGCCGGAAGCGAAGCGCCCGCCCCACATCTGGTTGGAGGATTTGGTATCGGTTTTGCTCTCGGCCATGGAAGATGCCCGTCCTGGAGAATGAAATGACGACGAGAAAACCCTTCGGTCTGCCGTCCGTAAAATTGATCGCAATCGCCGCCGTTGCAGGCGTTGTTGCCGGTGCGGCAGCGGTATACGTGAAGGAGACGGGGATTGGCAATGGCATCGGCAATACCGCTTCGGCCGAATGCGCGCTGGCGAAGGATCGCGCTGCCAATCTGACGCCGCTGATGAGGGGGCAGGTGGCCGCCATGGTTGCCGCCAATGAGCCGCGCAAGCTGACTGCGGTCTCCTTCAACGGGCCTGATGGCAAGCCGCTGACGCTCGACCATTTTGCCGGCAAGACCGTGCTTCTCAATCTCTGGGCCACATGGTGCGTGCCCTGCCGCGAGGAGATGCCGGCGCTGAATGCCCTCGAAAAGCAGATGGGCAGCGACAAGTTCCAAGTGGTGCCCGTCAATATCGACAGCGGCGACGACGAGAAGCCGAAGACTTTCCTGAACGAGACCGGCGTCGATGCGCTGCAGCTTTACCGCGACAATACGATCGGCGTCTTCAACAGCCTGAAGAAGGAAGGCCTCGCCTTCGGCCTGCCGGTGACGCTGCTACTGGACGACAAGGGATGCCTGATTTCGGCGATGAACGGCCCGGCTGCCTGGGACAGCGACGATGCCAAGGCCCTGATCAAGGGTGCTATCGGGTCGTAAAGAGGCCGGTCAGGAGTCACCGTTTCCTTTGATGAGGAACACACCGGCAAGCCCTATGAGAACGCAGCATTGCAGCAGGAACATCGGTGTTTCGGTTGACATGGCATTTCCTCCCGTTCACGGCAAGGAAAGCATTTCGCGGGCGTTCGGTCCATTCGCCCTTTCTGGTGATGTCTGCTTAGAGCCTTTCCGGGTCAGATTGCAGCATTCTGCCGGAGCAGGTTTTCGTCAGGGCAAAGGCGATTGGCGACGGGCATACCCCTAGGTACGTCCGAGCCGATCGCCTTTGCCCTGGCGGAAAGATGCCCGGCCCACCGGCCGCACCGCTTCGCATGGCGAAGCGATAAGTGCGCCCGGCGTTTCCTGAGTCTTGCAGATTTGCCAAGCAAATCTGCGGGAGGGTTGGCTGAAACGGGCCGGCTGATCGACCGGCCGGCTTGGCCGTAGAGCTGGGCTACGACGCGCGCCGGCCGGTCGATCATCCGACTCCGTTTGAGCCAACAGAATGTTGCAATCTAACCCGGAAAGGCTCTAACGCGTCGGGACCGGCACTTCACCGCGATAGTCGTAGAAGCCGCGTCCGGACTTGCGTCCGAGCCAGCCGGCCTCGACATATTTCACTAGCAGCGGGCAGGGACGGTATTTCGAGTCCGCCAAGCCGTCGTGCAGCACCTGCATGATCGAAAGGCAGGTGTCGAGGCCGATGAAATCGGCAAGCTGCAGCGGCCCCATCGGATGGTTGGCGCCGAGCTTCATCGCCGTGTCGATCGCGTCGACCGTGCCGACGCCTTCATAGAGGGTGTAGATCGCCTCGTTGATCATCGGCAGCAGGATGCGGTTGACGATGAAGGCCGGGAAATCCTCAGCGACGGTGATGGTCTTTTCCAGCGTGCCGACAAATTCCTTGGCGGCGGAGAAGGTCTTCTCATCGGTCGCGATGCCGCGCACCAGTTCGACCAGCTTCATCACCGGCACCGGGTTCATGAAATGAATGCCCATGAAGCGTTCGGGGCGGTCGGTGGCGGCGGCAAGCCGGGTGATGGAAAGGGAAGAGGTGTTGGTGGCAAGCAGCGCTTCCGGCTTCAGGACCGGACAGACCTGCGCATAGATCTTGCGCTTGACCGTTTCGTCCTCAGTGGCGGCCTCGATGACGAGATCGGACGGAGCCAGATCGTTGATATCGGAAGAGCCCGAGATGAGCGACAAGGTCGACTTGCGCTCCTCTTCGGTCATTTTGCCGTTCGTCACCAGCCGAGCAAGGTTGCCATTGACGGTGGCAAGGCCGGACTCGATGCGATCCTGTGAGAGATCGTAGATGTGAACCCTGTAACCTGCGGCGGCCGAAACATGCGCGATGCCGCAGCCCATCTGGCCGGCACCGATAATACCAATATTCTTCAACACCGCATTCATCTCCAAACCCCCGCACGGCATTCGCCCCCGCGCTGCCGCATTTTTTAGCAATGCTGCCGGACGAAGGATCGCCCTGCAGCAGTAGTAGCCCGATAAAAGATAATTTTCCAGTCATTCGCAAGTGCGAAAGAAAAGCATTTGGCGCGTTTGAAGCGCGCCGCGATCTTTCGGATTCGCTTTTGGCGCTTTCGGTCTTTGCGCGACCTGTTTTACAGCGCCTTTTCCAATTCCGGCAGGGCCTCGAACAGATCGGCGACCAGGCCGTAATCGGCGACCTGGAAGATCGGCGCCTCCTCGTCCTTGTTGATGGCGACGATCACCTTACTGTCCTTCATGCCGGCCAGATGCTGGATGGCCCCGGAGATGCCGGCGGCGATATAAAGATCAGGCGCCACCACCTTGCCGGTCTGGCCGACCTGCCAATCGTTCGGCGCGTAACCGGCATCGACGGCGGCTCTGGAGGCGCCGACGGCAGCCCCGAGCTTGTCGGCAAGCGGCAGGATGACTTCCTTGAATTTTTCCGCAGAACCGAGTGCCCGGCCGCCGGAGAGGATGATCTTCGCCGAGGTCAGCTCCGGACGGTCGGAGGCCGACAGCGCATCGCCGACGAAACGCGACAGACCCGGATCGGAAACGGCGGGGATCGCCTCGACGCTAGCCGAGCCGCTTGTCGGTGCCGAGCCAAAGGAGGCGGTGCGCACGGTAATCACCTTCTTGGCATCGCTTGCCTGCACCGTCTGGATGGCATTGCCGGCATAGATCGGCCGCTTGAAGGTATCGGGGCTGACAACCTCGATGATCTCGGAGACCTGGGCGACATCGAGCAGCGCCGCCACCCGCGGCAGCACGTTCTTGCCGACCGAGGTGGCGGCAGAGAGGATGGTGTCATAGCTGCCGGCCAGCGAGACGATCAGGTCGGCAAGCGGTTCGGCCAGGTTGTTGGCAAGTTCGTCGCTTTCGGCCAGCAGCACCTTGGAGACGCCGGAGAGTTTGGCAGCGGCATCGGCAGCAGCCTTGGCGGCCTTGCCGGCGACGAGCACATGCACGTCGCCACCGATCTGGGAAGCGGCCGTCAGCGCCTTGGCGGTCTGGTCGGAAAGGCTGGCATTGTCGTGATCGGCCAGAAGAAGAATGGTCATGGTGTTTGTTCTCTCTTTCCTGCCTTAAAGCACGCCGGCTTCGTTCTTCAGCTTGTCGACAAGTTCGGCGACCGACTTGACCTTGACGCCGGCCTTGCGGCCACTGGGCTCCTCGGTCTTCAGCACCTTCAGCCGCGGCGTCGTATCGACACCGAAATCATCAGGCGACTTCTTGTCGAGCGGCTTCTTCTTCGCCTTCATGATGTTCGGCAGCGAGGCATAACGCGGTTCGTTCAGCCGAAGGTCCGAGGTGACCACCGCCGGCAGCTTGATCTCGATCGTCTGCAGGCCGCCATCGACTTCGCGGGTCACTTGGGCTTTGCCGTCACCGATCTCGATCTTCGAGGCGAAGGTCGCCTGGGCATAGCCCAAGAGAGCCGCCAGCATCTGGCCGGTCTGGTTGCTGTCGTCGTCGATTGCCTGCTTGCCGACGATAACAAGACCCGGCTGTTCGGCATCGGCCACCGCTTTGAGGATCTTGGCGACGGCGAGCGGCTCGACTGCATCGTCGGTCTCGACCAGGATCGCCCGGTCGGCGCCCATGGCAAGCGCGGTCCTCAGCGTCTCCTCGGCCTTGGCAGGGCCGATCGACACCACCACCACTTCCTCGGCCTTGCCGGCTTCCTTCAGCCGCAGCGCCTCTTCCACCGAGATCTCGTCGAACGGGTTCATCGACATCTTCACATTGGCAAGCTCGACACCGGAACCATCCGGCTTCACCCGGATCTTCACGTTGTAGTCGACAACCCGTTTGACTGGGACGAGAATCTTCATGGGGTCCTTCCTTCAGGGAAATTGGCTTCAGCGAAAATGCGCGCTCGCGCGCCATTTCGATTGTCGAATGGCGACATGGATACGCGCTTTTCCTCCAAATACAACGCTTCCATGTCGCCGGCGGGCGATTTGCCGGGCAATATATTGACGTTTACGTTCACGTCAATATTCTTGTCGGCGCCGCCCCCAGGGAAGGCGCTGGGCGTTCCGCCCGGCTGCGTCTGCGATGATGGACGGACCGGCATCGGGATCGCTTCTCACGGCGCGGGGCGTGACGATCTCCCTGTCGAAGAGCGGCACACCTGGTCGACGCAACACCAGGATCAGAAGAGCCCCGGCAAGGATGCCGCCGACATGCGCACCCCAGGAAACGTCGCCGTCGGGTGCAATCGCCAGCATGAAGAATTGCTGGCCGATCCACAAAAGCAGCGGCACGAAGGCCGGCAGCGGCAGCGGCAGGCGGAAGAACACCAGAACCCAGACCCTGACGCGCGGATGCAGCAAGACATAGGCGGCGACCACACCGGAAATCGCCCCCGAGGCGCCGACCAGCGGCGCTTGCGACGTCATGGTCAGCAGGCCGTGGCAGAGTGCGCCGGCGGCCGCGCAGAGAAGATAGAAAATCAGGAAACGCAGATGTCCCATCGCGTCCTCGACATTGTCGCCGAAGACCCAGAGGAAGATCATGTTGCCGGCGAGATGCCAGAAGCCGGAATGGACGAAGGCATAGGTGAGGTAAGTCAGCGGCTCCGGCACGATTTCCAGCCCCTGCGCCAGCACCGCGTCGCCAAAGGCGATCGCCGGGATATAGCCGAGGCCGACGGTGGTTGCCTGGGCTGCCTGCTCGCTCTCCAGGCTGGTCAGGAGCCAGATTGCCACATTCAGCCCGATCAGCGAGAGCGTAACCCACTGGACCTTGATATGTTTCAGCGTATTGGCGTCGTGAAGTGGTATGAACATAAAGGCCCCCCGGCGATCGTCATCGCGGCAAGCCTATCTGTTTTTTCCCGGAACCCAAAGCACATCCGCTTGGCCTCGGTCATTTGCATGACGTGCGGCGACGAAGAGGAAATCGGAGAGCCGGTTGACATATTTCCTCGCCGGCTCGCTGACGGTTTCGCCATCGGTGCGGGCAAGCGCCACCATCAAACGCTCGGCGCGGCGCGCGATCGTGCGGGCCAGATGCAGCTGCGCGGCGGCTGGGCTGCCGCCCGGCAGGATGAAGGATTTCAGCGGCTCCAGGCCGGCGTTCAGCTGGTCGATATCGTGCTCGAGGCGGTCGACCTGGGTGTCGACGATCCGCAGCGGCTCGTAGGTCGGCGGCTCGCCGGTATCGGGGGTGGCGAGATCGGCGCCGAGATCGAAGAGATCGTTCTGGATCGACATCAGCATCGCGTCGAGTTCGGGCAGGCCTGAAGTGTGCAGCCGCGCGACACCGATCGCCGAATTGGCTTCGTCGATCGTGCCATAGGCCTCGACGCGCAGATCGTCCTTTGCCCGGCGCGGGCCGGAAACCAGCCCGGTCGTGCCGTCATCGCCGGTTTTCGTGTAGATCTTGTTGAGTTTCACCATGTTGCACCGCCTGTTGGCGGGAGGATGGCCGTGCCATCCCAACCTCGGTCATGCCTGTGGTCAGGCTCGACGCGGGGTAAGTCAAAGGAATCCAATGCGCGTCCGCATTGTGGATAGGTCCGCCCGCCCCAAGCTCCGTCATGCTCGGGCTTGACCCGAGCATCCACACGGCGCCCACCAGTAGCCGCGGCATGGATCCTCGGCTCAAGGCCGAGGATGACGGAGAGTGGAGTTGGCCTTTTCGCCAAACTTGACGCTGCCTGGAGAGACACCTCATCCGGCATCACGTCTCCTCTGTCATTCCCATTCGCCATCAAACCAACCACTCCAGGGTTTTCCTCACGTCGGCCGGCCGCCGCCGGTGATCCAGAGGGTGATCATAATCAGGATGACGGCGATTGCCTGCAGCAGGACGCGCAGCTGCATCAGCTTGTTGGACCGGTTGGCATCGCCGCCCTTCATCATGTTGAAGAGGCCGCGGATCAGGACGAGGGCGACGGCGCCCATGACGATGATCGCGAGGATATAGGTGACCGTGGACATGGCATTCAGCTTTCTCAGTCCGTCCAGCGCATCAGGCGGTAGAAGAGGTCTGCCGGAAGCAGCCGCTTCAGGAACATGCCCTGCTTGGCCGGTGTCGTTACAGGATAATGTGGCCTCGGATTTTTCGAGTTCAATGCGTGTTTCAATACGGAATAGACCGCCTCCGGGCCAAGTCTATGGCGGTTGACCGGACCGGATCCGTCAAGCCTTGCCAGTTGCCTGACATAATCGGCCGCGTGCGGCGAATTCGTAAGGTCGATATGCTCCTTGAACTTGGCGAGCGCGTTGGCGGTGAAACGCGTGGCGATCGGTCCCGGCTCGATCAGGCTCACATGGATGCCGCTGCCCTGCAGTTCCATGCGCAGAGTGATGCTGAGGCCTTCGAGCGCGAATTTGGAAGCCGTATAGGCGCCGCGATAGCGATAGGGCAGGACGCCGAGGATCGACGAGCATTGCACGATCCGCCCCTCCTTGCGTTTGCGCATCGCCGGGATCACCTGGCGCGTCAATTCGTGCCAGCCGAAGAAATTCGCTTCGAACTGGGCCCGCAGCGCTGACGTCGACAGATCCTCGACGGCGCCCGGCTGGCCATAGGCGCCGTTGTTGAAGAGCGCATCGATGCGGCCGCCGCTGCGTTCGAGAACCGCGCCGACCAGCTCCGAAATCGTTTCGGTCCTGGCATAGTCCATCAGGAAGGCTTCGATGCCGTCTGCCTCCAGCCCCGGCAGATCTTCCGGTTTGCGTACCGTCGCGAAGACGCGCCAGCCATCGGCTTTCAGCGCCCGCGCGCAATGAGCGCCGATACCGGACGAGCATCCGGTTACGACGATGGTGCGCTCTCCCGCCATGGAATGATTCCTGTACAAAATGGGACTCGTTTCCCATATTCGGCCAGAGGATACAATCTGGAAAGCCGGGGACGGAATGCCGAAGGCGCTGCGCACGATCTACGACGTGGTCTATGACGCGATCTGTCACATGGTCGAGGATGACGGCTTTGCCATGGCGAGCCATGTGGCGCTGTCGAGCTTGCTTGCGGTTTTCCCCTTCCTGATCTTCGGCACGGCGCTGGCAAGCTTTCTCGGCGCCGATCAGTTCTCCTCGACGGCCATCCATCTGATCTTCGACACCTGGCCGGAGGCGATCGCCAAGCCGCTCGCCGACCAGGTGCTGCAGGTGCTGACCATTCCGCGCGGCGGGCTGCTGACGATCTCGGTGCTGGCGGCCGCCTATTTCGCCTCGAACGGCGTCGAGGCGCTGCGCATCTCGCTTAACCGCGCCTACCGGGTGCAGGAGACGCGGCCATGGTACTTCACCCGCCTCGCCAGCCTCGGCTATGTGCTGATCGCAGTGATTATCTTTGCGGCGATCAGCATCCTGCTGGTCGCCGTGCCGCTGGCTCTCGATTATGCCAGGAACTGGTTTCCGCTGTTTGCCGATACGCTCGACATCGTCTTCAGCTGGCGCATCTACGGCACGCTTTTCGTGCTGACCGTCGGATTGCTGGTCATGCATCTCTGGTTGCCGGCCGGCAAGCGGCGGGTCTTCGACGTCATTCCGGGCGTGCTGCTGACCCTACTGCTTTGGCTCGCCGGGGCGCTGATCTTTGCCTATTATCTCGCAACCTTCGCCAATTATACTGCAACCTATGCCGGTCTCGCCTCCGTCATGATCGTGCTGATCTTCCTCTATATGGTCGGCGTCATCTTCATCATCGGCGCGGAGATCAATGCGGCGCTGATCAAGTTCCGCGTCTTCCGGATGTTCTCCCACACGCTTTCGATCGTCGGCAGAGAGCGGGTCGAAAGGCCGTCAGAGCCCGACAAGGCGGCGAATATCCATTCCTGACATGCCGCGGGCGCGCAATTCGCCGATGCCGCTGTCGCCCTGGCTTTTCGAAAGCTTGCGGCCGCTCGCGTCGAGAATGAGGCGATGATGATGATAGACCGGCTGCGGCAGGCCGAGCAGGACTTGCAGCAGCCGGTGCACCGACGTCGCGGGAAAGAGGTCGAGCCCGCGCACCACATGGGTGACACCCTGGAGCGCATCGTCGACCACCACCGAAAGATGATAACTCGACGGGGCGTCCGAGCGCGACAGGATGACATCGCCCCAGACTTCCGGCTCGGCGGCGATCTCGCCCGATCTGCCGTCGCCGCTTTCCGTCCAGAACAGCAGCTCGCCGATCAGATCGAGCGCCTTGCGCATATCGAGGCGCCAGGCATGTTTCTGCCCCGAGGTCAGCAAGCCCCGCCATTCGTCCTTAGGGCGCTCGCGATCATTGGCGGGGTAATGCGGAGTGCCGTCGGGATCGCGCGGCCAAGACCGGCCGGTCGCCTCATAGGCCGTGACGCGCGCCTTCACCTCGCCGCGCGTCAGGAAGGCGGGATAGACCAGGCCGCGTTCGATCAGCGCGTGCAGTGCTGCCTGATATTCGGGAAAATGTTCCGACTGGCGCCGCGCCGGGCTTTTCCAGCCAATCCCCAGCCAGTCGAGATCCCTGAGGATGCCGGCCTCAAACGCGGACGTGCAGCGCGCCTGGTCGATATCCTCGATGCGCAGCAGCAGGCGGCCATGCGCGGCCTCCGCCATGTCGCGGTTCAACAGCGCCGAGAGGGCATGACCGAGATGCAGCTGCCCGTTGGGGCTCGGCGCAAAACGAAAGACAGGTTTTTGACGCTCGCTCATGGTCATGCTTTCTTCTGCCATGGATTCGGTTTTTGAACCACTGCGAGGCCACGTGCAGATCATCCGCAACGAAGACGACGTCAGGCAGGGGCTCGAAGCGCTGCTTCGCCTCGATCCCCGCCTTGTGCCGGTTGCGGCAGATGCCGGGCCCGTTCCGCTGCGGCTGCGCGAACCCGGTTTTGCCGGCCTTGCCCATATTATCGTCTCGCAAATGGTGTCGCGCGCCAGCGCCGATGCGATCTGGCGGCGCATGCTGCCGGCGGACGGTCTCTTAACCGCCGAAGGCTACGCACTGCTTCACGCCGAGGCCTGGCGCGATTTCGGCCTGTCGCGCGCCAAGGCCGAGACCCTGTCGCGGATCGCCGAAGCCGTTGCCTCCGGCCGGCTCGATCTTGCCGGGCTTTGCCTGAAGCCGCCTGAAGAAGCGCTTGGCGAGCTGACGGCGCTGAAGGGCGTCGGTCCGTGGACGGCGGAGGTCTATCTGATGTTCTGCGGCGGCCATGCCGATGTGTTTCCGGCCGGCGATGTCGCGCTGCAGAACGCTGTCGGTGCGGCATTCGGTCTCGCGGCACGGCCTGAAGCAAAGGCGCTGAGTGCCCTGGCGGAAGTCTGGTCGCCATGGCGCTCGGTGGCGGCGCGGCTTTTCTGGGCCTATTACGCCACGAAAACGCGCCGCGACATGGTGCCGACCGGCTGATCGGCAATACTCTTCAAATTGCCTTTATCCTCTGAATTTATTGGACTTCACAATCCTGTAACAACCGGCCTAATATACAGGTGCAGATGCCGAATCGATCAGGAGAGTCCCTTGACGATTGCAGTCTCCCCCCAGGCCCTGCCAGCGCTCGTCCTGAACGCTGACTACCGGCCACTGAGTTATTACCCCTTGTCGCTGTGGTCCTGGCAGGACGCGATCAAGGCGGTATTTCTCGACCGTGTGAATATCATAGCAGAGTATGAGCATTCGGTTTCCTCGCCGAGTTTTTCGATGCGGCTTCCGAGTGTCGTGTGCCTGAAGACTTACGTTCAGCCGTCCCGCAATCCCGCATTCACCCGGTTCAACGTCTTCCTGCGCGACCGGTTCGAGTGCCAGTATTGCGGCGCCCATGACGACCTGACCTTCGATCACGTCATCCCGCGCGCCCATGGCGGCGAGACGACATGGGAAAATGTCGTGGCGGCCTGCTCTCCCTGCAATCTGCGCAAGGGCAGCAAGCTTCCGAAGCAGGCAAGCATGTTCCCGGCGCAGAAGCCCTATCAGCCGACGGTGCAGGATCTGCACAATAATGGCCGGCTGTTCCCGCCAAACTATCTGCACGACAGCTGGCTCGACTATCTCTACTGGGATACCGAACTGCAGCCGTAATCCAAGTGGCCTTAGGCGGCCTTGCGAACGCCAACGAAGGCGAAGGCTGCGAGCAGAATTCCGGCGATCACGTTCCAGCCAGCAAAAGACAGGCCGAGCACCCGCAGCGCCGCATCGGTGCAGGACGGGCCCTTGATCGTGTTGAGCTCGCCGAGCAGATCGCCGGCATTGGTCGTCATGCTGCTTGCCGTCGTCGAACAAGTGGCGGGGCCTGGCCAGAAATGCCATTCGACGCCCGCGTGATAGACGCCCATGCCCGCCGTAACCAGCATCAGCATGCCGGCCGCAAGAATAAGCGCGCGGGTGATCCAGTTCGGCAGGCCGACGAGTTCCGAAATTGCGGCGAGGATCGCAATCGGGATGGCGTAATAATAGGGCTGGCGCTGCAAGAGGCAGAGCGCGCAGGGGATATAGCCGCCGATATATTGGAAACCGAGCGCCGTGCCGACCGCAGCCGCCATGCCGATGGCGAGCAATATGGAATAGACAAAGCCGGGGCGGGCGAGCGGCGAGGAAGTGGCAGTCATGGCGGAACTCCGCAAGATAGGCCTAGTGAGCGAAAGAGCGATAGCCGACGTAGAGCACGATCACGGCACCGGCACCGATGCCGACGATCTGCCCGAGGCGCTTCTCGATGAAATCACGGATCGGCTCGCCGTAGCGGCGCAGCAGCCAGGCGAGAAACAGGAAACGCGCGCCGCGCGCAACGATCGCCGAAACAATGAAAAGACCCAGATTGACGTGGATGACGCCGGACAGGATCGTAACGATCTTGATCGGCGGCAGATGTGCCAGACCTGAGGTGACAAGCAGCAGCAGGATCCACTCGTAGGTGACATAGGCCTTCATCTCTTCGAAGGCATCGAGCTTGCCGTAAAACTCAAGAACCGGCCGCGCCACTGTCTCATAGGCGTAAAAGCCGAGCGCCCAGCCGGCGATGCCGCCGAGCACGGAGGCGACAGTTGCAATCACCGCGTAGCGATAGGAGCGCTCCGGCTTGGCAAGCGCCATCGGCAGGAACAAGACATCGGCGGGGACGAGAAAGACGGAGCTTTCGACGAAGGCGATGACGGCGAGCCAGACTTCGGCCGATTTGCGCGCGGCCAGAGACATGGTCCAGTCGTAAAGTCTGCGGAGCATTCCGTTTCCTTCCTGTTGCGGTGCAAAAAGCTTTAGGGGCCGTGCGCGGCGCTGTAAATGCTCGCCCGTGTCCTTCGTGCCACCGCCATCCAAAAATTTTCGTGATGTGGGGCATCGACGCCTCTCCCAAGATTTCACGGGATTGCGAATCGGCCATTCTGCGGCAAGCTGTCAGAGCATGATGCCGAAAAGTGTGGGCGGTTTTCGGACGACATCATGCTCCAGCTGAATTGGGTCGACGTGCAGGGTGGCAAAACGATGTTCAAAGTGATCGAAGGCGGCCGCGGGCAGGCCATGCAAATGGATGTCCAGGCTGAAGAGGGTGGCAGGCCGAGCCGAGACGATGTGCGCCGGGAGGCGGCGCGGCGGCTCAGCGAAAGCGGCTATCATCTGTCCCGCATTCGGGAGTTTGCGACCGGCATGCCGATGCTGGCGGCTCTCAAACACCTGTCGCTGCAGATCGATTTTGCAGCGGAAGCCTTGTCAAGGCTCGACCCGATCCCCGAGGATTTCCGCTCCGACGGTTATTGGCCGGCGCGCTGAGACTTTTTGCGTTTCACGACAGGTCCATCGACTTTTCCCACTGCTGACGCAGGACGTTCATCTCCGTGCGTTTCTGGGCCATCTCGCTGACGGCGGCGCGCAGATTGGGATGGTGTGACATGAACATGTTGAAGTCGCGCCGCTCGAGCACCTCGAACTGGCAGAAGTCGACGGCGATGACGTCGGCGGTGCGGCGTCCACCGGTGAGAAGCGCCATCTCCCCGAAAAAGGCGCCAGGCTCCAGGCGGATCGCACCGCTTGCGAGCCGTACCTCCACCGCCCCCGACGAGATAAAGTACATGCTGTCGCCGCGATCGCCGCGGCGGATGACGCGTTCGCCGGGTGGAGCGGACCTCGCCTTGAAGAGCAGCAGCAGCTCCTCCTGGGCGTCCTCGCCGACCTCGGAGAACAGCGGGAAGGTTTCGATCAGCTGCTGCATCTTCAACTGATGCTGGCGCTCGCGCTCCTCGCCGAGCGCCCTGATCTTTTCCAGTTCCTTGCCGAGCGCCTTCTGCCTCTTTCTGCCGTAGTTTTCGAAAAGGGAGGGCCACGTCGAATGGGCGTATTTCTTCAGCCTGTCGGTCGCCAGGATCACGATCGGGTTGAGCGTGATCGACAGGATTGCGGCGGCAAGGATCAGATCCTGGCCCTCATGCGGCAGAAGCCCGAGCGAGACGCCGAGGCCGGCGAGGATGAAGGAGAATTCACCGATCTGGGCAAGGCCGCCGGCCAATGTCAGCCCCAGGCCGATCGGATATCGCAGCAGCAGGACGATGAGGAAGGTGATGATGCCCTTGCCGAGGATGACGAGCGCCAGCGCGCCGATCACTGCGAGCGGCTGGCGGACCAGGATCGAGGGGTCGAAGAGCATGCCGACGGAGACGAAGAACAGCACGGAGAAAGCGTTCTGCAGCGGCAGCGAATCGGCCGCCGCCCTGTGGCTGAGCTGGGATTCGCTCATGACGACGCCGGCAAAAAAGGCGCCGAGCGCAAAGGAGACGCCAAAGATCGCCGCCGAGCCGAAGGCGATGCCGAGCGCGATCGCCAGCACCGTCAGTGTGAAGAGTTCGCGCGAGCCGGTGCGGGCGATCATCGTCAGCAGCCACGGCACGATGCGGGGGCCGAGGAAGATCGCCATGGCGGCGAAGGCGGTCACTTTCAGCAGCGTCAGGCCGATCGTCAGCGCCAGCGACAACTCGCCGAGACCGTGATTTGTCGCTTCAACCGCGTGGCCACCGAGGAGCTCGGCGAGCGCCGGCAGCAGCACCAGCGCCAACACCATCACCAGATCCTCGACGATCAGCCAGCCGACGGCGACGCGGCCGCTTGGCGCGTTGACGAGATTGCGCTCCTCCAGCGCCTTTAGCAGCACGACGGTGCTTGCCACCGACAGGCTGAGGCCCAAGACGATGCCGGCGCCGAGGCTCCAGCCCCAGAGTTTACAAAGGCCGATGCCCAACAGGGTGGCGAGGATAATGCGTCCGATCGCGCCCGGCACGGCGATCCCGCGCACGGCGAGCAGGTCGGAGGCGGAAAAATGCAGGCCGACGCCGAACATCAGCAGGATGACGCCCATTTCGGCGAGCTGGCCGGCAAGGGCGCTATCGGCCACGAAGCCCGGCGTGAACGGCCCCATCAGGATGCCGGCCATCAGGTAGCCCACGAGCGGCGGCAGCCGCAGCCGGTCGGCGCCATAGCCCAGGATCGCCGCGAAGACGAAACTGACGGCAACCGTCGCGATGAGTCCTACTTGCTGATGCACGTCTGCCCTCTCTTCTTTAGCGGCGGCCACTTTGGACGAAGCGCGAGCAAAATTAAACAGGTGATTTGGGTGGCGGGGGGCCCTCGTTCCCGGTTCCGTCGGTGAGGTGCAGGGATAGTCTGCCGTCGGCGATGTTGGAACCACTTGCGTTTTGTCTCGTTGCCCTTTGATCAAGAAAGGAGTAACGACATGCGGAAGATCATCCTGAATTGTACTGTGGCGGCCCTTGCCGCCTGCTCGTTTGCAGCGCCTGTTCTCGCCGACAGCGTTTATGTCAGGGAACGTTCCTATGATGACGGCTATCGTCATGAACGGGTACGGCCCGGCATTACCATCAGCGAGCGTGGCGTCACTTTCGGAGCGGTGCGCGAACGTGAGCACCGCCGCTATCGCGACAGCGGCTGTGAAACCAGAAGCGTCACCCGACAGACCGACGAAGGCGAAGTGACCAAAACGGTCCGCCGCTGCGACTGACCAGACATAAGCGCAAAGACGAAACCCGGTTCCGACGAGCCGGGTTTTCGTCTTTCGCGGCGCGAATACCGCAATGCAGTGGTGAAACTCGTCCGTCGGTGTTATGAGCACGCCTTTGGTAGAAGCGCACTCCCAGCGCAAACAACTCCTGCACAGGATCTTTTAGTATGATTGAGCTTACGCCGTCCCAGATCGCCGCACTGAAACTCGCGAGGGATGGAGACCTTTACCCTCAGCCGGCCAATAAATGGACGCATCAGAACGCGACCGTCACCTACGCAAAAACCGACCGCTGGAAAGAACGCCCCCAGAAAATCAAATCGGTCACTGCCAAGACATTGGGTGAGTTAAAGGAACCGGGTTTTCTCGAGCGTCGGCACCTCGACGACGATGGCTCGAAAGACGTCTACGGCATCACCATGGCCGGCAAGATGTGGCTGCTGAAGAACAAGTAGTCTAGGTGCAGCTGACTGGAGCATTGTCCGGTCCGCCTTCGTTCCTGCGGAACTATGGCGCGACAGCCTCCGCTTAGCTGCTCTCTCGGCCCGCCGGGCCGAAGCTCCGCAGAGCGAAGGCTGGTGCCCCATGCCGGAGTCGAACCAGCACTTCTTTCGAAACTCGATTTTGAGTCGAGCGCGTCTACCAATTCCGCCAATGGGGCAACGGATACGAACGGGCGGCTGTCTAACATGCGAGCGGCCGCACGCGCAAGACGCGCGAGTGAAGTTATCGAACTGATCCGGTAGAGAGATCCGGCCTCGAAATGAGGCCGGAGGTTTCAGATATCAATGGGCAGTTGCCGGCGCCGGGGCGCTCAGGCCAGACTTCTTCAGAGTGATCGCCAGTATCGAGGCCAGCAGGCAGAAGGCGCCGGCGACGAAGAAGGCGGGCAGGTAACTCGAAAGCTCCGTGCGCGACAGGCCGGCGCCATAGGCGGCGGTGGCGGCGCCCAGCTGATGGCCTGCAAAGACCCAGCCGAAGACGAGGCCGGCCTTTTCGCGGCCAAAGCGGTCAGCGGCGATCTTGACGGTCGGCGGCACGGTGGCAATCCAGTCGAGGCCGTAGAAGACGGCGAAGATGGAGAGGCCGTAAAAGCTGAAATCGCTGAAAGGCAGATAGAGCAGCGAGAGGCCGCGAAAGCCGTAGTAGAAGAACAGCAGCCAGCGATTGTCGAAGCGGTCGGACAGCCAGCCGGAGCCGATGGTGCCGAAGAAATCGAAGATGCCCATGACCGCCAGCACGCTGGCGGCGGCCACCGGCACGATGCCGAAGTCGCCGCAGAGGGTGACGAAATGGGTCTGGATCAGGCCGTTGGTGCTGAGACCGCAGATGAAAAAGGTGGCAAACAGGATCCAGAAGGTCGACGTCTTCGAAATATCCCGGAGGGTGGTGATCGGCGTCATCAGGGCGGCACTGAGCGTGGTGCTTGCCGGAGGCGGCGTCACCTGCGTTTCGCCGAGCGAGGGCAGGTTGAGGTCAGCCGGGCGATCCCGCATGAAGGCGAGGACGGCAAGGGCTGCGACCATGATCATGGCGCAGACGAAAAACACCGTCGATCGCCAGCCGTAGCGCTCCGTCAGCTCCGCCATCAGCGGCAGAAAGACCAGCTGGCCGGTGGCGGAGCTGGCCGAAAGCATGCCGACGACGAGGCCGCGATGCTTGGTGAACCAGCGGGTGGAGATCGTCGCAGCCAGCACCATGGCCGTCAGACCTGTGCCGAAGCCGACGACGATGCCCCAGAGCGCCAATAGATGCCAAAGCTTGGTCATGAACAGCGAGCCGACAAAGCCGGCGCCGATCAGCGCCAGCGCGAAGACGATGACCTTGCGCACCCCGAAATAATTCATGAAGGCGGCGGCAAACGGGCCCATGAAACCGAAAAGGATCAGGCGGATCGCAAGGGCTGAGGAGATCTGCGAGGTCTCCCAGCCGAACTCGTCCTGCAGCGGCTTGATCAGCACACCGGGTGCGCCCATGGCGCCTGCGGTGACCAGCATGGTGAGGAAGGTCGCGGCAACGACGACCCAGCCGTAATGGATGTTGCGCCGGGCAAGGGTGGAGGCAAGGGCTGCGGAAACCATGGGCGAAATTCCGTTCGATTTCAGGTTCGGGAAGGTGCAGGGGTGCTTTACATGATGGTCATCATATTTCTTGCGTATTCATGATGGACGTCATATATTTTGTCAAGCGACTATTTCTGGAGACGAAAATGCGGGTCAGCCGCGAGAAATTTGCCGAGAACCGAGAGAAAATCCTGAGCGTTGCCGGCGTGCTGTTTCGCGAGAACGGTTTCGACGGCGTCGGCGTCGCCGACATCATGAAGGCGGCTGGGCTGACGCATGGCGGTTTTTACGGCCACTTCGCTTCAAAGGACGACCTGGCGCTGGAGGTCAGCCGCAAGCTGATCGACAGGGTCGAAACGCGCTGGAAAGAGCATATTGCCGATTCTCCGGACCGGCCGCTGGAATCGCTTATCGACCACTATATCCACTGGCGCACGGTCGACGATCCGGGCGGCAGCTGCGTCTTCGCAACACTGATCCAGGAGGTTAGCCGCAGCCAGGGTGCCGTCCGCGCCGTGTTCAGCGATGGGCTGTCGGTGCTGGTCGACACGCTCGCCGATATCGTTCCCGGCGAGACCGCAGAGGAACGCCGCGCCAATGCCGCCACCACGCTCTCATCGATGATGGGCGCGGTCATCCTCGCGCGTGCGGTCGAGGACCGGGCGCTTGCCGAGCAGTTTCTGGTGACGATGCGGCGGCAGCTCGATCCGGGCAGCCGAACGTAATCTCAGTCTCGGAAGGCGATGAGAGCGTTGCTTTCGACGATCTCGGTGAATTTTCCATCCGGGGCAAGGGCGGCCAGCTCGCTTCGCAGCGCCTGTTCGAACTCCATCGTCCTGTCGCCGAGTGCCTGAGGGGAAGTGACGGACATGGAGAAGGCACGACCGACGATCTCATCGGCATCGATCACCCGCTCGGCGACGATGCCAATGCATTCGAGCTTGCGAAAGGCGGAGCGCAGCAGAAATTCCTCGTGCTTTCTAAAGTCCTGGCCACGGAGGAACTGCTGTTCCGCTCGCATCACTTCCGGCGACAGGCGTTCGGACACGCTCTCCATGGCCTCGCGCCAGGCTGGCGAGGCGCAAATGTGCCGATCGCCGAAAAGGACGACTGTTCCACCCGGCTCGGTCAGCGTCTCCAGCATTTGAAGCGTCGCGGCGCGATCCATCCAGTGGAACGAGCGGCCCATGGCGGTCATCTTCAGTGGCGCGAAGGCTGGGCTGAGATCATAAGAGGAGCCGAGGACCAGTTCGGCACGGACACCGGCTGCTGCGGCGTTTTCGCGGGCGGCCTCCAGCATTTCCGGTTCCGGATCGAGGCCAATGACGTCGGCGCCGGCAAGGCGTGCGAAGGCGATGCCGATCTGGCACGGCCCGCAACCGAGATCGAGCAGACGATCGCCGGGCCGAAGGCCGGTTCTGGTGGCCACGCGCTCGATCAGCGCATCGGGGTAGGGAACGCGGAAACGGCTGTAATAGGCGGCGGTGGTGCGGAAGCGGCGAGGTGTGAAAGGAACGGTGGTCATGGCAGCGATATCCTCGATATCTCGGCATTCACTAAGGCCCAACTGTGACTGTCTCGTGATGGCGGGCATGCGGCTGCCGACGGAAGGACGCCGACCGTGATTTCGATCACTCCTCCGCGCAAACGGAGAAGGATCTGCCTTGGTAGCTGAAGGCGAAGAAACCGCCGGACGACTATTTGAAGCCGGCGACGGCGTGCGGAATATAGGGTGCTTCCAGTGCCGCCACTTCCTCGGCCGTCAGCTTGACAGCCAGCGAGGCAACGGCGTCCGTCAGGTGGTTCGGTTTGGAAGCGCCGATGATCGGGGCGGTTACGGCACTTTTCTGCAGGATCCAGGCGGTTGCGACCTGGGCGCGCGAGACGTCGCGGGCCTTGGCGATCTCAGCCACGGCCTCGACGATCCTGCGGTCGGCATCGATGGATTGCGTATAGAGCGTCTTGCCGAATTCGTCGGTTTCGCTGCGCGCCGTCGCTTCGTCCCAGTCGCGGGTCAGGCGGCCGCGGGCAAGCGGGCTCCAGGGGATGACGGCGATCTTCTGATCCTCGCAGAGCGGCAGCATTTCACGCTCTTCCTCGCGGTAGAGCAGGTTCAGATGGTTCTGCATGCTGACGAATTCGGTCCAGCCGTTCAGCCTGGAGATGTAGAGCGCCTTGGCAAATTGCCAGGCATACATGGAGGAGGCGCCGATATAACGCGCCTTGCCCGCTTTGACGACGTCGTGCAGCGCTTCCAGCGTTTCCTCAATCGGCGTCGTGTAGTCGAAGCGGTGGATTTGGTAGAGGTCGACATAATCGGTGCCGAGGCGGCGCAGGCTGTTGTCGATCTCATCGAAGATCGCCTTGCGCGACAGGCCGGCGCCGTTCGGGCCCGGCCGCATGCGGTTGAACACCTTGGTCGCCAACACGATGTCCTCGCGCTTGGCGAAGTCTTTGATGGCGCGGCCGACGATCTCCTCGGAGGAGCCGTTGGAATAGGTGTTGGCGGTGTCGAGGAAATTGATGCCGAGGTCGATCGCCTGCCTGATCATCGCCCGGCTTTCTTCTTCGCGCAGGCTCCAGGCATGATTGCCGCGGCCGGGGTCGCCGAAGGTCATGCAGCCCAGGCAGATTTTCGAGACTTCGAGGCCTGTCTTCCCAAATTTTGCATATTCCATGAAACGACTCCGTGATGAATTCGATAGCCCCCCGGCGGCTTTCCATGATCTAGCGCGCAAACCGGCAAAGTCGCATGACGCCCTGCGAAAAATCCGTTCTGCGATGCCTACAACTATGCGTGATGGGTGTCGAAGCCGGCCTGTCATCGCCCTCCGGACAGGTCGCTTGCGCATTTGCAGCACAAGGTGTTAGCTGGTGCAGCATTGATTGGATTTCGCCTATGATACTGCCGTCCCATGATCGCTACGACGATCTTTATCGCGATTTCTCGTGGCGGATTCCCGAGGATTTCAATATCGGCCGCGCCGTCAGCGACGACTGGGCGGCGAGGGCGCCGGAGCGCGTCTGCCTCGAACATTTCAGCCCGGACGGGCATCACCGCACCCTGACCTATCGCGCGCTTGCCGACCGTTCCTCGGCCTTTGCAAATGCGCTGGTTTCGCTCGGCATAAATCGTGGTGATCGCGTCGCGCTGCTCCTGCCGCAATCCTTCGAGACGGTGATTGCGCATGTGGCGATCTACAAGACAGGCGCGATCGCGCTGCCGCTGGCGCTGCTCTTCGGCGTCGAGGCGCTGGAGTACCGGCTGAGGGCCGCAGGCGTGGCGGCTGTCGTCACCAATGGCTTCGGTCTTGAGCGCATCCGGCAGATCCGCGAGCGCCTGCCGATGCTGAAACATATCGTCAGCATCGACGGGGCGAGTGCCGATGCGGCTGCGTTTGACGACCTGGTGGACGGCCATTCCCCGGTCTTCGACGTCGTCAAGACCGGTCCGGACGATCCGGCGTTGATGATTTTCACCTCGGGAACGACGGGGCCGCCGAAGGGCGCACTGCATGGCCACCGCGTCCTGCCCGGCCATATTCCCGGCATGCAGTTTGCCCATGAGGGTTTTCCGAAAGCGGGCGACAAGGTCTGGACGCCGTCCGACTGGGCCTGGGCCGGAGGGCTGCTCAACGCGCTCCTGCCGAGCCTTCTGCTCGGCGTTCCCGTCGTCTCTTCGCCGGCGCAGAAATTCGACGCCGACATGGCCTACCGCATCATGGCCGAGATGGGGGTGCGCAACGCCTTCATTCCGCCGACGGCATTGAGGCTGATGCGATCCGTTGCCGATCCGCGGTCGAAATATGATCTGGTGCTGCGCACCATCGGCTCGGCCGGCGAGGCGCTTGGCCGCGAGACCTATGAATGGGCGCAGCGCACGCTGGGCCTCACCGTCAACGAATTCTACGGCCAGACGGAGTGCAATTTCGTGCTGTCGTCGAGCGCAGCCTATGGCGTGACCAAGGCCGGCGCCATCGGCCGGGCGGTGCCCGGACACCGCGTCGCAATCGTCAACGACGCGGGTGACGAATTGCCGGCGGGCGAACCGGGTCAAATCGCCGTGGCCAGTCCCGATCCCGTCATGTTCCTCGGCTATTGGGATGATCCGGCGGCGACGGCGCGAAAATTCGCCAAAAGCTGGATGCTCACCGGTGATATCGGCCGGCAGGATGCCGAAGGCTACGTTACCTTCGAAGGCCGCGACGACGATGTCATCACCTCGTCCGGATATCGCATCGGCCCGGCCGAAATCGAGGATTGTCTGATCGGCCATCCCGCCGTGCAGCTTGCCGCCGCCGTCGGCAAACCCGATGCCGTGCGCACCGAGATCGTCAAGGCCTATATCGTGCTGTCGCCGGGCCATCAGCCGAGCGAGGCGCTGGCCGCCGATATCAGGGAATGGGTGAAGACGCGGCTTTCAATGCACGAATATCCGCGCGAGGTGGAATTCATCGATGCCTTGCCGCTGACGACTACCGGCAAGGTGATCCGCCGGCTGCTGCGCGAGAGGGCGGCGGCGGAAGGTTAGTGCATACCGCCCGGAAGTGTGAAGCGGTTATGCATGAAAACAAAAGGTGTCAGCCGCGGCCGGCGAGCGACATGATCTTCTCGCGCAGCATTTTCGCCATGTTGCGGGTGCTGCGGTACATGTGCAGCTGGGCTGAGACCTGGCGCATGTCGCGGTCGCTGTTCTGCGTCAGGCCGATCACCAGCGTTCCCATCTCCTCGCGCTCCTGCCAGAAGCGGCTCATGATCGGATGATCCGAAACGGCGCAGGAATCGGAGCGGACGATATTGGCGTCGTCGAGATGCCATTCGGTGAGCTCGCTCATCAGCAGCTTGCCCGGCGAATAGCGCGCATAGTTCTCGTCATAGGCGGTCTTCCACGTATAGGCCTCGCCCCCCATCATCAGCACGACGATGGCGGCGATCGCCTTGCCGTTGAGGTCGATCGTGTGAATACGCACGGCATCGACGGCCGCAAGGTTCGACACCGCCTCGCGGGCGAAGGCCGTATGATAGCGATCGGTGACGAGGGCGCTTCGCCGCTTGCCCTTCCAGCCGCCGGCTTCCATCGCGAGGAATTCCTCGAAGCGGATATGGATTTCACGCGGCTGGCGGGCGACGGCATAAACCGCCGTTCCCTGTTCCTCCAGCAGGCGCCACTGGCGGCGCATCTCGCGCATATGCGAGGAAGAGATGGTGCGGCCGAGATAGGCCGGCGCCTCTTCGTCGCTTTGCAGCATGGGGCGCAGGTAAGGATTGGTGACGGTGACGGGAAGATTGCGGCTGAGCGCCACGGCTTTGACCATGCGCACGAAGATACCGTTCAGCCTGAGATCCGGCAGGACCACGATTCCGGGCAGATTGAGGTCGCGCGCGGTCAGTCCCTCGAAGAGATTGTCGAGGGTCTCGGCGGCATCCTCGCTGTCGACGAGCGGCGTACCCAGCGGGCCGAAGCTGTTCGACCAGCCGCGGATGATCGACGGACCGACGGCAAAACCCGGCTTGTCGACCGAAAACGGCATGAGAAAGCGCATGCGGCTGCGGCCGCCATTGTGGTCACGGATCAGGGCGAAGTTCACCTGCCGGTCTTCGAGCCGCGGCATGGCGGGCGCGAGGAAGCGGCCGGAGAAGAAGACGTTCGGCTCCATCGCCCGGTTGGAGAGAAAGTCGAGCTCTTCCTGAAGCTCATAGCCGAGCTTGCCGGGATAGAGGCAGAGTTCGCGCCCCGGCCGGCCGATCTCGGCGCGCGCCTCGGCCCGCGGCGCTTCGAAATGCAGCGCGGCAAGATCATGCACCATGCGGTTGGCAATGCTGTCGGTGCTTTCGGTCACGGGAGGAATACGCACCATCTATCGAACTCTCATTTCTGGCGTTGCGGCGGAGGGGCTGGCAAAGGCGAAAAGGACGATGCCGAGCGTGCGGCGCACGGCAAGATGCAGCAGGATTGCCTCGACCCCCATGGCCGAGGCCGTGGCGATCGCGGTGCCTTCGATGCCGTAATGCGGGATCAAAGCAAGGTTGAGGCCGACATTGGCCGCCAGTGCGCCGGCATAGAGTGCAACGCAGAGGTTCTGCTTGCCGGCCATCATCAGCAGGGTTTCGGCCGGGCCAACTAAGGCCTTGGCGAGGATGCCGGCAAGCAGGATCGCCATGACCAGATAACCTGATGTAAAGGCGCCGCCGAACAGCGACAGCAGAAGATGGCCGGCGGCAAGCACCACAAGGCCAACGCCGAGTGCCGGCCAGAAGGTCCAGCGGGCGGCGTCGATGGCGGCGGTCGCCAGCTGTGCATGGTCACCTTCAGCGATGATCGAGGAAAAGCGCGGGCCGGAGGCTGCCTTGACCGAGAAATTGATGAAATGCACCAGCGCCATGGTCTTGGCGGCGGCAAAATAGATGGCGACGTCGTGCGGCTCGAGGAAGATGCCGACGACGACGACATCGGAATTGGTGAGCAGGAAGCTCACGCCCTCGATCAGGAAAATCGGAAAGGCGACGCTGAACCAGGCGAGGAAATCGACCTTGCGCGGGCCTGCGTCATAATGCCGGCGAAGGCGATAGAGCGTCGCGGCATACTGGCCGAGCGCGGTGACGAAGGTCGCGGCAAGCGCTGCCTGCATCGCGGTGACGGCCGTATGCTCGGCGCCGATGGCAATGGCGATCAGCATGAAGAGGATGATCAGGATCGGCCGGACGATATAGACCGGGCCAAGCGCCATGACCGGCCAGTGGTTTGCCCGCGACGTGCCTTCCAGAATGTCGCCGAGCGCGATCATCGGCATGGCGAGCAGGCCGAGGAAGATCGGGACGAGATAATAGAGCTGGATCATATGGCCGAAGAAATGCAGCCCGAGCATGCCGGCGGCGAGCACCGCCGTGCCGGAAAGCAGCGCAAAGATACGCGCCGTGCCGGTCAGGCCGCGGATTTCCTCGAAGGCGCCCGCTGCCTTGTATTGCGGCAGGAAGCGGATGATTGCCGTGTGGAAACCAAGGCATGAGAGATCGCCGAAAACGACGACCAGCACCCAGACGAAAACGAAGATGCCGTATTCATATTCGCCCATCAGCCGGGCAAGCACGATCTGGGAGATGAAGGCAAGGGCTGCGCTGAGAATGCGGATTGAAAAGGCCGTCAGCGCCATGCGCTGGGCGGCAGCCTTCTCACCACGTTCGGTGAGCACGGCAGCAAGCATACGCAGCGTGCGACCGCCGATCGGGCGCAGACCCGCGGGCAGCATCTTTTCCGCTGTTTCTATGACCGCCATGATGAACACGCAAAACTCTGAAAGTCAGGCAAATCGTCCCGAAGTCTTGACAGAACAGGGTTAAGAAACGGTTCCGGATCGGGCTTGTCTGCGACGCTGAAATTGCGGTTTTCCGGCACTGCCACGGAAAAGAAAATGCCGCCCGAAGGCGGCATTTAAATGATCTTTGCGGCTTGCCTCAGACCTGCTCGAAGGCGCCGTGGCAATGCTTGTATTTCTTGCCGGAACCACAGGGGCAAGTCTCGTTGCGGCCGACTTTGCCCCAGGTGGCCGGATCATCCGGATTGCGGTTCTCCGGCGAAACGATGACTTCCGATGCCTGGTAGATTGCCGGTGCGAAATCGTCCTCGCCGGTCGTCGGATCGAGGTGATGGGCCTGCATCAGCGGCGGTTCCGGTTCGGCCGGCGCCTGCTGCACCAGCTCGACGCGCATCAATTGCGCGGTCACGGCCTCACGCAGATTGTTGAGGAGGCCGGTGAACAGCTCGAAGGCTTCCGACTTGTATTCCTGCAGCGGATCGCGCTGGGCATAGCCGCGGAAGCCGATGACGGAGCGCAGATGGTCGAGGTTGACGATGTGCTCGCGCCAGAGATGATCGAGCGTCTGCATGACGATCGAGCGTTCGACATAATGCATGATGTCGTCGCCGAAACGCTCGGCCTTTTCGGTGAAGGCGGCGTTGGTGGCTTGCGTCAGGCGCTCGCGGATATCGTCTTCGCCGATGCCTTCTTCCTTCACCCAGTCCTCGATCGGCAGGTCGAGATTGAGGATGTTGAGAGCGCCGGCCTTCAGGCCGACGGCATCCCATTGTTCGGCGTAGGCGCGCTCGGGGATATGCTTTTCGACCATGTCCTCGATCACCTCACGGCGCATGTCGGAAACGGTCTCGGAAATATTGGTCGATTCCATCAGTTCGAGGCGCTGCTCGAAGATCACCTTGCGCTGATCGTTGAGAACGTCGTCATACTTCAAGAGGTTCTTACGGATATCGAAGTTGCGGGCTTCGACCTTCTTCTGGGCGCGCTCCAAGGCCTTGTTGATCCAAGGATGGACGATCGCCTCGCCCTCCTTGAGGCCGAGCTTGGTCAGCATGCTGTCCATGCGGTCGGAGCCGAAGATGCGCATCAGGTCGTCCTGAAGCGAAAGGTAGAATTTCGAGCGGCCGGGGTCGCCCTGACGGCCGGAGCGGCCGCGCAGCTGGTTGTCGATGCGGCGGCTTTCATGGCGTTCGGTGGCGATGACGTAGAGACCGCCGGCGGCGAGCGCCTTCTGCTTGAGTTCCTTGATCTCCTCGACGATCGCCTGGATCCGGGCCTCACGCTCCGGACCGGCCTCGACTTCGCCGAGTTCGCGCTCGATGCGCATGTCGAGGTTGCCGCCGAGCTGGATATCGGTACCGCGGCCAGCCATATTGGTGGCGATGGTGATGGCACCGGGCACGCCGGCCTGGGCGACGATATAGGCTTCCTGCTCGTGGTAGCGGGCGTTCAGCACCTGGAAGTCGTCGAAGCCCTGCTTGCGCAGGCGTTCGGCGAGCAGTTCGGATTTCTCGATCGAGGTGGTGCCGACCAGCACCGGCTGGCCGCGCTTATGGGCGTCGAGGATCTCCTCGATGATCGCCTTGAACTTCTCGTCGAAGGTCCGGTAAACCTCGTCGTCCTCGTCGATACGCTTGATCGGCAGGTTGGTCGGAACCTCGATGACGTCGAGATTGTAGATATTGGCGAATTCTTCCGCTTCCGTCTGCGCCGTGCCGGTCATGCCGGCAAGCTTGGCGTACATGCGGAAATAATTCTGGAAGGTGATCGAAGCCAGCGTCTGGTTTTCCGGCTGGATCCGCACCTTTTCCTTGGCTTCGAGCGCCTGGTGCTGACCTTCCGAATAGCGGCGGCCCGGCATCATGCGGCCGGTGAACTCGTCGATGATGACGACTTCGTCGTTGCGGACGATATAGTCCTTGTCGCGCTGGAACAGCTTGTGGGCCTTCAGCGCGTTGTTGACGTGGTGGACTATCGCGACGTTTTCGATGTCGTAGAGTGCGTTGCCCTTCAACAAGCCGGCCTGGCGGAGCAGGTTTTCCAGCTTCTCGGTGCCCTCTTCGGAGAAGTTGGCTGAGCGCTGCTTCTCGTCGATCTCGTAATCGCTGGGCACCAGCATCGGAATGTAGGCGTCGATCGTATTATAGAGTTCGGAGCGGTCGTCGAGCGGGCCGGAGATGATCAGCGGCGTGCGCGCCTCGTCGACGAGGATTGAGTCCACTTCGTCGACGATCGCGAAGTTGTGGCCGCGCTGGACCATCTGGTTCTTCTCGTACTTCATGTTATCACGCAGATAGTCGAAGCCGAGTTCGTTGTTGGTGGCGTAGGTAACGTCGCAGGCATAGGCTGCGTGGCGCTCCTCGTCGGAGAGACCGTGGACGATGACGCCGGTGGTCATGCCGAGGAAGCCGTAAACGCGGCCCATGGTCGCGGCATCGCGCTGGGCAAGGTAATCATTGACGGTGACGACGTGCACGCCCTTGCCGGAAAGCGCGTTCAGATAGACCGGCAGGGTGGCGACGAGGGTCTTGCCTTCGCCGGTCTTCATCTCGGCGATCGCATTCGAATGCAAGATCATGCCGCCGACCAGCTGTACGTCAAAAGGCCGCAGGCCGAGAACGCGGCGCGAGGCTTCGCGCACGACCGCAAAGGCCGGAATCAGAATGTCGTCGAGCGTCTTGCCTTCGGCGAGCAGGGCACGAAACTCCACGGTCTTTGCCGCGAGCTGCTCGTCCGTCAGGGCCTTGGTCTTCTCTTCGATAGAGTTGATGGCAGCGACGTTCGGCTGGAACGACCGCACACGGCGGTCATTGGAGGACCCAAATAACTTGCGGGCTATACCGCCAAAGCTGACCATATGACTGGTCCTTTCTCAAATATTCATCCCCGGCGTTTGTTGTTCGCGGCCCAGCCGAAAATCAGGCGCGCGGCTAAAACGCCCGGAAACTGTTCTGGACGCGAGGTTGCGTGACAGATAAGAGGGGGGTCGAATGATGTCAACGGATTTGGCGGATACAGAAAGGCCACAATCCGGTGTTGATGGCTATTTTGGGCCGATTCAGGCGATGCTGAAACCGGCGATGTAACTGTGAAGGGTATTTCATGTTGAGCACCAACAAACTTGCCGTTCTGGCGTTTGCAACTTTTGTTGCGCTCCAGGCCCCGGCCTATGCCGATGACGCCGTCATCGCCAAGGTCGGCAATCTGGAGATTCACCAGTCGGAACTCGACCTCGCCGTCGCCAATCTCGACCCGCAGCTGGCACAGCTGCCCGACGACCAGAAGAAGGTCGCAGCCCTTTCCGCCGCCATCGACGTGAAGCTGCTTGCCGCCGACGCAGCGGCCGAGAAGCTCGATCAGACCGACGAATTCAAGAAGCGCATGCAGTATCTCACCGACCGTGAGCTGCACAACGCCTACTTCAAGAAGCATGTCGTCGACATCGTAACGCCCGAAGAAGTCAAGGCCCGCTACGACAAGGAAGTCGCCGCCCTGCCGAAGCAAGAGGAAGTTCACGCCCGTCATATCCTCGTCAAGACCGAGGACGAAGCCAAGGACATCATCAAGCAGCTCGATGCCGGCAAGGATTTCGCCGAGCTCGCCAAGGAAAAGTCCACCGATCCGAACAAGTCGGAAGGCGGCGACCTCGGCTATTTCTCGCGCGGCCGCATGGTCAAGGAATTCGAGGACGCGGCCTTTGCGCTTGAGAAGGGCACCTATTCCAAGACGCCCGTCAAAACCGATTTCGGCTATCACGTCATCAAGGTCGAGGATAAGCGCGACTCCCCGCCGCCGCCCTTCGAGCAGGTACAGGATCAGGTTCGTCAGCTCGTCATGCGCGACAAGTATCTTGAGCTTCTGAACAAGGCGAAGGCCTCGGCCAAGATCGAAATCAGCGACGAGACGCTGCGCAAGGGTTACGACCAGGCCAACAAGCAGCCGGAGCCGGGCAGTGAGCCCGCAGCACCCGCGCCGAAGCCGTAATAATCGCATCAGGGCCCGGTTTTTCCGGGCCCTTTAATATCGTTGTTGTTGTCGCATTTCCGCACGGCGAACCGCTGCCGATTTCGCCTGGAAATGCCCATTGGCAGGTTTCATCATGTCCGGTTCCGTCTCTCCGCTCGCCCCGAAATCCTTCGTCTCGATGCCGCCGCTGCGCGGCGTGCGCATGGCAACGGCGTCCGCCGGCATCAAGTACAAGAACCGCACCGACGTGCTGATGATGGTCTTCGACAAGCCGGCCGCCGTTGCGGGCGTCTTCACCCGCTCGAAATGCCCGTCGGCGCCGGTCGATTTCTGCCGCGCCAACCTGTCGCATGGCAGTGCGCGTGCGGTTGTCGTCAATTCCGGCAATGCCAATGCCTTCACCGGCCTGAAGGGCCGGCAGGCGACCGAGCTGACGGCGAAGTCGGCGGCATCCGCTGTCGGCTGCGGCGAAAACGAAGTCTACCTGGCCTCGACCGGCGTCATCGGCGAGCCGCTCGACGCCACCAAATTCGCCGGCGTTCTGGACCGGATGCAGACCGAAGCCACCGGCGATTTCTGGTTCGAGGCCGCCAAGGCGATCATGACGACCGACACCTATCCGAAGGTTTCGACCCGCAGCGCCGAGATCGGCGGCGTGACCGTCACGATCAACGGCATTGCCAAGGGCGCCGGCATGATCGCGCCCGATATGGCGACGATGCTCTCCTTCGTCGTCACCGATGCCGATATCGCGCCCGCAGCGCTGCAGGTGCTGCTGTCCGATGGCGTCGGCCCGACCTTCAATTCCATGACCGTCGACAGCGACACCTCCACATCCGATACGCTGATGCTGTTTGCGACCGGTGCTGCGGCCGAGGACGGCCAGGCTCGCATCGAACGCGCCGACGATCCGCGCCTTGCCGCCTTCCGGACCGCCCTCAACGAGGTGCTGAAGGATCTGTCGCTGCAGGTGGTGCGCGACGGCGAAGGCGCCACCAAGATGCTCGAAATCACCGTGACGGGCGCCGAAAGCGATGCCGCCGCCAAGCGTATCGGACTGTCGATCGCCAATTCGCCGCTGGTCAAGACGGCGGCGGCCGGCGAAGACGCCAATTGGGGCCGCATCGTCATGGCCGTCGGCAAATCCGGCGAGATGGCTGACCGCGACCGGCTTGCCATCTGGTTCGGCGACATCAGGGTCGCCGTCAATGGCGAGCGCGACCCGGATTATTCCGAGGCGGCGGCCACGAACGTCATGAAAGCGCAGGATATCCCCGTCAAAGTCGACATCGGGCTCGGCACCGGTTCGGCAACCGTCTGGACCTGCGACCTCACCAAGGAATATGTTGCGATCAATGGCGACTATCGGAGCTGATCGTTCATTGGCGCAGGCATCCATTTCTTCACAGAATCTGCCGCTGGTGCGCAGGCTGGAGGCCGTCGGCTTCCGGGCCTGGCCGGCGGCGTCGGTGCAATATGACGGCAGCTGGCAGGTGCGGCTGACGGCCGGGCACCCGTCCAACCGGTTGAATTCGATCGTGCCGCTCGATCCCTCGGATCATCGCGACGTTGAAATCCGTCTGGAAAAGGCGAGCCGGAAGTTCGAGGCCTATGGCCGCGCCGCGGTCATCCGGCAGACGCCGCTTGCTTCGCCTGTCTTGATCGAGCTTCTCAGGGCGCAGGCCTGGACGCGGTTCGACGAGACGGTGGTGATGACCTGCGACCTTGCCGAGGCGGAACTGCCGGATACGCTCGATCATCTGCCGACCCATGATGTCGGCCGTTTCGTCGACGCCAATCTTGCCGTCGAACGGGCGCCACTGAGCTTGAAGCCGGCGCTTGCCGAAATCATTTCGGCGATCAAGCCGCCGTCGGGCCTGTTCATGATCGAGAATGCGGTCGACGGTCCGCTTGCGACCGTGCTCTGCGTCCAGGACAACGACCTTGCCGGCATCATGTCGCTTTCGGTTTCTGAGACGCGGCGGCGCGAGGGACTCGGCACCGAGATCCTGACCTCGGCGCTGCGCTGGGCGCGCATGCGCAGCGCCCGATCGGCCTGGCTGCAGGTGAAGCTGTCCAACCGTCCGGCCATCGCACTCTATGAACGCCTCGGTTTTCGCGACGCCTATCATTATTGCTATTGGCAGCAGGAGCCGCGATGAGCGAGCCTCTCATACAGTGCAATGGCCGGAAGATATTGCTGGTCGCCGCCTGTGCGCTGATCGATAGCGATGGGCGTATCCTCCTGGCACAGCGTCCCGAGGGAAAGTCGCTGGCCGGACTCTGGGAATTTCCCGGCGGCAAGGTCGAGCCCGGTGAGACGCCGGAGGAAACGCTGGTGCGCGAGCTCGAGGAAGAGCTCGGCATCAATACCAAGATCGCCTGCCTGGCACCGCTGACCTTCGCCAGCCATTCCTACGAGACCTTCCATCTTTTGATGCCGCTTTATATCTGCCGGCGCTATGAGGGCATTCCTCAAGGCCGGGAGGGCCAGGCGCTGAAATGGGTGCGTCCGCAGGCGCTGCGCGATTACCCGATGCCGCCCGCCGACGAGCCGCTGATCCCGATGCTGCAGGATTTACTTTAAAGCGCGTCTCGTTGAACTCGATTCGTTCGAGGTGTTTCAAATTTTTATTCTAATGCATGTCGTTATCCTGGAACTGCCACACATTTCCAGGCGACATTCATTAGCATTGTCTGATTATTATTGTGCCACGCCGTTTTCGGCTGTGGATATTAATGGATCGTTTAACACCTTCTGCCAAAGATCGGCCTCAATCAAGCATCTGGCGTGCGTGTATTAAAAGGCTTGACGTCATGGACGATGATTTCTGGAAAGCTGTCCGGGAAAAGGAACGGGTTTCGTCTGCCTCGCGCAGGACGGGTGCGCTGAATATCGCCCTCCTGTTCGGCACGGCGGTGGTCGCTCTGACCCTTATCCTGACGCCGATGCTTGCGGATTCCTCGAAGAAGAGCGTCTTTGCCAGCGCGCCGGCAGAATTCGATACGATGACGACGGGATCGATTCCAAAGAGCGAAAGCGGCAAGCGTTATACGATCCGCCGCAGCGTCCTTCAGGATACGCCCGGCTCGGTCTGCGTCGTCCAGGGCTACGGCGTCGGCGCCGGTTGCTGAAAATGCCGACCATCGCCG
This sequence comes from Rhizobium leguminosarum bv. trifolii WSM2297, assembly GCF_000271845.1. The sequence continues at coordinate 3,173,753 of NZ_JH719395.1, read as the reverse complement.
ATGGTCGTGGAATGATCGTTTATCATTACAGCATGATGTCACCTGAAAACCGCTTACACTTTTCGGCATCATGCTCTGGTTGTCAGGTCGCGCTAAGGGTTGGGATAATGCATATTTTGAAGGCATTTCTTGCAGATAACAGAGGTGCGACGGCCATCGAATACGGTCTCATCGCCGCCCTCATTGGTGGTGCAATCGTCTCCGCTTTCGGAATTTTCACCGGTAGCCTGCAGGCGATCTTTAATGTGATCGGCAACAATCTCCCTGCGAATTGAAGAAGCAACCGGCCGTCACTGCTTGAGCTTGTGCTCGTCCACCTTCAGCGCATCGGCAAGGCGTGCCTTGGCCGAGCCTGGCTTGAGCGGCTTTTGCTGGCTCTCGTGCGGCGCCCATCCCGAGACATAGATGATCGAGAAGGTCGCGCGGATGCGTCCGTCAGGATCGGAGTAACGGTCGGCATAGATCTCAGCTGCGCGTAGGAAGAAGGCGCGCGTCAGCGGCATCCGGCCGCGGGCGGCAAGCGGATTGCTCATGCCCATCGCCCTCAGATCCCGCATCAGCGGAAAGAGCGAATCATAGCGTACCGTGTAGTTTTCCGCGTCGATGACCGGCAGCGTGAAGCCGGCGCGCTGCATGAGGCTGCCGATATCGCGCACATCGGCGAAGGGAATGACGCGCGGGCTGGCGCCACCCGTCAGCTCGGCCTCGGCGGCGAGCAGCACGTCGCGCAGTTCCTGCAGCGTGCCGGCACCGGGGATCGCCCCCAGGAACAGGCCGTCCGGCTTCAGGGCGCGGCGGATCTGGATGAAAACACCAGGCGTATCGTTGGTCAGGTGCAGGCTGAGCGGCGCAAGGATGAGATTGGCCGATTGCGGCTCGAGCGGCACGTCCTCAAGCGGCGCCTCGATCAAGGTTTCGCCCGGGGCCGCATAGGCCTTCTCGCTTTCGACACGGATCATCGTGCCGATCTTGCCCGTCGCCATTGCCGCGCGGGCGGCCGCCCCCGTTGCGCCATGCAACTCGACGGCGGTCTCGAAGGTCCGCTCGACCACAGCAAGCCTCTCGGCCATTTCCTCTGCGGCGATGTCGAGCAGGAAGGCGGCTTTCGGGTCGTTATTGGCGAGCGCGCGGTGGCGATGCGCGGCGATCAGGGTCTTGTCGAAGATCGTTTCCATGACGATGTCCTTAGTCTCGCTCCAGAGCAGCAGCAAGGCGATTTTCCTTTGGAGGAGAACAAGCTAGTCTCGACGGGATGGGACCGATTGATTTCGAAAGACCGGCGGAATTCCTGCGGGCGCAGCTCTTGCGGCCGTTTTCGGCGCTTGCCGATTTTCTCTATCCGCCAGCCTGTTCTGTCTGCGGCATTTCCACCGGCGGCCATCGCGGGCTCTGCGCGAAATGCTGGTCCGGCATCCGTTTCATCGAACGGCCCTATTGCGAAGTGCTCGGCATTCCCTTCTCGCACGATCTCGGCACCGGCATCCTCAGCGCCGAGGCGATCGCCAACCCACCGCCTTTCGACCGGCTGCGGTCGGCGGCAACCCACGACCATGCGGTCCGCGATCTCGTTCATGGGCTGAAATATCGCGATCGCACCGATCTGGCGCCGATGATGGCCGCCTGGATGCTGCGCGCTTCCGACGGGACGGTCGAAAGCTGCGATGCGCTGATCCCGGTGCCGCTGCACCGCTCCCGGATGCTGGCGCGCAAATTCAACCAGGCCGCCGAACTTGCCCGCCATATGGCAAGGCTTTCGGGCAAGCCGCTGCTTGCCGCCACGCTGGTGCGGGTCAAGCGCACCAGCCAGCAGGTCGGTCTCGGCGCCAAGGCGCGCGAGGACAATGTCAGGGGCGCTTTCGCGATTGCCAAGGGTTGCGGAAACGACATTTTCGGCAAGCGCATCGTCCTTGTCGACGACGTCTACACGACAGGGGCGACGGTTGCCGCGGCAAGCCGGACGCTGCGCAAGGCGGGCGCGGCCGAGATAACAGTTTTGACCTTTGCAAGGGCTCTCTCCGAGCCTATATGACAGAAATACCCGGCATCGGTCTGGAGAGATTATGGTACCCGTCACCATTTATACGCGGCAGTTCTGCGGTTATTGCAGCCGCGCCAAGTCCCTTCTCGAAGAAAAGGGCGTCGACTACGTCGAGCACGATGCGACATATTCACCGGACCTTCGCCAGGAAATGATCGGCAAGTCGAACGGCCGCACCACCTTTCCGCAGATCTTCATCGGCGCCGATCATGTCGGCGGCTGTGACGATCTCTTCGCGCTCGATCGGGCCGGCAAGCTCGATCCGCTGCTGGCGGCCTGAGGACGAACCGATGAGCTTCAAGGCCGCCGCCGTCCAGATGTGCTCCGGGGTTAATCCGGTGAAGAATGCCGCCGCCATGGCGCGGCTGGTGCGCGAGGCCGCCGCCCAAGGCGCGACCTATGTGCAAACGCCCGAGATGACCGGCATGCTGCAGCGCGACCGCGCGGCGGCGCGCGCCGTGCTCGCAGACGAGACCCATGACATCATCGTCAAAACCGGCTCCGAGCTCGCCGCAGAATTCGGCATCCACATGCATGTCGGCTCGACGGCGATCGCGCTGGCCGACGGCAAGATCGCCAATCGCGGTTTCCTGTTCGGTCCCGACGGCCGCATTCTCAATCGCTACGACAAGATCCATATGTTCGACGTTGACCTCGACAATGGCGAGAGCTGGCGCGAAAGTGCCGCCTATACGGCCGGCTCGGAGGCGCGCGTGCTGTCGCTGCCCTTTGCCGAAATGGGTTTCGCCATCTGCTACGATGTGCGCTTTCCCGCACTCTTCCGCGCCCAGGCGATTGCCGGCGCCGAGGTGATGACGGTTCCCGCCGCCTTCACCAAGCAGACCGGCGAGGCACATTGGGAGATCCTGCTGCGCGCACGCGCGATCGAGAACGGTGTCTTCGTCGTTGCTGCTGCGCAGGCCGGCCGGCACGAGGACGGGCGCGAGACCTTCGGCCATTCGATGATCATCGACCCCTGGGGCACGGTGCTGGCCTCGGCCGGCGCCACCGGCGAGGCGGTCATCGTCGCCGAGATCGATCCCGGCGCGGTCAAGGCCGCGCATGACAAGATCCCGAATTTAAGGAACGGCCGGGAATTCTCGGTCGAGAAGATTGCGGGGGCAGTCGCAGGAGGCGTCGCCGCTTGATCCGCTATTCCCTCAGCTGTGACAATGCCCATGAATTCGAAGGCTGGTTTTCCGAAAGCGCCGATTTCGACCGTCAGGTCGCGACCGGTTTCCTGACCTGCCCGGTCTGCCATTCCGCCGCCGTCTCCAAGCTGCTGATGGCGCCTTCGGTGTCGACGGCGCGCAAGAAGGACGAGAGGCAGACGCTGGCGATGGATGCCCTGCGTCAGGAGGCGCTGCAAAAGCTGAAAGAGGCGGTCGCGGCGGTCAAGGCCAATTCCGAGGACGTCGGCACGCAATTTCCCGAGGAGGCCCGCAAGATCCATTATGGCGAGGCGGATGCCCGCGGCATTATTGGCCAGGCGACGGTCGACGAGGCGCAGGCACTTTTGGAAGAGGGCATCGAGATTGCCGCCATTCCGGTGCTGCCGGAGGATGTGAACTGAAATGCAGTCTGCGCGTCTGGCCTTCTATAATTTCGGCCTGCACGTCGCGCCTGCCGAAAGCGAAACGGTCGAAGGCTTCGCCCTCCGCGAACCCTTGAATTTCGAAGCCGCCGCCCGTGCCTACGGCTTCATCGGACGCTCCGGCTATGCCGGTTATCCCGGAGCCAGAAGCTGGGGCGTTCAGGTCTTTCCCCGTTATATCGAAGGCAGCGGTTTTACGTCCGCGCCGTCCTCCCTTTCGCTCTGGGCCGACATCGAGTGCCTGATGGCCTTTACCTATAACGGCGTGCATGCCGAGGCGCTGAAACATGCGCGCAACTGGAATGTGAAACAGACGTGGCCGCCGCTGGTTCTGTGGTGGGTGCCGGGCCATTACCGGCCGGATTGGCAGGAGGGTGTCGAACGCCTCGAATATCTTGCCGATAACGGGCCAAGCCCTCGCGCCTTTACGTTCAAGCAGCCTTACGGGTCTGATGGCGCGGAGACGACAATCGATCGCGACCGGGTCAAGGCACTTGCCGCTCGCAACGCAGAAACCCAACAGGAGTTGCTTGCCCGCGTTCAAATGCTGAAAGTGTAGCCGGCTTATTATCGGCAGGAGCTAGGCGGGCCGCTTTGCCAGCAGCATATAATTGACGTCCATATCTTTGGACAAGGTCCACTGGTTCGACAGTGGATTGAAGAAGACGCCGGTGCGGTCGGTAATCTCGAGGCCGCTTGCCGTCAATGGTTTTTCCAGCTCTTCGGGGCGTACCAGCTTCTCATATTGGTGGGTGCCGCGCGGCAGCCAGCGCAGAATGTTTTCGGCGGCGAAGATGGCAAGGGCTGCCGCCTTCATGGTGCGGTTGATCGTGGCAACGAAGATCAGGCCGCCGGGGCGGACCATTTTTGCGCAGGTCGTTATGAAAAACTCGACATCGGCGACGTGTTCGACCACTTCCATGTTCAAGACGATGTCGAAAGTTTCGCCGGCGCCCGCCAGTTCCTCGGCGGTGACGGCGCGGTAGTCGACCGAAACGCCGGAGGCGTTGGCATGGGTCGAGGCGATGCCGATATTTTTCTCGGAAGGATCGGCGCCGGTGACGGAGGCGCCCATGCGGGCGACAGGTTCGGACAGCAGACCGCCGCCGCAGCCGATATCGAGCACACGCAGGCCCTCCAGCGGGCGGGCGCTTTTCGGATCATGACCGAAATTCTCGCAGGCCTTGTCTCTGATATAGGCGAGGCGGACCGGATTGAACTTGTGCAACGGCTTGAACTTGCCGGTCGGGCTCCACCATTCCGCCGCCATCGCCGAGAAGCGGTCCACTTCGCCCTGGTCGATCGTGCTTCTGGCGCCTTCCGTCATCGTCCACTCCTTGTGTTCGTGACACGTGAAGTCGGACGATCGGGGGCATAAGTCAAGGGGCGCAGGCCAGAGCATCGATGAGTGCTACGCCGCTCGCCGATCGCTTTTATTGCGCGCGCTTGCCTCCCCCCGCCAAACTCGCTAAGAGACGCCGCAACTTGGGGCCTTGGGGACCCGGGCTTTTAGAGCGGTTCCGGAAGTCGGGAGCCGGCTCTCTGGCCAAGCGGTCTGCCCCAGAGCTTTCGTGATGCCGGGTCCGGTTTTCCGCTTTCCCGGCGCCAGTCGTGGTAGAGGCATATGGCACGCATCGTAATGAAATTCGGCGGTACGTCCGTCGCTGACCTGGATCGCATCAAGAACGTCGCCCGCCATGTAAAACGCGAAGTCGATGCCGGCCACGAGGTGGCGGTGGTGGTGTCGGCCATGTCCGGCAAGACCAATGAGCTGGTCGGCTGGGTGCAGGGCATGCCGAAGGTGATCGGCGCCAATTCGCCGTTTTACGATGCGCGGGAATATGATGCGGTGGTCGCCTCCGGCGAGCAGGTAACCTCCGGGCTGCTGGCGATCGCTTTGCAGGCGATGGATATCAATGCGCGCTCCTGGCAGGGATGGCAGATCCCGATCCGCACCGACAATGCGCATGGCGCGGCGCGGATCATGGAGATCGACGGCTCCGACATCGTCAAGCGGATGGGCGAGGGGCAGGTTGCCGTCATCGCCGGCTTCCAGGGACTTGGACCTGACAACCGCCTCGCGACGCTCGGCCGCGGTGGGTCGGACACGTCGGCTGTCGCGATCGCTGCAGCTGTCAAAGCGGATCGCTGCGATATCTATACCGATGTCGATGGCGTTTACACGACCGATCCGCGCATCGTGCCGAAGGCGCGCAGGCTGAAGAAGATCGCCTTCGAGGAAATGCTCGAAATGGCCTCGCTCGGCGCCAAGGTGCTGCAGGTGCGCTCGGTCGAGCTTGCCATGGTGCACAAGGTGCGCACCTTTGTGCGCTCATCATTCGAAGATCCCGATGCTCCGGGCATGGGCGATCTGCTAAACCCGCCCGGAACGCTGATTTGTGACGAGGATGAAATCGTGGAACAGGAAGTAGTCACCGGCATCGCCTATGCCAAGGATGAGGCTCAGATCTCGCTTCGCCGTCTTGCCGACCGGCCGGGCGTCTCCGCGGCGATCTTCGGACCGCTCGCCGAATCCCATATCAATGTCGACATGATCGTCCAGAATATCTCCGAGGACGGGTCGAAGACCGACATGACCTTCACCGTGCCGTCGGGCGACGTCGAGAAAGCGATCAAGGTGCTCGGCGACCATAAGGAGAAGATCGGCTACGATGTCGTGCAGAACGAATCGGGGCTGGTGAAAGTGTCGGTCATCGGCATCGGCATGCGCAGCCACGCCGGCGTGGCCGCGACCGCATTTCGTGCACTTGCCGAAAAAGGCATCAACATCAAGGCGATCACCACCTCCGAGATCAAGATTTCCATTCTGATCGACGGTCCTTATGCAGAACTCGCTGTCAGGACTTTGCATTCCTGCTACGGTCTGGATAAGAATTGATTCCCAGTGGGCGGCCTGCCCCTTCAGGTTGAGGAGATGAGGGCTGGCCTGCCGGGACTGAGTGCGTTGTTTCGGGAGCTTGAGACGCCATGAGAGACCTTTCCGGCGGTCCGCGCGTGCTGCTCAGGCGGCTGCGCGAGTTGATGGCGGAGCCGCTGGAGCCGCAGGATCGTCTTGACCGGATCGTCCGCCAGATCGCCGGCAACATGGTGGCCGAGGTCTGCTCGGTTTACGTGCTGCGCGCCGATGGCGTGCTCGAACTCTATGCGACCGAAGGCCTCAACCGTGAGGCCGTGCATCTGGCGCAATTGAAAATGGGGCAGGGCCTGGTCGGCACGATCGCGGCCTCGGCCCAGCCGCTGAACCTTTCCGACGCCCAGTCGCATCCGGCGTTCCGCTACCTGCCGGAAACGGGCGAAGAGATCTACCATTCCTTCCTCGGCGTGCCGATCCTCCGGACCGGGCGTTCGCTCGGCGTCCTCGTCGTGCAGAACAAGGCAAGCCGCAACTATCGCGAAGAGGAGCTGGAAGCGCTCGAGACGACGGCGATGGTGCTTGCCGAGATGATCGCCACCGGCGAGCTCAAAAAGATCACCAAGCCGGGCCTCGAACTCGACCTGACGCGTTCGGTGACGGTCGACGGCGACACCTATAATGACGGCATCGGCCTTGGTTACGTCGTGTTGCACGAGCCGCGCATCGTCGTCACCAACCTGCTCAACGAAGATGCCGAGAAGGAAATCCGGCGGCTGGCCGAAGCCATGGGCTCGCTCAGGATCTCCATCGACGACATGCTCTCGCGCCGCGATGTGTCGATGGAAGGCGAGCACCGCGAGGTGCTCGAAACCTATCGCATGTTCGCCCATGACCAGGGCTGGGTGCGCAAGCTCGAAGAGGCGATCCGCAACGGCCTGACGGCGGAAGCGGCGGTCGAGAAGGTGCAGAGCGACACCAAGGCGCGGATGATGCGGTTGACCGACCCCTATCTGCGCGAACGCATGCATGATTTCGAGGATCTGGCAAATCGGCTGCTCAGACAATTGACGGGTTATACCGGGCGGACGACCGCCGAGGGTTTCCCCAACGATGCGATCATCCTGGCGCGCGCCATGGGAGCGGCCGAGCTGCTCGATTATCCTCGTGCCAATGTGCGCGGGCTGGTGCTGGAAGAAGGTGCGGTGACGAGCCATGTGGTGATCGTCGCACGCGCCATGGGTATTCCGGTCATCGGCCAGGCAGCAGGTGTGGTGGCGCTCGCCGAGAACGGCGATGCCGTGATCATCGACGCCGACGAGGGGCATGTGCACCTGCGGCCGATGGCTGATCACCGGCGTTCCTACGAGGAAAAGGTTCGCTTCCGCGCCAGGCGGCAGGAACAGTTCCGGGCGTTGCGCGCCGTCGAGCCGGTGACCAAGGATGGGCAGCGCATCGCGATGATGATGAATGCGGGGCTGCTGGTCGACCTGCCGCAGCTTTCGGAATCGGGTGCCGAGGGCATCGGCCTGTTCCGCACCGAACTGCAGTTCATGATCGCCTCCACCATGCCGAAGGCGGAAGAGCAGGAGCAGTTCTACCGCAATGTGATAAAACAGGCGGCGGGCCGCCCCGTTACCTTCCGTACGCTCGATATCGGCGGCGATAAGGTCGTGCCCTATTTTCGTGGCCATGAGGAAGAAAATCCGGCGCTCGGCTGGCGCGCCATTCGGCTGTCGCTCGACCGGCCGGGGCTGTTGCGCACCCAGCTGCGCGCCCTGTTGAAGGCATCGGCCGATACCGAGCTGAAGCTGATGGTGCCGATGGTGACCGAGGTTGCCGAGTTGAAGATGGTGCGCGAACTGCTGCAGAGGGAAGTGCAGCATCTCTCGCGCTTCGGCCATGGGCTGCCGCGCAAGCTGCAATTCGGAGCGATGCTGGAGGTGCCCGCACTGCTTTGGCAGCTCGATGAGCTGATGGAGGCGGTGGATTTCGTCTCGGTCGGTTCGAACGACCTCTTCCAGTTCTCGATGGCGGTCGATCGCGGCAATGCGCGGGTCTCGGACCGGTTCGATCCGCTCGGCAAACCGTTTTTGCGCATTCTGCGCGATATCGTGCGCGGCGCGGACCGGAACAAGACGCCGGTGACGCTCTGCGGCGAACTCGCCAGCAAGCCGATCTCGGCGATGGCGCTGCTCGGTGTCGGTTTCCGTTCGATCTCGATGTCGCCGGCCTCGATCGGACCGGTGAAAGCGATGCTTCTCGGGCTCGATATCGGGGCGCTGGCAACGGCGATGGACGAGGTGCTGGACGATGTCCACGCCATGACGCCGATGCGCGAGGTGCTTGCCCGCTTCGCCGAGAGCCACAATATTCCCCTTTAGAGCGATTCAGCTTTTTCACGGAAACGCAGAACCGCTCTAACTTTTTACGCAATTCCGGACGGAAAACCGCTTCGCACTTTTCCTGGAATTGCTCTAGGCAGACATTAACAAGAATCGGAGTGAAGGGTGGCGAAGCTTCCCGTTGAAAAGATGCGCGAGCTGGAACGTCGTTTCGGCGAGATCGAGGCGCGCATGTCGGCCGGCCCGGCTGCCGATGTCTATGTGAAGCTGGCATCCGAATATTCCGAACTGCAGCCCGTCGTGACGAAGATCCGCGCCTATGAGAAGGCGAACGCCGAGCTTGCCGATCTCGAAACGCTGCTCGACGATAAGTCGGTCGATCGCGAAATGCGCGACCTCGCCGAGCTGGAACTACCTGAGGTGAAAGAGCAGATCGAGGCGCTCGAGCATGAGATGCAGATCCTGCTGCTGCCGAAGGACGCAGCGGACGAAAAGAGCGCGATCCTCGAAATCCGCGCCGGCACCGGCGGATCGGAAGCGGCGCTTTTTGCCGGCGACCTCTTTCGCATGTATGAGCGTTTCGCGGCGGAGAAGGGCTGGAAGGTGGAGGTTCTCTCGGCAAGTGAGGGCGAAGCCGGCGGCTACAAGGAAATCATCGCGACGATCACCGGCAGAGGCGTCTTCGCCAAGCTGAAATTCGAATCCGGCGTGCATCGCGTGCAGCGTGTGCCTGAGACCGAGGCGGGCGGGCGCATCCATACGTCGGCCGCAACGGTTGCGGTGCTGCCGGAGGCCGAGGAGATCGATATCGAGATCCGGCCGGAAGATATCCGCATCGACACGATGCGCTCTTCGGGCGCGGGCGGCCAGCACGTCAATACGACGGACTCGGCGGTGCGCATCACCCATCTGCCGAGCGGCATCGTTGTTACCAGCTCGGAAAAATCGCAGCACCAGAACCGCGCCAAGGCGATGCAGGTGCTGCGCTCCAGGCTCTACGATGCCGAGCGGCAGCGGGCTGACAGCGAGCGCTCGGCCGACCGCAAGAGCCAGGTCGGCTCCGGTGACCGCTCCGAACGCATCCGCACCTATAATTTCCCGCAGGGGCGCATAACCGACCATCGCATCAATCTGACGCTCTACAAACTCGACCGGATGATGGAAGGCGAGATCGAGGAGGTGGTCGATGCGTTGATGGCCGATTACCAGGCAAGCCAGCTGGCGCAGCTCGGCGAGCAGCAATGAGCGCGACGGTTGCCGCTACGCTTGCCGAAGCGCGCCGCCGCTTCACCGAAGCGGGTATCGCCGACCCGACAACCGATGCGCGGTTGCTTGTCGCGGGCCTTCTGAAACTATCGCCGACCGAGCTTTTGACGCGATCGGCCGAGTTGCTTTCGCCTGAGCAGGCGGAGCTCATGTCCAAGGCGCTGGAGCGGCGGCTCAGCCATGAGCCGGTGCACCGCATTCTCGGCGAGCGGGAATTTTACGGCCTGCCGCTTCGGCTCTCGGTGGAAACGCTGGAACCACGGCCGGATACGGAAATCCTGGTCGATACGGTGCTTGCCTATCTCAAGGACCTTGCAAAGGCGCAAGGCCGTCTCCATATCCTTGACATGGGAACCGGGACCGGGGCGATATGCCTTGCGCTTTTGAGCGAATGTCCTGAGGCGTCAGGTGTCGGGAGCGACATATCGGCGGATGCACTTCGCACAGCAAGATCGAATGCAGAAAGAAACGGGTTGCAGGATCGTTTTCAGGCCGTGGAGTCTAGATGGTTCGAGAGCATCCAGGGTTCGTTTCACGCGATTGTCTCAAATCCGCCCTATATTGCTTCCAATGTCATTCACGATCTCGCTCCCGAAGTGACGAAATTTGATCCGGTCGCGGCACTGGATGGCGGCCCGGATGGGCTTGACGCCTATCACGCCATCGCCAAGGATGCGGCAAGGTTCTTGAGGCCCGATGGGGTCGTCGGGCTGGAAATCGGTTACGATCAGCGGAACGATGTGACGGCGATCTTTGAAGCGAAAGGCTTCGAGTGCCTCAAATCCGTAAAAGATTATGGTCAGAACGATAGGGTGCTCGTGTTCGCGCTCGCGTGACAGGCGATAATCGCTGCATTGAACGGGACATTATTGTTATTGCGAAGAAAAGGCTTGGATTTCCCAGGGAAGCAATATAGGTTGCGGTCACGTGTTGGGCAGATAGGAATGAACGAGATTCGTTCGGTACTTGGTTTGCCTCGGGGGTCCGCTCTTTTAAACGAGAGTTTCAACGGTTGAACACGACCCAACGCGTGAATCAGTCAATCTGACTTGAGAACCAAGCGGCAGGTCGGCGCAAAGGCGCAGTATGCTCGCGGCACAAAGGTCCTGACCCGGTTTTCCGGTCATGGCGGTTGGTGCCATGTATCCATCACAAACAGAGAATTCAGGTGAACGATCTATGAGGCCAGGACAGCAGAACAAGCGCGGTCGAGGGCGTGGTAACAATAATAACAACGGCGGCGGCGGCGGAAATAACAATAACAACAATTTCAACCGCAAGGGCGGCAATCCGCTGACCCGGACCTATGACAGCTCCGGCCCCGATGTGAAGATTCGCGGGACTGCCCAGCATATCGCCGAAAAATACGCGCAGCTCGCCCGCGATGCTCAAAGCTCCGGCGACCGCGTGATTGCCGAGAACTATCTCCAGCACGCCGAACATTACAACCGTATCATCGCCAGCGCCCAGGCGCAGATGCAGGAACGCTTCCAGCGCGACGATCGCGGCGAGTTTGATCGCGACGGCGCAGACCGCGACGGCGACGACATGGACGGCAACGACAATGACGGCGATGACGTTGTTATCGTTCAGCCGCCGCAGAACCGGCAGCATCAGCCACGGCCGCAACCGGAGCCCCAGCCGGCTCCCGCTCCGGCCCCGGTAGCGTCCCAGGCCGAAGTCATCGACGGAACCGGCCCGCAGCCGGAGATCGACGGCATTCCGGCCGAAGTCGCGATGGACGAGGAAGGTGCCGGCGGCCAGCCGCGCGAACGCCAGCCCCGCCGCCGCAGCACCGGCAGCCGCCCCCGTCGCCCGCGTCGCGGCGCCGAGGGCGAAGCCGCTGCTGAAGGCGAGGGCGCTTCCGGCGAGGCGCCGGTGCTGGCCGATGCCGCATCGGAATGAGGATTTCGCTTCTCCTTCGGGGGAAGCGTGAGCTTCACGCCATCTGTTAGAATTGCAAAGAAAATCCCCGGCCTCGCGCCGGGGATTTTCGTTTTGCCGGCTCTTTAAACTCGCAGAACAGGCTACCATATTCTCCTCGACTGCTTCGCCCAATTGAGAGATGGGCCAAGCGCGGCCTGCCTTTTCAGGGGGTCGATCTCAATCATCGGTCTGCGCCTCGTCAGGGCAGGGCGATCCATGGAGGTAGAATATGAATATCGAGAAATATTCCGAGCGGGTGCGCGGCTTCATCCAGTCGGCGCAGACCTATGCGCTGGCGCAAGGTCACCAGCAATTTACGCCTGAGCATGTGCTGAAAGTCCTGCTCGACGACGATCAGGGCATGGCGGCGTCGCTGATCGAGCGCGCCGGCGGCGATGCCAAGGCGGCCCGCCTTGCCAATGACGCGGCGCTGGCCAAACTGCCGAAAATTTCCGGCGGCAACGGCAATATCTATCTGGCCCAGCCGCTCGCCAAAGTGCTTTCGACCGCCGAAGAGGCGGCGAAGAAGGCCGGCGACAGTTTCGTCACCGTCGAGCGCCTGCTGCAGGCGCTGGCAATCGAATCCTCAGCCTCAACCTTTTCGACGCTGAAGAATTCAGGCGTGACGGCCCAGGGCCTGAACCAGGTCATCAACGACATCCGCAAGGGCCGGACGGCGGATTCCTCCAATGCCGAGCAGGGTTTCGATTCGCTGAAGAAGTTCGCACGCGATCTCACCGCCGAAGCCCGCGAGGGCAAGCTCGATCCGGTGATCGGCCGCGACGACGAAATCCGCCGCACCATCCAGGTGCTTTCGCGCCGCACCAAGAACAATCCTGTGCTGATCGGTGAACCCGGCGTCGGCAAGACGGCGATCGTCGAGGGGCTGGCGCTGCGCATCGTCAACGGTGACGTGCCGGAATCGCTGAAGGACAAAAAGCTGATGGCGCTCGATATGGGCGCGCTGATTGCCGGAGCGAAATACCGCGGCGAATTCGAGGAGCGGCTGAAGGCCGTGCTCAATGAAGTCCAGGCTGAGAACGGCGAGATCATCCTGTTCATCGACGAGATGCACACGCTGGTCGGTGCCGGCAAGGCCGATGGGGCGATGGACGCTTCCAACCTGTTGAAGCCCGCTCTTGCCCGCGGCGAACTGCATTGCGTCGGAGCGACCACGCTCGACGAATATCGCAAACATGTCGAGAAGGATCCGGCCCTTGCCCGCCGCTTCCAGCCTGTTGTCGTCGACGAACCGACGGTCGAAGACACGATCTCGATCCTGCGCGGCCTCAAGGAAAAATACGAGCAGCATCACAAGGTGCGCATCGCCGATGCGGCGCTGGTGGCGGCTGCGACGCTTTCCAACCGCTATATCACCGACCGTTTCCTGCCCGACAAGGCGATCGATCTGATGGATGAGGCGGCCGCACGGCTGCGCATGCAGGTGGATTCCAAACCGGAAGAACTCGACGAACTCGATCGCCGCATCATTCAGCTGAAGATCGAGCGCGAGGCGCTGAAGAAGGAAACCGACGTCGCCTCGGCCGACCGGCTGAAGCGACTGGAGACCGAATTGACCGGCCTCGAAGAGGAGGCCGACGCGTTGACGGCCCGCTGGCAGGCGGAAAAGCAGAAGCTCGGCCTGGCCGCCGATCTCAAGAAGCAGCTCGATGATGCGCGCAACGAACTGGCGATCGCCCAGCGCAAGGGTGAATTCCAGCGGGCCGGCGAGCTGACCTATGGTGTCATTCCGGATCTGGAAAAGCAGCTGGTCGACGCCGAAAAGCAGGACGGCGAACGCGGTGCGATGGTGCAGGAGGTGGTTATCCCCGACAACATCGCCCATGTCGTTTCCCGCTGGACGGGCATTCCAGTCGACAGGATGCTGGAAGGCGAACGCGACAAGCTGCTTCGGATGGAAGACGAGCTGGCGAAATCGGTGATCGGCCAGGGTGATGCGGTTCAGGCCGTGTCGCGGGCGGTGCGGCGCGCGCGCGCCGGCCTGCAGGATCCGAACCGGCCGATCGGCTCGTTCATTTTCCTCGGGCCGACGGGTGTCGGCAAAACCGAGCTCACCAAGGCGCTCGCCCGCTTCCTCTTCGACGATGAGACTGCGATGGTGCGCATGGACATGTCGGAATATATGGAGAAACACTCCGTTGCCCGGCTGATCGGCGCGCCTCCCGGTTATGTCGGTTACGACGAAGGCGGGGCGCTGACGGAAGCCGTGCGCCGCCGGCCCTATCAGGTCGTGCTGTTCGACGAGATCGAGAAGGCGCATCCCGACGTCTTCAACATCCTGCTGCAGGTGCTGGACGACGGACGCCTGACGGATGGCCAGGGCCGGACCGTCGATTTCCGCAACACGATGATCATCATGACCTCGAACCTCGGCGCCGAATATCTGACGCAGCTCGCCGACGGCGACGACAGCGATACGGTTCGCGAGCCGGTGATGGGGGTCGTGCGCGGGCATTTCCGGCCGGAATTCCTGAACCGCATCGATGAGATCATCCTCTTCCACCGCCTGAAGCGTGAGGAGATGGGTGCGATCGTCGATATCCAGCTGAAGCGGCTGGTGGCGCTGCTGTCGGAACGCAAGATCGTCATCGATCTCGACGAGGAAGCCCGCCATTGGCTGGCGAACAAGGGTTACGATCCGGTCTACGGCGCAAGGCCGCTGAAGCGGGTGATCCAGAAGTTCGTGCAGGATCCGCTGGCCGAGCAGATCCTGTCCGGCCAAGTGCCGGACGGATCGACGGTGAAGGTGACCAGCGGTTCCGACCGGCTGCAGTTCAGGACGCGGCAGACGGTGAGCGAAGCGGCGTAAACCCGCCTGCCGGATGAATGAGAAATGGCGGCCTCGGCCGCCATTTTTGTCTGGCGGAGACGAAACGACGCAAGGGTTGGGGATTACTTGCTCGCCACCTGATCCGAGGCCTGGTTGTTCAGCAGCGTATCGATGCGCTTGCGCTCGTCCTCGAATTTCGCCAGCGCCTCACCCTGCAGCGATTTGCCGCCCGGCAGGCGGATGCGCAGTGGATCGACCTTGGTGCCGTTGACGATCAGCTCGTAATGCAAATGCGGTCCGGTGGACTCGCCCGTCGTGCCGACCCAGCCGATCACCTGACCCTGGCGGATCTTGGCGCCGGGGGTAACGCCCTTGGCGATGGCGCTCTGGTGATTGTAGGAGGATTCATAGCCGTTGGCGTGACGGATAATCGTCTGGTTGCCGTAACCGCCGGAATCCCAGCCGGCTTTTTCGACCGTGCCGTTGCCGGCGGCGATGATCGCGGTGCCGCGGGGTGCCGCCCAATCGACGCCGGTGTGCATGCGGGCGAAACCGAGGATCGGGTGACGGCGCATGCCGAAGCCCGATTTGAAGATGCCGTTCGGGACCGGGTTACGCAGCAGGAACTGGCGGATGCTTTTGCCGTTCTCGTCGAAATAATCGACCGTGCCGTCGTCCGGATCCTGGAAGCGGTAGAAGCGTGTCTGCGTATCGCCGAAACGGGCGTTGACGTAGAGCAGTTCGGAATCCTCGGTCGCCTGGCCGGCGCTGTCGGCGACGGAGAAGAAGGCTTCGAGACTGTCGGTCGGCCGCAACTGCGCCTGGAAATCGACATTGCTGGCGAGCAGCTTGATGATCAGCGCCGTCATATCCTTGGTCATGCCGTAGGAAAGGGCGGCGCGATAGATGCCGTCATAGACGCGCGGCAGGTTCTGGCCCGGCGGCGGCGCGAAGGAATTGTCATCGAAGGCGGTGGCGATGGCGTCCAGCATCGGCGGCTCGCTGCCGGGCACGTATCTGCCCTTGTCGTCGACGGCCACGGTGACGAGGTGGCGCGTGCCGCGATAGACGCTGGCGCGGATGATCTTTGCCTGTTCGCCCTTCTGAATGATGCCGATGCGCAGCACATCGCCCTTGTCGAGATCGGCGGAACCCAGTTGCTGCGAGATGAAACCGGCAATGCCATCGGCATATTGCTGCGGATAGCCTGAATCCGTCAGCGCCTTGGCGATCGGCGTGTCGATGCGCACAGGCAGGATGTCGTCGGCGAACTCCTCGGTCTGCGGCGTGATCGATTCCGATGCGGAGACGGTCATGTTCTGTTCGAGCACGCGGGCGGAGAGGCCAGCGGTCAGATCGACATCGGCATCCTCGTTGGAGAAACGGCGCGGATCGACATAATAGAGGGCTGCAAGCTGAGTGTTGCCATCGGTCAGGACGGAGCCGTTGGAGCGCACATTCTCTTCGACCTCCTCGAGCGACAGGCCGGAGGCCATCTTCATGCTGGACTTGCCGGTCGGGAAGGGGATGGTCTTCAGGCTGACTTCGGATTCGACGTCGGAGCCGTAAATCGCGCCGGTGCGGCTTTGCGGGGCGGGCTGCGGCTCGTCGGCGGAAAAGATCGCCAGGGGATCGAAGTCGGGATAGTCCTCGGTCGCCACATGGTTGGCGGCCAGCGTCATCTTCACATGCGCGAAGGGCTGGCGGCGCACGACCTCTTTCTCACCGTCGTGGACGACTGTGGAAACCTCCATGATCGCTCGGTCGGAGGGTTTTGCGGCGATGGCGGGTGCAATCAGCCTTCCGCCGCGCACCACTGTCGTATCCTCATGCGCGTCTGCCGCCGCACTGGCATAGGCTTCGGCCGGGATCGCCAATTGCTGGCGGCCGTCAAGGGCGGCAAAAAGCGCAACACCCATCAGGACTGAGGATGTGATGCCGGTGAGGAACGTACCCGAGAGCCAGCGCAGAGACACTTCGCGGCGGTCGGGCGCACGCCTGCCGTCGGCCAGAAGCGGAGGCTCGTTGCCCAACGAGCGGATCATCATTTTCTCCGTCATCATGGCAGTCGGGTCCGCGTCCTTACATCAGGCGTCTCTGGAAGCATTTCTCGGCCATCCTGGCTGGGGCAAAAGATGTGCATATTTTGGGCATGGAAGTCAAATCGCCCAAGGAAAGGCAGTCTACCTGCATTTGCCTGTGTGAATCATGCGTCTCTTAAGACCAGCAGATTGTGATGATGTCGGGGCGCGGGGAGACGAAAGAGCGTTCTTCCCCCCGAAAAGTCGAAAGGCGTTCACTTTCCTGGCTGTGGCAGGCGGATCGGAATCCGGGAAACGACCGCATTCTCGCGTCGTCTGAAAATTCGTCTGGAAAAACAATGGTCTGAAAGAAAAGTCACTTTTTTCAAAAAGGGCTGTTGACTGTTCGGGAGGGTTAGTTCTATAAGCCCACTCACTGAACGAGGGCGGCGGCGCTGCTGGCGACGAAGTCTTTCGTTCTGAAGAAACCCAAGCGGATTAGCGGATTGCTGGTTTGTGCTTCGAGCGAGAGTTTGGAGCGTTGGTTTTGTCGACGGCCTTTGGTGTCGTCTGTTATTTGACAATTGAAGATTGGAAGAAAGAGAAACGTGGGCGGCGGAGCTTGCGGGATCTGAAGCGATTTGGATC
>NZ_JH719395.1:2766207-3156152 GCF_000271845.1 Rhizobium leguminosarum bv. trifolii WSM2297 | reverse complement strand
AAGACGACCACGTTGATAGGCCGGGTGTGGAAGTGCGGCAACGCATGAAGCTTACCGGTACTAATAGCTCGATCGGCTTGATCGTTCTCATTGACTATGCTCATCCCCCGGCAAACGCTTAGCGTTTGTCCGGACGATGATCAGACCTTTGTCCTGACGCGCCAATGGCGCTGCGGACGGCCCGCGCCACCAGGCGCGACGGCCTCTGGCCTGTATGGGTGCCACAAGCGCCCTCGGGTGGAAAAGATCGAAGACGTGTTCAAAAAGAAAACAGGCTAACGCCTGCCAGCTTCTCAAACATTAAAGTTGCGCTTTGCCGACCTGGTGGTTATGGCGGGGTGGCTGCACCCGTTCCCTTTCCGAACACGGCCGTGAAACGCCCCTGCGCCCATGGTACTTCGTCTTAAGACGCGGGAGAGTAGGTCGCTGCCAGGTCTGCAAAACGCAACTGAAATAAAACAATCTTCTCATCACAAAACTCTACGGCCCATGCCGATACAAAAGGGTCGCGCAAGCGGCCCTTTCTGCTGTAAAATAATATCGCGGGGTGGAGCAGCCCGGTAGCTCGTCAGGCTCATAACCTGAAGGCCGCAGGTTCAAATCCTGCCCCCGCAACCAAATACAAAAAGCCCGCCTCGTGCGGGCTTTTTGTATTTGGTAACGGGTCGAGAATTTAACGCCTCCTCAGGGGCCCGCAAGCAGGCAAAGCCGACGCAGCGGGACAGAAAACTCCAAACCCTGAACCAGAAACCAAACTTTCCTTCCTTATTCCAAAAAGCCCCGCAAGGGGCTTTTGGCGTTTCTGGGCGTCAGAACGATGTTGCGGTCGATACGAGCGGCGACTAGATAGTTGCTAAAGAGATAATATTCTAATATACGTAGACCAGGGTGCTTTTTATATTTCTATAGCGGTAAGCAACGTCCGTCCATTCGGCGGCGCCTATTATCCTATTCAGAGGGTAGTTCGATTTCATGAAGTAGATCAGCGATTTATAGGGGGGAATCATGCGAAAATGGGGATCTTCTCTACTGCCGTCTCCGTCTCGGAGGCGTCGTCTTCTATCGGTCATCTCCGGGTTGTCCGCGTTCTGCGCGGTGGTGTTCTTCGCCGGGGTGGCCGCAGCGCAAGCGCCGACCGAAGAGCAGCGCGATGCGATCAGGGCAGAGTGCCGCTCCGATTTTATCGCGAAATGCTCCGGGGTGACGCCGGGAGGTATCGAGGCGCTCACCTGCCTGCAGCAGCATAGCGCTACGCTTTCGGCCGGCTGCCAGAAAGCGGTTTCGGCGGTGAACGTCAAACCGAAATCGACATCGGCGGAGCCAACCCCAGCTCCAGCTGCAAATACCGCGGCGGCCGCTCCGGCGCCTACGACCGGCACGCCGGCGCATCAGCCGACCCAGGCGCAGCGCAATGCGGTCAAATCGGCCTGCCAGCGTGATTTCATGGCGCAATGTTCGGGTGTCTCGCCGGGCGGTACTGCGGCGCTCAGCTGTCTGCAACAGCATAACGCCGCCTTATCGGCCCCATGTCAGCAAGCCGTTGCGGCATTGGGGGCACCCAGCGGAGCTGCGCCCGGCGGTGCGGCTGCCACCGGTGCGATCACGCCGGCCCCTCAGCCGATGATGCCAGCCTTTTCCCCGCGTGAGGAAGTGATGATCCTGCGGGAAACCTGCGGAGCGGACTTCCGGGCCTTGTGCCGCATGGTGCCTTTGGGGGGAGGCCGGGGCATTGCCTGCCTGGGCGACAATCTGCAGCGGGTGTCACCGGCCTGTCATCGCGTGTTGACCTCGGGATTGTAGCGCCCGTTTGAAACTTGCTCTCGGAGAAAGGTCGCGGCGCGCCAGCGAGAAATTCGGTGCGTGCGATCCCGTAAAGGCCGGCTGCCGGCCGTCTGTCCACATGCATGCATTGCGTTTCTCACATTTCATGTTCGGCTGCGGTAGGTCTGGCAGCCGCCATTTGCAATTCGATGAAAATCAATGACGACACCAACGAAAGGCATTGCCATGTCATCGACTTTCTCTTTGCCGCGATTGAAGCGGATCCTCCTATACGCTTCGCTTGCCGCCAGCCTCGCGCCGCCGACCAGTGCATGGGCAGATGATGCGAAAGCACTTGTAAAGACGATGTCCGATTTTCTGACGGCGCAGAAGACGATGTCCTTCACCTACCAATCGTCGCTCGAAGCGGTAACGCCTGACTTCGAGAAACTCCAGTTCGTCAGCTCGGGGACGGCCAACCTGACGCGACCCGACAAGCTGCGCGTCACCAGGACCGGCGGCTTCGCCGACCTCGACGTGAGTTTCGACGGTTCGTCGCTGACAGTGCACGGCAAGAACCTCGACGCCTATGCCAAGATCGATGGCAAGGGTTCGCTCGACGAGCTGATCGACAGGCTGATGACCGCCGGCGTTGAGGCTCCCGGCGCCGATCTGTTGTCTTCCAACGTCTACGACGTGTTGATGACCGATGTGACCGAGGCCAAACACATTTCCAGCGCTTTTGTGAATGGCGTCGAATGCGATTATCTGGCCTTCCGGACGCCCGAGATCGACTGGCAGATCTGGATACAGGCCGGCTCGCAACCCATACCGCGCCGCTACGTCATCACCAGCAAACATGTCGTCCAAGCGCCGCAGTACACGCTTGAGATCAGCGATTTCAAGAGTGGAGCAGATGTCGCGGCGGTTTCCTACAACATCGAGATTCCCGGCAGTGCGAAGACGGTCGATCTCAGCGAGCTGCAATCGCTCGATGAGCTTCCGGCGGCTGCCGATGCGGGAGAGGCGAAATGACCTATAATAAGCTGCTGTTTGTCCTCGGCCTGGCCGGTGTCCTGACATTCAGCGATTTTCGCGTCGAGGGCCAAGGTTCCATGCCGCTGTCGGTCGGCTTCGCCACGCCGGCTGGCGCCGTCATCGGCAGGCCGTTGACGCCGCTCTCTTATGCGGGCGTTGCCCGCAGGACGACGCGACGGGTCGTCACGCGGACGGCGACGACCATTGCCGTGCTCCCCTCAGGGTGCCTCTACGGTTCCTATTATGGCGGCTATTACTACAGGTGCGGGGGCCTTTACTACGCCAAGAGCGGGAGTGTCTATGTGCAGGTGATTGTGCAGTAAGTGCTACGATCGCCTTACCTGACTTTCGATATCTCTGGCTCCGTCTCCGCCACGATTGCGGCCGTGCTTGCGGTCGCTCCACGCCGCTTCCAGTATTCCTCGAGGCGCTGCAGCAGGACGTAGAAGGCCGGCACGAACAGGACGGCGAGGCAGGTCGAGGCGATCATGCCGCTGAAGACCGAGATGCCGATCGACTTGCGGGCCGATGCGCCGGCGCCCGTCGCCAGCACGAGCGGCAGGACGCCGAGAATGAAGGCGAAGGATGTCATCAGGATCGGCCGGAAACGGAGGCGGGCTGCCTCGACGGCCGCATCCAGAATTTCCATGCCTTCCGCCCGCATTTCGCGGGCATATTCGACGATGAGGATGGCGTTCTTGGCTGCCAGCGCAATCAGCAAGATAAGGCCGATCTGGGTATAGAGATTGTTGGCCACTCCGGCTGCCATCAGCGCCGCCACCGTGCCGAGCAGGGCAAGCGGCACGGCTGATATGACCGCCAGCGGCAGGATCCAGCTTTCATATTGGCCGGCGAGCACGAAATAGACGAGCAGCATGGCGAGCGCGAAGACGAAGTAAATCTGCCCGCCCACGGCCTTTTCCTGATAGGACAGCGCCGTCCACTCGAAGCCGGCGCCTGGCGGCAATGTCCGGTCGGCAATCTGCTCCATGACGTCAAGCGACTGGCCGGAGCTGAAGCCGGCGGCCGGTCCGCCGACGATGGTGGCTGTGGGATAGAGATTGTAGAGGCTGATCAGCGAGGGGCCTTGTGTGGTGGTGACGTCGACGACCGTGCCGAGCGGCACCATCGTCCCGTCGCCGGCCTTGACCTTCAGATTGCGGATGTCGTCAGGACTGACCCGGAAGTCGGAAGCGGCTTGCGCATAGACCTGGAAGGTGCGGCCGAATTTATTGAACTGGGTCACATAGCTCGATCCGACATAGCCGGAGAGAGCGGAGAAGACCTGCCCCACGGTAATCCCCAGGGTCTCCGCCTTGATGCGATCGACGGAGACTGCGAGCTGCGGCACGTTCGAGCGAAATGGCGTGCTCAGCCTCTGCAGCGACGATTGGGCATTGCCGTTCTTGACGATCGTGTCGGCAAGCGATTGCAGCAGCGGATAGTCGGCTACGCCATTCCGGAGCTCCACCTGCATGGTAAAGCCGTTGGCATTGCCGACGCCCTGGATCGGCGGCGGTACGACCACCAGTGTTTTGGCAGTCAGCACATATTGCAGCGCGCCGTTCAAATGCTGGTAGATCGACAGCAGATCCTGGCCCTTTTCCTTGCCGCGCTCGTCCCAATCCTTGAGGACGACGTAGGCGACGCCGGCATTCTGCAGGCTGGCATTGTTGTCGAGGACGGAAAGGCCGCTGATGGTCAGCACTTGATCGACCCCGGGTGCCGCCTCGGCAATCTTGCCGACCTCCTCCATGACAGCATCCGTCCGTTCCTTCGAGGCGCCGTCGGGCAATTGAGCGCTGATCAGCACATAACCCTGATCCTCGAGGGGCAGGAATGCGGTCGGCAGGCGCGTCAGCCCCCAGACGGCGACGCCGATCAGCGCAAGTGCTGCGATCGCCATCATGCCGCTGTGGCGGGTCATCGATCCGATCAATCCGGCATAGTGGCGTTCGCCCCAATCATAGCCCCTGTTGAAGCCGCGATAGAAGAGATTGCGTTTCTCGGGCGGCACCGGCGTTCGCAGCCAAAGGGCGCATTGCGTCGGTTTCAGTGTCACGGCATTGACGGCGCTGATCAGCGCGGTCGCGGCGATGACGAGGGCGAATTGCCGATAGAGCTGGCCGGTCAGGCCGGGCAGGAAGGCGGCCGGAATGAAAACGGCCATCAGCACCAGCGTGATGCCGATGACCGGGCCGAGCAGTTCCTCCATCGCCTTCTCGGCGGCCTTTCGGCCCGACATGCCGGCCTCGATGTGCCGGGCGACGCCTTCGACGATGACGATGGCATCATCGACGACGATGCCGATGGCGAGAACGATGGCAAACAGCGTCGACAGATTGACGGTGAAGCCCAGGGCCGCCATGGCCGCGAAGGCGCCGATGATGGTGACGGGAACGGTGGTCGCCGGCACGAGCATTGCCCGCCAGTCCTGCAGGAAAACGAGAATGACGATGAGAACGAGCACGCCCGCCTCGATCAGGGTGACGTAAACCTCGTCGATGGAAGCTTTGACGAATTTCGTCGTATCGAACGGCAGATGATATTCGAGGCCCTGCGGGAAGCTCTTCGAGAGCTCCTCCATCTTCGCATTCACCGCCTGTGCCACGGCAATGGCGTTTGCTTCCGGCAGCTGGAAGATGCCGATGCCGGCGGCCGGCCGGCCGTTTTGCGTGAAGGACTGGCTGTAGGTCTGGGCACCGAGCTCGACGCGGCCGATATCGCGGACGCGGGTGATGCGGCCACCCTGTCCGCTTTCGACCTTGACGACGATATTCTCGTAGTCGGCGGCCTCATTCAGCCGGCCGTTGACGTTCAGCGTGTATTGGAAGACCTGGCCTTTCGGTACCGGCGGAATGCCGATCTGGCCGGCGGTGACCTCCTGGCTCTGCTGCCGCACGACATTGACGACATCCTGCGGCGTCAGGCCGCGTGCCTGCAGCAGGTTCGGATCCATCCAGATCCGCATGGCATATTGTCCGGCGCCGAACACGGTGACGTTACCGACGCCGGGCAGGCGGGCGAGCTCGTTCTGCAGATTGATGACGGCGTAGTTCGACAGGAACAGGCTGTCATAGCGGCTGTCGGGCGAGGTCAGGCTGACGAAGCCGAGGATCGCCGTCGATTTCTTCTGCGTCGTCACACCCTGAAGCTGCACCGCTTCGGGAAGCGACGACATGGCGATGGCGACACGGTTCTGCACCAGAACCTGCGCCTGATCCGGATCCGTGCCGATCGCAAAGGTTACGGTCAGCGCATAGGTGCCGTCGCTGGCGCTGGTCGACTGCATATAGAGCATGTCCTGCACGCCGTTGACCTGCTGCTCGATCGGCAGCGCCACGGTGTCGATGAGGGTCTGTGCGCTGGCGCCGGGAAAGCGCGTCGTCACCTGCACCGTCGGCGGGACGACATTCGGATATTGCGCCACGGGCAACTGGAACAGGGCGACCGCGCCGACGAGCACGAAGACCAACGCCAGGACGTTGGCGAGTACCGGTCGCTCGATGAAGAAACGCGAGATCATGCTGTTGTCCTCAGACGTTCAGATGAAGCGTGGTGGCGAATTCATTGCGTGGTGGTTTTGGCCTTGGCATCGCCGGCAGCGTTCGCCGTCGGGTTCATTTCCATTTTCTCGGGCGTGACCTTGCTGCCGGGAATGGCCTGCTGGATACCCTGGGTCACCACCCAATCGGCGGGATCGAGGCCGGATTGGATGACCCGGAGCGAACCTTCACGCTGGCCCGTCTTGATCTGCTTCTGTTCGATGACGTCGTCCTTGCCGAGAACGAGCACGTAGCTGCCGAGCTGGTTCGTTCCGATCGCATCGTCGCGCACCAGCACAGCCTTGTCGTCATGACCGACCGGCACCCGAACCCTGACGAAGAGGCCGGGCAACATGGCGTGATCCTTGTTGTCGAACAGGGCGCGGACCTGAAGCGTGCCGGTGGAGGCGTCGAGCTGAGGCGATGCGTAGTCGAGTTTTCCTTTGTGGGGGTAACCTTCTTCCGTCTGCAAACCGATCTCCGCCGGTATGTTCGGAAGGTCCGTCTGCCTGAAGGTATGTCCCTGCTTTGCCATGGCTTGCTTGATCATCAGCACCTGCGTTTCGCTGACGTTGAAATAGGCATAAAGCGGGTCGGTCTGGACGATGCTGGCGAGTTTGGTGGGGCCGGACACGCCGACCAGCGTGCCGATATCGACGAGGTGATCCGTGACGATGCCGTCGAAGGGGGCAAGCACTTCGGTATAGCCAAGATTGATCGTCGCGAGTTCGACATTGGCCTGGGCGTTGAGAATGGCGGCATTCGCCTCGTCGAGCGTCGCCTTGGCGCTGTCGACCGCGGTCTGCGTCGTGACCTGTTGCTTCGACAGATTGAGCTGCCGGTCATATTCCTGCTTTGCGCCGACCTGGGAGGCCTGCTGCGAGGCGAGCGATGCCTTGGCCTGATCCAATTGCGCCTGGTAGGTGTCGCGCTCGATGCCGAAAAGCTTGGTGCCCTTCTTCACCAGCATGCCGTCCTGGTAGTCGATGGATTGGATATAGCCCTGTACGCGCGCCTCGATATCGACGGCATTGAGCGGCGCCGTATTGCCGGTGAGTTCGAAATAGAGCGTCACTGGCTGCTGGACCGGCTGCGCGACCCGAACCGGCGGTGGCGGAGGGGGAACATAGCTGTTGCCGCTCTCCCCGCAGCCGCCAAGAAACGCCATACCGACAAATGTCAAAAAAAGTCGCAGAGCCTGATGCAGTCTCCCACGCATTGCCGCCGCCTCGACAGGTCAAGAGTCACAGTTTGCATACGTGCCTCGACGGCGGCCCCCAATCGGCCTGCCGAGGTTCAAGGCATGCGATATTATGTCGCGGCATTCCAAAAAATTGCAATAGCCTTGGTGCACAATTGAACTGGGTTGGCGCCAGCTATGGTTTCCCGAGCCGTTCCAAAGCGGACTGCAAGGGTGCGTCCGAAACGCGGACCAGCCCGATGTACGGATTGGCCATATCCGAGATCAGGAAGACCGCGCCTGCCACGGAGAGCGCGCAAACAAACAGAATGGATAGCACCGTCGGGTTGAGCGGCGCCTGCAGTCCGAAGGTCGCAAAAAGCAGCGAGAGCCAACAGACGAGCACCGCGAGGAACGCCCAGGGCAGACCCTCGCTGCCGGATTCGACCAGCAGCCAGTGGGTTTCCGCCACCATGCCGCCGACATCGAGAGCGCGTGTCTGCAAAGCGTGCTGCACGGCATCCTTTGGCGACAGGGATCGAAGGTCGCCCTGAACCGCCTCGATGTCCTGATATTCTCCGAGCGCCTTGCCGGACGCCGCGTCGGTGGTTTCGGCAGTCCAGCCGTGGCTCAGCCGTCTTTCGATGAGTTGGCGCAGCAGCCGGCGCGCATTGTCGGTTTCCGGGCCGTATTGCGCCATGACGCGGTCCAGCAGGAGGACCCGCGCCGCCGCCGTTCTCATTTCCACTTCGGCATTGTCATAGGCCGATTTGGCGGATGCAATCAGCAGGCCGAGTGCCAAGGCAGACAACGTCCCCACCACCGCGGTCGCGAGCCTGATGACGTCTTTGGATTCCGAGCTGAGATGATGATCGGGCAACCGGCCGCGCACCGTCATGCCTATCGATGTTGCCGCCGACAGAAAAACAAATACAAGTCCGCCAAGCAACAGCGAGTTCAAGTTCGGTCTCCGTATCGTCACTTCAACCCTGCAAGCGGTGCGATGCTTGCAAGCTGTTCAACAACGGCCCCCATCATAGCGGAATACCGGCGGAGCGTGGAGTTCTTTACTTTTTTATTCTTGCGAGGGGATCATTGCTGGAAAATGAGCAGCACGTAAGCCAGGAAAAGCACCAAATGGACCGCACCCTGCATCAGATGCGTGCGGCCGCTGGCAAAGGTAATAATGCTGACGGCAAGGGTGAGCACGAGCATCACCAGATCGCCGTGTTCCAGGCCGAGCGTGACCGGGTGCCCGTAAAGACGGCTGACGACGAGCATCGCCGGCACAGTCAGCCCGATCGTCGACAAGACCGAACCCAAAAAGATATTGACGGAGCGCTGAAGGTTATCGGCGATGGATGCGCGCACGGCGCTGATCGCCTCGGGCGTCGCGACAAGGATGGCCATGACAACGCCGCCGAATGCGGTCGGCGCATGCAGGGTTTCGATGATGTAGTCGATCGGCCGCGCAAGCTGTTCGACCAGAAAGACGACCGGTCCCATATAGGCGAAGAGCAGGACGGTATGGGGCCAAACCTGCCCGCTGGGAAGAGCGCGTTCTCCGGGATGCTGATCGCGCTTGCCATCGGTGGTGAAATAATCGTGATGACGGCCAGCCTGGAGAGACAGGAATGTGGCATAAAGGCCGACCGATATGATGCCCAGTATTAGTTGTCTCGCTGCCGATGGATGCTGTCCGCCCGGGCCTGCAAGAAATGTCGGCATGACCAGGCTGAGCGTCGCCAGCGGCACGATCACCCCGAGATAGGCGTTGGCGCCCTGCAGGTTATGCTGCTGTTCCGGCCGCCGCCACGCGCCCAGCAGCAATGACAGCCCGACCATGCCGTTCAGGATGATCATCACGACTGCAAAGAGCGTGTCGCGAGCAAGCGTCGGATTGTTTTCGCCATGAAGCATGACGGCCGATATGGCCATCACCTCAATCGAGGTGATGGCAAGCGTGAGAATGAGCGTGCCGTAGGGCTCCTTCAGCCGCTCCGCCAGGTGGTCTGCGTGCCGCACGACCGACAGAGCCGAGCCAAGCACCACAGCAAACAGCCAACCGAAAACGACAGTGAACCAAAGCGGATCGGAAAGCTGTGCAAAGAGCTGCTCCTGGAAAACAAGAAATGCCAAGCTCGTCGCGATGCTGACGGCGAGAAACCATTCCTCGCGCACCAGGCTGGTGACGCTGACGGCGCCCAATGCGGGACCGTCCGTCATCGAAACCACCCGCTTTCCGGCAAATGCCGCCGCAATGCGATCATCAACACCATCGTGTCCGCCCGCTATCTCCTGCCGGCCACCTGAGCAGGCAGAGATGAGGCTGCCTCAAGGCGAGGAGAAGCTCAAGTCAGATCGTATTTCACCGACCAAAACTTGCAGGCTTGTCGTTTCATCCCCACTGATGCGAGCAAAGGAGGCAGCCGATCACGCCACGCCTTGCGTTATTCGCGTCCGGTCGCCGGAATTGCCGCGCCGGTGACGACGGCTGCGGCCGGCGAAATCAGGAAGGCGATCAGGCGGGCGATCGATTGCGGTGATACCCAGCCGTCGGTTTTCGCGTTGGGCATGGCGGCGCGATTCTCAGGCGTGTCGATCGTCCCGGGCAGGATGCAGTTGGCGGTGATGCGGTCGTCGCGGCATTCGGCAGCGAGCGCTTCCGTCAGCCGGATGACGGCGGCTTTCGAGGCAGCATAAGCGGCCTGATTGGGGCCGGCCTTCAGGCCGGGTGCGGCAGCGATATGAACGATGCGGCCGTAGCCTGATGCCTTCATGGTCGGCAGAACCGCGGCGCTGATCGTCAGCGCCGTGCGGGCGTTTGCGGTCATCATCGTGTCCCATTGGGCGGGGGCATCCGGGCCGACCGGTCCCATCTGGAAGCCGCCGACGGTATTGACCAAAGCGCCAACGCCGCCGAAGCGTTTGACAGCCCGGGCGACGGCGGCGGCACAGGAGGCGTAATCGGTGAGATCCGTCCCCGCGATCGACAGAAACTCGGTGGAGGCGGGAAGGTCGCCGGCCAAGGCTTCCAGTTCCTGGCTCGAACGGTTCATGCAGACGAGTTTCGCGCCGGCGCCGGCAAGCTCGCGGACGACAGCGCTGCCAAGGTTACCGCCGGCTCCCGTGACGATCACGGCTTTCTGCTCGTTCATCATCACAATCGTTCTCCTGACGGTGGTGTGTTGAGTGGTGTCGGGCATAGTTGATCCAGTCCGCCCGGCAGCGCAAGCCCGCCGTCGACAGCGGTTGGGTTTTCCACGGAAGCGCAGAACCGCTCTAACCTATTGTTTGTTGTGCAAATCCCGCCAACGGCACTTCGCACTTTGCCTGGAATTGCTCCAGACAAAATCAGAGACCTTGCGGAACTCCCGCGGAGCGATTCGCGGGAGTTGTCCGTCAGTGCTTGATGGTCCTGCCAGACCGGCCGTCAGTGATACTTCGCCCGTTCTCGGCCGAGGATGACGGGTGCGTCCAGGTCAGAGATCGGACGGGCGACATCGGCCGGGATGTCGCCGGTAAGCTGCAGGTCGAGATAACGGGCGCAGCAGACTCGCAGGAAGGAGGTGAAGTTTCCGAGATCATGGCCGGCATCGATCGATTCATGATGCAGCCGGGTGATCAGCTGGACGACGTTCATGCCGTCGCGACGGGCTATCTCCTCGAGCTTCGACCAGAAGAAATTCTCCAGCCTGACACTGGTGACCATGCCGTCGATGCGCAGCGACCGGGTGGTGCTTTCCCAAAGCCGTGCATCCGCCTTGATAAACAGTTCGCACATGTCGTTCTCCCGGTGCCGGCCTCCTCAGGCGGCGTTGGTTTCGAGCAGGGCTGCCGCATCGAGCACGGCCATGAACTGGCGCAGCCACGACGGGTGGGCCGGCCAGGCTGGCGCGGTGACCAGGTTGCCGTCCGAAACCGCATCGCTGATTGATATATCGGCATAGATGCCGCCGGCAAGCTCGACCTCAGGCCGGCAGGCCGGATAGGCAGAGCAGGTCCGGCCCTTCAGCACGCCGGCAGCGGCTAGCAGTTGTGCGCCGTGACAGATGGCGGCGACGGGTTTTCCGGCGTCGAAGAAATGCCGGACGGATTTGATGACGTCGGCATTGAGGCGAAGATATTCGGGCGCAC
Organism: Rhizobium leguminosarum bv. trifolii WSM2297; assembly: GCF_000271845.1. Next base: position 3,144,491 of record NZ_JH719395.1, on the reverse strand, counting down.
GGCCGCCGGGAATGACGAGGGCGTCGTAATCTTCGGCGCGCACGCTGTCGAAGGTGGCGTTCAACGCGAAATTATGACCGCGTTTTTCCGAATAGGTCTGGTCGCCCTCGAAATCGTGGATTGCGGTGGCGACCGTCTCGCCGGCCTTCTTGCCGGGGCAGACGGCATCGACCGTGTAACCGCAGGCGAGCAGCGTCTGGAACGGCACCATCGTTTCGTAATCTTCGGTGAAATCACCGGTGATCATCAGGATCTTTGAGGCTGGCATCGTATCCTCCTTTGAAACCAACGGCAGGAGATTAGCAAACAGCGGCAGGCAGAAGGTACTATGGGAATACTACAGGCGAAATTCCCGTTTAATGCGGCCGGGCTTTCACATCCGGGACGGCGCAGGCCTCGCCGCCGCCGAAGAGGCGGGAGCGGGTGAGGAAGCGTTTCTCGCGGCCGTTGTCGAGCGAAAACATGCCGCCGCGGCCGGGCACGACATCGATGATCAGCTGCGTATGCTTCCACGCCCCGAACTGGCTGGCGCTGATATAGACCGGCACGCCGCCGATCTCGCCGAGCTTGACGTCATTGTCGCCGACCATGAACTCGTTGGCGGGATAACACATCGGCGAGGAGCCGTCGCAGCAGCCGCCGGATTGATGGAAGAGGATGTCGGAATGATCCCGCCTGATCTCTGCGATCAGCTCGAGGGCTGCGTCGGTGGCGAGCACGCGCGGTTCGCCGTTGACGGTGGTTTCCATGGTTCTTCCTCCCAAGTTTCTGGAGGGGAATTCCCCTTCCCAACCCCTCCCCACAAGGAGGAGGGACTTAACTATGCTGCTCGGCCAGCGTGTCTTGCCCAAGTCCCAGCCAGGCGATGGGTCATTTCTGGAACGAGGCGGTTCAACGCCTTAAGCCCCTCCCCCTTGTGGGGAGGGGTTGGGGAGGGGTTTTGACATTCCTTCCCACGGTGCGAAAACCTCTCAGAAGAAGCCGAGCGCCTTCGGGCTGTAGCTCACCAGCATGTTCTTTGTCTGCTGGTAGTGCTCGAGCATCATCTTGTGGGTTTCACGGCCGATGCCGGACTGCTTGTAGCCGCCGAAGGCGGCATGGGCGGGATAGGCGTGGTAGCAGTTCGTCCAGACGCGGCCGGCCTGGATCTCGCGGCCGAAACGGTAGCAGCGGTTGGCGTCGCGGCTCCAGACGCCGGCGCCGAGGCCGTAGAGCGTATCGTTGGCGATTTCGAGCGCCTCCTTCTCGTCCTTGAAGGTCGTGACCGATACCACCGGCCCGAAGATCTCTTCCTGGAACACACGCATTTTGTTGTGGCCCTTGAAGATCGTCGGCTTGACGTAGTAGCCGTTTGCCAGTTCACCGCCGAGATCGTTGCGCGCGCCGCCGGCCAGAACTTCAGCACCTTCCTGTTTGCCGATGTCGAGATAGGCGAGGATCTTTTCCAGCTGCTCGCTCGATGCCTGGGCGCCGATCATCGTCGCGCTGTCGAGCGGGTTGCCCTGCTTGATCGCCTCGACGCGTTTGACGGCCTTTTCCATGAAGCGGTCATAGATCGATTCCTGGACGAGGGCGCGGCTCGGGCAGGTGCAGACTTCGCCTTGGTTCAAGGCAAACATCGCAAAGCCTTCGAGCGCCTTGTCGAGGAAATCGTCATCTTCGGCCATCACATCGGCGAAGAAGATATTCGGCGATTTGCCCCCGAGTTCCAGCGTCACCGGAATGAGGTTCTGGCTGGCATATTGCATGATGAGCCGGCCGGTCGTCGTCTCGCCGGTGAAGGCGATCTTGGCGACGCGGGGGCTGGTGGCCAGCGGCTTGCCGGCCTCGAGGCCAAAACCGTTGACGATGCTGAGCACGCCGGGCGGCAGCAGATCGCCGACGAGCTCGGCCCATAGCAGGATCGAGGCCGGGGTCTGCTCGGCGGGCTTCAGCACGACGCAGTTGCCGGCGGCAAGTGCCGGCGCCAGCTTCCAGGTGGCCATCAGAATGGGGAAATTCCAGGGAATGATCTGGCCGACGACGCCGAGCGGCTCGTGGAAGTGATAGGCGACGGTATCGTGGTCGATTTCGCCGATCGAACCTTCCTGCGCGCGGATGCAGGAGGCGAAGTAGCGGAAGTGGTCGATCGCCAGCGGAATATCTGCCGCCATGGTCTCGCGGATCGGTTTGCCGTTGTCCCAGGTTTCGGCCTGGGCGAGCAACTCCAGCTTGTCTTCCATCCGCTGGGCGATCTTCATCAAGATATTGGAACGCTCGGCAGCCGAGGTGCGGCCCCATTTTTCCTTGGCCGCATGGGCGGCGTCGAGCGCCAGATTGATGTCCTTTTCATTGGAACGGGGAATGTCGCAGAGCTTGCCGCCGGTGACGGGTGTGAGGTTTTCGAAATATTTGCCCTCGACCGGCTCGCGCCATTCGCCGCCGATATAGTTGCCGTATTTCAGCTTGAACGGCGACTCGACGATTTTCTGATGAAGCATGTCATCCTCCCTTGAAGGTCCAGGTTCCAAGCGAACCAGTGGGGAGGAAAATGTGCGTGTTTTGTCGAAGGGAACAGAGTGGGTCTTCTATACCGCAGTGCACAGTGTCGCAGACATGCGACAGGATCGGGCCACGATTGGCGCGACAGAGGAACCTTAATTCAATCAGTGCAGATCGAGCTTTTTCATCTTCCTGTGCAGGGTGGCACGGCTGATGCCGAGCGCGATTGCCGCTTGTGAAACATTGCCGCCGGCGCGCGACAGCGCACGAAGCAGTGCGGCCTTCTCCGCCTCGACGATCTCATCCTGCTGAGAGACGCCGGCCTCATGCAGGGCATCGGCGGCCGGGATGCCGGCAGCAATCCGCTTGTCGTCCAGCTGCAGCGCAATGCGGGCGGCGCGTGTCGCGCCGAGCACGAGATCGTGCCGGTCGACGGCAAGCAGGGCAGCGGCGGAATTGGCGCCGGCCGGGACCATCAGGAAGCGGGCCCCGGCAAAGACAGAGCGGAAGAGGTTGAGTTCGATGCGCATCGCCGCATCGCGCACGGTCTGCGTCAGGATCGCCAAGGTCATCTCGTTGACGTCCTCACGGCAGGTGGAGATGTCGAGGGCCGCGGCCAGCCGGCCACGATGGTCGCGGATCGGTGTTGTCGTGCAGCTGAGGCTGGTATTCGAGCAGAAGAAATGCTGATCGCGGAAGATGGCGACGGCGCGTTCGTCAGCAAGCGCGGTGCCGATGCCGTTGGTCCCGATGCTCGCCTCGGTCCAGACCGAGCCGGTCCAGAGGCCGAGTTCGCGGAATTCCTTGTCGTCGCCGGCAGCTCCCCGGCGCTCCAGGGCGATACCGTTCTTGTCGGTCAGAAGCAGGCAGCAGCCGGCTTTGCCAACAGTGCTGAAGAGGCGATCGAGCTCTTCCGTAGCACTGGCGATCAGCTGTCCGGACTGCTCGCGCGCATAGCGGAATTCATCTTCGGTCAGGCGCAGCGGCGTGCGTTCTTCCTCGGGGGCGAGCTGGTGCATGGTCATGCATCGCCGCCAGGAGGCGACCACCGGAGAGCTGGCCGCGGCGGAATCGCGCTGAGCAGACGTGTAGACATGCTCGGCATGTGCTGAGTGTTCGTGCATCGGCTCCTCCCACCGAATTTCAGCATAGTCTGATTGAAAAGCCGTGGGTTTGCAATCAGCCGGCGCCCGGTTGGCATTCATGTGCGGCTCTTGCTGACGAAAGGGCTGAAATCACATTTCGGTGTTCGCGCTTCCATCTTGTAACAAAAGACCGCTCTGGTCCGTAGTTCCGTGCAGAAGCAAAGTTTTCCGTACGAGGAGATCCGACCATGTTGAACAGACGATTATTGCTGGTGGGCGCCGGTTTCGGAGCGCTTGCGGTTCGCTTTGGCCATGCCGGCAAGGCGATCGCCGGCGAGAGTTTTGCGGTGACGCACACCGAGGCGGAATGGCGCAAGCTGCTGACGCCGGATCAATATACCGTCCTGCGCCAGGAGGGTACGGAATCTCCCTTCACCAGCGCCTTGCTGCACGAGGAGCGGAAGGGCAATTTCGCTTGCGCCGGCTGCAATCAGGATCTGTTTTCCTCGGCGACCAAATTCGACAGCGGCACCGGTTGGCCGAGTTTCTGGGCGCCGCTGAAGGATGCCGTCGGCACGCAGAATGACACCACCTTCGGCATGACGCGGACCGCTGTGCACTGCAGCCGTTGCGGCGGCCATCTCGGCCATGTCTTCGATGACGGCCCGAAGCCGACAGGGCTTCGCTACTGCATGAACGGCGTTGCCATGACATTCCATCCGGCCTCGGCCTAGCGCTGCAGCCAGGCTTCGATGCCACGCGCGGCCGCCCGGCCGGTCGCCAGACAAGCGGTGAGAAGGTAACCGCCGGTCGGCGCCTCCCAGTCGAGCATCTCGCCGGCGACGAAGATGCCCGGCAGCGCCTTCAACATGAAGCCGTCGTCGATGCCGCTCCAGCGGATGCCGCCGGCCGAGGAAATCGCTTCGCCGATCGGCCGGGTTTCGAGAACCGGGATCGGCAGGGCCTTGATCTTGCCGGCCAGACGTTCGGGATCCGTCCGGTCGCGATCGGAAACAAGTTCGCGCAGCAACGCCGCCTTGACGCCGTCGAGGCCGGCGCCCTTGCGCAGGCGGTTGGAAAAGCTCGATTTGGCGTCCTGCCGCGCAAGGTCGCGCGCCAGCCTTTCGGTCGTCCGGCCCGGCGTGAGGTCGAGCGTCAGGGCAGCGCTGCCGTGGGTCAGCAGCCGGTCGCGGAGGCTGGCGGCATTGGCGTAGACGAGACTGCCTTCGATGCCGCTTCCGGTGATGACGAATTCGCCGGGAAAGGTGCCGGCTTCGGATGTGGCGGTGACCGACTTCACCGGCGCGCCGGCGAAACGCTCGCTGAAGTTTTCGCTCCAGCCGACGACGAAGCCGCAATTGGCGGGCCGGAAGGCGTCGATTTCAACGCCCCGCTCCGACAACCGCGGCAGCCAGCGCGCATCGGAGCCGAGGCGCGGCCAGCTTGCGCCGCCGAGCGCCAGCAGGGCGGCGTCGCAATGGACTATGCTGCGCCCGTTGGGCGTTTCGAAAACATAGCCCTTGTCGGCAAAACCGGTCCAGCGGTGGCGGGTGCGCAGTGCAACGCCTTGGCCTTCCAGTCGCTTGAGCCAGGCGCGCAGCAGAGGGGAGGCCTTCATCACCGTCGGGAAAACCCGACCGGACGAGCCGATGAAGGTCTCGGTTCCGAGTCCTGCGGTCCACTTCCTGATGTCATCGGGGGTAAAGGCCTCAAGAGCGGGACGCAGCCGGGCGGTAGCGGCGCCGAAGTGCGTGGTGAAGCGGGCATAATCTTCGGAATGGGTAATATTGAGACCCGACTTGCCGGCCAGCAGAAATTTGCGGGCGAAGGTCGGCATGGCGTCGTAGACCGTCACCGCATGGCCGGAGAGCGAAAGCAGTTCGGCGGCCGCAAGGCCCGCCGGGCCGCCGCCGATGATCGCAATCTGCTTCTGGTTCATGGATGTCTTCGCCCGATTCTTTCTGCCCGCAGTTTTGACGCGGGCGCGGATCGCCCGCAAGGGCAGGGATCAATGCTGCGGATGCGTGCATTGGCCGTGATCGGCGAGAACTTCGATGACGCGGCATTGGTCGACGCGGCCGTGGCCGCAGCCTTCCACCATGGTTTCCAGTTCGGCCTTTAAAGCCATCAGGCTGCGGATGCGCTGCTCGACCTCGACGAGACGGGCCTTGGCGATGGCATCGGCCGAGGCGCAGGATTGGTGCGGATCATCCTGCAGGGTGAGCAGCGTGCGGATCGCCTCGATCTCGAAACCGAGTTCGCGGGCATGGCGGATGAAGGCGAGACGGCTGATATCGGCGGGTTCGAAGGAGCGCTGGTTGCCTTCGCTGCGGCTCGGCGCCGCCAGCAGGCCGATACTCTCGTAATAACGCACTGTCGGCACCTTGACGCCGCTCTGGCGCGCCGCTTCACCGATCGTGATCTTTTTCATGATTTTTTCTCTTGCACCTCTAGTCGCTAGAGGATGTAGGAGAGATGCTTCTGTTTGACAAGGAAGCGGATCATGGCTGAAACGAGCGAGACACGATACCGGGTCGGCGGCATGGATTGCGCCTCCTGTGCAAGCAAGATCGATACGGCGGTCAGGCGCGTGGCGGGTGTCGCCGATGTTTCCGTCTCGGTAATGGCAGGCACGATGACCGTCCGGCATGACGACAGCAGCGACCTCAAGGCGATCGAGAAGAAGGTGACTGGGCTCGGATATTCCGTCTCGCCCTTTGCCGGAAGCGCGGCGCCGGCGCGTGGCCACGGCTCGCACGATCATCACGACCATGATCACGGCGATCACGCGGGCCATGACCATGCAGATCACGATCATGCCAGCCATGATCACGATCATGACCATGCAGGTGGCGAGAAGGAAATCGAGGGGCTGCACGGGCACGACCATGCGCCGATGACCGGTCCCTGGTGGCAGAGCAAAAAGGGCCGGCTGACCATCCTTTCGGGTGCGGCACTCGTTGCCGCCTATGCCATCGGCCATCTGGTTCCGGCGATCGCCTCCTATGCCTTCATCATCGCCATGCTGGTCGGACTGGTGCCGATCGCGCGGCGGGCGGTCATGGCGGCTCTCTCCGGCACACCGTTCTCGATCGAGATGCTGATGACGATTGCCGCCGTCGGCGCCGTCATCATCAATGCCGGCGAGGAGGCCGCCACCGTCGTGTTCCTGTTCCTCGTCGGCGAACTGCTGGAGGGCGTGGCGGCCGGCAAGGCGCGCGAAAGCATCCAGTCGCTGACGACGCTGGTGCCGAAGACTGCACTGCTCGAAGACAATGGTCAGACGCGGGAAGTGCCGGCTGAAAGCCTCGCCGTCGGCGCCATCATAATGGTCCGTCCCGGTGATCGTATTTCGGCGGACGGCATCATTATCTCAGGCGAGAGCGCGATCGACGAGGCCCCGGTGACCGGCGAGAGTACGCCGGCGCGCAAGGGCGTCGATGCCGTCGTCTTTGCCGGAACGGTGAATGGCGATGCGGTGCTCAGGGTTCGCGTCACGGCGGCGGCCGCCGACAATACCATCGCCCGCGTCGTCAAGCTGGTGGAGGAAGCGCAGGAATCGAAGGCGCCGACGGAACGCTTTATCGATCGGTTTTCGCGCTATTACACGCCCGGCGTGGTGCTGGTCGCAGCATTGGTCGCGGTCTTACCGCCGCTTCTCTTCGGCGGAGCGTGGAGCGAATGGGTCTATAAGGGCCTTGCCATTCTGCTGATCGGCTGCCCGTGCGCGCTTGTCATCTCGACGCCGGCGGCGATTGCCGCCTCGCTTTCATCAGGCGCGCGGCGCGGGCTGCTGATGAAGGGCGGGGCGGTGCTGGAAACGCTCGGCAAGGTGACGATGGTCGCCTTCGACAAGACAGGCACGCTGACAGAAGGCAAGCCAGAGGTGACCGATATCGTTTCCTTCGGATTGAACGAGGCGCAGCTCTTGTCGCGCGCGGCGGTGCTGGAGCAGGGTTCCAGCCATCCCTTGGCGCTGGCGATCCTTAACCGCGCCAAGGCCGACGGCGTTCCCGTGCCGCCGGCTTTCGAACTGGAGGCGCTGCCGGGCAAGGGGGTCAGCGGCAAAGTCGGCGGCGAGACGCTGGAGCTTTTGTCGCCGTCCGCCGCCCGCGAGCGCGGGACGCTCGGCGCGGAACAGGATGCACGCATCACTGTTCTGAACGACGAGGGCAAGAGCGTGTCGGTGCTGCTCGTCAACGGAGTGACGGCCGGCCTGATCGCCATGCGCGACGAGCCGCGCGAGGATGCCGGGGCCGGGCTCTCCGCGCTCAAATCAGCGGGCGTCAAGGCGATGATGCTGACGGGCGACAACAAACGTACGGCGGCAGCCGTTGCCGGCATGCTCGGCATCGATTGGCGCGGCGAGATGATGCCTGAGGATAAGCAGCGGGTCGTCGGCGAATTGAAGCGCCAGGGCTTCATCGTCGCCAAGGTCGGCGACGGCATCAACGACGCACCGGCGCTCGCTGCCGCCGATGTCGGCATCGCCATGGGAGGCGGCACCGATGTGGCGCTGGAGACCGCCGATGCCGCCGTGCTGCACGGACGTGTCGGCGATGTGGCACGGATGATCGAACTTTCCAAGCGGACAATGCGGAATATTCTGCAGAACATCACCATCGCGCTCGGGCTGAAGGCGGTCTTCCTGGTGACGACCATTGCCGGCATCACCGGGCTCTGGCCGGCCATCCTCGCCGATACCGGCGCCACCGTGCTGGTGACGATCAACGCGCTCAGGCTGCTTCGAGCAAAGGTGTGAATCTTTCCCGACGATGGCCTCAAGGTCGACGATGCGGGCCTGACCTGAAATCGAAAACACGGAGCCGGCTATAGGCAGGCTCTCGACATCGGCACCTTCCCCACAGACTGTTTCTTTAACTTTTTATTATCCATATTTTTCACAGGAACGCAGTGCTTTCAAAGCTGCCCTAGCGCAATGCACAAACCATCCGTTGACGCGATTTTGGATTCGCGTACTATATCTAGTGTTCAAGGTTCCCTCGATTCGTCAGGATCGCGGGCTAAGACGGGAATACGGTGCGTTCGCCATGACGGCGCAACAAGGCCGGAGCTGCCCCCGCAACTGTAAGCGGCGAGCAACTGTCCGATTTCAGGTCACTGGAGCATGATGCTCCGGGAAGGCTGGGCAGGTGCTGCGACCCGCAAGCCAGGAGACCTGCCTCGAACTAGATGTCCACGGGCGGGGTGACCGGAGGGTCGCGTTGCATGACTGCGGATCAATCCGCATCGCGTTTCGCACGGCCCGAACCTCCGCATCAGCCACTTCGGGGTGAAGTCATGTCAGTATTTCAGTTCAGGCCGCCACCCGCGGGAAGTGGAGGGCGGATCACGCCCGGCGGCTGAACAGCCGCATAGCTGCAAACCATCAGAGCATTTTCAACGGAGATCGACAGGTTTCCGATCGATGTCCTGCGTCCCATCGCGTTGTTACGAGGAATATCATGACCATTACCGTCTACAGCAAGCCTGCCTGCGTTCAGTGCACCGCCACCTACCGCGCCCTCGACCGGCTGGGCGTCGATTATGACATCGTCGATATTTCCGAAGATGCCGAAGCGCTCGATCGCGTCCGAAGCCTTGGCTATATGCAGGCGCCCGTCGTCATTGCCGGCGAGCGGCATTGGGCGGGGTTCCGTCCCGATATGATCAGCGCGCTTTCCTGATCGAGACAGGCGATGGGACTGATCGTCTATTATTCCAGCCGGTCCGAGAATACCCATCGCTTCGTCGCCAAGCTTGGACTGCGCGCGGCGCGCATTCCGGCAGGCGGCGCAGAGGTGTTCCATATCCGCGAACCTTTCGTGCTTGTTGTGCCGACCTATAGCGGCGACGGCGGCCCAGGGATCGTAAAGGGGGCCGTTCCCAAGCGGGTGATCCGTTTCTTGAACGAGGCGGAAAACCGAGGACACATCCGGGGCGTGATTGCAGCGGGCAACAGCAATTTCGGCGAGACATACGGGCTCGCCGGCGACGTGATCTCGCAGAAATGCCAGGTGCCGTATCTCTACAGATTCGAGCTGCTTGGCACCGAAGCGGATGTCGCCAACGTCAAACACGGAATGGAACGGTTTTGGACACGGGAACGACTCTGACGCGGGATGCGGGCGCAAAACCGCATAACACTTTTGCTCATCCCGCCGGCGAACGCCCTTTGAAAGCGGCGGAAACGCTCGACTACCACGCGCTGAACGCGATGCTGAACCTCTACGACGATGAGGGCAGGATCCAGCTCGACAAGGACCGCATGGCGGCGAAGCAGTATTTCCTGCAGCATGTGAACCAGAACACGGTGTTCTTTCACAATCTCAGGGAAAAGCTCGATTACCTCGTGACCGAGGGCTATTACGAGCAGGAGGTTCCCGACCAGTATTCCTTCAATTTCGTCCGCGACCTGTTCGACCAGGCCTATGCCAGGAAGTTTCGTTTCCCGACCTTCCTCAGCGCCTTCAAATATTACACCAGCTACACACTAAAGACCTTCGACGGAAAGCGTTATCTCGAGCGCTACGAGGACCGCATCTGCATGGTGGCGCTGGCTTTGGCGAGTGGCGACGAGGCCCTTGCCCGCGATATGGTCGACGAGATCATTTCCGGCCGTTTCCAACCGGCGACGCCGACCTTTCTCAATGCCGGCAAGAAACAGCGCGGCGAGCTCGTTTCCTGCTTCCTGCTGCGTGTCGAGGACAATATGGAATCGATCGGCCGGTCGATCAATTCGGCGCTGCAATTGTCGAAGCGCGGCGGCGGGGTGGCGCTGTCGCTGACCAATATCCGCGAGGCCGGCGCGCCGATCAAACAGATCGAAAATCAGTCGTCGGGCATCATCCCGGTGATGAAGCTGCTCGAAGACAGTTTCTCCTATGCCAACCAGCTTGGCGCGCGCCAGGGCGCGGGCGCCGTCTATCTCAACGCCCATCACCCCGACATCATGCGCTTTCTCGATACCAAGCGCGAGAATGCCGATGAGAAGATCCGCATCAAGACGCTGTCGCTCGGCGTAGTCGTACCCGACATCACCTTCGAACTCGCGAGGAACAACGAGGACATGTACCTGTTCTCGCCATACGATGTGGAGCGGGTCTACGGCGTGCCCTTCACCGAGATTTCGGTGACGGAAAACTATCGGGAGATGGTAGCGGACGCCCGCATCTCGAAGAAGAAGATCAAGGCGCGCGAGTTTTTCCAGGTGCTCGCCGAAATCCAGTTCGAGAGCGGTTATCCCTACATCATGTTCGAGGATACGGTGAACCGGGCGAACTCGATCGCCGGGCGCATTTCGATGAGCAATCTCTGCTCCGAAATCCTGCAGGTGAGCGAGGCGAGCGAATACAACGACGACCTCTCCTACAAACATCTCGGCAAGGACATTTCCTGCAATCTCGGCTCGCTGAACATCGCCGCGGCCATGGATTCCTCCGATTTCGGCAAGACGATCGAAACCTCGATCCGGGCACTGACGGCGGTCTCCGACATGAGCCACATCGCCTCGGTTCCCTCGATCGAGAAGGGCAATGACGAGAGCCATGCGATCGGCCTCGGCCAGATGAACCTGCATGGTTATCTCGCCCGCGAACGCATTTTCTACGGCTCCGAAGAAGGCGTCGATTTCACCAATATCTACTTCTACACGGTGACCTATCACGCGATCCGCGCCTCGAACCTCTTGGCGGGCGAACGCGGCACGAGCTTCAAAGGCTTCGAGAATTCAAAATATGCCTCCGGCGATTATTTCGACAAATATATCGACCAGCTCTGGCTGCCGGCGACTGAGAAAGTGAAGACACTGTTCGATGCAGCGCGCATTCATATTCCGACGCAGGAAGACTGGGTGGCGCTGAAGAAGGCGGTGATGACCTCCGGCCTCTATAACCAGAACTTGCAGGCGGTGCCGCCGACAGGGTCGATCTCCTATATCAACCACTCGACCTCGTCGATCCACCCGATCGTCTCGAAGATCGAGATCCGCAAGGAAGGCAAGATCGGCCGCGTCTACTATCCCGCGCCGTTCATGACCAACGACAATCTCGATTATTATCAGGACGCCTATGAGATCGGGCCCGAGAAGATCATCGACACCTATGCGGCGGCAACCCAGCATGTCGATCAGGGCCTGTCACTGACCTTGTTCTTCCGCGACACGGCAACGACGCGCGATATCAACAAGGCGCAGATCCACGCCTGGAAGAAGGGTATCAAGACGATCTACTACATCCGCCTTCGCCAGATGGCGCTGTCCGGCACCGAGGTGCAGGGCTGCGTGTCTTGTACGCTGTGAGTTGATTTCGGCCGCGAGCATTTGCCCCTCACCCTAACCCTCTCCCCGTTTTGACGGGGAGAGGGGACTTGCCACACGAACCGGCAATAAAGACGGAAAGGGTGCGGCATATCCCCTTCGCCCCGCAGGCGGGGAGAAGGTGCCGGCAGGCGGATGAGGGGCGAATCCATACATATTCCTCAAGAGGGACGACTATGAACATACAAATCAAACCGGCATCCCGCGTACGCGCCATCAACTGGAACCGCATCGAGGACGATAAGGATCTCGAAGTCTGGAACCGCCTCACCGGCAATTTCTGGCTGCCGGAAAAGGTGCCGCTGTCCAACGACATCCCCTCTTGGGCGACGCTGACGCCGGCCGAACAGCAGCTCACCATTCGCGTCTTCACCGGGTTGACATTGCTCGACACGATCCAGAACGGCGTCGGTTCCGTCAGGCTGATGGAGGATGCGGTCACCCCGCATGAGGAGGCGGTGCTTTCCAATGTCTCCTTCATGGAGGCGGTGCATGCGCGCTCCTATTCCTCGATCTTTTCGACGCTGTGCTCGACTGTTGATGTCGACGACGCCTATCGCTGGTCGGAGGAGAACGAATTCCTGCAGCGCAAATCGGCGCTGATCATGGAGCAGTATCGATCCGGCGATCCGTTGAAGAAGAAAGTCGCCAGCGTCTTCCTCGAAAGCTTCTTGTTCTATTCCGGCTTTTACCTGCCGATGTACTGGTCGAGCCGCGCCAAGCTCACCAACACGGCCGACATGATCCGGCTGATCATCCGCGACGAGGCGGTGCACGGCTATTATATCGGCTACAAGTTCCAGCGCGGACTGGAACGGTTTCCCGAAGAGCGTCGGCAGGAGATCAAGGATTTCGCCTTCGACCTGCTGCTCGAACTCTACGACAACGAGGCCAGATATACCGAGGCGCTTTATGACGGTGTCGGACTGACCGAGGACGTCAAAAAATTCCTGCATTACAATGCCAACAAGGCGCTGATGAATCTCGGCTACGAGGCACTTTTCCCGACTGAGGCCTGCAAGGTCAATCCGGCGATCCTGTCTGCGCTGTCGCCGAATGCCGACGAAAACCATGACTTCTTCTCCGGCTCCGGTTCCTCCTATGTCATCGGCAAGGCGGTGGCGACCGAAGACGAGGATTGGGATTTCTGAGGCTTTATCGCCGTCGGCCCTTATCATTTGCTTCCCCATCGCCCACATTCAGCGGAAACCGAATTCGATCCTCGCCGATGATGTGGCGCAGCGGAGTTTTTTAATGTCGTCTTTTGCAAACAAGGCCGGGGCTGTCGTCGACGCGGAGGAGGGCATCTGGCCGATCCGCAGGCGACGGATTCTCGACTGGCTGGTGAATGGGACGCGCGGCGAGCGCTTCATCGACAATATCCTGGTGGAGATGTGCGAGAAGCTGCTTGCGGCGGGGGTGCCGGTGGCACGCGCGACCCTGCATTTCCGGACGAACCATCCGCAATGGATCGGTGCCCGTATCCTCTGGAAGGAAGGGCTGGCGGAGGCGAAGATCAACACATTCGCCTATGGTGTCGAAAACACGCCGGAGTTTCTGAACAGTCCCCTCAACGCCATTCATCAGGGTGCGGAGGAGGTGCGCAAACAGCTGGAAGGCACAGCCGACGGCGACTTGGATGCATTCTATCAGGAACTGCATGATGATGGCCTGACCGAATATATCGCCTGGCCGGTCGAGCATACGTTGGGCAAACGGCATGTCGTGACATTTTCCACAAGCCGCCCGGGCGGCTTCGAGCGCGACCATGTCGATTTCCTGCGCGATCTCCTGCCGGCGCTGACCCTTGTCAGCGAAATCAGGCTGAAGAACATCATGGCGCGCACGCTGCTGCAGACTTATGTCGGGCCGCATGCGAGCGAGCAGATCCTGTCGGGGGTGACGACGCGCGGCAGCGGCGCCACCGTCGGCGCGGCGATCATGATCTGCGACCTGCGCGACTTTACGGCGATTTCCGATCTCTGGCCGCGCGACGATGTCATCCACCTGCTCAACGATTATTTCGATGCCATGTCCGATCCGATCGAACGGTATGGCGGTGAGATTCTGAAGTTTATGGGCGATGGATTGCTGGCGATCTTTCCGCTGACCAAGGAAACGGCCTGCGCCGATCTGCTGCAGGCGATCCGCGAAGGGCAGGCGTCGATGGCCGAGCTGAACGCGGAGCATGTGCGCATGGGGCGCGATCCGCTGCGCTACGGCGTCGGCGTGCATGTCGGCGATGTCATGTACGGCAATATCGGTTCTCGCCGGCGGCTCGATTTCACCGTCATCGGCCCGGCAGTCAACGTCGCATCGCGGCTGGAGAGCCTGACCAAGGAGGTCAAGCGTCCGGTGCTGCTGTCCCGAGCCTTCGTCGAAATGGCGAGCTGCGCGAAAGACATGGACAGTCTCGGCACCTTCCCGCTGCGCGGGCTCGGAGAGCCTGTCGATGTCTTCGCCTTTCCGGAGCAGTAGGTTCAGGCAGACTCAGACGCCTCGTTTGTTGCCCCAGAGCAAGACATGCAGTTGCGGCAGCACGCGCGCGGCAAACCATCGGTCGGCCGTCACCTTCTCGACGAGCCAGTGCATCCGGTCCATCACGCCGTCGATATCGATACAGGCGTCGTCGTCATCGGGCGGCGGCGGCGTATGGTTTCCCGGCTGGAGGAACAACGGAATATAGGGATAACGCTCACCCGCCTGTTGAGCGAATGCGTAGTCGGCATCGTCGAAGACGACGATTTTCAAGGCGATCTCCGGACCGCCGGCAGTGAGCCGAAGACAGTTGTCGATCTCACCCCAATCGGTCAGCATTCCGCTTGAAGGCGGCTTGGGGCTCAGGACCAGGACGTCGAGATCGCGAAACCAGTCCCGAGCCACACTTCCCTGCGTTTCCAGCGCGAAGCGGTATCCCTGGGAATGGCCGAGCTCGATCAGCGGCCCCAGAGGCTGGATCGCCGGATTGCCTCCGGACAGCGAAACGGTCATCGGCCTGCCTCCGGAAAGCTTCGTCACCTCCTGCCAGATCGCATCGACCGCCATCGGAATCCATTGATCGCGGTAGGCGCTGTCAACCGCGTGCAGGCTGTCGCACCAGGAACAGCGGTAGTCACAGCCGCCTGTTCGGACAAAAACCGTCGGCAGCCCGATCAGAGCGCCTTCGCCCTGGATGGTCGGGCCGAAGATCTCGCTGACGCGAATCGTCTCTGCGCTCATGGCCGGTACTCCGCCCAGGTCTTCGGCGTCTCGCTGACGCGGACGGACGATGTCTCGGGGAAGCGCTCTTTGCACCAGTCGTAGAAATGCTTGGCCAGGAATTCGGAGGTGACCTTCGAATGGCCGAAGACGTCGTTCAGATGGCGATGATCGAGAGCCTCGTCGATATAGCGCTTGAGCGGCGAGAGGTCGTGATAGTCGCGAACGAAACCGTCATCGTTCAGGCTTTCGGCAGAAAGCTCGACGACCACGATATAGTTGTGACCGTGCAACCGGGCGCATTGATGGTCGGGGGCGAGGTGATTCAACTGGTGCGAGGCGGAGAGATGAAACTCCTTGGTGATGCGGTACATCAACGCACCTCCGCGGCTGAATATTGCGACACCGCCGCTTTCCAGAAATCCTGGTCTTCGTATTCGGTGGGATCGAAAACATCGGCAAGATGGAAAGCTTCGCGGCGTTCCACGCAGGTTCCGCAGCGTCCGCAGTGCAGCCTGCCGCCCTTGTAGCAGGACCATGTTTCTGCAAACGGCGTCGCGTGTTTCGCGCCGTCGGTGACGATCGCTGCTTTGGAAACCTCGACATAGGGTGCAAGCAGTTTGACGCTGGCATAACCGTCCAGCGCCTCGTTCTGCATGCGCTGGAAGGCGTCGATGAAGCCCGGCCGGCAGTCGGGGTAGATGAAGTGGTCGCCGCCATGCACGGCGACGGCAACGGCGTCCGCTTTCTGAGCGGCCGCCAAGCCGAATGCGATCGCCAGCATGATGGCATTGCGGTTCGGCACCACGGTGGCCTTCATGGTCTCCTCGGCATAGTGGCCGTCGGGAACCTCGATATCATCGGTCAAGGCCGATCCGCTGAGATGGCCGCCGATGGCGGCGATGTCGATGATATGGTGGGGAACGGCGAGGCGCGCGGCGCACCGGGCGGCGAAGTCGAGTTCCTTGCGATGCCGCTGGCCGTAGTCGAAGGAGACGAGGCCGATGAGCTGTTGCTCCGCTGCTATCTTGTGGGCAAGC
Source organism: Rhizobium leguminosarum bv. trifolii WSM2297 (assembly GCF_000271845.1). The sequence continues at coordinate 3,128,370 of NZ_JH719395.1, read as the reverse complement.
GAAACGGAGTCGAGTCCGCCGGAGCAGACGACAATAGTCTTCATATTTTGGATCCCTTGTTTTGACCGGGTGGGCTGCGACCGGATTACGGCGTGCTTCTAGGACAAATTACGCGTGTTGGGAATAGGCTTCAGAGGGGTTAGTCGATCGGGAAGCTGATCTGCGGCAGCAGCAGCAGGTGCAGGTCCTCGGCGTTGGGGTTGATGATGCCTGCGGCAGCATGCGGCCGAGATCCTCGCCCGCCCTTTTGACGATCTATTGGCAAAATCAAGAATATCAATAATAATCAATGGTATAACGAAGTAACCATATTTTTCTCGGGAGTCGAGAAAGGGCTTGACGATCGGTGTCTTATAACGTTTTAAATTAGCAACCGTGCGGAGGAGCGCGGTCGTATGTCGACCGCCGCAACGGCGGAAAACATCGGGCGGCAGGGAGGGCCCGCCGCCGATTTTCAAATGGGAGGAAATTCATGCGCAAGTTTTTGAGCTCGGCGGCGATTGCCGTCGTGATGATGGCTGGCCTCGGTGCGGCGCAGGCTGCCGACGTGAAGGAAGTGCAGATGCTGCACTGGTGGACGTCAGGCGGCGAGGCTGCGGCACTGAACGTTCTGAAAGAGGATCTGTCGAAGGAAGGTTTTGCCTGGAAGGACGTGCCGGTTGCCGGCGGTGGCGGCGATGCGGCGATGACGGCGCTGAAGGCGATGGTGGCAGCCGGCACCTATCCGACGGCCTCGCAGATGCTCGGTTACACCGTGCTCGATTATGCCCAGGCCGGCGTCATGGGTGACCTCACCGAGACGGCGAAGAAGGAAGGCTGGGACAAGTCGGTGCCGGCGGCGCTGCAGAAGTTCTCGGTCTATGACGGCAAGTGGGTCGCAGCCCCGGTCAACGTCCATTCGGTCAACTGGCTGTGGATCAACAAGGCGGTGATGGACAAGATCGGCGGCACCCAGCCGAAGACCTTCGACGATCTGATCGCCCTGCTCGACAAGGCGAAGGCTGCAGGCGTCATCCCGTTGGCGCTCGGCGGCCAGAACTGGCAGGAAGCGACGATGTTCGATTCCATCGTGCTGTCGACCGGCGGACCGGAATTCTACAAGAAGGCCTTCAACGACCTCGACGAGGCGTCGCTGAAGTCCGACACGATGAAGAAGTCCTTCGATAACCTGGCGAAGATCGTCAAATATGTCGATCCGAACTTCTCCGGCCGCGACTGGAACCTGGCGACCGCCATGGTGATCAAGGGCGATGCGCTGGTGCAGGTGATGGGCGACTGGGCCAAGGGCGAATTCGTCGCCGCCAAGAAGACCCCGGATACCGACTTCCTGTGCTACCGCTTCCCCGGCACTGAAGGCAGCGTCATCTACAACTCCGACATGTTCGGCATGTTCAATGTTCCCGACGACCGCAAGGCGGCGCAGGCAGCACTGGCAACCGCCACGCTGTCGAAGAGCTTCCAGTCGGCCTTCAACGTCGTCAAGGGTTCGGTTCCTGCTCGTACCGACGTTCCCGATACCGACTTCGACGCCTGCGGCAAGAAGGGCATCGCCGATCTGAAGGCCGCCAATGAGGGCGGCACGCTGTTCGGTTCGCTGGCTCAAGGTTACGGCGCGCCTCCGGCAATCGCCAATGCCTATAAGGACGTCGTCTCGAAGTTCGTCCACGGTCAGATCAAGAGCTCCGACGAAGCCGTCACCCAGCTCGTCCAGGCAATCGACGACGCCCGCTGAGATTGCTGCCGATGACAACGCTTCCCCGCGCACTTCGCGGGGAGGCTTCAGGCTCCGCGCCGATCATGTGCGACATGACGCGCGGACCATCATGCAGGGTCATCAGGCCCTATGATGCAGGCCCTATGATGCAGGGGAGGAGATGACATTCCATGAGCACAGTTGCGACCACCGATCCGGTTCTGACGCCGCGGCAAGCGACGGCGATCTCGCTGAGGGGCCGGCTGCAGGATGCGCTGCCGAAGATCGTGCTGGCGCCGAGCTTCGTCATCACGCTCATCTTCGTCTACGGCTTCATCGTCTGGACGGCCTATCTGTCGTTCACCAATTCCAAGACCTTTCCGTCCTATGCGCTGACCGGGGCGCGCGCCTATCAGCGGCTGTGGCGCTGGACCTTCGAGAGCGATCCGCCGTCCTCCTGGTATACGTCGATCACCAACATGGCGATCTTCGGCTTCCTCTATGTCGGCATCTGCCTGGCACTCGGTCTGTTCCTGGCGATCCTGCTCGACCAGAAGATCCGCGGCGAGGGCTTGCTCCGACCGATCTTCCTCTATCCGATGGCGCTCTCCTTCATCGTCACCGGGGTTGCCTGGAAATGGTTCCTCGACCCCGGCCTCGGGCTGGAGCAGACGCTGCACCACTTCGGCTGGACGAGCTTCCACTTCGACTGGATCAAGAACAAGGACTTCGTCATCTACACCGTCGTCATCGCCGGTGTCTGGCAGGCCTCGGGCTTCGTCATGGCGATGTTCCTGGCCGGCCTGCGCGGTATCGACGGCGAGATCATGAAGGCCGCCCAGATCGACGGCGCTTCCGCCTTACAGCTCTACCGCCGCATCGTCATTCCGCTGTTGCGGCCGATCTTCCTGTCGGCCTTCATCGTGCTCGCCCATATGGCGATCAAGTCCTACGACCTGGTGGTGGCGCTGACCTCGGGCGGGCCGGGCGGCTCGGCCTGGCTGCCGTCCAACTTCATGTATGAATATACCTTCAAACGCAACGAGATGGCCGTCGGTTCGGCCAGCGCCATCATCATGCTGATGACGATCTCGGCCATCATCGTTCCCTATCTCTATTCCGAACTGAAGGAGAAGGCCCGATGAGCAGCGTAAGCTCTCCGATTGCCGCCTCGACCGCAACGCTTTCGCAAAGCGGCGACAGCCGGAATAACAACAGCCGCTGGATCGGCCGCCTGATCATCTACGGCCTGCTGGCGATCTTCGCCGTCCTCTACCTGATGCCGCTCTTCGTCATGCTCACCACCTCGTTCAAGACGATGGACGAGATCCAGGGCGGCAACATGCTGGCGCTGCCGCAGTCACCGACCTTCGATCCCTGGGTGAAGGCCTGGGGCGAGACCTGCGTCGGGCTGACCTGCGCCGGCATCAAGGGTTACTTCTGGAACTCGATCAAGATGGTGGTGCCGGCGGTGGCAATCTCCACCATCATGGGGGCGCTGAACGGTTATGTCCTGACCAAATGGCGCTTCCCCGGCCATACGCTGGTGTTCGGGCTGATGCTGTTTGCCTGCTTCATCCCGTTCCAGTCGGTGCTCTTGCCGATGGCAACGATCCTGGGCTCGCTCGGCCGCTTCGGCATGACGCTGCAGAACGCCACCGGCTTTAGCTTCGGCTTCGGCAATCCGACGGTCAATCTGGTCTTCGTCCATGTCGTCTACGGCCTCGGCTTCACGACGCTGTTCTTCCGCAATTTCTACGAGGCCTTTCCGACCGAACTGGTGCGCGCCGCCCAGGTCGACGGCGCCAGCTTCTTCCAGATCTTCCGCCGCATCATGCTGCCGAACTCGCTGCCGATCATCGTCGTCACGGTGATCTACCAGTTCACCAATATCTGGAACGACTTCCTGTTTGCCTCGGCCTATGCCGGCACCGGCGACTCCATGCCGATGACGGTGGCGCTCAACAATGTCGTCAACACCTCGACCGGTGTGGTCGAATACAATGTCAACATGGCTGCGGCGATGATCGCGGCCGTTCCGACGCTCATCGTCTATATCCTCGCCGGCCGCTACTTCGTGCGCGGTCTGATGGCGGGGGCAGTCAAAGGGTAAGCCATGGCCTTCCTCGAAATCTCCGGTCTCAGAAAGCGTTTCGGCGCCGTCGACATTCTCAAGGGGATCGACCTCGAACTCGAAAAGGGCGGCTTTCTCGTGCTGGTCGGCCCGTCCGGCTGCGGCAAGTCGACCCTGCTCAACACCATTGCCGGGCTGGAGACGATCACCTCTGGCGATATCAGGATCGACGGCCGCGACATCAGCGGGCTGCATCCCTCCAAGCGCGACATCGCCATGGTGTTCCAGTCCTATGCGCTCTATCCGAACATGACGGTGGCGGGCAACATCGCCTTCGGCATGGAGATCCGCGGCGTTCCGAAGGAGGAGCGCGCCAAGGCGATCAAACAGGTCTCCGACATGCTGCAGATCGGCCATCTGCTCGACCGCAAGCCGTCCCAGCTCTCCGGCGGCCAGCGCCAGCGTGTCGCCATGGGCCGGGCGCTGGTGCGCAATCCGCAGGTCTTCCTGTTCGACGAGCCGCTCTCCAATCTCGACGCCAAGCTGCGTGTCGACATGCGCACCGAGATCAAGCGGCTGCACCAGCGCATGGGCACCACCTTCGTCTATGTCACCCACGACCAGATCGAGGCGATGACGCTGGCGACCAAGATCGCCGTGCTGAAAGACGGGGTGCTGCAGCAGTTCGGCACCCCGGCCGAGATCTATAACAGCCCGGCCAATCTCTTCGTTGCCGACTTCATGGGATCGCCGGCAATGAACCTGCTCAACGCCACCGTCGAGACCGGCACCAGCGGGCTGGAGGTCTCGCTGGAGCGGGCCAATGCCGCGCCGCTCCGGCTGCCGGTGGTCTCAGGCAATCACGGCCTGTCCTCCTATGCCGGCAAGCAGGTGATCTTCGGCATCCGCCCCGAGGCGCTGACTGATCCCGACGGCGCCGACCGCAAGGCGCGTTCGCTGACCGAAGGCGACTGCCTGATCGAGGTGGTCGAACCGGCCGGCTCCGATACCTTCGCCGTCACCAAGCTCGGCGGCAAATCCGTCGTCGCCCGCCTGCGCGCCGATGCCGGCATTGCTCCCGGACAAAGCACACGCCTTGCCTTCAATCTCGACAAGGCCGTGTTCTTCGATCCCAAGAGCCAGATGCGGATTTCGTGACGGCCATCAGAGCGCCGCGCGTGTGGTAAGACGCGAGGCGCTCTAACACGATGCGTTAGGCGGCGGCCGTGACGCTGAGCGTCACCGGCGCGAACCGCGACGAGATCGCTTCGACGGTGATCTCGCCAACCAGACCTGTCGCCTCCAGCCAGAAGCCTGATGTGCCGCCCTGCAGCGGCACAGTGGCCGGGCCGACGATCCTTGCGGGTCCATGCACCTTCAGCGAAATACTGTCGTTCATGAAGGGCAGGCGCTGGCCGCACTGGTCGAGGGCGCGGATGATGACCCGGGTGCTGTCGCGTTCGCGCGCCTTCAGCGTCTGGCTGTCGGCGACGATTTCCAGCGTCGTCGGCAGCGGATCCGCCGCAAACGTCAGGCTCGCCACCGGCTCGCCGCCAATATAGCCGGTCAAGGTGCCGTCGATCCATTCCAGACCCCAGGTGCCGAGTTCGTCGGCGGTGAAGTGGCGATGATCGAGCACGACGGGCGGATGCGGCAGATGCGGATAATTCTCGCGGTCCGGGCCGATGCGCTTGCTGAGCCCGCCATATTGCAGCTCTACCTCGTCGCAATTGGTCAGGACGATCAGCGGCAGCACGCCGCCGATGTTGCGTTCGCCGCGCGCCCAGAAGGTCACCGGCTTCATGACGATCTCGTCGGAGGGATCGCACTGGCTGATATAGGCATAGGCCGCGAATTTCGGCTCGCGGAACATGTCCATGACGCCGTGATAGCAGATGCGGTCGCCGGAGCCGAAATCCTTATGGGTATTGTAATCGAACATGCACCAGCCGATGGCGCCCGAGATATCGGGGTCGCCATAGGCGGCGTTCAGCACTTCGAGGTGACGGCGCACGTGCTCGGCCTGACGCTGCTCCTGGTCATAGATTTTCGTCGGGTGCATGTGGCCGTTGAACTCGGTGATGAGGTACGGCACCTTCCGGGACAGGCCGGTATTTTCCTCCTGACTGCGCAATGCGGTGCGCGGGCGGTTGGCGCCCGGCAGTTCCTCATTGCCGAGGATGAAGTCGTTCATCGTGTAGACGTCTTCGAGGAGTTCGCTTTCGGTGATGTAACGCACGCCGCCAGTCTGGCGGGTGCTGTCGAGTTCGCGGGCGAGGCGATTGGTCTCGACATAGAAATCGTGATTGTCCTGCGACTCGTTGATGCGCACGCCCCAGATGATGATCGAGGGATGGTTCCAGTCGCGCTCGATCATGCGGCGGACGTTTTCGATCGATTCCTTCTGCCAGTCGGCATCGCCGATATGCTGCCAGCCGGGGATTTCCTCGAAAACCAGCAGGCCGATGGCGTCGCAGCGATCGAGGAACCATTTCGACTGCGGATAATGCGAGGTGCGGACGATATTGCACTTCAGCACCGTCTTCATGATGTCGGCGTCGCGCTCCTGGGCGGAGCGGCCGGCGGCATAACCGACATAGGGGAAGGACTGGTGGCGGTTGAGGCCGCGCAGTTTCAGCGGCTTGCCGTTGAGGAGGAAACCTTCCGGGGTGAATTCGGCGGTGCGGAAGCCGAAGCGGGTGGAGATACGGTCGGAGCCGTGTTCGGTCCTGAGCTCGACGGTGACCTCGTAGAGCGTCGGATCGGTGATGTCCCAAAGCGTGATGCCGGTGAGGCCGCCGAAGGAAAGCCTGGTGCGGTCGCCGATCGTCTCGGTCGCTGCGGTGGCGATCACCGTGCCGTCTGCCTGCTTCAGCGTGGCAGTGACGGTTGCCGAGAAGCTGCGGCCCTCAGGATTGGCAATATCGACGCGGATGGTCGCCGATTTTTCCGGGGCAAGAACGTCTGCAGTTTCGATCTTGAGATTGCGGATCGACACCGGATCGGTGACCTTCAGCCAGACGTCGCGGTAGATGCCGGCATAGGTGAGATAATCAATGCGGCCGCCGAAGGGCGGAATGGCGGGGTTTTCGCTGCCGTCGATCTTCACCGTTACGAGGTTCTCGCCCTTGACGAGGTTGCCGGTGAGGCGGGCTTCGAAAGGGGTGTAGCCGTCCTTATGGGCGATAATTTCCTCGCCGTTCAGATAGACCACGCTGTCGGCCATGGCGGCGTCGAAAACGAGCGAGACTTCACGGCCCTCGAATTCCGGCAGCCAGCGCAGCACCTTCTGATAGGTGAAGGCGCGCTGATAGCTGGTCTCGTCGAAGTAGTTGAAGGGCAGTTCGACGGCGGTATGGGGCAGGCTGACCGACCTGGCGGGGTCGAAGCTCTCAAGGAGGCGCTGGCCGAAACCCTCGTGGAAACTCCAGCCTTCGTTGAAGGAAACGACGGACCGCATCTCAGGCCCTCCTAGTCATGGCATCAGGAGCGGTGCGGCGCTGTTCGGCGCGTGAAAATCGGGTCATCTTGTATTCCTCCTTGATGCAATAGGATGCGAGCCGCGCAAGCGCTCACATTGAATTTGATTCATGGGACGCGCTTTAGCTTTTTTCATGCATGTCGTCATCCGGAACATGTATCCGGCGGCCGAGCCGCAGCGCGGGTGCCCGCGCCATACCGCCTTGGCCGACGATGGTGATTGTAAGATGCCTGCCGAGCATGCGGCATCGCGATCCTTACGGATATTGTGCGCCGTTGGTCTTCGTATAGATCGAATAGACCGAGCGCGTCGCGGTGATGAAGAGCCGGTTCTTCTTCGGGCCGCCGAAGGTGAGATTGGAGACCGTCTGCGGCACCCTGATCTTGCCGAGCAGCGTTCCCTCGGGCGAAAAGCAGTGCACGCCGTCACCGGCACTGGTCCAGAGATTGCCGGCAACGTCGAAGCGGAAGCCATCGGGATTGCCGGCATCGAGGCTGCAGAAATAGCGGCTGTTTTCGATCCGCCTGCCGTCGACGACGTCGAAAACCCGGATGTGGCGCGGTACTTCATGTTTTGCCGAGCCGGAATCGGCGATGTAGAGCTTCGTCCCGTCGGGCGAGAAGGCAAGGCCGTTCGGCTGGATGAAATCCTCGACGACGGCGTCGATCGCGCCGCTTGAAGGATCGATCCGATAGACATTGCGGGTCGGCTGCTCGGGCTCGGCCTTGTGGCCCTCGTAGTCCGACAGGATGCCGTAGGTCGGGTCGGTGAACCAGACCCCGCCATCGGAATGCACGACGACATCGTTCGGCGAATTCAGCCGCTTGCCCTTGTAGCTGTCGGCCAGAATGGTGATGGTGCCGTCGACTTCCGTGCGGCTGACGCGGCGGCCGCCATGTTCGCAGGAGACCAGCCGGCCCTGTCGGTCGCGGGTATTGCCGTTGATGTAATTGGAGGGCGAGCGGAAGACGGAGACCGTGCCATCCGGTGTCCAGCGCATCATGCGTTCGTTCGGGATATCGCTCCAGAGAAGGCAGTTCAGGTCGGAAAACCAGACCGGGCCTTCCGTCCAGCGGCAGCCGGAATAAAGCTCTTCGAGCGCGGCGCTGCCGATGACCAGAGCGCTAAAACGTTCATCGCGGATGTCATAAAGCGGATTGTCGGCCAAGCCAGTTTCTCCCTGAATGCTGCCGCCCCTTCCTAGCTGCAAATCCTGGGAGGTGCCAGAGCCCGGCATGGGAAATGCCGGGCGCCTGACCTATCAGAGCGCCGCGATAGGGTGCGGCGAACCGTCATACGCGCCCCAGATCGACTGGTCGAAGCAGATGACCGAGCCGGTCATCAGGCCGGATTCTGAAGATGACAGATAGGCGCAGGCGCGCGCCACCTCATGTGGGTCGACGAGGCGGCCGAAAGGCTGGCCTGCTGCCGCCTTCTCCAGCCAGTCGGCGGGTGCATCGTGATATTCACGCTGGATGCGATCCTCGCCTTCGGAAGCCATCCAGCCGATGTTGAGGCCGTTGACCCGGATGCGGTTGCGCAGCAGCGCATAGGCGGTGTTCTTCGTCAGCGTTTCCAATGCGCCCTTGGAGGCGCAATAGGCGGCGATGAAGGGCTGGCCTGCCTTGGCCGACATCGAGCCGATATTGACGATCGTGCCCTCGATCTTTTCGCGGCGCATCACCTTCACCGTCTCCTGCATCAGGAAAAACGGCGCTCTCACATTGACCGCGAACATGGCGTCGAAGAGCTCGGGGCTGGTGTCGAGAATGGTGCCGCGATCGGTGATGGCGGCGGCATTGACCAGCGCGTCCACCCGGCCGAAGGCCTCATCGCAGGCGTGGACGACATTTTGTGCATCCTCGACCTTGCCGAGATCGGCCTTGATGTAGACGACTCTGGCGCCAGTCGCGGCCGAAATCTCCGCGGCCTTCGCTTTGCCCTTGGCTTCGTTGCGGCCGCAGATGACGATGCCTTCCGCGCCGCGTTCGGCAAAGAGGCGGGCAATGGTGGCGCCCAATCCTTGTGTGCCGCCGGTGACGATGGCGATCTTGCCGTCGAGGCGGCCGTGGTCCGTGCTCATGTGGTTCCTCCTTGGTGATGGTCTGCGAATAGCCTCCCGCGGGTGCGGGAGGCTATTATGTCAGTGCGTGGGGCGCCCCTCATCCGGCTGCCGCCACCTTCTCCCGCTTGCGGGGCGAAGGGACAAGTGGAGACCTCTGGGTTCGCAGGACGGGTCGAGACCCGTGGCTCGGCCCAGACATCGTGCCCGTAAAGCGGATGAGCGTGCTCCAACTCCTTAGTCAGCTCAACTTCTTCCGCGCCTGCTCTGCAAGCGCTGTGGTGAAGGCCTCGTCGCTCCAGCCTTCCCTGAGCGCCTCGTGCATCAGCTGCGCCTGCGTCTTCGGCGCCAAGCCGCCGAGCGGCGGGTCGCGGTCGAGGTTGGTCGGGAAGGAATAACCTTCGGCGCAGGCAGCTATGGCGTTGGCGATCTCATCAGGCGAGAGCCGATCTTGCAGCGTCTTCAACGCGGGAAAGAGCATGGCGCTCATTCTCTCGCGGTTGACGGTTTCCATTGCCCGGCCGAAGGCGGAGGAGACCTGCAGGAGGTTGGCGACACGTTTGATGCCGGCCGAGCGGTTGGTGCCGGCAGCATGGAAAAGTGCGGGGTTGAAGAACACGACATCGCCCTTTTCGAGGGGCAGCTGGACGTGGTTGGCTTCGAAATAGTTCCGGAACTCCTGGTGCTTGAGCGCGAGGTAACCCGGCACATAAGTCTGGCTGTGCGGCAGGAAGAGCGTCGGGCCGCTTTCGAGCGGCATGTCGCAGTGGGCGACCGCACCTTGTAGCGTCAGCACCGGCGAGAGCCGGTGCACATGCGCCGGAAACTGCTCGATCACCTCAGACGACTGGAAGCCGAGATGATAGTCGCGATGCGCCGACTGCGCCGCGCCGCCCGGGTTGACGCGGTTGACCTGCGCCGTCATCTGGTAACTCGGACCGAGCCAGGCTTGGCTTGCCAGTGCGACGATGGCGTTGCCGTAATATTCGGCGAAATTCGCCGGATCGGCGAGGCAATGTTTTTCCAGTGAGTTCCAGATGCGATCGTTGGCGCCAGGCTTGGCGAAGTGATCGCCGCCGCCGGTCGCGGTGCGGTGCTGTTCCTCGATGATCTGGTCGAAGATCGCGCTGGCACGGTCGATGATGCCGGTATCCTCGTAGGCATGCGTGAACACGACGACGCCGGGGCCTTCGCCAAAGGCCTCGCAGATTTCGGCCAGGACAGCCCGCCGGCCCTCCGGCGTCGCGGCTGCCGCCATCACCTTGCGGCTGTCATAGATCAGCACGTTTTTTTCGACTGCAGAGGCAGTGGGATAATCGGCAAGCGCGGTGGTCTTTTCCGCAAGGCGGCGAAAATCCTCGAGATCGCAGCTGTCTTCGCTCAACCAGACACGGTCGGCGCGCTGTTTCTGCGGGTTGTCGGTTTTCATGGCGGCTCCTCCTCTTTCGAATGAAGGCACTATACGCCGCGATGCCGGGTGATATAGATCAGGAATCCATCAAAAAACCATCAGATCGATTTCATGGCCCATCGCTTTCTCGTCAAGGACATTGCCTTCCAGGCAGGATTGAGCACCGCGACCGTCGACCGGGTGCTGAACGGCCGGCCTGGAGTGCGCCAGCAGACGGAAGTGCGGGTGAAGGCGGCGATCGCCGAGCTGGAAAAGCAGCAGGCAGGCGCGATGGGCAGCGGCCGCACGCTGGCGATCGATATCGTCATGGAGACGCCTCAGCGTTTCAGCGATGCGGTGCGCACAGCCTTCGAGGCGGAGATGGCGGCCTTCCTGCCCGGCGTCTTCCGCTGCCGCTTCCATTTCGCCGAGGTGATGAAGCCGGCCGAGATGGTGCAGCTTCTCGATCGCATCCGGCTGCGCGGCACTGATGGTATCGTGCTCAAGGCGCCTGACGTCGCCGAGGTGGCGGCCGCCGTGGCGCGCGCGGATGCGGCCGGCATTCCGGTGGTGACGCTGGTGACCGACCTGCCGCATTCGGCGCGCATCGCCTATGCCGGCGCCGACAACCGGGCGGCGGGAGAGACCGCCGCCTATCTGATCGGCGAAGTGCTTGGGAGCCACGGCGGCAAGGTGCTGGTGACGCTGTCGAGCGGGCGGTTCCGCGGCGAGGAGGAGCGCGAAATCGGCTTTCGCCGCGTCATCCGCGCCCATTATCCCGCAATCGGCATCATCGAGATCAGCGAGGGGCACGGTACCGATGCAGCGACGGGAATACTTGCGGCGGCAGCGCTTGCCGCCGATCCCGCCATCAACGCCGTCTATTCGATCGGCGGCGGCAACCGGGCGGTGCTGGCGGCCTTCGATGCGGCCCAACGTCCGGTCCGCGTTTTCGTCGCTCATGATCTCGATGCGGATAATCGTGCTCTGCTTGCCGCCCGCCGCATCGGTTTCGTGCTGCATCACGATCTCAGAACCGATGCGCGTTCGGCCTTCAGGGCGATCATGAGCCTGACGGCTTCATCGGGGCGGGCAGTTGCGGCCTCGCTTTCATCGGTCGAAATTGTCACGCCCTACAATATGCCGGCAGGCGTTTGAGCCAATTGGCTTTCTTCGATGCCGACTTCGGGCTACAGCTTCAATACGAGCAAGGGTTGATCGGTATGGATTACAGCGACGTCAGCACGATTGCGGCCTGGGTTACCGAACAGGGACTGAAAGGTGCTTCGGAATCCGAACTCATGACCGGGTTCTGCTCGGCCTGCCGGAACGCCGGCCTGCGGATCGACCGCGGCCTGGCACTGATGGATACGCTGCATCCGGTGCATGAAGGCCGCGCCTTCCGCTGGGACAGCGAGGAAATCGTCGAGACGGAATTCGAATATGGCCCGTCGGGTACGGGCGAGGCGGCTGCGAGTTGGCAGCGTTCGTCCTTCTATTATCTCTGGTCGGGTAATGAGCGGGAGGTGCGCCGCCGCATCGGCTTCGGCGATCCGATCGATTTCAGCCAACTCGACAAGATCGCCGAGGCCGGCCATACCGATTACATTGCGATCATGCATCGCTTCGCCGAGGCCGGCACGATCGGCGAGATGGATTGTTTCTTCTCGAATTTCTCGACGAAGCACCCCGAGGGGTTTTCCGACCACGACCTCGCCATCCTGCGCAAGCTGGTGCCGGTGCTGGGGCTGGCGATCAAATGCATCGCGCTCGGGCGCATCGCCCGCACCATCGCCGAAGTCTATCTTGGCGAGGATGCGGCGCGCCAAGTGATGGAAGGCAAGATCAGCCGCGGCAAATCGGAGCGGATTTCGGCGGCACTCTGGTTTTCCGATCTTCTGAACTACACCAAGATTTCCGACCGTGTACCACCCGAGGAAATCATCCCGCTGCTCAACGATTACAGCGAGGTGGTCATTTCGGCGATCCACGAGGCCGGCGGCAACGTGCTGAAGCTGATCGGCGACGGCGTGCTCGCCATCTTCAAGGGCGAGGTGCCGGCGGAGACCTGCCGGGCGGCGCTCAAGGCCGAAGCGCTTCTGCGGCAAAAACTCGGCGAGCTGAACGCCGAACGCAAGGCCGGCGATCGGCCAACGACGGATGTCTATATCGGCCTGCATATCGGTGACGTGTTCTACGGCAATATCGGCAGCCAGGACCGGCTGGACTTCACGGTCATCGGTCCTGCCGTCAACGAAGTCAGCCGCATTGCCTCGATGTGCCGTTCGGTCGACCTCAACCTGCTGATCTCCTCCGATTTCGCCGCGGCGATACCGGAGGAACAGCGCGGGGCAATTGCCTGTGTCGGGCGCTATGCGCTGCGCGGCGTGCAGCGCGCGCAGGAACTCTATACGCTCGACGGCGCCCGGCTGAACGCCTGATCGTCGCACGATCCGGCGCTATCGCAACAGCCCCTGGCCGCCGTCGATCCAGATCGGCGTCCCGGTAATGTGTCGAGCCCGGTCGGAGGCGAGGAACAGAATGGTTTCGGCGACATCCTCACTCTTGCCCGCCTTGCCGCCGGCTATTGGGATATCGCCTTGCGGCCAGATGACCGGAACCTCCGTCTCCTCACGGTGGCGGCTGTCGGTATTGGCGCTGATATTGGTCTCGATCTCGCCGGGGCAGACGGCATTGACGCGGATGCCATGGCGGCCGAGTTCGAGTGCGAGCTGCTGAACCATGGCAACCTGGCCGGCCTTGGTTGCGGTGTAGGCGGTGGCGCCGGGCGTGGTAAACGTGCGGGTGCCATTGATCGAGGAGACGACGACGATCGAGCCGCCGTTGCGCTTCAGATAGGGCACGGTCAGATGCAGGGTCAAATAGGTGCCACGCAGATTGACGGCGATGGTCTTATCCCATTCCTCCGGCTTCAGATCGTCGATCGGTGCCCAGACGCCGTTGATCCCCGCATTGGCGACAACGATGTCGATGCCGTGGAACGTATCGGTCAGCTGTTCCACGGCACTGCGCATTTGAGCCTCGTCGCTGGTGTCGGCCGTCAGCGCGATCGATTCACCGCCCGCCGCCTTGATCTCGGCGCAGGTCTTTTCGACCTCGTCGGCAGTGCGGCTGAGCGCGGCGACCTTTGCTCCTTCGGAGGCGAGCCTGAGTGCTGCCGCCTTGCCGATGCCGGAACCGGCACCTGTCACCAATGCGATCTTTCCCTTGAGCTCCATCAGCGGGCTCTCCTCGCCGTTTGCCGGTAAGCCAATGTGCGGCACGGCTCTTGGTTCCGGAAGGAGCGCGCATCGGTGGCGCTATTTGAGAAGGCTATGCCGAATTGCCCATTTCTCCGGCCCATGGACGGCGGCAAAGAGCAGGCCGGCGAGAAAGGTGAAGTGATCGATGAAAAAGCCGAACTCGGCCTGGTTCTGCTGCCAATGGGATGGTCCGTGGAAGGCGAAGGCGAGGAAGATTACGTAGATGCCCGCCAGCAGGCTGGCCTCGGTGAAGAAGGCTCCCGATATGAAGGCGAGCGCCAGGGCGATCTCGAAGAAGGCGGCGACCCAGGTCAGGAATGTCGCCATCGGAAAGCCGGCGGCGGTGATGTAGGCTGCCGTCGCGCCGATATCGGCGAACTTGAAACCGGCGGCCATGAAGAAGACGAAACTGAAAATGATGCGGGCGACAATGATTGCGATTGCTCTGGCCATTCTGAAATCTCCTCTTTGAGCTTTCCCTATGACGGATGAGATGGTCGATACCCGACAGGATGCATGAAAAAGGGCCGCTTGCGCGACCCTTTCCTCTTACCACTTTCCTCTTACCACTCGGCAAAGCTGCCGTCGGCATGGCGCCAGATCGGGTTGCGCCAGCGATGGCCCTCCTTGGCGCGCTCGATGACATAGGCCTCGTCGACCTCGACGCCGAGACCGGGCCCTTGAGGGATCGAGACAAAACCGTCGGCATATTGGAACACCTCCTTGTTGGAGATGTAGTCGAGGATATCGTTGCCTTTGTTGTAATGGATGCCGAGGCTCTGTTCCTGGATGAAGGCATTGTAGCTGACGGCATCGACCTGCAGGCAGGCGGCGAGCGCGATCGGGCCCAGCGGGCAATGCGGCGCCAGCGCCACATCATAGGCCTCGGCCATCGACGCGATCTTGCGGCATTCGGTGATGCCGCCGGCGTGGGAAAGATCCGGCTGGATGATGTCGACATAGCCGTCCGACAGCACCTGCTTGAAGTCCCAGCGGGAAAACAGCCGTTCGCCGAGCGCGATCGGCGTCGATGTATGGTTGACGATATCGCGCAGCGCTTCCTTGTTTTCGGAAAGCACCGGCTCCTCGATGAACATCAGCTTGTACGGGTCGAGCTCCTTGGCAAGAACCTTGGCCATCGGCTTGTGCACGCGGCCGTGGAAATCGACCCCGATGCCGATATGCGGGCCGATCGCCTCGCGGATGGCGGCGATGGTCTCGACCGCCTTTTCCACCTTCTCGTTGGTGTCGACGATCTGCATTTCCTCGCAGCCATTGAGCTTGATCGCCTTGAAACCGCGGGCAACCACCTCCCTGGCATTGTTGGCGACATCGGAAGGACGGTCGCCGCCGATCCAGGAATAGACCTTGATGCGGTCGCGCAGCTGACCGCCGAGCAGGGAATGGATCGGCTGGCCGAGTGCCTTGCCCTTGATGTCCCACAGCGCCTGGTCGATGCCCGAGATCGCGCTCATATGGGCAGCGCCACCGCGATAGAAGCCGCCGCGATACATCACGGTCCAGTGATCCTCGATCAGGAAGGGATCCTTGCCGATCAGATAGTCTTCCAATTCGTGGACGGCGGCTTCGACGGTCAGCGCCCGGCCTTCGACAACCGGTTCGCCCCAGCCGACGATGCCTTCGTCGGTCTCGACCTTCAAAAACAGCCAGCGCGGCGGAACGATATAGGTGGTGAGTTTGGTGATCTTCATCGCTGTTCTTCAGTCTCTTCTCGGGTTTGCGATCGACGGCACGTCGGCAGATTTCCGATGGTTCATCATTTCGTTCTGCCGATCGCCTTTTCAGCGGCGGCAAGATCGCGCACCGCAAGATCCAGCATGCGGTTGGCGCATTCGCGGGCGCCAGCCTTGTCGCGCATGCGCAGGGCCTCGACCAACTGGCCGTGAACGAGCACCGCATCCTCGCGATTCTCGACGCCGATGTTGGAGGCATGCAGAGCATATTTCAGGGCAGCATGGATGGCGCTCGACAGGCGGCGGAAGACCTGGTTGTGGCTGGCGGTGAGCAGGACGGTGTGGAACAGGACGTCGGCATCGGTAAAACCTTCCGGATCGCCGGCACTGTCGCGCATCTGCCGCCAGGCATGGTCGAGATCGGCGATCTCCTGGGCGCTGGCGCGCTCGGCGGCATATTCGGCCGCAGCCGGCTCGATCGTGCGGCGGGCTTCGAGAATGCAGCCGAGCAGGTCGAAATCCTTAATGTAGGGGCCGATCCATTCCAGCACGTCGGCGTCGAGGATATTCCAGTCGTCCTTGTCGCAGACGGTGGTCCCGACCCGCGGTTTGCCGCGGACGAGGCCCTTTGATTCCAGCACTTTCAGCGATTCGCGGATGACGGTTCGGCTGACGCCGTAGAGTTCGCAGAGGTCGTTCTCGCGGGGCAACGGTGAGCCCGAGGGATAACGGTCCGCGCAGATATCCTCAGCGATCGCTGCCGTGACGTTGCGGCGTACGCGCGGGCGCCGCTCGATGCCGGGGCTTGCTGCCCCGCTCTGTGGCTCGATTGTTTCCAACTCACCTCTCCGCTCTATGTCCGGCGCCAGGCAATCGAATCTCATTATCCGAATTCGGTTCGCTTTGCGACGTTCCTCCCGGGCTCCTCGATAATCCTATTATTCCAATCATCATACATTGGCAATTGACTGGTATGATGATTTGTCATAATTCATTGAATGCTGCCTGGGAGGCAGTTGCTCGATTTTAGAGTTTAGGGAGAGAGATATGCGCTTGTTCAAAGCAGCCATCCTGGCTGGCACTTTTGCCATTTTGGCAGCCGGCTCCGCATTTTCCGCAGACGTCAAGATAGGGTTCATCGTCAAGCAGCCCGAAGAACCGTGGTTCCAGGACGAATGGAAATTCGCCGATCAGGCCGCGAGGGAAAAAGGCTTCACCGTCGTCAAGATCGGCGCCGAAGACGGCGAGAAGGTTCAGTCGGCGATCGACAATCTCGGCGCCCAGGGTGCGCAGGGCTTCATCATCTGCACGCCCGACGTCAAGCTCGGTCCCGGCATCGTCGCCAAGGCCGAAGCCAACCAGTTGAAGCTGATGACGGTCGACGACCGCCTCGTCAGCGCCGATGGCAAGCCGCTGGAAGAAGTGCCGCATATGGGCATCTCGGCCACCAAGATCGGCGAGACCGTCGGCCAGGCGATCGTCGACGAGATCAAGAAGCGCGGCTGGGACATGAAGAATGTCGGCGCGGTCCGTATCTCCTACGATCAGCTGCCGACCGCCGTCGACCGCGTCGAGGGCGCGATGTCGGTGCTGAAGTCGGCCGGCTTCCCGGCCGAAAACATCTATGACGCGCCGCAGGCGAAGACGGATACGGAAGCAGCACTCAATGCGGCAACCACCGTTCTCAACAAACATGCCGATGTTAAATACTGGGTCGCTTTCGGTCTCAACGATGAGGCCGTTCTCGGCGCCGTCCGCGCTTCCGAGTCGGTCGGTATCCCGGCTGCCAACGTGATCGGCGTCGGCATCGGCGGTGCAGAATCGGCGATCAACGAATTCAAGAAGCCGGCGGCGACGGGCTTTTTCGGCACGGTCATCATCTCGCCGAAGCGTCACGGCTACGAGACGGCGCTCAACATGTACGACTGGATCGCCAACGGCAAGGAGCCGGCAAAGCTGACTCTGACCTCCGGTTCGCTGGCGCTGCGCGGCGATTACGAGAAGGTCCGCAAGGATCTTGGCATCGAATGATCATCCTCCCAGGATGATGTAAGCCTGGCGGCCACGCCGCCGGGTCCTTCTCGACGGAGCGATGATGGCTTTCCTCGAATTCAACGATATCTCCAAGGGTTATCCCGGCGTACAGGCGCTGGCGAACGTGTCCTTCACGGTTGAGAAGGGCGCCGTTCACGGGCTGATGGGCGAAAACGGCGCCGGCAAATCGACGCTGATCCGCGTGCTATCAGGCGATCAGGCGGCCGATGACGGCCGTATCCTGATCGACGGCGAGGAGCAGAAATACGGCTCCGTTCGCGACGCCTTCCATGCCGGCGTCATCGTCATCCATCAGGAACTGCAGCTCGTTCCGGAGTTGACGGTCGCCGAAAATCTCTGGCTCGGGCGTTTCCCGGCCAAGGGCGGCGTCATCCATTCGAAGACGCTGATCGAGACGGTGCGGGCGAAGCTCGACGAGATCGGCATCGATGTCGATCCCTCGGCCAAGGTCGCCTCGCTTTCGATCGGGGCGCGGCAGATGGTCGAGATCGCCAAGGCCGTCATGATCGACGCGCGGGTGATCGCGCTCGATGAGCCGACCTCGTCGCTGTCCTCGCGCGAAAGCGAGATCCTGTTTTCACTCATCGACAGGCTGAAGGCGAAGGGAACGGTCATTCTCTACGTCTCGCATCGCTTCGACGAGATTTTTCGGCTTTGCGACAGCCTGACGGTGCTGCGCGACGGCAAGCTTGCCGCCCACCATCCCGACATCGCTGAAACGACGCGCGAGCAGATCATCTCGGAAATGGTCGGACGCGAGATCAGCAATGTCTGGGGCTGGCGCGAACGTCCGCTCGGCGACATCAGGCTGGAGGTCAAGGGCCTATCCGGCTCACGGCTGCGCAATCCGATCAGCTTCTCCGTGCGCCAGGGTGAGATCCTCGGCTTCTTCGGCCTGATCGGCGCCGGCCGCAGCGAAATGGCGCGGCTGCTTTACGGCGCCGATACCAGGCATCAGGGTCAGGTCACGATCGACGGCGTTGCGGTTTCGCCGAACAATCCGAAGGCTGCGATCAATGCCGGCATGGTGCTCTGCCCCGAGGACCGCAAATTCGACGGTATCGTTCAGGGCCGATCGATCGAAGAGAATATCGCCATTTCGTCGCGCCGGCATTTCTCGCCCTTCGGTATTCTGAGCCCGAGACAAGAGGCGGCGCTGGCGGATCGGTTCATTGCCCGACTTCGGGTGCGAACGCCATCGCGCAAGCAGGACATCATCAATCTCTCCGGCGGCAACCAGCAGAAGGTCATTCTCGGCCGCTGGCTCTCCGAGCAGGGGATCAAGGTTCTCGTGATCGACGAGCCGACACGCGGCATCGATGTCGGGGCGAAATCGGAAATCTACGAAATCCTCTATGAGCTGGCGGCAGGAGGCATGGCGATTGTGGTGATATCAAGCGAGCTGCCTGAGGTCATGGGCATCTCCGATCGCATCATTGTGATGTGCCAGGGCAGGGTAGCGGCCAATGTCGTCCGCCGGGATTTCGACGAACGCGCCATCCTGACGGCAGCACTGCCCGACAAGAATGTCGCAGGCACCATCTAGGATCAGGAATACAAGCGATGAATTCGTTGAAAAAAATCCTTCTCGGCGAACAGGGGCTGGTGGTGATCTTCGCTGCTGCTTTCGTGATCGTCTCGCTTTTCGTTCCGAATTTTCTGACCGAGCGAAACATGCTGGGGCTGCTGCAATCGGTCGTGACGATCGGCATCGTCGCCTGCACGATGATGTTCTGCCTGGCCTCCCGCGATTTCGACCTTTCGGTCGGATCGATCGTCGCCTTCTCCGGCATGATCGCCGTGATGGTCTCGAATGCGACGGGCTCCATTCCCGTCGGGCTGCTGGCCGCGCTGCTCTGCGGCGCTATCGTCGGCTTCGTCAACGGCATCGTCATTGCCCGGTTCCGGATCAATGCGCTGATCACCACGCTTGCAACCATGCAGATCGTGCGCGGCCTGGCGCTGATCGCCTCGGACGGCCGCGCCGTCGGCATCAACGATCCTGCCTTCTACCAGCTTGCCCTGTCGCGCTTCCTGACCGTGCCGACGCCGATCTGGATCATGCTGATGCTTTTTCTGCTCTTCGGTTTCGTGCTCAATCGCACCGTTTTCGGCAAGAACACGCTGGCGATCGGCGGCAATCCCGAGGCGTCGCGGCTTGCCGGCGTCAACGTCGTCAACATGCGCATCTGGATCTTTGCGCTGCAGGGGCTCGTCTGCGGCATTGCCGGCATCCTGCTTGCCTCGCGCATCACCTCCGGCCAGCCGAATGCGGCGACCGGACTTGAGCTTTCGGTCATTTCGGCCTGCGTTCTCGGCGGCGTTTCGCTTGCCGGAGGCCGGGCGGCGATGAGCGGCGTCATCGTCGGCGTGCTGATCATGGGCATTGCCGAAAACGTTATGAATCTGCTGAATATCCAGGCATTCTATCAGTATGTCGTGCGCGGGTTGATCCTGCTGATCGCCGTGCTGCTCGACAATTTGAGATCTTCGGCTGCGGGACGACGTGGATGAACCAAGAACGAACCGGGAGCGACATCGAACTCAGGCACGGCGAGCTCGCCGTTCGGGTGAGCCGACGGGGTGCTGCCGTCACCGCCGCGACCTATCGGGACACGCCCTTTCTCGTGGCGGCCGGCGGGCCGGTTGGTGCGATGGCGAATTTTGCGATGGTGCCGTTCGGCAATCGCGTCGAAGGCAACGCCATGTCCTTTGCCGGACGCGACTATGTCTTCCAGCCGAATACGTCCGATCCGCTCTATCGGCACGGCGACGGCTGGCTCGGCCTCTGGCAGCTTGAAGAGGCCAGCGCGGAGCATGCGCAGTTCTGCTTTTCCCGTAGCGCCGACGAGGTTTCACCCTATGCCTACCTGACCCGGCAGGAGATCCGTCTCGCCGGCGATGCACTGGTGCTGACGCTTTCCGTCGAAAACCGCGGCGAAGCGGCGCTTCCCTTCGGGCTCGGTCAACACCCTTTCTTCGTCCGGACGCCAAAGACGCGACTGACGATTGCGGCCGATCGTTATTGGAGCGAGCGGCCGGACCATCTCCCTGAAAAGCCCGGCCCTGTGCCCGGCGATTTCGACTTCAAGTCCGGCAAGCTGTTGCCGCAGAAATGGATGAACAATGCATTCGAGGGCTGGAATGGGCGGGCTGCCATCGCCTGGCCGGAACTCGGAATTCAGGCGGCGTTGGAAGCCGACGGCGCGCTCGATCGCTTCATGCTCTACATGCCGGTCGACCGCAGCGACTTCTTCTGTCTCGAGCCGATGAGCCACCTGCCGAACGGCCACCACCTGCCTGGTTTCGGTGGGCTCACGCCGCTTGCGCCGGGGGACGTTCTTGCCGGCAAGGTGACGGTCCAGATGTCGGCGCTGCCGGCTCAACCGGAGGGGTGAAAGATGGGCGACCGCCTGCAGGGCAAGAACATCCTGATAACCGGCGCCGCGCAGGGTATCGGCCTTGCGATCGCGGAGGCTTTCCTGCGGGAAAATGCCGCTGTCTTTCTCATCGACCGTGACGGCGCGCTGCTGGCGGAGGCGGCGAAAAAGCTTGAGAGCAGCGGCGGACGGCTTGGTTATCTGCCGGCCGATATTACCGATGCCGGAACGATCGCGACGGCGGTGGCGCGAGCAAGCAAAGAGATCGGGCAGCTGAACGCGCTCGTCAACAATGCCGGGGTCAACGTCTTTGCCGATCCGCTCGAGACGACGGACGACGAATGGCACCGCTGCTTCGACATCAATCTCAAGGGTGCGTGGAACTGTTGCAAGGCGGTGCTGCCCGGCTTGATCGAACAGGGCGGCGGCGTCATCCTCAACATCGCCTCGACGCATGCCTTCACCATTATCCCGCACACCTTTCCCTATCCGCTGGCAAAACACGCGCTGCTCGGGATGACGAAATCGCTCGGTCTCGAATATGCGGCCCGCAATATCCGCGTGAATGCGCTGGCGCCGGGCTATGTCTCGACACAGAAGGTGATCGACTACTGGGCCGGCTTCGCCGATCCGGAGGCGGCAAAGGCCGAAACGTTGAAACTGCATCCCGGCGGACGGATCGCGGCGCCGGAGGAGATCGCCATGGCGGCGGTATTCATGATCTCGGACGAGTGTCCGTTCATGAATGCCACCTGCCTGACGATCGACGGCGGTCTCAGCGTACTGCAGCATCCCGCCTGACGAGACCCGCATTACAGCAGATTTTTACAAGCCTGTCGTCTTCTCGGGATAGAGCATTATATTGCCTGTCGGGAGGCTAAGACATCTCCCGCAGGCATGGAGCGGCGCCCTGCCGCTTGCTGGAAATAGTGAGGCATGATGCTCTCCGAAAACCGCTGACATTTTTCGGCATCATGCCCTGAGAGCACAATCGAAACAGGAGGACGGCATGCAGATCAATCGTACGGCTTCGGCCCATTGGACCGGTGGCCTCAAAGACGGCAAGGGGCTGATCTCGACACAGAGCGGCGCCCTGAAGGATTATCCCTACGGCTTTGCAAGCCGCTTCGAAGGCATTCCCGGCACCAACCCGGAAGAATTGATCGGTGCTGCCCATGCCGGCTGCTTCACCATGGCGCTGTCTTTGATCCTCGGTGAAGCCGGCTTTACCGCCGAGCATATGGAAACCTCTGCCAAGGTGACGCTGGAAAGCGTCGAGGGCGGCTTCGCCATCACCGCCATCCATCTTTCGCTCTCCGGCCGCATTCCCGGCGCCGATGAGGCGACCTTCACCGAACTTGCCAACAAGGCGAAGGCCGGCTGCCCGATTTCCAAGGCGCTCGCTGCCGTTCCGATCACGCTCGACGTCAAGCTCGCCTGATCTCATCTGCCGCCGAAGAAGTGCCGCGCGCAATTTTCGTCGCGGCACTTTTTAATTGCGTTTATTGCTTCGGAAAATCCCTCATATCGTGTAGATGGACGTACAGGATCGTCTCTGCCGAGCGCTGATGCCGCTCCGCGGCGTGTTGACAAATGACGCCTGATAATTTACGACTGACGAAATTCAAAAATCGTCAGTCGTAATTCGAGGCATCAAACTCATGAACGACATCGCGGAAAACACGCTCGACGTCACCCGGCAGGAGAATGTCACACGCATTCTCGATGCGGCCGAGCGGCTGTTCCGTCACTACGGCTACAGCAAGACGACGGTGGCCGACATCGCCCGCGATCTCGGCATGTCGCCAGCCAATATTTATCGTTTCTTCGCCTCCAAGGTGGAAATCCACCAGGCGCTTTGCGGCCGCATGCTCGCCACAGCCTATCAGATCGCCTACGACATTCGTCACCAGCCGGTCAGCGCCGAGGAGAGGTTGCGTCGCTATGTCGCGACCCAGCATCAGTTGACGCTCGATCTGATGCTCGACGAGATGAAGGTGCACGAGATGATCATCGTCGCGATCGAACGCGACTGGCACGTCATCGAGAAACATATCGATCGGGTTCATGATCTGATTGCCGAAATCATCGCCGAAGGCATTGCAGCCGGAGAATTCGCCGAGCAGGACCCGGTCGTTGCCTCGCGTTGCTTCGGCGCGGCGACGATCAATCTCTGCCACCCGCAGATGGTGGCGCAATGTCTTGCCAAAACCAACCGCGCCAGCGTCGACGAACTGATCGACTACGTGATCAGGGCGCTGAAGAAATAACGGACGGCCGCCGCCGTCGACCCCCCGAAACGTTCCAGGAGTGCGGACGATGTTTTCGCTCAAGACCCTCAGCCATCGCATGCCGTCCGTCACCACCCTAGCGCTTGTCGGCGCCATCGGCATCGGCGTTTCCGCCTGCTCGGAAGAGAAGGCTGAGGTCAAACAAGTCATCCGGCCGGTGAAGGTCGTCGAGATCGCCAAGGCCGGCGACACGCGCAAGCTCGACTACTCGGGCTCGGTCAAGGCGCGCACGGAGATGAACCTCGGGTTTCGCGTCGCCGGCAAGATCACCGAGCGCCTCGTCGATATCGGCGACAAGGTGAAGCCGGGCGACGTGCTCGCCCGGATGGACTCCACCGATTACCAGCTCGCCGTCAAGACGGCGGAAGCCAATCTCGCAGCCGCTGAAAAGGGCGTCGAAACCGCCGATCTGGTCAACAAGCGCAATCAGCAGCTCTTCGACAAGAATGTTTCGCCGAAATCTCAGCTCGAACAGGCGTCGCTCAGTTACGATCAGGCCGTTTCAAGCCGCGATGCCGCCGCCTCGGCGCTCGATCAGGCGAAGAACCAGGTGAGCTATGCGGAGCTGAAGGCCGACTACAACGGGATTGTCACGACGATCAATGCCGATGTCGGCCAGGTCGTTGCGTCAGGCACTCCGGTCGTCACCGTCGCCGTCGACGGTGAGAAAGAAGTGCAGATTGCGGTTCCGGAAAACGATATCGCCGAATTCAAGCCTGGCAAGACAGTCAGGGCAAGTTTCTGGGCCGACGACAAATTGGTGCTCGACGGCAAGGTGCGTGAGGTTTCAGGCAGCGCCGACCAGCAGTCGCGTACCTTTGCAGTTCGGGTGAGTCTGCCGAACGATCCGCAGGTATTGCTCGGCATGACGGCGACGATCGAAGCCGATGTCAGCAACGCCAACAGCTATGTCTCGATCCCGCTCAGCGCTCTGGCTGAGAAGGACGGCAAGCAGATGGTCTGGACCGTCGACCGCGATACGGCGACCGTGCACGGCCGCGACATCAAGGTTGCCGATTTCACCGGTGACGGCGTGCACGTGACCGACGGCCTCGATATCGGCGATCTCGTCGTTTCCGCCGGCACGCAGTTCATGAGCGAAAACCTGAAGGTGAAGGTGCCGGACCAGCAGTCGGCGCTGGCCGACACGGACCAGACCGTCCGCTGATTGCGTCGCAAAGGAAGAAAACCATGGACGCCAACACCACCGAAAAGCGGCCCTTCAATCTGTCGCGCTGGGCGATCGGTCACCCGAGCATTGCCCGCTTCCTCTTCGGGCTGATCATCATCACCGGCGTGCTCGGTCTGATGCGCATGGGCCAGCGTGAGGATCCCGAATTCACCTTCCGCGTCATGGTCGTGCAGGCGATCTGGCCGGGCGCTTCCATCCAGGAAATGGAAGACCAGGTCGTCAACAAGATCGAGCGCAAACTGCAGGAAACCCCGCATATCGACTGGGTCAAATCCTATACAAGGGCCGGCAGCGCGATCATCACCCTGCAGGTCAAGGGCGACACCAATTCGAAGGATGTGGCGGATGCCTTCTACCAGGTGCGCAAGAAGGTCGGCGACATCTCCAGCGAGCTGCCGCAGGGCCTGCTGGGCCCCTATTTCAACGATGAATTCGGCGATACCTTCATCACGCTGCATTCGATCAGCGGCGACGGTTATTCCTATCCGGAACTGAAGAAATTCGCGATCCAGGCGCGCGACATGCTGTTGACGACACCGGGCGTCGAGAAAGCCGTGATCATCGGCGACCAGCCTGAGAAGATCTATATCGACGTCTCGTCCAAGGCGCTCGCCGAGCGCGGCCTGACGATCCTCGATCTGCAAAACGCCATCAAGGGCCAGAACGCTATCGATCCGGCAGGCTCCGTCGATACCGGCCTGCGTTCGGTGCGCATCTCCGTCGAAGGCGACGTCAAGAAGGCGGAGGATATCCGCGAGTTGCGCCTTCGCGCCGGCGGCCAGGTGACACGGCTCGGCGATATCGCCACCGTCAGTTCCGGGCTCGAAGATCCCTATCAGCGCAAATATCGTTTCAACGGCCATGACAGCGTTCAGGTCGGCGTCGTGATGGCCAAGGGCTTCAATGTGACCGATGTCGGCAAGGGCGTCGAGGCAACCTACCAGCGCTTCGAAGAAGCACTGCCTTATGGCGTCGCCGTTGACCAGATCGCCAACCAGCCCGACGTGGTGACGGATGCGGTCAGCGAATTCATGCATGCGCTCGGCGAAGCGCTTGTCATCGTGCTTGTGGTCTCGTTCCTGTCGATCGGCTGGCGCTCGGGCCTCGTCATCGCCATCGCCATTCCGCTGGTGCTCGCCGCCACCTTCGCGCTGATGTATGAACTCGGCATCGACCTGCAGCGCATCTCGCTTGGCGCGCTGATCATCGCGCTCGGCCTGCTGGTCGACGATGCGATGATCGTCGTCGAGATGATGGAGCGAAAGCTGGAGGAGGGGCTGGTCAAGATCGAAGCGGCAAGCTTTGCCTATTCCTCGACCGCCTTCCCGATGCTGACGGGCACGCTGATCACCACGGCCGGCTTCATTCCCGTCGGCTTCGCCGCATCGACGGCCGGCGAGTATGTGCGTTCGCTGTTCTACGTCGTCGGCATCGCGCTGGTCACCTCGTGGTTCGTCGCGGTCTATTTCACGCCGTGGCTCGGCTATATGATCCTCAAGCAACGCCATCACGCCGGCGAGCATCATGACGCCTTTGATACACGCTTCTATCGCCGGCTGCGCGGCACGGTCGGCTGGGCGGTTCGCCACCGGGTCATCGTGCTGCTCCTGACGCTCGGCACCTTCGCCACCAGCCTGTGGGCCTTCCAGTTCATTCCGCAGAATTTCTTCCCGCAATCCTCGCGGCCGGAAATCCTCGTCGATCTCTGGCTGCCCGAGGGCACCAGCATCAAAGAAGTCGAGGTTCAGGCCAAGGCGCTCGAAGCCAAGATGATGGATGATCCCGACAAGAAGTTCATCGCCACCTATATCGGCGAAGGCGCGCCGCGCTTCTTCCTGCCGCTCGACCAGCAGCTGCGCAATCCGAACTTCGCCCAGCTTCTCGTCATGGCCAATGACGAACCGGCCCGCGAAAGGCTGATCGTCAAGCTGCGCACCATCCTTGCGGAAGACTTCCCGTCGATCCGCGGCAAGGTCGACCGGCTCTTCCTCGGCCCGCCCACAGGCTGGCCGGTGCAGATGCGCGTCATGGGGCCTGACCGCCAGGAAGTGCGAGCGATCGCCGATCAGGTGAAGGCGCGCTTTGAAGCCAATCCGATGCTCGGCGCCATCCATGACGACTGGCTGGAGCCGGTGCCGGCGATGAAGCTGGTGATCGACCAGGACCGTGCACGGGCGCTCGGCGTCACTTCGCAGCGCGTCCGCCAGATGCTGCAGACGGCCATGTCGGGAGCGGCGCTCGACGATTTCCGCGACGGCGAGGAGACGGTCTCGATCGTCGCCCGCGAACCGGATGCCAGCCGTTCGCTGCTGTCGGCCGTCAACTCGGTCTATGTCCCGACGGATTTCGGCGGCTTCGTGCCGGTCTCGCAGGTCGCCAAGGTCGTGCCTGTCATGGAGCAGGGCATCGAATGGCGGCGCAACAGGCTGCCGACGATCACCGTGCGGGCGACGCTGCCGGATGGCGTGCAGCCGAATGACGTCGTCATGAAGATGTATGCCGATATGAAGGACCTGCGCGACAGGCTGCCGGCCGGCTATAATGTCGAGATCCAGGGTGGCGCCGAGGATGCGGCGGAAAGCCAGATGTCGATCGCCGCCAAGGCGCCAATCATGCTTGCCGTCATCATCGTGCTGCTGATGGTGCAGCTGCAGCATTTCGGCAAGGCGATGCTGGTGCTCGCCACTGGGCCGCTCGGCATTATCGGGGCGGCGGCCGCCTTGCTGATCAGCGGCGCGCCCTTTGGCTTCGTCGCGATCCTCGGCGTCATCGCGCTGCTCGGCATCATCATGCGCAATTCGATCATCCTGGTCGACCAGATCGACCAGGATATCAAGGCCGGCATGCACCGGCAGGAGGCGATCGTCGGTGCTGCCGTGCGGCGTTTCCGGCCGATCATGCTGACGGCGCTGACCGCCGTCCTGGCGCTGATCCCGATCTCGCGCGGCGTCTTCTGGGGCCCGCTCGCCTACGCGATGATGGGCGGCATCCTGGTTGCAACAGTGCTCACCATTCTGGTTCTGCCCGCCGGTTACGCTCTTTTCTTCGGCCGCGAGCCGAAGGCAAAGGACGAGCCAGGCCGGGATGCCGACGCCATCCAGGAAGAGGCGGATGACAGACATCCGCCGGCGTTGGCAGCTGAGTGAGGACGGCGCGGCGAAAGCCGCGCCGTTTTCCTTACGGTTTCGCAGATCCCTGACAGTTTGACCTGGTCGACCATTCTGTGTCAGCCGTTCTTCGAGGTCTTTAGGACAGTCGCGACGCGGCGGATACCGAGCTGGTAACCTTCCGTCCCAAGGCCGGCGATTACGCCGTCTGCCCTGTGGGAGACAAAGGAGTGGTGGCGGAAGCTTTCGCGCTTATGCACGTTGGAGATATGGATCTCGATGACGGGACCTTCGAACGTATTCAGAGCGTCGAGGATGGCAAGCGAGGTGTGCGTGAATGCAGCTGGATTGATCACGATGCCGGCTCCATCCTCACGCGCTTCATGGATCCAGTCGATGACTTCATATTCGCGGTTGCTCTGGTGGAAGCGGAGCTCGTGTCCGAGTTCCGATGCCAGCCTTCGGCAGGCGGCCTCGACGTCCGCCAGCGTCTCGTGGCCGTAGATGTCAGGCTGGCGCTTGCCGAGCAGATTGAGGTTTGGGCCGTTAAGAACGTAGATCAGGCTCATTGCAATTATCCCTGTGAAAGTATCGACGGGTTCAGGCGAATGCTATTTCCTGGAATGCGAAATTCGGATCGGATTCGTAGAGGTCGGCGCGAAGCCCCAGTCGCCCTTCCTGCAATGCGGGCGCTGCGACATCGTGCGCGGCGTCGAGAACCGCTTTCAGCAGTTCTCGTTTGGTCTCCGCCGACCGTCCGGGAGCCATGCGCACAATTATTTGAATGAAGTGATTGTCGGCATGTTCATCACCGACGCAGGAGAAAGTCGCTTCTCTGGCGAATGTGCGAACTATAGTAGGCTTCACCAGGCCCCCGTCGCGGACTCGGCGATGCACCGCTCTGGTCAGCTCGTCGATAACGACGCGTTCGGCAGCGCCCCGGCTATAGTCGATAATGATATGCGGCATCGCATGCCCTCCCGATCACACTCCAGCTCGGCACAATTCTTCGAAGTGACGCGACATTCGTTCCGCGTCCGGCTCCACGCTCGTGAACAATTCGAACGCGGCGGCGGCCTGGAATACCGTCATTCCACCACCGGGCAGCGTTCTGCAGCCCTTCTTCTCGGCCAAAGCCAGAAGCTCGGTCACAAGCGGCATGTAGACGATATCAGCGACCCAGTGACGCGACTGAAGCGATTCCGGGTCGATCGGAATGCCGGGATGGCTTCGCATACCCGTCGGCGTGGCGTGGATCAGCCCGTCGGCCGAAGCGAGCTTGGCGCTGACATCCCTGATCGGCTGCGCGCACCTTTTGGAGAAACGCCGGTTGAGCTGATCGGCAAGCGTGGCGGCGCGATTTGCGTCCTGGTCGAAGATCGAAAGCATCTCGATTCCGAGTTTGATGGCTGCGTGCGCGACTGCGACTCCCGCGCCGCCGGCGCCGAGCAGGACCGCATGTGCTTTGGCAACATCCGGCAATCCGCGCTCGAAATTCTTATAAAAACCATACCAATCGGTGTTGTGCCCGATCCGCTTTCCATTGCGAAGCACGACCGTGTTGACTGCGCCGAGCATCTGGGCATCTTCCGACAGGTCGGTCAGGTGTGCGATGACGGTCTGCTTGCACGGATGGGTAATGTTGCTTCCCGCAAAGCCCCGGCGCTCGATCTCGTCTAGAAGGTCTGGCAGCGCAGATGCGGGAAGACCGCGCTCGGATAGATCGAGAAGCTCGTACCGATATTCTAGTCCAAGCTGGTGTGCTTCGGTCTCGTGGAGAGCCGGCGACTTCGACATCTGAATGTCTGCGCCGATCAGCCCGACATGGAATTTCCTATCGTCCATTTTGATAACTCTACCGGATCAGTGATGGGCAAGTATTTCGCCGAGAAACGCCCTGGTGCGCTCGTGCTGAGGAGACCTGAAGAAAACCTCGGGTTCAGCCTCTTCGATGATCTCACCAGAGGCCATGAAGATGACCCTGTCTGCTACCTGGCGGGCGAAGCCCATTTCATGGGTCACGCAGATCATGGTCATGCCGTCGCGTGCGAGCCCGATCATTGTATCTAGCACTTCCTTGACCATCTCGGGGTCCAGCGCACTCGTGGGCTCGTCGAACAGCATCACCTTCGGCTCCATGCAGAGCGCACGCGCGATTGCGACGCGCTGCTGCTGCCCCCCGGAAAGCTGGGCGGGATATTTCTCCGCCTGGTCGAGGATGCGGACGCGTTCCAGATATTTTCGAGCCAGCCGTTCGGCGTCGGCGCGGCTGGTGCCGCGAACACGCATGGGGGCTAGCGTGCAGTTCTGAAGCACGGTCATGTGAGGGAACAAATTGAAATTCTGGAACACCATGCCGACTTCGCGTCGGATCGCGTCCACAGCCTTCGTACTGCCATCGAGCAGCTGTCCTTCGACGACGATCTTCCCGTCCTGGATCATCTCAAGCGCGTTGATGCAGCGGATCAAAGTCGATTTGCCAGAACCCGACGGGCCGCAAAGGACGATCTTCTCGCCTTTGCGCACCGACAGGCTGATGTTTTTCAGAGCATGGAAGGAGCCGTACCATTTCTCCAGCTTCTCAAGTGAAATCAACGTCGACTGATCGTTTGAAGAATTGAGCACGGCGCCCTCCATGTATGCTTTACTTGGCGGTGAACGGGATGTTGGGGATGGATTCGGGGAATGTCGGAAGGTCGATGCCCATCCACTTCTTGGTGATGGCCGCCAGCTCCCCGCTTGCCTTGATCTTGTCGATGAAGCTGTTGGCGGCTTCGTTCCAGTCCTTCTCGCCAAGGCGCGTTCCGACACCGTTATAGGTCTTCAGGAAGTCGATCTTACGCTCGTAAGTCCCGGCGCTGGCCGCATCGAGCCTCTGTCCGTAGAACTGGTTGCCGCCGACAGCCTTCACCTGACCGGAAATGAGCGACTGGATGGTGGCGGCGTCATCGTCGAAGCGGCGGATCGTTGCAGTCGATCCTACGGCGTCGGTTACAGCCTTATCCTGCGAGCTCGACTTCGGCACACCGATTTCCCAGCCCGCTACATCGGCCGGCGCCTTTACGGCATCGGCCTTCGCGGCATAGAGCGAGATTGTGTTCGCCGCGTACGGCTTGCTGTACTGGATCGATTTGGCGCGTTCCTCGGTCATGGCCATTGTGGCGAACAGGATATCGACCTTCCCCGTCGTCAGCGCCGGAATTCGGTTGGCGACGGCGAGCGGCTGGAACTCGACCTTCACGCCGAGTTGCTTGGCAAACAGCGTCGCGATATCGGCGTCGAAGCCGTCCTGCTTGCCGCTCGTATTCACAAAACCCCATGGTGCGTTGTCACCCTGGATGCCGACGACGAGAGTGCCCTTGGCTTTGATTTCTTCGACAGTGGCGGCCGATGCGGCGGTGGCGCCGATGGTGGCGAAAGCGGCCGTCGCAAAAGCGATTCCCAGAAATTTCCTACGGTTGGTCTGCATTGCTTATTCCTCCTCTTTGTTTTTGCTTCGAACGAAGCGGTTAGCGGACTGCTTTCGCCATCCGTTTTTCGAGGCCACTTCCAAGGTGCGACAGCGGCCAGCAAATGATGAAATAGATCACGCCGACGATCCCGAAGACGAGGAGAGGCCGGTAGGTTTGGTTCGAGATAATCTGTCCAGCTCGGGTCAGCTCGATGAAGCCGACGATCGCGGCGAGCGACGTTCCTTTGATGAGCTGGACAAGGAAGCCGATGGTCGCGGGCATGGAGATTTTCAGGGCTTGCGGAAGAATGACGTCTTTCATCCGCGATACGTAGTGCAGACCGAGCGCGTTTGCGGCTTCGCTCTGACCTTTCGGAACGGCTTGGATGGAGCCGCGCCAAATCTCGCCGAGGAAGGCACTCGCATGAAGAGTGAAGGCGATAGCCACCGCGATCCAGGCATTGACATCAACGCCGAGCAGCGCCACGCCGTAGTACACGACGAAAAGCTGCATCAGCAGCGGCGTGCCCTGGAAGAGGGCGATGTAGCCCGAAGTCGCGACGCGCGCAGTCCGGTTTTTTGATGCGCGCGCCAGGGCGATCAATATCCCGAACATGCCTCCACCTACGAAGCCGATGATCGCTAGCAGTACGGTCCATTTCAGACCCTGCAAGATGAAGAGAAATTCGTTTTCGCCGATCGGACCCATAAGTGCCTCCTATCGCGTCGGGTAGTTGAAGTAGTGGCGGGAAATGAGGGCGAAGAGGCCCATCATCAGGGTCGAAATGACGAGGTAGATGGCAGTTACGGAGAAGTAGACCTCGAAGCTGCGGAACGTATCGGATTCGATTCTCTGCGCCGCCGATGTGAGCTCGTAGGCTGCGATCGAGGTGCAGACGGAGGTGGTGAGAGTCAGCATCACGAACTGACTGGTGAGGGATGGGTAGATTGCCCGGAGAGCCGGCTTCAGTACGATCAACCGGAAGACGTCGCCCTTATGGAGGCCAAGTGCGAAGCCTGCCTCGATCTGACCCTTGTTGACGCTCTCGACGCCGCCACGGATGATCTCGATCGCGTATGCCCCGCCGTTGATGGCCAGTGCGATAATCGCGGTAACCGTCGGGTTGAGGCGTATGCCCATCAGGGGAAGCGCGAAGTAGATGAAGAAAATCTGTACGAGGAAAGGTGTATTCCGGACGATTTCCACGAACCCGATGACGGGCGCTCGAACGAGCCGGATCTTGGAAGTTCTGCCGGCAACGCCGAGAATACCGATTACCAGCGCGAGGAGCATTCCGGCCAGCGCCAGCCCGATCGTACCGAGCGAACCCCAAAGCAACTCCGGGGCGCGGTCAAAGACCGCACCAAAATCGAATGTATAACTCATGTATGATTTCCTCCTTCCGGTGCGGATCACCTGCGCCAGGCTATCGAACCGGCCCGACTATTCTTTCCGCGCAGCCGAAAAGATGTTTAAGGTGGGCCTCCGGCGCCATGGATCCGACCAGAGGCACTTCCACCGAGATGGAAGCGGCGGTGCCGACCGCCGCAACCAGATCGTCCAACGGCAGCTCGCCCTCCCCGGGAGGCAGCCGGCCGCTTCTTGCTTCCGCGATCATATCCTCCGGCTTTGTCGGCGCCGGACCGGCCACGTCGCATAGTTGAACGTGCTTCACTTTGTCGAGGTTGGCCCGTAAGTCTGCCAGAGCCGCGCCGTTCCTGAAGAAATGAATGCCGTCGACGAGAACGCCGGCATTCGCCATCCCAGCCCCTGTCACGAGGTCTATGCCATCTGCAAAGGCTTTGACCACCCGCCAGCCCATGTTCTCGATGTCGACCGCCAACCCGTACCGCCCCGCGAGGACGCAGAAATCCGAAAAATTCGATAACAGTCTGGCATGATCCGGATCGTCACCGCAGACGCTGAGCCGACGCGCTCCAATGTTCGCAGCTGCTGCGACGGTCGCCTCCACTGACGATGCGTCGAAGGAGGGATCGATCACGAAGAACTCTATGTCGAAGACCTCGATTTCTTCACCGGCAAGCACAGCCTTCAATTCTTCGGCTGCTGCGCTACCGACAGGCAGTTCATAGTACGGCGCACCGGGAAAGGCTGGATGGAGCCTGAGGCCTATCCTGGAGAAACCTGCGCGTTTGGCAATCTTCGCGAATTCCGCGGGGGGCAGCATTATAGACGAGAAGTGCGCGACGCCGATCGGGACGGCCGACTTTGATGTTGAGGCGGCCATCATACGACACCTTTCGTCGCAAGATGGTTTCGAAGATTGGTTCCGGTGCGGTGGATGTGCTGGCGCAGCTTCTCGCAGGCATATTCAACGTCGCGTGCCACGGCGCCCTGCGCAATCTCGCTGTGCTCCTGGCCTACGTTGCGGTCCCCGGATGTGCGGATAAGGAAGGCGCGGCGGTATCGGTCGTTGAGATTCAGCAGAAGATTGCAGAAGTGGAGAAGCAGGGGCTTACCGCAGCCCGAGATTAAAGTGAGGTGGAATTCGCGGTGCAGCGCTTCCCAGTGTTCCAGCGTTTCGGGACGGGCGGCGTCGCGCTCGGTTCGGTTCAGGCGATGGAGCGCACGCATAATGTTGCCCTCCCACTCGACGTCGCCGAGGCGAATGGATTCGCGCAGTGCGAACACCTCGATTTCCTCCCGAAGGGTCGTAACTTCTTCGAGATTGGCAAGCGAAATCGGGGCGACGCGATAGCCGCGATTGTCCTGAAACTCAACCAAGCCGTCGGAAATGAGTCGGGCCAGGCCTTCGCGCAACGGGCTGAGGCTGACATTGAACGTCTTTCGGGCCTTGTCGAGATTGATCTTGCTGCCCGCCTCCAGTTCGCCGGAAATGATCGCCTCTCGAAGACGCGATGCGAGCTGGCTGCCGATGGTGTTTTTTCCATCGTCGGCGAAAGCAGCGGACGGCGCATCTTCGTCTGTCAACGCGCCATGGGCGCCGTCGTCGGTCGAGTCCATCTCTCCTCCCAGGCAATCCTTCCCAACTTTCGATGACCGATATAATAAACGATTATTTCTGTCAACTTGTGTCGCCGGGAAAAGTGGCCGATTTTTTCTAAAAATTGATAGGCAGCAGAATATTTATTTTAGAATCAATATGTTGATGTTTCCTGCGCAGAAAGAAAGACAAACTACACGTCTGACGCACCTCCGTTTAGCTTGACAAATAATCGATTATTTTGATATTCGAGCGTGATTAGGAGGTGGCAGCATGCCAATCAGAACTGAGAGCGAGTTGACGCCTGCCGTCCTCGCCGTGATGAACCGCACCGAGGATCCCAGGCTGCGTGAAATACTCGTCGCATTGGTGAAGCATCTCCACGCGTTCATACGGGAGGTCAGGCTTTCGGAAGCGGAATTCCGGGAGGCCACGGCGGTCCTCAACGAAATTGGCCAATTGCAGACTGACAGTCACAACGAATTCGTGCTCATGGCGGGGTCGCTCGGGGTCTCTTCGCTCGTCTGCCTGCTCAATAACGGCGACAAGGGACAGACAGAGACGTCGCAATCGTTGCTCGGGCCATTCTGGCGGCTTAACTCTCCGCGAGTCGAGAACGGCGGAACCATCATCCGGTCCGAGACCCCGGGCGCGCCTTTGTTCGTCCATGCGAAGGTGATCGATCGGGAGGGCAAGCCTGTGGCGGACGCCGAGGTCGATGTGTGGCATGCGTCGCCTGTCGGCCTTTACGAGAACCAGGATCCCGACCAGGCGGAAATGAATCTCCGGGGGAAGCTCACTACGGACGAAGAAGGGCGTTTCTGGTTCAGAACGGTCAAGATGGTTGGCTACCCGATTCCCGTCGACGGAGTCGTGGGTCGCCTTCTTAAGGCGCAAAGCCGCCACCCCTATCGACCCGCCCATCTGCACGCACTCATCTTCAAGCACGGGTACAAGACACTCATCTCCCAGGTCTTCGACCCGAGCGATCCGAATATCGACTCCGACGTACAGTTTGGCGTGACCGCGGCTTTGACCGGCGACTTCGTCCACCATGAGGAGCCGCACCCGACCGACGCTGACGTCGCAGGGCCGTGGTTCTCGCTCGATTACACATATGTCATGGAGCCGGGCGAGGCCGCCCTGCCGCGCCCTCCGATCAAATAACGAAACCAGCAGAGCCAGATCATGATCACGGAAAAGGAACGCCAGGAGGCAGCCAATGCACTGCTGAAGGCCGAAGTCGAACGCAAGCCAATCGTCCAGCCCAGCAAGACATATCCGAACCTGGAACTCGAAGACGCCTACAAAATACAAGCGCTCTGGGCGCAGGCGCGGGTTGCGAAAGGTGCACGGATCGCTGGCCACAAGATCGGACTGACGTCGCGGGCAATGCAGATGGCTTCCAAAATGACGGAGCCCGATTACGGCGTCATTCTTGACGACGCTCTCTTCAATGATGGAGCGCAGATCAAAGCGGATCTGTTCATCAAGCCACGTCTCGAAGTCGAACTTGCATTCGTAATGGGCGAGGATCTCGAAGGTCCAAGCACCCGTGTCTATGACGTCATGCGGGCGACCGAATTTGTCGTTCCCGCTCTCGAAATCATCGACTATCGAACCGAAGTGCCAAGAGCCATCACCGACACGATCGCCGACAACGCGGCTTTCGGAGCAATCGTGGTGGGCGGTCGCATCGTTCGGCCGATGGATGTCGATATCCGCTGGGTCGGCGCAACGCTTTCAAAAAACGGCATCATCGAGGAATCCGGCGTTTCCGCAGCCATCATGGGACATCCAGCCGCTGGAATCGCATGGCTCGTGAACAAGCTCCATGCTGTCGGAGGCGGCTTGAGAAAGGGCCAGATCGTTCTTGCCGGCTCGTTCACACGCCCCGTGGATATCGCCAAAGGCGACGTCATCCAGGCCGATTACGGGCCGGTCGGCTCCATCGGCGTTTCGTTCGTGTGAGGTGGCGATGGAACTCCCCGTCAATCATTTTAAGCGGAAGCTCATGGCCGGACAAAGCCAGATCGGTCTATGGTGCGGCCTTCCGGGAAGCTACGCAGCGGAAATCGTTGCGCCATCGGGCTTCGACTGGCTGCTGTTCGACACCGAGCATTCTCCCAGCGACGTCCTAACCGTCCTGCCCCAATTGCAGGCGGTCGCGCCCTATAACGTTTCTCCCGTCGTCCGCCCTGCCTTCAACGACCCTGTGCTGATCAAGCGGTTTCTGGACATCGGCGTCCAGACGCTGCTCGTTCCATATGTGCAGAAGGAAGAGGAGGCGATGGCCGCCGTAGCAGCCGTACGGTATCCGCCGCGCGGGATCCGTGGTGTCTCTGCCTTGACGCGTGCCACCCGCTTCGGGCGTGTTCCGAACTATGCGCAGATCGCGGAGCAGGAGATATGCCTGCTTCTTCAAATCGAGACCGGTGAAGCGCTCGATCGTCTCGAGTCCATCGCCGCTGTCGAAGGAGTGGACGGCGTCTTCATCGGCCCGGCTGATCTCGCGGCGAGCCTTGGCCATCCTGGCCAACCGGGTCACCCTGAAGTGGTTATGGCAATCGAGGACGCGATAAGGCGCTTGAACGCACTTGGAAAGCCGATAGGCATACTCACCCCCGACGAGAAGTTCGCAGCCCGATGCATTTCGCTGGGGACGCTGTTTACCGCGGTCGGTGTAGACGTCGCCTTACTTGCAAGAGGATCCGAAGCGCTGGCGGCCAGGTTCGGATCTTAGGGAGTTCGAAGATGTCGACGCGGAAGCAGGTTTTGGCTGAGATAGCGCCGACCGGCGCTATCAGGGCCGCCGTCAATATGTCAAATGCGGCGTTGGTCCGATGGGACGATGAGGCGGGCGCCTTGGTCGGCCCGAGCGTCCAGATAGCCCACAAGATCGCCGAACAATTGGATTGCGGCCTCCTTCTAATCCAGTACGGCTCGGCCGCCGACATACTCGCCGATGCAGACGGCGATAAATGGGACATCGCTTTCATTGCCTCGGATCCATCAAGAGCCGGCCGTTTCTCCTTTTCACCTCCATACACCTCCGTCAAAGCGACCTATCTCGTGCCTGACAGTTCGTCCTTCCGGCGGGTCGAAGACATTGACGTCGAAGGAGTCCGGATCGCCTCTGCAAGGAGTGCGGCCTACACGAAACAGCTCGAACGAATGCTTGAAAGTGCAACGGTGTCTCACACTGACAGCCCCGCGGCAGCCGTCGAGCTACTTGTCGGGTCCCAGTGTGATGCGGCTGCCGGATTGGCCGAATATCTTATCCAAACTTCGGTGCGCATTTCGGGCTTCCGGCTCGTGGAAGGAACATTCTCCGAAATCCCCCAGACGATTGCCGTGCATAAAGGAGCCATCCATGCCTCAGCCTTTTTGGCAGATTTCATAGACCATCTGAATCGCCCCATAGGAAATCTGGTCCCCGGGGACCGCTCGCCTACGCGATGAATGGGCGTCCTGTTGCGACAGTGCTCACCATTCTGGTTCTGCCCGCAGGTTACGCCCTTTTCTTCTGCCGGGATGCCGACGCGATCCGGGGAGAGGCGGATGACAGACATCCGCCGGCGTTGGCAGCAGAGTGAGGACGGCGCGGCGAAAGCCGCCCTTTTCTTTGTAGGGCCACGGCTCTTCGTCAAGGCGTGTTGCTGGGGATCTCATGGCTGCCCGCCTCGCCTGAGTTCGCGCCGATTCCATTGACGTCCCGAACACGCTAAGCTGCGAAGGAATGCCGGAAGACCAGCCGCGATCCCGGCCGTTCGTTGACGCGGGAGGACGCGACATGGCCGATTATCGTCTGGAAACAAGCTGGCGCCCGGTCGAAGGCAGTTTCGGGCGCTTGAACTTCACCCTCTTCAATCTTTCGGCCGAGCCTCTCTCCGGCTTCTCGCTCGCCTATACGTCGGAGACGCGGGTTGCCGACAAACATCTCTGCGATGGCGGCAGCCTCAAGCGGCAGGTCGCGCATTTCCATGAGTTCCTGCCGTCCGAGGAGTTGACGGTGCCGCCGGGCGGGCGCTGGCGGTTCACGGTCGAGGGGCTGAGCAGAGAGCCGAAACATGTCACTGCCGGTGTTAAATCCGCCTATCTGACACTTGCCGACGGCCGTCACGTTCCCGTCGATTTCGGCGGTCTGATTCTCGAAGGCCGGGATGGCGGTGTGGCGCCGCCGCTTCCGCCGGCGGGCAAAGTCCAGGAACCCTATTCGCTGCTGCCCTGGCCGCTGTCGCTCGGCCTGAAGGCGGGTGACTTGCCGGTCATACTCTATCCGGCCGAGAGGACGCGGCTTGGTGCGATCGAGGCCCTCTCCCGGGTTCATTCACTTTACCAGCGCCTCTACCCAGCCGACAACGCGCCGTTTTCGCTGAGTGCCGTCGAAGGCGGGCGACGCATTCGTTTCGTCACCGAATCGTCGATCGCCGCCGTCGCCTACGAGCTGCGTTTCACCGCGCATGAGATCGTGCTTTCGAGCGCGGATGAAGCGGGGCGGCAATACGGGCTGATCAGCCTGGCGCAGCTGCTGCATGGCGCCCGCGCCGATCGCGAAAGATTCAAATTCCCCAATTTCGGCACGATCGCCGACCAGCCGCGTTATGACTGGCGCGGCTGCCATCTCGATGTGTCGCGACAGTTCTATCCGGTCGCCGACGTCCTGCGGCTGATCGATATCCTTGCCTGGAACAAGCTCAATATCTTTCATTGGCACCTGAGCGACGACGAAGCCTGGCGGCTGGAGATCAGGGCCTATCCGGCGCTGACGGAGATCGGCGCGCGGCGCGGGCCGGACGAGGTCCTCGTGCCCCAACTCGGAGACGGGGCGGAAACACGCGCCGGCCATTACACCCAGGATGACGTCAGGCGGATCGTTGCGCATGCCGCCTCGCTCGGTGTCGAGGTCGTGCCGGAAATCGACATTCCCGGCCACAGTACCGCAGCCTTGTTGTCGCTGCCCGAGCTGGTCGACGGGCAGGAAGCGCCGGACAGCTATCGTGCGGTGCAGGGTTATGCCAACAACGCCCTCAACCCTGCCGTCGAATTCACTTACGAATTTCTCGGCAAAGTGTTCGACGAGATCGTGGCGCTGTTTCCGAGCGAGTATCTCCATGTCGGCGGCGACGAGGTGGCGCAGGGCGCCTGGCTTTCTTCGCCGCTCTGCCAGGCGCTGATGAAGCGGGAGAGGCTTGCAGGCACAGCCGAACTGCAGTCCTATTTCCTGAAGCGCATCAAGGTCATGCTGTCGGAGCGCGGCAGGAAGCTCGCCGGCTGGAACGAGGTTTCGCATGGCGGCGGCGTCGATCGCGAGGGCACGCTGCTGATGGCCTGGGAAAAGCCCGCCGTCGGCATCGAGCTGGCGCAGCAAGGCTACGAGGTGGTGATGACGCCGGGGCAGGCCTATTATCTCGACATGGCGCAGGCCGAAGCCTGGGACGAGCCCGGCGCGGCATGGGCGGGCCATGCGCCGCCGGAACATACCTACGCTTACGAGGCCGAGGGTGAATTGCCGGACGCGCTGCAGGAGAAGATGCGCGGCATCCAGGCCTGCATCTGGACTGAAAACTTCCTCTCTCGCGCCTATTTCAACCGACTGGTCTTCCCGCGGCTTCCGGCCGTCGCCGAAGCCGCGTGGACGCCGTTGGAGCGGAAGGATTGGGACCGGTTCGCGGCGGTCGTGCGGATGTGGCCTATGCTGTAGGAAGCAATGCGTCCGCCTTCAGCCCCAGCAGCGCGGCGCCGATCAAGCCGGGTTCGATGCGGCATTCGCTGCGGACCACCAGGGGACGGTCGAACTTTCGCAGGATGCGGGCGCGCACCGCATGATCGAGTTCGGC
This sequence comes from Rhizobium leguminosarum bv. trifolii WSM2297, assembly GCF_000271845.1. Next base: position 3,088,431 of record NZ_JH719395.1, on the reverse strand, counting down.
AAGCAGCGGCTCGACGTTGGACAGCCCGCCGCCGACCGGCACGATGGTGGCGCCGGTGATATTGATGGTCAGCGCCAGCGGCGAGGCGACGAGATCGACATAGACGTCGATCGTCCGTGTCGCCTTCTCCTCGCCATGTTGCCATTGAGCGATGATTTCTTCGCTGGAAAGGTCGAGATCGTGCAGCGTCTTGTGCAGACGCTCTAGGCCACGGGCGCCGCCGACGGTATCGACGCAGCCCTTCTGGCCGCAGCCGCAGGCATAGGCGGGAATGGCGACGGGCGGATTGCCGGCCGCGGAGGCGATAATCGGGCCGTGACCCCATTCGCCGGCAAAACCGCCGGCCTCGTTGACGAGGCGCCCGTCGGCCACCAGGCCGCCGCCGACGCCCGTGCCGAGGATGGCGCCGAAGACGATGCGGTGGCCGCGGCCGGCGCCGAGACCGGCTTCGGCCATCGCGAAGCAGTCGGCGTCGTTGGCAATCAGCACCGGAAGACCAAGCTCGGCTTCGAGGTCGGCCGCGAGCCTGCGGCTGTGGATGCAGGGGATATTGGCGCAGATCAGTCGCTGCGTATCGGGATCGACGACGCCGGCGATGGAGAGCGCTATCCGGCTCGGCTGTTCGCCGGTCTCGGCGATGATGGCGCGCAGGACCTCGACGAAAGCGGCGAAATCATCCCTGGGAGTCGGGCGGCGGCCGAGGGGGGCGATGTCCGTCTCGGAGCGGGCGATGCCGCCCTTGATGGCGGAGCCGCCGATGTCGAATGAGATGATCATTGCCTGTCCGTCGTTCCTCAGGTCTTGCGAGCGTCTGCTCGCACTGTTGCGTGGGAATTACAAGCTTTTCATTTTTGGCACGATCGCCGCTCCTGGCGAAATTTCTAACCCCGCAAGTCATTCAATTGGCATATTGCACCGCCAGAATTCGGCCCTACTCTTCCATCATTTCCCGGATCAATGACCATCGAAAACGCCGATTCCCACAGACGCAGAAGACCACGTCCGCCACGTCCCAAAGGCCGTCGCCTTTCATCCATCCTGCGGCAGCTGGCCGCCGACCGGAGCCGGGAGCGGATTTCGATCGGCGATCTGTTCCAGACGATGGGCGACAGGGCAATCAGCGCGCTGATGCTGATCTTCGCGCTGCCGAATGCTTTTCCCACGCCGCCCGGGACCTCGGCAGTGCTCGGCGCGCCGTTGATCTTTTTGGCAGCGCAGCTGACCTTCGGGCTGAAACCCTGGCTGCCGCGGGTGATTGCCGACCGGTCGATGCGGCGGGAGGATTTCGAAACCATTGTCGGCCGTATCCACCGCCGGCTCGCCTGGGCGGAGCGCATGCTGAAGCCGAGGCTGGCGATCTTCGCCGAGCCGCCGGCGGAATATGTCGCCGGGGCGGCATGCCTGTTGCTGTCGATCGTGCTGCTGCTGCCGGTCCCGCTCGGCAATATGCTGCCGGCGATCACGATCTCGGTCTTCGCTTTCGGCATATTGGGCCGCGACGGGCTCTTCGCGCTGATCGGCTTCATCATGACGGCCGTGTCGCTGGTCATTGCCGGCGGCGTGATTTACGGGCTGGTGAAGGCGGCGATCTATCTCGTGATGCAATGGTTTGCCTGAGTAACGTCGGTTATTTGGCGGAGCTCTTTTCAACAGGCTCGACATTTGCCGGAATTTTGTTTTGATCTGGCGCGATACAGTTTCAAATCATGTTCGGCGGCGGCACGCCGGCTCACTTTGCGTGGTAGGCATTGAATGGCAAAAAGATCCGAGACCGCGGCACGCCTCGACGATGCGGCACGTGCCGGCTGGCTCTATTACGTCGCCGGGCGCACGCAGGATGAAATCGCCGCCGCGATGGGCATCTCGCGGCAATCGGCGCAACGGCTGGTATCGCTGGCGGTTGCCGAGCGTCTGATCAAGGTCCGGCTCGATCATCCGATCGCCGCCTGCCTGGAACTCGCCAGTCAGCTGCGGCGGAAATTCGGGCTGAAACATGTGGAGGTGGTGCCGAGCGATTCCGGGTCGTCGGCGACCGTCGGTATTGCCGAGGCGGCCGCGGCCGAGATCGAGCGGTGGCTGAAACGGGCCGAGCCGATCGTGCTTGCCGTCGGGACCGGCCGTACGCTGAAGGCGGCCGTCGACCAGCTTCCGGCGATCGAATGTCCCAATCACCGCATCGTTTCACTGACCGGCAATATCGCCCCGGACGGATCGGCCGCCTATTACAACGTCATCTTCAGCATGGCCGATGCGGTCAAGGCGCGGCATTATCCGATGCCGCTGCCGGTGCTTGTCACCTCGGCGGAAGAGCGGGAGCTGCTGCATGGTCAGCAGCTGGTGCGCTCGACGCTCGATATGAGCGCGCAGGCCGACGTCACCTTCGTCGGCATCGGCGAGCTCGGCATCGACGGGCCGCTCTGCGTCGACGGCTTCCTCGAGAAGGACGAGATGATGGAGCTGATGCGCGGCGGCGCCGTCGGCGAGATCTGCGGCTGGATCTTCGACGTCGACGGCAGGTTGCTCGACAACCCGATCAACGAACGCGTCGCGTCGGCGCCGATCCCATCTCGCGACGCGTCGATGGTCATCGGGCTGGCCAAGGGCAAGCGCAAGTTCAAGGCGATCCGAGCCGCCGTTGTCGGCCAGCAAATCAATGCATTGATTACCGACGAAGAGACGGCTGAGTTTTTGCTCAGGAATTGAGCAAAAATACTCATTTAAAATCAATGGATAGCTACTTCCTTCGGCGCCGCAGCAACGATTGCCGATTGACATTCTTTATCGTTTATTGAGTAATTGCCCATGAGCGAAGCGAATGCTCACACCCCGTCTTCTGGGAGGAAGATATGACATTGAGAACTTTTCTGCTGGGCGCCTGCTCAGCGCTGGCGTTTGCCGGCATGGCTTCGGCCGAGACGCTGACAATCGCAACCGTGAATAACGGCGACATGATCCGGATGCAGAAGCTGACGGATGATTTCAAGGCGAAGAATCCCGGCATCGACCTTGAATGGGTAACCCTCGAAGAGAACGTGCTGCGCCAGAAGGTCACGACCGACATCGCGACCAAGGGCGGCCAGTACGACGTTCTGACGATCGGCACTTACGAAGTTCCGATCTGGTCAAAACAGGGCTGGCTGCTGCCGCTCGACAATCTCGGCGCCAACTACGACGTCGACGATCTGCTGCCGGCGATCCGCAGCGGCCTGACCACGGACGGCAAGCTCTATGCGGCGCCGTTCTACGGTGAAAGCTCGATGGTCATGTACCGCAAGGACCTGTTCGACGCCGCCGGCCTGAAGATGCCCGACGCCCCGACCTGGGACTTCGTTGCGGACGCTGCCCGCAAGATCACCAACAAGGACAAGGAAATCTACGGCATCTGCCTGCGTGGGAAGGCCGGCTGGGGCGAGAACATGGCGTTCCTGACGGCCATGTCCAACTCCTTCGGCGCCCGCTGGTTCGATGAAAAGTGGAAGCCGCAGTTCGATCAGCCCGAGTGGAAGGACACGCTCGACTTCTATGTCAAGCTGATGAAGGATGCCGGTCCTCCGGGCGCGTCCTCCAACGGCTTTAACGAGAACCTGGCGCTCTTCCAGACCGGCAAGTGCGGCATGTGGATCGACGCAACGGTCGCTGCTTCCTTCGTCGCCGATCCGAAGCAGTCGCAGGTCGCCGACAAGGTCGGCTTTGCTCTTGCCCCGGACAAGGGCCTCGGCAAGCGCGGCAACTGGCTCTGGGCCTGGAACCTCGCCATCCCGGCGGGCTCGCAGAAGGTCGAAGCCGCCGAGAAGTTCGTCGCCTGGGCCACGAGCAAGGACTACACCAACCTCGTCGCTGAAAAGGAAGGCTGGCTGAACGCACCTCCCGGCACCCGCACCTCGCTCTATGCGAACGCGGATTACCAGAAGGCTGCTCCCTTCGCCAAGATGACGCTCGACTCGATCAACTCGGCCGATCCGACCAAGCCGACCGTCAAGCCGGTCCCTTATGTCGGCGTCCAGTTCGTGGCGATCCCGGAATTCCAGGGCATCGGCACGGCGGTGGGCCAGCAATTCTCGGCAGCCCTTGCCGGCCAGATTTCGGTCGACCAGGCGCTGAAGAGCGCACAGCAGCTGGCAACGCGTGAAATGACCAAGGCCGGCTACATTAAGTAATAACCTCCTGAGCCAAAGGCGGATCCTTGACAATCCGCCCCTCTGGGCCGCCGATGCCCGAACTGCATCGGCGGCCGCTTTTCAGACAAAGCTTTCTTGCGGCCGCTCCCCGCTTCAGATCAGATCGGTGATTGCCATGGCAACCTTGCATACCCGCTCCGCAGCGCGCCTGATGATTGCGCCCTCCGTGCTGCTCCTCTTTGCATGGATGATCGTCCCGCTCGCGATGACGATCTATTTCTCGACGCTGAACTACAATCTGCTCAATCCTGGCATGGAAAGCTTCGTCGGCTTTCTGAATTACGAATATTTTCTGTCCGATCCGGCCTTCTTCGCGGCGCTGATCAACACGCTGGTGCTCGTCGCCGGCGTACTGCTGATCACCGTCATCGGCGGCATCGCCTTCGCGCTGCTGCTCGACCAGCCGATGTATGGCCAAGGCATCGTGCGCATCCTGGTGATTGCGCCGTTCTTCGTCATGCCGACGGTGGCAGCCTTGGTCTGGAAGAACATGTTCATGAACCCGGTCAACGGCCTCTTTGCGCATCTTGCCAAGGCGCTCGGCCTGCAACCGATCGACTGGCTGGCCAATGCGCCGCTGTTCTCGGTTATTCTGATCGTTGCCTGGCAGTGGCTGCCCTTTGCCACCCTCATCATGCTGACTGCCCTGCAGTCGCTCGACGAAGAGCAGAAGGAAGCGGCCGAAATGGACGGCGCCGGGCCGATCTCGAAATTCATCTACATCATCCTGCCGCATATGGCCCGCGCCATTACCGTGGTGATCCTGATCCAGACGATCTTCCTGCTTTCGGTCTTTGCCGAGATCCTCGTCACCACCAATGGCGGGCCAGGCACCGACAGCACCAACCTCACCTATCTCGTCTATGCGCAGGCGCTGTTGCAGTTCGATATCGGCGGCGCTTCGGCGGGCGGTATCGTCGCGGTCGTACTTGCCAATATCGTCGCGATCTTCCTCGTCCGCCTCGTCGGCAAGAATCTGGAGGCTTGAGATGGCCAGAAAAGTCACAACCCGACGCAAGGTGATCGTCACCGCGATTGCCTGGGCGCTCGGCATCCTGATCTTCTTCCCGATCCTGTGGACGTTCCTCACCAGCTTCAAATCGGAAGCCGACGCCATCGCCTCGCCGCCGCAGTTCCTGTTCTTCCACTGGACGACGGAGAACTACGCGGAAGTGCAGAGCCGGTCGAACTATCTCAGCCACTTCATGAACTCGGTGATCATTTCCTTCGGCTCGACGCTGATCGGCCTGATCATCGCCATTCCGGCCGCCTGGGCGATGGCGTTTTCGCCGACCAAGCGGACCAAGGATGTGCTGATGTGGATGCTGTCGACCAAGATGATGCCGCCTGTGGGCGCACTGATCCCGATCTATCTGCTGTTTCGCAATTCGGGCCTGCTCGATACGCGCACCGGGCTGGTGATCGTGCTGACGCTGATCAACCTGCCGATCATCGTCTGGATGCTCTATACCTACTTCAAGGAGATTCCCGGCGAGATCCTCGAAGCGGCCCGCATGGATGGGGCGTCGCTGATGAAGGAGATCGTCTACGTGCTGACGCCGATGGCGGTGCCGGGCATCGCTTCGACGCTGCTTCTGAACATCATCCTTGCCTGGAACGAGGCCTTCTGGACGCTCAACCTCACCGCCTCCAAAGCGGCGCCGCTGACGGCCTTCATCGCTTCCTATTCCAGTCCGGAGGGGCTGTTCTACGCCAAGCTCTCGGCGGCATCGACCATGGCGATTGCGCCGATCCTGATCCTCGGCTGGTTCAGCCAGAAACAACTCGTCCGCGGCCTGACCTTCGGCGCTGTGAAATAAGATAAAGGGAGAGAAACATGGGCAGCATTACCCTTCAGAAGGTTTCCAAGGTCTTCGGCGAAGCCAAGGTCATCCCTTCGATCGATCTCGACATCCAGGACGGCGAATTCGTTGTCTTCGTCGGCCCATCGGGCTGCGGCAAGTCCACGCTCCTCAGGCTGATCGCCGGTCTCGAGGACGTTTCCGGCGGCAAGATCGTCATCGATGGCCGCGATGCCACCGAAAAGGCGCCGTCGGAGCGCGGCCTTGCCATGGTGTTCCAGTCCTACGCGCTCTATCCGCATATGAGCGTGCGCAACAATATCGCCTTCCCGCTGAAGATGGCGAACATGGACAAGGCGGAGATTGACCGCAAGGTGACGGATGCCGCACGGGTGCTCAATCTCACCGACTACCTGGAGCGCAAGCCGCGCCAGCTTTCCGGCGGCCAGCGCCAACGCGTCGCGATCGGCCGCGCCATCGTGCGCCAGCCTTCGGCCTTCCTGTTCGACGAACCACTGTCGAACCTCGATGCGGCGCTGCGCGTCAACATGCGCCTCGAAATCAGCGAGTTGCACCAGCAGCTGAAGACGACGATGGTCTATGTCACCCACGATCAGGTCGAGGCGATGACCATGGCCGACAAGATCGTCGTGCTGAACCGTGGCAATATCGAGCAGGTCGGATCGCCGCTCGAGCTTTACAGCCGGCCGCGCAACCTTTTCGTCGCCGGCTTTATCGGCTCGCCGAAGATGAATTTCATCAAGGGCCAGAACGCGGCGCAGCGCGGCGCCCATACGATCGGCATCCGGCCCGAACATGTGTTGTTGTCGATGGAGAGCGGCGATTGGAAGGGCAGGGTCGTGGTCGCCGAGCATCTCGGTTCCGACACTTTCCTGCATATCGATGCCGGGGAGATTGGCATGTTGACGGCGCGCGGCAGCGGCGATTTTGCCGCGAAGGCGGGCGATACGGTCTACCTGACGCCGGACCGTTCGCGTATTCACAAATTCAACGAGGGCGGCCTTGCCATCTGAGGCAGGCCGCCGGCTGGGGGCAGGCATGCGAGCCGGGCGATGGCGCCCGGCCGTTCCGGCAAGACCTTCAAGAGGACTGAAACATGACGTGCAAACTATCGCTGGCAACGCTTTCGGACGCGGCGCGCACTGCCGCGGTCCCTGGATATGACAGGGCATCGCTGAAAGCCGGTATCGTGCACTTCGGCGTCGGCAATTTCCACCGGGCCCATCAGGCGATCTATCTCGACGATCTCTTCAATCAGGGCACGGATCACGACTGGGCGATCATCGGCGCCGGCGTGCTGCCGTCGGATGCCGCGATGCGCGAAAAGCTTGCGGCACAGGATTTCCTGACGACGGTGGTCGAGCAGGACAACAACAAGACGGCGGCGCGCGTCACCGCGCCGATGATCGATATCCTGCCAGTCGGCGATCCCGCCGCGATCATCGCCAGGCTCGCCGATCCCGAAACCCGCATCGTCTCGATGACGATCACCGAGGGCGGTTATTTCATCGATGCATCGGGCACATTCAATCCGGCCCATCCGGCGATCGCCGCCGACGGGCAGAATCCCGGTGCGCCGCAGACGGTGTTCGGCCTGATCGTCGCCGGGTTGAAGGCGCGGAAGGACAAGGGCATCGGTCCTTTCACCGTCATGTCCTGCGACAACATTCCCCATAACGGCATCGTCACCGCCAATGCCGTCGTCGGTACGGCGGCACTGTCGGATCCCGGCTTTGCCGAGTGGATCCGGGCGAACGTCGCCTTCCCGAATGCGATGGTCGACCGCATCACGCCGGCAACCGGCCAGCGGGAGATCGATATCCTCAGGGACAATTTCGAGATCGAGGACAATTGGCCGGTTTATTGCGAGGAATTCAAGCAGTGGGTGCTCGAGGACAAGTTCACCGCCGGCCGGCCGGCACTGGAAAAGGTCGGCGTGACCTTCGTGCCCGATGTCACACCCTATGAGCATATGAAGATCCGCATCCTCAACGGCGGGCATGCGGCGATCGCCTATCCGGCGGCACTGATGGACATTCATTTCGTTCATGATTCCATGGAAGATCCGCTGATCCGCGCCTTCCTCGCCAAGCTCGAGAAAGACGAGATCATCCCGATCATACCGCCGGTGCCGAACACGTCGCTGACGGATTATTTCGCGCTGATCGAACATCGCCTGCTCAACCCGAAGATCGCCGACACCATTCCGCGGCTGGCGCAGGACGGATCCAACCGCCAGCCGAAATTCATCCTGCCGTCGACGCTCGACAATCTCAGCCAGGGCAGGGATGTCGTCGGCCTGTCGCTGGTCTCGGCGCTCTGGTGCCGCTATTTCGCCGGCAAAACCGACAGCGGCAGGGATATCGTCTTCAACGATGCCAGCGCCGAGCGGCTGCATGCGGCAGCGCTGAAGGCAAAGGACGATCCGTCGGTCTTCCTCGCCTTTGACGATATTTTCGGCGAGGTGGCGAAATCCGAACTTTTCCGCAAGCGTTTCGCCCATGCTCTCAAAACTCTGTGGGAAAAGGGCACGCGGGAGACGCTGCAGCTCTATCTCGACGGCAAGCTCGCAGTGTAGGCAATCCGTGGCGGCATTCGTTGCCGCCGTCCGTCCAGCCTTGCGAGGACGTGGGACGGTCGTGCGTGCGAAATCGAACTCAGATTGGGTCCTCCATGGCTGACGCTGAACCACGGCTGATCATCTTCGATTGCGATGGCGTGCTCGTCGATAGCGAGCCGATCTCGATCAGCGTGCTGGTCGGGGCGATGACCGATCTCGGCGTATCGATCACCGAGGACCAGGCGTATGAGCGCTTTCTCGGCCGCAGCCTGTCGACGCTCATCGATACGCTGGAAACCGAATTCAACGTGCATGCCGATGAGGAATTCCTCGAGCGCATTCGCACCGATCTCTACGCCCGCTTCCGCACCGAATTGAAGCCGATCGACGGTATGGCCGCGACGATCGACCGGCTTAGCATTCCCTGCTGCGTCGCCTCCTCAAGCCAGCTGGAACGCATCCGGCTGTCACTTTCCGTCACCGGGCTTCTCGGCAGACTGCCCGATCTCTTCAGTGCGACGATGGTCAAGCGCGGCAAACCGGCGCCCGATCTCTTCCTGCATGCGGCGCGTGAAATGCAGGTGGAGCCTGCTCATTGCATCGTCATCGAGGACAGCCCGGCCGGCATTGCCGCCGCCAAGGCGGCGGGTATGACGGTCTTCGCCTTCACCGGCGGATCGCATGCCAACTTCGCCGGCTATCGCGCCGAACTCGACCGGCTTGCGCCTGACGTGGTGTTTGACGCCATGCCGGAATTGATACACCTTGTCCGCAACCATAAGCTGGACGGGATCAAGATTTGATGCGGGATCATGTGGTTGCGGTGGATGTCGGCACCGGCAGTGCGCGCGCCGGCGTCTTCGATGCCCGCGGCCGCCTGCTCGCCAAGGCCGAACATCCGATCGTGATGAACCGGCCGCGCGAGAACCATGCCGAACACGATTCCGAGGACATCTGGTCCGCTGCCTGCGCGGCGGTGCGTAGCGCGATGCAGCAATCCGGCATCGCGGCAGCTTCGGTCGGCGCGATTGGCTTCGACGCCACCTGTTCGCTTGTCGTGCGCGATGTCGAGGGCCGGCAGCTCAGCGTTTCCACCGGCGGCGAGAAGCGGTTCGACACGATCGTCTGGCTCGATCACCGGGCGCTGAAGGAAGCCGATTTCTGCACGGCGACGGGCCACGCTGTGCTTGAACATTCCGGGCAGGTCATGTCGCCCGAAATGGAGATGCCGAAGCTGATGTGGCTGAAGAAGAAGCTGCCCTCCACATGGGAAAAGGCCGGCTACTTCTTCGATCTCGCCGATTTCATGACGTGGAAATCGACCGGATCGCCTGCCCGGTCGCGTTGCACGCTGACGGCGAAATGGAACTATCTCGCCCATCTCGAAAAGGGCTGGCAGCAGGATTTCCTGGAGCGGATCGGTCTCGAGGACCTTCGGTCGCGCGGCCAGCTGCCGGATGAGACCGTGCCGGTCGGAGGCAGCGTCGGCTGGCTGACGCCGGAGGCGGCCGAGGCGCTGGGGCTGACCACCGACTGCCATGTCTCGGCCGGGATGATCGACGCTTATGCCGGCGCGCTCGGCGCGCTCGGCGGTTATGCCGCCGATCCTGCAAAGCGCGAGCACCAGTTGGCGCTGATCGCCGGCACGTCGAGCTGTATCGTCACCTTCTCCAGGCAACGCCAGCCGAGCCTTGGCATGTGGGGTCCCTATTACGAGGCAGTTTTCCCGCAATCCTGGCTGGTGGAGGCGGGGCAATCGGCGACCGGTGCGCTGCTCGACCACATCGTGCGCATGCATGCCGCCGGCGGCGAGCCGACGGCAGCGCTGCATCAGAGGATCGTCTCACGCATTGCCGAATTGCGGACCGAGCAGGGCGATGCCTTCGGGGCGCGCATTTTCGTGCTGCCGGATTTCCATGGCAATCGCTCGCCGCTCGCCGATCCGCACGCCGTCGGCGTCGTCAGCGGGCTGAGCCTCGATACGTCCTTCGATGGCCTCTGCACGCTTTACTGGCGCACTGCCGTGGCGATTGCGCTCGGCATTCGGCATATTCTGGAAATGATGAAGCAATACGGCTACGTGCCCGATACGCTGCATATTGCCGGCGGGCATGTGAAGAACCCGGTGCTGATGGAACTCTACAGCGATGCCACCGGCTGCAAAGTCGTGGTGCCGAGGATGAACGAGGCGGTGCTGCTCGGCACGGCGATCGCCGCATCCGTCGCCTGCGGCTTGCACGCAGATCTGGCGGCTGCCGGCGAGGCGATGTATCCGGGCGGCGATGAACGGCTTCCCGATAAGGCGAAGCAGGCGCTCTACGACCGCGACTACCGCCGTCTTCTCGCCATGCACCGACATCGCACTGAGCTGGAAACGATGCAGTAGCAGTTAGAACATCTCCGTTTTTCTCCGAAACACGGAGATGTTCCATCCCTTTGTTTTACGCATTCCCGGGAAAACCCGCTGCGCACTTTCCTGGGATTGCTAGAGCTTCCTCGCCATAAAAATCGTGATGGGCTGCAAGCTTAGCGGAACGGTTCTAAACTGCTCGCTTCGTTTGAAGCCAAAGGCATCGTAGAGAGCAATGGCGTCACTCATAAACGTCACGGTTTCCAATCGCACATTTGCGTATCCGTCATCGCGCATTGCATCCAAGCAGGCGGTCATCAGGCCCTTCGCAACACCTTGACCTCTTGACGCGGGACGGACGTACATTTTCTGTAATTCGGCGACACTGTCATCTGACTTCGAATAACCAACACACCCGGCCACGTGTTTATCTGCGCGAGCCAAGAAGAAGCCCGCGCCGCGTTGACCGAATTTTTCCATCAGAGTTTCTGCGGTGTGTCCGTAGATGTATTCGAACAATACGGCATCGGGCACCCCGAACTTTCTGGACTCTTCTGCGTCCCATTTTCCCATTGCATTGATGAGCGCAAGCCCCTCTTCGAAATCAGCTGGAGAATTGATTGCGTGTATCTCCATGAAACGCCCCTCCAACGGTAACACTGCCAAAGCGGCAGTCGGGTTCTTTATGCTTTATGCCAACCCAAGAGCCAGCGTCAGATCACTGATCATCCCAAAATGCTCTTCGATCACAGCATTTTTCTCGGGAGTGTCGGCAGAGCAGGCTTCATTATCGACAAATAATTGCTCGCAACCTGCTGGAGTAACTGTGCCGAACATTTGGCCGAGTTCGTCACCTATATTCCGCCAGCTGTGTCGCGCATGCGGTGGCAAAACAACGACGGTTCCTGGTGGTGCATCGAACTCCTCGTCGCCGCATTGAAACGATACAGGCCATGGATCACGCGAAAGACTTCGGTTTCTCGCGTGTGAACTTGTGGGGCTGGGCTATGACCCGGCGGCCTGCCGGGCAAAGAAACAACTGCATTCCGGAAAGTCGACATGAAGACTACCTCCTCGCTGGTTGCAATCTACACAACTATCGCTCCCCGGCGATACCCTCAGGCGAAGAATCTTCTTGTGGAGCTTCTTCTTCTTGCCCGCCGCAGCTATGACAATACTTCAAGTTGTTGGGGAATTTCTGCTGACGGAACTACAGAGGGGGCGCAGACGGCATGAGCTTCAAACAGACCGCTTAAAGGCGGTCCTTTTCGAAGCTGATGATAGTGGTGCGCTCATTAGATGCCACCACGAAGCGGAACGCGCCTTAGTGGTTCGCCGTCTCGCCGAGGACGGTCGCAAACTCCATCATGCGGCGGCGGCGAAGGGCGGCCTCTTCCCCGACTTCGAGGATGACGGATTCCGACAGGCAGTCGAGCAGTGCGATCAGCGGCGGAAGATTGTCGAGATCGGGCGCGCGCGCGGGCGGCAAGGGCAGCATGACATTCGACTGATCCGCCATCCAGTCCGCCTGCTGCGGTGAAATGAGCACGACCTTATAACCGTAGCGCCGCGCCGTCCTGGCAAGCAGGCGCGCCTTGGCGAAGCGGCGACAATCGATGATGACGAGCAGCGCGTCGTCGACCGCCAGCCTGGCGAAGAGCTCGGCAAAACGGTTGTCGGCGCCGTCGAGCGTGCGCACGCCGTCACGCGCCTGCGTCAGCCGCTGGCAGAAATGATGGGCAAGGCTTGCAAGCCGGGCATGCGTGGCGATCGACACTTCCCGGGCGGTGCTGATCAGGCTGACGGCTTCGGACCAGTGCGGCTGCGCCGTCAGATGGTAGATATGGTGGAGCGCCTGGATCTGTTCGGCAACCAGCACGGCGAGCGGTTTGCCCTCGGCGGCGTCCTGATGCAGCTCGCTCATGGCGCTCTGCAATTGCGCCGGCGATGTCGTCACGGTCTCGCGAATTTCTACTTTGACACTGTCCAATCCCTGATAGCCGAGCGCGCGCAGGAAGCGCCCAACGGTCATCGGCGAGAGATCCAGCCTGTCGGCGACCGACGCAGCCGTCTCGAACGGCAGGTCGTTCAGATGTTCGGTGAAATATTTCGCAATGCGGCGCTCGGCCGGAGTGCCGCTTTTTGCGTATTGCCTGAGTTTTTGCACAAAGTCTTCCACATCAGCCTCCCCCGTTTTTCCTTAGAGGCGTTCCGTGGATGCGCTGTTGCGACCCCTTGTCTTTGCAACTATTTCGGAAGCTGCTTCTCAGGCCCATGCATATTCAGATACGTGACAATACTATATTAGCATTTCATTTTCGACAAGTTTTCTATTACCGACTGCAATTTTATTCTCTCTTGTGGGTGGCATCAATCTTTCCTACATCTTCGGCGCAACCGGAGACGCCTAAGACATGATCCTTGATGCCGCTCGACTATCGCTGACCAATTTGTTCGCGCCGGAAACACGTTCGGTCTTCTGGAAAGTGCTCGGCCTGACGGTCCTCGTTCTGGTCGGTCTCTGGTTCGCGCTGCGCGGGGCCTTCATGGCCTTCCTCTTTCCCTGGCTCACCAGCTTCTTTCCCGATGTGCCGGATTGGGCCGGGTGGCTCGCCCTGGTTTTCGCAATTCTTGCCGGGATCGGTCTTGCGCTGATCCTGGCGTTGCTGCTGTCACCTGTCACGGCGCTGATCGCTGGCCTGTTTCTTGACGATGTCGCCGACGTCATTGAAAAACGCGATTATCCCCAGGACGCGGCGGGCACCGCCATGCCGCTCGCGCCGGCGATCGTAAGCTCGATCAAGTTCCTCGGCGTGGTTATCCTCGGTAATATCGTGGCGTTGCTGCTGCTGTTCATCCCGGGCGTCAATCTGGTCGCGTTCTTTCTGGTGAACGGCTATCTGCTCGGACGGGAATTTTTCGAATTCGCCGCCATGCGCTTCCGTTCGCCTGAGGAGGCGCGGCTCGTCCGCGCCAAACACGCCTCCACCGTCTTTCTTGGCGGGCTGGTGATCGCGTTGTTTCTGGCGGTTCCGTTCGTCAATCTTCTGACCCCGCTGTTCGCCGCCGGCATGATGGTGCATCTGCACAAGCTGATTTCCGCGCGCGAGGCCGGTATGCGAAGCTGAGGCACGGCGGCAGGGCAGAGATGCCCTGTCCTATTCCACGGCCTCGCCGATCACCTGCGGCGGTAGCTCGACGAGCGGCGCCGGTATATCCCAACTCTTCTCAGGCGACTTGCAGAGGTCGGCGATGACGCAGCGCTCGCATTCCGGGCGGCGCGCCTTGCAAGTATAGCGACCGTGCAGGATCAGCCAGTGATGGGCGTGATAGAGGTAATGTTGCGGGATCACCTTCATCAGCCGCGCCTCGACCTCGTCGGGCGTCTTGCCGGGGGCAAGCCGGATGCGATTGGCGATGCGGAAGATATGCGTGTCGACGGCCATCGTCGCCTGGCCGAAGGCCATTGACAGCACGACATTGGCGGTCTTGCGGCCGACGCCCGGCAATTTCACCAGTTCCTCTCGCGTCTCCGGCACCTTGCCGGCGAAATCGTCGACCAGCATCTGCGAGAGCGCGATGACGTTTTTCGCCTTGTTGCGATAGAGACCGATCGTCCTGATGTGATCGCGCAGCCGCCCCTCGCCGAGATCGAGCATCTTTTCCGGCGTATCGGCAAGCTTGAAGAGGGCGCGGGTCGCCTTATTGACGCCGACATCGGTCGCCTGCGCCGACAGTGCGACTGCAACGACCAGGGTAAAGGGGTTGGTATGCTCGAGTTCGCCCCTCGGTTCCGGCCGCTGCACCGAGAAGCGGCGGAAGATCTCCTCGCGCTCGGCCAGCGAATAGGCGGTCTTCACTGCCGCCGCCGGTTTGCGGTGGGCGATCACATTCGAGTTTTGCGACGGTTTGGTCACGGATTTGAGTTTCGGATTCGCCATGGTGAATCTATACTCAGCAGCCATGATGGAAAGCAACGCCGATAGCTTCAACGAGCAGCCTGTTTTCGCTGCCGAACTCTTCCCCCACCGATCGCTCGGCCGCCGGGGCTTTAGGGTGCTGCTTGTTCTGTCCGGTTCCGTCTGCTTCCTCTACGGCATGTTCTTCATCGCGACCGGCGCCTGGCCGATCGGTTTCTTCTTCGGGCTGGATTTCCTGCTTATCTATGGCGCTTTCTGGCTGAATTATCGCTCGGGGAGAGCGCGCGAACAGGTGACGGTGTCGCGCACCGATGTGTCTGTGCGCAAGTTTGCGCCATCGGGACGAATGGTGGAGCATCATTTCAATCCGTTCTGGGCGCGTTTCCTCATCCGCCGGCACCAGGAGCTCGGCATCCTTTCCATGCAGATATTCGGCGAGGGCCGGCGCACCGATATTGGTTCCTTCCTCAACCCCGACGATCGTGAAAGCTTTGCCAAAGCCTTCAAAGGCGCGCTCGCCACGGTCAAGCAGCGTATCTGAACTTAGCTGACGGGTGCGCAAGAAACGGGTGGTTTGCGAACAGCCTATTGATTATCTCCTTACGACAAGGAGAAAGACGATGAATATGATTGCGAACCTGCAAACAGACATCACGCCTGACGGCCCCGATTATGACATTGTCCGTCGGGTGATCGAACTCATCACCGAGGATTACCGCGACCAGCCTTCGCTGGAGGCGATCGCCGCGCGGCTCAATCAGTCGCCGACGCAGCTGCAGAAGACCTTTACCCGCTGGGCCGGCCTGTCACCCAAGGGTTTCCTGCAGGCGGTGACGCTCGACCATGCCAAGCGGCTGCTGCGCAAGGAAGATATGCCGCTGCTCGAAACCTCGATCGAGGTCGGCCTCTCCGGCCCGAGCCGGCTGCATGATCTCTTCGTCACCCATGAGGCGATGTCGCCCGGCGAGTGGAAGGCCAAGGGCGGTGGCCTCACCATCCGTTACGGCTTCCACATCTGCCCCTTCGGTGTCGCGCTGATCATGGTGACCGACCGCGGCCTGGCTGGCCTCGCCTTCAGCGATTCCGGCGACGAGCGGGCCTGTCTCGAAGACATGACCTGCCGCTGGCCGAATGCCTGTTATATCGAGGACCTGCAGGCGACGGTTCCCTACGCCGCCCGCATCTTCGAGCCCGGCAGATGGTCGTCCGAGCAGCCGCTGCGCGTCGTGCTGATCGGCACGGATTTCCAGGTGCGTGTCTGGCAGAGCCTGATGAAGATCCCATTCGGTAAGGCCGTCACCTATTCCGATATCGCCAATGATATCGGCCGGCCGACGGCACAGCGCGCTGTCGGGGCTGCGGTCGGGGCAAATCCGATCTCCTTCGTCGTGCCCTGCCACCGGGCGCTCGGCAAGAATGGTGCTTTGACAGGTTACCACTGGGGCCTCACCCGCAAGCGGGCGATGCTCGGCTGGGAATCGGCGCAGGCCTGAGAGTGTTGAGGGAGGTCGGTCGTTGCTGATTGCTCCGACCGGTCGCTCCTTGCGTCGCTCACCCCTCATCGCCTCCCTATCGCTCCGGCACTTCTCCGGCTGCGGAGGAGAGGGACGAAATGTCATTCCGCCAGTCGCAATAATTCTCGGGCCGCACTTTCATCGGTAATCAGCGTGTTGCAGCCGATGCGCTTGATCGTGGCGCGGATGGCGACGGCGCGGTGGGCGCCGCCGGAGGAGAGCACGATGTGCTTGGCCTCTTTCAGCGTATCGAGATCGACGGACATGACGCGCCGATTGATCGAGTGGTCGACGGAATTGCCGTCCTTGTCGAGGAAGTTGAACATGGTGTCGCAGACGCAGCCGGCATCGATCAACTGCTGCAGCTCGGCTTTCGAGATCCAGCCCTCCGACAACGAGGTCGAATGCGGGCCGATATCGCCGCAGCTGACGATCGCCAGATCAAGGTTCTCGGCGAGACGGTAGATTGTGTCCAGTCCGCATTTCTCGATCAGGTTGCGCTTGGTCTCGACGGAATCGACGAGAAGCGGCGCCAGGAACATATAACATTCGGCGCCGAGCTGATTTGCCAGCCGCCATGTGTAATCGATCGGGTTCGTCTGGTGCACGGCGACGATGCCGCCGAGCAGGGAGACGACCTTGCAATTGGCACGGCGCGGCGGCCGGAAGCTCGACAGCGAGGCGGTCATGGTCCGGCCCCAGCCGACGCCGATGGTGTAGTCGTCGGGGATGGCTTCGGAGAGGAACTGGCCCAGCGCCAGCCCGACATTCCTCGCCAGCGAATTGACGTCGCCATGGACCGGCGCCGGCACGACGATCGCCTCGTCGAGGCCATAGGCGCGCTCCAGCTTTACCGCAAGTTCAACGCAATCGCCGATCGAATCGTTGATCCAGATCTGGACTTCGCTGCGCTTCATCGCCTCGTCGAGCAGGCGGATCACAGTGGTGCGGCTGATGCCGAGCTGTTCGGCGACGTCCTTCTGGGTCAGGCCTTCATTATAGTAGAGCCATGCCGCCCTCAGCCGCAGCGAGGATGCCTCGGAATAGGCCGTGTGCGTGCCGCGTTTGAGCTTGACCACATTTCCTCCAGCCGAATTCCCGCCCTAAATCCCTTTTGGGATCAACGGTTGTCACGGCACGTTTGTTGCGGGGATAATGACGGGTGTGACACTTATGTCAATTGAAATGCACAAATGTCCTTGACTTTCCCTCGGGCGAACGGCGATAGTCCTGGCCACACGAAATCGTTCTGTCCGTCCGAGGAGGACATAGTGCGGGCATGCCGAAAGTCACGACCGGCCTTCCAGTCGCAGGCGTCGCTTGCGTTCGGGCGGACGTTTAGCCGCGGGAACACGGCCACTGTCCTTCACGTTTATGAATCATCCGTGACGGATGCGCGCATTTTCGCCCGCAGCATGCAGACAAGCTGTCGGTAGATCACCTTTGCCGGGCGGAACTCGCGCCGGTCGCAGCCCAAGTTCAACAAGGATTATTGACCATGACATCCAAGCTTGACCAACTCCGCGAGATTACCACCGTCGTCGCCGATACCGGCGACATCGAGGCCGTCGCCCGCCTGAAGCCGGTGGATTGCACGACCAACCCGAGCATCGTGCTGAAGGCACTCGGCACGCCGATGTTTGCCGACGTCATCAAGGAAGCTGTCGCCTGGGGCAAGAAGCAGGGCGGTAATTCCGAAGCCGTTTCCTCAGCTGTGGCCGATCGCCTCGCCATCTCCGTCGGCGCCGCCCTGGTGAAGCTCGTCCCGGGCCGTGTCTCGACCGAGGTCGATGCCGATCTCTCCTTCGATACCGAGGCGTCGCTTGCCAAGGCGCGGTCGATCATCGCCGCCTACAAGGAGCGCGGCATCGGTCAGGATCGCATCCTCATCAAGCTCGCCTCCACCTGGGAGGGCATTCGCGCCGCGGAAGTGCTGCAGAAGGAAGGCATCGACTGCAACCTGACGCTTCTGTTCAGCAAGGCCCAGGCGATTGCTTGCGCCGACGCCAAAGTCTTCCTGATCTCGCCTTTCGTCGGCCGCATTCTCGACTGGTACAAGAAATCGACCGGCAAGGAGTTCGGCCCTGAGGAAGATCCGGGCGTCATCTCCGTCCGCGAAATCTACAACTACTACAAGACCAACGACATCAAGACGATCGTCATGGGCGCCTCCTTCCGCAGCGCCGGTGAAATCGAGGCCCTTGCCGGCTGCGACCGCCTGACCATCAGCCCGAACCTGCTCGACGAACTTGCCAAGGACGAAGGCAAGCTGGAGCGCAAGCTCTCGCCTGATAACCGGAAGCCGGATCCGAGGGTTTCGGTCGACGAGAAGACCTTCCGCTGGATGATGAACGAAGACGCGATGGCGACGGAAAAACTCTCCGAAGGCATCCGTGCTTTCGCCAAGGATCTGGGGACGCTGCGCACTATGGTGCAGAAGGAACTGCAGCTCGCCGCCGCCTGATAGGCTTGGACATGCAATCGAGGGCGCGGATGCCGGTTGGCAGCCGCGTCTTTTTCATGCTGTTATCAAGGGCATATCTTGTCGGAGACTGGTATGGCGGATGAGGAACCGGCAAATTCGCTTGGGGCGCTTGCCTACAAACATGCAAGCTTCATCATCGCCATTCTTGCCGGACTGGTGGTCTTCCTGCTTCTGACCTCGCGGGAGGTCAGCGCTGCCAACATCTTGCTCGGCTGGAATGTCAGCGCCGGTGTTTTTGTCGGGCTCAGCTGGCGCAAGATGCTGCGGGCGACGGTCGAGAGCATCCGCAAACGCTCCGCGGATCTCGATTTCTCAGACACCGTTTTGCTGGCCCTTTCGATTGGCGCCGCACTTGCCAGCATTGCCGGCATCGGCATCGAGCTGCATTCGATCAAGGAGGCGGCACCTGACGTTGCGCTGGCGCGGGCGGGTGCCGCGGTGTTGACGATCCTGATCTCCTGGATCTTCCTGCATACGCTCTTCACCATTCATTACGCCCATTATTTCTATGGCGGGGCGGACGAGGAGGGCGGCCTCAAATTTCCCGACGGCATCGAAGAGCCCGGCTACTGGGACTTCCTCTATTTCTCCTTCACCATCGGCGTTGCCGCGCAGACGGCGGATGTCGCGGTCAGTTCGACCAGCATGCGCAAGCTGACGCTGCTGCATGCCGTGCTGTCGTTCCTGTTCAATACGACGATCCTGGCGCTGGCGATCAATGTCGGCGCAAGCCTGCTATAATGCCCCTTGCCGGAGCGGGTGGCCAACCACTTGCTCTTCAAACCGGAGGGTATGATGGAAAGCGCTGCAAGCCGGCCCAGTCTGGCCGATCTCATTCTTCTCCTCGGCAGGCTGCTGCTGTCGCTGATCTTCCTGCACGAAGGCTTGGTGCTCGCATCGGACATCAGCGCGACCGTCGACATTTTCGCAAAACTCGGGCTGGCCGCGCCGGTTGCATTTGCCGTCATAGCACTTCAGATCGGCGCCGGCCTTTCCGTTGCGACAGGTTTCCTCAGCCGGCTTGGCGCATTGGCGCTGGCCTTCTTCTGCCTGGCGACGGCCTTACTCTTTCACACGAATTTTGCCAGCCAGAATGAGCTGCTGCATTTCGAGAAGGACCTGGCGATTGCCGGCGGCATGTTCGTCCTGGCGGCTTCGGGGGCGGGATCGATATCGATCGACGGGCTGCTGAGAACGCGGGCAGACCGAATGCATCCCTGGCTAAGGTCGGTATTGTAGCGAATTCGCGGCAAACTCTGCGCGACATGGCGTAGACCGCTCCGCGGCTTGTTCGAGCCACGGATTGTTCCTGCGCGGCGCCTGCAAGCGCCTACAAGATCGCCTGGCCGGCCAAAAGCGCGAGAACGAGGAAGATCAGGAAGATCACCAGCGCAATGCCGAAGAGAACGCGGGCGATGGTCGCAGTGGCTGCGGATACGCCGGAAAAACCGAAAAAGCCGGCGATGATTGAAATCACGAAAAATATCAGAGCCCATTTCAGCATGGCATCATCCTTTGTGTTTGCTGGAAGACGCGGCAGCCGGGAAATTGTTCCCGACCGCTGAAGACCAGCTCGACAGTGCCGACGCCGCCAAAGCGAATATGAGCGCGCTGAACTCGGCCTGATCCTCTCCAGATCCGGCCTTTCCTCCACTCAGCCGTGATTGATCATCACGTGGCGCACGGCGGTGTAATCCTCCAGTGCGTAGACCGACATGTCCTTGCCGTAGCCCGATTGTTTGAGGCCGCCATGCGGCATTTCGTTGACCAGCATGAAATGCGTGTTGATCCAGGTGCAGCCATATTGCAGCTGCGCGGCGGTCTTCATGCCCCGGCCGATATCCTTGGTCCAGACCGAAGAAGCCAAGCCGTAATCGCTGTCGTTTGCCCAGCTAACGGCATCGTCGGCGTCTGAGAAGCGGGTGACCGAGACGACCGGGCCGAAGACCTCGCGGCGAACGATCTCGTCGTCCTGCAGCGCGCCGGCAATAACGGTCGGAGTGAAGAAGAAGCCCTTGTCGCCCGCAACCTTGCCGCCGGTGGTGATCTCCATGTGCTTGTGTTCGGAAGCGCGGGCAACGAAACTTTCGACGCGGTCGCGCTGGCGTCTGGAGATCAGCGGGCCGATCTCGTTTTCGGTATCGTCAGTCTGGTTGAAGCGGATGCTTGCGACCGCCGAGGAGAGATCGGCGACGAAATTATCGTAGACCCTGGCATCGGCATAGATGCGGCAGGCGGCCGTGCAGTCCTGGCCGGCATTGTAATAGCCGAAGGTGCGGATGCCTGACACGACGGCGTCGATATCGGCATCGTCGAAGACGATGACAGGGGCCTTGCCGCCGAGTTCCAGGTGGGTGCGCTTGACCGTCTTGGCGGCAGCCTGCAGCACCTTTTTGCCGGTGGCGACATCGCCGGTTATCGACACCATGCCGATCTTGGCGTGATTGATCAGCGCGTTGCCGACTCTCTCGCCGCGGCCGAGGATGACGTTGACTACGCCTTCGGGAAGGATTTCGGAGAGCAGCTTCGCCATTTTCAACGCCGTCAGCGGCGTCTGCTCCGAAGGCTTGAAGACGACGGTATTGCCACCGGCGATTGCCGGCGCCAGCTTCCAGGCCATCATCATCATCGGATAGTTCCACGGCGCGATCGAGCCAACGATGCCGATCGGATCGCGGCGGATCATCGAGGTATGGCCGGGCAGGTATTCGCCGGCGGCCGGTGCGTGCAGATTGCGCACGGCGCCCGCGAAGAAGCGATAACAATCGACGATCGCCGGGATTTCGTCGTTCAATACGGCATTGATCGGCTTGCCGCAGTTCAGCGCCTCGACCGTGGCGAAACCTGCGGCATCCTTCTCGATGGCGTCGGCGATCTTCAGCAGGTAACCGGACCGTTCGCCCGGCGTCGTCTGCGACCAGCTCTTGAAGGCTTTTTCGGCGGCATGGACGGCGGCGTCGATCTGCGACAGCGAGGCCTCGGGAAGGTCGATCACCGTCTCGCCGGTCTTCGGGTTCAGGATGTGCTCTTCCGTCTCCGTGCCTTTTTCGAAGCGGGACCCGATCAGCATTTGGATATCCATGATGTTCTCCCTGTTATTTGCCGGCGCCGGCGATCTGGTCGCCGTCGCGGGTGAGGTAATAGGCTGCCAGGATCGGCAGGAAGGTGACGAGCACCACGACCATGGCGACCACATTGGTGACCGGGCGCTGGCGTGGGCGGATGAGTTCTTCGAGCATCCAGATCGGCAAGGTCGATTGCTGACCGCCGGTGAAGGTGGTGACGATGACCTCGTCGAAGGACAATGCGAAAGCGAGCATGCCGCCGGCGAGAAGGGCGGTGCCGATATTCGGCAGGATGACATGACGGAAGGTCTGGAAGCCGTCGGCGCCGAGATCCATCGAAGCCTCGATCAGCGAGCCGGAGGTGCGGCGGAAGCGGGCGACCGCATTGTTGTAAACGACGACCACGCAGAAGGTGGCGTGGCCAAGCACGATGGTCCAGACCGAAAACGGGATGTCGAACAGGCTGAAGGCGGAGCGCAGCGCAATGCCGGTGATGATGCCGGGAAGCGCGATCGGCAGGATGACCAGCAGCGAGATCGCTTCACGACCGAAGAACTTCGTCTGGCTGACGGCCGCCGCACAGAGTGTGCCGAGGACGAGTGCGGTCGCGGTGGCGATGACGGCGACCTGCACGGATAGGCCAAGCGCCGACCAGACGTCCGGACGGTTCCAGGCGACCGCGAACCATTGCAGCGTCAGGCCGGGCGGCGGCCATTGGTAGCTCTTTTCCTCGGTGGTGAAGGCATAGACGAAGATCAGCAGGATCGGCAGGTGCAGGAAGAGCAGCCCGCCGGCGGCGGCGATCTTCAGGGGCAGCGGCGATGTCTTGAGGTCAGAGCGCATCGAAGGCCCCCAGCTTTTTCGCGAGCGACAGATAAAGCGCCATGATGACGATCGGCACGACGGAGAAGGCGGCGGCGAGCGGCACGTTGCCGGCCGTTCCCTGCTGGGCATAAACGGCCTGGCCGATGAAGAGCCTGGACGAGCCGATGATCTGGGGGATGATGTAATCGCCCAATGTCAGCGAGAAGGTGAAGATCGAACCGGCGACGATGCCGGGCAGAGCCAAAGGCAGCAGCACGGTGCGGAAGGTCTGGCGCGGCGTGGCGCCGAGATCGGCCGAAGCCTCGATCAGATTGCCAGGAACGCGTTCGAGCGCCGCCTGCGTCGGCAGGATCATATAGGGAAGCCAGATATAGACGAAGACGATGAAGGTGCCGAGATAACTCACCGAGAGTGAATTGCCGCCGATGACGGGCAGGTTCAGGACGCCGTCGAGCAGCCAGGAGAGGTGGAGCTTCGCGAAAATCCAGGTGAGGATGCCTTCCTTGGCGAGGATCAGCTTCCAGGCGTAGATCTTGACGAGATAACTCGACCAGAGCGGCAGCATGACGCCGAGATAGAAGAGCACCTTCCATTTTCCCTGCGCATAACGCGCTGCGAAGTAGGCGATCGGGAAGGCAATCAATGCGGAAGCGATGGTGACCAGCGCCGCCATCACGACGGTGCGGATGATGATGTCGAAATTCGTCGGGCTCAAAAGCTGGGCATAGGTCGCAAGGGTGAATTCGTAATTCACCAGCCCGGAAAAATCGTCGATCGAAAAGAAGCTCTGCAGAAGCAGGGCGATCAGCGAGCCAATATAGATGATGCCGAGCCAGAGCAGCGGCGGCGTCAGCATCAGGAAGAGCAGCAGCTTCGGGTGCCGCCAGAAGGCATCCGACATCCGGCCGAAAACGCCGCTGCGCCCCGGAAGGATCGATGTCTTGGCGTCCGAGATGGTGAGCGTCGTCATGCCGCATCGTCCATGTAGTGGATATCGGCCGGCTGCCAGGCGAGGCGAATACCGGCGCCGACGTCAGGCACAGGCGCGCCGGCCGGCAGTGTGATATGCAGCCGGCTGCCCCTAAGATCGACGCCGAGACGGGTGGCGGCGCCGAGGAAGCTTGCATTTTCGACCGTCGCCTCGATGCCGTCGCTGGCCAGGCGGATCGCCTCGGGGCGCAGGCTTGCCCAGCGTTTGTCGCCGCCGAGCGCAGCCATCAGATCCGGCGCGATGACGTTCGAGGAGCCGACGAAATCGGCGACGAAGCGGGTCTTCGGGCGGCGGTAGATATCTTGCGGCGTGCCTTCCTGGACGATGTTGCCATTGTTGAAGACGGCGACGCGATCGGCCATGGAGAGCGCCTCGCCCTGATCATGCGTGACGAAGACGAAGGTGATGCCGAGCGCGCGCTGCAGGCTCTTCAACTCCTCCTGCATCTGTTCGCGCAGCTTGAGGTCGAGCGCGCCGAGCGGCTCGTCGAGCAGCAGCACTTTCGGCTTGTTGACGAGGGCGCGGGCAAGCGCCACGCGCTGCCGCTGGCCGCCGGACAGTTGACCGGGGCGGCGGGCGCCGTAGCCCGGCAGCTTGACGAGTTCGAGGGCATCACCCGCCGCCTTCATCCGCTCCGCCTTGCCGACACCCTTGACCATCAGCCCGTAGGCGACATTGTCGAGGATGTTGAGATGCGGGAAGAGAGCGTAGTCCTGGAACACGGTATTGACGTTGCGGCGATAGGGCGGAACGCCGTCGGCCGTCTCGCCGAAGATCTGGATGTGGCCGGCGCTCGGCTGCTCGAAGCCGGCGATCAATCTCAGGCAGGTCGTCTTGCCGGAGCCGGAGGGGCCGAGCATGGCGAAGAATTCGCCCGGCGCGATCTCAAGATCGACGCCGTCGACGGCGCGAACCTGGCCGAAATGGCGCGATACCTGCTGGAAACGGACGGCTGACGTCATTGGGGACTCCGGGTCTTGTATTCTCAGAGAGGGCTTTGGCCTTGGTCTATGAAGACCCCGCCCCAAACCCCTCCCCACAAGGGGGAGGGGCTTAACCTGCCGTACCCTTTTGCAAATACCTTGGTGTTTCGGCAGGATTCGGCGGCGCCGCTCTTAGCCCCTCCCCCTTGTGGGGAGGGGTTGGGGAGGGGATTTTACGCACACGGCGGATCGGCTCACCGCCCGCCGATCACGCCGATATAATCCGACACCCAGCGATGATAGGGCACGCACTCGCTCTGCGTCGCGCATTTGGCGACCGGGGTCTTCCAGAACTTGATCTTGTCGAAGTGATCGAAGCCGTTGGTGGCGCAGCCGGTGTCGCCCATCAGCGCGTTGCCTTTGCAGGCGGCGGAAACCGAGGGCACGGCGCCGAACCAGGCGGCGGCGTCGCCCTGGACCTTGGCCTGCAGCGAATGTTCCATCCACATATAGGCGCAGTTTGGATGTTCGCTGTCGGCGTGCAGCATTGTGGTGTCGGCCCAGCCGGTGACGCCTTCCTCCGGGAAGGTGGAGGCGATCTTCTGCTTGTCGGCCTGCAGCAGATTGACCTGGAAGGGCCAGGAACCGGAGGCGACGACACCTTCGTTCTTGAAGTCATCGATCTGGATCATCGCGTCGTGCCAGTATCGGGAGATGAGCTTGCGCTGGCCGCGCAGCAGGTCAAGGGCGGCCTTGTACTGGTCTTCGTTCAGCTCGTAAGGGTCCTTGATGCCGAGGTCCGGCTTGTGGGCCATCAGATACAGGGCGGCGTCAGCGATATAGATCGCGCCGTCATAGGCCTGGACGCGGCCCTTGTTCGACTTGCCGTCGGGCAGGGTCTGCTCCTCGAAGACGACATTCCAGCTGGTCGGCGCCTTGTCCTTGAAGGCATCGGTATTATACATCAGCACATTCGGCCCCCAGAGATAGGGCACGCCGTAATGCACGTCGCCGACCGTATACCACGGGCCCTTCTGCAGGCGCTCGTCGACGGTCTTGAAGCTCGGGATCAAATCGGTGTTGATCGGCTGGACACGCTTGCCGGCGATGAGACGGAGCGAAGCGTCACCCGATGCGGTGACGAGATCGAAGCCGCCCTCGTTCATCAGCGAGACCATTTCATCCGAGGTGGCGGCAGTCTTGACGGACACCTTGCAGCCGGTCTCCTTTTCGAAATCGGTGACCCAGTCGTAGTTCTTGTCGGTCTCGCCGCGCTCGATATAGCCGGCCCAGGCGACGATGCTGACCGCTCCTTCGCCCTTGCCGAGCGCCTTCAGCGGTTCGGCGGCAATCGCCTGCGTCGCCAAGCTCAGGCAGGCGAGCGCTGCCGTGCAGGATTTCAAGAGATTGGTCATCATCCGTCTCCCGGTCTGGTGCCACTTTTCCGTGGCGGTTTGTTCCCGGATGAAAGGTGACGCGAAAAAGCCGCTTTCGCAAATTCATTTATCAGAAAGGCGTTATCGGAAATTCCGATATCAGCGGATGCGGCCGGAGCGCAGACTCTCGGCGATGCCGACGAAATCGCGGGCCGCCTGCGGCAGGCTGGAGCCCTTGCGCCAGACCATGCCGACCTGGACGACCGGCAACGATCCGGAGACGTCACGGCTCTCGATGCGGTCGCCTTCCAGCGACCAGGGGCGATAGACGAGATCGGGAAGCAGCGCCACGCCGGCCCCTGTGGCAACCAGGCTGCGCACCGCTTCCACCGAGCGGGTGCGGAAGGCGACATGCGGACGGGCGCCGAGGGCTGAGAGCAGCTTGCCGGTATTCTCCTCGATTTCGTCGACCGTCAGCATGATCAGCGGTTCGCGGGCGATATCGGCGACCGAGATGATGTCGGCCGATACCAGCGGATGGCCCATCGGCAGCCATAGCCGATAGGGCGAGGTTTCGAGGATCTCGGCCTGCAGCGCCATGCGGTCGCGCAGGTTGGAGATTACCATGACGGCGACATCGAGTTCGCCGCCGACCAGGAGATGTTCAAGATAACCGCCATTATCCTCGATGGCGCTAACCTCGATGCCCGGACAGGCGCGCCGGTATCGCGCCAGGAGGTCGGAGAGCACGTAGCCGGCGACAAGCGAGGTGACGCCGATATTCAACGTGCCGGAAAGCGCGCCTTGCTGGCTGGAGAAGCTGGTGCGCGCATCGGAGACGGAGGCCAGGATCTTCGTCGCATGACGGAGGAATTGGTGGCCGTTATGGGTGATCGTCAGGCCGCGCGGATGGCGCTCGAAGAGCTCGACGCCGAGGTCGGTTTCGAGTTCCTTCAGCGCTTCCGTCACCGAGGATTGTGAGATCGAAAGGTTCTGCGCGGCACGCGTCACCGAGCCCTGTTCGGCGACGGCGACAAAATATTGAACCTGGCGAAGCGTGAAGGCCATCAGCGTTTAGAGCATGGTGGAGCAGGCCGTGGCAAGCGGCGGAAAAATGTGGACCTTTTTTGGTGTTTTCTCAAAAGGGCGCAGGCTTCACATGCCCACTTAAACTTTCGGAAACGTGATTTCCCTAACGTTCTCAGCACTTGTCCTGCGTTGGAGTTTCAGATGGCGGAGCAGTTGGCGTGAAGGCCTTACTGCGCATGTTCCGGCCTTCCCGGAAATTGGCAATCATCATCGGTGGAGTCGCTCTTCTGGCGGGCGTTTCCGGCGGCGCGGCTGTCTATGTCGGCAAGGACAGGCTGATCGGCGCAGCCGGCGGGGGCTACGGGCTCGAATGCAGCGACGTCAATCTGGTGACGATCCGGAAGCAGAACCACATCTGGGTGCGCAAATACATCAAGACCGAACCGACCGACGGGATGACGCGGGTCACAACCGCGCTTCGTGTCGCCCAAGCCGTTTATGCCGCGCAGAAGCCGGATCTGGTACAGGTTGTGGTGCTCGACGAGAACGGCCCGACATTGCGCGCCGATATCCGCGGCCGGGCAATCGGCGCCGATGTCATCTATATCCCGCATCCTGACAAGACCGTTCCCGGCCTCGACGACAAGTCCTATACGGCCCGCTATTATGATGGCAGGGCCAGTGAAAACGGGCTGTTCTTCGGCGAACGCATAGAGTTGCCTCTCGACGAGATCGCGATGATCAGCGCCGGCTTCAAGGAGCCCGAGGATTGCGTCGATCCGGTCGCCGTTGGCTCCACGAAAAACGTAGAAAAAGGCAAGAAGGCCGCAGGCGGCGCACATGGCGCAGCACCGGCGGCCGAAAGAGAAGCGGCGCCGCCCGCCGAGGGAGCCGGCACCGACGTCGTGGCCGAGGCACCGGCCGAAGAACCGCCGGCAGAAGCGCCGAAGACCCACTGAACGAACGGCATAAAAAAGCGGAGCGCCGGCCGGCACTCCGCTTATTTTGTTTTGTCGTTTTTAATCCCGTCAGTCGGCCTTGTTGCGGCGGGCCGGGAAGAGGATGACGTCGCGGATCGACGGGGCGTTGGTCAGCAGCATGATCAGGCGGTCGACGCCGATGCCGAGGCCACCGGCCGGCGGCATGCCCTGGTCGATCGCATCGAGGAATTCCTCATCCAGCTGCTTTTCCTTTTCGCCGCGGGCATGGGCCTGTTCGAGCTGCTCGACCATGCGGTGGCGCTGCTCTTCGGGATCGTTGAGTTCGGAGAAGGCGTTGCCGAGTTCCCAAGCGTTGCAATAGGTTTCGAAGCGCTCGACCAGGCGCGGCTCGCCCGGCACTTCCTTGGCGAAGGGTGAGATGTCCTTCGGGAAATGGGTGACATGAGACGGCTGGATCAGCGTCGATTCAACCTTTTCCTCGAAGATGAAGGCAAGGCACTCGCCCCAGGTCCAATCCTTCTCGACCGCGAAGCCGGCAGCCTTGGCGGCGGCGCGGGCTTCCTCATCGGTCTTGATCGCCAGGAAATCGATACCGGTCGCTTCCTTGACGGCGTCAGGCATCGGCACGCGCTTGAACGGACCCTTGAAGGACAATTGCTTGTCGCCGAAGTCGAATTCGGTGGTGCCGTGGATGGAGAGC
The DNA here is from genome assembly GCF_000271845.1 of Rhizobium leguminosarum bv. trifolii WSM2297. The sequence continues at coordinate 3,059,751 of NZ_JH719395.1, read as the reverse complement.
GCCAGGCCCTCGAACAGCCGCTCGACGAGGTCCATCATGTCCTCGTAATCGGCATAGGCCCAGTAACACTCCATCATGGTGAATTCGGGATTGTGCCGGGTGGAGACGCCTTCGTTGCGGAAGTTGCGGTTGATCTCGAAGACCTTGTCGGAGAGGCCGGAGACCAGCGTGCGCTTCAGGAACAGTTCCGGCGCGATGCGCAGATACATGTCGAGCTTCAGCGTGTTGTGATGCGTCTTAAACGGCTCGGCGGTGGCGCCGCCATAGATCGATTGCAGCATCGGCGTCTCGACTTCCATGAAGCCGTCATTCTCCATGAAGCGGCGGATGCCGGAGACGATCTTCGAACGCTGCTGAAAGCGGAGCTTCGAATCCTCGTTGGTCATGATGTCGAGATGGCGCTTGCGATAGCGCAGCTCGATGTCGGAGAGGCCGTGCCACTTCTCGGGCATCGGCAGCAGCGACTTGGTCAGCATTTCGATCTTCTGGGCGTTGATCGTCAGCTCGCCGCGCTTGGTGCGGCGCACGATGCCGGTGACGCCGATGATGTCGCCGATATCGATCATCGGCAATAGGGCGCGGGCCTCTTCGGGCGTCGTGTCCTTGTGGCTGAAGATCTGGATCTTGCCGCCGGCGTCATGGATGTCCATGAACATGCCCGAGTTGCGTGAGGAATAGACGCGGCCGGCAACGGTGATGATATCCTGGGTCTCGGTGTCGGGCTCCAGGCCCTCGTATTTCGCGGCCAGCTCGGCATTGGTCATCGTCCGGTGGAAATGCGCCGGATAGACGTCGCCGATCTGCTCGCGCAGCAGCTTCAGCTTCTGGGCACGCACTTCCGTGGCGTCGGAGGACAGGGTGTTTTCGGTCTTATCGTTCATGTCATTTGCCTCATCGATGCGGCATGAATTCTAAATCAATGGCGCTCAGTGGTTCGAAGCGCGGCGGCCGGCTGCGCTTACCCCTCCCCTTGTGGGGAGGGGCTCCACTGTCATTTCGAGCCGACGAGGGCGGCAACCGCCTGTGCGGCGAGCTTCAGGCGCTGGCGCACGACCGAGCGGCCGAGGATCGCCATGGAATCGAAGAGCGGCAGGGACCGCGACGAGCCCGATACGGCGACGAACAGTGGCGAGACCACGACCTTGAGCTTCTTGCCCATGCGGTCGGCGATGGCGCGCAGCTCCGCCTCGATCGTTTCGACATTCCATTCCAGGATCTTTTCGAGATCGGGCTGAACGGTGTTGAGGATCTCCAGGATCTCTTCCGGCGGCGACTTGATCTTGGCGAAGTCGGAGGGCTGCAGGCCGAGATCTGATTTCAGCAGGAAGCCGGCGAGATCGGGCAGTTCGCCGAGCTTGGAAATGCGCGTCTGCGACAGCCGCAGGCCGGCCTTCAGGCGGTCGTTTTCCATGGCCCAGGTGAGCACGCGCGCCTGGAATTCCTCTTCGGACAGTTTCTCGCGGATCCAGCGGCCGTTCAGCCAGTCGAGCTTCTGGATATCGAAGATCGCGCCGGCCTTGGAGAGGTTTTCAGGGTCGAATTTTTCGGAGAGTTCGTCCATCGTCAGCAGCTCTTCGCCTTCGGCGATCTGCATGAAGAACAGGCCGAGGAAGTTCATCAGCGCTTCCGGGATATAACCGAGCGCCGAATAATAGGAGATCGAGGTCGGGTTTTTGCGCTTCGACAGCTTCGACTTGTCGGCATTGCGCATCAGCGACAGATGCATGAAGACCGGCTGGTCCCAGCCGAAATAGCGATAGAGCAGGATGTGCTTTGGCACCGAAGCCAGCCATTCCTCGCCGCGCGCCACATGGGTGATCTTCATCAGATGGTCGTCGATGACGTTGGCCATATGATAGGTCGGCATGCCGTCGGCCTTGATGAGGACCTGCATGTCGACGGAATCCCAGGGGATGGAGACATCGCCGTAGACGCCGTCGGTGAAGTCGCAGGTGCCTTCGGCCGGGATCTTCATGCGAATGACGGTCGTCTCGCCGGCTGCCATACGCGAGGTCACTTCCTCTGCCGTCAGGCTGAGGCAGAGACCGTCATATTTCGGCGGCTTGCCGGCCGCGCGCTGCGCCTCGCGCATCTGCTCCAGACGCGCGGGCGTGCAGAAACAGCGGAAGGCATGACCTTTGTCCAGCAGCTCCTCAGCGAAAGGCTGGTACATCGGCTTGCGGTCGGACTGCCGATAGGGGCCGTAAGGACCGCCGATATCGGGGCCTTCCTTCCATTCCAGCCCACACCATTTCAGGGCGTCCAACACCTTGGTCTCGAATTCCGGGGTCGAGCGCGTCGCATCGGTATCCTCGATGCGCAGGATGAATTCGCCGCCGTGCTTCTTGGCGAAAAGGTAGTTGAAAAGAGCGATGTAAGCGGTACCGACATGCGGCTCGCCGGTCGGCGAGGGAGCGATGCGGACGCGGACGCCGGAAGTTGTCATTGGTATGGCCCGTCAATGAACGCCGGACGGCTTTCCAGGGAAAGCGACGTTCGGCCGAAGGATGCAGATATCTTCATCGGCAAACCGGCCGAAAAAGGGCATGCGCCCGCACTATCCGCCGATCGTCCGTTCGGCTGGCCTTAGGCCATATTCAACCGGGCGCGTCAAGAAAAACCACGTCTGCAAGGGCCTGATGGCATTGAGGGACGGTGCGCCGGTTTTCGACGCGCCGTCCCGCGTCAGCCTCAATGCGCGCCTTCCCGCTTCCGCTTGCGGGCATTACGCGCAATCATGTTCAACACTTCGACCAGCGCCGAGAAGGCCATGGCGGCATAGACGTAGCCCTTCGGCACATGGAAGCCCATGCCTTCGGCGATCAGCGTCGTACCGATCATCAGCAGGAAGGCGAGCGCCAGCATGACGATCGTCGGGTTCCTCTCGATGAAGTTGGCAAGCGGGTTCGCGGCAACCAGCATGACGGTGACGGCGGCGATGACGGCAATCACCATGATCGGCAGATGCGGCGTCATGCCGACGGCGGTGATGATGCTGTCGACGGAGAAGACGAGGTCGAGTAGCAGGATCTGGCCGATCGCCGACGCGAAGCCCGTCGTGACGGATTTCGCGATGAAATCCTCCTGATGGTCGACGGGATCGACAGTATGGTGAATTTCCTTGGTGGCTTTCCAGACGAGGAACAAGCCGCCGGCGATCAGGATCAGATCCTTCCAGGAGAAGCCGTGGCCGAAAGCCGTAAATAGCGGTTCGGTCAGTTGCACGATCCAGGCGACGGTGCCGAGAAGAGCCAGGCGCATGACCAGCGCAAGACCGATGCCGATCTTGCGGGCCCGCTCCCTGTGCTCGGGCGGCAGTTTGTTGGTGAGAATGGAAATGAAGATCAGGTTGTCGATACCGAGAACGACTTCCATCACCACCAGCGTGATGAGCGCCACCCAGGCGGCCGGATCCTGAATGAGCGTCATGATTTCCTGCATCGGCGTATTTCCCTCTTGCGTCACATGATTGGATGACGCGCGCAATGTAGTGTCGGCAGCCTGCCACACAAGCGCCGCAAGGGGGTATACGAAATCGATATGACTTTTATTCCCTAGAACAGGATAATTTAAGGCCGGGTCACCCTTAAATTTGAATCCTGTTCTAAATGAAAGAGTTAGAGCATGATTTCAAAAGAAAACCGCTCGCACTTTTCGGCATCATGCTCTGATAGGCAGCCAGATTTCGGTGACGCCCATGCCGGTATAAGGGTCGAAGCGCTCGTCGTAGCGTTCGAACATGTCGGGGATCTCGCCATGCTCCAGACCGGAGGTTGGCCACCATGTGCCGAAAATCCGGTTCATGGTCGCGGAAATGCCGGAGACATGGCCGCGATGGTTAAAGACGACATAGCGCTGGCCCGGAAGCTTGAGCGTTGCAAAATCCGCCGGCAGATCGCCGGCATCGGAGATTTCGACCGCCGCCATATAGCGGAATTTCTCCGCTTCGCCGTCAATATGCGTACAGATGCCGTAAGCGACGTTGCCTTTCTGGCCTGATATATGGCCGAAATGGGCATTGAACTTCTGCCAGAGAGAGGGAATGGCGGCATTGCCGCCATAGGGGTAGATCTCCTGCAGGCCGGCAAAGAGCATCGGCTGAAGGGTTTCAAAGCGGGGTGGTTCGAGGTCGTTGAGGTGGGCGGGTTCCATTCTGATCGGCTCCAGCAAGACAAGGTTACGGGCGTGCCCCTGCCGGCGCACCGCATCCGGCGTCATGCCGAACTGGTCGCGGAAGGCACGGGTGAAAGCCTCGTGCGAGCCGTAGCCCGCGCAAAGCGCAACCTCGAGAATGGTGGATGAGCCACCGACAAGCGCGGGCACGGCGCGGCTGAGGCGCCGGCCTCTGATATAACCGCTGATCGAGTGACCGGTGACGAGCCCGAAGACGCGCGACAGATGATAACGCGACAATCCGGCTGCTTCCGATATCTCTTCCAGCGATAGATCGTTTTCGAAATGGCTCTCTATGAACCATATCGCCCGTGCGATGGCGTTCATCATCACTCCCCTGGTTGCCGCCTCCTTCTTAGAGAAATGCCGGCAGCCGGATTTGATCGTTGTTGCGGAGTTTCAGCCGATGGAAGGCGGCAGTCGAGGATGCGGTCAGGCGGTCTCGTGCCGGTGCGCGCCGTAGGCGGCCATGAAAACCCGGATCGCACCACGGATGACGCGGTCGATTTCCTCGCGGGACGGCGGTTCTTCCATGCTTCCGAACAGCCGGAGCTTGAAGAAACTGCCGCTGGCGAGATCGAGGAACTGACCGGCGGCCAGATCGATGTCGTCGATCTTGAGTGTGCCTTCGGCGACATGCAGTTCGAGGAAATCTCGCATGATGGTGCGCAGATTGACCGGGCCCTTGAAGAAGCGCTGACAGAGCACCGGCATGCGGTCGCGAACGCCGAGAACGGTGCGCATCGCGTTGATGACCTTTTCGTCGGTCATGTGGGTGACAAAGCTTATCCCGAATTCGTACAGACCGGCTTCGGGATCGTCATGTTCGGCAAGCGCCGTGCGCACGGCCGCCACGAAGGCGGCGCGCTCGGCCTCGATCATCGCCGAAAACAGCTCTTCCTTGTTGGTGAAATAGACGTAGAGCGTTCCCTTGGAGACGCCGGCCTCGCGCGTCACGTCATTCATGCTGGCGGCGTCGAAGCCCATTTTCATGAAGACGCGCTTGGCGCCGGCGAGGATCTGCTGGCGCTTGGCCGGATCTTCGCCCGCGGCAAATCGGCCCCCGCCAACGGGAGGACTGAAGACGGCGGCATGGTCGGATTTCAGCGTCATGTCTCCTTAACCGTGTTCACGGTTTCGTCTTTTCATTAAAGAAATCGAACCGATTGGTTCTATACATCTTGATATGACGATAAAACAGGTTTAAGTCAACTGAACCGAACCGTTCAGTTCGATTATTTACTCAAGATCGGTAAAGTGGCCATGTCGAGCAATCAGAAAAGCAACGTCGCACGGATCGTCAGCGAAAAGGCTGAGGCCGAAGAAGTAAGGGCCGAGGTCGCGACCGTTGCAGAAGCTCCGACAGCCGAAGCCCTCGAAAAGCCGTCTGCCCCGGCGCAGTCGGCGCCCGCATCGGTTACCGCACCCGCAGCGCCGAACAAGCGCCGCAGCCCGGTGCTGCCGATCGTCGTGCTTGCTCTTCTGGCCGGCGGCGGCTGGTATGGTTACGAATGGTGGACGAACGGCCGCTTCATGGTGTCGACCGACGACGCCTATATCGAGGGCGATATCGCAACGATTTCGCCGAAGGTCACGGGCTACGTCGCGAAGGTGAATGTGGTCGCCAACCAGGAAGTCAAAGCGGGCGACGTGCTTGCCACGCTTGATAACGGCGACTATCAGAACGCCCTCGACTTGGCGCAGGCCCAGATCGCCACCGAACAGCTTTCGCTGCAGCGCATCGACGCGCAGATCGAAGGCGCCAATGCCAGCCTCGTGCAGGCGCAGGCGCAAAAGGTGGCACTCGAAGCGGCCGTTCGCGGTGCCGAGATTACCCAGAAGCGCCAGAGCGAGCTTCAGGCGAAGTCGGTCGGTACCGCTGCCGATCTCGACAACGCCAATATCGCCCTTGACCAGGCCAAGGCCAATCTTGCCGGCGGCGACGCCAATATCGCCGTTGCGCACGCCAACGTCACCATTCTTCAGTCCCAGCGCAGGGAAGCCGAAGGTTCGGTCCGTTCGCTGGAGATCTCGCGCGACAAGGCTGCCCGCGACCTCTCCTTCACCGTGCTCAAGGCGCCTTATGACGGCATTGTCGGCAATCGCTCGGTGCAGGAAGGCGATCTCGTCTCGCCCGGCCAGCGGCTAATGGCGCTTGTTCCGGTGCGCCAGCTCTATATCGATGCCAACTTCAAGGAAACGCAGATCCAGCATCTGGTTGCCGGCTCGAAGGTCAACGTCCATGTCGACGCCTATAGCGACCATCCTGTGGTCGGCACCGTCGAATCGATCTCGCCGGCTTCCGGCTCGGTCTTCTCGCTGCTGCCGCCGGAAAATGCCACGGGCAATTTCACCAAGGTGATCCAGCGCGTGCCGGTGCGCATCGCGCTGCCGCAGGATGCGCTCGACAGCGGACGCCTGCGCGCGGGCCTCAGCGTCGTCGTCGATGTCGACACCCGCACGGCGCCGAGCAAGTAGCCTTTAGAATAGGCGGAGGGTCCGATGGCCGGAAGCGCAACAGCAACAGCGGGAACGATTCCGGCAGCGCCTGCCCACGCTGACGAGCGCATGGATCCGAGGAAGCTCATCGCCTTCTTTGCGATGGTGCTCGGCATGTTCATGTCGATCCTCGACATCCAGATCGTCTCGGCCTCGCTTGCCGAAATCCAGGCCGGTCTTTCGGCCGGCAGCGACGAAGTCGGCTGGGTGCAGACGGCCTATTTGATCGCGGAAGTGATCATGATTCCGCTGTCGGGCACGCTGGCGCGCATCATTTCGACGCGCTATCTTTTCGCGATCTCGGCCGCCGGCTTCACCATGGCCAGCGCGCTTGCGGCGACGGCGACGAATATTGACCAGATGATCGTCTACCGCGCCATTCAAGGCTTCATCGGCGGCGGCATGATTCCGTCGGTGTTTGCGGCTGCCTTCACCATCTTCCCGGCGTCGAAGCGCAGCATCGTCTCACCGATCATCGGCCTGATCGCGACGCTGGCGCCGACCATCGGCCCGACCGTCGGCGGCTACCTCAGCCACGCCTTCTCCTGGCACTGGCTGTTCCTCGTCAATATCGTCCCCGGCATCATCGTCACGCTGGTCACCTGGAACTTCATCGATTTCGACAAGCCGGAACTGTCGCTGTTCAAGAAGTTCGACTGGTGGGGGCTGTTCTCGATGGGCATCTTCCTCGGCGCGATGGAATATGTGCTCGAAGAGGGCAATTCGAACGACTGGTTCAACGACAGTTCCATCGCCATTGCCGCCGTCGCTTCCGGCGTCGCGGCCATCGTCTTCTTCTATCGCGCCTTCACGGTGGATTTCCCCGTCGTCGACCTCAAGGCCTTTTCGAACCGGAATTTCTCCTTCGGCTCGGTCTTCTCCTTCGTCATGGGCATCGGCCTTTACGGCCTCACCTATATCTACCCGGTCTATCTCGGCCGCATCCGCGGCTATGATTCGCTGATGATCGGCCAGACGATGTTCGTCTCCGGCCTTGCGATGTTCTTCACCGCGCCGATCGCCGGGCGGCTGTCGACCAAGATGGATCTGCGCCTGATGATGGTGATCGGCTTCACCAGCTTCGCCGCCGGCACATTCATCATGATCCACCTGACGGCGGATTGGGATTTCTACGAACTCTTCATCCCGCAGATCCTGCGTGGCTTCGGGCTGATGATGTGCATGGTGCCGATCAACAATATCGCGCTCGGCACCATGCCGCCCTCGCGTATTCGCGGTGCGTCCGGCCTGTTCAACTTGACCAGAAACCTCGGCGGCGCCGTCGGCCTTGCCGTCATCAACACCGTGCTCACCAACCGCCAGGACGTGCATTACGAGCGGCTGCGGGAGAATATGGACTGGGGCAATCCGGTGGCGCTCGACCAGATGAACAATATGGCCGCCAACTTCAATACATATGGCATGGATGGCGCCTCGGTCGCGATCAAGCAGATGGTCGGCCTTGCCACCAAGCAGGCGGTGATCCTCTCCTTCAGCGATGTGTTCCTGATCCTGACCGGGCTTTTCGTCGCGATGATCTTCGGTGTCGCCATGCTCAAGAAACCCGCGCCGCAAGGCGGGGGAGGCGGTGGCGGCCACTGACCTCCGGCCTGTCGCCCCATGAAAAGGTCCTCTTCGGAGGGCCTTTTTATTTGCCTTTTCCAGCCGTTATGTCATCAGCATATAATCGTCGGGCGGATTGCCTCGAAGCCGACCGGCCGTCCGGAAAAACAGTGCGCCAACCGGCCTGTCGATTTTTTGATTTACGTACATCAAATTTGGCGCTAATGGTCTCGTCAGGAGGAATGATGAGGCCCACAGTTCACGATATCGCCGCCGCCGCCCGCGTCAGTCTTGCGACTGTCGACCGGGTCCTCAACCAGCGTCCGGGTGTGCGTCACGTCACGCGGGAGAAGGTTGAAGCCGCAATCCGCGAACTCGGTTATGTTAGGGACGTCGCCGCCGCCAATCTCGCCAAGGGCCGCACCTATCCGCTGGTCTTCATCCTGCCGGCCAGCGACAATTCCTTCATGCATGGGCTGAATGCGGAGATCCGGCAGGCAGTTCTGCGCTCGCCGGCCGAGCGCACCGATATTCGCACCATCGAGGTGCCGGCATTCGATCCGGCCGCCCTCGTTTCCGTGCTCGAAGGACTTTCACGCGAAAAGCCTTGCGGCATCGCCATGGTCGCGACGGATGCGCCTGAGGTGCGCGCCGCCGTTGACAGGCTGGTGCGCGAGCGCTTTCCCATCGTCACTCTGGTTTCCGATCTCACCGGGTCGCTTCGCCATCATTATGCCGGCGTCGACAATATTGCGGCCGGCCGCACGGCGGCCGGTCTGCTCGGCCGATTTCTCGGGCCGCGAAAGGGTGAGATCGCGGTGCTCGCCGGCTCCATGCTGGTGCGCGACCATCGCGAGCGGCTGGAAGGTTTTGCCGCGGTCATGGCCGAAGAATTTCCCGATCTTGCGATCCTGCCGGTACTCGAAGGCCGCGACGACCCCGAGGTTGCCCATAGGCTCGTTGCCGATGCGCTCGGGAATGCCGGCATCGTCGGCATCTACAGCCTCGGCGCCGGTAATCGCGGCCTCATCCGGGCGTTGAAGGAGAAGGCCGCTGACCGGACGCTGACCGTGATTGCCCACGAACTGACCGCCCATACCCGCGCAGCACTCGTCGACAACACGATCGATGCCATCCTCAACCAGGACGCCGGCCACGAAGTGCGCAGCGCCATCCGCATATTGAAAGCCAAGGCGGACGGACTTGCCGTCATCGACGCGCAGGAGCGCATCCGCCTCGACATATTTCTGAAAGACAATCTGCCGTAACGGCAAAGGAGAATACCCCATGTATCTCGGTCTCGATCTCGGAACCTCCGGCGTCAAGGCGATGCTGATCGATGGCGATCAGAAGATCGTCGGCTCGGCCAATGGTTCGCTCGACGTCTCGCGTCCGCATTCCGGTTGGTCGGAGCAGGAGCCGGCCGACTGGGTGCGTGCCACGCAGGAGGCTGTCGCCGGCCTGAAGGCGAAACATCCGAAAGAGCTTGAAGCCGTCAAGGGCATCGGCCTTTCCGGCCAGATGCACGGCGCGACGTTGATCGATGCCGCCGACAAGGTGCTGCGCCCCTGCATCCTTTGGAACGACACGCGCAGTCACGTCGAAGCTGCCGCCCTCGATGCCGAGCCGCGCTTCCGCGCGCTCACCGGCAACATCGTCTTCCCCGGCTTCACGGCGCCGAAGCTCGCCTGGGTCAAGAAGCATGAGCCCGACGTTTTCGCCAAGATCGCCAAGGTGCTGCTGCCGAAGGACTATCTGCGCCTCTGGCTGACCGGCGAATATATCTCCGAAATGTCGGATTCGGCCGGCACCTCGTGGCTCGACACCGGCAAGCGCGCCTGGTCGTCCGAACTGCTCGCCGCCACTGATCTTTCCGAGGAGCAAATGCCGGCGCTTGCCGAAGGCACCGAGCAGGCCGGCACGCTGCGGCCCGAACTGGCAGCGCAATGGGGCATCTCCGGCAATGTCGTCGTTGCCGGCGGCGCCGGCGACAATGCCGCATCGGCGTGCGGCATGGGCACGGTCAGTGATGGCGCCGCCTTCGTCTCGCTCGGCACATCGGGCGTCCTGTTTGCCGCCAACGGTTCCTATCTGCCGAAGCCGGAAAGCGCCGTGCATGCCTTCTGCCACGCACTGCCGAACACCTGGCACCAGATGGGCGTCATCCTGTCGGCCACCGATGCGCTCAACTGGCATTCCGGCTTGACCGGCAAGTCGGCCGCCGATCTCACCAGTGAACTCGGGGAGACGCTGAAGGCGCCGACCGGCGTCACCTTCCTTCCTTATCTCTCCGGCGAGCGCACGCCGCACAATGATGCCGTCATCCGCGGCGCCCTTATCGGCCTCGAACATGAAAGCGGCCGCGCCGTTCTCACCCAGGCGGTGCTCGAAGGTGTGGCCTTCGCCATTCGCGACAATCTCGAAGCGTTGCGCTCGGCCGGTACCGGCATAGCGCGTGTCACGGCGATCGGCGGCGGTTCGCGTTCGCATTACTGGCTGGCGTCGATCGCGACCGCCCTCGGCGTTCCGGTCGATCTGCCGGCCGACGGCGATTTCGGCGCGGCCTTTGGTGCTGCCCGCCTCGGGCTGATCGCTGCGACAGGGGCAGATCCGATTGCGGTCTGCACGCCGCCCGTGACATCGGGCACGATCGAGCCGGTGTCGGCGCTGAGCGGTGCTTATGAGGATGCGTATAAGCGCTATCGCGCACTCTACCCGGCGATCAAATCGCTGGGGCATTGAGATTGGCGGCCCCCTCTCCCCGAGGGGAGAGGGGGAGTCGGTAGCGACGGCTTTGAAAGAGCTGCAACGTTGCGGCAAGTCCCTTCTCCCCTCGGGGAGAAGGTGCCGGCAGGCGGATGAGAGGGCCGCCTCCGCGAACAGGAATTTAGAACTGCTAAGAGATTCGAACCCAAGGAGACCTGATATGAGCACCGGATTTTTCGGCGATATCCAAAAAGTGAAATACGAAGGCCCCGATAGCACCAATCCGCTGGCCTTCCGTTATTACCAGCCGGACGAGATCGTCATGGGCAAGCGCATGGAAGACCATCTGCGCTTTGCGGTGGCCTATTGGCACACCTTCACCTGGCCGGGCGGCGACCCCTTCGGCGGCCAGACCTTCCTGCGTCCCTGGTTCGAAGACACGATGAAGGCCGCCAAGCTCAAGGCCGACGTCGCTTTCGAATTCTTTTCGCTGCTTGGCTCGCCCTACTACTGCTTCCATGACGCCGACGTGCGCCCGGAAGGCAAGAACTTTGCCGAAAATACCAAGAACCTGAACGAGATCGTCGATTATTTCGCGGAAAAGCAGGCCGCTACCGGCACCAAGCTGCTCTGGGGCACGGCGAACCTGTTTTCGCACCGCCGCTATATGTCGGGTGCAGCCACCAATCCGGATCCGGATGTCTTTGCTTTCGCTGCTGCGACGGTCAAGACCTGCATCGACGCCACGCAGAAGCTCGGCGGTGAGAACTACGTGCTCTGGGGCGGCCGCGAAGGTTACGAAACCCTGCTGAACACCGATATCGGCCGCGAGCTCGACCAGCTCGGACGCTTCCTCAATCTCGTCGTCGAATACAAGCACAAGATCGGCTACAAGGGCACGATCCTGATCGAGCCGAAGCCGCAGGAGCCGACCAAGCACCAGTATGATTACGACGTTGCGACCGTCTACGGCTTCCTCAAGAAGCACGGACTTGAAAACGAGGTGAAGCTCAATATCGAGCAGGGCCACGCGATCCTGGCCGGTCACTCCTTCGAGCACGAACTGGCGCTTGCCAATGCGCTCGGCATCTTCGGCTCGATCGACATGAACCGCAACGACTACCAGTCCGGTTGGGACACCGACCAGTTCCCCAACAATGTTCCCGAAATGGCGCTGGCCTATTACCACGTTCTGGCAGGCGGTGGCTTCAAGACCGGCGGCACCAACTTCGACTCGAAGCTTCGCCGCCAGTCTCTCGACCCGGCGGATCTGCTGATCGGCCATATCGGCGGCATGGATTGCTGTGCCCGCGGCCTGAAAGCCGCTGCCAGGATGATCGAGGACAAGGCTCTGTCGCAGCCGCTCGCCGATCGTTACGCCGGTTGGGAATCGGCCGAGGCGCAGAAGCTCTTCCGGGGCGAGTATTCGCTGGATGAGATCACGAACTGGGTCGAGAGCAAGGACATCAACCCGCAGCCGCGATCGGGCAAGCAGGAACTGCTCGAAAACGTCGTCAACCGTTACGTCTGATAACCGGCGCCGGCGGCTTCGGTCGCCGGCGCAAGCCTCTCCCAGGTTTTACCGGCCTATATCGCTCAGCGCTTCGACCAGTTGCGTGACGGGGCGGAGACGGAGTTTCGCACCACCAGATCCGCTCTCAGCAGGATTTCCGTCTCGGCCGGGCGGCCATCGGACAAGAGTTCCAACAGCAGCGCCATCGCCTGTTTGCCGATCGCCGTTCGCGGCTGGCGGATCGTCGTCAGCGCCGGCGATATGAAGACGGCCTGCGGCACGTCGTCGAACCCGGTCACCGAGAAATCGCGCGGAATGTCGTAGCCGCGCGCTCCGAGCCCGATCATGACGCCGATTGCCGTCTGGTCGTTGACGCACATGAAGGCGGTGGGCAGCGTATCGCGCATGAAGAGCTGCTCGACCGCATGCCGGCCGCTCTCGATCGTGCCGTCGCCTTCGAGGACGATCCTCAGATCGGGCGGGATGCCGGCGGCATCGAGCCCGGCATCATAACCCATGCGGCGCCTGATATAGGCAAGCCGGGTGCGCGAATCGCCGATGAAGGCGATCTTGCGATGGCCTTCGGCCAGCAGCAGGTCCACCGCTTTCCTCGCGCCCTCGGTATCGTCGACGCCGACATAGGGGATGCCGCCATTGAAGACAGGCTCGAAAACGCCGACGCTCGGCGGCAGCCGCGCCGTCATCGTCTGATGGCCGAAGGGCAGGATGCCGGTGAACAGGATCAGTCCGGCCGCCTGGTTGGAATTCAAGAATTTCAGATATTCGAGGCCGCGCTGGGCGTCGTTCTGCGTGTGGCCGATCAGGATGCCGTAGCCATGCGCGCGCGCCTCATTCTCAAGGCCGACGAGGATGTTGGAGAAATTGGGATCGCCGATATCGGGCGCCACCACGAGGATCATGTTGGAGCGGCCGAGCCTCAGGCTGCGGGCCATGGCATTGGTGGTGTAGCCGGTGACGGCGATCGCCTGGTTGACCTTGAGCCGCGTGGAGTTGGCGACTTTCTCCGGGGTGTGGATCGCCCGCGAAACCGTCGCGATGGAGACCTCGGCGATCCGGGCGACGTCTTCGATTGTTGCGGGCGTGGAATTCGACACTGAGCTCTGCCTTGGACTGTCTTCGCCGCGACACTACACAGACTTGTCGACAGGTCAAAGGCAGGCTTCAACTGATCTGTGTTAATCCACGATGTAAACCTTTACATGGCCGATGTAAAGGTTTACATAACTCCAAAGCGGACGGGAGCCGCAGCGCACAGCGCCCGAAAACAGCAAAGCGGTTTTCAGATTGGGAATGTGCGCTAGTTCAAGGTGATGGAGTGGCGCCGGTGTTCTGCCGGATGCGAGGCGCTCTTGGGGGAGGGCATAATGACCGTGGAAATCGCTGACACCGCACCCGTGGTGCTGTCCGCCAGGCGTATATGCAAATCCTTCAGTGGTGTGCAGGTCCTCTTCAGCGTCAATTTCGATCTCCGCGCCGGCGAAATCCATGCCCTCATGGGTGAGAACGGCGCCGGCAAGTCCACGCTCGTCAAAGTATTGTCAGGCTTCGAACAGCCGACATCCGGCGAGATTGTGCTCGATGGCAAGCCTGTGGTGCTGCCGCCCAATGGCGCCGCCGAAGCGCTCGGCATTGTCATCATCCACCAGGAATTCAATCTCGCCGAACATCTGACGGTGACGGAAAGCCTGTTTCTCGGGCGCGAAGTCACGCGTTTCGGTGTGCTCGACCGCAAATATATGCGCGCCGAGACACGCAAGGTTCTCGATGCGCTCGGTTCGCATGTCGATGAAAATGCGCTGATCAGCACGCTTTCGATAGCCGACAAACAGATGGTCGAAATCGCCAAGGCAATCAGCCGCGACGCGCGGGTCGTGTTCATGGATGAGCCGACCGCCGTCTTGTCGCGGGAAGAGACCAATATGCTGTTCAAGCAGGTCCGCAAGCTGCGCGATCAGGGCACCAGCTTCGTCTTCGTCTCCCACAAGCTCGACGAGGTGATGGAGCTGACGGATCGTGTCACGGTGCTGCGCGACGGCCAATGGATCAAGACGTCGCCGACTTCCATTCTGGACGGGGAATCGATCGCGCAGCTGATGGTCGGCCGCGAACTTTCCAGCCTCTATCCCGCCAAGGTCGAGCCGGATGTCGACGAGGAGATCGTCTTGAGCGTGGCCTCGGTGTCGACGGGCTATGTGAAGGATGCGAGCTTTGCGGTGCGCAAGGGCGAGATCATCGGTTTTTCCGGCATGATCGGCTCCGGCCGCACCGAACTGATGGAAGCGATCGCCGGCTTGCGAAGCCGCCTCGAGGGCGAGGTGGTCATCAAGGGGGAAACGGTTCCCTCCGGCGACGTGCATGCCGCCAATCGCTGCGGGCTCGCCTACATGACCAAGGACCGCAAGTCGAAGGGGCTGCTGCTGCGCTCCGGCATGGTGGCCAATCTGACATTGCAATCGCTCGAAAGGCACGCCAGTCACGGTTATCTCAGCCCGGCCAGCGAGGCTGCTGCACTGGCGAAAGCCAAGCGCCGTTTCGACATCAGGGTTCGCGACGCGAATATCATTGCCGGCCGGATGTCGGGCGGAAACCAGCAGAAACTGCTGCTGGCCAAGGTCATGGAGACCGAGCCCGACATCATCATCATCGACGAGCCGACGCGCGGCATCGATGTCGGCACCAAGCAGCAGATCTATCATTTTATCTCGGCGCTGGCCCGGGACGGCCGGTCGATCATCATCGTCTCGTCGGAGATGCCCGAAGTCATCGGGCTCTGTACGCGGGTGGTGGTGATGCGCGAAGGACATATCGTCGGCGTGCTCGAAGGAGACGAGATCTCCGAGCAGGAGATCATGCGTTACGCTGCCGGGCTGAAGAGGAAAGCGGCGGCCTGAGGGCTGAAGCGGACAGATAAGATGCCCAAAAAGAAGGGGCGGGAGGTTGGTTTTGGAAATGAGTGTCAACGAGGAGACCAGGGAAATCCGGCGCCGATCCTGGCGGGATGTCGATCTGCGTGCGGTCGCGCCGTTCGTCGCCCTGGCGCTGCTGCTGATCGTCGGAGCCCTGGTCAATCCCAATTTCATCGGCATCACCAACCTTGCCAATGTCGCGACGCGCAGCGCCTTCATCGCCATCATCGCGGTCGGCGCGACTTTCGTGATCTCGGCCGGTGATCTCGACCTGTCGGTGGGTTCGATGGTGGCCTTTGTCGCCAGCCTGATGATCCTGTTGATGAATTCGGGCGCCATCGAAAACCCGGCTCTGATGCTGACGGTCGCGGTCGTCTTCACCTTGGTCGCCGGTGCGCTTTGCGGCCTGGCGAACGGCCTGATCACCACGGTGGGCAAGATCGAGCCTTTCATTGCGACGCTCGGCACGATGGGCATCTATCGCGGCCTGACGACATGGCTGTCGCAGGGCGGTGCGATCACCCTTCGCTCCGCCGACATCCAGACGCTCTATCGTCCTGCTTATTTCGGCAATATCGCCGGCGTGCCGACGCCGATTGTGGTGATCCTGGCGGTGACGGCGGTTGCGGCCTTCATCCTCTATCGCACCCGCTACGGGCGCCATGTCGTTGCTGTCGGATCGAACAGTGATGTCGCCCGCTATTCCGGTATCGCAGTAAATCGTGTGCGGACGATCGCCTTCGTCATCCAGGGCATGTGCGTCGCCATCGCTGTGTTGCTCTATGTTCCCCGTCTCGGCTCGACGTCGGCGACGACAGGCATCCTGTGGGAGCTGCAGGCGATCACCGCTGTCGTGGTCGGCGGGACGGCGCTGAAGGGTGGCGCCGGCAGGGTCTGGGGCACGATCTGCGGTGCCTTCATTCTCGAGCTTGTCGGCAACATCATGCTGCTTTCGAATTTCATCAGCGAGTATCTGATCGGCGCCATCCAGGGTGCGATCATCATCATCGCCATGTTCGTCCAGCGCTCGCTGGTGCGCAAAACATGAACTGATCCGGCTTGCATATGGCCGGGATTGCAATTGACCGGGCTTACAGGGCGTCCGGTCCCGATATGGAAAAGTCCCTGACATTATTGGGAGGAAATAGCATGCGTAAATTGATGTTGGGCCTGGCGGTTGCGGCGGTGACATTCGCCGGCGCCGCTCACGCCCAGGATAAGAAATTCACGATCGGCGTGTCCATTCCGGCCGCCGACCACGGCTGGACTTCCGGCGTGGTGTTCCATGCCGAGCGCGTCGCCAAGCTGCTGATGGCCGAACATCCCGGTCTCAACGTCATCGTCAAGACCTCGCCGGATGCCGCCAGCCAGGCAAACGCCGTGCAGGATCTCGATACGCAGGGCATCGACGCCCTAGTCATCCTGCCGTCGGATCCCGATCCGCTCGTCAACGCCATCAAGGAAGTCAAGGGCAAGGGCAAGTTCGTCGCGCTCGTCGACCGTGCGCCGTCGAGCAACGACAATTCCGTGCGCGACCTCTATGTCGCCGGCAACAATCCGGCGCTCGGCGAAGTCGCCGGCAAGTACATCGCCGAAAAGACGCCGGAAGCTGAAGTCGTCGTCATCCGCGGTCTGCCGATTCCGATCGACCAGCAGCGCCAGGACGGCTTCGACAAGGGTATTGCCGGCTCCAAGGTCAAGATTCTCGACCGCCAGTACGGCAACTGGAACCGCGACGATGCCTTCAAGGTCATGCAGGATTATCTGACCAAATACCCGAAGATCGACGTCGTCTGGTGCCAGGACGACGACATGGCTGTCGGCGTTCTGCAGGCGATCGAGCAGGCCAAGCGCACCGACATTCAGTATGTCGTTGCCGGCGCCGGCTCCAAGGACATGGTGAAGAAGGTCATGGACGGCGATAAGCTGATCCCGGTCGACGTTCTCTATCCGCCGGCAATGGTCGGCACGGCCATGGAACTGACCGCAGCCGCCCTCTACGATCAGGTTCCGGTTCACGGCAGCTATATCCTCGACGCGACGCTCGTCACCAAGGACAATGCCAAGGACTTCTACTTCCCGGATTCTCCGTTCTGATCCATCGGCTGGCGACATGCGCCCATTCGAAAGGATGGGCGCATTTTCTGCTTCCATACAATACGCGGCTGAAAATGCTGCACGTACCTCTTGCCCGCCAAAGCCCATCATGATTAGCTCGCAGCCCTATCGCATCCGGCCTTGCGCCAAAACGCGAGCTGAGCGCGAGGAGGCGCCTTGCGCCCGCCAAATTGCGTGCTACAACATTTCAGAAACGTTTACGGTCGATATTCAGGGAGGAATCTGACATGAAGACGATCAAGGGTCCCGGCCTTTTCCTTGGCCAGTTCGCGGGCGATGCCGCTCCTTTCAATTCCTGGGACGCGATCACCAAATGGGCGGCCGACATCGGTTACAAAGGCGTCCAGGTGCCGACCTGGGCGAGCCAGCTGATCGACTTGAAGAAGGCTGCGACCTCCAAGGATTATTGTGACGAATTCGCCGGCAAGGCCCGCGAAAACGGCATCGAGATCACCGAACTCTCCACCCATCTGCAGGGCCAACTCGTCGCCGTTCATCCGGCCTATGACGAAGCCTTCGATGGGTTTGCAGCCCCCGAGGTGCGCGGCAATCCGAAGGCGCGCCAGGAATGGGCGGTCGAGCAGGTCAAGATGGCGCTGACGGCATCGAAGAACCTCGGCCTCAAGGCTCATGCGACCTTCTCCGGCGCGCTCGCCTGGCCGTTCATCTATCCCTGGCCGCAACGTCCCGCCGGTCTTGTCGAGACCGCCTTCGACGAACTTGCCCGCCGCTGGACCCCGATCCTCAATCATGCCGATGAGAACGGCATCGACGTCTGCTACGAAATCCACCCGGGTGAGGATCTGCATGACGGCATCACCTTCGAGATGTTCCTCGAACGCGTGAAGAACCATCCGCGCGCCAACATGCTCTACGATCCCTCACACTATGTCCTGCAGTGCCTCGACTATCTCGACAATATCGACATCTACAAGGACCGCATCAAGATGTTCCACGTCAAGGATGCCGAGTTCAACCCGACCGGGCGTCAGGGCGTCTACGGGGGTTACCAGGGCTGGGTGGAACGAGCCGGCCGCTTCCGCTCGCTCGGCGACGGGCAGGTCGATTTTGGCGCGGTGTTCTCGAAGATGACCGCCAATAATTTCGACGGCTGGGCCGTGGTCGAATGGGAATGCGCGCTGAAACATCCGGAGGATGGCGCCCGCGAAGGCGCCGAATTCGTCGCCGCCCATATCATCCGCGTCACCGAGAAAGCCTTCGACGATTTCGCCGGCAGCGGTACCGACCAGGCAGCGAACCGGCGGATGCTGGGGCTCTAAGTCATAGGTCTTACCGGGGCTGCCCCTCACCCTAACCCTCTCCCCGTAAACGGGGCGAGGGGACTTGCCGCACCGGCCGTCGAGATGGGCGTAAACATCGCGGCATATCCCCTTCGCCCCGCGAGCGGGAAGAAGGTGGCGGCAGCCGGATGAGGGGCGCGCATCCGCACCAGGTTAAATTTCAGGAGGACAAGAATGGCAATCGAAGCATCATCCGAACAGACCCGCGAGCCGCGCATTCGGCTCGGTATGGTCGGCGGCGGCGCCGGCGCGTTCATCGGTGCGGTGCACCGTATCGCGGCGCGTATCGACGATCAGTACGATCTTATCGCCGGCGCGCTGTCGTCGACGCCGGAAAAGGCGGTTCAATCCGGCCGCGATCTCGGCCTCGATCCGTCGCGGACCTATTCCAGCTATCGCGAGATGGCGATCCGCGAGGCGAAGCTGAAGAACGGCATCGAGGCGGTGGCGATCGTCACGCCGAACCATGTGCATTACGATGCGGCTAAGGAATTCCTGAAGCGCGGCATCCATGTCATCTGCGACAAGCCGCTGACATCGAACCTTGCCGATGCGAAGAAACTGAAGAAAATAGCAGACGAGAGCGGCGCGCTCTTCGTGCTGACACATAATTACACCGGCTATCCGATGGTGCGTCAGGCACGCGAGATGGTCGCGAACGGTGAACTCGGCGATATAAGAGTCGTCCAGGCCGAATATCCGCAAGACTGGCTGACTGAGGCGGTCGAGCAGACCGGCCAGAAACAGGCGGCCTGGCGCACCGATCCGGCGCAGTCCGGCGTCGGCGGCTCCACCGGCGATATCGGCACGCATGCCTATAATCTTGCCGCCTTCATATCGGGGCTGGAACTCGACAGCCTGGCCGCCGATCTCGACAGCTTCGTTCCCGGCCGCCGGCTGGATGACAACGCCCATGTCATGTTGCGTTTCAAAGCGAAGGGCTCGGAGAAGCCGGCTAAGGGCATGCTCTGGTGCAGCCAGGTGGCGCCCGGCCATGAAAACGGCCTGATGGTCCGCGTCTACGGCAGCAAGGGCGGGCTGGAATGGACCCAGAAGGACCCGAACTATCTTTGGTACACGCCGTTCGGCGAACCGAAGCGGCTGATTACCCGGGGCGGCGCCGGCTCGGGCGCGGCCGCCGGCCGCGTCTCGCGCGTGCCATCTGGGCATCCGGAGGGTTATCTCGAGGCCTTTGCGACGATCTATACCGAAGCCGCGCATGCGATCAATGCCCGCAAGAAGGGCAAGGCCGTCGACAAGGCGGTGGTCTACCCGACGGTCGATGACGGCGTGAAGGGTGTGGCCTTCGTCGAGGCTTGCGTCGCCTCCTCCAAGAAGAACGGCGCCTGGGTCAAGGTCTGAATTGACCGATCTCCGTCGCCCCATGAAAAACGCCGAGGCGAGCCACGTCGCCTCGGCGTTTTGGTTATGGAGATCAGGCAGCAGCCTTGCGGCCGCGCTTCAGCAGGTTATCGACACTGAGAGGTCCGGCACCTGCGGCCACCAGATACAGAAACACGAAGCAGAACAGGATTGCGGCGACGCCGCCGTTCTGCGCGGGGTAGATGCCCTTGCCCGCATGGCCGATGAAATAGGCAAAAGCCATTAGGCCCGAGAGCACGAAGGCGGCGATCCGGGTCTGGAATCCGACCAGAACCAGGAAGCCGAGGGTGAGTTCGATAAACCCGGCAATCCAGGAGAGCGAGCCCACGGGCGGCACGCTTGCGGCGACCGGAAAATGCAGGATCTTCTGCGTTCCGTAGCTGAACAGCACAAGTGACGAGACGATGCGCAGCAGGCTCAGCAGATGGGGCTGCAGCAGATGGATCGAAGGCAGCATCGGATTCCTTTCATATTTGCGATGTCCTGGCTGTGTCAGTGATCCTGGGCTGGACAGCAAGTCACGACTGCTGACATTCGCGTTATGAGAGCAGTCAGGGGCGGAGAGTATGGCAGTTCGCGGTCAGCGAATGACGCGCTCACCGCTGCTCGGTCACGTACTGTAACGTTGCAGTTTTTCTTCTCACGGACCTGTACTTTGCTTTCCGGCTTGGCTAAATCCGAAGCCAAACGGTCAATCCACACGCTGAGAGACGGGATTTACAGATGATCGATGCGAAGACGCTTGCAAGCCGCCTTCCCGGCGATTTCACCTTCGGCGTCGCCACCGCCGCCTTCCAGATTGAAGGCGCCAGCAAGGCGGATGGCCGCAAGCCATCCATCTGGGATGCTTTCTGCAATATGCCGGGCCGCGTCTATAATCGCGACAATGGCGACGTCGCCTGCGACCACTATAACCGGCTGGAGCAGGATCTCGATCTCATCAAGGATATGGGTGTCGAAGCCTACCGCTTCTCGATTGCCTGGCCGCGCATCATCCCCGACGGCACAGGCCCGGTGAACGAGGCCGGCCTCGATTTCTATGAGCGGCTGGTCGATGGCTGCAAAGCGCGCGGGATCAAAACCTTTGCGACGCTCTATCATTGGGACCTGCCTCTGCTGCTTGCCGGCGACGGCGGCTGGACGGCGCGCTCGACCGCCTATGCCTTTCAGCGCTACGCCAAGGCGGTGATGAATCGCCTTGGCGACCGTCTCGACGCCGTCGCAACCTTCAATGAGCCCTGGTGCATCGTCTGGCTGAGCCACCTCTACGGCATTCATGCTCCGGGCGAGCGCAATATGCAGGCCGCCCTGCACGCCATGCACTACATGAACCTTGCCCACGGTCTCGGCGTCGAGGGGATCCGCTCGGAAGCTCCCGCTGTGCCGGTCGGGCTCGTGCTCAACGCCGCCTCAATCATCCCCGGCTCCGACAGCCCGGCCGATCTTGCCGCCGCCGAACGTGCGCACCAGTTCCACAACGGCGCCTTTTTCGATCCCGTCTTCAAGGGCGAATATCCGAAGGAATTCGTCGAGGCGCTCGGCGACCGCATGCCTGTCATCGAGGATGGCGACATGCGGCTGATCAGCCAGAAACTCGACTGGTGGGGTCTGAATTACTACACGCCAGAGCGCGTCGCCGAGGATACGGAACGAAAGGGCGATTTCCCCTGGACGGTGAAAGCGCCGCCGGCAAGCGACGTCAAAACCGATATCGGCTGGGAAATCTATGCGCCGGGATTGAAGCTCCTGGTCGAGGACCTCTACCGCCGCTACGAACTGCCGGAATGCTTCATCACCGAGAACGGCGCCTGCGACAATACCGATGTCGTCGACGGTGAGGTCGACGACACAATGCGTCTCGATTATCTCGGCGACCATCTCGATGTCGTGGCTGGCCTGATCAAGGACGGTTATCCCATGCGCGGCTATTTCGCCTGGAGCCTGATGGACAATTTCGAATGGGCGGAAGGCTACCGCATGCGCTTCGGCCTCGTCCATGTCGATTATCAGACCCAGTTGCGCACGGTGAAGAAGAGCGGCAAGTGGTATCGCCAACTCGCAGCGGAGTTCCCGAAGGGCAATCACAAGACGGGTTAGGTGGGATGGCGACGTTGCTTCGTCATTTTCCGTCATCAGCAGACAAAGAAATAGGTCCCTTCAAATCTTCAACAGGTGGTTGCTTAAACGTTTTTGAACCCTTGACTGGCAAAGTCGGACGGTCAGGGAGCCGCAATGCAGACAGCCGGAAAGTCGCAGAGCAAGGGATTGGGAGTAGGCCGTCACATCACCGTCACGGCTGTGCTTTTCTCCTTCGCCATCATCGTCGCAATCGTCACCGTCATGGTGCTGACGGCGCTCGAACGCGTGGCCGAAAATGCCAATCTCCTCGATGATGAGCGCTCGCGCGAAACGACGATTGGAGCGTTGAAGACTTTTGAGGACCAGCTCGGCGCGACGCTCGACGATTACGCCGCCTGGGACGATGCCGCCGTCAACGTCTATTCGCCCGACGGCATGGCCTGGACGGTCAGCAATTACGGCGAGATGTCGGTCAATAGCGCGCTTTTCGACATGGCGATCGTCATCGATGACGGGAAGAAGCCGATCATGGCCTATCGCGACGGCAAGCCGATGGAGGAGCCGCTCGCGGATTTCTTCGCGCCGTCGCTCTGGACCCTGTTCGAGACGGCGAAGGCGGCGGGCCTTTCCGGTACTCCACAGGCGGTCGGCTTCGTCACCACCAAACGCGGTGTTGCCGCTGTCGGCGTCGCCCTGGTGCGGAAAAAATCCGGCGCGCTGGATGCGCCCGCCGGCCACCACCGCTATCTCGTTTTTGCCCGCCATCTCGACAACGACCGGGTGGCCGCACTCGGCCAGACCTATGTCATCGGCGGGTTGAGGCTGGCGCCGGCGAGCTTCGAGGCCGATTATTTCGTGCCGATCGCCGATCCGACCGGGGCAACGCTGAAAAAACTCGTCTGGACCTCGCGTTCCCCGGGTGATGTCGGCTACGCCCAGGTGCGGCCGATGGTCTTGCAGGCGCTCGGACTTGTCGGGCTGTTCTTCGTGGTGCTGCTGGTTATCGGCTGGCTTGCCGGCCGCCGGCTGAAGGCCGAGGAAAGCAGCGCCCGCGAGGAGGCGCTGCGTGACCGGCTGAGCGGACTTTCCAATCGCGATGGTCTCGGGCTTGCCGTCGACCGCTTTGTCGTCGAGGCGCGCCAGACCAAACGCAACGTGCTGCTCCTTTATCTCGATCTCGATGGCTTCAAGGAAATCAATGACAGTTATGGCCACGGCACCGGCGACCAGTTGATCCGCGCGGTCGCGGCCGGTCTCGACGTGCTCATTCCGCAAGGCGCGGTTCTCGCCCGCATCGGCGGCGATGAATTTGCGATCGCCTTTCTTTCGGACGGCGAGAATGCCGCGGCCCTACAGCTTTCCGAGCAGATCCTCGATTTTCTGGTCGAGCCGCTTGAGATCGGTCGCCGCGTCGTTGTCGTCGGGGCCAGCATCGGCATCGCCATGTCGCCCGCCGGCACGATCGGGCGCGAGGAGCTGGTGCGCCGCTCCGACCTTGCCATGTACAAGGCGAAGGAAGCCGGCCGCGCCCGCATGACACTCTACGATCCGTCGATGGATGCCGACCGGGAGCAGCGCAATGCCCTGGAGCTCGATCTCAGGATCGCCATCGAAAGCGGCGATCTGACGCTCGCCTACCAGCCGCTGATCGATGCGGCCTCGCATGCACCGACCGGCGTCGAGGCGCTGGTGCGCTGGAACCGTCCAGGTCACGGGCCCGTTTCACCCGAGGTCTTCATCCCGATCGCCGAGACCAGCGGCCTCATCGAATCGCTCGGCCTGTTCGTGCTGCGCAAGGCCTGCGAGACGGCCAAGCAATGGCCGGAACTCAACGTCTCGGTTAACGTCTCTCCCGGTCAGTTCCGCAATCCCGCCTTCGCCGAT
Organism: Rhizobium leguminosarum bv. trifolii WSM2297; assembly: GCF_000271845.1. The sequence goes on along the minus strand of NZ_JH719395.1, from coordinate 3,035,605 downwards.
TATGTGCGCTATGTGCTGAAGCAGACGGAGATCGAGGCGGGGCGCATCACGCTCGAGATCACCGAAGGCTACATGATCCAGAATCCGCAGCGCACCCGCCAGTCGATCGAACGGCTGAAGGCGCTGGGGGTCAAAGTAGCGCTCGATGATTTCGGCTCCGGCTTTTCCTCGATCGGTTATCTCAGGCAGTTCGGATTCGACCGGATCAAGATCGACCGTTCGCTGGTCATGGGGGTCAATGAGGACAAGCGCCAGCGCGAGATGCTGCAGGCGACAGTGGCGCTCGCCCGCTCTCTCGACATTCCGGTGACGGCCGAGGGCATCGAGACCGAGGAGCAGGCAATCGCCATGCGCCTCTTCGGCTGCGATTGCCTACAGGGTTATCTGTTCGGAAAGCCGATGACGGCCGATCGGATCACCGAGATGCTGCAGGCGCGGAATGCAGCCGAGCCGGCAGACCGGCGCCGTCTCGGCGCAGCCTGACGGCGTGCAGGTTTCCGTAAAATGAAGCTGATCCGCAAAGGATCCTGACTCAGCTGCCGATATGCCGCTGGCCGCGTTTCCGGGCGAGGGCGATCTGGAGCTGCCGCTGACGGTAGCGCAGCCGATCCTCTTCCGTGCGCGTGTGGTAGCAATGGCTGCAGGAAACGCCTTCTTCATAGAGCGGCGAGGTGATTTCCTCTGCGGTGATCGGGTTGCGGCAGGCGTGGCAGAGCTTGTGTTCGCCTTCTTTCAACCCGTGTTCGACGGAGACGCGCTCGTCGAAAACGAAGCAGGCGCCGTCCCAGAGGCTTTCCTCCTGGGGCACTTCTTCGAGATATTTCAGGATGCCGCCCTTCAGATGAAAAACTTCGTCGAAGCCCTCAGCCTTCATGAAGGCGGTGGCCTTCTCGCAGCGTATGCCGCCGGTGCAGTACATAGCGATCTTCGGTTTGTTGTGCAGGCCGGTATTCTGGCGAACCCAATCCGGAAATTCGCGGAATGATTTCGTCTTCGGGTCGAGCGCGCCGCGAAAGGTGCCGATTGCCGTCTCGTAATCGTTGCGGGTGTCGATGACGATCGTATCGGGATCTGAAATCAGCGCGTTCCAGTCCTGAGGCGCCACATAGGTGCCGACCACCTTGTTGGGGTCGATATCCTCGACACCCATGGTGACGATTTCCTTTTTCAGCTTCACCTTCATGCGCAGGAAAGGCATTTTCGAGGCGCGGCTTTCCTTATGCTCCAGGCTCGAAAATTCCGGCTGAGCCCGCAGGAAGGAGAGCACCGCGCTGATGCCGGCATCCGGGCCGGCGATCGTGCCGTTAATGCCCTCATGGGCCAGAAGCAGCGTGCCCTTGACGCCGCTCTCCTCGCAAAGCGCCTGCAGCGGCGCCTGCAGACTGGCAAAGCGCGGCACGGAAACGAAATGGTAGAGTGCGGCCACGAGGAACGGGCTGGTGTGTGTCAGGCTGTCGGTCATGGGGCGGAAATACAGAAAATCGGTGGATCGCGCAATTGCCTTCACCAGAGGCGGCCTTGCGGTGACCGACTATCCGCGCGCCCGCCATTCGGAAAACGGCCGCACGCCAAAACTCCGGTCGGGGATGTCGTCGAGAATGCTGATGAACTCGATCGAGTGCCCATCCGGGTCCTTGAAATAGATCGACAGCGCCGGCACCCAGCCGAGAACCACCGGCTCCACCGCCGGTTCACCGGTAAAGCCCAGAGGTTCGACGCCCTTTGCCTTGAGAATGGCGGGCGCCTTCAGCACGCCGTCGGCGGTCATGCGGAAAGCGATATGCAACCGCATCTTCAGCGGTCCGGTGCCGGTTTCCCAAAGGCCAAGCATGCCGGTCTTCCGGTCGTCCACCCAGAGGAAAGCGACTTTGCGCTCCTCGAATGAGGCCGCCGGTTCGAGCCCGACGACATCGCGATAGAAATCCGTGGAGGTCTTGAGATCGGCAACGGTCAGATGGGTCTCGTAGAGTCCGAGCACATCAGGCATAGCGGCATTTTCAGCGGTCATTTCGTCCTCGCGGGGTCAGGTCTCTGTTGTTCGACCACCGGAGGCTAGGACCTCAAGGTTGGTTGAGGTCAACAGGTTCTTTGACGTTATCTCTAGATTGCGCCGGCGGCACGTAAACCAGCACAAGCACCTCCGGTTTCGCCCTTCAACTTCCGGCCGTCAGCCAGAGAAGTTCGATGCGCTGCGCTTCCTCGTCGGGATCATCGGCGAAGACGGTTTCGGCTTTGACAAGCGCTTGCCGCCGGTCTTCCTGCTGGCGGAAGATGATGGCGTCGAGCAGATGGGCGAGGTCGTCATTGCGGGTGAAGAGCTGCGGTTCGGCCTCGACCAGTTCGGAGAGCACGGCAAGATCGTGAATGTGGCCGAGATCCTCGACGAGTTCCTTGGCCGCATCCCGCTTGGCCTTCATCGCGCCCGGCCAGACATCGCGCAAAAGGCCGTGATAAAGCCGGTAATCGTAGGTGCGTTTGCGCAGATTGTGGAAGTCGTCGGCCGATGCCTCGCCGTGGCAGGCCGCAAGTGCCGCCCTCGCCTTCCGCGCGGTTCGGCGCCAGCTCTTCGCCAGCTTGCGGGCATTCTTGCGGTGGCCGCCATCAAAGCAGACTCCATCCAGCGCGGCGACCGCCTCATGCAGAACGTCGGAGGTTTCCGCCAGCCGCTGTTCCAGGCCGCTTTCGGCATCCGCCATCCAGTCACGGCGCCCTTCGAGAATGGTGACGATACGGCCGAGCGCCTCGCTCTCCTCCGGCTCGCGGGCCGATTGCTGCAGATATTGCGCGGTGCCGATCAGGGCGTTGGCGTCGCGGATCGCCGAAAGCGAGCGGGCGACATCGCGCAGCCTGGCATTTTCGCGATCCTGGAAGTCCGGCACCTCGCGGGCGACAAGCCGGTAAAGCGAGCGCAGTCGTTTCAGATTCTTGCGGAAGGAATGGATCGCCTCATGCGCGCCGTCCGGCTGTTCTTCGATAAGTGCAATGGCATCGTCCAGCTGCTCTTTCGCGGCGCTGCGGAACTCTCTGGTGAAATCGGCCTTAGGCCGAATGCGATAGGCCATGCCTGTCGTGCCCATATTCTGTGGCAAGGGCCTGGTTGGAATAGCGGAAATCGCCGGTCACTTCACGACCGAGCCAGGCGGGCAGGGCCGGACTATCGGTCTCTGCGGTCATCTCGACCTCGGCAATCACCAGTCCGCGATGTTCGCCGGCAAAGACGTCGACCTCCCAGACGAAACCCTCATGCGGAACGCGGTAGCGCGTCTTCTCGATGACGATGCCGATTGCGTTCTGCAACAGTTCCTCGGCATCGGCGACAGGGATGTCGTATTCAAATTCATCACGGGTGATGGCGCTGCGGCCGATCTTGATCGTCAGTCTCGCCTTCTTGCCATCGAGGATACGCACCCTGACGGAGCGATCGTCCATCGAGGCGATGTAGCCCTGTCTCAGGACAGATTTCGTCTCGACGGCGGAACGCCATCCATCGCTGCGTACGAGGAATTTCCGCTCGATCTCTTTCGCCATATCGGTGAACCTTTTGTGACGATCGGGGCACGGTAGCCCAATTTCCACGCATTTCATACCCATCTTGTTAGGTGAATTGGTTTTACCTCGACAAGGTTCCGTCGGGGCGTTATTCGGGGACCAATTTCAATCGTTTCAAGGAGGTCGCGCGACCATGGGCGAGAAAACAGAGAAGCTCCTTTCCATCCTGAAACTCCAGCCTGTCGTTCCGGTCCTGATCGTCGACGATGCCAAGTCGGCCGTACTGCTGGCCCGCGCGCTCGTTGCCGGCGGTCTGAAGGCGATCGAGATCACCATGCGCACACCTGCGGCACTCGATGCCGTGCGCGCCGTCGCCGCCGAGGTCGAGGGGGCCGAAGTCGGCGCCGGCACGATCCTGAATGCCGCCCATTGGGAAGCCGCCGTCGAAGCTGGTTCGAAGTTCATCGTCAGCCCGGGCACCACGCAGGAACTGCTCGATGCGGCTGCCGATTCCGAGGTGCCGCTGCTTCCGGGTGCCGCGACCGCCAGCGAAGTCATGGCATTGCGCGAAGAAGGCTACCAGGTGCTGAAGTTCTTCCCGGCAGAGCAGGCCGGTGGCGCGGCCCTGCTGAAGGCGCTCTCTTCGCCGCTTGCCGGCACGCTGTTCTGCCCGACCGGCGGCATTTCGTTGAAGAACGCCAATGATTATCTGTCGCTGCCGAACGTCATCTGCGTCGGCGGCTCGTGGGTCGCGCCAAAGGAACTGGTCGCGGCCGGCGACTGGGCGGGGATTACCAAGCTCGCGGCCGAGGCTGCGGCGCTGAAGGCCTGAGTTTAGGATAGGGGTTGAGCCTCACGGCACAATTCCTTCTCCTCTGCCCTCTCCTCTGTTTGTATTCCAGCCGTCGCAAACCTATCTCTCTTCCGGCTTCAACAGGGAGATGACGAGGAATGTTCGACGCGAAGAAGCTTCTCGACCAGTTCTTGGGTTCGCAGGTGCCGGGTCTCGGCGGTTCGGTTCGTGACAGGGCTGGCGACGCTGTCCAGACGGCTAAAAACAACCCGCTGGCGACCGGTGCGATCGCCGCGGCGCTTCTCGGCACCAAGACAGGCCGGGGTATTGCCGGCAATGCATTGGCGATCGGCGGTCTTGCCGCCATTGCCGGCCTCGGCTACCAGGCCTACAAAAACTACCAGGCAGGCCAAGCGCCGGCAGCGCCCTCGGATGCGCCCTCGGCCAACAATCCGGTTCTCCTGCCGCCGCCTGTCGAATCCGGCTTCGGGCCGGCCTCGCCGGCCGGCAGCAATGAGTTCGTGCTGGTGCTGATCCGTGCGATGATCGCCGCCGCCAAGGCCGACGGCCATATCGACGATGCCGAACGCGCCCTCATCATGGACAAGGTCAAGGCTGCCGATGTCAGCGGCGAGGCTGCGGCCTTCATCGAGCGCGAACTCGCTTCGCCGACGGATATCGACGCGCTTGTGGCCGCCGCGACGACGGAGGAACAGCGCGTCGAACTCTATACCGCCTCGCGGCTGACCATCGAGCCGGATTCGCGCGCCGAGCGCGGTTATCTCGATCTGCTTGCCGGCAGGCTCGGCCTTGCCGACCAGCTGGTCGATCATATCGAGGCGACGGTGTCCTCTGCGAAAGTTACCTTGTCACAGTAACATCTAGGCCGGTTGCCTTTGTCGGGCGGCTGGCCTATCCACTCCTAGATAGAGGGAGTGAAGATGCGCGATCTTGCAAATTTCAAGGGCTGCCCGGCGCCGAAGCCGGTGACGCTGAAGGGCCGTTTTGTCACCGTCGAACCTTATCGCCGCGCCGACCATCTCGAGGCGCTGTGGGACGGGCTGGGCGGCATGGGCATCAACCCGCTGCTTCTCTATTTCGCGCAGGACGATTTTTCCGGGATCGAGGATTTCGCCAACTGGCTTGAGACCGTCTACACCAAGTCCGGTTGGCTCACCCATATATTCCGCGACAATGCGACCGGCAAGATTGTCGGAATGGCGAACTATATGCGCGCCGACCCGGCAAACGGCGTCGTCGAGATCGGCGGCGTGGCACATGGTCCCGAGATGAAGCGTTCGCCGCTTTCCACCGAAGCGCATTACCTGATGGCCAAGCACGTCTTCGAGGAGCTTGGCTACCGCCGCTACGAATGGAAATGCGACAATAAGAACGAGGCGAGCAAGACGACGGCGGCGCGTTACGGCTTCAGCTTCGAAGGGGTCTTCCGCCAGCACATGATCTCCAAGCACCGCAACCGCGACACTGCCTGGTTCTCGATGATCGACGCCGAATGGCCGCTGCTCAACGAGGCCTTCGAGAGTTGGCTTTCGCCCGAGAATTTCGACGCCGCGGGCAACCAGATCCGCCGCCTGCAGGATATCCGCGCTGACCTCGAAAAGGAAAGGCTCGTATGAGCCCTGAAAGCCGCTCGCAGGCGACCGCCGCCGGTATCATCTTGCTAGGCGCTGCCCTGGTCATCTATTTCCTGCCGACCATCGTCCTGTGGATCGGCAATTTCTCGCCGACGCTTGGTATCGTCGTCGGCGTCTGCCTGATCATGGCGTTTTTCGCAGTCTTCTGGCTGCGGGCTCGCTATCAGCGCGGCAAAGGGAAGTAGACCTACCCCTGCAGCGAGGCCCCGAGCAGCAGGGCGCCCATCAGGATAACGAGCACAGCGCCGAGGATTTCGATGGTGTTGCCGATCCAGACCGAGGCGGTCGAGCCGCGCCCGGAGAGACGGACGGCGGCGCTCTTGGCGGTGACGGCAAGGGTGGCAAGCAGGGAAACAGTGATCGCCGTGCCGAGCGACATGGCGGCGACCGAAAGCACGCCGCCGAGATAGAGCCCGTTCAGCAGCGAGAAGGTCATGACCAGCAATGCGCCGGAGCAGGGCCGGAGGCCGACGGCGACGATGGCCGACCAGGCCTCGCGGGTGCTGAACCGGTCGCCGCCAAGCAGGGCGGGATCCGGCACATGGGCATTGCCGCAGGTCTCGCAGGCCATGCCGGGAACGAAGGTGTGGCCGGCTTCGACAGCCTGCGCCTTGCCGTTGAAGGCGTAGGCCTGGCGTTCGGCGGCATTGTCCTTCCAGTCGAGCATCATGCTGACCGGACCGGCAGGCGTCGCCATCAGCCGGCGGCGCGGCATGTTGCCGACCATCGAGCGCAGCTTGCGGAACAGCAGCCAGCCGCCGAAGAGGATGACCATGACAAAGCTTGCGATCTCCATCGCATGGGTCGCCGCCGTCAGCGTGATGCCGGTGCCGCGCAGCACCAGCCAGGCGCCGCCGACCAGTGCCACCGCCACCACCCCCTGGATGAAGGCCGAAATGAAGGAAATCACCACGCCGCGCTTCAACTCGATTTCGTTGGCGATCATGTAGGAAGAGATCACCGCCTTGCCGTGACCGGGGCCGGCCGCATGGAAGACGCCATAGGCGAAGGAGAGGCCGATCAGCGAGGCCAGCTGCCACGGATCCTGGCGCATCGCCTTCAAGGCGCCAGTCAGCGCCCGATAGAAGGCCTGCTGCTCATAATTCACATAGAGCAGCAGCGGTGCGAGCGGCCCGCCGGTCGGCTGGAAGCTCGGTTCTGCCGTGCCGATGCCGAGCGGCGATTGCGCATGGGCGAGGCTTGCCGCCGCCAGAAGCGCCAAGACCGAAGCGGCAAGGATGAACGGCCGGCGTTTTGTCAGCATGTCACCTCCAGCCGGGTGGCGAAGAGTTTGGACATGTTGGTGCCGGTGGGATCATTGAAGAAGGCGTCGGTCAGCGACTGTTTGTTCTGCGAGATTACCTGGTCGGCATCCGGCCGCACCACCTGATGTTTGCAGGCCTTGAAGCCGTCGCCGACGATTGCCAGTTCGTTGTCGGTGGGGAAGTCGATAGAGGTATAGAGCGTCGGGTCGTAGACGCCGAAGCTGAGCCTGCCTTTCAGTGGCATCTTCTCCACCGGCTTGACCGCAAAGAACATCAGCAGCTGGCCGTCCTTGTAGTCGACGTGGATGATGTCGGGCTTCTGGACGGTGATGTTCTTCCCGTTGATCGTCAGGTTCATGTAGTAATCATATTCGGCAAGCGATTGCTTCACCGTTTTTCCGACCTCCGCCAGCTCGTTCGGCTCCAGCTTGAGGTCGGTATTCTTGTCGAAATCCATGACGACCGAGGAAGAGAAAACTTCATCGAAGCGCCAGACATTGCGCAGTTCCTCGACGCTGCCATCCTTGTCGGCCACGACCTCGAGGCGGGCCTCCACGAAGATGTGCGGATGGGCAAAGGCGGCGGCCGGCGCCAGCGAAACAAGCGCGGCCATCAGTATCGTCGAATATTTCATCTCTTCCGCTGCCCTGTTCGGTGGACCTGACTTCTTGCCAGAAATTGGGACGGAATTGGGACCGATTCCGCATTGGATTCAGAGAGCCGCGGGTTGGCCTGGGGCGCGATGTCGCAACCGCAAGGGCGGCGCTAATGCGCGTCGCGATCTTTCAGATTCGCTCCTCGCGCTTTAGGTCTTTGTTTTTACGCATGTCGTTATCGCAAAACCGCTGCACACTTTTGCGCGACATGCTCTAGGGATGTTTCTTGAACCAGTTGTTGAGGTAGTCGACGAATATCCTCACCTTGGCCGGCAGGTAACGGCGGTGCGGATAGACTGCGTAGATGCCGCGATCGGTGGGGAGGTAATCGTTGAACAGCGTCACCAGCTCGCCGCTTTCGATCGGCTTGCGGGCGATGAAGTCAGGGATGAGGGCGATGCCGATGCCGGAGAGGGCGGCGCGCAATGTCGCATGCGGGCTGTTGACCTCCATCGGGCCGGAGACCGCGACGGCGAATGAGGTGTTGTCGGGATTGTGGAAACGAATACTCGCCTGGGTGCGCGAATTGGTATCGACGATGAAGGGAACGTTGGAAATGTCGCTCGGATGGGCAAGATCGGGATGGCGCTCGAGAAAATCGGGGGTGGTGCAGAGATGGACGCGGAAATCGGAGATTTTGCGGGCGATCATGCCTGAATCTTCGAGCTTGCTGATGCGGATCGCCACGTCGAAGCCTTCCTCGATCAGATCGACAAACCGGTCATCGGCGGCGATCTCCAGCGAAAGGTCCGGGTTCTCTCTGGAGAAATCGATCAGCGACTGGCCGACATCGGCATCGACGAAGGTGCGGGGCACGGATATACGCAGCCGCCCCTTCAGCTGCGCATTGTTTTCGCGCACGAGGTCGGCAAGGTTGTCGATCTCTTTGAGGATATCCGAGGCGCTGCGGTAATAGGTATGGCCGGCCTCGGTCATCGAGAACTGCCGTGTGGTGCGGTTGAGCAGCAGGGCGCCGAGCTCATCTTCCAGCTCGCGCACATATTTGGAGAGCAGCGCCTTCGAGCGGCCGGTGCGCCGCGCGGCGGCGGAAAAGCCTTCGGCCTCGACGACATCGATGAAGGCGCGTATGCGGGTCAAGGTGTCCATGGCTTTTCCCAAAGCTGTTTCGGAATATTGAACAAATTGGCTCGGCTTGTTCAATTATTTTTTTGACCTCCAGATTAAAAAATCGCTTGATTATGAAGGCGAATATTCTTATTTCCCACTCAGCCCAAAGTCGCACGTGCCCATGGGTGTCCGCCGAACCCTCGAATTGGTGAGGAAATCGGTAAGGTACCTGGAATTAACCCCTCCAGTCGCTATTCCGGCCAACCGGAAAATGCGAGGACGCCTGAAGCAACGACGGTGCGGGCCTTTTTGTTCTCTCCCTGCTTTCCATCAGCGGGGGTTACTGAAGAGGCACACCATCATTGCCGGAAGTGCGGTTGGGATTCTCCCTCCAATCCATGGCAGACAAAGCCGAACTTACACCGCATCGCGGCGTTGGTTCACGATCTGCGCATCGAGCGCTTGCTATGGTTCCGGGGTCTCCACCGGCTGGTTCCAATGCGAGTTCTCGTATGCCCTTTGTCCTCCGGTTCATGCCGGAGCTCTGGAATTGGAAGAGGGAACGATATGACCACCCAGCGCATCCGCGACTTTCTCGCAACCCGACGTCCCGACGGTCCCTGCCTCGTGGTTGACCTTGATGTCGTTCGCGACAATTTCCACGCCTTCCGTCACGCCATGCCGGACAGCGCTATCTACTACGCCGTCAAGGCCAACCCGGCTCCTGAAGTGCTGAAGCTGCTTGCAGGCCTCGGCTCCAATTTCGATTGCGCATCCGTTGCCGAAATCGAAATGGCGCTAGACGCCGGTGCGACTGCCGCCCGCATCTCCTTCGGCAATACGATCAAGAAGGAACGTGACGTTGCCCGCGCACATGCGCTCGGCGTCAGCCTGTTTGCGGTCGACAGCCACGAGGAAGTCGAGAAGATCTCGCGCGCCGCTCCCGGCGCCCGCGTCTTCTGCCGCGTGCTCACCGATGGCGAAGGCGCCGAATGGCCGCTGTCGCGCAAGTTCGGCTGCGTCCCGCAGATGGCTGTCGACGTTCTCGTCTACGCCCATCAGCTCGGCCTGCAGTCCTACGGCGTCTCGTTCCATGTCGGTTCGCAGATGACCAAGGTCGATGCCTGGGATTCGGCACTCGCCGATGCCAAGCGCGTCTTCGTATCGCTTGCCAAGCAGGGCATCCACCTGCAGATGGTCAACATGGGCGGCGGCTTCCCGACCAAGTACCTGCGCGACGTTCCGTCTGCAGAAGCTTACGGCAAGTCGATCTACCAGGCGCTGCGCGCGCATTTCGGCAACCAGATCCCCCAGACGATCATCGAGCCGGGCCGCGGCATGGTCGGCAATGCCGGCGTCATCAAGGCGGAGGTCGTGCTGATTTCGAAGAAGTCGGACAATGACGATGCCCGCTGGGTATTCCTCGACATCGGCAAGTTCGGCGGTCTCGCCGAGACCATGGACGAAGCCATCCGCTATCCGATCCGCACGGAGCACGACGGTGACGAGATGGAGCCCTGCGTCATCGCCGGCCCGACCTGCGATTCGGCTGACGTGCTCTACGAAAAGAACCTCTACCCGCTGCCGATCTCCCTTTCGATCGGCGACGAGGTCCTGATCGAAGGCACCGGCGCCTATACGACGACCTATTCGGCAGTCGCTTTCAACGGTTTCGAGCCGCTGAGAGCCTACGTCATCTAAAGTCGTTTCTGCCGGCCCCGTAATCAGCCGGGGCGGCAACTTCACAATTTTCTTTCATCGCCGCTGATAACGGTATTGGGTACGGGAGGCCAAGATGGCCGCTGTTCTTGATTCTGTCCGCGCATTCTTTGCGCCCACCACTTTCGCCATCGACGCCGAAAATCCGTCGGACGTCGTTGCCCGTGAAAACCTGCTCGACCGCGTCATGGGGCCGGATCGCCGCAAGAAGTCGTCGGAGAAGATCCGCCGCAACCGTGTTCCGGCCGAAGGCCTGGCGCTGGTCGCGCGTGATCGCGACGGTCATCTCATCGGCTCGGTGCGGCTCTGGAACGTCGAGGCCGGCGTCAACGACGAGGGCACGCCGATCAATGCGCTGCTGCTTGGCCCGCTCGCCGTCGATTCCCGTCAAGGCGGCAAGGGCATCGGCTCGGCGCTGATGCGCGCGGCGATCCTCGAAGCCAAAAAGCGCGGGCATGGCGCTGTCCTGCTCGTCGGCGATGCTGCCTATTACGAGCGTTTCGGCTTTTTTGCCGAGAAGGCTCGCCATCTTGTCATGCCAGGTCCGTTCGAACGCTCGCGCTTTCTGGCGCTCGAGCTCACGGAAGGCTGGCTTGACGGCGCAGCCGGCATGATCGTCCCCTCGGGACGCATGCTGGCCAGCGCGCCGGTTCGCGGCGCAGCCTAACGATCGGCTGGCCGGGGTTGAACGTCCTTACCCCGGCCGGCACTATCCGCGCCGCTTGACCATGGAGGCAGGCGGGCCTGCCGTGGTTGCGGCGCGGATTGTTTTTCGGTTGCCGCGGCCCGTGGTGACCGCGATGGATGCCTGGTAACCATGGCAACACAATCGCGTGAAAAGCGCCGCCGGCGCGCGAACATGCCGTGGCGATATCCTATCTTGCCCCGCATGATCCGCGTTCTCTCCCTTCTGCTTCTCTTCGGTTTGCCGCTGGCCGCAACAGTGCCGGCCGCTGCCCAGAGCACGGCCCGCACCTTCACCGGGCTTGACCCTCTTCTCGATCAGGCGGCTGGTGACCCGGCGATGCGGCCTCTCAAGACAGTGATCGTCGCGCGCGGCGGCCGGGTGCTCGCCGAACGCGGCTTCCACGGCCACTCGCCGTCGGAATCGACCAATATCAAATCCGCTTCGAAGTCGGTCATTTCGGCGCTGGTCGGCATTGCCATCGGCAAAGGCCTGCTGACGGGACCCGATCAGAAGATCGCGCCGATCCTGATGGCCGATCTACCCGCGACGCCGGACCCGCGTGTCAACGATATTACCATCGGTCATCTTCTCTCCATGCAGGCTGGGCTCGATCGCATGTCGGGGCCGAATTACGGCCGCTGGGTCTCCTCGCGCAACTGGGTGCGTTTCGCGCTCTCGCAGCCTTTCGTCGATCGGCCGGGCGGGGAGATGCTCTATTCCACGGCATCCACCCATCTGCTGTCGGCCATTCTTACGAAAGTCGGCCGGCGGCCGACGCTGGCCTTGGCGCATGAGTGGCTCGGCCCGGTCGACGGTTTCCGGATCGACGCATGGGAGCGCGATCCGCAGGGCATCTATCTCGGCGGCAATCAGATGGCGATGAGCGCCCGATCGCTGCTTGCCTTCGGCGAACTCTACCGCAATGGCGGGCGTACTCGGAAAGGAGAGCAGGTGGTGCCTGCCGACTGGATCTCCCAGTCGTGGCAGCACCACACCAACTCACATTTCTCCGGCGATGACTATGGCTACGGCTGGTTCGCGCGGCAGATCGGTGGTGAGCAGGTGCATTTCGCCTGGGGTTACGGCGGGCAGATGCTTTACATCGTGCCGTCGCTGGATCTGACAGTCGTTATGACGTCGGAGGAAAGCGGTCCATCGGCGCGCAACGGGTATCGGGATCTGTTGCATGCGCTGCTGGCGGACATTATCGGCACGGTGCGCGCCGCCTGAAAAACCCGGTGATCGTTAAACTTCTAGCGAAGCCTCCAATCAAACCGCAAAACGCTTCCTGTACGCTCCGCGAGAATTTCGGGAAAGCGTCATGCTGCTGGATCTCAGGACGATTTACTTCATTGTTGCCGTGAGCTGCTTCGTGCTGGGTTTCCTCCAGCTCGCAGCCTATGCGACTGGCCGCTTCGAGAGGTGGCCGCTCTGGTGGGGCTGGAGTAACCTGCTTGTCGGCGTCGGCTCCTTCCTCGTTGCGTTGCGCAATTTCGTTCCCTACTCCGTCTCGGTCGATGGGGGCAATGTGGTGACGATCGCCGGCTACATGCTGATGTTCTTTGCCGTGCGCGTCTTTGCTGGCCGGACCCTCGACCAGCGCACTCTCTGGCTTGCCATCCTTCTCGTCAGCGTGCCTGTCGTGCTTATCGTCAGCGATCCCTCCGCAATATCGGCGAGACTTCTTTATGTCTCCGTCATCTGCTGCCTCTGCGATCTTGCCGTAGCAACAGAGGCAGTCAGCGTTGTCCGGCGCGAGAAGCTGTATTCGGCCGCCCTGCTTGTCGGCCTCTATGTCTGCACCGCCACGATCTTTGCGGTTCGCAGCATTCTTGCAGCGACCGGAGAAATCGGCGGGCCGGATCCTTTCGGCGGCAGCGTCGTCCATAGCTGGATGGCGGTATCGGCGGTGGCGTTCATCATGCTTCGCAGCATGGCGATGGTGTTGATGGCCGCCGAGCGCAGCCGGAATCAGCTGATGGAGCTTGCTCATCACGATCCACTGACCGGCGCGCTCAACCGCGGCGGCCTTGCCCAGCATGTGCCTACGCTTGGATCGCAGCCGGTGTCGCTGCTGATCATCGATATCGACCATTTCAAGCAGCTGAACGACCGGCATGGCCACGCCGCCGGCGACGAGATACTGCGGCTTTTCGCCAGTGTTTCGAGAGACATCATGCGCTCCGGCGATCTGCTCGCCCGTCAAGGCGGGGACGAGTTTCTGGCGGTGCTGAAGAATGTTTCCGGGCAGGATGCGGTGACGATTGCCGAGCGCCTCCGTCTCGCCTTTGCCGCCGCCGTCATGCAAAGGCCGGATCTGGCCGTCTATCCGACGCTGAGCATCGGCGTTGCCACGCGCACGGAAAGGGACGGGGATTTTGAGGGGCTGATGCAAAAGGCCGATGCGGCGCTCTATCGTTCGAAGCGCGAAGGCCGCAACCGCGTCGAAGCCTTCAGGGAAAATCAGCAGGCTGCGTAATAGGGCGAGCCCTATTTCGGAATGCCCCTAGATATTCTGGTCCATCGTCTCGGCCGGGATTTCGTCGGCGCGGTGGACGCGCACGAGTGTTGCCGGCACGCCGGCGACCGTGCAATGCTCGGGAACCGCCTTCAGCACGACGCTGCCGGCGGCGATTTTGCTGAAGGCGCCGATTTCGATATTGCCGAGGATCTTGGCGCCGGCGCCGATCATCACGCCATGGCGGATCTTCGGGTGGCGGTCGCCGGTTTCCTTGCCGGTGCCGCCGAGCGTGACATTCTGCAGGATCGACACTTCATCCTCGATGACAGCCGTTTCGCCGATGACGATACCCGAGCCGTGGTCGAGCATGATGGAAGCGCCGATCTGGGCGGCCGGATGGATATCCGGGCCGAAGACCAGCGAGGCGAGATTGGCGAGCCAGCTGGCGATTTCCGGGCGGCTGGCGTTCCAGAGCGCGTGGGCGATGCGGTGCGTCTGCAGCGCATGAAAGCCCTTGAGGTTCAGGAGCGCGTGAAGAAATGTCGTGCAGGCCGGGTCGCGTTCGCGCACAGCGAGGAGATCGGCCTCGATCTTCCGCATGATATCGTCGTCGAGCGTGGACAGGATCAGATCGAACAGATCGCCCGTTTCCATCTGCGTCGCAGCAAGCCGCGCGGCGAGCACGCGGGCGATGATTTCATTGTTGCCGGAGGTGGTCGTGATCTGAGCGGCGAGCAGCTGCTGCAGGATCGGTTCGCGTGCGGCAAGTTCGAGTGCCTCGGCGCGGATCACCGCCCAGACGAATGAGTTGTCCAGGGACTGCAGCTGTTGCTCGGCCAGACCAAGGCCGGTGGATTTCGGCATTCCCGTTTCCTCTGTCGGCGACTGCGCAGTTATGCTTGCGCGAGATTCATGTTTCGCCCGGGCAAGGCATTTGGCAAGCCGATATTTCCGGCTTGACTGCCTGTTTTAGCCGCCAGGCGTCAGCTCCGGAAGCCGACGCCAATGATAGCGTATATCCGGCTCTTTTTCCTCGTTGTCGGCGCCATCGGTCTCTTCCTCGGCGGAAAAACCGTGCCGTTCATAGAAGGCACGGGCGCCGGTATTGCGCAGGAACGTCCACAGCCTGATTTCATCCATCTCCTCCTTGGCGTGGCCAAGAAGCAGGGAGCCGATGCCGTTGCCCTGGAAATCGGGGAGAACATAAAGCTGCTCGATCCAGGCGTCGCCATAGGCGATGACGCCGACCAGCCGGTTTGCCACGGCGGCGCCGAGGATCGTGCAGTTCGGCAGCAGATGCATGCGCCAATATTGCTCGTCTTCGTGAGGCCTATGCAGATCCGGCAGCCAGGGCAGCCGCTGCCACAGCGCCACACGCCTGATCCTTGCGGCTGCCTGCATGTGGTCGGCGCCGAGCGCCACGATTTCCGCTTCCGTCACCATGTCGTCGTGGCCGGCACGATGGCTCAAGCCGAAATATCGATGACGCCGCAATCGCCGGCTTCGGAGGCGAAGGCCAGGAGCTTGCCGTTTTTGCTCCAGCTCATCGCCGTGACCGCACCCTTGCCGGGGCGGCGCAGCAGCGCCTCCTTGCTGTCGGCGATGCGGACGGCCAGAATCATGCCATCGATGAAGCCGATAGCGAGGATATCTTCCAGCGGATGGAATTTCACTGCGGTCGCCATGACATTGGCGCGGGTGCCGAGCTCCAGCGGCGCCTTGCCCATCGGCCCGTCCTTGCCCTGGAATGGCCAGACGATGGCCGCCGGCGCGCCCGAAGAGGCGAGCCACCTGCCCTTGACCGACCAGGAGAGCGATTTGACCTTGGATGGGTAACCGGTCATGCGCATATGGCGGGCTTCCGCACCCGGCTTGCTGTCGAGTTTCCAGCCGTGCAGCGCGTTTTCCTGCATCGAGGTGACGAGGAAATTGCCGTCAGGCGAGAAGGTGACGCCGGTATGCGCACCCTTCCATTCGAGATCGATCGGCTTGGCATTCATGCCGATCCAGTGCAGCGATACACCGTTATACCGCGCAGCTGCGATGCGCAGGCCCTTCGGGGCGAAGGCGAGGCCTTCGACCGTGCGCTCCTCGGCAAATTCCTTGGTCGTGCCGTCGGCAAGGCGCACGAGCGAACTCTTGCCGTAGGAATAGGCAATGGCGCCTTGCGGGCCGGCGGCCACCTGCGAGATCCACTTGCGCGGCGCGCTGGCGAGCTCGCTGACGCTGCCGTCGGCTGCAATGCGCAGTACCTTGCCGTCCTCGCCGCCCGAGATCAGGCTCTCGCTATAGGGGTCGCGGATGGCGGTGAGCATGCCCTGATGGGCTTCTGAAACCCTGTCGCCGCCGTCCAGCCGGTGAAACGTGCCGTTGGCGCTGGCGAAGAAGGGGACATCACCTAAAAATTCGACGGCCAGAACGTGGCCGTCGAGATCAAGCGGTGCAACTGTCGGCATCAGGCGGCTGCCTCGCAGGCCTTGAAGGAGGCTTCGAGCTTTTCGCGGTCGAGATCACGGCCGATGAAGACGAGACGGCTCTCGTGCTTCTCGCCTTCTTTCCATGGCCGCTGGTGATCACCCTCGATGATCATGTGGACACCCTGGACGACATAACGCTCGGGATCGTCCTTGAAGGCGATGATGCCCTTGAGGCGCAGAATGTTCGGTCCCTGCGTCTGGGTGACCTTCTGGATCCAGGGGAAGAAGCGCTCCGCGTTCATCTGGCCGCCGCGCAGCGACACCGACTGCACCGTCACATCATGGATAGCCGACATGGCGCCATGGTGATGATGCTCGTGCCCGTGATGCTCATGACCGTGATGATCATGGTCATGATCATGATGGTGGTGGTCGTGATCACAATCCGGGCCGCAGACATGGTCGTCATGGCCATGCTCGAGGAAATGCGGATCGTTTTCCAGTGCGCGCTCCAGGTTGAAGGCGCCCTGATCGAGCACGCGGGCGAGGTCGACGCCCGAGCGGCTGGTCTTGTAGACGCGGGCGGCCGGGTTGATGGCGCGGACGATATCCTCGATCACATCAAGTTCTTCCGGTGTCACCAGATCGCTCTTGTTGATGACGACGACGTCGGCGAAGGCGATCTGGTCTTCGGCCTCACGGCTGTCCTTCAGCCGCAGCGGCAAGTGCTTGGCGTCGACGAGGGCGATGACGGCGTCGAGCTCGGTCTTGGCGCGCACATCATCGTCCATGAAGAAGGTCTGGGCGACCGGCACCGGATCGGCAAGACCGGTGGTTTCGACGATGATGCCGTCGAAACGGCCAGGGCGGCGCATCAGGCCTTCAACGACGCGGATCAGGTCGCCGCGCACCGTGCAGCAGACGCAGCCGTTGTTCATCTCGTAGATTTCCTCGTCGGACTCGACGATCAGGTCGTTATCGATGCCGATTTCGCCGAACTCATTGACGATGACCGCATATTTCTTGCCGTGATTTTCGGAAAGGATGCGGTTGAGCAAGGTCGTCTTGCCGGCACCGAGATAACCGGTGAGCACGGTAACGGGAATGGGCTTCTGGGTGGAGATCGCGTCGGTCATGAGAACCTCTAGGATTAGGCGTGCGGCCGAGCGGTTTTGGATCGGCTGCTTGAACGGTTGGTCTCATATAATGGCATGGGCGCGGCAGTTCAAAGGGTTTTATAATGTTATAAGATCACATCGCCTGCCCGGTAGAGATACCCCATCTTCAACGGAACTGCGTGATGTCGAAGGCATCGACATCCTCCAGCAATTCCACCAGCCCCTTCACCGCATGGGCAATCAGCGCCTCACCCTTTTCAGCCGTCGCGGCCGCGGCGTTGCCTGCCACGCCTTGCGGATTGAGATCGGCCATCTTCCAGCCAAAGGCATGCGGCCCGTAGGCGCGCAGATGCTTGAAGCGCCCGGCAAATTCGCTCTGTCGGGAGGGGAAGTCCGCCGCCTTCGCCATATCGACCTTATCAGGGTGAAGCGCCAGCATCACCGAGGTCTCGATATCGCCGCCATGGATACCGATCGCCTTTTCCTCCGGCGGGATCACGCCATCGGGCAGACCGAAGCGGGTCCAGCTCGTCGCCACCGCCAGCATGGCGAAGCGGATTCGCGCCTCGGTGGCGACGATCGTCATCAGAGGCGAATTGCCGCCATGGGCGTTCAGCATCACCAATTTGCGGATATCCCGCTTGGCCAGCCTCTCGGCGATGCCGAGCCAGCGGTTGACGGCTTCGTCGAAGGCAAGCGTCTTCGTTCCTTCAACATCCATATGCTCTACGGAATAGCCGACAGATTCGGCGGGCAGGAAGGTGACCGGTAGGCCGGCTGACAAGGCCATCTTCAATCGTCCGGCGATGCCTTCGGCAATCAGCGTGTCGGTTTCGAAGGGCAGGTGCGGGCCGTGCTGTTCATGAGCGCCGAGCGGCAGTACGGCGATCGGGCGGCGTCCGCCGGGAGCAAAGGCCGGGTCGCTGTCGTCGAAGCGGGGCGAAGGCGTCATCATCCGGTCGTTGCCTCTTGTTTATGACGAGATCCTGGGCAATGTCATATCGCAGCGGCGCCGGGGCTTAAAGATCAAAGGGATGGCTATGGGAAAGAAGCATAAGGACGGCAAAAAGAACAAGTCCAAGAAGAAGGACCAGACCGAGTACACGCTCGTCGACCTCTCGCCGGCGCTGACCCAGGCGGCCCGTTCCATGCGTACGGTGCTCTCGCGCAACCTGCTCGAAAGCGGCCTCTATGCCGGCCAGGATGGTGTCATTCTTTCGCTTGCCGAGAGCGACGGCATGACGGCCGGCGGTCTTGCCCAGAAACTCGGCGTCAAGGCGCCGACGATGACGCGCACGATCGGCCGCATGGAGGCGCAGGGTTTCCTCGAGCGCAAGCCCGATGCCGAGGATGCTCGCCTCACCAAGGTCTATCTCACCGAACTCGGCCGCGGCAGCGTGCAGGGGATAGAAATGGCGGCCTCGGCCTGCGACAGGCTGGCGACGCTTGATTTCTCCGACAAGGAAATCCGCAATCTCGTCCGCCTGCTGAAAGCGATCGACGGCAATCTGCAGGCCGAAGCCCTCCACATCGAAGAACCGGACGAAGACTGAAATTTCCCTGAAAGACGAATTGCCTCCGCCGGTTAAATCTTTTAATTAAACATTTTAAGGGGCCGCGCCGGTTTGCCGGCGGGGTCTTTGCTGTCTTGCGTGCTGCCTGGAGGAGGGACACGTGGTCCAGAAGATCAAGCTTTCGACGATCGCCGAAACGCTCGGCATTTCAACGGCGACCGTATCGCTCGCCTTACGCGACAGTCCGCTGGTCGCCGGCAATACCCGGGACAAGATCAAGGAGCAGGCGCGCGCGCTCGGCTATATCTACAATCGCCGCGCCGCCAGCCTTCGCACCTCGCGCTCCGGCATCATCGGCGTCGTCGTGCATGACATCATGAACCCCTTCTACGGAGAGATCCTGAAGGCGATCGAAAGCGAGCTCGATCGCAGCCGCCACACCTTCATCCTTTCCAACCATTACGACAATGTCGAAAAGCAGCGCACCTTCATCGAGACGCTGCTGCAGCTCGGCGGCGACGGCGTCATCATGTCACCGGCGATCGGCACGCCGCCTGAGGATGTGCAGCTGGCAGAAGAAAACGGCATGCCGGCGATCCTGGTCGCCCGCTCGATGGAGGGCCAAGACCTGCCGACCTATCGCGGCGACGACAGCTACGGCATCTCGCTGGCCACCAACCACCTGATCGGCCTCGGCCACCGCTCGATCGCCATGATCGGCGGCACCGATCAGACCTCCACCGGCCGCGACCGCTACCAGGGTTATGTCAATGCGCTGCGCAAGGCGGGCATCGAGGTCGATCCGAACCTCCGTATTCCCGGCCCGCGCTCGAAACAGGGTGGCTTCGAGGCCGCCGTGCATTTCCTGTCGCTGCCGCAGAAGCCGACGGCGGCCGTCTGCTGGAACGATCTCGTGGCGATCGGGCTGATGAACGGCATTGCGCGCGCCGGCCTGATGCCGGGCCGCGACATTTCCGTCACCGGTTATGACGATCTCGAGGAAGCGTCGATTGCCACCCCAGCGCTGACGACCGTCTGGAACGGCCAGGCCGAGGTCGGACGCCTGGCCGCCCGGGCGCTGCTCGATCGTCTGGCCGGCAGCCACGAGCCCGACGGCATGCATCTGATCAAGCCGGAAATGCGCATCCGCCAGTCCACCAGCCCCCATCGGCCCCGCGCCTGAACCAAGACTGCCACCCAAGAGGAAAAGCCATGTCCCGCATCGCCATTCTCGTTCCTGGGAAGATACACGATCGTGTTCTCGAAAGCCTGAAGGATCGTTTCGAGATTATCGCCGTCCCACGCGCGGAAAAGCTTGCGCTCGACAGTGAGACCGCCGGCCGCATCCGCGGCGTTGCCGTCTCCGGCGCCTTTCCCGGCGCCTGGATGGATCAGCTGCCTGCTGTCGAGGTGATCGCCAGCTTCGGCGTCGGTTATGACGGTATGGATGTGAGGCGCGCCGCCGAAAAGGGCATCGTCGTCACCAATACGCCTGACGTTTTGAACGACGAGGTCGCAGATACGGCAATCGGTCTGCTGTTGAACACCATCCGCGAACTGCCGCGGGCCGAAGCCTGGCTGCGCGCCGGCAACTGGAAACCGGGCGCGACCTATCCGCTGTCGCGTTTCTCGCTCAAGGGCCGCCATGTCGGGCTTTACGGCCTTGGCCGCATCGGCCTCGAAATCGCCAAGCGGCTGGAGCCGTTCAAGGTAAAGATCAGCTATCACACGCGCTCGCGCCATGCCGATGTACCCTATGATTATCACTCGACGCTGAAGGGGCTGGCGGAAGCGGTGGATACACTGATCGCCATCGTCCCGAAGACGCCGCAGACGCACAAGACGATCGGTGCCGATATTCTGGCCGCACTCGGCCCGAACGGCATTCTCGTCAATGTCGGCCGCGGCTGGACGGTAGACGAGGAGGCGCTGAGCGCGGCGCTAACTTCCGGTGGGCTCGGAGCCGCCGGTCTCGATGTCTTCTATGACGAGCCGACCGTGCCGGACAGCCTGCTGGAACCGGCCAATGCGGTGCTGCTGCCGCATGTCGCCTCCGCGTCGGTGCCGACCCGCAACGCCATGGCCGATCTCGTCGCCGACAATCTCATCGCCTGGTTTGAGACCGGAGCCGCGCTGACGCCGGTGCCGGAGACGCCGCAAAAGGCCTAGGCGATCGCCTGCGCGGGGGTGACCGACAGCTTGCCGGCGGCGTAGGCGCGGACGGCGTCGCCGAAAGCTTCAAATAGCTGGTTCGAAGGCTTGTCGGTTTCGGCCCAGTATTCCGGATGCCATTGCACGCCGACGGCGAAGGCCTTGGCGTCGATGACGGAGACGGCCTCCACCGTGCCGTCTTCGGCGATCGCTTCTACCTGCAGGCGCGGCGCGGTCCTGGCGATCGCCTGACGGTGCAGGGAATTCACGCGAATTTCGCCGGGGCCGAGAATGCTTGCGATGCAGGAGCCTTCCTTGATGTAGACGCTTTGGCGAACGGCGTACATGCCATCGCGGTCGACGCCGTCCGGCCGACGATGGTCCCAAATGCCGGGCTGCTCGTGGATCTCGCTTGCCAGCGAGCCGCCGAGCGCGACGTTCAGCTCCTGGATGCCGCGGCAGATGGCGAGAAGCGGGATGGCGCGGTCGATAGCGCGGCGGATCAGCGGCAGGCTGGTGGCGTCGCGGGCGGGGTCGAATGGACCGTCCCGCTCGTTCGCCTCGGCACCGTAGAGAGAAGGATGCACGTTGCTGGCCGAGCCGGAAACCAGGAGGCCGTCGACGCGGTCGAGGATCGCGTCGGTATCGTAGCCTGCCTCGAAGGCGGGGATGATGAAGGCCATGACGCCGGCCGCGTTCAAGGCGGCACTCACATATTGATGCTGCACGGCATGCCAGGTCGCGCCGTCGAAGCTGCGGATATCGGCAGGAATGGCAACGATCGGTTTCGTCATATCAACCCCGGTAAAAATCTTTCTGCACAGTGTTTCTGGCGCCAGAACGGCCCTTAAGTCAACGCTTGGCTGTGTCAGCGGGCCAAAATACGGCCGAACCAGCCCTGTGGCTCCGGCTTCGCTGCTAAGCCGCTGATTTTGATAGTTGCACTCGCATTCCCTTGTTGCCGTCCTGATGCCAAAGGCTAATAGACTAAAGCTTGAATCGCGGCCCCCGCCATGCTTAGGTTTGCGCCGGCTGCGGGTGGGGTGAATTTGGCCGCGCAGTGCCATCCATACGGGAGGTTTTTGATGGATCGTCGTTCGTTTTTCAAGAAGGCGGGAACCGCCAGCGCCGGCGCGGTAGCCGCAACGGCATTGGCAGCGCCTGCGATCGCGCAGGAGAATCCGAAGATCGCGTGGCGCATGACGTCGTCGTTTCCGAAGAGCTTGGATACGATCTATGGCGGCGCCGAGGATATCGCCAAGCATGTCGCCGCCGCGACAGACGGCAACTTTACCATCCAGCCCTTCGCGGCCGGTGAAATCGTGCCGGGTCTGCAGGCCGTCGATGCGGTGGCCGCCGGCACGGTCGAGGCCGCCCATACGACCTCCTATTATTTTGTCGGTAAGGATCCGACTTATGCGTTCGGAACGGCCATTCCGTTTGGCCTGAACAGCCGCTTGACCAATGCCTGGTTTTACGAGGGCAACGGCAATAAGCTGATGAATGAATTTTATGCCACGCAGGGCATGTATGCGCTGCCTGCCGGCAATACCGGCGCGCAGATGGGCGGCTGGTTCCGCAAGGAAATCAATACGCTCGACGACCTCAAGGGCGTCAAGATGCGCATTGCCGGCCTTGCCGGCCGCGTCATGGAGAAGGTCGGCGTCATCCCGCAGCAGATCGCCGGCGGCGACATCTATCCGGCGCTGGAAAAGGGTACGATCGACGCGGCGGAATTCGTCGGCCCCTATGACGACCTGAAGCTCGGTTTCCACAAGGTGGCGAAGTATTACTATTATCCGGGCTGGTGGGAAGGTGGCCCGACGGTTCACGGATTCTTCAACCTCGAAAAGTGGAGCAGCCTGCCGAAGCACTATCAGGCAGCGCTGACCGACGCCTGCGCCTTCGCCAACACCAACATGCTGGCGAAATACGACATGAAGAATCCGACGGCGCTGAAGCAACTGGTTGCGGAGGGGGCGACGTTGCGCCCGTTCAGCCAGGAGATCATGGAAGCCTGCTTCCAGGCTGCAACCGGCATCTACAGCGAAATCTCCGGCACCAACCAGTATTTCAAGAAGATCTACGAGGATCAGACCGCCTTCAAGCGGGACGCTTATCTCTGGATGCAGCTTTCGGAATACACCTTCGATACGTTCATGATGATCCAGCAGCGGGCCGGAAAGCTCTGAGGGCTTCCATCGGCGCATGATACGAATATCAGAACCCCGGATCACTTGGTCCGGGGTTTTGTTTTGGCTCTGTTATTTGGCGGGGGGTGGCGGTGCTCCCGGCAGGCCGAGCGGTGGCAGTGTCAGGCCGGGAATCTGCGGTGAGTCCTTGCCGCCGCCGAGCGGCGGCAGGCCGAGCTGGCCGCCGAAGCCCGGGACTTCGATCTTGATCGAGTTCGGATCGACCTTCGGGCCATGGTCCAGCCAGTAGGTGACCGATTGCGGCCAGAAGATCACGATCGCCACCAGGATCAGCTGCATGCCGACCCAGGGGAGCGCACCCATGTAGATATCTGAGGTTTTGACGTCCTTGCCGGCGATCGAACGCAGGTAGAACAGCGCGAAGCCGAAGGGCGGATGCATGAAGCTCGTCTGCATGTTGACGCAGATCAAGACGCCGAACCAGATCAGGTCGATGCCGAGACTGGAGGCGACGGGGGCGAGCATCGGGATGACGATGAAGGCGATCTCGAAGAAATCAAGGAAGAAGGCGAGCACGAAGATGAAGATATTGACGAAGATCAGAAAACCGACCGGGCCGCCAGGAATGCCCGACAACATGTGCTCGATCCAGCGCGAGCCGTCCATGCCCTGAAACACCAGGCTGAAACAGGTGGAGCCGATCAGGATCATCACCACCATCGATGTGATGTGGGTGGTCGATGCCATCGCTTCGCGGATCAGCGGCCAGGTGAGGCGGCGATTCATGGCGGCGAGCGCCATGGCGCCGACGACGCCCAGTGCACCGGCTTCCGTCGGCGTTGCAAGGCCCATGAAGATCGTGCCGAGCACCAGGAAGATCAGCACGATCGAGGGCACCATGCCCATCAGCACCTTTACCAGCAGCGCCCAGTTGAAATCGCCGCGCACCTCTTTCGGCAGCGGCGGCATCGATTTCGGCCGGATGATCGACATCACCAGGATGAACAGCACGAAAATCGTCACCTGCAGGATCGAGGGGCCGATGGCGCCGAGATACATGTCGCCGACCGACCGGCCGAGCTGATCGGCGAGAACGACGAGCACCAGCGAAGGCGGGATCACCTGCGTTATGGTGCCGGAAGCGGCGATGACGCCGGTGGCAAGGCGCGGGCTGTAGCCATAACGCAGCATGATCGGCAGCGAGATCACGCCCATGGTGATGACGGAGGCGGCCACCGTGCCGGTGATCGCGCCGAGCACGGCGCCGACGAGGATGACGGCATAGGCGAGGCCGCCGGGAATGCCGCCGAAGAGCTTGCCGGTGCCTTCGAGCAGATCTTCGGCCAGCCCGCAACGTTCCAATATCGCTCCCATGAAGGTGAAGAAGGGAATGGCGAGCAGGAGGTCGTTGGAGACGATGCCGAAAAAGCGTAGCGGCAGCGCTTGCAGAAAGGCTTCGCTGAAATGGCCGGTGATGATGCCGATGATGCCAAAGAACATGCCGACGGCGGCGAGCGAAAAAGCGACCGGAAACCCGTAGAGCATGAAGATGACCATGCCCAGGAACATGGCCGGCGGAATGATGCCGAAATCAAACAAAACCGTTCCTCCAGGGCGCGCTACTGCAGCGGCTTTTCGTATTTGGTGTCGATGCTGATTTCGCCGGTGAGGGCGGCGATCCGCTTGATCAGCTCGGAAACGCCTTGAAGGGAAAGCAGTGCGAAGCCAGCCACGAGGATCAGCTTCACGGGCCACCGGATCAGTCCGCCGGCGTTGCCCGATATTTCGCCCTGCTGGTAGGACAGCGTGAAGAAGGGCCAGCATAGCCAGGTGAGGAAGACGCAAACCGGGATGAGAAAGAAGATGAGGCCGACGATGTCGATCCAGATCTTCGCCTTGTCGGAAACCGCACCATAGATCAGGTCGACGCGGACATGCTCGTTGTTGCGCAACGCATGCGAGGCGCCGAGCATCACGACGAAGGCGAAGAGATACCATTGGATCTCGAGCCAGCCGTTCGAACTGTAGTTGAAGGCGTAGCGGACGATGGCGTTTCCGGCGCTGATCAGACAGCAGAACAGCACCATATATTCGGAAAGTTTGCCCATGATCCGACTGACCGAATCGATCAGCCGGCTTGCCGCCAGAAGTCCCGACATTCGTTTCCCTTGTTCTTGTCCTGCCGTTTTCCCGGCAGCTTTCCCTCTTGCAATCGATGTAGACCACGGCCTTGGAAATTGGAAGGATAAATGCCTCGCCTTGGAGTATAGTCTTAGAAGCGCTGACCGGGCCGTGTGAGCGTCTCATTATTAGACAACCCAGGCGTGGATAAAAAATTTCCATAATCTCGCCAAAAAGCTGTATTGGCGCGTGTAGGCTGCACGGTTCATCCTCTGGTTTTAGAAAATTTACCCAAATGTTTGATTCCGTTGAAATCAATTTTTAAAGGGTTGAGCCTAGAATCCCCGCGCACAGGGAAAGTGTGGATGAAGCCAGATAACCCGAACAGGGTCCCTTTAGATGTGTATCTGTCGTTTGTGAGCTCCCTTTCCGGGAACCGCATGACGCTTCTTGTTGGCGTGATCGTGCATGTTGCGACGTGCCTTGCCGTGGCTGCCAAGACGCAATACTCCATCTACATCCTGCTGTCGGCCGCCTTCCTTCTGGTTTTCGGCGCTCGCATGGCCATCTTCCAGCAGTTCGATCGTGTCGACAAGCAGGGTCTGTCGCACGCCGGAATCGAGCGTTGGGAGCGGGTTCTCGTTGGCAGTGGAGCCTGCACCACCGCGCTGCTCGGCATCGCCAGCGGCTACGCCATCTTCGTCGTGCATGATTCCTTTGCGGAGCTTGCCTGCATTTCCGTCACCATGGCGACCATGGTTTCCGTCGTCGGCCGCAACTACGGCTCGCGCTTCGCAGTCGACCTCCAGACGTTCTTCTGCTGTCTGCCGATGATCGTCTGCAGCCTGCTGGCGCTGGATTTCTATCGTGGCCTGCTGTCGATCTTCCTCATTCCCTTCTGGCTGACGACGCGGGCCATGGCGAACGGCGTGCGCGAGTTTCTCTACGAGAATGTCATCGCGCGCCGGGAAATCACCATCATCGCCGGCCGCTTCGACACGGCGCTCAACAACATGCCGCACGGCCTGGTCATGGTCGATGCCGAAAACCGTATCCAGGTCGTCAATCGCAAGGCCTGCGAGCTTTTGAAGATCGGTGCGCCGGAACGGCTGAAGGACCGCGACCTCGGCGCTGTGCTGCGTTACGGCGCGCGCTACAGCTTCATGGACGCCTCGCAGCCGGAGCTCATCCTGCGCCAGCTGACCCAGGTCGCCGAAGGCAACCTGTCGCGCACGCTCATTCATTTTCCCGAGGGCCTGTCGCTCGAATTCTCCGCCAGCCGAAGGGCCGATGGCGGCGCCGTGCTGATCTTCGAGGATGTGTCGAGCCGGGTGAAGGCGGAACAGAAAATCATGCATATGGTCCGCTTCGATGCGCTGACGGGCCTGCCGAACAGAGAGTATTTCGGGCAGCTGGTGCAGGAGTATCTCGCCAAACATCAGCGGAAGTCCGGGCCGCTCGGCTTCATGGTTCTCGATATCGACGAATTCAAACATGTCAACGACATGCGTGGCCACGTCACCGGCGATCATCTGCTCTGCGCTATCGCCGCCCGCATCAAGCAGGCCTCCGGCAACGCCATTCTCGGCCGGCTGATGGGCGACCAGTTCATCCTGTTCTTTCCGCATGCGAAGGAGCCGGCCTCGCTCGACATCGAAATCCGCCGCGTGCACGCCGCGATCCAGGGTCACTACGAGGTCGACGAACTGACCTTCCTGGTTTCGCTCAGCGCCGGCTACGCGATCCTCGAAAGTACCGCCTTCGCGATGGACGAATGGAGCGTCAAGGCGGATCTTGCCCTGTTCGAAAGCAAGTCGCGCTTCAAGGGCGGCATATCCGGCTTCGAGCGGGAGATGGATGGCCGCTATATCGAGCAGCAGAAGCTGAAGGCGGATCTGCGCGACGCGGTTTCGGCCCAGGCTCTGCATCTGGTCTTCCAGCCGATGTTCCGGGCCGACGGTTCGCGGATCGAATGCGCCGAGGCCTTAGCGCGCTGGGTGCATCCGGAGAAGGGCTCGATCCCGCCCGATGTCTTCATCCGGCTCGCCGAGGATATGGGCATCATCTCCGACATCACCCGCTTCGTCCTGTTCAAGGCCTGCAGCGAATGCAAGAACTGGCCGGACCACATCGCCGTCTCGGTCAACCTCTCGGCGCGGGACCTCAGGGATGCCGACATCCTTCAGCTGGTCGCCGATGCGCTTGCCCATTCCGGCCTCGACGCGGCGCGGCTGCATCTCGAAATCACCGAAAGCTGCCTGATCGACGAGCCGGCCGCCGTGCGCGCCATCCTGGCGGAACTCAGGGCCCGCGGCATCACCATCGCCATCGACGATTTCGGCACCGGCTTTTCCAGCCTCAGCTATCTCGACACGCTGCCGCTCGATATCGTCAAGATCGATCGCTCCTTCGTCCGCAACATCGTCGAGGATAACCGCCGTCTCAAGCTATTGCGCGGTACGGTCCATCTCGCCCGCGAACTGGGCCTGAAGATCGTCATCGAGGGCGTCGAGACCGAAGAGCAGCTCGCCCTGCTCAACAAGCACCGCAGCACCGATCTTGTGCAGGGCTATGTTTTCTCTCAGCCGGTACCTTCCAAGAACATCCCGCTGTTACAGCAGGGCATCGGCCGCCGGACCGTTCAGCGTCGCCGCAACAAGGTCGCCTGAGCGCTCCGCCGCTTTTTCCCCTCAAGGTCCTCCGCGCCGTTAACCTTAATACTTTATATACGGGCCGAATTATCGGATTTCCTTGCCTAAATTTGGCTGGCGTATGATTAATGATCCGTTAACGAGCGGATCAAAATATGTCAGATACACTGTTCACGCGTAATGATTTCAGCACGAAAATTTTGGAAATTTTGGACCATGTCGAATATCGCCGTGTTGAGAGCAGCGAAGACATGGAGGAGGTGGAACGGCTGCGCTACAAGGCGTACAAGGCCCACGGCGCGCTGTCGCTTGCCCCGGAAGGCCTATTGGACGATGTCGATTTCGACAGCCATGCCTATATCTTCGGTCTGTACTATTATGGCGAATTGGTCAGTACGATCCGAATTCACAATGTGACGCCGGAGCATCGCATCAGCCGGTCCGGAGAGGCCTTTCCCGAGGCGATGAATGAGCTTCTGGACGCCGGGCTGACCTTGATCGACCCGGCGCGTTTCGCGGCCGATCCTGAACTCACCGCCAACATGCCATGGGTTCCCTATCTGACGCTGAGACCCGCCATCGTGGCGGCAGCCTATTTCCGGGCGGACCGCGTTATTCAGTCCGTCCGGCCGCCTCATGCCGCCTTCTACAAGCGGGTCTTCTATGCCGATACGATTGTGCCCGGCCGACTGGCGGAGAGTTACGGGGTTGACGTGACGCTGATGGCGACGAATGTGGTCGAGGTCGGACGCAAGCTGTTGACGCGTTACCCCTTCTTCATCTCCAGCGCCAGCGAGCAGCGCATGATGTTTTCGCGCAATCCCAACGACACATTGCCGCCGCTCACCATCATCCCGACGGCGCGCTTCGTGCCGCAGGGCCAACTCGGAACCGATCTGCCGCTCTGATTTCTTCCTCTCTTCCGGGAGAGAACCTGCGTTAGAATAATGAGGGGCGATGACCAGATCCGCGGTCAACGCCCTCATAGAGATCGGTGGTTTTGACGCGAAGCTGCGGCATTCTCATGCATTGCGCTTTCGCCTGTCATTGTGTAATTCCTGCAAGCAGGGACTTCTCTCGCCAGCCGGGGGAATCAGGCAGCGCAGAGGCATTTCAGGGAGACGATATTTATGGCTGAACATCATACCGGACCGGTCGAGACCGGCGCGCCGATGGATTACAAGGAACATGAAAAGACCTACGACATGTTCATCACCGCCACAAAATACGGCTCGATGCTTCTCATCGTCCTCCTGCTTGCGATGACCGCCGGTTTCTTCGGCGGCGCCGGCCTTCTCGGCGGCCTCTTCGTTTTCATCATTCTACTCGCTGTCGGCGTCTTCCTGTTCCGCTGATCGCGGCAAAGGGGAGGGGCTTCGCCGAAGCTTTGTGACTGAAGCGCGTCGCGATCTTTCAGATTCGCTCTTCGCGCTTCAGGTCTTTATTTTCTCGCATATCGTTATCGCAGGACCGACGGACAGTTTTGCGCGACATGCTTTAGGTGCTTGGCCTGCGCAGGGAAGCCTGCGGCGGTCTGGCTGACCCGGAGGAGGGGGCAGTTGGGCAATATCGTTTTCGTTGCAAGGGAAATTGCGGGCGAGGAGACGCGTGTCGCGGCCTCCGCCGAGACCGTGAAGAAAATGAAAAGTTTCGGCTTCGACGTCGTCGTCGAAGCCGGCGCCGGTGCGGCGTCGCGCCTTCCGGACGGAGAGTTCGAGGCCGCCGGCGCCCGGATCGGCAGTTTTGCCGATGCAGCCGCCGCCGACGTGGTGCTCAAGGTGCGCCGCCCGACCGAAAAGGAAATCTCAGGCTATAAAAGCGGCGCCGTGGTCATCGCCATCATGGATCCGTACGGCAATGACGAAGCGATCGCGGCTCTGGCAAGCGCCGGACTTTCGGCCTTCGCGATGGAACTGATGCCGCGCATTACCCGCGCCCAGTCCATGGACGTGCTTTCGTCCCAGGCCAATCTCGCCGGCTATCAGGCCGTCATCGAGGCGGCGGCGGTTTATGACCGCGCCATGCCGATGATGATGACCGCTGCCGGCACCGTGCCCGCCGCCAAGGTCTTCGTCATGGGCGCCGGCGTCGCCGGTCTGCAGGCGATCGCCACGGCGCGGCGTCTGGGTGCTGCGGTCTCGGCGACCGACGTCCGCCCGGCCGCCAAGGAGCAGGTCGCCTCGCTCGGCGCCAAATTCATCGCCGTCGAGGACGAGGAGTTCAAGGCGGCGGAAACGGCCGGCGGTTACGCCAAGGAAATGTCCGCCGACTATCAAGGCAAGCAGGCAGCCCTGGTGGCCGAACATATCGCCAAACAGGATATTGTCATCACCACCGCGCTGATCCCCGGCCGCGCGGCGCCGCGGCTGGTTTCGCGCGCCATGCTCGCCGCAATGAAGCCGGGCGCGGTCGCCGTTGACCTCGCGGTCGAGCGCGGCGGCAACATCGAGGGGGTCGTTGCCGGCGAGATCGCCGATGTCGACGGCGTCAAGGTGATCGGTTTTGCCAACATGCCGGGCCGGGTCGCGGCTAGCGCTTCGGCGCTCTACGCCAAGAACCTCGTCACCTTCCTCGAGACCATGGTCAACAAGGAAACCAAGACGCTTGTCGTCAACCTCGACGACGAACTCGTCAAGGCGACGATGCTGACCTATGCCGGCGACGTGGTTCATCCCGCCTTCGGCGGCGCGAAGAAGGGAGATCTCTGATGGCCAGTGAAGCAATGGACAGAGCGTTGCAGCAGCTGAACGATGCTGTAACCGCCGTCGCCACCGCGGCTGCCCACGCTCCGGAAGCGGCAAGTGCTGCTACCGGCGGGGCGATCGATCCCTTCGTCTTCCAACTGGCGATCTTCGTCTTATCGATCTTCGTCGGTTATTACGTCGTCTGGTCGGTAACGCCGGCGCTGCATACGCCGCTGATGGCGGTCACCAATGCGATCTCCTCCGTCATCGTCGTCGGCGCGCTTCTGGCGGTCGGCATCTCGACAAGCGGGCTTGCGACCGGCTTCGGCTTCGTTGCCCTCGTGCTCGTCTCGGTGAACATCTTCGGCGGCTTCCTCGTGACGCAGCGGATGCTTTCGATGTACCGCAAGAAGGACCGGTGAGGGATTGATGACCAATATCGCAGCTTTCCTCTACCTCGTCTCCGGCGTGCTGTTCATCCTGGCGCTCCGCGGTCTGTCGCATCCGGCCACCAGCCGCAAGGGCAATCTCTACGGCATGATCGGCATGGGGATCGCCATCCTGACGACGCTGGTGCTGGCCACGCCCAATTTCGGCGGCTTCGTGCTGATCATCCTCGGCCTTGCCATCGGCGGCAGCGTCGGCGCCTATGTCGCCCGCACCATCGCCATGACCTCGATGCCGCAGCTCGTTGCTGGCTTCCACTCGCTGGTCGGCCTCGCCGCCGTGCTGGTCGCAGCCTCCGCACTCTATACGCCCGCTTCCTTCGGCATCGGCGAGATCGGCCACATCCATACCGAGGCGCGGGTCGAGATGGCGCTCGGCGTAGCGATCGGTGCGCTGACCTTCACCGGCTCGATCATCGCCTTCCTGAAACTTGATGGGCGCATGTCCGGCAAGCCGATCATGTTGCCTTACCGGCATCTGATCAACGCGACCCTGCTGGTGCTGATCGTGCTCTTCATCATCGGGCTTGCCGCCACTGAAAGCCATTTCGATTTCTGGGCCGTCGTGGCACTGTCGCTGGCGCTCGGTGTGCTTTTGATCGTGCCGATCGGCGGGGCCGACATGCCGGTCGTCGTTTCGATGCTGAATTCCTATTCCGGCTGGGCTGCGGCCGGCATCGGCTTCACGCTCGGCAATCTGGCGCTGATCATCACCGGCGCGCTCGTCGGTTCCTCCGGCGCGATCCTCTCCTACATCATGTGCAAGGGCATGAACCGCTCCTTCGTCTCCGTCATCCTCGGCGGTTTCGGCGGCGAGACGGCGTCCAGCGGGCCTGACACCTCAGATAAGACCGTCAAGCTCGGCTCGGCCGAGGATGCGGCTTATCTGATGGCCAATGCCTCGAAGGTCATCATCGTGCCGGGCTATGGCATGGCGGTCGCCCAGGCCCAGCATGCGCTGCGCGAACTCGCCGACAATCTGAAGAAGAACGGCGTCGAAGTGAAATACGCGATCCACCCGGTCGCGGGCCGCATGCCCGGTCATATGAACGTGCTGCTCGCAGAAGCAAATGTTCCCTATGACGAGGTCTTCGAGCTCGAGGACATCAATTCGGAATTCGCCCAGGCCGACGTCGCCTATGTCATCGGCGCCAACGACGTGACCAATCCGGCGGCGCGCGACGACAAGACCTCGCCGATCTACGGCATGCCGATCCTCGACGTCGACCGGGCCAAGACCTGCCTGTTCGTCAAGCGCTCGCTCGGCTCGGGTTACGCCGGCATCGACAATACGCTGTTCTACAAGGACGGCACGATGATGCTGCTCGGCGACGCCAAGAAGATGACCGAGGATATCAACAAGGCCATCGCGCATTGATGAACGCAGATACAGCCGCCTTCGGGCGGCTGTTCGATTCAGCTTGGACGTCCGTTTTTATCATATCTCGCCCGGCACCAGGGTCATCTTCTCGACGCCGATCGCCAGGTTCAGCCCTTCCTGGGCTTGGACATTCAATGGCTGCAGCATGAAGGCCTTGTTGGTGCCGCCGGCGATCACCTTGGCGCCGGCGCCTGCACCCAGGCTCGCATCGGCGCCGATGCCGTAATATTCACCGGCAAGGGCGAATTGCGGGACATCCGTGCCGGTCTTGGCCAGCACCTGCCAGATCATCACGCTTTTGCCGGTCTGGCCGATATCTATGCCGAATTTCTCGATTTTGCCGGCATAGACCGCCTTGGCGCCGCCTGACGCCGGCGTATAGGTACAGATAAGGTTCTTCTGCGAGGTGACGATCAGACCCTGGCCGCCTTCCGACCCGCAGACCAGACGGCCAAGCGTGACATAGCTTTCCGCGCCCGCCGGGCTTGCCCAGGCAGCGGCTGCCAGGGCCGCGGCTGCGATCATCGTTTGCTTGAACATGGTCTTTCTCCTTTGGAACGACCTGTTCGAAACGGGTAGGGATGGCGATTGTTCCTGCGCTATTCCCGCTCCAGCATGGCGCGCTGCGCCGTCAGGACCCAACGCAGGCCCTCGGGCAGGAAATCAACCTGCACCGTGCCGCGGAAAGCCGAGGCGGCATGAGCCTTGATGACGGTGGTGCCGAAACCCGAGCGGGTCGGCTCTGCGACCGGCGGGCCGCCGCGCTCTTCCCAAGTGAAACGAAGCAAGGCATCCGGCTTGTCTGCCTCCTTCTCGACGTCATGCCATTCGAAGCGAACGCGGCCCTGCGGGACTGAGAGCGCACCGTATTTCACCGAATTGGTTGCGAGTTCATGCAAGGCAAGTCCGAGATTCTGCACCGCATCCGGCTTCAGCACGAAGTCTTGCCCTGTGATCTCGATCTGTTCGCGCGATTGCGGGAAGGCCTGCAGGTGGATGTCGACGACCCGCCGCAGCGACACGCCTCCCCATTGCTCGCTGGTCAGCAGCTCGATCGAACGCACCAGCCCCTCGAGGCGGTCGGCGACGGCGGCTTGGAAGGTCTCGACGCTGTCGGCCTGTTTGGCGAGCTGGCGCATCATTGCCTGGGCAAGTGTCAGAAGGTTTTTGGTGCGGTGGACGAGCTCATGCATGACGAAGCGCAGCCGGTCCTCGGTCTGGCTGCGGTCGAAGGAGGCATTCGAAAGGGCGATCGCCACCTGGTTCGCCTCGATGACACTGGTCTCGACCGGCGAGACGATATGGCCTTCGCCCATGCGGTTCGCCATTTCGGCGATATCGCGGATGGTGGTGCGCACCTGCCTTGCGACGGCATAGGCGCCGAGCACCGCGACGAGCACCAGGGCCACGCCGCCGATGATGAGGAAACGCCAGGTGCTGAGGATCGAAGCCTGAGCGATCGGTCCCCAGATTACCGTTTTCCACGACCAGCCGGGAATCCTGGCATAACCGAGCAGCGTGTGCGGCAGGATCGTCTCGTCCTGGAAGACGCCGCGGGAAGCGGTGAACGCCGGCAGGATGCGCGGATCGAAGGGCGTGCCGGGTTCCAGATTGGCGGGGCCGGCGGCGGCGACCACGTGGCCGCTCTGATCGATGACGGCGGCCGACCAGCCGGGGGCAAGGCCCTCGGTCGTCACGAGCTTGCCCAGATCCTTGGCATCCTGCGTGATGATGAGGGCTGCGACGGGATCGTTGGCCCGCGGCAGGGTGACGTTATAAACCCAATCGCCGCTGGTCCGGCCGCGGAAGACGTCCGATGCCTCGATGCGACCGGAGGCCATGACGGCTTCGAGGGCGGGGATGTTCGCCGTCTTGCCAAGCGGCGTGCCGAACGCCCGGCGCGTGTTCAACAGCTGCTCGCCGGTGCGATCGACGGCGATGACGAACAGCGTATTGTCTCTGAGGGCCGTTTCCGTGCGCTCGTGGAAGGCGGCGAGATTGCCGTTTTCGAGCTCGGGTGAGCTTGAAAGCAGCCGCAGCGTCGTTGCCATATCCTGAAGCTGGCGGTCGATAATGCGCGAAAGCGCAAGCGCATCCTGGGCCGTCTCGCGCCTCAGCGTCGAACGCTGGTTGTCCTCAAGCTGCAGTAGAAGCAGCGTTACAAAGGCGAAGATCGGCAGAGCGATCGCCACCGCCATGGCAACGAGATAGGTGCCGATCGAGGCCTTGGGAAAGAACAGCGCGACGATCTTCATCTGTTTCGCCACGTCCCATGCACTGGCTGCCGGCAAGGATTTTTACGAGCGGTCAGGAAAGCAAAGATCCGCATCTCTCGCAAGCCGCCCTCAAACTGTTTCGAACGCCCGATAGCAAGCTATCGAAGCAGCGACATGTTAGGGGGAGCAAGACGAGGTTGCAACATACTATAGTATGTCATCGGGGACGGTGGACCATGCGGCGGCCGATATTTCGGCCGCCCGACTGATGTCCTTAGCCGGCTGGGGCGACGCCGACGCGGGCAAGGCCGTCGCGAGCCGGCTGGTATTTGGGATCGAGGCCAACGGCGTGTCGATAGGACCGGGCGGCCTTCGCCTTGTCGCCGCGCCGTTCGTAAACCAGCGCCTGGTTAGCCCAGGATTCGGCGATGTTGCCATTGAGTTCGATGGCATGGTTGAAATCGGCAAAGGCGTTGTCGTTGTCGTTCAGCGCTATATAGGAAATGCCGCGGCCATTATAGGGCTCGGGCGAATTCGGCGCGAGCGAGATCGCCTTCGAGAAGTCGTCGATCGCCTTGTCCTGCTGATTGCGCTTCTGATAGATCAGGCCACGATTGTGATAGGCCCGGCCGTCGGTGGTGCCGAGCTGGATCGCCTTGTCGAAGTCGTTGAAGGCCTGGTCGTCCTGGCCGGCCATGCGGTAGACGTTGCCGCGGCCGATATAGGCGACGTCGTAACTCGGATTGATCTGCAGCGCGGCATTATAATCGCTGATCGCCTGGGCCTGCTGGCCCATGTTGCGATAGACCAGGGCGCGGTTGGCATAAGCCTGGAAAAACCGCGGATTGATCTGCAATGCCGTGTTGAAGTCGTTCAACGCCTGGCGGAACTGGCCGCCGCGGCCATAGGCGGAACCGCGGACGTTGTAGCCTTCGGGATCCTTAGGGTTGGCGTTGATGACTGCCGTCAGCGACGCGATATTCTCTTCCGAACCCTGCGCCTTGTCGATGCTGATCACGGCATCTGTGGTGTTTGTCGTCTCACAGCCGGCGAGGCCGAACATTGCCGCCAGCGCCAAAGCGGGCAGGAATGCGGTTTTCTGCAGGCGCCAGGCGCTGGACGGATTGAAGGTGTTGACAGCCATTCGGGCTCGCTTTCCCCATGCGGCATACCCGATACTGGGATATGCGATCTTCAGCGGCAAACTAAAAAAGGCGGTGGCGAACCTATCGCCCCCGCCACAATGCATCTGAAAACGTCAAAAAAACGACAGCAACGCTCAGCGTGCTGCGACCAGACCTTCGCGCTGGGCGCGCTTGCGGGCCAGCTTGCGAACGCGGCGAACAGCTTCGGCCTTTTCGCGAGCACGCTTCTGCGACGGCTTCTCGTAGTAGTCGCGCATCTTCATTTCGCGGAAAATGCCTTCGCGCTGCATCTTCTTCTTGAGAGCGCGGAGAGCCTGATCGACATTGTTATCGCGGACAAGTACCTGCACGAGAATCACGTTCCTTCGGTTGGTTGATGCCGGCGGCGGCGCAGCGCCAGGGGCAAAAATATAACGTTCGCGCGGCCGCAGCCTTGCGATTGGTGATGCGGGATATCAGATCGGGTATGGGAAGTCCAGATGCATATGGAAAGCGGGCGGAAAAATCACGCTTGCCCCTATCCGGTCACGATCCGGCTGCCTCGGGCGTGGTTTCGTCCAGCGCGGCGATCGCATCCTTGAGAGCCGTTCTGACCCGGAGGCGATCGGCCGGCTCCAGCCGGCTCATATCGAGATGCAGGTCGAGACCGGCGAGGTGCTCGCTGAGCACGCGGCTCTTATGATCCGCACCGAGTGTCAGCCCATCCACCGCATAGGGCACGATCTCGCGCTGTATGCCCTTCATCGTGATCGGCGGCAATGGGTGGGCGTCGACGATCTCGTTCACCAGCGCATAGGTTTCGTAGCTGATGACGATTTCTCCTCCCTGGGCGATCGATTGCAGCCGCGCCGCGAGATTGGCCTCCGCCCCGATGATCGTATAGTCCATGCGGTCGCTGCTGCCGAAATTGCCGACGTTGCAATAGCCGCTGTTGATCCCCATGCGGACGACGAAAGGCTCTTCGGTGCCGTTTCTGCGCCATCTGTCCTTGAGTTCGCCGAGACGGCGCTGCATGTCGACGGCCATGCGCAGACAGGCTTTCGCGTCTTCCTCCGGACCTTTGGTTTCCGGGTCGCCGAAAAACACCAGCATTGCGTCGCCGATGAACTTGTCCACCGTACCGCCATGTTCCAGGGCAATGTTCGACATCTCAGTCAGATATTCGTTGAGCATCGCCGTCAGTGCTTCCGGCTGCAGGCGCTCGGTGGTCGCGGTGAAATCCTTGATGTCGGAGAAGAAGATCGTCAGGCGTTTGCGCTCGGTATGAACGACGACGTCCTTCTGCCCGGAGAAGATGCTCTTATAGATCTGCGGCGAGAGATAGCGCGAAATCTTCAGGGAAACGCTGGCCAGAAACTCGTTTGCGGCTTCCAGATCCTGGTTGGCGCTATGGATCGCGCGCGCCTGCTGGCGCTGGAGCAGGATGAAGCTGATGCCGATAATGGCAACGAACAGAAAATAGCAGAGCAGGTATTTGAAGGCGAAGACATTGCCCGCATAGGGCTGCCGGATAATGACTTCCTGAATGCCGCGCACGTCGCCCACTTTCCAATCGGTCTTCGGGCTTTCGGGATGGGTATTGTGGCAGGCAACGCAAGCCTGGCCCATGACGACGGGGGTGATGAAGCGCAAGGTATCGGTCAATCCGACACGGCTGAGATCGTTCAGCGTCTGCTGCGGATTGGCGCGCAGCGCGGCGAGCGCTTTGCTCTCGAATTCGTCGAGCTCGTGGGATGCGCGGCTCTTGAACGGCAGGTCGGAGACGAAACGGTAGGTGATATTGGCCTGCTGTTCCTTGATGACATCGCCGAGTTCCAGGGACAGCGTCGCCGGCAGCGGAATGGCGCCTGGTATATTGGCGTAATTGTGGGAGACGGTCGTGCCTTCGGTCGCGCCGCTGGCGTGGGCGGCCAGAACACGGCCCACGACGTTGGCGGAATAATAGGAGCGGATGCTCGATATGAGCGAGCTCATGTCGCGGGCCTGACGCCGCAGGGTATTTCCGGAGAGATCGCTGATATCGAGCCAGACGGCCAGCGGCAGTCCCGCGAGCATTGCCAGCACCACGACAATCAGCCAGTAGCCGTTCCGGCGCGCGGCGGTTTCGGAAATCACGGTGACTTTCACCCTTTTCAAAAAAAGCATCCGATTTTCGATCGATACAAGAACATTTCACCGCGCGCCCGGCAAGGTCGAAGCTTCGCTCTCCGGGCAAACGTGCGGCCAAACTGGAGGCGTGGGCCGCATTGAAGCGCTGCCGGGCCGCCTGCCCAGAAGGCGAACGCGAGAGGCCGAAAAGAGAGCACCGGGAATGCATGTGCGAATGGCGTTTGGCGCGAAAGCGGCGTAGCCTATCTGCCGGCAGGGGACACCGGTGAAATCATGACACGCGTGCAGCAAATCGGTGTCGTTATCGGCCTGGCGATCGTGGCTATGCTCACGCTTCTTCGGGCGGCCGATCCGACGATGTTCAAGCTGATCCGCGGCGTGACTTTCGACGAGTATCAGCGGCTGGTTCCGAGGACCTTCGAGCAGATGCCGGTCCGGGTAATCGATATCGACGAGGCCTCGTTACGCGAATTTGGGCAATGGCCATGGCCGCGGGACCGGCTGGCCGTGCTGGTGGATCGGCTTTCAGACATGGGTGCTGCGTCCATTGCCTTTGATATTCTCTTTGCGGAGCCGGACCGGCTGTCGCCAAGCAATGTGGTGCGAGATGTCGCCGGGGTCGATCCTGCGTTGGCCGAGAAACTGCCCGACAATGACGAGATATTCGCCCGCTCGATTGCCGAGAAGCCCGTCGTCCTCGGCTTCGGCCTTTCCAACGAGGGCAATTACCGGCCTCCGGTGAAGGCGGGTTTTGCCTTCACCGGCGACAGCCCCGTCTCGGCGCCGCCCTATCTGCGTGCCTCGACGCCGCTCAGACCGCAATTGGAGGCCAATGCAGCCGGCCTTGGCCATATCAGCCTCAATCCCGGCAATCCCTCGCCCGTGGTGCGGGCGGTCCCGCTGTTCCTGACCGACGGCGTGCAGCTCTATCCCAATCTCGCGATCGAGGCGTTGCGCGTCGCGCAGGGGGTGTCGACCTATGTGCTATCGGGTGCGCCCGATCGCGCCGGCATTATGACATCGGCAAAGATCGGCGATTTCGTCGTGCCGTTGACGGCAGCAGGCGAACTCTGGCTCTATGTCAGCCCCGACCGGGCGGAGCGCTATATATCCGCCCGGCAGGTGCTTGCGCCTGAAGGGGCCTCTCCCGAGGTCGCGGCGTCCATCGAGGGCAGTATCGTCTTCGTCGGCACATCGGCGGCCGGGCTGCAGGACATCCGCGTCACCGCGCTTGGCGAGAATGTTCCCGGCGTTTCGCTGCATGCGCAGGCCGTCGAGCAGATCCTTTCCGGCCGTTTCCTGTCGC
This sequence comes from Rhizobium leguminosarum bv. trifolii WSM2297, assembly GCF_000271845.1. Next base: position 2,996,399 of record NZ_JH719395.1, on the reverse strand, counting down.
GACCTGACTGGGCGGACGGGCTGGAGATCCTTGTCATCGCAGTGCTCGGATGCCTACTCGTCGTGGTGACAACCTTCGTCAGTCCCGCCGTTGCGTTGGTCTGCGGCCTGCTGATCACGGCAATGGCACTCGTGACGTGCTGGTTCTCGTTTCTCTACGCGGGACTTCTCTTCGATCCATTGGCGCCGATCATCAGCGGATCGATCATCCATTTTGCCGCGACCTCGTTCCGAATCCTGGTGATCGACCGAGAGCGGCGCGAGGTGCGACGCGCCTTCGGGCATTATCTTTCTCCATCGCTGCTCCATCGCATCGAGCATACCCGCGATGCATTGCGCCTTGGCGGCGACGACCGCGAACTGACGGTCATGTTCGTCGATGTCCGGAACTTCACCGAGATCAGCGAGCGGCTGGCGCCGACCGATGTCGTCGCGTTCCTCAATACGCTGCTCGATGCGCTGAGCCGCCATGTGGTGGCCAATGAAGGCACACTCGACAAGTTCATCGGCGATTCAATCATGGCGTTCTGGAATGCGCCCGTCGACGTGACCGATCATCAAACCAAGGCGGTTCGCGCCGCACTAGCCATGCGAGAAACCCTCGCCGAATTGAACGCCGGCGATGCCTTCGGCTTCGGATCCGGACAACAGGTCGGGATCGGCATTGGCATTCATACCGGCCTTGCCTGCGTTGGCAATATGGGTGCCAAGACCCGCTTCAACTATTCGGCGGTCGGCGATGCCGTTAACGTCGCGGCGCGCCTGGAATCATGCTGCAAGGAAGTCGGCTTCGATATTCTGATATCCGACAGCACGGCAAGGTCGGTGCAGGGAATGGCGCTGATCGAGGCTGGCGCCATTCCGCTCAAGGGCAAGAGCGGCCGAACGCAGATCCTTGCCGTGGTCGGCGACGAAGACGTCGCAGCATCGGCCGAGTTTTCAGCCCTTGTCGTCGTTCACCAGCAGTTGATGCAGGCCCTGCTTTCGCATTCGAAGAACACCCGCAAGCTGATCGGCACGGCAAAGCTCAGGGCGGCGGGGGTGATCGACGGCCTGGCTGAATTCTATCAGCGGGTATCCGGCAGGACCGATCATTTTCGCGAAGTGGCCGATCGGTTCGAGAACAGTGCGGCCGACTGAAGGCGTCAGCGGTTGCGATTGAAACTGCGGCCTCTGTTGTGATCGCGATCTCCATCACGGTCGCGGTCGTGTCCTTGGTGATCCTGGTCATTCCCATTCTGGTCGTGGTTTCCCGGCCCGTGGTGATCGTCATGGCCGTCGGGCCTATCCGGCCTATCATGGTGCGGCCTATCATGCTGCGGCCTGTCGTGCTGCGGCCTGTCGTGATGTGGCCCATCGTAATCTGGCCTATCGTGATGCGGCTTGTCGGGCTTGTTCGGCCGCTCCTTCTGCGGCTCGGCCTGTCTCTGTGGCGGATCCTGCCTTTGGGGAGCCGGCGCAACTGCCGGCGGAGGCCGCGTTCGGTCTTTTCTTTCCGGGGCAACAGAGGCCATATTGCAGCCGCCGATCATGCCGATGCCGCCGGCAAGTCGCTGGTTGCCGGAGAGGAAGGGCAGCGCGCGGGGATTTCCGAGCGTATCGAGAATGCTGGGATCGACCCGGCGTGCCGCCGACATATTGCCGTTCGGCTTGGCCACCACGCAATCGCAGCGCTGCTGCAATTGCCGGCAGCCGCCCGGGCCGCAAAACCGGGCCGCGCCATTCAACAGGACGACGGCGGTGGTGCCATCAGGGCCGACATAGAAATCGAAAGCGGTGCCGCGCACACCGATCGTGCCGGCGGGCGTCAGGATCTGGTAGGCGGAGGAGTTGGAACTGCCGCTCACCCAGCGGAACGTACCCTTTGCCGCTCTGATCGTGAGTTTCTTGACCGATTGGGAATCATCGAAGACATATTTGTCGATCACCACCGACGAGCCCCAGCCCACCGCGAGCTTCGTCCCGTCACGGAAAAGGAACTGGCCAAGGCCCGATGGGGATGTCTTGATGCGCTCGTTGCGATGAACGCTGGTGTCGACTTCGATCGGGCCGCTCTGTCCCGTCACCTCGGTCTTGATGACGACAGCCTGGCCGACCGCCTCGGCGGTAAGTGCCGGTTGCGCGCCGGCGACCACAATGCAAAGCGCCTGGAGTAATGAACGCCGACCCCACATGATACAGAAACCCCGGGAACATGGGGTGAGTTAACATTTTAGTAACTGCTTGTCTTCTCGCCCACTTGGGCTAGCACCGGGCGGCGGCCCAGGAAGGGCTGGTTGCCTCAACCTGCGAACGGCCTCGGGAGCAGCGGACGATGTCGCGCAAAAACTGCGCGGTTTTCGGCATCATGTCGCTTAGTGTCAAAAGCAAAGCGCTCGGCTGTCGCAAAAGAGCCGTTGTGCCGCATTTGGATTTGCGATTTGTATGGGCGCGGAGAACAGCCCTTTCCCGAAGGAGAAGAAGGCAGATGCGGAAATATTCGGTTTTTGCTGTGGCAAGGGAGGCCCTTCGTGGCCATAAGGGCTGGGAGAAGCAGTGGACTTCGCCTGAGCCGCGCGCTGAATACGACGTCGTCATCGTCGGCGCCGGTGGCCATGGTCTGGGCGCTGCCTATTATCTCGCCAAGGAGCACGGCATCACCAATGTGGCGGTGATCGAGAAGGGCTGGCTCGGCGGCGGCAATACCGGGCGCAACACCACCATCATCCGCTCGAATTATCTCTACGAAGAGAGCATGCACATCTACGAGCATTCGATGAAGCTCTGGGAAGGGCTTTCGCAGGAGCTCAACTACAATGTGATGTATTCGCCGCGCGGCGTGATGATGCTCTCGCACAATATTCACGACCAGCAGTCGTTCAAGCGGCATATCCATGCCAACCGGCTCTACGGCATCGACAATGAATGGCTGACGCCGGAGCAGGCGAAGGCCTATTGCCCGCCGCTCGACATCTCGGCCAGCGCCCGCTACCCGATCAACGGTGCGGCGCTGCAGCGGCGCGGCGGCACGGCCCGGCACGATGCGGTTGCCTGGGGTTATGCGCGCGCAGCCTCGGACCGCGGCGTGCATATCATCCAGAATTGCGAAGTGACCGGCATCCGCCGCGGCCCCGATGGACGGGTGACCGGAGTCGAGACCTCGCGTGGCTTCATCGGCGCCAAAAAGGTCGCCGTTTCGGCCGCCGGCCATACGACGACGATCATGAAGATGGCCGATGTACGCGTGCCGCTGCAATCGAGCCCGCTGCAGGCGCTGGTCTCCGAGCCGCTGAAGCCGATCTTCCCCTGCGTGGTCATGTCGAACACGGTGCATGCCTACATCTCCCAGTCCGACAAGGGGGAGCTCGTCATCGGCGCCGGCACCGACCAGTATAATTCCTACTCCCAGACCGGCGGCCTGCAGATCATCACGCATACGCTCGACGCCATCTGCGAACTCTTCCCGATGTTCCGGCGCGTCAAGATGATGCGGCAATGGGGCGGCATCGTCGACAACACGCCGGATCGTTCGGCGATCCAGTCGAAGACGCCGGTTCCAGGGCTCTACGTCAATTGCGGCTGGGGCACCGGCGGCTTCAAGGCGACGCCGGGCTCGGCCAATCTCTTTGCGCATCTGATTGCCCGCGACGAACCGCACAAATTCAATGCCGGGCTGACGCTGGAACGCTTCCGCAGCGGCCGATTGATCGACGAGGCGGCGGCAGCGGCGGTGGCGCACTGACGATGAATGCTGTGACCGAGATTTTGTGGGGCGCCGCACCGCTAGTCTCCCCTTTTCCCCAAGGAAACTCCACATGCTGCTGATCCACTGCCCCTACTGCCAGGAAGAGCGCTCCGAGCTTGAATTCCGCGGCGCGGGTGACGCGCATATCGTGCGGCCCGCCGACATCGCCTCGATCTCGGACGAGGAATTCGAGGCCTATTTCTTTCTGCGCGACAATCCGAAGGGCCTGATCTTCGAGCGCTGGCGGCATATTCACGGCTGCGGGCGCTTCTTCAACGCGGCGCGCGATACGGTGACCGATAAGTTCATCGTGACCTACAAGGCGGGTGAGCCGAGGCCTGAGATCGGGGCGGCCGCCCAGCAGCATGGGCCTGTCGAGACATATGAAGCCGTGGAAGGAGAGGCGCAATGAGCGGCGTGAACCGTATCGTCGGCAAAGGGCGCCTGACGCCGGCCAAAACCGCGCGCTTCAGCTTCGACGGCAAGAGCTATACAGCGCTCGAAGGTGATACCGTCGCCTCGGCGTTGATCGCCCACGGCGTGCATCTCGTTGGCCGCTCGTTCAAATACCACCGGGCCCGCGGCATTTTGTCGGCAGGAGCCGAGGAGCCGAATGCGCTGATCGACGTCGCCCGCGATACGGCGCGCAAGCAGCCGAACGTGCGCGCCACGGTGCAGGAAGTCTTCGACGGCATGATCGTCAACTCGCAGAACCGTTGGCCGTCGCTCGCCTTCGATGTCGGTGCGGTAAACAATCTGATGTCGCCGTTCTTTGCTGCCGGCTTCTACTACAAGACCTTCATGTGGCCGCGCGCCGCTTGGAAAAGCGTCTACGAACCGATCATCCGTCGTGCCGCCGGCCTCGGCGTCGCGCCGACGGAGGAGGATCCCGACCATTATGCCAGCCGCTACGCCCATTGCGACGTGCTGGTGGTCGGCGCCGGCCTTGCCGGGCTTTCAGCGGCGCTGGCTGCGGCCGAGAACGGCGCCCGGGTCATCCTGTGCGACGAGCAGGCGGAAGCGGGCGGGGCACTGCGTTACGATACCGGTGTGAAGGTCGACGGACAGGACGGCAATAGCTGGGCGCAGAAGGCCGTGGCGCGCCTGAAGGCGATGGACAACGTCGAAGTCCTCGTCCGCACCACCGCCTTCGGCTACTACAACCACAATTTCGTCGCTCTTGCCGAGCGCGTCACCGATCATGTCGCCAAGCCTTCCCGCGATCTGCCCCGCGAGCGGCTCTGGCAGGTCCGTGCCAAGCGGGTGATCCTTGCGACCGGCGCGATCGAGCGGCACATGGTATTTCCGAACAACGACCGGCCGGGCATCATGCTCGCCTCGGCGGGGCGGATGTATCTCAATCACTACGGCGTCGCGGTCGGGACCAAGGTCGGCATCTACACGGCGCATGATTCAGCCTATGATGCGGCTTTCGATCTGAAGCGAGCCGGTGTTTCGATCGCCGCCATCGTCGATAGCAGGCAGGCGCCGGGAGCGGCGGTGCTGGAAGAGGCGCGTGCGCTCGGCATCGACGTTCTCACCGGCCAGTCGGTCGTCGACACGGCCGGGCGGCTGCGCATCTCGTCGATGACGGTGGCGCGCAACGGCGGCGGTTCGCGGCGCAAGATCGCGGTCGATGCGCTGCTGGTTTCGGCCGGCTGGACGCCGTCCGTGCATCTCTTCTCTCAGTCGCGCGGCAAGGTGGCCTTCGACGCCGAAAGCCAGCGTTTCCTGCCCGGCTCCTATGCACAGGACTGCCTCTCGGTCGGCGCCTGCAACGGCACCGACGATCTGCAGCGGACAATCGAGGAATCGCTTGCCGCCGGCGAGCTGATGGCGCAGGCCACCGGCGGAAGCGGCGGCGACAAGATCGCAATTTCGGCAGAGCAGGCCTATGACTGGACCGGCGGCATGATCGGTGCTGCCGAAGGCGCCGGCCCGAAGACCAACGCCAAGGCCTTCATCGATTTCCAGCACGACGTCTGCGCCAAGGATATCCGCCTTGCCGTGCGCGAGGGCATGCATTCGATCGAGCACATCAAGCGCTTCACGACCAACGGCATGGCCTCCGACCAAGGCAAGCTCTCCAATATGCATGGCCTGGCGATCGCCGCCGAAATGCTCGGCAAGGAAATACCGCAGGTCGGTCTCACCACGTTCCGTGCGCCCTATACGCCGGTCACTTACGGAACGCTGGTCGGCCATTCGCGCGGAGAGCTGTTCGATCCGACACGCAAGACGCCGCTGCATAACTGGGAAGAAGCCCATGGGGCCGTTTTCGAGGATGTCGGCAACTGGAAGCGTGCCTGGTTCTATCCGCAGGCGGGCGAGACCATGCATGAGGCGGTCGCCCGCGAATGCCGGACAGCACGCGAGTCGGCAGGCATTTTTGATGCCTCGACGCTCGGCAAGATCGAGGTGGTGGGGCCGGATGCGGCAAAGTTCCTCAACCTTATCTACACCAATGCCTGGGACACGCTGAAGCCGGGTAAGGCCCGCTACGGCATCATGACGCGCGAGGACGGCTTTGTTTATGACGACGGCGTCGTCGGGCGCCTGGCGGACGACCGTTTCCATGTGACGACGACGACCGGCGGCGCGCCGCGGGTTCTCCATCATATGGAAGATTACCTGCAGACGGAATTTCCGGATCTGCAGGTATGGCTGACCTCGGTGACCGAGCAATGGGCAGTGATTGCGGTGCAGGGGCCGAAGGCGCGCGAGATCGTCGCGCCGCTGGTCGAGGGGCTCGATCTGTCGAACGAAGCCTTCCCGCATATGAGCGTTGCCGAGTGCACGGTCTGTGGCGTGCCGGCACGGCTGTTCCGCGTCTCCTTCACCGGCGAGACCGGCTTCGAAATCAACGTGCCGGCCGATTACGGCCAGTCGGTGCTGGAAGCGGTCTGGGCCAATGCCGAGCCGCTCGGCGCCTGCGTCTATGGCACCGAGACGATGCACGTTCTCCGCGCCGAGAAGGGTTACATCATCGTCGGCCAGGATACTGATGGGACCGTGACCCCCGATGACGCGGGCGTTGCCTGGGCGGTTTCGAAGAAAAAGAAGGACTTCGTCGGCATTCGCGGGCTGCAGCGTCCGGACCTTGTCAAGGAAGGGCGCAAGCAACTCGTCGGCCTTGTCACCCAGGATCCGAAACTGGTGCTCGAAGAAGGCGCGCAGGTCGTCGCCAACCCGAACGAGCCGAAGCCGATGACCATGCTCGGTCACGTCACATCGGCCTACTGGTCGGAAAATTGCGGCCGTTCGATCGCCTTCGCGCTTGTCGCCGGCGGCCGGGCGCGGATGGGCGAGACGCTCTATGTGCCAATGGCGGACCGGACGATCGCCGTCGAAGTGACGGATCTGGTATTCTTTGACAAGGAAGGAGGCCGCATCCATGGCTGATGTCGCAATTCGCAAACCGGCGCTTGCCGGCCGTCTCGGCGGCTCCGCAACAGTACGGCTGACGACGGCGCCGGCGGCGAGCCGGGTGGCGCTGCGCGCGCCGGCGGAATCGCTTGCTGCGCTTTCCTCCGCGCTCGGTCTGTCCGTGGCGACCGCCCCGAAAACATCGGGCCGGGCGGGCGCCCGATCGGTGCTCTGGATCGGGCCGGACGAATGGCTGCTGATCGACGAGGACGGCGCCGATCTGATGACGGTGCTGTCAGGCGTGGCCGCCGTGCATTCGGCGACCGACGTTTCTCACCGCAATCTCGCGATCATCGTCTCGGGACCGGGTGCGGAAAAGACGCTTGCTGCCGGCTGCCCGCAGGATCTGTCCTTGTCTTCGTTTCCGGTCGGAGCCGCGTCGCGCACGATCCTCGGCAAGGCGGAAATCGTGCTTTTGCGCACTGATGAAGAGACGTTCCGGGTGGAGTGCTGGCGGTCGTTTTCGGATTACGTCTTCGGGCTGCTGACGGAAGCGGCAGAAGATGCGCGGCATTAAGGCCGAACCAATCCGGCTGCGTAGGGGGTTGTTCAGGGAGCCTTTCCCGGTTAGGTTGCAGCATTCCGTTGGCTCAAACGGAGTCGGATGGTCGACCAGCCGGCGCGCGTCTGCTCCGGCAGAATGCTCTAACCCGAAAGGCTCTAAATGCTGCACCATGCTTCCCTCGGCGTTTCCGATATCGATCGGTCGGCGGCATTTTACGATGCCGCTCTTGCTGCCCTCGGTTATGTCAGGGTCTGGGATGACATCAGGCCGGGGCAGACGGGACAGGCGGTCGGCTACGGCCTTGCCGGCGGCGGGGACAAGCTGGCGATCAAACATCGACCGGATGGCCAGCGTCCGGCCGGCCCGGGTTTCCATCTGGCTTTCGCCGCTCCGAGCCGCCAGGCGGTCGATCGATTTCACGCAGCGGCAATCGCCCATGGCGGCGGTGACAACGGTGGTCCGGGCTTACGTCCTCACTACGGCGAACATTATTATGCGGCGTTCGTGATGGATCCGGACGGACACGCGCTCGAAGCCGTCTTCAATTCGGCTATCTAGAGCAATTCCAGGAAAAGTGCGAAGCGGTTTTCCGTCCGGGATTGCGTAAAAACAAAAGGTTAGAGCGGTTCGGCGCTTCCGTGAAAACCTGAACCGCTCTAAACAAAAGCACCGTTTTGCCTAAACGTCCTCGGGACGATCCTTCGGGTCGAATTGGATGATGGTGATCCATCTTGCCGTCAGGGCCGGCTTCTTCTCGTTTTCGATCTCGATCGAAACGTCATAGGTGGTCATCAGCATGCCGGCGCCGCGGAAGCGCGCCTCGGAGAGCAGGAAGCGGCCGCGGACGCGGGCGCCGCTTTTCACCGGCGTCATGAAGCGGACGCGATCGAAACCGTAATTGATGCCCATGGTTTGCTCGCGCACTTTCGGCAAGCAGTTGTAATTCATCGTCGACAGCAGAGACAGCGTCAGGAAGCCATGGGCGATGGTGCCGCCGAAGGGGCTCTCGGCGGTTGCGCGCTCGGGATCGACATGAATGAACTGATGGTCGCCGGTTGCGCCTGCAAAGGCGTCGATCATCGTCTGGTCGACAGTGATCCAGTCCGAAAGACCTGTTTCCATGCCGATCAGTCCCCGCACCTCGGAGAGTGAAATTTCCGTGACCATGAATTCCTCGTGAAAAAGGCCGCCGGCCAAAGCCTTATCGTGCATTTATGACGATTGCGACAAGGATTTGCGCACGGGAGGAGAGGGGGTCATTTTTCTACGAAAAAGGCGACGGAGCGTGGCTCAAGGGTGACGCGGGCGCCGGTTTTCTTGGGCCCATCCGGTGTCAATTGCCGCCATCCCGGTTCGGTTCCGGACGGGAGCGTGAAAAACTGGCGGTCGCCGGAACGGTTGAAGAGGACAGCAAGCCGGGTCTGCCTGCCACGCGCGGAGCGGTCACCGGTCGAAAGCAGCATGCCGAGGGTGGAAAGCGCGGGCGTCTCCCATTCGGAAACGGTCATCGGCTCGCCGGAGAGCGAGATCCATTCGACATCGCCGTTTCCAGACAGGAAGCCTGTTTCGGAAAAGACCGTGAAGCGGCGGCGCAGCCCGGCGACGAAGGCGGTATGGGCGACGAGGTCCTCGTTCAGCCCCTTCCAATCGAGCCAGGTGATCTCATTGTCCTGGCAATAGGCGTTGTTGTTGCCGTGCTGGCCGCGGCCGCCCTCGTCGCCCGCCGTCAGCATGATGCTGCCGCGGGTGGCAAAGAGCGTCGATATCAACGCCATCACATCGTCCCGGCGACGCTTGCGGATCGAGGGATAGACGGTTTCCCCTTCAACGCCGTTGTTCCACGAGTGGTTCTCGTTGTGGCCGTCGCGATTGTGTTCGCCGTTGGCGTCATTGTGCTTGCCAGCATAGGAGACGAGATCGGTCAGCGTGAAGCCGTCATGGGCGGCGAGGAAATTGACGTTGCGCGTCCCTTTGCCGTCATTGCGGGAGAAGATGTCGGAGGAGCCGGCAAGTGCGGTGGCGAGCGACCCGGTCTTCCAGTCGTCGCCGCGCCAATAACAGCGCAGATCGTCACGAAGCCGGTCGTTCCATTCAAGGAACTGCGGTGGGAAATTGCCGAGCTGGTAACCGCCCGGACCGATATCCCAGGGTTCGGCAATCATGATCCGGTCGGCAAGCACAGAGTCGGCGAGGATCGCGGCAAGCGTTCCGCCGTCGCGTTCGAAGCGTGTGGCGGTGCGGCCGAGCACCGGGGCGAGATCGAAGCGAAAACCGTCGACGCCGGCGTTGAGCACGAAATGGCGCAGGCTGTCGACGATGAGGCGCCGCACTTCGGGATGATCGCAGGCGAGCGTGTTGCCTGTGCCGGTGTCGTTGATCAGTTCGCCCGGCCAATTCTCCGCGTGGCGGTAATAATGCAGGTTGTCGAGGCCGCGCAGCGACAGCGTGGTCCCGTGGCGGTCGCTCTCGCCGGTATGGTTGAAGACGAGGTCGAGGATGACGGCGATGCCTTCGGCATGGAGGGCGGCGACCGTCTGGCGCAGTTCCGTCATGCCGCCCGGCGCCAGCCGCGGATCGAGCGCCATGAAGGCGACGGGATTGTAGCCCCAGCCGTTGGTCAGGCCGAGCGGCGGCAGGTGGCGTTCGTCGATCCAGGCGGTGATCGGCATCAGTTCGACGGCGTCGACACCGATCCGCTTGAGATGCGCGACAACGGAGGGATGGGCAAGGGCGGCGATGGTGCCGCGCTGAGCCTCCGGCACATCGGGATGGAGGATGGTGAACGGCCGCACCGCCACCTCATAAATGAAGCCGCCCGGCTTGAAGAGCGGCTTGCGGATTTCGGCGCGTGTATCGGCGGTGACGATCGCCTTCGGCATCAGATCCTGGCTGTCTTCGCCATAGATGCCGAGGCGGGGATCGTAGCGGAACGGCCGATCGATCTCCTTGGCATAGGGATCGATCAGCAGTTTGGAGGGATCGTACCAGAGGCCGTTGTCGGGGGCGTAGATGCCATCGGCACGATAGCCGTAGCGGGCGCCCGCCTTCAGGCCGTCGACAAACAGACGATGGACGTGATTGCTGTCGCGCGCCATCGGCAGGCGGGCGAACTCCCTGTTGCCGTCATCCTCGAAGAGGCAGAGTTCGATCTGCGCGGCATGATGCGACCACACGGCAAATTCGACGCCGGTCTCGAAGACGATGGCGCCGCTTTGCGCCGAACTCTCTCCCCGCATGTTCCCCCCGGATCAGGTGATCACGGTTGGCGTATCGCGTCCCGTGCGTTCACGAATGCTGGCAATGCTTTCGGCGGCGGCGATCAGATCGGCGAGCGCTTCCTGCGTTTCGATGTTGTGGCGAGTCGAATCCGGCTCGTAGCGCTCGATATAGACACGCAAGGTTGCGCCAGACGTGCCGGTGCCGGATAGGCGGAAGACGACGCGGGAGCCGCCCGCAAACAGCACGCGGACACCCTGATGTTCGCTCACCGATTTGTCGATCGGATCGTGATAGGCAAAGTCGTCGGCCTTTTCGACCGTCAGGCTGCCGAAGCTCTTGCCAGGCAGGGTGGAAAGCTGGCTGCGGAGATTGTCCACGAGGCCGTTTGCCGCATCGGTGTCGAGGCCTTCGTAGTCATGGCGCGAATAATAGTTGCGGCCATAGGTCTGCCAGTGCTGGGTGACGATATCGGCGACGCTCTCGCCGCGCACGGCAAGGATGTTCAGCCAGAGCAACACCGCCCAGAGACCGTCCTTCTCGCGGACGTGGCTGGAGCCCGTGCCGGAGCTTTCCTCACCGCAGATCGTCGCCATGCCGGCGTCGAGCAGATTGCCGAAGAACTTCCAGCCGGTCGGTGTTTCGTACATGCCGATGCCGCGCTTTTCGGCGACACGGTCGGCGGCACCTGATGTCGGCATCGAGCGGGCGATGCCGGCCAGGCCGCCGGAATAGCCGGGAGCGAGATTGGCGTTGGCGGCAAGGATCGCCAGGCTGTCGGAAGGGGTGACGAAGATGCCGCGGCCGATGATCAGGTTGCGGTCGCCGTCGCCGTCGGAAGCGGCGCCGAAATCGGGCGCGTCATCGCCCATCATCTCATCGAAGAGTTCCTTGCAGTGCACCGGGTTCGGGTCGGGATGATGACCGCCGAAATCCGGCAGCGGCATGAAGTTGCGCACCGAGCCCAAGGGAGCGCCGAGACGATTTTCGAAGATTTCCTTGGCATAGGGGCCGGTGACGGCGCTCATCCCGTCGAAGGCAATGCGGAAGCCGAGGCTGATCAGGTTGCGGATGGCGCCGAAATCGAACAGCTCTTCCATCAGCGCGGCATAGTCCTCGACCGGGTCGATGACCGAGAGGATCATGCCGCCGGGCAGCTCGTCCTTGCCGATGCGGTCGAGATTGACGTCGGCGAAATCGGCGATCTTGTAGCTGTCGATCGTCTTCGAGCGCGCATACATCGCGTCGGTGATTTTTTCCGGCGCCGGGCCGCCGTTGTTGATGTTGTATTTGATGCCGAAGTCTTCGGTCGGGCCGCCGGGATTGTGGCTGGCGGAGAGGATGATGCCGCCGAAAGCCTTGTACTTGCGGATGATGTGGGAAGCGGCCGGCGTCGACAGGATGCCGCCCTTGCCGACCATGACCTTGCCGAAGCCGTTGGCGGCGGCCATCTTGATCGCCTTCTGGATGACTTCGCGATTGTAGTAGCGTCCGTCGCCGCCGATGACGAGGCACTTGCCCTGATAGCCTTCCAGTGAATCGAAGATCGACTGGATGAAGTTCTCCGCATAGTTCGGCTGCTGGAAGACCGGAACCTTCTTGCGCAGGCCCGACGTGCCGGGTTTCTGGTCCAGGTAGGGCGTGGTGGATACGGACTTGTTCATTTTAGTTCACATGCCTTTCGAGACGAGGCTTGAATAGAGGGCAGCGTAGCGTTCGGCGCTCTTCTCCCAGGAGACATCCGATTTCATGCCTTGCTTTTGCAATTGGGTCCAGAGTTTTCGGTCCGCGTAAAAATGCATCGCACGGCGGATTGCCTGTAGCATGCCGGTTTCCGTCACGGGTGAGAATTGTATGCCGGTTGCCACTTTCGCCGCAAGTGCGGCGTGATTGGCATCGATTACCGTGTCGTTCAGCCCGCCGGTGCGGGCGACTATCGGCACGCAGCCGTAGCGCAGGCCGTAAAGCTGGGTCAGGCCGCAGGGTTCGAAACGCGACGGGATGATGATCGCGTCGCAGCCGGCCTGCATCAGATGCGACATCGGCTCGTTATAGCCGATCGAGACGCCGATGCGGCCGGGATGGCGGCTGGCGGAGGCAAGCAGTGCGCCTTCAAGCGCGGCTTCGCCGGAGCCGAGCACGACGAGCTTGCCGCCCATGGCGACGATTTCGTCGGCGATGTTGGCAACGATGTCCATGCCCTTCTGCCAGGTGAGACGACTGATGACGCAGAAGATCGGGGCGTCGTCATTGTCGAGATGGAAGAATTCGGCGATCGAACGGCGGTTCTCCTCACGGTTCTTCAGCGTTGTCGGGCCATAATGGGTGTGGACGACAGGATCGGTCGCGGGGTTCCAGATATCGGTGTCGATGCCGTTGACGATGCCGTGGAGATCATCGATGCGGCTGGCAATGACGCCCTCGAGCCCCATGCCGAATTCCGGTGTCAAAATCTCGTCGGCATAGGTCGGGCTGACCGTGGTGATCGCGTGGGCGGTCTGCAGGCCGCCCTTAAGGTAACCGACCGTACCGTAATATTCGATGCTGTCGGTGGCGAAGGCATGGGCGGGCAGCCGCAGGCCGGGAAAAATCTCGGGACCGAACTGGCCCTGGAAGGCGATGTTGTGGATGGTCAGCACGCTCGGCAATTCCGGCGTCGGATAGTAGCGCATATAGACCGAGGTCAGCGCCGCCTGCCAATCGTGCGTGTGGACGAGATCCGGCCGCCAGCCGGGCAGCAGTCCGGCGGCGATCTCGGAGGCCGCCAGCGACAGAGCAGCGAAACGCCGCCAGTTGTCGGGATAGTCCTTGCCGAGCGGATCGACATAGGGGCCGCCCGGCCTGTCGTAATAGGCCGGCGCATCGAGGATGAGCAGATCGAGGCCCTCGTGCTCAACCTCCAGCACGGTCGCCGGCTCGCCGAGCAGGTCGGGGAATTCGAGCCTGACGACCGGGTCGCGAATGACCTTCATGACGGCGGGATAGCCGGGCAGCAGGGTCTTGGTCTCGACCCCGAAGGCGTTCAGAGCAATCGGCAGGGCGCCTGACACATCCGCCAGGCCCCCTGTCTTGATCAAAGGGAAGACTTCGGACGAAACCGAAAGAACTTTCATAAGTCAGATATCCAGCTTGTCGATCATCGGTTGCGTGATCAGGCAGATGCCGCTTTCCGTCCGCCGGAAGCGCTTGGCGTCGAGTTTGGGATCCTCGCCGACGACCAGGCCTTCCGGAATGACGACACCATGGTCGATCACCACATTCTTGAGCTGCGCCCGTCGCCCGATCTTGACGTTCGGCAGGATGACCGCGCCTTCCAATTTGGAGAAGGAGTTGGCCCTGACACCGGTGAAGAGCAGGCTGTTGTTGAGGCTGGCGCCGGAGATGATGCAGTCGCCCGAGACAACGGAGGAGGTGGCCGAGCCGCGGCGGTCCTCGTCGTCATGGACGAATTTCGCCGGCGGAGTGATCTCGGCATAGGTCCAGATCGGCCAGGACTTGTCGTAGATATCGAGCTCCGGAACGATCGCCGTCAGGTCGATATTGGCTTGCCAGTAGGCGTCGATCGTGCCGACGTCGCGCCAATAGGGTTCATGCTCGAAATCTGAGCGGACGCAGGACTTGGCGAAGCGGTGGGCGACCGCCTTACCGTGCTCGACGATATAAGGGATGATGTCCTTGCCGAAATCGCGGCTGGAGCTCGGGTCGGCGGCGTCGCGGCGCAACGCGTCGAGCAGGAACTTGGTGTGGAAGACGTAGATGCCCATTGAGGCGAGGGCGAAATCCGGCTTGTCGGGAATGGGCGGCGGATCGGCCGGCTTCTCGACGAAGGCGATGATCTCGTCCTTCTCGTTGACATGCATGACGCCGAAGCCCACCGCCTCCATGCGCGGCACTTCCAGGCAGCCGATGGTGACGTCGGCGCCGGAATCGACGTGCTGCTGCAGCATCCATTCATAGTCCATCTTGTAGACGTGGTCGCCGGCGAGAATGACCATGTATTCGACACCGTAATCCTCGATGATGTCGATGTTCTGATAGACGGCGTCGGCGGTGCCTTCATACCACTGCGTTTCCGAAACGCGTTGGCTGGCCGGCAGGATGTCGAAGCTCTCGTTGCGCTCAGGGCGGAAGAAGTTCCAGCCGCGCTGCATGTGGCGGATCAGCGAATGCGCCTTGTATTGCGTGGCAACGCCGATGCGGCGGATGCCTGAATTCAGGGCGTTCGACAGGGCGAAATCGATGATGCGGGCCTTGCCGCCGAAATAGACGGCGGGCTTCGCACGCCGATCGGTGAGTTCCTTGAGACGGCTCCCCCTGCCGCCGGCCAGAACATAAGCCATTGCATCGCGAGCAAGTGGCTGAACGCGCTTTTCTACCATTTTCTCCTCCCACCAGTCACTAATTTTCAGGTTCAAGCATGATTGTCGCCAAGGGCGGCAAGGTGATCGAGCAGGTGATGTCGCCGCCGGCATCGACGGCCTGCACGCGCCCGCCATTGCCCTTGCCGCTGCCGCCGTAGATGTCGGCATCGGTGTTCAGGATTTCCCGCCAGCGGCCTGCGGACGGCAGGCGGATCATGTAGTTCTCACGGTAGACGGGGGTGAAATTGGTGATGACGGCGACCGGCTTCTGGCCCGGCGATTTGCGCAGCCAGGCAAAGACGGAGTTCTGGTGATCATCGGCGACCAGCCATTCAAAACCCTCGCCCTCGCAGTCACGCTCATGCAAGGCCGGCTTGCTGCGATAGGTGAAATTGAGATCGCGCACCAGGCGCCGCATGCCCTCGTGCATGCGATACTGAAGCAAGTTCCAATCGAGCGATTTCGCCTCGCTCCATTCGCTCCACTGGGCAAATTCCTGGCCCATGAACAGCAGCTTCTTGCCGGGATAGCCCCACATATAGGCGTAGTAGGCGCGCAGATTGGCGAATTTCTGCCAGTCGTCGCCCGGCATCTTGGCGATCAGCGAGCCTTTGCCATGGACAACCTCGTCATGCGACAGCGGCAGGACGAAATTTTCCGAATAAGCGTAGAGCAGGCCGAAGGTGAGTTCATTGTGATGGTGCCCGCGATATATCGGGTCGCGGCTCATGTAGCTCAGCGTGTCATGCATGAAGCCCATATTCCACTTGAAGCCGAAGCCGAGGCCGCCTTCATGCACGGGCTGGGAGACCTTCGGCCAGGAGGTCGATTCCTCGGCGATGGTCATGACGTTGGAATGCTGGCCGTAGATGCGGATGTTGAGATCCTGCAGGAAGCGGACCGCTTCCAGGTTCTCGTTGCCGCCATATTCGTTCGGGATCCATTCGCCGTGTTTGCGGGAATAATCGAGATAGAGCATCGAGGCGACAGCGTCGACGCGCAGACCGTCGAGATGGAATTTCTCGGCCCAGTAGAGCGCGTTGTTGACGAGATAGGAAACGACCTCGGTGCGGCCGAAATTGTAGATCGCCGTGCTCCAGTCCGGGTGGAAGCCCTTGCGCGGGTCTTCGTGCTCGTAGAGCGCCGTGCCGTCGAACCAGCCGAGGCCGTGCTCGTCGGTCGGGAAATGCGCCGGCACCCAGTCGAGGATGACGCCGATGCCGACCTTGTGGCAGCCGTTGACGAAACGGGCGAAACCTTCCGGCTCGCCGAAACGGGCGGTCGGTGCGTAGAGGCCTGTCGTCTGGTACCCCCAGGAGGGGTCATAGGGATGCTCGGTGATCGGCAGGAATTCGATATGGGTGAAGCCCATGTCGGCGCAATAGGGGATGAGGCTGGAGGCGAGCTCGTCCCAGGAAAGCATCGTGCCATCCTGCCGGCGCTGCCACGAGGCGGCATGCACCTCGTAGATCGAGATCGGCTGGCGGCGCTTGTCGGTCTCGCGCCAGTGCTTCAGGTGGGCTTCGTCTTCCCACTCCTGCTCTAGGTCGGCGGCGGTGATCGAGGCGGTTTTCGGCCGGAGCTCGCTGCGGCGGGCGAAGGGGTCGGCCTTCAGCGGCAGCAGCACGCCGTCCTGGCCGCGGATCTCGAATTTGTAAGCAACGCCGATCGGCACGTCAGGCGCAAAGATTTCCCAGATGCCGCTATCGGAGCGGAAGCGCATGACGTGGCGACGGCCGTCCCAATTGTTGAAATCACCGACGACGGAGACGCGCTGCGCATTCGGAGCCCAGACGGCGAAATGGATGCCCTGAGCACCGTCATGCTTGATGAGGTGGGCGCCCATCTTGTCGAACAGGCGCAAATGCGAGCCCTGGCGGGCGAAATAATCGTCCATCGGCCCGAGCACCGGACCGAAGCTGTAAGGATCGGTGACCGCCCATTCGGCATCGCCGCGCCGGGCGCGGTAACGCACCGGCTGGAGCTTGGTAAGGGAAACCGGGCCGGCGAAAAAGCCGTCGGCATGGAGCTGTTTGAGCTCGCCGATGACGCTGCCGTCGAGCGTCATGGCGGTCACTTCCTCCGCGCCCGGGATGAAACAGCGGGCGACGAAAGCGTCGCCGGACTGGTGCACCCCTAGGACGGCAAAGGGATTGGAATGCGAGCCGGCAAGGATCGCCGCGATTTCATCTGCCGAAATTTCCCAGGAAAGCTTTACTTCAGGGACGTTTTTCGGCGTTTTCATCCGGCTCTCCAGATTTCGTCTGCATATTGCCTGATCGTGCGGTCGGACGAGAACCAGCCCATCCGCGCAGTGTTGTTGATCGTCTTGGTGTACCAGGCGGACTGGTTGGTCCAGATCTGATCGACTTCGCGCTGGGCCTGGGCGTAAGCGTCGAAGTCGGCCGCGACCATGAACCAGTCGTGTGAATAAATGCCGTCGATCAGTGCCGTGTAACGGTTGCGGTCATCGGGCGAGAAGACGCCGGAGCCGATGGCTGCAAGCGCCTGCGCGAGTTCGCGCGATCCCTCGATGATGGCGCGCGGATTGTGGCCGTCGCTGCGAACCTTCGAGACCTCGTCGGCCTTGAGGCCAAAGATGACGATGTTGTCTTCGCCGACATTGTCGCGCATCTCGACGTTGGCGCCATCGAGAGTGCCGATGGTCAGCGCGCCGTTGAGGCCGAACTTCATGTTGCCGGTGCCGGATGCTTCCATGCCGGCGGTCGAGATCTGTTCGGAGAGGTCGGCGGCCGGAACCATGACTTCAGCAAGCGAGACATTGTAGTTCGGCACGAAGACGACCTTCAGCAACCCGCGCACCGACGGGTCGTTGTTGATGGTGCGGGCGACGTCGTTGATCAGCTTGATGATCAGCTTGGCGTTGTAATAACTCGGCGCCGCTTTGCCGGCGAAAAGTTTCACGCGCGGCACCCAGTCGAGCTCGGGATGCGAGCGGATCTGGTCATAGAGCGCGACGGCCTCGATGATGTTCAAAAGCTGGCGCTTGTATTCGTGGATGCGCTTAATCTGGATGTCGAACATCGCCGACGGATCGAGCTTCACGCCCATGCGGCTGGCGACGAGATTGGAAAGCGCCACCTTGTTGGCGCGCTTCACGGCGGCGAACTTCTGCTGGAAGGTCGGATCGGAGGCGAACTTGTCGAGCGGCGTCAGCTTTTCGGCATCATCGAGGAATTCGTCGCCGATCGCTTCGCGGATCAGGCCGGTGAGACCGGGATTGCACTGCTGCAGCCAGCGGCGTGGCGTGATGCCGTTGGTCTTGTTGTTGATGCGATCGGGATAGAGCTTGTGCAGATCGGCAAAGACCGTGACCTTCATCAGGTCCGTATGAAGTGCCGAGACGCCGTTGATCGAGTGCGAGCCGACGAAGGCGAGGTTGCCCATGCGCACGCGGCGGTCGCCGCTTTCCTCGATCAGCGAGATCGAGCGGATTTCGCCGTCGGAGAAGTTCTTGCCCTTGCGGGCATCGATCAGGATCTTGGCGTTGATTGCGTAGACGATCTGCATGTGGCGCGGCAGCAGCCGCTCGAACAGCGGAACCGGCCAGCTCTCCAGCGCTTCGGGCAGAAGTGTGTGATTGGTGTAGGAGAAGGTGCGGCGGGTGATGTCCCAGGCCTGTTCGAAATCCATCCCGTGCACGTCACAGAGCAGGCGCACCAGTTCGGCGACGGAGACGGCGGGATGGGTGTCATTCAGCTGGATCGCCACCTTGTCCGGTAGCGAGGTGAAATCGTCATATTGCTGCAGATGGCGGCGCAGGATGTCCTGCAGCGAGGCCGACGAGAAGAAGAATTCCTGGCGCAGGCGCAGTTCCTGGCCGGCCGGGGTGGCGTCGGCAGGATAGAGAACCCGGGTCAGGCTTTCGGCCTTGTTGCTTTCGCGCAGCGCCCCGATGTGATCGCCGGCATTGAAGGCATCGAGCAGGATCGGATCGATCGGCTGCGCCGACCAGAGGCGCAGCGTGTTGACGCGCTTGCCGCGCCAGCCGACCGCCGGCGTGTCGAAGGCGGCGGCGATGACACGCTCGGCCGGTTTCCAGACGTAGCGCGGCTGGTCGTCATGGGTGGTGATGAATTCGACGGCGCCGCCGAAGCCGATTTCATAGGCGCTCTCGCGGCGCTCGAACTCCCAGGGATTGCCGTGGGCGAGCCAGTTTTCCGGCAGCTCCACCTGCCAGCCGTCAGCCAACTGCTGGCGGAAGAGGCCGTGCACATAGCGGATGCCGTAACCATAGGCGGGTACGTCGACTGTTGCCATGCTCTCCATGAAACAGGCTGCCAGACGGCCGAGGCCGCCATTGCCGAGTGCGGCATCGGGCTCCAGGCCGGCAATGACGTTGACATCGACGCCGAGCGAGGCGAGCGCATCGCGCACCTCTTCCATCAGGCCGAGATTCGAGACGGCATCGCGCATCAGGCGGCCGATCAGGAACTCGAGGGAAAGATAATAAACGCGCTTGGCGCCGGTCGCATAGACCTCGCGGGTGGAGGCCATCCACTTGTCGATGATGCGGTCGCGCACCACCAGGATCGTCGCCGTCAGCCAGTCATGCGGCTTTGCCACCTTGGCGTCCTTGCCGATGCGATAGGTCAGGCGTTCGATGATTTCTTCGGCGAGAATTTCCGGCTTTGAGCTGCGCGGGGCGGGAGAGGGGATAACCGGCTTGGAAACATTATTCATCGTCAGATCTCGCCAATTTTAATTTGGTTTCAGGACGTTATGCCTGATTTAATCGATTTGTCGCTTGTCTCAGCGACAGTTTATGCATCGTTAGGAAGCACTTGCAACAAAGGATTTGGACAAACGAAAAAATTGCGAAACCTGCATATTCACCGGGTGCAAGCGGATTGATTTCAATCGCTTTTCCCGATCAGATGGATGGGACAGCGATAAACGAAAAGCCGCGCCGGTTTGTTCCGGCGCGGCTTTTCATTCGACTTTTACTCCCGGCGGTACCGTCAGTTCGTCAGGCGCGTCATCTGTGCGGAGGCCTTCGCTCCGATCGCCTCGAAGGCGGCAAGGAGGTCTTCCATTTTTTCCGCCTGGAAATAATGGGAGTCGTCGGAGGCGCAATAATGCAGCAGTGCCTGTCCCCCCGCGGGCGCCATGAAGGCAATCGTATAGATTTCGATGCCCTTCGACTTCGCGTCGTCGCATGTTGTCTTTGTCGCGGTGTCGTAGGAACGGCCGCCAGACGTATCGTTGTTATTATCGCCGTCAGTCATGAAGACGATGTATTTTTTCGGCACTTGCCCGGTCTTCTGCTTGTGAGCGGCATCCTCGGCGTCATTGCCGGCGGCGTTCTTGGCGGTGAGAGACGTGTAAGCCGTGCTCATTGCACCGCTTGAGTTCGTGCCGCCTCCCGACTGAAGCGCATTGACGTAGCTCGTGACAGCGGTGGTCCCCCAAGCGAGACTGCTGGCTGGGTATTGAACGATATCATAGGATACCGCGCCGGTGCGCACGTATTCGGCGTTGGGATCGGCGCTGTTGAGCTGGCCGAAGAGATTGCCGGCGGCGAGCTTCAGCGCTTCTATCTTGGTGTAATAACGCGTACGCGTGCCGGTGCAGGTGTCATAGATCGTGTTTTTGCCGCTAGGGTTCAAATGAGGATTGCACTTGTAGGTGAATGATTCCGTCGTGACCGTGGTGGTATTATCTCCCATCGACCCCGACTTATCGAGTGCGAGGAACATGGAGATCGAGCCTTGGGTCTCTGAGTGACCACCGACCGTCGTGCCTGATACCGAAAGATGTTGCGTGCTGAAGCCGACCGCCTGCATGAGCGGATTAACCGTGAGGTCGTAGCTCGGTGAAACCGTTACCTGATAGGATGTCGATTTGCCTGACGTGCTTGTCTGGACGGTGACGCCCGTCCCGCTCTTGATATCGCTGCCGCTCTGCAGGTAATTCGCCATTTGCCCGGCTACGAAATTCTGCGCGAAGGCCTCGGCCTGCGAGGTTTGGATCGTGCCATTTGCCAGCGCGGTGGCCGTTGCGAGCGCGGCGGAATCGGCCGCCTCCTGCAACTGCTGCTTGGAGAGCAACATATCTCCGACCTGGATCGCCATGCCGGCGACGCCGAGAAGAACGGGCATCATGATCGCCGTCATGATACCGAAATTACCGCCTCGATCGCTGAACATGCGACGCAGGCAGGGATGCAAAAAGAAGGTGCTCATCATGTTCACCCGAAATGGACTCTGTGGGTTACATTAGGCATTGCTGCTTCTTTACGCCGTCCTTACGGCGTCAATAGAAGTTTAACGAATGAGCGGATTTTTCCAGTTTTGGGATTATTTCAGCGGGATCACATCGACCGCCTGGTCGGCGCGCTGCCCGCCATAGCTTTTCAGTACGCCGATGACGGGAACGACGTCGGAATAGTCCCGGCCATAGGCGACGACGATATGATCGGTGCCGGCGGGGATGTTGTTGGTCGGGTCGAGCTCGATCCAGCCGATGGTTTCGCCGCACCAGATCCGCACCCAGGCATGCATGGCATCCGCCCCTTCGAGGCGTTCCTTGCCGGGCGGCGGGATGGTGCGCAGGAAACCGGAGACGTAGCCGGCCGGAATGCCGAGGCTTCTGAGCGCCAGGATCATGATGTGGGTGAAATCCTGGCAGACGCCGCGCTTCAGCCTGAATGCCTCGAGCGGCGTCGTGTCGACCGTCGTCGCGTCGGCGTCGTAGGTGAAATCCTTGTAGACGCGGGCACAAAGCGCGTAGGCGATCTGCATCGCCGTCAGATCAGGCGCAGCACAGCTTCGGGCAAAGTCGCCGATCTCGCGCGCCTGAGTCAGGCGCGGGCTGTCGCCGAGAAAGTGGTGCGGTGAGTCCGGCGCCAAGGACCAGATGCCGGCTATCTCCTCCGGCAGGTCGGCCAGCAGCGGCGAGAAATCAGCGGCGATCGGCTGGCTTTCCACCTGCACGCGGGCCTGCATCCGAATGTCGAGCGTCTCGTGCGGCGCGCGCAGCAGGAACGAGGTGGCCGGATGATCGAAGAAATCGACGAAATGCGACTGCTCGTCCGGCGTCGGCGAGATGGTGATCGAGCCGGCGACCAGACGCTGCCGATGGGTCAGCGACAGCGGCATCAAGCGCATGATGTGGCGGGCGCCGGAGGCCGGCACGTCGTAGCTGTAACCCATGCGGAGAGAAAGATCGTAAAGCATCGCCGTCACCCGAGATAGGTCTGGGCGAGCAGATCGGAAAGCTGCTCCAATTCGCGTTCGAGCCGCTGATAGACCTCGGCCCCCATGCCCTCCGGCGTCATCACCGCCAGGCCGGAATGGAGCCGCATCGCCTCGCGGTAGAAGGGCGACATCTGACCGTTGATCAGGGCGTTCGGCAGTTGCTCGACCTCGTGGTGGATCTCGTTCACCTGGAAGAGGACCGAGCGGGGATTGAGGGGATCGAGCGCCAGCAGGTCGGTGACGGTCAGCCGCGCCGTGTTGACGTTGTAGCGGCGGCGGTGGGTCATGACGCTGTCGCCGATTTCGAGCAGCATGTCGAGGGCGCCGTCCGGCGCTTCCGGGCCGGACATGTGGCCGAGGAGCCGCGTCATGTGCAAGCCACGCTCGATATAGCGGCCGAGCGAGAGGAAGCGCCAGCCCATGAAGCGGTACATGTTCTCGTGCACGAGGCCGGCAAAGCCCGCGAGCTTGCGCAGAAGGATCGTCATCGCGTGGCTGGCATCGTCGCCGGCCGCGACGGCGACATGGAAGCGGCGGGCGGTCTTGGCGAGATCGTTGAGTGCCAGCCAGCCATCCGGCGAGAAACGGTCGCGGATATTGCTCGCCGAATAAACGGCGCTGTCGATGTTGCGCAGCAGCCTTTCCGGCACGGGTTCGGCGGTGTCGATATCGACGGCGGCGAGATAGGCGGAGACGTCGGCCAGCAGCGGCTGGCTCGGATCGGCAGCTTCGGCATAACGCGCATGCCAGGCGCGCAGGATGCGCAGCGCCCCTTCGGCGCGCTCGATGTAGCGGCCGAGCCAGAACAGATTGTCGGCCGCCCGGCTCGGCAGGCTGCCCGGCATGTTGCGGGTGAAGCTGCCCTCGGCCGGCAGCAGCGTGTGGCGCTCGACCGGCTTGTCGCTGACGATCCAGACGTCGGCGGCCGCGCCGCCCGACTGCATGGCGATGGCCGCGACATCGGCGCCGGAGCCGATGCGGGCAAAACCGCCGGGCATGATCTGCCAGCCGTTTGCCGTGCGGGCGGCGAAGACACGCAGCGACATCGGCCGCGGCACGAGCTTGCCGTCTACCCAGGCCGGCGTCGTCGAGAGGGTCACGACCTCCTGTCCCACAAGTTTCGGGCCGTCCGAACTCAGCCAGTCGGTGATGGAATCCTTGGCGGTCGCCCGTAGCGACGATCCGAGCACGGATTCGCCGTCATCGTCGAAGAAGGGGGCGCGGGAATAGGCCGGGCCGATCACCATCTTCTCGATATTCTTGGCGACGTGCTCGCGCTCATCTTCCTGGCCGCACCACCAGGTGGCGATCGAGGGCAGTTGCAGATCCTGCCCCAGCAGGCGGCGGCAGATAGTCGGCATGAAGGCCAGCAGCGCCCGGGTCTCGAGAACGCCGGTGCCGAGCGCATTGACGATGGTGACGCTTTCGGCGCGCAGCGCTTCGACGAGGCCGGGTGTGCCGATATGCGAATTCTGGTTCAGTTCCAGCGGGTCGGCAAAGGCCGAATCGAGACGGCGCCAGAGCACGCCGATCGGCTTCAGGCCGGCGACGGTGCGCACCATGACGCGGCCCTTGACGACGGTAAGATCCTCGCCCTCGAGCAGCATGAAGCCGAGATAGCGGGCGATATAGGCGTGTTCGTAATAGGTCTCGTTGGCCGGGCCCGGCGTCAACACGGCGATGCGGTCGTCGCCCGAATGTTTCATGGCCTGCAGCGCATCGCGGAAGCCACCGAAGAAGGAGGCAAGGCGGTGAACGGGTGTTTCGGCGTAGATATCCGAGAAGGCCCGGGTGGTCGCGACGCGGCTTTCCAGCGCGAAACCGGCGCCTGACGGCGCCTGAGTCCGATCGGCCAGCACCCACCAGTTGCCGTCGGGGCCGCGGCCGATCTCGAAGGCGCAGAAATGCAGATAGTGGCCGGATGCCGGCCGGATGCCGGCGAGCGGGCGCTGGAATTCGGGATTGGCGGCCATCAGCGCCGGCGGCAGAACGCCTTCTTCCACCAGCCGGTTGTCGCCGTAGATGTCGGCGACGATCGCTTCCAGCAGGTCGGCGCGCTGGACGAGGCCGGCCGACAGCGCCTGCCATTCGCGCTCGTCGATCAGCACCGGGATATGCGAAATCGGCCAGGCGCGTTCGCCGGTGCCCTTGCTGCCATAGGCACGGTAAAAGACGCCGGCATCCCTGAGGTAGCGGTCGGCGCGGGCAAAACGCTCGGCAAGATCCTTTTCCGGCATTGCGCTCAGATGCGAGAGGAAATGCTGCCAGACCGGGCGGACCCTGCCTTTGTTGTCAACCATCTCGTCGGCGGTGCCGGGAAGCGGCGCATAGTCGAAGGCCGCACGTCTGCCGGTGCGGTCCTCTGCCTCTTCCCTGCGCTCTATTGCCGGCCTCTTACCCATCAAAACCCAAGCTACCCCTCACCCCCGGCATCAAATTCCAGCAGGCCGCCTCAGATCCAGCGTCAGCGGGAATTCAAGCGACCCCGTCTCGGCGCGGGGGATATAACCGCCCGCCGTATGTCCCCACGGCTCGAAGCGGGCGAGCCGCCTTGCTTCCGCCTCGTTGCCGTTGACCGGGAAGGTGTCATAGGTCCGGCCGCCCGGATGGGCAACATGATAGATGCAGCCGCCGATCGAACGCTTCGACCATGTATCATAAATGTCAAAAGTCAAAGGCGTGTTGATCGGCAGGACGGGATGCAGGCCGGACGCTGGCTGCCACGCCTTGTAACGGACGCCGGCAACCGAGACGCCGGCGGTGCCGGTCGGCGTCAGCGGCAAGCTGCGGCCGTTGCAGGTGACTGTGTAGCGTGCCGTGTTGCTGGATTCGAGCCGCACCTGAAGGCGCTCGACGGAGCTGTCGACGTAGCGGACGGTGCCGCCCGGCGCGCCTTCCTCACCCATGACATGCCAGGGCTCCAGCGCCTGGCGCAGTTCCAGCTTCGAGCCCTCGTATTCGACTTCGCCGCAGAAGGGGAAGCGGAATTCGAGCTGGGCCTTGAACCATTCGGGGCTGACGTCGAAGCCGTTTTCGCGAAGGTCGGCGAGCACGTCGAGGAAATCGGCCCAGACGAAATGCGGCAGCATGAAACGGTCATGCAGGGTCGTGCCCCAGCGGACGAACTTGCCGTCGACCGGGTTGACCCAGAAGCGGGCGATCAGCGCGCGCACCAGCAATTGCTGGGCAAGCGACATACGTGCGTTCGGCGGCATCTCGAAGCCGCGGAACTCGATGAGACCCAACCTTCCTGTGGGGCCGTCGGGCGAAAACAGTTTGTCGATGCAGATCTCGGCACGGTGGGTGTTGCCGGTGACGTCGGTCAAAAGATTGCGGAACAGGCGGTCGACGAGCCAGGGCAGCGGTTGCTGGCCGCGGCCGGGGGCGGCGATCTGCGCCATAGCGATCTCCAGCTCGTAGAGGCTGTCATGGCGGGCCTCATCGATGCGCGGCGCCTGGCTGGTCGGGCCGATGAACATGCCGGAGAAGAGATAGGAGAGCGAGGGGTGGCGCTGCCAGTGGAGGACGACGCTCTTCAACAGATCGGGACGGCGCAGGAAGGGACTGTTGTTCGGATTGGCGCTGCCGACGACAACATGGTTGCCGCCGCCGGTGCCGGTATGACGACCGTCGATCATGAACTTGTCGGCGCCGAGCCGGGTGGCGCGCGCCTCCTCGTAGATCGCCGTGGTGATATCGACGCAGTCCTTCCAGTTCGAGGCAGGATGAATGTTGACCTCGATGACGCCGGGATCCGGGGCGACGCGGATGACATTGATGCGCTCGTCCTGCGGCGGCGGGTAGCCTTCGATGTGGACAGGAAGCTTCAGTTCTGTGGCGGCGTTTTCGGCAGCGGCGATCAGCTCGAGATAATCCTCGATGCGTTCGACCGGCGGCATGAAGACGCAGAGCCTGCCATCGCGCGGCTCGACCGACATGGCGGTGCGCACGGCGCCGCCGATCTCCCCAAGTGTCTGTTCGATCCGGCCGCTATTGCTCTCGCCGGCTTGGAAGGAGGCTTCCGGCATGGCTCGGCCGGCCGGTATGAAGACGTCAGGCAACGGTCCGCGCGGGATGGTCGGATCGGCGGGGTGCATATAGGGATAACGCGCCGGGGGAACGTAAGGCAGCGTGCCGAGCGGCAGGCGATAACCGATCGGGCTGTCGCCTGGAACAAGGAATATCTTGCCGCGGCGGGTACGCCATTTCTCGCTGATCCAGACACGACTTTCAGCTGCCTTGGCGTTCCATGCCTGGACCGGAAGGAGGTAACCTGTGGGGACGGTGAGGCCACGGGCGAAGACACGGGCGATACGGCTGCGCTCCTCGGGGTCCTTCAGCTTCGAATTCGCCGGATCGACGTTTTCAGGCAGGCTGCCTTCCTTGATGATCCATTCGGCCGGATCCTCATAGGCCGGCTGCACCATGTCAGGTTTGATCGCCAATTCCCTTGCGATCGCTGTCAGGAGCTTTTCGGCATCCTCGGCCTTGACGCCGGTATCCTTGCCTTCGGCGGCGACCAGGTCGAGGTTCTGCCAGATCGGCTTGCCGTCGCGGCGCCAGTAGAGCGAGAAGGTCCACCGCGGCAGGCTTTCGCCCGGATACCATTTGCCTTGGCCGTAATGCAGGAAGCCGCCGGGGGCGAAGCGCTCCTGTAGCTTGCGGATCAGGCTGTCGGCCTTTTCGCGCTTGGTCGGGCCGACGGCGGCGGTATTCCATTCCTCGGACTGGAAATCGTCGATCGAGACGAAGGTCGGCTCGCCGCCCATCGTTAGATGCACGTCCTCAGCTTCGAGGACCCCATCGACCTTCTCGCCGAGTTCGTTGAGTTCGTCCCAGCTTTCATCGGAGAAGGGCTTGGTGATGCGCGGATGTTCGGCAACACGCGAGACCTTCATGTCGAAGGCGAATTCGGTTTCGGCCTCGCCGAAATAGCCGCCCGAGATCGGCGCGGCGTTGCGGTAATGCGGCGTGGCGGCAAGCGGGATGTGGCTCTCGCCGGTCAACAGGCCGGAGGTCGGATCGAGACCGACCCAGCCGGCGCCGGGCAGATAGACCTCTGCCCAGGCATGCAGGTCGGTGAAATCGACTTCGGTGCCGGAGGGGCCGTCGAGCGCCTTCAGATCAGGCGTCAGTTGGATGAGATAGCCGGAGACGAAGCGGGCGGCCAAGCCGAGATGGCGAAGGATCTGGACGAGCAACCAGCTGGTGTCGCGGCAGGAACCCTTGGCGCTTTCCAGCGTCTCCTCCGGTGTCTGCACGCCGGTTTCCATGCGGATGACGTAGCCGATCTGCCGCTGCAGACGGGCATTCAGACCGACGATCATATCGACCGTCGGCTGGTCGGGCGACCAGTCGAGCGTCGGCAGCAGCGCCTTCAGGCGCGGGCCAGCCGGCTCCGGCGTCATGTAGATCGACAGATCTTCCTGGATCGTTTCCGGATATCCGAAGGGCCATTTGGTCGCCTCTTCCTCGACGAAGAAGTCGAAGGGATTATAGACCGTCATGTCGGCGACGAGATCGACCTCGATCTTGAACTCGGTCACCGGATCCGGAAAGACGTAGCGGGCAAGGTAGTTGCCGTAAGGGTCCTGCTGCAGGTTGACGAAATGGTTGGCGGGCGTGACCTTCAGCGAGTGGCTCAGCACCCGAGTCTTCGAATGCGAGGCAGGTTTCAGCCGGATGATCTGCGGGCCGAGGCGGACCGGCTTGTCATAAGTGTAATGGGTCAGATGATAGATGCTGGCTTTGATCGACATATTTCTCTTTTTATCCCGCTCGCATCGTCGTGCGGCTTGCTGTTCCCAAAAACAGTGTGTGCAATGCAGCGAGAGAAAGCAAGGAGGGTCGAAGGCTTTTACGCCGCCTTGGCGAAGGTGACGGCCGCCTTCAGGCCCTTGCCGTCCGGGCCTGGCTCCAGCGTCAGGTCGGCATTGAAAAGGTTGGCGATTTCCTCGACGATCGGCAGGCCGAGACCGGCGCCCGGCGTACCTGTGTCGTTGCCACGCGAAAAACGCCGGCGCACCGCCTCCAGCTTTTCGCTGGCAATGCCGGGGCCGTTGTCCTCAACTTCGAGGCGGATCGTCTCCGTGGCTGCGATGATGCGGACGGTGACCTCCGCCCCCTTGCCGGCATAGGCGATGGCATTTCCGGCAAGGTTGCGCAGCATTTCGCCGATCAGCAGCGGCTCGGCGCGGATCATCGCCGGGCTCTCTCCCTCGAAGCCGAGATCGATGCCGGCGACGGCAGCCGTCGGGATCTGCTCACCGGTAATTTCCTGGGCGATGGCGGCAAGGTCGATGGCGGAGGCGGTCAGTGCCTCCTTGGCGGTGGCGGCGTCGATCTTGGCCATCAGCAGAAGCTGGGCAAGGATGCGCTCGGCATGCGCTACGGCCTGATCCCCCTTGAGCGCGGCCGCCTGGGCCTCCGCAAGCGAGCCGGCGCGGGCGGAAAGCGCAAGCTGGGTGCGGATGATCGCCAGCGGCGTGCGCAGCTGATGGCTGGCATTGCCGGTGAAATGGCGCAGCGCATCGAGCGCAGATTGCAGGCGGACCATGAAGCTATTCACCGTACCGACCAGCGGCTCGACCTCGCTCGGCACGATCTCTCCGATCGGATGCAGGTCATCGGGGCTGCGTTCGCCGATGGCGTCGCCTAGCTTATAGAGCGGACGCAACGCCACGGTGACGGAGATCCAGACGATGACGGCGGCACCCGCGATCATGAAGGCGAGGCGGAGTGCCGAGCGGACGAGGATCGCTTGCGCCAACTGCCGGCGGGCGATGGTGGTTTCGGCGACCGTCACGACGAAGGGCACGGAGCGGATGCCTGTCGAGGCGGAGCGTTCGAGCGTGGCGACGCGGATCGGCTCGCCGCGGAAGCTGTCGTCGGCGAAGGCGGCAGCATTGGCCGGAGTCTCGTTCAGGACCGGCAGGGACTGGTAGCCGGTGATGAATTTGCCGGGCGGACCATCGACGCGGTAGAAGACGCGGTCCTGCGCGGCCGAGGTCAGCATTTCAAGCGCGACATAGGGGATGTCGACCTGCAGCGTGCCGTCCTCGGCAACGACGACGCGTTCGGCAATCGCCAGCGCGGAGCCGGCGAGCACGCGGTCGGAGACGATGTTCGAGGTCTGGACCGCCTCGCGATAGGTATCTGCAAGCGCCAGCGTGCCGATGACGGCCGTGGAGACGAGCAGCCAGAAGAGCAGCCGTCGCCGGAGGGAATAGGCGGCTTTCATGAGGCCTCGGGGAGCTTGTCGAGATAATAGCCGATGCCGCGGGCGGTCTTGACCGTCAGGCCGTGCGGCGAGAGGCGTTTCCTCAGGCGGCTGACATATTGCTCGATGGCGTTTGCCGAAATGTCGTCGTCGAAGGCCGTCAGCGACTGAATGATCGCCTCCTTGGCAACGACCTTGCCGGCCCGCATGAAAAGAATTTCGAGCAGCCCGAGTTCGCGGGCGGGAATGTCGAGCGGCGTGGCGCCTGCCGAAAAGGCTCTGGCATTGAGATCGAAGGAGATGCCGCCAAAACTGACGGTCGCCGAGCGCAGGCCGGCCTGGCGGCGCAGGAGCACGCGCACGCGGGCCTCGAATTCTGATATGTCGAAGGGTTTGATCAGATAATCGTCGGCGCCGAGATCGAGGCCCTTGACCCGTTCTTCCGGCGTGCCGCGTGCCGTCAGGATGAGGACGGCCGCTTGGTTCTGCCGCGCGCGCATGGCGCGCAGCACGTCGAGCCCGTCCATCTCGGGCAGGTTGAGGTCGAGAATGACGAGATCGAAATTTTCCGCGGCGATGACCGCATTGGCGGATGCGCCGTCATGGACGACATCGACGGCATGGCCCGTGCCGCGCAAGATCGCCGACAGGCCGTCGGCCAGCGCGATATTGTCTTCGGTGAGCAGGATGCGCACGGATGTCCCCCTGTTTTCAAAGGAGATTACAGAGGTGGGGGAGCGATGTCACAGCGATTTTCGAAGTTGGGTGAATGCATGGGGGAAGCGGATTTCAGCTCGCGGTCCTTTCGATCCGTTCGCGCTGCATCATGGCGGCGGCCAGCAGCCTCTGGAAGCGGGGATCGTCGCGGATATTGTCGAGATCGGAATCATTGTTGAACCATTTGATATGGTAGACGGAGCTGTGCGGCAGCAGCCTCTCAAGGAGATCGATCGCCTGGTCGGCATCGCCAAGGACGGAATAGACGCAGGCGAGATTATACTGCGCGACGATGTCGTCCGGGTCGATGGCGATGGCGCGGGCGGCCCAGTCGCGCGCCCTGTTGGCATCACCCATATGGGCAAGCGCCAGCGCGCCGCGATGGGCCGGGCCGGAATTTTCCGGATTGAGGTTCAACGCGCGTTCGGCGCGCAGCAAACCGAGACGCGCCCAGTTTTCCGTATCCAGCACGCGGCCGAGCGAGCGGTAGGCGGACATCAGGTGAATCGGCGAGACGTAATCGTCAGGGCGGATGGCGGCGGCGCGGGTGAAATATTGAACCGATTCGGCGAAGTTGCCGTGCATGAAGAAGAACCGCGCATAATGGAAATTCGCCTCGAACAGGTTCGGGTCGAGCGCCAGGGCACGTTCGAAGGCCGCGGCCGCCCTGTCATCAAAGCCGCTCTGATGCAGGGCAAGGCCGTGAGAGGCGTGGGCCTCGGGAAGGTCGGGATCAAGCGCAAGCGCGCGGGCGCTCATGTCGAGGATGCGCCTCAGCGGCACGTCGTCAGGGGCCCAATCGCGGATCGCCGCGTCGCAATCGGCAATACCGGCATAGGCGCGGGCATAGTCCGGATCGAGCTCGACCGCCTTGCAGAACATGCGCCTTGCGAGCTGGAGATAGGATTTGGTCCAGGTGTGGGAGAGCTGGCGGCCCCGGAGATAATAGGTATAGGCCTCGACATTGGCGGTCGGCTCATTGGCGATCGCCTTCTTCTCCTCCGGCAGCAGGCGCACCTTCAACTGGCCGACGATCGCATGGGTAATCTCGTCCTGGATGGCGAAGATGTCGGTCAGGTCGCGGTCATAACGCTCGGCCCAGAGATGATCGCCATTGGCGGTGTCGATCAGCTGGCCGGAAATGCGCACGCGATTGCCGAAGATGCGCACACTTCCCTCAAGCACGTAGCGCACGCCAAGTTCCTGGGCGAGCCGCTTCACCTTCACCGATATGCCCTTGTAGGTGAAGATGGTATTGCGCGGCACGACGTGCAGGCTGGAGATCTTGGAGAGATCGGTGATGATGTCTTCGGTGATTCCGTCGGAGAAATAGTCCTGGTCGGCGTCGCCGCTCATATTGGTGAAGGGCAGCACCGCGATGAAGCAGGTATTGCGGTTCTGCGCGACCAATTTCGCCGAGGAGGGCGGCGCCAGGGTGACGGTATAGACCTGAACCGGCTGCCGGATGTTCTTCAGCATATGCTCGCCGATGAATTCGAAGCCGAGATTGAGGCGCGCGCCGACCTGATCGCGCACCGAGGCCGATACGGCGATGCCGCCCGGCGCTGCGATCCGCTCAAGCCTGGCGGCAAGATTGACGCCGTCTCCGAAGATATCGCCGTTTTCGACCACGACGTCGCCGAGATTGATGCCGATACGGAATTCGACGCGCTCGTCTTTGGGCACGTTCTCATTGCGGGCGGCCATGCTGCGCTGGATTTCGGCGGCGCAGGCGACGGCATTCACGACGCTCTGGAATTCGGCAAGGATGCCGTCGCCGGTGAGTTTGACGATCCGGCCTTTATAGTCTGAAATCCGAATGTCGACCAGTTCGCAGCGGTGGCGGTTCAGCGCCTGCAGCGTGCCGGCCTCATCAATGCCCATCAGTCGGCTGTAGCCAACGACATCCGCAGCGAGAATAGCGCTCAGTCGTCGTTCCATGACCCCTCCCATGGATCTTCCCAGTTTAGTCCAGCTTTTTATAGAGTTTTTGTCGCGTAGAGTCGTCCCCCGAATAAGAAAATTCGGGCGGATTCGACGTTTTGACACGGCAGCGCGACCATATAGCGTCGCGGATCTTCATCAATACTCTGAATGGGTGAAGGAGAGCGCTCAGCGCTAATCCTTTGTGATGAAAAGGCGGATTCTAATCGGAGAAGGCGGAGTGGGTTGTTTCGGTCGAGGCTTCGGGATCGGTCCTATAAAAGTCACGTCGCCGCCAAGGCTCCCTGCTGCATGCACAAAACGCCCTGTGGAACGGATCGCCGCCTAGGCCGGGCGCCCTTGCTCTTGTTCCCTCCGGCATGCTGGGGCATTGTTGCGGCATGAGGAGAATTTTCATCTTGCTGCTGGCCTTCTGGCCAGGCTTCGCGCTTGCCGATCAGGCCTTTTATCCGGCGAAATCAGGCAAGGCCGATGCGCCGGTGCTGACGGTTTATTCCTCGCTCGACGAGCCGTTGGCGCGGCCGATGATCCGGGGTTTCCAGGACGCCAATCCGGACGTCGCGGTCAAATATGAGGACATGCTGACCGGCGATATCTACGACCGGATCGTCAGGGAGACGGATGCCGGTAAGAAGACGGCGGACTTTGCCTTTTCCTCGGCGATGGACCTGCAGGTGAAGCTGTCCAATGACGGATATGCGCAGGTCAGCAACCTGCCGATGAGTGCCGCCTGGCCGAAATGGGCGAACTGGCGCAACACCGCCTATGCGCTGACCTTCGAACCGGCAGTGTTCGTCTACCACAAGCCGAGTTTTGCGCATGATCCGGTGCCGAGTTCGCGGGCGGAGTTCGTCGATTACCTGAACCGCAAGGGCGACGACGTCTACGGGCGGATCGGCACCTACGATATTGAGCGCTCCGGCGTCGGCTTTCTGTTCATGGCGCGCGACCAGGAGCAGTTCGGCGACATCTGGTCGGTGATTGGCGCGATGGGGGCTGCCGGCGTCAAGCTCTATTCAACGAGTTCGGCGATCCTGGAGCGTGTTGCCGATGGGCGCTTCGTGCTCGGATACAATATTCTCGGCTCATATGCGGCCGATTGGGCCTCGCGGTATCCGGATGTCGGCATCGTGCTGCCGAAGGACTATACCGTAGTGATGTCGCGGATCGGGCTGGTGCCGCAGGCGGCCGCCGAGCCGGAGCTCGGCAGGCGCTATCTCACCTTCTTCATGTCGAGGGAAGGACAGACGATCATGGCGCGGGAGCTGCAGATCCCGGCGGTCAGCCCCGAGGTGGCGGGGGAGAATACCGCCAATACGCTGCAGGAACTGCTCGGCGCCCAACTCCGGCCGGTGCCGGTCAGCCCCGGGCTGATGGTCTATCTCGACCAGGTAAAACGGGCACGGCTGATTGCCCACTGGAACGAGGTTCTACGGGCGCAGTGAAGGCGTCCGCTTTGAGCCGGTCGCATGTGGGAGCCGGGATTTAAGCCGGCAGCCACCAATTACGGCAAAAAAGTGGCCTCTTCTCCTGGATATCTCGCCGATGTCAGCTAAATGACAGCTTGTTGTGGTGGCTTTGGCTACTTCTTCTCCGTGGAGGCGGAGAGCTGAAGCCTTGGGAGGTATTCTGCTCGTCATTCAGGACGCTTGCGTCCACTGGCCGGCCGTTCCTCCCGATTCCAAGAGAATAACAGGCGGTTGCTCAGCCGCCCACGGAGGACACATCGTGAAGCATACGTTCATCGCAACCCTTCTTGCCGCGGCCATCGCGCTGCCGGCCTATGCGGCCGACTACACCATCATCGCGCCTGCCGCTCCCGGCGGCGGCTGGGACCAGACGGCCCGTTCGCTGCAGACCGCATTGCAGCAGGAGAAGATCTCCGGCAACGTGCAGGTCCAGAACGTTCCGGGCGCCGGCGGCACTATCGGCCTGGCGCAGTTTGCCAGCCAGGCTGCCGGCAATCCGAACTCGCTGATCGTCGGCGGCTATGTCATGGTCGGCGCGATCCTCACCAACAAATCGCCGGTGACGCTCAAGGACGTCACGCCGATCGCCCGTCTGACCGGCGAATATGAAGCCGTCGTCGTTCCTGCTGCGTCCGAGATCAAGACCATGGCGGATCTGGTTGCTGCGCTGAAGAAGGATCCGGGCGCGGTTTCCTGGGGCGGCGGCTCGGCCGGTGGTACCGACCACATCACCGTCGGCCTGATCGCCAAAGCCTCCGGCGTCGATCCGACCAAGATCAACTACGTCGCCTTCTCCGGCGGTGGTGAAGCGCTTGCCGCCATTCTCGGTGGACAGGTCACGGCCGGCGTTTCGAGCTACAGCGAGTTCGAATCGCAGGTGAAATCCGGCACGCTCCGTCTTCTCGCCGTATCCAGCGACAAGCGCATCGATGGCGTCGACGCCCCGACGCTGAAGGAAGCCGGCACCGACGTCACTATCCAGAACTGGCGCATGGTTGCCGCCGCCCCCGGCCTGTCGCCGGAGCAGGTGGCAAGCGTCACCGCCGATTTCGAGAAGCTGCATAGCTCCGCCACCTGGCAGGAAACTCTGAAGACCAAGGGCTGGGCCGACACCTATCTGTCCGGCGACGCCTTCAAGGCGCAGCTCGAGAAGGATGTCTCAGCCACCGAAGGCATTCTCAAAGATATCGGACTTGTTCAATGAGCGAGGATAACACCTCCTCGGTAACGACACGCCGCCCTGATTGGGCGGCGTTCATCATTGCCGTTTTCCTCTTCGTCATCGCCGGCGTGATGGCCTGGGATGCCTCGCATCTGAAAACCATCGCGCAATACGACCGCATTGGCCCGGCGACAGTGCCTCAAGTGGTGGCGTTCGGCCTCTTCTGTCTCGGGATCTGGACCGCCTTCGAAGCTTGGCGCGGCGATTTTCCGGAACGCGAGCAGCAGGAAGTGGCGCCGGTCATCTGGATCGTCGCCGGTCTTGCCGGCCAAATGCTGCTTCTGCGCATCGCCGGCTTCTCGATTGCGACCGGCATCCTCTTTGCGCTGACGGCACGCGGCTTCGGCAAACGCAAGCTCTGGTTTTCGCTGCCGCTTGGCATCGTCCTCAGCTTCGTCGTCTGGGCGATCTTCTCGCAGCTCTTACAGCTGACGCTGCCGGCCGGCCCGCTCGAGCATCTGTTCTTCTGACCGCGCGGACGCGCTGTCAGCTCTTTTGATTTTACGCGGCGCCTGACCCGATCGCGTGGTCGGGAACGCCGCTTGGGACACCAAGATGAGCACATTCGAATTCCTATGGCAGGGTATCCTGGTTGCGATGCAGCCGATGAACCTGATTTATGCGCTGGTCGGCGTGACGCTCGGCACCGCCGTCGGCGTGCTTCCCGGCATCGGCCCGGCACTCACCGTGGCGCTGCTGTTGCCCGTCACCTACAAACTCGATCCCGGCGGCTCGCTGATCATGTTCGCCGGCATTTATTACGGCGGCATGTATGGCGGTTCGACGACCTCGATCCTGCTCAACACGCCGGGTGAAAGCGCCTCGATCGTCACCGCGCTCGAGGGCAACAAGATGGCGCGCGCCGGGCGCGGCGGACCGGCGCTGGCGACAGCGGCGATCGGCTCCTTCGTCGCCGGCCTGATCGCGACGCTCGGGCTCGCCTTCATCGCTCCCTACATCGTCAAGCTGGCGCTGGTCTTCGGGCCGCGTGAATATTTCGCGCTGATGGTGCTGGCCTTCGTCACCGTCTCTTCGGCCTTCGGCGATTCGGCATTGAGAGGGCTGACGTCGCTGTTCATCGGTTTTGCGCTCGCTATGGTCGGCATCGACCAGCAGACGGGGCAGGCGCGGCTTTCCTTCGGCATTCCCGACCTGCTCGACGGTGTCGAGGTGACGACGCTTGCCGTGGCGATGTTTGCAATCGGCGAGACGCTTTATATCGCCGCGCAGGGCAGCCGGATTGCCGAGAAGGTCGAGGCGGTCAAGGGTTCGCTGTGGATGACGGCGCAGGACTGGTCGCGTTCGTGGAAGCCCTGGCTGCGCGGCACGCTGATCGGTTTCCCGATCGGCGCCATGCCGGCAGGCGGCGCCGAAATCGGCACGTTCCTCTCCTATGCCACCGAAAAGCGGCTGGCGAAGAACCCGGAGGAATTCGGCCATGGCGCGATCGAAGGCGTGGCCGGTCCTGAGGCGGCCAACAACGCGTCGGCCGCCGGCACGCTGGTGCCGCTTCTGACACTCGGCCTGCCGACGACTGCAACCGCGGCGATCATGCTTGCCGGCTTCCAGCAATACGGTTTGCAGCCGGGGCCGCTGCTGTTTGCCACCAATCCGCAGCTCGTCTGGGGTCTGATCGCCAGCCTGCTCATCGCCAATGCGATGCTGCTGGTGTTGAACCTGCCGATGATCGGGCTCTGGGTAAAGCTGCTGACGATCCCGAAGCCGTGGCTTTATGCGGGCATCCTGCTGTTTGCGACGCTTGGAACGATCGGTGCCAATCCATCCGTGTTCGAACTCGGCATGCTGCTCGCCTTCGGCGTGCTCGGCTATCTGATGCGGCTCTTCGGTTATCCGATCGCGCCTGCCGTCGTCGGGTTGATCCTCGGGCCGCTTGCCGAGCAGCAGCTCCGACGGGCGCTGGCGATCAGCCAGGGCGATGTCACAACGCTGGTGATGTCGCCGATCGCCGCAGGCCTGCTCGTCGTTGCGGCGGCGGCCTTTCTCATCCCGCTGATCCTGCGGATTCGCGGCCGCGGCCAAGTGCTGTCCCAGCTCGCTGCAAACGAAGACTAGAATAAACAAAAGACCACGACCTACCCCTCCCTCGAGGCCGGCCATGGAGACATGCGCCGGCCTCCTGTTTCTGCATGGCTGAGGTGATTTTCTGAGCATTGTGGGGGTATCTGCGCGATACCAACTATAAGCGGTCAATCAAAACAAAAGGAAATGGACAATGTCCGCCATCCGCAATTCAGTCCGCACGGGTTTCTTTGGTCGCGCATTTGCAGTGCTTGGCGCCGCAAATGCTGTCAGCGCCGCGGTAGAAGCCGGCCGCCGGCCGCGCGCCTCCGACCTCAAGGAACTCGGCATTGACCCGACCTCCTTCGGTCAGGTCTCCCGCTAAAACTTCAAGCCATGCACGAATGAAATAGCCCGCAACCGGATGGTCGCGGGCTTTATTTTTGTCTGAAGCGGCGCCGCAGTGCCCGGGCACCGCAGCCTCTGGTATTAGAGCGTTTCAGCTTTTCACGGAAGCGCAGAACCGCTCTAACTTTTTTTACGCAATTCCGGACGGAAAACCGTTTCGCACTTTTCCTGGATTTGCTCTAGGCGTGAAGCTCTTCCTGCCGGGCAGCGTGATCTTCCGCCTGCTCGCGCTTGTTGTGGCGAATGGAAGACCAGAGCGACAGACCGATCAGGGTCGCGCCGCCGAGCCCGGTGATGACTTCGGGGATGTGCACCAGGGTCTGCGCATACATGATCACCGAGAGGATCAGGATGGCGTAGAAGGCGCCGTGCTCGAGATAGCGGTATTCGGCAAGCGTCCCTTTCTCCACCAGCATGATCGTCATAGAGCGCACATACATGGCGCCGATGCCGAGGCCGATAGCGATGACGAAGAGGTTCTGCGTCAGGGCAAAGGCGCCGATGACGCCGTCGAAGGAGAAGCTGGCATCCAGGACCTCGAGATAGATGAAGGCGCCAAGGCCGCCCTTGGCGGCAGCGCTCATCGTCTGCTGCGAGGCATCCAGCAACTCACCAATCACTTCGACCGCGAGGAAGGTGAGCAGCCCGTAGATGGCGCAATGGACGAAGACGCTGGCCTCCTCGCCGCCGATCAGCCAGGAGAAAACAAGCATCAGCGCCAAGACGAATGCGATCTCGATGCCCCTGATGGTGGCCGAGCGCGCCATCACCTTTTCCAGGCCTCGGAACCAATGGATTTTCTTCTCATTGTCGAAGAAATAGCTGAGGCCGACCATCATCAGGAAGGTGCCGCCGAAGGCTGCGATCGGCAGATGCGCGTCATTCATGATGCGGGCATATTCTTCCGGCTCACGGGCGGCAAGCACAAGCGCATCCCAGGGACCGATCCTGGCCGCAATCGCGACGATCGCCAGCGGAAAGACGATGCGCATCCCGAAGACGGCGATGATGATGCCCCAGGTGAGGAAGCGCTTCTGCCAGAGCGGCGTCATCTCCTTCAACTTGTTGGCGTTGACGATGGCATTGTCGAAGGACAGCGAGATCTCCAGCACCGCAAGCACGGTGCAGATGAAGAAGACGGTCGCCATGCCGCCGACCGTGCCTGTCGTCTGCCAGCCGAGCACGGCGCCAAGAACGAGGCCGAGCGCGGTGACGATGAAGGCCCAGCGGAAATAGCTGAGCGAGGACGTCTGGGTCACGGGCTGGTTCATGGCCGCACCTCGCGGCCGCAAATCATGGTGGAGTGGGGGTGGGAGAAAAGCGGCATGCCAAAACGGGCATGCGGATAAGGCATGGTGAGCTTGTTCATCGATGAAAAATCCGCCGGCTAAGCTGCAGGCGGTACCGACATCACGAGAGCGCCGTAAAAACTCTCGCCAGAGGGGCCCGGCACCAAAGTTACCCGTAGCCGATGTCTGGAAGGCTGCGGGACAGGCCTTAGGTAATCAACTTCCTGGGCCAGTCAAGGCCAACGGCCGCACCGAAATGAAGTGTTTTTTTGGAACCATCCCGGTGCCTGCTCGTTAGACCCTGGTTGAGCTTAAAAAAGGAGGCCGATGATGCACACTTCGACCCACGTTCCCGACAAACGCACGGAGGCGTCCGACCGCATGAAGCGGGCGAAGCCGAACCGTATGCAGAAGGCGCAAGTGCTGCCGCCGCATCACGTCGACCTGACGCTGACACCGGGCGTCTATCACGACATTCACGTGCCGGCCCACGTTACCGGTGCGGATCTTTCCAAGGGTGGTCCCGACATCAAGGGTAATGCAGAGACAAAGAAATAACCGGCATTGCGCAAGCCTGCTTGGCGCGCTGACCGCAGAATTAAAACAGGGTGAGAAAAAATATGACGATCAACTTTGTGCCCCGCGAGATCTTTATCCGGCACGAAAATGAAT
Organism: Rhizobium leguminosarum bv. trifolii WSM2297; assembly: GCF_000271845.1. The sequence continues at coordinate 2,956,989 of NZ_JH719395.1, read as the reverse complement.
GGCAGGCCGTGCGCGAGGCGGCGGACGAACGCATCAATATCGGCAAACCGCAGAAGCCGCTTGCTGTCTCCATTGGCGGCACCGCACCGGTTCGGAAAAGCGATCCTCCGACCGCACGCTCGGAATGACCAGCAGACAGTCACGTTGATACGAGCGCCCGGCATATGCCGGGCGCCTGGTTTTCTACTGGTCTCCATCGCGATCGGCGCGCCGTGCGGAATTGTAGCCGAACCGTTGTTCGAGCTTGCCGAAGGCGAAGAGTACGCAGATGGCGGCCAGCGTCGTGAAGAAGGCGATCGGCCAATAACCGAAACCCATGGCAAGGCCGATCGCGCCGGAGAGCCACGTGCCGGCGCCCGTCGTCAGCCCATGCACCCGGCCTCTGGCAAAGACGATCATGCCGGCGGCAAGAAAGGCAACGCCGGCGGTCACGGCTTCGATCACGCGCAGCGGATCGATCCTTACTTGCTCGTCATCGGCAAAACCCGGCATGTGCACCGCCTCGATCGAAATGATGGCGAAGAGGGCGGCGGCAAGACTGATGAGAATATGGGTGCGGAAGCCTGCCGGGCGGTCGCGTGCCTCACGCTCGAAGCCGATCAGTCCGCCGAAGACGATGGCGCCGAGTAGGCGGGCGAAGATGACGGGATAGTGGATACGCGACGCCGGTATCATGTCGGCGATAATCAGATCCATGGATTTTTCCTAAAACGCATGATTTTTCGCTGGCTAACGTGTGAGCGCTGGATTTGTTCGGCTTTTTTCACCCATGCGCATGAATTTGCCGCCGCGCTTCTGCTGCTCGCATGTCTTTCGAGGCAAAGATCGGCGAACCCGGCACTGTCCTGCCGCCGCGCCAACCTTTCAGAAAGGATTGGGCGGCGATAATCCCGGCCTCACGGGAATCGGACAGATGGCCAAGACAGCGACACGCGGCCGCCGCAAGGCGCCGGCGAGAGGAAAGAGCAAAACGCGCAGCAGCGGTGGCGGATTGCTGCCCTGGGCAGTGATCGGCATTGCCGCTATCGGCGGTATCGTCGCTCACGACCATTGGAAGAGCATCCAGCCGATGCTTGCACGGCAATCGGCAACCGTCACGAGGGAGACGGCGGAGCCGAGACCTGCCGCCGGGAAGGACGTGCCGCCGAAGCAGGTGGCGCTTGCCACACCGACGCCGAAAGCCGCGCCGCCGGTAAAACAATCACAGCTGCTGCCGCCGGCGACGATCCCGACGCCGGCGATTCAGCCGGTCAAAGCCGTGCCGGTCTCGACCTCTTCCGGGGCGGAAACCGGGACGGCCGCCTTCGGCTATTGCGGCCAGGGCGCCCATATCAACTGCGTCGGGGATGGCGGCGTCTTCTGGTACAAGGGCGAGAAGATCGTGATCGCCGACATGGCAAGCCCTGTCGTCGACCAGGCACGCTGTGACGGCGAGCGCAGGGTGGCCTTTGCCGCCAAGTCGCGCCTGCTGGGGCTCCTGAACGCCGGCCCCTTCACCATGAATGCGGCAGGCAGGACCGAGCCTTCGGGCGCGCCGCGCGTCGTCTCGCGCGACGGGCGCTCTTTCGGCGTGCAGTTGATCAATGAGGGGCTGGCGCGCAAGCCCGGCGCTGCCGGCGGCGCGTGGTGCGCCTGACGGCCAGAGCATTTATCGTTTTTGTTCGAATCACGGAAATGCCCTGGCTCTTTGTTTTCACGCAATCCCGGACGCAACACCGCCGCGCATTTTTATTGGAATTGCGCTACTTTTCCTTTTTCACCAGCTTGCCGCCGGTGCGGAAGCTGCCGGCGAAGGAGGAATCCTTGCTCTCGGCCGTGCATACGATTGCAATCGGCTTGCCGGAATAGGGATTGCCGAAAGTGCAGAAGCCGGCGACCTTGACCTGACCCGTCATCTTGTTGCCGACACCCGTGGTGACGAGCGTGAGCGGCAGGCGGGCATTGCCGTTGGAGGCGGGTTTGATGCCGCTGCCATCGCCCTGAAAGCCGAGCGCCTTGCCGTCAGATGTGAAGATGAAGGTGACCACGCCATTGACCAGCGTGACGCTGGCAAGCTCGTTCTTGCAGCCCTTGGTGGCGTCGAACTTGGCGACAACAAGCTTGGCGCATTTGCCGGAAAGCGTAATGACGCCGGGTGCGCCTGGAAACGTCTCGGCAGGAGCAGCCGGCGCTGCCGAGGCCGGCAAGGCGAGGGCGGCGGAAAAAAATGCGGCGGCAACAGGCGCGGATAATTTCATTTCGATCTCAAACCCCATGTCCTGGCGAGGCGACTCACCACCTCATCCTCGGTTCGGCCATGGCATGGCTCTGTGTCCGAAATTTGGTTCTGTTATTCCCCGAGGCGGAAAGTTTCCATCGGCGGCCGGGCCGGCTCGGTGATCGGTCAGAAGCTCCGGTGATGGCGGTGATGCGGGGTATCGACAACAAACAGGTGCAGCACGACGGTGGCAAGGCGCTGATAGAGCGCCTGCCGTCTTGGACGCATTTCTGGTCAGGGGGAATGGGCCCAGGCAGGGAAGTCCAGGCCCATTCTTTCCCGATCGGAGGTCAGTCAGATCAGGAATCTGTAGCTGCCGGTCTAAATGAGCCGGCAGCCTTTTATCAGAATGCGCGCTGCAGGCGGAAGTAGCCCGAGGTTACGTCGCCAGCATTGTCCGGATCGAGGTACTGAACCGAAACCTTGGCCGCGAAGTTGTCAACGATCTGGTAGTCGAGTGTCAGGCCGACCTTCCAGGCGTTAACGTCGTCGTTGAACTCGCCAGCCGTGACACCGTAGTTGTCGTAGTACTGAACAGCCGGGGTGATCTTCAGCTTGTCAGTCGCCTTGATGGCGTATTCAGCAGCGATCGCCCATTCAGCCTTGTTGTAATAGGCGTTCGGGTTGGTCGCGTAGACAACTGCGAGGCCGAGCGTGCCCGGACCGACAGCAACCGTACCCATTGCGCGAACGGCACCTTCTTCGTTGTCGGTGTCGTAGCCAGCAGTGATCTGGTAGCTGAAGGCACCAGCCTTGCCGCCGAGACCAACGGCAACGCCGACGTTGTTGGGGGTCTCGCCATTATAGAACGGGCTGTCTTCCAGCTCGTCGACGCTGATGCCGGCGTAGAAGGCCTCGGTCTCGTACTGGTAACGAATGGAGTTATGCAGCGTGACCGGCGAACCGATATCGTCGGTTTCGCCCGAGAGGCCGTCGTCCCACCAGCTGTAGAACAGACCAGCGCGGAAGCCGGCGATGTCGAGGTAAGCGGAGTCGAGCTGAGCCTTCTGAGCCGAAGCGTTGTCAGCATTGAACTGCATGACGATAACGCCGGTCAGCGGACCGTATTCGGTGTCGCTCTTGGCGGTGAACTGAACCTGGCCGCGCGTACGGGCGTCCCAATCCGAGTCGTTGGGGACAGAACCGCCGCCGCCGGCGCCGATCGAGCTGGCGTTCGGAGCGACGTCAACCTGGAAACGGATGTAACCGTTGATCTTGAGGCAGGTTTCGGTGCCCGGGATGTAGAAGTAGCCGGTGCCGTAAGCGTCGCAGACGCGGACGTATTCAACCGGTTCCGGCTCGGCAGCAACGATAGCGTCAGCAGCCTGGGCGCCGGATACTGCTGCGAGAGCAGCAGCGGAGCCGAGAAGAAGGCTCTTGATGTTCATGGAATAACCTCCAGTTCAGATGCAAGAGGATGAAGACCGTTGCCATTGGCAGTCCCTACGTGTCTTCACCCCGTGTGAGCGAAGCGGCACCTTTTGGTCGGTGCCTGCCTCGCCGCGGAAGTTACACAGGGCATGTTGCGCCGCAATAACGATATCGATCATGACACAAGGCCGGTATAGCTATGTTGCTGAAATAACACGCGTTTTGTCACAAACCTGTCATCGGTCCGTCACAAAACCGCAGCTTCCGGATAGGTAGGCAACGAGGGGCTGAGCGCTCGGCAGTGGTGTGCAATTGATGCTCGAATGAGCGCGTTCTCATATGCGGGCACGGCATCGCAGCTGTCTGCACGAGTCGCAGCAAGGCAACGGATCGGAACGACAGCGACACGCTCAAACGGACAGAAATCGGCTGGCTAAAGCATGTGGCGCAAAACTGTGCAGCGGCGTTGCGACAGCGACATGCGGAAAAACAGAGACCCAGAGCACGTCACATGAATCAGGTTTGACGCGACGTGAGTTAGGGACTTTTGAAGTCGTCCCAAAGGATCGCTACGCCAGCTGCGAATATCGTGATCGGAATCAGCCAACCTTGATGCTGACCGCCTCGACGACATGGACCTGCATATAACCGAAACCGAAAAGGCCAGTCCCAGCCAGGGCGAGGCCGAGGATTATCGATATCGCTTTACGTATCCGCGACCGTTGCGTCATACGTCTCCCTGCTTCCCGCGTGGATGGGCATCCCAAAGCCGATTGAACCGCCCGGTCTGGTCGATTCAACGCGTGTCGGTTTCAGGAAATGAAAATCCCCGGGTCGGGGATCTGTCAACGATGTCAGGGAGATCGGATGGTGGGCGTGACAGGGATTGAACCTGTGACCCCTACGATGTCAACGTAGTGCTCTCCCGCTGAGCTACACGCCCATCCGATGGCGGCGCATAGATCACAAAACCTTCGGAGCCGTCAATAGGCTTTTTTCAGTTTTGTGACACGCCGCCCGGCAAGCCTTATGCGGCAAGCATTTTGTTGACCTCGTCGACGAGATCACGCAGGTGGAAAGGCTTGGAAAGGACCTTGGCATCCTTCGGCGCCTTCGAATCAGGGTTCAGCGCCACGGCGGCAAAACCGGTGATGAACATCACCTTCAGGTCGGGGTCGAGTTCGGTGGCGCGGCGCGCCAGCTCGATGCCGTCCATCTCGGGCATGACGATATCGGTCAGCAGCAGGGAAAACGGCTCCTCGCGCAGCCGGTCATAGGCGCTCGCGCCATTGTCATAGGAAAGGACCTTGTAGCCGGCCTTTTCGAGCGCTTTCACCAGGAAGCGGCGCATGTCGTTGTCGTCTTCTGCGAGAAGTATCTTCTGAGTCATCAATCCAGACCGCTGATCAATAAGTTTTGGTGGGCTGCCAAGCGTTTACACTAGTCTTTACCCGGTAAACAACCGGTGAATTGCCTGTGCGCGGCCGCATCCCTCCTACATAGTATGGACTTGGGGCCGGGCAACTGGCAACATGCGCAAAGCAGTCAGTTCATGACATGGTAAAGAGGGCTGAAAGTGCCGGAGATACGCGAATACGAGCTTTTTGAGGTTCATGAGCCCGTGTCGCAGACCATTCCCTTCGTCTACAACTCCCCTCATAGCGGCCGCATTTATCCACCGGAATTTATCGCACAGTCGAGGCTCGAGGGCATCGCCATCCGCCGTTCCGAGGATCATTATGTCGACGAGCTGTTCGGTTCGGCCGTCGCCCTCGGCGCGCCGCTCTTGGCCGCCAACTTTCCGCGCGCCTATCTCGACGTCAACCGCGAGCCCTACGAACTCGATCCGCGCATGTTCGACGGGTTACTGCCGCCCTATGCCAATATCAATTCGCTGAGGGTCGCCGGCGGGCTCGGCACCATTCCGCGCATCGTCGCCGAGAACATGGAGATCTATGCACGGCGCCTGCCGGTGCAGGAGGGGCTCGACCGGGTCGAAGCGGTCTACAAGCCCTATCATGCGACGCTGCGGCGGCTGATCGCGCGAACGCATGTGCAGTTCGGCTTCGGCGTGCTGATCGACTGCCACTCGATGCCCGGCAATGTGCGCGTCGCCGGCTGTAGCGCGCGGCCCGATTTCATCATCGGCGATCGCTACGGCACCAGCGCTTCGGCCGAACTTTCGCGCGCCGCCATCGCTATCCTCGAGGAAATGGGCTTCGGGGCGATCCGCAACAAGCCCTATGCCGGCGGCTTCATCACCGAACATTACGGACGGCCCTCGCGCGGCCTGCATGCGCTGCAGATCGAGGTGAACCGGGGAATCTATGTCGACGAGGTGACGCTGGAGAAGCGCGAGGATTTCGCCGCGGTGGCCGAGGCCGTCGCCGCCTTCATGCGGCAGATGGCGGATTATGTCGAGAAATTCGCCGGCGATAAGGCGCTGGCGGCCGAATAAATCTATTTTTCGATTTCGCCGACGCCTGGACTTCGTGCTCCCGGCCAAAAAAAACCGCGCCTGTGAGCGCGGCTAAGTCTAGGGAGGAAACACCCAAGGAGGGTATTTACAGTCAGAAGACTGTATGAAGACGCTACTATTGCATTGCACAAATGTCAAGCAATATATTGCGGTGCGACATCTTTGGGCACCCGGACTGAAATTGCCTGCCGAGTTTGCATTCCGGCTGCTTTTCGCTATGAAAAGCGCCACTCCCGCCAGCCAAACGGATCGACCATGCTTCCTGACCGCTCCTTCTTCAATCGCCTGGCGGAGGCCGCCAAGGCCGAGACGCTGCCGCGTTTCCGCTCCGGCCTCGATGTCACCAACAAGCTTTCCTCCGGTTTCGATCCGGTGACCGAGGGCGACCGGGCGGCCGAACTCGCCATCCGGGCGCTGATCGAAGAGAATTTCCCCGACCATGGCATTCTGGGCGAGGAACACGGCGATGTTGGTCTCGACCGGGACTATGTCTGGGTGATCGATCCGATCGACGGCACGCGCGCCTTCATCTCAGGCGTGCCGGTGTGGGGGACGCTGATCGGCCTGCAGAAAGAAGGGCGGGCGATCATGGGCATGATCGAACAGCCTTTTACCGGCGAGCGTTATTTCGCCGACCAGAACGGTTCGATCTATAGCGGGCCGGAGGGCGAACGGCGGCTGGCGACGCGCCAGTGCGAGACGCTTTCGAACGCCATCCTGTTCACCACCTCGCCGCATCTCTTCGCCGGCGAGGAGATGGAAAAATACCGCGAGATCGAGAGCCAGGTACGGCTCTTCCGCTACGGCTGCGACTGTTATGCCTATGCCCTGCTTGCCGCCGGCCATATCGATCTCGTCATCGAAAACAGCCTGAAGCCCTATGACGTCGGCGGCATCATTCCGGTGATCGAGGGGGCAGGTGGCATCATCACCACCTGGGACGGCGGACGGCCTGAGAATGGCGGCTCGATCATCGCCGCCGGCAGCCGGGCGGTCTACGAGCAGGCGATCGCCGTGCTGCAGCGCTAGCCAATCCCGCTCAGGTCCCTAGCGCGGCGACCTCCTGGTTTTCTTCGGCATCACTGCCGGGAATGAAGGCGTGGAAGGCGGCAAGCGCGGCGGCGCGGTAGGTATCCCGTTCCTGGAAGATCTCGTGGCGGGCGCCGTTGATCGGCACCAGCTGGCCGGCGCGGAAATAACGCGAGAGGCGCTCCTGCGCGGTGTAGGGCACGACGCCGTCACGCGTCGGAGCGATGACGATGGTCGGGATGGTGATCGAGAAGAGATGGTAGGGCGAGGTGACCCGGTCCATCGTGCGAAAAGCCTCGCTCAGCCAGCGGGCCGTCGGCGGCCCGAGTGTCAGCTCCGGATGGGCCTTCATCATCGCGACATTGCGCTCGAAGCGGGTTTCGTCCGAAGTCAGCGGGTTGTCGCGGAAATCCGGCTCTTTCAGTTTCGAGGTCAGCGGCAAGGAACCAAGACCAATGGCCGTCAACGTGCCAGCCAGGGCGCGGATGACGCGGGGCGAGGCCGACTGGCCGGTCAGGCCGATAAAGGGCGCCGACAGCACCATACGATCGATACGGGTGGTGAGATAGGGAGCGGCTGAGAGTGCGATCAGCCCGCCGGTGGAATGGGCGAGCAGATAGAAGGGCAGGCGGGTATCCGGCAGCACCACCTTTTCGAGGAAAGTGTCCAGATCACGTTCGTAATCGACGAAGCGGCGGATATGGCCGTGATTGCGGCGCTTCAGGAGCCGCGACGAACCGCCCTGACCGCGCATATCGAAGGTGGCGACCCAGAGACCTCTAGCCGTCAGGTCGCGGATCGTTTCGAAATATTTCTCGATATATTCATTGCGACCGTGCAGGATGACGACCGTGCCCTTGGCGACCTGGGCGCCGGAGCGGAAAACGGCGTAACGCAGGCGGTGGCCGTCATGGGTTTCGAAGAACCCCTCCGTGCGGTTCTCCGGGGCGGGATTGTCGGGCGTCGAATAGAGAACCTGATCCATGATTTTGCCAATGCGCCGCTGCTGACTGCTTCGCCTATTAGAGCGCCGTGCGTCCCTTCGGAAAGGACGCTCTAACTCCCTGAATCTACGCATCGTGCTTCCGGAAATCGATTCCGATTTTCGGAAGCACGATGCGTTAGGGATAACCCATGCCATCCGGCTTGGAAAGCGGCGACCCAGCAACGCTGTAAGCGCGAAAAGGGCCGGCAGGAGCATGAGGGTGCTCACAGCCGGCCGAGTTTGAGGCTGAAGAAGAAGGGACGATGCACTCCAGCCATCGGGACCAGATTCACCCGACACTGCGATCTCTAGGCGCAGGCGCCTGAATGCGCTCCGAACCGGCTGTTCATGCGGGGTTCACGGGGCCGGTCGGGCGATTTCGGGAAGGCCTTGAACTCTCCAAATCCCATCACCATCTCCTTCCTGCGGGTGCCGAAGAGGGCCCGCGCAACCGTCCCGAGGCCGCCAAAGATGGGGTTTCAGGGGCATTTCATCGCAACACGTCGCTTCCACAGGAGGACATCATGCGTCACGTAGACTTCTCTCCCCTTTATCGTTCCACCGTCGGTTTCGACCGGCTCTTCACCATGCTCGACAGCCTTGCCCAGCCGGAGCAGGCGCAGACCTATCCGCCCTATAATATCGAGCGCACCGGTGAAAATACCTATCGGATCACCATGGCGGTTGCCGGTTTCGACGAGACCGAACTTTCGATCGAAGCCCATGCCCATGTGCTGTCCGTCAAGGGTGAAAAGGCCGAGGAACCTGCCGAAAGCGGCGAATTCCTTTACCGCGGCATTGCCAAGCGCGCCTTCGAGCGCCGCTTCCAGCTTGCCGACCATGTCGAGGTGACCGCCGCTTCGCTGAAGAACGGCCTGCTGCACATCGACCTTCTGCGCAATATTCCCGAGGCCATGAAGCCCCGTAAGATTGCGATTGCCGCAGACCCGGTCGAGGCTCCGAAGGCCATCGAGGCGCAGATCATCAACGACTAATTATTCCCGTGACAGGTAAAAGAACGGCGCTCCATCGGGGCGCCGTTTTTTGTTGCCGGTCAGGCCGGGCTGGCGGCTTCCTTTATCTCTTTTTCCGTTGCGCGGCGGGCCGCGGCGGCCGCGTATTTCTGGGCGATGACGGCGCAGACCATCAGCTGGATCTGATGGAAGAGCATTAGCGGCAGAACGATTGCGCCGATCGACTGGCCTGAAAAGATGACGTTTGCCATCGGCACGCCGCTTGCAAGACTTTTCTTCGAGCCGCAAAAAGTGATGGTGATCTCGTCGGCCTTGTTGAAGCCGAGCCGGCGGCTGCCGAACATCGTCAGCACCAGCACGATCCCCAGAAGGACCATATCGGCGACGATGACGACGGCGATGTCGGCGATCGAGAAGGTGTGCCATAGACCTTCGACCACCGCCGTCGAGAAGGCGAGATAGACGACCATCAGGATTGAGCCGCGGTCGACGGGCATCAGGATCTTTTTCTTGGCGCGAATCCAGTCGCCGATCCAGGGCTGCAGGATCTGGCCGACGATGAAGGGGGCAAGCAGCTGCAGCAGGATCTGCTGCAATGCGTCGAAGGAGAAGCCGCCATGGCCGCCGACGGAAAACAACAGGCCGACGAGCAGCGGCGTCAGGAACATGCCGAAAATGTTGGAGGCCGAGGCCGAGCAGATAGCGGCAGGCACGTTGCCGCCGGCCATCGAGGTAAAGGCGATCGAGGACTGCACCGTCGACGGCAGCACGCAGAGGAAGAGGATGCCGAGATAAAGCGGCTGCGGCAGGATCGTGTCGGGAATGAAGCCGAGCCCGAGGCCGAGCAGGGGAAAGATGCCGAAGGTGGTCAACAGGATGACGAGATGCAGGCGCCAGTGCAGCAGACCCGCAATGACGACGTCACGCGAGAGGCGGGCGCCATGCAGGAAGAATAACAGCGCGATGGCAAGATCGGTGGCGATGCCGAAATAGCCGGCGAAGGCCCCGCTTGCCGGAAGCAGCGAGGCGAGGATGACCGTGCAGACGAGCAGGATGGTGAAGGTGTCGGGCAGAAAGCGGCGCATGGCAGTCTCGCGGCGTGATAAACAGTCCTTGTTTTGTCGTCCATTACGATCCAGGATGCAAGGAATAACAGTTATCGAGAAACTGGATATCCATGCTGGACCTTTCGCAATTGCGCAGTTTTGTCGCCGTCGAGCAGATGGGCAGTTTTACGCTCGCCGCCGAAAGGCTTGGCCTCGGCCAGTCGACGGTCAGTCAACACATCCAGCGGCTGGAAGCCACACTCGGGCGCAAGCTCCTGGCACGCGATACGCATAAGGTCATCCTGACCGGCGATGGCGAGGCGCTGCTGTCGCACGCGCGCAGCATGCTTTCGATCGAGGGGCAAGTGCAGTCGCTGTTTAGGGGCAACAGCCTGCGCGGCAGCCTGCGGCTGGGGGTATCGGAGGATTTCGTTACCAGCCAGCTGCCGGCGGTGCTGGAGGATTTCGTTCGTTCGCATCCATCCGTCGACCTGGAACTGACCGTAGCACTATCCGGCGTCCTCTATGAAATGCAGGACAATGGCGAGATCGATCTGGTGCTCGCCAAACGCCGGCTCGGCGATGACCGCGGAAAACTCGTCTATCGTGAGCCGCTCGTCTGGCTGGCGCGCGATCCTGACCGTGTGCTCGCCTCCGGCCCGCTGCCGCTGATCGCCTTTCCGCCGCCGAGCGTCACACGGGCGATTGCGCTGGAGGCGCTGGGGCGGAATGGTGTGGCGTGGCGGATCGTCTGCACGTGTGGGAGCCTCAGCGGATTGACGGCGGCGGCGCGGGCCGGCATGGGCGTGCTGGTGCAGCCGCGCAGCATGGCGCCCTCGGGCCTGAAGGAGATCGCTGCTGGAAAACTTCCGGTGCTGGAAGAGGTGGAATTCGTGCTGGTGCCGCGCAAAGGCGCGGATCAGGCGCTGGTCGCCGCCCTTTCGGACGATATTCTGCAGAAGGTGAGAAGGCTGACGTCAGTGTGAGCCACGACCGTCACCGAAAGACCCGCCGGAGGCAGGCCTCGGAAGATGGTCAGGCGGCCAGGCACTTGAGAAAACCATCGACGTCGGCTTCCGTCGTCGCAAAGCTGGTGACCAGGCGGATCAGGATTTCGTTTTCGGAAACCAGTTCGGGCGCTGCCGCCGGCAACGGCCATTCGTAGAATTTAGCGCCTTTTTCCTCGGCGGTTTTAGCCGCATGTTTGCTGACGACGGCAAAGACTTCGTTCGAAGCAGTTGGCCAGGCGAGGCGGGCGGCGTTGCTGGCGCCGATGCCGGCCCGCAGCCGGTCGGCCATGCCGTTCGAATGGCGGGCGAGATCGAGCCAGAGGCCGTTTTGGAAATAGGCATCGAACTGGGCGGCGATGAAACGCGACTTGGAGAAGAGCTGGGCGGCGCGCTTGCGGATGAAGGGCATTTCGCGCGCCTGATCCGGGTTGAAGAAGACGATCGCTTCCGCACACCAGCAGCCGTTCTTGGTGCCGCCGAAAGACAGCATGTCGACACCGCGCTTCCAGGTCATCTCCGCCGGTGTCGCATCGAGTGCGATCAGCGCATTGGCGAAGCGGGCGCCATCCATGTGAAGCGGCAGCTTGCGCTTCCTCGATATGGCGGCGATCTCGCCGATCTCCGGCAGCGAATAGACAGTGCCGATCTCGGTCGTCTGGGTGATGGTCACCGCGCTGGCACGGCCATGACGAAGGGCGTCCTCGGGGAAGTTCGCGATCTTTGCTGAAAGCCTGGCCGGATCGATCTTGCCGGCTTCGCCGTCGACGGCCATGAGGCGGGCGGAGCCCGAGAAGAATTCCGGCGCGCCGCATTCATCTTCGATCACATGGGCTTCCGAATGGCAGAAGGTGATGCCGCCGGGGCGCTGGACGCTCGCCAGCGCCAGCGAGTTGGCGGCTGTGCCGGTGGCGACGAAGAAAACCGAAACCTCACGTTCGAAGATCTCGCAGAAGCGGGCTTCGACCTTTTTGTCGAGATCGCCGGCGCCATAGGCGGGAGCATATCCGGCCGATTCCGCCAGCAGGCGTTCGGCAATGGATCTGTGGGCGCCGGCCCAATTATCGGAAGCAAAGAACATGGCTGAGACCGTGGGGAGTGGATGCGCTGGGAGGTTCGCAGCGGACCTTACGCCAAAGCCGCACGGGATCAAGGTTGTCGCCTTTGACACATCACGAAAATTGAATAACGCAATCAATAAAAAGAATGAGGCTTCAAAGCGTAATTTTATTTCGCATTCGGGGTTTATCTGGCAATCTTCCGTCGCAAAATCACGATTTTTAACGGGACGCTCTTGCGGACCGAGATCGTTTCTGGCATAGAACTGATGAATTAGGACAGTGTTGCTGTCCTATTTTGGCCCTTGTGGCCGAAGAGGCGCCGAAAACCCTGGCAGCGACGGGCTTTCACGCTATAGTTCTCCCAAGCGTCAAGCCCCAGGCGGCGCGCGGAGGCGAATGGCAGGCGCGGAACGCGACGGTTTGCTTTCCTTGTAAGCAGATGTCTGCGGCCGATCTTCACCATGCAACAGCGCTGTCATGCGCCGAACCTATTTTGGTTGCGGCGCAGGACGAAAAGCCACCCGCGGCCCCGCGGGCTTCGACAGGAGGAAAGATGATGACGAAGACGCCATCCATGGAATTTGACCGGTTTGCTGCTGCAGAGGTGCGCGCCACGGCCAATACGTCCAAATCCGCCTCCGGCATGCCGAAGAAACAAGGCCTCTACGACCCGCGCAACGAACATGATGCCTGCGGCGTCGGTTTCGTCGCGCATATGAAGGGCCAGAAGTCGCACCAGATCGTCAAGGACGGCCTGTTCATTCTCGAGAACCTGACGCACCGCGGCGCCGTCGGCGCCGATCCGCTGATGGGTGACGGCGCCGGCATTCTGGTGCAGATCCCCGACCGGTTCTTCCGTGAGGAAATGGCCGCGCAGGGCATTACCCTGCCACCGGCCGGCGAATATGGTGTCGGTCATATCTTCATGCCGCGCGATGAAAAGCAGATCGAGCACTTCAAGAAGGTGATCAGCGACGTCATCACCGAAGAGGGCCAGGTCTTCATCGGCTTCCGCGATGTGCCGGTCGATAATTCTTCGCTCTCCAAGGCGCCCGACATCGCTGCCACCGAGCCGCATCATGTGCAGGTCTTCATCGGCGCCGGCGACGATGCCGAAAACAACGACGAGTTCGAGCGTCGGTTGTTCACGCTGCGCAAGGTGATTTCCAACCGTATCTATGACGAGTTCGACGGCGAGGAGAGCAATTTCTATCCGGTGTCGCTGTCGTCGGCGACGGTGGTCTACAAGGGCATGTTCCTGGCCTATCAGGTCGGCGTCTATTACAAGGACCTGTCGGATCCGCGTTTCGAAAGTGCGGTCGCCCTCGTGCACCAGCGCTTCTCGACCAACACCTTCCCGTCGTGGAAGCTCGCGCATCCCTACCGCATGGTCGCCCATAACGGCGAGATCAATACGCTGCGCGGCAACGTCAACTGGATGGCGGCGCGTCAGGCGTCGGTCTCCTCGCCGTTGTTCGGCGAGGACATCTCCAAGCTCTGGCCGATTTCCTACGAGGGCCAGTCGGACACCGCCTGCTTCGACAACGCACTCGAATTCCTGGTGCGCGGCGGTTATTCGATGGCGCATGCGGTGATGATGCTGATCCCGGAAGCCTGGGCCGGCAACCAGTCGATGGCCGCCGAACGCAAGGCCTTCTACGAATATCATGCGGCACTGATGGAGCCCTGGGACGGGCCGGCCGCCGTCGCCTTCACCGATGGCAAGCAGATCGGCGCGACGCTCGACCGCAACGGCCTGCGGCCGGCGCGTTACCTCGTCACCGATGACGACCGCGTCATCATGGCATCCGAAGCCGGCGTGTTGCCGGTTCCGGAGGAGAGGATCATCCAGAAATGGCGTCTACAGCCGGGCAAGATGCTGCTGATCGACATGGAAGAAGGCCGCATCATCTCCGACGACGAGGTGAAGTCGCAGCTCGCGACAGCGCATCCCTATCGCAGCTGGCTCGACCGGACCCAGCTGATCCTGGAAGAGCTGAAGCCGGTGGAGCCGAGAGCGTTGCGCCGCGACGTGTCGCTGCTCGACCGTCAGCAGGCCTTCGGCTACACGCTTGAGGACACCCGCATCCTGATGTCGCCGATGGCGACGACCGGCCAGGAGGCGATCGGCTCGATGGGCACGGACACGCCGATCTCGGCGATGTCGGAAAAGCCGAAGCTGCTCTACACCTATTTCAAACAGAACTTCGCGCAGGTGACGAACCCGCCGATCGACCCGATCCGCGAAGAACTGGTGATGAGCCTGGTCTCCTTCATCGGGCCGCGGCCGAACATTCTCGACCACGAAGGGGCGGCGAACGCCAAGCGGCTCGAAGTGCGTCAGCCGATCCTTACCAACGGCGATCTCGAAAAGATCCGCTCGATCGGCCATACGGAAGACCGTTTCGACACCAAGACGCTCGATTTCACCTATGATATCGAGCGTGGTGCTGCCGGCATGCCCGAAATGCTCGACCGGCTCTGCGAACGCGCGGAAGCGGCCGTCAAGGGCGGCTATAACATCATCGTGCTGTCCGATCGCCAGATCGGGCCGGATAGAATCGCTATTCCTGCATTGCTGGCGACAGCCGCCGTACATCATCACCTGATCCGCAAGGGGCTTCGCACCTCGGTCGGTCTCGTCGTCGAAACCGGCGAGCCGCGCGAAGTGCATCATTTCTGCCTGCTCGCCGGCTATGGCGCCGAGGCGATCAACCCCTATCTCGCCTTCGACACGCTGCTCGACATGCATGCCAAGGGCGAGTTCCCGAAGGAGGTGGATGCTTCCGAAGTCGTCTACCGCTACATCAAGGCGGTCGGCAAAGGCATCCTCAAGGTGATGTCGAAGATGGGCATCTCGACCTACCAATCCTATTGCGGCGCGCAGATCTTCGATGCGATCGGCCTTCAATCGGAACTCGTCGACAAGTATTTCTTCGGAACCGCGACGATGATCGAAGGCGTCGGCCTCGAGGCGATCGCCGCCGAGACCGTCGACCGCCACAACGCCGCCTTCGGCACGGATCCGTTACTTGCCACGACGCTCGATATCGGCGGCGAATATGCCTACCGCATGCGCGGCGAAAGCCATGCCTGGACGCCGGATGCGGTCGCCGCCCTTCAGCATGCCGTGCGCGGCAATGCCGAGGACCGCTACCGCGAATTCGCCGATATGGTGAACAATTCGGCGCTGCGCATGAACACGATCCGCGGACTGTTCAACATCAAGAGCGCCGAGGCGCTCGGCCGCAAGCCTGTGTCGATCGATGAGGTCGAGCCGGCGGTTGATATCGTCAAGCGCTTCTCGACAGGCGCGATGTCCTTCGGCTCGATTTCCAGAGAGGCGCATACGACGCTGGCGATCGCCATGAACCGGATCGGCGGCAAGTCGAACACCGGCGAGGGCGGCGAAGAGTCCGACCGCTACATGCCGCTGCCCGATGGCTCGATGAACCCGGAACGTTCGGCGATCAAGCAGATTGCCTCGGGTCGCTTCGGCGTCACCACCGAATATCTGGTCAATGCCGACGTGCTGCAGATCAAGGTGGCGCAGGGCGCCAAGCCCGGCGAAGGCGGCCAGCTGCCCGGCCACAAGGTCGATGCGACGGTCGCCAAGACCCGTCACTCGACGCCGGGCGTCGGCCTGATTTCGCCGCCTCCGCACCATGACATCTATTCGATCGAAGATCTGGCGCAGCTGATCTACGATTTGAAGAACGTCAATCCGACCTCTGACGTTTCGGTCAAGCTGGTCTCGGAAGTCGGTGTCGGCACGGTTGCAGCCGGCGTCGCCAAGGCGCGCGCCGACCATATCACCGTCGCCGGTTTCGACGGCGGCACGGGTGCGTCGCCGCTGACCTCGCTCAAGCATGCCGGCAGCCCCTGGGAGATCGGCCTTGCCGAAACCCAGCAGACGCTGGTGCTGAACGGCTTGCGTTCGCGCGTCGCGCTGCAAGTGGACGGCGGTCTGAAGACCGGCCGCGACGTCATCATCGGGGCGCTGCTCGGCGCCGACGAATTCGGTTTTGCCACCGCGCCGCTGATTGCGGCCGGCTGCATCATGATGCGCAAGTGCCATCTCAACACCTGTCCGGTGGGTGTGGCGACACAGGATCCGGTGCTGCGCAAGCGCTTCAAGGGCGCGCCGGAGCACGTCATCAACTACTTCTTCTTCGTCGCCAACGAAGTGCGCGCAATCCTCGCCTCGCTCGGGTTCACCCGGCTCGACGAGATCATCGGCGCTTCGGAGCTGCTCGAGAAGGACGAGATGCTGTCGCACTGGAAGGCCAAGGGCCTCGACTTCAGCCGCATCTTCCACAAGGTCGACGCCCCCAAGGGGGAGACCTTCTGGACGAGCCGGCAGAAGCACCCCATCGACGATATTCTCGACCGCGTGCTGATCGAGCAGGCACAGCCGGCACTGACCGCCAAGACACCCGTTGCCTTCGAGGTCGGCATCAAGAACGTAGACCGTTCAGTGGGCGCGATGCTTTCCGGCGAGGTCGCCAAGCGTTACCGCCACCGCGGGCTGAAGGAAGACACGATCAATGTGACGCTTCGCGGCACGGCGGGCCAGAGCTTCGGCGCTTTCCTGGCGCGCGGCGTCACTTTCAACCTGATCGGCGACGGCAACGACTATGTCGGCAAGGGGCTTTCGGGCGGCAAGATCATCATCCGGCCGCCGGAAAATTCGCGGATCGTCGCTGAAAACTCGATCATCGTCGGCAATACCGTGCTTTACGGTGCGACCGAGGGCGAATGCTACTTCCGCGGTGTGGCCGGCGAACGTTTCGCCGTGCGCAATTCGGGTGCGATCGCCATCGTCGAAGGTGTCGGCGACCATGGCTGCGAATATATGACCGGCGGCGTCGTCGTTGTGCTCGGCGCGACTGGCCGCAACTTTGCGGCCGGCATGTCCGGCGGTGTCGCCTATGTGCTCGACGAAACCGGCGATTTCGCCAGCCGCTGCAACATGGCGATGGTCGAACTCGAGCCGGTGCCCGAGGAGGATGACATGCTGGAGAAACTGCATCATCACGGCGGTGATCTCATGCACAAGGGACGCGTCGACGTCTCGGGCGACATGACGCGCCACGACGAGGAGCGCCTCTACCAGCTGATCTCCAACCATCTGCACTATACGGGCTCGGCCCGCGCCAAGCAGATCCTCGACAGGTGGGCCGATTACCGACCGAAGTTCCGCAAGGTCATGCCGGTCGAATACCGTCGTGCGCTTGAGGAAATGGAGCGCAGCCGGATGGGCATTGCCGCGGAATGATGTGCACCGGGACAGCCGTCATCCGCTGACCTGATGTGGCGGATGACGGACACATCCCGACGACCCCGTGATGCCGACGGCGGAAAGCCGTCCAGATCGCACGGATGTTTCAGAGGACATGTTCCAATGACGGTCAAGAGAAGCAACTTGCCCCGGTTACCGGGACTGACGATAGACAGATTGGCTGCGGTGAGGCGGTCATGAGGGTAAGGGACGAAGATATGGGTAAGGTAACAGGGTTTCTGGAAATCGACCGGCAGGTGGCGAAGTATCAGCCGGCGTCGGATCGTATCCGTCATTTCCGTGAGTTCACGATCCCGATGTCGGACCCGGAAGTGCAGAAACAGGCCGCGCGCTGCATGGACTGTGGCATCCCCTATTGCCACGGCCCGACCGGCTGCCCGGTTCATAACCAGATCCCCGACTGGAACGACCTTGTTTATAACAACAATTGGGAAGCGGCGATCCACAACCTGCATTCGACCAACAACTTCCCGGAGTTTACCGGCCGCGTCTGCCCGGCGCCCTGCGAGGAAGCCTGCACTTTGAATCTCGAGGATGCGCCGGTCGCCATCAAGACGGTCGAGCAGGCGATCGCCGACAAGGCCTATGAACTCGGCTTCATCCGGCCGCAGCCGGCAACGGTCCATACCGGCAAGAAGGTCGCCGTCATCGGCTCCGGCCCTGCCGGCATGGCGGCCGCCCAGCAGCTCGGCCGCGCCGGCCACGAGGTGCATCTCTACGAACGCGAGACCAAGCCCGGCGGCCTGCTGCGGTACGGCATTCCCGATTTCAAGATGGAGAAGAACTTCATCGACCGCCGCGTCGAGCAGATGAAGGGCGAGGGCGTCACCTTCCATTGCGGCGTCAATGTCGGCGTCGACGTCAAGGTCGAGCAGTTGCTCGCCGATCACGATGCCGTTCTCTACTGCGGTGGCTCCGAGACGCCGCGCGAGGCGGGTATTCCGGGAACGGACCTTGCCGGTGTGCATGATGCGATGCCCTATCTGGTGCAGCAGAACCGCCGCGTCGGGCGTGAGAACATCGACAGCGTCGGCTGGCCGTCGGACCCGATCCTTGCCGGCGCCAAACATATCGTCGTCGTCGGCGGCGGCGACACGGCTTCGGACTGCGTCGGCACGGCGTTCCGCCAGGGAGCCGTCAAGGTCACCCAGCTCGACATCCGGCCGCAGCCGCCGGAGAAGGAAGACAAGCTTGCCGTCTGGCCCTTCTGGGCGACGAAGATGCGCACCTCCTCCTCGCAGGCCGAGGGCGCCGTGCGCGAATTCCAGGTGGCGACACTCGAATTCGTCGGCGAAGACGGCGTGTTGACCGGGGTGAAATGCTGCGAGGTCGACGAGCGCCGGCGGCCGGTTCCGGGCACGGAATTCGTCATCCGCGCCGATCTCGCCTTCATCGCCATCGGTTTCCGCGGCCCGTTCACGACAAGCGTGCTGAAGGAACTCGAGGGCAAGCTGACGCTAAACACCGACAAGCGCGGCTCGACCAATGTCGTCGCCAACGAGCGCGACTACAAGACCTCGGTCGACAAGTTCTGGACAGCGGGCGACGTGCGCCGCGGCCAGTCGCTGGTGGTTTGGGCGATCCGCGAAGGTCGCCAGGCGGCGCGTGCCATCGACGAGGCATTGATGGGCTCGACGGTTCTGCCGAACTGATCGCAGGGCGCATAGAGATTCCGAGACAAGAACTCCGCCCTCCGGCGGAGTTTTTTGTTTGGGATATACGCTGGTGCGACCGCTTGACGCGCCGGCCTCCGCCGCAAGCTTCAAGCAATGCCGGGAAGCGAGGTTTTCCGCCGGACGCCGAGTTCAGGAAGAGCCGGCGGCGACCGGAGCGGAGGCCCCCCGCCGTTTCGGCCGCATAGGCATTTCATCAGGATTTTTCAAATGGTTTCAGCAGTTGACACCACCCGGCTGGTTTCGGCCCAATATGCCCTGAAAAACCTTCGCGGCCCCGGCGACGACAGTTCGCAGGATACGCAGAGTTCGTCGGCCGCCAGTATCCTGAGCAGCTACGGGCTCGATTCGAGCTCCGCCTCGCTGCTTTCCAACCAAGCCCTGTCAGGATTGCTCGACACTCTTTCATCCCAGAACGAGACGTCCGATGAGGCCGACGTGACCAGCGCCTCCTTCATGTCGATGCTGAAGCAGCAGTTGCAGGATGCCGCTGCGGCGGAAGGTGAGAGCGGCAAGGCCCACGACATGCTGGCCGCGCTGGCAGCGGGCACACTGACCGTCGCCGATCCGACGCAGGGCGTATCGATCACCGCCTGGGATGTCGACGATCCCGATGAGGCCGATACCGAAAGCAGGGCCGGCAAGGAGATCGATGTCAGCGGCTGGAGCGACTATCTCGATGCGCATCTCGAACGCGGCGCCGACGGCGCTTTCGTCAAGCAAAACGGCAGCTATATCGACCAGACGACCGACAGTAACGCCTTCTTCGGCCTGATCGGCTCGAACTACTACTATTTGAGTTGGCCGCAGGCGAAGACGACGTAAATGGGACGTAACCGAAGGCTGCCGCGACTTTTCATTTCACCGAGACTTCGGCCGGCGTCTTTGCCGCAGGCAGGCGGTAATCGTCGACGCGGCCGGGTGGTGCGGCCGTCATCTCGCCCTGCTCCACCAGAAGGTCGCGGGGCGATCGCGTCAAAACCATCGGTGGTGGCCCGGCGCCGAGAAGCTCGGCGCCGCCGTCGAGATTGGGGTCGGAGAGGCTGATCGGCACGGTATGTTCGACCGGATTGGCGGGGAGGCCGAGACCGGGGAGACTGCTGGAGTCGAGGCGGACCAAATCGGGGCTTGCCTGCGTGCCGAGAAGACGTCGCGCAGGTTTTTCCACGTAGAAGGCAAGCTTGCGCCGGCCGGCCTGGGTCAGGTTGATGCCATCGGAGGTGCGCAGGCGCACCTGCTGGCCGTTCACATCCGAACCGGTGACGATGAAGCTGCCGTTTTCAGCGACGAAACCATCCCAGATGTCGACGAATTCGCCGCCGATGCTTTCGACCTGGTTGCGGTAGAGCTGGTTCATCTGAACGGCATCTGCGGTCATCTGATCGGATTCGAAGGCGGGAAGGCCAACCCAGAGCAGCGGAATCTTCCGGTCGGTGACCTCCTTACCGAAAGAAAGGACCCGGCGGCGATATTCGGAAAACCAGCCGTCGGTGCGGAACTTCTCCTTGGCGGTATCGGTCACCATCTGCTGGCGGTCGTTGGCGCCGATCATGACGACGACCATTGCCGGCTTCAGTTCGTCGATCATCTGCGGCAGCTGTTCCGGCCAGTTATAATAATCATCGCGGACGAGACCCGATGAGACATTGCCGCGGGCTTCGACGACGACCCCGGGCGAGGTCTCGAAGGCGGCGGTCAGGCCGTCGCCGAGGCCGCTGGCCAGGAAATCGCCGACGATCAGGATTTTCTTGGCATCGCCGAGCTTCTGTACCGCAGGCTCCTCTTGCACCGGCGCACGGAGCGGCGGCGCGGTGCGGGTGTTGACGATGGCCTTCGGTGCTGGTGGTTTCTTGCGCTGCTGGCGCCTCGGCTGCGGTGCGTCGGGAGTCTGAGGGCTATCCTCGAGGTAGCGCCGGCCGAGGAAGAAGTCGAGGATCGAACGGCGCTGATAACGCTGCTGCTCCTGAGCCTCGGCCATACGCACAGGCGTAAGCGCGCCAAGGCACAGCGAAGCCGCCGCCAGGGCGAGCACAAGCCAACGGATTGGGGTCCGGACAGTTTTCTTCGTCATGGGCAGTTCCGCATCTGCCGGCAATCTTGCACACAGGACAGGCCAGCGTCCATTCCCGCTATTATCTAGGTCACGATTGCGCCGCTTCTAGCGACGAAGTGCGTTCAGGAGCGGCAATGAGGGCTCGCCGTCCGGCTGCATGCCGATGCGCGACTGCACCGCTGATATCGCCGCCTTCGAACCCGAGCCGAAATTGCCGTCGACCTCGCCATTGTAGTAGCCAAGCGTCTTCAGGCGGGTCTGCAGCTCGAATTTCTCGGTGATGTCGAGGGCGCCGTCCGGGCGCGGCCAACGCTGCTGCAGGCCGCCGTAGCCGGCGATCTGGTCGGCGAGCAGGCCGACGGCGAGTGCATAGCTGTCCGACGCATTGTAGTTCTTGATGGTGAAAAAGTTGGCGGTCATCAAGAAGCCGGGGCCACCAGGCCCGGCCGGCATCTTCAGCACGGCCTTCGTACCGCTCTCGCGGAAGGCCTTGCCGTTCGGGCGGGTCAGGCCAAGTGCTGCCCATTGGGCGAGTGTGTGGTTCTTGCCGATCTGCTGGGCTGCTGCAGCGGGAACGACAACCTCGTAGCCCCAGGTCTTGCCGGTGTCCCAGCCGTTTTTCATCAGCAGATTGGCCGAGGTCGCCAGCGCGTCCGGCACCGAGTTCCAGATGTCGCGATGGCCGTTGCCGTCGGCATCGACGGCATAAAGCAGGTAGCTTGTCGGAATGAACTGGGTGTGGCCCATGGCGCCGGCCCAGGAGCCGGTCATCTCCCGTGCCGGCACGTCGCCGTTCTGCAGGATTTTCAGCGCGGCGATCAGCTGCTTCTTGGCGAACTTGGCGCGGCTCGGATCGGCATAGCCAAGCGTTGCCAGCGCGCGCGGCACGTAGTGCAGCCGGTCGTCCTTGTCGAGGATGGCGCCGTAATTCGATTCCATCGACCAGATGGCGAGCAGAATGGTCTTGTCGACGCCGAATCGCTGCTCGATTGCAGCGAGCGTTCTGGCGTGCTTGACGGCCATCTCGCGGCCGATCTTGACCGTATAGGGATTGACGCGGGAATCGACGTAGTCCCAGATTTTCGAAGTGAATTCCGGCTGGTAGGCCGCTTTTTCGAGCACGGTCGGGTCGGGCTCGCTGACCCCGGAAAAGGCCTTTTGATAGGTTGCCTTACTGATGCCACTCTGAGCGGCTGTTTGGTAAAAATCCGCGATCCATTTCTGGAACCGGGAATCGGCTTTCGCGTTGTCGGGTACCAGTCCAACCTGGACGGCGACAACGAGGGCGAGAGCAAGACCACGAAGGGAGTTTTTGTGATTCTGGGTCATCGACAGTCGTATCCGTCATCTTCAGTTTCCGGGGACAGCGAGGCATCATGTCCGCGCCAGACCCAAGACTACAGGAACGGAGTCAACAAATTCTTTACCATAGCGCCCCGCGGCGGTCACCATTGCAAAACAGTAGCAATTCTATACTAGTTAAGGCTAAAAAGCCCTATTTCCAAAGCGATATGTTCGAAGCAGGAGGCCGGTGTGGCTCAACACAATAAAGTTCGTAAGGCAGTATTTCCGGTGGCCGGGTTGGGGACGCGATTCCTGCCGGCGACAAAGGCTGTTCCGAAGGAAATGTTGACCGTCGTCGACAAGCCAATCATTCAATATGTCGTCGATGAGGCGATAGAGGCGGGGATCGAACATCTGGTTTTCGTCACCGGGCGCAACAAGCACGTCATCGAAGATTATTTCGACATCCATTTCGAGCTGGAACAGACGCTGCGCGAGCGCGCCAAGAAGGCGGAAATCACGCTTCTCGCCCAGCAATTGCCGAAGGCCGGCACGGTGAGCTTCACCCGCCAGCAGGAGCCGCTCGGCCTCGGCCACGCCGTATGGTGCGCCCGCGAGATCGTCGGCGACGAGCCTTTCGCACTGCTGCTGCCCGATATGATCATGAAGGGCGACAAGGGCTGCATGAAGGGCATGATCGACCTTTATGGCCAGAGTGGCGGCAACATCGTCGCCGTCGAAGAGTGTGCGCCCGACCAGGCGCATAAATACGGCATCGTCGGTGTCGGCGAAGCGATCGGCGAGGGCTTCCGAATCACCGGCATGGTGGAAAAGCCCGCCAAGGGGACGGCCCCTTCCAACTTCTTCATCAACGGTCGCTACATCCTGCAGCCGGAGATCTTCAAGATCCTCGAAACCCAGGAGCGCGGCGCCGGCAACGAGATCCAGCTCACCGACGGCATGCTGAAGCTGCTGAAGGAACAGGATTTTGCCGGTTACCACTTCCGCGGCGCGACCTATGACTGCGGCGCCAAGGACGGCTTCATCTTGGCCAACGTCGCATTCGCCCTCGAACGCGACGATATCCGCCCGACCGTCGAAGGCGGCTTCAAGGAATTGCTTGCCGGTCTGAGATAAGTTTTCCGCACAGCATGTAAATGATAGAGCGCCGCGTATCCTAGCAGATGCGCGGCGTTTAACGTTTCAGCTTGAGGCCGACGCCGGCTCGCCATTGCTGCGAGTCGTCGCCGTCTTTGCGCGTGGTCAGCTCGTAGCCGAGCGTGCTGGTCAAATCGAGATAGCGATTGATGTTCCAGGTCAGGCCGGTCGCGGCGGTATAGACGAGCTCGTCGTTGATGGTGCTGTCGGTGGGATAATCGCGCCATATCACGCCGCCGATCATCGTGCCCACCAGATTGTCGCGCAGCTGGTGGGTGACGGTCGTCGTCAGCGCGTGCGAGACGTAGCCGCTTTCGCCCGGCGTGGTCGAGGGCTGGATGCTCGTCTGCAGGTCGAGATTGACATCGGTGCCGCGGATCGGCGACCAGAGCAGGCTTGCATCGAGCGTGGCGGTATCGATGGACGAGAGCCTGTTATCTTCGAAATTCGCCATCTCGTAGCCGACACCGACTTCGCCCTTCAGCTTTTCGCCGAGATCGACCTCGACGCCTGCTTTGGCGCCATAGCTATGGCCGGACCGCTCGTAGCCGGCGGAGTCGCGCGTTTCGTCATAGAGGGTACGGCCGACCGTGGCCTCGATGAAGGGGATGAGCGCGGGTGACAGCTCATAACCGACGCGGCCGCGCAGCGTGCCGGTCGTCTGGTCGCGGTCGCTGAGGGCAACGGTCGTGCCGTTCGAAAGCGTCGCATCGGAATAGATCGAGCGGGTCAGGGCCAGTGCCGTCGTGCCGCGCAGGATGCCGAAATCGCGTTGGACGGAGGCGCCGGCGGTAAATTCCTGCACGTCAGACTGTTGTGTGGCGTCGGCGATGGCGTCGGGATCGTCTGTATCTTCCCGATAGAAATTGTAGCCGGCAGTGAGGTGCGCGACCGTATCGTTGGACAGATCCAGCCTGAGGTCGCCGTTGATCTTCAAGGAAGGCTGCTCTTCGCCCTCGCCGCTGATATTCTTCTGCCACGCGCCTTCGGAGGTGACCGTCAGTTGGTGCCGGCTCCAGTCGGAGGTCAGGGTCGCGGCCGCGTCGGTTTCAAGAAAGGCGCGATGCTCACTGGTGTTGCCGTCCTTGGTGGTCTCAGTGTTGATACTCTGGGTGACAGTCGGGCGGAGCACGAAGGTGCCGATCGGAATGCCCGGCGTTTCGGCCGTCGAGGCGCTTTCGGCAGCCCTGCGCTGCGCCTGCGCTTCATCGAGCGGCGCTTCGCGGGTGTTCAGCCGGCGGATGTCCTCGTCGAGGATGGCGCCGGTAATGTCGTCGCCGGATTGCGCGTCCGGTATGGCGGGCCGTTGGGCATCGTCCGCATTCGCGGTCGTGCCGTTTGCCGTGGGAACGGCGGTGTCGCCGGTCTCATCATCGAAACCGGTGGCGGGTGCGGCGTCGTTCGTGGCGCGATTATTCTCAGAGGCCGCAGAGCGGCTGTTCGCCGTGCCCGCCGTGGCGGACTGTGCGAAGGCCGCCGTCTGGCTGAGAAGCAGGCAGCCGAACGCAGCAAAAGAGACGGCACGGCTCATGGCGCGGAGCGGCGTCACACTGCTCGTCTGTTTTGGCTGGCCCATGCAATTCGCGCCTGACATGCTTTCGGTTCTTACCCAAAGGTAAAGCCTCGTGGTTAATCATTCGTTGCCGGCGGCGGGCGCTGTTCACATTTCGGGAAGAGTGCGGGGTGGACTTGGAAAGTGAAAAGGTCTAACGCAACTTCATGAACAGAAGAGCGATAAACCTCGTTGAAAACAGCGTGCTCGAATCGGCAAAACGCACGATAGAGACCGAAAGACGCGGTCTTGAAGCGCTCGAACAGGCCTTCGATAATGGATTGGCCGGTCCCTTCACCCGCGCTGTCGAAGTCATCGGCGACATCACTGGGCGTGTTATCGTCACTGGCGTCGGCAAAAGCGGGCATATCGGCGCCAAGCTTGCGGCGACGTTCGCTTCAACGGGGACACCCGCCTTTTTCGTGCATGCGGCGGAGGCCAATCACGGCGATCTCGGCATGATCGCACGCGACGACGTCGTGTTGGCGATTTCCAAAGGCGGCGAGAGTGCCGAGCTCAAAAGCATCATTTCCTTCACGCGGCGCTTCTCCATTCCGCTGATCGCGATCACCTGCAGCGACCGTTCCTCGCTTGCAACGGCCGCCGATATTGTCCTTCTCGTGCCGAACGAGCAGGAGGCCTGTCCGAATGGACTGGCGCCGACGACCTCGACGTTGATGCAGCTTGCGATCGGCGATGCGCTGGCAGTGGCCCTGTTGGAGGCGCGCGGCTTTACCGCCACGGATTTCCACGTCTTCCATCCCGGCGGCAAGCTGGGCGCGAGCCTGATGCATGTCGCCGATATCATGCATATCGGCGAGAAGCTGCCGCTCGTTGCCAAGGGCACACCGATGCCGGAGGCGGTCACGGTGCTGTCGCGTAAGCATTTCGGCTGCGTCGGCGTGCTCGACGAGGATGGGCGGCTCTGTGGCATCGTCACCGAAGGCGACATGGCGCGCAACCTGACCCGCAATCTTTCAGAACTTGCCGTTGACGACATCATGACGCGGACGCCGAAGACGGTGAAGCCGACGGTGCTGGCGACCGCCGCGCTGGCGCTGCTCAACCAGCACCACATCGGCGCGCTGATCGTCATCGACGACGACAACAGGCCGGTGGGGCTGGTGCATTTCCACGATCTGCTGCGGATCGGCGTCGCTTGATCAAAAACATCTGATTGGAGTTCAGACGGGCTCGACTGTCAGGTCGCGGCCGTTGCTCGACACCACCTTCACCTGCGTTCCCACCGGCAGGTCGGGTCCCATCACCTGCACCTGCCACAGCGTATCGTCGAGACGAATGCGGCCGCGACCCTCGCGGATCGGCTCGTGCAGCGTCGCCGTGCGGCCGACGAGGCTCGCGCCGCGCTGATTGAGGAAGGGCTCGTCGGTCATGGAATTGCGCAGCGTTAGCCGGCGGCCGGCGAAGGTCGTGGCAACGGCAAGCAGCGCAAAAAGGATCGCCTGCAGTTCCCAGACCCAGAAGGCGCTGTCCCAGAAGATGAGCGACAGCGCGCCGACGATCAAGGCGGCAAGGCCGATCCAGACCAGGAAGAAGCCGGGAACGATCATTTCGGCCGCGAGCAACACCAGGCCTGCGACCCACCAGCTCCACGGACCGAGTTCGGCAACGATCTTCGCCAGCATGGCTTACCGCTCCGGATCGGGGTTGAAGGGGTTCGGGCTCGGCGGATTGATCGGCGGCGTCGAGCGCACCGGTCCAGGCACCGGGCGCGGACGCGGCGGCGGAGGTGTAGCCGGGCCGTTGCCGGCATCGCCGAACACTTCGCGGGCAATGGCGCCGATGCCGCCGAGCGAGCTCAGGATGGAAGAGGCTTCCATCGGCATCATCACGATCTTGGAATTGGGCGCTGAACCGATCGACGCCAGCGCCTCGGTGTATTTCTGGGCGACGAAATAGTTGATCGCCTGAATGTCGCCGGCGGCAATCGCTTCGGAGACCATCTTGGTCGCCTTGGCTTCCGCCTCGGCCAGGCGCTCTCGGGCTTCAGCATTGCGGAAGGCGGCCTCGCGCTGGCCTTCGGCCTGCAGAATGGCGGATTGCTTGGCGCCTTCGGCCCTGAGGATCTGTGCATTGCGTGAGCCTTCGGCTTCCAGCACCTGGGCGCGTTTCTCGCGCTCGGCCTTCATCTGCCGGGCCATCGCATCGACGAGATCGCGCGGCGGCTGGATGTCCTTGATTTCGACGCGAGTGACCTTGATGCCCCAGGGCTGCACGGCCTCGTCGACGACGCGCAGCAGCCGGTCGTTGATCGCATCGCGGTTGGAGAGCAGTTCGTCGAGATCCATCGAACCCATGACCGAGCGGATATTGGTCATGGTCAGATTGAGGATGGCGTTTTCGAGGTTGGCAACCTGATAGGCGGATTGGGCGGCGTTCAGCACCTGATAGAAGGCGACGGCATCGGCCGAAACCGAGGCATTGTCCTTGGTGATCACCTCCTGCGTGGGGACGTTCAGCACCTGCTCCATCACGTTCAACCGGGCGCCGACGCGTTCGATGAAAGGGGTGATGAGATTGAGGCCGGGCTCCAACGTGCGGGTATAACGGCCGAAGCGCTCGATCGTATAGCGGTAGCCCTGCGGCACGGTCTTGATGCCGGCAAAGAGCACCAGGATGACGAAGATGACCAGCACGATTACGACAATGTCGAAGCCGCCGAACAGCATGAAATTTTCCTCCCAACGGCGCATGCGCCCATACACTGATGTGGTGAGTTAGCATGTTATTTGCGAGGAAGAAATGACCCACGGATGCACAACCTCCAAGGGAAAGGACGGTTGGGTCTTGGTGGGATTTTTCGGGCGACCCGGCCGGGCGCCGCTTCCGGGATGGTCCTCAGACCCAGCCCTGCAATTCGCGGCGGACGACCTTTTCCAATACGGTCATGCCGTCCTCGCCGTCGTTGAGGCAGGGGATATGCGCGAACTTCTCGCCGCCGTTCTCGTGGAAGGAGTGGGCAGCCTGTTCGGCGATCTCTTCCAGCGTTTCCAGACAGTCGGAGACGAAGCCGGGATTGATGACGGCGATGCGCCTGACGCCGTCTTTGGCGAGTTTCTCCACCGTCTTGTCGGTATAGGGCTGCAGCCATTCCTCCGGCCCGAAGCGGGACTGGAAGGTGACCATGAAGTTTTCCTTGGTGAGCCCCAGCCGCTCGCGCAGCAGCCGGCCGGTCTTCTGGCACTGACAGTAGTAGGGATCGCCCTGCTTGAAATACGACATCGGAATGCCGTGGAAGGAGGCGAGCAGCATTTCCGGCTGCCAGTCGAGCGTCGCAAGATGCTTCTCGACGGAGTTTGCGAGCGCCTCGATATAGGCCTCGTCGTCATGATAGTCTGGCACGGTGCGCAGCGCCGGCTGCCAACGCATCGAAAGCAGCTTCTGGAAGGCCTTGTCGTTGACGGTGGCGGTCGTCGCTGCCGCATATTGCGGGTAGAGCGGGAAGAGCACGATACGGTCGCAGCCTTCTTGCTTCAGCGCCTCGATCCGCGAAGCGATCGACGGTGTGCCGTAGCGCATTGCCCAATCCACTTTGACCGTCGCCAGATCCTTCAGGCGCTCGGCCATCCGCTCGGACTGGTTGCGGGTATAGGTGCGGAGATAACTTTCGTTCTTCTCCTTGTTCCAGATCAGCTCATAGGCCTTGCCGACCTTCTGCGGACGGGTGTTGAGCACGATGCCGAACAGGATCGGATACCACTTCCACGGCGACCATTCGATGACGCGGCGATCGGTCAGGAATTCCCGGAGATAGCGGCGCATCGAGGTGTAATCGGTGCCATCGGGCGTGCCGAGATTGACCAGTAGGACGCCGACCTTGCCTGACTTGATGGCCGGATGGTCTGCCGGGCGGAGTGAAGTATCTGCTGTCATTCTGGCCCCAACGCTCTTTTGTCTCGTCGGCTCATACGCAGCTCCGAGATCGTGGTTCACCCTATAGAAAGAAAAGCCGGCCCGGGAAACCCCGGACCGGCCAGTGGCATCGGGACAAATCGTCTTACTTGGCCGGGACTTCGATCTCTTTGCCGACCGTCAGGTGACGCGGGTTTGGACTGCCGTTGGCCTCCGAAAGCTTCCGCCACAACGTGCCGTCGCCATAGAAGGTCACGGCGAGATCCCAGAAGGTGTCGCCAGCGGCGATGACGTGGGTGGAAGGCGCCGTTGCGGCAGGGGCGGGTGCTGCCGGCGTGGCCGGGGCAGGCGCAGCGGGGGCAGGCTCGGCGGCCGGTGCGGGAGCGGGAGCAACCTCGCTTGTCGGTGCGCGTGTTGCCGGCGCAGGAGCAGCCGGTTCGGCAGCGGGCGCCTCTGCTACGGTCGCGCCCATTTCTGTGACGCGGCCATCGGTATAGGGCTTATAGGGCGAGTGGGCGGCCAGATATTCGGCGGTCACGTCTGCAAGATCCGGGCCGAAATCATAGGCGTTCTTGCCGTCTTTAAAGATCACATAGCCGTCGCCGCCTGAGCGCATGAAGTTGTTGGTGGCGACTTTATAGGTCTTGGCTTGGTCGATCGGAGCGAAGTTGTCGCCCTCCTTCACCTGAACGTCGCTGACGCGGCTGCCGACAGGTTTGGACTGGTCGAAGGAGAATTTCAGGCCGGCGACCTGCGGGAAGCGGCCGGCGCCCTGGTCGATCTGGCTGACGCCGTTTTCGAGCGCCTTGATGACATCTGCGCCGGTGGCCTCGAACGTCGCGAGCGTGTTCTGGAAGGGCAGGACGGTGATGACTTCGCCCTGGGTGACTTCACCGCCGTCGATCGAAGCGCGCAGGCCGCCGCCATTCTGAACGGCGATGGTAACACCTTGGTTCTTGGTGCGGTCGAGCATGGCGTCGGCCACCAGATTGCCCATCGAGCATTCCTTGACGCGGCAAACCTTGCGGTCGCCCTCGATCGGGGTCTCGGACGAGCCGATGACCTTCTTGCGCAGTTCCTCGATCGGTTTAGCCAGTTCGGCGATGCGGGCAACGACGGCCGGATCGGGCGTAAAGGTGGAATCGATCAGGATCGGGTCACCCTTGGCATCCTTGACGACGCCGTTATCGTCGAAATTGACGACGACATCGCCGAGATACTTGCTGTAGGAGGCGGCCTGAACGACCGGCACCTTGTAGCCTCCGGGATTGTCGACCATCGTAGGGTAGGGGCCTTCAGCCTTCGGATCGGTATTGGAGAGCAGGCTATGGGAGTGGCCGCCGACCACAACATCGACATCCGGTATCTTGGCGATAAAAGCGAGGTCGCGGGGATAACCGACATGGGTGAGCGCGATGATCTTGTTGACCCCCTGGCTCTTCAGATCCTGAACGGCTGAGGTAATGGTCTGGACGTCATCAGATATCGTGACGTTCGGGCCGGGGGAGGAAAGTTCGGGAGTGTCGTTGGTCACGGCGCCGACGATGCCGATCTTCTGGCCGCCGACATTCAGCACCAGCGAGGGCTTGATGCGGTCGCCGAGTTTGGAGGCGGCTGTCGCCTTGACGTTTGCCGTCACGACGGGGAATTGAACCTTGTCGAGGAAGGTCGCAAGCCCGTCCTCGCTGTCGTCGAATTCATGGTTGCCGACGGTCATGGCGTCGAACTTCATCAGGTTCAGGAATTCGGCTTCGGCAGCGCCCTTATAGGTCGTGTAGAACAGCGAGCCCTGGAAATTGTCGCCGGCATTCAGCAGTAGAACGTTCTTGCCCGATAACGCCTGACGGCGCTGGTCGATCGCGGTCTTCAGGCGGGCGGCGCCGCCGAAGCATTCGTTCTTGCCTTCTTCCTCGGCCGAGCAGGTGGAGTCGAACTTGTTGATCGATTCGATGCGCGAATGGAAATCGTTGATATGAAGAATATTGAGTTCGTAATCCGCAAAAGCGGCACCCGCGCTGAGCGCCAGCATGGACGCGGTCAAAAGACCGAAGCTGAAAGACTTCGTCATCCCTGTTCTCCTGATTGAGGCGAGAGATCCCCCTTGATCCTCGCCGATCCCTTCCTAAACCGCCGGGGCGGTTCCCGGCCTGCGGATGTTCCATCAGACGATGGGCGGCCGCAAGAGAAAGCTGGGCCAAGCCGGGCGCTTTCCAAGGGGGCAGGGCAAAAAAGCCGGGGGCTGACCCAGCCATTCGCCATCGCCGGCATTCCGGTAGAGTTCGTGCACCGCCTCCGCGATATTCGGAACCGTGGCGATGGCGATGACTAAGCAGAGAAGGGAAACGAGGCGGTGAAAGCGTTGACCGGCCCGATAGGCAAGGAACGTGCATGCGCCATAAATCAGGACGGCCGGCAGGGCGATAAGCACCTGCCGCGGCCCGTCGCAATCGGGCGCAGCGATGCCCTGGGCACGATAGACGTTAACAGGCAAAACGATCGCAATTGCCGCAAGCGGCTTTGCGATCAGCAGGACGAGGTAACCGGCGATGGCCCGCATAGCGTGCTCCGCCTATCGCCTCATGAGCTTTCGTCAGCCGCGGCGGGAAAGTGTGAACTGCGAACCTGTTGCTGTGGTGCAATTCAGCTGGCTCGATCCGATCAAAGCGCAATTCACAAGGGAGTTCGTTCTTTTGATATTCGAGTACAGATTTATCTGAATAAGACCGTCTGGGGTCGTCGTGTATGTCCCCGATGCCATCTGTGTATTCGTTCCATCGTTCGTGCGGGTTACAAACTGTCCGCTTGTGAAGGTAGACGTTAATCCGTTGGCGTCTGCCCACGCGCCTTCAACTGAATTTGTAGCAGCCGGCGCGGTTGCAACCGGCAGGCGACGCGGCTCCGATGAAACGCAGGCGGCAAGAGCGGCCGCTGCACCGACAAGAACGAGACCAGTTCTGATTTTCATAAGGCTTCTCCCGGCGAATCGGCGCGGCGGACACCCGCCAAGTTCGGGCAAAACATGGCGCGCGCCCGCCGCGAAGGCAAGCCTTGGACCGACGCCGGGCGGCATTTAGACAGCAGGCGTTACAAAAATGCCCGCCTTTCGGCGGGCATTTTCAGGGTCGCGTCAGCGATCTCAGCGAACGAGAATGTTCTTGAACTGCCACGGATCCTTGGTGTCGATCTCTTCCGGGAAGAGACCCGGACGGCCATCGAGCGGCGTCCAGTCGGTGTAATGTCCCTCGACCGGGCCGAGATAAGGCATCTGCACTTCCAGGCAGCGCTTGTAATCGATTTCGTCGGCTTCAACGATGCCGGCATTCGGGTTTTCCAGCGCCCAGACCATGCCGGCGAGAACGGCGGAGGTCACCTGCAGGCCGGTGGCGTTCTGGTAGGGCGCGATGCGGCGGGTTTCTTCCAGCGACAGGCGCGAGCCATACCAGTAGGCGTTCTTCTCATGGCCGTAGAGCAGGACGCCGAGTTCGTCGATGCCGTCCTCCAGCTCGTCCTCGTCGAGAACGTGATGGACCGGCTGGGAGGTGCCGCCATTGCCGAACATCTCATGCAGCGAGAGTACGGCGTCATTGGCCGGATGGTAGGCGTAGTGGCAGGTCGGGCGGAAGGTCACTTCGCCGTCCTTGTCGCGAACCGTGAAGTAGTCAGCGATCGAGATGGACTCATTGTGGGTAACGAGGAAACCATATTGCGGGCCGGGGGTCGGGCACCAGGTGCGCACGCGGGTGTTGGCACCGGGCTGCTCCAGGTAGATCGCCGCCTTGTTGCCCTTCTTGTGCTTTTTGGCATTCTTCGGCATCCACTCTTCATGTGTGCCCCAGCCGAGTTCGGCCGGCTGCAAGCCTTCGGAGATGAAGCCTTCAACGGACCAAGTGTTCCAGAAGACGTTGAGCGGCTTCGGATGCTTGGTGCGCTGGGTGTCGCGCTCGGCGATGTGCACGCCCTTGACGCCGAGCTTTTTCATCAGCTTGGCCCAGCCTTCACGATCGTGCTGGTCCGGTTCGTCGAATTTGAGGCCGGTGTCGTTGGCGAGGTTGACGAGCGCCTGCTTGACGAACCAGGAGACCATGCCCGGATTGGCGCCGCAGGTGGAAACGGCGGTGGCGCCGCCCGGGTTCTTCGCCTTTTCCTTGCGCACGGTTTCGCGCAGCGCATAATTGGTGCGCTCTTCGTTCTTCATATTCTTGTCGAAGTAGAAGCCGAGCCAAGGTTCAACGACCGTATCGATATAGGGAACGTCGAGCTTGCGGCAGAGCTTGATGATGTCGAGCGAGGAGGTGTCGACCGAGAGGTTGACGCAGAAACCCTGGCCGCCGCCTGCGGTCAGCAACGGCTTCAGCAGGTCCTTGTAATTGTCCTTGGTGACATATTCCTTGATGTGGCGAACGCCGTGCTTCTTCAGGATCTCCATGTCGGAGGGCTCTTCCCGCGGGTCGATGACGACCATCCGGCTCTTGTCGAATTTGAAGTGGCGCTCGATCAGGGGCAGGGTGCCGCGGCCGATGGAGCCAAAGCCGATCATCACGATCGGACCGGTGATTTCGGCATATACCGGATAGTTCTTTTCCGTCATTCTTTTCTCCTGTGGAAGGGGACGAA
The DNA here is from genome assembly GCF_000271845.1 of Rhizobium leguminosarum bv. trifolii WSM2297. Next base: position 2,923,271 of record NZ_JH719395.1, on the reverse strand, counting down.
GGCGTGCAGCCCGAAGAATTCTTTTGAAATTGCCGCAGAGATGCGAAGGTGACCGGCTCTAACCATAAAACCGCGTCACAATAAAGAGCGTTGAGGGGGAAAGGGTAAATATCGGGCCGGGAGGCCGTCCTGGGCCCCGCGCGATCGGCTGCCCACATGGATTGAGCTAGGCTATCACGGTGCCCTGGTGGAAGAGCATGCGCCAGTGCCCGTCTTCCTCCAACCGCCAGATGGAACTGCGCAGCGTTCGCCTCTCGCTTCCTGCGACGTCGGTATGGATGGCCCGATAGGTGACGAGCGCGATATGCTCCGCAAGCCTTCGAGTTTCGAAAAACTCGCCGCGTGATGTTCCTGTCCGTTGCTCGGTGAGCAAAGCGGGCACGATGACATCGAAGGTATAGAGCCGTCCGGAACTGCCGATCTCGCGAAAATCGCGCGAGAGCAGTGCGGTCAGCATGTCGCGTGAGGCACGAACCGATGGTTCGAAGAGTTTTTCCTCAAGCTCTTTCAGATGGGTGGCGAGGTCATCCATGATCGGCTCCTGTCAATTCAGCGCTTCAGGATTTCCAGTCCTTCCACCGTCGTCGTCACGGCAAGCTCGGTGATGTCGTATTCGGCGACGCCGTGGATGGTGAAGGGATCGGCGGCGACATAGGTGTCGATTGCGGCGCGGTCGCCGATCGCGAGGATCGCGCCGCCGGTGCGCGGCACCTTGCGGCCGGAGGCGAGGAACCAGCCCTTGGCATAACCCTCCTTCACCCAGGCCATGTGCGGTTCCATGTGCCTGTCGGCTTCCTCATTGGATTTGAGGTAGGTGAGGGAGAGGATGAACATGGTCAGTTCCTGATAAGGTTTGCGCGGATCAGGCCGCGCAGCGAGTTGCCGATATAAAGCGCGCCGGCATCGAGATCGGCAAGCGTCAGGTGGCCGACGCGGGCCTTGCGCGTGCAGATCAGCTCGGTGCGCAGTACGCCGGCGAGCAGGCCGCAGGAGATGGGCGGGGTGCGCAGAATGCCGGTTCCGTCATCCAGGAAGATCGAGGTGATGGTCCCTTCGCAGACGTCGCCGCGCTCGTTCAACAGGATGACTTCATCGGCCTCACCAGGCGCATATTCGGCGCGCGCGGCCTCGTAGACGGCGCGGTGCGTGGTTTTGACGCGCAGCAGCTTATCGGCGGAATTCAGACGGGTCTCGGCGAGGCGCACGGTCCAGGTGGTGCCGGGCGCGAGGGGCGCGAAGGCGGCGCTCGTCACCTCGATGCGGCCTTGCACGTCGAAAGTCAGGCGGACACGCAGCGGGCCGCTCGCACCTGCAACGGCTTCGTCAAGTCTCGCCGCAGCGTCGATCGGCTGCGGGAAGCCAAGGCGGCGGGCCGAGCGGGAAAGCCGGGCGAGATGCAGCCGCAGGCGGATAAAGCCGTCGCCGGGCTGCCAGCGCAGCGTCTCGATCAATGAAAAATCGATCATCGCGCAATCCATTGATCGCCGACGGCGAAGCGGGCCTTGAGCAGGCATTCCTCATATTCGGCCTCGGCGGTGGAATCGAAGACGATGCCGCCGCCGACATTGAAGACGGCCCGGCCGCCGTCAAAAAGCGTGATGGTGCGGATGGCGACGGAAAACCGCATGGCGCCGGTCGGCGAGATCATGCCGATCGCGCCGCAATAGGCGTCGCGCGGCGCATCCTCGAGTTCGTGGAGGATTTCCATCGCTCGGATCTTCGGCGCGCCGGTGATTGAGCCGCAGGGAAAGAGTGCCGAGAAGATATCGCGGATCGAAAGGCCGGGGCGGAGCCTGGCCTGCACGTGGCTCACCATCTGGTGGACGGTCGGATAAGTCTCGATGTCGAAGAGCTTTGGGACGTCGAGCGTGCCGACCTCGGTGATGCGGGAGATGTCGTTGCGCAGCAGATCGACGATCATGCGGTTTTCCGCCTGCGTCTTGATATCGCTGCGCATGGCGTCGATGATTTCGGCATCCTCGGCCGGAGTATCGCCGCGTTTCGCTGTACCCTTCATCGGATGGGTCTCGATCCAGCCCCCCTCATCGGTGCGGAAGAACAGTTCGGGCGATCGCGACAGGATGACCGGGCCGCCGAGATCGACCAGCGCGCCGTATTTGACCGGCTGGCGTTCGATCAGCGACCAGAAAGCGGCCCGGGGATCACCGTTCCAGCGGGCCTCGATCGGCATGGTGAGGTTTCCCTGGTAGGCGTCGCCGAGCCGCAGATGCTGGTGGAGGCGGTCGAAGCGCTCTTTATATATAGTGAAATCCCAGGCGGCTTTTGGGGCAGTGAGGAATTCCTCGTTTTCGAGCCGCTGTTTGGGCTGGGCGAGCGGATGTATGTCCGACTGCGGGGCGTCGAAGATGCCGAAACAGATGAGCGGGGTTTCGCGGCTTTCCTCAGCGAAAGGAGCAAGCTTCTCTTCGAAGAGATATCCGGCCTCGTAGGCCATATAGCCGGCGAGCCACTTGCCCTCGGCCTTGGCCTCTTCCATGCGGGCGAGGCCGGCAAAGAATTCGGCGCGTGTCCTGGCAAGGATGATCTCAGCCGGTTCGGCGAAAAGCATCACCTGGCCTGATGTGTCGTCGCGGAAGAGAATATGAGGTTGATCGGCCACGCACCACTTTCGGTTTGTTCTGCTCCCCATTGCCCGAAACGCATTGGGAACGTCTAGGTTTCCTCTTCTCCCCAGCGGGGAGAAGATGCCCGAAGGGCAGATGAGGGGGCGGAGCGAAGCGACGTCCTGAGCTTAGGCGAAGGACAGGTTCTGCCGTGTGGCCCCCTCATCCGCCTGCCGGCACCTTCTGCCCCGTGGGGAGAAGGGACTCGCCCTCTCAACCCTTATCTAGCGCTTCCAACTCATCGATCAGCCCTTCGATCATCGACAGGCCCTGGCTCCAGAACGACGGATCGGTGGCGTCGAGGCCGAAAGGCTTCAAAAGTTCGGAGTGATGCTTGGTGCCGCCGGCTTTCAGCAGTTCGAAATACTTTTCCTGAAAACCCTGCTCGGCCTTCTGGTAGACGGCATAGAGCGAATTCACCAGGCAATCGCCGAAAGCATAGGCATAGACATAGAAGGGCGAGTGGATGAAATGGGGGATATAGGCCCAATAGGTCTCATAACCTTCCGAAATGTTGATCGCCGGCCCGAGGCTTTCCGACTGGACGGAGAGCCAGAGTTCGCCGATGTCGTCGGCTGTGAGTTCACCGGCCTTGCGGGCGGTGTGCAGCTTGCGCTCGAATTCATAGAAAGCGATCTGGCGCACGACCGTGTTGATCATGTCCTCGACCTTCTGGGCGAGCATCGCCTTGCGCTCGCGGCTGTCGCTGGTTTTTTCCAGAAGTGCGCGGAAGGTCAGCATCTCGCCGAAGACCGACGCGGTTTCGGCAAGCGTCAGCGGCGTCTGGCACATCAGCGCCCCTTGCGCGCCGGCGAGAACCTGGTGCACGCCGTGGCCGAGCTCGTGGGCAAGCGTCATTACGTCGCGCGGCTTGCCCATATAATTGACGAGCACATAGGGGTGGGCCGAGGGAACCGTCGGATGGGCGAAGGCGCCGGGCGCCTTGCCGGGGCGAACCGGGGCGTCGATCCATTGTTCGTCGAAGAAGCGCCGGGCGATATCGGCCATCTCGGGGGCGAAATTGCCGTAGGCCGAAAGCACCGTATCCTTCGCCTCGGGCCAGGAGATGACAGCGCTGGAGGTTTCCGGAAGGGGCGCGTTGCGGTCCCAGAAATTCATCTGCTCCATGCCGAGCCATTTCGCCTTCATCTTGTAATAGCGGTGCGAAAGGCGGGGATAGGCTTCACGGACCGCCGCGGCCAGCGCATCGACGACCTCGCGCTCGACGCGGTTTGCGAGATGCCTGGAGTCGGCGATGTCCTCGAAACCGCGCCAGCGGTCGGAAATATCCTTGTCCTTGGCGAGCGTATTGGTGATCAGGGTGAAGATGCGGATATTGGCCTTGAAGGTTTCGGCAAGCGCCATGGCGGCCTTGCGGCGCACCTCGGGATCCTTCTCCTGCAGCATGTTCAGCGCCACTTCGAGCGGCACTTTTTGGCCGTCGATTTCATAGCGCAGTTCCGCCATGGTTTCGTCAAAGAGGCGATTGAAGGCGGCGGCCGATGTCATCGACTTTTCGAGGAAGAGCTGTTCCAGCCGATCGTCGAGCTGGTAGGGCTTGTCTTTCCTGAGGTCGACCAGCCAGGGGCGATAGTGGCCGACGGCGGGGTCATTGACCATGCTGGCATCGATCACCGCATCGTCGATGCGGTTAAGTTCGAGCGCAAAAAACAGCAGGTGGCCGGAAAATTCGGTGATCTTGGTCTGCACGTCGCCGTAGAGCTTGCCGTTGGCCGGATCGGTGGTGTCGGAGAAATAGGTAAGGCCCGCGAAGGAACCGAGGCGGCCCATGATATCGTCCAGCGCCTCATATTCCTTCAGCGCCGCGCCGATGCCCTCAGTACCGGTCTTCGTCGCCGCCTCGGCGAGTTTGCCTTTCCACTTTTCTTCAAAGGCGATCGCCGCCTTGCCGGCCTTTTCCATGTCGGCGACGAAGGCGGTCGAGGTGGCGGAGGGATAAAGATCTTGCAGCTTCCAGACCGGCAGATCGCCGAGCGCCGGATCGGCCGCCCCACCCGGCGCTGCTGCCGACAAAAGAAGGCGGGCGTGCGGGAGCTCGATTTTCATGGGGCAATTCCTCTCCACTTTCATAACAGGTCTGTTTGAATAAGCGTGAGAAGGCCCCGTATCAAGGGTCTTTCGGCACCTGAAGGGCCTCGCTTCGGCACGAAAACGACCCGTTCCAATCGTTAAAATGCAATTATTTCTCAAAACTGGATGTTCAAGCCTTTCTGCCAGAGTGCGCTTCATGGTTTCGCATGAAGTGAGGCGACAATGACCGGTTACAATGAGCTCAAGGGTGCAGGGCAAATCCTCGTGGTCGAAGACGACCCCGTGCAGCGGCGCCTGCTCAAGAACGCAATCGAGCGTCACGGCCATGTCGTGCACCAGGCGGAAAACGGCCGCATCGGCCTGGAAATGGTCAAACGCGACAGCGGACTTTTCAGCGTCATCGTGCTCGACCTGATGATGCCTGAGATGACCGGCCTCGAATTCCTCGACGCGCTGCATGAATTCGGCACGCAGATCCCCGTCATCGTGCAGACGGGGCAAGGCGGTATCGAAACGGTGGTGCAGGCGATGCGCGCCGGCGCCTTCGATTTCGTCGTCAAGCCGGTCTCGCCCGAACGCATCGCAACGTCGATCTCGAATGCGATGAAGCTTGATCAGCGCGAGGTGAAGGCGCGGGCCGGACGCCGGTCGCGCTCAGGCGCGGTCGGTTTCGACGACATCGTCTCGGCAAGCCCGGCGATGCTCCGCGTCATCGATCTTGCCCAGCGCGCGGCGCAGTCCAACATTCCCGTCGTGCTCGAAGGCGAATCCGGCGTCGGCAAGGAACTGGTGGCGCGCGCCATCCAGTCCGGCGGCGACCGCTCGAACAAGCCGTTCGTCACGGTCAATTGCGGGGCGATCCCGCACAATCTCGTCGAGAGCATTCTCTTCGGTCACGAGAAGGGCGCCTTCACCGGCGCGACCGAGCGCCACATCGGCAAATTCATGGAAGCCGACGGCGGCACCATCTTCCTCGACGAGATCGGCGACCTGCCGCTCGAAGTGCAGGTGAAGCTGTTGCGCGCCGTGCAGCAGGGCGAGATCGAGACCGTCGGTGCGCGCACCGCACACAAGGTCAATGTCCGGCTGATCTCGGCGACCAACAAGGATCTGATCGAGGAGGTCAAGAACGGCCATTTCCGCGAGGATCTCTACTATCGCCTCAACGTCTTCCCGATCACCATTCCGGCGCTGCGCAAGCGCAAAGAAGATATTCCGCATCTGGTGCGCGTCTTTGCCGACCGCTTCTCCAGCGAGCAGAAGAACGGTCGCCGCATGACGGTCAACTCAGGCGCGCTGGCGCTGCTGACCGCCTACGACTGGCCGGGCAATATCCGCCAGCTCGAAAATGCGATCTTCCGCGCGGTCGTTCTGGCCGAAGGGCCGGAGTTGACGGAAGGGGACTTCCCGCAGATCGCCGCCCAGCTTCCGGAATACGAAGTCGTCGATCACCTGGCGCTTGTTGCCGACAATACCGGCCTCGATCCCGACGACAGCTATGGTGAGGAGTTCAGGGCGTCGATCTCGGGCGAGGTGCACCACCGTCTGTCCGAAGTCTCCGAAAACGCCATCGCCAGCGTCAATCCCTCAGGCGACGTGCGCAGGCTTGCCGACGTCGAGGAGGAGCTCATCCGATTCGCGCTCAAATTCTATCGCGGGCAGATGAGTCAAGTGGCGCGCAAACTTGGCATCGGCCGGTCTACACTTTATCGCAAGCTCAAAGATTACGGCATAGACCCCGATAATCCCCAGAAAGATGCGGCTTAAGGGTTTTTGTTAAGACTAAGGCAACCACGATTTGTTACTGATCATAAACCACTTGTTAGTGGCTCGTTCACTATGTAAAGAAAAGGTTGATCATGTGTGGCATTTTTGCCATCGTGTGACCGCATTTGACAGTCATCTGAGACAGTACGGGACATTGTCTGTCTGACGGGGATCGAGTTGCCGAATCTGAATGGGAATTCCAAGCCTTCGCGCTTGAGCTGGCGCTTGTTGTGCGCCGACATCTGCGGAAAGGCAGTAAGGACGGTAGCGGCCGCCCTTCTTGCGCTCGCGGTTTCCTCACCGGTATTCGTTAGTACACCTTCTGAGGCAGCGGGAGACACCCGTAGCCTCAAGCTCTATTTCATCCATACCGGCGAAAAAGCCGTCATCACCTACAAGCGTAACGGCAAGTTCGACCCTAAGGGTCTGGAGCAGCTGAACCGCTTCCTGCGGGACTGGCGCAAGAACCAGCCGACGAAGATGGATCCGCGGCTGTTCGACCTGATCTGGGAAGTTTATCGCCAGAGCGGTTCCAGGGACTATATCAACGTCGTCTGCGGTTTCCGTTCGCCGGGTACCAACGAGATGCTGCGCGGCCGCTCGCGCAACTCGGGCGTCGCCGAAAAGAGCCAGCATATGCTCGGCAAGGCGATGGACTTCTTCATTCCGGACGTCAAGCTGGCGACCCTGCGCGGGATCGGCATGAAGATGCAGGTCGGCGGCGTCGGCTTCTATCCGAAATCGGGCTCGCCCTTCGTGCATATGGACGTCGGCGGCGTGCGCGCCTGGCCGCGTATGAGCCGCGACGAGCTGGTCCGACTTTTCCCCAACGGCAACACCATTCATATCCCGGCTGACGGCAAGCCGCTGCCGGGTTATCAGCAGGCGATGGCCGACTACAAGCGCCGGGTCAGCGGCACGCAGATCGAGATCGCCAGCGCTTCCGAATCGGCGCCGAAGCATAAGACGTTATTCGAAGCACTCTTTGGCGGCGGGGCTGACGAGCAGGAAGACGAGAGCGACGATTCGACACCTGTCGCGGTTGCCAAGGCGACGCCGCCGAAGGCCGAGCCGGCGCCTGCCGAGCCGCAGCAGACCGAAGTCGCCGATCTGAACGCACCGGTGCCGCAGGTTCGCCCGGCCTTCAGCAATCAGCCGGCCGGCAGCGACGTGGCGAGCGCGCTCGTCGCACCGTCTTCGGGTAATGCCGCGCAGCAGGCCCTTGCCGCAGCGCTTCCGGCCGATCAGGCCCAGCCGCAGCAGTTTGCCGATCTCAGCGCCTATAGCATTCCGGTTCCCTCGCTTCTCGGCCAGCGCCGCGCGCCCGGCGACGCCGAGATTGCGTCGCTGGCGGGCACCAATGGCCTGCCGGTTCCGACGCCGGTCGAACGCCCTGCCGTTGCCGAGAACCTTCTTGCTGCCGCCGACGCCGATCCGGAAGCAGAGGCCGACGAAGCCGAACAGGACGCGTTGTCTCCCGCCGTCGCCGATGCGCTCGATCAGCAGCGCAACGAGGGTGCGGAAACTCAGATAGCGAAGGCGCCTGAGATGACGGTGGAGCAGGCAATCAACGCCGCGATGACGCAGAAGGCGCCGGCCGCAAAGCCTCCGCTCGAGCTCGCTGCCTTGGCGCCGATGACCAAATCGGCAAGCTTCGGCGACGGCTTTGATGAACCGGCGGCCGAAAATGCCGTGGCGCAGGGTCTGCCCACCAAGGGCGGCCGCCCGACGCACAAGGAAGCCGCCGCTGCGGACGCCAGCCGCGCGACTGTTCGCACCGAGCCGAAGCTGACGCAGAAGATGATTTCCCAGTGGGCGCTGACAAACGCCCGTCTGGAACTGGCCTCCAAGCAAGTGAAGGCGCCGCGGTTCGTCAGCCAGACGATGCGCGCCCAGCCGACATCAGTCTATGCCGAAGGCTTCAACTTCAAGACCGCTTCGGTCGATCCGGCCCGCTTCAGCGGCACGGCAGTAAACTTCATGGAAGTGCGCAAGTTCAACACGAACTGAGCCAGCCAATACCCGAACATCAAAACCGTCGGAGCGATCCGGCGGTTTTTCTTTTGGCCGCGTCAACCCGGGCGAATGATCGTTTGGCCAAGCGCGCTCTATGCAAAAGAAAAGCCGCCGGAAGGCCCGGCGGCTTGTCGACATTCGCGATGTCGGGCCGATCATCCTTCCGGCGGCGACTCGATCATCCCGAGTGCAAGCAGGTAGGTGTCGAGGATCGCTTCCTCTTCCATGCGCTCCTGCTCGTCCTTCTTGCGCAGCGCCACGACCTTCTTCAGGATCTTGGTATCGAAGCCCATTCCCTTGGCTTCGCCATAGACGTCCTTGATGTCGTCGGCGATGGTCTTCTTTTCTTCTTCCAGCCGTTCAATGCGCTCGATGAAAGCGCGGAGCTGGTCGCGGGCGACGCCATGAGCATCAGACATCGTGTTCTCCTGGTTGGGGATGATCAATTTTGAAGGCACGTGACTGCCGCGAAGCGGCGTCACGGTCAAGGCCGTTGTGGGCAGCCCAAGCTATTTGTGTGGGTTGTTCAGTTCAAAAGCTGCCTTTTGCACAGGCGAGGCCTCGTTCTGATGGAGATTCTTCCAGTCTTCATAAGGCATGCCATAGACCATTTCGCGCGATTCGTCCCTGGTAACCGGGACGCCTTCGGCCTCGGCGGCTTCGCGGTACCAGTTCGACAGGCAGTTGCGGCAAAAGCCGGCCAGATTCATCAAATCGATGTTCTGAACGTCGCTGCGTTCACGAAGATGCGCGACAAGGCGACGGAAGGCGGCTGCCTCGAATTCGGTCTGCTGTTCTTTGCTGAGCGCGGTCATCTCGCTTCCTTTCATTCAACAGGGTCCATCCCTCAATAGGGACCGGTGCGCGACAGATGGACGTCGTATTCGTGCAAGGCGGGATCGGCATTCATCGCCGCAAAGATCGGCGCCAGGCGTTCGGCCCATGCGGTGATCCCCGCCTCGTCTGCAATCAGGTCCTGGCGCACCTCGAGGAGCGCATGAGGAATGCCTGACATCATGCAGTGGCGGTACATGGTATCGCCCTTCAGCGCGCCGTCATAGGGTTCGTTGTCACCGACGATAAGATCAGGGTCGGCGCGCAGCATGTCGAGCAGCGGGCCGACGGCGCGATGATCGCTGTCCCAAAGCACAGCGGCGTGCCAGGGGCGGGGAATGCCTTTCCAGGCCGGCGTGAAGGAGTGCAGCGACAGCACCAGCGGCGCTTTGCCGGTTGCGTTCGCGACCCTGTCTATCGTTGCGGCGACGGCATGATGATAGGGGCGGTGGAAGGTTTCGATGCGGTTCTCCCACTCCTGCGGCGTGATCGGATGATTGCCTGATATGACGGCGCCGTCGGAGATTTTCATGATCAGAGTCGGATCGTCTTCGCCGCGGTTCGGGTCGATCAGCAGGCGCGAAAAACCACCGAGCACGGCCGGCACGCCGAGCCTCGCCGAAAGCTGCCGGGTCAGCCCCTCGATGCCGATGTCATAGGCGATGTGGCGGGCGAAGGCGGCCTCCGGCAGGCCGAGCCGGCCATATCGGGCGGGGAGGCGGTTCATCGCGTGATCTGCGAGGATCACCATGCCTTTGTCATGTTTGCCGGATAGGATTTCGAAGGATTGGAAGTCGTCCATCAGGAATTGCCGTTCGTCATTGCGCAGTCGGGTGCAGTGATCGCATGCGGTTGCGGTGGGTTCAAGCGCCGCAGGCGGACAGAGCTTAAGCCGAACCTCGACGGCCGTTTGTGAAAGGAAATATAATCGATTAGCATTGCGTTGACTTTCGCTTGACGGCGGCGCAAGAAGACACGGATACGAATAACCGTGGAGCTATTTGGGAGCCGTGTTGATCCAAGCCGCGCCAAGTTTCCTCACGCGGTCCGGACCGCTGGTCCGTCTCGCTCTGTTTGCTCTTGCAGCTTTTGTGCCGTTTTTCATCGCAGATGCCGCGCGCGCCGATTTTCGCGTCTGCAACGGAACGCAAAATCTCGTCGGCGTGGCGATCGGTTATCGGGCCAAGGATGGCTGGATGACGGAAGGCTGGTGGCAGGTGCCGGCAACGACCTGCGCCACGTTGATCGAGGGAGAATTGCAATCGCGTTATTATTACCTCTACGCGGAGGACGCCGCCCGGGGAGGACGTTGGACGGGGGACGTGCAGATGTGCGTGGCGGAAAACGAGTTCAAGATCACGGGTGTGCAGGATTGTTATGCCCGCGGATACCAGAAAATGGGATTCAAGGAATATGACACGGGCCGCCAGGGCAGCTGGATGGTCCAACTCTCCGACACCCCAGGGACGCAAGAAAGCCAGAATTGATGAAGCGTAATCGCAAAATTAAAATCCTCGCCACCCTCGGGCCAGCCTCCGCCGAGGAATCGATGATCGAGAAGCTGCACCAGGCTGGTGCCGATGTCTTCCGCATCAATATGAGCCATGCGAGCCATGACCTGATGCGTACGCTCATCCAGCGCATCCGCTCGGTCGAGGCGCGCTCCGGCCGGCCGATCGGCATTCTCGCCGACCTGCAGGGGCCGAAACTGCGTGTCGGCAAATTCGTCGACAGCAAGGTCGACCTGAAACCCGGCCAGACCTTCACGCTCGACAATAACGAAGCGCTCGGCGACCAGAACCGCGTCTATCTGCCGCACCCCGAGATTCTGGAATCGGTGCAGCCCGGGCACCGCCTGCTGATCGACGACGGCAAGCTCGCGCTACGCGCCGAAAAATGCGACGGCAAGAGCATCGTCACCACAGTTATTTCGGGCACGCGCATCTCCGACCGTAAGGGCGTCAGCCTTCCCGACACGCTGCTCGGCGTCGGCGCACTGACGGACAAGGACCGCGCCGACCTCGACGCCGTGCTTGCCACCGACGATGTCGACTGGGTGGCGCTGTCCTTCGTCCAGCGCCCCGACGACCTTGCCGAAGTGCGCAAGATCGCCCGTGGCCGTGTCGGCCTGATGTCGAAGATCGAAAAGCCACAGGCTCTTGAGCGTATAGAGGAAATCATCGAGCTTTCCGATGCACTGATGGTCGCCCGCGGCGATCTCGGCGTCGAAATGCCGCTCGAATCGGTTCCCGGAATTCAGAAGCAGCTGATCCGTGCCTGCCGCCGTTCGGGCAAACCGGTGGTCGTCGCCACACAGATGCTGGAATCGATGATTTCGGCGCCGGTGCCGACACGCGCCGAAGTGTCCGATGTCGCGACCGCCGTCTTCGAAGGTGCGGATGCCGTTATGCTCTCCGCCGAATCGGCCTCGGGCGACTACCCCGTCGAAGCCGTTTCGACCATGGCCTCGATTGCCACCGCCATCGAGCGCGAGCCGCATTATCCGGGCATCATTTATGCCCAGCGCGCTCAGCCGGAAGCGACCGGCGCCGATGCGATCTCGCTGGCTGCCCGCCAGATCGCCGAGACGCTGAAGCTGTCGGCGATCGTCTGCTACACCTCGTCGGGAACGACAGGCCTTCGCGCCTCGCGTGAGCGCCCGCAGGTGCCGATCCTGGCGCTGTCGCCGATCATCAAGACGGCACGCCGCCTTGCCGTCGTCTGGGGCCTGCATTGCGTCGTCACCCATGACGCGACCGATCTCGACGACATGGTCAACCGTGCCTGCCGCATCGTCGCAGACGAAGGCTTCGGCAAGCCGGGCGACCGCATCATCATCTCGGCCGGCGTGCCGCTCGGCACGCCCGGCGCCACCAATATGATCCGCATCGCCTATATCGGCTCCGACGGCCAGAGCGGCATCTGATCCGAGTGCATCCCTTCGAAAGCCCGCTGCCTCAAGAGAGGCGGCGGGCTTTTTCGTTGACGGCCGGGCATTGCCAAGGGCTGCGGTGCATGCAAGTTTCCTCCCCTACAGCGCTCGGTTCGGAGGGATCATCATGGACATCGTGACGCTACTGGCTTTTGCAGCCGTTTCCTTTGTCGGTATCGCCACGCCAGGGCCGACAGTGCTGCTGGCGCTGACCAACGGTTCGCGGCATGGGCTGCGCCGCGCAATTGCCGGTATGATCGGTGCGGTACTCTCCGATTTCCTGCTGATCGGCGCCGTGGCGGTCGGGCTCGGCGCGCTGCTGGCTGCATCGGAATTCTGGTTCTCGATGCTGAAATGGGCAGGCGCTGCCTATCTCGCCTTTCTTGGAATCATGCTGCTGCGCTCGAAAGGCGGGATCGATGCGGCGTTGAAAGCAGGGGTGCCGGCGGACGCGACGTCGACCTTCTCGATCGGGCTGAAGAGCTTCATGGTCGCGGCGACCAATCCGAAGGGCTACCTGTTCTTCTCGGCCTTCCTGCCGCAGTTCATCGATCCGGCGCTGCCGCAGGCAACGCAATATGCGCTGCTCGCGCTCACCTTTGCCGCGCTCGATTTTCTCATCATGTTCGGCTACGCCTTCTTCGGCTCGCAGGCGGTGCGTTTCCTGAAAACCTCGGGCGCCTTATGGCTGGAGCGCGCCTGCGGCGGTGCGCTGCTGGCGCTTGCCGGCTCGCTCGCCTTCTACCGCCGGGCAACCGTTTAAGTTCAGGCTCGAGGCAGGGATAGGTGACCGACGCGATAGGCCTGCACATGCTCACCGCTCACGGGGATCTCTCGCCATAGCCTGAAGCGCACCCGCGTCCATGTCGTCGGCTCGAAACCGCAGACGGAGGCGAGGGCGCTGCCTGCCCTTACGTCGGCTTCAGCCTCAGTGCTGTCGACCTGGCGGATATCGTCGAGCGGCGCGTAAGGCTCCATTTGCAGGTTATCGCGTGTGGCAAATCTAGCCGCGGCGATATCACCCGAGACTTCTGCGTGCCAGACGATCCAGGTTCTTACTTGAGGCCAGCCGAAGGCGCCGGCGAGCGTTTGGAATGCCGGACCGCAGAGGAAGTCGCTTACCCCTTCCGGCTTTTGCCAGAGGTAGAAGGGCGCATAGAGATTATCCCGGCTGCCGAATTCGCCCTTTCGGGCACTGAGATAGGCCTTGAAGCCGAGATTGGGAAAGCCGTCGAGCAGCGGCCCCTTGTCGCGGATGCGCCGGTCGATGATCGACATGTCGTAATCGGCGGGCATGGTGAAGCTGTATTGCATGGCGATCATCATCGTCTCTCCACCGGTTGCAGCCATTCGACGATGCTGCCGTTTTCGGTCGCCTGAATGCTGAGATAGCTGAAAGGGCTGTCATCGGCTGCGCCATGCCAGTGGCGCTCGCCAGGTGGAAACCAGATGGCATCGCCGGCAAGCAGTTCCACGACGGGACCACCCTCGCTCTGCGCCAACCCAAGACCCGAAAGCACATAAAGCAGCTGGCCCCTGGGGTGTGTATGCCAGTGGGTGATGGTGCCGGGATCGAGTGTGGCGCGCATGGCCGTGTTTTCGCCGTCGGCGCTGCCTTCGAGCAGCATCTCCACCCAGAAGGGCGCTGTTGCGATACCCTCGGACGAGCGGACCGCCTTTCCGGGGCGCCTGACGGTCATCGTCTTCGGGTTCGAAGCGCTCATTGCTGGCCTCCGGCCGTCCGCAGCCGCCAATCAGGATTGGTCATCTGGGCGATGCCGTCGCCGAAGGACCAGTCTTCCGGGGCGCTGGTGCTGATGACGATCATGACATCCTCGGGCCGCAGGCCCGGCGATTGGCCCAGCAGATCGGCGAGCCGCCGATAGAGCGTCGCCTTCATCTCGGCCGTGCGGGGCCGACCGATGGTGATCGAGATATAGACGAAATCGCCGGAGCGCGGCCCGGCGAGATAGCTGCTGTCGAAGAGCAGCTCGTTCTCATCGTGCTGATGGATGGCCTGAAAGCGGTCGTTTTCCGGGACGTCGAAGGTTTCGACAAGGGCGCGCTGGATGGTGTCGGCGAGTGCCGTGAGATATTCCGGCGACTTGCCTTTGCGAAGGGAAATGCGAACGAAGGGCATTGGGGTCTCCATGGTTCAGGCCGTTTGCCGGCCTTGACAGCAGAACCATCGCACGGCACGATAGTGCTGAAAATCAGAATTTTGTGGATCAATGATCCTGAAAAATGGGATCATACGATGCGGCGGACGATCTTCGATCTCGATGTGCTTCGCACCTTTTCGACGGGCATCGAGCTCGGCAATTTTGCCAAGGCGGCCGAAAAGCTCGGGCGTTCCACCTCGGCGGTGAGCGCGCAGCTGAAGAAGCTGGAGGAGCAGGCGGGTACACCGATCTTCCGTAAGGCCGGGCGCGGCCTGGCGCTCACCGATGCCGGCGAGACGATGCTCGGTTATGCCAGGCGGCTGCTGGAACTCAACGACGAGGCGGCTGCGGCCGTGCACAGCATCGAGCTGGAAGGCTGGGTGCGGCTCGGCCTGCAGGAGGATTTTGGCGAGAACCTGCTGCCGGAGGTGCTCGGCCGCTTCGCGCGGGCACATCCGAAGGTCCGCATCGAGGCGCGGGTGGTGCGCAATGCCGAACTGATCGAGCGCGTCACGTCAGGCAAGCTCGATCTGGCGCTCGCTTGGAGCGACGGCACGTTGACGGCGCATTGCGAGCGGATTGGCGAGGTGCCAATGCGCTGGATCGGACCTGCCGAGGGGGCGCCTGGCTGGCATGCCTCAACCGGCGAGCCGATGCCGCTCGTCTCGCTGGAGGCGCCGTGCCTGCTGCGCAATGCGGCGACCCGGGCGCTTGACGAAGCCGGCATTTCCTGGCGGCTCGCCTTCGTCAGTCCCAGCCTTGGCGGTCTTTGGGCAGCGACGGCGGCAGGCCTCGGCCTCACCATCCGCACGCAGGTCGGCCTGCCGGCGAAGGTCCAGCCGCTGGTGCCCGAGGCAGTCGGCCTGCCCGATTTACCCAAGCTCGGTCTGGTCCTGCATCAGACGGAAGCCGAACTGCAGCCGGCTGCGGCGCGGCTTGCCGAACTGGTGCTGCAGGCGGTGCGTGGCGCATTGCACGAGACGGCGGCCTGACATTGCCGCATTGACCCTTCGATCGCGTGGTTATAGCTTCAGGCTGCTATGAAGATGATCACTCTCAATATCGCTACGGCCTTCTTCTTGAGCCTTTAAAGCTCTGCCTTCGGGCATCGGAAGATGCGGCCGCTTGCCAGCCTTCGCGGCTGGCGCGTTGCCGTGGATTGTAACGACCCTGCATCCGGCCAAGGAAAGAGCCGGCAGGATTGGCGATAGAGAGATATTTCATGACATCCAATGTTTACCCGCCGGCGCTGAGCGCCGCGCAGATCGAGCAATTCATCGAGGACGGTTTTATCCGGATCGACAAGGCTTTTCCCTGCGAATTGGCCGAGGAGGCTCGTGCCATCATGTGGCGCGATATTCCCTTCGATGCGGATGATCCAAGGACATGGACGCAGCCGGTCGTGCGGCTTGCCGGTTACGGCGGTGGCCCGTTCGAGAAAGCTGTCAATACGCCTGTTCTGCATTCGGCCTTCGACCAACTCGTCGGCAACGGACGCTGGGAGCCACGCACCGGGCTTGGAAGTTTCCCGGTGCGCTTTCCCCATCCGGACGATCCCGGCGATGCCGGCTGGCATGTCGATCTGAGCTTTCCCGGCGAGGTTTCCGATCCGGCCGAGCAACGGGATTTTTCCGCCTGGCGGGTGAACATCACCTCACGCGGGCGGGCGCTGCTCATGCTCTTCCTGTTCTCGGATGTCGGGGAGGACGACGCGCCGACCCGCATCCGTGTCGGTTCGCACAAGGATGTCGCCCGCCTTCTGGCGCCGGCAGGCGAGGCTGGAATGGCGCATCTGTGGCTGGAGCATGTTGGCGAAGACCGGCAGCTTGCTCTGGCGACGGGGGCGGCGGGCACGGTCTATCTGTGCCATCCCTTCCTCGTCCATGCAGCGCAGATGCATCGCGGCAAAGAGCCGCGCTTCATGGCGCAGCCCGGTCTTGCGCCTTTCGAAGCTCTTCGGCTCGAACGGGAAGACGACGCCTATTCGCCGGTCGAGATCGCGATCCGCCGAGCGCTGCGGGAGCAGTAGCAGCAACAGAATGCATCCGGCCGTCGCAGGCCGGGTGTATTTCCGGCGAAAGTGCAGGCGAGCCCTCTTTTGCTCAGCCGTAGCGTTCGAGCGCCATGGCGAAGATATCGGCATCAACATTGCCGCCTGAAGTGACGGCGACGACCGTGTCGCTTTCCAGCGTCTCGCCGTGGAAGAGGGCCGCGGCCAGCGCCACCGCGCCGCCGGGCTCGACGACGATCTTCAGCCTGACGAAAGCGAGCGCCATGGCGCGCAGCGCCTCCTCGTCGGTGACGACGATACCGGCGCCGGCGAGACGTTTCAGGATCGGGAAGGTGATGTTTCCGGGCTGCGGCGTGACGATCGCATCGCAGATCGAGCCTGAGATCGCCGCATTGCGTTCGATCCTCCCGGAGGCAAGCGAGCGGGTTGTGTCGTCGAAATCCTTGGGCTCGCAGGGGCGGACGCGCAAGCCGGGGGCGCTGGCTTCGAGAGCGAGCGCAATGCCGGAGGTCAACCCGCCGCCGCCACAGGGAACGAGGACTTCGGCCGATGTCACCCCTTCCTCTTCGGCTTGTTCGGAGATTTCGAGGCCGGTCGTGCCCTGACCGGCGATGACCAGCGGTTCGTCGAAGGGCTTGATCAGCGTCAGCCCGCGCTCGGCCGACAGCCTGGCGCCGATCTCGTCGCGATCTTCGTCGACGCGGTCGTAGAGCACCACTTCGGCGCCGAAGGCGCGGGTGTTGGCGATCTTTAGCTTCGGCGCATCGCTCGGCATGATGATGACGGAGGGTATATTGTGCAGCTTGGCCGCCAACGCCACGCCCTGGGCATGGTTGCCGGAGGAGAAGGCGATGACGCCTTTCGAGCGCACCGCCGGATCGAGGCCGGAGACGGCCGACCAGCCGCCACGAAACTTGAACGAGCCGGAATGCTGCAGGCATTCGGCCTTCACGAACAGCCGCCGGCCGGCGATGTCGTTGAGGAAGGGGGAGGACAAAAGCGGCGTCCGCCTCGCGTGGCCGCGCAGACGGGCGCGGGCGGCAACAATCATTTCAATGCTGGCCATTCGGGAATCGTCCTGCTTGCGGGTTCGCTCATGCTTAGGGCGCGGCAAGCCATTTGTGAACGGCGACTTTGTCACCGTGACATGAATGGCCCGTCGCGTTTGTTGTCCGCTGCTGCCGCCCGTCAGTAGCCGCTCGCCGAGCCCTCCGCGGCGCGGCTGTCCATGGCGCCGTTGTATTGGGCGCCGCCGCCCTTTTCGATCGCCGCAAGGCTTTTGCCGCCGACGAGGATGCCGGCGGCCTGGCCCCAGACCGGTGCGTCATTGCCGCCATCGAAGCTATAGCCCATGGCTGCGAGGGTCTTTTCCGTATCGGGCGAAATGGCATAGGGTTCGAGATAGATTTTGTCCGGCTGCCATTGATGGTGGATACGCGGAGCGTTCACCGCCTGGCTGATATCCATGCCGAAATCGACGACGTTGAGGATCGCTTCCAGCGTGATGGTGATGATGCGCGAGCCGCCGGGGCTGCCGATCACCATGAAGGGCTTGCCATCCTTGGTGACGATTGTCGGGCTCATCGAGGAGAGCGGTGTCTTCTTCGGCGCGATGGCATTCGCCTCGCCCTGGACGAGGCCGTAAAGGTTCGGCACGCCGGGCTTGGAGGTGAAATCGTCCATCTCGTTGTTGAGCAGGACACCGGTGCCCGGCGCCACGACGGCGGCGCCGTAGGAGCCGTTCAGCGTATAGGTGACGGCGACCGCATTGCCCTCGTCGTCGATGATGGAATAATGCGTCGTCTCGGTGCTTTCCTTGCCGCCGAGCGGTTTCAGGTTCGCCGACGTGCCGGCCTTGTAGGGATCGATCTTGGCTGCGATCTCTTTGGCGTAGCTCTTGTCGATGAGCTTTGCCACCGGGTTCTCGACGAAATCGGGGTCGCCGAGCGCAGCATTGCGATCGACATAAGCATAGCGCATCGCCTCCACCATGATGTGCACGGTGTCGGCGGAGTTGTAGCCGAGATAGGAGAGCGGGTAGCCCTCCAGGACATTGAGGATCTCGCAAATGATGACGCCGCCGGATGAAGGCGGCGGCGAGGAAATGATGTCATAACCGCGATAATTGCACTCGACCGGCTTCAGTTCACGCACGGCATATTGTTCGAAATCCTCCTTGGCGAGGATACCACCCTTCTCCTGGCTCGCCTTGACGATCGCCTCGGCGGGCGCTGCCTTGTAGAAGGCGTCGGGACCTTTTTCAGAGATGCCTGCCAGGACCGCAGCGAGGTCGGGCTGCTGGAGGTTTTCGCCCGATGCAAAGGGCTTGCCGTCCGGTTTCAGGAAGATCTTCGCCGCCGCCTCGTCCTTGGCCAGGCGTTTGGCGCTCCCGGAGAGGCTTGCGGCGTCGCCCTGTTCCAGCGTGAAGCCTTCCCTGGCGAAGCGGAGCGCCGGTGCGATCAGATCCTGGCGCGACTTCGTACCATATTTCTCGCGGGCGGTTTCAAAGCCCATAACGGAGCCGGGAACGCCGACGGCGAGATAACCATCGAGGCTGGCGCGCGGGACGATATCGCCCTTGCCATCGAGATACATGGTCTTCGTGGCGGCAAGCGGCGCGCGTTCACGGAAATCCAGGAAGGTCTTGGTGCCGTCCTTCAGGCGAATGGTCATGAAACCGCCGCCGCCGAGATTGCCGGCCGATGGATAGACGACCGCCAGCGCATAACCGACGGCGACGGCTGCATCGACGGCATTGCCGCCGCCCTTCAGCACCTCGACGCCGACATCGGTCGCCAGATGCTGGGCCGTGACGACCATGCCGTGCTCGGCCTCGACAGGGGCGGGCGAGGCGGCGAAGGCCGAAGTCAGGCTCAGCGACAGTGCCGATATGACGGAGATCGTTCCGATATGCAGACGGCCCATGATTTCCCCTCCTATGGACAGTGATGGAAAAACATATGGGTCGGCGCCAGTCCGAGGCAATGCAAAGGATTGGCTTTATGTGAGGAGCTCGGCGAGTTTCCTGTTGGTGTCGTCGTCAGCAAGCGGCGTATAGACAATGAGCTTCATATCGGGCTGGCTCGTCAGCGTCAGGCCGGTATGCTCGAAGGACATGCGGCCCTTGATCGGATGGTCGATACGCTTGACGCCGGATAGCGGGCTGATGATCTCGTGACGCTGCCACCATTCACGAAATTCGCCGTTTGCCTGTTTCAGCAACGCGATCAGCCGTTCGAAATCCGGATCGCCGGCATAACGCGCGCTGTCGGCACGGAACATCGCCAGCGAGACGCGGGCGACCGATTCCCAGTCGACGAGCAGCCGTCGATGCGCCGGGTCAGCGAAGAGGCGGTGCATGATGTTGCGTTCGTCACGGTCCAGCGTGTCATAACCACCGAACAGCACTTCAGCGGCAGGGTTCCAGGCAAGCACATCCCATCGGCGGCCGAGCACATAAGCCGGTTGCTGGGTCAGATTGGCGAGCATGCGTTGCAGGGGCTCATCGACATGTTCCGGCGTCGATGGTGCTGCCTGGGGCGTCTGGCGATTGTTGAGGGTGAAGAGATGCTGGCGCTCGGCCTCGTCGAGGCGTAGTGCACCGGCCAGGGCGTTGAGCACTTGCGCGGAAGGGCGGATGTCGCGGCCCTGTTCCAGCCATGTGTACCAGGTGGTGCCGACACCGGCGAGCATGGCAAGTTCTTCGCGCCTGAGGCCTGGTGTGCGTCGGCGAAAGCCTTCCGGCAAGCCGACTTCGGCTGGCGACAGCCGTTCGCGGCGTGATCGCAGGAAGGCTGCGAATTCACGGCGGCGGGCTTCGAATATATCGGCTTTCTGGTCCATGCCCGCGATCATATCAGTATCGATACCAGGATAAAATCAGAACTGTTTGCCGTTTCCAGGCCGGGCATGATCCGGCGGTCGCAGGCGCTTAAGGCACCTGCCGATCGTTCAATTCAAGGAGCAGCATCATGTCTTTGCAGCATGTGGTCGTTATCGGCGGTTCTTCCGGGATCGGCCTCGCCACGGCGAAATTACTTTCGAAACAAGGATATACGGTCACCATTGCCGGCCGCGACGAGGAAAAGCTTGCAGCGGCCAAGGCTTCGCTCGGTGGCGAAGTGCGCAGCCTCGTGCTCGATGCGACGGAGCTTTCCGGACTTGCGGAGGCGTTCGCCGGGATTGGTGCTCTCGGCCATCTCGTCCTGGCGATGGGCAGCGGTCTTGGCGCCGGACCCTTCGCAGCGCTCGACATGGCGGACCTGCTTGCCGGGTTCCAGACCAAACTCATTCCGCATGCCGCCGCGGCACAGGCGGCATTGCCGCTGTTGCGGCCGGGCGGCAGCATCACCTTCGTCTCCGCGGTCAGCGCGCAGGCTGCCATGCCCGGAACGGCCGGGTTGGCTGCGGTCAACGCCGGCGTCGAGGCGATGGTGCCGGTGCTTGCTGCGGAACTGAAGCCGCTGCGCGTCAACGGTGTCTCACCCGGTGTCATCGATACGCCCTGGTGGAATTTCCTGCCGCCGGAGCAGCGCGGCGGTGTCTTTGCGGATTTCGCCGGCCGCACACCGGTCGGCCGTGTCGGCAGGCCGGAGGATATCGCCGAGGCGATCGCCTTTCTAATCGGAAACACCTTCATGAGCGGCCATGTCCTCACCTGCGATGGTGGTGTGCATCTTAGTGCCTGAGGCGAGTTTCAGGCGGTGCCGCGGAGGGTTTCGGGCAGGACGCTTGGCCCCAGCGGCGGTGCGATCACGCCCATCTGACCGCTGGATGCGGCGGCAAGCCTTTCCTCGGCCCTGCGGGCGATCGCCTGCAGGTCGTGCTGCTTGCCGGCGATCTTCTCCATGGCGGCGATGGCGACATCGCTGGCGAGGTAATCCGGCTTGTGGCCGACGCCGCGAACGGTGATGAGTTCGGAGCCTGATATATCGCGGGCAAGGCCGCGCGAATGCAGATGCTCCCAGACGATCTCGTCGCTGTCGCCGGTTATGATGACGGTCGGTGCGGTGATCTGCGCATAGAGCGGCGACTGCTCCTTCACGTAGGCGAGCAGTCTTTTGAAATCGGCGGCGTTGTGGTGGAAGGTGTTCGGCCTGAGTACCAGCGAGGGACCGGTTTTTTCGATGTAATCGGCCGGGCGCGGATTGGGGCGGAAGACGCTCAGCGTGCCGCGTTCCAGCCGACTCAGCCCGAGCGGCAAGACGATCGCATGATTGAAGAGCCAGCCGATCACCGGAACGGTGGCGACATGATAATACCAGTCGATGCCGCCCGGCCAAGGGTGGGTGGCGGGGGCGAGAAAGAGCAGACCGACGGTCTTGTCAGGGTGGCGCAGACCGAAGGCGGCGGCAATCGCACCGCCGAAGGAATGGCCGACGATGACAGCCTTTTCGATGCCGCGCTTTTCCATCAGCCTGGCGATAGCGTCTGCCTGGCCGGAGGGGACCGCATTTTCCGGGCCGCCCCGTTCGGAATAACCGTGGCCGGGACGATCGACGAACAGCATCTCAGCCCGGCCTTCGAGTGCGGCGCGGAAGGCGACGACCTGATCGAGCAGATTGCCGCTGGCGCCGTGAATGAAGACGAGCGCCGGTAGATCCGCATTTTCAGGGCGCTCGACATGGACAGCATTCATGCGATAGCCGCCAACATCCGTCAGCTCGCCGATATTCGGATAGGTCTGTTCGATTTGCCGCGCCTTGTAGGAGGAGTAGCCGATGGCAGCGGCGAGCGGGGCGAGAAGAGCGGTAACTTCTGCAAGCATGATATTAACGAGCGACAGGCGTTCTTGCGGGGAAGATCTGCAGGCGGGGAAGCGCCGCATCGTTTCCCGCCACAGTTCTAAATTTGGGCGCTGCCGCCTGGCTTCAAGGTCGGCGATACGGAATCAGGTTCGGTTCCCGGCGAGTTTTTCCGCAAGCGTGTTGGCCTGTTCCTGCGCGGTGCGTTCGGCGGGATAGACGTCAAGGAAACGCTCCCAGACTTTCAAGGTCAGCTGGTCGTTGCCGGAATTGCTGAGGATCGCCGCCATGCCGGAGAGAGCGCCGAAATGGCGCGGCTCGAGATCGAGCACACGTTCGATGTCGGACATCGACTTGCGATAATTGCCCATGACGAAGTTCAGCGTCGCGCGGCGGTTCCAGCTTTCGGCATAATCGGGCTTCAGCGCGATCGCCTCGTCCAGGAAATCGAGGGCGGCGGGATTGCGCTTTTCCTCGATCGCCTTGTCGGCCCACTGCATCAGCAGATTGACGGTGGCGCTGCCGGAATCGTTCCATTCCATGCGGATCTCATTGGCGATGCCGCTGGCTTTATCAGGGTCGCGCTCGCGTTTCAGCTGGCTGAAGAGCTGGTCGAGGTGCTGTTTCGGCGAAGAGTTGACATCCGCCTGCTCGACGATAACGTCCTTCTCCGCCGCAGTGGCCGGAAGGGTGGCGGTGAAGAGGATCAGGGCGAGCGGCAGCGCCGCTGACGTCAAAGCAAAAAAGCGCATGGCGGACATATTAGCCCGCCAACGCCGAAGATCAAACAAATTTGACGTGATCACCGCAGCGACCCACCGGATATCTGCCGGCGCAAACTGCGCGGGCGAAGCGATCCGGACGCGCGAAATCAGCCCTGACGAGCCTTGTAGCGCGGGTTCAGCTTGTTGATGATGTAGATGCGGCCCTTGCGGCGAACCAGACGGTTGTCACGGTGGCGAGCCTTGAGCGACTTGAGCGAATTCTTGATCTTCATTTTTCTGATCCGCGATCTATGGGGGAATTCACATTCGCCCGTATCTTTTAACAATCAAAAGCGCGCCGTCGGGGCGCGCTCTTTAGGTGGGGGAGCAGATACCCCGTCACCTTTTCCGTGTCAACCGCATGACGGTGTTTTTCCCAAGGCGCAGCAGCGTTTTCTCAGTTGGAAATCGACGATTTCGGCGTCAAGGTGGTGACATGGCCCATCTTGCGGCCGGGGCGCCACTCGGTCTTGCCGTAGAGATGGACCAGCGTATCGGAGCGCTTCAGCCAGTCGGGAACGGCAAGGATATCGTCGCCGATCAAGTTCTGCAGGACGCAGTCGGAATGGCGATCCGCATTGCCGAGCGGCAAGCCGGCAACGGCGCGGATGTGCTGCTCGAACTGGCTGACGACGCAGGCGGCCTCCGTCCAGTGGCCGGAGTTGTGGACACGGGGCGCCATCTCGTTGGCAATCAGGCCGCCATCGGCAAGCACGAAGAATTCGATGCCGATAACGCCGACATAGTTCAATGCTGCAAGGATCTTTTCGGCCGATCTGCGGGCGGCCTCCGCCGTCGTCGGCAAGATCGCAGCCGGAACCGTCGAGGTGTGGAGGATGCCGTTGCGATGGACATTCTCGGCGGGATCGAAGCAGACGACCGTGCCGTCCGTGGCGCGGGCGGCGATGATCGAGACCTCGCGCTCGAAGGCGACGAAACTTTCGAGGATCAGCGGCACGGCGCCGAGCGCGGCATAGGCGCCATCAGCGCTGTCGGCCACTGAGCGGAAAACCTTCTGACCCTTGCCATCATAACCCAGACGGCGCGTCTTCAGCACGCCCTGGCCGCCGAAATCGTCAAGCGCCATTTCGAGATCGGTCTGGCTGTCGACCGCGTGGAAGCGGGCGGTTGATATGCCGCAGCCATTGAGGAAACGCTTTTCGACGAGGCGGTCCTGGGCGGCTTCCAGCGCCTTCGGCGGCGGATAGACGGGCACGCTTGCCGCGAGCGTCTCGGCGGCTGTGACGGGCACGTTCTCGAATTCGTAGGTGACGACATCGCAGATATCGGCGAGTTCGGCCAGGGCCATCGGGTCGTCATAGGCGGCGGTGATCTGCCGGTTGGCGAGCTGGGCGGCCGGGCAGTCCGCCTGCGGCTCGAGAATGACCGTGCGAAAGTTCAGCCTGGCGGCGGCAATGGCCAGCATGCGGCCGAGCTGGCCGCCGCCGATGATGCCGATCGTTCTTGCCGTCATAGATTGTCCATCGGGTATTCGGCGACGGCAGCACTCTGGCGCTCGCGCCACTCGTCGAGCCGGTCTGCGATTTCTTCGTCGGAAAGGGCAAGGACGGCGGCGGCGAGAAGGGCGGCGTTGACCGCGCCGGCCTTGCCGATGGCCAGCGTTCCGACAGGAATGCCGGCCGGCATCTGCACGATGGAAAGAAGGCTGTCCTGGCCGGAGAGGGCCTTGGACTGGACCGGCACGCCGAAAACCGGCAGCGGCGTCATCGATGCAGTCATACCCGGCAGGTGGGCGGCGCCGCCGGCGCCGGCGATAATGACCTTGAAGCCCTCCGCCCGCGCACCCTTGGCAAAATTGACCAGCCGGTCGACTGTGCGGTGCGCCGAAATGATGCGTGCATCATAAGGGATCTCAAGCGCCTCCAGCGTGTCGGCGGCGTTCTTCATGGTCTCCCAGTCGGACTGGCTGCCCATGATGATGGCGACGGACGGTCTGTCTGTCATCATTGTGCTATCCCCCTCAGGCGATGATGTCAGGGATGATCTGATCTTCCAGCTTCGAAAGCCTGTCCTTGATGACGAGCTTCTTCTTCTTCATGCGCTGGATCCGCAGAGCATCGCATCCGATCTGGATCATGGCGTTGATCGCGGCGTCGAAATCCTCGTGCTCTTGGCGCAGCCGCGCCACGGTGAGCCTGATTTCCGCCTGTTCCTGATCGGCCATATGCATTCCCCGTTATCGTCCTCGGACCTTGTCCGATCTGCCGATGATTTCCGCAAGCTCCTATCACCAAATACGGGTAACGGCTAGTTAGTCTTGATCATGAAATTGCCATCCAGTCTTCATCTTTTGGCCTTCGACAAGCCTTCAAAAATATGTCACAGTCCGCCGCGTTGACACCTTGATCCCCGACGATGATGGCCGGGGAGGGTAAGAGGAAGGAAGGGTCAAATGACAGTTCAAGCTCATCTTGAATCACTCCAGAAAAAGCATGTTGCTCTCGAGGAGGAGTTGCACGCGCTCAGAACAGCTCCCTCTATCTCCGATACGGAAATTGCCGAATGCAAGCGCCGCAAGCTGCGCATCAAGGACGAGATTATGCGTCTCAAGTCGTCCGTCCACTGATCTTCCCAAGGGTCGCCGGTCGATCATCTTGCGAAAGAAAAGGTAAATCCATCCATTCCGCCTAATATCAGCAAGAACCGGTGATTTTACACCAGAATTGCGCCAGCCCGATGCCAGCGGCATTGCGGCTGGCGCTTTTGCGAGCGCCGCGCTTCAAGTCGCATGCATAGGATGGGCGGCGCTGAAATGTCAGCCTGTTTCAAGCCCAGAACTGATCCAGCCATAAATTGAGCTTGTCGAAACCGCGGTTGTTGACCGTGTAGATGCGTTTCGTGCCTTCCGAGGTCACCGAGACGAGATTGCTGTCGAGCAGCGCCTTTAGATGTTGCGACACGGCGGGGCGGCTGATCGGCAGGCCCTCGGCGAGCTCGTTGACGGTCCGGGGCGCACGACGCAATTCCTCCAGCAGAAACCGCCGGTTCGGATCAGCAATCGCAGAGAAAGGGTCCGTGTTCGACATGACGGGAACGCTACGTCAAACCGGGCGTTCCAGCAAGGAAATTGTGCATTGCAGCGTGCTGCTGCGGCCCTACCTGCCAAGACCCTCGCGCACGATCAGGAAGGCTGCAATCAGGGCCATCGCATACATGAAGGGATAGAAGACCGCCGGCTTCATGCGGCGCACGCACCAGGCGCCGGCAAGGGTGGCGAGCGGGGCGAAGGGTAGAAGCGTCGCGGAGGTGGCGAGATTCTGGGTGTCGAGCTGACCGAGTGCGAAATAGGGGATGAGCTTGATGGCGTTGAGGATCGCGAAGAAGCGCACGCTGGTGCCGGTATATTCGCGTGGTTGCAGCTTGAGCGGCAGGGCGTAGACCTGAAAGGGCGCACCGCCCGCATGGGCGACGAAGCTGCCGTAGCCGGAAAATGTACCCCAGAGGCCGGCGGCCACCGGCCGCTGGCCGCGCGGCGGGACGATCTTGCCGGCGCCCGGGCCGTAATTGTTCCAGAAATAGCGCAGGCAGAAGAGGATGGTCACAGCGCCGATGACGATGCGCAGCATGTTGCCCGGAACGAGTGCTGCGGTCGCCCAGCCGAGCGCAATGCCGAAGACTGCGCCCGGCAGCATGATCTTCAGCGTCGCCCAGTCGCCATGTCGGCGCCAGATGACGAGCGAGATCATGTCCATGAAGACCAGGATCGGCAGCAGGATGGCTGCCGCCTCGACCGGCGAGACGACGAGGGCGAGGAAGGGCAGGCCGATCAGCGACAAAGCGTCGCCCATACCGCCCTTTGCGAGGCCCACCAGGAGAATGGCGGGCACGGCGGCATAGTAGAATGACAGATCCTGCGGCATGCTTTCGGCATCCTCCTCTTGCCAGCCTCGTCTAACGGAACTACTCACACAAAACGAGTGCGGATCCCTCCTTTCGAAGGGGAATTCGCAGGAAACGGAAAGACCTCATGACCGAACCGGAAAACCGCTGCCGCCTTGTGCTCATCACACCCGATATTGCCGATGCCGATGAACAGGCAAGGATCGTCGCCGACGCGCTGAAGGGCGGCGATGTCGCTTCGGTGATCGTGCCGCAATATGGGCTCGATGATGGCACCTTCCAGAAACATGCCGAGAAGCTGGTGCCGTTGATCCAGGATGCGGGGAGTGCGGCGCTGATTGCAGGTGACAGCCGTGTTGCTGGACGGGCAAAGGCTGACGGCCTGCACCTTTCCGGCAATGCCGAGGCGCTTTCGGAAGCGATCGAAAAACATGCGCCGAAGCTGATCGTCGGCGGCGGCAACGCAGCCGACCGTCACCATGCGCTTGAAATCGGCGAAGTCAGGCCGGACTATATCTTCTTCGGCAAGCTCGACGGTGATATCAAGCCGGAGGCGCATCCGAAGAACCTTGCGCTCGGCGAATGGTGGGCCTCGATGATCGAGATTCCCTGCATCGTCATGGGCGGCACCGACCCGGCCTCGGCGCTCGCCGTCGCCGAGACCGGAGCGGAATTCGTGGCGCTGCGGCTGGCGGTCTTCGGCGAGCCCAGCCGGGCGCCGTCTATCGTTGCCGAAGTCAACGCCTTGCTTGACGAAAAAGCGCCACGGTTTGAGGATTGAAATCGCGCTCATGCCGATCCCGACCGCCCGCCCATTGAAATTTTTCCTTGCCAGCATGGCCGCCTTCGTTGCGGCCGGGCCGGGTGTCGTCCTGGCGCAAGCCACCGACAGCGTCATCAGCCAGCCGGGCTCGGCGCCGGCTTCGACCTTCCGCACCGACCGGCCCGCCGGCCCTGTCGTGCGACCCTCCGATGGTGTCGGCGTGTTCGACCGTATGGGTGCGAAGCTGCCGGACCTGCCGCCGGAGAAGGATTACAAGGGGCCCGTCGACGAGGCTTATGGCGCCTTCCAGCGCGGCTATTACCTGACGGCAATGGACAAGGCGCTGCCGCGCGCCCAGCTCGGCGATGCGGCGGCGCAGACGCTGATCGGCGAAATCCTCTCGCAGGGGCTTGGTGTCAAGAAGGACGTGAAGAATGCCGCCTTCTGGTACGGCAAGGCGGCCGAAGGCGGCGATGCGGCGGCAATGTTCAAATATGCGCTGATCCTGATGGAAGGCCAGGGTGTGCCGCGTAACAAGGTCAAGGCCGACGACTACATGCGCAAGGCGGCCGAGGCCGGCAATCCTTCGGCGGAATTCAACTGGGCGCAGCTTCTGATCGCCGACAATCCCGGCGAGAAGGGACTGAAGCTGGCGCTGCCATTCTACGAGAAATCGGCCGAGCAGGGCATTGCCGATTCGCAATATGCAGTGGCGCAGATCTATGCGACGCTGAAAGACTTGCCTGAGGAAAAGAAGCAGCTCGCCCGCGAGTGGATGGCGCGTGCAGCGCGCGCCGGTTTCGACACGGCACAGCTCGATCTCGGCATCTGGCTCGTCAACGGCGTCGGTGGGCCGAAGGATTACGTCAAGGGCTTCGAATGGCTGAAACTTGCCGCCAATGGCGGCAACGTCGTCGCACAGAACAAGCTCGCCCATCTTTACATCAATGCCATCGGCACGGCGCCCGACCCGGTGGAAGCGGCGAAGTGGTACGTCCTGTCGCGCCGGGCGGGGCTCGCCGATCCGTCGCTCGAGGATTTCTATCTCGGCATCGAGGACGATCAGCAGAAAGCGGCGATCGAGGCCGCCAACAAGTTCCGGCGGCGATAGCCGGCGCACATTTGCTGAAATTGCTCCAAAGCGGTCGCATTAAATGCGAATCATGCGAGGCGCTTCAGAAAAGCGCGTCGGCGAAAAGATCCTCGTCGTTTTCGGCTTTGACGGTCTCGGCGGGCGCCGGGGTGCTGTCCTCACAGGCAGGGATGATGTCGCGATGAATGCTGCGCTCCTGGACCATCGTATAGTGTTTGAAGATATTGTGGTCGAGCGAAGCGATCACTTCCGTGAGATCGGAGATATCGGCGACCTCGGTGCCGGCGGCGCTTTCGAGCAGCTCGGCGCAGCGGGTTAAGACTTCGCCGAGATCGCGCTGGAAATCGAGCTTGCCGATCAGCAGGCTGATCTTGGTGGCGACCTCGCGGCCGTTCTCGGCGAGTACCTTCAGTTCGTTGTCCATCATATTGGCGGCGGAGCGGATGTTGCCGACGGCCGACGTCAGGCTCTCTCCCAGACCGCCGGCCCCGACATCGGTGGCGGGGGCGACGCGCCCGGCTGCGGCTTCAAGGGCAGGCAGGCCGCTGACGATGGCGTCGGCAGATTCGTCGAGCTTGCCGGCGAAGATGCGCAGCTCGGCGGTGACGACGTTGATCGACCTGCCTTCCTCGCCAAGGCGGCTGCAGCGCAGGTTGGTGTTCAAAGCCATGTAATGGATGTCGGTCTTGACGGCGCGGATGTTGGCGATCGATTCAGAGAGCTTGGCGGCCGTGCCTGATGTCGATTGGCTCACCTGGTCGGCCTGGCGGCTTGCCGTGTCGACCTGCTGGACGATTTCGTGGGCGGCCGAAACGCTGGATTCCAGCGCACGCATAAAATTGCCGCCGGCTTCGCCGGTCGCACCGCTCATCTGGTCGCGTAGCTTCAGAATCTCCCGCATGTCGTGATCGAAACTGGCGATCGTCGTGACGACGTTCTGCGAATCCCGCTGGAAATTGGCGCACATGTCGCTCATCTGCGCCGCGGTCAGATGGTGGATCACGTTCTGCAGGCGCTTGCGAGCGCCGGCATCGAGCTTTGAGCCATCTTCGCCTGCAAAGAATTCCTCAAGCAGCGAGAGGGTGGCCTGCACATGCTCGATGCGCTGGCGGGTGATGTCGCCGATCTGCAGGGCTGATAGCGTCGAGGCGACCTTGCTCTGGACGCCACGTGCAATCGCGCCGACTTCGCGGGCGACGCCGCCGAGATGCTTGCGGTGTTCGGCGATCTTGGCGGCATCGTCGCGCAGGGCGGCGGCGACAGCCGGAACGGTGTCGGCATAGCCCTTGGAGACACTGGCGCCGAAGGAGGCAGCGAGTTTGACCTCCTTATCGAGGCTGTCGAGATGCGTGGCGAAACGATTGACCTCATCGGTGCCGGAATAGATTCGTTCCAGAATCTCCTGAGCGAAGCCGGCGAATTCGGGAAGGCCGGCGCCGGTGATCTTCACGGTGACGGCGAAGGTTCTGAGATAACGCATCGTCTCCTGCATGTCGGACACGTATTTGCGCAGCTCCCTGCCGGTCTGCGCCAGCGAGACGAGTGCCTGCTGACGATTTTCTTCGGTGGCCGGCAGCGCCGTCAGGCTCTCCACCGTGGCACGGAGATCAGCGCCGGTATCGCTCGACTCCCCATTGTCGAGCGCCGCGGTGACGCTCTCAAGAGAATTCAACAAGCGGTTGAGAACATCCATCACGGAGAGCAGTACCGTGCCGCCTTCGAGAAAACGTTCCTCGACCCGGCCGCGGGCGGATTCCAGGGTCCGGCCGATGTCCCGGCCGGTTGTGTGGGCTGCAGCGGTCGGCGATACCAGAGCGTGTGCCAACATTTATACCTTTTCTTAAAACTCAAGCTTATCAGACTCTATTTCTACGAGCAGGATGGAAACGTCCGGTAAACGCGCCGGACTCGTCAGCGTTGTGATTAACGAAAGATGTGGATGCGCGCCGTCCGAACTTCTTAGCGGGTAAATAGTGTTTAACCTACTGCTTTTATTTTATCTTTTTCTAAATTTTGAGGGAAAGATACAACTTATTCCGGATGAGAATTGGGAGTCCCCAGGACCCGTTATGCGGTAGTTTTATACAACCGCTGTTTACCCTGCATTAACGCTGCCGTGAGAGTCCTTTAGGGGTCATCAAGTATTTCTCTGGCCGGGGAGGCTGCGTTGGATACTCCTAAACAATATTACGAATATATAAATTTGCCCGATTTGCTGAGTATTCGCTCCGCGTGCGAACTATATTTAAAGTTTACTGATGAGTTTCGCAGTCGAGATACAATTATCATCAACATTCCCGAAAGTGCAGAAGCGGATCTGAGTTTCATTCAACTCATTGAGTCGTCCCGCCGCCAAGCAAAAGCCGACGGGAAGACATTCAAGCTTTCTACTCCTGCACGTGGCTCGGTCCTGAAGGTACTCGAACGCGCAGGTTTTACCGAATCTTTTGATCAAGAAGATTCCAAGTTCTGGTTGCATAAAGAGGTAACGTTATGAGTGCAAATATTCTGACTGTCGACGATTCCGCCAGCATCCGCCTGACCACCAAGGTCACGCTTACCAATGCCGGTTACCGCGTCACCGAGGCCGCCGACGGGGCCGAAGGCCTCGCGACGGCCAAGAGCAGCAGCTTCGATCTGATCGTCACCGATCTCAACATGCCGGTCATGGACGGCCTGACGATGATCGAGGAACTGCGAAAGCTGCCTGGGCAGGCCGGTGTTCCGATCATCTTCCTGACAACGGAATCGGATGCCGATCTCAAGGCGCGGGCCAAGGCTGCCGGCGCGACGGGTTGGCTGACCAAGCCGTTCGATCCGGAACATCTGGTGAAGATCGTGAAGAAGGTGCTCGGACGATGAGTACGCTCGATCCCGTTGCCGTGTTCCGCATGGAGGCTGCCGAATGCCTCGAGGCGATCGAGGCCGGTCTTCTCGACCTGACCCACCAGCTCGACAACAAGGATATTGTCGACGCCGTGTTCCGCGGGCTCCACACGCTCAAGGGTTCCGGCGCGATGTTCGGTTTCGAGGCGCTCGCCGCCTTCACCCATCATTGCGAAACCGCCTTCGACCGCGTTCGCAAGGGCGAGGTCGCGGCGACCAGCGAACTCGTCGCCGCCGTTCTTGCCGCCCAGGACCATATGCAAGCCCTCGTCGACCAGCCGGACGCCGATCACGGCGACACCGGCAGCAAGCTTCTGGCACAGCTGCAGGCTGCCGTCGGCGGCAAGGCGACGGCGCCTGCCGCCGCAGTGGCCGCTATTGCCGCGCCCGCGGTCGTGCGGGAAGTATCGGCGAAGACGAAAAACAGCTGGCGTATCCGCTTCAGCCTGCCGGCCAATTCGATGGCCAACGGCACCAACCCGCTCGGCCTGCTGGACGAGCTGCGCGATCTCGGCGAATGCACGGTGCGGGCCAACACCTCGGCCATTCCGCCCCTTGGTGAACTCACGCCGACGGAACTGCATATTTCCTGGGATGTCATGCTGACCAGCGAGCAGGACCGCTCGGCGATCGACGACGTCTTCATCTTCGTGCTCGACGATATGGAACTCAGCGTCGAAGAGATCGGCGGGCCGGCGGCGGCAACCGCCGCTCCGATCGTAGAAAATCCTGCATCTGTACCCGCCGCCGAAGAATCGGCGACCGCCGTTCCGCCGGCCACCGTTCCGGAATTCCGCCCCGTCGAGGCGGTACCGGCCAGGCGCGAGCCGCCTGCCGCCGTCAGCCAGGCGAAGGCGGCCGAGAATGTCCGCGTTCCGGCCGAGCGTTTGGACGAGCTGATGGACCGCGTCGGCGAGCTCGTCATCGCCCAATCGCGCCTTAGCCAGCTCGCCGGCGCCAGCACCGATATCGCGCTGCGCTCCGTCTCGGAAGAAATCGAACGGCTCTCCGGTGAATTGCGCGACACGATGATGGTGCTGCGCATGGTGCCGGTCGCCACCCTCTTCTCCCGCTTCCGCCGCCTCGTTCACGATCTCGCCCGCGAGACCGGCAAGGTGATCGAGCTGGTGACGGAGGGCGAGAGCACCGAAGTCGACAAGACGGTCATCGAGCGGCTGGCCGATCCGCTGGTGCATCTGGTGCGCAACTCGATCGATCATGGCCTGGAAATGCCGGCCGATCGCCTTGCCGCCGGCAAGAGCCAAGCCGGCACGGTGACGCTTTCGGCCCGCCAGGCGGGCGGCGAGGTGATCATCTCGATCAAGGACGACGGCCGCGGCATCAATCGCGAACGGGTTCGCGCCAAGGCGGAATCATCCGGCCTTATCCATCCCGGCCAGCCGCTTTCCGACTCTGAGCTGCTGCAGCTGATCTTTGCCCCCGGCTTTTCGACGGCGGCAGCGATCACCAACCTGTCCGGCCGCGGCGTCGGCATGGACGTGGTCAAGAAGACGGTCGAAGCGCTTCGCGGCGCGATCGACATCGTTAGCGTGCCGGGACAGGGCTCGGAAGTATCGCTGCGTATCCCGCTGACGCTTGCCATCATTGACGGCCTGCTGGTGCGCGTCGGTTCCGGCCGTTACGTCATCCCGCTTTCGGCGGTCGAGGAATGCCTCGAACTTTCGCTCGAGGAAGATCTCCGCTCGCGCGGCCGCAGCTTCATCTCGCTGCGCGACAGCCTGGTGCCGTTTCTGCGCCTGCGCGACCTCTTCCGCACCGGCACCAAGCCCGACGTCCATCAGAAGGTCGTCGTCATATCCACCGGCACGGAGCGCGTCGGCCTCGTCGTCGACCAGATCATCGGCGACCACCAGACAGTCATCAAGTCGATGTCGAAACTGCATAACGACGTCGCGACCTTTTCGGGCGCGACCATTCTCGGCGACGGCAGCGTCGCCCTTATTCTCGACGTCGGGCACCTGGTTGCCGCGGGTCAGCATCAGGAGGCGCAATTGCGGGTAGCAGGATGAGCGCAGCAGCAACAGCCGAACGATTCGACAATCACTGGAGCTATGCCGAAGAAGTCGAGGTTCTGACCTTCGACCTTAACGGCGAGACCTTCGCGCTGGAGGCGGCCATGGTCCAGGAAATCCTGGATCTGCTTCCGGAGACTGCGGTGCCGGGCAGCCAGCCTTTCGTCGCTAGCGTCATCAATTTTCGCGGCAAGGTCATTCCACTTGCCGACCTGCGTCTCGCTTTCGGGATGGAAGCGGCAGAGGCGACGATCGACAGCCGCTTCATCGTCATCGAGATCGATCTGCAGGGCGAGCAGACGCTCGTTGGGCTCAGAACCGACAAGGTGAACGAGGTGACGACGTTGGCAAAATCCGCAAGCGAGGCGCCGCCGAGCATCGGCATGCGCTGGCGCGCCGACTACATCAACTGCCTGGTGAAGAGGGGCGGAGAGTTCATCATTCTCCCCAATCTGCAGGCGATTTTTTCATCGAAGCACGACGCGGCAGGAGCCGCCAGCTGACGTCGGCTGAGTTTAAGTTGGGGGTAGACCGATGCGATTGACAATCAAGACAAAACTGGTGACCGCGTTCACCTTCATCATCCTCATGCTGATGGGCACCGCTGCCTACGGCATCTTGAGCCTGGGATCGCTGAACGACACGATCGGCAATCTGCTTGCCGGTCCGGCAGCCCGTCTCGATCTCGCGCAGCAAATCAACATTGCCCAGCTCGAGGCTATCCGACAGCAGAAGAACCTGCTCACCGCCCGCACTGCAGACGAGACTGCCGGTTCCATCGCCAAGGGCAATCAGGCCCGCAACGACTTCGCCGATGCATTCGGCCATGTACTGACGTTGGCAACCGAAGAGGGCAAGGTTCGCTGGGCGCGTATCGCGGAACTTTCCAAATCCTTCAATGCAGCCGACGACCAGATCCGCGATTATGTGAAGGCCGGGAACGCCGAAGCCGCAAATACCGTCTCCGTCACGGCGGCTCGGGCCGCTGCCAACGATATCGACTCGACGCTCGGCGAAATCCTCACTCTCGAAAAGCAGCGCATGAAGGCTGCCGACGAAAGCGCCGACGCGCAGTATGCGACCACACGCACGATGATGATGGCGGTAGCCGGCGTTGCCTTGCTGGTTGCGGGCATTACCGCCTTCTGGATCGCCAGCACGATCAGCAAGGGCCTCAACCGGGCCAACACCGTGGTTCGCGAAGTGTCGGAAGGCGATCTGACGAAGATGGCCGATATCACCAGCCGTGACGAAATCGGCGAGCTTCTCGGCAACGTCAACATCATGATCGAACGCCTGCGCGGCGTCGTTGCCGATGCATTGTCGGCCGCCGACAACGTCTCTTCCGGCAGTCAGGAGCTTTCGGCAAGTTCCGAGCAGGTGTCGCAGGGCGCCAGCGAACAGGCTGCTTCGGCCGAAGAGGCTTCCGCCTCGATGGAGGAGATGGCCGCCAATATCAAGCAGAATGCCGACAATGCGGCGCAGACCGAGAAGATCGCCCGCCAGTCGGCCAAGGATGCGGAGATGAGCGGTGAAGCGGTGACGCGCGCCGTCGACGCCATGCGCACGATCGCCCAGAAGATCGGCATCGTCCAGGAGATCGCCCGCCAGACCGATCTCTTGGCTCTGAACGCCGCAGTCGAAGCGGCGCGCGCCGGCGAGCACGGCAAGGGCTTTGCGGTCGTCGCCTCGGAGGTGCGCAAACTTGCCGAACGCAGCCAGTCGGCTGCCGCCGAAATCAGCGCCATGTCGGGCGATACGGTCAAGGCTGCCGCCGATGCCGGCGACATGCTCGGCCGCCTGGTGCCCGATATTCGCAAGACGGCCGAGCTGGTTTCGGAGATCAGTGCCGCCTGCCGCGAACAGGATATCGGCGCCTCGCAGATCAACGAAGCGATCCAGCAGCTCGACAAGGTGACCCAGCAGAATGCCGGCGCATCCGAGCAGATGTCGGCCACCTCCGAGGAGCTCGCCTCGCAGGCCGAAGAACTGCAGACGTCGATCGCCTTCTTCAAGGTCGATACGGCAGGCAGCGCGCGATCCGGCGTCAACAAGGCGCAGCCAAAAGCTTCGGCCAAGGTGCTCAAGCCCTCAGCCGCTGGCCACAGGCCCGCATCGCAGGCCCACGGCCAGGGCCGTGGACAGACGATTTCGACTCAGCAACAGCGTCTCAAAGGCTTTGCTCTCGATATGTCGATGGGCGGTCCTGATGCCGGCGACGACGACTTTAGGGAGAGCGCATAAAGCGCTTGCCCGGAGGCGAAGGTTATGCGCCTTCGCCTCCATGTGATCCCTCTCGCTACTCGGTGGACCCAGGGCGGGAATATCCCCCAACGCATGTAGGCGTTGGCGCTGCGATCGACAGATGTCCGGCTGCCAGGAAGTGAATGTAGTCGCTCTCCCCTCAGGCACATCACGATCAAGCTCGACGTCCCGCCAAGGGGACATGTTCTCTATCCATTGGTTTTTGACCGCTTATAGGGGGTATCACATGCGTTTCACTATCAAGCTCAAACTGGGGCTTGCGTTCGGCATCATGACGCTGCTGCTGATCGCCATCGCGGTTTATGGGAGTCTGAGCCTCGGCACTTTGAATGACGCGAGCGCCCAGATGATCGACGGATCAGTGCGCCGACTGGAGCTGGCCCTGACCGCCAATGTCGCCGAGGTCAACGCAATCCGTTCCCAGAAGAATGCCTTGCTCTCGACAGATCCCGAAATTGCTGCTGGTTTTTACAAGGACGCTGACCGGTACTTGCAGGACATGTTCGATGCCGTCGATGGCGGTCTTGCCATCGCCTTGCCGGAAGGCAAGCCATATTGGGAGAAATTGCAGACGATCGGCGCGAAGTTCCGCGAAAGATCCGCCGAACTGCAGCAACTCGACGCAAGAGGCGATCAGGCCGGCGCGCTGGCGCTTTCACTCGGCGACCTCAGGACGATGACCGACGATATGGGCGCTGCGATTGCGGCGCTCGTCGAAATCCAACGCAAAGGAATGAAGGCGACCGCCGAATCGAACACCCATCTTTATGGCTCGACGAAGCTGATCCTCGGCAGCGCGTCCGGCATTGCCGTGCTCATCGCTCTCGGCGCCGCATTGTGGATTACCCTTGGAATCAACAATGGTCTGCGGAAGATCACGACTGTCGCAAACGCCGTGGCACTCGGCGACCTTAATCAGACAGTCGATGTCAGGACCAATGACGAGATCAAGGATTTGATCAATACGGTCAATACCATGACCGCCAATCTGCGCGCCACGGCGGCCCTTGCCGACCAGATTGCCACGGGCGACCTCAGCACCGATGCCAAGCCGCTCTCGGACAAGGATACGCTCGGCATCGCGATGCAGAGCATGATCTCCAATCTCAGGACCACCGCCGGCATCGCCGACCAGATCGCCAATGGCGACCTGACGGTGTCTCCGAAACCGCTTTCCGACAAGGATGCGCTTGGCATCGCCCTTGAGCAGATGGTCGAGCGCCTGCGCGGCGTCGTTGCCGACGCGATCTCCGCTGCGGAAAACGTTTCGGCCGGCAGCCAGGAACTGTCCTCGAGCTCCGAGCAGGTGTCGCAAGGTGCCACCGAACAGGCCGCTTCGGCCGAAGAGGCTTCCGCATCGATGGAAGAGATGGCTTCCAACATCAAGCAGAATGCCGACAATGCCGCTCAGACGGAAAAGATCGCCCGTCAGTCGGCCAAGGATGCGGAAGCCAGCGGTGAAGCCGTCTCCCGCGCTGTAGAGGCCATGCGCACGATCGCCCAGAAGATCGGCATAGTTCAGGAAATTGCCCGTCAGACCGATCTGCTGGCGCTCAACGCCGCCGTCGAAGCTGCGCGCGCGGGTGAACACGGGAAGGGTTTTGCGGTCGTCGCCTCGGAAGTTCGCAAGCTTGCCGAACGCAGCCAGTCGGCTGCGGCCGAAATCAGCTCGATGTCGAGCGATACCGTGACGGCCGCCCAGGAAGCGGGCGAGATGCTCGGCCGGCTGGTGCCCGATATCCGCAAGACGGCGGAACTGGTTTCCGAGATCAGCGCCGCCTGCCGTGAACAGGATATCGGGGCTGCCCAGATCAATGAAGCGATCCAGCAACTCGACAAGGTGACCCAGCAGAATGCCGGCGCCTCCGAGCAGATGTCGGCAACCTCCGAGGAACTCGCTTCGCAGGCCGAAGAACTGCAGACGTCGATCGCCTTCTTCAAGGTCGATATGGCGGGCGCGCGCCGCGCGCACGCGCCTGCCGCAAAATCCACTGCCCGCAGCCGGGTTCAAGCCGCACCGCGCAAACCGGCCGGCAAGGCGCCGGCCAATACGGTCGCCGGCCAGCAGGCCCGCGTGAAAGGCTTTGCCCTCGACCTGTCGATGGGCGGTCCCGACACCGTCGATGACGAGTTTCGGGAGAGCGCTTAGGCGCTCCCCTGGGGAAAGCGCATGAGCGTTATCCCCGTTCGCAACGGTCGCGGGCCAGCCAGCATGGCCCGCGGCACATACTTCCGGCTCGGGGGAGCCGGGATGGAAGTCTATTCATTTCTTTCCGTGGCATGTTTTCGCCTGACGGAATTCTTTGCTGCATGATGCCGCGCCGCCTGGACCATATTTATTGCCTCGCTCTCACAGAGGAATATTGAGATGCGTATTACGATCAAACTTAAGCTCGCAGCCGCTTTCGGCTTTGTCATATTGTTGCTGGTGGGCAGCGCGGTTTATGGAATCATCAGCCTCAGTTCACTGAACGATGCTGTCGGCAATCTTGTTTCCGGTCCTGCAAAAAGGCTGGAACTGGCACTGGAAGCGAAGACTGCCGAGCTCGATGCCGTTCGCTGGCAGAAGAACGCGCTTCTGGAAATGGATGCCGACGTCGCCAAGAAGGACTACCTGAATTCGGCGAAGAGCGTCGATGAAATGCTCACCTTCGCGACGGGCGGCCAACTGCTCGCAACGGCTGAGGGCAAGCCCCTCTGGGACAGGCTGGTCGAGCTGGCCAAACGCTTCGATGAAGGTTCCAGCAAGGTCGCCTCTATCCAGCAAAGCGGTGACAGGGCAGCGGCCGTGGCACTTTCCTCGGGGGAGGTTCGCGCCCTTGTTACAGAAATGGAAGATGTTTTCGGGAGACTCGTCGCACTTCAGCAGACGTCGATGGCGCAAGCCGATGCCGATACCGATGTTCTTTATAGTTCGACGAAGACCATGTTGATCGGTATCGCAATCGGAGCGTCCGTCATCGCTTTCGCCGCTGCGCTGTGGATCGCGCTCGGCGTCAACAGCGGCCTGCGCAAGATCATGAATGTTGCCAGCGCTGTCGCCATCGGCGATCTGAACCAGAAGGTCGAGATCAGGACCAACGACGAGATCAAAGACCTGGTCAACATGATCAACGTCATGACGGATAATCTGCGCATCACCGCCGACATCGCCACGCAGATCGCCGACGGCGACCTGACGGTGTCCCCGAAGCCGCTTTCGGAGAAGGATACGCTCGGCATTGCGCTCGAACAGATGGTTGAGCGGCTGCGCGGCGTCGTTGCCGATGCGGTCGTTGCCGCCGAAAATGTTTCGGCCGGCAGCCAGGAACTGTCCTCGAGCTCCGAGCAGGTGTCACAGGGCGCCAGCGAACAGGCCGCTTCGGCTGAAGAGGCTTCCGCCTCGATGGAGGAGATGGCCGCCAATATCAAGCAGAATGCCGACAATGCGGCGCAGACCGAGAAGATCGCCCGCCAGTCGGCCAAGGATGCGGAGATGAGCGGTGACGCGGTAACGCGCGCCGTACAGGCGATGCGGACCATCGCCGAGAAAATCAGCATCGTCCAGGAAATCGCCCGTCAGACCGACCTGCTGGCGCTCAACGCCGCCGTCGAAGCGGCACGTGCCGGCGAACACGGCAAGGGTTTTGCAGTCGTCGCCTCCGAGGTGCGCAAACTTGCCGAACGCAGCCAGTCGGCAGCGGCGGAAATCAGCTCGATGTCGGGCGATACGGTCAAGGCCGCTCAGGACGCCGGCGATATGCTCGGCCGGCTGGTGCCCGATATTCGCAAGACGGCCGAACTGGTTTCGGAGATCAGTGCCGCCTGCCGCGAACAGGATATCGGTGCTGGCCAGATCAACGAAGCGATCCAGCAGCTCGATCGGGTGACGCAGCAGAATGCCGGCGCCTCCGAGCAAATGTCTGCGACCTCGGAAGAGCTCGCGAGCCAGGCCGAAGAACTGCAGGCCTCGATCGCCTTCTTCAAGGTCGATATGGCAGGCAACCGCCAATCCCGCGTCCCGGCTGCCAGAGTGACTATTCGTAGCTCGGCGCCCGTCGCCGGCCGCAAGCTCGGCGGCAGGAAGCTCGCCGCCAACAGCGTCGCCGGTCAGCAGGCGCGGGCGAAAGGCTTCGCTCTCGATCTCTCCATGGGCGGTCCCGATGATGGGGACGCCGAATTCAAGGAAAGCGCCTGATCATGGCTCCAACATCTCTGGAAGCGCAATTCGTGACCTTCAGCCTCGGCGAGGAGATTTTCGCCGTGCCGGTCGAGGTCGTACGGGAAATCCTCGATTATGCGGAAGCTTTCAAGATTCCGAATGGTCCCGACTATCTGCTCGGCCTGCGCGATGTGCGCGGGCAGGGCGTGCCGACGATCGATCTTCGATTGAAGCTCGGCATGACGAAGACGGAGCCGACGCCGCATACGCGGGTGCTCGTCCTCGACGTACCGATGGAAAGCCGGCTCCTGACACTCGGCCTCGTCGCCGACCGCGTCTTCGAGGTCACGCCGTTTCGGCGTGATCAGATCGAAGCGGCGCCGGACATCGGCGTGCGCTGGCGCTCGGATTATATCGCCGGCGTCGTTCGCCGTGAAAACGGCTTTGTCGTCATAATCGATCTCGGGCGGCTCTTGTCGCGCGAGGACGCCTCGGCACTGCAATCGGCGGCCTGACCGCGCGTCAACCCGGAGTACTGCGTTCTATGAGTATGGCAGCAGCGGTGGAAACCCAATTGCCCGGCGACCGGATCAGCAAGCGCAATTTCGAAAAGCTTGCCCGGTTCATCTATGATTATAGCGGCATCAAGATGCCGCCGACCAAGCTGACGATGCTCGAAGGGCGGCTAAGGCGCCGCCTTCGCGCCACCAACCACTCGACCTTCGACGATTATTGTGACTTCCTGTTCAATCAAGACGGCCTCGCCCAGGAAACCGTCTACCTGATCGACGTGGTGACGACCAACAAGACCGACTTCTTCCGCGAAGCCAAGCATTTCGACTATATGCAGAGCGTGGCATTGCCGGCGATTGCCGGCAGCGGCGTTCGCACTATTCGCACCTGGAGTTCGGCCTGCTCGACGGGAGCCGAACCCTATACGATGGCGATGGTGCTGGCGGAGTTCACCGAGGGTCGCAACGACCTCTCCTACAGCGTGCTGGCGACCGATCTTTCCACCGATGTGCTGCAGACGGCGCGCCGGGGTATTTATCCGGAAGATCTAATCGCACCGGTGCCGCGCGACCTGCATCGCAAATACGTGCTGACGGCCAAGCAGCCGAATCGGCGGGAGGTGCGCATCACGCCGAAACTGCGCAGCAGGATTGGTTTTGCCCGCATGAACCTGATGGACGAGAAATACCCGGTCGGCGAACCGATGCACGTCATCTTCTGCCGCAACGTGCTAATCTACTTCGACAAGCAGACTCAGGCCGGCGTGCTCAACCGTCTCTGCGGCTGCCTGGCGAAGGGCGGCTACATGTTCATCGGCCATTCCGAATCGATCACCGGCTTCGATCTGCCTTTGAAGCAGGTCTCGAACACGGTGTTTCAGCGCATTTAGAGGCTTCATGGCTAAGAAAATCCGCGTTCTCATCATCGACGATTCCGCCAGCATCCGTCAGACGCTGACCTATGTGCTGGAGCAGGATCCCGATATCGAGATCATGGCGGTGGCGTCCGACCCCTTCGTGGCGGCGCGGAAACTGCAAGAAGAGACCCCCGATGTCATCACGCTCGATGTGGAGATGCCGCGCATGGACGGCATTACTTTCCTGCGCAAGCTAATGGCGCAGCGGCCGATCCCCGTGGTGATGTGCTCGTCGCTGACGGAAGCCGGTTCGGAGACATTGCTTCAGGCGCTGGAGGCCGGTGCCGTCGACGTCATTCTGAAATCGAAGATCGGGGCCGCCGACGGTCTCGCGGAAGATGCCATGCGGATTCGCGAAGTCGTCAAGAGCGCCTCGCATGCGCGACTTTCCAATGTGCGGCGCGCCGCCGGAACTATTCGCTCGGCTCCTCCGGAGGGGCCGGCCAAGAAGCTGACAGCGGATGTGATGCTGCCGCCGCCGACGGGCCGCGCCATGGCGAAGACGACGGAAATGGTGGTTTGCGTCGGCGCCTCTACCGGCGGCACCGAAGCGCTGCGCGAGTTCCTGGAGGAACTGCCGGCCAATGCGCCCGGCATGGTGATCGTCCAACATATGCCGGAGAAATTCACCGCCGCTTTCGCCAAACGCCTGAACGGTCTCTGCGAGGTCGAGGTCAAGGAAGCCGTCGATGGCGATCCCGTGCTGCGCGGTCATGTGCTGATTGCGCCGGGCGACAAGCACATGCTGCTCGAACGCCAGGGTGCGCGCTATTATGTGAGCGTGAAGACCGGGCCGCTGGTGTCGCGGCACCGGCCTTCCGTCGACGTGCTCTTTCGTTCGGCGGCGCGCTCGGCCGGCTCGAACGCCAT
This sequence comes from Rhizobium leguminosarum bv. trifolii WSM2297, assembly GCF_000271845.1. The sequence goes on along the minus strand of NZ_JH719395.1, from coordinate 2,881,024 downwards.
GGGGATCATCATGACCGGCATGGGTGACGATGGTGCGCGCGGCATGCTGGAAATGCATCAGGGCGGCGCCTACACGGTGGCGCAGGACGAGGCGAGTTCCGTCGTTTTCGGCATGCCGAAGGAGGCAATCGCCAAGGGCGGCGTCGACCGAATCCTGCCGCTCGATCAGATCGCTCGTGAAGTGCTGATGACGCAGCAGAAGTTCTGAGACCCTTTTAAACCGCTCCAGCCGGAATAATGCCGGTTTCCTCCGACGCAAGGCAGCCATGCGCGCCTCCCCTTGAAATTTCCCTGATTTTGTGGTCTTGAGGCCGCCAATCTATTCAGCGCTGCCTGTCATGCATGTTCAGGGAACCTTCCCGCCCCTGGCAGCGCGCACCTCGTATCAGTCCCAAGGAAATTGCGCCGATGGCCCGTTCAGCTCTTCTCAATGTCATGGTTCAGGCTGCCCTCAAGGCAGGAAAATCGCTGGGGCGTGATTTCGGCGAAGTGCAGAACCTGCAGGTGTCCGTCAAGGGGCCGGGCGACTTTGTTTCCACCGCCGACCGCAAGGCCGAAAAGATCGTCAGGGAAGAGCTGCTGAAGGCGCGTCCGACCTATGGCTTCCTCGGCGAGGAAAGCGAAGAGATCAAGGGCACGGACGGCGCGCATCGCTGGATCGTCGATCCGCTCGACGGCACGACGAACTTCCTGCACGGCATCCCGGCCTTCGCCGTCTCGATCGCGCTCGAGCGCAATGGCGAAATTGTCGCTGCGGTCATCTTCAACCCGGCGACCGACGAACTCTATACCGCCGAGCGCGGCGGTGGCGCCTTCCTCAACGACCGGCGCCTGCGCGTCGCCGCGCGCCGCGCGCTTTCGGATTGCGTCATCGGCTGCGGCGTGCCGGCGCTCGGCAAGCGCAATCACGGCAAGTTCCTGGTCGAGCTTCGTCACGTGATGGGTGAAGTTGCGGGCATCCGCCGCTTGGGATCGCCGACACTCGATCTTGCCTATGTCGCGGCCGGGCGTTTCGATGGTTTCTGGGAAGCTGAGCTTGCGCCCTGGGACATGGCAGCCGGCATCCTGCTCATCCGCGAAGCCGGCGGCTTCGCCACCGATTGGGACGGCGGGACGGCCATTCTGGAGAGCGGCGCGATCGTCGCCGGCAACGAAGCCATCCACAAGGCGCTGATCGAAGTGGTCAAGCGGCCAATCCCCGCCAAGTAAGCGGATGAAAATCTGGCTGTTGTAAAGTCACGGTTTTCACCCCGGCATACTTCAATTCGGCACAATGTTGCTCTAGTCTCCGCCAGCAATGACTCCGGAGGCAGCGGACCCTATGGAAAATGTGAATGTGGCGGAGATCGGCTCCACCGAAAAGACGGCCGGCGGTTATGCTTACAGGCTTTCGAGTCCCATGCCCTTCCTCTGGACGATGCTGCTTTTCCTCGTCATCGTCGGTTTTATCGCCGCCATCCTCTTCCGGCAGACGCAGACCGCCTTCATGCACAATCCGGGCCTCAATGGCCTGATCGTCGGCGTTCTCGCAGTCGGAATCATCCTTGTTTTCAACCATGTACTGGCGCTTCGTCCCGAAGTGCGCTGGTTCAATTCGTTCCGCGCCGCCGGCAGCGCCGACAAGGTCAACCGTAATCCGCGGCTGCTTGCGCCGATGCGGGCGCTGATCGGCAGCCGCAAGACTTCGGTGGCGCTGTCGACGACGGCGCTGCGCTCGATCCTCGATTCGATCGCCACCCGCCTCGACGAATCGCGCGACGTCTCGCGCTACCTGATCGGCCTGCTTGTCTTCCTCGGTCTGCTCGGCACCTTCTGGGGCCTGATCGGCACAATCGGTTCGATCAGCATGGTCATCCAGTCGCTCGATGCCGGCTCGAACGGCACGGGCGACGTGCTCTCGGCGCTGAAGGAAGGGCTTTCCACGCCGCTTTCAGGCATGGGCCAGGCCTTCTCCTCCTCGCTGCTCGGCCTTTCCGGTTCGCTCATTCTCGGTTTCCTCGACCTCCAGGCTGGCCGCGCGCAAAACCGCTTCTACATGGAGCTGGAAAACTGGCTCTCCTCGGTTACCGATGTCGGCTCCGACCTGGCGCCGGCCCTCGACGCTGTCGCCGGCGCTTCCTCGGACGATATGCGTGCGCTCTCCGATTATCTGCGCAAGGTCTCGGAGGAGGGGGGCGCCGGCAGCCAGCGTTCCGTCGCCGCCATGGCGAGCCTGGCCGAAGGCATTCAGGGCCTGGTCAAGAATATGCGCAACGAGCAGCAGATGCTGCGCGACTGGATCGAGGCACAGCAGGACGAGGCCAAGGCAATGCGCCGCACGCTCGACCGGCTGGCCGAACGCATCGGCATGCAGGAGCGCACCGGCGACCGGAGCGAGCGCGTGCGCGAACGCGCCAGCCACTCAGAAAAGAGCGAGGGCAAGTAAGCCATGGCTCTTGCCCGCAACCGGCGCCGCGAGCGCACGGTGGATTATTGGCCGGGCTTCGTCGATGCGCTGTCGACGCTGCTCATCTCGATCATGTTTCTGCTGACGGTCTTCGTCGTCGGTCAATTCATCCTCAGCCGCGAGATCACCGGACGCGATGAGGTGCTCAGTCGCCTCAACAGTCAGATCAACGAGCTCACGCAGCTTCTTGCGCTCGAAAAGGGCAGCAATCAGGACCTCCAGGATTCGGTTGCCAATCTGCAGGCTTCGCTTGCCAGTGCCGAAGGCGATCGTTCGCGACTGCAAGCATTGCTGAATGCCGGTTCGGGCGGCCAGGATGCAGCGCAGAAGAAGATCGGCTCGATGACGCAGGAGCTCGACGAGCAGAAGCAGGTGAGCGAGCGGGCGCTCAGCCAGGTCGAGCTGCTGAACCAGCAGATCGCCGCACTTCGCAGCCAGATCGCCGCCGTCGAAGCAGCCCTTCAGGCTTCGGAGGAGAAAGACCGCGTATCGCAGACCAAGATCGCCGATCTCGGCAGCCGCCTCAACGTTGCGCTCGCCGCGCGCGTGCAGGAGCTGAACCGCTACCGTTCCGACTTCTTCGGCCGCCTGCGCGAGATCCTTTCGGACCGCGAGAATATTCGCATCGTCGGCGACCGGTTCGTCTTCCAATCGGAAGTGCTGTTTCCCTCGGGCGGCGCCGATCTCAACCCGGAGGGCCAGACCGAAATGGGCAAACTCGCGGCCGCCCTTCTCGACCTCTCCAAGGAGATTCCGCCGGAGATCAACTGGGTGCTGCGCGTCGACGGCCATACCGACAATGTGCCGCTTGCCGGAACCGGCCGCTATCGCGACAATTGGGAACTCTCCTCGGCGCGCGCGATTTCGGTCGTCAAGTTCCTGATCGCGCAGGGCGTGCCGGCCGACCGGCTCGTTGCCGCCGGCTTCGGCGAATTCCAGCCGATTGCGCCGGGCGATACGCCGGATGCACGCTCCACCAACCGCCGCATCGAACTGAAGCTGACCGAGAAATGATCAGCCCGGCGTGGCTTGCCGCGCCTCCCTCAGCCGGTCGGCGAGAAAATCGCGCACGGCGGGACTGTCGCTGAGGCCGATCGCCGTCATGTAGGCGTCCACTGCTGCGGTTTCGTCGCCGGCTCCTGCCAGCAGAAAGGCCCGCACGGCCCAATAGGGCTGATAGGCCGCGATGTCGCGCGGATCGAGCCTGTCGAGCCGCTCCAGGCCGGCGGCTGCGCTCAAGGCCCTGCCGAGCACTGCAGCTTGGGCGACGCGTGCGCCGAGCGTGGGTTTCATCGTTACCAGCGCCGCGTAGAGAGTTGCCAGCGCCTGCCAGTCGGTCGTTCCCGAAAGCCGGCGCGCCGCATGCACGGACTGGATCGCAGCCTGGCACTGGAAAGGGCCGAAACGGTCGAAGCCTCCGGCCTTGCGCAGCAGCGCATCCGCCTCGGCGATCATGATCGCGTTCCAGCCCGCCGTATCCTGGTCGTCCAGCGGCACATATCGGCCATTGCAGTCGCGCCGGGCGCTGCGGCGAGCCTCGCAGTGAAGCATCAGCGACAGGAGGCCGATCGCTTCCGGTTCATTGGGCAACACCGCCAGCAGCGCGCGGCCGAGCCAGATCGCTTCGCCGGCAAGCGAATGGTGCTCTTCCTCGCCGTCGAGACCGTCCCATCCGAGACCGTAAGCGGCGTAGATCGCCGAAAGTACGGCGGCGAGCCGATCGGCCAAGGCGTGTCGAGGGGGAACGGCGAAGGGAATGCCGGCATCGCGGATCTTTACTTTGGCCCGCACCAACCGCTGGCTCATCGCCTCCGGTGAAACGATGAATGCCCGTGCGATGGTTTTTGCCTCGATGCCGAGAACGGTCTGCAGCATCAGCGCCGTGTGCACGGAGCTGTCGATGGCAGGATGAGTGCAGGCAAAGAGCAGCTTCAGCCGCTCATCGGGAAAGACGGCGTTGCCAGCCTCGTTCATGCGTTCCTCCGCCTCCTCGAAGGCGACCGTTATCGTCGCCTGCGCATTGGCCGCGACGGCGCGGTGGCGGGCCGCCTGCATCAGGTTGCGGCGTGCGGCCACCAGCAGCCAGGCTTCCGGCTTGTCGGGAACGCCGCGCTCCGGCCAGACGCGAAGGGCCGAAGCCAGCGCTTCCGACAATGCGTCTTCCGCCGCCGGCACATCGCGCGAGCGGGCGGCGAGAAAGGCGATCAGTTTGCCGTAGGACTGACGCGCCACCTGTTCGGCAGCGCGTCCGGCATCGGTCGGCATCGTCGCCTCACATCTGCAGGCGCGGGCGCACCTCGACCGAACCCTTGTCGGAGATCGGCACGCGGGTTGCCCATTCGAGCGCAGTGTCCATATCGGGAACCTCGATCAGATAGAAGCCGCCGAGCTGTTCCTTGCCTTCCGGATAGGGGCCGTCCTGGACATCGTGCTCCTCGCCCTTGCGGCGTATGACCGTGCCGGTCTCGGGCGCTGTCAGCCCGGCGCCGCCGGTCATGATCCCTGCCTGGGCCAGCGCCTTGCTGTAGGCGATCCAGCCGTCGCGATAGGCTGGATCGTCACGGCGGGCGAAATCTTCCGGGGCTTCGCGAATGATGAGAGCATATTGCATGGAAAACTCCTGATCTCGTTGTTGGCGTTGATCCAGGCATCCCGATATCGGCGACTGATATCCCATAGTGACGCCCGGCGGAGCGGTTCGGCCGTTCCGAGACAATGAGGCGCGGCCAGTGGTCATTTCGACATGGCCTTCAAAGAAATATGCGAAAAAAGAGAAATGACGCGAAGGTCGCAAACAAGTGCGCCGGGCTCAAGGGCACCGGCGGCGCTCAGGGGCGGGCAGGGCGGCGTTTCACGCCGCCGCTGCTTCTGCTCAGGCCTCGGCCTTCGTCTGGTCGACGACGTCGGCGCTGGGCGTGTTCTTCTTGATCGATTCGATGGCACTCATGGCGGACGCCTTCGCCTTGTAGCCTTCGGAAAGGAACATGGTTTCCCCGTTCGATGCCTTGAAGCGGAAGCGGAACTCGCCGGCCTTATCCTTATAAACTTCGAATTTATACATGGATGTCTCCCGAAACGCTGAATTGCAACCATCAGCGTCAGGGAGGCTAGATCAAAATGGCGAGCTTTTCCACTGCCTTAATTAGAATTGGCTGCTTAGCGTCCAATTGTCACCGTTTCCATCCGGCGCAACCGGAGGCGTCTACGCCGCCGACGTCATTCCATCTGGATGTTCGCGCCCTTGACCACCGGACCCCATTTGGCGAGCTCGGCCTTGACATGGGCAGCGAGTTCATCAGGAGTCGAGCCGACGATGGTGGCGCTGAATTCTTTCATCCGTTCGGCAACGGCGGGGTCTTTAAGCGCCTTGTTGGCCGAGGCGTTGAGACGCATCACGGCCTCGTTCGGCGTCTTAGCCGGGGCGAAAAGCGCATTCCAGGTATAGGTCTCGTAACCCGGTATGCCTGACTCGGCGACCGTCGGCACATCGGGGAAGGAGGGTGCGCGTTTGGCCGTGGTCACGGCCAGCGCCCGCAAAGTGCCGGCCTTGATATGGCCCGATGACGAGGGCAGGTTGTCGAACATGATCGGCACCTGGTTGCCGATGACGTCATTCAAGGCCGGGCCGGCGCCCTTATAGGGAATATGCTGCATGCTGACGCCGGCCATGGACTTGAACAGTTCGCCGGACAGATGCAGCGGCGTGCCGTTGCCCGACGAGGCATAGCTGTATTTGTCAGGCTCGGCCTTCAGCAGCGCGATCAGCTCCTGCACGGTCTTTGCCGGCAATTCCGGATTGACGACCAGCACGTTCGGCACGACGACAAGCAGCGAGACCGGCGCGAAATCCTTCTCGGGATCATAGGGGGTCGATTTGAGGATCAAGGGATTGAGCGCGTGGGTCGCGACGGTGCCCATCAGAATGGTGTAGCCGTCGGGTTCTGCGCGGGCGACGTTACCGGCGCCGAGATTGCCGCCGGCGCCGGCGACGTTCTGGACGATCACCTGCTGGCCGAGATCCTCGGACATCTTCTGGGCAATGATGCGGGCAACCACATCGGTCGAGCCGCCGGCCGCGAAGGGCACGACCATGGTGATCGCCCGGTCGGGAAAATCCGCAGCCGCGGCAGACGCGCCTGATGCAAAGGCCGCAAGCACACCGAACCCGAGCGCAAGGCCCGCACGTCGCGTCATATCGAAAGGCGCCATTCCTATCTCCTCCCAAGAATCTCAACAGCAATATCCCCACCCCGGGGCATGAAGAGGGTAGGGCAGGAGACGCGAATGACAACCGCGGGCAGGCGTGTGAGAGGTCAGACTTTAGTCGCTATCGGCGGAGAAGCGCATGCCCGCCTATTTCGCGGCGGCGAGCACATCTTCATTGGCGGCGTCGAACTGCAGCCGTGCCAGCCGTGCATAGATGCCGCCGTGGCGGATCAGGCTCTGATGGGTGCCCTCCTCGACGACGCGCCCCTGATCCATGACGAGGATACGGTCGGCCTTCAACACGGTCGCCAGCCGATGGGCGATGACGAGCGTCGTACGGCCATCCACCAGGCCGTCGAGCGCCTTCTGCACCAGCGTCTCGCTTTCGGCGTCAAGCGCGGAGGTTGCCTCGTCGAGCAGCAGCACGGGCGCGTTTTTCAGGATGGCACGCGCAATGGCTATGCGCTGGCGCTGGCCGCCGGAGAGGGTAATGCCGCGTTCGCCGACCTCGGTCTCATACCCCTGATCCAGCCGCGTGATGAATTCATCGGCCTGGGCGGCAAGGGCTGCGGCGCGGACCTCGTCGCGGGAGGCGCCGGGACGGCCGAAGGCGATGTTGTCATGGATCGAGGCGGCAAAGATGGTGACGTCCTGTGGCACGATGGCAATGCGCTGGCGCAGCTCGTCGGGCGTCGTCAGCTGCGCGTCGACATCGTCGATCTTCACGCTGCCCTGCTGCGGATCGTAGAAACGTAACAGCAGCGAGAAGACGGTGCTCTTGCCGGCGCCGGAAGGGCCGACGATGGCAACGGTCTCGCCCGGCGTAATGGTGAAGCTCAAGCCATGCAGCGCCGATTTGCCGGGTCGCGAGGGATAGGCAAAATGCACGTCGGAAAATTCGACGCGGCCAAGGCTGGGCGACGGAAGAGCCTGCGGATGGGCGGGGGCTGCAATCGGCGAGACCTCGTCGAGAAGCTCGGTCAGCCGGTCGGCGGCACCGGCTGCCTGCGAAAGTTCACCCCAGACTTCCGACAAGGCGCCCAGCGAACCGGCTGATATGACGGCATAGAGCAGGAACTGGCCGAGCGTGCCGGCCGAAAGCGTGCCCGCGAGAACGCTGTGGGCGCCGACCCAGAGCACGGCGACGACGCTGCCGAAGATCAGCGTAATCGCGATCCCGGTCAGCAGCGCGCGCGAGCGGATGGCGGCGCGGGCCGCTTCATAGGCGGATTCGACGGCGGTGCCGTAGCGTGTCGCTGCGGCATCCTCGCCGTTGAAGGCCTGTACGGTACGTGCCGCGGCGATCGTCTCGTTGGCGAAGGCGGAGGCATCGGCAAGCGTATCCTGGGCGGCGCGGGAGCGCTTGCGCACCGAGCGGCCGAAGGCGACGAGCGGGAAGACGATCAGCGGGATCGCCCCGATGACCAGGCTCGAAAGCTTCGGCGAGGTGACGATCATCATGCCCATCGCGCCGATACAGAGGATGAGGTTTCTGAGCGCCACCGAGGCGGTGGCGCCGACCGCGGATTTGATCTGTGTCGTATCGGCAGTCAGGCGCGAGACGATCTCGCCGGACTGGTTGACGTCGAAGAAGGAGGGCGACAGTCGCGTCACATGAGAAAAGACATCGCGGCGGAGATCGGCGACAATGCGCTCGCCGATGGTGATGACAAAATAATAGCGCAGTGCGCTTGCGACCGCGAGAACGACAGCCATGATCATCAGCATGGCGAAGTAGCTGTTGATGAAGCGGCCGTCGGACTGGGTGAAGCCGTGGTCGATCATGCGACGCACGGCGAGCGGCAGCGCCAGCGAGGTGATGGCGGCAAGCGCCAGCGACGTCAGCGCACCGGCCACCAGGCCGCGATAACGCATGACGTAGGGCGTCAGCCTGCCGAGCGGCCCTAGCGACCGCCTTTTGTTTTCCTCAGCCCGTGCCTGCTCTGCCAAATCGTCTCCGATCACCCTCAGGACCCGCGCAATGCGGCCTGTTGGCTCTTGTTATCTAGGCGCCCTTCATGTATAGGCACGCCATCCTAATGGGAAGCCGTAGCCATCACGACTGCGGCTTCATTTATTCAATCGGTTCGGTGGCCGCAACTGCATGCGGCAAATTGAACTCCGGTATCGCAGGAAGATTGTTATGAAGGCAGGCATCCATCCCGACTATCACATGATCAAGGTGGTCATGACCGATGGCACCGAATACGAAACCCGCTCGACCTGGGGTTCGGAAGGCGCCGTCATGAACCTCGAAATCGATTCCAAGTCGCACCCGGCCTGGACCGGCGGCAACCAGCAGCTGATGGACCGCGGCGGCCGCGTCTCCAAGTTCAACAAGCGTTTCGGCGGCCTCGGCCTCTAATCGCTTCTGCTCGACGGAATTCGAAAAGAGCCCGGTTTTTGCCGGGCTTTTTTGCGTGTTGGGGAAGCCGGCTTTTTCAGGCAAAGAAAAAACCGGCCGCGCAAGACGCAGCCGGTTTGTATCGAATTCGCAGATCTGGTCAGTTGTTGCCGAAGGCGGTCTGCAGCAGGGAAAGCTGCGCCTGGACGCTGTTCTGATTATCATGAACGATCACGGCTTCGGACGGGCGGTAGATCTCGCGGTCGAGCAAAGCGATGCGGTTCTGCAGACGCAGAGAGCGTTCGACGAGGTCGCGGAAGGATTCCGGCAGGTCGCCCCAGCCGGGCGCGGCGCGGTCGACGTTGAAGCCGTCGAGGCGAACCTTGTTCTTCTCGGCCAGCACCTGGTCGCGGGACATTTCGCCATTGTTGACGGCGCGCTGCAGCAGCAGCCAGGAGGCCATCTGCATCAGGCGAGTGGTGAGACGCATCGATTCTGCGGCGTAGAGAACCGAAGCCATCCGCGGCAGAACCTTGGAAGCGGCGCGGCCCTGGCCATCGAGATAGGCGGCGGTCTCTTCGACCAGCGACATGCCTTCCGCATAAAGTGCCTTGAACTGCGAGGATGCAGCGGCGCGGCCCGCAAAACTGATCGTGTTCAATCCAACTTCCGACATCGCAAGAGTCCCTGTTGCACGCAGCTACTTATAATTCAGGTAACGCCGGCACAGACGGAAAAGTTTCCTGGGCCGGTCTTTATGACTTTAAGATGGTATCATTAGCCCAAATGCGCAAGCCGTTTCTTAAGAAAGGGTTAATCTCCACAGTTTCGTGGAAAGGCGCCGGGCATAGGAAAAAGAAGAGCCGCAAAAGCGGCTCTCAAGGTAAAACAGGGAGAAAAATCAGACCAATTCACCGCTTGGAAAACTGTCTGAAATCCAGAGAAAATCTGGATGAGTACAGTAATATCTTATAAAGCTTAATATTTTATTAACATTGTGCCGAAGTAAGACTTGGGGCGGGTTCATTTTTCCCGCCTATAGCCTTGTTTTTCGGGGTCTATCGGATCACGAGCGGAAGAAACTTTCCGCCGCCTGCCGCCCAGAGGCCTTGCGGGCGGCCTCGGCTTCGAGACGGGCGATCTCCGTCTTCAGCAATTCCACCCGCGCCTTCAGCTCGTCCACCGAAAGCATGGAGAGATCGGCACCGATTTCGTGGGCGGTCTTCTTTTGCGGCCGGTCATCATCGATAAAGCTCATCGTTCGTTCCTCCGTTTGCTGCCTGAAGCAATTCCCCGGAAAACGCCCGGCGCTTTTGTCGGAACTGCTAGCCGAACTTTACAGCAGGATCGACGCTTTCGGGAGACTTCGCGGTTTCAGCAGGTTTGCCGGCGCCGCGATCAGCCAGCGACATGCTTTGCGGCGTCAGCATCGGCGAAGTGCCGGTCGGGATCGTCGTATAGGCGTCGCGGTCGCTGGCCGGGACGGCGGCGCGGATGCGGCTCCTGACGATGGCGTAAACGGTGATCAGCACGTGGGCGATGGCAGTGACGAGGAAAAGCGCATGCGGGGTGATGACCGACATCACGGGGCCGCCGATCGTCGGGCCGATCACCGTGCCGATGCCGTAGAGCAGCAGCAGGCCGCCCGAGACCTTGACGAAGTCTTCCGACGCCGCGAAGTCGTTCGCGTGGGCGACGGCGATCGGATAGAGCGTATTGGCCACCGCGCCGTAAAGCACAACGAGCCCGATCAGCAGGGCGGGCGACGTCGGGTGGAGCAAAAAGATCAGCAAGCCGGCAACGGCGGCGATCGCCGACATGGCCGCGAGCACATAACGCCGGTCGATGCGATCGGAAAGCCGGCCGGCCGGCAGCTGCATCACCGCGCCGGCGAAGATGGTGGAGCTCATCATGATAGCGATGCTGGTGTCGGAGAGACCGGCGCCGGCGCCGAAGACGGCGCCGAGCGTGCCATAGGCACCGTTGGCGATGCCGACAAGCAGGATGCCGAGGCAGGAAACCGGCGAATTGCGGTAAAGCGCCGGCAGGTCGAGGCGCACCGCCTTCAGCGGCTGCGGCGAAGCAGCGGTCGAAAGCGTCGTCGGCAGCATGGCGATGCAATAGAAAATGCCGCAGATCATGAACAGCACCGGCGTGCGCACATCCTCGAGCGGGATCATCATCTGGCCGCCGACGACACCGAGCAGGGTGATGCCGATATAGAGCGAGAAGATCGCGCCGCGGCTCTCGTTGCTGGCGCGCTCGTTCAGCCAGCTTTCGATGATCATCGAGGTGCCGGCGGTGGAGAAGCCGGTGACGGCGCGCAGGACCACCCACCAGACCGGATGGATGATGATGCCGCTGACCAGCGCGATGATGGCGATGATCGAGATGAAGCCGGAGAAGGCTCTGACATGGCCGACGCGGCGCACCAGTTTCGGCGCCACCAGGCAGCCGATGACGAAGCCCCCCGCCCATGACGTACCGAGCAGGCCGAGCGTCGTCGTGGCGTAGCCTTCGAGATTGCCGCGCACGGGAAGCAGGATGCCCTGCAGACCATTGCCCATGAAAAGGAAGAGCGTGCCAAATAGCAGCGCGGCGACGGACAGCAGATTTCTCTTCATTTCCCCAGACTCGGTCTTAAGCGATTTGCAATGGACATAAGGCACGACCTCGGTCGGCCCAGCCTCAAGATGATTGATTGTGCCCCGGAATTTCTTTACGGCGTGTCGAGATCCTCTTGTTCGCGCGGAAAAATGTCCGTCCTGTGACAATCCGAAAAATGGAAAAAATAAAGCATGACAAAGCTGATAGCCTTGCTGCTGATCCTTGCCATGGCGATACAGGTGATCAAGCCGCTCGGGCTTCCCGGCCTCAAGCGGCGGATGGATTTCTGGAAGATCGCGCTGATCGCTTTCGCGGTCTGGGCATTGGCGCTGCTATCGCGCGATTTCCTGATGTGATGCTCAGTTTTCCGGTGCCTCTGGGCTTACGGTCTGACCTTTAATCGTCAGCCTTGCAGATGATTTCTCCGCGCATGACGGAAACGCAGCTTCCCGAGATGACGACATCGGTGACGATGCCGCCCGATTTCACGACATCGAGGGCGATCATGCTGCGGCGGCCAATTTCGACGCCCTGTTCGATGGTGATGCGGACGTTCATGTCGGTGTCGGGCGCAAGCGAGACGAGATAGGCGCCGAGCGCGGCCGAGGCGCTGCCGGTTGCCGGGTCTTCGGGCACGTTGTCGAGCGGCGCGAACATGCGGGCGCGGACCTTCCAGGGATCTTCGGGTGTCCTGACATAGACGAAGAGCGAGAAGTCGTGGCCGCTCGTCGTCTGCCGGCCGGCGGCCGCCTGGAAGCCGGCAAGGGTCGGGCGGGCGGCGGCCAGCGCTTCAAGGCCGCTCAATTCGGCAATGGCGAAATTCAGGCCGACCGAGGCAAAGACCGGGGCGTGGCTGGATTTGACGATGGCGCCGGGTCCGAGCCCAATGCAGCGGGCGATGGTTTCCTCGGCAATGGCATCGCCGATCGCCAGCGGCTGCGGCGCGCGGATGGCGGCGGCCGCGACTTTTCCGCCGCTGCGTTTCAGGCTGACCTCGACGAGGCCAGCTTCCTCCTCGAAGCGCAGCGTCTCGCCGACCGGCTGGCCGAAGATCTCCGCCTGCTGGCCGAGCACATAAGCGGTGCCGACATTCGGATGGCCGGCGAAGGGTATTTCCATCGTCGGCGTGAAGATGCGCACCCGGGCGGAATTTTCTGGATTTTCCGGCGGCAGGATGAAGGTGACTTCGGAGTAGTTGAATTCGGTGGCGATCCTCTGCATCGCGGCATCGCTCAGCCCTCGCGCATCGGAGATGACGGCAAGCGGGTTGCCCTCGAAGCGGGTGGAGGTGAAGACATCGACGGTGACGTAGGAAAGGGTGTCCATGGCGGCTCCTGTTGCAGTGGGCCGCTATGAATAATCAGGCTTTTTGACTGGACGAAGCGGTTTCTTGTCGCCGTGACAATGAGGGGATGTCTTGCGTCGAGCTGATTTCTTACGAAACCTTGCTGGCGATTCGTCGGATAGGTAGGACGGCCCTCATTCCTGTGCCCGTCACAGGAATCCAGCTACGGCGCGTCTGAGCCGTGAATGAACCAATGTCCCAGGGGCCAATATCTCAGGGGAAGAGTCTTTCGCGCCCAAGGACTTGGGCGCGCTGGATTCCTGTGACGAGCACAGGAATGAGGGAGGAGAGAGGGTGGGGCAGGGGCCGCACCGTTGCGGGTGCCGCCCCCGCCCAATCTCAAGCGCAAAAATCAGGCGGCCTTTTCCAGGTCCTTTTTCCAGCTGCCCTTGGCGGCGAGGCTGTTCATCTCGGCGCGGTGGGTGAATTCGCGCTGGCCGGCGGCGACGTTCTCAGGCTTGCCGTTCCAGGCCTTGAGCGCGCTGTCCTGCAGGGCGCGGCCATAGGAGAAAGTGACGAACCAGGGCAGGTCGGTCGTGGCATTGATGGCGGAAAGATGCGCGCTCGCCTCTTCGGTCGACTGGCCGCCGGAGAGGAAGGCGATGCCCGGAACCGCAGAGGGAACCGTGCGCTTCAGCACCTGCACGGTGCGTTCGGCAACTTCGGCGACCGAGGCCTTACGGGCGTTCTTGCCGTCGATGACCATGTTCGGCTTCAGGATCATGCCCTCGAGGCTGACGCGGGCGTCGGCCAGTTCCTCAAAAACGATGCGCAGCGTGGATTCGGTGACTTCGGCGCAGCGGTCGATCGTGTGGTCGCCCGGCTTGCCGTCCATCAGGCATTCCGGCTCGACGATCGGAACGATCTTGGCATCCTGGCAGAGTGCGGCATAACGGGCAAGTGCCTGAGCGTTGGCGCGGACCGAGCCGCGGGTCGGCAGCGTCGAGGAGATGGCGATGACGCCGCGCCACTTGGCGAAACGGGCGCCTGCTTCATAATAGCGGGCAAGGCGTTCGCCAAGGCCATCGAGGCCTTCGGTGATGGTTTCACCGGGGAATTTCACCATCGGCTTGGCGCCGGTATCGACCTTGATGCCGGGAATAGAACCGGCAGCGCGGATGATGTCGACGAAGGGCGTGCCGTCAGCGGCCTTCTGGAAGAGTGTTTCTTCATAGAGGATGACGCCGGAGATATATTTCTTCATCGCCTCGTCGGAGCGGAAGAGCATCTCGCGATAATCGCGGCGGCTGGTTTCGGTCGATTCCAGGTTGATCGTGTCGAAACGCTTCTTGATGGTGGAGGTCGATTCATCTGCCGCAAGCAGTCCCCGGCCGCCCGCAACCATCTGCACTGCAATGTCTTCCAGTCGTTCGCTCATTCTCGTTCTCTCCACAGCATTAAACATCGGCGGTTTAAGAATATAGGACGGCGATAACAGAAGTTTATAGGGAGGAAAATGGAAGGCTAAGTCACTGAAACGATTGAAATCACTTCAATCGTTTGAAAAAATGGGATTTTTTGCAGTGCGTGAGCAAAAGACCGCGGTAGGCTCTTCGCCGCCGCGGTCTATCCACATGTAAAACCTGTCGAATCGGGCTTTCAGCGTGGCACGCCTTTTTGAGGCGCGAAGGACACTGAAACATTTCAAACGGACGCACCGGCCTGATTGTCGGGTCGATGCACACAGGCAGTTAGCGAGCGGCGTTCAGGACGGCGACGCCGGGAAGCTCCTTACCTTCCATCCATTCGAGGAAGGCGCCGCCGGCTGTGGAAACATAGGTGAAGTCGTCGGCAACGCCGGCATGGTTCAGCGCCGAGACGGTGTCGCCGCCACCGGCAACCGAGGTGAGCTTGCCGGCCGAGGTGCGCTCGGCGGCGTATTGCGCGGCGGCGACGGTTGCGGCATCGAAGGGCTCGATCTCGAAGGCGCCGAGCGGGCCGTTCCAGACGAGGGTCGAAGCGCGCTCGATCCAGGCGCTGATGGCTTGGACGGATTTCGGGCCGACGTCGAGCACCATGGCATCGGCGGGAATAGAGTCGATATCGACCGTCTCGTTGGCGGCACCCGCCTTGAACTCGCGGGCAATCACGCCGTCTTCCGGCAGGATGATGGCGCAGCCGGCGGTCGCTGCCTCGATCATGATCTGCTTGGCGGTTTCGGCGAGATCATGCTCGCAGAGCGACTTGCCGACATTGGTGCCGCGGGCGGCGATGAAGGTATTGGCCATGCCGCCGCCGATGACGAGCGCATCGACCTTCTTCACCAGATTCATCAGCAGGTCGATCTTGGTCGAGACCTTGGCGCCGCCGACGATCGCGACGACCGGGCGGGCGGGATCACCCAGACCCTTTTCCAGCGCCTCCAGCTCGGCCTGCATGGTGCGGCCGGCATAGGCCGGCAGGTGGTGGGCAAGGCCTTCCGTGGAGGCGTGGGCGCGGTGGGCGGCGGAGAAGGCGTCATTGACATAGATGTCGCCGTTGGCGGCAAGCGCCTTGGTGAAGTCGGGGTCGTTCTTTTCCTCGCCCTTGTGGAAGCGGGTGTTTTCCAGAAGCAGGATATCGCCGTCATTCATCGTCGCGACGGCGGAGGCGGCGGCCTCGCCGATGCAGTCGGAGGCCGTCGACACGGCATGATCCAATACTTCCTCGACGGAAGGGGCGATCAGCGACAGCGACAGATCCGGCGAAGGGCCGTCCTTCGGCCGGCCGAAATGGGCCAGCAGGATCACCTTGGCGCCCTTTTCGGACAGTTCGAGGATCGTCGGCGCCACACGCTCGATGCGCGTCGTATCGGTGACCTTGCCGTCCTTGACCGGGACGTTGAGATCGACGCGGACGAGAACGCGCTTGCCGCGGATGTCGGAGAGATCGTCGAGGGTCTTGAAGGAAGGCATGGGGAGATCCAGTCTTGGTTGGCGGAAATTGCGCCGACCATAGCAAGGATCATTCGAGACGCAAGGCGTTCAGCGACCGTTTTCGTGTGTGCCTTCGTCGCGTCCGGCTGCTGCTTTCGGAGCGCCTTCGGAGGCGGCTGCCTCTCGGCTCCGGCGCCCCTTCAGCCGGTCGCGGATGCGCTGGATAATGTCCTTGAGATTGATGAAGATCGGCAGCGTGATCGCCGGTTCGACGGCTTCGAGCGACATGCCGACGGAGCTGACATGATCGTGCTCGTCGAGATCGCGGACGATGAGGATGATTGAGCCGAGGCGGACGCGGTCGGCATAATCGGCTTTGCCGCCGAGGCGCTGCCGCATCAATTCGGCGATCGTCAGGCCCTTTTCGGATTCGTTGAGCAGGCCGGGACCATAGGCGGCGTCGAGATCGGCCGCGGGGCGGGCAGGCGAGAGCGCGAAGGCGCCGAAGAATTCGGCATCGTCCTCATCCACCGGCGCACGGCTGGCGAAGAGCCGGTCGAGCAGGCGGGAATAACTCGGCACAATGAAGAGATAGACGAGATCGTTCTCGCGCAGCCGGCCGGCATATTGGTAGCGCATCGACTTGCCGTCGCGGATGACCAGCGAAGGGGTTGCCCAGCGCGGTATGCGCTCGCCGCGCAGTACCGGACTGTCCTTGATGACGCGGTACGAGAGCAGTTCGTGGTGTGCTGCACCCGGCAGGTCGACCTCGACCTTGTCGACGGCGCCGATGCGCGGCGGAATGATCAGGCCGAGCTTCTTGGCGACCGGCTTGATCGTCCAGCCCTGTATGAGCAGGGAGACCAGCACGATAATGAAGGCCGTGTTGAAATAGATCTGGCCGTTTTCCAGGCCGCCGAGGATCGGCATGATGGCAAGCAGGATGGAGACGGCGCCGCGCAGGCCGACCCAGGCAACGAAGCCGATCTCCTGCTGCGTGTAATCGAAGGGGAGCAGCGACAGCCAGATCGCCAACGGCCGGGCGACGAAGATCAGGAAGAGGGCAAGCAGAATCGCCGGCACGATGATCACAGGGAACTGCGACGGCGTGGCAAGCAGGCCGAGCACCAGGAACATGATGATCTGCGCCAGCCAGGTCATGCCGTCCTGGAACCGTTTGATGGTGCCGATCGCCTGCATCTTGCGGTTTCCGGCGTAAATGCCGGCGACATAGACGGCGAGGAAGCCGCTGCCGCCGACAGCACCCGTAAAGGAGAAGACAAGGAGGGCAAGCGCCAGCACGAAGATCGGCGTCAGGCCGCGATCGGTGTCGAGCTTGCTGACGATCAGCACGATCATCATGCCGCCGAGCAGGCCGAGAATGACGCCGAGGCCCATCTGCTGGACGAACATGGCGAGCATGCCGATATTGATGCCGGAATACCGCTCGCCGCTTGCCAGCACCTCGACGAGGGCGATGGTGAGGAAGATCGCCATCGGGTCGTTGGTGCCGGATTCGACTTCCAGCGTCGAGCGCACCTTGTCGCGGATGTTGATGCCGCCGATGCGCAGCAGGAAGAAGACGGCGGCGGCATCGGTCGAGGCGACGATCGAGCCGAGCAGCATGCCTTCCAGCCAGGTGAAATTCAAAAGCCACATGGCGGCGACGGCAAAGAGCGAGGCGGTGATCAGCACGCCGACCGAGGCGAGCGCCAGCGAGGGCACGGCCGCCAGCCGGAAGGCCTGCATCGGCGTGCCGAAGCCGGAATCAAACAGGATGACGGCGAGGGCGATGGAGCCGAGAATATAGGCGAGATAATTGTTGCTGAACTCGATGCCGAGGCCATCGACGCCGGCGGCAAGGCCGATCATCAGGAAAAGCAGCAGCAGCGGGGCGCCGAACCGGAAGGCGAGCAGGCTTGAAAAAGCGGCAAGAAGCACGAGCGCCGTCGAGACCAGCACCACGATGTAGAACGCTTCCATGCCCACCCCTTTCCATCGACTGCTTCACGAAACCAGCCACCTCGGGCCGATCCGCGTCATCCAAGCCCTCCCTCACGCGCGGCAGTCCATCAGTAAACGGCAAAATGTCAGAGAAGGGTAGGCCTTGCGGCTTAACCTCGTCGCGATGCTGCATCATGATGCTGAACGGCTGCCGGAGGACCAGCCGACTTGGAATGCTACGGGAGAAAATCTCTATAAAGAATGTATAGGAAAATCAGGCGGGAGCAGGGCAAAAGAGACAGGCACGGATTTTTCCTGCCGGTCCGCCGCTGCTTTGCTATCCCAGCACTGCCTGAACTATGATGATGGCGAGAAACGCGAGACCGATGAGGGCGGTAACCGAGATGACCAGACGATTAGCCTTTGCCAGCACGGCCGGTCTGACGTCCCGCTTTGGGTGAAACCGCTGCCGCCGCTTGAGGGTGGAGTGGGACAAGCGTTTTTGTGCCTCTGCCATTTATCGCCTCCATTTGGATCGTTCCAGCCATTCTGCAGCGTTGCGCATATCCTCAAACTATCACGCTTGGTCAGCGGATTGCCAACCCCGTCATCCAACCTTGCCTGCGAGCGGCGACGCCACACCGAAGCCGTCCTTCGGTGTGGCTTTCGAAGCCGGCGTCAGTCTTCGGTGTCCTCGCCCTCGTCGGTCAGATCCGCGACCGGCACGAGGAAAACGACGAACTCGTCCTCGATGGTTCTTTCGGGGTCGTCGTCGAATTCATAGGCATGCTCGACTTCGCTTGCTTCTTCGGCGGTCGCCTTGCGCAGGCTGAGCGCGGCCTTGCGGTCCCATAGGGGCTTGCCCTCGGACTCCAGGATGGTCAGGTCGTCGCGGAAGTCTTCCGCCTCGAAGAAATGCGTCGCATCCTCGTGATTTTCGGAGCGAAAGCTGGCAACGGCGCGGCCGTCGATTTCTACGGTAAAGTAATCCATCCATCTCTCTTTATCTCCCCCAGACGACGATGCGGCTGCAGGGGTTATCGATGACGCCGTGACCGGCTTCGGAACCGAGCCGGTACTCAGGGGTCTGTGCACGTCGAATGCCCAAGGCCGCCTATCCTACCAGATCCGGTGCTGGAAATGGGAAATGATGCGGCATGAGCGCGGATAACAAAACGGCCCGGTTTCCCGGGCCGCTTGCGATAGTCGATCGTCGGGCTCTTAGATGAGCTTGGCGAAAGCGACGGCCGTATCGGACATGCGGCTGGAGAAGCCCCACTCGTTGTCGTACCAGGACAGGACGCGCACGAAGTTGCCTTCCATGACCTTGGTCTGATCGGTTGCGAAGATCGAGGAGTGGCTGTCGTGGTTGAAGTCGCGGGAGACGAGCGGCTCGTCGGTGTAGCCGAGGATCCCCTTCAGCTTGCCGTTCGCAGCAGCCTGGACGGCTTCGTTGATTTCGCCGACGCTGGTCGCCTTCTTGGCGACGAACTTGAAGTCGACGACCGATACGTTCGGGGTCGGAACGCGGATCGAGGTACCGTCGAGCTTGCCCTTCAGGTGCGGCAGAACGAGGCCGACGGCCTTGGCGGCACCCGTCGAGGTTGGGATCATCGAAAGGGCGGCGGCGCGGGCGCGATACAGGTCCTTGTGCATCGTGTCGAGCGTCGGCTGGTCGCCGGTGTAGGAGTGGATGGTCGTCATGAAGCCATGGTCGATGCCGACGGCGTCGTCGAGCACCTTCACGACCGGCACCAGGCAGTTGGTGGTGCAGGAGGCGTTGGAAATGACCATATGCTCCTTGGTGAGCTGGTCGTGGTTGACGCCGAAGACGACAGTGAGGTCGGCACCGTCTGCAGGCGCCGAAACGATGACGCGCTTGGCGCCGGCCGTCAGGTGAGCGGCTGCCTTGTCGCGTGCGGTGAAGATGCCGGTGCATTCCATCGCGATGTCGACGCCGAGCTCGCGGTGCGGCAGCGTTGCCGGATCCTTGATCGCCGTGACCTTGATCGGCTTGCCGTTGCCGACGATGATCGTGTCACCCTCGACCTTTACGGTTGCCGGGAAACGGCCGTGGATCGAGTCGTAGCGCAGCAGGTGGGCGTTGGTCTCGACTGGACCGAGATCGTTGATGGCGACGACTTCGATGTCGGTGCGGCCGGATTCAACGATAGCGCGGAGGATGTTGCGGCCGATGCGGCCGAAACCGTTGATGGCAACCTTGACTGTCATGTTCATTCACTCCCGATAGAATAGAGCCCGATAGAGCGGGCCTGGAATTGAGGAGATGGAGAGCGCCTCAAGGCGCCCTCATTAAAGCTTTGCTTCCGCGGCCGCAACGACGGCGTCGGCGGTGATGCCGAAATGCTTGTAAACGTCCTTCACCGGACCGGAAGCGCCGAAGCCCTTCATGCCGATGAAAGTGCCTTCCGGTCCAATGAAAGCATCCCAGCCTTCGCGGACGGCGGCTTCGACGGCGATCTTGACCGGCGAGTTGCCAAGGATTTCCTTGCGGTAGGCGTCCGGCTGCTCGAAGAACAGTTCCGTGCAGGGAACCGATACGACGCGCACCGTCACACCCTTGGCTTCCAGGGTTGCGCGGGCGGCAACGGCGATTTCGACTTCCGAGCCGGAGGCGAAGATCGTCACCTTGGCGTCGGCATTGCCGGCCAGCGGATAAGCACCCTGTTCGCAGCGGTTCTTTTCGCTGTATTCGGTGCGGACTGCCGTGAGGTTCTGGCGCGTCAAGGCAAGGCCAGACGGACGGTTGTGCGTCTTGACGGCGATCTGCCAGCATTCTGCCGTTTCCGTGGCGTCGGCCGGGCGGAAGACCATCAGGTTCGGGATGGCGCGCAGGCCGGCGAGCTGTTCGACCGGCTGGTGCGTCGGGCCGTCTTCGCCGACGCCGATCGAGTCGTGCGTCAGGACGTGGATGACGCGGATGCCCATCAGCGAAGCGAGGCGGATCGGCGGGCGGCAATAATCCGAGAAGATCAGGAAGCCGCCGCTATAGGGAATCAGGCCGCCATGCAGCGCGATGCCGTTCATGGCAGAGGCCATGCCGTGCTCGCGGATGCCCCAATGCATGTACCGACCGGCGAAATCCGTCGGCGTGATCGAGTGCATCTGGCTGGTCTTGGTGTTGTTCGACGGCGTCAGGTCGGCGGAGCCCCCGAGCGTTTCCGGCAGGAAGCCGTTGATGACCTCAAGCGCGTCTTCCGAAGCCTTGCGGGTAGCAACAGTCGGCTTGGTCTCGGCGAGCTTCTTTTTATAGGCGCTGATCGCGGCGTCGAAACCTTCCGGCAGTTCGCCTGCCATGCGGCGGCTGAACTCAGCCTTGGCGGGGGCGTTGGCGAGGCCATCTTCCCATGCCTTGACAAGATCGACGGAGCGGGCGCCGGCTGCGCGCCAGCTGTCCAAGACGTCCGACGGGACGACGAATGGTTCATATTCCCAGTTCAGCGCCTTGCGGGTGGCGGCGATTTCCTCGGCGCCGAGCGGGTTGCCATGGACCTTGTGGGTGCCCTGCTTGTTCGGGGCGCCGAAGCCGATGATCGTCTTGCAGGCGATGAAGGTCGGGCGGTCGGACTTGTGAGCGGCTTCGATCGCGGCGGCAATGGCAGCCTGATCGTGACCGTCGAGTTCGATCGTGTTCCAGTGAACGGCCTTGAAGCGGGCGAGCTGATCGGTCGAGTCCGAGAGAGACACGGCGCCGTCGATGGTGATCGAGTTGTTGTCCCAGAACAGGATGAGCTTGTTCAGCTTCAGGTGGCCGGCGAGGGCGATGGCTTCATGGCTGATGCCCTCCATCAGGCAGCCGTCGCCGCAGATCGCATAGGTATAGTGATCCTGAAGATCGGAGCCGAACTCCTCACGCAGCTTGCGTTCGGCAATCGCCATGCCGACGGAATTGGCAATGCCCTGGCCGAGCGGACCGGTGGTCGTCTCGATGCCGGTGGCGTGACCATATTCCGGATGGCCGGCGGTTTTCGAACCGAGCTGACGGAACTGCTTCAGATCTTCGACCGTCATATCGGGATAACCGGTCAAATAGAGCAGTGAATAGAGCAGCATCGAGCCATGGCCGGCCGAGAGCACGAAGCGATCGCGGTTCGGCCAGTGCGGCTTCTTCGGATCAAACTTCAGATATTTGGTGAACAGGACCGTCGCCACGTCGGCCATGCCCATCGGCATGCCCGGGTGACCGGAGTTCGCCTTTTCAACGGCGTCCATGGCGAGAAAACGGATCGCATTCGCCATCCGGTCATGTTGTTCGGGAGAGGTCATGGCTTTTCCGCAAGTTCCGGGTGTCGGGGGATGGCCTCGAGCCTCCAAGACCATCGAGTGAAAGCGGCAGACACATAGCAGTTGGCGCTGGCAAGTCAATAAATGGGACGCCAAATCCGGGCGGGCCGCCGCGATTTTTGACATTTGATCGTGCGATTGTACAAAAGACAAATCTTGTGTGACGAGGATATCTAAAACGCTCATCCACAAGATAGGCCGGTGGGCAAGTGACAGGATTTATTGACGGGCCGTCGGCGAGCTGCATATCCTTTTGAAATCGCAGGATCGGCGCGGCGTGCCGATTCGCGGATCCTGCGCGGGACTCGGGAAAGCATGATGCCCACAGGCAAAACCATGGAAGCAGCGCTCAACGAATTGAGACAGGCGATTTCGAGCCTCGAAAACGCCGTCGACATGCGCGTCGAGCGGGAGCGTGAGCAGGGCGAGATCGAGGGCGAGGTGCGGCGCGTGCACGCCGACCGCTCCCGGCTGGCGCAGGAGCTCGACCAGGCGGAATTCCGGGCCAACCGGCTGGAGGAAGTCAACCGCGAGGTATCGCGGCGGCTGGTGACGGCCATGGAAACGATCCGCGCGGTTCTGGATCGCTAGAACAGGATGATTTTAGGCCAGGTTGGCCCAAAATCAGAAACCTTGTTCTAATTTAAAGAGTTAGAGCATGATGTCGTCCGAAAACCGCTAACACTTTTCGGCATCATGCTCTCATAAAGAGAGTTTGATATGGCGCAGGTGACGGTAACGATCGATGGCAAGGCCTATCGCATGGCCTGCGAGGAAGGGCAGGAGGATCACCTGACCGATCTTGCCACCCGTTTCGACCGCTATGTCGGCCATCTCAAGGGGCAGTTCGGTGAAATCGGCGATCTCAGGATCACGGTGATGGCCGGTATCATGATCATGGACGAAATTGCCGAGCTGACGCGCCGCGTCGCCGGGCTGGAATCCGAACTCGAGTCCTTGCGCGGCAACCGCGACACGGTGCTTGCGGCCACCGCCCGCACCGAAGAAAATCTGGCGGCGGCGCTGAGTGAAGTTTCAACCCGCATTCGCGGCATCACCGACAAACTGAACGGCCGGCCCGGGCCTGAACTTAACTGATCTCAATTAAATAAGGACGACTTGCCGCCGCCACTGGCGCGCCGGCGCAAACGACCTTATATATCGCGATGCGGTCTGCGCCTCTCGACAGGAACCACAATCCCTGGGGCCATACTCGATCCAAAGGGAGCTGTCCCTGGCCAGGCCCGTGGGCCTGGACACACGGCGCCCACCTACGTTTGTAGGCACCCAGGATCGTAAACATCCACCGGTGGTCGTGGATCGCACCTTTCCCTTTTTGCGTCGAAGACGCCGGTCACGCGGGCGAACGCGGCTTGCGCGTCCGCCCTCTTTCCGCCCGTCGGTTACTTCTTCAAGCCCGGAAGCGTGACCTGGAAGACCTGGAACATGGTGTCGACATCGGCGCCGCCGTCCGCCTTGTAGGCTGCGCCTACCTGGAAACCATCCTGGGTCAGGAAGTCGTTGTCATTGGCGACGAACAGGAAATAGTCGTCCGGCAGGTTCGGGTCGAGAACGCTCGCAAGACCCATGGCTTCCCATTTTTCCGACAGATTGTTCTTATCGTTCGGTGCGCCGTTATGCAGGCCGAAGCGGGCAAGGTCGGCCTTGTCGTTGATGTCGATGAACGGTGTCAGCGTCGCCGGTGTCAGCGAGGGATCGACGACGCCCTTCGGTGCGATCGGCTTGCCGGCGTCGAAATCGCTGCCGGCAATATCGGTCGCACCGGAGAGATCGACGATGTTGATCTTGCGGTAGAGCGAGGTATCGCCCTTCAGGCTCTGACCGTTGCCGCTGTCGCGGGCAAGCATCAGGAAGGTCTTGTCGGAAAGGGCGACGATTTCGCTCTCTGCCGCGATCACCGTCTTGTCCTTGGCGTCCTTGAAGACCGGCAGCGGCACGACGTATTCGTGCACCAGTTTCAGGTGATCAGGATCGGCGGCGTCATAGATCATGGCGCGGGTGTTCTGGCGGGTCGAGCTGGAATCGCCGCCATCCTGGCGGGCGGCCGATTGCAGCACCGATATGATGAACTTGCCGTCCGGCGTCATCGCCATGCCTTCGAGGCCCTGGTTGTTCTGGCGCCCGGTCTCCGGATCCTTCGGATCCGGAGCGGATGCGCCGGGGCCGGGATTGTTGGAGGCGAAGCTCAGCGCGCCCTTGCGCATCGGCAACAGCGCCTTCGGCGGCTGGGTAGCCGAACGCAGGTGGCCGTCGGCGGCGAAGCGATAGATATAGGGGCCATATTCGTCGCTGACGAACATGGAACCGTCGGCCATGCGGATGATGGCCTCATCGTCGAGCGCGATCTTGCCGTTCACCGCTTGCGGCAGTGGCGGGAAGTCGCCGGTAGCGGCACGCACGCCGGATTCCGGATCGAGACCGGTCATGTCGCCACCCTTGTCGTCGACAAAGAGTGTGGATTCGACCAGCTTTGCGTCGACGCCGGACTGTTCCTTGCCGGCCTCGGGTGCCGCACCCGGAGCGGTCGGCGTCAGGCCGATCGCGATGGTATTCAGGCGCGGCCGATAGTCGACGGTGCCGACGGCGTTATAGCCGCGGTCGGGCAGCAAATAGAGCGTACCCTTGTAGCTGGCGCCGTCGCGGCTCCAGGCGGCGGAACCGATCGCCATGCCGGAGCCGGAACCGAAGGTCTCGCCGAATTTGTCACGCTGGTTGGCCGGGATGCGGCCGATGCCGACCAAGCCCTTGTTGACGAAGGTGAGGCCGCCGACAGCGGCGGAGTTTTCGGCACTTGCGGCGGCCGGAATGGCGGCGGATGCCGCGAGAACCGCGGCGAACAGCCGCGATGCATGTGATCTGACGTTCTTCATGAAATACCCTCTCGGTCAAAAGCGTTCCTGCAACGGCTGCCCGCCTTCAGGCCGGACACCGCTTCAAATGACACCCCGGCCTTGGATTCGATTTCCCGATGGCAGACACGCCCTGGATTTCGTCGCCCCATATCCCCGCCAGACGGTCTATGACGGGATCATGATAACTGGATGACGCTTCCGAAGCTGCAATTCAGGCCGTTGCCTAATCGACCGGATAAGGTCCTTCGGCGAAGACCTCATCGTGGTAACCCTTGGAGCCGACGTCGAGCGCCAGCGGGCTTCGCCATTCCCTGTTGTCGCGCAGGCAATCGAGCACGAAACGGAAATCATATCGCGGCTGCCAGCCGAGTTCGCGCCTTGCGCGTTGGTTGACGTAGACGCGGTCGAGGGTCGGGAACATTTTCCAGCCGTGCTCTGCATAGAGGGCGCTCGCGCCTGGAAACAGCCGCTCGACGGCGGCAGGCGCATCGCGCCTGATCTCTGCGAGATCGTCCGACGAAAACGGCGTCGTGGCCGAGATGATGTAGCGGCCGAACCGATCGCCGGGGCCTTTTCCAGCGCCAGCAGATGGGCGCCGACCACATCGGCGATATCGGCGCGGCGATGAAGCAACTCGTTGGCCTCAGCGTTTTCCGCCGAATAGACGTTGCGAAGATCAGGATCGTCGTCGCGCCCGGCGAAGAAACGCGCGGTCCTGAGAATGACGACCGGCAGGAGGGATTTGCGGGCGAAGAGTTCGCACAGGCCTTCGGCGGCGAGCCGTAGATGTTCCTTGCGACCGGCAGCACCTCCTCGGTGATCCATGCGGCCGGCTGGCCGGCGGCCGGCGTCAACGCGGCACCGAAGGCGCTGGTGGTGCTGGTGAAGACGAAGCTTGCAACGGCCGCGGCGACCGCCTCTTCGAGCAGACTCAGCGTGCCGCCGATATTGGTGTCGAGGAAATCGCGATTGCCGTGGGTCGCCACATGCGGCTTATGCAGCGTCGCGGCATGGACGACGCGGTCGATGCCCGACATCGCCTGCCTGAGGAAAGCGCGATCGCCGATCGAACCGACCATGTCGGTGAAAGCCGACGGCTTGATATCGATGCCGCGCGCCGACCGGTCTTGCGCTCTCAGGCTACGCATCAGCGCCTCGCCGAGGTGGCCGGCGCTTCCCGTCACCAGTATCGTCATCGCCCCGCCTGCTGAGTGTTTCGGCGCCGGAGGCTATAAAGGCCGGGATTTCCCGGCAACGCATAAATTATGCACAGGGGTGCAGGAAAGCTGCAGGCTTAGTCGGTGGTCGTGACGGCAGTTGCGAGGCGAGACGCCAGCCCGATCATTGTTCCGGCGGGCCTTCGAGATCGCTTCTCAGCCTGTCGAGGATCGATAGGGCGTGCCCGGCATAGGCGCTGATCCAGCGGTCATGGATGTGTTTGATCGGCAAGCTGTTCAGGTGGTTCCAGCGTTCGCGGCCCTCCTTCCTGGCGATGACCAGATCGGCTTCTTCGAGCACCTTCAGATGCTGCATCACCGTGCAGCGGTCCATCTGCGGAAACATTTCGCAAAGCGCCCCTGTGGTGCGGGGGGCATCCTTGAGCAGGTCGAGGATTTCGCGGCGGCGATGATGCGCCAGCGCCTTGAAAACTGGGTCGTCGGCCGATTCGCTTGACATGTTATGTTTTTATAACATAATGGCGCCGAGTACAATGGAAACAGACACAATGGAGAAGAGGAGAAGTACCATGTCTCTCGGAATCCGCGTTTCCGGCCGTATTGGCCGTCCCGTCGCCGAGGTATTCGACGCCGTCGTCAACCCGAAGAAACTCAGCAGCTATTTCACCACGATCGGCGGGGCGAGCGCGCCGCTCGTCCAGGGCACGACGGTGACCTGGTGGAAGGATGCGGCGGTCGAGGTGGTCGAACTCGTGCCGGAAAGCCGCATCGTGCTCAGCTGGGACGGCGGGGCCGCCGAGGACGAGACCAGATACAAGACGCAGGTGGAGATGAACTTCAAGCCGCTGGAGGATGGCGGTACGCTGGTGACCATCGCCGAGACCGGTTGGCGCGACGACGATGCCGGCCGGCGCGGCACCTATCTCAACTGCGAGGGCTGGACGCAGATGCTTTGCAGCATGAAGGCCTTCGTCGAATATGGAATCAATCTGCGCGAGGGAATGTTCCTCAGCGAAATGAAGGGAGAGCCGGCCAGCGCGCCTGATATCTGACGAGTGCGTCTGTCCCAGGCGGATCGACGGCGCAATCGTCGCATCTGCCGATAGGGGCGAGACTTCGCTTGCCTGTCACACTGCGGGTGCTAATTTCCGGATTCGATACTTCATCTCGATTTCCAGGAGATTTCATTATGCAGCTTGGCATGATTGGTTTGGGCCGCATGGGCAATTACATGGTCCAGCGGCTGATGCGCGGCGGTCACGAATGCGTGGTCTACGACGCCAGGCCGGAAAGCGTTGCCGAGCTCGCCGGCCTCGGCGCGACCGGCAGTGCTTCGCTCGAGGAATTCGTCTCGAAACTCAGCCATCCGCGCGCCATCTGGCTGATGCTGCCGGCGGCAATCGTCGACAAGGTGCTGGCGAGCCTGGTGCCGCTGCTGGAGAACGGCGATATCGTCATCGACGGCGGCAACTCCTATTACCACGACGATATCCGCCGCGGCGCCGAACTCATCACCAAGGGCATTCATTATGTCGACGTCGGCACCAGCGGCGGGGTCTTCGGCCTGGAGCGCGGCTACTGCCTGATGATCGGCGGTGAAAAGGGTACCGTTCAGCACCTTTCGCCGATTTTCGCGACGCTGGCCCCCGGCGCCGGCACGACGGAAGCCTCGCCGAACCGGACTGCGGAAGCGGCTGCGGCGAGCACCGCCGAACAGGGATACCTGCATTGCGGCCCGCATGGCGCCGGCCATTTCGTCAAGATGGTACATAACGGTATCGAATACGGCCTGATGGCCGCCTATGCCGAAGGTCTCAATATCCTGAAACACGCCAACATCGGCGCTGCTTCGCATGTGGCAGATGCGGAAACCGCGCCGCTCGCACATCCCGAACATTTCCAATACGACTTCAATCTGCAGGACGTCTCCGAAGTCTGGCGCCGAGGCAGCGTCATCACCTCCTGGCTGCTCGATCTGACGGCCGATGCGCTGCATGCCGATCCGGCACTGTCGAAATATGCCGGCCGCGTCTCCGACAGCGGCGAAGGCCGCTGGACGATCATGGCGGCAATCGATGAAAGCGTGCCGACGCCGGTGCTGAGTGCTGCGCTCTACGGTCGCTTCTCCTCGCGCGACAATGACGAATTCGCCAATAAGGTCTTGTCGGCGATGCGTGCGGGCTTCGGCGGCCACGTGGAAAAGCCGGCTGCGAAATCTTGAAGGCCGGAGGCTTTCGGCGCCTTCCAGGCAGGGAGGCGCCTCAACCTTCCTAGCCATCGGTATGGGATTTCTACCGCTTGCTGGCGGCAGCGGTCGCGAGTATCCATTGCCGAACGGGAAATGTCGGGGCTGCTTCGTCCAAGCGGCCGACACTCCATTGGAGGCGGTGATGGAGCGTGACGGGGCAGGGGTCTTGAAGGCCGCCATTTCGGGGATACTGGCACTCGTCGTGCTTCTTGGGGTGATCTCGCCAAGCTTTGCCCAGACATCGCCGGCGCAAGTTCCGGCCGCGGCGGCTCCGCCGGCGCAGGTGCGTGAGATGATGCAACTCATGCAGACGCCCGAAGTCAAGCAGTGGATGTCAACTCAGATGGCGACGGCACCGGCGGGCGGTTCCGCGGCTGCCGATCAGATGTCGGTGCTGTCAGGCCTGCTGCAGCATGCCCGCCGACACGTCTCGATGGTCTCAGATGCGGCGATGACGCTGCCCTTTCAGATCAGCAATGCGTCATCGCTGTTCTTCGGTGAAATCGCCGCGAACGGCTGGCCGCGCATGGCGGCGCAGTTCTTGGCCATCTTCCTGCTCGGCGCGATTGTCGAGAGCATTGCCCGTTATGCCTTCCGCCGCCGCCGTCGTCGGCTGGCCGAGATGGCCGGCATGCATCTGGCCCCGCGGGTCATCCCGGCGCTGATCTTCGCGGCGGCAACCGTGCTTGCGCTTCTCAGCCTCGGCTGGCCGCCGCTCAGCCAGAGCATCGCGATTGTCTGCGTTGTCGCGCTCATCGTCCAACGCTTCACGATCTGCCTCGGCGGCGTGCTGGTCGATCTTATTGGGCTGGCGCGGACCGAGGAAGAACGGCAGGGCATCTCCGCTCCCACCATGCCGGAGCGTGCCGTTGCGCTCTTCTGGTACCGCCGCTGCGCGACCTTCGTCATCTATTTCATGCTTGGTTGGGCGGCGATCCAGTCGATGGAGCCGCTTGGCTATTCCCCGAGTGCGCGGCTCCTCGTCGGCTACATCCTCGGTATCGGCCTGCTGCTGATTGCGATCGAAGCGGTCTGGTCGCGGCCGCACAAGGACGAGAAGCGCGGTCACGGGACCTCCTGGGCGCTGACCGTTTATTTCCTGTTGCTCTGGAGCCTTTGGGTCGCAGGTTTCAACTGGCTGCTCTGGCTCGGCATCTACGTGCTGCTGCTGCCGCGCGTGCTTGCCGTTTCGACGCTTGCGGTGAAATCGCTGCAGCAGACCGAAGCGAGCTTCCTTGCCACGCGCCGAATTGCGACCGTGCTGCTCGACCGCGGTGTGCGGGCGCTGATCATTGCCGTTGCCGCCGTCTGGCTCGGGCGTATGCTCGGCGTCGGCGCCGATACGATGGCTGCCGGCGACACCATGGTCGACAAGATCGCCCGCGGGGTCATCGGCGGCATTGTCATCCTGCTTGCTGCCGATCTGCTTTGGCACGTCGTCAGAGCCTTTATCGACGGAAAGCTGCTCGACTCGCCGCTCGACGGGGGCGCGACGGATGAGGAGAAGGCCAAACGCGCCCGGATGCAGACGCTGCTTCCGATCTTCCGGAATATCCTGGCCGTCGTCATCGCCGTCATCGCCGTTTTGATGGTGCTTTCCGGCCTCGGCATCGAGATCGGGCCGCTGATCGCCGGCGCCGGCGTCGTCGGCGTCGCGGTCGGTTTCGGCGCGCAGACGATCGTCAAGGACGTCATCAGCGGCATGTTCTATCTCTGGGACGATGCTTTCCGTATCGGCGAATATATCGAAAGCGGCAGCCACAAGGGTGTGGTCGAGGCTTTCAGCCTACGCTCGGTGAAGCTCAGGCATCATCGCGGGCCGCTGACGACGGTACCGTTCGGCGAACTCGGCGCGGTGAAAAACCTCAACCGCGACTGGACGATCGACAAGATCAGCCTCAACGTCAAATACGACACCGATCTCGTCAAGGCGAAGAAGGTGATCAAGCAGATCGGCCAAACGCTGCTCGACAATCCGGAATTCGGCCCGCATATCATCGAAACGCTGAAGATGAAGGGTGTCGAGCAGTTCGGCGAATTCGCGATCGAAATCCGGCTGTCGATGATGACAAAGCCCGGCGAGCAATTCGTCATCCGCCGCAATGCGCTGGCGATGATCCGCAATGCCTTCAAGGAAAATGGCATCGAATTCGCTGTGCCGACGGTGCAGGTGGCGGGTGATCGCGACGCGGAGGTCGATGCTGCCGTGGCGCGCTACGCCGCCCATGCGCGGGCCAATGGCGAGCCGGCGGCATAAGCGTTCTCACATCGCGCCGGCGGCTGTCATCAGCAGGCCGCCGATGATCGCCATATTGGTTTTCCAGGTATTGATCGCGCTTTCGCGGGCCGTTCCCTGCATATCCCAGAAATTCAGCAGCATGACCGTGGCGGCAAGGGTGAAGACGATGAGACCGAATGCCGCTGCCGTGACGAAGAGACCCATCATCAACAAGGTGCCGGCAACGATCTGGAACATGCTGCCGGAGAGCAGCACCCATTTCGCCAAAGGGATGCCGCGGGCTTCGATCGCGTCGGTCAGCGGCACGATGACGAAAAAATGATGAATGCCGCCAGCGACATAGAGGCCGCCCAGCAAAAGGCGGCCGAGGACGATCATCATCAGGGCTGCACCATCGTTCATATCGAACCGTTCTCCTGCTTCTCAAATCGCCGTCGCGGATAAAGCTCGTCCGAAGCTTACGAAAATGCAATGCGCCGATACGCTCGCCTGCGCAAATTCGCCCCAATTGAGAGTGATGGAGGCCCAAGCGGCGGGCTGGGGTTGCGGCGGCATGTCTTCATAGAGCTTGCATGCCTCTCATGTTACGTCTTTCAAAAATGATTCCCGCCGAGCTGGCAATTGCAGCAGGATAAGAGATGTCGGGCCACGACAATTTGAAAGAGATGGAAGACGCGGAGCGATTTTCTTTTCGCGGTTTATTCAGACGTTACAGGACACCGCTGACAGCGGCGGCGACACTCGTGGTCTTCTGCCTCGTCGGCTATGCGATCATGCAGCTCACCAACGAGGTGCGCTATGACGATGTCGTCGATGCGCTGGCGGCCACCAGGCCGAGCGCCATCCTGCTTGCGCTGTTCTTCACCGCACTTAGTTTCCTCTCGCTGGTCTTTTACGATCTCAACGCCATAGAATATATCGGCAAGAAGCTGCCCTTTCCGCATGTGGCGCTGACGGCGTTCAGCGCCTATGCGGTCGGCAATACCGCCGGTTTCGGTGCGCTTTCGGGCGGCGCGATCCGCTACCGCGCCTATACGCGCCTCGGGCTCTCGCCGGAGGATATCGGCCGCATCATCGCCTTCGTCACGCTGTCCTTCGGTCTCGGGCTTGCGGGGGTCGGGGCGATCGCCCTCATCATCATCGCCGATGAGATCGGCCCGCTGATCGGCGTCAGCGCCTTCCTGCTGCGGTTGATCGCCGGTTCGATCGTTGCCATTCTGGGCGCAGTGATGATCATCGGCCGTGACGGGCGCGTGCTTGATCTCGGCCCCGTGGCAATCCGCCTGCCGGATTCGCGCACCTGGTCGCGGCAGTTCCTCGTCACCGCCTTCGATATTGCTGCCTCGGCGTCCGTGCTCTACGTGCTGCTGCCGCAGACGGCGATCGGCTGGCCGGTCTTCCTTGCCGTCTATGCGATCGCCGTCGGTCTCGGCGTGCTCAGCCACGTTCCGGCCGGGCTCGGCGTGTTCGAGACCGTGATCATCGCCTCGCTCGGCAGCGCCGTGAACATCGATGCCGTGCTCGGATCGCTGGTGCTCTACCGGCTGATCTACCATGTGCTGCCGCTGCTGCTCGCCGTGCTCGCCGTCTCGGCGGCGGAGCTGCGCCGTTTCGTCGACCATCCGGCCGCCTCCAGCGTGCGGCGCATCGGCGGAAGGTTGATGCCGCAGCTGCTGTCGGCTCTCGCCCTGCTGCTCGGCGTCATGCTGATCTTTTCGAGCGTCACGCCGACACCGGACCAGAACCTCGAATTCCTCTCCAACTATCTGCCGCTGCCGATGGTCGAAGGCGCGCATTTCCTTTCCAGCCTGCTTGGGCTCGCGCTCGTCGTTGCTGCGCGCGGCCTCGGCCAGCGGCTCGACGGCGCCTGGTGGGTGGCGGTGTTCTCGGCAGTTGCGGCGCTGACCTTGTCGCTGTTGAAGGCGATTGCGCTCGTCGAAGCCGCCTTTCTCGCCTTCCTCATCTTCGGGCTCTTCGTCAGCCGGCGGCTCTTTACCCGCCATGCCTCGCTGCTCAATCAGGCGCTGACGGCGTCCTGGCTGATGGCGATCGCCGTCATCGTCGTCGGCGCCGTCGTCATCCTGCTCTTCGTCTATCGCGATGTCGAATATAGCAACCAGCTCTGGTGGCAGTTCGAGTTCACCGCCGAAGCGCCGCGGGGCTTACGCGCCGTGCTCGGCATCACCATTATCTCGTCGGCGATCGCCATCTTCAGCCTGCTCCGGCCGGCGACTTTCCGGCCGGAACCGGCGACGGACGAGGCGCTGACGCGTGCCGTCGAGATCGTCGGCAAGCAGGGCAATGCCGACGCCAATCTGGTGCGCATGGGCGACAAGAGCATCATGTTTTCGGAAAAGGGTGACGCCTTCATCATGTACGGCCGGCAGGGCCGGTCCTGGATCGCGCTGTTCGACCCGGTCGGCGAACATCGCGCCGTGCAGGAACTCGTCTGGCGTTTCGTCGAAGCGGCGCGTGCCGCCGGCTGCCGGGCCGTGTTCTATCAGATCTCGCCGTCGCTGCTTTCCCATTGCGCCGATGCCGGCCTCCGCGCCTTCAAGTTGGGCGAGCTGGCGGTGACCGATCTTGGAACCTTCGAAATGAAGGGCGGTAAATGGGCGAACCTTCGCCAGACCGCGAGCCGCGCCCAGCGCGACGGGCTGGAATTTGCCGTCGTCGAACCGGAGCAAGTGCCCTCGGTCATCGATGATCTCGCCGCCGTTTCCACGGCCTGGCTCGAGCATCACAACGCCAAGGAAAAGGGTTTTTCGCTCGGCGCCTTCGATGCCGATTACGTCTCCTCGCAGCCGGTCGGCATCCTCAAAAAGGACGGCAGGATCGTTGCCTTCGCCAATATCCTGGTCACCGAGTCCAGGGAGGAGGGTACGATCGATCTCATGCGTTTCTCACCGGATGCGCCGAAAGGCTCGATGGACTTTCTCTTCGTGCAGATCATGGAATATCTGCGCGGTCAGGGTTTCACTCACTTCAATCTCGGCATGGCGCCCCTCTCCGGCATGTCGAAACGCGAGGCGGCGCCCGTCTGGGACCGCATCGGCAGCACGGTGTTCGAACACGGCGAGCGCTTCTACAACTTCAAAGGCCTTCGGGCATTCAAATCCAAGTTTCATCCGCACTGGCAACCGCGTTATCTTGCGGTATCCGGAGGGGGCAATCCGATGATCGCGTTGATGGACGCGACATTACTGATCGGGGGCGGATTGAAAGGGGTAGTGAGAAAATGATCAAGACAATCCTTCTTGCCACGGCGTGCGCTTGCATGCTCGCGGTCGCACCGTCTAATGCCGCCGAGGAAACCACGCAGAGCTTCGAAAGCGGGCTCATCCCGTCGCCGCATATCTTCCTGCCGGAAGGGGAGGTGAAGGGCACCGTGATGCTGATATCGGATGCCGCCGGCTGGGGCGACTTTGAGAAAGCCGAGGCCGACAGGCTGGTCGCCGAAGGCGCCGTCGTCATCGGCGTCGACTTTCCCTCCTATATCGAGGCGCTCAGCCGCTACGATGTTAGCCTCAATGACGGCTGCCTCTACATGGTCTCGGACATCGAATCGCTGAGCCAGCAGGTGCAGCGTGCGACCGGCAACAACGCCTATCACCTGCCGATCGTCGCCGGCATCGGCGAGGGCGGGGCACTGGCACTGGCGATCGCCGCCCAGACGCCGGATGCGACGATCGGCCAGACGCTCGCCGTCGATCCGGTCGCCGGCATTCCGCTGGCCAAGGAGCTTTGCACGCCGGCGTCCAAGAAGGTCGTCGGCCAACGCATCATGTATGGCCTCAGCGACGGCGCTCTGCCGGATCCGATCGTCACCGTCTTCACGCCGAAGGCCGACAAGGATGGCAGGGCGCATGCCGAAGCGCTGAAGAAGATCCATGCTGCGATCGAGATCCGCGATTCCACCGACGATGCGCAGACGGTGTTTGGCGATACGCTCGACGATCTCGTTACCGCCTCCGGCGCCTTCGGCAATCCGCTCGGACTGCCGTTGGCGATCCTCGAGGCGACCCCCGCCCTCGATACGATGGCGGTGATCTATTCCGGCGACGGCGGCTGGCGGGACATCGACAAGGAGGTCGGCGCCACGCTGCAGAAGGAAGGCATTCCGGTCGTCGGCGTCGATTCGCTTCACTATTTCTGGTCGGAGCGCAAGCCGGAGGAGACCGCCGCCGATCTTTCGAAGATCATCGATTTCTACCGCAAGCAGTGGAAGGTGAAGCATGTGCTGCTCGTCGGCTATTCCTTCGGCGCCGACGTCGTGCCCGCCACCTATCAGCTCCTCAAACCAGCCGAAAAGTCGGCGGTGGCGCAATTGTCGCTGCTGTCGCTCTCGCACCAGGTCGATTACGTCATCTCCGTTCTCGGCTGGCTCGGCCAGAAGACGGAAGGGGCTGGAGGCGATCCGGTCGCCGATCTGAAGAATATCGATCCGAAACTCGTGCAATGCATCTACGGCAAGGACGACGATGACGATGTCGCCTGTCCGGCGGTGAAGGAGAGCGGCGCCGAGGTTGTCGAACTGCCCGGCGACCATCACTTCGACGAGAATTATGATCTTCTCACCAAGACGATCATCGACGGGCTGAAAAAGCGGCTGCAGAATTAAAGTATGTCGCGCAAATGTGTGCAGCGGTTTTGCGACAACGACATGCGTTACAAAGGAGCTTTAGCGCATCAGCGTTTCTTCGCTCCAACCGAGTTCGGCGAGTTCTTCGCCGCGAAACCTGGCGTCGTCGGTGACGATGAATTCGTCGAGCTGCGGCGGAGCGACACTGGTGCCGGAGAGCATCGCATGCACCTGGCCGCGATGATGGGTCTGGTGCTGGAAGAGGTGGGCGAGCACGTCGTCCATCCGCTCTTCCTGGATGCGGGGGCCGCGATGGAGTCTGACGGTCGAGGTGAGCCTCTCCGGCGTCAGGGCCTCGCAAAGCGCCGTCAGGCGCTGATCGACTTTGGCCTGCGCTTGCGCCAGCGATAAAATATCGTCGAAGGGTTCGTCGACCTCGAAGGCCTGGAATCCGAGCGTGCCGCCTTCCAGGCCATCGACATAGAACCAGTCGACCGTGATGATGTGGTTCAGGGTTCCCTTGATCGAGGGGAAGAAGCTGGTGCGCGGCGCTTCGAATTCGCCGGGCTGCAATGCCGCGCAGGCTTGAAGCAGACGGTGGTTGGCAAGGGCGTTGTTATAGGAGAGCTTGCGAAATGACCTGACGGGATCAAAGGTCGGCATCGGCGCATCTCCTCTTCGCACGTGCGAGGATTGAAAGTGTTACAGCGTCCTTTGCGCATCTGAAAAGACACGCGGCGCTGTAGACGTGCTTACATCAGTCGTTATCGAGATTGCCGTCGCGCCAGACGAGATGACGGGGTACCGCGGGCAGTGTCTCGATTTCATTGGCAATGAAATAGGGCGGAATGTCGAGCGCGGTCAGGGCTTGGCGCGTCGCAAGCACCCATTTGAATTCGAGATGGTTGTCGCCGTCCTCGACGCGATGGATGATTTCGTGTGGCCCGAAGGGGAATTCCGGCGGTATGTCCATCAGATAATAGAAGCCGAGTTCATGCCAGTCGCGCTGCTCGTAATGGAAAAAGTTCTCGACGACCCAGAGCAGGCGGGAGACGGTGACCTCGACGCCCAATTCCTCCACCATCTCTCGTTTCAGCGTCTCTTCCGACGTCTCGCCGATTTCCGCCCTGCCGCCCGGAAAGGTCCAGAAGGGCTCGTGTATGGCGCGATGTACGAGCACGTGACCGTCGCGGAAACCGAGGCCGGCGATGCGATAGTTGAAACGCTCAGCGCCCGCGGTCAGGCGGATGAGAGTGCGCTTGGCCATGTCATTCCTATCCAAGATCGATCACGACGATTTCCGGCGGCACGCCGAAGCGCACCGGTGCGATGGAGCAGCCGAGACCGCCGGAGACGATAAGATTACGCCCCTCCTCGACAATATGGCCATAGGCGTAGCGGTTGCCGTAACGCGAGGGGACGATCGGCGAACGGCCGAGAAAGCGAATCTGTCCGCCATGGGTGTGGCCCGACAGCGTCAGCGAGACGCGCTCGGGCACGCGCGGAAAGATATCGGGTTCATGGGCAAGCAGGATGACGGGCGCATCGTCGGCCACCTGAGCCAGCGTTCCATCGAGATCGTCGAGGCCGAGCATGCGCGTACGGCCCCACTTCCTGCCGGGCAGCAGCGCCAGCTGATCTTCGAGGCCTGCGAGCCAGAAGCCGCGGCCGTCTTTTTCGAGCCGGACGGCGCGGTTGCCGTAGACCGGGATTCCGACGTCGGCGAGAGCCCGGTGCCCGAAGGTTTCCATTCCGCCATTCTGCTGGGCAGTCCTGTCCTCCCACCAATCATGGTTGCCCATGATCGCATGGACGCCGAGAGGGGCCTGCAGGGTGGCCAGCGCCTTCGACCATTGGCTCGAATGCACATATTGCGTCACCATGTTCATGCCGGCGGCGTAATCGCCGAGCAGGACGGTGACATCGCCTTCGAGTTCATTGGCCCTGTGGCAGATCGAGGCAATGCGGCTTGCCGACATCCACGGTTCGCAGGCATGGATATCGGCGAGTGCGACGATGCGGAGCTTCAGCCCTGGTGTCCATCCCGGCGGCGTCAGCCTGTAGCGGGCGATGCCGAGCCGCGCCAGCGGTTCGTAAGCGAAGGCGTAACCACCAAGCGACATGACGCCTACGATACCGCCGCCAAGAACCTTGAAAAATCCGCGGCGGGTGATCACTCAGTTGTCCTCCTGGAACAGCCGGAACTGCGCAGCCTCCATTTCCTTGGGCGGTTGCATTCCGAGATGTTTCCACGCGATTGCGGTCAGAACACGGCCGCGTGGCGTGCGCTGAATGAAACCCTGCTGGATCATGTAGGGCTCAATAATGTCTTCGATCGCGTCGCGCGGCTCGGAAAGGCCGGCGGCGATGGTCTCGATGCCGACCGGGCCGCCGCCGAAGTTGACGGCGATCATGTTGAGGTAACGTTTGTCGAGTTGGTCGAAGCCGACATTGTCGACCAGCAGGCGGGTCAGCGCCTCGTCGGCGATCTCGCGGGTGACAGCCTCGGCCCTTGCCACCTCGGCGAAATCGCGCACGCGCCGCAACAGCCGGCCGGCGATGCGCGGAGTGCCGCGGGCGCGCCTTGCGATCTCGCGTGCGCCCTCTTCGGTCATCGGCAGGTTCATCAGCCGGGCACCGCGGCGCACGATCAGTTCCAACTCCTCGACGGTATAGAAGCTCAGGCGCACCGGGATGCCGAAGCGGTCACGCAGCGGCGTCGTCAGCAGGCCGAGACGCGTGGTGGCCGCCACCAGGGTGAATTTCGACAGGTCGATCTTCACCGAGCGCGCGGCAGGGCCTTCGCCGATGATCAGGTCGAGCTGGAAATCCTCCATGGCCGGATAGAGGATTTCCTCGACGGCGGGATTGAGGCGATGGATCTCGTCGATGAAGAGCACGTCGCGCTCTTCGAGATTGGTGAGCAGGGCGGCAAGGTCACCGGCCTTGGCAATGACCGGGCCTGACGTCGAGCGGAAATTGACGCCGAGTTCCTTCGCCATGATTTGCGCCAGTGTCGTCTTGCCGAGGCCGGGCGGACCGACGAAGAGCACATGATCCAACGCCTCGCCGCGGTTCTTCGCCGCCTCGATGAAGACCTTCAGGTTGGCGCGGGCTTCCGCCTGGCCGGTGAATTCGTCCAGCGATTGCGGGCGCAGGGTGAGATCTAGATCTTCGCCCCGCTTTTCCGGCGATATCAGGCGGGCGGGTTCACTCATGCTCTCATTCCGTTTTGAAACCTGTCACAGCAATACACCAAAAGTCGGCTGTTTCGACATTCAATCATCGGTTTTCGAGCCTTCACCGCGCCAGTTCTTTCAATCCTAGCCTGATCAGCTTGGCGCTGTCGGCACCATCGCCGGCCGTCTTCATCGCCGCGGCGACAGCATTCGCCGCCTGGTCTCTGCTGTAGCCGAGGTTGGTCAGTGCGGAAACCGCGTCGGCAACCGGTGCGGCGGCGACGCCTTCGCCGAGTTCCTGTTTGAGGGCGATATTGATCGCTTCTCCGGCAAAGGCCGGCGCCCGGTTCTTGAGTTCGGTGACGAGGCGCATCGCCACTTTCGGACCGACGCCCGGCGCGCGGGAGACGGCGGCGCGGTCCTGCAGGGCGATCGCATTGGCGAGTTCGGCCGGCGTCAGCGTCGAGAGCACGGCAAGCGCCACCTTGGCGCCGACGCCCTGGACGCTCTGGAGCAGGTTGAACCATTCCCGCTCCAATGCGGTCATGAAGCCGAAGAGCTTCAACTGATCCTCGCGCACATAGGTCTCGATGAACAGCACGCAGGCCTCGCCGGCCGAACCGAGCTTGGACAGGGTGCGGGCCGAGCAATGGGCGACGTAGCAGACGCCGTGCACATCGACGAGCACATAGTCTTCGCCGATCTCGTCTATGGTGCCTTTCAGCTTGCCGATCATGGGTCGCGGTCTCTCAAGGGTGGGTTTCGGGCGTGATAAGTTCCACGGAGGGGAAATAGGAGCGGTATCCGCTGGGATCGCGGGTCAGAATTGTGTAGCCCCTGATCGCCGCATGGGCGCCGATGAGGAAGTCGGGTAGTATCCGTTCGCTTTCTCCGCCGGCACGACGGTAAAGCCGGAAGGCTTGAGCTGCGGCAAATGCAGCCGGCCAGGGCAGGTTCTCGCGGCGAAATTCATCCTGCGGAAGCAGTTGGTCAACTTCATCCATATCGTCGTAGCGAACGGAAAATTCGGAATAGATGATCGGGTTTATCAGCACCGGCCCATCTCTGAAGACGTCGAGCATTTTCCGACGCGACCACCCATGCCAGTCCGAACCAGTCACAGCCAGATCGACGAGTATGTTTGTATCGACAAGCGTCGCCATCAGCGGTCGCGGGTCATCGACATGAGGTCTTCGGCATCGATCGCCTGATCGCCGGTTCCTTCGAGACGACGGATCGTCTGTAGGAAACGGTCCAGCCGACCCCGATCCTCGATCTCCTGCTTGCCGTTCTTCGGCGAGAGAACGAGCTTACCGTTCTCGATCGAGAAGATGACCTCGCTGTTGGCCTCGATGCCTGCAAGCTCTCTGAGATCGCGAGGAATGGTGACTTGGCCCTTGGACGTGACGCGCATCTTGCTGCTCCTTCGAAGTAAGAATTATCCTTACTGAAAGAACAAGTCAAGAACGCATTAGCCGGCCAGCGCCTGGCGCATCCGGTTGCTGCCGCGATTATGGGCATGGCAGATGGCGATCGCCAGGGCGTCGGCGGCGTCGTCGCCCTTGAATTCGACTTTTGGCATCAGGATCTTCAACATCAAGTGGATCTGGTGTTTTTCGCCGTGGCCGACGCCGATGACGGCCTTCTTCACGGCGTTCGGAGCATATTCGGAAACCTGCAACCCGGCGCGCGCCGGCACCAGCATGGCGATGCCACGCGCCTGGCCAAGCTTCAGGGTCGCCACCGCATCCTTGTTGACGAAGGTCTGTTCGACGGCGGCTTGGTCCGGCTTGTAAGCGTGGACGACCTCCGCCAGGCCGTCATGCAGCTGGCAGAGGCGGGAGGCAAGGTCCATCTCTCCATCGGAAGTCACGGTTCCGGAGGCCACAAATCGGAGGGAATTGCCCAGCGTGTCGATGATTCCCCAGCCGGTGCGGCGAAGGCCGGGGTCGATGCCGATAATGCGAATCGTATTTTGCATGGTTCAACCTATAGCGATTGCGAAATAACTGCCATCGATATGTGAACAAAACAAAAACACTGATGGTTTTCGGCCGCGCCATTTACCGCGAATTAAAACAGATGCTTGAATTCTAGTGTCAAATACGAAGGGGGTCTCGTGTCGCAACGAGATAAGCCCCCCGATGTTCTGTTTAAGATCAGTCGATCAGGCATGCGCTGCGTGCCCGCGCCGGCAGGCGTGTTCAGAAGGGGTTCGTCGTACATGGCACAGAGATTTCAATCCCTGTCCTTCAAGGTCATTGCCACATTCATTCTGCTGACGGTGCTGTCGATCGCGGTGATCGACGTGCTTGCCTATTTCGCCAGCAGCCGGATCTCCGACGAGCAGGCGCTGAAAGCCAAGGAGAGCGTGCTGATCTTTCGCGGCGACATGCTGCAGGACCAGCTGACGCAGCTTGAAAACCAGGCGACGTCGATTGCGCGCATCGAGGCGCTGCAGATGTCGATCACCAGCCTGAAAAGCGGTTGGAAGACGATCGAGAAGACCTCCGGCGATGCCCGCGCCGAGTTGAAGAAGGTTTTCATATCGGGCAATCCCAACCCGGCCGACCAGCGCGAGAAACTGATGAAGCCGGAAGGGCCGAGCGGCTTCTATTATTCGAACCACGAGAAGACGCAGGGCGAAGTGGCCCGCGACCTCGCAGATACCGCCTTCAGCGATCTGCTGATCGCCGATCTCGACGGCACCGTCCTCTATTCCTACAAGAAGCAGGACGACTTCGCCGAAAACCTGAAAACGGACACCTGGAAGGCAAGCGGCGCCGGTATCGCTTTCGCCAAGGCACTCGAGAATACCGCCAAGGCGACGGATGATGCCGCACCGACAGGTTTCTCCGGCGTTCGCGTCGATGCCGCCAACGGCACATCGGCGATCTTCTATGCCGTGCCGATCGTCAAGCTCGGCGCGACCAAGGGCATCATCCTCTTCAAGGTGCGCGACGACATCGTCACCAGCATCCTCGCCAAAGGCATCGTCCAGAACAGCACGGCGCGGGCGGCGATCGTCTCCGGCGACGGCTCCGCCGTCGGGCTCGACGCGAACGGCAGGCTTGCGACGCTCGATGCGACCCCCTTCACCTTCATCAAGGATGCACTTGCCAGTTCGGCGATGACGGTTGCCGATTTCAGCCGGGCGGACGGGCCGGCCCGCGCCTATGTCCGCGGCATCGACTATCGCGGCGACCGTTTCCTGGTGGTCGAGAGCGTGCTGCTCAGCGAACTCAATGCCGGCTCGATCGAGATCGCCACTCTGCTGACGATGATCGGCATCGGCGTGCTCATCGTCATGGCGATCGCCACCGGCCTCGTCACCAATCTCCTGTTCTCGCCGCTTGCGCGGCTTGCCGGGGTCACCCGCGACGTTGCCGACGGCAAGCTCGACAGCGAGATCGGCAGCCTGAGCCGCAAGGACGAGATCGGCACGATGGCGAATGCACTCGCCCGCTTCCGCCAGTCGCTGATCGAAAGCCGTGAACTCGAAGCCGTCAGCGAAGAGACGCGCCTGCAGGCCGAGCAGGATCGCCAGCAGAATCTGGCCGAACGCGAGGCCGAGGCGAAGACGTTGCAGCAGGTGGTCGAAGCGATCGACGAAGGCCTGCATCATCTGGCGAGCGGCGATCTTGCCTATCAGATCGATACGCGCTTCCCGAACGAGCTCGAAAGCCTGCGCATCAATTTCAACGAGGCACTGGCGACGCTGAGCGAAACCATGACGGCCATCGGCGGCAACTCGATGGCGGTGCGCGCCGGCTCCGAGGAGATGCGCACCGGCGCCGACGAGCTTGCCGGCCGCACCGAGCGCCAGGCCGGCTCGATCACCGAGACGGCGAATGCGATCAGCGCCATCACCCAGTCCGTCCGCCGGCAGATCGAGCGGGCCGAACAGGCCGAGCGCATCGCCCGCGACGCCAAGAAGGAGACGACCGGCTCCGGCCAGATCATGCGCGAGACGATCGCGGCGATGGAGGCGATCCAGACCTCTTCACGCCAGATCAACACGATCATCTCGGTCATCGACGAAATCGCCTTCCAGACGAACCTCCTGGCGCTCAATGCCGGCGTCGAGGCAGCGCGCGCCGGTGAATCCGGCAAAGGCTTCGCCGTCGTCGCCATGGAAGTGCGCGAACTCGCCCAGCGCTCATCGAGCGCGGCCAAGGAGATCTCCAGCCTGCTGCAGAAATCGACGCATGAGGTCGAAAGCGGCGTGTCGCTGGTGGAAAGGGCCGGCGTTGCGCTGAACGGCATCGGCGCCCATGTCGAGGCGATCAACGGACAGATCCACGACATCATGGGTGCGACTCGCGAGGAAGCCGATACGCTGCGGGAGATCAACAGCGCCGTGGCCGAACTCGACGCGATGACGCAGCAGAATGCCTCGATGGTCGAGGAGACAACGGCGGCGATCCACCGGCTGGCGACGGAAGCCCTGGAAATGGACCGCCAGCTCGGCAATTTCACGCTGCCCCCCGGCCATCACCAGCCCAGCGCCGAGGTGCATGTGCTGCGCCGTCACCGGTAGCCACCGCCTGCAGTATTGCAAAAAGGGTCGCGTTCGCGCGGCCCTTTTTCTTTGCGCGCTCGGTTTGGAATGGTGCAAGCGCGAACCTACATAGGCTGCATCCTTCAACTGGCCGGCAGGTTTCCCATGGTTCCCTTCTCCATACTCGACCTTTCCCCCGTTGCCGACGGCAGCAGTATCCGCCAGTCGCTCGACAGTTCGGCGCGGATGGCGCGTAAGGCCGAGGAATTCGGTTACAAGCGCTTCTGGCTCGCCGAACATCACGGCATGCCAGGGATCGCCAGTGCGGCCACCGCTGTCGTCATCGGTCATGTCGGGGCGGCGACAACGCGCATCCGCATCGGCTCAGGCGGTATCATGCTGCCCAATCATTCGCCGCTCGTCATTGCCGAGCAATTCGGCACGCTGGAGGCCCTTTTCCCCGGCCGTGTCGATCTCGGCCTCGGGCGCGCGCCGGGAACGGACATGCGCACGGCACAGGCGCTGCGGCGCAACCTCGAGGCCGGCGCCAACAGCTTTCCGAACGACGTGGTGGAACTGCAGCAGCTCCTCGACACACCGGTCGAGAACCAGGCGATCCTTGCCGTTCCCGGCAATTCATCGCATATCCCGATCTGGCTACTCGGCTCCAGCCTCTACAGCGCCCAGCTCGCCGCCATGCTTGGGCTTCCCTATGCCTTCGCCTCACATTTCGCGCCCGACATGCTGCTCGATGCGATCGCGATCTACCGCGACCGCTTCCAGCCCTCGGCGACACTCGACAAGCCCTATGTGATGGTCGGGGTCATGGGCGCGGTGGCGGCGACGGACGAGGAGGCGCGCTATCATTTCACCTCCGCCGAGCAGCAGTTCGTCAATCTGCGCCGCAAT
This sequence comes from Rhizobium leguminosarum bv. trifolii WSM2297, assembly GCF_000271845.1. The sequence goes on along the minus strand of NZ_JH719395.1, from coordinate 2,837,263 downwards.
GTCCGCGGCCCGTTCCCGCGCCCGGTGGCCGATATGGAAAATTTCTGGTCGCCGATGGAAAAGATGAACGTCGAACACACGCTGCGTTACGCCGTGGTGGGGTCGCCGCAGACGGCGGAGGCGAAACTGACGGCGTTTCTCGAGGAAACGCAGGCCGACGAGGTGATCATCTCGATGCCGATCCATGACATCGAGGCGCGGCTACGGTCGGTGGAACTGTTTGCGGGATTGGGAAGTTTTATGCGGGCCGCCGCATAGGGGGGCGCACGCTCTCGACCGTTGAGCATCCCACAGAAAAAACCCGGCATCGCCGCCGGGTTTTTCATGGGTGACTGCCTGAAAAATCAGGCCGAAAGCTTCGCCAGCACTTCTTCGGAGACCTCGAAGTTGGAATAGACGTTCTGGACGTCGTCATCGTCTTCCAGGCTGTCGATGAGCTTCATCAGCGACTGGGCCTTTTCCTCATCGACCGGCACATTGTTCTGGGCGCGCCAGACGGCCTTGACGGTTTCGGCTTCTCCGAGGCCGGATTCCAGGGCTTTCGAGACCTCGCCGAGCGCTTCGAAGCCGCAGGTGATGTAGTGGCCCTCTTCGTCGGTCTCGACATCGTCAGCGCCGGCTTCGATCGCGGCTTCCATCACCTTGTCGGCGTCGCCAACGGAAAGCTTGTAGGTGATTTCTCCGACATGGTCGAAGGAGAAGGAAACGGAACCAGTTTCGCCAAGAGCGCCGCCGGCCTTGGTGAAGATCGAACGGACGTTGGAAGCGGTGCGGTTGCGATTGTCGGTGAGGGCCTCGACGATGATCGCCGTGCCGCCGGGGCCGTAACCCTCATAGCGGACTTCGTCGTAGTTTTCGCCGTCGGCGCCAGCTGCCTTCTTGATAGCGCGGTCGATATTGTCTTTCGGCATGGACTGGGCCTTGGCGTTCTGGATCGCCAGGCGAAGACGGGCATTCATCATCGGGTCGGGCAAGCCGGCCTTGGCGGCTACGGTAATTTCGCGTGCAAGCTTGGAGAACATTTTCGACCGCACCGCATCCTGGCGGCCCTTGCGGTGCATGATGTTTTTAAACTGTGAATGGCCAGCCATGGCATCCCTGTCCACGTCTCATTGTTCGGAATGGGCCGCCTTATAAGAGCGAAACGGCACCCGTTCAAGGGAAAAGCGGTGGATTTGCTGCATGATGCACGAGTGCTGCCGCCTGTCTCAATCAACCGTCAGCCGCTTGCGGCTAGCGAAGAAACCATGTCCGTCCTGGCGTCGGCACCGTATCCCTTCCGTGCCGGAAGTGCAGGAATAGGGGCCGCCCCTCCAGTTCTCGCCATAGTCGAGCACATGCTCGTCGCTGCAGCAGGCAGTGTCGCCGACCATCTTGAAGATATAGGCCTTGCCGCTCGCCCCCAGGATGAGGCGGACGTAGAGCGGTTCGATACGATCGCAGGCAAGCTCCGGCCCGCCGTCTTCGGGAACATACATTTCCACGCCGCCCTTTGGGGTATAGACGCAGCCTATATTTCTTGTGGGCGTGACAAAGACGATCTGACCGTTTTCGTCGGGCTTGAAGGTCTTTTCCGCCGCAAGGCCTGTGGGCGCAAAGGTTACGCAAAATATCAAAGCAAGAATCGAATGTCGCGTTCGCATTATGATCCTCTCCGGTCGGGCGCACTATCGCATATTCCCTTGCGGTGAAAAGCCGGCGTCGTCGCTGCTTCCGAACGGAACAAAGGCAGGAGGATGACGTTTCAACCGAACTCCACCCCAACGGAAAGGAACGGTCATGGCAAGTCTCAGCGAGGCGCAGGAACAGCCAGCACGTCAGCTCTGGGATCAGGTCAACGATGTTCATGCCGGCATGCTCGGAATTTCCGGGCTGGACATGCACATGCAGCCGATGGCGCCGCATGCCGATCCCACCACCAACACGATCTGGTTCTATACCAAGACCGATGCCGATATTGTGCGCGGCATAAAGCCGGGCAGCCGCGCGCATTTCTGCGTCATCGGCAAGGATCACGACTATCACGCCTGCCTTGCCGGTGTGATCGAAGTGCGCCCTGACCCTTCGAAGATCGAGGAATACTGGAATTCGATCGTCGCGGCCTGGTATGACGGCGGCAAGAAGGATCCAAGGCTCACCATGCTTTCCCTGCATGTCGACGATGCCGAGATCTGGGTCTCTACCGGCAATAGCCTGAAATTCGGGTGGGAGATCGCCAAGGCCAATCTCGACGACGACAAGACGCCGGATATCGGCATCAGGCGCCATCTGCAGTTTGCCTGATGCGCAAGGCCCTGATGTAACCTGGCCTTTTTACTGCACACCCATCAGCACGTAGATCAACGGCTTTTTCGGCAGCGTGCGCATGGAGACGGTGATGCTGTCATCCGGCGCATTGGCGACGTCGAAATCCTTGCCGAACATCGAGACGAAGGCCTCGACCGGCGGGCCGCGCCGATGCATCGGCAGAATCAACGACGAGCGTAGCCGCTTGATGACGCGGCTCATGCTGTCGGCGCCCATGGTCAGGCCGCCATCGACCGGGACCATGACGATGTCGAGGCGGCCGATCTCGGCGTAATGGGTATCCGTCAGCTCGTAATGCAGGTGGCCGAGATGGCCGATGCAGAGGCCGGCGATTTCGAAAATGAAGATGGAATTACCGTTCTCCTGCGAGCCGCCGAGGCCGTAGCTGAAGCGGATGTCCGTCGCGACATTGCGGATATAGGCATCGCCGACGACGAGTTTGATTTCGGCCTTCTCGCCCGGAACATCGCTCCAGCCATGCAGCACATGCTTGATTTCAGGATCGGGCGCCAAGGTGAAATGGCTCGTGTGCGCCTTGTTCATGGTCACCACATCCGGCATCGTCGCCGGCCTGTACCAGCCGTTATAGTCCGTCGCGATGACGATGCCGCCAGGAGTTTCGATCTCGAAGGTGGAATGGCCGAGAAAAGTCAGTTTGACGTCCTCGCCCTCGGAGACGGCAGGCACCAATGGGGCCGTGCCGGAAAAGCTTGCGAAGGTTACCTTGGGGACATTCTGCGCGATTGCCTGGCACTGGCTGACGGGCGTTCGCTGGTTCTGTGCTCCGGCGGGAGCCGGCGCGGCGAAGGCCGCAAGGCATGCGATAGCGAGGACAAAATATTGCGGCTTCATGCCACCCTCCGGCACTCCATCATTTTGAATTGGCGGCGGGAGGATGCGGCATGAGGTCGCAGCGGTCCAGACTAGGGATGCTCACAATCGCGTGTTGCGCAGGTGGGGCTGAAGCGTGTCGCATCAAATGTGATTCACGCAACGCTTCAGCTCTTTGTTTTTATGCGTGTGGCCTTCCCGGAGCCGCTTCACACTTCCGGGCAACATGCATTAGCTAGCGCCAGAACTCCGGCACCGTCTCGGCCAGCCGCGGTCCGAGCCGGAGCGGCGCGATCTTTTCGGCCAATCCCGTGGCATCGGAAATCTCCACGCCGACGCCGCAGATCGTCGCGGGGCCGTTTGCTGCTTCCATGCGGCCCTTCGGCATCTTGGAGATGAAGCGGTTGAGCGGCTCTTCCTTGTCCATGCCGAGGGAGGAATCGTAATCGCCGCACATGCCGGCATCCGACATATAGGCGGTGCCGCCGTTCAGGATCTGCGCGTCGGCCGTTGGCACATGCGTGTGGGTGCCGACGACGAAACTGGCGCGGCCGTCGACGAAATGGCCGAAGCACTGCTTTTCGCTGGTCGCTTCAGCGTGGAAATCGAAAATGATCGCATCGGCCTGCTCCTTCAGCGGGCAGGCGTCCAGGATCACCTCGGCCGATTTGAAGGGATCGTCGAGCTCCGGATGCATGAAGACCCGGCCCATGACGTTGGCGACGAGCACACGCGCACCGTTCCTGGCATAGAACAGGCCGGAGCCGCGGCCGGGCGTGCCTTGCGGATAGTTGGCCGGTCGCAGGAATTGATCGTGGCGCCCGGCAAAAGCCACGGCTTCCTTCTGATCCCAGACGTGATTGCCCGTCGTCACCACATCGGCGCCGGCATTGATCGTTTCCAGAAAGATGTCTTCGGTGATGCCGAAGCCGCCGGCGGCATTCTCGCCGTTGACGACGACGAAATCGAGCTTGAGGTCGGAGATCAGGCCGGGAAGGCGGTCCCAGACCGCTGTGCGTCCCGTCTTGCCGACCATGTCACCCAGAAAAAGCAGCCGCATTCCCTATCCAATCCAAGAGGCAAAAAAGCGCAGGCCGCTTTCTGTCAGGATGGCATCCAGGCTTATGTCGTGCGGCTCGTCGGGCACATGTGCCACTTCCTGGCAGTCGAATGCAATGCCGATCAGCTTCGGATGCAGGCCTTTTTGCCTTAGCCGGCTGATGGCGCGGTCGTAGTGGCCGGCGCCATAGCCAATGCGGTGGCCTCTGATATCGAAGGCTGAAAGCGGCACCAGCATGATTTCCGGATCGAGAATGGCGGCATCCGCACCAGGGCCGACCGTGCCGAAACCGGTATCGACAAGCGGCGCTCCGTCCGCCAGTTCGCGAAAGACGATGGTCTGTCGATCAAGGATCGCCGGCACGCAGAGCCGCGCACCGCGCACGGCAAAGCGCGCCATCAGCGGCCTGAGATCGGCTTCCGAACGGATCGGCAGGAAGCCGGAGACAATTGTGCCCAGCGCAAAGCCCACTGCCTCGCCGGCATGATCGGCCATCGCAAGACTTTTGGAGGCGCGGTTCTCGGGAGAAATGGCGTCGCGTGCCGACAGTCGTTCGTTGCGCAGTTGCGCTTTCAGTTCTTTCACGGTCATTCGATCCGCCGGATTTGGAAAAGTTCGAGCGAGCATAGACGGCTGGGTGTCCGATGCAAATGCCGGATGCGACAGCGCTGCGCCCGTTTCACGCCGCGGGATTCGGCCGAAGGTCAGACGACGATGCTTGTCGGTATTGTCGCGGTGACGATGGAGAAGGCTGCCATATCAGGACCGGCGTTCGCCCCGGCTTGCCGGTTCTGCTGCCGCAGGTCGTGCATCGCCTTTTCGAGCAATTGCTTGAGTTCCCGCACGACCGCCTTGAATTCTTCCATCGTTTCCCGATCATCGGCCGAGATGTTCGAGAATTTCGGGGCATCCTCGGCGACGCTCTGATAGGCCTTGCGGGCGTTGGTGGCGGCGTCCGGTTCCTGCAAGCCGGTCGCGGCGGTTCCGGTTTCTCCTGAAGTATCCGTCAGCGCAGCATCGGCGCCGCTCGTTGCGGCCGCGGTTGGATCCGTGGTTGCATCCACGGCGGCGACCGCGGCCGAGCTGCCGGTTGCGACTGATGATGTGAATTCCGAGGCGGCGGTGCCGAGCTTGCGCGCCAGTTCGGCGGCCAGACGGGCGACCACCTCGGGCGGCATATTGGAGCTGCGAAGCATCTCCAATTGCTGCTTTGCCTCGTCGAGCTTGCGTTGCGCCTTCGTCTTGGCCTCGTCCCCGGAATTCGCCAAAGTCTGCCGCATCTGCTGCAGCGTCTGGGTGCTGCGCTGCAGCTTCAGCACCCCCTGATCAGTCTCGCTTCCGGCGGCAGATATCCCCGCTGCTGAGGACGTGGCGCGCAAGATGACGGAGGCAGACGTGGTTGCGACCTGCATGGACAATCCCCCGACAGTTCGGGGCCTCGATTGCTTTTCGGCGCATCTTGCAAGGTCAGACTTGCGTGGACCTGTGTTGTGGGGCTGCCGCCAGCGTCGCGGCGAGCTGTTGCATCGTCTCCTCAAACAACGGCGCGCCGCCCGGCATCCAGCCGAGCGCGCGGATTTTCGCCGTGCTCATGGGATTGAGCGCTGCCTTGTCGGCGGCGGGCGGCAGCAGGTGCCGACATCCGGTCTCGCGCCCGATGGGTGAAAGGATATCGCGCGTGTCGACCGATATGTCCGAGACGTTGAAGACCTCGCCGGAGATCCGGGTGCTTTCCGTCTCCAGCATCAGCCGTACCGCACGCCCGAGGTCGCGCCCGTGAAGCTCCGTTCCCGCGCGCGAAACCACCGGCCGACCGGCGAGGTAATCGGCGATGAGACCGTCCCATTTGTTCGGCGAGAGATCGCCGTAGATGCCGGTCGCCCTCAGGCTGACGCCGGCAAATCCCGGGGTGGAGAGATGGGTAAGTGCACGTTCGGCATCGAGCTTGACCTGGCCGTAGAGCGTTTCTGGCTCGGCCAGCATCGTTTCCGTGAGTTCGGTTCCTTCGGGATGTTGACCATATGCGGCGCGGCTGGAGAGGAAGATGCAGCGGCGCGTGCCGGCGCGTTTGGCGGCTTCGAAAAGCCGGACGGTGCCGTCGAGGTTCAACTTGTGGAAGGTCTTCGGATCGTCGCCCTCGCCGCCGCGGTATTTGCCCGGCACATGGTTGAAGGCGGCATGGACGAAGAAATAGGCGTCGTCGAATATATCGATCTGGTCCTTGTCGGGATCGAGCGAAAGAGCTGCGAACTCGACCGGGCGGGAGAAGAGGCGCGGATGTGGCGCACGGCGTCCGCCGACGATCACCTGATAGCCGGCGGTCAGCAGTTCCTCGACGACATAGCGGCCGACGAGACCTGTTCCGCCGGATACCAGTACCTTCATGTTGCCCCTTCCGGATTGTCCTGCGTCGCGATCTCGGGCACATCGCGGCCATCGTGGAAACGGTGCCACAAATCGATCAAAGGTTGTAGTCGCGCTGCCTTGGGATGATCTTTCTCCCACGGTTTTTCATACTGGTAATGCAGGATCGAAACGCTGTTCCAGTCCCAAAGCTCCGGCATGGTGAACCATACATATTGCAGCATGTTGAAATAAACCGGCAGGCCGTGCCAATCCGGGAAGAACGTCTCGAGAAAGGTCTGGTCGGTGCGGCGCCAGAACGCGTCCGGCCTGTCGAGCCTTTCGAGCATGTGCCGGAATGTGTCTTGCGAGGGCTTGGCGACGAAGACTCCGGAGTTCATGCGGCGGAAATCGGCGAGGCTTTCATAGACGTTGGGGGCGGCGGAAAATTCCGGGTAGAGGAAGAGCCTGTCGACGTTCTTCAGCACCAGCGCATCGGCATCGATGAAGACGCAGCGCTCGTATTCGACGAGCTGCCACAGCCTGAGCTTGCAGAAATTGTCGAGCGGCGAATGGAAATCCGGCTTGCGGCCCTTGGTGAAGGGGGCAGCCGAATGGAGCTGGCCACGCGCATGGCGCTCGTTGAAGGCGGCGGACAGCGGCAGGTGCGCGACCTCGATCAGCCGGCAACCGAGCGCTTCGAGAGGCGCGAGGGCGGCTGCGTCGACGCCGCCGGTGTGGAGGACGACGATGTCGGCGCTGGTGGCGGTGCGGCGAAGCGAGCGGGCGAGGGCGGTGGCGCCCATGGCGTAGTCGGCATTGGTGACGAGGGTGACGTAGGCGAATACGGGCGAGCGGTTCATCGGGTTTGACTGCCCCGATAAATCTTGCTCTGGCGAAGGAGAGTCGGCAAGGCGTTGCTACCCGTCTCTTCTCCCCAGCGGGGAGAAGGTGCCGGCAGGCGGTTGAGGGGGTGAGCGACGCAAGGAGCGAATGCGCTGAGCGCGAGCGAAGAGCAATGAATGGCGTACCGTGTGGCCCCCTCATCCGACCCTTCGGGCCACCTTCTCCCCGCTGGGGAGAAGAGGGAGCAAGCTGCGAGCCTCCCGCTTTGACGAGTCCAAATGAGATGCCGCCCCATGGTTGGGCTGACGTGATGAGGGTGAATTTGTGGGTTGGCCGCAGGCTCCCTAGCGTTCGTCATATCTCATCGCTCACGACACCGACTTCAGCCGCTTGCCTTCCGGATCGTGATTGATCGTCGCGGCAATGTCCTTGGTCCAGGCGGAAACAGCAGGCACGCGCGAGCGGTCGACGCGATAGGAGAATTTCTTGGCGACGTCGACGATCTCGCCGAGCAGGCCTGCTTCGAGGGTGATCGGTTCGAGGCCGAGAATGCGGAATTTCTCGTTCTGAACGATCAGCTCGTTCTCGGCGGCTTCCTTGCGCGGGTTGGGCAGCCAGGCGATATCGGCGCCGCTTATCCCCGCGATCATCTGGGCGAGGTCGCGCACCCGGTGGGTTTCCGTCATCTGGTTGAAGATTTCGACGCGCGCGCCGCGGGCGGGCGGATTCTCAAGCGCCAGCTCGATGCAGCGCACCGAATCCTGGATATGGATGAAGGCGCGGGTCTGACCGCCGGTGCCGTGCACAGTCAGCGGATAGCCGATCGCCGCCTGGATGAGGAAGCGGTTGAGCACCGTGCCGTAATCCCCGTCGTAATCGAAACGGTTGATCAGCTGCGCATGGCGGCGCGTCTGCTCGGTGTGTGTGCCCCAGACGATGCCCTGGTGCAGGTCGGTGATCCTCAGGCCGTCGTTCCTAGCGTAGAACTGAAAGAGAAGCTGATCCAGGCACTTGGTCATGTGGTAGATCGAGCCGGGATTGGAGGGATAGAGGATCTCCTGGCTGACCGTTTCGCCAGCCGCGGTTTCGATCCCGACCGGCAGGTAACCTTCGGGGATCGCTGCGCCCACTGTCGAATAGCCATAGACGCCCATGGTGCCGAGGTGGATGAGATGGGCGTCGAGATTGAGCTCGGTCAGCGCGTTCAAGAGGTTGTGCGTGGCGCTGACATTGTTGTTGACCGTGTAATTCTTGTGGCGGTCGCTCTTCATCGAATAGGGCGCGGCGCGCTGCTCGGCGAAATGGATGACGGCATCGGGCCGATGCTCGGAAAGCCAGTTCTTCAGGAGTTCGTAGTCCTTGCCGAGATCGATCAAGTTGAAGTGGATGCGGCGTCCGGTTTCGGCATGCCAGATGCGGGTACGCTCCTGGATCGAATCCATCGGTGTCAGCGACTGAACGCCGAGTTCGGTGTCGATCCAGCGGCGCGAGAGATTGTCGAGAATATGGATGTCGTGACCGGCATCGGAGAGATGCAGCGATGTCGGCCAGCCAATGAAGCCATCTCCACCCATAACCGCAATCTTCATCGCTTCGTCTCCTTGGTTCGTTCGTTATCGGGAATAGTTAGGAATTATGACAATCATTCAACGCCTGCCGGCTGGGCATTCAACGCCTGCCGGTCGGGCATTCAATGCTTGCCTGGCGGAAAGCGTTGCGCCAAAGAGGGCACCGAAGTTTGGAGAAAATTATGACGGAACGCCCTTTTTCCATTTCGGGAGAGCTGACGGAAGCCGGACACCGCCTCGTCCAACGGGTCTATTATGAGGATACGGACTTCTCCGGCCTGGTCTATCACGCCCGCTACCTGCATTTCCTCGAGCGCGGCCGCACCGATTATCTGCGCTGCCTCGGCGTCGAGCAGCGCGAGCTGATCAGCGCCGACGAGGAGGGCCTGGTCTTCGTCGTCCACCGCATGGAGATCGACTTCAAGAGCCCGGCGCGCATGGACGATGTGCTGACGATCTTGACGCACACGGAAAAAGCCGGCGGCGCCAAGATGGTGCTCAATCAGCAGATCCGTTCGGGCGAGACGCTGCTGATCGCCGCCAAGGTGATCATCGCCGTCATCAACGCCAAGGGGCGGCCGCGGCGGCTGCCGGAAACACTGGCGGCAAAATTCCTGGAAGGCAGCACGCCGCTATAGGCGCGAATCGCCCGGAATTCAGGCTTGCCAAAACTTGAGTTTATGTGAAGGAATTCCCGCGCCGCAGGATGAACGCTCTTTCGGCAACCGGATCTTGCTCCGGTCAAGTAAACCATGGAACGAAATCTTCCAAACACAGGCTTACTGTCACAGTCCGGCACTAACGATCTATTAACCATAATAGTGTCTTACTGGGAAAGTCGGAGTTTGTGCGGTGCACGCCTTCCTTTGACCAAATTTGACGGCAAGAAGGCGGAAGATGAGCTTGGAAGTTTGACCAGGGCTTTGGGCGGCGGCCGCCGGACACTTCTTGCGAGATCAGTTTGTGCCGCCCGGTCCAGCACCGGGCGTTTGGATTCGGGGATTTTGGATCAATGGAACAAGTAGGATTAGCAGCAGCAACGACGGACGTCAGCCTCTGGTCGCTTTTCATGCAGGCCGGTATCGTCGTCAAGCTCGTCATGCTCGGGCTTATCGCGGCCTCGGTGTGGACCTGGGCGATTGTCATCGACAAATACCTGGCCTATGGCCGCGCACGACGCCAGTTCGACAAGTTCGAGCAGGTGTTCTGGTCGGGCCAGTCGCTGGAAGAACTCTACCGCTCGCTGTCGGAACGCAACAATACGGGGCTGGCGGCGATCTTCGTGGCCGCCATGCGCGAGTGGAAGAAATCCTTCGAACGCGGCGCCCGTTCGCCGATCGGCCTGCAGATGCGTATCGATCGGGCGATGGACGTGACGCTGTCACGCGAATCGGAATTTCTCGGCGCCCGTCTCGGGTCACTGGCAACGATCGGTTCGGCCGGACCGTTCATCGGCCTCTTCGGCACGGTCGTCGGCATCATGACCTCGTTCCAGGCCATTGCCGGTTCGAAGTCGACCAACCTTGCGGTCGTGGCGCCCGGTATCGCCGAAGCGCTGCTTGCCACCGCGATCGGCCTGGTTGCCGCTATCCCGGCGGTTATCGCCTACAACAAGTTCTCAGCCGATGCCGGCAAGCTCTCGGGCCGCATGGAAGGTTTCGCGGATGAATTCTCCGCCATACTTTCGCGCCAGATCGACGAGAAACTGCAGCCGCGCGCTGCCGCTCAGTAACCAACGGAGTATACTGACATGGGTATGGCTGTTGGAGGCAATGGCGGCGGGGGCGGCGGACGCCGCCGTCGCGGCGGTCGGAACAGGGCCGTAATCTCCGAAATTAACGTGACGCCGCTGGTCGACGTCATGCTCGTGCTTTTGATCATCTTCATGGTCGCAGCACCGATGATGACCGTCGGCGTGCCGATCGACCTGCCGGAAACGCAGGCCAAGGCGCTGAATTCCGAGACGCAGCCGATCACCATCTCCGTCAAGAATGACGGCGAAGTGTTCCTGCAGGAAACGCCGATCCCGGCCGCCGAGATTGCCGCCAAGCTCGAGGCGATCGCCACGACCGGCTATAACGAACGGATCTTCGTGCGCGGCGACGCAACGGCACCCTATGGCGTCATCGCCGACGTCATGGCGCGCATCCAGGGCGCAGGCTTCAAGAATATCGGCCTCGTGACGCAGCAGAAGAAGGACCAATAGCGTTCAAGATGAAGACCAGCGTCGTCACATCTGCTGTCCTGCACTGCCTGGTGCTTACCTGGGCGATGGTGTCGCTCAGTGCGCCGGAATCCTTCAAGGTGGAGGATTTCGAAGCGATGCCGGTCGATCTCGTGCCGGTGGAATCCATTACCCAGATGCAGCAGGGCGACAAGAAAGCTCCGAAGAAGGAGACGTCTGCGCCCGTGCCGACGACGCGCCCGCCGATCGCCCAACCCGCGGAGAACGCCGGCGACAACAATGTCGACCTGAAAACGCCGCCGGTGCCGAATGCCAAGCCGAGCAATAGCGAGGCTGCCGCGGCGAATTCGAGCGAAAAGCCGATGCCGAAGACCGATCCGAAGCCGAATGATGTCAAGGACATCGTCAAGGAGGAAACGGAAGTCGAGCAGCCGAAGGAGGTCGCTTCCATTCCGCCGCCGAAGCCCGTCGAAGTGACGCCGCCGAAGCCCGAGGAAAAGCCGCCGGAAGAACAGGCCAAGCCTGAGGAGCCGCCGAAGCCGGACGCCGAGGCGCTGCCCGACAATGTGCCGACCCCAGTCGCCAAACCGCAGGTGAAGCCGCCGGAACCGCAGAAGCCCGCCGAAAAGCCGCCGGAAAAGACCCCGGACCAGCCGAAGACTGCCGACACACCGACCGACAAGAAGAAGGCCGACAAGAAGCAGGAAACAGCGAAATCGGCCTCATCGATGAAGAGCGACTTCAATGCCGACGAGGTTGCTGCGCTGCTGAATAAGACTGATCCTTCCGCCGGCGGCGCCAAGCGCTCGACGCAGGAAGCGTCGCTTGGTGCGAAGAAGAGCAATGGTGGTTCCAAGCTCAGCCAGAGCGAAGAAGATGCGGTGCGCGGCTTGATCGAGGGGAACTGGCTTGTCACCCCGGGGATGGAAGGCCTTTCCGGCATGGTCATCAAGGTGCATATGAAACTCGACAAGGATGGCAATATTATCGGCCAGCCAGAAGTCGAGTCATCGGGCGGCAGCGGCAGCGATGCCACACGCCGTGCGTTGGAAGGCGGGGCCTATAGAGCTGTCATGAAATCCGCCCCCTTCTCGATGCTTCCGAAGGACAAGTATGAGGCTTGGAATGAGTTCGACCTAAATTTCGATCCGAGTTCTATGGGAATCTAGATGCTGACGGATCTGTCCCATGGCAACATGTCTTTTGCAGCCGCTATCATGCTTGGAGCGATTCTGGCTTGTGCGCCTGAGGTGTTGGCACAGTCGGTCGACGCGGCGACCTCCAAGAAGTCAGCCATGGATTTACAGCACGTTATTGCTTCGTCCTTCAATATTCCTCCCGGGCAGGCGACGGACGGCAGAGTCGTGATCAACATCAATCTGCGGCTCGATAAGAACGGGGCGATCGTTGGTTCACCCGAGGTAACAGCCTCGGGCGGCAACGAAGCTGCTCGCAAAAGCCTATCGGCTGCAGCTCTCCGGGCGGTGCAGCGCTCGTCGCCATTCACCATGCTTCCGAAAGATAAATACGATTCCTGGAGGGAAGTCGTCCTGCGCTTCGAAACCGGCGATCCGACTCCATAGATGCTGAAAGGCTGTTTGGTATGACAAAATATTCCTTTTTTCGCGCCATTTTGGTCGCAGCTGGTCTGATGACCGCTGCCGTCTTCGCGACGCCGGCCAACGCGCTAGTTACCCTCGACATCCGAAAAGGCAATGTCCAGCCGATGCCGATTGCGGTGACTGACTTCCAGGGCGACATAGGCGCGCAGGTCTCGCAAGTCATCGCCGCCGACCTGCAGCGTTCCGGCCTGTTTGCCCCGATCAACAAGACGGCCTTTATCGAAAAGATCTCCAATCCGGATGCCGCGCCGCGTTTCGAGGACTGGAAGGTCATTAACGCCCAGGCGCTGGTCACCGGCCGGGTTACCAAGGAAGCGGATGGTCGTCTTCGCGCCGAATTCCGGCTCTGGGACCCATTCGCCGGGCAGCAGATGACCGGTCAGCAGTTCTATACGCAGCCGGAGAACTGGCGCCGTGTGGCGCACATCATCGCCGATGCGATCTACAAGCAGATCACTGGTGAGGAAGGTTATTTTGACACTCGTGTCGTCTTCGTTTCCGAATCCGGCACCAAGCAGCAGCGCAAGCGGCAGCTGGCGATCATGGACCAGGACGGCTTCAACGTGCGCATGCTGACCGATGGCAGTGATCTCGTGCTGACGCCGCGCTTCTCGCCGAGCCGGCAGGAAGTCACTTACATGTCTTTTGCCAACCAGCAGCCGCGCGTCTATCTGCTGCAGCTGGAAACCGGGCAGCGCGAGGTCGTCGGCAATTTCCCGGGCATGACATTCTCGCCGCGCTTTTCGCCCGATGGTCAGAAGGTGATTATGAGCCTGCAGCAGGATGCAAATTCCAACATCTATACGATGGACTTGCGCTCGCGCACGACGACGCGCCTGACCTCGACCGCTGCGATCGACACCTCGCCCTCTTATTCGCCTGACGGCGCGCGCGTCAGCTTCGAAAGCGACCGCGGCGGCAAGCCGCAGATCTATGTGATGAATGCCGATGGTTCCGGTCAGACCCGCATTTCCTTCGGCGACGGTTCCTATTCGACGCCGGTCTGGTCGCCGCGCGGCGATCTGATCGCCTTCACCAAGCAGGCCGGCGGCAAGTTCTCGATCGGCGTGATGAAGCCGGATGGTTCGGGCGAGCGCATCCTGACGACCGGCTTCCACAATGAGGGCCCGACATGGGCGCCGAACGGCCGCGTGCTGATGTTCTTTCGTCAGGCGGCAGGCTCAGGCGGTCCGCAGCTCTATTCGATCGATCTGACCGGTTACAACGAACAGCTTGTGAAGACGCCGAGCTACGGTTCCGACCCGGCTTGGTCGCCGCTTATGGAGTAGGCAATGCGCTGCTGCCTTCATCTCGTCCCAAAGTCATGGAACCGAGCGACAAAGGGACAAATCAGTAATTCGTTAACCATAATTTTTGAGGGGCAGTTAACCGAGTGCGGTTACTGTCCAGAAACCCTAATGAACCCGCAAGGAGACCGGCCATGAGCCGAATTCATACCCCGGCAATGAGCCGCATGCAGAATTTCGCCCGCAACCCCGTCATGATCGCGCTGGTCGCCGGTCTCGCGCTGGCAAGCTGCGCCAAGAAGCCGCCGAACAGCGCCGGTGATCTCGGTCTCGGCGGCGGCGCGGGCGGTTCCGCCACGCCGGGCTCGGCCCAGGACTTCACGGTCAATGTCGGCGACCGCATCTTCTTCGATACCGACTCCTCGTCGATCCGCGCCGATGCTTCGCAGACGCTCGACCGTCAGGCCCAGTGGCTCGGCCGCTACCCGAACTATCAGATCACTGTCGAAGGCCATGCCGACGAACGCGGCACACGCGAATATAACCTCGCGCTCGGTGCCCGCCGTGCGGCTGCCGCCAAGGATTATCTTGCTTCGCGTGGTGTCCCGGCGCAGCGCCTGAAGACGATCTCCTACGGCAAGGAACGTCCGGTTGCCGTCTGCGACGATATTTCCTGCTGGTCGCAGAACCGCCGCGCGGTCACGGTTCTCGGCGGCGCCGGCATGTAATCTGCCGATTCAGTGCGCTTTCGGAAGGCGGTCCTCTCGGGGGCCGCCTTTCTTTTTGACCACACTTTGGCCAGACTCCGTTGCTTTTTGAAAGCAATTGGAAAAATCTCCTGTTCGTGCCATCGAGGTGCGAAGAATCACTGGGACAGGACGATACATATGAAGAAACTTGTCGTGGCAGGCATGCTGTGCCTCGCGGCTGTGACCGGGAGCGAACGGGCGGCCTATTCCGCCTCGTTCTTTGGGCTGCATCTCGGCGGCCGGTCTGCGGAAAACCAAGCGGCGCCGCCGGTTGTCAAGGTGCAGAGCGGTGATGCAGAGGTTCGCGTGCAACAGCTCGAAGAGCAGCTGCGGCAGCTGAACGGGCGGATCGAGGAGATGAGCTTCCAATTGCTGCAAATGCAGGAGACGATCCGCAAGCAGCAGGAAGACAATGAATTCCGCTTTCAGCAGTTGGAAAAGACGGGTGCCGGCGGCGGTGGCGCCAAAGCTCCTGTCAAGAAGAGCGAGACCGATGCCGCTCCGGCAGCGTCCGGCGGTGACGACGTTGCCAGGGTGATCCAGGCACCACAGGGAGCCGAAACGGCTCCCTCCACCAACGTGCCCAGCAATAGTGGTCTCGGCCAGCCGCCGAAGGAGCTCGGCTCGATCGATTTCGATCAGAACGGCAATCCGATCGGCGGAACCGTCGATGACAATGCGGGAGTGGGCTCCGGCCCTATCCCCGACGCTACTCCCGGCGCGCCGCAGCAGACCGCCTCGCTCGGTGGTGAGGCGGACCAGTACAAGGCGGCCTATGGTCACGTCTTGTCCGGCGATTACAGCACGGCCGAACAGGAATTCACCCAGTACATCACCCGCTACCCGAGCAGCGCGCGGGCAGCGGACGCCAATTTCTGGCTCGGCGAAGCGCTCTATTCCCAGGGCAAGTACAATGAGGCGGCGAAAACCTTCCTCAATGCGCACCAGAAATACGGCACATCGGAAAAGGCGCCTGAGATGCTGTTGAAGCTCGGCATGTCGCTTGCCGCCCTCGATAATAAGGAGACGGCTTGTGCGACGTTGCGCGAAGTCTCGAAGCGTTATCCGAAGGCTTCGCGTGCCGTCATAAGCAAGGTTGCGAGCGAACAGAAGCGCCTCGCCTGCTAAGGTCTTCCGGCATGTCTCCGGAAGCCCGATCGCCGCGAGAGGCGATCCTCCAGTTTCTCACATCGCTTCAAAGCCCCGCACGCATTCTCGTCGCGATATCGGGCGGCAGCGATTCCACCGGCCTGCTTTTCCTTCTCGATGAAGCCGGGAAGGCCGCGCCGAATCTCAAAATTTCCCTATGCGCTGCGACCGTCGATCATGCGTTGCGCGCCGGCTCCGCAGACGAGGCGCGCGAGGTCGCAGCCCTCTGCACATCGCTCGGTATTCCCCACACCATAATGACTTGGCAAGGCGCCAAGCCGAAGGCCGGTATCATGGCTGCAGCCCGCGAGGCGCGTTATGGCCTGCTCGCCAATGCCGCAGAAAGCGTTACAGCCGATCTCATCGTCACCGGCCATACATTCGACGATCAGCGCGAAACGCTTGCCATGCGCGGCATGCGGACGGAGCAGGTTTCCTCAGGTATTGCCGATGCGGTGCTTTTCGACCGGCGTTTCTGGATTTTGCGCCCGCTTCTTTTTTCCACCCGGACAGATATCCGGGCTTTACTCAGAGAGCGGAGCGTGAGGTGGGTCGACGATCCGAGCAACGAGGATATGAAATACGAGCGCGTGCGGACGCGCCGGCAGCTTACGGCCGAGAGAGGCACGGAGAAGGATATCCGCGCGGCTTGGGACGAGCGGCTGGCTCTGTCGTCCAGAGGAGCAGAATGGCTGGATCGTCATTTCCGGCTTCACGGCGGTTTGCTCGGGCAGGTGATGCCTGACGGGTTGCGGCAGGATCGCGCTTTGCTCGACTATGTACTTGGCCGTCTGACGGCGGTTTTGGGCGGGCAGCCGTTTGTGCCGGGCAGGGCACAGATGGAGCGCTTGCTGCTGTTTGCCGCCAGCGGCGAACCGGGACGGATGACTGTCGGCAGGGTGGTGTTCGACCTCAGGCGGGACGGGCTTTATTTTTCCCGCGAGAGCCGGGGGATATTGCCTCTGGTTCTGCCGCCGGGGGAGGCGGGGGAGTGGGATGGGAGGTTTATTGTCAGCAACGGACTTGACGTATCGATTGAAATCGAGGCCGCCGCAAGCCCGAGGACAGGAATGAGGGAGGATCATTTTGAGCACCTTCCCAAAGCCGCATGGAACCGTGCCATCGCGTCGGCACCGGCTTTATCCGCTGGAGGGGCCCCATTATCTCCGGAATCCGCCGGAGCGATCGATCTCACGCCCTATTTCGCACCCTTCGACCGCTTTTTGACACGATTTGACTTCATCTTTGCCAACAGGCTTTCGGCGGTTTTCGCGACGGCGCCCTATGCGAGGCCGCCTTTAAGAAGTATTGACGGAAAAACCATCTGACCTGGGGGATCGCCTTGGCAATCGCACGGCGCAACCCTATGTTAGAAACGAATAAGACGGTCGCCATGAGGCGGCTGTTCCAGTGCTGGGGAGTTCAATGAACCCTAACTTACGTAATTTCGCCTTGTGGGCGATCATAGCGCTTCTGCTGATCGCCCTTTTCAGTATGTTCCAGACGGCGCCGGCGCAAACGGGCTCCCGCGAAATCCCTTATTCGCAGTTTCTGCGTGAGGTCGATGCGGGCCGCGTGAAGGATGTCGTGGTCACCGGCAATCGGCTGAGCGGAACATATCTGGAGAATAACAATAACTTCCAGACCTATTCGCCCGTCATCGACGACAGCTTGCTCGACCGCCTGCAGGCCAAAAACGTTGCTGTCACCGCGCGTCCGGAGACCGATGGTTCCTCCGGCTTTCTGAGCTACCTCGGAACGCTGCTGCCGATGCTGCTCATTCTTGGCGTCTGGCTGTTCTTCATGCGGCAGATGCAGGGCGGCTCACGTGGCGCAATGGGCTTCGGCAAGTCGAAGGCCAAGCTGCTCACCGAAGCGCATGGCCGTGTCACCTTCGAGGACGTCGCCGGTGTCGACGAGGCCAAGCAGGATCTCGAAGAAATCGTCGAATTCCTGCGGGATCCGCAGAAGTTCCAGCGTCTCGGCGGCAAGATCCCGCGCGGCGTGCTGCTCGTCGGCCCTCCGGGCACCGGCAAGACGCTGCTCGCCCGCTCGGTTGCCGGCGAAGCCAACGTGCCCTTCTTCACCATATCAGGTTCTGACTTCGTCGAAATGTTCGTCGGCGTCGGCGCCAGCCGCGTGCGCGATATGTTCGAGCAGGCGAAGAAGAATGCGCCCTGCATCATCTTCATCGACGAAATCGATGCCGTCGGCCGCCATCGCGGCGCCGGTCTCGGCGGCGGCAATGACGAACGCGAGCAGACGCTGAACCAGCTGCTTGTGGAAATGGATGGCTTCGAGGCGAATGAAGGGGTGATCCTGATCGCCGCCACCAACCGTCCCGACGTGCTCGACCCGGCGCTGTTGCGTCCCGGCCGTTTCGACCGCCAGGTCGTGGTGCCGAACCCGGATATCGTCGGCCGCGAGCGCATCCTCAAGGTGCATGCCCGCAACGTTCCGCTGGCGCCGAATGTCGATCTCAAGGTTCTCGCCCGTGGCACGCCCGGTTTCTCCGGCGCCGACCTGATGAACCTCGTCAACGAAGCCGCCCTGATGGCCGCCCGCCGCAACAAGCGCGTCGTCACCATGCAGGAATTCGAAGACGCCAAGGATAAGATCATGATGGGCGCCGAGCGCCGATCCTCGGCCATGACCGAGGCGGAAAAGAAGCTCACCGCTTACCATGAGGCCGGCCACGCCATCACCGCGCTCAATGTCGCCGTCGCCGATCCGCTGCACAAGGCGACGATCATTCCGCGCGGCCGTGCGCTCGGCATGGTCATGCAGCTTCCCGAGGGCGATCGCTACTCGATGAGCTACAAGTGGATGGTCTCGCGGCTTTGCATCATGATGGGCGGTCGCGTCGCCGAAGAGCTCACTTTCGGCAAGGAGAACATCACTTCGGGTGCCTCCTCCGACATCGAGCAGGCCACCAAGCTTGCCCGAGCGATGGTCACGCAATGGGGCTTTTCAGATCAGCTCGGTCAGGTCGCCTATGGCGAGAACCAGCAGGAAGTCTTCCTCGGGCATTCGGTTTCGCAGTCGAAGAACGTTTCGGAAGCAACCGCGCAGAAGATCGACAATGAAGTGCGCCGCCTGATCGACGAAGCCTATACGCAGGCCCGCACCATCCTGACGGATAAGCACGACGAATTCGTCGCTCTTGCCGAAGGTCTTCTCGAATACGAGACGCTCACCGGTGAAGAGATCAAGGCGCTGATCCGCGGCGAAAAGCCCTCCCGCGATCTCGGCGATGATTCGCCGCCAAGCCGCGGCTCGGCAGTTCCGAAAGCCGGCGCACGGCCCGCCACCAAGGGTGATGAGCCCGAGGCCGGCCTCGAACCGCAGCCGCATTGAGCGGCTAGGACGATCTTGAACAAGGCCGGATTTCCCCAGCGGGAGATCCGGCCTTTTCTATTGGTAACGGGATATAATCATTTTTCTTGCTAATTTACGTGCCGTTCGCCGCATTTTGTGGCATTCCGCTGAATTGAGGCAAGCATGAATCACGCTCCTGGATTGACGACATTCCATGGAAGCCGGATTCGCTTGGAACGGTGCGCTGCCTTGAATGGCGCGCGGAAAGCGCAGGAGTGCAGATGAAGAGACGCTATTTCGGTACGGACGGAATTCGCGGCCAATCCAACGTCTTCCCGATGACGCCGGATCTCGCCATGCGGGTCGGCATTGCCGCCGGCACGATCTTCCGCCGCGGCAACCACCGCCACCGCGTCGTCATCGGCAAGGATACGCGTCTTTCCGGCTATATGCTTGAGAATGCCATGGTCGCGGGCTTCACGGCTGCCGGTCTGGATGCCTTTATTCTCGGCCCGATTCCGACGCCTGCCGTCGCGATGCTGACTCGCTCGCTGCGCTGCGATATCGGCGTGATGATCTCGGCTTCGCACAATCCTTATGAGGATAACGGCATCAAGCTCTTCGGCCCTGATGGTTACAAGCTTTCCGACGACCTCGAAGCCGAGATCGAGGATCTGCTCGAAAAGGACCTGAACGCCCAGCTTGCCAAATCCGACGACATCGGGCGCGCCAAGCGCGTCGATGGCGTGCATGACCGCTATATCGAACATGCCAAGCGTACGCTGCCGCGCGACGTAACGCTGCAGGGGCTGAGGATCGCGATCGACTGCGCCAATGGTGCTGCCTACAAAGTGGCGCCTGCCGTGCTCTGGGAACTCGGCGCCGAAGTCGTCACCATCGGCAATGAGCCGAACGGCACCAACATCAATCTCAATTGCGGCTCCACCAGCCCGGTTGCGCTGCAGAAGAAGGTCGACGAGGTGCGTGCCGATATCGGCATCGCGCTCGACGGCGATGCGGACCGTGTCATCATCGTCGACGAAAACGGCTCCATCGTCGACGGCGACCAGCTTATGGCCGTCATCGCCGAGAGCTGGGCCGAGAGCCAGCAGCTGCGCGGCAACGGCATCGTCGCCACCGTGATGTCCAACCTCGGCCTCGAGCGCTTCCTCGATGAGCGCGGCATGGCGCTTGCCCGCACGCGGGTCGGCGACCGCTACGTCGTTGAGCACATGCGCCAGCACAATTACAATGTCGGCGGCGAGCAGTCGGGCCACATCGTGCTTTCGGATTACGGCACGACCGGCGACGGTCTGGTTGCAGCGCTGCAAATTCTGGCCGCGGTCAAGCGGACCGGCCGGACCGTCAGCGAGGTCTGCCGCCGCTTCGAGCCGGTGCCGCAGCTCCTGCGCAACGTCCGCATCAGCGGCGGCAAGCCGCTGGAGGATATCCAGGTGCAGAAGGCGATCGCCGATGCCGAAGCCGAACTCGCCAAGAACGGCCGCCTCGTCATCCGCCCCTCGGGCACCGAGCCGCTGATCCGCGTCATGGCCGAGGGCGACGACCGCGCCCAGATCGAGCGCATCGTCAACGAGCTGATCGGCACGATCTCGAACGTGCGGACTGCCGCCTGACGCTGTGAAAATAGATTACCGAAGGAGCCGGTGCGCATGCGCCGGCTTTTTCGTTATGCGCATTTGGTTCAGCCAGATTCTATAGTCGCCGCAGGCAGTAATTCTTATCGCTGCGATCCCTGTTTTTCTTTCGGGAGTATCTGCAAAATACGGTAAATAATCGTGGTTAAGCAGCTTTTAACGTTTCCCCTTCATTATCCATCCGAAGCGTATCAGTTTGGCAGCGACTTCAGCCTGCCGACCCAACGAATTTGGAGTGGGATCCATGAAAAGAAGCTTGTCCGGCATCTTCGCCGCATTGTTGATCGCGACAAACGCCTATTCCGCGGACCTCGCCCCCGCCGAACCGATCCCGGAGCAGCCGCCCGAGGTAACGGTCACCGAAGCAACCGGCTGGTACCTGCGCGGCGATGTCGGCTATGCCTTCACCGATCTGCGCGGCGCGCGCTATTTCCAGGGCAGTAACGCCACCGAGGTCGATTTCGATCGTGCCGATCTGGACGACGCGTGGACGATCGGCGGCGGTGTCGGTTATCAGATCAACAGCTATCTGCGCACCGATCTGACCTTCGACTATCTGACGCAGGCTGATTTCAAGGGCTCGACGGTTGGACAATGCGGCTTCCCCCTGGTGGATTGCACGTCGAGCGACCGCTCTTCGCTGACCGCCTACACGCTGCTTGCCAACGCTTACGTCGATCTCGGAACCTATGGCTACGTCACCCCTTACGTCGGCGCCGGTATCGGCGGTTCCTACGTAAAGTGGAAGAACCTCCGCAACGTTGCCTGCGCCGATGACGGCAGCTTCTGCGATGACCAGGTCACCCATGGCGGCAAGGGCAACTGGCGCTTTACTTACGCCCTCATGGCCGGCGCCTCGATCGACGTCACCTGCAACGTCAAGGCCGATGTCGGCTACCGTTACCTGCATATCGATGGCGGCAACATGTTCGGCTACGCCGAAAACGGCGGCCCCGGCCGCGACAAGGGTCTTAGCGTCCACGAAGCCCGCGTCGGTGCCCGCTATCTGTTCGGCGGCTGCGCCCAGGCGAGCTACGAACCGCCGCCGGAAATTCCGCTGCAGCCGGCGGTCTACAAGTAAGCTCAATTCTCCCTCTTCAGAAAGCCGCCCGCCCGGGCGGCTTTTTGCTGCGTCAAGCGTGCCTGCGTCAAATTATCCTCTCTCTGCGACACTTCGATCTTGACTATGGCGCCGGCAATCCATACACACGGCGGCGGGACACCCTTCCCCAACGAAGGGCTTTCTATCTGAGAGGATAGCATCATGGCGAAGACCGCAAAGCCGGACATCCGTCCGCAGAATACTCATTTTTCTTCTGGCCCCTGCTCGAAGCGCCCCGGTTGGTCGCTCGACGCCCTTTCCGACGCGGCCCTTGGCCGTTCGCACCGCGCGAAGGTCGGTAAGACCAAGCTCAAGCAGGCCATCGACCTTACCCGTGAAATTCTCGACGTGCCGGCGGATTACCGCATCGGCATCGTTCCGGCGTCCGATACCGGCGCCGTCGAAATGGCGCTCTGGTCGCTGCTCGGCGAACGTGGCGTCGACATGCTCGCCTGGGAAAGCTTCGGCGCCGGCTGGGTCACCGATGTCGTCAAGCAGCTGAAGCTCAAGGACGTGCGCAGGCTCGAAGCCGGTTACGGCGAGCTTCCCGATCTCTCCGCCGTCGATTTCGATCGCGATGTGGTCTTCACCTGGAACGGCACCACGTCGGGCGTGCGCGTGCCGAACGCCGATTTCATCCCTGCCGACCGCAAGGGCCTGACGATCTGCGATGCCACCTCGGCTGCTTTCGCTCAGGACCTCGATTTCGCCAAGCTCGATGTCGTCACCTTCTCCTGGCAGAAGGTTCTGGGCGGCGAGGGCGCACACGGCGTCATCATTCTTTCGCCACGCGCCGTCGAGCGTCTCACCACCTATACGCCGGCCTGGCCGCTGCCGAAGATCTTCCGCATGACCTCGGGCGGCAAGCTGACGGAAGGCATCTTCCAGGGTGAAACGATCAACACGCCGTCGATGCTCTGCGTCGAGGACTATATCGATGCGCTGGTCTGGGCCAAGGGCCTCGGCGGCCTCAAGGCGCTGATTGCCCGTGCCGATGCCAATGCGAAGGTTATCCACGATTTCGTCGCGGCAAACGATTGGATCGCTAATCTTGCCGTCAAGGCGGAAACGGCGTCCAACACCTCCGTCTGCCTGAAGATCGTCGACAACGACATCGCAGCCCTCGACGAAGACGGCCAGGCGGCTTTCGCCAAGGGACTGGTCGGCCTCCTGGAAAAGGAAGGCGTCGCCTATGACGTCGGGCACTACCGCGACGCGCCGTCCGGCCTGCGCATCTGGGCCGGCGCCACGATCGAGGCATCCGACATGCAGAAGCTGATGCCGTGGCTTTCCTGGGCCTTCGAAACACAGAAGGCGCAGCTCGCTCAGGCGGCCGCCTGACGTGATCGCATTCGGCTCCGCCACCGGGCGGAGCCGAATCAAAGAATTAGAGCATGGTGTCGTCCGAAAACCGCCGACACTTTTCGGCATCATGCTCTGGCATTCCCGATTTCATCCATCGCTGAACACTTTAGAAGGAGGCCACAATGGCACCTCGCGTTCTCGTATCCGACGAATTGTCGGAAACCGCCGTCCAGATTTTCCGCGACCGCGGCGTCGAAGTCGATTTCGAACCGCAGCTCGGCAAGGACAAGGACCGTCTGCTCGACGTCATCGGCAAATATGACGGTCTGGCCATCCGCTCCGCCACCAAAGTGACGGAAAAGATCATCCAAGGGGCGACGAACCTCAAGGTTGTCGGCCGCGCCGGCATCGGCGTCGACAATGTCGATATTCCGGCCGCCTCGCGCCGCGGCATCATCGTCATGAACACGCCCTTCGGCAACTCGATCACCACTGCCGAACACGCGATCGCGCTGATGTTTGCCGTCGCCCGCCAGCTTCCGGCAGCCGATACCTCGACGCAGGCCGGCAAATGGGAAAAGTCGAAATTCATGGGCGTCGAGATCACCGGCAAGACGCTCGGCGTCATCGGCGCCGGCAATATCGGCTCGATCGTCTGCGCCCGCGCTATCGGCTTGAAGATGCATGTCGTCGCCTACGATCCGTTCCTCTCCAAGGAGCGCGCCGAGGAGATGGGCGTCACCAAGGTCGAGCTGGACGAGCTTTTCGCCCGGGCCGACTTCATCACGCTGCACGTGCCGATGACCGACAAGACGCGCGGCATCCTCAACAAGGAAGCGCTGGCAAAGACCAAGCCCGGCGTGCGCATCATCAACTGCGCCCGCGGCGGCCTGGTCGATGAGGCAGCCCTTGCCGAAGCCATCAAGTCCGGCCATGTCGCCGGTGCCGCCTTCGACGTGTTCGAGGTCGAGCCGGCCAAGGAAAGCCCGCTCTTCGGCCTGCCGAATGTTGTCTGCACGCCGCATCTCGGCGCCTCGACCACCGAGGCGCAGGAAAACGTCGCGCTGCAGGTGGCCGAACAGATGGCGGATTACCTCGTCAAGGGTGCTGTCTCCAACGCCATCAACATGCCGTCGATCACGGCTGAGGAAGCGCCGATCCTGAAGCCCTTCATCCGCCTTGCCGATGTGCTCGGCGCCTTCGTCGGCCAGGTCACCGAGGAGCCGATCAAGGAAATCGAAATCCTCTATGACGGCATCACCGCCAACATGAACACGCGGGCGCTGACGAGCGCCGTGCTCGCCGGCCTCATCCGGCCACAGGTTGCCGACGTCAACATGGTTTCGGCGCCGATCATGGTCAAGGAAAAGGGCGTCGTGCTTTCTGAGGTCAAGCGTGACAAGACGGGCGTGTTCGACGGTTATATCAAGCTGACGGTGACGACCGAAAGCATGACGCGTTCCGTCGCCGGCACGGTGTTTTCGGATGGCAAGCCGCGTTTCATCCAGATCAAGGGCATCAATCTCGATGCCGATGTCGGCTCGCACATGATCTACATCACCAATACCGACGTTCCCGGCATGATCGGCTTCATCGGCACGACGCTTGGTACTGCCGGCGTCAACATCGCCAACTTCCAGCTCGGCCGCGACAAGCAGGGCGGTGACGCCATCGCGCTGCTCTATGTCGACGGCGACGTGGACGAAGCCGTGCTTGGACAGCTGACAGCCCACCAGGCGATCCGCCAGGCAAAGCTGCTCACCTTCAATATCGACTGAGTTTCCTCCTCCCAAGGAAAACGGAGAAACCCGGCGCTGGAAACGGCGCCGGGTTTTTGCTGCATCGGGAATCGGAAAAATTCAGTGGTGCTTGCGTCGGCGGACGATCCGGCCGAGACGTGCGGCATCGTCCTGCGCCTTCGTGCGATGAAGAAAAGCGAGCCGGCTGCTGTCAAAACCCTCGAAGAATTCGTCCCAGGAAATTTCTTCCATTGGTTCCGAGGAGAAATCGATGCCGACAATTTCGCTATCCCGGGCGTCCTTGATACGGGCGGGATGGCCACCGCGTTCCTCAATCCAGTGTCTGATCCTGCTGTAATCCGCTGTCGTTCCGAACCTGGCCATGCAACCCTCCGCAGAAATTCGATTGCGACATTGATCACCCGCAACGCGTGATGGAAAGAAATGTTCCATGGCGCTTAAATATTTTGTCGGTTGATTTTCGGTTCAGCGTTTCTGCTCAAGCATTCGTTATTTTGAGAATTGGGGCCGAACCGGCATAATTCCCATGGGCTGGAAAAGGAGGATGTTTATGAAACGCTATTCATTCTCGATAATCGGACTGGCGCTGTTGACCGCCATCATCGCCAATCCGGGCATCGCATTCGCCTGCAACAAGCTGATCGGCACCTGAGCCGCACCCCCCGCTTCCAAGGCGTGGCTTAAGCTGCGCCTTGTTTTTGTCCGGCAATTCCAAATCCGCCCTCCGAGGCCGCCTCTTGCGTCCCGATACAATCCTTTCTATATCGGTTGCTCATCGAGAAATGGCGGGCGATCCCGCCTGATATCGGCAAATCCGCCGCAATTGCAGCGCAAGGGCGGATCGTGACCCACGCAGAAATTTGGCACCACCGTTGAACACACTGGATTTTGACAAGCAGCCGGAAGAGACCCGTGTCGTCGTCGCCATGTCGGGCGGCGTCGATTCATCCGTGGTCGCCGGCCTTCTCAAACAGCAGGGTTACGATGTGCTCGGCATTACGCTGCAGCTTTACGACCATGGGGCCGCCGTTCACCGTGCCGGCTCCTGCTGTGCCGGGCAGGATATTGACGATGCGCGCCGCGTCTGCGAAACGCTCGGCATTCCGCATTACGTGCTCGATTACGAGAAGCGCTTTCGCGAGACGGTGATCAATCCCTTCGCCGAAAGCTATGTGGCCGGCGAAACGCCGATCCCTTGCGTGTCCTGCAACCAGACCGTCAAGTTTGCCGATCTGCTGGCGACCGCCAAGGAGCTTGGCGCCGATGCGCTGGCGACCGGCCACTATATCCGCTCGCGGCCGAACCCGTCGCAGGAGCATCCGGGCCGCCGCGCGCTTTACCGCCCGGCCGATGCCGACCGCGACCAGAGCTATTTTCTTTTCGCCACGACGCAGGAACAGATCGATTATCTTCGGTTTCCCCTGGGCGGCCTGCCGAAGGCCGAGACCCGCAGGCTTGCTGAAGAGATGGGCCTCGTCGTCGCCAAGAAGGCCGACAGCCAGGACATCTGCTTCGTGCCGCAGGGCAAATATTCCGACGTTATCACCAAGCTGAAGCCGAATGCGGCGCTCGCCGGCGAGATCGTCCATCTCGACGGCCGCGTGCTCGGCAGTCATGAAGGCATTCTGCACTTCACGATCGGCCAGCGCCGCGGCATCGGTATCGCCACCGGTGAGCCGCTCTATGTGGTCTTTCTCGATGCCCGCTCACGCCGCGTCATCGTCGGACCGAAAGAGGCGCTGGAAACGCACCGCGTCTACCTTCGTGATGTCAACTGGCTGGGCGACGAGACGCTTGCTGACGCCGCCTCCGGCAAGGGCTTTGCCTGCTACGCCAAGGTCCGCTCGACACGGGCGCCGGCGCCTGCCGTGCTGCATGTCGATGCCACCGGCACCTATGTCGACCTGACGGTCGGCGAAGCGGGTATCGCGCCCGGTCAGGCCTGCGCGCTTTATTCGGCACCCGGCGACGACGCCCGCGTCTTCGGCGGCGGCTTCATCGAGCGCTCAGAGCGCGAACCTTCAGCCGAGGCCTCGCTGAAGGCTCTTTTGTCCAGCCCCGTCGCCGCCTGAAATCAACAGGAGAGCGCGGGCATCAAAGCCCACCGTTTTTCTCCATCATGCGCTTGACACAAAGCCGAGGCGCACCTTATAAGCCGCTCATCCCACGAGCCGGCACGCTTCGCGAGCAGGCATCGTTTGACTAGTGGCGGAGTAGCTCAGTAGGTCAGAGCAGAGGAATCATAATCCTTGTGTCGGGGGTTCAAATCCCTCCTCCGCTACCATTTCTTCATTGCAGAATTAGCGATATTTGCGGCTCGATTTTGAGCCGGTTGCCGCGGCCGCAGTAGCACATCGGTCGCAGCGCCAGACGTGGGCGAGGGGACAATCAGTCCGGCTCTGATCTGCAGGATTTCCGATAAGGCGCGTCGCATGAACTGGATTCATGCGGCGCGCTTTAGCTCTTCGGTTTGATGCATGTCGTTATTCCGGAACCACTATACACTTCCGGGCGACATGCATTAACGCCGAAGAGAATGGGACTATCTGTAGAGCGCCAAAAGCAATATGGGCATCTTCGTCGCCCAAAGATGCGATGCGGCAGCGATGATAATAGCCCATACGGCCAGCGAGAACATGACCGCCGCTAACCTGATCCCGACTGACTCCATCATTTCCTCCATCCCAGCATAATCCGTCCCCCACGGATGATCCAATGCTAGCAAGGTGCAGGTCGCTCAGCTATCGCAAGAAATTAGTACCCGATAGAATTTGCTAACCATACGCTCGGAAAAGATGCAGAATTTTTGGCGGTACGGCGCCCTTTTCACTCCCCTCGGTCAAACGAGGAAGTGAAAGTTGTCGTATTGTGCGCCAAAATAATCAGGGCCGCTATCTTCCGTGACGATAGGTTCGCTATCGAGCAGGAGGTAATCGATCGGGCCGTAGGCGCTGAGATCGATCAGCTGGGGATCGTGGATGCTGTCGGCGGTTATGGTGACTGTGGTGGAGAAGACGATATTGCCGTTCAGCTGGCCTTCGATCGTCAGTACGTTGTCGTAGTTCGATGTTCCGTTGGCAACCTCGAACTGCTTGATCTGGAATGGGCCGCCGTCCGCTGAATAAATGGGTGTCCAGAACACGCCTCCGCCCAGATAGTGATTGCCGTCGGCTTCCTCCCGCACCGTCGCGTCGTCTCCGTCCCGCCAGGCGCCCCAATCGAAGCCCTTGTAACCCGTGGGGAAGTCATGTTTGCCGACATCCTCGAAATTGACAAAGACGTCGCCACGTTCCGGCAAGTCGACCGCGATGTTGAGCAAGCCGAAGTCGGTGGCGCCTTTGCCATCGGAGATCTTGAAATTGAACTGGTCGACGAGTTGATCTCCTGGGCCGAGCGCTGATACCACCGGATTGGAGTGATCAAGCTCATAGGTGTAGTTGCCGTTGGAATAGACGGTCAGTGTGCCGTACTTTCCCTCGATCGTCGTCGTGGTGGCCTGTCCATCCGGATTGGCCGGCTGCGGAATTCGCTGTCCGTTGACGAAGTTGAGACGCACAAGATCTCCGTCGGCATCCACGGAACTGGTGCTGTCCAGAATGTTGCCGTCAATCGACTTATCGACGTCGAAAATAGGCTGGTATACGTCACCTGCGATGGGCTTGTGGTTTGCCATTTCTACCTCCCGTCTGAAGTATTGGTCGAATATGCAACCTTATCGGGTGCTTGGCAATGAAATTTGACGGAGCATCAGATCAATCCAACCGGTCAAACCCAACAGGCGCAATTTGTCTGCGGCTCAAATATCCAAGTAGAGGGCTCGGCGTCGACGTCTATTCCCCTGGCAATGAAGATTTATGCCTTGATAGCGCAATAATGCCAGGATAACCATGACGTGATCATGACGATATACTGCATTGCTTCAATGCAGGCCGCCGACTCCGAGCAAGCTTTCTACTGCTTCGTGATCTCTGGACAGGCTCTCCGGCGTTCCCGTCCAAGCCAGTCTCCCTCGTTCGAGGATGACGACCTGATCGGCGAAATCGAGCGCGCTCTGAATGCGTTGTTCGACCAACACGATGGTCATATCGCCTGACTGGGCGAGTTCGGCGAAGGCGGCCATCAGTTCCTCACAAATGACAGGTGCGAGGCCCTCCAGCGGTTCGTCGAGCAACAGGATGGAGGGGCGGCCGAGAATGGTGCGGGCGGTGGAGAGCATCTGTTGCTCGCCGCCGGAGAGCTGGCTGCCGAGGTTGCGGCGGCGCTCCTTCAGGCGCGGGAACATGGCGTAGGCTTCTTCCAGCGCCGTTTTTGGCCGCGCCTTCAGGCCGACGAAGAGGTTTTCCTCGACCGTCAGCGTCGGAAAGACGCAACGCGTCTGCGGCACATATCCGAGGCCCTTATGCGCCCTTGCTGCGCTCGGCGCTGCGGTAACATCCGAACCGCCGAGGCGGATGTGGCCCTGATATCGCCTGGTCTGGCCGGCGAGTGTGGCCAGCAACGTGGTTTTGCCCATGCCGTTGCGGCCGAGCACGGCAAGCCGGGCGCCTGCCGGCACGGAGAAGGAAATGCCTTCGAGCGCGCGCGTCGGTCCATATCCGGCCGACAGATTTTCGACCTCAAGCGATATGGCTGGCATTGGCATAGCTCCCGAGGTAGGCCTCGCGCACACGCGCATCCTTGGTGACGTCTTCAGGCAGGCCGTCGAAGATGATTGCGCCAGCGGCAAGCACGATGACGCGTTTGGCAAAGCGGAAAACAAGGTCCATATCGTGCTCGATCATCAGGACGGCGAGATCGGCGGGCAGATCGGCAAGCGCCTGCTCGATGCGGCCGGTATCGCTTTGCGCCACGCCGGCTGCGGGCTCGTCGAGCAGCAGCACTTTCGGCTTCAGCGCCAGCGCCACGGCGATCTCGAGCAACCGCTGCTGGCCATAGGCGATCTCGCTGACCTTGCGATGCATCAGCGGCGCCAGACCGAGCTTTGCAAGCAGATCGTCGACCTCGGCCATGACATCGGGCATGCGCAAGAAATTGCCGAACATGCGCCCGGTCCTTCCGTCCCGCTGAAGAACGGCGAGCCCGACATGTTCGGCCGGTGTCATATCCTGGAAAAGCCGTGTCACCTGAAAGGATCTGATGAGACCGCGTCTGACCCTGCCGATGGCGCCGGCTTTCGTGACCACCTCGCCGCCGAGCCGCACCTCACCGGAATCGGCAGCGAGATTGCCGGTCACCAGGTTGACGAAGGTGGTCTTGCCGGCGCCGTTCGGGCCGATCAGCGCCACGCGATCGCCCGGTGACATCGCCAGCGAGACATCATTGGTGACGGCGAGGCCGCCGAAGGCTTTCCTGAGATTGGCGACTTGGAAAACCGGGCTCATGAGCGCTGCTCCCTGCGACGACTGATAAAGCTCGCAGCGGTTCCGTAGAGGCCCTTCGGCGCGAAAAGCACGACGGCGATCAGCAGCGCGCCGACCATGGTCAGCCAGTGAAAGGGATTGGCGGCCGAGACATAATCTTCGAAAAGCATGAAAATCACCGTGCCGGAGAGCGCGCCGAAGAGAGAACCGGTGCCGCCGAGCACCAGCATGACAAGGGCTTCGGCCGACTGGGTGAAAGACAGGCTGTCCAGGCCGACAACCTGCGTCGAGATCGCATTCAAGGCGCCGCCGACACCGGCCACGGCGCCTGAGATCGCATACATCCTGATGAGGGCTGCCTTCGGCGAAGCACCCATGGCGCGGACGCGCAGAGGGTCTTGCTTGATGGCGCGGCAGAGCATGCCGAAGGGCGAGCGGACCAGCAATCGCAGCAGCAAGAAGACAACAAGCAGCAGCGCCATTCCGAAGAAGAAAGCGGTGTGACCGTAGAGATCGAATTCGAAGAGGCCGAATATCGGGTCCGGCGCGATGCCGGAAAGCCCGTCGCTGCCTCCTGTCCATGACGAAGCCTTGTTGGCGAATTCATGGAAGAGGTTGATCAGCGCGATCGACAGCACGAGCTGCGGCAATCCATGCGCCCGCAAGATGATAACACCACAGAGCAGCCCGGCAATGGCGCCGCCGGCCACGCCGGCAAGCATCATCAGCAGCGGATCATTGATGCCGTAATGGGCCGACAGGATGCCGGCGGCATAGGCGCCGGAGCCGAAGAGCGCGGCATGGCCGAGCGTTGCGACGCCGCAATAACCGGTCACCAGATCGAGCGACAAGACGAGCAATGCGATCGTCATCATCCGGGTCAGAAGCGCCAGATTGTCGGGAAAGGCGAAATAGCCGATCGCGGCGATGGCCGTTATAACCGCCATTCCGGCGAGATCGCGGCCGATCGCCCCGCGCCGATGCTGAAGACGTTCGTTTTCGTTGTTCATGACAAGCGCCATTCTACTTCGCCCTTCCGGCAAGGCCGCGCGGGAAGACGCAGATGATGGCGATCACGGCGAGATAGAAGAAGAATTCGCCGAATTCAGGCATCAGATAGCGTCCCGTCGTGTCGATCGCTCCGAGCAGCAGACAGGCGATCAGCGCGCCCGGAATGGAGCCGGCGCCGCCGACGGAAACGACGACCAGGAAGGTGACCATGTAGCGCAGCGCGTAGTAGGGTTCGACAGGCAGGAGTTCGGCGCCGACCACGCCGCCGAAGGCGGCAAGCCCGACCGCAACGGCAAAACTCACGGCATAGATGATCTCGGTGCGTACGCCGAGTGCCGCAGCCATCGCCGCATCGTCGACAGAGGCGCGCAGCTTGACGCCGAAGCTGGTCCTGTCGATCGCGAACCAGAGCGCGAGTGCCACGGCCAGGCCGCAGAAGATCACGAAAAGCCGGTGAACGGGAATGGTGCGGAAGCCGAGATCGGCAGATCCCTGCAGCACAGCCGGAAGCGGTATGATTTTCAGCGTCGGCCCCATCACGTAATTGGCGATGCCGATAACGCAGAAGGTGATGCCGATGGTCATCAGCACCTGGGTCAGCTCGGGCGCGCCGTAGATCCGGCGGTAGAGAAAACGCTCGAGCGGGATTGCGATGATGATCGTAATGACAATAGCGGCGAGGACCGCCACAGCATAACCGAGGCCGAGGTCGCGGGCTGCATAGGAGGCGATGTAGCCGCCGATCATCGCGAAGGCGCCGTGCGCCAGGTTGACGACGCGCATGAGCCCCATGGTTACGGAAAGGCCGATCGATATCACGAAGAGCACCATGCCATAGGCAAAGGCGTCGACGGCGATGCTGAAGACTGTCTGCATGGAAATACCTTGCTTCGATGCGACGGGCTCGGCTGACATGGCCGAGTCCGTCGCGTATCGCGATTTAGGAGCTTACTTGACGGCCACCAGGCCCGGATCGCTCTGCTTCTCGAAGGTCTGGATCTCCTTGTTGATGTAGGTCCCGTCATCGGCCTTGGTGACTTCGCGCAGATAGATGTTCTGCGTGATGTGACGGCTTTCCGGGTCGATCGAAACCGGACCGCGCGGGCTCACCCAGGCAAGACCCTTGACCGCATCGACGGCCTTCTGGGCATCCTGCTTGCCGCCCGTCGCCTCGATCATCTTGTAGATGACATACATGCCGTCATAGGCGCTGACTGCGGGGAAGGAGAGTTCGGCCTTGTTGCCGATCGCCTTGGTCGCCGCCTCGACGAAAGCCTTGTTTTCAGGAGAGTCGTGCGACACCGCATAGTGGAAGGTCGTCTGGATGCCGAGCGCGGCGTCGCCAAGCGCCGGCAGGTCGGATTCCTGCGTCAGATCACCCGGCGCGAAGAACTTGATGCCGGCGGCCTTCAGGCCGTTTTCGTTATAAGCCTTGACGAAGCCGAGCGTCGTCGGACCCGACGGCAGGAAGGCGAAGACGCCTTCAGCGCCGGAATCCTTGATGCGCTGCATGATCGGGCTGAAGTCGTTGGTCGCAAGCGGCATGCGGATCGCCTCGATCACCTGGCCGCCGGCCTTCTCGAACCCGGTCTTGAAGGCGTTCTCGGCGTCGATGCCGGGGCCGTAATCGCTGACGACCGAAATCACCTTCTTGACGCCGGCGTCGAAGGCGACCTTGGCGATCGGCGTCGAGGTCTGCCAGGTGGTGAAGGAGGTGCGGACGACGAGCGGGCTCTTGGTCACGATCGCCGAAGTGGCGGCGTTCATGATGACCATCGGCACATTGCCCTGCTTCAGGACCGGCGTCACTGCCATGGCATCCGGGGTGAAATAGAAGCCGGCGAGATACTGGACCTTTTCCTTGACGATCAGTTCCTGCGCCAGCGCCTTGGATTGGGCCGGATCGGCCTGCGGCACGTCGCGATAGACGATTTCCACCGTGTCGTTGCCGACCTTGCTGCCGTTAACCGCCATATAGGCGTCGATGCCGGCCTTGAAGTTCTTGCCCTGGAGCGCGAACGGACCGGAGAACGGGCCGATGACACCGACCTTGATGGTGTCGGCATAGGCGGCGCTGCCGAGCACGATTGCCGCAAGCGCGGCGAGAACGAGCTTCTTCATGGTTTTGGTTCCTCCCTTTTTTAAATGCGGACCTCGATGGTTCGCACGAGTCTCAAATCTTCCTGTCAGAATGGCAATCCCACATAGTTTTCCGCCAGCGCCGTCGAGGCCGCGCGGGAATGGGTGAGATAGTCGAGTTCCGCCTCTTGGATCTTCTGGTCGAAATCACCCGTATCGGGAAAACGATGCATCATCGTCGTCATCCACCAGGAAAACCGCACGGCTTTCCACACGCGGGCAAGCGCTGTCTGCGAATAGGCATCGATGCCGGCATCCGAGCCTTCGCGGTAATGCTCGATCAGCCCGGAGAAAAGGTAGTGGACGTCGCTCGCCGCCAGGTTCAGCCCCTTGGCGCCAGTCGGCGGCACGATGTGCGCGGCGTCGCCGACCAGGAAAAGCCGGCCGAAACGCATCGGCTCGGCGACGAAGGAGCGTAACGGAGCGATCGATTTCTCGAACGACGGCGCCGTCATCAAGGCTTCGGCGTGATGGGCCGGCAGACGCCTTCTTAACTCCTCCCAGAAGCGATCGTCGCTCCAGTCTTCGATCTTCTCGTCGAGCGCGCATTGGATGTAATAGCGGCTGCGCGTCGCCGAGCGCATCGAACAGAGGGCAAAGCCCCTCGGATGGTTGGCGTAGATCAGTTCATGGCTGACGGGCGCCACATCGGCAAGCAGGCCCAGCCAGCCGAAGGGATAGATCTTCTCGAAATGCCTGATCGCCTTTTCGGGAACGGCCTTGCGGCTTGCTCCATGAAAGCCGTCGCAGCCGGCGATGAAGTCGCAATCGATGCGCTGGGTGACGTGGTCTTTCGTATAGGTGACAAAAGGGGAATGCCCATCGAAGTCATGCGGTGTGACGTCGGCGGCATCGTAGATCGACAAGGCGCCGCTCGCTTCGCGCCGCTCCATCAGATCGCGCGTCACCTCGGTCTGCCCGTAAACGGTGACGCGCTTGCCGCCGGTCAGCTCATGCAGGTCGATGCGATGGTCGCGTCCGTCGAAGGCCAGCGAGAAACCGTCATGCGGCAGGCCTTCGGCATGCAGTCGCGCTGCCGATTTGGCCTGATCCAGCAGTCCGACCGTGCCTTCCTCCAGAACGCCAGCGCGCACCCGGCCGAGGATGTAATCCTTGTTGACGCGGTCAAGAATGACATTGTCGATGCCGGCCTCGGTCAGAAGCTGGCCGAGCAGCAGGCCAGATGGGCCTGAACCGATGATGGCGACCTGGGTTCGCAAATGCGTCCTCCCTCACATTTTTGCGTTTTGCCAGATTCTGCCGTGTCGCCCAAGCCGCGGCAATGGACATCCCGGCCAAAAAATTGCACTAATCGAACATTGGTGCAGGAGAAGTGCCATGCGCAGACATGTACCGACCTACGAGCTCTACGGCGAGAATACCGGGCGAGGACCGGAATTCTGGTTGCATTGCGAAACAATTCGCTCCCGCAGCAGCTTGCATCAATGGGAGATCCGGCTGCATCGGCACGAGAGTTTCTTTCAGATATTGTACATCGAAAGTGGTTCGGGCGATGCGATCTTCGCCGACGAGAGCCATGCCATTCGTCCGCCGGCCATCATCACCGTACCGCCGGGCCTCAATCATGGCTTTCGGTTTTCACGCGATATCGACGGCCTGGTCATCACCATATTGCGATCCCATCTCAGCCATCCGCTCGGCGACCGAAGCCAGTTGGGCGAATGGCTGGCGACGCCGCATCTGACGTCACTTGATCCTGGCAATACCGAGGCTGCCTATGTCATGCAGACGTTGCGACGGCTGGGCGACGAATTCGAAAATCGCCGCAGCGGCCGCAACGAGATGCTGGGCGCTTACGTTGCGCTGGCGCTGCGGCTGACGGCGAGGGTTTCCCATCAGGGAAACAGCGATGCGCTTGCGTCGAACGAGAATGGGCGGCGCTTAGAAATGCTGGACGAGCTTCTTCAGCAGCATTTCCGATCGCACAAGCCCGCTTCCTTCTATGCTAGTGAGCTTGGGATTTCGCCGACCCATCTCACCCGCATCGTCCGGTCGATGACCGGCAGCACCCCGCACGAGCTGATCGCCGGCAAACTCATCGAGGAGGCGAAGCGCCAGCTGGTTTTTACGCTGGGCAGCGTTCAGGAGATCGGCTTCCGGCTCGGCTTTGCCGATCCCGCCTATTTCTCGCGCTTCTTTCTCAAATATACCGGCGAAACACCGCGGGTCTGGCGCGTGAAGGAGAAGGTGCGGCTTGAGGGTGTATAGCAGCAGAGATTGCCAGAGCGATCACTTTGCAAGGAACCCTCGACACGGTCTTTATCGCTTGAAATGCTCGATTTTCCGCAGCTACTCAGCCGATCATCTTGTTCCGCTGGAATTGTGAAGCAGCATCCGGACGAATGCGCCCGGCGGCAAGCCTGTGACAGCCAATATCGCCTGATGTCAGCGTCTTAGAGAGCGGCCGAGGCAAGGGCGTCATGGGGGCGTCATGAGAGCTTCACGCTGCGGAACTATTAACAAAAAGCAAGTTTGCAAAACGGAATAAGGAACTATGCCATGGCCGATATTGCCCCCAGCCAGGTTCATAGCGACACTTCCCACCCGCTCCACAGTTCGAATTCGACCGGCAAGTGGTTCTTGCCGCTCTTCGCGCTGGTTCTGGTTTGCGGCCTTGGATATGTCGCCTATGCACTCGGACGCGACCTGACGTCAGCAGTTGCCGTTCCCTGGATTCTGCTCGGCCTTGCGCTGCTGATTGCGCTCGGCTTCGAATTCGTCAACGGTTTCCACGATACGGCCAATGCCGTCGCCACCGTCATCTACACCCGTTCCATGCCGGCGGAATTCGCCGTCATCTGGTCGGGCTTCTTCAACTTCCTCGGGGTGTTGACCTCGAGCGGCGCCGTCGCCTTCGGCATTCTGGCGCTGCTGCCGGTGGAACTGATCCTGCAGGTCGGCTCCGGCTCAGGCCTTGCCATGGTCTTCGCACTGCTGATTGCCGCGATCGTCTGGAACCTCGGAACCTGGTATCTTGGCCTGCCGTCGTCGAGTTCGCACACGCTGGTCGGTTCGATCATCGGCGTCGGCCTCGCCAACCAGTTCTTGGCGCCGGCAGGCACCGCGACGAGCGGCGTCGACTGGTCGCAGGCGACCAATATCGGCCTGTCGCTGCTGATCTCGCCGCTCATCGGCTTCGGTCTTTCCGCCGTTCTTCTGCTGGTCATGAAGGTTTTGATCCGCAACAAGGCGCTGTATGACGAACCGAAGGGCAACCAGCCGCCGCCGCTCTGGATCCGCACGATCCTGATCTTCACCTGCACGGGCGTCAGCTTTGCGCACGGCTCCAACGACGGCCAGAAGGGCATGGGTCTCATCATGCTGATCCTGATCGGTCTGGTGCCGACGGCCTTCGCGCTGAACCGCACGCCCGACGTCAACTATCTCGAAGCCTACAAGTCGGCGTCGGTCCAGGTGGAAACCGCGCTCGGCAAATATGTAAAGCCCGGCGTGACCGTCGCCGACTACAAGGCCGAGGTCAGCAACGCCGTCAAGAACAAGACCTGGACGGACGCGACGACACCGGCCCTGCAGCAATATATCCATCAGACAAGCGCTGAAGTCGCCGCCTTCCCGACGCTCGAAGCGGTGCCGACCAATCTCGTCGGCAACGTCCGCAACGACATCTACCTGATCGGCGAGGCGCTGAAACTGATCGACAAGCAGAAGCTGCTGCCGATGGACGCCGGCGATCTCTCGGCGGTGACGAACTACCACAAGGCGGTCGACAACGCGACGAAGTTCATCCCGCTCTGGGTGAAGGTGGCGGTGGCAATCGCGCTTGGCCTCGGCACGATGGTGGGCTGGAAGCGCATCGTCGTCACCGTCGGTGAAAAGATCGGCAAGACGCACTTGACCTACGGCCAGGGCGCGGCAGCCGAAGTCGTGGCGATGGTCACCATTGCCTCGGCCGATCACCTCGGCCTGCCGGTCTCGACCACGCATGTGTTGTCGTCAGGCGTCGCCGGTACCATGGCGGCAAACGGTTCCGGCCTGCAATGGTCGACCGTCCGCAACATGCTGATGGCCTGGGTGCTGACGCTGCCGGCCTCGATCGCGATCGCCTTCGTGCTCTTCGTGATCCTGCGCCAGGTCTTTTAACGGGCTCCGTTAGGCCGTGGATGCCAGACTGGCATTGCGATCGCTGATGAAGATGCCCGCCTCGGCGGCGGGCATCGCCTTGCCGAAAAGATAACCCTGGCCGATGTCACAGCCGAGCTGCAGCAGGAAGGCGAGCTGGCCGTGCTCCTCGACGCCCTCAGCTGTTGTTTTGATGTTGAGGCTCCGGCCGAGGCCAAGCATGGCGCGGACGATCTTTTCCTGACGTTCGTCGCCGCGATAGGTGGCGATGAAACTTTTGTCGATCTTGATCTTGTCGAAACGATAGCGGGCGAGCTGGGCCAGACTTGAATAACCCGTGCCGAAATCGTCGAGCGCGATCTGGATGCCGGCCGCGTGCAGTTCATCAAGGATGACGGCGGCGATGGCGGGATCCTGGATCAACGCGTTTTCGGTGATCTCCACTTCCAGGCGCTGCGGCGGCAGCCGGGTTGCCGAGAGAACCTTAAGAATGCGCGACGTCAGCAGCCTGTCTTCCATCTGTACCGGCGAGACGTTGAAGGACAACATCACATGGTCCGGCCAAGTGAGCGCGTCGCTGCAGGCCTGGGCGAGAAGATCCTCGAACAAGGCGGTGATCATCCCGTTCTCCTCGGCGATATCGATGAAAACAGGCGGCGGAATGTTGACGCCGTCTTCGCCGATCCAGCGCGCCAGCGCCTCGAAGCCACAGAGCTGACCGGTCTTCAGGTCGATCAGCGGCTGATAGAAGGGTTTGATCGCCTTGTTGGCGATTGCGGCGCGCAGCCTGGTTTCCAGCGCCGCGCGTTCCGCTACCTTGTCCTGCATCGCCGGTTCGAAAACGAAATAGTGGTTGGGGCCGCGTGATTTCGCTTCGTACATGGCGAGGTCGGCCCGATGAGCGGCATCCTCCAGCGGTTCGGCTCCCTCGGCCCAGCGGTCGTAGCCGACGCTGGCGCCGACTTCGACGGCAAAACCATCGATATGGATAGGCCGGGTGACGGCCTGGATCAGCAGCCTGGCAAAACGCTCCTCGCGCTGCGCCGTCAGGGCAAAGGCGACAATGATGAATTCGTCGCCGCCGAAGCGATAGACGCAATCGGCATTGCCGAGCGCGCAGATCCGTCTGGCGACCTCGATCAGCAGAATGTCGCCGCCCTTGTGGCCGACGAGATCGTTGACTTTCTTGAAGCCGTCGAGATCGACGGAGAAGAGCGTGACGTTGTGGTCCCACTCCTCGATCTGGTCCTCGTCGTCCTTGATCGGACGTGAGAGGATCTTGCGCTCGAAGGCGTAGCGGTTCGGCAGCTTGGTCAGATGGTCGTGGGTTGCGGTCCAATCGGCCTTCGCCTGGGCGGCGGCGCGCAGTTCCGTTTCCTTGCGCAGGTCGGCGATGCGCAGCACCGAATAGATGAAGCTCATGGCGCCGGCAATGCCGAGCGCCAGAACGAGTTTGTCGGCGCCGTATTCGCCGAAACCGGTCATGAAGAAGACAAGGCTGTCGTCGACCTGCAACAGCGCACCGAGAAGCCAGAGAGTTAACCCAGCCCGACGATCGACACGCACTGCCTTCCGGCCCTGCTCTGGAAAAACACCGGCATATGGCCTTCTCCATCTCCACCCTGTGCCGAACTATCATGAAAGTCTGAAATGTTCGTTGAAACCAGAAGGCGAATTATTGGAGACGGCAGCCTTTTGCTGCATCGTCGAGAGACGGACAGCTTCTCGTGAAGCGGGGGCCGGGAACAACGAAGGCGAGCGTGCTGGTGCATCGCTCGCCTTTTCTCGTGTTTCAGGCGGTGACGATCAGCAGCGGAACGCTGACGATGAGACCGACCAGAACCGTGATTGTGGCGAAACGCATCAACCGCAGGCGACGCGTGCGCTCCCCACTCCAATCATATGTCATGTCTTCCATCTCCTTGGGATAAGGAAGTAGTCCCGGCGAAACCGGGTTCAATAGAGATGACGCGATTTGCTTGTGTAAGGCTGGATAAGATGAGGGAACGCTAATGCGGGAAACGCAGGGACCAGCGCCGGCCGTTGCTGGTCATGCGAATAACAGCGAGCGGCTCGACATCGACGAGCCAGAAGGAGGAGGGCGGCGCCTGAAGCGCATGGGTGACCGCCGCCCGGATGACAGCGGCGTGGCTGACGGCGATCACATGGCCGCCGAGGGCGGATTGGCTCTCCATCCAGCCGGCGACGCGCATTCCGAGATCAACAAGGCTTTCGCCGCCGTGAGGGGCCGCTTCCGGATTCGTCATCCAGGCCATGAGGTTTTCCGGCTCCTCGGCCTCTATCGTCGCGATCGACTTGCCGGCCCAGCGGCCATGATCGCAGTCGCCAAGGACTGGGTCTATCCGGGCTTGAAGGCGAAGCGCGTCGGCGGTCTGGCGCGCGCGCAAAGCCGGGCTTGCGGCAATACGATCGGCGCGGGGCAGGGCGGCCATCCTACCGGCTTCCTCCGTCGCCTTGTCTTCCAGCGGTTCGTCGACCGGAAACAAGGCCTTGCGGCTCGCCGCCGTTGCACCATGGCAGATCCAGGTAAGGCGCGTGTTCACGGTCTTCTGATCCCCCGGGAATACAGTTGGACAGCCCTTTGCCGGCGCGTGATGTTTCGTTGACAGTCTCTTCGGCATGCAGATATAACCGGGCTGTTGCGGGTTTGGAAGCCGGTGGAAATCCGGCGCGGTCGCGCCACTGTGACCAGCGTGTCGAAGGCTCTTCGCGCTGGAAGTCAGACCTTACCGCACAAACACTCTTTCGACTGAACGCGTCATTCCGGAGGAATACATGTCTGACACCACTTTCGCGCCCGTAGCAGTACCGGCCCCGATCCCCGTAGGAGAAATCCTGCCCTGGGCGATCTTCGGCGGCCTGCTGATGCTCATCGTCCTCTATTTCGTCGGCACCGAAGAGGGCGCGATGGCGCTGTTCAACGGCATGTATGTGCATGAATTCGTGCATGACGCCCGCCATCTCCTTGGCTTTCCCTGCCACTAAAGGGATACTCACATGGTTGGAAATCTTCTGCTTCGCGGCATGCTCGCGGGCCTGATTGCTGGCATCCTGGTTTTTGCCTTCGCCCATACCTTCGGCGAGCCGCTGGTCGACGCGGCGATCGCCTTCGAGGAGGCGAGCGCAAAGGCTGCCGGCGAAGTTGCCGAACCTGAAATCGTCAGCCGGGCCACGCAGGCCGGTCCCGGCCTTTTCATCGGCGTCATGGCCTACAGCATCGCCGTCGGCGGGCTTTTTTCGCTCGCCTTCGCTTTCGTGCACGGCCGCCTCAGCAGCCTTTCGCCACGCGGCACCTCTGCCGTCATCGCCATTGTCGCCTTCGTCGCGATCGTTCTGGTTCCCGGCATCAAATATCCGGCCAACCCGCCGGCGGTCGGCAATCCCGATACGATCGGCGTCAGGACGGAAATGTTCTTCCTGATGATCGTCGTTTCGCTTGCCTCGCTGGTTGCGGCGGTTGCGCTTTCTCGCCGCCTTGCCGACCGCTTCGGCCTGTGGAACGGCGCGATCATTGCCGGCGCCGCCTATCTCATCTTCGTCGGCGCGGTTCTCTATCTGCTGCCGCCGATCAACGAGGTGCCGGAGAACTTCTCAGCGATGGTGCTCTGGCGGTTCCGCACGACCACGCTCGGCATGCACGCGGTTCTTTGGGCAGCGCTCGGTCTTGTTTTCGGAGTACTGGCGGAAAAGCGGCTCGCCGTCAAAGGCGGGCAACGTGGCCGGAAGGCAGCGGCATATCATTGAACGCATCGAGGGCGCCGCCTTTTGCCGGCGCCCTGAACTTTTCGGGCGCTATGAATAGCAGCAGAACCATATCACGCCTGTTGACGGCATTTGCCACCGCCGCTTTCTTTTGGATGGTTGCTGGAAACGCCTTTGCGCACAGCCCCAGCGATGGCGGCAGCCATGCCGGTCTGGATATCCCGGAAATTTCCCATGGCGAGATGGCTATCATATCCGACTATCGCAGTCGTATCATCGACCTTGCATCCAGTGCAGTCGATACAAACGAGCCGTTCAGACGGGTGCTGAACTATGCCGAAATCCAGTATTCCTATTGTCTATGGGGACGGATGCCGGGCAGCGTGACGGACGAGGAAAGCCCGTTCAACGAATGCGCCCATGCCTATCTCGCGGCGGCCAAGGCAGTATTGCTTTCGATGCGGGAGATGCCGCGGGAGGCCGTTGCTGCGGGTGAAATCATTTCCGCTGTCGATGCCGATATGGTGCGGCGTAGCCTGGCGCTCATCACCTGCCGGTTCAGCGGCGAAGCCTTCAACACCGCCGATGTCGTCAAACCACACTGGAGTAAAGTGCCGTTTCACGCCGCGAGCATGGCGTCGTTGACGGGGTTTGCCTTTTTGCTCGGATTTGCCGTCTTCGGGCTTTGCCGCTTCCTGCGGTTGAAGGCTCAATCGTCGGAATAGCGCTGCTCGTGCCACGGATCACCAAGCATGTGGTAGCCGTTCTTTTCCCAGAAGCCGGCTTCGTCGGCGGGCAGCAGTTCAATGCGGCGCAGCCATTTGGCGCTTTTCCAGAAATAAAGATGCGGCACGACCAGGCGCATCGGGCCGCCGTGGTCCGGCGTCAGCGGCAGGCCTTCCCAAGAGGTCGCAAGAATCGCGTCCTCGGCGGCGAAATCGCCAATCGGCAGGTTCGTGGTATAGCCGTCGTAACTCGTCAGCATGACGTAACCGGCTTGCGGCTTTGGCATGGCGAGATCAAGCAGATCGCGGGTCGAAACGCCGTTCCATTTATTGTCGTAGCGCGACCAGGTGGTGACGCAGTGAATATCGCTGACCCTGGTGCTCTGCTCGATCGCCTGGAAATCGGCCCAGCTGAGGGTAAGCGTCGTTTCGACGAGGCCGCGCACCTCGAGCCGCCAGCTATCGGTCGAGACAACAGGCTGCTGGCCAAGGTCGAGCACCGGCCAGTTCTTGACGAGGTGCTGGCCCGGCGGCAGGCGCTCGGCTTCAGGGCGGCTGATGCGGCCGGTCAGGAACTTGCCCTCCGCCGCCCAGCGACGCTTGGAGCTGGTGAGCTTGCTGTCGGCGGGCGTGTTGTCGTCGCTCATGATGGGTTCCCTTGCGATGCGGCAATAGGATATCGGCGCTTGACGGGTGTCAAGTTTCGACGGCCCTTGGAAATCACAGTCGGTGTCATTAGACTTGGACCGTCGGGTATGCCTCGCTGGGGAGTGGAGGCGGAAAGGGGAGGAGCCGGACCTGTCTTTGCGATATCGTGCGATAGCTGCGTTGCTGGTGGTGCCGCTGATCATCTTCGCCTTCTTCACCTTTGGGAGCGCGATCGCGACACGCGCCTATATGGGGGAGGCCTCGGCGCAGGCGGGAACGGCGCTGCGCCTTGCCGTCTCGGCGCTCAGCGGTCACCTCAACCGCTACGAGGCGCTGCCGGCGTTGATTGCCGATCACGACGACATCAAGGAACTGGTCAGCGCGCCGGACAATGCAGCCTTGCGCGATGCGGCCAATCTCTATCTCAAGGAGATCAACGGGCTGCTGAAATCCTCCGATATCTACGTGGTCAAGCCGGACGGCGAGACGATCGCGGCCAGCAATTACGACGGACCGGGAAGCTTCGTCGGACAGAATTTCAGCTACCGGCCCTATTTCCAGGACGCGATCGAAGGCCGACAGGCGCGGTTCTACGCGCTCGGCACGACGTCGCTGAAGCGCGGCTATTATTTCGCTGCGCCGATCCGAACCGGTGCGGATATTCGCGGCGTCATCGTCTTCAAGGTCGATATCGACATGATCGAATCCTCCTGGGGCGGCGGTGAATACAAGATTTTCGTGTCCGATCCGGAGGGCATCATTTTCATGTCCGGCAGTCCGGAATGGCTCTACGGCGCAATCCTGCCGCTGACGGCCGACCGCATCGCGCGCACGGAAGCATCGCGGCGTTATGCCAATGCCAGGCTGACGGCGCTGCCGGTGACCCGCCAGCGCTTTGAGCCGCACGAGCTGATGACACTCGCGGGCGAGCGCGGATCGAGCGAGTATCTGGTGCTTTCGCACTATATGCCGGCCGAGGACTGGACGGTGAACGTGCTGATGGAAACGAGTTCCATCCGCGCCCAGGCGCGCACGGCGCTTGCGGCGGTTTTCCTCATCCTTTGCATTGCCGGGTTGGCGGTCGCGGTTCTGCGCCAGCGGCGGGCGCGGCTCACCGAGCGCATGCAGATGCAAACCGAGGCTCGCAACGAGCTGGAGCGGCGCGTCGAAGAGCGCACGGCCGATCTTGCCCGCGTCAACAGCCGGATCGAGGAGGAGATATCAGAACGGCGTCTGACCGAGCAGCAGCTCCGCCAGACGCAGGCCGATCTCATCCAGGCGGGCAAGCTTGCCGGCCTCGGGCAGATGTCGGCTGCTCTTTCGCATGAGTTCAATCAGCCGCTTGCCGCCGCCAAGACCTACACGGACAGCGCATCCGTTCTCATCGATCGCGGTCGAACGGAGGAGGCGCGGGACAATATCAGGC
Organism: Rhizobium leguminosarum bv. trifolii WSM2297; assembly: GCF_000271845.1. The sequence goes on along the minus strand of NZ_JH719395.1, from coordinate 2,793,083 downwards.
GTATCGGCGGGCTGATCGATCGCATGGCCGCAATCAGCCGGCACCTGCGCAACTTCGCCCGCAAACCGAACGAGAAGCTCGGGTCTGTTTCTCTCGACGAGGCGATGCATGACACGCTCGAAATCGTCGCCTGGCGGCTGAAGGCGGCCGATGCCGAGTTCCGGCTGGATCTGGGAACCCGCGCGCCGGTGGTGCGTGCCGGTTCGGTGCGTCTGCAGCAGGTGCTGGTGAATGTGATTTCCAATGCGGCCGATGCGGTGGAAGGGCTGGACGACAGACGCATCGAGGTTTCGGCCTTCGAGGAGGCAGGCAAGGTTGTGCTGACGGTGCGGGACCACGGGCCCGGCGTGCCGGCGGCAATCGCCGAGCGTATCTTCGATCCCTTCTTCACCACGAAAGGGGTCGGCAAGGGGCTCGGTCTCGGGCTGTCGATCTCCTACAATATCATCAAGGATTTCGGCGGCAGCCTTTCCGTGGCCAATCATCCGGAAGGCGGTGCGATGTTCCGTATCGAGCTGCAATCGGCGGCAGGGCTGATGCCGGAGGCGGCGGAATGAACGATGCGAAGATCCTGCTGGTCGACGACGAAGAGGAACTGCGCCGCTCGACGGCGCAGGCGCTGGAGCTTTCCGGCTTTAGCGTCGAGACCTTTTCGAACGGCGATCATGTGCTGGAATTGATCGGCTACAGTTTTCCCGGCGTCGTCGTCAGCGATATCCGCATGCCCGGCATGGACGGGATGACGCTGATGCAGAAGCTCCGCGAGCTCGACCCGGAGGTGCCGGTCATTCTCGTCACCGGCCACGGCGACGTTCAGCTTGCGGTGAAGGCGATGCGCGAAGGCGCCTATGATTTCATCGAGAAGCCGTTCACGCCCGAGATGCTTGCCGGCGTCATCCGCCGGGCGATGGAGCGGCGTGGTCTCGTGCTCGAAAACCGGCTGCTGAAAGCGGTCGCCGGCAAACGCGACGATATCGAGGCGCGGCTGCCGGGGCGCACGCAGGTGATGGTGGATCTGCGCTACCGCATTCGGGCGATCGGCGCGAGCGATGCCGATACGCTTATTGTCGGCGAAACCGGCGCCGGCAAAGAGGTGGTGGCGCGGGCGCTGCACGATATCAGCGCCCGGGCGAGCCGGCCGTTCATCGCGATCAATTGCGCAGCATTGCCGGCAAACCTGATCGAGAGCGAGCTCTTCGGCCATGAGGTGGGCGCCTTTCCCGGCGCGGTGAGGCCGCGTTACGGAAAATTCGAGCATGGGCGCGGCGGCGCCATCCTGCTCGACGAAATCGGCTCCATGCCCTTCGACCTGCAGGCGAAGTTCCTGCGGGTGCTGCAGGAGCGCGTGATCTCCCGGTTGGGATCGAATGAGACGGTGGCGCTCGACGTGCGCTTTATCGCCACGAGCAAGGTGGATCTGGAGGCCGAGGTGGCGGCGGGGCGCTTCCGCGCCGATCTTTTCTATCGGCTGAACGTCGCGACGCTGCATGTGCCGTCGCTGTCGCAGCGCCGGGCGGATGTTCCGCTGCTCTTTCTGCAGCTGGTTCGGGAAGCGGCGGCCCGCTACGGCCGCGACGAGGTGGCCGTGCCGCCCGAGGTGATCTCCGACATTGCCCAGCGTGACTGGCCGGGCAACGTGCGCGAACTCAGAAATGCCGCAGACCGTCTGGTCCTCGGTCTCGACGATGGCGGGCCACAGGCGGAGGAGGCGACCGGGCTGGCGGAGCGCGTCGCCGAATTCGAACGGGGCGTCATTGCCAGCGCGCTGGTGGCGCATGGCGGTAGCCTCAAGCCGGTTTATGAGGCACTCGGCATTTCCCGCAAGACGCTCTACGAAAAGATGCAGAAATATGGCCTCGACAAGCGAATGCTGACCACGGAAGGCTAATTCTCGGCGGCCGCCTGTGTTGGCGATGGGTGGAAATCCACCCATCGCCCAAGCCGTTTGTTTCCAAATCGACCCATGCTGCATCGCACTGTTGCAAAATCGTCTCTCGAAAGTGGTGGCAGTGATTGCGGGTCGGTTTTTCCCGGCGGCAAATAGGTCATGCCCGGCGCGGAGGATGTGTCGGCGGGCTTGCTTGTTTCATCAGGGAGGAAACGATGAAAATTCTGAAGGCCATGCTCGGCCTGACCGCGGCTGCCGCAGTCTCTGTTCTCGCCGGCGCCGCTTCGGCGCAGACCTATCCCGAACGCACCATCACGATGGTCGTGCCGTTTGCGGCTGGCGGCCCGACCGACACCGTCGCGCGCCTCGTCGCCGAATCCATGTCGAAGGATCTCGGTCAGCAGATCGTCGTCGAAAATGTCGGCGGCGCCGGCGGCACGCTCGGCGCCGGCCGCGTGGCGAGTTCCGATCCCGATGGTTACACCATCCTGCTGCACCATATCGGCATGGCGACCAGCGCCACGCTCTACCGCAAGCTCGCCTATGACACGCTCGGCGCCTTCGACTATGTCGGCCTCGTCACCGAGGTGCCGATGACGATCGTCGCACGCAAGGATTTCGAACCGACCGATCTCAAGGGGCTGATCGACTATGTCAAGGCCAACAAGGACAAGGTGACGGTTGCCAATGCCGGCATCGGCGCTGCCTCGCATCTCTGCGGCATGATGTTCATGAGCGCCATCCAGACGCCGCTGACGACCGTTCCCTATAAGGGCACCGGCCCTGCCATGACCGATCTGCTCGGCGGCCAGGTCGACATCATGTGCGACCAGACGACCAATACGACGAAGCAGATCCAGGGCGGCACGATCAAGGCCTATGCCGTGACCTCGCCCAAGCGCCTCGACGTGATGAAGGACATTCCGACAGCTGTCGAAGCCGGCCTGCCGGGCTTCGAAGTTGGCATCTGGCACGGCATCTACACGCCGAAGGGCACGCCGGCAGCGATCAACGAACGGCTGTCGAAATCACTGCAGGTCGCGCTCAAGGATACGAACGTTGCCGCGCGATTCGCCGAACTCGGCACGGCGCCATCCTCGGACGCCGACGCGACGCCGACTGCACTGAAAGCCAAGCTCGAAAGCGAGATCGCCCGCTGGAAGCCGGTGATCGAGGCTGCCGGCGAATATGCCGACTAGTGAGGGATGTGCCAGGAATAGCCCCTCACCCTAACCCTCTCCCCGCTCGCGGGGAGAGGGACGTGCCCTGCGAGACGTGGCGGGGAACGGAAGGTTGCGGCGCGTTCCCGTCTTCCCGCTTGCCGGGGTCCGAAGGACGGTGCCGGCAGGCGCATGAGGGGCAATTGCTGCAGTGCCGATGTTACGTGAACCATCTCCAACTCCAGGAGACACCATGAAATCCATCAGTTTCGATACCACCAACGCGATCTGCGGTGCGCTTTTCGTCGCGACCGGCGCTTTCTTCGCCCTGCAGTCGCTGGGGCTCGACCTCGGCACGGCAGTACGCATGGGGCCTGGTTATTTTCCGCTGGTGCTTGCCTGCGTGCTCGTGCTTCTCGGAGCGATCATCTTCATCCAGGCGCTGCGCGTCGAGGGTGAGCCGATCGACCCCTTCGCCTGGCGCGGCATGCTGTTCATCCTGCCGGCGCCGGTCTTTTTCGGGCTGACGGTGCGCGGGCTCGGCTTTGCGCCGGCGCTGTTCTTCACCGCCTTCATCGCCTGTTTCGCATCGCAAAAGATGAATGTGTTCTTCGCGATCATTCTTTCGCTGCTGCTGACGGTCTTTTCGGTGGCGGTCTTCAGTTATGGGCTCGGCCTGCCGTTCGAGCGCTTCGGCCCCTGGGTCCGGTTCTAGGAGGCGATGATGGATCTTTTCAGCAATCTCGCGCTCGGTTTTGCGACAGCCGGCACATTCGACAATCTGCTCTTCTGCCTGATCGGCGTGCTGCTCGGCACGTTGATCGGCGTCCTGCCAGGCATCGGCGCCACGGCGACGATCGCCATGCTCCTGCCGATCACCTTCCAGCTCGAACCGGTCTCCTCGCTGATCATGCTCGCCGGCATCTATTACGGCGCCCAGTATGGCGGTTCGACGACGGCGATCCTCATCAACATGCCGGGCGAATCCTCTTCCGCCGTCACTGCAATCGACGGTTACCAGATGGCGCGCAAGGGCAGGGCGGGAGCAGCGCTTGCGATCGCCGCACTCGGCTCGTTTTTCGCCGGCACGGTCTCGACCTTCCTCGTTGCGATCTTCGCGCCGCCGCTCACCGCCATCGCGCTGCAATTCGGCTCGGCCGAATATTTCTCGCTGATGATCGTCGGCCTCGTGTCGTCGATCGCTCTCGCGCATGGCTCGGTGGTCAAGGCGCTGGCGATGGTGGCGCTCGGGCTGCTGCTCGGTCTCGTCGGCACCGATATTTATACCGGCACGCCGCGCTTCACGCTCGGCATCCGCGAATATGCCGACGGGCTGAATTTCGTGGCGCTCGCGGTCGGCGTCTTCGGCGTGGCGGAAATCCTGCGCAACCTCGAAGGCGAGTCGACCCGCACGGTGCTGATGGCCAAGGTGTCCGGCCTCTTGCCCTCGCGCCAGGAATTCAAGGAGATGATTGCGCCCATCATTCGTGGCACGGCGATCGGTTCGGCGCTCGGCATCCTCCCGGGTGGTGGTGCGATCCTTGCCTCCTTCGCCTCCTATACGGTGGAGAAACGCCTGTCGAAGACGCCGGCGGAATTCGGCAAGGGAGCGGTTGCCGGCGTCGCCGGACCGGAATCGGCCAACAATGCCGGGGCGCAGACCTCGTTCATTCCGTTGTTGACACTCGGCATTCCGGCCAATCCCGTCATGGCGCTGATGGTCGGCGCGATGATCATTCAGGGCATCGTACCGGGACCGAACGTCGCCACCGAGCAACCGGCGCTGTTCTGGGGCATCATCGCCTCGATGTGGATCGGCAACCTGATGCTCGTCATCCTCAACCTGCCGCTGATCGGGCTCTGGGTGAAGCTGCTGACCGTGCCCTACTACGTGCTCTTCCCCGTCATCATGGCCTTCTGCTCGATCGGGGTCTACAGCGTCAACGCCAACGTCTACGACCTCTATGCCGTCGCCTTCTTCGGGCTAATCGGATATGTGCTGGCAAAGCTTCGCTGCGAGCCGGCGCCACTGCTGCTCGGCTTCGTGCTCGGACCGCTGCTCGAAGAGAATCTGAGGCGCGCGATGATCCTGTCGCGCGGCGATCCGACCACCTTCGTCACGCGGCCGATCAGCGCCACGCTTCTGGCGATCGCGGTCGCCGTGCTCATCGTGGTCTTCCTGCCGAGCGTCAAGAAGAAGCGCGAAGAGGTGTTCGTTGAGGAGACTTGATGGTTGAACTTGCGGTCTGTTTGATGAACAAAGGATGATCTGATGCGGGCGCCGGTTGGGCGCCCGCTTCGCTTGACAGGACATCCAGGCCCATGAGCATTCCCGCCCGGATCAAGGACGATCTGCCGTTTCTTACGTCCTTGCGCCGTGATCTGCATGCCCATCCCGAGCTCGGCTTCGAGGAGGAGCGTACCAGCGGCATTGTCGCGAGACTTCTTGATGAGGCGGGCATCACGGTGCACCGCGGCCTCGGTGGCACCGGCGTGGTCGCCACGCTGCAGGTCGGCAATGGCACCCGCACGATTGGGCTGCGCGCCGATATGGATGCGCTCGCCATGCCTGAAACGGCGGATCGCCCCTATAAATCGACGGCTCCGGGGAAGATGCATGCCTGCGGCCATGATGGTCATACGACGATGCTGCTCGGCGCCGCGCGTTATCTTGCGGCGACGCGGAATTTTTCCGGTACGGTACATTTCATCTTCCAGCCGGCCGAAGAGGGCCGCGGCGGGGCGAAGCGCATGGTCGACGAGGGGCTGTTCAAGCTTTTCCCCTGCGACGCCGTCTACGGGCTGCACAACATGCCCGGTCTTGCGGTTGACGAGATCGCCGTGGTCGAGGGGCCGCAGCTTGCTTCTTCCGACAGCTGGCGCATTACCTTCCGCGGCATCGGCACACACGGCGCCAAGCCGCATCTCGGCCGCGATCCGATCACGGCCGCCGCCACCTTCCTGTCATCGCTGCAGACGATCGTCGGGCGGGTAGTCGATCCGTTGCAGCCGGCCGTCGTCAGCGCCTGTTTCCTGCAGGCGGGTGATTCCAAGGCGCTGAACGTCATCCCCGATATCGTGGAGATCGGCGGCACGGCGCGGGCCTATTCGCCTGATGTGCGCGATCAGTTGGAAACCGAGATCGGCCGGTTGGCGAGCGGAACGGCGGCGATGTACGGGATTGAGGTCGACTATCGTTTCGAGCGGCGCATCCCGCCTGTCGTCAATGACGGGGAGGCGACCGCCCGGGCGCTCGCGGCGGCCGGCACGGTGTTCGGCGAGAAGGTGCGGACGAATTTTCCACCGTCGACGGCAGGGGACGACTTTGCCTTCTTCGCGCAGAACGCGCTGGGTTGTTATGTCTGGCTCGGCAATGGCCCGGCAGTGGACGGGGCGCTGCATCACAACACGGCCTATGATTTCAATGACGGGGCGCTTGGATATGGGGCGGCTTATTGGGTGGCGTTGGTGGAGCTGGAGTTGAAGACATAAGGTCGCGTTTGTGGCCCCCTCATCCGCCTGCCGGCACCTTCTCCCCGCTGGGGCGAAGGGGATGTGTCGCGAGGTCTCTATTCCTCTTCTCCCCAGCGGGGAGAAGGTGCCCGTAGGGCGGATGAGGGGGCTGCACGGCACTCCCTCTCGTTTGTGGTCTGTGCGTCCCGACTTACAAAACCTCCAGCACCGGACTTTCCATCACGCTTCCCGTCACCACATCGGCAATCCCCCGGTCCGTCTGGTGCGGGCCGGTATTGCAGGCGAGCGTCGCGCCGAAGCAGGCCTTGAAGACTCGATAGGGCGGTTTCCAATCGACGATTTTTCCCATCGCCTTGCGGATGTCGGCGAAGGCGGAAGCGGTGTCCTTCAGCGATGCATCGGTCACTAGGCCGGAGAGCGGCAGCGGCAGGATCGCCTCGATCTTTCCGTCTTTGGCGACCGCCATGCCGCCGCCGGCTGATATGACGGCGTTGGCGGCAAGCGCCATGTCGCGTGCATTGCCGCCGAAGACGGTGAGGTTGTGGCTGTCATGCGAGACGGTGGTGCAGAAGGCGCCGCGCCATTCGCCCCAGCCGGTGAGGAAGCCGATACGCGGGGTGCCGTCGGCCTCGCCGTAGCGGTGGGCGACGGCGATCATGGCGCTACCGGGCGGTGGCATGACGAACCCGTCTTTGACCTCCGTCTCCGCCTCGCCCCATTGCGTGAAGCGCGGGCGATCGATGGTGGCGACGCGGACGCGTTCGCCTCTCGAGGGAATGCGGAAATCATTCTCGCCGAATTGCGGAAGCTTCACCGAATTTTCAAGCGGTGACGTATCGCGCTGTCGGACGTCAGCCTGCATGCTGCCGTTGCGGGCGGCGATGCGGCCGCCCGAGATGACCAGCCGCGCTCGGAATTCCGTAAAGTCCTCGAAGAGCACGATGTCGGCACGGCGGCCAGTGGCGAGGAGGCCGAGATCCGAGCGCTTCAGGCGCTGTGCGGCGTTGAAGGTCGCGGCCCGCAGCGCCCACTCCGGCTTCATGCCGTAGCGCACCAGACGGCGGATGACGTCGTCGAGCCCGCCGCCTTGATAAAGTTCATCGGGAAAGACATCGTCGGTGCAGAGGGTCACGGTCGGGGGCAGGTGGCCGAGACCATTCAGCACCTCGACGAATTCCCTGAGCAGATGGTCATGGGAGCCGCGCAGCTCGATCGTCAGGCCGGCGGAAAGCTTGGCGGCGAGGTCGGCACCGGAGGTGAGTTCGTGGTCGGAGGTGACGCCTGCTGCCATGAAGGCGTTGAGATCGGCGCCCTCGAGACCGCGAGCATGGCCGCAGACGAGTTTACCGGAGGCAAGACCGGCATTGACGATATCAGTCATGCGCGGGTCGCCGTCGATGACGCCGCGCATATTCATGACTTCGGCGACGCCGCCGACGGCCGAGGAGCGCAGCATCTCGGTGACGATGGCGGCATCGAAATCGGCGCCGGCACGTTCCAGGCCCGGTGCCGATGGCACGCAGGACGGGGCAAGCAGGATCATACGCAGCGGCAGTGAGCGCGCCGCCTCGATCGCCCAGCGCACACCGTCGAGGCCATGGACGTTGCCGAATTCATGCGGATCCCAGACGATGGTGGTCACGCCGCGCGGCAGCACGGCGCTTGCATATTCGGCCGGCGTCACCATCGAACTTTCGACATGTATGTGCGTATCGATCAGACCGGGCGTCAGGATGCCGCTCTTGGCATCGATGATCTCGACCGCATCCGTGCGGCTTGCCGGGGCATGGACGCTGGCGATCAGGGCGCCGACGAGACCAATATCAGCGTCCCGGATCAGGCCGGTCACCGCGTCGAGCAGGCGGCCGCCGGTAATCAGCACGTCGAAGGGGGCATCGCCGCGCGCAGCGGCAACGGCGCGGGCGCGCAAGGCGGGATCGTTGAGATCGAAAGGTTCCTGGCGAGGGGTGGCGTTCATTTGCGGGCCTCGTTGACCAGGGCGGCGAGAATGATCACGCGCGCCCTCTCGGCATCGATATCGGTGGCGAATTGCGCATTGAAGGTCGCATGCGTGGCGCGGGTCTCGACGACGGTGCGGCCGCGGGTCAAGCTGCCCTGCAGCTCGACATCGATGCGCGCCGGGCGGAAGCTGACGATATCGGGAGCGATGAAAGCGACGGCAGCGCAGGGGTCGTAGATCGCCATGCCAGGGCGGCCGCGGCTGGTGGCGATGCTTATATAACCGGAAAACATATCGGCAATCAGCTCGGCATTGGCGCCGCCGGCATGACGCACAGGCTCGGCATCCTCCGGCCTTGCCAGCACCTTGCGGCAGAGGTCGAGATCGACCATGCGCAGCGGCAGACCATGGGCGATGACGATCGACAGAGCCTCGGGATCGGCGAGCGCATTGAATTCGGCAGACGCCGTGTGGTTGCCCGACGTCACGGCGCCGCCCATCCAGACGAGGTCGGTGATGCGGGCGGCAAGATCGGGGCGGGCGAGCGCCACGGCGGCGATATTGGTGAGGGGGCCGAGCGCCAGGATGCGGTGCTCGCCCTGGCCTTCCAGCCAGCTGCAAAGTGCTGTGAAGGCGTCGCTTTCGGCAAGGGCGGCTGCCTCCGGCAGGCTCTTGCCGGATGTCGGGATGCCGGTTGTGCCGAGGATCGCCTCAGCGGTTTCGAGCTTGCCGAGAACCGGCGTGGCGCGGCCGGTGTGGATGGGGAAGTTCCAGCCGAAGGCGCTAGCGGCGCCAGCGGCATTCCTTCTCACCTGCGGCAGCGGTGCATTGCCGAAGACCAGCGACACGCCGTCGATTTCGAATTCCGACTGTGCCACCACCAGAATGGCGGCGATGTCGTCGAAGCCCATGTCCGTATCGATCCAGACGCCCATGATTTCACCCGAACCGTTTGAGGTTTGCCGCGCCGGCAACCGGCAGGTCGAAGGCAAGCGCGCTGCCGATCTCGTGGGACGGCAGGCCTGCGTCGATTTCGGCCTTGATGGGGCCAAGCGGCGTATCGAGCAGATATTCGCGGGTGCTGCCGGCGAAAGACGTGCCGCGCACCGTGCCTTGGAACGGGCCAGAGCCGAGGTTGACCATGCGCGGGCGCCAGGCGAGGCCTGCCGTGGCTTCCGGGGCCGGGCCGGAAAGTGCTACCGGGCCGTTCGGCGTCGCAAGCTTATTATCTATCAGCGCAAAGACATTCTCGAAGCCGACGAAATCGGCGACGAAGGCGGAGGCGGGATTGTTGTAAATCTCCTCAGGCGTGCCGATCTGCTCGATGCCGCCATTCAGCATGACGACGATGCGGTCGGCGAGCGCCAGGGCCTCGACCTGGTCGTGGGTAACGAAGATCATGGTGACGCCGGTCTCCTTCTGGACACGCTGCAACTCGGCCCGCATCTCGAGGCGAAGGCGGGCATCGAGATTGGAGAGCGGCTCGTCGAGCAGCAGCAGTTTCGGCTCCATCACCATCGAGCGGGCAAGCGCCACGCGCTGCTGCTGACCGCCGGAGAGCTCAGCGGGTTTGCGGCCGGCGAAGGTGGTGAGCCCGACGGATTTCAGGCCGCCGCCGACGCGGTTTTCGAGATCGGCGCCCGACATGCCCTTGAGGCGCAGGCCGAAGGCGACGTTCTCATAGACCGTCAGATGCGGGAAGAGCGCGTAGGACTGGAAGACCAGGCCGATGGCGCGTTTGTTGGCGGAGACGCGGGTGATATCGGCGCCATCCAGGCTGATGCGGCCGGAGGCGGGCGTCAGCAGGCCGGCGATGGCGCGCATCGTCGTCGTCTTGCCGCAGCCGGAGGGACCGAGAAGGGCGACGAGTTCACCTTTGCCGATCGCAAGGTCGAGATCCCTCACTGCGACCGTATCGCCATAGGCGAGCGTCAGCTTGTCGAGTTGAAGATAGGCATCAGACATAACGCGAGAATCCCAGGAAGCGTTCGGCGAGGAAGACGATGCCGATCGACAGGAAGGCGAGAAGAGCGGATAGCGCTGCGATGGAAGGGTCGTAAGTGGTTTCCATGTAGCCCAGCATGTCGATCGGCAGCGTCCGGACGCCAGGACCGGAGAGGAAAAGCGAGACCGGCACCTGATTGAAGCTGGTGACGAAGCCGAGGATGAAGGCGGCCAAAATGCCGCCGCGGATATTCGGCATCACCACGCGGAAAAATGCGCCGAGCCTGGAGGAGCCGAGGAGGACGGCCGCCTCCTCGATATCCGAGCGCAAATTGTCGAGGCTCGCCGAAACGACGCGCACCGCATAGGGCAGCACCAGGGCGGTATGGGCAAAGAAGAGCGCCAGGGTGATGTTGAAGCCGAAGGGCACGACGAGATACCGCAGCAGCGCCAGGCCGACGATGATGCCGGGAACGATGATTGGCAGCGAGACGATGGTGCGGACGGTTTCGGCCGCGGGCAGCCGGTAGCGCGACAAGGCATAGGCGGCCGGGATGCCGAGAACGAGGGCTGCGAATGTTCCGAAGACGGCGAGGAACATCGACATGGCGAAGCTGTCGCGGAAGCTTTCGATGGTGAAGACCTTCACGACCCAGCGCAGCGACAGTCCCTGCGGCGGGAAGGCCAGCGTATCGCCCGATGATAACGAAGCGGCGATGATGATCAGGAACGGGCCGATCAGGAAGACCAGAAGCAGCAAGAGCACAATGGGTGAAAACAGCCGCAGGGTCATCGGCGATTCCTCGCCGTCGCAAGGCGTTTCAGCAGGATGTTGGCGGCAAAGCTCATGATGATCAGGATGAAGGCGATGACGCTGGCCGAGACAAAATTATTGGCGACGGAAACCTGCTGATACAGCAGCGTTTCGAGCATCAGCACCTTGGAACCGCCAAGCACGGCAGGGGTGATATAGGCGGTCAGCGAACCGGTGAAGACAAGCGTGCCGCCGACGACGAGGCCTTCCCTGGTCAGCGGCAGGATGACCTTCCAGAAGACCTGGAACCAGTTGGCGCCAAGAACGCGGGCAGCCGGAATCGCATCCCTAGGCATGTTTTCGAGCGCACTGATCAGCGACAGGATCATCAGCGGCAGAAAAAGCTGCAGCAGGCCGATGAAGACCGCGGTCTCGGTGAACAGCATCCGCAGCGGCTCGGCGCTGAGGCCGAGGCCCGTTATCGCCTGGTTGACGATGCCGGTGCGGCCGAGGATGACGATCCAGGCATAAGTGCGCGCCACCGGCGAGATCATCAGTGGCAGGGTGACGAGGCCGATCATGCGGCCCTTGCCCTTCGGCGGCAGGTTGACGATGGCAAAGGCTGCGGCGTAACCGATGACTGCCGAGACGGCGGTGACTTCGATGCCGAGCCGGAAGGTTCGCAGAAAAACTGTGCGGTTCAGCGTTTCGGAGAAGAAATCGGCATAGGCCGATAGCGTCCAGCCGCCGCCGGCGTGGAAGCCTTCCGACAGCAGGATCGCGACGGGCAGCAGAAAGACGACGGTCGCAAAGATGGCTGCCGGCAGGGCAAGCGCCAGTGCTTCTGCGCGGTTCTGGAACATGAGGCGCCTTTCGAGCTGACAGAGGATAGTCCCGGCAGAGGCGCCGGAACCGGTTCTCACAGATGCGCTACTGGCCGACTTTTTCGTTCCATGTCTTCAGCCAGCCGGCGCGATTGTCGAGGGCGACGGCTGATGGGATCAGCTTGAGGCTCTTGGCCGTCGCCTCGCCATAGGTGAGGTTGTTGGCCGCAGCCTCGGAAAGCTTGACCTCGCTGTTTGCGGGGCTGTCGACGAGCTTCTCGGCAAGCTTGGTCTGAATATCGGTCGAGAGCCAGAAATCCATGAACTGCAAGGCGAGATCCTGGTTCTTTGAACCCTTGGTCAGCACCAGTACATTCATGCCGCCGGTCTGGCCCTCCTTTGGCGTCGCCCAGGCGACGGGGACGTCGAGTTTGGTGAAGCCTGCCCAGGAGAAACGGCCGATCGGCGCTGCCCAGATCTCTTCCTGCTGCATCAGCTGCACGAGCTGCGAGGATTTTTCGTAGAAGGTGACGATCTCGTCCTTCTTTTCGCCCAGCGCCTCGATCGGTCCCTTCAGATCGGGCGTATCCTTGCCGAGCGCCTGGCCCAGCATAAAGAGCGCCGGCGGCCCCTGATTGGTGGTCACGTTCGGAAAGGCGACGTGGCCGACATATTCCGGCTTCAGGAGATCGGCCCAGGAGTCGATCTTCATCTTGTCGGAGCGATAGGCGATGGAGGTGGCATAGAAGGTATAACCAACGCTCATGCCGTCGCCGTTCGGATCCTTGGCGACGTCGTAGAGTTTGGCGAAGTTCTCGAGTTTCGTAGTATCGAGGTTGTCGATCAGCCCGGCGCGGGAGGCTGCCAGCGCATCGGCCATCGAAACGGCGGCGAGATCGACGACGGGATTGGCCTTGTTGGCCTCCATCTTGGCCAGGCGTTCGACACTGTTGCCGGTTTCGACGACGAGCTTGCAGCCGCATTTGGCTTCGAACGGATCGTAAACCAGCGTCTTGAAATCGTCCTGGGCAAAGGCATAGACGGAAATGGTCAGCGTCCGTTCGGCCGCTGCTGCGGCAAGCGGTGTCAGCGCGGAGAGCGCCACCGACGCAATGAGAGCTTTTTTCATCTTACCTGTTCTCCATCTCTGAGGTTTTTGGTGCCGGGTCCGCAAGGCCCGGATGATTGGCGGACGATCAATTGCATGGCGACGCGGTCGATCTCCGCGGTGACGAGCATGCCACCCCGGGTGCCGCTTGTTTTTATCGCATCCGCCAGCGCCGACACGGCAATCTCGGCAATCCTGTCCATGTCCATCCGGACCGTCGTCAGCGACGGCGTCACGACGGGCGACCAGATGAGGTCGTCGAAGCCGGTGACGCTGACATCGGCGGGAATGTTGATGCCAGCCTGCTGCAATTCCGTCAGCGCCCGCAGGGCCTGGAGGTCGGAGAGCGCCGCGAAGGCGGTGAAACCTTGTCCGACCTTTTCGGCGAGACCGAGCGGGCAGCCGATGCCGCCATCCTGCTCCAGCCTGTCGATCCACAGCGTTTCCGCCTGCATGCCCGGGCGCATGCCGGAGCGGATACCGCCGGCACGATCGTTCTGGACGTTGGATTCCTGATTGTTGCCGATGATGAGGATGCGGCGATGGCCAAGGCCGGCGAGATGGTCGCCGATTTCGCGGCCGCCTTGCCTATGGTCGGCGGCGACCGTGTTGCCTGGCGTCGAGGCGGTGTCGATGACGGCGACCGGACAGGCGGCGGCAGAAATACGGGTGGCGCGTCGGGGAATGATGATCATGCCGTCGACGCTGCGCTCGGCGAGCCGGTTGATCGCCTCGGTCTGGGCGGCGGCATCACCGCGGGAATCGGCAATCAGCACGCCGTAACCGGCGGCGGAGGCAGCGAATTCGATCGCCTGGGCGATCTTCGGGAACAGCGGATTGGCGATATCGGGCAGTACCAGGCCGAGAACGCCGCTGCGTCCGGTGCGCAGCGCCCGGCCGGCCTGGCTCGGGATATAACCGAGTTCGGCTGCATGCTCGCGGATTCTTTCGATCAACTGGCCGGAGACCCGGCCCTTGCCGGACAGCGCATTGGAGACGGTGGCGACAGAGACGCCGAGCGACGTCGCGATCCTGCTGAGGTTTGGTCCCGGGCGCGATTGAGCCATGATCTAAAGCGTTCTGGTTAATCGTTTAATCAGAGCTTTACCTCAGCTTTTTTTGCTTGTCGAATCCAAACTCATCTTATGTGCAATTATCCGCGAAGCGAATTCGTCAGGCATGAAAAAACCCCGCGAGGCGATCGCGGGGTTTTGATTTTCCAACAGGCAGACCGCCAATCAGCTCTTGGCCGGCTTCGCCGTCGGTACCGGCTTCACCGATGCGGTGGTCTTGCCGCCGGGTGCATAGCCGCCGCCGACTGCGATATTCAGCGACACGTAGTCCTTGGCCATCTGCTGGACGGACTGGGCAAGGCTTGCCTGGGCGAGCGAAACCTGGCGCTGCGCGTCGAGAACGTCGAGCAGCGAAGAGGCGCCGTCCTTGTAGGATGCTGTGGAAAGTTCGAGCGTTTCCTGGGTGGTCTTTACCTGGGCCTGAAGTGCGGCGACCGTGCGGGCGTCGCGCCGGACAGCAGCGAGCGCGTTTTCGACCTGTTCGACCGCGGTCAGTACCGTCGACTTCCAGTTGAGGTAGGCCGTGGCGGCATCGGACTGCGCCGACTTGACGTTGGCGCGCAGTCGGCCGCCGTCGAAGATCGGCAGGTTGAGGGTCGGGCCGAAGGACCAAGGCGTCAGGCCGCCATGGATACCACGCTGGTTGATGTAGGTCGGTGAGATCGAGCCGCTGAGCGAGATGCTCGGATAGAGCTGCGCCTGGGCGACACCGATATTGGCGGTCGCGGCAGCGAGATCACGTTCCGCCACACGAATGTCGGGACGGTTGCGAATCAGGTCCGCCGGGATGCCGGAGTTGATGCCGCCGCGGAATACCGGCTGACCGTAGCCCTTCAGCAGTTCGTCGACGAGGGCCGAGGCCGGCAGGCCTAGCAGCGTCGCGATGTGATGGGCTGATATGCGGATGTTGGTTTCGAGGCCGGGAATTTCGGCAAGCGTCGACTGCACCAGGCCTTCGGCCTGAACAACGTCGAGACGCGAGGCGGCACCAGCTTCGAGCTGGAACTTGGTCAGTTCGTAGGTTTCCTGGCGGGACTTCAGGTTGGCCTTCGAAAGCGCCAGGCGCTGCTGGTAGTAGCGAACGTCGATATAGCTCGAGACGAGGTCCTGTACCAGCGTCAGCCTGGCAACATCGGCCGATGAGTAAGCGGAATCGAGCGAAGCGAGAGCGCTTTCGGTGCTGCGCTTGTAGAGGCCGAAGAGATCGAGCAGCCAGCTCAACTGGACGTCGCCGGCGCTGGTATTGCGCGTGTCGAACTGCGTGCGCAGCTCACCTCTCTGGCCGCTAACCGTGTGCGAGCCGCCGACGGTCAGGTTCGGCAGGGCGCCGGCACCGGCGGTGGTGACGGCGGCGGAGGCCGCATTGATGCGTTCGATCGCCTGCTGGACTGTCAGGTTCTGCTCAAGGCCCGCATTGACGTAGCCGTTCAGTCTGGAATCGTTGAAGGATGTCCACCAGGCTGCGGTCGCAACGTCACCATCGCTTTTCGTCCCACCCTCTCCGAATTTGGCGGGCAGCGGCATTTCAGGAGGAACATGATCCGGGCCAACAACGCAGCCCGACAACAATAACAATAATGCCGGGGTGGCAAAACGAAGAGATACCATTCATTTCATCCTGTACTCGAGCAAGTCAATTCTTGTCCGAAGCTTCATGCTTCACTAACGCGGCCGCGCCTCGTTCTACCAAAAACACACACACCGAAGCAGTCGGGCGCAATGTAGCAACGAGAACAGCATTATCACAGTGCATTTTTATCACAGTCCTGCCGCATTTTTGCCGCGTGTGGCAAAGATGCGTCGAATGACGACGAAGAACGACGGAACGAAGAAGATTCCGAGCATTGTCGCCGCCAGCATGCCGCCGAGAACGCCGATGCCGATGGCGTTCTGCGCCGCCGAGCCCGCGCCTGTGGCGATCGCCAGCGGCACGACGCCGAGAATGAAGGCAAGCGAGGTCATGATGATCGGCCGCAGCCGCAACCTCGCGGCTTCCAGTGTGGCTTCGTAGAGGCCCATGCCGCTTTCCATACGATCCTTGGCGAATTCGACGATCAGGATCGCGTTCTTCGCCGCCAACCCGATGGTGGTGAGCAAGCCGACCTTGAAATAGACGTCGTTCGCCTGGCCGAAGAGAGTGGCGGCCGTCAGCGCTCCGAGAATGCCAACAGGCACCGCCATGATCACCGAGAAAGGGATCGACCAGCTTTCGTAAAGTGCCGCCAGGCAGAGGAAGACGACGAGAACGGAGATCGCATAGAGCATCGGCGCCTGCGAACCGGAAAGGCGCTCCTGATAGGAGATGCCCTGCCAGGCGACCGTATAACCGCCGCCGAGCTGTTCGGTCAGCGCTTCCATTTCGTTCATCGCGTCGCCGGAGGAAACCCCGGGGGCGGACGCTCCGTCGAGCGGAATGGCGCTGACGGCGTTGAAGCGGGCAAGCGACGGCGCACCCTTTACCCATTCCGTCTTGGTAAAGGCGGAGAAGGGCACCATTTCGCCGTCATTGTTGCGGGCGTACCAGTGGTCGAGATCATCAGGCTGCATGCGGAACGGCGCATCGCCCTCGACGTAGACCGGTTTGATCTCGCCGTTCAGGGTGAAGTCGTTGACGTCGCGGCCGGTAAAGATGATCGACAGCATCGAATTTACCGAGGCGATGTCGACGCCCATGGCGCCGATCTTTTCCTGATCGAGCACGATGCGCATCTGCGGCTCGACTTCCTTGTTGCTGCTGCGCAGCGCCACGATCTTGCCCGACGTGTTGCCCATCTGGATCAGCCGCTTGGAGGCGGCCGTCAGCGCGTCATTGCCGTGGCCGCCGGTATCGACGAGATACATCGAGAAGCCGCTCGATACGCCGAGTCCCTGGATCGCCGGCGGCAGAAGCGCGAAGACCTGCGCCTCGCGCATCGCAAAGAAGCTGCGCAGCGCACGATTGACGACCGACTGGGCGCTGAGGTTAGGATCGGTGCGCTTCGAGAAATCCTTGAGCTTGGTGAAGACGATGGCGCTGTTCTGGCCGGAGCCGCTGAAGCCGAAACCGAGCGCGCCGAAGACGGATTCGACGGCATCCTTCTCGTTTTCCCGATAGTATTTCTCGACCTTCTCGACGACAGCCTGGGTCTGCTGCGTGGTCGAACCCGGCGGCGTGGTGACGATGGTTAGCAGCACGCCTTGGTCTTCCTGCGGCAGGAAGGAACTCGGCAGGCGGGTGAAAAGGTAGGCGCAGCCAGCGCCGACCAGCAGAAAGACCAGCATGACGCGGATCGGCCGCTTCAGGAGATAACCGATGGCGCTGATATAACCGTTGGTCGAACGCGTGAAATTGCGGTTGAACCAGTCGCCGACGCGGTGTTTCCTGTGTTCGCCGACCGGCTTCAGCATCGTGGCGCAAAGCGCGGGCGTCAGCACCAGGGCGACGAGCGCCGACAGCAGCATGGCCGAGACGATGGTGATCGAGAATTGGCGATAGATGATCCCGGTCGAACCGCCGAAGAAGGCCATCGGAATAAAGACGGCGGTGAGAACGAGCGCGATGCCGACAATGGCGCCGGTGATCTCGCCCATCGATTTTTCCGTCGCCTCAAGTGGCGAAAGCTTCTCCTCAGACATGATGCGTTCGACGTTTTCGACGACGACAATGGCGTCGTCGACGAGAAGGCCGATCGCCAGCACCATGGCAAACATCGTCAACGTATTGATCGAGTAGCCGGTGACCGCCAGCACCCCGAAGGTGCCGAGCAGCACCACGGGAACGGCAATGGTCGGGATGAGCGTTGCCCGCAGATTCTGCAGGAAGACGAGCAGCACGACAAAGACGAGCACGATCGCTTCGATCAGCGTATGCACGACCTTCTCGATCGATAGTTCCACGAAGGGCGTCGTGTCGTAGGGATAGGTAATCTCGACGCCGGCCGGCAGGCCGCGGCCGATGACGTCGAGGGCGGAGCGCACACGGGCGGCGGTATCGATGGCGTTGGCGCCGATCGCCAGGTTGACGGCAAAACCGGTCGACGGCTGGCCATTATACCGCGAACTGCCGCCGTAACTTTCCTGACCGATCTCGATACGCGAAACGTCGCTCAAGCGCACCGTGGCGCCGTCCTTTTCGACCTTCAGGATGATATGCTCGAAGTCGGCGACGGTAGTTAGCTGGCTTTGGGCGGTGATGGTGACGTTGATCTGCTGGCCGGGGATCGTCGGCTGGGCGCCGAGCGAACCGACGGAGACCTGGGTGTTCTGCGCCTGGATGGCTGAGGTGACGTCGCTCGGCGTCAACTGGTATTTCAGCAGCTTGAACGGATCGAGCCAGACCCGCATGGCGTAACCCGAACCGAAGACGTTGATGCTGCCGACGCCTTCCAGGCGCTGGATCTGATCCTCGATCGAGGTCGACATGATGTTGCCGAGGTCGACCGAGTTGCGCTTACCGTCGGTCGACACGAGCGAGCCGACGAGAAGAATGCTTGAGGTCGAGCGGGTGACGCTGATGCCGGCATCGATGACGTCGCCTGGGAGCTGCGACTGAACCAGCTGCAACTTGTTCTGCACCTGCACCTGCGCGATGTCGGGGTCGGCGCTCGTTCCGAAGGTGAGCTGGATGCTGGCCGAACCGGTCGACGAGGTCGAGGTCATGTAGGTCAGGTCGTCGAGGCCGGTCATGCCGTCCTCGATGATCGTCGTCACCGATTTCTCGACGGTCTCGGCGCTGGCGCCGCGATAGGTCGCATTGATGCGGACCGTCGTCGGGGCGATGTCGGGATATTGTGAGATCGACAGCGTGAAGATCGCCAGCAGGCCGGCGAGCATGATGGTGATCGCAATGACCCAGGCGAAAATCGGACGTCGGATGAAAAACTTGGCCATCGGTTGTTCCTGTGCGGCTGAGACGGTGACGATGCGGGCTCGAAGCGATTACTTCGCTGCGGGCTTCTCAGCGTCACCGGCCGCTGGCTGCTCGGCAGCCACGACCACGCCGTTGTCGTTGATCTTCATCGGGACGGGTTTCACCGGCATGCCCGCCGTGATCGACTGCAGGCCGCTAACGATCAGCTGATCGCCGTCCTTGATGCCTTCGGTCACCAGCCAGGAATTGTTGGAGGGCGAGCTGTACTCGAAGGCGCGGGTTTCGACCTTGCCGTCGGCGGACACGAACTGTGCCGTCAGCCGGCCGTTGGCGTCACGGCTCGTCGCCAGCTGCGGCAGTGCATAACCGGCCTCGGCGCCGAGCTCGACGGTTGCCCGGACATACATGCCGGGCAGCACGATGCGGTCGGGATTGGGAAAGAGCACGCGGATGATGAAGGTGCCTGTGGTCTCGCTGACCACCTGCTTCGACATGTCGAGCTTGCCCTGCTGGTTATATTCCTTGCCGTCTTCGAGGATCAGGTGAAAATCGACGGTGTCTGCGCCCTTGATATCGCCGGCGGCCATCGCATCGCGCAGCTTCAGGAGGTTGGTGCTCGATTCCGTCAGCGAGATATAGATCGGATCGAGCTGGCGGATCGTCGTCAGCGCCGTCGTCTGGTTGGCGGAGACGACATTGCCGACATTATAGGCCGTCTGGTCGATGACACCGTCGAAGGGCGCGATGATCTTGGTGTGGTCGAGATCGATCTGTGCGGCGGACAGTGCTGCCTTTGCCGATTCGACTTCGGCCTTGGCCTGAAGCAGCGTCGTCTTGGCCGTTTCGAATTCGATCTGGGTGGCGCCGCTGCCGACGAGGCGCTGGTAGCGGTCGAGATTACTTTCGGCGCTCGGCACACTGGCCTGCGCCTTGGAGATTGCCGCCTTGGCCTGCTCGACGGCGGCGATATAGGGGGCATCCTCGATCTGGTAGAGAAGGTCGCCCTTCTTGATCTCGCCACCTTCCTTAAAGGCGATCTCGCGGATGAGGCCGCTCACCTGCGGGCGGATATCGGCCGTCTGGAAGGTCTCGGCGCGCCCGGGAAGGATCGTCGTGATCGGGAATGAGGCCTTCGTCATCGTGACCGTGCCGACCGGCGAGGCCTGCTGTGCGGCACCTGCGCCTGCATTGCCGGCGGGCTTGCTGGCATTGTCGCTGCAAGCTGCGAGCAACGTGCCGAACGCCAGGGCCGAGGAGATGAGGAGGGCGCGCCGAATCATTCTGAATTCCCTGTGCGGTGGCAATTGCCGTTCGATCCACGGGCTCGGCTCAGCCGAGCGCAGGCTTATATAAGCGTCAGGATTGGATTGGCTTCAAATGCCACTGTCCGAATTTAACAAAAGCTTTACGAAGTGACGTATGTCAGCAATCGTCACTTAGCAAGCGTTTATTTTGCAGTGCGGCATCGACGAAGCCGACAATGTCCTCGGCACGGTGGACGAGCGTTTCCTTGTCGTCGCGGGCAATGAGGATCGGGTGCAAAACGCAGGCCAGCACGTCTGCGATGGTGCGCGCCGCGCTCTCGGGATCGCGGCAATGATAACGTCCCTCCATTATGCCCTCGCGGATAATCTCGCCGAGCTTCTGTTCTATGCGAGCGCGATAGCGGTTGCCGGCCTCGAGTTTGGCCTCGATCGTCGAAAGCACCATTTCGAAGATGTAAGGGTTCTTCTGGATGTCCTGCAGATGGCCTTCCAGCAGGCGAAGGACGAAGCGCAACAATTGCTCCTTCGCCGGCAGGTCCTGCTCGAAGGCGGCGAAACGCTCGGTGGCATTGTCGAGATGGCGCCCGGCGATCGCATCGACCAGCGCGACCTTGGAATGGAAATGCTTGAAGACATTGGCGGGCGACATATGCAGTACACCGGCGATATCGGCGATCGACACCGCGACATAGCCGCGCTCGCGAAACAGCACCTCCGCCATGGAGAGAATGTCCTCGCGCGTTTCCTCGGCCTTGCGTCTCGGCCTTTTTGCCATCCGTCCCCCGCCGGGGCCGAGCCCGGTACCCTTTTTGCCGATGCTAGCGCGATTGGGCGAAAAGCCGCAAGCCGATGCTTGGCCTGTTGGCCTTGCCCCTGGTTTTTTCAGGGGAAATAGGCGGCGAGATTGTTTCGGACACGGGCAAGCGGCGTCTCACCGCTGTCGTCGCGAACAAAGCGCGCGCCAGTGATCGCCTCGTAGGCCCTGATGTAGACGGCAGAGGTCTGCTCGATCAGTTCGGCGGGGATTTCTGGAATTTCGTCCTTATAGGGATCGCAGCGCTCCGCCACCCAGGCGCGGACGAAGTCCTTGTCGAAACTTTCCGGGCGTGTTCCGGCAGCAAAGCTTGCCGGATAGCTTTCGGCAAGCCAGTAGCGGCTGCTGTCGGGCGTGTGGATCTCGTCGGCAAGGATGATGTTACCCTCGCCGTCGGTGCCGAATTCATATTTGGTGTCGACGAGGATGAGGCGGCGTTCGGCCGCCATCTCCTGGCCGCGGGCAAAGAGGGCGAGCGCATATCCCGACAAGGTCTCCCATTGCTCCTTGGTCAGAAGGCCGCGGGTGACGATTTCGTCAGGGGTCAGCGGCTCGTCATGGCCACCGTCGAATTCCTTGCTGGTCGGGGTGATGACGGGCTCGGGCAGGACCTGGTTGTCGCGCATGCCGTCCGGCAGGCGCATGCCGTACATCTCGCGCTCACCCTTCTTGTAGAGTGTCAGGATCGAGGTCCCGGTGGTGCCGGCGAGATAACCGCGCACGACGATTTCGACCGGGAGGATGTCGAGCCGTTTGCCGATGACGACATTCGCATCCGGATAATCGAGAACGTGGTTGGGGCAGATGTCCTTCGTCGCCTCGAACCAGTAGCGCGCCGTCTGCGTCAGCACCTGGCCCTTGTAGGGAATGCAGGTGAGGATGCGGTCGAAAGCGCTCAGCCGGTCGGTGCTGATGATAATCCGGCGTCCGTCCGGAAGATCGTAATTCTCGCGCACCTTGCCGCGATAATAGTTCGGCAGTTCCGGGAAATGGGCTTCGGAGAGGATTCGCACGGCGCTCGACTGTCCTTGTGGTTGGGTGAAGGCTTCCTGTCGTTTCATTGCCGGGAAGTCAAGGTGGCCCCAACTATCGCATCACAGCCAGAACAGAGCCAGGAGAAACAGGGCGAGGCCGTAACTTGTAACGGCAAGCGGCCAGCCGGCGCGCAGGAAGTCGCTGAAGCGGTAGCCGCCGATGCCCATGGCCAGCGTGTTGTTATGATGGCCGAAGGGTGTCAGGAAATCGAGCGAGGCGCCAGCGGCGACCGCGATCAGATAGGCGTGCGGCGCATGCTGGCCGTCTCTTGCAAATTCCAGGGCGACCGGGGTCAGGACGATGGCGACCGTCGCGTTGTTGACGAAGGGCGTCAGCGCCATGGCGAGGAAGAGGATGAGGGCGACGCCGATGAGTGGATGGGCGATTGGCACGACGAGGCTCAGCCAGGAGGCGATGGTTTCGGCCGCTCCGGTGGTTGCCGCCGCCTGACCGATCGGGATCATCGCCGCCAGCATGATAATGATCGGCCAGTTGAGATCGGCCATCGCCTGGCGGATATTCAGATGATTGAGCAAAGCGAGTACGAGTACGACGCCGGCAAAGGCGACGTCGGGACGCAACCCGGCCGCAGACGCGGTGATGCCGCAGGCAAACAGCGCCAGAGGCCGCCAGGAGTGCGAGGCTGGTTCGGTCGAAGCAGCCGAGGCGAGCGGCAGGCACTCGCTTTCTTCAAGCGCCTCGGCGATCGCCAAGCGCGGCCCCTCCAGCGTCAATATATCGCCGATCGACAGCTGCAGGTCGAGGAAGCGGCCCTCGATGCGCGGCGCGCGCATGGAAAGCGCAGTGACCGCGACGCCGCGACTGTGAAAGATTTCGAGCGAGCGGATCCGAGAACCGACCAGCGTGCTTTCCGGCATGACGACGCTTCCGATACGGTAAAAATCCGGTTGCAGGCCGTGCGGATGAGCATCGGCCATAAGCGCCTGTGTGGCGGCGAGCCCGGCAAAGACCGCATCGCTGCCTTCGGCAAGCAGCACGTCGCCGGCTTGGATCACCGACTGATCAAGCGGTCCGAAGACGAAATTGTCGCCGCGGATCAGTGCGTGCGGTTTGATGCCGAAGCGCGCCGGACAATCGGAAAGCCTTACACCGAGCAGCGGCGAAACCTCAGGGACGCGACGTTCGACGACAATGCGGCGTGTGGTCGGGGAGATCGTCGCCGGCGCTTCGTCAGGTTCCGGAAACAGCCGCTGCACGCGAAAGGTGATGAGGAAAATGCCGGCAAATGCGACCGGCAGGCCGACATAGGCGAAATCGAAGAAGTGAAAGCCGGCTCCGGTCGCCTTGCCGAGCGCATCGCTGACCAGCAGGTTGGCCGGCGTGCCGATCAGCGAAACGAGGCCGCCGAGCAGGGCTGCGAACGAGACCGGCATGACGAACTGGCGGCGGGGGATCGCCAGAGCCGTGCCGAGCCGCAGCGCCACCGGCAGGGTGATCGCAAAGGCACCAATATTGTTCATGAAGATGGAGATAAAGCCGGCAAGCGCAGACGTGCCTGATATGACCTGGAAACTCGAGGGACTTGCTGCGGCGAAACGGGCGGCGAGACTGTCGAAGAGCCTGGCGCGCGCCAGCACCTGGACAATCAGCAGGACCTCGACGACGGTGACGACGACAGGACTGGCGAAGCCGGAGAAGATCTGGTCGGCCGGATAAAGGCCGAGCGCATAACCGGCAAGCAGGCCGGCGATCGAGACCACCTCGATGCGGAAGCGATCGAGTGAGAAGAGAACGAGCATCGCCAGCAGAAGGATCAGCAGGGATGCTTGCTCGAACGACATGGGCAGATCCGGTGTTTCATCGACGAGGCGGACTGTAATCGTTCTTCATGCGCTGTACAGAGGCGCCTTCAGGCAAAGATTGGACATTTCGCCTATCTCGCGTCAGGCCGGCGGAGCCCGCCACCGGCCGGCTGCGGTCCGCTCCAGAATGGGCGTGGCGAAAACGCCGACGGTGCGGGCAATCCACTGCGGCCCGGCGGCTTCCAGCCTTTCGCGCCATCGGTCCGATTGCAGCATAGCGGCACCGATGACGACGGGTTCGATGCCTGAGCCCGCCAGCAGAGCGAGCCCGGCAACGATCGAAGAGCCGCTGGAAATGACGTCGTCGATGAGGGCGACGCGCCGTCCCTCAAGCAGCGGCAGCATGCGCGGATCGATATAGAGGCGTTTCTGTTGGGTCGGTGTGGTGATCGAGGACAGGGCCACGGAGAGTTCGTCGCGATACCAGAACTTGCGTGAGGTGCCGAGCGGAACGTACCTGTTGTGACCGAGCTTCTGCGCCACGGCGGCGGCAAGCGTCAGGCCGAGTGTCGGCAGACCGGCGACGACATCGATGGACATGGGCCTGATCGTTTCGGCGAGGCGTTCGGCGAGCGTATCGAGCACAGCGAAGCTCGCCTGGTTGACGATCAGCGAGGCGAGGGCATGTTGGCCGTCCGCAAGCACGCGGATCGGCAGGCGAAGCTGGCGGCCGTCTTCCAGCACGGCGACATGGAAGGAGGCGAATTCGCCGTCGACGGCAAAGGTGCCGGGCGGATGAATCTCCTGCCAGAAATCGTGCGGCGCCATCTCTGTCACATCACTCAATTGCGTCTTGCCTTTTCGATGCCGGTTTTCCGCCGCAGCGACTGCAATTCCGCCTCTGTCAGCGCGCGCACCGCGCCTTTCGGCAGTTCACCGAGTTCGAGCCCGCCGATCGCAACGCGCACGAGACGCAGGCATTCGGTTCCGAGCGCCTCCAGCATGCGGCGGATCTGGCGGTTGCGGCCCTCGTCGAGTTCGACCTCGATCCAGGAGTTCCTGTCGCCGTGGCGCAGGCGCCGCGCGGCGGTTGCCGTCAACAGCTCGCCGTCATGGCGAATGCCGGATGTCATGGCGGCAATCGCCTCGTCGTCCATGATCTGGTCGATCTGGACATGATAGGTCTTCGTCACATGGGTGACCGGATCGAGCAGGATCTGGGCAAATTCGGTGTCGTTGGTGAAAAGCAGCAGGCCTTCGCTTGCCTTGTCGAGCCGGCCAACGGGGGAGAGATGCGGAATGTCGAAATCCCTGAGGCAATCATAGACCGTCGGCCGGCCTTCGGGATCATGGCGGGTGGTGACAAGCCCGCGAGGCTTATTGAGCATCAGGTAGATTTTCGCCTCAGCGGCGATAACCAAGCCATCGACGCTGATGCTCGCCGTTGCAAGGTCCACCCATGCGGAAATATCCGTGACGGTGCGGCCGTCAACGGCGACGCGGCTTTCGGCAATCAGCCGTTCGGCCTGCGTGCGGGAGCAATAACCGAGCTTGGATAGGGCGCGGGGGAGGGTGACCCGCTTGGCGGCGGCGCCAGCGGCCGGCTTTATCCGCTCGCGCGTCTTCTGCGGTGGGCGCCGCTCCCTCATCTGCCGTCCTTGTCCTGCTTCGATGCCTTCTCTTGGCATGAACAGCGCAAGGATGCCAGCAAGCCTGCAAAACTAAGGGGAATAACAAGTGCCACAAGAGAGCTTCAGCGCTTTGGGGCAAAGCGCCGTCAGGGCATGACTGAGACCCGCCGCCTCAGCGGCAGACCATGAAACCGGCCAGCTCCTTGCGGCTGACGACGACGCCGGCGGCGGCCTTGACCGGGTCCGGATGGGTATACGAAAGGCTTGGCATTTCGGGCAGGTCGAGTGCCTGGCGCATGTTCATGATGCCGACCGCGTAACGGCCATTGACGCCATCGACGCTGACTTCAATGATGCAATTGGCCCTCTTATTTTCCATGGTGTCCTCCCTTTCGTTTTTTATGTTCCCATCACTCGCATTAAAAATTGGTTTTTCTGAGACATAAGCATTTACGCACCCTGCCGAAAAACGGATCGGCGGGTGCGTAAAAGTATGCTTTTTGGCGGATGCGAGGGCTTTAGCGCCACAAATGGCGAGGCTGCGGCTGCGAGCTGCTGGAAAGCAGATATCCGGCCAGGAATCCAATGGCCCCCGCAAGCACCAGCGCAGTGGTTGCTGCGGTCGGATGTTCGCGGGCTGCACCAGCTGCAGCGGCCCCTTCGGCCTTGATCTGGGCGACGGCATTCTTCGCGCGGGGCAGAGCCTCATCATAAGCCTTGCCGGCGCGGCCGCGCACTTCGTAATAGGCCTCGGCGCCCTGGGCGGAAATCATCTTCTGCAGGCGGGATACTTCCTGCTGGAGCGCAGCGATGTCCTTGCTGACAGAAGCTCTGATATCATCGGTGTTGGCAGCCATATCGGTCTCCTTCCTTCAATGGGAAAGAAAACACCTAAGACGGAAATAGGTTCCGAAATGTCAGCCGTTGATTTGTGACGGAAATTTAAAGCTGGCGGCGGGAAGCAGTTTAATCCTCTGTTAACCATAAATCCGCTCAAGCCGCTGTTTTCTCGTTATCTTTCCGCGCCTGAGAGCGGCTTTCCGAGGGATTTTTGACCAGTTGATAAAGGAATTTTCAGGAATCCGTTCCGAAAGGGTGCCCTGTGGATAAGAGCGACCGACAAAAACGCCAGCCGAATCAACCTGTTACAAAATTGTCAAAAAACTTTTGTTTGGTGTGTTGACTTGGAAAAGGGGTTAGTTCTATAAGCCCACTCACTGAACGAGGGCGGCGGCGCTGCTGGCGACGAAGTCTTTCGTTCTGAAGAAACCCAAGCGGATTAGCGAATGCTGGTTTGTGCTTCGAGCGAGAGTTTGGAGCGTTGGTTTTGTCGA
>NZ_JH719395.1:2387623-2766107 GCF_000271845.1 Rhizobium leguminosarum bv. trifolii WSM2297 | reverse complement strand
AGGGTCGCGCAAGCGGCCCTTTCTGCTGTAAAATAATATCGCGGGGTGGAGCAGCCCGGTAGCTCGTCAGGCTCATAACCTGAAGGCCGCAGGTTCAAATCCTGCCCCCGCAACCAAATTCCTTTATCTCCCGGAACAGCAAGACCCATTATCGCTGGCGCGAAGACTTCATCTTCGCTGGCGATGGTAGCTCGTCGTCCTGCGGACCATAACCTGAAGGGTGAGCGGTCGGTCGGGCAAAGCCCGATAAAACAGTCCAGTGGACTGTTTTAAGACCCGAACGGGGCAAATCCTGCCCCCGCAACCAAATACACAAAAGCCCGCCTCGTGCGGGCTTTTGTGTATTTGGGCGTCGGCAAACAGACAAGCACTGAGAGTTCTTCAACTGCCTTCAGTCTGGCCTGCCACGGAACTTTCATCCGGCAGCGATGAGAGCCTCGGCGGTTTTTGATACGCAAGATGGCGCAGTGCAACTGGCGAAAAAGCGAAGCTTTCATCTTGCGCAGCGAACCACCCGTCTCAAAACGTCTTGAGCCCGGACACATCATAGCCAGCGACGACATAACTGCGACGGCATTGTATGAGGTGCGTCGCCGTTGTACCATGTAGTCTGAAAAGTGTGCGCAGTGTTCATTGTATAGCCGGAGCCAAAAGTCCGGTCGCGCGCTTCAACCCGATGAATAAGTAGCCGGGATCATGGAACTTATCGTCGCCCTTGGCCTGATCGTCTTGAAGGTCGCGTTCCTGATTGCGATCCTGCTGTTGCTACCCTTGCCGCTAACCTGGCTGGAACGCAAGATCGCCGGGCATATGCAGCAGCGGATGGGGCCGATGCGCGTGGGATGGCACGGGCTTTTGCAGCCTGTGGCGGACGGAATCAAGCTCCTGACCAAAGAGGATCACATCCCGGCCGACGCCGACCGGTTCCTGTTCAAACTGGCGCCAATCCTGGCGCTCGCCCCGCCCTTTGTGGTGTTCGTCGCGATCCCCTTCGGCGACACTGTCTCGGTCATCGGCCACGAGTTCACGCTCTACGTCTCCAACATGAATGTGGCCATCCTTTTCGTTTTCTCGGTGATAGGGATCGAGGTTTATGGCGTCATCTTCGGCGGCTGGGCCTCCAACAGCAAATACGCTGTCTTGGGCAGCCTCAGAACCTGCGCGCAGATGATCAGCTACGAAATCCCGATGGGGTTCGCGGTCATCGGCGTGGTCATGCTGGCGCAATCCATGAGCCTTCTCGAGATCGTGCGGGCGCAGGCCGATGTCTGGAACATCGTCTACCAACCGGTCGGGTTCTTCGTGTTCTTCGTCGCCGGATTGGCCGAAGCGCAGCGCATTCCCTTCGACCTGGCGGAAGCGGAAGGCGATCTAGGGGCCGGGTTCCATACCGAATACAGCGGTATCCGCTTTGCGTTTTTCATGGTCAGCGAATATGCCATCGTGTTGCTGGTGTCGGTCCTGGTAGTGATCCTGTTTTTCGGCGGCTGGAACGGTGTCCTAATCCCCTTGCCACCACTCCTCTGGTTTGTGCTCAAGGTCGCATTCTTCGTCTATGTGTTTATCTGGTTCCGCTTCACTTTCCCCCGCTACCGCTACGACCAATTGATGGCGATCGGATGGAAAGTCTTGCTTCCTCTGGCGATGGCGAACATAATTATAACCGGTGTACTTTTAGGGGCCATAGCGGCTCCGTAGCGAGGCGGCGATGTCGCGCGCGCAGAACAGAGTTGGAACATGGATCGGCTGGGCGTTCTTCGCCGATCTGGCGAATGCGTTGGCTCTGACCTTCGGTTACCTGTTCTCCAGAACCGTAACCATGCAGTATCCGGACAAGGAAAAATGGCTGCCCTACTCGCGCTATCGCGGGCATCACTTCCTGACGCGTGATGAAGAGGGCGAGATCAAGTGCGTGGCTTGCGAACTCTGCGCGCGGATCTGTCCCTGTGAGTGCATTGAAGTCGTCCCGTATGAGGACGAGAAGGGCAACCGACACCCGGCGAAATTTGAAATCGACACAGCTCGCTGCCTGTTCTGCGGGTTGTGCGAGGACGCCTGCCCGGCGGATGCAATCGCACTTGGGCAACAATACGAATTTTCGAGTTTTTCCTCCGCTGACCTGGTGATCGGGCGCGACGATCTGCTCGGCAAGCCGGGCAAGGCGGCAACCGGCGGCGGCGTGGTTGCCGCGCGCCTGAATACGAAGAAGGACGTACTTGTCGAGACGAAAGAGACGCAGGGCTACAACTGGTGGCGGAATATTCGGCGAACATGAACGCGCGCCATCCATCAAACCGAAGCGCTCGAAGAGGAGGCTCAGATGTTTGTCGGTGAAATCATGAAGAACAAGGGTGTCGGTGTCATCGCGGTCGCTCCCGATCAGACGATGGTGGAGGTACTGAGGTTGTTTCGAGACAACAATATCGGCTTCGTCGTCGTGAGCCGATCGAACAACAAATACCTCGGTAGCCTGTCGGAGCGGGATTGCTGCAATGCGGTGGCGGAATACGGGGCCGAGGCGGCGGCGATGCGGGTCGCGGACATCATGAACCGCAATGTGGCGACGTGTTCGACACAAGATTTGCTGCCCGTCGCGATGGGGATCATGACCCAACGGCGTACGCGCCATGTGTTGGTCACGGATGGAGGCAACGTTGTCGGCGTGGTCAGCATCGGAGATGTGGTTAAGCACAGGCTCGACGAAGCGCAGCGTACCGAGCAGGATCTGCAGGATTACATCTGCGGGACCAGGTATCACTGACGTCGCCAGCTCGATGTAAAGACGCTGGGGCGGGCAGCTTGCCGCGGAGCCTTGTGCCCCGACCCCAACTCTTCAGACCCCACGCCAGATCCGGCTTGGGCGGTTGACCTCAAGAGTGGCATGCGCCTTCTGGACTTCCACCGCGCATGGATATTCGCCCCGCCGCAGCAGGCTGTTGAGACGCAAGGCTCTGTAGTTTTCCGGAACGAAGACGAGGCCCTTGGGAAACCGCCTGTCGACCTTGAGCTGCACCGTCAGTTCGCCGTGGCCGGAACGCACGATTACCTGATCGCCATCCGAAAGGCCAAGCTCCGCCGTATCCTGAGCGCTCATCGCGACATAGGGATCGTTGGCGACCGTGTTCAGGATGTCCGACCGTTCGGAGAGATATCCGTTGTGGAACAGGCAGTCGCCGGTGATCAGCATGAGCCGGTCGGCTGCTCTTGGAACGGGCGGCGGCGCAAGGAACACGTCAGCCGAGAATGTCGGCACCGCCTTGGTGAATGCGCCGTCGGCGCCAAGCCCATCCTGCGTCAACCCCTGATAGGCCGGAACCACCCGGGTAATTTCGTCGAAAATTTCGCCTTGTGTCGAAGGCCGCAGCGCCTGGTTTCGTAGCGCGGCGACGAAGTCGACAATCGCCAGATTGCCTCGCGCCTCGAAAACGGGCTCACGGAATTTGCGAACATTCTGGATCCGGCCCTCGTTGTTGGTGAACGTTCCGGATTCCTCGCCGTAGCCCGCCGCGGGCAAGACGACCTCGGCCATACCCGCCGTATCCGTGAGGAACGCGTCCTGCACGATCAGGAGATCGGCGGCGCCAAGCGCCCGCGTCACAAAGTCCCGGTCGGGATAGGCGACCAGGGGGTCGGTTCCGACGATGTAGAGCGCGCCCATCCGCCCGCCGACGCAGAGCTCCAGCATGGCGTCGAGATCCGCTCCGGGTTCAGACGGGATTTCGGCGCCCCAGTTTCGTGCAAGAACTGCGCGCGCCGCGTCATCGGCGACCGCCCGCAACCCCGGCAGAGCCGCCGGCAGGACCCCCATGTCCCAGGCGCCCATCTGGTTGGCACGATCGAACAGAAACTGCATAGCCGGGCCCTTGCCGAGCAGGCGCAAAACGTGCAGCAGGTTGCTGAGCTGCTGTAGCGTCGCGCGCGCTTCGGGTGATCTCAGGAGATCGACGCTGACAAGCACGGTGACGCTACGGCATTCCTTGAGCGCGGTGGCCAGACGATCCGGCCCGTCGCTGCCGGTGCCCGCTGCTGGTCTGCCGATCATCGCACCGAAGTCCGCAAATGCGTCGCCCGGCAAGGTCTGACCGGCTGCCGCCATGAGCGCGGTTACCACCGCCGCAAGGCTCGCCTCTTCTCCGCCCGGCGGCACGCGAACCACCACCCTGGCATCGGCGTCTAGACGCGATGGCCGCGCCGACAGCATCAGCAATCCGGCCTGCCGCCGCCGCGCGGCGTCTCGCAGCAGGTATTCGGTGACGGGATTCTCCTCGGTCACATTGCCGCCGACGACGAGCACGCAGTTGTTGCCGATTACGTCGTCGAGCGGTGTGCGGCTGTAGAAAGCTCCCAATAGCGGGCCGAGCGTATCGAAGGGCGCGGCCCAGCGTGACGAACAATCAATGTTGTTGGTCCGGAATACTGTTCGCAGCAGCTTCTGGAACTGATAAAGCACCTCGTTGGGCAGGCGAGGCGAGGCCAGCCCGCCGGCATCCTTGCTCTCGACGGCCAAGAGTCGCCGGCGCAGATAGTCCCCGGCTTCGTCCCAGGAAACCGGAACCAGGGCGCCATCCCGACGGATCATCGGCTGCTTGATCCGGTCCCGGCTTGTAACGAAATCGAGGCCGAAGCGTCCTCGCACGCAGAGAGTTTCGTGGTTGACACCTTCGTCCCACTTCGAGCGCACCCGCATGAACTCGCCCTTGCGCGTGCCCACCGTCAGCTGGCAACCGGTGCCACAATGCGGGCAGACCGTATCGGTCTCTACCAGATCCCAGGGGCGCGCCTTGTAGCGGTAGGGGAAGCTCATCAGCGCGCCGACCGGGCAGACCTCGACGCAATTGCCGCACTGGTCGCAACTCGCCAGACTGCCCTCGAAGCCGGTGACGGCAGTATCCATGCCTTTTTCGACGGTGCCCAGCGCCACCGCGCCGACGACCTCCTCACACATCCGGACACAGCGCTGGCACTGGATGCAGCGGTTGACGTTCATGATGATGACCGGGCTCAGACGAATGTCCTCGGAGTGGAACACACGTTTGTCATCGCGGAATTGGCTTTCGCGGGGCCCGTAGGCCATTACCATGTCCTGAAGTTCGCATTCGCCGCCCTTGTCGCAGATCGGGCAGTCGAGGGGGTGGTTGGCGAGCAGCATGTCGAGCATGGAAGAGCGCGTTTCCTCGATCAGAGGCGTATTCGTCCGCACGACCATGCCATCGGTGACCGCAGTAGCGCAGGACGGCTGCAGCCGGCGCAAGCCCTCGATCTCCACCAGACACATGCGGCAGGAGGCCAGCGCCGGCAGGCGCTTCATATAGCAGAAGGTCGGGATATCGATGCCCAAACGCAGGGCGGACTGCAACACCGTCGAGCCAGCCTCAACTTCCAGCGTTTGTCCATC
The DNA here is from genome assembly GCF_000271845.1 of Rhizobium leguminosarum bv. trifolii WSM2297. Next base: position 2,760,712 of record NZ_JH719395.1, on the reverse strand, counting down.
GATCGTGACTTTAAGCATGGTCTCCTCACAACCCAGATCCAGCACACTCACTTCAGTGAAACGGGCACCTCCGCTCCTCGACATGCGCGACGAATTCATCTCGGAAATGCGCGAGTGCTGCCCGCAATCCCATCGCTGCACCGTCACCCAAGGCACAAAACGTATTGCCGAAAATGCCCTTGCAGAGCATCTCCAGCTGCTCCAGATCGCCGGGTGCGCCATCCCCGCCTTCAACCCGGCGCAGGACCTTCACGACCCAGTTCAATCCTTCCCGGCAGGGCGTGCACTTGCCGCAGGACTCATGGTGGAAGAACTCGATGATCCTGGTGGCGACCTTGACCATGCAGGTGCTATCGTCGATCACGATAACGCCAGCCGAACCGAGCATCGAGCCGGCGGCAGCCAGCGAGTCAAAATCCATCATCACGTCCAGCCCGTGCTCAGGGATGACCGGCGCTGAGACGCCGCCCGGGATCACCGCCTTGATCTTGCGTCCCGGTAAGGCCCCGCCGGCATGTTCCTCGACCAGCTCGCGCAGTGGTATACCCATCGGCAACTCGTAGAGGCCGGGTTTGCGCACCTGCCCGCTGAGGCAGTAGAGCTTCGGGCCGGGGCTCTTGTCCGGGCCGATGCCGCGGAACCAGTCCGCGCCCCGCGCCACGATATGCGGCACACAGGCCAGCGTCTCGACATTGTTGATCACAGTCGGGCTGGCGTAGAGCCCGGCCACGGCCGGAAACGGCGGCTTCAATCGCGGCTGCGCCCGCTTGCCCTCGAGCGACTCGAGCATCGCAGTCTCCTCGCCGCAGATATAGGCGCCGGCGCCGCAGTGGATGTGGACGGCGAAATCGAAATTCGAGCCGAGAATGCCCGTTCCCAGATAACCCTTTTCGTGTGCCTCGGCGATCGCCTGCTCCAGGCGACGGATCGCCGTCACATATTCTCCGCGAATGTAGACATAGGCGGTTTTGGCCCCAATCGCATAGGCGCTTACCGCCAGCCCTTCGATGAGTTGATGCGGATCGCGCTCCATGATGATCCGGTCCTTGAAGGTGCCTGGCTCGCCCTCATCGGCGTTGCAGCAAAGATATTTCGGCTTGTCGACCTGCTTCGGCACGAAACTCCATTTCATGCCCGTCGGGAATCCGGCACCGCCGCGACCGCGCAGGTTCGACTGTTTGACGAGGTCGATAACCTCGCCAGGCGTGTATTCGCGCAGCGCCTTCGCCAGTGCCTGGTAGCCGCCGCCAGCCTCGTAGGTCGAGAGCAGGTGACTGTCCGGCACGGCGACATTCTTGAGGAGAACCGGCTCGAACATGGCGCTACTCTCCCCGCGGTCGCGCAGAGGGCTCGATGCTCGCGCCCCGTTCCGTCGTAGCCCGCAGGTTGTCCAAAAGTGCATCGATCCGCGCGACATCAAGGGCGCCATGATAATCGTCGCCGACCTGCATCACCGGAGCCATCTCGCAGGCACCGAGGCACTCGACGGAGGAAAGCGTGAACAGCCCGTCCGGCGTGGTGTCGCCCTTGCTGATCGCCAGCGTCGTTTCCAGATGCTTCAGCAGGTCCTCGGCTCCGCATAGCATGCAGGAAACATTGTCACAGAGCTGCAGGTGGAACATGCCCACCGGCTCGGTATGGTAGAGGGTATAAAAGGTCGCCAGCTCGTAGACCCAGATCCGTTCGACTCCGAGAATGTCGGCGACCTCTTGGAGCACCTGACGAGGCAGATGGCCATGCTCCCTCTGCGCGATCAGAAGCGCGGGCATGATCGCAGAGCGCTGGTCTGGATACCGCGCCGCTGCCTCTTTTATCCTTTCGCGCATGGTCATTGCATTCAAATCCCTGCTACTTGTCCACCTCCGCCATCACTGGATCGAGACTGCCAAGCACGGCGATCATGTCGGCCAGATAGCGGGCGTTGGTCACCCCGAACAGCCCCTGAAGGTTGACGAACGAGGGTGCCCGCACCTTCATGCGGAACGGTTTTGGCGACCCGTCGCTGATGATATAGAAGCCAAGCTCGCCCTTTGGTGCCTCGATCGCCGAATAGACCTCGCCCTTCGGCACCTTGAAGCCATAGGCCGACAGGTCGAAATGCTGGATCAGTGCTTCCATCGAGCAATGCACCTTGTCCTTGTCCACCGGGAACGCGATTGTTGGCATGTCGATCTGGAACGGCCCCTCTGGCATCTGGTCGAGGCATTGCTCGATGATCCCTATGCTTTCGCGCATCTCATCCACGCGGCATCGCCAGCGTGCATAGCAATCGCCCTCATCGCGGGTAATGACGTTGAACGCGATCCGGTCGTAGATCTCATAGGGCTCGTCGCGACGGATGTCCCAGTCGACGCCCGAAGCGCGCAGGTTCGGACCGCTCAGGCCAAGATCGATGGCGTCCTCGGCGGCGATCACGCCGATCCCCTGCGTGCGCTTCAGGAACACCCGGTTGTTTTCGAGCAACCGCTCATAGTCGCGGATCCGGTTCGGGAAGATGTCGCAGAACTCCCTGATCTTGGGAAGGAAACCGTCAGGCAGATCCTCGCGCACTCCGCCAACCCTGCAGAAGGACGTGTGCATGCGCGCACCGCTGATCATTTCCAGGAGGTCCATGATCATTTCGCGCTCCCGCATGGCGTAAAGCAAGGCCGTCATGGCGCCGAGGTCCATCGGCAGCGCGCCGGTGATCAGGACATGGCCGGAGATGCGCGCCAGTTCGGCCATCATCACGCGGATATATTGCGCGCGGATCGGTGCTTCTATGCCGAGGAGTTTCTCCACCGCCAGCGCGAAGGCGAGGTTGTTCGAGGGCGGACAGAGATAGTCGAGCCGGTCGGTGAGCGGAAAAATCTGGGTGTAGGTGAAGCTCTCCGCCAGTTTTTCGGTGCCGCGATGGAGGTAGCCGATGTGTGGATCGACGCGCTCGACGAACTCGCCGTCCAGTTCGAGGACGAGCCGAAGAACCCCATGGGTGCTGGGGTGCTGCGGACCGAGGTTGAGAAGCACTTCCCTGGTATTGAGTGCTTCACCCTGAGGCCTGCTGAGCTCGGTGACTTCAGTCATCTCAACGTTCCGGCGTAGAACGGCCTCCCTTACGGAATGTCCCTGGTGGCAAGGTCGGGCTGCGTTGGCGGCGGACCCTCGGCACCGAATGGGTTCAACTTGTCCTTATAGCCCCTGAGGGGGAAATCCTTGCGCTGGGGGAAGCCTTCGAAGCCTTCCCACATGTAGATCCGGCGCAGATCGGGATGTCCCTCGAACCGGATGCCATACATGTCCCAGGCCTCACGCTCATGCCAGTTGGCGGTGCGCCAGACTCCCGTGACCGAAGGCACTTCAGGAGGATCGCCGAGCTGGCACTTGATGCGGACCCGCCACCTATTGGGCAGCGAATAAAGATGGTAGACCGCCTCAAACCGCGGCGTTTCGGGAAAATGATCGACCCCGCAAATGTCCGAGAGGAAATTGAATTGCAGCGCCGGATGCTCTTTCAGGAACCGGCAGAACTCGACGATCCTCTCGGGCGGAACGGCAAAGGCGTCGATACCGTGCGCTGTGCCGAGGTCCTCGATTGTTTCTCCGAAGCGCTCCATGATCGGAGCGCGATTGAGGGAGGGCCCCGCACTCATGACGCTATAACCCGATCCAGAGGTGTACCGGCGAGCGCCCGGGACCTCTTGATCTTTTCTTGAAGCAGCAGGAAACCGTGCATCAGCGCCTCGGGCCGGGGCGGACAGCCAGGCACATGCACATCGACGGGCACGAAGGTTTCGGATCCCTGCACCACGGCATAGGTGTTGTAGACCCCGCCCGAAATAGCGCAGGTGCCCATGGCGATCACCCAGCGCGGTTCCGGCATCTGGTCATAGAGCCGCCGCACGACGGGCGCGAATTTCCGGGTCACGGTGCCAGCGATGATCATGACGTCGGATTGTCTCGGCGAAGGGCGGAAGACCACGCCGAACCGGTCGAGATCGTAGCGGGCGCAACCGGCCGAGATCATCTCGATGGCGCAGCAGGCAATGCCAAAAGTCTCCGGCCACAGCGCCGATCTCCGGCTCCAACTGATGATGCTGTCGGCCGTGGTGAACAGCACGCTGTCGCGGATCGCGTTGTTTACGCCTCCCATTCCAGCGCTCCTTTCAGCCAAGCGTAGGCGAAGCCCACGAGAAGCAGCAATATGAAGATGAACATCTCGATATAGCCGACCAGCCCGATCTCTTTCAGGACGACGGCCCAGGGAAAGAGGAACATCGCTTCGACATCGAAAACGACCAGCAGGATCGCGAGGATAAAGAACGGCACCCTGAAGCGGCCCGCCGCCGCCTCGCCCGCTGCGTCCATGCCGCATTCATAGGGCATGTTCTTGGCGGGATAGGGATTGGATGGGCGCAGCAGCGAGGAAACGAACAACGTCACCCCTACCACCAGAACGACTCCGGCGACCATGAAAAGAACCGGCAAGAATTCCATTGCAGTCATATCACTGCACCGGTTGCCCACCGACCTCTTTCCGAACCGGTAAATCGGTCACGCCGCGGCGCGACTTGGGCAATCCTTCCTCTAGCTTCAAGTCTATTCCGTCGGTGCGATCATTGCAAATCCAATCGCTCACCCGCCAAAGACCGAATCTTGAGCAAGCTTCAGAAACCACGACGGAAATAGGCCGATGCCGATGGTGCCGGCGGCGGTGACGGCAAGTGTTGCGCCCACAAGGGGTGTCAGCGCCGGGGTGAACGCCCCCTTTGGCTCGCGCATGTAGATCACCATGACGATGCGGATGTAGAAATAGGCGGCGACGGCGCTGAGCAGCACTGCGATTACCGCCAGCATGACGAAACCGCGCTCGACGAGGGCGACGAGCACGTAAAACTTGGCGAAGAACCCGGCGGTCGGCGGAATGCCGGCCAGCGAGAAGAGATAGAGCAGCATCAGAAGTGCCAGCCCTGGATGTGACTTGGCGAAACCCGCATAGTCTTCGATGACCTCGCCCGAGAAATCGCCGTTCCGCATCATGATGACGGTGCCGAAAATGCCGAGATTCATGAAGGCGTAGATCAGCAGATAGAGCATCACGCTGGCGATCCCATCGGCACCGCCGGCGGCCACGCCGAAAATGGCGAAGCCGGCGTGGGCGATGCTGGAATAGGCCAGGAGACGCTTGAAATTATCCTGGACCAGTGCCACGAAACTGCCGAGCGCCATCGTGACCACCGCAATGACGGCGACGATGATCCAGACGTCCGAGGCTGCGACCAGAGGGTTGAGGAATACCCGCAGGATCACAGCGAACCCCGCCGCCTTAGGGCCCACCGACATGAAGGCGGTGATCGTCGTCGGCGCGCCTTCATAGACGTCCGGCAGCCACATATGGAAGGGAACCGCGCCGACCTTGAAGACCAGCCCCGCGACGATGAAGACCACCGCCAGCAGCAATCCGGGATCGAGCGGATCGCCGGTCACGGCTGTAGCCATCCCGTCCAATTGCGTTGTGCCGGTGAGCCCGTAGATCAGCGATACGCCGTAAAGGAAAATCCCGGTCGAGACCGCGCCAAGGATTACGTATTTCAGCGCGGCTTCGTTCGACCGCCGCTCGTGCCGCAGGAAACCGGTCAGCACGTAGGTGCAAATCACCATCAGTTCGAGGCCCACATAGATCGACAAGAGATCGGTCGCCGAGGCCATGATCATCATGCCCGAAAGCGCGAAGAGCAGCAGGACATAGTATTCGCTGTTCCCGATCCCTTCGATATCGGCATATTTTCGCGAAAGGAGGAATGTTAGAACGGTGGCTAAGTAGAAAACGAACTTGAAGAAGACCGCGAAGCGATCGGTGATGAACATGCCGGTGTAGGCCGGCCGCACCTCGCTCGCCAGCATGAGTGTCGCCAAGGCGGCAATCAACACGACCGTGACCGACGCCCAGACAAGGAAATGTTCCTGTCCCTTCCGTACAAACTGTCCCAGGATCAGCAGGATGCAGGCGCCGGTGATCACCGCGATCTCGGGCAGGCTCGCTAGGGCCGACTGGAAAAGCGTGGCGGCGGTCATGGGCCGCTCCCCCTACTTTGCACGTGCGTCAGCAGATGCTTCACCGAGGCGTCGATGATGTTGAGAAAGGGTTTTGGATAGAGCCCAACCCAGAGTACGAAGACGGCCAGCGGCAGGATCGCAGCCATCTCACGGGCGTTCACGTCGCGTATCGCCAACCCGCCACCGACGCTGGCCGAGCCGAGCGCGACTTTTCCGTACATGCCAAGCAGATAGGCAGCCCCCAGCAATGCGCCCAAAACCGCGGCCGAGCCGGCGACCAAGTTGGCCGCAAACCCGCCTGACAGCACCAGCAACTCGCCGACGAACGAATTCGTCCCCGGCAGCGCCATCGACGACAGGGTAAACAGTGCCAGAAACGTGGTGTAAACCGGCGCCGCCTTCATCAACCCGCCATAGTCGGCGATGCTGCGGGTGTGGGTCCGCTCGTAAATCAGCCCGACGAGCAGGAATAGGGCGCCTGTCGTCACGCCGTGATTGAACATCTGCAGGATACCGCCCTCGAGCCCGCGGAGGTTCAGCGCAAAAATCCCCAGTGTCACGAAGCCCATATGGCTGATGCTGGAATAGGCCACCAGTTTCTTCAGATCGTCCTGCGCCAGCGCGAGCAACCCGCCATAGACGATCGCAAGCGCCGAAAGCGCCAGCATCAGCGTCGAATAATACATCGATGCCTCCGGCAGCATCGGCAGCGAGAACCGCAGGAATCCGTAGGCGCCCATCTTCAGGAGCACGCCGGCGAGGATAATGCTGCCCGCCGTCGGCGCCTGCACATGGGCGTCCGGCAGCCAGGTATGGAGCGGCACCATCGGCACCTTGACCGCAAAAGCGATCAGGAAGGCGAAGAACAGCCAGGACTGTATCCGGAACGGCAAGTCCTGCTCTGTCAATGCGAGGATATCGAAGGTCCTGCCACCGTAGAAATAGAGCACGATGACACCGATCAGGAACAGGAGGCTGCCCGCCAGCGTGTAGAGGAAAAACTTGATCGCCGCATAGACCCGACCCTCGCCGCCCCAGACGCCGATGATGAGGTACATCGGGATCAGCATCGCCTCCCAAAAGACGTAGAAGAGGAACAGATCGAGTGCACAGAAGACCCCGAGCATCAGCGCCTGCATGGAGAGCAGGCAGATCATGAATTCCTTCACCTTGCGGTCGATCGCGACCCAGGAGGCGAGCACGCAGATCGACCCCAACAGTGCGGTCAGGAACACGAAGAGCGCGCTGATTCCGTCGATGCCAAGCGCATAATTGATCCCGAGCACGGGCACCCACGGGCGCGTCTCGCTGAACTGCATGGCATGGGTCGTGGTGTCGAAGCCGACCAGCATGGCGATGCAGAGAGCAAGGTCGAGGACGGTGAAAGAGAGCGCAGTCCACCGCGCTGCATCGTCACCGCGCAGGAACATCAGAACCGCGGCCCCGGCGACGGGTGTGAATATGATGAAGCTGAGGAGCGGGAAGCCCATGGCACGCCCTACCGCCACGCCACGACGAAGACGACGGTGGCTGCGATCAGACCGACGACCATCGCCAGCACGTAATGGGTCACGACACCCGTCTGGAGCCGCCTGAGCCGCCCGCCGCTGTGGAGGATCGAGTGGGCAATGCCATTCACGACGGCATCCACGCCGACAAGATCGAGTCGGAGTCCTGCCCGCGCCGCGCCGTGCAGCAAGGGCAGCGCCGCGGTCTCGGAGACATTGCTCACCGCCTGCTCATAGCGCGCCAGCGGCCTTTCGGCGAGCCACATGAAGGCCCGCGCACCCTTGCGATAAAACCAGTCGGTGTCGAGGCTGATCGTGTTCTCGGGATCGAGCGCCCAGAGGAACAGCACGAACCCCAGGGCGGTGAACATAAGTAGCCCGAGGCTCTCCATGACATGCGAACCCGTATAGGGTTCGAAATCCACCGGATAGGGCAGAAGCGCATAAAGCGGCTGGGGGAACACCCCGATCGCAATGCAGAGCACCGCCGCCATGCCCATGGCGATCAGCATGTTGCGCGGCGGCTCCCGCGCCTCCAGTTTCCGGTCCACGCCGAAAAACATGTAATAGGGAAGCTTGAGGCCAGTGTGCAGGAACGTCCCGGACGATGCCATCGTCAGCGCCAGCACCACCAGCGCGCGGTGATCCGCTCCTGCAGCCGCTATCACCATCGATTTGGTGACGAAACCCGAAAAGAACGGGAAGGCTGAGATCGCAAAGGCACCGACCATGTAAAGCGCCACGGTCAGCGGCATGGTCTTGTAAAGCCCTCCGAGCTCGGTGAGCTTGCGTCGGCCGGTGACGTAGATGACTGCCCCGGCACCCATGAACAGCAGCGCCTTGTAGAGGATATGCGCGAAGGCGTGGCTGGCGGCTCCGTTCACCGCCATCTCGGTCCCGATGCCGATACCCGCGATCATATAGCCCACCTGGCTGACGATGTGATAGGCGAGAAGCCGCCGGCAATCGTTCTCCAGCACCGCGTAGATGACGCCGTAGAGCGCCATGATGGCACCGAGCCAGACCAGGAGCTCGGTCCCCGGAAACGCCCGCGCCAACACATAGACTGCGGTCTTGGTGGTAAACGCGCTCATGAACACCGCCCCGGTGACGGTCGCCTCCGGATAGGCATCGGTCAGCCAGGCATTGAGCGGCGGCACGGCCGCGTTGAGGATGAAACCGGCGAGGATCAGGTAGTCGCCGACGCCCATTCCCCCGTTGGTGATGGCCGCCGCGATCGGGCCGAAAAGCAGTGAACCGGTGGCGAGTCCGTGGGAAATGATGCCGCCGAGCAGGACGACGCCGCCGGCGATATGGACCATGAGGTAGCGGAAGCCGGCCCGGATCGCCGGCCCACCACGCTGTGCGAAGACCAGATAGGCGGAAGCGAATGCCATGCCCTCCCAGAACAGGTAGAGGGTCAGGTAGTCACCGGCAAACACCACGCCAAGCGCGCTGCCGACATAGACGAATGCGGCCACGTGCTGGCCGGCATCCGTCAGGTGCAGCGCGTAGACCATGCCGATCAGCGCCATGATGGTGAAAACGGTGGCGAAGACGATGCTGAGTTTGTCCACCTTCGCAATCAGGATATCCTGCCCGATGAACCGCGCTTCGCCATAGCTGCCCGGCTCCATCGCAAGCACGGCAAGGATCGCCAGCGCAGGGATCAGAAGCAGATAGGCCTTGCGGACCGACCCGCTGAGTAACGGGATCGGCAGAGCACCAAGAATAAAGAGCAGAGCCGGATGGATGAAGTCAGTCATAATAGTCCTCGCGCCGCATGAGCCCGACCCGATGGCCGAGAAACTTGGAAACGAAGATAAGCAGGACGCAGGAGACGAAGCCGTAGACGGCGGACCAGCCCGGCAGCCTATCCCACAGATATTCGGCGTGTTCGCGGGAGACCAGAAAGTCGGCGACGACGATCAGGACGAGCACAAGGTAGAACAGTCGGCGGCGCGGCCCCGCATATTGCGCGTCACCAAAGAAGTCGACGACACGCTTGATCATCGGATCACTCCGTCTGCCAGGGTGAGAAAATAGCCCGGGAAAATGCCCATTAGCACCGACAGGACCGCGGTCGCGACCAGCGGAATCGTGACCAACGGAATTTCACGGACCGTCGTCCGGCTCTCCTGCCTTTCCGGCTGGAAGAAGGCGGCATAGCTGACCGGCAGGAAATAGGCGGCGTTCAGGATCGAGCTTACCAGGAGCACGACCAGGAACGTGGTCTCCCCCGCCGCCACGGCACCCTCCGCCAGATACCACTTGCTGACGAAGCCGGCGGTCGGCGGTATCCCGATCATGCTGAGCGAAGCCACGAAGAATGCCCCCATCGTCCAGGGCAGCCTGCGGCCGATACCGGCCATGTCGCTGATGTTACGCTTGCCGGACGCGCAATAGATCGAACCGGCGCAGAAAAAGAGTGTGATCTTGGAAAATGCGTGCGCCGCGATGTGGATGATCCCGCCGACCATCGCGACCGGCGACAACAGAACCGCGCCTAGCACGATGTAGGAGAGCTGGCTGACGGTCGAATAGGCAAGCCTGGCCTTCAGGTCGTCCCGCGTCAGGGCGTAAACCGACGCCATCAGGATCGTGAACGAAGCCAGATAGGCTGTGGCGATGCCGAGGCCCAGCCCGCCCACCAGCCCCGTGCCGAAGACATGGAACACCACCCGCAGCACGCAGAACACGCCCATCTTGACCACTGCCACTGCATGCAAAAGCGCGCTGACCGGTGTCGGCGCGACCATCGCGGCGGGCAACCAGGCGTGCATCGGCATCACAGCGGCCTTGGCGAAGCCGAAAAGATAGCAGAAATAAACGACCGTTAGCAGCACCGCCGGGGCATCGCTCCCGGCCAGCAGCCCCCCCGCGACAAAGTCGAGCGACCCCGCCATATGGTAGGTCAGCGCCAGTGCGGCGAGCAGCGCGCTTTTCGAGGCACCCATCAGATAGACGAGGTACTTGCGGCTGCCCCTCCATCCCTCTTCGTCCTCGTGGTGGTAGACGAGCGGATAGGTAACGAGGCTGAGCACTTCGTAGAAGATCACCAGCGTGAACAGATTGGCGGCGAAGGCGCCCCCGGCGGCGGCCGCAAGACTGCTGGCGAAGCAGGCGAAGAACCGGGTCTGTGCATGCTCGTTCAAATGCCGCATGTAGCCGATGGAATAGATCGCCGCCAAGATCCACAGCAGCGACGAGACGGTGGCAAATACCATGCCGAGCGCATCGACCCGGAAAGCAAAGTCGATCCCCGGCAGAATCTCGAACAGGCGCAATTCGACCGTCCCACCCGCCAGCACCGTGGGCGCCATCGACACGACAATCGCGAACATAGCGATCGCGGCCAACGGCGAGACCAGATCGCGAAGTTTCTCGCGGTTGTTCAAAAGGAGAACTGCAAGGGCCGCCAGACCGGCGACGGTGATGGCAAGCAACGGCCGGATCGATACAACCGGGTCCAAAGCCGCTATCCTTTCATCACCGTCACCTCGTCGACCTTGAGGGTGGATTTGTTCCTCACGAGGGCGACCAGAATACCGAGGGCGACGGCAACCTCCGCCGCGGTGATTGCGATGACGAAGATCGCGAAGATCTGCCCGCGGAAATCGGCGTGGTAACGCCCGAAAGCGATGAAATTGATGTTGACCGAGTTGAGCAGCAGCTCCAGCGACATCAGCACGACTAGAATATTGCGCCTGAGCAGCACGCCCGCCGCTCCGATCACGAACAGGAACACTCCGAGCACAATATACCACCAGAGCGGAACCATCATCCCTGCTCCTTCCGCGCCAGCATGATGGCGCCGACCAGGGCGGCCAGCAGGATTACGGAGGCGGTTTCAAACGGCAGGAGATAGTCGGCGAAAAGGGTTGTGCTAAGCTGCCTGACGTCATCGCCGCCGCCCATGGCGACGGGCTCCATGAGGGCAAAGCGGTTGCTCCAGAGCACCAGCACGAGCATCTCGACCCCGAGCAGGACGAGCAGTACCAGAGCCGGGAGGTTGCCGCCCGGCAAGAACCGCTGCAACACCGCTTCGCGCACATCGATCATCATGATCACGAACAGGAACAGCACCATGATCGCGCCGACATAGACGAAGATCTGGATGACCGCGAGCAACGGTGCATCGAGCAAGACGAAGATTGCCGAGACCTGCAGGAAACACGCCATCAGCGCCAATGCGCTATGAACCGGATTGCGCGCCAGGACCACCGTCAGGGCCGTGATCACGGATACCGTAGCGAACAGAAGAAAGAACCCCTGATCCATCGACGCCGACCTTCCGACGCGAACTGTCACTCGGCGCGAGACGTCCGGATTTGAGACTGCGCCGCAACTTCCGTTGCGTTCATAAATTGTGCCCTAATATTGAATTTTTCACAAGATTATTGTCATCGGCGGAGTAGGTGCGGGTCGGTCCGGATGTGGCGAAGGTCGCTTGCGAAGCGCGCGCTTTCGATAGGGCCGTACCGATTTTATTGTTCCATAGGCAAATGGCTTGAGCCGGTCGCTACCGACGTTTTGTTACGGCGTAGTGAGAAATTTCTTCCAAATAACACTGGCTGTTCCGCCGAAGTTACAAGTCTCTGTGGCTTCAGGCCCCCGCAACCCAACTTTCCCTCATTATCCCCAAAAGCCCCGCAAGGGGCTTTTGGCGTTTCTCGGCGCAAAAAATCGTAATGGTCGGATCGGGAGTCGCAAGGCTTGATGACCGGGCCGGCGGGATTCACCCCTCCGTCCCGGTGGCGCTCTTTTCCTGGCGGTCGCGTGTTGCAATCATTGCGGCCGCTGCTCCGGTTTTGTCATCGCCGCCGATCTGCACACTCGGCGTTGCGAATGAGATGCCGTTGGCCTGGAATGCCTCGCGGATCATCAAATAGGCCTTGCGGCGGATGTAGGTCTGCTGGCCGGGGACCGTCGTCATCGCGAAACTCAGCACGATGCCGTAGTCGCCGAATTCCTCGACACCCTTCATCTTAAGCGGTTCTATGAACATCGGGCCGACTTCTGCATCCGCCTGCAGTTCGACGCCGATCGCCTTGGCGATCTTGCGGGCCTTGTTGAGGTCAGTGTCGAAGCCGACCGATATCCTGAACTTGTCGATCACCCAATCCCGACTCATGTTCTCGACGGCGCCGAGCACGCCGAAGGGAACGGTGAAGACAGGACCCCGGTGATGTCTGAGGCGGACGGAGCGGAGACTGAACCCTTCGACCGTGCCCTTGTAGCTGCCGCTCTGTATGTATTCGCCGACCCTGAAGGCGTCGTCGAGCATGTAGAAGACGCCGCTGATCACGTCCTTGACCAAGGTCTGTGATCCGAAACCCAGCGCCACACCAAAGATCCCGGCTCCGGCAATCAGCGGCCCGATTTCGACGCCGAGCTGCGCAAGCACGATCAACACCGCCATCACTGCGACCAGTACCGCGAGCATGTTTCGGAAGATCGGAAGCAGGGTGCGCAGGCGCGCGCGCCGCGCGGACTCGGCCGGGGAGGGCGCAATACCCTCGGCCGCCGGCGCCAGTGTCCGATCGATCCACGCTTTCGACAGATGCCAGACGAGGTCGGCGAGCAGGACGACGACCACGCTCTTCAGCAGACCATATGCGATCGCCTGTGCGGCCGCATTGCCCGCGATAATCGTCGTCGTGCTGGTTTTCAACACCATTGCAAGCGACGCCAGCGCAAGCAGAACGACGACCGCCCGGCTTCCGCGGATGAGGAGGACCTGTCGGACGCTTCCCGGCTCGGCCGAGCTGGCCGCCCCGGCGGCGTTCCCGACGACTTTCAGCAGCGGAGGCAGAAGGAGCACGTAGACGCCGATCAGGAAAAGTCCGGTGAGGCCGACCGACCACACCACCCAGAGGATCAGAACGGCGAGGACTATGGCCAGTCTCGCCTTAAGGCTCATGGCCACCACTGACACGACGCCCTCGATTGCGAGGATCACGAGGACGAGCGAGAAACACCAGGAGACGGCCTGTGACACTGCAGGATCGACGCCGATCGGTTTTCCGAGCATGGCCGCTGCGATTGCGACGAAAAGCACGCCGACGAAAAGCCTTATTCGTCGTCGGATGTGCGGGCGGGCCACGGCGAAGTCGATAGCGATGGACGCTGCCCGAAAGGCGATGATGCCGGCGAGCGCGACCATCAGGGTTGCCTCCGTCAGTGGCGGCCACCGCAGTGCGAAGAAGATCAGCCCCATCGAGAAGGTGAAGACAGCCAAGGATAGAAGCTGGGCCGCCAACGACACGGCCCCGGCTCTTGCCCGGAGATAAAGCCGCTCGGCGATCACGCCGGCGGCGAGCAGGCACAGCAGGATCACGAAGACGGGCGCGTATCCTGCAGAGAGCGCGTCATGTCTCGTTCGGGCCGCGGCTGCCCCTATCTCCGCGGGTATGCGAGGGAGGGCCGCCAGCGTCGCGTCGAAGCGTGCCCGCATCGCAGCTTCCCACGCAAACAACGTTTCCTCCGGCGGCTTCGGCGCTGGTTCAGATTTTCGAGCTTCGAGCAGCGATTGCACCTCTGGATCCTGGAGCAGTCGGACAAGATCATCGATCTTCTGCTGCGCCGGCACGGCAGGGGTCTGCGCTTGCGTCGTGGCTGCGAGGACAAGAAAAAGCACCACTGCCGCGATCCATCTCATTCTGTGGTCTTTCGGATTGGGTATTGGACGCTGGCTCTTGGGAAGATCTGCCATAGCAGCGTGCCGGGACTGCTGGGGCGGGCGGGCGCTTCGCAGAAGGCGGTTGAGGTGATCACAGGAATGCCCAAACGAATTTGATCAGGACGGCAAGCGCCCCAAGCACGGCCAGGATTAACAGCGTCCGCAGTACAATGATGAGCGCTTTGTCGCTCCAGTGGGTCGAAGCTTTCGACATGTTTTCTCCTCACTCGAGCTGCGGAAAGGTCAGCAGACATCGCCCCGATCGACCACATCGCCCCCTTCGACACCGCCTGTCAGCCTGTCGTCCGTTGGCGAGGGCCAAGCCCAGCTTCGCAGCAATTCATAAAATACGCTGAGGACGATTGGGCCGAGGAAGAGCCCAAGCAGGCCGTATGACAGCGTGCCCCCAATGACGCCAATGAGGATCACTGGCATTGGTGTCGTCAAGCCACGCGCCATGAGGAGGGGCTTGAGCACGTTGTCCAGCAGCGTGATGGGCGTCGCGATGAGCGTAAATGCCAGGGATGTCGAAACCGGCCAGGAAAACCAAGCCCAGATGATTGCGGGAACCAGGACCAGGCCGGGGCCGATCTGCATGATGCAGAGGATGAAAACGGCAAAGGTCAATGCCCCTCTTGCCGGCAGATCGAAGATGACGAAGCAGAGCCCGCATAAAAGCGTTTGCAGGAAGGCGACGCCAATCACGCCGCGCGAGACGTTGCGCACGGTTGTGGCCGCAAGCTTGGCGAAGCCAACGCCCCTGTCGCCCGCAACTCTGTTGGCAAGAGCTGCCACGATCGAGCTTAGTCGTTGACCTGTTGCCATCAGGAAGCCGGACAGAACAACGGAGACGATGAAGCTCAACAGGCCGGCGCCGATCGAGGCGAGTTTGGTGACGACGACGCCGGCGATCTCGCGCAGAGGCGCCTGGAATTTCGTGATCGATGCGGCGAGGTTGGTGGCGATCTGGTTCCAGGCGGCATAGAGCCGTTCGCCGACGACAGGCCACTCGCGAATGCTCTGAGGCGCCGAAGGCAAGGCAAAGCTGTCCGTCCTCAATCTTGCGATGAGGTCTTGTGCCGCATCAGCGAAATTGACGGCGACAAGCGATAAAGGTGCGATGACGAGGACCAGACAGGCGACGACGATGATCGTTGCCGAAATGGCCGGACGGTTTCCAAGGGCGCGCGCAAGCATCTCATGCAAAGGAAACAACGCGATAGCCAGGATCGCAGACCAGATGACGATCAGCGCGAACGGAGCGACCAGACGGAAGGACCAGTAGGCGAAAAGTGCGATGATCCCCAGCCGCACGAGATCGCTGACCCGCGTCTCGATCGAGGTCTGCATGATGTCTGCGGGCTTCAACGCCTCGCCCCGTGTCTGCTCCAGATTCATAACGGTCAGCCCGTCTGGTTTGCCGTCGATCGGCCGATCGGTCCGCCACTCACCGCGCGGTCACATCAGGAACGACATGCCGAACGCTCTGATCTTCGACATATCCGCCCGGGCGCTTCTGCCGCTTGCCGAGATCCGGCGCCTCGAACTTGACGCGCTCATAGGGTATCGACTGGAGGATGTGGGAGATGCAGTTTATGCGGGCTTGTTTTTTGTCATCCGACGGAACGATCCACCATGGCGCATGGTTGCTATCGGTCATCCGCAGCATCGCGTCGTAGGCCCGCGTATAATCCCACCAGCGCTGATAGGATTCGACGTCCATCGGGCTAAGTTTCCACTGCCGAAGCGGATCATCGATCCGGCGCTTGAAGCGCCGCTCCTGCTCGTCCTCGCTGACGGTCAGGAAGTATTTGAGCAGAATAATACCGCTCTCGACAATTGCCGCCTCGAAGCGAGGCGCCAGCTCGAGAAAACGCTCGGCCTTCTTTTCGCTGCAGAAGCCCATCACCCGGTCTACGCCCGGCCTGTTGTACCAGCTGCGGTCGAAGATCACGACTTCACCTGCGGCCGGCATGTAAGCGATATAGCGCTGCATGTAGATCTGCGACTTTTCGCGATCGGTCGGGGCGGGCAGCGCGATGACACGAAAGACCCGGGGGCTGACCTTCTCGGTGATGCGCTTGATCATTCCGCCCTTGCCGGCGGCATCACGGCCTTCGAAGACGATGACGATCCGGGCGCCCGATTTCTTCACCCAGGCCTGCAGATGAGCAAGCTCCACCTGAAGGCGAAGGATCTCTTTCTCGTAGTCCCAAGACCTCTTCTTTTTCTTGCCTTTGCTCTTGTCCTTATCGTTCCGTTTCGCCTCGGCCACTGCCTCTTCGAGATTTGCGTCGTAACCCTTGTTCATAACTCCCTCCGTTCAGGGCCCGAGGACGGGTCCGTTCGTTTCTTCCGGCTTGTCCAAAATTGCATCGCGTGCCGATCCAAGGGCTGCCACCGCCTCGTCCTTGTCGTTGAAGATGTTGGCTGAGCCGATAGCGGTGATCACGCCGGCGCGGTCGAGCAGTTGCCGGCTTTCCTCGTTGAGATCGGCTATCGCGAAGGTGATGTTCTGTTTCGAGAGCGTTTGGGCGACGGCATCGAGCGCCGCGGCGCCGGTACTGTCGACATGGGAGATGGCGCTCGCATCCAGCAACAGGGCTCTCGTCCCCCGCGCAAGCTCCTTAGCGATGATCTGGAGCCGTGTGCGCACGTAGTCGGCGTTGAAGAACAGGATGTTGCCCTGGATTACGCATATCGCGACACCTTCTTGCGGGCGCGCCTGGGGAAAGCGGGCGAGATCAAAGAAGCCCTCCCGCCCTTCGATCCTGCCGAGAAGACTGTCGCGCGGATACATGGTCTTGCGCAGGAGATAGACGAGGGTTGCGGCAATCGCGACAATGACGCCGTTGAGAACACCGAAGCTGATTGCGCCCCACATGGTGATCAATGCGAAGACGAATTCCATCCGGCTGATGCGCCAGACTTTTTTCAGTTCGCCGATGTCGATCAGGCCGATGGCCGCCATTGCCAGGATGGCGGCAAGTGCCGGCAGCGGCAATATCCGTAAGGCGCTGTTCAGAAAGACGAGGGCAGCGATCAGCGTGGCCGCTGAGACAAGTCCGGCCGCCTGCGAGACGCCGCCTGCCGACATATTGATTGCCGTTCTCGAATCCGAGACGCTGATTGGAAACGAACCGAAAAGACCAGGAGCGAAATTTGCCGCCCCGAGACCGATCAGTTCCTGGTTCGCGTCCACCTCCTGTCCGGCGCGTGTGCCGAAACTGCGGGCGGCAACAATCCCCGCACCGAAGCTGACGAGGAAAACGGCGGCGGAGCCAAGCACGATCTTGTCGAGCGGCATCTCGTAAAGCGCAGGCAGCGAAAACATCGGCAAGCCGCGGGGAATGTCGCCGACGACGGCTATGCCGCGGCCCTGGAAGTCGAAGACGGCAGACAGGATCACCGAGACGACAACGACAAGAACAGGGCCGGGGACCTTGAGACGCGCGGCCTTTACCACCCACAATAAAGCGAACATCGACAGGCCGAAAATCAGTGACGGCCAGTGGATCGAAGCGCTCTTGCGCAATATTTCGACGATGGGCGGAACGAGCCCCTCGGACTCAATCTTGACCCCGGTGAAACGATTGATCTGGCCGACGAGGATCGACAGAGACACGCCGGCAAAGAATCCGACGAGAATGGGACGGGAGAGAAAGTTGGCCACGACTCCCAGTCTTAGAAACCTGGCAGCGAGGCAGAACACCCCGACGCCGAGCGCCAGGGCGGATGCGATCGCGATCCGGTCCACGCCTGCGGCGGCCGGCTCGGCTGCGATGATTGCGGCCATTGCGGCGGCGAGAACGGTCATGGTTGCGGCATCCGGCCCGACGACCAGCAGGCGCGATGGCCCGAAAATAGCGTAGGCGATCGGCGCGACGATGCTTGCATAAATTCCCGTTTCGGGAGGCAGGCCGGCGATCGCGGGATAGGCGATGGCGCTCGGCAGCCCGACTGCGGCAATCGACAGCCCGGCAGGGATGTCGCTTCGAAGCCAGTTCCGATTGAAGCCCTCCAGCCCCTTTAGCATCGGTATGCCGAAACTTCCGATCACCGTATTACTCCCCTGGATGTGCTTCGACGTCTCCCGAAATTCCAGCCGGGCTTCAGCCCATCCGTCTCAATGCTCGAGGAAAACGAAGTTCATCCAGCTACTCATCCTGAGAAGAACCTTGCGGAGAACGGCGACGTGATGCCAATGCTCGGTGTAGACGGCGACATCAGCAACGACGCCGCCCGGCAGCTGGTATTTGCTGGTATCTTCGAGGATCTCGATGCGTGCCAGCGTTTGACCCGGGGAGGCGCGCTCGGGCGACTGCGGATCGATCAGGGCGCCTGTCGGCTGAAGCTGGCCCTGCGCCATCACATCGATGATGCCCTGGATCCGGGCCTTGAATATCTTGCCGGGCACGGCCTTGAACGAGACTTCGGCCTCATCGCCAACCCGGACTCGCTGTAGCGAATTCTGGATGAAGGCAGCAGCCAATGTCCGGTCTTCGCTGTTGATGAAGACCATGACCGGCCGCAAGGGCAGCGGGTTAGCCATCATTCCCGGACGCAGGAAGACCTGTGCGACATAGCCACTGCTCGGGGCTCGAACGGTCGTCTGGTCGAGGTCGTATTCCGCATTGCCCAATTCGGCCTGCAAGCGTGCGACCGTCGGATTGATGCCGTTGATCTCCGAGTCATAAGCGAGCTTGGCTTGCATGGCCTGCGCCCGTGCGGTCTCGACCGCGGCTTCGGAGGTCAGGTAGATGCCTCGCCGGTTCTCGACTTCGAGTTCGGAAAAGACAGCGCCTTTGCCGCTCGATCTGGCGTTCTCGTTCGATTGCTGGAATTTCTCAAAGCTTTGCAGGGAGCGGTCGCGGGATGCCTCGGCACCGCTCACGGCGGAGTTCGCGGCATCGAGCGCAGATTTCAATTGAAGGACAGCCTGCTTGGCTTCCGCCAAAGCGGCCTTCTTCTGATCGACGACGAACTGATAGGGGCGCGGGTCGATGCGAAAGAGGACGTCGCCCTTCTTCAACGGCGTGTCGGGTTGGACCGGAACCTCCACTACTTGTCCGCCGACAACAGGAATGACCGGCGCAGAGGTAAAGTAGATGCGTCCGTCGCCTGAATAGGGGTGATTGTAACTCATGATGAGGAGCAGCGCGGAAATCAGGAACATGCCGCCCAGGACCGCTGTTGAAAGCGTCCATTGGTTTACCGGGATTCGGAAGACTTTGAAGATCGTCCAGCAGATTGCGGCATAGGTGAGGATCAGGAGCAGGTCCATCAGGCTTTCTCCTTCTCCAGAGGTTGGGCTTCCAGTTCGGCGATCCGAGCCTGAAGGCGGGCGATTTCGGCGTTTGCCTCCACTTCCTCCGCCAGCTTGCCGTCGGGCTTGATTCCCCAACCGCGGTCCTCTCGATAAAGGGAGGCCCAGATGAACAGAAACGGCCATATAACGTGGAGGGTGAACAGACTCACCCAGCCGGCGATATGAATGGCGTCCTGATGCGGGTGATTGCGTTTCTTCGCAATGATGTGAGGAATGTCATGGATAGCGATCACGGCGTAGAAAAGCGTTACGACCGTGAAAACCAGCACCCCGAGTGCAAAATAGTCGAGAAACACGGCTTCCCCCCCCTTCCGCTTTCGGCTTGATATGGCCGAACGGTTCGGCCTCAAGTGATGGCAGATAGTAACGCCGTTAACAGCCGAGCGCGTGTAGCATCACGTAACATCTATGGGAGAAGGGCGGCGCCCGGGTTCGGCCGACTATTGTGAAGCGACTGCGACGCCTGCCGCATTCAGCCCCGCGAGGATCCGTTGCTGATCCTCAAGACGAGGCAGGCGGATGCTGATCTCGTTGCGGATGTTGGCCAGCAACGCCGGTGCGTTCGCCTTGAGCCAATCACGCTCTTCACGGGCTTCATCGAGCCGGCCCTCCGCGCCAAGGATCGCAAGCAGGACGAGGTGATGTATGGGATTGTATCGCAGATCCGCCATCCTGACCCATAGTTCGGCTGCCTGGTAGTCCTCCCGCATGTAGGCGCACATGGCCAGACCCACTTCGTAATATCCTTTCGGGCCGGGATTTTTGTTAATGGCTCTCGACATCAACTCACAGCCGGTATCCCATTTGCCGGAAAGCGCCAGACGGAAGCCATATTCGCCGGCCACCTCCGTATCGGTGGGGTTTAGCTCATAGGCAGCAGCTCCCACTTTCAACGCGGCCTCGACATCGCCGTTAAAGAAGTTGGCAAGCATCAGCGCCTGCAGCGCGCGGGCATTCTGCGGATCGAGGTCGGTCGCACGGCGCGCGGTTTCCACCGCAGATTTCAAAGTGGAAAGGGCAGGCACTCTATCAAGGCTGAATTGAAAGCGGAGTTCATCGAGGTAGGTCATCGACAGCAAGGCCCAATAAGTGGAATTTCCCGGGTTGCGCTCCGTTGCTCGTTGAAGACAGGCCCGGACCGCGGCCTGGCCCTTTGGGTTGAGGTCGACCCGGTAGCTGTAATAAGACTGCGTGCAGGCGTAGTCATCCCGCTGATCGGAGGTGGACGATGGGATCGTTGCGGTATCGCTCTGGGAGATGATCCCATATGGCGGGGCGAGAACGATCGCCACCTCTTGGGCCAGGTCGGCTTCAACCTGCAAGACGTCCTGTATCCGAAGGTCCTTGTCGTAGCTGTTGGCCCAGATTACGGATCCATCATGACGGTTTACAAACCGTGCGGTCAGCCGCAACCTGCTGTCCTCGACGCGCACTCGACCTTGCAAAGCAAAACGCGGTTCCCGCGGTCCTTTCGGCAGCGGCTGTCCGCCCAATGCCGCAGGCATATTCGAAATTACAACAATCTCCCTAAACTTTGCCAGGTGGCCGATCACCTCGTCCGTCAGTCCTCGGGCGATACCTGCCGATGCGCCGGCTTCTGAAATGTCCTCGAATGGCTCCACAAGGACCTGGGGAAAATCTGGCCTATCAGTGGGGTTGGTAGGCGACGGCGTGCGAGGGCTGAAAAGAAAAGGAATGCCGAAGGCGATAAACAACGTGATCAGACCCAAGGAAACCGCCGTCACATAGAAGATCCAGGACGGCGGAGCGGATTGAACGGTGCTCTCGTCCAAGAGGGAGTGATCTGCAGGTTTAGAAGGTCTGACGGTTTGCACGACAGGGTCGGGACTATCGCTCGTTTCTGACGGTGGACCGAGGTTTGTCGCAGGGCAGGCGTCACTGTGTCTGAAGCACGGCACATACCCACCCTTCGGGATGGTAATGATGACCTTGTCGAATTGCCCCGCGACCAGATAATATCGTTCCAAGGCCCGGCGTATACGGCCGGCCTCAATCCTCACGACAGGATCGTTCTGGGCGTCGAATGAGGCGTCTCGGCCGAATACCTCCAGGGCGATCGTATAGGCCTTCAGATAGGCCCCCCGTTCAGCGAGCGCTTCTTCGACAATATAATCAAGAAATCTACGCCCACGGTCAGGGGCGTGAAATTCCTGGCTGGATCTGATGCGATCAAGCTGTTCTCGTGTTTCCGATGTTGTGGGGATTGCCACACTTGGCGACCCGCTTGCTCGCACGCTTTGCATCGTCCGCCCCCCGATGAAGCCAGCCGCTCTACCCACGACCGTAGCTTCTTGTATGTTACATCTCTAAATAAGTGAGATGCAATATATTAATTCATCTGCTTTGTACGAAAACAACGAGCGGGATGGATATGGGGGCAGGCAATCCAGAAAAATTGGCCATCCTTGCGCTGCTTGAGCTCCACCTGCCCGAGCATCTTCCGCTCGCACAACGGCTTCTCGAGGTGGACGAAAATTTCCACAGCATGTGCCAGGACCTCGCTGCAGCCATTGAGGCGCTCACCAAAGTAGACTTGCTTCCCAGCAGTATTCGGGAGGTACGACGACAGGAATACGGCAGCCTGGTCGAGGGCCTTGTCGAGGAAATAGGGGATGCAATTCTTCGGTCAAAGGTCGTGGCACTGAGGCGTTCCACCGATCCGATGCCATAGCCAGCGTTATCGCAACCACTTGCAATCCAGGAGATGAAGGTGTGATGAAAGCGAGATATTTCAGGCTGCTGGCCGGCTTTTCAGCCATAGCAATCTCTTCCCTGCCGCCCGTGCCGTTAACTTACGCGCAGACACCCGTGCCGGCCACCAAGGCCGAACCCGTGCCGGCGCCGGACGCGGAAGCGGCCGGGCTCTCCGACGACGAACTCGAGGTTCTCGTGGCGCGTATCGCGCTTTACCCGGACGATCTCGTGGCAGCGATCTCGGCGGCTTCGCTGTTTCCCCTGCAGATCGTCGAGGCAGCTCGCTTCCTGGAAACCAAGAAAAAGAACGCCAGCCTCCAGCCGAAAAGCGAATGGGATGGAAGTGTGATTTCGCTGCTGAACTACCCGGAGGTCGTCAAGATGATGAGCGACGATCTCGAGTGGACGCAGGCGCTCGGAGACGCGCTGACCAATCAGCAGAAGGACGTCCTGATCGCGATACAGCAGCTCCGCGACGAAGCTATCGCGAAGAACATCATCAAGACGGATGACAAAGTCACCATTGTCAACGAGGGCGACAATGTCATCATCCAGCCCACAAATCCGGAGAAGATCTACATCCCGCAATATCCGCCGGAAATGCTGTACGAGCCGAACTACGACTACGCGCCAGTCTCCTATTATCCGGATTCCTACGACAACTATTACTATCCCGGGGCCGGCTTCTTCGCTGCTGCCGTGACCGGGGTCGCCTGGGCGGCGATCGTCAATTGGGACGACTGGGGCGTGTGGGGCGGACGCTGGAACGGTGATGTCGACATCGATTGCAACAATTGCCTCAACAACCGCAATTTCAATGGAAAAATGAACTTGAACGATGTCGACTGGAAGAATGTCGATCGTAGCAAGCTGAGCATCGGCAAGGATCAGTTGAACAAGCTTGACCGGTCGGCGATCCGGTCCAACCTCCAGACGGACAGCCGCAACCAGCTCAAGAACCAGGCGGGCAACCTTCAGAGGGAGCGAAACCAGTCGAGGGGCGATGCCGGGGCCCGAGCCGCAGATGTCCGAAAGAATACCGCGCAAGGGCTGAAGTCAAATCCGAAAACGTCGGTGGGAGATGCGGCCAAACGCGCGAACGCGCCCCGCGCCGATACGCGCCCTGCAAATGCAGGCAACCGCCAGGCCAAGGCTTCTCCGAAAGCGGGACCGAAATCCGGCAAGCCCAAGATGGCCGCCAAAGCCGATAATCGGAGCCGCCAGCAGAGCGCCCTCGGGAATGTTCAATCAGGTCGCCGCGAGGTCGTGAACTCCCAGCGCGGTGGCCAGAGCATGGGTGGTGGCCAGCGCGGCGCACCTCGGGCAACGCAGCACCGGTCTCGCCCGCCCGTTTCACATGGTGGAGGCGGGCGCGGCGGCGGGCGTGGCGGCGGCGGGCGTGGCGGCGGCGGCCGCCGCTGACTTAGGCAAATGTTTTCGTGAAGGCCAAACCATGGGGTGAACCGATGACACGACAATCGAGAGTGATTTCATTCATGCTGGGTGCGGCAGCTTCCTTGATGGTGCCGCAGCTTTCCCTGGCGCAGGAGCAGAGCAACCTCGAGGAATTCGTGGCTGGAACCCCACCCGCCTTTGACAGTCCCTCACTCGCAGTCGACCAATTCAAGCAGGTGTTGGCGTCCGGCGAAATTGACGGCTTGGCGAATCTGTTGGGTCTTAGCGCCGCTAAGCTGAAGGCGAGCAATGAGGCCACGATCGCCTATGGTTTGATACGTGAGGGCGCCGGCAAGCAGGTCATTCTTCAAGACCTTGGCGATCGCAAGGTCGTCGCGATCGGCGATCAACTGTGGCCTTTGCCTTTCCCGCTGAGCCGCAACGGCGACGGAAAATGGGCTTTCGACACGCAAATCGGCATTCAGGAAATCATCAACCGCAGGGTCGGCAGGAACGAACTTGCGACCATCCAGACGATGACCGACTACTTTATTGCCCAGTATGAGTATGCGCGAGAAGATCGCGATGGCGACGGCGTTTACGAGTTCGCACAGAAGCTCGTCAGCACAGCGGGCGCGCGGGACGGTCTGTACTGGGAGCCGGGAGCATTCGAAGAGGAGAGCCCCGCCGGCGGCCTTGTCGAGACCGCAGCCTTCGGCAATGCGAAGCGGGCAGAAGGCTATTACGGCTACCGCTATCGCATCCTGACGGCGCAAGGTTCCAATGTCGTCGGTGGCAAGCAGAGCTATATCGTCAACGGCAACATGACGGGCGGTTTTGGCCTCATCGCCTGGCCGGTAACCTACAGGGTAACCGGCGTGCAGACTTTCATGATCAACAATATGGGTGTCATCTACCAGCGCGATCTGGGTGATCAGACCGAGGGGCTGGCGTCTGCGATCAAGGAGTTCAACCCCGGTGCCGAATGGAGCCTGGTTGAAGACTGATGCATGCCTCCCGGTAGTGCGCAGCAGTTCCGAGGAACTAGAGCGGTTCAGCTTTTCACGGACGCGCTGAACCGCTCTAACTTTTTTTACGCAATCCCGGACGGAAAACCGCTTCGCACTTTTCCTCGGAATTGCTCTAAGTCGCGCCGCTTGAATCACCGTTCTTGCGGGGCTTTAAGCGCGGGGCAAGCGACCTTTAAAGATAACGCCGCGCTTTAGACGCGGGCATATTCCGAAATGCCATAAGGTGGCGACATTGCCGGGCGATGGAATGCCAGCGCCCGGTTGGAATAACGTTTGTCTCCAGTCACTTCGCGACCGAGCCAGGAGGGGAGGGACGGACGATCTGTCTCACTCGACATTTCGATCTCGGCAATGGTCAGGCCCTGATAGGCGCCGCCGAAGACATCGATCTCCCAGACATCGCCCTGATGGACAACCTCATACCTTGTCTTTTCAAGCACCTTGCCACGCACATGAAGCATCAATTCCTTGGCTTCAACGAGGGGAATGTCGTACTCGAATTCCTCGCGCGTAAGGCCGCGTTTGCCGAACTTCACCGCCAGCTGTGCCGTCAGATCATCGATCAGGCGAATACGGAGACTGCTGGCAGCGCCTCGCGCAAGATAACCTTGTCGAAATACATGCGCGCTCGTCGCGCTGGCGCGCCAAGCGTCGCTGCGCACGAGAAACTTGCGCTCGATCTCGACAGTCTTCATGCCCGGTCACTCCACCGGTTTTTCCCAGGTGAGGAAAAGACCGATATCGCCTGGCATGCCACCGGGGAAATTGATGACCAATGCCTTCAGGCCATAGCCCTGCGGTCTGCCGATCTCTTCGAACAGGTCGTAGAGTTCCTTGGCCTTTCCTTGCAAGGTGTTCTGCCACCCGGGCAAAAAGTTGTTGATTGCCCGGCCGCTATCGGAGCAAAAGCTCGACGGGAAACTGTAGATCATCGCCTCGAACTTGCCATCCGCAGCCGCCTTCGACACGAGGCGTTTGATCACCGTGCGTTCGGCATCGCCAATGTGCTTGCGGAAGAAGTCTTCAACGAATTCAGCGTGTTTTTTGGCTTCGCGCGCCTGTATCTTCTCTTGGCGTTCCATCTCGAGAAGTTGCAGTTCGAGCGCGCGTTTGCGCAGCTCTTCTGCACTGGTCATTGACGGGGTAGAAGCAGCAGGTCCGGTCATCGCTTTGCCCTCCATGATTTACAATAGAGATAAAATGTCATGGGTTCGGATGGCAGTAAGATACGGTATCATACATGATGCCCGAATGGCTTGCTGCTGGCGCCTTCTCGAGGGAGCGGCCAAGTCGCGGTTCGGGGTGATACCTCAATGGCACGACCATCAAGGCTGATGCCGGCATCCTCTCCGGCCGAGGCCACACCCATTGACTAGGCTCAATGCCTGATTGCGCCCATTGCCGACTTTTCGGAGACAGGCCGTCATCCCCGCAAGGCAGCGAAAAGGACGTCGAGGCCATTCGCGCGGCCGCTCGGTCAGATAAATGGCTTGTCGGCAAACTGAAGACGAAAAAGCTCACGCCAAACGATATTGAATGGGTAACGCGAGCCCGCAACGGCAATTTGACCTTCTACGTCGAATGAGCGTGGGTGCACCGCTTGTGCCGTGCTTCGCCTATGTGCTGAGCGCGGCAAGCCTGTTGCGATCAACGATATGGATGTATCGTTGGCCGCGCCCGAATAATTGCACAATGCGGCGGGTTCGAAGCTTGGTGAACGAACGTGCCACCGATTCCACCGTCAAGCCGAGATAGTCGGCGACATCGGTGCGCGACATCATGAGTTCAAACTCATTGGCGCCACCATTTCGAGCCGACATTTCCTGAACAAAAGCCGCCACACGCTCGAGAGCGCCCTGGCGGGCGACGACAAGCTGTCGCGAATTCGCGATCGACAGGCTGGACAGAGCTATATCCAGTAAATTTATCGGCGGCATCGGCGCGCCGGCTCTCGGAACGGATCGAATTTGAGAGTCGCAGATCGCCTCGGCGAAATCATCATGGATCTCTCCATCCTGCAGGCCGAACCATTCTCCCGTTCCATAGAATGAAAGAATGTGGCGGTGGCCATTGCGCATGATCCGATAGACCCGCACGGCGCCGGACTGAACCTGATAGATCAATGACGCCCGCTCGCCCTCGCGGTAGATGCCCTGGCCTGGGGAGACGCGCAGGACAGTGCTTGGCGGCAAACGTCCCGTCTCCATGGCGTTCGCGCCGTTCGGTTCAGGTATATAGCGTTTGGCAGCCTGGCTCGTGGTTATCATTGCCAATCCCCCCGTGAACCTGAACTCTTACAAGGAAGGCCGGCACTGAAAATTGGGGACGATCACTACGTAATAATACGTGCTGTCGGATGGGGTCCCGTTTCCCGGGCGCCGGCATGCATCACCCAGCACAAAATCACCTGAACCAATTCCCGGCGCGTGGCACTTGACAGCCTCTCTCACTTACATGTTACATCTTACATGTAAGATAGGGAGGTAAAAATGGGTGCCGAGTCGCTTCGCCTGGAGCAACCAAAGTCTCTGACCGCCATGGTGGCCGACCGCCTGCGTGTTGCGATCATCGACGGCGAATTTTCCCTTGGTGAAAACATTTCGGAAGAACGGCTCGTGGAGGCGTTCGGCGTCAGCCGCTCGCCCATTCGCGATGCGCTCAACGCATTGCAATTCACCGGACTCGTTGAGGTGCTCCCCAAGCGCGGCAGCTTTGTCTTCAGCCCGTCCGAAGAGGCCGTGATCATGCTGTGCGACTACCGCTTCGTGCTGGAGCGCGAGGCGGCGCTGATGTCGTTCAAACGGGCGCCGGACGCATTGGCGCGGAGGATGGAGGAGGTGATTGGTAGGATGGCCGATGCCTTGGACAGAGGTAATCTGCGCGCTTTCGGCCATGCGGATACGGCCTATCACAACACATTCTTCGATCTCTGCGGCAACGATCTGATCCGTGATGCCCACCAATTGGCCGATGCGCGCATAGCCACGCTGCGCACATTGCTGACCGCGCCGTTCGACGATCGGCGTCGTTCGAGCTTCGATCAGCACAAACTTATGGCCGACCAACTTCTCAAAGGCGATCACGACGCGTTCACCGCCTCGCTGAAGATCCATGTGGACTGGCGCGGACGGTTGCCGGACGCCATCCTCTCGCAGAGCGGGAAGCGGTCCCGATGAAAGACTACGCGAAGTCCCTGAGAGACCGTATCGCGCAGGGCGGGGTGGTTGCGGTTCCCGGCGCCCCTGACGTGTTGACCGCGCGCCTGATCGCGCAATGCGGTTTCGAGGCCGTCTATATGACGGGTCTCGGTGCGACCGCGAGCCGTCTCGGTACGCCCGATCTCGGCCTGCTGTCGCAGACCGAAATGGCCGATCAGGCACGGTCTATGGCGGCAGTGGCAGGCGTGCCGGTCATAGCCGATGCCGATACCGGCTATGGCGGTCCCCTCAATCTGCGTCGTGTGGTCGAGGACTACGCCCGTGCCGGCATCGCGGCATTCCACGTCGAAGATCAGCAGATGCCGAAGCGCTGCGGCCAGCTTTCCGGTGCGCGGCTGGTGACGCCGCGCGAGGCCGAGGCGCGGTTGCGTGCGGCCGTCGCGGCCCGGGACGCCAGCGGTCACGGGATGCTGGTCATCGGACGCACCGATGCCCTCGGCGTCGATGGAATGAATGCAGCCCTGGAACGCGCACGCCGCTATGCCGATACGGGCGTCGATCTGGTCTTCATCGACGGCATCCAAACGGTGGAACAGGTCGAAAAAGTGGCAGAGGGCCTGGCCGGGCCGAAGGTCGTCAGCATCGTCGATGGCACGGATGCGGCACGGCTTGGGCTCGATGAAATCTCGCGGATGGGATTCACCCTCTGTCTCTATGCGCTGACCACCTTGTTGGCCGGCCTATCGGCGCAGGCGGCGGCGCTCGCGCATCTGCGCGAAACGGGCGGGTTGCGGACAAATCCCGACGGCTTCGACTACGCACGTTTCTCGGGCCTGGTCGATCTCGCCGGCCATCAGGCCTTTGCGCACGAGTTCGAAACATGAGCCGCCCTGTCGTCCTGATCACCGGCGGCGCTGCGGGCATCGGCCTTGCCATAGCCCGCCGGATGGTAACGCGGGGCGCCGTCGTCTGGCTGTGGGACCAGGAGGAAAAGCCATTGGCGGCCGCGGCGGCCAAATTCGGCGACATGGCGCGGAGTTTCACAGTCGACATTGCCGATGGCGAGGCAGTCAACATGGCCGAAGCGGCGCTAGCCACCTTGCCGCCCACGCATCTGGTAAACAATGCGGGTGTCCTCGGCCGGAACATGGCGCTCGATGCGATGGACGCCGTCGAAATCGATCGGGCACTTTCGGTCAACGTCAAGGGCACCCTGTTGGTGACGGCCGCCTTCCTGCGGGCGCGGGCGGCGCATACGCAAGCGGCGATCGTCAACGTGGCATCCATTGCCGGGTTTAACGGCGGTGCGCCGGGCCATGCAGTCTATGGCGCGACCAAGGGCGCGATTTTGGCGCTGACATCAGCGATGGCGCGGGACCTCGCGCCCGGCGTTAGGGTCAATGCCCTGGCGCCCGGGATTATCGACACTGACATCCAGAAAGACGTCTTCGCCGACCGTGCCGCATTGGCCGCGCAGGCGTCCGGCGTCCCGCTGCAGAGGATCGGAGTGCCTGACGAGGTGGCTGAAGCTGCCGAATGGCTGTTGTTTGGCGCCGGTTATGTGACCGGCGAAACCATTCGCGTCGGAGGAGGGCGTAAATGAAAAGGATTGAGCGGTTTGTTTTCCGCGCCATCGATGTGGCGCTAGTGCTTCTACTCGCGGCGATGACCGCAATGGTCTTCCTAAACGTCGTTCTCCGCTATGGATTCGGATCAGGTATCGACGTTTCGGAGGAGATGTCGCGTTTCTGCTTCGTCTGGCTGATTTTCCTCGGCTCGATCTCGGCCATGCGTCGCAATCTGCATATGGATTTCGACATGGTGGTGACGATGGTCGGCCCCGGCACCCGCCGCATTCTGCTGACGATTGCCAATGTGCTGATCCTCGGCTGTTGCGTGCTGTTGCTGGTGGGCACCTTGATGCAGTGGCATGTCAATGCCACCAACGCCGCGCCCGTGACCGGTATGCCGATGAGCTGGCTGTTCGGCGTCGCAATTCCCGCGAGCCTGGCCATCGGCGCGATGGCCGCCTGGCGTGCGATCGGCTATGCGACCGGCCGCATGACCGAAGCTCCCAAGGCGATCGGGGAGATCCACGAATGAGCCTGGTCATCTTCCTCGTCGTCCTCTGCGCCGCGATGGCGGTCGGCGTTCCGATCGCCTTCGCCTTGATCCTCTGTGCGGTTGCCATGGGTATCACGCTCGACATGTTTGACCCGCAGATCATATCGCAGCGCACGATCGTCGGGGCGAACAGCTTTTCTCTCCTGGCCATCCCGTTCTTTCTGCTGGCGGGAGAACTGATGAATGCCGGCGGCATGTCGAAGCGAATCGTAGCGTTCGCGGTTTCCCTGGTTGGCCATGTGCGCGGAGGGCTAGGGGTCGTTGCGATTTTTGCGGCCATCATACTTGCGTCGTTGTCGGGGTCGGCGGCTGCCGATACCGCCGCCCTGGTGACGATGCTGCTGCCGATGATGCGAGGCGCAGGCCATGACGAGGCACGGTCGGTCGGCCTGATGGCTTCGGGGGGCATTATCGCGCCGATCATTCCGCCGTCCATCGCCTATATCATCTTCGGTGTCGCCACCAACCTGTCGATCTCGCAATTGTTCATGGCCGGCATTGTTCCCGGCATCATGATGGGAGTCGGATCGCTGCTCGCCTGGCTGATCGTTTCGCGCGTCGACAATGTCGCGCCACTGCCCCGCGCCACGTGGCGGCAAAGGGCCGTCGCCACGCGGAGCGCCATCTGGGCGCTTGGCCTGCCCGCGATCATCCTGGGAGGCATTCGGTTCGGTGTGGTCACGCCCACAGAAGCAGCCGTGGTCGCTGTGGTCTATGCCTTGTTCGTCGGCTTGTTCGTTTATCGCGAACTGCAACCATCGCAGCTGTTCGAGGTCTTCCGCAACGCGGCAACCACGACCGCCGTCGTCATGTTGCTGGCCGCCGCGGCGCTGGCCACGTCCTGGTTCATCTCGATTGCCGATCTCTCCGGCATCGTGTTGGGCGTGGTCGAGCCGCTCATCGACTACCCGACGATCCTGCTGGTCGTGATCATGCTGCTGGTCATCGCGGTCGGAACCGCCCTGGACATGGGACCAACCATTCTGATCCTGGCGCCGGTGCTGCTGCCCGTTGTCAAGGAGGCGGGCATCGACCCCGTCTATTTCGGCGTCCTGTTCGTCATCAATTGCGCCATCGGGCTTGTGACCCCGCCGGTCGGAATTGCCCTGTCGGTGGCATCGGGCGTGTCGGGCGTGCCGATGCATCGGGCGACGATCGGCGCGATGCCGTTCATGATCGCGCAGACGGCCGTGCTGTTCCTGCTCGTCCTGTTCCCGCAGCTCGTTCTTTGGCCGATGGAGTGGCTGAAGTGATTTCCAGTCCGTTTCGATGTTTCACAGGAGGAGACCAAAAATGAAACGCATCAACCTGACTGCCCTCGTCAGCACCGCGCTGATTGCCGCTTCGCTGGCAGCCCCCGCCAGCGCCGAGATCGGCCGGCATACTTTCAAGATTTCAAACGGTGCAGCCGAGGATCATCCGGTTTCCGCCGGCGTGAAGGGAATGTCTGCCTGCCTGGAGGCGAAGACCGACGGTAAGATGAAACTGCGCGGCTTCTATAATGGCGAGCTGGGCGACGATGCCGAGGCGACGCAATCCGTCCGCTCGGGTTCCATCGAGATGGTCGTGACCGGTGCTGCCGCCATTGGCGGGATCGAGCCGGCGATGAGCGCCTTCGAGCTGCCATTCCTCTTCACATCGGATGCTGAGGTCGACGCGGTGATGACAGGCCCCTATTTCGACCATGTCGCGGCGAAGATGCCAGCGCATGATCTGATCCTGCTGTCGATCTGGGAGAATGGCTTCCGTAACGCCACCAATGCCAAACACCCGATCACTACGATCGAGGATTTCAAAGGACTGAATTTCCGGGTGATGCAGAACCCGATCTTTCTCGACACGTTCCGGCGTCTGGGTGCGAACCCGGTGCCCATGGCTTTCGGGGAAGTGTTCACCGCGCTGGAAACCGGCGCCGTCGACGGCCAGGAAAACCCTCTTCCCTTGATTCAGGCCAGCCGCTTCTACGAGGTGCAGAAATATCTGACGCTGACCCGCCACGCATATTCGCCGACGCCGGTGCTGATCTCGAAGACGGTTTGGGAAGGGTTGAACCCTGAGGAGCAGGACTTGCTGAAGACCTGTGCGGCCGATGGACGGGTCAAGCAGATCGAGCGGTCGCGCGCGGCCGTGAACGAGGCGGTGACCAAATTGAAG
This sequence comes from Rhizobium leguminosarum bv. trifolii WSM2297, assembly GCF_000271845.1. The sequence goes on along the minus strand of NZ_JH719395.1, from coordinate 2,728,583 downwards.
GAGGAAGGCATGGAGGTGTCGGAACTCAGCCCGGACGAAATGGGCAAGCTCCCTGAGCTGGTGGCTCCCGTCTACCAATCGGCGATGCAGACCGTCGGGCAGGAAAACTTCGACCTGCTGTCCGCGGAACTGAAAAAGCTGCGTGGCAAGTGATTGTTTGATCGGCCGGCGCGGCCGATTTTCCGGGCCGCGCCGGCGTATCTCTTCATTACAGGACCCTCGATGCCCCTGCACCCAGACCCGTCCGCCTGCCTTGCAACGCTTGCCCAGGCGCTTCCATCTGTAGCCCTTCTTGTTGGCCCCGACATTCCGGCGCGCAATCGCCAGGACACCAGCTATCTGCCTTCCGAGCCGCCGCTGGCGGTTGTCAGGCCGGATAACCCTCAGGATATTGCCGAAGCGATGCGCATCTGTGCGGCCCATGGTATCGCGGTTGTCCCGCAGGGCGGTCTTACGGGGCTGGCGGGCGGCGCGCATCCCATCGACGGCGCGGTGATGATTTCGCTCGAACGCTATTCGGGGATCGAAGAGATCGATCCTGCCGCTTCGACGATGACGGTGCGGGCGGGCACGCCGCTGGAAGTGATCCAGCGCGCCGCCGACGATGCCGGCTTTTTCATCCCACTGGATCTCGGCGCGCGCGGGTCGTGCCAGATCGGCGGCAACCTCGGCACCAATGCCGGCGGCAATCGAGTCATCCGCTATGGCATGGCGCGCGAGATGGTGCTCGGGTTGGAATATGTGCTTGCCGACGGCAGCCTCGTCACCGGCCTGAACAAGATGATCAAGAACAATGCAGGTTACGATCTGAAGCAGCTGTTCATCGGTTCCGAGGGAACATTGGGGATCATCACCCGCGCAGTGCTTCGGATGCAGCCGAAGCCCGGCTGTGTGAATGCGGCGCTTTGCGGACTGAACAGTTATGCCGAAGTGGTCGCCTTGCTGGGCGCGGCCAGGCGCGGGCTGGGGCCAATGCTGTCGGCATTCGAGGTCATGTGGCCCGATTACTGGCACGAGGCGACGGTGACGATCGGCGTCCGCTCGCCGTTGGCGGCTCCGCACGGCTTCTACGTCCTGATCGAGTCACAAGGTCTTGCCGAGGATATCGACGGTCCCCGATTCCAATCGTGGATCGAAGCACGGTTCGAGGCGGGACTGATTGCCGATGCCGCGATATCGCAAAGCATGGGCGATGTGGCGGCATTCTGGGCAACGCGCGATGCCTGCTCGGAATTCGGCACCCGGCTCGGTCCTCACTGCGCCTTCGATATCGGTCTGCCGGTGGCGAAGATGGACGACTTCGTAACAGCCTGCCGTCAGCGACTGGCAGAGGGCATCCCGAACGTGCTGTCGGTCTATTACGGCCATATCGGCGACGGAAACCTGCATCTCGTTGCTCTGTCGCGCGGGGCGGAGAAACAGCCGATGGCCGAAATTTCCGCCAGCGTCTATGAGACCGTGCGCGATTTCGGCGGCACAATTTCGGCCGAACATGGGATCGGCCTGTTGAAGAAGCCCTATCTGAACTACACCCGCACGCCGGAAGAACTGGCTTTGATGCGGCAGATCAAAGCGGCGTTGGATCCCCAAGGCATTCTCAATCCCGGCAAGGTTTTCGATTTGGAGGAAAGCAAATGAACCGTCTCAAGCAGAGGATTGCGGCTGGCGAACAGGTCGCGGCCGCATGGATCGAACTGAGCAATCCCGACATTGCCGAGATCATGGTCCACCATGGCTGGAGCACGCTGGTCATAGACGGCGAACATGGGGTCGGCGATCTGGACGATTGGGTGGCGGTGGCGCGCGCTGCCGAATCTGCCGGAGCCGATGTGGTTCTGCGCGTTCCCGACGGTTCGGACACGACGCTGAAGCGGGTGCTCGACCGCGGTTTCCGATCGCTGATCGTGCCGATGGTCAATACCGCCGAACAGGCCCGCGGCATCATCCAGTCATGCCGCTATCCGGGAGCCGGCCGCCGCGGTTATGCAGCACCGATCGTGCGGGCGTCGGATTGGGGCGCGCGCCCCGGCTACGCCCGCGACGAAGCAAAGGACGAACTGCTTTTGATGTTGCAATGCGAGCATATCGAGGCGGTCGAAAACCTTCCTCAAATTGCTGCCGTGGATGGGGTTGACCTGATTTTCATCGGGCCGAACGACCTTGCGGGATCCATCGACCACCTGGAACGGATGATGGAGCCCGCGCCGCAGGACCTGCTTCGCCGGATTGAAGCCACCGCGGCTGCCGCGGGCAAACCGCTCGCGACGATCCTCGGCGCCGGCCGAGACTGGGCTGACCTGCGCGCGCTTGGCTATCGCTTCATGATTGGGCCGAACGACATTTCGCTGCTGATCGCCGGCGCTCGCGCAGCCGCAGCCGAGCGCGACCAAACCGCCGTTGCGAAGGCCGGCGGGTACTGAGCGGTGGGTAAGAAGTCGATCCGGTCGTCACCCTCGATCGTCTAGCGTCAATGATCCGGCGGTCGTCGGTTGCTGGTCGAAATTCCATTCGCGGGAAGTGATCCGGATCAAGGAACTTTGCAGGCCGATAGGCTAGGATCATCAATCCGGCCCGGCCGTCGTGCACGTCCAGGTAGCGGTCGAGCCCCCAGCATTGCGGTAAGGTGCCCAGAATGTGGCGACCAATCATTGATGCACCGTTTGCGCAGGATATCGAACTCGCCGTGATCGACGACGAAGGTGTCCACGCGCTTGTCTTTCCCTGTCAGAGAATGTCCGGCGCCTGGGTCGACGCACGAACCGGCGACGAATTGGATGTACACCCGACCCATTGGCGGGGGTGGCTGGTCGAGGAGGTCTATGCCACTGACCGGCGGCGCGGCACCCGTCACTGAGATAAACAGATGCAAGCCGTTTGATGCGTCGAACATTGCTCGCGATCAATGACATCACCAGACCCGTCAACTTAACCTAGCACAGATCGGTTGGCGCCCGCGGGGCACGCCGTTGGTCGATGAGACACGCCCAACGGTCCAGACACGAAGCCAGGGAGAACCTCATGCGCGGTTTCGGTGTTCACTCGGAGGTCGGAAAGCTGAGGACCGTGATGGTCTGCAAGCCATCCTTGGCTCATCAGCGTCTCACACCCGGAAATTGCCATAGCCTCCTCTTCGATGATGTGCTGTGGGTCCACGAGGCACAGAAGGATCATTTCGATTTTGTCCTGAAGATGCAGGAGAGGGGCGTCGAGGTTCTCGAGCTTCATGATCTGCTCGGCCAGACGCTTGCCGACAAGCAGGCACGCGATTTCGTGCTGGATCGCCGGATCACTCCGAATGTGCTCGGCTCGCAGATCGCCGAAGCCATGCGGCCCTGGCTTGACGAGATGCCCCCCATGCAGCTCGCGGCATACATGATCGGGGGCATTTCGATCGCCGATCTTCCCGAGGTCAAGGCCAAGTCATTGATGCTCAGCGCCTTGGAGGAATCCGAATTCGTCATACCGCCGGTTCCCAACACGCTGTTCCAACGCGACCCGTCCTGCTGGATCTATAACGGCGTGACATGCAATCCGATGTTCTGGCCGGCAAGACGCGCCGAGACCCTGCTCCAGCGTGCGATCTACAAGTTTCACCCGTCGTTCAAGGATGGCGATTTCCAGATCTGGTGGGGCGACTCAGATCAGCAATTTGCCAATGCCTCGATGGAGGGCGGCGACGTCATGCCGATCGGCAACGGCACGGTGCTGATCGGCATGGGCGAGCGCACGACCTATCAGGCCGTCGGCCAGGTGGCGCAGGCGCTGTTCAGGAGCAAAGCGGCAACGAGGGTGATCGGCTGCCTGATGCCGAAGAGCCGCGCGGCAATGCACCTCGATACTGTTTTCAGCTTCTGCGATCGCGACGTTGCTACACTGTTTGCCGAGGTGGTTGACCAGATCCGCTGCTACAGCATGCACCCTATAGATGACGACGGCACATTCGAGGTCCATCCCGAAAATCGACCGATGCTCGACGTCGTCAGCGAGGCGCTCGGATTGGCTCGATTGCGCACCGTCGAGACCGGCGGCAACTCCTATCAGGCCGAGCGCGAGCAATGGGATGACGGCAATAACGTCGTCGCGCTCGAGCCCGGCGTCGTCGTCGCCTACGACCGCAACACCTATACCAACACGCTGCTTCGCAAGGCGGGCATCGAAGTCATTACCATTCGGGGCTCCGAACTCGGCCGCGGCCGCGGCGGCGGGCACTGCATGACATGCCCCATATGGCGCGACCCCGCATATTGACGTCTCGCACACACGCAACAGACCCAACGGAGCAAGACAATGAGCTTCAATCTGCGCAATCGTTCGCTTCTGACCGTGCAGGATTATACCCCGCGCGAATTCCGATATCTCCTGGACCTCGCCCGCGACCTGAAGCGGGCCAAGTATGCCCGAACCGAGCAGCAGCATCTCAAGGGCAAGGAGATCTGCCTGATCTTCGAAAAGACCTCGACGCGGACCAGGTGCGCCTTCGAAGTCGCCTGCTCGGATCAGGGCGCCAACGTGACCTATCTCGATCCGTCGGGCTCGCAGATCGGGCACAAGGAATCCTTCAAGGATACGGCCCGCGTCCTCGGGCGCATGTACGATGCAATCGAATATCGCGGATCCGCGCAGCGGGGCGTCGAAACGCTCGCCCGCTATGCGGGCGTTCCGGTCTATAACGGCCTGACCGACGAATACCATCCGACCCAGATGCTGGCCGACGTGATGACCATGCGCGAGCACAGCGACAAGCCGATTGCCGATATCAAATATGCCTATGTCGGCGACACGCGCTCGAACATGGGACATTCGCTGCTGATCGTCGGCTGCCTTGTCGGAATGGACGTGCGGATCTGCGGCCCCAAATCGCTCTGGCCGTCGGAGGAATATATGCAGATTGCTAAGGAGCTGCAGCAAAGGTCCGGCGCGCGGCTGCTGGTCACGGCAGATCCCGAGGAGGCTGTCCGCGGCGTCGACTTCGTCCATACGGATGTCTGGGTCTCGATGGGCGAACCCAAGGATGTGTGGCGCGAACGCATCAAGCTGCTGACGCCCTATCAGGTCAACAAAGCCTTGATGAAGGCGACGGGTAATCCCCAGGCCAAGTTCATGCACTGCCTGCCGGCGTTCCACGACAGCGAGACGGTACTCGGCAAGCAGATCGCCGAAGACTACGGCATGAGCAACGGCCTCGAAGTGACGGATGACGTCTTCGAGTCCGAGGCCAATGTCGCTTTCGAGCAGGCCGAAAACCGCTTGCACACGATCAAAGCGCTGCTTGTCGCGACCTTGGGAGACTAGGATGCGTGTCGTTATCGCGCTTGGCGGCAATGCTCTTCTCCGGCGCGGAGAAGCCATGACCGCGGATGTCCAGAGGCAAAACGCGCGGGTCGCGGCGGAAGCGATCGCGCCGCTGGCCGCCAACCACCAGCTGATCATAACTCATGGCAATGGACCGCAGGTCGGGCTGCTGGCGCTTCAAGGTGCGGCTTACAAGCCCGACGAGGCCTATCCGCTCGATGTGCTCGGCGCGGAAACCGAAGGGATGATCGGCTATATGCTCGAACAGGAGCTCGGCAATCTTCTGCCTTTCGAGCAGCCGCTGGCAACGCTTCTGACCATGGTCGAGGTCGACGGCGCCGATCCCGGCTTCCAGAACCCGACAAAATTCGTCGGCCCGGTTTACGACAAGGCCGACGCCGATCGTCTTGACGCAGAAAAGGGCTGGGTGTTCAAGCAGGACGGCGAGAAGTGGCGGCGCGTGGTCGCATCGCCGCTGCCGAAGCGCATCTTCGAGATCCGCCCGGTACGATGGCTGCTGGAACAGCGAACCATCGTCATCTGTGCCGGCGGCGGCGGCATTCCGACGATGTACGAAAAAGGCAGCGACCGAAAGTTGATCGGCGTCGAAGCCGTGATCGACAAGGATCTGTGCTCGGAGCTTCTGGCGCGTGAACTCGATGCCGATCTTCTGATCATGGCAACCGACGCCCGTGCCGTCTGCACGGACTGGGGCAAGCCGTCTCAAAAATCCATTCACAAGGCCCGTCCCGAAGATATGAAACAATTCTCCTTCCCGGCCGGTTCGATGGGGCCGAAGGTCGATGCCGCATGCCATTTCGCCGAGGGGGCCGGAAAGACCTCTGCAATCGGAGCCCTGGCGGATATTGCGGCGATGGTCCGCGGCGAGTGCGGGACGATCATCAGCAGCGGTTTCTCCGACCTGACCTGGCACGCATGAACGTGGCGACATTGCATCAAGAGACGGCCGGGCGCGTGGCAGCTGCTGCCATCTCTTCGCTGTCGACCGGCGCCGCCGCGTTGCGTCTTTGCCAGACATAGACTGGGATCCCGAGCATGAGCAGGACGAGACCGTAAAGCACCGGCTCAGCGCCCGAACCATAGAGGGTGAACATCGCGAAAACGAAGGCGATGAGTTCGATCGCGGTGACGCGGGGGAAACCTCGCCCATTGCTCAAGCGGGCGGCCACCAGGGTTCTGGCAAGCGAGCAGAAAGCATAGGGGACGACCGCCGTCATGGTGCTCAACCCGACCATCAGGCGATAGACGGCGGCAAAGCCCTCGGAACCGAGGGCCTGGACTAAGACCAGGAGGGTCGCAAGCGCGGCCGAGACGACCATGCCGATGGCCGGCACGCCGCGGGGCGAGAGCCGTGCAAAGAGCGGAGGGAACAAACCGTCCCGGGCGGCAGCCATCGGAACCTGGCCCATCAGCAGCGTCCAGCCGTTCAGGGCGCCGATGGATGAGAGAATGACGGCGAGCGAAATCGCCAGCTCTCCGCCGCGTCCCCACATGATACCCGCGGCCTGTGAGAACGGCGCGACCGAATGGACGAGTTCCTGGCGAGGCACAAGGCCCATCACGACGATCGTGCCGAGCACATAAAGAGCCGCGGCGATCGAGATTCCGAGAACGGTCGAACGGGGGATGGTTCGCTCCGCGTCCTGAACATCGCCTGCGGGAACGGTCGCGGATTCGAGCCCGAGATAGGCAAACATGGTCAAGGGCGCCAGCGCTGCGATCGATCCCAGAAGAGGCTGGCCGCTGGGGTTGAATTCGGAGAAATGCGACGTGTCGATGTAGAGGAGACCGATAATGGCAACGGCACCGAACGGAATAAGCTTGGCGTAGGTGGTGACCTGCGCGAACAGTCCGGCTGCGTGGACACCGCGCAGATTGACGAGCACGATCGCCCAGATCACCCCAAGCGTCAGGCATGTCGCGGTGAATCGGTTGCCGAGCGCAGGAAAGAGATCGACCATCACGCCGGCGAAAGCGATGGCGATGACGGGAAGCGACGTCCAGATGGATATCCAATAGCCCCAGGCAATCAGGAAGCCGGCGAAATCGCCATAAGCCAGCCGCGTATAGGCGTAGGGACCGCCGACGGCCGGCACGAGACTGGCCAGCCGTGCGAAGGTGAGGCCAAGGCAGATTGCGCCGGCTCCCATGATGATCCAGACGATGATTGCAAGGTTGCCATAGGGCGCAACGGCGGCCGGCGAAAGATAAAAGCCGGAGCCGACCATGTTGCCGACGACGATGGCGGTGCAGGCGGCCAGTCCCAGACTCTTGCCATTCGGCGACGTTGTCATGAGATCCCCTCCGATAGGCCGCCGGTTGCTTGGTGCCGATGGTTCCCCGGGCGGCGATGTCCGAGGGTGATCTTCACGCTAAAGATCGACAGCCGCAATCCGGTTCAATGCGTAGTCGATGATCGCCTTCGATCCCTTCACGATCGGCACGGAGGCGCTAGAATGGACCGGCGGGCGGGTTGGCCGCAGGGAGGTGCCGATGTGGAACGAGCAGGGGTTTTTGCGCATCTCGATTGTGGCAACCGTCGTGATCGCCGCGCTCGGCATCGTCTTCGGCATTCTTTCGGGCTCGTTTTCCATCGCCTTCGATGGCGTCTATTCACTGGCCGATGCAGCGATGACCGGGCTTGCGCTGTGGGTTTCGAGCCTGATCGTGAAATCGGCGCAGAGCGACGCGGTGTCAGGCAGGATTCGCAATCGCTCCACCATGGGTTTCTGGCATCTGGAGCCGATCGTGCTGATGCTGAACGGCTGCCTGCTGATGACGGTTTCGGTCTATGCGCTGATCAACGCGATCATCAGCATTCTCAGCGGCGGCCACGAGCTCCATTTCGGCGTCGCGATCGCATATTCGGCCATGACGGTGCTCGTTTGTGCTGTCATGGCCGTCGTCGGCATCCGGCTGAACCGCGGCCTGAAATCGGATTTCATTTCCCTCGACATCAAGGCCTGGATCATGTCGGGCGGTATTGCGCTTGCTTTGCTGGTCGCGTTTCTCATCGGCCTTGCCGTGCAGCCGACGCCCTTTGCCTGGGTCGCCAACTATGTGGATCCGGCGGTTCTGGGATTGGTCTGCCTGGTGATGATCCCGCTTCCGATCGGCACGGTCTGGAAGGCCCTGACCGAGATCCTGCTGATTGCGCCGGTCGATCTTCAGGAGCATGTCGACGACGTTGCCGCGGCGGTGGTTCATCGTCTCGGGTTCCTCTCCCACCGCGCCTATGTCGCCCGCGTCGGCAGGGCGATGCAGATCGAACTCTATTTCATTGTGCCCGAGGGTTTGCCTGCGAAGACCATCGAGGAGTGGGATGCTCTTCGCGACGAAATCGGCGCTGCCATCGGGGACGAGAGCGCCAATCGCTGGCTGACGATCGCCTTCACGGCGGATATGGAATGGGCAGAATAGAGGCTTCCGGAGCCTTGTCCCTTCGCCTTCGCCAAGCTTCTGCTCCCATCTTGATTGCGATCAACGACGATTGTGGGCCCGGCGTGTACGGTTCTCCAGCCTGAGACGAGTGCGGCTGCGCGGCGCGGCGGCGCCTCTGTACACCGGGTTCTGGAGGGTCGCATGGAATTCCATAAGGCATTTCCGGTCGCCGTCATCGACGAGGATTTTGACGGCAAGAGTGCCGCCGGGCGCGGCATGCGCGATCTGGCGGCGGCGATCGAGAATGAGGGCTTCCGCATCGTTTCCGGTCTCTCCTATGAGGATGCGCGCCGTCTCGTGCATATCTTCAACACGGAAGCCTGCTGGCTGGTTTCCGTCGACGGTACGGAAGACAAGGCCTCGCGCTGGCAAGTGCTGGAAGAGGTGCTAAGCGCAAAGCGCCGGAAGAACGACCGGCTGCCGATTTTCCTCTTTGGTGACGACACGACCGCCGAAGATGTTCCAGCCGGCGTGTTGCGTCACGCCAATGCATTCCTGCGGCTTTTCGAGGATTCGGCTGAGTTCATGGCGCGCGCCATCGTGCAGGCGGCGCGCAATTACCTCGACCGGCTGCCGCCGCCGATGTTCAAGGCATTGATGAATTATACCCTGGAGGGTGCCTATTCCTGGCATACGCCCGGCCATGGCGGTGGCGTCGCCTTCCGGAAAAGCCCGGTCGGGCAACTGTTCTATAGCTTCTTCGGCGAGAATACGCTGAGGTCGGATATCTCGGTATCCGTCGGCAGCGTCGGTTCGCTGCTCGATCATGTCGGACCGATCGCCGAGGGCGAGCGCAATGCCGCGCGCATCTTCGGTACTGACGAAACGCTGTTCGTCGTCGGCGGCACATCCACCGCAAACAAGATCGTCTGGCACGGCATGGTCGGGCGTGGCGATCTGGTGCTTTGCGACCGCAATTGCCACAAGTCGATCCTGCACTCGCTGATCATGACCGGAGCGACGCCGATCTACCTGACGCCGTCGCGAAACGGCCTCGGCATCATCGGGCCGATTTCGAAAGACCAGTTCACGCCTGAAGCGATCGCCGGAAAGATTGCCGCCAGCCCGTTTGCCGGCCAAACAAGCGGCAAGGTGCGGCTGATGGTCATCACCAACTCCACCTATGATGGGCTCTGCTACAATATCGATGCGATCAAGGCGTCGCTCGGCAACGCGGTCGAGGTGCTGCATTTCGACGAGGCCTGGTATGCCTACGCCAATTTTCATGAGTTCTACGACGGCTTTCACGCCATTTCCTCGGCACAGCCGGCGCGGTCGCAAAACGCCATAACCTTCGCCACCCATTCGACCCACAAATTGCTGGCGGCGCTTTCGCAGGCATCGATGATCCACATCCAGCATGCCGAGAACAAGCGTCTCGACATTACCCGGTTCAACGAAGCCTTCATGATGCACACGTCGACCTCGCCGCAATACGGCATCATCGCATCCTGCGATGTCGCGGCCGCGATGATGGAACAGCCGGCCGGGCGGGCACTCGTTCAGGAAACGATCGACGAGGCAATCAGCTTCCGCCGCGCCATGAACTCCGTTCGAGAGCAGACGGCAGCAGGCTGGTGGTTCGACGTCTGGGAACCGACGGTTGCCGAACAGACGCCGAGCGACACCCACGCCGACTGGGTCCTGAAGCCGAACGATGCCTGGCACGGTTTTGCGGGCCTGGCCGAAAATCACGTGATGGTCGATCCGATCAAGGTCACCATCCTTTCGCCAGGACTGTCGGCAAGCGGCGTCATGCAGGAACACGGCATTCCCGCCGCCGTCGTCACGAAGTTCCTGTCCTCGCGCCGCATCGAAATCGAGAAGACCGGCCTCTATTCCTTCCTCGTTCTCTTTTCGATGGGGATTACCCGCGGCAAGTGGAGCACGCTCGTCACCGAACTCATCAATTTCAAGGACCTCTACGACACGAATGCACCGCTGACGCGCGCGCTGCCGGCCCTCGCCGCGGCGCATCCTGAAGCCTATGGCGGCCTGGGTTTGAAGGATCTCTGCGAGCAGATCCATGCAGTCTATCGTAGGGATGATGTGCCGAAGGCGCAGCGCGAGATGTATACGGTCCTGCCCGAGATGGCACTCAGACCGGCGGACGCATATGATCGGCTGGTCAAGGGGCAGATCGAAAGCGTCGAGATCGACGGCCTGATGGGCCGCGTGCTTGCGGTCATGATCGTTCCCTATCCGCCGGGCATTCCTTTGATCATGCCGGGCGAGCGGATCACGCAATCGACCAAGTCGATCCAGGATTACCTCCTCTATGCCCGCGATTTTGACCGCAAATTCCCGGGTTTCGAGACCGACATCCACGGGCTGCGGTTTGCCGCCGGTGATGGCCGGCGGCGGTATCTTGTCGATTGCATCACGCAGGAGAAGCCAGAATGATCCCTCGCGATGTGAAGTCTCCGACCGTTGCCATCCCTTTCCACAAGCTCTTGAAGATCGTGGCGGTCGTCGATCGCAACGATCAGCAGGCGCTGGCGCTGCTGGCGCAGATATCCGCCGATAATTATGATGTCGAGCTGCGCGACGATTATTCCGCCGACGTGTCCGAGGATGCGTCAGTCGGCGCTTACATTGGCTCTGTGGAAGGCGGGCGGCTGCAGAGTGCGCGCACCTTCCTTCGCTCCGTCCGCGATGGCGGTTTTCGCACTCCCATCTGGGCGATGGCCGATAGCCTCACCATCGCGGACATGAATGTCGTCGAAATGGCCGGCGAAGTCGACGGTTTCGTCTATCTCGGTCAGCAGACACCAGCCTTCTACGCCAAACAGATCATCTCGAGCCTGGTCAACTACGGCAAGTCGCTATTGCCGCCGTTCTTCGGCGGCATGATGGCTTATGACGGCGAGGCCAACATCGCCTTCGATTGCCCCGGCCACCAGGGCGGGCAGTTTTATCGGAAGTCGCCGGCCGGCCAGCTCTTCTTCAAATATTTCGGCGAAAGCGTTTTTCGCAACGACCTCTGCAATGCCGACGTCGATCTTGGCGATCTGCTGATTCACGAGGGGCCGGCGGCGGAAGCGCAGAAGCAGGCGGCGCGCATCTTCGGCGCCGATCGCACCTACTTCATCCTGAATGGAACGAGCACCTCCAACAAGGTCGTCACCAACGCCGTATTGCGGGCGGGCGATCTCGTGCTCTTCGACCGCAACAATCACAAGTCTCTTCATCAGGGCGCTCTGGTGCAGGCCGGCGCCATCCCGATCTTTCTACCGACGGCGCGCAACGCCTTCGGCATGATCGGCGCCGTCGATTGGGAGGCGTGGGACGAGACCTGGCTGCGACGCCAGATCGCGTCGCATCCGCTCGTTGCCGACAAGAGCCGCGCCGATGGCGAAAGACCCTTCCGTCTCGCCTGCATTCAGCTCGCCACCTATGACGGCACCATCTACAACGTGCGCAAGGTGATGGAGAAGATCGGCCATCTCTGCGACTACGTGCTCTGGGACGAGGCCTGGATCGGATACAATGCGTTTCATCCGCTGTTCGAGGGCCACAGCCCGATGCGCCTCGACGACCTGCGGCCCGACATGCCGGGGCTGTTCTCGACGCAATCGGTGCACAAGCAGGGTGCAGGCTTTTCGCAAGCCTCGCAGATCCACAAGCGGGACGAACATATCAAGGGCCAGCGCCGGTTCATCGAGCACAAGCGCTTCAATGAGTCCCTGCTGATGCATGTGTCGACATCGCCATTCTATCCGCTGTTTGCCTCGCTCGACGTCAACGCCAAGGTCCATGAAGGCAAGGCCGGCGAGATGCTCTGGGATCGCTGTATCGGACTTGGCATCGAGGTGCGCAAGAAGTTACGCGGCTTCGTGCAGCACTATGAGTGCAAGGCCGCGAGCCCCGAAGAGCAATGGTTCTTCGATCCCTTCGTACCCGACAAGATCACCGTCTCCGGTTCGACGCATACGAGCGACCTCGCCGAGATACGATGGGAGGATGTGCCGACCGATGTGCTGAAGCGCGAGCAGCAGTGCTGGCGCTTCGACACGGAGGCGAAGTGGCATGGTTATGCCGGTTACGCGCCCGGCTATACGATGGTCGACCCCAACAAGCTGACGTTGCTCACGCCTGGCATCGACCGCGAGACCGGCGAATATCGCGAGTTCGGCATTCCGGCGACGGTGGTCGCCAACTATCTTCGCGAGCAGCGGGTCGTGCCCGAGAAGTGCGACCTAAACAGCCTGCTCTTCCTGCTGACGCCGGCAGAGGACGAAAGCAAGCTGAATACGCTGGTCGCCAAGCTGGTGAAGTTCAAGAACCTCTGGGATCGGGACGCGCCATTGCCGGAGGTACTGCCGACCGTGTTTGCGGCCAATCGCGAACGCTATGCGGGCTATACGGTTCGCCAGGTCTGCAAGGAGATGCATTCCTTCTATCGTCAGGCCGGCGTCAAGGACTTGCAGCGGCTCTGCTTCCGCTCCGAGAGCTTTCCGGAGCCGGCGATCGCACCGAAACAGGCCTATGAAGCGCTGGTCGCCAACAATGTCGACTATGTGCCGCTCGCCCAGGCCGCCGGCCGCATCTCGGCGACACTGGCGCTGATCTATCCGCCGGGCATCGGCGTGATCGTGCCGGGAGAGCGCTGGGACGAGCGAGCACGGCCGATGCGCGACTATTTCCTGGCCTTTGAGGAATCCTTCAATCGTTTCCCCGGCTTCAATTACGAAGTGCAGGGCGTGTTCCAGGAACGGATCGATGGGCGGATCAAGTTCTATACGTATGTCGTGCGCGAGTGGGGGACGGAGGATCTCATCATGACCGACAACACAATGCATCTCGCGACCGAAACCACGGCCAAGAAGAAGATGAACCTGGTGCAGCTCACCTTCATCGTCGCCGTCAACATGATGGGATCGGGCATCATCATGCTTCCCGCCAACATGGCGCAGGTCGGGGCGATCTCGCTGCTCTCCTGGATCGTGACCGCCGTCGGCTCGATGGCGATCGCCTATGGGTTCGCACAGGCCGGCCTGTTCAATCAGCGGCCCGGCGGCATGTCCGCCTATGCCGAGGATGCCTACGGGAAGGACGGCTATTTCATGGTGTTCTTCCTGTATTTTCTGTCGCTCGCCATCGGCAATGTTGCGATAGGCATCTCCGCCGTCGGCTATCTCGCCGGGTTTTTCCCGGCGCTGACCTCCACCCCGATCATGACCTGCGTGGCTTTGATCATTCTTCTCTGGCTGACGACCGCCGCCAATTTCGGCGGTCCGCGCATCACCGGGCGCATCGGCTCGGTCACGGTATGGGGCGTTATCCTGCCGGTCGGACTGCTATCGATCATCGGATGGCTTTGGTTCAGTTCCAGCACCTTTGCTGCCGCCTGGACCCCGAAGGGGCTTTCGCTCGGCCAGGGGATGGGGTCGAGCATTTCCCTGACGCTCTGGGCCTTCCTTGGTATGGAGTCGGCGGCGCAAAATTCCGATGCCGTCGAGAACCCGAAACGTGATGTGCCGCTTGCCTGCATGTTTGGCACGCTCGGGGCGGCCGTCATCTACATCCTGTCGACGACAGTCATTCAGGGCATCGTGCCGAATGCCGATCTCGCCGCGTCGACCGGTCCGTTCGCGCTCGCCTATGCCACGATGTTCAACCCGACGATCGGTTCGATCATCATGGCACTTGCCGTGCTTGCCTGCCTGGGCTCGCTTCTCGGATGGCAGTTCACGATTGCGCAAACCGCCCGGACGGCTGCGGAAGAGCGGATGTTCCCGACCGTGTTTTCACGGGTGAACGAGATGGGGGCGCCGGTCCAGGGAATGATCATCCTCGGCGTCGTGCAGACAGGCCTGGCGCTGATGACGATATCGCCGACGCTCAGCGAACAGTTTTCGGCTCTCGTCAACCTCGCCGTCGTCACCAATGTGCTGCCATACATTATCGCGCTGTCCTCGCTCTTCGTCATCATGAAGGCGGCGCGCGTGCCCCAGGCGAAATACCGGCTCAATGCCGCCATCGCCCTTGTCGGCATGCTCTACAGCGTGTTCGCCATCTACGCCTCCGGGAAGGACGCCGTGCTCGGCGGCATGCTGGTCACGGGCATCGGTTTCATCATCTACGGCCTGATTGCGCCGCGCTTTACGAGCGGCGCGAACCACGTGCCGGCAGAATAGGGTAAGGGAGGACGAACCATGCCAATCAGCAAAGGGCGGTGGACAGCGATTGCCACCTCCATCTTCATCGGTGCACTGGCAACTGCCACCTTTACCCCGGCTGTCGCACAGACGCTGGATCGTATCCGTGGCAGCAGTTCGCTGAAGCTCGGTTATGATCCCGATGCAAGACCGTTTTCGTTCAAGTCGGACCAGGGTGCGCCCGATGGCTATGCAGTCGCGCTCTGCAACAAGATTGCCGACAGCGTCAGGGCGGAGCTGAAACTCTCGCAATTGAACATAGAATGGGTTCCGCTCGGCAACGATGCCCGGCCGCGGGCCATACAGGACGGCGTGGTCGATCTCGTTTGTGCGGCCGAGCCGGTAACGATCAGCCGCAGGCAGGAGGTTTCGTTCTCGCTGCCGATCTTTCCGAGCGGCACGGGCGCGCTGCTGAGAGCAAGTGCGCCGCTGGCGTTGCGCGAGGTCCTGGAATACGGGCAGCCGTCGAGCCGGCCGATCTGGCGCGGCTCTCCGGCGCGCACGATCCTTGAACACAAGACATTTTCGGCGATTGCCGGGACCAGCAGCGAACGGTGGCTCTCCGACAGGATCGAGACCTTCCAGCTCGCCGCAACGACGGTGCCGGTCAATAACTACCAGCAGGGTGTCGACCGCGTTCGTGACGGGAGTTCGGCGGTGCTGTTCGGCGACATGTCACTGCTGATGGACGCTGCGGCACGCAGTGATGATTCCGGCAATCTGATCGTTCTGAAGCGCCATTTTACCTTCCAGCCTCTGGGGCTCGAAATGACCAGGGGCGATGAGGATTTCAGGCTCAGCGTCGATCGCGCGCTGAGCCTGACCTATGCCGCGCCGGAATTCCGGGCGTTCTTCACCACCTGGTTTGGCCCGCCGGACGAGCCGATCGAGACTTTCTTCCGCCAGACTGCATTGCCGGAATAATCAGAGGCACAGGCTACCAAACCATAAGCGTCGGCGTCGAGCACCGGTGAGGTCAAACGGCGTGTTCACGGGAGGGCGCGATGGGCTCGCAAGGCGGGCAAGGCAATGATCCGATAGCGGAACCCGCAAGGGTCCGTGCGCAGCTTGATCGTATCCTATCGAGCGTGGAATTTCAGGCTCCGGACCGGAGCCGGCGGTTTCTGGCATATATTGTCGATGAAACCCTGGCGGGACGGGAGACGAACCTGAAAGCTTACGCTATTGCCCAGGCAGTCTTCGGCCGGGATGCGTCCTTCGATGCGCAAAACGACCCGGTCGTTCGCATCGAGGCGGGACGCATTCGCCGGGCCTTGGAGCGCTACTATCTGGTGGTCGGGCGAGACGATCCCATCCAGATCACCATTCCCAAGGGTCGATACGTACCGAGCTTCATCGTAAGTCGGTCGGCCATTTCATCAGAACACCATTCTCAGCCAAAGGACCACCGGCTGCACTCGGCGCCGGCGGCACAACAGAAACAGTCATTTGCCTATCGGGATCTCCTCCTGCCGATCGGCGTACCACTTGTCCTTGGTCTTATCGCGATCCTCTCTCTGGTACGACCGCTCGAAGGGCTTTTCGGCTCCTCCACCCCCGCCGTCGCAACGGTTTCGTCTAGGGGAGATGAATTAAAGGCTGAGATCATCGTGGAACCTCTCGTCGGCACAGGTCGCGAGAATGGCGATGCAGACATCGCCAAGGGGCTGACGGATGAGGTCATCGCGCAGTTGACGAAGATCAGGTCCGTCATCGTCAAGTCGGCGGGTCCGCAAACGCAAATCACTGCGTCCACCCAACCGCAGTTTTCCCTGCAGGGAAGCTTGGGAACTGACGGTTCCAGGCTGCATGTACAAATCCGGCTGGTTAATCGCTCCGACGGAACGGTAACCTGGACAGGCGCTTATGACAGAACCTTTCAGGACCGAAGTATTCTCGACGTCCAAGAAGAAATCGCCCGGCAGATCGCTGATGCGATATCCAGCCGGCAGTAGCGTCAACCCCCATCGCGAGAGCTTACGTGATGCTACAGGCGCTTGCAGCCTGACGGTGCTAGTGTTTGGCTGGGGCATTTGTTCAGGCCGCCCCTGGTCGAATGCGCTACGGGCGAGGTGGTTCATGCAAAACGACATCACCGTACACATCGTCGACGATGAGGAGGAGGTTAGAAAGTCTCTGACCTTCCTGCTTGTCTGCGCCGGCTTTGCGGTGCGAGCGCATACGTCTGCGACGGCGTTTCTGGATCAGCCTCTTTCGGAAGGAAAATGCTGCCTGCTTACGGAACTCAGGATGCAAGGGTTTGATGGCCTGGAACTGCTGGAATGTCTGAAGGCGCACCACAACGGCATACCGGCTATCGTTATCAGCGGTAACGGCGATATTGCACTGGCGGTTCAGGCAATGAAGGCGGGCGCCGTCGACTTCATTGAAAAACCTTTCAAGGAAGATGTCCTCATCGCCGCGATCAAGGAAGCGATCGCGCATTCGGAGATATCGGAGGAACAGCGTGACGATGTCGTGCTGGCGCGTATTCACCAATTGACCCAGCGCGAGCAGCAGGTGCTGACCGGGATCGTCGACGGGCTTCAAAACAAGCAGATTGCTTTTGAACTCGGCATCAGCGCCCGCACCGTCGAAGTTCATCGCGCAAATGTCATGGCGAAGATGAAGGCCCGCAATCTCCCTCAACTGATGAAGATGGTGATCCCACTCAGGCCCGCAGGCAATGCCTGGCTGCGATCCGCCGGCTGAAATCGAAGGAGCTGCCTTGCGATGCGAACCCCCAGAGGTTCTTCGTTCCTGCACGAGGCCAAGCATTTGACTGGGATCAATGCGCGAAGGCGGTGTTGTCGGTAGGCTTGTCCAAGGGCAGGAGAGACGGAGATTGCCATGCGTAATCTTGAGCAGAGAGACGCGATCGCACCATCTCGCATCTCTGCGATAACCAGGGCTGCAGTGACCGAGGTCCGGCAGGCACCGCTGCTGGTGCTTATCGTCTTCGTTCCGCTCGTCATTCTGCTGGAGCACACATCTCCGCAAGCGCATACGCTTCTTTTTGCCATGTCGGTCTGTGCGATCGTGCCTCTGGCAATGCTCTTAAGTCGGGCAACCGAGGCGGTCTCTGCGCGGACGGGAGATGCGGTCGGAGGCTTGCTCAATGCCACACTCGGAAACCTGACCGAACTGGTGATCTCGCTGGCTGCCTTGCAGGCCGGTCAGTATCTGCTGGTCAAGGCATCACTTGCCGGCGCCATCGTCACCAATACCCTGTTCATGCTGGGCGGTGCATTTCTCTTCGGAGGACTGAAGCATCATGTGCAGGAGTTCAACAGGGTCAATGCGCGCTTCCAAGCCTGCCTGCTGTTCCTGGCGACTGTCGCCATCATGGTGCCATCGATCATCAGCGATGTGGATCAAACATCCGTCGTTTCGCAGAAACTGAGCCTCGGTCTGGCTGTGCTGCTGATCGCCGTCTATGCGATGGGGATGTTCTTTTCCCTGAAAACGCACCGCGAATTGTTTGCAAGCGCAAGCCATGCCGAGGAGGACCACAGTTCCTGGCCGATCACCGTCAGCGTCGTCATCCTTGTCGTCGTCACGCTTTTCGTCGCACTGATCAGTGAAATCTTCGTTGGCTCAGTTCAGGGAGCGGCCGACAGCCTCGGCATGACGCCTGCTTTCGTCGGCTTCATCGTCGTTGCGCTGGTCGGAGGAGCGGCGGAAATGACGACCGCATTTTCGGCAGCGCGCGCCAACCGCCTCGATCTCAGTGTCGGCATCGCATTGGGAAGTGCTGCACAGATCGCGCTCTTCGTCGCGCCGATCCTCGTCATCGTCAGCTATTTCCTCGGACCTGAACCGATGTCTCTGCAATTCTGGCCGGGCGCGGTCACCATGATGCTGATCGCCACCATGGCGGCGACCTTCCTATCGAATGGCGGCCGCGGTGTCTGGTATATGGGCGTGATGGCATTGGCCGTCTATGCGATTTTCGGGCTCACGCTGTTTCTTCTGCCGCCGGCTGCGCCGTCCTAATGGCTTTATCCATTACGTGCCCGAACGGAAGTACAGGCGCTGAATGACCGCCATCATCAGCGCGGTCGCCCACCCGAATATGATCCAGCCGTTGACCGCTTCGAAAGTGGCGACCTGGCGCCATTCCTTTGCCAAGACAATGTCGCCGTAACCCACTGTTGTGAATGTAACGGTCGAAAAATACATGGCGTCCTCGAAGCTCGGCAGAGCCTCTATGACCGAGTAAAATACGGCCCAAAGACAGACATCGATCATGATCGGCATCATCAGATAGATAACCCATATTACTGTGATCGTGGTCGGCCGTTTCGACAGAAATGCAGGACTGGTCTCTTCCAGGCGACGAAAGACGTTGAGACCAGCGGACATGCATGCCGCTTGAATGGCAACGGTGGCCGCGATGAGGCTGCTGCCGAATAGGAAGTGAAACAACGGCGTTAGCTCCTCCGTTTAGCAGACGTACTTGCCGAGGATGGAGCTTTCGCCCTCGCGAGGCTCTGGCACCGTAGCGTCAGAGAACCTGCTCCATAAGCCAAATCGTCAGGACGTAGGTTACCGTAAAATACGGTGATTTCCGAAAAAGACGTTTGCGAGAATCCCAGCTCCCGCGAAGCTGCCGCTGCACTATTGAGTGAGTGGCTGCGGCTTCAGGTTGTCGTCAAGCCGGTCAGCGGCTGCACTTGGTCGCTGGTTCCGTTTCAACGGTTGCTCGACTATGACGGCTGGCGCGGCTACCGCGGAGGCTGCAACAGTACCGATGGTTGACACCGTGCCCCCGACCACTGCTGTAATCCCCTGGCCGAGGGTCACCTTTGAATCCGTCAGCGGCTGCCCGGTCATGAGACGCTGGCCGATCAATTGCACGATCTCCGGGCTTTCGGCGAACTTGCCGTGGTTGAGGCCATCCTTCGTCTTGACCTTTGTTAGATCGATCGCTGTGATGCCCGCCTTCTCCAGCTTTGAACGATAGGGTTCCTGCGTCGGGTCGATTGCCCCGAGGCGGGAGACGCGCCCGCTGATGAACTGCGAGACGGCTAGCGCCTTGTCGTCCTGTGAGACGAAGATCGTGAATTTCGGCCGTGGCGCACCGAGCTCGACATACTGCTTGGCGAAGACCTCGATGTCGATATCGGGCGAGGCGAGGATGACATTGTGAATCTTGCCGTTCACGTGGCCGTCGCGGATTCCCATCTGGCGCAGGGATTCCATGGCCAGCCATGTTCCCATCGAATGGGCAAGGATGGTTATGTCCGTGACGTTCGGGTCGCCCGCCAAGGTGCGCAAGGCCTGCTCCAGAGCTGTGCGTGAATAGTTCGTGCTTTCCTTGTCATATTGGTAGGCGACGACCTCGGCTCGCGACGGCCAGGTAAACAGCACCGGCGTTGCCTGCATTCCGCTGTCGTGGACGATCTGGGCCAGGCGGAAGACGGAATCTTCATAGGTGTTGTTGAATCCATGAATGAATACCAGCGCGTGGCCGCCTTTCGGATGCTGCCTGAACCACGCCCGGCCCTCAGCGACTGTCGAGACCTGCTGCACCCGGGTCACTGCGAAGTCCGTTGCCGGATCGGGCGGCAGGCGGTCGGGCCACTGAACCGTTCCCGGCTTGCGATTGCTCGGTATGGAAATGGACACTTCGGTTAGGTGCGGCTTCGGACTTCGCTCCCCGTTAAAAAGCGTCGCAGGGTCACCTGACGGTTGGCGGGTCGTGGCGACCAGCATGTCGACCTTTGCGGTAGAAGGTGTCGACGCCGCGCCGGCGAGTGGTGTCATCACACCGGTTTGATGGCCACAGCCCGTCAGCATGAGCAGAACCAGCAAGAGGCTGCGCTTGCCCATGCAACGAGCTTCTGGAGAAAATATTTCGAGTAGTTTCACGCGGGTCGATACCCCGTTTCTAACCTGCATCCTGGCGTGAGAGGCCTGCCTGACCGCCGGCGCCTTTGCCAAGCTAGCATCGACAAACGCCAAAGGCCTGTAGTATCGCGTATCCTCTATGCCGGCAGCTGCTGGCCAGATCGAAATGGGGACCGGCTGACCGAGGGTTCTGCAAACCGTTTGATTGGTCCCGGCGAGGCCGTTGCAGCCACGATTATAGGAGGGTCGCGAACGCTTTCCAGCGGAGATTGACACCATTTTTCCAAAGCCCTTCCACTGCGATCAATACCGCATCCAAGCCCAGAAAATGCGCCGGTATGGAACGATCTGCGGCAGATCCCATTACGTATCCGATATGTGTTGAAACGGCATAAGGTGAGGACGGCATGCATTCCATCCGCAGCAAAGAGCGGGGGCGGAAGAAACTTATGCTCAAGCTACCGGCTTTGCGCGACCAGTTGCAACTCCTTCCGAACGATGCGATCGACGAGCTTTTCGAGTCTTATGAGCTTGCCACCACCGCGCTCGACCGCTTCAGCTTCAACGCTGAAGCCAACAGCAAACTGATCGCGGAATATGAACAGCTCTGCCGCGATATTGAAGCTGAAGTGGTAGCTCTATGTGCACAGCATCAAAAGGGGAGTTCCTTGACGACACCGTAATTTCTGGAAAAGGCAAGGTTCAGTCATTGCAGTGAACCGCTCGCGGTCGGAGCATGTCTGGAGCGGCGTCGGCTAAGTTGAATAGCTGCTAGACTCGGTGATCAGCCCTTAAACCTTCTAAAGATCAGCAGCTTGCTTCTTGTCGCCGGCCAAATGCCCGTGTCCGTCGTCGACGCAGGGGCGCTTGTTTTCAAGGCGATAGTCGGGCATCGGTGCTCTCGTTGTCCGATCAGAATGGGCGGAGCCCGATGCCAGTCGAATAAACGGCCATTGCTGTCACGATTCCTGCGTGGCATCTTCCCGGAGAGGATGCCACGTGTCGCTTCGATGTCGAGTTTTCCGCTTTTTGCTGTGTCAGAGTCTATCTTCTCAACGGAGCCTCGAATGAGCGTTGGCTTGATCGCCCTTCTTGATGATATCGCCGCCTTGGCCAAGGTGGCTGCGGCCTCGCTTGACGATATTGCCGGCCAGGCAGCCAAGGCCGGCGCGAAAGCGGCAGGCGTCGTCATCGATGATGCGGCAGTCACACCCCGCTACGTCACCGGATTTTCGGCAGCACGCGAAGTGCCGATTATCGGCAAGATCGCGGTGGGTTCGCTGAAGAACAAGCTTCTGATCCTGCTTCCCGCGGCGCTTATCCTCAGCCTCGTCGCACCACAGGCGATCACACCGCTTCTTATGATCGGCGGACTTTTTCTCTGCTACGAGGGCGTGGAAAAAGTCTACGGACTGGTGCTGCCGCATGCCGCCCACGCTCATGAATCGGCACTCGAGGCAACAAGCCTGGATGCGCAATCGCTCGAAGACCAGAAGGTCGCCGGCGCGATCAAGACAGATTTCATCCTGTCGGCGGAAATCATGGCGATTACGCTCGCAGCAGTCCCGTCAGACAGCATATTCACGCAGGCTTTCATCCTTGCCGTCGTTGGGTTGGGCATAACGGCCTTGGTCTATGGTGGCGTGGCGCTGATCGTGAAGGCCGATGATCTGGGTCTGATGATGGCGCGTGCGCAGACGGCGCCTCCGATGGGTCCCTTCTTGCGCGTGATCGGACGAGGGCTTGTCACTGGCATGCCTTATTTTCTGAAAGCGCTCGGTATTGTCGGAACGGCTGCTATGATCTGGGTCGGCGGCGGCATCATCGTTCACGGCCTCGAAGCCTATGGAGTGGCCGGCCTTGCGCATCTGATCCACGATGCCGGGGAGGTGGCCGTCCATGCCATTCCCGTTGCGGCGTCGGTGCTGCGCTGGACCGTCGAGGCGGCAGGAGCCGGCATCGTCGGTATTGTCGCCGGCCTGATCACAATTCCGGTTGCAAGCTACGTTATCTCGCCGATGTGGCGGTACCTAAAATCACTGCTGCCGCGTCGCCGGCGGAAAGAGGCGCTGGCGGACGGGAAAAAATGAATGCTGCGGCCTATCGACGGGCTGCGATAATCTATCGGCTCGATGGTGCATGGTGTCAGCCCATTCACAGAATGACATCAGCCTTCGCGCGGCTGAAATCATGCTCGCCGGCCATATCCTCCTGTCGGGAGGCGTGATCTGAGAAATTTTTCGCCCAGGCACCCGCTGGCGACATGAACAGCCCGCGACAATCGGTTCGAGCGCAATTTCTGCTAGCAATGACGGACATCCGGGACCATCACTCCCGCCTTGCGTAGTCCCTCAACGCGGCGGTCAAAATCCTCGGGGTTGCGGAATGGAAGGACGCGGCGGCGCCGCTCGACGGAGAAATTGGGATTGATCTGGAGTGCCTTCTCCCACGCCTGTCGGCCCTCCTCTTTCCGGCCGAGATGGCCGTAACATGATGCGAGCAGGGCATAGGCCGTTTCCGACTGTGAGTTTTGCTGAAGCCGCTGCTCGATCGCGATGATTGCTTGCTCGTAGTCACCGAGAGAAAAATGCGCGTCGGCTAGAAATTGGAACAGCACCTCGGGATAATGCGGATCAAGCCGCATCGATGCGTCGAGTGTTTCTAGCGCAGTTGCGGGATCGCCGGAGAATATCTGGATATGGGCCATCAGCATCAGGAGTGCGGCGGAATTCGGCGAGAGCGCGAGGCCGCGCAGCACTTCCGCCCGCGCCCGGTCCAGTTCGCGGTTCCACATGCAGGCCATGCCTAGGGCGAAATGGCCGTTGGGCTGTTGCTCGGCCATTTCCACAGCTTGCTGCGCCAGATCCAGTCCGATCCGCAGCGAAGCTTCGGGATCGGTGCTCCAAGCGTTGATGTAGTCGAGCACATGGGTGAAGGAAATCAGTGCCTGGGCCGCCGCATAGCCGGGATCGATGGCGATCGCATCCGCCGCCAGGCTACGGGCGGCACAATTTCCCGTCCGGGTATGGGCCGAGGCCTGTTCGCGGCCACGCAATAGAAGCTCATATGCGCGGACATCGACTGCGCGCCCCTGGGCTAAGCGATCCTGGTCGCCATGCGTGAGGTTCAGCTTGAGCGCTGTGACGATCTCCTGGGTCAGTTCATCCTGAACGGCAAAGATGTCGGTAAGGTCGCGATCGAACCGGCTGGCCCAGATGTGTCCGCCATTGCTCGCGTCGATCAATTGCGCCGTGACACGCACGCGGTTGCCGGCCTTGCGCACGCTGCCTTCGAGGACATAGCGGACACCGAGCGCCTTGGCCATCTCGGGCACGGAGGCTGTCACATTCTTGTAGACGAAGGATGAGTTGCGGGCGATCACGTGCAACTCGGACAGCTTCGAGAGGTCGGTGATGATGTCCTCGCTGATTCCGTCGGAGAAATATTCCTGTTCGGCGTCGCCGCTCATGTTGTTGAAAGCCAGTACGGCGATGGAGGGTTTGTCGGCAGCGACTGCAGCCGAAGGCAGTTTCGCCGCGGGCTGCTCTCCCGGTTGCCGTGCCGGCGCCGGCTGCGAGCCGGTTCCGACCTGAAGCAGATAGACCCGCATCGGCTCCGCGATATTCTTGAGAGGGACTTTGCCGAGATCGGTCACGGCACATTCAAGCCGCGCTCTTACCTGGCGGTAGGCGTCTTCGGAGAGGCAGATGGCGCCGGGCTGCGCAACTCCCTCCAACCGTGACGCGATGTTGACGCCGTCGCCCATCAAGTCGCCGTCGTTCTCCTCGACCACGTCGCCCAGATGGATCCCGACCCGGAACTCGATGCGGTGCTCGGGAGGCACGCCGATATTGCGTTCGACCATGGCCGTCTGCACCTCGATCGCGCAGCGCACGGCGTCGACGACGCTGCGAAACTCGATGAGGCTTCCATCTCCGGTGCGCTTGACGACGCGGCCATTGTGTACGGCGATGGTCGGATCGACCAGATCGCTGCGCAATGTTCTCAGCCGCGCCAGAATGCGATCCTCGTCCGCACCGGCGAGGCGGCTGTAGCCGACCACATCGGCGACCAGGATCGCCGCCAGTTTTCGCGTCACGCTCGTAGCCTCAGTTCCTCATCGGACCAAAATAGCACAGAGTGACCGGCAGCGGCGCTAATCTTCGTCTTTCAGAGAAAAGGCGAACACGTAATCGCCGTCGTCCCTGGAATATGGCGCTCCGCCAACCGAGATCACGACATATTGCTTGCCGGTTTTCGGCGAGACGTAGGTCATGGGCGTGGCGCTCGAGCCGACCGGCAGGGGATATTTCCAGAGTTCATCACCGTTCTCAGCGTCGTAAGCGCGGATGTAATAGTCCTGGAAGCCAGCAAAGAAGACGACGCCGCCGGCGGTTGCCGAGGTGCCGGCGTAACTCGGCAGGCCCATCGGCATCGGCAGATTGGTTTTGATCTTGAACGGCCCGAGCTGTTCGGCGGTCCCGGCCGGGACCTGCCATGCAATCTTGCGGGTGTTCAGATCCACTGCCGTGACGGTACCGAAAGGCGGCTGCGTGCAGGGAACGCGGAGCCTCGAGGTCCACATTTCGGTGGCCATGCCGTAGGGCGTGCCACGCTGCGGAGCAGAGGGGCCGTGTGCGGTCGTGGTCAGGGCAAAATCGATGTAGTCCTGGCGCGGAATGAGCGCGAAGAGGCTGGGCACGCGGATATCGTTCATAAAGACACGGTTGTTGGGCAGGTCGACCGACACGCTCCCCCAATTGAGGCCCCCAAGGTTGCCCGGTTGCTGGATCGCATATTGCGGGCCGATCGGGGTGAAATCGCCGTCGTAGCGCATCTTTCGAAAGGCGATGCGGCAGGCCAGCTGATCGAACATCGTCAGACCCCAGGCCGTCTGCTCCGTCACCCGGTCCGCACCGATGGTCGGCATGCCGACGGAATAGGGCTGTGTCGGAGACAGTTTCTCCTCCGGGGCGCCGCCTTGCTGCGGCACCGGCTTCTCCTGAACCTCGGCAAGCGGTATGCCAGTCTGACGATTGAGCAGGAAAAGCTGCCCGCGTTTGGTGGTCTGCAGAAGGGCCGGTACGGTGGAGCCATTGCCGTCGGGCAGGTCGATCAGAACAGGCTGGGCCGGCAGGTCATAGTCCCAGATATCGTGATGCACGGTCTGGAACTTCCATTTCTCCCGTCCCGTCGTGACATCGAGCGCCACCAACGTGGCATTGTATTGATCGGCGAAATCAGGGCGATTGACGCCGTAATAATCCGGGGTGGTATTGCCGAGCGGTGCATAGATGAGGCCGAGCTTGTCGTCGAATGCCGCCGTCGTCCACATGTTGGGGGTGGCCCGCGTATAGGTCTGGCCCTCCGGCGGGAGTTTGGTGATCTCGGGATTGCCGAGATCCCATGCCCATTCGAGCTCTCCGGTAACGACATTGAAGGCGCGGATGACGCCCGAGGGTTCGCCAACCTCCTGATTGTCTATGACCCAGCCTCCGATGACGATCAGATTGCGGGCAATCAGCGGCGCCGATGTCTGGAAATAGTAACCTGACTTGACTTCACCCATGCCCTGGGAAAGCTGCACGGTGCCATTGTCTCCGAATTCCTTGCAGGGTGCGCCGGTCTTGCTGTCGATCTCCAGGAGGCGGGCATCGATCGTCGTCTGCACCAGACGCTCATTGCAAAGTCCGTCGATGGATTGGGCCCCCTGTGGCATCTTATAGTAACCGAGGCCGCGGCAGCGCTGCCAGTACGGCGCCGCCGCCTTGGGATCGAAGGTCCAGCGCGGTTTGCCCGTATCTGCGTCAAGCGCTGCGATCACGTCCGTCGGCGTGCAGGAATAGACCGTATCGCCGATCTGCAGAGGCGTGTTTTGATCGGCGCCATCGCTTTTGCCGGTGCGAGAGGTCCAGGCAAGATCGAGCTTGCCAACATTGCCGCGGTTGATCTGATCGAATGGGGAGTAGCGATCTCCGGCCGTGCTGCGGCCATAGGACGCCCAGTCGGAGGCCGTGTTGTCGCCCTTGGCGGTCACGTAGGCGGGGATCTCGGCGGAAGGGCGGATCAACCCATGCGGCGTGAAAGCCAGGCTGAAACCGACAGCGAAAAGGATGGCGGCAAGCAAGGTGCCGCCATAGAAGAGTTTGCGATTGGCGGTTGGCGAAAGCGACGGCGCAAAGAGAAGCGCAAAGCCCGCCAGCGCCATGGGGGACATCAATCGCGCAAAGAGCGCCCAGAAATTGAAACCCGACTCCCATAGTGCCCAGGGAAGGGTGAAAACGGCGACAAGCAGGACGATGAGAGCGCCCGACGTCTGCCGGCGCCACAACAGAAGCGCGGCAGCCAGATAGGCAAGCCCGGCGATCGCGTAATAGGGCGAGCCGCCGAGGCTGAGCAGCAAGGCGCCGCCTCCCATCAGGCCCAATCCGATAAAAGCGAGAACAATCAAAAACAGGGTGGCCAGAAATTTCATAGTTTCCTCATCCAATCCACCGCCCGATCGCCTGGTCCAACTCCGACCGCCGCATGGCGCCTGCCGAAGCGCGGGCCATTGGGCTGACGGTCAGTCGCCTGGTCTTTGGGAGAGGGGCGCTCTCGTTCAATTTTTTCCTGATGTACCTCTGGTCACTGACACGCGGCCCCGACCCGGCAAAGATGCCGCCGCCCGCTCTGCGGCGACAGCTTGCCAACCCAAATCGAGTCAATACTTCTGAAAGGGCCACAGATGTTTCTCGGCGAAAAGCTTGATCTCGCGAAGGGGCGACCGACAGGATTCGATTATATGCGATTACTGTTAGCCTTTTCAGTGCTTTGGATACATACGGCCCGCGTTACATACGGCGATGACCTGTTTCTCTGGGAGTCACCCTTCCGACCTGTTATCAAATCAGTGCTGCCGATGTTCTTCGTCTTGAGCGGATTCCTGGTGGCTGGCAGTCTTGAACGGTCGAAGACATTGATCTCCTTTCTCGGTAACCGATTTATCCGGATTTACCCTGCTCTTGCGGTGGAGGTATTGCTGGCTGCCTTTATACTCGGAGCGATCTATACAGAGTATGACCTGCGTGACTATTTCACCGATCCGCAGTTCTTTACCTATCTGCTGAATGTCACAGGCCACATCCACTTCAATCTCCCCGGTGTATTCCTGGATAATCCCGACGCCGCGATGGTCAACGGGCAGCTCTGGACAGTGCCCTTCGAGCTTGAGTGCTATGCCGCGATCGCCGCCCTGTTTCTACTCGGCGTGGTCAGGCGGAGGGTGATCGCCCTTATCGCAACGCCGGTTTTGATCATCAGCTTCGGTATCGCAAGGTATTGGAAACATGAGAGTGAGTGGGCCACGATGCCCACGACCGCATCGGGCAATCTGCTCATCTGTGCGTTTCTCGTGGGAGTGACCTTCTATCTCTACAAGGACAGGATTCTCTGGAATGTGAGAATTTTCCTTGCTTCGGTGGCCGTCATATTTTGGGCCTACTGGTTCACGTCCTTTGGGGATTTCATTGCCATTCCGGCAATGGGTTATGTCACGGTCTTTCTCGGCCTGACCTCGCCCCGCAAACTTGGCATTCTCAATGGGGCCGACTATTCCTACGGCGTCTTCCTCTACGGCTATCCCATTCAACAGGCGTTTGTAGCGCTCGGGCCCTGGGCGCATAATTGGTGGTTGAATGGCATTGTCTGCAGCATCGTTGCTACCTGCTTTGCCGCTTTCTCGTGGAAATTTATCGAAAAGCCCGCGCTGAAATTGAGGAAACAAGTGACCTGGCTTGAAAACCTCAG
This sequence comes from Rhizobium leguminosarum bv. trifolii WSM2297, assembly GCF_000271845.1. The sequence continues at coordinate 2,700,027 of NZ_JH719395.1, read as the reverse complement.
CCTCCAACGCGGCTTTAAACGGCAATTGGCCGCCGCAGTCTCGAAATAGGCCTGTCGATCTCGAGACTGACAACTCCATCGCCTATTATCAGCAGGGTTCGCCATGGCGGCGAGCCCTGTTTCATTATGGCATGGCCGCTGCAGATGAACTGCCGAGCTCCTTCCGAAAGGCCAGATGTGGAGCAGGATTGCTGCGAGATCATCACCGACATCTCGGCAGCGGTGCCTCCTGACCAACGCGACCCGTATGCGGCGAGCGTATATGAGTTCCGTAAACCTATGCTCTCACTCACTTTTTCAGGAATGACGAGCGGATGGTCGGTTCAATCAGAGAACGACGCAGCCATTTCCCCGGCTGCTGTATAAGCCTCCCGTATCTCAATCTTTCCGGTCGTGAACGCCGCGAATTGCTTGGCTTTTGGTGTTGGAGTGTCGGCGTCGGATGAATAGTCGAATATTCTGCCCCTGTGGTTCCGTCGACTTGCTGGCGAGGTATTAGCGATATTTTAACGGTAATGGATAAAATACTTTTATCGGACTTCGTTTCGACTTTGGGTTTCGTCACGTCATTGAGGGCTGGCGGCGGCTTGAAGGAGGTGCGAAGAGAGGAGCAGAATAATGCTGAAGAGCACGCTCATCGTGATTGCCGTCTCCATCGCCGCCGGAGCGACCATTCGTGCCTGGGCCTTTGCTTTCTTTGCATTTCTGCTGGTCACAGCCTTGGGCGCCGTGATTGTGCTGAAGGGCTCCTCCTTGACGGAAGCGCTTGCTTCTGGCCTCAAAGTGCTTGTATTGATGGAAATATGCTATCTGGCGGGCCTTTTTGCCTTCTCGTCGTGGGGGCACATTCAAAAACGCCGGAAAAAGAACGCCATCGCTGAGCGCTCGCCTGTGGCCAGCAAGCGTCCCCACGGATAGAGCCATAGCCGCAGGATGCTGCCTGGCGGGTATATCTCAGTATGCTTTGGTCAGAACGTTAGGATCAATACCAGCAAACGTATGAAGCGGGACTCGCGTCCAGTAGGGCGCAAGCCGAAATGCTCTAGGAGTCTTGCCTGGGCAGCAAGGCCTGCCGGGAAAGCAGGGCCGAGAGTGTTTTTGCCATGATCACGAAATCCAAGGCGAGTGTCCATTTGCACAAATACTCGACGTCGACCGAAACTCTGTTTTGGTAGCGGAGGTCGCCGCCCCCGCCGGTTCGCCAATAACCGGTCAACCCCGGACGGACAGCCATATAGGCATAGGCATGTTCACCGTAACGCGGCAGTTCTTCTTTGGTGATGGCGCGGGGACCGACGAGGCTCATTTGGCCGAGCAATACGTTGATCAATTGCGGAAGTTCGTCGAGGCTCGATCGTCTGACGATATCGCCGACGACGGTGACATGCGCGATCGCCGTTGCGTCGGCTCTTGTCGTCCGGAATTGGAGGCAGCCAAACTCCTTGCCCTTGTAACCGATCCGACGATGGGAATTGAAAATCGGCCCCCCATCACCTAGCGTGATGATGACGGCTACCGAAAGAAGGAACGGCGATAAAAGGAATAAAACACTTGCCGCAATGATGATGTCCAATTGGCGCTTCAGAATTCTGCTGATCGTATGGGATTGTGACGAATTCAATTGACGTCTCTCCTGTCGCGCCCCGGCGACATCCCGCCAAGGCTCGGGGGTTGATGCCATGATTTTTTCCCGCCATCCGCGTCTCCGTAGGGCGAATCCCAGAAATCACAGTCAAAGCTTGTTTTAATGCAAGTGTGATGTCTGTGACCGAGGTCACAGTTGTGAATAAATTATTTATTATTCGAAGAAATGTTTGTGAATAACTGTAATTATTCTGCGTAAATTTTTACTTAACTAAATTGTTATCAATATATATTTACAGTAACAATGTTTCTCTTTTGTCTCGAGAGATTTTTTCTCGGCGTATATTTGTCATAAATTGTATAAAGTCATCGTGCGGTCCGCACTCGGGATGAATCCAGCAGAATTCAATACGAATTTTATGATATATAAATGTGAGGATTCGTCATAAATATGTATTGTTTCAGCATAGTATTTTTGTTTTATTATTATTTGACTTTATAATTTAACCAATTACGAATGCGTCTGACGACAATAAATTAATTAGTCTGTGTGGAGTTACGCCTATGGATGGGGCGACTAACATCAGGGGCGACAGAACTAGAGGAAACGCGGCGCTAAAAGGCGACGCGGTTACTTGCGGTCCTGCAGCTATTGTTTACGGCGGCCCGGGGGATTTGGATCATGAGTTCCCGTTTTCCCGTTCGAGTGTCCGAAAGTTTCGCCGCGGTGAGGTGATTGCCGGTGCCGGTGAGGCCATCGACATGTTCTCCCGCGTCCAGCGCGGAATGGTGAGCGCAAGCACGCCGCTTGCAGACGGACGAGAGTTCATCGTGGAAATCATTCCAAAAGGCGGCTTGATCGGCGAATTGGAGGTGCTGCGCAAGCAGTCCCTCAGCCTGGAATATCGGGCCTCATCGGACTGCGAACTGCATTACTTCGATGGTCGTTTGCTGCGGGACTTGTGTGCGAACGATCCGCAATTTCAGGTGAAGATCCTGTCGAAGGCGCTGGCGCGTGTGTCCGAACTCGAACTGCGGATCATTGCCAACGCCGGATCGAGCCTAAGGCAGAGATTGGCCCGGACGCTGCTGCGCCTTTCCATCTTGTATAAAGTGGATGGACAACATAGCGGCGATGAGCTGATCATCTCCCAACATGACCTGGCGGCGACGCTGCCGGCGTCGCGCGAAAAGGTCAACCAGTGCCTGCGGCGCTTGCGCGAAAGCAAAGTGGTCGACGGCACGCAGGGCAAAATCCGCATTCTCAATCGGAAGGCGCTGGAAGCTTATGCCGAGGGTGTAGCGTCCGCCGATTGAGGGGCGGGCGCCTCGACGAAAAAATGCGGCAGCGAAAGCCTCAACAAAACCCGCCGCGGGTGGGTTTTGTGTTTTCCGGTAACACGCTTCCTGATGAGATATACTACACTTCGCTCTCCGAAGCATTCCTCCAGTATTTCCAGCCTTCACCCTGAATGAGCCCCTGATCGGAGAGATCCTTCCAGCCTCTGTAGGTGCCCGTATCGTCGTAGACGAAGTCATCCTTAGCCTTGCTCGCCGAATATACGGCATATTCCTCCGTATGTTGGGACCGGTGCGCTGCATCGGCAACCTTGTGCACGAAGGTCGAGAGGAATTTGAAATGCAGAAGGGCGCCGGATACGCCGAGCGCTCCGCGCATGTCGCCCAAATTCAGCGAGAGCGGCCAGACCTGGTGCGATGATTTGAGAAAAAGACGCTCACCCGCCACGTAGACGAGAGGTATCTTGTTGAGCGCCGGACCGTCCCAGAGCCGGCCGTGGAAATAGACCCGCCCGCGAACGCCGCCCTTGATCCATATCGTCCAGTTGCGTTCGTCGAAATGCGCGACATAGCCGGATCGGTCGAAGAGATTGCAGACCTCGAGCGGATTGCGGCCGGGTTCGCATATGTTTTCCAGAACGGGATGTGGGCTGTACATGTCGATCATCACCGAGCGCAGCGAATGGCCGCCGGTGGAGTCGATATAGGCGGTCAATTGATCGATCGGCCGGGTGTCGCAATGCGGATAGACCAGGAACTCGTCGGCGTCGACATAGAGAACCCATTTTTCCCGGCAGTGCTTGTTGATGACTTCATTGATCCAGTCGTTTCCAAATCTCGCCGCCTTGTAGGATCCGTGGGCAGAAAGCAGGGAGACGTCGTCGAAGCTCGCCAGCAACTCGGCCGTGCCATCGGTCGAGCCGTTGTCGATGCAGATGAAGTGCTCGAAGCCGAGATCGCGATAATACTGCAGGAAGAATGCCAGCCGGTGCCCCTCGTCGCGGATGACGCAGATGACGACGTGGCGCGCCTGCTTGAGCCCGTTGCGCAGCAGGTCGTAGCGAAGCTGCCGAGCCTTGAGCGAGCGGCGCAGGCGGGCTTTTGTGTAATGCGAGATACTGGCGGCGGAGGCCCTATAACTCATATTCTGTCCTGAACATTAGACATCCTCGAATGAATAGATGAATGGTTGCGCTTCCGCCTGCAATCCAAGGGTCGACCGCGATGCCGAGATCAGTCACGCGGATATTCATCCCTCAGGCGGATCACAATGCATCACACAGCGTAATCACCAACCAGCAGGCTCTGAACCCGCGGACTGGGTCCGTCCGTTTCGATTGCGTGTTTGATGCGCGCCCGCATCGACCGGTACTTATACAGGACCTTACGATCGAGGCTAATTCCGCGATACAGCGAGTTGTAAATCGGATGTGCTTTGCGCAGGGCGGCATAGACTTGGCTTTCCCTGTCGGTCCAGGGAAAGAAGGTGCCATGCCACGGCTTCGGATGCGCCATATAATGGACGATCGATAAGGACGACATGTTGACCAGATGAAGGAACTGTTTGGGAAAGTTCCAGCGGTTCGATACGAGGATGAGGGATGAACCGCAGACATAATTTAATGCGCCCTGATCATGTTTGCCCTCGCAGGCCTCGGGATTTCTAGCAAAAAGCTCAAGCGCCTCCTGTCCGATCCAGCCGTTGCGATGGAATTTTAAAACCCCCGCGTTGAAATAGTGGCTGTTTTTTCCGGTGTCGAGGAACTCATGGATTGCCGTGTAATCGCGTGCCGCGAAAAACCTGCCCTCGGGCACAACGGCATTTTCGAGCCTGCCGAGATCGCTGACGATCTGTGTATCCCCATCGAGGTAGATGATCTGGGTATAGTTGGCAGGCAGGATCTCGCAAAGAACCAGCTTGGCCATGGTGCTGACGCTGATACGTCCCTGGAAATGCGATCCGTCGAGCTTGCCGAGCGAGTCCTGCAGCGCTTCGGTGGCATCGATCAAGTCGACCCGGCTCATTGCGAGCAGGGCCTTCAGCTCTTCGAAATTATCGAGACGTTCCGACATGAGGACACAGACATCGGTCGCCGGGCTTGCGAATTTGCGAGCCTGAAGCGCCGAGAGAATAGTCGGAAACGAATATTCGACATCCGTGACGTAGACGACGCACTGATTGTTCATGGCCTGACCTTTCCGATCGTCGGCGACAGGAATGAATCGCAGTCGCCTACCAAGTCGAGGGAACAGTTGTTGATTGAGCCGAAGGGCCTGTCATATGGAAGCCCAGTCCGGTATATATTGCGGGGACGCAGTCTCGGTCTTTGGCTGATCGGCATGCGGCTGCCGGCGGTTTTCGTGTGTTTCATTGTTGAGATATTCACCATGAAGAATGCCCTGCATGCGACAAGGCGGCGTTTCGATATCTTCTTCCCCGGCACGAGGATGGTTGCCGCGGTGCATGTCGGGTTGCAGCGAGAAGAGGGATTTGGATGCTGATCACCACGCTCATCGCCGCCGTGATTTCGATAGCTGCCGGTGCTTGCATCCGCGCCTGGGCCTTCGCAATCTTTGCATTCATTGTGGCAATCGGCTTCGGCGGGGTGGTTTTCGTCGACGGGTCCTCCGCGGCTGTGGCGATCGGATCCGGTATCGCTATCCTCGCGCTGATGGAGATCGGCTATCTGACCGGCGTATTCCTGTCGGGCCTCCTGCGGCGCAATGCCAGGCGGCGGGAGAGCAATTCTGCAGACGGTGTCTCTGCTGCCAGCGAGCGTCAGCAGAGCTGACATTGAAACGGAAGCTGCAGCATATCCTTCCCCGGGTCGCGGTATGGGATCGTTTTCGACCGGCACCTTGATTTCACCGGCAATCCCTGGAGGATGCGTCACGGTCGAGCGGCCGCCAACCCTCGTTTGCCCGTGCCCGGCGGCACCAGGCCTCCATTCGGCGCCATGACGAAAGTCTCGAGCGGGCGTCATTGCGTTGAAAACATCGGCGCTCTCACAGGAGATGCCGATGCCTCCAAGGGGCGCCGCTTCGCGGGCGATGCGGCCGCCCGATGCCGCGGCACATAAGCTCCGGCCAGGCAGCCCGCGGCCAGCCCCGCCGAGGTGCTGAACAGCAAGCCGAGATCCGTGCCGCTGCCTGAAATTGCTGCGGAGCCGATCTGTGCGATGGATGCCATCACGGCGGCGGTTCCGATCGCGTGGGTCTCCCGGTCGCCGGATTTATACCGCCCGACTGCCCTCACGAGGCTGTACACGAAGACGGCGAACAGGACGGTGCCGGTCAATCCGACATTGGACAGCAACGCGGCGATGAAACTGGAAGCCCGAACCGTGCCCAGTCCGGCGCCGAAAGTGGCGGTATCAACGAATGCGATCAATGCCAGGGTGTTCCAGGCGGTGCGCTCTTCGCCGGACTGCGATTGCAGCTTGTCCGATACGGTGGTGGTCAGGAGGCCGGCGATGGAATTCCATGCATCGGGAACAAGGCTGAGCGCGGTGATGGCGCAGGGGATGAAGAATAGGGTGATAGCAAGGAAGGTCACATGCGCGGTCGTGGCGGGACCGCCGATCAGTCGTTTCAGGCAAAACAGCACGAACATGCAGACAACGAAGACGCCCGCGACATAGGCGGTTGTCGAGGTGCAGAGCACGATGGTCGGGCCGATCAGAAGAGTTGCCAACCCAGCCATACGGCTTTGGACGCGCTCCAGCCAAAGCATGAGCGTAAAGGCGAAATAAGCCAATGCGACGGCGCCGTAAGCGCTTGCTTCGGGAAAGGGGCCGACGATGCGCTTGAAGCCGTGGATGGTCTCGGCCGTATGCATCGTATAATTCGCATTTCTGATGATATCGAGCAGCTGCGCCTGGCCGATCTGAAACGTTGCGAGGTCGATCAGCGCGAAGGCAAAACACACTATCGACGCGACGATCAGCTGTTGCGCGATGAAACGGCCATATCCGAGCCGGGCAAGTCCGGCGACGACGGCGAAGCAGGCGAGGTCGCCGAGCAGATAGACGGACTGGCTGATATTGGACGAACCCGGAGCCAGTGGAGCCGCTACCGTCGACATCATGCCCGAGGGGTCTCTGGCGGAGGAGTAAACCAGGGTCGCGCCGGCAAAGATACGGGGCAGGAAGAAGGACGACACCACGGAGAACAGGATGTAGCAGGCAAACCAGAAGCCAGGCCCCGGATAGGCGATGCTGGCGAGCGTCGCCTGCATCTGAACCGGGCGCAGCAGGGCCGTCATGACGAGAAAGAGCACCAGAAGATGGCTCGGCTGGATGCTGCTGCCGCCGAGCGCCGGCAACTGCAGAGCCGCCGCGGCTCCGAGCAGCGTCGAAAGGCAAAGGGCGGTGATGGCAAGGCGCGCGCCGTTCAACATGCTGAGCACGCCAAGCAGCAGAACCATGAAACCGATCGGCTCTATCGACATGCTTCAGATCCCGAGCAGGAGGGCGAGCGGCCGAGGCATCGCTTTTGTCGAAAAGCGGCCTCCACCTTTCGGCGGGATGTGCAGGGCGTCGATGATCACAACCGTCTCCTAATTCGATCCGGTCTGGGAAATCCGACCGGCAGCGGAGCGATTGTCTGCGGCCACATCGGAGGACGGGACCGTCGAGCTCTGTTTTTGCGGTGCGGCCTGCGGCGACGAAGATGGTGCCTGAAGGTTCGTGTCCAAACCGACCTCGACGAGATCGTGCGGCAGCAATGCGGTTTGCTCGTCCGCCGCGATGCTGCGGGAGGTTCCGTCGTCGTTGCGGCGCACGATCCTGTAGTTCTTCTGCGCGCGGCCGAGACCCGGCGCGTCCGTACTGATCTGGGCGAGTTGAGCGTCGTAGCCGGCCTGCTCGCCGAGGAGCTGGGCCACCTGGATATCGATCGCCGCCCTGCCGATCGCGAGATTGACCTGGTTGAGCAGGTCCTGGTTCTCGCTGTTCTGCCTGTTGACGATGTTGATCTTGGAACGGTCGGCTTCGCTGAGGCCCTGGCGAGCCGTGGTCAGGGCGACCTCGAGATCGATCAATGTGCCTTGCGCATCCGCAACCCAGCGGTCGACCGAGACCTGGCGGGAGTTGCTGACCAGGCCTTTGCTGACCAGGCTGTTGACATTGTCCAGTTCCTTCTGGGCAAGGTCGATCTGCCGTTTTTGCGAACTGATCTTGGCCGTGAGCGACTCGGCCTGCTGGCCGTAAAGACGGGTCAGGTCGTTCGCCGCTTCGATCTGGCTGTCGATATCGACGCGCCGCAGCCGCATCAGGTTTAATTCCTGGGCCTTCAGCTTGTCGACGTCGGGTGTTCCCAAGAGTTCGACGGGGATTTCGAAACTCTGCTCGCCGGCGATTTCGGCACGCAGCCGCGCCTGCCGCATCAACAGATCGCGCCGGTTGAGAACGGCCGTCCGATAGGCGCCGGCAGCTTGGATCCGGTCGCGCTCGAAATAGGTGTTGTCTTCACGTTCCCGCAGGAAGCCGCCGGCGATGCTGACGGCCTTCATCACCGTCATGTTGGGTTCAAAAGGATAGCGGCCGGGGGTCTGCACGGTTCCGGTCACGAAAATCGGTGCATGCTCGGCAATCTCCAGGGCGATATAGGGCTTGCCCGGAAGTGCGGATTTTTCGGCCAGCGCGCTGGCAATGGCATCGGCTAGCTGCTCGGTCGTCTTTCCATTCGCCTGCAGGTGGCCAGCGATCGGGATCGACAGATTGCCGGTATCATCAATGGTATAGATGCCGTCGAGAGCCTCCCAGCTGGCATAGCGGGAATCCGACGAGCGCCATTCGACGACGCGTAGTCTGACCTTGTCTTCCGGCACGAGAGTGAATGTTTGCGCATGGGCGACGCTCCAGCCGGTCAGGCAGCAGAATGCCAGCAAGGCGAGTACCGCGGAGATGAGGCGATCGAACAAGGATGTAGTCTTCATTGGTCTATCTCCGTTTCGTTGCGATCGACGGTGAAGGCATCTCACGCGGCGACGGAGTGCCGAATTCGAGAATGCGGGACGGATCGGCACGACCGACAAGAAGATCGGATAGCGCCAGCAAATTGCCGTTCAAACGTCCCCACCGATCGATCAGGCTGTCTTTCAACAGCGCGCCCGACATATTTGCCAGGATGTTGCGGCCGATCTGCGCGATTGCACGGCCTTTCGACATCGTGCCCTTGCGGATCAGGTAGGCAGGATTGGCGACCTGTGAATAGCCGAGCCTTCGGCCGGGCTGGCGGCCGGATCTGACGCCGAGGTGCACGCCGCGGGCGCCTTCGACGTAGACCGACCGGCCGTGGCGGGCGATGGACCTACTGAAATCGACATCCTCGAGCCAGCCGTAAAGCGGCAGCTGCTCGTCGAAGGTCAGGGCATGCTCGACAACGGGCGCAAGGCGAACCGCCATATTGCATCCATAGGCATTGTAGACATCCGCCACATGCTCGGCGCCTTCGCCTGCCGTATGGAGAACCTCCAGGGCCTTGGTCATGCTGAGGCCTCCGTCGAGGACACCGTCGGCCAGCACCTCGCCGGTGGCGATCGCCACGTCCGGCTTTGCTGCAAAGACGGCCGCCATGCGCGACAGGAAAGTCGCGGCGGGAATGAAGTCGTCATCGAGGAAGATCAGAACGTCCGTATCAACTGATGCGGCCTGGATGATCCTGTTGCGCTGGGCGGTCAGGCCGCGGCTGCCGACGATGACTTCCACATCGCAGCGGTCGGCGAGCCCGGCAGCGTCCTCGATGACGGGTACGCAGACGATGAGCCGTTCGGCTTGATCCGGCAGGCCGGTGAGATAATCGATCGTCTCCCGCAGTATCGAAGGGCGCCCCGCCGAGGCGATCCCCAAGGCAATTCGCAGTGGACGGTCCTGTCTTGTTGCTCCGGCCGAAGGTGAGATCATGACTCTATTCTCTTCGGTGCATGGTTGATGATGACGCCGAGGATCTCGGCGCCGACATTGCGCATGGTGTCGATGACGCGCACGGCATCGTCGATCGAGGTGCGCCCATGCGAGGTGACCACGAGGACGCCATCCAGCTCCGGACCGATCGCATTGGCATCGGGGGAAGTCGAGAATGCGGAAATATCGACGAATATGGCGTCGAATTCCTTTTTCAGGTCGGCAAAGCTCAGCTGCGTACGGCGTGAGCTTAGACGAACGGCCGGCGTCACTGCTTCCACCTTCCCGAGCGGAAGGAATTTCAGGGTTGGGGTGAGGGGTAACGCCGCCGTCTTGATCAGTTCGCCGTTGTCGAGCACATCGACGAGACCTTTGGAACTATCGGGCGCGATCGATTTGCTGAGTGAGGATTTCTGCGCAGCCGCATCGATCAGCAGCGTTTGCGCCCCCGAAGTCGACGACAGCACCGCCAGGTCGCTTGCAATGGTCGATGCCCCGCTACCGGGATCGACCGCGACGATTCCAATGACGACGCGGCGTTTGCGTCGAAGACCGACGACGGTTGCGCTCAATTCCGCCATGCCGGGTATAACAGGATAGGCGGCCATATCGCTGTCGCCCGTGCCGGCGGCGATGAAGCGGGCAGGATGCCCACTCCGGTTTTGCTTGGATCTTGCCAGCAAGGTGACGATGGACACTCCGCCGGCATCCGCGATCTGCTGAGGACGGACGATCCGGCGGTCGCTGGCGTGCCTTATCATGGCGAGCGCCAAGCCGACGCCGAGGCCGACCGCCCCGGCAAAGGCGATGATGAGCGTGCTGCGCGGCCTCGCCTTCGAAAGAGGCAGCGTGGCCCGCGAGACGATCGTGGCGTCGGACACGGGATAGGTTATGCGCTGCTTGGCTTCGGTAAGCTGGGTCAGCGTGCTTTCATAAAGGGTGCGGCGGGCATCCGTCGCGCTCTGCAGCTCCGCAAGCTTGAACTGGTCGCGCGGATTGCTGTTGAATGTGTTCAAGGCGCTGGAGGCATCGGCCAGCCCGCGCTGCTGCTCGCTCAGGAATTTTTCCAGCCAGTCGCTGTATTGGCGGGAAGCATCGGCCTTCATTGCGATATTCTTCTGGATATATTGCGTGGCGAGCGTATCGGCGATGGCGACGGCCTTTTGAGGGGTCGACGCTGCAGCTGATATCTCGATGATCGTCGAACTGCCGATCCGGCGTATGTCCATCAGGCTCTGCAGCGTGGCGATTGCAAGGTCGTGGAGCCGCTCCTCCTCCGTCCGTGGTCTGGGCGGCGTTTCCGCCGTTTCCATGCCTGCGGCTTCCTGCCTCATATCCACTTGAGCAGAAGTTCCCAGAAGCCAGTCCTTTGTCTTGTCGAGCAGCGAAGGTTTCCAATCGACAAAGTCGGGATCGCTATCAAGATCGAGCGCTCTTACCGTGCCGCCGATGACATCGCTTGATCTGGCAATCTCCAGCTGCCCTTCTATGAATGCGTCTTCCGCGAAGGCTCTTTGAGCTTCGGAGCTGTTCACCTGGGGGAAGATCACAAGTTGCGTGCTGGCAACGTAAGTCGGCGCGGCGGTGAGAAGATAGCTGCCGGCCATTGCAAGAAAGGCAAAGGTCGTGGCCACGATCCATGGCCAGCGCATTCTGAGAAAAAAGAGCATGTCCCGCAGGGTCAGCGGTGAGTTCCCGCCAGTGGCTGCGGCGGCAGGCAGGGATAGGGGGGAAACACCGCTGAAGATCGTGCTTGAGGTCATGTCGTCCTGATCCAAAATGGCGAGATTACAGAGTTAGGAGGGACTGGCAGTTTGGAGGGGACGGTGGAGCGGCGTATCTTCCGACTCCGGCCATGATCGGCAGCTCTCCCTTTAATGCTCAGTACGAGCCACGCTGTGAAAACAGAGCGGGAATGGTCTTGGCGATGATGATGAAGTCCCGGCCGAGCGACCAGTTATTGAGGTAGTGAACGTCGAGGGAAACCCGGTGCTCGTAGCTGACATCGTTGCGCCCGCTGGTCTGCCAATGACCGGTCAGTCCAGGACGGACTGCCATGTAGGCCCATATATGCTCGCCATAGCGCGGCAACTCCTCGGCGGTGATCGGCCGGGGGCCGACCAGGCTCATCTCGCCACGTACGACATTGAACAATTGGGGAAGCTCGTCGATGCTCGATCGCCTCAGGATCTCGCCGGCGGCCGTGATCCTCGGATCATCCTTCAGCTTGCGGGTCGCTTCCCATTCGCTTCGCGCAGCGGGACTGTTTTGCAGCAATTCGGCAAGCTGAGCGCTCGCATCAGTCTTCATCGTGCGAAACTTGAGGCATCCGAACGGCGCTCCGCCGAAGCCAATGCGCGTATGGGAATAGAAGACCGGGCCGCGGTCGGAGAGCTTCACGATCATCGCGACGAGCAGCAGAAGCGGGGAAAGCAGGATCAGGGCGGCAATCGCCATCAGAAGATCGAGCGCCCGCTTGGCCGATCTGCCTGCTGCACGAGGTCGGGTCGCATGGAGGCCGCCGTCTTCAGCAGACCGTCCGACACGCGACCATGACTCGAAACTATGTGCTTCCCATGCCATCGGGGTCTCCAAAGCTTTCCGATTAAGAACCGTTTAAACTTTGCTGCGCCGCACCCTGGTTGTCTGTTACCAAGGTCATAATCCTTAATTATTTCTTTATGCTACTAAACGGCAGAAGATAATTTCGACTGTAACTTGTTCGATTTATTTTCATTCTAAATCTGGATCTAACCTACCCACAGGTACTTAACTCACGGAGATTCATTTATATTTTTCATATCATCATTTCGAATAGTTTATAAGACGTTGTAGCAATGGCGACTCTGTAATCACGCGATAGGTCTACGATTACATCGAATTTTATTTCGATATGCGATGGAATTTTTTCTTTTAAACTAAATATATACCTTATTATTACGCTAATTCTCGGTGATGTTATTTGACTTGCCCATTAAGGTAATATAAATGATGCAGTGCAGCATTTTCTATGATCATTCGAGTACTGGAGTTATGCGCATGGATGGAGCGACACACGCATCAGATCGTAAGGCCGGCATCGGCAGAGCGGCGATACCGGCTGGCGGCGGCATTCATCTCGGCAGCCGCATAGTGCTCGACGATGAATTCCTTTCGTGCCGGTCGAGCGTCCGGCGTTTCCGGCGCGGCGAGGTCATTGCCGGGGCTGGCGTCCTGATCGATATGTTCGCCCGCGTGCATTCTGGGTTGGTCAGCGCCAGCACGATGCTGCCCGACGGCAGGGAATTCATTGTCGAGATCATTCCGAAATCAGGCCTGATCGGCGAGCTCGAGGTTCTGCGCAGGCAGACGCTGAGCCTCGAATACCGAGCCGCTTCCAATTGCGAGCTGCATTTCTTCGAGGGTCGCCTGCTGCGCGACATGTATGCCAGCGACCCCTGCTTTCGGGAAAAGGTTTTCTCCAGAGCGCTGGCGCGTATTTCGGAGCTTGAACTCCGGATCATTGCGAATGCGGCGTCGAGCCTGCAATCGAGGCTGGCTAGCACGCTGCTGCGGCTTTCGGGTGTTTATGGAACAGACGCGACAAACAGCGGGGACGAACTGATCATCTCGCAAAATGACCTGGCTGCGACGCTGCCGGCGTCGCGCGAAAAGGTCAATCAATGCCTTCGGCGCCTGCGGGAAGGCAAGATTATCGACGGGGGGCAGGGCAGGATCCGCATTCTCAACCGCAAGGCGCTGGAGGCCTATGCCAACGGCGCGGTTTCGGTGAAGTAATGCGCCCGTCGCTTTCCGAGGGCATCCGATCCATCGCAAGCATCAGCCGCCTTCCCGGCCCCCGCACAACGAAGATCGATCGCGTGGTCGTCATCGACGATTATTCGGTGGCCAGAGGCGGCGCGACAGGTTTGGCGGTATTGTCTGCCAAGCTTTTCCGCGGGCTCGACATCCCTGTGACTTATATTAGCGGGGATGACGCCGCCAATACGGAGCTTGCCGCACTCGGCGTCTCGATGGTCGGGCTGAACAGCCGCGACCTGCTCAGTGCCGAGCGTGCGAAGGCATTCGTCACCGGCATTCACAACGGCGCCGCCGTGCGCATGGTGGCGAACTGGATTACCGAAATGGATACCGCCAGCACCGTCTACCATGTGCATGGCTGGCACCAGATCCTGTCTCCCGCGATTTTCAAGGCGCTGGCGCCGGTCGCCGGACGATGCGTGGTTCACGCCCATGATTTCTTCACGGCCTGCCCCAACGGCGCCTTCTTCGACTATCAGGCGCAGGAGATCTGCCTGCGACGCCCGCTTGGCGGAGGCTGCATTGCGACAGCTTGCGACAAGAGAAGCTATTCGCACAAATTGTGGCGGGTCGCCCGCGGCTCGAATATCCTGCGGCTCTTGAAGGGGCAGACCGATTTCGGCCGGATCATCCTTCTGCACGAGAAGATGGCGAGTTTTCTCGTCGGCACCGGCTATCAGCCCGAACGGCTAACGACGATCCGCAATCCCGTCGCGCCACTCTCCATCGAACGCATCGAGGCGGAGGCCAACGACGAGTTCGTGTTCATCGGACGGCTGGACGAGGAGAAAGGCGTTGAGGACGCCATTGCCGCCACGCGCCGAGCCGGCGTCAGGCTCTGCGTGATCGGGGACGGGCCGCTGATGCCGCAGGTCAGAGCGTCGGGAGATCACGTCAGGGCCGTCGGCTGGCAGTCGCATGCGGAGATCGGCCCGACCATCCGCAAGGCGCGTGCACTGTTGATGCCTTCGCGCTATCCCGAGCCGTTCGGTCTCGTCGCTATCGAAGCGGCCAGGAGCGGTCTGCCGGTCATCATGTCGCGCAGCGCCTTTCTCGCCGAGGAAATGGAAAGAGCCGGCATGGCGCTTGCCTGCGATACGGCCGATGAAAGCGCGTTTGCCGATGTCTTGACGCGATTCAGCCAAATGCCGGCGCAAGAGGTCCGCGCCATGAGTGAGCGGGCCTTCCAGCTGTCGCCAGATCTCGCCTCGACACACGAGGAATGGCGCGATGCGCTTCTTGCCGAATACCACAGCCTGATTTCGACAAGTGCCGTTTCCGACCCGACAGACGGTGTGGCGATACAAGGAGTATTCAGTTGACCCTAAAAGCAACGACCTCTCTTCCCGACGCAAGGGCATTTCTTACCGATGCGCCGGTCATGGCGAAAAGACGCGTCACCGAGGCCGGAGGTTCAAACGAGACCCGGCAACTTCGCGTCGCCATCGTGCACTACTGGCTGGTTTCGATGCGCGGCGGCGAGAAGGTTGTGGAAGAGCTGTGCCGCATGTTTCCGCAGGCCGACATCTTCACCCTCGTCTGCAACCGGGATCGCATCAGCGATTTTCTGAAAACGCGCAACATCCGCACGTCCTTCCTGCAGAAGATCCCCGGCGCGCAGCGGCACTACACCAAGATGCTGCCGCTAATGCCCTTCGCGCTCGAGCAGTTCGATCTGCAGGATTATGACCTTGTTCTGTCAAGCGAATCCGGTCCTGCCAAAGGCATCATCACCCGCGCCGACGCTCTTCATGTCTGCTACTGCCATTCGCCGATGCGCTACATCTGGGATCAGTTCCATGTCTATCGCCATGGCCTTCCCTTTGTGGGGCGTGCCTTGATGTCGATTACCGCACCGATGCTGCGCGCCTGGGACGTGACGACGGCCTCGCGCGTCGATCTGTTCGTCGCCAACTCCGATTATGTCGCAAGCCGCATCCGCCGCTTCTACGACCGGGACTCCGTCGTCATCCATCCGCCGGTTGCGACTGACGATTTTGCCGTGGGCAAGGGCAAAGGCGAATTCTACCTTTATGCGGGACAACTGACCACCTACAAGCGGCCGGATATCGCCGTGCGCGCCTGCACCGAGGCCGGCCGGAAGCTGGTGGTGATCGGCGAGGGCGAACAATTACCCTATCTGAAGTCGATCGCCGGACCGACGGTTGAGTTTCTCGGCCATCAGCCCTTCAACGTGCTGCGCGACCACCTGTCGAGATGCCGCGCCCTGTTGTTTCCGGGCACGGAGGATTTCGGCATCCTGCCGGTGGAAGCCATGGCATCAGGGCGGCCGGTCCTGGCCTTCGATGCCGGCGGCGCCAGGGAAACCGTATCTGCGCCGCAGGTCGGCTTTCGCTTCGCCGAGCAGACGACGGAAGCCCTTCTGGAAACGATGGCGGCATTCGAAGATGTCGAGGACGATATCGATCCGCAGGCAATCCGCGCGCATTCGCTAAAATTCTCCTCCGCCGTATTCCGCGATCGTCTGTCCAGCCTCATCGAGCAACAGCTGTCCAGCCATGACGACCGATCCGCCGACGCCTTCAGACGACGGTCCGCTTGACGGGAAGGACCGCCGCTACCTGCCTTGCCGCCGTGACCGAAGCCGTATCAAACCCTCGACGAGGAATAGATAAATAGATCATGTCAAGCATATCTGAGAGGACGGCGACGGCGAGCATCTGGACCATCAGTGGAAAATTCCTGGCGCGGATGCTCGATTTCGTCAGCCTGCTTGTTCTGGCAAGGCTTTTGAGCCCTGCGGATTTCGGCCTGGTCGCCATCGCCACGTCGGTCCTTGTTATCGTCGAGGCGATCCTGGACCTGCCGTTGACGCAGGCGCTGATGCGTCAATCGTCGCCTTCGGACGAGATGTTCGCTACGGCTTTCACCCTCAGCCTGCTGAGAGGCCTGGCCATCAGCCTGCTGATGATGATCATCTCCTGGCCAATGGCGCTGATTTACGACGATTCCCGGCTTTTCGCCCTCGTCGCCGTTCTCTCGATCGCGCCTGCCATGCGCAGCATGATCAGTCCGCGCATGGTTCTTTTCATGCAGCGGTTCGATTTCAAACGCGAGTTCGTGCTCGATCTCATCACCAAGGGATCGACATTACTGTTCGGGGTGGGTGTAGCTGTGGCAACAGGCAGCTATTGGGGGCTGGCGATCGGAGCGATCGCCGGCCCGACTGCGGCGATGATCACCTCCTATGTCTTTGCGCCGATGCGACCGACGTTCAGCCTGTCCGAATGGAAGCATTTTCAGGATATGATCAGCTGGAATACCGTGTCGCAGGTGCTGAATTCGATCAATTGGCAGCTGGACCGGCTGCTGCTGCCGCGTTTTACCGGCTTGTCGACGTTCGGTGCCTTCAGCGTTGCAGACAATATCGCCGCTATTCCGTACCAAACCTTCGTCGGACCGTTGCTGCGTCCGCTGATGGCGGCATTCTCCACTGTCGAAGACCGCGGCAAGCTGGTCGCCGCCTATCTCAAAGCGACGAATGCGATCACCTTCGTCGCGGCACCCGTGCTCATCGCGCTTGCCTTTCTCGCCGAGCCGACCGTGCGCATCCTCGTCGGTGAGAAATGGGCATCGTCCGCGCCGATCCTGCAATGGCTGTGCCTTGTCAGCCTGCTCGGTCTTCCGACGAACATGATGCCGCCATTGGCCATGGTCATGAACAATACCCGTTATGTCGCTCTCCGGATGTTCGTCGAGTTCGCCGTCAGGGCCCCGGTCACCATTCTGGGCATTGCCTATTTTCAGGTGGCGGGCGCATTGGGCGCGCGTATTGTGGCGGTGCTTGTCGCCTATGCCGCATCGCTCGTCATCACGCGGCGGCTGATCGGCGCGACCTTTGCAGCGCAATTGAATTCCTTTTGCCGGTCGCTGGTCGCGAGCTTGCCGATGATTGCTTTCCTGCTCTGGGTGCAGCCGATGCTCGTTGCCATGCCTGCCGGTCT
This sequence comes from Rhizobium leguminosarum bv. trifolii WSM2297, assembly GCF_000271845.1. The sequence goes on along the minus strand of NZ_JH719395.1, from coordinate 2,682,473 downwards.
CGATCTGATCGTCCGGCTGGCGATTTGCGGTGGGACGGCAGCAGGTATCTTCTGGGCCTTCGCGCTGCTGCTGTGGCAGATTCTGGGAAGGCCCGATGGCATCGAGACTATCGTTGTTCAACGGCTCATGCCGCGACGAAACAGGGTTCTCACCTCATGATTGAGACAAGTGAGTCCAACGACTTGGTCTGGCGTTTTTGGAGAAGCGGAATGCGTTACGGGATATCTTCTAAGGCTTTGGGTTTGCTCGTCGTTCTCGGTCTGGGGGCGCTGCCCGGCCGGCCCAGTGTCGCCCAGGAACCGCTGAATATCAATGCATACCAGCTGACGTTCGAGGAGAGTTTCGACAGTCTCGACGTTTCGGCCTGGGGAGAGAAAAGCTCCCGCTGGATCGCCCATACGCCGTGGAACGGCGATTTCGGTGATGCCCGTTTCACCGATCCGGCCCCCGGCTTTCCGTTTACCACCGATCAGGGTATTTTGAAGATCGAAGCGCGCAAGGGGGCCGATGGCACATGGCGCTCGGGCCTGCTGTCGTCGGTGAACCCTAAGGGTGAAGGTTTCTCGCAGCAGTTCGGCTATTTCGAAGCAAGGATGAAGCTGCCGCCCGGCAAGGGGGTCTGGCCGGCCTTCTGGCTCATCGGGCTCGACCGGTCGAAGTACACTGCCGAAATCGATGTGTTGGAATATTATGGACGCGCGCCATACGAATTCAGCATGGGTTTTCATATCTGGCGCCAGAGCCAAGGCGGCCAGAATACTACCGGCGGCTATTGGAATAAGGTCCAGGACGGAATTTTGAACAGCGACTATCATACCTACGGCGTCGATATCCAAGCTGACAAGACGAGCTTCTACTTCGACCGTCAGTACCTCTGGAGCTTCGACACGCCGAAGGAGTTTCACATGCCATTTTATCCGCTCGTGAATCTGGCGCTCGGCTCGGGTTGGCCGATCGATGAAACGCCGAACCCTTCCATTTTGCTCGTCGACTACATTCACGTTTACAAGCGGAAACCCGTCGACGCCGCGAATTGAACGATCAGTGCGATCGACCAGATTGCTGTTATCTCTAGCGCAGGCAGCTGAGGCCTGTCTTCGGGTCGAAGAGATGCATTGCTTCCTCGTCGAAGAAGAGGGTCAGTTTTTCATTGTCGCGGATCGGCGTGCGCGGCGGCAGGCAGGCCATTAGCCGCTGGTCTCCGGCAAGAGCGGTGACGACGAGTTCCGGGCCGGTCAGTTCGGCGACCTCCGCGGTTGCTTCGATCGACGGGCCGGGGCCGTCGGAGCGAAGCGCCTCGGGACGGATGCCGAGGACAAGGTCACGGCCATTGCCGGCGGCGTCGTGGAAACGGGCGGGCAGGGGCAGGCTGGTTTCGGAGCCTGAAAGCGCCAGGCGGCCGTCACGTACCGTTGCCTGCAACAGGTTCATCGGCGGCGCGCCGACGAAGGTGGCGACATAGAGCGTTGCCGGATGATTGTAGATCTCCTCCGGCGTGCCCAGCTGCTCGATGCGGCCGTCGCACATGACGGCGATACGGCTTGCCAGGGTCATCGCCTCGATCTGATCATGGGTGACATAGACAACCGTGGTCTTCAGCATCTGATGCAGCCGCTTGATCTCGGTGCGCATCTCCATGCGCAGCTTGGCGTCGAGATTGGAGAGCGGCTCGTCGAAGAGGAAGACCTCTGGCTTGCGCACCAGCGCACGGCCGATCGCTACACGCTGGCGCTGGCCGCCGGAAAGCTGGCTCGGCTTGCGGTCGAGCAGGCTTTCGATCTGCAGCAGTTTCGCGGCGTCGCGCACAGCCTTGTCACGCTCGGCCGCCGGAACTTTACGCATTTCCAGGCCGAAACCAATGTTCCGGTGCACCGTCAGATTGGGGTAGAGCGCATAGGATTGAAAGACCATGGCGATGTCACGGTCTTTCGGATGCACGCCGAGTACCGAGCGCCTGCCGATCCTGACATCGCCGCTCGTTGCCTCGGCAAGGCCGGCGATGATGTTCAAGAGCGTGGACTTGCCACAGCCCGACGAGCCGAGCAGCACGAGGAATTCGCCGCTTTCCAGCGATATGTCGATACCTTTCAGCGTCTCGACGTCGCCATAGGTCTTGCGGATGTTCTGGATGTCGAGCGCGCTCATGACAGGGGCTCCTCAAAAGATGACGGATCACCATAGTTGCGGGGCAGGGTGGAGATGGCGCGCGAGGCGACCTCGGTTCCCGCCTTCAGGCAGGAAACCAGCGGTTCATCCTTTGCGAGCGCGGCGAGGAAAGCGGCGTTGAAGACGTCGCCGGCCCCGATCGTATCGACGACCTCGACGAGCGGTGCCTCCACCGAAACCAACAGGCCGTCCGGACCGATCGCGATGGCGCCGTCCGGGCCGCGTTTGACGACGACGATCGCGCCCTCCGGCATGTGCGACCTGATCTCGCGAGCAGCCTCGATCGGATCGGCAAGGCCGGCAAGCGTCGTCGTCTCGACCTCGTTCAGCAGCGCGATGCCGCTGCGGGACAGCCAGGCGCGCGTCTTCGCACAATTCTCTTCCGTCCAGCCGTTGAGCGGCCAGCCGGTGTCGAGCGCGACGGTGATATCGTGGCTGCCGGCCCAATCGAAGAAGGCGCTATATTCGCTTGTGAGATCGTCGGTGAGGAAGGCGCCGCAGAGCAAGGCGCAACCGCCGCGCAGCCTTTCGCCGTCGATGACGGCGAAGACGTCCTTCAAACCGAAGCGCGGGAGGTGGCCCGTCGTCGTGAAGAAGGTGCGTTCGCCGTCCGGATGGGTAATGCCGACGGAGAGTGTCGTTTTCTCGGGACGGACCGGCCATTTCTGTGAACGGTGGCCGAAGGCTTCGGCGAGCCAGCGGCCGAACTGATCGCTACCGATATTAGCGGCGATCTCGAATTCGATGCCGAGCGCCTGCCAGGTGAGCGCGCTGTTGCCGGCGGAGCCGCCGACCCTGAGCTCGTCATGATCGACGATGATTTCCGTGCCAGCCTTAGGCCAGGGGGCGGCCGGTCCAAGGATGAGGTCGACATTGACGTTGCCGATGACTGCAAGCGGCCGCATTCATTCACTCCGGGTAATCTTGGTGGATCGGACCGGCGTTCCGGCGTTTTCCACGCGGGTCTCGGCAAAGGCGATCATCAGCCGCTGAGCGACCGGCAGCATGGCGAAGATCGCGGCAAGGCCCGTTGCAGGGGCAAAGCCGATCGTCACCGCGCCGGCGACCGGCGCTTGCCCGGATGCGTCGAACAGGATGACGCGGGCGCCGGTCTCGATGGCGGAAACTGCCATCGCCGTCACCAGGCCGGCGGTCTCGTCGAGCCCGCGGAATAGCACGACGCCGATATCCGGCCCCAGCATCTCCATCGGCCCATGACGCAGCTGGCCGCCTTCCAGCGAAAAGCAGGGGCGACGCGAGAGTTCGGTCAATCCGAGCGCAAGCGCCTCGGCAACGCCCTGCAGCCGGCGTCCCGAGGTGACAATGGTCGCGACGTTTTCGAGTGCTGCGAGGGCGGCGGTGATGTCATGGTCTTCGGGCGCCTTGAGCACGGCAAGGGCTGCATCGGGATTTTCGCCGAGTGCGGCGAGGATTGCCAGATGCAGGGCAAAGGTAACCGTCAGGCTGCGGGTGGCGGCGAAGGCAAGCTCGGTGCCGCCGCTGCCGACCAGCGACGGGGCGGTTCTTGCCAGGAAAGAGCTGGCTTCGAGGGTCAGGCCGAAGGTCTCCTCGGTGCCGCCGGTCTCTTCGAACCAGCGCAGGACTTCAGCGCTTTCGCCGGATTGCGAGGTGACGAAGATCGTCCGGTCGGCGGTCGGCAGTGGCTGACCGAGCTGCTCGGACAGCGGCAGGGCGACCGCATCGATGCCGAGGGTTCGGTAGAGCGGCTCGACAGCGCGGTTGACGGCATGCGAGCCGCCCATGCCGAGCAAGAGCAGCCGGCCGGTTTTCTCAAGCGAGGAGGCGGCCTTGGCCGCCATGGGCTGGGCAGCTTCATAGGAGGTGAGCGAATCGGCATGCTGGCGCGCCATTTCGCGATCGATCGCGGCAATTCCGGCCGGCCGGCTTTTTTCTTCTGTCATGTTCATCCCTTGACGCCGCCGCTGGTCAGCCCCGAGATCAGGGCGCGTTGCATGACGAGACCGATCAGCACCGGGGGCAGGGCGGCGAGCACGCCTGCCGTGGCGATCAGTCCGTAATCGGAAACGCGGCCGCCGGCGAGATCGGCAATGGCGACGGTCAACGTCTTGGCGCGCTGGTCCGAGGTGAAGAGCAGCGCATAGAAGAATTCATCCCAGGCAAGCAGGAAGGCAAACAGGCTCGACGTTGCGACCACGGGAGCTGCGAGCGGCAATGTGATGATCCTCAGCGTCTGGAACAGGCCGGCGCCGTCGATCATCGCGGCGGATTCGATCTCGCGCGGGATGGAATCGAAGCCCGACTTCATCAGCCAGGTGGTGAAGGGGGCTAGGATCGTCAAATAGACCAGGGCAAGGCCGAAGACGTTGTTCAGCATGCCGAGATGGGAGAGGCCCATATAGAGCGGCACGGCCAGCGCCACCGGCGGCAGCATGTATGTGGCGATCACCATCGACAGTGACCAGCCCACCGAGGGCGTGCGCGACACCGCCCAGCCGGCCGGAATGGCAAGCGCGATGGCGGCGATCGTCGCCATGCCCGCCACCTCGATGCTGTTGCGCAGCGACGAAGTAAAGGCGGCGCCGGCGCTGTTTTCGAGCGTCGACAGCAGGATCTGGTATCGCGAGAAATCCGCCGTCTGCGGCCACCAGCGCAACGGCTTTGCCGCAAGGTCGGCGGCCGGTGAGATGCTCATGATGAACAGCCAGACGATCGGCGCCAGGATGATGGCGGCAAGCAGCAGCGCGCAAAGATGGATGAAAACGGAAAAGAGCCGGCTCTGGCGTTCCATCAGGCCGCACTCCCCGCGGTCTTGCGCACCAGCGCGGCGTAGCCGGCGGCAAGCAGCGTCACCAGCAGCGTAACGATCAAGGCCAGTGACGCGCCCGAGCCCGCCCGCTGGAAGGAGAAGGCTTCCTGATAGACGAGGATCGACAGCGTGCGTGTGCTGTTGGCCGGGCCGCCGCGGGTCATCACCCAGATGATATCGAACACCTTGAAGGCTTCTATCGTGCGCAGCACCAGCGCCACCATCAGCGGGCCGGCGAGATAGGGCAGGATGACGAAGCGGAAGCGGGCGAAAGCGCCGGCGCCGTCGACGAGCGAGGCGGCGGTGATGTCGCGCGGCACGGCCTGGAGGGCGGCGAGCGCAATCAGCGCCACCAAGGGAAAATTCTTCCAGCAGTCGGCGACGATGAGGGCTGCCAGCGCCGTGCCCGGTTCGCCGAGCCAGGAGCGGTAGGCATCGAGCAGACCGAGCTGCGTCAGCGCGGCGTTCAGCGCGCCGTATTCCGGATTGTAGATCAGCCGCCAGAGCGTGGCGTTGACGACCGTCGGCAGTGCCCAGGGCAGGATCATCAGGGCGCGAAGTGTGGTGCGGCCACGGAATTGCTGGTTCAGCAGCAGGGCGGCAAGCACGCCGATCACCATTTCGGCGGCAACCGAGACGATCGCGAACCACGCGGTGGTGATCAGCGTGCGTTGGAAATTCGAGCCGGAGAGCATCTTGGCGTAATTGTCGATGCCGACGAAGCTGCCTTCCGTGCCGACGAGCTTGGCATCGGTGAAGGAAAGGCCGACGGTATCGATCAGAGGCCAGCCGATCACCGAGATCATGACCACGAGAAGCGGCAGCATCAAAAGCCACGCGCGGGTTGTCAGCCAAGTGCCCGACATCAAGGCGACCTTTCATTCATAGATTCTGGAGGCCGGGCGACGGCGGGCGCCGCCCGGGTTTCTGGGGTCGATCAGAGGCCGCTATTGTCGGCTGCCGACTTCAGCGCGTCCTCGGGAGAGGACTGGCCGAGCAGCGATTCCTGGATCGCCTGCTGCAGGGCGGTCGAAAGCTCCTGATATTTCGGTGTCGTCGGGCGCGGATACATGGCTGCAAGGCCGACCTTGGCGGCGGAGATCAGCTCTTCCTGGCCCTTGGTAACGGCGGGATCCTCGTAGGATGAGGCCCAGATCGGCAGGCTGAGCTTGGCATAGGCATTCTGTGTCGCCTGAGAGGTCATGAAGGTGATGTATTTCCAGGCCTCGTCGGGATGCTGGCTGGCCGAGGTGATGCCGAGGCCCATCGAACCGTTGACGGCGGACGCCTGGCTCTTGCCGGCAATGCCCGGCGCCGGAACGACGCCGACCTTGCCTGCCACCTTGCTGTCCTTCGCGTCGTTGGCCATGTTGTACATATAGGTCCAGTTCAGCGCGAAGGCGGCGTCGCCGTTTTCGAAGACCTTGCGGACATCCTCTTCCAGGAATTCCTTGGAGTTCGGATTGGTCAGGCCGGACGAATAGCTGGAAACCATGTATTTCAGCGCATCGAGGCCGCCGCCGGTCTGGAAGGCCGGCTTGCCGTCCTTCAGGAAGTCGCCGCCATAGGCGCTGACCAGCGTGGTGTAATCGCAGATCGCGGCTTCCGCCTGCGACCAGCTCCAGGCGATCGGCGTGGCGAGCAGGCCCTTGTCCTTGATCATCTTTGCCTGCTCGGTCAGCTCGTCCCAGGTTTTCGGCGGCGTCTTGATGCCGGCCTTTTCGAGGATTTCCTTGTTGTAGAACAGGTATTTGGTGTCGAGGATCCACGGCATGCCGTAATATTTGCCGTCATACTGCACGGTGGTCCAGGCGCCCGGCAGCACGCCTTTCTTCATCTCGTCGGTAACGCGCGAGGAGACGTCGACCAGCACCTTGTTGGTGGCGTATTCGGCCGGCCAGATGACGTCGAAGAGCACGACGTCGTAACCGCCGCCGGAACCCTGCGCCAGCACAGTCTTGTCGTGCAGGCCTTCATAGGGAACGAATTCGAGATTGACCTTGATGTCGGGGTTCGCTTTGGCGAAGGCATCGGTCATGGCGCGCACATCGGCCTCGCTATAGGCGGCCTGCGCCATGAAAAGCGCGTTCAGCGTCGTTTCGGCGAAAGCGTGCGGCGCAAGGGATGCGCCGATCAAGGCCGCACCCAGAAGCGTCTTGGTAAAGGATTTCAGCATTGCAGCCTCCAGTTTTTGACATTTACGCATTGCCGATGGCGGGCCTCCCGCCATCGGTGTTCGAGACGGCACGCATGGGAAGGTGCCGGTTGTCGTCTCGGAGCGTCGTCGGAGCCCTTGTCTGGGCTCCTGCGTTCCCTGGAACTCTTCGGTCCCCTATTAAGTCAATTGTCTTGACTTAATACTTCTTCAACAGTCTATTGGAGTCAAGAGGCAATTGCACATGAATGACGTCAGGCCAATCCGGGCCAAGAGCGGTACCAACCACGAAGGCACCAGCGCCCATAACCGGCGCGTGATGATCGATGCCTTGAGGATCAACGGTGAGCTTTCACGCGCCGATCTGGCGCGGGCGACATGGCTGACCAAACAGACGGTGTCCAATATCATCGAGGAACTCGAGCGCGACGGTCTCGTCCGTTCGCAGGAGCCGGTGCGAAAGGGCAGGGGGCAGCCCTCGACGCCCTACCGGCTTGTGCCCGAAGGCGCCTTCGCGATCGGCTTGCAGATCGACCGGCATGTGACGCGGGCGGTCGCGGTCGATCTGATCGGCAGCGTTCTCGTGCGCGATGAGGCCGGTCTGCCACCCGGAGGGCCGTCAGAAGGGGCGAAGGTCATCCTCGATCTCGTCGCCGGCGTGCGGTCAAAACTTGCCGGGATGGTGCAACAGTCGGAAAAACGGCTGGTCGGCCTCGGCGCCGCGATGCCAGGTCCCTTTGGGCTGGACGGCAGCGGCGACGATCCCTGGATGATGGAGGCCTGGCAGAAGTTTCCGCTGCTGGAAACGCTGGCCACCGGGACCGGGCTCGATGTCGGGCTGCAGAATGATGCGGCGGCAGCGGCGACCGCCGAGCGTATGGTGGGGGCTGCCCACGGCCTCGACCATGCCGTCTGCCTCTTCGTCGGCTACGGCATCGGCGCCGGCCTGATTCTGAATGGCGAACTCTACCGCGGCGCCAACGGCAATGCCGGCGAGATCGGCATGGCACTGCTGTTTGCCGACGGCAAAACGACGCCGCTCGAACATCGCGCTTCACTCGCCTCACTCTATCAGCATCTCTCGGCCGATCCTGCCGATCCCGACCTGCATGCACGCATCAACGATCTTGTCTTCAAGGGCGACCAAAGCATCGAGACCTGGATCGAAGCGGCAGCAGTCGACCTGCGCTGGAGCATCCATCTGATCGAAACCGTCTTCGATCCGCAGACGGTGATCCTGTGCGGCAGTGCCCCGGAAGCGCTAGTGGAAAGGTTGATTGCGGCCATCGGTCCGCTGCTGCCCTCGATCGCCGAACGACCTGGCCGCATGCTGCCGCGCCTGCAGCCCGGCATGGCCGATCCCTGGTCGGTGGCGCTCGGGGCTGCCGCCGGGCCGATCAGCCGTGCATTCGATCCACATTTCGCTGCAATTTTGAAGGATTCCCTCTGATTCAGGGGCTAAAACCGGGCGTTGCACAGCAGTGCAACGGCGTAGAGGGAGCCGGTTTTGCAAGTTTTCATGCGGCGGTATCTCCGAATAAGGATGCCGTCCCGCAATATAGGCAAATATTGAAAACCCTTGAAATTTATAAATATTCGAATATAAATATAAATGTTCGGCAGTGCGCTGGGGAGGCTGGCGAGGCTTCTCTAAATATAGCCTCGGCTGTGGCAAATAACATCCGAATGAAGGTTTTGTGACGGCACGGTTTCGATCGTTTCATGTCATGTAATATTCATTGGCCGCGGCAATTTGAACCAGCTAATAGGGCGTGCGCTGAAAGTGCGCGTCCCTTTTATGTTCGAGGTTCTCATGCAAGCCAAGCTTCTCGGCGCCGTTGGCGCCCTTCTCGCTACAGCGTTTCTTGCCGGTCCCGCTGCCGCCGCCGATAAGACCAAGATTGACTTCTGGTTTGGCAATTCCGGTGACATTGCAAAGCGTGTCCAGGAACAGTGCGATCGCTTCAACCAGTCGCAGGCCGATTATGAAGTCGTCTGCACCAGCCAGGGCAGCTACGACGCTTCCCTGCAGAACACTATTGCAGCCTTCCGCGCCGGCAAGCAGCCGACCATCGCTCAGGTCTCCGACGCCGGCACGCTCGACATCATGCTTTCCGGCGCCTACTACCCGGCCAACCAGCTGATGACCGACATGGGCTATACCGTCGACTGGAAAGATTACTTCTCCGGCATCGCAAACTATTATGCGACGTCGAAGGGCGAGATGTATTCCTTCCCCTTCAACTCCTCGACCGCTCTGCTCTACTGGAACAAGGACGCCTTCGCCAAGATCGGCAAGGACCATGCTCCGGCCACCTGGCAGGAAGCCGGCGAAGATTTCAAGGCGCTGAAGGATGCAGGTTATGCTTGCCCGCTCGCCTTCGACATCTCCAACAACGAAGTCTGGCAGTACGTCGAGCAGTTCGAAGCCGTTAACGGCGAAGCGATTGCGACCAAGAAGAACGGTTTTGAAGGCCTCGACGCCGAGCTGACCTACAACAAGAACCCGCTGCTCGTCAGCTACATCAAGGACCTCAAGTCCTGGTACGACAACAAGCTTGCCTTCATCAAGAACAAGGCCGTCGGCCAGACCTTCGTCGAAGCCTTCGCCGCCGGCGATTGCCAGGTCATCCTGACCTCGGTCGGCGACCACGGCAATATCGGCCGCACCGCCAAGCAGGGCATGAACTGGGCCGTTGCCATGCTCCCGACCTATGGCAATGCAACCCGCCACAGCTCTTATGTCGGCGGCGCTTCGCTCTGGGTTCTGAAGGGTCACTCCGACGCCGAATACAAGGCTGCCGCTGCCTTCTTCAACTTCATTGCCAAGCCGGAAGAAGCTCTCACGTGGTCGACCGTGACCGGCTATATCCCGGTTCGTAACTCCGGCTTCGAATATCTGAAGAAGCAGGGCTTCTACGACAAGGCTCCTTACGCCGGCCGTGAGCTCGCCATTCAGAGCCTGACCGCATCGCCTGCCGACGACACGGCTCCGCACGGCATCCGCCTCGGCGGCCTGCTGCAGGTCCGCACCGAAATCGCCAACGGCCTGCAGGCAATCTTCGTCAACAATGCCGACGTCCAGGCTTCGCTCGACGGCGCTGCCGAACGCGGCAACCAGCTGCTGCGTCGCTTCCAGCAGACCTACAAGAACGTTCAGCTCCCCTGATCGGCTGATATGAGCCGCACCCGGCCGCCTTGCGCGCGCCGGGTGTGTCTTTGTAAGCTCTCTCAATCAGTCGCGGATGCGAACTGTCGCCCGCGCCTACAACAAAGCATGGCGAAAACGACCACTCATGGAAAAGCGCGTCACTTTCTCCTCGACGACGATCGGACTGCTCTTCGCATTTCCGATGCTGCTGCTGATCTTCGTCTTCTTCTATTGGCCGAGCGCGCAGGCGCTTTATTGGGCGTTCACGCTCGAGCAGCCATGGGGCGGCGGCAACGCCTGGGTCGGTTTCGACAATTTCAAGCAGCTGCTCAGCGATCCGATCTATTGGGAGTCGATCACCCGCAGCATGATCTTCGGCTTCAGCTCGACCGCCATTGCCATGGGGATGGCGCTCATCCTGGCGCTTTTGACGGATCGTGAACTGCACGGTCACAAAATCTACCGGTCGGTCTTCATCTGGCCCTACGCGATCGCCGCTCCCGCTCTCGGTCTCGCCTTCCGCTTCATCCTGGCGCCGGAGGCCGGCCTTCTCTCGGTCATCAACCACGTCTGGCCCGGCCTGTGGAACCCGGCGCTCGACGGCAAGGACGCGATGATTGCCGTCATCATTGCCTTTTCCTGGAAATATATCGGCTATAATTTCATTTTCTTCCTTTCGGCGCTGCAAGGCATTCCGCGTTCGCTGATCGAGGCCGCGGCCATGGACGGCTCAGGGCCGCTGCGGCGCATGTGGGATCTCCAGCTGCCGCTGCTGACGCCGACATTGTTTTTCCTGCTCGTCATCAACATCACCGAAAGCTTCCAGGATTCTTTCGGCATCGTCGACGTCATGACCCAGGGCGGGCCGGCACGGGCGACGGAACTCATGGTCTACAAGATCTATTTCGATGGCTTCAGGGGGCTCGATTATTCCGGCGCCGCCGCCCAGTCGATCATTCTCATGGCGCTCGTCGTCCTGCTCACCATCTTCCAGTTCCGCTTCATCGAGCGGCGCGTGCATTACAAGTGAGGTCGCAGATATGATCGAACGCACGCCGATATTCAATTTCATCTGCTATACGCTTCTGGCGCTCGGCATGGTGATCGCGCTTTTGCCTTTCGCTATCGTCATCATCGCATCGACGCTCGATCTGGAGACGGTCAATCGCGTGCCCCTGCCGCTGACCCCGAGTTCGCACTTCTGGGAAAATGCGCAGACCGCTTGGGTCCGCGCCGATCTCGGCAACAAGCTGATCCATAGCATCATCTTCGCCACTGCGGTCGGCGCCGGCAAGGTCATCCTTTCCGCCATGGCGGCCTTCTCGATCGTCTACTTCCGCTTCCGCGGCCGGCATCTGATCTTCTGGATCATCTTCATCACGCTGATGCTGCCGCTGGAAGTCCGCATCGTGCCGACCTATTCGATTGCGGCCAATGCGCTGCAGCCGTTCCAAACGATCCTCGATATCACCGGAATTACCGCGCTGGTTGCCTGGGTGTCCGGTATCCAGATCAAGCTCGAATGGGGTCTGTTGAATTCCTATACCGGCCTCGTGGCGCCGCTCGTCGCGACCGCGACCGGCACCTTCCTTTACCGTCAGTTCTATCTGACCGTTCCGGACGAGCTTGCCGAGGCCTCGAAAATGGACGGATCGGGTCCGGTCCGGTTTTTCTGGGACATCCTGCTGCCGCTGTCGCGGCCAAACATGATCGCATTGTTCACCATCATGTTCGTCTGGGCCTGGAACCAGTATCTCTGGCCGCTGCTGATCACCACCGATCCGAATTTCGGCATTGCGGTGACGCAGCTCAAGACCTTGATCCCGTCCGAATTCGGCCTGCCCGACTGGAACGTCGCCATGGCCGGCACACTTATCATCATGTCGCCGCCGCTGGTGCTCGTCATTCTGATGCAGCGCTGGTTCGTGCGCGGCCTTATCTCCACCGAGAAGTGAAGGAATAGTCCTGTGGCACCGATCTCAATCCGTGATGTGAAGAAGAGCTACGGCAAGAATCCCGTCGTTCACGGCGTCGACCTGGAGATTCAGTCCGGCGAATTCATCGTCATCCTCGGTCCATCCGGCTGCGGCAAGTCCACGCTGCTGCGGATGATCGCGGGGCTTGAGGAAATCAGCGGCGGCGAAATCGCCATTGACGGGCGCGCCGTCAACCAGCTGGAGCCGCGCGAACGCGGCTGCGCCATGGTGTTTCAAAACTATGCGCTCTATCCGCATATGAGCGTCGCCGAGAATATCGGTTATGCCCTGAAGGTGGCCGGCGTCTCGAAGGCCGAGCGTAGCCGGCGCGTTGCCGAGGTTGCCAAGGCACTCAGCCTCGAACCCTTCCTGGACCGCCGGCCGGCCGCGCTTTCCGGCGGCCAGCGCCAACGCGTCGCCATGGGGCGTGCAATGATCCGCGAACCGAAAGTGTTCCTCTTCGATGAGCCGCTGTCCAACCTCGATGCCAAGCTGCGCATCGCCATGCGCGCCGAAATCCGCCGTCTGCACCGCCGCCTGGGCGCCACCTCGATCTTCGTCACGCATGACCAGACCGAGGCGATGACACTGGCCGACCGGCTGGTGGTGATGAACGGTGGCAGGGTGGAGCAGGTCGGCACCCCGGAAGAGGTCTATCATCATCCGGTCTCGCGTTTCGTCGCCGGCTTCGTCGGCACGCCGGCGATGAACCTGCTCGAAGGCACGATCAACGACGAGGGCGTCTTCGTCTACGATCAGAGCCGCAAGATCGCACTGCCGCGCGAGCGCGCCGCGCCGCTGAAAGGCAAACGTGTCGTGCTCGGCATGCGCGCCGAGGCGGCTCGGCTGGTGGCGCCGGATGCGCCCGGCGCTCTGGTGGCGACGGCCGACTTTATCGAGGAACTCGGTGCGAGCCGCGTCGTTCACGCCGATTTCGACGGGCTGCCCTTTGCCGTGGCGCTGACCGAGGCCGTGACCGTCAAGTCGGGCGATCCGATCGGTATCGCGATCGATCACAATGCGATCCATCTTTATGCCGCCGATACCGGCCGGATCATCGAAAACCCGGCCATGAGCGGTGCGGATGCGGTCCACGCCTGACGGGCGTGCGATACCGGTCAGCGATGGATCGGATCGATCCAAGGCACGTCTTCCGGCTTTTCGACCGGCTCGATATCGAGATTGACGACAACAGGTTCCTGGCCTGAGCGGACGAGCACGCATTCCAGCGTCTCGTCGCGGCTGGCATTGATCTCCTGATGCGGCACATAGGGCGGGACGTAGATGAAGTCGCCGGGGCCGGCTTCGGCGGTATATTCCAGGTGCTCGCCCCAGCGCATGCGGGCCTTGCCCTTGACCACATAGATGATGCTTTCGAGATCGCCGTGGTGATGAGCGCCGGTCTTGGCGTTGGCATGGATCGTCACGGTGCCGGCCCAGATCTTTTCGGCGCCGGCGCGGGCATTGTTGATCGCGGTCGCGCGGTTCATGCCCGGCGTCTGCGCGGTGTTCGGGTCAAGCGAATTGCCGGGAATGACCTTGACGCCATGTTCCCGCCAGTCGATGTGGTGATGCTCGTGATCGTCGCTCATGCCTTGCCTCCACCTTCGATAAGGTCAATCTAGGCGGAGGCAGCGAGACCGCCAAGCGGATTTGCCGGTCACGCGAGGCGCAAGCCGGAAAACTGGACGAAGTTGGATTGCACACGATGAGCCACCTCCCGCAGATCGACTACGACACGGCTTCGCAAGAGGTTCGGGCGGCGCATGACGAGGAAGTCAGGCTGCGTGGACGGATGACCAACATGAAGCGGACGCTGCTGCATTCGCCGGCCGCCCATCGCATCTATGCCGAATGGTTCACGCTGCGGGCCGAACTCGATCCTGTCCTCAACGACCGGGAGATCTGGATCTTCTCGCATGCGATTTCGAAGGCGGCGAAATCGAAGATCGCCATCACCTTCTTTCGCCGGGCGCTGATCAGCAAGGGTTTCAATCCCGATGCGCTGGAGCTTTCCCGAGCGGAAGCGCTGCTTGCCGCCTTCGGCAAGGCGATCGTCGTCGATTCCAATGCCGTTCCCACCGAACTCTGGGTGAAGCTGAAAGAGCGCTACGAAACCAAGGTGCTGGTCGATCTCGTCGCCTTTGCCGGTATCATGCTGGCTACCGCCGTCTTCAACAATGTCGTCGAGGTTGATTTCGACCCCGAGCTTGAAGCCTTTGCGGAAGGCGCAAACCCGACCTAACCGTCCAGCGAGGCGATCGCGGCCCTGACGGCGTCGGCACCGGCTCGGATCGGCCGGTATTCCAGGCCGACGGCGCCGTCATAACCATTGGCGAAGATCCAGCCGAGTCGGTGGGCAAGGTCGATGCCGCGGGAGCCCGGTTCGTTGCGGCCGGGATGATCGGCGACGTGGACATGGAAAACACGGTCGAGGCGGCCGTCCAGCACCTCTTCGGTGCGCTCGTCCATCACGGCGGAATGGTAGATGTCGTAGACGATGCCGATCTCGGGGCGGGCGACGTCGTCGACGATGTCGAGGCCTTCGCGGGTCGAGTCGAGGAAATAGCCGACATGGTCGATACGGATGTTGAGCGGTTCGACGCCGAGGCGCACACCGCTGCCTGCAAGGATATCGGCGCCTGATTTCAGCGTTTCGGTGAGCGCCCGGCGCTGCTCTTGGCGGGGTACGCCCGGAAGATCGTCGCCGGCCTGGGCAATCAGCACCGGCGCGCCGAGACGCTTGGCGGCTGCGACGGATTCGGCAAGGCCTTTCAGCCATGCCTGCCGGTTGCCGGCGTCCGTCAGCGCGATCATCGGTTCGGCGACGAGGCTGGTGACGGCAAGGCCGGTTTCCTTCAGCGCCGCCTCGATCGCGTCGAGATCCTTATCGGTCCAGCGCCAGAATTCGATCGCGGTCAGGCCGCCGGCATGGGCGCGGCGGATGCGATCGGGAAAACTGTCGCCTTTTTCGGCAAACAGCCACTCGATGCAGGCTGAATAACGTCGCATGAAAACTCCTCGCATCTTTGGATGCAGGCTGCGACAGATCGGCGCCCGCCGCAAGAGGCGTCGGGGTGCTTGACGCTCGGTTTCATTGGCGGAACACTCGCCACATCAGGCCGGAATCGCCGGCCGCTGGTGCGGAGGAAAATATGGATCTGGGACTGAAGGGGAAGACCGCGGTCATAACAGGCGCGTCTGTCGGCATTGGATTGGCGATCGCCGAGGGGCTGGCGGCTGAGGGCTCCAATCTCGTGCTGGCGGCCCGCGGCGGCGAACGGCTCGAGGCGGAAGCCGCCCGCATCGCCGAGAAATACGGCGTCAGCGCCGCCGCTATTGTCGCCGATGTGGCGACGGTTCCCGGAACCGAGGCGATCATCGCGGCTGCGGCCGAAAAAGGCGGTGCCGATATCCTCATCAACAATGCCGGCACCGGCTCGAATGAGACGGTGATGGAGGCGCCCGACGAGAAGTGGCAGAGCTATTGGGACCTGCATGTGATGGCCGCCGTTCGGCTGGCGCGCGGCATCGCGCCGCAGATGAAGGAACGCGGCGGCGGCGTGATCCTGCACAACGCCTCGATCTGCGCCGTGCAGCCGCTCTGGTACGAGCCGATCTACAATGTCAGCAAGTCGGCGCTGATGATGTTTTCGAAGACGCTCTCGACCGAACTCATCAAGGACAATATCCGCGTCAACTGCGTCAATGCCGGCCTGATCCTCACCCCCGACTGGATCAAGACCGCCAAGCAGTTGACGGCCGAAACCGGTGGCAACTGGGAGGGCTACCTGCAGAGCGTCGCCAATGAGCACGCAGCCTCCAAACGCTTCGGCACGCCGGAGGAGCTGGCAAACGTCTTCGTCTTCCTGAGTTCGGAGCGGGCGAGCTATTGCATCGGCTCGACCTATTTTGTCGATGGCGGTATGCTGAAGACGATCTGAGCGAGACTGAGCGCGGCCCGTGGACGTTACCGATATAAGCTATAAATAATAGCTATTTTGTTGTATGTTCACGCTTTTGACGCTATTTGCCTGCTATTGGCAGGATAAATACTGCGTTTTCTACAGGGCAACGACAATGCTGACGAAAAAGGGAAAATATGGGCTGAAGGCGCTGGTGGATCTGGCGCGGCTGGCGCCGGGCGAGACCGCTTTCATCAATGACATCGCGGCCCGCAACAATATCCCGAAGAAGTTTCTCGATACGATCCTGCTCGAACTGCGCAATGTCGGCATCCTTCGCTCGAAGAAGGGGCCGGGCGGCGGCTATTCCCTGTCGCGGCCGGCCTCCGAAATCCGCATCGGCCATGTCATCCGCACGCTCGATGGGCCGCTGGCGCCGATCCGCTGTGCCAGCCGCACGGCCTACGAGGCCTGCGACGACTGCGCCGATCCGGAAACCTGTCAGGTGCGGCGCTCGATGACCGATGTTCGTGACGCGATCGCCGACATCCTCGACAATATGAGCCTCGAGCAATTCGTTGCCGCCAGCGGCCGCATCGACGGCCCTAAGGAAGAATTGCCGATCTCAGCTGCCAGCTGAATCAGGCGTCGCCGGGCTTCGACCTATATTCGCCTGCCGCACGCATCAGCCTATCCCGTGGGAGCGATAAAGCGTGGATGCGGGCATTGCGCCAATGCCGGTCGAGATTGAGTCCGATGCCGGCCGATATTTCCCCTGCCAGTTCGAACAGCGCGTTTGCGGTGTCGAGTGCCGTTTCCCCCGCAAGGATCGCGGCCGCCGAGGCGGAAAAATGCGCGTCCGCCATCGCGGCCTCTACGGGATTGACCTGGGCAATGTCGAGTTTACGGCCAGCCCTTTCCAGAGCTGCCGCGGTCGCTTCGATGCGGATGGCGCGCTCGCCGATGCGGGGAAGAACGGTTGTGCGGCGATCGCCAATTGCCGCCATCAGGTCGCTCCATGCGGCCCGAGCGATACCCAGGCTGACGCTTGCCTTCAGCAATAGGCCGAGCGAGATGCCGGTGGAAACGTCGGAAAAGGGAGCAGGCGCAATCGCATCGGCATTGACGTGAAGCGTGCCGACGATTGCCGTCGCCGATCCATTGGTGCGCTGGCCGAAGCCGTCCCAATCGTCGACCACCTGTAGGCCGTCGTCGTCTCCTGCAAGGTAGAGGGTCACTGGACGGCTGGGTGGAGCGGTGGCGACAGCGGCGATCCAGTCGGCGAACAAAATACCGGACGCCTGCCCAGTGCGCCCGCTCAGGCGATAACCCGGGCCTTCGGCCGTAAGCTCGGCTCCTTCCATCAAGGCGGCGCCTGCAAAGCGGTCACCGAGCAACACGCGGGCAAACAGCGATGCCTGCACATCCTCAGCCGCCTGGGTGCGCAGCGTTTCCAGCACGCAAAAATGGGTTTCCAGCGCTTGGCCGATCGAGGCATCGCCCTCGGCAATGATTGCGACGATTTCGGCGAGCGGGGCGTTCGACACGTCGAGCCCTTCATGGTCGGGCGGGACAGTGATTGCCGTCAGTCCCGATACCGACAGCGCGTCGAGTTCGGCAAAGGGCAGCACGCGGTTGATGTCGCGTTCGCTCGCCTGATGCCGGAATGCGGCGGCAAGGCCGCGGGCCGTGGATATCGCCTCCTCTTCACTTTCGATGCGATGCGCGGGAGGCCTCTTTCTCTCCTGAAACTGCGATACCGTTCCCATCGGTCACTCTTTCCTACAGCGCTCTGCGTCTCTTGAGGGGCGCAAAGAATGCTGCAACATGTTGACTCGGCGCGTCGTACTTTCCCAAAATCGCTCCAATTGTCGGGCCGACGCCAGGGACACAGGAGTGATGGATCGGCCCTAAAATGATAAGGCCGGTTTTTCTACAAAACGCCAAGGCTTTGAATTTTCCTACCTGCTTGATTGCCTTGTGCTCCACTCTACTTACCGGCAAGTGGGGCTTCCTTGATCGAGAAACATGATGGGCGATACTCTTGCTCGCAACGGCGAGGCTTCGAAAATGGCACGCCAGTCGAGACCACGTCTGACGCTGGATATTGCCGCGATCCCGACCTATGCGATCGGCGACATTCACGGGCGGTACGATCTGCTTGCGAAAGCCGAGGAGGCGATCCTGCGCGATGCCGCGCGGCTGCCGGGGCGTAAGCTGATCGTGACGCTTGGCGACTATATCGACCGTGGACCGGCATCGGCCCAGGTCATCGCTCATCTCATGGCGCCGCCGCCTGAGGATTTCGACCGCATCTGCCTTGCCGGCAATCATGAAATCGCCATGCTCGACTATATCGATGGCTGGATATCCTATGACGAGTGGATGCGGATGGGTTCGGCAGAATCGCTTAAATCCTATGGGCTCGATCCGGAGCATCTGCCGCTGGTCTTTCCCTCCGGCGCAAAGCTCGATGCCTTCATCCGCCAGTCGCTGCCGCACACGCATATCGATTTCATGCGGGCGATGCCTGTCATGCTGGAGACTCAAAGCGTGATTTTCGTGCATGCCGGCATCAATCCGAAACTGCCGCTCGGCGAGCAGACGGACGAGGATCTCGTCATGATCCGCCAGCGGTTCCTCGAAAGCCGGGTGCCGTTGCCGAAACTCGTCGTTCACGGTCATACGCCGAACGACGCGCCCGACATACGGTCGAGACGGCTCAATCTCGATACGCGCGCCTATCGCAGCGGCAAGCTGACCGTCGCCCGCCTGTGGCAGGGTGAGGTGCATCTGTTTTCCACCTGACGTCCCGCCTCCTTGGCCGACTGTCGAAGCGCATCAGACCGTCTCGCTCTCAACCGGGACGGCCTCCACCGGTTTCTCCGCCGGTCGGCTGCGGCGCCAGCCGCGCAGCACGACGTAGAAGACCGGCGTCAGGAACAGGCCGAAGATCGTCACGCCCAGCATGCCCGAAAAGACGGCGGTGCCGAGCGACTGGCGCATTTCGGCGCCGGGGCCGGTGGCGATGGCGAGCGGCAGAACACCGAAGATGAAGGCGAATGCCGTCATCAGGATCGGGCGCAGCCGAAGGTGGCTGGCCTCGATCGCCGCGTCCACCGCCGACTTGCCCTCGTCTTCGGCCTGCCTGGCGAACTCGACGATTAGAATGGCGTTCTTGGCCGCAAGGCCGATCAGGACGATCAGGCCGATCTGCGTCAGGACGTTGTTGTCCATTCCTCTCAACGAAACCCCGATCAGCGCCGCGAGCACAGCGAGCGGCACGATGAGAATGATCGCCAAGGGCAAAACCCAGCTTTCATATTGTGCCGCCAGTGCCAGGAAGACGAAGATGACGGACAGGGCGAAGATGTAGACGGCGGTGTTGCCGGTGTGGGTCTCCTGATAGGCGAGTTCCGTCCATTCGAAGGTTGTCCCTTGCGGCAGGATCTTCGCCGCCAGCGCTTCCATCTTCTTGATGGCGTCACCCGTCGATGTGCCCGGCGTCGGATTGCCCTGGAGCGGTACCGAGACATACATGTTGTAGCGTTGGACAAGCGCCGGCCCGCTGGAATCCTGGATGTCCATCAGGGTTCCAAGCGGCACCAGTGCGCCCGTCGCCGACCGAACCTTCAGGGCGAGGATGTCGTCCCGGTCCATGCGGTATTGCCGGTCGGCCTGGGCCCGAACCTGGTAGACGCGGCCGAACGCATTGAAATCGTTCACATAGGCGACACCGAGATTGATCGAAAGCGCGTTGAAGATATTGGGGATCGGCACATTCAGGAAGCGTGCCTTGTCACGGTCGATCTCTAGGAAGTATTGCGGGCTTGCATCCGAGAACGTCGTAAAGACGCCGGTCAGCCCTTCGGTCGTGGCTGCCGCACCCATCATCTGGCGGGCAAGGCCGAGCACCCGCGTCATGTCGGCGTTTTCAAGATCGGAAATCTGCATCTTGAAGCCGCCGGAATTGCCGACGCCACGCACGGAGGGCGGCGGGATGGCAATGATGAAGGCTTCCTGGATGCTTTGCAGCTTGCCGTAAAGCTCGCCGATGATCTTGTTGGCATTCTCGCCACCTTCTTCACGTTCGGCAAAAGATTTGAACGGCACGAAAACGACGCCGGAATTCGAGGCATTGGTGAATGTCGCCCCGCTGAAGCCGGCGAATTGCACGGCATTGCCGACACCCGGCACGGTGCGGGCGATATCACCCACCTGCTTGACGACGGCATCGGTACGGGCAAGCGAGGCGCCGTCCGGAAGCTGGATGACAATGATCGCGTAACCTTGGTCCATGGTCGGGATGAAACCCGCGGGAACCCTGGTGCTCACGAACCAGGTTGCTCCGAGCAGGCAGGCGAAGGCAACCATCGAGCAGGTCAGCCCGACCCAACTGCTGACGAGATGCCGGACGATCCATGAATAGCCGGAGCTTAGGCGATCGAACCCGCGATTGAAGCCGTTTGCAAGACCGCTTCCCAGGCGTGAGGCGATATTCTTGCGCCTGGTTTCGTGGTCATGGGTTTTCAGCAATATGCCTGCAAGGGCGGGTGACAGCGTCAGGGAATTCAATGCTGAAATCGCTGTGGTGACGGAGATCGTCACCGCGAACTGCCTGTAGAACTGGCCCGATATGCCGGGGATGAAGGCCGTCGGCACGAACACGGCGATCAGCACCAGCGAGATGGCGACGACGGCGGTTCCGACTTCGTCCATCGTGACGTGGGAAGCTTGCTTCGGCGTCATGCCGCGCGCCAGATTGCGCTCGACGTTTTCCACCACCACGATCGCATCGTCGACGACGATACCGATCGCCAGCACCAGGCCGAACAGGGTGAGCATGTTGAGCGAGAAGCCGAATGCCAAGAGCACGGCGAAGGTGCCGATCAGCGATACCGGTATGGCAACGATCGGGATGATCGCAGTTCGCCAGGATTGCAGGAAGACGAGAACGACGATCGCCACCAGGATGGCCGCCTCGGCGATGGTTCTATAGACCTCCGAGATCGAATCCGAGATGAATTCGGTGGTGTCGTAGACGATGCGATATTCCAGTCCCTCCGGGAAATTCTGGGAAATGTCCTTCATCAGCGTCTGGACCTGATGCGCCGTGTCAAGAGCATTGCTTCCCGGCCGGGCGAAAATGCCGAGAGCCACTGCGGGGTCGTTATTCAGATAACTGTTGGTGACGTAGTCCTGTGCGCCGAGTTCGATGCGGGCGACGTCCTGCAATTGCACAAGCCGACCCGATGTCGTCGATTTTACGATGACATATCGGAACTCGCGTGCATCAGAGAAGCGTCCGTCCGTTCGCACCGTATATTCGAACGCGTTCTTGCCGGTCACCGGCGGCGCGCCGATCTTGCCGCCTGATACTTGGACGTTTTGGTCTCTCAAGGCGGAGACGACGTCATCGGAGGTCATGCCGTAGGCGGAGAGCTTTTCCGGATCCAGCCAGATTCGCATCGAATACTGGCGTTCGCCAAAGATCTGCACGTCGCCGACGCCGTCGAGGCGAACCAGAACATCGCGGATGCGGTTGCGCGCGTAGTTTGAGACGTAAAGCTGGTCATAACGGTGCGATGGCGACAGCAGATGCACCACCATCATCAGATCAGGCGAACTCTTGTCGGTGGTCACGCCGAGCCGCTGGACCTCCTCGGGAAGGCGGGGCAGGGCGATCGAAACGCGGTTTTGGACAAGCACCTGGACCTTGTCGAGATCGGTGCCGAGTTTGAAGGTGATCGTCAGCGACATGGCGCCGTCAGCGCTGGAATAGGACGACATGTAAAGCATGTCTTCGACGCCGTTGATCTGCTGTTCGAGCGGGGTCGATACGGTATCCGCGATCGTTTGCGGATCGGCACCGGGATAAGAGGTGCGCACGACAATGGTCGGCGGCGCGATCTCCGGATACTGCGAGACCGGCAATTGCGTATAGGCGATACTGCCGACGACGAGAAAGAGGATCGAGATGACGGCCGCAAAGATCGGCCTATCCACGAAGAAATGAGCAAATCTCATTGTCCGCTCTCCGCGCCTGCGGTCTCAGGCGGGGTGTCCTGCCGCTCCTGCGGCAGTTCGCTCATCTGCGGCGTGATCTTCGAGCCGGGCCGTGCGCGTATCACGCCGTTGACAATGATCGTCTCGGTACCGTCAAGGCCCTCGCGTATCACACGATAGCCGTAGAGCCGCGGTCCGGGCCTCACGGGCTTGGTCGAAACCTTGCCATCGGCGTCGACGACATAAACGACGCGTTCGTTCTGGTCCGAGCCGATCGCCTCGTCGGGCACGAGAATGGCCTTATATGTGTTGGAGGCTGCAACCTGTATCCGGCCGAAGAGGCCGGGTTGAAGGACGAAATCAGGATTGGGAAAGCGGGCACGGATGCGGATGGTGCCGCTCTCATTGTCGATCCGGTTCTCGGCGAAATCGAGTTTTCCCTTGAAGGGCTTGGCGGTGGAGTCCGAGATCGTGACGGACACATCGACGCCGCCGCCGCCCTGCTGCAGAACCTGGCCCTGCTTGCGCGCCGTATCGGCGAAATTCAGCAGGCGGCGTTCATCGACGTCAAAATAGAAATCGATCGGATCGAGCGAAACGATGGTGGTGAGCACCGTCTGATCGGTTTGCACGAGGTTGCCGGCCGAGATCAGCCGGCGGTCGATGCGGCCGCTGAGTGGGGCCGTGATCTCGGTATATTCCATGTCGAGGGAAGCACGATCGGCGGCAGCCTGGGCGCCGCGGACATTGGCCTCGGCCGACTCGAATTCGCGGCGGCGATCGTCCAGAGTCTGCGCCGACTGGCTGCCGCTCGATGCGAGCGACTGGGCGCGCTTATACTGCGCATCGGCAAAAACCAGGGCGGATTGCGAGGCTTCGAGCGTCGCCTTTGCCTGATTGAGCGCGGTTATGAACGGCCGCTGGTCGATGACGAAGAGCAGGTCGCCCTGCTTCACCAGGGCGCCGTCTTCGAAATGGATTTCCTGCAGGTAGCCGCCGACGCGCGAGCGGACGGAGACTTCGTCGACCGGCTCGAAACGGCCGATGAACTCGTCATTGTCGACGACATCGCGCACCACAGGTTTGGCGACGGTGACCGGAGGAGGGGCAGCCGGTGCACCTTGCGCCATTGCGGCCAGAGGCATGAACGTGGCGATAGAGCCAAGCACCAACATCTGTCGAAGCACGTAAGTCATACCGGTCCCTCCAATCTCGACGGCCGATCGGCCGCTGCCGAACCCAAGATAAGGTGATGCCATTCAGGTCTTTGCTTTGAACGAAGGCCTCGGCCCTCGTGCTTTCTCCCGGCGTCCAATCCTCGAAGAGGAAGGCCGGCACGCAATGCACATCGGAAAAATGGTAACGCTATGAAAGTGGATATAAACGGCAGCGGCGAAAAATAGCAAATGCCAATTGGCTGCGGTTCCGAAATCCATCAAAACTTCATGAATGAGGTCAGCTCTCGACGATCTCGTCGCGGCCGGGCGGCAGGACGGCGAGTTCGGCCCAATCGAGTTCCTGTTCCAGCATATGGAAGACATCGTCGTCGATTTCGTCGGCACGGCGCATTGCTGCCAGTTTGCGGCGTTTGGCGGCGATGACGCTGCGGCGCTGCTTGTCGAGCCTGCTGACTTCGCGCGGGTGTTTGCCGTCGGCGGCGATCTCACGCTCGGAGGTGTAGACGTCGCGCAGGATGCGGGTGGATTTGTCCTCGCCGTCGGCAAGTTTGGCAAGTGCCGCATCGATCAACGCGACCCGGGCTCTGGTGAGGTCGCGGTCGAGCGAGGTATCCGGCTCGAATTTCAGCAAGTGGATCAGCGGTCCGAGCGTCAGGCCCTGGACGATGAGCGTGCCGAGAACGACGGCAAGTGCACTGAGCAGGATAATGTCGCGATCGGGGAAGTCGATCGGCAGAGCGAGCGCAGTCGCCAGCGTGACGAGGCCGCGCATGCCGCACCAGCCGGCAAGCAGGCTGGTCGCGAAGGTGGGAACGGCCTGTTTGGTATAGCCGCGCTTGGCGAGGAAGGTGACGACGCGGTTATAGAACAGCACCCAGGCCAGGCGGGTGACGATGACGGTGATGAAGACCGCGGCGGCCAAGGTGATGGCGAAACTCAGCCGGCCGGGATCGAGGTCGAGGACGATCTGCCGGACCTGCAGGCCCATCAGCAGGAAGGCGAGCACGTTGAGCAGGAAGACTGCGGCTTCCCAGACCGAATAGGAATGAATGCGGTGGCGGGCCGTCTGCCGCTCGGGCATGTAGCGGGCGATCACCATGGCATAGACCACGATCGCCAGAATGGCTGAAAGGTGCAGCCGCTCGGCGATGATCCACGTGCCGAAGGTGGCCACGAATTCGAGCAGGGTACCGCCGAGCGTGCCGGCGAGCTTCAACCCGACGACCATGTAGAGACGGCCGAGGAGATAACCGAGGATGATGCCGCCCGGCACGGCGAGCGCCAGCTGCGCCAGGACACTGGCAAAGAAGGCGGGGCTTGCGGCGGCCGCTACTGCGGCGCTGAAGATCAGCAGCGCCACGGCATCGTTGAGCAGGCTTTCGCCCTTGAGGATCACATAGGTCTGGCGCGGCAGGTCGAAGCGGTCGAGCATGGCGGTTGCCGCCGCAGCATCCGGCGGCGCGACGATGGCGCCAACGGCCACGGCTGCGGCAAGCGGCAGGCCGGCCATGGTCACGCAGACGGCGGCGACGGCTGCGGCCGTCAGGATCACGGCGATAGCAGCAAGCGAGAAGAGCGGCAGCCAGTTACGTCGCAATGTCCGCGGCGGCAGATCATAGGCGGCGTCGAAAAGCACCGGCGCGATCAGCAGCGCCAGTGCCAGCTGGGGATCGATCGCGACCTCGGGCGCCCAGGGCACGGCGGCGACGATGATGCCGGCGATCGCCAGCATTGTCGGATAGGGGATGCGGAATTTCCTGGAGAATTGCAGGAAGACAATCGCCACCAAGAGCAGCGTCAGCATGCTTTCGAAGAACGCCATCGAGCCCTCCTGCGCACCTCCGGCGGAGGCGACCTCTGCCCGAAACTAGGGCCGAGGCCGGGCTGCGGCCACTGGACGGAAGTCCTGCACCGGCAAGAGAGGACGATTGCGAGCCTCCTGGCCGCAGCTGCGGCATTTTGGCTGCGCCTGCGAATTCCTGCGACCATGCCCTTGCGCCTTCGGCATGCTCAATATATCTACCGATATTATAAGTATGCTTATAAATAACGGTCACAGGTTTTCATGAACGCTACTCCGACCCTCGGTTTCCTTCTCCACGACGTCGCACGGCTGCTGCGCAAGCGGTTCGAGCAGCGCGCGAAATGCCTTGGGCTCACTCGGTCGCAGTGGCAGACGCTGGCTTACCTCTCGAATAACGAGGGCATCCATCAGGGCGGTCTTGCTGAAATCCTCGAAGTCGAACCGATCACGCTGGTGCGCATCCTCGACAAGCTCGCCGAACGCGGGTTGATCGAGCGCCGCCAGCATCCGACCGACCGACGCATCTGGCTGCTTTACATGCGCGACGAGGCGCATCCGCTCCTCGCCGAAATGCGGGAGCTAGGCGACACCACCCGCGCGGAAGCGTTGCAAAGCATTACGGCCGAGCAGCGCGAGCAGCTTTTTCACATCCTATCGGTAATGAAGACGAACCTGGTTCAGGCATGCCGGAGCCCGGTCGACGAGAATGAGTTGAACGATGGCTGATCAATCCCCCCTCCGCGTCGTTGCCGACGCCAATACCAAGACACCTGTCGGAGAAAACCAAGCCAAACAGCAGGAAACGGTAGCCGAAGCGCCTTCATCCAATTCAGCGCCGGCTACCGCCGTGGCTGCGCCTGGCGGCAACAAGGTCCGCCGCCGGCGCAGTCTCACGCGGCCGATCCTGTTTGCCCTGCTGCCGTTGGCGCTGGTCGTCGGCGGCTATTATTACGTCAATGGCGGCCAGGTGATGTCGACCGACAACGCCTATATCCA
The DNA here is from genome assembly GCF_000271845.1 of Rhizobium leguminosarum bv. trifolii WSM2297. The sequence goes on along the minus strand of NZ_JH719395.1, from coordinate 2,656,347 downwards.
GGCCGATATGGTCGGGCTCACCACCGATGTCTCGGGCATCGTCGAGAAGATCGACGTGCATGAGAACGAGGCCGTCAAGGCGGGGCAGGTGCTCTTCAGCCTCAGGGCTGATTCCTGCAAGATCGCGCTCGATGGCGCCAAGGCGCAGCTCGGCGTACAGCGCAACCAAATCATGAGCCTCAAGGCCAGCTATCAGCAGTCGCTCGCCGAGATCACGCAGGCGCAAGCCGATCTACCTTATTACCAGGATCAGTTCGACCGGCAGCAGAACCTCGTCAACAACGGCAGCGCGACGCAATCGGCCTATGACGAGGCCAAGCACAATCTCGAGGCGGCTCAACAGAAGGTCACCGTTGCCAAGGCGGAAGCCGCAACGACGCTTGCCCAGCTCGGCGGCAGCGCCGATCAACCGATCGAAGAGAACCCGCTCTACCTGCAAGCCAAGTCGAATGTCGACAACGCCCAACGCGAACTCGACCACAGCGTCGTCAAGGCGCCGTTCGACGGCATCGTCACCAATGTCAATGCGCTGCAGGTCGGCTCCTACCTGCAGGCGTCGCAGCAGGCCTTCTCGCTTGTCGCCACCGATCATCTCTGGATCGCGGCCAGCCCGAAGGAAACCGAACTCACCTATGTCAAGCCCGGCCAGACGGCTGAGATCTATGTCGACACCTATCCGGGCGTGATGTGGAAGGGCAAGATCGAGAGCATCAGTCCGGCCTCAGGCTCCAGCTTCTCGCTGCTGCCGGCGCAAAACACCACGGGCAACTGGGTGAAGGTCGTGCAGCGCATTCCGATGCGCGTCAGCATCGAGGATACCGCTGGCAAGCCGCCGCTCCGCGTCGGCATGAGCACGGTGGTCGACGTCGAAACCGGCCATGCCCGCGGACTGCCCGATTTCGTCAACAAGCTTCTGGGCCGGCCTCAGGGCAAGGACCATGAGTAACGCTTCCGCATCCCCCGCGACCCCGGTTGCCAATCGCGGGGCGATCACGGCTTGCGTCATTCTCGCCGTCATCATGCAGGCGCTGGACACGACGATTGCCAACGTGGCGCTGCCCTATATCCAGGGCAGCGTGTCCGCGTCCGCCGACCAGATCAACTGGGTGCTCACCTCCTATATCGTCGCGGCGGCGATCATGACGCCGCCGTCGGGCTTCCTTGCCGCCAAGTTCGGCCGCAAGCGCGTACTGCTCGTCGCCATCGCCGGCTTCGTGGTCGCCTCGGTGCTCTGCGGCCTGGCGCAATCGCTGAACCAGATCGTCGCCTTCCGCCTGTTGCAGGGCCTGTTCGGCGCGTCGCTGGTGCCGCTTTCCCAGGGCATTCTTCTCGATATCTATAGCGTCGAGGAGCGCGGTTCGGCCATGGCGCTTTTCGGCGTCTCGGTGATGGTCGGGCCGGTCCTTGGACCTGTCATCGGCGGCTGGCTGACCGACAATATCAGCTGGCGCTGGGTGTTTTATATCAACGTGCCGATCGGCGCGCTTGCTTTCGCCGGTATCGTCGTCTTCGTTTCGGAAACGAAGAGGGATGCGCTCGCCAAACTCGACTGGTTCGGCTTTGGGATGATGAGCCTGTTCATCGCCGCGCTGCAGCTCTTCCTCGACCGCGGTGAGCAGCTCGACTGGTTTTCCTCCGGCGAGATCATGCTCGAAGCGATTATCTGCGCCGCGGCCTTCTATCTGCTTCTGGTGCACACGCTGACGGCAGAGAAATCCTTCGTCAATCCGAAGCTGTTTCTCGACCAGAATTTCTCGGTCAGCATGATCTTCATCTTCGTGGTCGGCGTCACCTACCTCGCCTCGCTGGCGCTGATGACCCCCTATCTGCAGACGCTGATGGGTTATCCCGTCATCACCGCCGGCATCGTCATGGGGCCGCGCGGGCTCGGCACCATGCTCTGCATGTTTATTGTCGGACGGCTGATCGGCAAGGTCGATACGCGATTGCTGCTGGTGCTCGGCCTCGGCCTGACCGCTTGGGCGATGTACGACATGACCGGTTGGACGCCCGATGTTTCGCAGTGGACGATCATCTCAGTCGGCTTCATCCAGGGCGCCGGTCTCGGCTTTCTCTTTGTGCCGCTGACGACGATCGCTTTCGCCACGCTGCCCGCCCATATGCGCGGCGACGGCACCGGCCTCTACAATCTGTCGCGCAACATCGGTTCGGCGGTCGGCATTTCGATCGTCTCGGCGCTGATCGTCGAGAATACGCAGAGCAATCATGAGTCGATCGCCTCCTATGTGACGCCGTTCAATCATGCCTTCAACGCGGTAGCGGCGCAGGGGCTGAGCCCGCTGACGGCGGCCGGACGCGCCTCGCTCAACGAGATCATCACGCTGCAATCGACGATCATCGCCTATATGGACGATTTCAAGCTCTTGATGCTGATGTCGCTCGCCGTCATTCCGCTGGTGCTGCTGCTGCGCAAGCCGAAGGCGGCGCCTGCCGTCGACCACAGCGCCGTCATGGAATGAAATTTAAGCGTTCCCGCAATTCCGGACGCCAAACCGCTTCGCACTTTTGCTGGAATTGCTTTAGCGAAACGGCTTGCTATGATAACGCGACCCCTGAATGCCGAAGCGCCAAGGTGCTTCGGCATTTTTCGTGATGCCGATGCGTTTTCCCGAGACGACAGGCACAGGCGCGGAGGGCGTGAGCGCGTAAGGCGGGCGGTCGAGCAGCCGGTCGTTGATGTCGATATCGACGCCGAGCGCCTGGCAGAGTTTGCCGGGGCCGCTACAGAGCGCCGTCAGCATATCGGTGCCGCGCCGCTCCATCATCAAAGGGATTTCCGTTTCCGGCTCCAGCGCCCGGATCAGCACCGCCGAGCCCGGATGGCAGACAAAGTTCAGGCACCAGTACATGCCGTAAATGCGGTAGATGTAGACATTGCCGGGCCGCCCGTACATGGCGCCGTTGCGCTTGGTCGGCCCGCGGAAGCTGTGCGAGGCCTCGTCATCGGGGAAATAGGCTTCCGTCTCGGTGATCCGGCCGCCGGCACCGTTGACTGTGAGATGGCAGCCGAGCAGATTACGGGCAACAGCGATCGCGTCGCGCTCGAAAAACGCCCTGAGGTCTTCGCCGGCAAGCGCGCCCGCGCCGATCGCGCCTGAAGTCATTCCACCGTCGGTCATGCCCGAGGCAGATAACATTCGGTGCGGCGGCCGTCATCCCAAAACCGTCGCTCGCTTTGCGCCGGGGCATCAACGGCCGGCATTCGGATCGCGCATCGGGATCGAGGATGATGTGACCGAGACCGGATCGCTGGCCGGGAAGGAGTCTTCCAGACCCTCCTCCAGCTCTTCTTCGAGCAAAGCGGGGTCCTTGCCGCGCGCGCCGTCGCCATGGGCGGGTTCGATTGCCGCCGCAAGCAGGGCCTTGGCCCGCGAGACGGCGTTTTCCGGGGTCAGTTCCGGCGTGCTTCGCAGCGTCACGGCAATGCTGTCTACGCCTTCGCCGCCGAATTCGACGACGAAGCCATCTTCCGTCTGGTAGACGGTGATATCGTTGAGTGCCATGGCCGTTCCCCCAAACGCTCATATTAGCAAAGCGCGTTTTCCGCCTTTTGTCGAGCGAAGACCTGCACCAGCCAGTCGATGAAGACGCGCACGCGCGGCGAAAGCTGGCGGTTGCGCGGATAGAGCAGGGAAACCGGCGTCGGGGTCAGCGGAAAATCCTCAAGCACATGGATCAGCGTTCCCTCGGCAAGATCTTTTTCGGCGTGATACCGCGGGATCTGGATCATGCCGAGGCCCATCCTCGCCGCCGAAATATAAGTTTCGGCGGCGTTGACGGTGACGGTGGCGGGAATGGTGATCTCGCGAACCACGCCGTCGACGATGAATTCAAGCGGCAGCGGGCTGCCAGTGCCGGTGGAGCGGAAGCCGACCATGCGGTGGCCGGTAAGCCGGTCCGGATGCTGCGGCAGGCCATGGGCATCGATATAGGCGGGCGAGGCGAGGGTGATCTCGTCGAGCATGGCAACGCGCCTGATGATCATGTCGCTATCCCCGGGCGTGCCGACGCGCAGCACGCAATCGATGCCTTCGCGCACCAGGTCGACCAGCCGGTCGCCTTCGCTCATGTGGAATTCGATATCGGGATAAGTCTCCAGGAAGGATGGCAGGCTCGGCAGCACGAAATGGCGGGCAAGGGTGCCATGCACATCGACCCGCAGCATCCCCTTTGGCTTGGCCCCGGCAAAGGCGCCTTCAGCATCTTCGATATCTCCAAGGATCGACAGGCAGCGCTGGTAGTAGGCTTCGCCGTCGAGCGTCGGGCTGACATGGCGTGTGGTGCGCTGGAGCAGGCGCACGCCGAGGCGAGCCTCGAGTTGCTTCACAGCATCGGTGACGGTCGAGCGCGGCAGGCTGGTGTCTTCGGCGGCAAGCGTGAAGCTGCAGCGTTCCACGACACGGCAAAACACCCGCATGGCATCGAATCTGTCCATCTGTTTGTTCGCTATTCCCGGATAGTGATGGCGAAGAATGGCTGATTATCCGTGGAAGGAAAAGACATATCTTCTCCTCATCGAAACGCAATGAAGGAGAAGGACAATGACTTCCAAACAAAACGGCAAGGTAGCGCTGGTGACCGGCGCTTCCCGCGGCATCGGCGCGGCCGTCGCCCAGCGTCTCGCCAGGGACGGTTTTACCATCGTCATCAATTATTCCGGCAACGCGGCGCCGGCCGAGGAACTCGCTCGGGAGATCGAGCAGGCTGGCGGCAAGGCGCTGACTGAGAAAGCCGATGTCAGTGATCCGCAAGCCGTCCGCCGCATGTTCGATGCCGCGGAAACCGCCTTTGGCGGTATCGATGTGCTCGTCAACAATGCCGGCATCATGAAGCTCTCCTCGCTCGCCGAGGCCGATGATGCCAATTTCGACCGCCAGATCAGCGTCAACCTCAAGGGCACCTTCAATACGCTGCGCGAGGCCGCCAAGCGCTTGCGCGACGGCGGCCGGATCATCAATTTCTCCACGTCAGTCGTCGGGCTGAAGCTCGAAACCTACGGAGTCTATGCCGCCACCAAGGCTGCGGTGGAAACGTTGACGGCGATCATGGCCAAGGAGATGCGCGGCCGCGACATCACCGTCAACGCCATCGCGCCCGGTCCCGTCGCCACCGATCTTTTCCTCGATGGCAAGTCGGAGGAACTCGTCTCCCGCACGGCGAAGATGAATCCGCTGGAGCGCCTCGGCAAGCCCGAGGACATCGCCGCTGCGGTGGCCTTCCTCGCCGGCCCTGACGGCGGCTGGATCAATGGTCAGACGCTGCGTGCCAATGGCGGCGTGATCTGACGGAGGCGCCGTGATCGCAATTATGTGAACGGGCTTGCGGGATTTCTGCTTACAATCCTGCGGGGAGTACGTATATCTATTTTATCGCGAAAGAGTGGAATTCCCTGCCGTTCTTTCCGAACCTCCAGAGCCTGCCGCGCCCTTCGCGGTGCGACAGGCTTTGATGTTCAAAGTTGCACATTGCGGTCCGTTGAAGGTTTCCCTGCCTTCCGGGCCGCATTTTTTGGCGCTCAGAAGTCGTTCAGTCTCGCTTCCACCAGAAGCTTCACCAGCCAGTCGACAAAGACGCGGACCTTGTTGCTGAGGTGGCGGTTCGGGGGGTAGACGACGTAGAGCGGCAGCGGATCGCGGCGCCAGTCCGGGAGCACGCGGACAAGTTCACCCTTTGCCATCGGCTCACGCGCCATGAAGATCGGCACCTGCGCGATGCCAAGACCGGTCAGTGCCGCCATCAGATAGGTACGGCTATCGTTGACCGAGGCGATGTAACGCGGACTGGTCTCGATCGCCTCGTTGTTCCGACGAAATTCGAAGGGCAGCGTTCGGTTGTTCTGGGCGCGGAAATAGTTGACGGAGTAATGATCGGCCTCAAGATCCTCCGGCCGCTCGGGCATGCCGAATTTCTGGATATAGCTCGGTGAAGCACAGGTGATCATCTCAACTTCGGAAACACGGCGCGCGATCAGCGACTGGTCGGCCGGCGTGCCGGCCCGCAGCGCGCAGTCGACATTTTCCGCAAGATAATCGACCGTCCGGTCGCCGACACCAAGGTCGATGCGGATATCGGGATAACGCTGATAAAAATCGCAGAGTGCCGGAACGACGATCCAATCGGCGAAAGCGCCGGCCATCTCGACGCGCAGCCGCCCGCTCGGCAGGCTCTGCGAATTGGAGAGGCTGCCGTCGAGTTCCTCCAGCTCTGAAATAATCTGGGCGGCGCGTTCGTAATAAAGCGCGCCGTCGGTGGTTACCATCACCCGGCGCGTGGTACGGTTCAGAAGCTTGGTGCGCAGATGCGCTTCGAGCCCCTGGATGAGATTGGTTACTGTCGCCTTGGGCATGGCGAGCATGTCGGCGGCGCGGGTGAAATTGCCCGTCTCCACCACGCGAATGAAGACGCGCATTGCCGAGAGCTGATCCATCGGTTTGAAATCCGCAGTTTGCGTTGCAGCATTGTTCGAGATCTGGAACAGTGTTATCGCGATATAGCTTCTTATTCCTTGATTGGAATAACAATATCTTTTTTGTACAAAATGCAAGCGGCAGGCGTTGTCTGCTTGTGGCTGAGGCAAAAGAGACCGGAAGCATGACGGTGGAATGGAAAGATATGATGCTGGATAAGGTGGCCATCGGCCCCGTTTCCGCACGCATCTACCAGGGCGCCGATTACGGCAAGGGTCCACCCATCGTGCTTTACCTGCATGGCGGCGCGTTTCTCGACAGCGATAAGAACGTCGACCGGCCAGTGGCCATGAGTCTCGCCAAATCAGGCGCCATCGTCGTCGCCGCCGATTACAGCAGCCTGTCCGGCAATCTCTTTCCGCAGGCGCTGGAAGTCGCCTTCTCGGTATTCAGCTATCTCGCCAATAAACGTGCCGGTCTTGGCGACCGCAAGTCGCTGCTCTTCGTCGCCGGCGAAGAAGCAGGCGGCAATGTTGCCGCCGGCGTGGCGCTGAAGGCGCGCGACCAGATGCCGGATGCGCTCGACGGCCAAGTGCTGATTTCGCCGCTGCTTGATCCGTTCATGGGCACGTCGTCGATCCGCAAGGCTGATGCCATCGGCATGCGCCGGCGCTGGACGGAAGGCTGGAGCCATTATCTGAGCGGCGGCGGCTGCCACCCCTATGCGGCGCCTTGCCTCTGTTCGCGTATCTCAGGCGTCGCGCCGGCGCTGATCTTCACCGCGGAGGACGATCCTCTGCACGACGAAACGATTGGTTACGGTGCCCGCCTCAAAAAGGCCGGTGTCGGTGTGCGCCAGCATGTCTTTCCCGCCGGGACAGGCTGGCCCTCGATTTATGGTGGGAAATCCGACGGAACGCCCGACTGGCAGGAAAACGTCAGCCGCCATTTCGGAAGCTTCCTTCGAGACGTAAGCGTCCAACCGCAATTGCATTGAAGAAGATCTGATATTTCGGCGGCCTGGGGGCCGCAAGGAGAGCACTGATGACGTCCAGAAGTAAGCGCTGGGCCCTGGTGGGCGCCGGCTTAGGCATTGTTGCGTCCGTTTCCGCATTGTTTTTCGAATTGCCGATGAGCACGACCGCCACGGCGGCTTCCGCCCCTGCGCAGGCTCCCGCTGTGCCGGTGACGGTTGCTGTCGTTGCGGCGCGTGACGTGACCGCCTGGGAAAGTTTCTCCGGCCGTCTCGAAGCGGTCGACCGGGTGCAGGTGCGTTCCCGCGTTGCCGGTGCCATCCTGGCGGTGGCCTTCCGCGAAGGGGCGCTGGTGAAGCAGGGCGACCTGCTCTTCACCATCGACCCGGCTCCCTATCAGGCGAGCGTGGCGCAGGCGCAGGGCCAGGTCGCTTCGGCCGAAGCCAAGGTCAGCCTGGCGCAGACCGAACTCGATCGCGGCCGCCGGCTTTCCGACAACCGCACCATCTCCCAGAGTGATCTCGATCAGCGGCAGAGCACGCTGGCCGAGGCGCAGGCGGGACTGCGTTCGGCGCAGGCCGCATTGCAGTCGGCTCAGCTCGATCTCGATTACACTGCAGTGCGGGCTCCGGTGTCCGGCCGCATCGGCAAAATCGAGGTGACCGCGGGTAACCTCGTTGCGGCCGGCTCGACCTCGCCGGCGCTGACGACGCTGGTTTCGGTCGATCCGATCTATGCGAGCTTCAACGCCAGCGAAGAGATGGTGACACGCGCGCTTGCCCAACTCCCGCAGACAGACAGCGCTCTGCCGCCGGTCGAGCAGATCCCGGTCGAGGTCGGCACGCTCGCCGACAACGGCACGCCGATCAAAGGCAAGCTGCAGCTGATCGACAACGAGGTCGATGCCTCGAGCGGCACGATCGGTGTGCGCGCCGTCTTCGATAATCCGGGCGGGCGTCTCATCCCCGGCCAGTTCGTGCGGGTGCGCATGGGCCAGCCGAAGGCCGAGAACAAGATCGTCATCAACGATCGTGCCGTCGGCACCGACCAGGACAAGAAGTTCGTCTTCGTCGTCGACAGCGAGAACAAGGTCGCCTACCGGCAGGTTCAGCTCGGCACACTGGCCGACGGTCAGCGGGTGGTCGAAAGCGGCCTGAACGCCGGCGAAAAGATCGTCGTCAACGGTCTGCAGCGCATCCGTCCAGGCGCAATCGTCGTGCCTCAGATGGAAGAGAAGGTCGCGACCGCTCAATAAGGCTTCGCCTTCCCCCGCGGGGGAAGGCCAATACCCGAAATGATATGACCCGCCGGCGGCTCCCAAACCGCCGGAGAGGGACGTTGCATCCATGTTCACCCCGGAGAGGGCTTTGATATGAACATCTCCAGATTCTTTGTCGACCGCCCGGTCTTTGCCGGCGTTCTTTCGGTCCTCATCGTGGTTGCCGGCCTGATCGGCCTGCGCGCGCTGCCGATTTCCGAATATCCGGAGGTCGTGCCGCCGTCGATCGTCGTGCGCGCCACCTATCCCGGCGCCAACCCGTCGGTCATCGCCGAAACGGTGGCCACACCGCTCGAAGAGCAGATCAACGGCGTCGAGGGCATGCTCTACATGTCCAGCCAGGCGACGTCGGACGGCGTCCTCAACGTGACCGTCACCTTCCAGCTCGGCACTGACCCCGACAAGGCGCAGCAGCTCGTGCAGAACCGCGTCAGCCAGGCCGAGCCGCGTCTGCCGGCGGAAGTTCGTTCGCTCGGCATCACGACGGTCAAGAGTTCGCCCAACTTCATCATGGTCGTCAACCTCGTCTCCGACGGCGATAATCACGACATCACCTATCTTCGCAACTACGCGACTCTGAATATCAAGGACCGGCTCGCCCGCATTGCAGGCGTCGGTCAGGTGCAGGTCTTCGGCGCCGGCGATTATTCGATGCGCGTCTGGATCGACCCGCAGAAGGCGGCCGAGCATAATCTCGCCGCCAGCGACATCAGCAACGCGATCAGCTCCCAGAACGTCCAGGCCGCCGCCGGCATCATCGGCGCATCGCCGAGCCAGCCGGGTGTCGATCTGCAGCTCAACGTCAACGCCCAGGGTCGCCTGCGCACGCCCGAGGAGTTCGGCGCCATCATCGTCAAGACGGGCGCCAGTGGTGAGATCACCCGCCTTCGCGATGTTGCCCGCATCGAGCTCGGCGCTGCCGACTATACGCTGCGTTCGCTGCTCGACGGCAAGCCGGCCGTCGCTGTGGCCGTGCTTCAGGCGCCCGGTTCGAACGCCATCGAAATCGCCGACAATGTGCGCGCCACCATGGATCAGCTGCAGCTAGGCATGCCTCAGGGCGTCAAATACGAGATCGTCTATGATACGACGAAATTCGTGCGCGCCTCGATCGAGAAGGTCATCGACACGCTGCTCGAAGCCATCGCGCTCGTCGTCCTGGTCGTCATCCTGTTCCTGCAGACATGGCGCGCCTCGATCATCCCGCTGATTGCGGTTCCGGTCTCGATCATCGGCACCTTCGCGGTCATGTATGTCTTCGGCTTCTCGATCAACGCGCTCAGTCTGTTCGGGCTGGTGCTCGCAATCGGTATCGTCGTCGACGATGCGATCGTGGTGGTTGAAAACGTCGAGCGCAATATCGAACAGGGGCTGTCGCCGCGGGCTGCGACCTACAAGGCGATGAGGGAAGTCTCCGGTCCGATCGTCGCGATCGCGCTGGTGCTCGTCGCGGTTTTCGTGCCGCTCGCCTTCATCTCCGGCCTGTCCGGCCAGTTCTATCGCCAGTTCGCGCTGACGATCGCGATCTCGACCGTCATTTCGGCCTTCAACTCGCTGACGCTGTCGCCGGCGCTGGCGGCCCTTCTGCTGAAAGGCCATCATGAGCCGAAGGACTGGCTGACGCGGTTCATGGATGCCATCTTCGGCTGGTTCTTCCGTGGCTTCAACCGTGTCTTCGGCGCGGGCTCGAATGCCTACGGCAAGGGCGTGGGCGGCTTGCTGTCGCGCAAGAGCATCGTCATGGTGATCTATCTGGCGCTGGTCGGTGCGACCTACAGCCTGTTCACGACGGTCCCCGGCGGCTTCGTGCCGTCTCAGGACAAGCAGTATCTGATCGGCTTCGCCCAGTTGCCGGATGCCGCAAGCCTCGACCGCACGGAAGATGTCATCAAGCGGATGACCGACATCGCGCTGGCGCAGCCGGGCGTTGCCAATGCGATCGCCTTCCCGGGCCTGTCGATCAACGGCTTCACCAACTCGTCCAATGCCGGCATCGTCTTCGTGACGCTGAAGGACTTCGAGGAGCGAAAGACGCCGGATCTCGCAGGCGGCGCCATCGCGATGGCGCTGAACCAGAAATTCGGTGTCATCCAGGATGCCTTCATCGCCATGTTCCCGCCGCCGCCGGTCAATGGTCTCGGCACGACGGGCGGCTTCAAGCTACAGATCGAGGATCGGGCCGGCCTCGGCAACCAGGCGCTCGACGAGGCGACCAAGGCGGTTCTTGCCAAGGCCTATCAGACGCCTGAGCTCGCCGGGCTGTTCTCCAGCTTCCAGATCAACGTGCCGCAGCTCTATGCCGATCTCGATCGCGCCAAGGCCGAGCAGCTTGGGGTTTCGGTCACCGACGTCTTCCAGACGCTGCAGATCTATCTCGGTTCGCTCTATGTGAACGATTTCAACGCTTTCGGCCGCACCTACAGCGTCCGGGTGCAGGCCGATGCGAAATTCCGCGCCCAGCCGGAAGATATCGGCCAGTTGAAGGTCCGTTCGGCATCGGGTGAGATGATCCCGCTGTCGGCCCTGCTGAAGGTGGAGCCGAGCACCGGCCCGGAGCGTGCGAACCGCTATAACGGCTTCCTCGCTGCCGATATCAACGGTGGTCCGGCACCGGGCTTCTCGTCCGGCCAGGCGCAGGCGGCAATCGAGAAGATCCTTCACGAGACCCTGCCTGCAGGCATCGACTTCGAATGGACGGATCTGACCTATCAGCAGATCCTTGCCGGCAATTCGAGCATCGTCGTGTTCCCTCTAGCCCTGCTGCTCGTCTTCCTGGTGCTGGCCGCCCAGTATGAAAGCCTGACCCTGCCGCTTGCGATCATCATGATCGTGCCGATGGGTGTGCTGGCCGCGCTGACGGGCGTCTGGCTCACCGGTGGAGACAACAATATCTTCACCCAGATCGGTCTTGTGGTGCTGGTCGGTCTATCGGCGAAGAACGCGATCCTGATCGTGGAATTCGCCCGCGAACTGGAGTTCGAGGGCAGGACGCCGCGGCAGGCCGCGGTCGAGGCCAGCCGCCTTCGTCTTCGCCCGATCCTGATGACCTCGCTCGCCTTCATCATGGGTGTCGTGCCGCTCGTCGTCTCCACCGGCGCCGGCGCCGAGATGCGCGCGGCCATGGGTGTCGCGGTCTTCTCGGGCATGATCGGCGTGACCTTCTTCGGCATCTTCATGACGCCTGTCTTCTACGTGCTGCTGCGGCGGCTGACGGGCAACCGTCCGCTCGTCCAGCACAAGCCGGACGAACACAAGGAAGAAGAGGCGGAGGTCATCCGGCTCGCGGCGGAATAAACGGAATTCAACCTTCCTTTGTCGAGTAAATCGGGCGGGAACTTCGGTTCTCGCCCGTATCGTTTTCGGGCCGATGCGTCATCAAAACGGTTGCAACGATGGGTGAGGGGGTTATCAAAGACGAACAACAGTTGGGAGGACTGAATGACAGCTTCGAGCAGAGGTCATGACGGCAGGCGGATCGCCTTTCTCGGCACCGGACTGATGGGGGCGCCGATGGCGCGCCGGCTGCTTGGCGCGGGCTTTGCTGTCACCGTCTGGAATCGCGATCTGAGCAAGGCCGAGGCTCTGACGGGAGACGGCGCGGTCCTTGCGGAAACGCCGGTCGATGCCGTTTCGGGCGCCGACGTCGTCATCACCATGCTGACCAATGCCGAGGCGGTGAAGGACGTGCTGTTCGACCGCGGAGCGGCGGCTGCGATGGCGGCGGGCGCCACCGTTATCGATATGAGTTCGATCGCCCCGCATTTTGCCCGCGACCATTCTGCCAGGCTTGCCGAATGCGGCATCGCACATGTCGATGCGCCGGTTTCCGGCGGTGTCGTCGGGGCCGATGCCGGTACGCTGGCGATCATGGCGGGCGGTGACCAGGAGGTGATCGAGAAGCTTGCGGATGTGTTTGCGCCGATGGGGCGCGTGACCCGCGTCGGCCCCAGCGGGGCGGGCCAGCTTGCCAAGCTTGCCAACCAGCAGATCGTCGCGGTGACGATCGGCGCCGTCGCCGAAGCGATGATGCTGATTGCGGCAGGCGGCGGCTCGCCGGCAGCTTTCCGAGACGCCATTCGCGGTGGCTTTGCCGAGAGCCGTATCCTTGAGCTCCACGGCAAGCGCATGGTCGAGCGGCAGTTTACACCCGGCGGTTCGTCCAGCAACCAGCTGAAGGATCTGAACGCTGCCATGGAGACGGCCAACAGCCTGTCGCTGACGCTGCCGCTGACTGCGGCGGTGCACGCCGAATTCAGCGAATTCGTCGCAAACGGCAATGGCGAAAGAGATCACAGCGGCCTGCTCCTGCATCTCGAAGAGAAGAATGCCCGGCCGGGAGGCAAGAGGTGACCGACAGCCACTCTCCAAAGCGGCGTCTGCGTTCGCAGGATTGGTTCGACAATCCTGACCATATCGACATGGCGGCGCTCTATCTCGAGCGTTTCATGAATTACGGCATCACGCCGGAAGAGCTGCGTTCCGGCAAGCCGATCATCGGCATTGCCCAGAGCGGCAGCGATCTCACGCCCTGCAACAGGGTGCATGTCGAGCTTGCCAAGCGCGTGCGCGACGGCATTCGCGATGCCGGCGGCATTCCGATCGAATTTCCGACACATCCGATCTTCGAGAACTGCAAACGCCCGACGGCGGCACTCGACCGCAACCTCGCCTATCTCGGGCTCGTCGAAATCCTCTATGGCTATCCGCTCGACGGCGTCGTGCTGACGACCGGCTGCGACAAGACCACGCCTTCGGCGATCATGGCTGCTTCGACGGTCGATATTCCGGCGATCGTGCTCTCCGGCGGCCCGATGCTCGACGGCTGGCACGAGGGGGAACTGGCGGGCTCCGGCACGGTCATCTGGCGGATGCGGCGGAAATATGCGGCAGGCGAGATCGATCGGGAAGAGTTCCTGCAGGCGGCACTCGATTCGGCTCCCTCCGTCGGCCACTGCAATACGATGGGCACGGCTTCGACGATGAACGCGCTTGCCGAGGCACTCGGCCTGTCGCTGACCGGCTGCGGCGCCATTCCGGCTGCCTACCGCGAGCGCGGCCAGATGGCCTATCGCACCGGGCGGCGCGCCGTCGAGATCGTCTTTGAAGATCTGAAGCCGTCGGATATTCTGACGCGGGCGGCTTTCCTCAATGCCATCCGTACCAATTCGGCGATCGGCGGCTCGACCAACGCCCAGCCGCATCTGGCGGCGATGGCGAAACATGCCGGCGTCGAACTCCATCCCGACGACTGGCAGGTGCACGGCTTCGATATCCCGCTGCTGGCCAATGTCCAGCCGGCGGGCGCCTATCTCGGCGAGCGCTTTCATCGCGCCGGCGGCACGCCGGCGATCATGTGGGAACTGCTGCAGGCCGGAAAGCTCGATGGCGACTGTCGTAGCGTGACCGGCAGGACGATGGCCGAGAACCTGAAGGGCAAGGAAGCGCGCGACCGCGAGGTTATCCGGCCATTCCAGACGCCGCTGAAGGAGCGAGCCGGCTTCCTTGTTCTCAAGGGCAATCTCTTCGATTTCGCGATCATGAAGATGAGCGTCGTCTCGGAGGATTTCCGCCGGCGCTACCTTCAGGAGCCGGGGCGCGAAGGCGTCTTCGAGGGCAGGGCGGTAGTCTTTGAAGGGTCGGAGGACTATCACCGGCGCATCAACGATCCTGAACTCGGCATCGACGAGAATACCATCCTGGTCATCCGCGGCGCCGGGCCCCTCGGCTGGCCGGGTTCGGCTGAGGTCGTCAACATGCAGCCGCCGGATCACCTACTGAAGCGCGGCATCAGCAGCCTGCCGACGATCGGCGATGGCCGCCAATCGGGCACGGCGGACAGCCCGTCGATCCTCAACGCTTCGCCTGAGAGTGCTGCCGGCGGCGGTCTCGCCTGGCTTCGCACCGGCGACATTATCCGCATCGATTTCAACCACGGGCGCTGCGACATGCTGGTCGACGAGACCGAGATCGATCGGCGCAAGGGCGAGGGTATCCCGCCGGTGCCGGCCGATGCGACGCCGTGGCAGCAGATCTACCGCCGCTCGGTGACACAACTGTCGGACGGTGCGGTTCTGGAGGGCGCGGCGGAATTCCGCCAGATCGCCAAAAAACCGCCGCGGCACAACCACTGATCCAAGCTGTAGGAGACTGCCAGGGCCATGATCCAAAAGGAGAAGGCCGTAACCAACAGTTCACCTAGTCACGAATTCGGTTATTGGAAAAAGCCTTCATTAATGCCGGCCTGAGACCATATTGCTGTTATGCATGTTTCCAAGGCTCAGACCGCGTTGCCAGAAAACAAAACCACACGATCCGAACGAGAGTTTCAGGATCTTCTGCGCCGGCTCGAACTCGCTCTCGATGCATCCCAGATCGGTGTCTGGGAGCACAGCATCGAGCAGGACGGGATCTTGTGGGATGCGCAGATGCACCGTCTTTACGAGACTGGCGAGACCTGCCGTCTGGTGCCGGCATTGCTTTGGTCGAACGCCATCCATCCCGACGATCGCGAGCAGGCCGAACGCGACTTCGACGAGGCGATTGCGACAAGGGGCGCCTACAATTCGCAATTTCGGATCGTGCTGCCCGGCGGCGAGATCCGCCATCTGCGTTCGCGCGCACATTTCTACGTGGATGCGGAGGGGTTGCCTTCCTTCATCGGCGCCGAATGGGATGTCACCGCCGACGTCCTGCTCAACGCGGAACTGGCGCGGGAGAAAATGGTGGCAGAGGCGCGGGCGCTGGCGCTCGAGGAAAGCAATGCGCGTATCGAGCATGTTGCCGATCACGATTATCTCACCGGCTTGCCGAACCGGCGCCTCCTCGACAAGCGGCTCACAGAGCTGCCGGCGGACAGAAGCATCACGACGCTCGGCGTCCTGCATCTCGATCTCGACCAGTTCAAGCAGATCAACGACAGTCACGGTCATGCCGCAGGCGACGCGGTTCTAAGGGCCGCAGCCCTTCGCATTACCGCCGCCATTCCCGCAAATGGCATGGTCGCCCGCGTCGGCGGCGACGAGTTCGTCATCGTGCTGGTCAATTTCAGCGATCTCACTGAGCTGAAACTGATTACCGACGACCTTCAGCGCCGGCTGCGGAAGAAGATCCGCTTCGGTCAGGAGATGCTGCAATCCGGCGCCTCTATCGGCGTTTCCTGGAGCGGCGATCGGCGGGCGCGTAACCTGCTTGCCGAATCGGATCTCGCGCTCTACCAGGCCAAGAAGCTCGGGCGCAACCGCGTCGAATTCTTCACGCGGCAACTGCAGGAGGATCTGCGCGCCAAGCGTCGCCTCGCCGAAGGGCTGAAGCTCGGGCTGGAGCGCGGCGAGATCGTTCCCTATTATCAGGTGCAGCTCGACGCCCGGACGCGGGAAGTCATCGGCTTCGAGGCCCTGGCGCGCTGGAAACATCCGGAGAAGGGCGTGCTCGCCCCGGGGATATTCCTGAAGATCGCCGACGAGCACGGGCTTGCGGCGGAAATCGACGCGGCGATCCTCAAAGGTGTTCTCGAAGACCGGCTGTTCTGGCTGTTGCGCGGCTTTGCGGTTCCGCGCATCGCCGTCAATATCTCGGCGTCGCGCCTTGCCGATCCGACGTTGCTCGGCAAACTGAGGAAACTCGACATTCCGCCCGGCGCGATCGTTTTCGAATTGGTCGAGACGATTTTCCTCGACGACAGCGACGAAAAACTGCTCGACCATATCGGCGATATCAAACAGATGGGCATCGACATCGAGATCGATGATTTCGGATCCGGCCATGCCTCGCTCATCGGTCTCGTCAAGCTCAGGCCGAAGCGGCTGAAGATCGACCGGCAGCTCATCGCCGAAGTCGTCAATTCCGCCGAGCAGCGACGCGTGGTGGGTTCCATCGTGGAAATCGCCAAGGCGCTCGATGTCGAGGTGATCGCCGAGGGCATCGAGACCGAGGCGCATGCCGTCGTCCTGGCTGAACTCGGCTGCGATGGCCTGCAGGGCTACGCGTTCGGTTATCCCGCCCCGGCGGCCGAGACGGCTCGTCTTTTCTCACCCGTGGGCGGGATCGAAAAGCAGAAGACCGCGATGGGCGGAACGGCCCGGTGATCCGTCAGTGGGGCCGCCGCCGCGCTTTCGCGGCTGCGGGAAGATAATTGGCGCGCAAGTAATTTTCTTGAGCTTGCATCGGCATTGTTTCATGCTAATGCGGAAACGAAGCTTTCTGCATTGCATCGAAAAATGATTATACGCGTGGTCAAGATCATGGGCGCGGCTCTCCATCATTCGCAGGTGCAATCGGGGAACTGGGGACCTGACAATTGCTTTGCCGTTGCCGGGATGGACTTGCGGGACATTCAATCTGGGAAAGTCGCATGAATTCGGAATTTGCCGTTCGTTCAATGCGGCCCGGCGAACTCGAGCTCGTGCTCGAATGGGCGCGTCAGGAGGGCTGGAACCCGGGCCTCGACGATTCGCTTGCATTCATCGAGGCTGATCCGTCGGGATTTTTCGTCGGCGCCATCGGTGAAGTCCCGGTCGGTTCGATCTCGGTCGTCAAATACGGCGAGAGTTTCGCCTTCCTGGGCCTCTACATCGTCCATCCCGATTTCCGGGGCAAGGGTTACGGCAAGGCGATTTGGGAAACGGGTATTGCCAGCGCGGGGGACCGCACAATCGGTCTCGACGGCGTCGCCGCACAGCAGGACAACTACCGCAAGGCCGGCTTCGAACCCGCCTATTCCACAATTCGCTACGGCGGCGTCGCCACCACCTTGCCGGTCTCGGCGCTTGCCGCGCACCCGGTCATGGATTCGCGTCTCGAAGGCCTGCAGCGTTATGATTCGGCGGTCTTTCCGCAGCCGCGGGATGCCTTCCTTGCCGCCTGGTGCACCGGTCGCAAAGGCCGTCGCTCGGCTGTGGTGCGCAAGAGCGGAAAGATCCGCGGTTACGGCACGATCCGCCGCTGCTACGAGGGTTACAAGATCGGGCCGCTCTTTGCCAACGATGCCGACAACGCCGCAGCCCTGCTTACCGAATTGATCCCCGAAGCGAAAGGGGCTGCTGTTTTCATCGATATCCCCGCGGAGAATCATGAGGCGGTGGCGCTTGCCGAGGGCCTCGGCCTTCAACCGGTGTTCGAGACGACGCGCATGTATCGCGGACCGGCGCCGGCCATTCCGCTGAAGCACGTCTTCGGCGTGACGACGCTGGAGCTTGGTTAGAGCCTTCCTGATCAGGAAAGCCTCTAATCCACAGGTGAGGCCGGAACGGTAGGAGCCGAAGCTTTCGGCCGGCCTTTTTCGGCGATGGCGATGCCGCCCAAGGTTAGGGCCAGCGCGATCATGTGGAAAGACTGCAGCCTCTCGCCGATCAGGGCGACGGAGAGCAAAGTTCCGAACACCGGCACGAGATTGATGAACAGCCCGGCCCGATTCGCGCCGATCGCCTCGACACCCTTGATATAGAGGATCTGCGCCAGCAGCGACGGGAAGGTCGCCGTGTAGAACGTGATGAGCCAGCCGGCCTGATCCGGCCATTGCGCGGCACCCCGGCCGGCTTCCCAAAGAAGCAGCGGCACCGAGGTCAGCATGGCGCCGAGTGCCGGGAACGCCATCAGCGTGCGCCAGTCGAGCGGCGGCTTCCAGCGCAGGAAGATCGTGTAGACCGAGTAGGCGGCAATGGCGATCAACATCAGCCCGTCGCCGCGGTTGAGGCTTAGTTGCAGCAGCGTCGTCAGGTCGCCGTGAGCGGCGGTCAGTGCGACGCCGATCAGCGTCATGCCGAAGCCGAGACATTGCGCCAGCGAGATGCCGGTGCGGAAGAACATGAAATTCAACAGGAAGATCAGCATCGGAATGCCGGCCTGCTCGATGGCGACATTGATCGCCGTCGTATATTGCACGGCCGAATAAAGCATGGCGTTGAAAAGCGTGTAGCCGATGACGCCGTAGAAGAACAGCAGCGGCAGGTTCTTCCGGACCACCGGCCAGTCTCTCTTGAGCTGCGGTACCGAGATCAGGGCGATCAGCGCCAGGGCGATAAACCAGCGCAGAAAGGTCAGCATCATCGGGCTGATATGCCCGACTGCGAGCTTGCCGGCGACGGAGTTGCCGCCCCAGCAGAGGGTAGCGATAACGAGGCAGAGATAGGCCGTGGCTTGCAAGAGCGTTCTTCCCGTCTTTCCGCGATCGCCAAGCGGCGTTTTGTGACGGGCAATAGCCTGCCGGCTGCTGATTTGTCACGTAAAAAGCCCAATCTACTGTGACAACAGGGTCGCTTTCCCAAAAACAAAGCTTTATAGATGCGCGGGTTTGAGCAGGTGCGCGGTTTTCCGCCGGTAACAGGAAGAGTTGGATGACGAACGTAGTCGTGGTCGGTTCGCAATGGGGTGACGAAGGCAAAGGCAAGATTGTCGACTGGCTTTCGGAGCGCGCGGATATCGTTGTGCGCTATCAGGGCGGACATAATGCCGGCCATACACTCGTCATCGACGGCACCAGCTACAAGCTGTCGCTGCTGCCGTCCGGCGTCGTGCGTCCGGGCAAAATGGCGGTGATCGGCAACGGCGTCGTCGTCGATCCGCATGCGCTGATCGCTGAGATCGGTCGGCTGGCGGCCCAGGGCGTGACGGTGACGCCGGACAATCTGCGCATTGCCGACAATGCGACGCTCATTCTGTCGCTGCACCGCGAGCTCGACGCGATGCGCGAGGATGCGGCGTCGAACAGCGGCACCAAGATCGGCACGACACGCCGCGGCATCGGCCCTGCCTATGAAGACAAGGTCGGCCGCCGCGCCATCCGGGTGATGGATCTTGCCGATCTCGACAGCCTTGCCGGCAAGGTCGACCGTATTCTGACGCATCACAATGCGCTTCGCCGCGGCCTCGGCGTCGCCGAAGTCAGCCACCAGACGATCATGGACGAATTGACCTCGATCGCCGATCGGGTGCTGCCGTTCCGTGACACCGTCTGGCTGTTCCTCGATAAGGAGCGCCGCAAGGGCTCGCGCATCCTCTTCGAAGGTGCGCAGGGCAGCCTGCTCGACATCGACCACGGCACCTATCCTTTCGTGACCTCGTCGAACACCGTGGCCGGTCAGGCGGCTGCCGGTTCCGGCATGGGGCCGGGCTCGCTCGGCTACATCCTCGGCATCACCAAGGCCTATACGACACGTGTTGGCGAAGGCCCGTTCCCGACAGAGCTGAAGGATGCGATCGGTGAGTTCCTCGGCGAAAAAGGTCATGAGTTCGGCGTGGTAACGGGGCGCAAGCGGCGCTGCGGTTGGTTCGACGCCGCCCTCGTGCGCCAGTCGATCGCCACCAACGGCATCACCGGCATCGCCCTCACCAAGCTCGACGTGCTCGATGGCCTCGAAGAATTGAAGATCTGCGTCGGTTACATGCTCGACGGCGAACAGATTGATCATCTTCCGGCAAGCCAGGGAGCGCAAGCTAGGGTCGAACCGGTCTACATCACGCTGGAGGGCTGGAAGGAATCGACCGTCGGCGCTCGCAGCTGGGCGGACCTGCCGGCGCAGGCGATCAAATATGTTCGCCAGGTCGAAGAGCTGATCGGGGCGCCTGTTGCGCTCCTTTCCACCAGCCCGGAGCGGGACGACACGATACTTGTGACCGATCCGTTTGAGGATTAAGCTCACGGGTCACTGTGGAGGATGGTTCGGTAGGGTGCCGGACTTCTTGAGAAAGTACTGATGGCGGATTTTATTGCAGTTATTCGGCGGGCCGTCGACGGCCTGGCTGAAAATACCCCAGAGATGCGGGTGAAGGTCTACGAACGTGCCCGCGGCGCAGTGCAGCGGCAGCTCGAGAACATGAAGCCGCGTCCGCCGGAAGCCATGCTGCAACGCCAGCTCGAAAAGCTCGAGGCCGCCATCCGCGAAGTGGAAGGCGAGCACTCCGAGGCGCTGCCGCTCGATGAGCCGGTTGCCGTCGCCACTGCGCGGGAAGCCCTGGAAGAACAAACGGTTCACGACGAAGGCGAACCGGCGCCTGCACCGGAGACGGCCGTCGAAGAGCCGCCGGTCGAGGAGCCGGTCGACGAAACCGATGCGGAACCGCAGGCGGCCGAGGCCGCCGGCGAGCCCGGCCACGTGGAAGCCGCCGCCGCGCCCGAGGACGCCGAGGAAGGGCTCGCCGCTGAGGAGCCGCTTTCCGAGGAGCCGCCCTCCGAAGAGACACTTGTTTCACCGGAAACAGCTGTTTCAGCCGAGACTTCGGCTTTGCCGGAGGCATCCGCTCCGGTCGAGACATACTGGCATCCCTCGCATGAGGAGGAGGCTCCGGCCGAGGAATGGCATGCCAGCGAGACACGCGACGTTGCTGCCGATGAGGCGACAACCGAGCATGACGGCTGGCCGACTGCAGGCCATCGCAGCGAAGAAGCCGACGAATATCATGCTGACGAGCATCCTGCGGAAGAGGCCGCGGCCGAGCCGGCGGTTGTGGAAAGCGGGGAGCCGGAGGTCGAAGAGGCTTACGAGCCCGCCGCGCCGCTCGAGCCGATCACACGTGGCATAGAGCATGCATCCAACCGGCTGGTAGAGCCGGTCGCCGATTTCGATCGCCCGCAGGAATTCGTCGAGCACAGCCGCGAGGAGCCGCTGCAGGCCGACGCGGCTGGCCATTTCGATCCCGTCTGGGCCGAGCCCGCCGCCGAAACGCCGGCTCCGGCGCCGAAGGATGCCGAGACCGAGTGGGCGGAAGAGGAACTCCGGCAGTATTCGCAGACGGCGCCGATCACCCCGGATACCTCGGCGCGCGCCTTCGAGGAGGTGATATCGAGCCTCGAAAAAGCGGCGCCGGCGGCCGTCATGCCGACGGCCAAGGAAAGTTTCTCCTGGGAGACCGCAGCCTTCGATGATCTGCCGCCGATCGAGGCCGGCAGCAACAAGAAGGCGACGGTCGCCTCGCATTTCGACGATGTCGATATCTTCGCGGAAGTGCACAATGGCAAGCCGGCGGCTGCCGGTGGCGCGCCGAGCGAGGAGTGGCGCGAGGCAAAGGCGCTGCGCGGCTATGACCGCCGCGGCTCGGTCGCGGCTGACGACGATGACGCCAATCCGGCGATGGATATCGATCAGATGGTCGCTTCCAAGCTGCAGGGCAAGAGTTTTCGGATGGAGCCGAAGCGTCGCCGCTTCGGCATCGGTACGGTGATCACGCTGATCTTCGCGCTCATCCTGATCGGCGGCGGCGCCTATGCCGGCTGGATGAACAGAGAGGCGCTGGTGGCGATGGTCGACGGGCTCGTCAGTTCGGCACCGTCGCAAGCGACCAGGAACGAGGCGGCGACGCCGCCGGCTGGTTCCGCGACGCCTGCCGAGCCGGGCGCGACAGCGCCGGCCCAGCCGACCACACCGGGAGCGCAGAATACACCAGCGGCACCGGTGCAGCCGAACCCGCAGGTGGCGTCGATGAACAATGACGGCGCCGTGGCCAATTCGAAATTCACCCAGCGGCTACTGACCGATGGAACCGAGGTCGATAGCGGACCGGCGACGGTGCCGGGAACGCTGACCGCCGAAGGAAAATCGGTCGCCGAGCAGAATGTCGCGGCAGCGGACACGCCGCCGGCGGCCGCGCAGGGCGATGTCGCAGCCGAG
Source organism: Rhizobium leguminosarum bv. trifolii WSM2297 (assembly GCF_000271845.1). The sequence continues at coordinate 2,634,065 of NZ_JH719395.1, read as the reverse complement.
ACGCCGACGCCGAACGGCCCGGCGGCATCGCCGCAGCAGACCGCTCCCGTCGGCTCGTCGCAAAAGATGTTCCTCTATGAGGAGCGCATCGGCCAGAGCTCGCCGACGGCGATCGAGGGATCGGTCGTCTGGAGCGTGCAGCACGAGGCCGGCCAGGACGGCCGGCAGGAGGCGACGGTACAGGGCAACGTCACCGTGCCGGAGCGCAATCTCTCGGCTCTCGTGACCTTCAAACGCAATTCCGATCCGTCGCTGCCGGCAAGCCATCTCGTCGAGATCGTCTTCTCGCTGCCGCCGAATTTCGAAGGCGGCAGCATCGACAGTGTCCAGCGCATCTCGATGAAGCGCACCGAGCAGGACCGCGGCGACGCGCTGATCGCGGTTCCGGCCAAGATCACCGACGATTTCCATATGATCGCGCTCAATGACTATCCCGATGCGCGCAAGGCCAATCTCGATCTGATGTCGACCCGCAGTTGGATCGATATCCCGGTCACCTACCGCAACGGCCGCCGCGCACTACTGACGATGGAAAAGGGCAATACGGGAACGGATGCCTTCAATACCGCCATCAAGGAGTGGGCCGCGCTCGGAGATGTGTCGACGAGCCAGTGAGCGGGCTTTCGGTGCGCCATGCCGCGCCGGCCCCCTCATCCGCCTGCCGGCACCTTCTCCCCGCTGGGGAGAATGGCGCGCGTGGAAGCGTCTCGCCCTACCTCAGGGCATCTTTTTTGGAATGATGGCAAGCAGCCAGCCCCCGCTTCTCCCCAGCGGGGAGAAGGTGGCCCGAAGGGTCGGCTGAGGGGGCCGCACGGCGTGCCTGTCCTTCGTCGTCCTGTAGAAACAAAAACGCCACCTCCCGCGTGAGGAGGTGGCGTTTCTATTATAAGCTCAGCCCCGTTATCAGGCCGTCGCTTCGACGACGCGCACGGCCTTGGCGCGTTCCTGGGCTTCCTTGCGGACCGCGTCCTGCACCTTTTCGAAAGCGCGGACCTCGATCTGGCGGACGCGTTCGCGGCTGATGTCGAATTCTGTCGACAGGTCTTCCAGGGTCACCGGATCCTCGGCGAGGCGCCGAGCTTCGAAGATACGGCGTTCGCGCTCGTTCAGCACGCTCATCGCTTTCGCCAGCATACGCCGGCGCGTGTCGAGCTCGTCCTGTTCGATCAGCACGTCTTCCTGGCTGTCATGGTCGTCCACCAGCCAATCCTGCCATTGGCCGCTGTCGCCTTCGGCCGCCTTGATCGGCGCGTTCAGCGAGGCGTCGCCGGACAGACGGCGGTTCATCGAAATGACCTCCTCCTCCGAGACTTTCAGCTTGGTGGCGATTTCGGAGACGTGCTCCGGCTTCAGGTCGCCGTCATCGATCGCCTGGATGCGGCCTTTCAGCCGGCGCAGGTTGAAGAACAGGCGCTTCTGGTTGGCGGTCGTGCCCATCTTCACGAGCGACCACGAACGCAGGATATATTCCTGGATCGAGGCCTTGATCCACCACATCGCATAGGTGGCAAGGCGGAAGCCGCGCTCGGCATCGAACTTCTTGACGGCTTGCATCAGGCCGACATTGCCCTCGGAGACGACTTCGCCGATCGGCAGGCCGTAGCCGCGATAACCCATGGCGATCTTTGCGACCAAGCGAAGATGGCTGGTGACCAGCTTATGTGCGGCGTCGCGATCACCATGCTCGGCATAACGCTTGGCAAGCATATATTCCTGCTGCGGCTCGAGCATCGGAAATTTGCGGATTTCGTCGAGGTAACGATTGAGACCGGCTTCGCCGGCGGTAATGGACGGCAAGGTATTTCGGGCCATAGTGCACCCTCCTAAGTGAATTCCGGCTCCCGTTGGAAACGCGTCCTCGCGTTAAAAAAGGCAAACCGGGACATGCGGCTCTGACTGCGAGCCCGCACTAAGTCAATATACAGATAAGTGTGGCGAAACGGCGGTTCAAGGTGCCGCTCACGCAGCTGTGAGAGGGGTTGGAGACGACCCCGCTATCCCCGTAATGCCTCGACCAGTTCCACCATATCCTCCGGCAGCGGCACTTCGAAATGCATGATTTCGCCGGTGCGGGGATGTTCGAACTGCAGCATGAAGGCGTGCAACGCCTGGCGGTTGAAACCGTTGACGACCTTGCGGATGTCTTCGGGAAGGCGGTTGGCCTTGGTCTTGAAGCCGGCGCCGTAGACCGTGTCGCCGAGCAGCGGATGGCCGATATGGGCCATGTGGACACGGATCTGGTGGGTGCGGCCGGTTTCGAGGTGACACTCGACCAGCGAGGCGAGCGCGGTTGCGTCCGGCTTCTCTTGGAAACGCTCGATCACCTGGTAATGGGTGATCGCCTCGTCGGCGTCATGGCTGTCGGGGCGCTTGACGGCGCGGCGCGTGCGATCACCGGTATCGCGGCCGAGCGGCGCGTCGACCGTGCCCGTCAGCGAGCGGGGCCGGCCCCAGACGACCGCCTGATAGGCTCGCTCCAGCGGCATGGTGCGGCCATGGTCGGCAAATTGCAGCGAGAGGTGGCGATGGGCAATGTCGTTCTTGGCAACGACCATGACCCCTGTCGTATCCTTGTCGAGACGGTGGACGATGCCAGGGCGGCGCACGCCGCCAATGCCGGAAAGTGTGTCGCCGCAATGATAGATCAGGGCGTTGACCAGCGTCCCCGTCCAGTTGCCGGCGCCGGGATGAACGACGAGACCGGAAGGCTTGGAGATGACGATGACGTCTTCGTCCTCATGGAGGATATCGAGCGGGATATCCTCGCCCTGCGGCGTCGGGTCTTCCGGCTCGGGCAGGGTGATCTCGAAACTATCGCCGTTGCGCACCTTGCGCTGCGGATCGGTGACGGGTTCGCCGCGCAGAAAAACCTGGCCATCCTTGATCAGCGCCTTGATGCGGCTGCGCGAAAATTCCTCGCCGACCTGCGCCGTCAACCAGGCGTCGAGACGGCCTTCGGCTGTTTCATCGGCGGTCAGGACTTTTCTATTGCCGGCTGCTTGTTTAAAGGGGTCGCTCAAGACGCTTCTTCTCCGACGCATTTTTTAGAACGGGACGCACAGATGACAGCAATCGAGCCAGACGACCAGGAAGAGAAGCCCCTTGATCCGGCGATGGAAAGTGTCCGGCGCAAGATGGTCCGCCTGCAGATCGTTTCCGGCGCCATCATGTTCGTGAGCCTTATGGCGGTCTTCGGCGCGGTTGTCTATAAGACGACGCGCAGTGAACCGAAGGAGACGGCGGCGACCGTTTCCGCCGCCGGCGTGCCTTCGGATGCGCCGCTTGCGGCGACGGTTTCCCTGCCGCTCGGCTTCAAGGTGCAGTCCACTTCGTTTTCGGCAGGGCAGATCCTGTTTTACGGCGAAACGGTCGATGGCAAGCGCAAGGCGCTGGTGTTCGACCTCAGGACTGGCCGCACCGTCGCCGACGTCACCGTCGCGGGCAATTGAGGCCGGCATGGCCGCCATCCCGATCGCCATCGATAGCGCCGACGATCCGCGCATCGCTGAATTCCGCGATATAAAAGAGCGCGACCTGACGGGCCGGGAGAACCGCTTCATCGCCGAGGGCACCGTCGTGCTGCGCATGCTGGCCGAGGCGCATGCGCAAGACCGCGGCTTTTTTGCCGAGAAGATCTTGTTGCTGCGCAACCGTGTCGACGGCGTCCTGCCGATACTGGAGCGGTTGCCGGCCGATGTGCCGGTCTATGTCGCCGAGGCCGATGTGCTTGACGGCGTCGTCGGATTCCATCTGCATCGCGGCGTTCTGGCACTCGGCCGGCGGGAGGATCGTGGAGAGGCGGCACTTCTCGAGGCGCTGCCGGAGCGAGCGCTGGTACTCATCGGCTGCGGCATTTCCAATCATGACAATGCCGGTTCGATGTTCCGCAACGCGGCCGCCTTCCGGGCGGATGCGGTGCTGCTCGACGAAACCTGCTGTGATCCGCTCTACCGCAAGGCGCTGCGTGTCTCGGTCGGTTCGGTGCTGAGCGTTCCACACCGGCGCGGCGGCAAGGCGCTGGATGTGCTGCTTGCGCTCGCCGAACGCGGCTTTGCCATCTGGACGCTTTCGCCGCACGGCAAGACGGATATTCGCGTCATTCCGGCTTCAGCGCGCATGGCGCTTGTCGTCGGCACGGAGGGGGAGGGGCTGCCGGAGGCGCTGCTGGCGCGCTTCCAGAGCGCGCGCATTCCGCAGTCCGAACAACTCGACAGCCTCAACGCCGCGACGGCAACGGGGATCGCGCTGTTTTCCATGGCGTCGGCGATGGGTCGGATCTAGATCACGATCTTAAAGCGCGTCGCATCGAATTTGAATCAGTTCGTTGTTTTATGCATGTCGTTATCCCCGAACTGCTGCACACGACCGGGCGACATGCCTTAGCGCTGGGAATCGGCGATGATGGTGGCTGCCCTATCGGCAAGGCTGACGCGATCACTCGGGATCTTTTCCGCCGTATCCGGCAGAAGCGCGCGGATCGGCGAGGAGGGGCCCTCGTTGAGTGCGGTCAGCGCTACCATATTGGCGGCGATCGAGGCGATCTCCTCACGGATTGCGCCATCGCGTCCGGTCACGGTCTTTGCCTTCTCCAGGCGCTCGGCAAGAGCGGCGCTGCGCGTGCGGACATCCTCGCCGATCTCAGCCGTCATAACGGCAGTGTCGCGCGTGGAAATTGTCGTGTCTTCAGCCGTTAGGTCCGCCGGCAGTTCCGCGGCCATCCCGGCGAGGCCGGCGTCGCGCAGCACGCGGTTGACCTTGCGGATTTCGGCATTGGCGGCCTTCAGCTGCTCTTTCAACTTGGCGATCTCCTGCTGGCGGCGAGCGACCAGGGCCTCCTTTTCGGCGGCGGAAGCGCTGTCGCGCGCAGCCTTGTCCTCCAGGCGGATCACCAGGTGCTGCTGCTGCGTCAGTTGCTGTTCGGCATCCCTGGCGCGCTTCTGCACTAGGTTGACGTCCTGGCGCAACGTATCTCGTTCGTCGCGCAGTGCGTTGGCGCGGAATTTAAGGCTCTCCGCCTCGGTTTCCCGTGCGGCAAGGTCGATCCTCAGTCCATCGGTCTGTTCACCGAGTTTGCTCAGCCGCGTCCGCATCGCCGCCAGTTCGTTCTCCTTGTTGGCCGCGGATTGTTCGGCAATATGTAGGTTGGTCTTCAGCTGGCTGATATAATTCTCATCCTTGCGCAAATGCGAGCGCTGCTCGGCGGCCTCGACATGCATCTCGCCGATCTGAGCCCGCAATTCACCGATCTCGACGGCAAGCCTGCCTGCATCGACGGCGAGCGCGTCGTGGCGAAGCTGGAGCGACAGGGATTTTTCGCGTTCACGCAGCAGATCCTGGGCGGTCCGGGCATTTTCGGCGGCATAGAGCGCGCGCACCATATCCTTCTGGGCGCGAACCTCCTGCGGGCTCAGCGGCATGGTCGCCTTCAGCCGGTTCTCGGTATACCAGACGATACGGCGGTGAACGGCGGGCGAGACCAGAAAGACGAGGAAGGCCGCGGTCAGGAAGCCCAATCCGAACAAGAGAGCGTATTCGATCACGGCGCGGCCATCGATTCGAAGGTTGATAAGAGGTCAGCCGCGATGATTAAGCACGCATGACGCATATGGGCAAGGCCGCCGATGCGGACGGCGGCGCTTTCCAGCGGCTTTGCTGCCTCAGAAGGGGTTCCAGGTCGGCGCCTGGGTGATCTTGAGATAACCGACATTGACGCCCAGGCGGGCACCGACGCCGGTGCGGATCGGCACGACCAGCACGTCATTGTTCTTGAGCAGCGTCATGCCGAAGCCGGCGATCACGTAAGCCGAGCCGCTGACGCCGCCGAAGCGGGCATAGATGCCGTTGACGGAGGGCAGGTCGTAAACCAGCATCATCACGCGCGAGCCTTGGCCGCCGTAATCGAGGCCGAGCGAGGGGCCCTGCCAGTAAAGATTATGTTCGCCGGCGTTCTTGGTGTTCAGTTGGCCTTCGCCGTAGGTCAGGCCGGCGATGAAGGCGCCGCCGCCTTCTTGGCCGAGAATGTAGCCATTCGGCAGGCCATATTTCTGGAAGGCACTCTCGACGACTTTGGCAAGTCCGCCGCTGGCGGAGCCGAAGAAGGAGTGGCCGGCATCGACGATTTCCTGCATCGTGTACTGGCCGTTGTCCTGGGCGGAGGCAGGTCCGGCAACCATCAGCGAGGAAAAAACGAGGGCCGAAAGCAACCTGCAGAAGCCGATGAATCGGTGCGGAAATCGAGTGCGCATGGTGTCATCCGTTCGTCGTTTGGCTGGGAGCGGGCAAGCGCTCGCGGCGATTGGTGCATTTTGCGCCGATGATCTTAACAATCGGTTTACCAAATATGGTGTCATTATGGCACCGAGTACGATCGCAAACTTCGCGCAATTTTGATGAAGCATATTCGCGGGCGCGATGAACTTGCCGCCCCTCAGGAGACGATGATGTCCAAGAACCCCAATCTCACCTTGTCCGGCCCTGATCTGGCCGCGCTTCTTTGCAGCCGCGTTTGCCACGACGTCATCTCACCGGTGGGCGCGATCAATAACGGGTTGGAACTTCTGGATGAGGGCGGTGCCGACGCCGATGCGATGGACCTCATCCGCACCAGCGCGCTCAACGCTTCCGTCCGACTGAAATTCGCCCGGCTCGCCTTCGGCGCATCGGGTTCCGTCGGCGCTTCGATCGATACCGGCGAAGCCGAGCGTGCCGCCAAGGATTTCGCCATCGCCGAGAAGAAGACCGAGGTGATCTGGAACGGGCCGCGCGCCATCGTCGCCAAAAATCGCGTCAAGCTGCTGCTCAACCTGTTTCTCGTCGCCTATTCGGCAATTCCGCGCGGCGGCGTGCTCGAGGTAACGCTTGAGAATCCCGAATTCGATGCCAGGTTCAAGCTGACGTCCAAAGGCAAACTGATGCGCCTGCCGCCGAAATTCGTCGAGATCTCGACCGGCACGATCGAGGAAGCGATCGACGCTCATTCGATCCAGCCCTATTACACCGTGCTTCTGGCGCAGGAGTGCGGAATGACGCTCGATCACAGCGCCAGCGCCGAAGAGCTGGTGTTCACGGCAGTGGCCGCCGCTGCCTAATTTCGGAGCGTAGGTGGGTGTTCGCGCCCGTCCGGTAACGATTCGTTAGCCTGATGGACCTATCCTCCAGGGTTGTAAGAGGCCTCTCGCTGCGACGAATGCGAGGGGCAAAGGAGCGCCCATGCAAAGGTTCATGATCACCGATAATTCGGATATCGTCCGCAAGGTTGGCAAGCGCATTCTCTCCGAACTCGATTTTCTCGTCAGCGAGGCCTCCAACGCCGGCGAGGCGCTGCAGCGCTGCCAGACGGAGCTGCCGGAATATCTTATCGTCGATTCCGGCATGGAAGGCGCCCTCGACCTCATCGCCGCCATCCGCGCTATGGACGGTGGCAAAGAGGTCAAGATCTATTACTGCGTCGTCGAGGCGGATCTGAAGAAGTTGATGGCGGGCAAACGGGCCGGCGCCACCGACTTCCTGCTGAAGCCGTTCGACCGCAAGATCCTGACCGCGGTCTTCGGAAACCGCGCGATCGCTGCCTGACGGCAGTTCTCTTCCCCATGCAGCGTCATGCCGAAAGTGCCAGCACATTCGGCCGCCGGCATTCCGTTTCCTTGATCGAGACGGAGAAGGTTCGACGGCTTCAGCCTCAGATCGCTCCTTCTCAAGGCGGCTTCTCATTGCCAAGCCGAAACGAAAAATCCCGCCGGAAGGGCGGGATCTTCGTTATCCGATAAGGGGGATCGGAAAAATCAGGCGGTTTCGGCGTATTCGGCACCATCCGGCTCGCGCAGAACGTAGCCACGACCCCAGACGGTCTCGATGTAGTTGGCGCCGCCGGCAGCGTTTGCGAGCTTCTTGCGGAGCTTGCAGATGAAGACGTCGATGATCTTGAGTTCCGGCTCGTCCATGCCGCCATAAAGGTGGTTCAGGAACATTTCCTTGGTGAGGGTCGTGCCCTTGCGGAGCGAAAGCAGCTCCAGCATCTGGTATTCCTTGCCCGTCAGGTGAACGCGCTGACCACCGACTTCGACAGTCTTAGCATCGAGGTTGACGATCAGTTCGCCGGTCATGATGACCGACTGGGCGTGGCCCTTGGAGCGGCGGACGATGGCATGGATGCGGGCGACGAGCTCGTCCTTGTGGAAGGGCTTGGTCATGTAATCGTCGGCGCCGAAGCCGAGGCCGCGAACCTTGTCTTCGATACCGGCCATGCCGGACAGAATGAGGATCGGTGTCTTGACCTTGGACAGCCGGAGCGTGCGAAGCACTTCATATCCGGACATATCGGGCAGGTTCAGATCGAGAAGGATGATATCATAATCATACAGCTTGCCCAGATCGACGCCTTCTTCACCGAGATCGGTGGTATAAACATTAAAACTTTCTGATTTCAGCATCAACTCGATGCTCTGCGCCGTCGCGCTATCATCCTCGATGAGAAGTACCCGCATAATTATCCCCTTTACCGCCGCCGAAAGGTGGTCTGGCCCCCTACACGATACCGAACACGCTACGTGATTTGGAAGCTGCCACGAAATGGTTAACAAATTCTAATTCACTCTGGCAAGGAGTATCGAATTTATTAAATATTTTTTCCATTTCTCTGTTTTCCAATAGGAATCTCAAATGGCGCTCTTAATCTTTAACATTAGGAAAAAGCGCTAAGTGATTCATCCGACTCGCCTATGAAAAGGTTCGAACTTAATGCCGCGGCATTTACCGACCCTTAAATCATCGGGCCTATCATTAACGATGCCCGTAAACGAAAGGTTACCAGCGGTAGGTATTTGTTAATATCGCAGGAATTTTTTTAGCAAACCGTGTCAAAGCGGCGCGCAGGGCGGTTTCAAAGGTGAGCCGGGGTCTCGCATCACGGGAGTAATGCGTATGAAGTCGCGAGAGAGTCTCGTTCGCCTGAAAGAGTTTCAGGTGAACGAAAAACGACGTCAATTGCAGCAATTGCAGATGATGATGTCCGAATTCGAACGAATGACGAAGGATCTGGAGAGCCAGATCGTCGTCGAGGAAAAGAAGTCCGGTATCTCAGATCCGAATCACTTCGCGTATCCGACCTTCGCCAAGGCCGCGCGTCAGCGGGCCGACAACCTGCAGGTTTCGATCAAGGAACTGAAGATGCAGGAAGAGTCGCTGGAAATGGCGCTCGAGGAGATGCAGGCGGAATATGCAAGGGCGACGGCGCTGGAAGAACGTGACACCAGCGCCCGCGCAAGGGCGTAAAAGAAACGGCGGGCGCCGGCTGCGGCGCCCTGGGAGCCACTGAGAAGCCATGTATGACGGGCGCGCTGTCCGTCATACATGGCTTTTGGTGTTTCGCTTTTTGGCGCCGGCAACTGCAGACCGCTTAAAGCGACACAATCAATTCACGACATCCTTCCATTCAGGATGGCGCTGCGCCTGCGCCTTGAAAAAGGGGCAGAGCGGGATGATCTTCCAGCCGCCGGCGCGGGCCGCCTCCACCGCGTGCAGCGCCAATGCCTGGCCGACGCCCTTGCCGCGCAGCGCATCGGGAACCGCGGTATGATCGACGATGACGAGTTTCGCCGATGTGCGCGAATAGGTCATCTCAGCCTCATGCCCTTCGACCTCGGCCGCATAACGGCCGCCGGAAGCGCCTTCCTCGTTTCGAATGTCCATGTGTCTTTCCTCGCAGCGGGTGGGGATATTGTCGTCGGCGACCGTGACATGGGGACGCGATCATGCCAAGCCGGCGAGGCAATTGCCGGAGGAGACGGAGTGTTCATGAAAAATGTCGGGTCGGCGCGAGGTTCGGGCCCATGAGCGCACTTTCGATGATCCGCCCCGTTCTGCTCGTGGTCGCGCCATTCCTCCTGGCACTCGGCCTCATCCTACCGCTGGTCCGGTTCGAGACGCTGTATTTCTTCGATCAGACCCCGTCGCTCATCGAAATCGTCGTCTCGCTCTGGCAGGGCGGCGATCGGCTGCTGGCGGCGATCGTCGCATTGGTCTCGATCGTGCTTCCGCTTTTGAAGATGATCGGGATCTCCGCGGAAGCGGCAGGTGCCGGCGGCAGGGCCGGCAGCCTATTCTATCGTCGCGTCGTGCCGCATCTGTCCAAGTGGTCAATGATGGACGTGCTGCTGGTCGCGATCGTCATTGCGGCGGCGAAGACAACGGGGTTGGCGGATGCCTTCACGCAGCCGGGCCTTTGGTGCTACGCGGCCTCGTCAATGATTTCGGGCCTTCTTCATTCCCTTATGGGAAATGCGTCCGGCCCGAAATAAATATCGGTGATGGCGTGCGATCAGTGGCGATATTGCTGGATGCGCGTGGTGCGCAGGCCGGCGAGCCCATGGCTGTTGATCGACGATTGCCAGGAGAGGAACTCTTCGACCGTGAGCGTGTAACGCTCGCAGGCCTCTTCCAAGCTCAACAGGCCACCGCGAACAGCCGCGACAACCTCTGCCTTCCGCCGGATCACCCAGCGCCGCGTATTGGGCGGCGGAAGATCCGCGATCGTCAGGGGGCTGCCATCGGGGCCGATGACATATTTCACTCGGGGACGTATCATTTCGGTCATTGGACTCTCTACACAACGCAAGACCACGGACGCCACTCTAGCCTGCCACATTTAAAAATTGCCTAAGCCCATCGTAAGACTTTGATAACAAATTTAGCCGCCTCCGGCCGGTTGGCGAACCGGGACGGCCATCTGCCGGCCCGTCAACGTGTAGCGACCTGCTATGGGGCCATGCCGAATAAATAGGGCTGATTTCCCACGGGGATTGGGAGCGCCGGGCAGAGGGATGAGCGCCAGACATCGTCGCTGTTCTTCCCCGTGTATCAGACCAGTTCGCGCTTTTGATGCTTGGTGTGCTCAGGATGCGGGCAAAAGCTGTGTTGCCGACGCTCCGGCACGCAGTCCCTTAGTGACGGTGGCGAGGTCAGGGCTGAAACAGGCCGCACGTGGTATGAAGATGAATAAAGGCGAGCATGCGCGCGGCGATTGCATTGAGGATGCTGGATTTTTCGCCCTCGCAGACAGGCCGCGATGGGATGTCGCCGAAGGTCGGAAATGAGCAGCGAGGCAAGATGGCGAAGTTTGCGGGCTTCGATCTTTATCTGCTCTCAGCTATCCCAAGAGGCTGCCGCACGGTTTTTACCGAAAGCCAGCTGACTGTCCGGAAAGCCTTCTCGATTTTTTTACCGGGCAGGCGATTTTTTTCTTGCGGCAGATGTGACCGCGAGGAAGCGGACGATCGGGATCGCCTTCGGCGAGGCGGGCGGCGGCAAAAAAAGCCACCTCTACCTGTTTTTTTCAGATGCATGTGCTGAAGAATATTTTCGCCTTCGCGCCCGCACGACGCTGACCTGAAACAATACATCTTCGCCTTCTCACGCGGATGTCCCATGCTCACACGGGCGCGGGCGATGGCGCGCCGGTGCGAAATCGGCTCCTGCGCCGGTCTGCGGCCGGCAAAGCAGCGACGAGATTGCGATCATTCTCGATCTCTCGTCGCATATGGCGTCGGGTTATTGGAAGAGCGCGATGCGCAAGCTCGATTCGGTCACCCGTAGGCGGCGGTCCTCAGAGCGCTCGGGTGCCGGCTGCTCGCAAGCTGCCGGCCCTGTCAGAAGCTTAGAAGCCTTTTCCGCGGGTCAGTTCCGACACGACGGTGCCGGCAATGATGCGGATGTCCATCCCGATCGAGAAATTTGTGACGTAATAGAGATCGCTGACAATGCGGGCACGCGCCTTGGCCGGACGATCGGTCGGGCCGCGCAGGCCGCGCATCTGGGCAAGACCCGTCATGCCGGGGCGCATGGCGTGGCGCTGATGGTATTCCGGGACGAGCTCTTCGTAGAGCATGCCACCGGCGCGCATGCCGATCGCATGGCAGCGCGGACCGACGACGGACATGTGGCCCATCAGCACGTTCAGCAACTGCGGCAGCTCATCGACGTTCGTGCGGCGCAGGATAGCGCCGACGCGGGTGATGCGCGGGTCGTTCTTCACTGTCTGAGCAACGCCGGAGACATCGCAGAGATCGGTACGCATCGAGCGGAACTTGTAGACCTTGATGGCCTTGCAGTTCTTACCCCAGCGGGTCTGCTTGAAGAGCACCGGTCCCGGGCTGTCGAGCTTGATCAGCAAGGCGACGAACAGAAGGAAAGGGGCAAGGACGAGGAGGGCGCTCAACGACGAAACGATGTCGAACGCCCGCTTCAGGACAAGATCCATCCACGGCGCCTGCGGCGCATCGCTATGGATCACAGGGGTCTGGATCTTAAGGCTCGGCTGCTGGCGGCGGCTCGGCCGGAAAGACTCAGTCGAAATGCTGTTGTTCAGTTCCGTGATGCTCAAGGATCGTACTCTGTTGTCTTCGAGGGGTGCGGCGGCAATAGGCGATCAATGGTTTACCCTGTCACCAGGGCTGCACTCAGGTCTTGGTAACCCTACTAAAACGGAAAAATGCGACAATTGTGTAATGGTGTCCAGAGAAATATCGCATTGCAATAAATCTTTCGCATCTGCGTTAAGTTGAGGCAACCTCATGATATTTCGTTAATAATTGGAATTTCGTCAAGGTTTTTAGGCCTTTGGCGAGGGCTTCCGGGGGTGGTGCGACGTGTTGTTTCGGCACGCGACCACCGGTCGCCAGCCGGTATTTTTAACGAATTCCAGCGCGAAATTTTTCGAGTGAGGTCGCTCGATCGTTCCCAAACTGTGTCACAATATGACAAAATCAAGGCGAGATCGGCAGGGATCCGGCGCGGGAAAACGGAAAAATCGGGACTCAAACTGAGAATCACCCGATCCGGCCGGTCGTTGGCGAATCACCCCCTGGCTGTCTGCGGAGGCTCGGTCGCGTGGATTGCTTGGTTTAGGGATTGCCGGCGGGTGACTATGCCGGTTCGAGGACCCGTCTCGTGCCGCCCCAGGAGATGAAGTTGGGGTTGGCGAAGTCGAAATCGGCGGCAGCGCCCGTTTTGCCGTAGGTCAGCGGCGCTCCGTCGAGCGTTACCGTCGAACCGCCGGCGGCACGCAGCACCGCGTCACCTGCCGCCGTGTCCCATTCCATCGTGCGAGTGAAGCGCGGATAGACGTCGGCCTTGCCTTCGGCCAGCAGGCAGAATTTCAGCGAAGAGCCGATATTGGTGCATCTGGAGATGGCGTGGTGGGCGAGGAAGTTTCCGGTCTCGGGACTGTTGTGGCGAAGGCTGGCGAGCGCCAGCCTGTCGTCCGGCTGTTCGCGCACGGCAATTGCACTGCGAGCGCCGACCGTGAAATCGCCAGTGACGACGAGCCTTTCGGCGTGGCCGCGTTCACCCGAGAAGGCAAGCCCGAGCGCCGGGGCGTAGACGATGCCGGCCACCGGGACGCCGTTTTCGATATAAGCGATGTTGACGGTGAATTCCTGTCGTCCGTCGACGAATTCGCGGGTGCCGTCGAGAGGATCGACCAGGAAGAAGCCGCGGCCGGCGATGTCGGGGACGTTTCCGGCGGCGACCGATTCTTCCGCCACGACGGGTATTTCGGGATAATCATTGGCGAGATGAGCGAGGATGATGCGTTCGGCCTCCTCGTCGGCGACCGTGACCGGACTTGCATCCGCTTTCATGGCGACCGGGAAGCCTTCGCGCAGGACCGTGATAATGGCCTTGCCGGCTTCAAGCGCCGCCCTTTCAAATGTCCTCAGCATTGTCCTTCTGCCGTTCGCCACGCGGGCCGAGCACCCCACTGTCGCTCACCCGCAATCCATCCCAATCACCACATACTCGATATGGTGTTTCCCATCGCGCTCTGCATCCCCTAACGCAGTTCCACGATGCTACCATAAGTTTTCAGCCTTGTCAGACGAAGAAGGGGCATCCGGGCGTGAAATGGTATTCGCAAAAGTCGTGGGCTTGGGGTCTGAATTTGCGCCATCTTCCAATTCTATGGAATAGCTTACGCGACAAGCGGGAGAGGGAATTCGCCGACGATATCTGCGAATCGTTAATGCAGTGGCAGTTTCTGACTAAAAACAGGCCTTTCTTTGCTGATTTTCTGTGGATTTTGGTTCAAAATGCGCCACTTAGGCCTGTTCGGACAAGAATTTGTCGGAGTAAATCCTTTTTGTCTTCACATTTCCAACGAAACCGGTATGCATTCGGCCTATGAGGTTCTCTGAAACGGGGAACCAAAGAACCAAAAAGAGATGCAGCCTATTCGGTTCGCATCCAGGGGAAAACGACATATGGAGTATTTCGTCCAGCAGCTCTTCAATGGGCTGACGCTCGGATCCATCTATGGCCTTGTGGCTATTGGCTATACGATGGTTTACGGCATTATCGGCATGATCAATTTCGCCCATGGCGATATCTTCATGCTCGGTGGCTTCGCCGCTCTTATCGTCTTTCTCGTTCTCACATCCATCTTCGCAGGTCTTCCGGTGGCAGTTCTGCTGCTGGCGATGCTTGTCGTTGCGATGCTGATGACGAGCTTGTGGAATTGGACGATCGAGCGCGTCGCATATCGTCCGCTACGCGGTTCCTTCCGCCTGGCGCCGCTGATCACGGCGATCGGAATGTCGATCGTGCTGTCCAACTTCATCCAGGTGACGCAGGGTCCGCGCAACAAGCCGATCCCGCCGATGGTGAGCACGGTCTACCAGTTCGGCAACATCTCGGTGTCGCTCAAGCAGATCATCATCATCGTGATCACGGCGGTGCTGCTGACGATCTTCTGGTACATCGTCAATCATACCGCACTTGGCCGCGCCCAGCGCGCGACGGAGCAGGACCGTAAGATGGCGGCGCTGCTCGGCGTCAATGTCGACCAGACAATTTCGATCACCTTCGTCATGGGTGCGGCGCTGGCTGCCGTCGCCGGCACGATGTATCTGATGTATTATGGCGTTGCTTCGTTCGCCGACGGCTTCACGCCGGGTGTGAAGGCCTTTACCGCAGCCGTCCTCGGCGGCATCGGTTCATTGCCGGGTGCTGTTCTCGGTGGGTTGATGATCGGGCTGATCGAATCGCTGTGGTCGGCCTATTTCACCATCGCGTACAAGGATGTCGCGACCTTCGCCATCCTCGCTTTCGTGCTGATCTTCAAGCCGACGGGTATCCTCGGACGGCCGGAAGTCGAGAAGGTATAACGTCATGGCAAACATCGAAAATTCTGCAGGCAAGCCCGATGCCGGACTTGTCCGCAAAGGCCTTACCGAAGCCCTTTTCGCCGCCGTCCTTTCGTTCGGCATGTTCGTTCTATATGTCGGCCTGAAGACCGACCAGAACATCAACAACGAGCTGATCATCGTCCAGCGCTGGGGGCTGCTTGCGATCTTCGTCGCGGTCGCTGCGATCGGCCGCTTCGCGATGGTTGTTTTCATCAGGCCGAATATCGACCGCCGCAAGCTCAGCAAGGCGCGCCAGGGCGATCTCGACATCTCGACGGAAAAGAGCTTCTTCCATCGGCATTTCCTGAAGATCGCGTTGCTTGCGCTGGTGCTCTATCCTGTTGTGGTCGTGGCGCTTGTCGGTGCTCAGGGCTCGCTGAAATGGGTCGACAATTTCGGCATCCAGATCCTGATCTACGTGATGCTCGCCTGGGGACTGAACATCGTCGTCGGCCTCGCCGGCCTGCTCGATCTCGGCTATGTCGCCTTCTACGCGGTCGGCGCTTATTCCTACGCGCTGCTGTCGAGCTATTTCGGCCTGTCCTTCTGGGTGCTGCTGCCGCTTTCCGGCATCTTCGCTGCACTCTGGGGCGTCATTCTCGGCTTCCCGGTGCTGCGCCTGCGCGGCGACTACCTCGCCATCGTGACGCTCGCCTTCGGTGAAATCATCCGCCTTGTCCTCATCAACTGGACCGACGTCACTAAAGGGACCTTCGGCATATCGAGTATTCCGAAGGCCACACTCTTCGGCATTCCCTTCGATGCGTCGGCCGGCGG
This sequence comes from Rhizobium leguminosarum bv. trifolii WSM2297, assembly GCF_000271845.1. Next base: position 2,618,112 of record NZ_JH719395.1, on the reverse strand, counting down.
CTTTGCCAAGCTCTTCCACCTGCCGATGTCTTCCGCCTACTACAAGATCTTCCTCTTCTATCTTATCCTGATGCTATGCATGCTGACGGCCTATGTCACCATCCGGCTGCGCCGCATGCCGATCGGGCGTGCCTGGGAAGCGTTGCGCGAAGACGAGATCGCCTGCCGTTCGCTGGGGATCAACACGGTGACGACCAAGCTCACGGCCTTCGCAACGGGTGCGATGTTCGGCGGCTTCGCAGGCTCGTTCTTCGCCGCACGCCAAGGTTTTGTCTCGCCGGAATCCTTCATCTTCCTGGAATCGGCGGTCGTTCTCGCCATCGTCGTTCTCGGCGGCATGGGCTCGCTGACCGGCATCGCGATCGCTGCGATCGTCATGGTCGGTGGTACCGAAGCGCTGCGCGAAATGGACTTCCTGAAGGCGGTGTTCGGGCCCGATTTCACGCCGGAACTCTACCGCATGCTGCTGTTTGGCCTCGCCATGGTCGTCGTCATGCTGTTCAAGCCGCGCGGTTTCGTGGGCTCACGTCAGCCGACCGCCTTTCTTAAAGAAAGCAAGGCAATATCCGGAAGCTTTACCAAGGAGGGCCACGGTTGATGAGCCCCGTTACCAACACGATGTCTAGCGATACGCTGCTCAAGGTCGAGCACCTGTCGATGAAGTTCGGCGGCCTGATGGCCATCAACGACTTCTCTTTCGAAGCCAAGCGCGGCGACATCACCGCGCTGATCGGGCCGAACGGCGCCGGCAAGACCACCGTCTTCAACTGCATCACCGGCTTCTACAAGCCGACGATGGGGATGATCACGCTCAACCAAAAGAGCGGCAAGCAGTATCTGCTGGAGCGTCTGCCGGACTTTCGCATCACCAAAGAAGCCAAGGTGGCGCGAACCTTCCAGAACATCCGGCTGTTCTCCGGCCTGACGGTTCTCGAAAACCTGCTGGTCGCCCAGCACAACAAGCTGATGAAGGCGTCGGGTTACACGATCCTCGGCCTCATCGGCATCGGTCCGTACAAGCGGGAGGCGGCCGCATCGATCGAGCTGGCGCGTCATTGGCTCGAGAAGGCCGATCTGATCGACCGTGCCGACGATCCGGCAGGCGATCTGCCCTACGGCGCTCAGCGGCGTCTCGAGATCGCCCGCGCCATGTGTACCGGCCCTGAGCTGCTTTGCCTCGACGAACCGGCCGCTGGTCTGAACCCGCGGGAATCGGCAACGCTCAACGCGCTGCTGCAGAGCATCCGTGCCGAAACCGGAACGTCTATCCTGCTCATCGAGCATGACATGTCGGTGGTCATGGAAATTTCCGACCACGTCGTCGTCCTCGAATACGGCCAGAAGATTTCCGATGGCACGCCGGATCACGTGAAGAACGATCCGAAGGTTATCGCGGCCTATCTCGGTGTCGAGGATGAAGAAGTGGAAGAGGTGATCGCAACCGTCGAGCAGCTCGAAGGAGGCGCAAACTGATGGGCGATGAAGTAATGACGGGTCAACCGCTCCTTCAGGTGAATGGCGTCGAAACCTATTACGGCAATATTCGTGCGCTGGCCGGCATCGATGTCCACGTCAATAAGGGCGAGATCGTCAGCCTGATCGGCGCCAACGGCGCCGGCAAGTCGACGCTGATGATGACGATCTGCGGCAGCCCGCAAGCCCGCACCGGCTCGGTAACCTTCGAGGGCCGCGACATCACCCACATGCCGACCCATGAAATCGCTCGACTGCGCATCGCGCAGTCGCCTGAGGGACGCCGCATCTTCCCGCGCATGACGGTTCTGGAAAATCTCCAGATGGGCGCCGGCCTCGACAATCTCAAATACTTTGCCGAAGACGTCGAGAAGATCTTCACGCTCTTCCCGCGTCTGAAAGAACGTCACGCTCAGCGGGGCGGCACGCTTTCGGGCGGCGAACAGCAGATGCTGTCGATCGGCCGCGCGCTGATGGCGCGGCCCAAGCTGCTGTTGCTCGACGAACCCTCGCTCGGCCTTGCGCCGCTGATCGTCAAGGGCATCTTCGAAGCGATCCGCAAGCTCAATGAACAGGAAGGGTTGACCGTGTTCCTTGTCGAGCAGAACGCATTCGCTGCGCTGAGGCTTTCGCACCGCGCTTACGTGATGGTGAATGGCAAGGTGACGATGAGCGGCTCCGGCAAGGAACTGCTTGCCAATCCTGAAGTCCGCGCCGCCTATCTCGAAGGCGGAAGACACTAGCTCGAAGGGAGAGTTTGACATGCAGGGACTTTTCTTCGAAAGCGATGTCGGTGTTCGAGTTGTCATTCGCGCGATCGTCGTGCTGATCGGCTTCTGGACGGCCTGGCGCGCCGGCAAGGCGGTGGCTGAAGGCTGGAACAACTATCCGCTGGCCGTCGCCTACACCTTCCTGCTTGCCTGGGCGATGCAGTTCCTGCACCACGCCCTGTTCAATGGGCCGATGCTCAGTGGCCTCTACTACGGGATCGATTTCGTGACGCTGCTGGTCTTCTCGACCGCCGGCTTCCGCTTTCGCCGCACAAACCAGATGGTCAACAACTATTACTGGCTGTACGAAAAAACTTCCGCGTTTTCGTGGAAGGACAAACATTGACAGTCCGTTGAAACTAGGCATGAATTGCCTTCAGAGTGGAACAGCTTTCCTGGCGCAGTCAATGGTGGGTAGTGCGCTGGGCCTTGGACCGGAACCCGCCCAAAAATTGGGAGTAACAATATGAAGAAGTCTCTTCTGTCGGCAGTGGCTCTGACGGCGATGGTCGCCTTCAGCGGCAACGCATGGGCCGACGTCCTCATCGCTGTCGCTGGTCCGCTGACTGGCCCGAACGCCGCGTTCGGCGCTCAGCTCCAGAAGGGCGCCGAGCAGGCGGCCGCCGACATCAACGCTGCTGGCGGCATGAATGGCGAGCAGATCAAGCTCGAGCTCGGCGACGACGTCTCCGACCCGAAGCAGGGCATTTCGGTTGCCAACAAGTTCGTTGCAGATGGCGTCAAGTTCGTCATCGGCCACTTCAACTCGGGCGTTTCAATCCCGGCTTCTGAAGTCTATGCCGAAAACGGCATCCTCGAAATCACCCCGGCCGCTACGAACCCGAAGTTTACGGAACGGGGCCTCTGGAACACGTTCCGTACCTGCGGCCGTGACGACCAGCAGGGCGCCATCGCCGGCAAGTATCTTGCCGATCACTTCAAGGACGCCAAGATCGCCGTCGTTCACGACAAGACCCCTTACGGTCAGGGTCTTGCTGACGAAACCAAGAAGGCGATGAATGCCGCCGGCCTGACGGAAGTCATGTATGAAGGCATCAACGTCGGCGACAAGGACTTCTCGGCCCTCATCGCCAAGATGAAGGAAGCCGGCGTCTCGATCATCTATTGGGGCGGTCTGCATACCGAAGCTGGTCTGATCATCCGCCAGGCGGCCGACCAGGGCCTGAAGGCAACGCTGGTTTCGGGCGATGGTATCGTTTCGAACGAACTGGCCTCGATCGCCGGTGACGCTGTCGCCGGGACCCTGAACACCTTCGGCCCCGATCCGACGCTGAACCCGGCCAACAAGGAACTCGTCGAAAAGTTCAAGGCAGCTGGTTTCAACCCGGAAGCCTACACGCTTTATTCTTACGCTGCGATGCAGGCGATCGTCGGTGCCGCCAAGGCAGCCGGTTCAGTGGATCCTGAAGCCGTTGCTACGGCCATGAAGGAAAAGGGTCCGTTCCCGACGGTTCTCGGCGACATTTCGTTCGACGAAAAGGGCGACCCGAAGATCCCCGGCTACATCATGTACGAATGGAAGAAGGGCGCGGACGGCAAGTACACCTACGTCCCGCAGGGCATGTAAGTTTGACTTCCCTTTTTGGGACATGAGATTGAAGCCCGGTTTCGACCGGGCTTCTTTGTTTTGCGGAGGTACAATTTCCGTCCGTGGCGGTGCCAACTATCTGCTGTCGACGGATTCGTTGCCGGCCGTCGCGAAGGATCCCCGGCAACTTCGGTGGCGGCGGCGATACCGTGCCGACCGCCATCACATCTCGTGCAGCACATGCGTCGCCTTTACCGCGGCTGACGCCCGGTTCTCGACGCCGAGCTTGACGTAGATCTGTTCCAGGTGCTTGTTCACGGTGCGCGCCGACAGTCCCAGTATTTCGCCGATGTCGCGGTTGGCCTTGCCCTTGGAGATCCAGAGCAACACTTCGGATTCGCGCTGGGTAAGCGAGAAGCGCTGGCGCAGCATCTCGTCGTCGCTGCGCTGATTGGCGGCGGTGAGGCGAAAGAGATATTCGTCCGGGCCGATCGCGCCGAGAAAAGCGAGCCGCAGCGCCGCCTGGCCGGCATGAGCGATCGAAATGATGCCGTCGCGCACTGCGGCTGCGCGCTCGCGCATCCAGCCGGCGATATGGCGGACGACGATTTCCATGCCGTCGTCGCTGCCCATGGCGGCATTGACCAGCCGCGTTGCTTGCGGCGTCGACCAGTGGATGGCGCCATCGCCCTTGACCGCCAGTAGATGGCGGCCGGCAGCGTCGAGCGCGACGCGGGCGCTTTGCGCCGAGCGGGCATTGCGCAGATGGACGCGGATGCGGGCGCGCAATTCGTCGATATTGATCGGCTTGGCGAGATAATCGACGCCGCCGGATTCCAGCGCGTGCACGACATGCTCGGTCTCGGTCAGGCCGGTCATGAAGATGACAGGCACCTGTGCCACCGCGGCATTGGCCTTCAGTCTGCGGCAGGTTTCGAAGCCATCCATGGCGGGCATGACGGCGTCGAGCAGGATCAGATCAGGTGTGATGCGCTCGACGATACCAAGCGCCGCCGTGCCCGATGTCGCGATCAGCACGGAAAAGCCGGATTGTTCGAGCGCGTCTGTGAGGAAGCCGAGCGCTTCGGGCGAATCGTCGACGAGCAGAACGATGTCACGGGGGAGGGCCGACTCAGCCAATGGATTCCACCTTTTCGTCGAAGTCGTGCAGGAAGGTCATGAAGCCGGCAAGATCGAAGGCGGCGACATAGGTATAGAGTTTCTCGGTGAATGGCTTATTTGCCTCCACCTTGGCAAGGTCGGAAAGCTTGGCTTCGATGCCTCTGATATAACCGATCTCGCCGAGCCGCAGCAATTCCTGCACATGGGCGGCACCTGGGCTCAGCATCGGCGCTTCGGTCTTGACAGGAACGGCTGCTACTGCGTCGGCATAGATCCAATTCAGGCCGAGATGCAAAGCGAGCTTGTCGCGGAGCTGGCGGATGTCGACCGGCTTACCGATCGCGTCATTGTGGCTGTCGTCACTGTCGCCGAGAACCGCTGCATCACCGATATTGGCCGAAAGCATCAGCACCGGCGCCGTCTGCCCGGCTTCGCGTAGGCGCGAGACGAGTTGCCAGCCGTTCATGCCGGGCATCAGGATATCGACAAGGAAGAGGTCCGGTATAATTCCCTCGATCAGCGTCAGGCATTCGGCGCCACCTGCCGCCGTCAGCACGATGAAATCGAGCGGCGCCAGGATTTCGCGCATCATCTCGCGATGGTCTTCGTTATCGTCGACGACAACGATGGTGCGGCGCGGGTCATCGTAACCGACGATGCGTTTCTCCTGCGGTGCGGCAGCCACGGCGCGCATGACGGCCGACAGCATGAGACGGACGCGGAAGGTCGAGCCCTCGTCCTTGACGCTCGAAACCAAAATCTCGCCGCCGAGCGTGTTTGTCAGAAGCCGGGTGATGGTCAGGCCAAGACCGAGGCCCGGCATTGGCCTCACGCTTTCCGCCTCGCCGCGCTGGAAAGGTTCATAGATCCGGGGCAGGTCTTTCTCCGTGATGCCGCGGCCGGTATCGGCAATGGTGAAGGTCGCGACCTGGCTACGATAGCCGACGTCGAAGGTGACGCTGCCTTCGTCGGTGAATTTGATGGCATTGGAGAGTAGGTTGACGAGGATCTGGCGCAGCCGCTTTTCGTCGGTGCGGACGAATTGCGGCAAGGCCGGCGAGCGCTGATGGATGAAGGCCAGCCCCTTCGCCTGCGCCTGCGGGCGGAACATATCGACGATCTGGTCAAGGAAATCCTGGATGTTGATCTCGTTGGAATAGACCTGCAGGCGGCCGGCCTCGATCTTGGAAATATCGAGCAGGCCGTCGATCAGCCCCGAGAGGTGTTCGGCGCTGCGGCGGATGACCTTGATCGAGGATTGGCGCGGCGGCGGGATGGTCTCGTCGCGCTCAAGGATCTGGGCATAACCGAGCACGGCGTTGAGTGGCGTGCGCAGTTCGTGGCTGAGACCGACGACATAGCGGCTCTTGGCGCGATTGGCTGCCTCGGCCGTCTCCTTGGCGTTCTGCAAGGCGGTGTCGGTCTTCTTGTGGGCGGCGATCTCTTTCAGCAGCAGGGTGTTCTGGCGCGACGATTCCTCCTCGGCCACGACGCGGCTGTCATGGGCGAGCACATAGAACCAGCAGACAACGCCTGAAATCACCGAGAAGACGAAGAAGACGATGAGAATGGTGCGGTTGACGACCTCGGCTGTCTCGGGCGAGGCGGCGGCGACCTGATGGGCGATCATCGCCAGGATCGCGCCGATGGCGGTCAAGGCCAGCACGACGGCGATGCCATAGCGGCCAAGGCGCGTCGTCAGCTTCCCCAGAATGGCGTCAGGCAGCAGCACCTTGGCGACGGTGCCGACCTGCGCATTGAAGCTGGCGGCCGGCTTGCACATGTCGTGGCAACGGCTGTCGAGCGAACAGCAGAGCGAGCAGATCGGCGCAGCATAGGCCGGGCACCAGGCCATATCCTCCGGCTCGAACGGGTGTTCACAGACCGAGCAAGTGATGTCCGTCAGGTTCTTCCAGCTGTGGCGCGGCTTGCGGGCGAGATAGAATTTGCCTTTTGTCGCCCAGGCGATGACAGGCGAGGCGACCAGGGCGATGACCAGGGTGATATAAGGGGCGAGCGAGGCGGCGATCTCGCCGAAGGCGCCGAAATGAGCAATCAGCGAGACGGTCGCCGACAGCGTCATGGCCCCGAGACCGACCGGGTTGATGTCGTAGAGATGTGCGCGCTTGAACTCGATGCCGGGCGGAGCGAGCCCCAGCGGCTTGTTGATGAAGAGATCGGCGGAGATCGTGCAGAGCCAGGCCATGGCGATGATCGAGAAGATGCCGAGCGTCTCCTCCAGCAGCCGGTAGATGCCGAGCTCCATCAAAAGTAGGGCGATCGCGACGTTGAAGACCAGCCAGATGACGCGGCCGGGATGGCTGTGGGTCAGTCGCGAGAAAAAGTTCGACCAGGCGAGCGAGCCGGCATAGGCATTCATCACGTTGATCTTCAGCTGCGAAACGACGACGAAAGCAGCCATCAACAGCAGCGCCGCATCGTGCCAAGGGACCATGTAGCCGAAAGCGGTCAGATACATCTGCGCCGGATCGGCGGCGCGATCCACCGGCACGCCAGAGGTGAAGGTCAGCACGACGAGAAAGGAACCAGCAAGCAGCTTCGGCGCGCCGATGACGACCCAGCCGGGTCCCGCGAGGAAGACAGCGAGGCGATGGCGCCACTTGCGCCGCGGCTCCGGCGGCAGGAAACGCAGGAAGTCGGCCTGTTCGCCGATCTGCGACATCAGCGCCAGGATCACGGCAGAGGCGGCGCCGAACTCTACCAGATCGAAATCGGCGATGGTGCCGGGCGGGCCGGAAGCATGGCGGATGCCGGCAAAGGCGCGCCAGAGATCGAATTTTTCCCAGTCCAAACAGGCGATGAATATGAAGGGCAGGATATTCAGCACGATCCAGAAGGGCTGGGTCAACAGCTGGAACTTGCTGATCAGCCGCACGCCATGCGTCACCAGCGGGATCACCATGACGGCGCTGAGAATGTAGCCGATCCACAGCGGGATGCCGAGGGTGAGCTCGAGCGCCCCGGACATGATCGAGGCCTCGATCGCAAACAGCATGAAGGTGAAGCTCGCATAGATCAGCGAGGTGATGGTCGAGCCTATATAGCCGAAGCCGGCGCCGCGCGTCAGAAGGTCGATGTCGACGCCGTGGCGGATGGCGTAGCGGCTGATCGGCAGGCCGATCGCCAGCATGGCGATCGAGGCGACTATAATGGCATAGAAGGCGTTGGTGGTGCCGTAGGAGAGGGTGATCGCGCCGCCGATCGCCTCAAGCGCCAGGAAGGAGATCGCGCCGATCGCCGTCTGCGAGATGCGCTGGGAGGAGAAGTGGCGGGCGCTCTTTGCGGTGAAGCGCAACGCATAATCTTCCAGCGTCTGGTTGGCGACCCAGCGATTATATTCGCGTCTCACCGGAATGATGCGTTGGCGCGCTGCCATGTCTTCCTTCCGGCATTCCGGTTGGCCTCATCGTCTCGAAACAGTTTTGGCGGGATGGGCGAGAAAGGCAAGGGCGGAGCACTGGCAGATTCACGGAACCGCCATATTTTTGAAGCCGGTCTGTCACACAAGCCCTCTAACTCTCCCGCCGTTCGTTCAATCATTTCAGGTATCACCCATGTCTGTTTCAAGCCTTTTCCGCCTGAGCACCGCCCTCGTCTGCCTTGTTTCGATCGTGCCTTCGCTTGCCGGCGCCGAGCAGGTGACAGTGGCGAAGGCGCCTTATGTCGAGACCGGAAACACCAATAAGCGCGGTGACGCCTGCTTCTCGACGGTGGACACCAACGCCGCCGTTCATCTTCTTTCCGGCTTCCTCGAAGTCTGGACTCCGCGAACGCCCTTCGTCGATGCGGGCGTCGAAGCCCCGGCCAAGGACAATTGCCCGGCGGTCGCCAAGACGGATTGGGACGGCATTCCTTCCAGCAAAACCGACGGCCATATCGTCAACCAGGCCGTCCACGATGCAAACATCGCCTATGTCGTCAACGCGACGCGGGCGCGGACCGCCGATCAGGCCGTGGCCGCCTATCTCGACGATCGGCGCGGCAAGAATGCCAGCATCGTCGACGGCCTCGGTCCGTTGACGCCTACCTGGAAGGCCGGCTCCAAACAGACCACCACGATCACCGAGGTGGCGGCCGATGCGACGACGGTCAAATATGACGACAAGGGCAACAATCGCGGCGCCGGCAGCAAGCCGGACACGGAAAACAAGACCGAAGCAAACCCGGACATGGGTCTTGCAATCGACTTCATCAACGCTGCAAGCGGTGACGGCTCGACGGAGCCAGCCAAGCGTTATTTTAAATATGGCCGTCCGTACCGCTGGAGCCAGGATGTGTCGGTTGTTCCGACCCTGGAGCCTGCCAAGAGCGGCAAGCCGGTCGAGGATGGTGGCTTCCCGAGCGGTCATACGGCGGAAGCCTGGCGGGATGCACTTGCCATGGCCTACCTCGTGCCGCAGCGCTTTCAGGAAATGATCACGCGCGCCAGCGAACTGGGCGAAGACCGTATTCTTTCCGGCATGCATTCTCCTCTCGACGTAATGGGCGGCCGCATGCTCGGCACCGCGACGGTGGTCTATAATCTGAACAAGGCCGACAACTCAGCGCTGAAGAGCAATGCTTACGCCCAGGCGCAGTCATGGCTCATCGCCAAATCCGCCGTTGCCGATGCGAGTGCGCTCGAAGTCGCTGCGCATGCGGCGCCGATCGCGGCGGACCGCTTTGCCGATCATGACGCCAATCGCGCTTACGTACTGCAGCGCCTGAGCTACGGCCTGCCGACGATCCATGCGACCGACCAGCCGGCTCGCGTGCCGCAGGGCGCCGAAGCGCTTCTCGAAACGCGTCTGCCCTATCTCGACGGCGCGCAGCGCCGCGAGGTGTTGAAGACGACAGAGATCGCCTCTGGCTATCCGCTCATTGACGATGCGGGTTACGGCCGTCTCAACCTGTTTGCCGCCGCCGACGGCTACGGTGCCTTCGATCAGGATGTGACCGTGACGATGGATGCGGCAAAGGGCGGCTTCAATGCGATCGATAGTTGGCGCAACGACATCGGCGGCAAGGGCAGGCTCGTGAAGGGCGGCAGCGGCATTCTCGGGCTTTCCGGCGCCAACAGCTATGCCGGCGGCACCGCGCTGGACGAGGGCGCGCTGGTGGCCGGCTCGCCCTCCGCCTTCGGCACCGGCGGGCTAACGATCAATGGCGGTTCGCTGGTTGTGGCGGCCAACAAACCTCTGACCGTGGGCGGCGATTATCAGCAGTCCGCCAAGGCCGCGGCGAAGCTGACAATCGGCGCGAACGGTGCAGGCACGCTGTCCGTCGGAGGCGAGGCGGCGTTGGCCGGCGATCTCGAAGTGACGCTTGCCGATGGCTATGCCCCGGCGCCCGGAACGAAGATCGAGATCCTGAAGGCTGGCGCCCTTTCCGGCACCTTCGGCAAGGTCACCGTTTCCGGCCACAAGGCCAGCCTCTCCTACGGTCCGACGGCGGTCACTTTGACGATCGACGGCTAATTTCCGTCTCCGAACCAGGAGGGGCATCTTGAGCTGCGGAGATGCCCTTTCCTTCCCCCGGTCCGTTTGCCCCTGCGCCTACGTCATTTTGCGTATGTGTTTTTGCGTTGCAGCACCCGATAGTCCCCTCGGCAACAGTTAAATTCCGTTTCCGGCCTGTTGCGGAACAAGAAGAGGGGCTCAAACAGATGAATTTCAGATCCACGATCACCGGCGCTGCGCTCGGCGCCGTCATGGCGGCATCGGCCGCCTTTCAGGGCGCGGTGGCCGCCGACGACACGATCAAAGTCGGCGTATTGCATTCGCTCTCCGGCACGATGGCGATTTCAGAAACCACGCTGAAAGACGCCATGCTGATGCTCATCGACGAGCAGAACAAGAAGGGCGGCCTTCTCGGCAAGAAGCTTGAGGCCGTCGTCGTCGATCCGGCTTCCGACTGGCCGCTGTTTGCCGAAAAGGCACGCGAGCTGATCGAAAAGGACAAGGTCGCCGCCGTATTCGGCTGCTGGACCTCGTCCTCGCGCAAATCCGTCCTGCCGGTATTCGAAGAGCTGAATTCGCTGCTCTTCTATCCCGTGCAGTATGAAGGCGAAGAATCCTCGCGCAACATCTTCTACACCGGGGCGGCTCCGAACCAGCAGGCAATTCCGGCCGTCGACTATCTGATGGAAAAAGAAGGCGTCAAGCGCTTCGTGCTCGAAGGTACCGACTATGTCTATCCGCGCACGACCAACAAGATTCTCGAGGCATACCTGATTTCGAAGGGTATTCCGAAAGAAGACATCATGACCAACTACACGCCGTTCGGCTTCTCCGACTGGCAGACCGAAGTTTCCAAGATCAAGGAATTCGGTTCGGCCGGCAAGAAGACCGCCGTCGTCTCGACGATCAACGGAGATGCCAACGTTCCGTTCTACAAGGAACTGGGCAACAAGGGCATCAAGGCAACCGACATCCCCGTCGTCGCCTTCTCGGTCGGCGAAGAAGAACTTGCCGGTCTCGATACCAAGCCGCTCGTTGGCCATCTCGCTGCCTGGAACTACTTCGAATCTGTCGAAAGCCCGGCCAACAAGAAGTTCATCAAGGACTGGCATGCCTACACCAAGAACGACAAGCGTGTAACCAACGACCCGATGGAAGCTGCCTATATCGGCTTCAACGCATGGGTTAAGGCCGTCCAGGCTGCCGGCACGACCGATACCGACAAGGTTCTCGACTCGATCATCGGCGTCAGCGTTCCGAACCTCTCCGGCGGTTATGCGACTGTCATGCCGAACCACCACATCACCAAGCCGGTGCTGATCGGTGAAATCCAGGCCAATGGCCAGTTCGAAATCGTCCAGCAGACGCCCGCCGTCGTCGGCGACGAATGGTCGGATTACCTGCCGGACTCCAAGGATCTGATCTCCGATTGGCGCAAGCCCATGTCTTGCGGCAACTTCAACGTTGCAACCGGCAAGTGCGGCGGCAAGGGTTCCTGATAGACCCTTCGAACTATCGATGCCGAGTGACTTCCGTCCGGGTTTGATCCCGGGCGGAAGCTCCGTCCCAGCGATTGCGCCGTAAGGCCAACGATATCAAGGGCGAGAAAGCCGATGTGTCGCGCCATAAAGATTTTCCTGATCACGCTCTGCCTGGCATTTTCTGGCCTAACAATTTCAAGTCTGTCATTGTCGGGCGAAGTTCGGGCCGAGGACGATATCCATGTCCTTATCGATGCGCTCGGCGTCGGCGATTTCCCGGAACGCGAAGCGGCCATCAAGGCGCTGGTCGCCTCCAAAGACCCGCATGTCAGCCAGATCCTGCAGCAGCTGAGCGGCGGCCTTCTCTACGTCAACTCCGATGGCGGTCCGGTTCTCCTCCAGGGCGGTACCGATGACGAACCGACCTATTCCGATCCGATCACCGGCGAAGCGGCTGCCGATGTCGATCCGGATCTGATGACCAAGGTCAAGATCAACAACGCGCTTCGCGGCGTCATCAGCGCCGCCAACAGCCAGTTGACGCTGATGAGCCCGGACCGTTCCGCGCGGCTCGCCGCGGCGCAGGGGCTGCTGAAAGACGCCGATCCCGCCAATCTCGAGCTGCTGAATTCGGCACTTGCGGCCGAAAAGGATGCGGAGATCAAGAATACGATGGAAGCGGCGCGAGCCGTGCTGCTCTTGAAGACGGATGCGAGCGTCGAAGACAAGAAGGCTGCAATCGATACGATCGCGGCTCGCGGCAATCGCGATGCGCTGACCATTCTGACGACGACACTCGAAACCGCGCCCGAGGATTTGAAGCCGGCGATCCAGGCCGATATCAGTTCCATCAATCGCAGCCTGGCGCTGTGGGACGTCGCCCAGAACGTCTGGTACGGCCTGTCCCTCGGCTCGGTGCTGCTGCTTGCGGCGATCGGCCTTGCCATCACCTTCGGCGTCATGGGCGTCATCAACATGGCGCATGGCGAAATGGTGATGATCGGAGCCTATACGACATATGTCGTGCAGGAGTACATCACCTCGGCCTTTCCCTCGCTCGCTGATTATTCGCTGGCCTTCGCGGTGCCGGCCGCCTTCGTCTTTACCGGTTTCGTCGGTCTGGTCATCGAACGCGCCGTCATCCGCTATCTCTATGGCCGGCCGCTGGAAACCCTGCTCGCCACCTGGGGCGTATCGCTGATCCTGCAGCAGGCAATCCGCAGCTATTTCGGCCCGACCAACCGCGAAGTGCGCAATCCGAGCTGGATGTCCGGCGTCTTCGATCTCGGCGGTCTCGCCATCACCTGGAACCGGCTCTGGATCATCGTCTTCTCCATGGTCGTGTTTCTGACGCTGCTCATGCTTTTGAAACGCTCCGCCTTCGGTCTGCAGATGCGCGCCGTCACGCAGAACCGGCGCATGGCCTCCTCGATGGGTATCCGCACCGGCTGGGTCGATGCCTTCACCTTCGCGCTCGGTTCCGGCATTGCCGGCATTGCCGGCGTGGCGCTCAGCCAGATTGACAACGTCTCGCCGAACCTCGGTCAGAACTACATCATCGACAGCTTCATGGTCGTGGTGTTCGGCGGTGTCGGCAATCTCTGGGGCACGCTGGTCGGTGCTTTGTCGCTCGGTGTCGTCAACAAGTTCCTCGAGCCCTTCGCCGGCGCCGTGCTTGGCAAGATCCTGGTGCTCGTCCTCATCATTCTCTTCATCCAGAAGCGCCCCCGCGGGCTCTTCGCACTCAAAGGAAGGGCAGTGGAAGCATGATTACGGCCTTCCTTCTCCGGTCTCTCGATCGCAAGATCGTCATTGCAATCGCCCTCTTGCTTCTGGTCGCCGTTCTTGTGCCGGTTCTGAACCTGATGACGGGGCCGACCAACCCGCTGCATATCCCGACTTACATCATGTCGCTGTTTGGCAAATATCTGACCTATGCGCTATTGGCGCTTGCGCTCGATCTCGTCTGGGGCTTCTGCGGCATCCTCTCGCTCGGCCACGGCGCCTTCTTCGCGCTCGGCGGTTATGCGATGGGCATGTATCTGATGCGCCAGATCGGCACCCGCGGCAGCTATGGCGACCCAATCCTGCCTGACTTCATGGTGTTCCTGAACTGGAAGGATCTGCCCTGGTTCTGGTACGGCTTCAACCACTTCTGGTTTGCGGCGCTGATGGTTCTCGTCGTGCCCGGGCTGCTTGCCTTCGTTTTCGGCTGGTTCGCCTTCCGCTCACGCGTCAACGGTGTCTATCTCTCGATCATTACCCAGGCGATGACCTACGCGCTGCTGCTCGCCTTCTTCCGCAACGACATGGGTTTTGGCGGTAATAACGGCCTTACCGATTTCAAGGACATTATCGGCTTCAACGTCCAGGCCGACGGCACGCGTGCAGCCCTCTTTGCGGCAACCGCGATCTTGCTGGCGCTGTCGCTGCTGCTTGCCTCGGCGATCGTGCGCTCGAAGTTCGGCAAGGTGCTGGTCGGTGTACGTGATGCCGAAAGCCGCACGCGCTTCCTCGGTTACCGCGTTGAGCATTTCAAACTTTTCACCTTCGTCGTCTCGGCGATGATGGCGGGAATTGCCGGGGCGCTTTATGTGCCGCAGGTCGGCATCATCAATCCCGGCGAATTCGCCCCTGCCAACTCAATCGAAGTCGTCATCTGGACGGCGGTCGGCGGGCGCGCGACGCTGATCGGGCCGATCATCGGTGCGATCCTCGTCAACGGCGGCAAGACTGTTTTCACCGGCCTCTTCCCTGAGTTCTGGCTGTTTGCGCTTGGCGGCCTCTTCGTCGCCGTCACGCTGTTCCTGCCGAAGGGCGTCGTCGGCACGGTCGCCCAATATCTCGGCAAGCGGAAGGCCGTCTCCAAGGCTGCCCCGCCGGCCGTGCTGGGAGACGATATCGAGCCGAAAATCCAGGCAGCGGAGTGAACACGATGATTCCCGACGTCAAACCCACCAGCGTGCTTTATCTCAACGGCGTCTCGGTTTCCTTCGACGGCTTCAAGGCGCTGAATTCGCTGTCGATCGTCATCGAGCCCGGCGAGCTTCGCGCCATCATCGGCCCGAACGGCGCCGGCAAGACGACGATGATGGATATCATCACCGGCAAGACCAGGCCCGATGAGGGCGAGGTGTTCTTCAACGGCACGGTTGACCTCACCAAGAAGGACGAGGCCGACATTGCCCAGCTCGGCATCGGCCGCAAATTCCAGAAGCCCACGGTCTTCGAAAGCCATACGGTCTGGGACAATCTGGAGCTGGCGCTGAGCCGCCGCCGCGGCGTGTTTTCGACGCTGTTCTATCGGCTTTCGGGCGAGGACAAGACCCGTATCGAGGAAATCCTCGATACAGTGCGGCTGACGCACCGCCGCGACGAATTCGCCGCCAACCTCTCGCACGGGCAGAAGCAGTGGCTGGAGATCGGTATGCTCCTGGCGCAGGAGCCAAAACTTCTGCTCGTCGACGAACCGGTGGCCGGCATGACGGATGCGGAGACGGCGGAAACGGCGATCCTGCTCAAGGATATCGCCAGGACCCGGTCGGTTGTCGTCGTCGAGCACGACATGGGCTTCATCCGCGACCTCGGAGTCAAGGTCACATGCCTTGCGGAGGGCTCGGTGCTGGCGGAAGGTTCGATCGACTTTGTCAGTTCCGATCCCAAGGTGATCGAGAACTATCTCGGACGGTGATCAATGCAACTTATAGGCTTGAACCTGACAAAAGAAAACGTTCTAAAACGGACGGGGTTTATTGTGGGGTTTCATCATGGCTTTTCTCGGTATTCTGGTCGCGGCGATCAGCGGCGCGGTCATCTGGTATTGGCGTTTGAAAATGGTGCGTGAGGCGGGGAACGAGATCATCGATTCCGTCGAGCGCATGCGGGGCGCCTTGAGGCGCGGAAAGCTTCGCAAGCAGGCGGAAGTAGCGCCGCTGGCCTCGATCGCCGATCCGGCGATTGCGGCGGTGGCCTTCTTCTTCTGCCTTGCCAAGGAGAAGCCGATGTATGTCGACGCTGCGAAGGAGGTCGTGCGCAGCCGCATGAAAGGCATCATCCGGCCGGGTGACATGGAAGAGGTGCTGGTTTTCGGCGAGTGGGCGTCCAAGAACGTCACCAGTCCCGAAGACCCGATCCGCCGGTTCCGGGATCTCTGGCTAAAGGCGCTCGACATGCAAGAGCGTCAACAACTGATCGGCATTGCCGAGGACGTGGCCACGGCCGGCGGCGAAAGAACGAAAGAACAGGAGCACGCCTTGCAGACGCTGAGGCGCACACTGATGAACTGATGGGGAATGGGTGAACGGATGCTGACAGTCGAAAACGCAAATCTGCATTATGGCGCCGCCCAGGCGCTGCGCGGCATCTCGATCAAAGCCGAGATGGGCAAGATCACCTGCGTGCTGGGGCGCAATGGCGTCGGCAAGAGTTCGCTTCTGCGTGCCGTGACCGGCCAGCATCCGCTGTCGGCCGGCACCGTCACCTTCAACGATACCAGGCTGAATGGCCTGCCGCCCTTTGCTCGCGCCAAGCAGGGCATCGGCTATGTGCCGCAGGGGCGCGAAATTTTCCCGCTGCTGACGGTCAAGGAAAATCTCGAAACCGGCTTTGCCCCGCTTGGCCGCCGAGACCGCAACATACCCGACGACATCTTCAGTCTCTTCCCGGTGCTGAAGTCGATGCTGTCGCGCCGCGGCGGCGATCTTTCCGGCGGGCAGCAACAGCAGCTGGCGATCGGGCGCGCCATGGTGACGCGCCCCAGGATTCTCGTGCTCGACGAGCCGACCGAGGGTATTCAGCCGTCGATCATCAAGGATATCGGCCGGGCGATCCGGTATCTGCGCGATTCCACCGGCATGGCGATCCTGCTCGTCGAACAATATCTGGATTTCTGCCGCGAGCTTGCCGACTACGTCTACATCATGGATCGTGGCGAGATCGTGCATGAGGGCCTTGCCGAAACCCTGGATACGCCGGAGGCCCGCCGCCATCTGACTGTCTGACCGGCAAATGCTGCATTTTTCAGCAAGGGGTGTCACACGTCGCAAGTCTCGCGCGTCGGCTTCGAGCATCCCTGGACGGCATGGGAATTGCTTGCCTTCCGTTATCCGTGCGATTGCATGGAGAAACGGTGGCACGACCGAAAGGCATCATATGACGATTGCGGCGGCGAGCACGAGACCGCAAAGAGCGGAGGGGCGCGGGCATCTGGCGGCAAAGCTGCTCGATGGCCGCACGCGTCTCCGTGAACTCTATCAGGAGGGTGCGGCGAAGATCCGCCTGCCCGATACTTTCGATGCGTCGATGGAAGCCGTGATCATCAACACCGCAGGCGGGCTGACCGGCGGCGACCGGATGGACTGGAGCGTCGTTGCCGGCGCCGGCACGAAGATCGACGTCACCACCCAGGCTTGCGAGAAGATCTACAAGGCGTCGGCCGGGACCGCCGAGGTGACGACCCGCATTGAAGTCGGAGCGGGAGCGCGCGTCGACTGGCTGCCGCAGGAAACCATCCTCTTCGACCGCGCTTCACTTTTTCGCCGCCTCGATGTCGATCTCGACGAGGGTGCCGACTTTCTGGCGGTCGAAGCGGTGCTGCT
Source organism: Rhizobium leguminosarum bv. trifolii WSM2297 (assembly GCF_000271845.1). Next base: position 2,600,661 of record NZ_JH719395.1, on the reverse strand, counting down.
CGGCCGCAAGGCGATGGGCGAGACGGTGGAGACGGGGCTTTTCCGCGACCGTTGGCGCATCCGCCGCTCGGGTCGACTGATCCATGCGGAGGAACTGAGGCTTTCCGAAGGAGTGGCGGCGCTGGCGGCGCGGCAGGCGGTGCTTGGCGGACAGGTGGCTTTTGCAACGCTGCTTTATGCCGGGCCGCTTTCGGAAGCCTATCTCGGCAAAGTGCGGCCGCTCGTCGAAGGTTCGATGGGCGGTGCCAGCGCCTGGGACGGCAAACTCGTCGTTCGCCTTGCGGCAGCAGACGGCTTCTCACTCAGAAAAAGCCTGATCCCGGTCATTTCCGCCTTGCGCAATGGTGCGCCCGTGCCGAAAGTCTGGAATCTATGAGTTCAATAAGCAGGTAGATGATGAACCTCACTCCGAGAGAAAAAGACAAGCTTCTGATATCCATGGCGGCGATGGTGGCGCGGCGGCGGCTGGAGCGCGGCGTCAAGCTGAACTATCCCGAAGCGATCGCGCTCATCAGCGATTTCGTCGTCGAAGGCGCCCGCGACGGCCGCCCGGTTGCCGAGCTGATGGAGGCCGGCGCCCATGTGATCGGCCGCGATCAGGTGATGGAAGGCATTGCCGAGATGATCCACGACGTGCAGGTGGAGGCGACGTTCCCCGATGGAACCAAGCTCGTCACCGTGCACGAACCGATCCGGTGAGGAGACAGGAATGCTCGAGCTCAGGCCCAATTGCGAATGCTGCGACCGGGATTTGCCGCCGGATAGCGCCGAGGCGCGGATCTGTACCTATGAATGCACTTTCTGCGCCGATTGCGTCGACGGCGTGTTGAAGGGTGTCTGCCCGAACTGCGGCGGCAATCTCGTCGCGAGACCCGTCCGGCCGGCTGATATGCTCGCCAAAAATCCGGCATCGACGAAACGTGTGCTGAAGGCAGAGGGCTGCGCGCCCAAGGCGGCTTAAGGAGAACAAGATGATTCCGGGCGAAATCATTGCCGCGAGCGGCGACATCGAACTGAATGCCGGCGCGCCGACGGTGACGCTGGAAGTTTCCAATACCGGCGACCGGCCGGTGCAGGTCGGCAGCCACTATCATTTCGCCGAGACCAATGCCGGGCTTTCCTTCGACCGCGCAGCGGCGCATGGCAAGCGGCTCGATATTCCGGCTGGAACGGCCGTACGCTTCGAGCCCGGACAGACGCGCTCAGTGACGCTGATCCCGCTTTCCGGCAAGCGCGAGGTTTATGGCTTCCGTCAGCTGGTGATGGGCAAGCTTTAACGGGAGAGATGCATGCGTTTGAACATCTCCCTCATCGGGGCGGCCATGCTGATGACGGCAGGTGGCGCCTGCGCTCAGGATATCGATTGCCAGAATCCCAAGACGCAAGCGGATATGACCTCTTGCGAGGCGGCGCGCCACGATACCGCCGACAAGGCTTTGAATGCGCAATACAAGAAGACCCGTGCGGCTCTTGCGGCGGTCGACAAGGACCTGGATGGCGACATGAAGGGCGCGGAGCAAGCGCTGGTCAAGGCGCAACGCGCCTGGATCGATTATCGCGACGCCGAGTGCGACGCCTTCGGCTTCCAGGCCCGCGGCGGCACGATGGAGCCGATGCTGGTCGCCGGGTGCCTCGCCAACATCACCGACAAACGCACCAAAGAGCTGAAAGAGCTCGAAGACACGATGAGCAACTAAGGTGATCAGAAAGATCGTGATCGTCGGCAATGGTGAAATCGCGGAGGCAGAGGCAGGCATCATCGATGCGGCCGATTTCGTCATCCGCTTCAACGATTGCCGCTCCTATGGCGCCGGCGGCAGTCGTACGCATGCGGTTGCGGTTTGCAATACCGGCCGGCCGGCAAAGGCGATGCTCGGTTCGCAAGATTGGCGGACCCATCCTGGCGTCGTCTCGGCTGGTGAAATCTGGAGCGTGCGCGATCCGGAAAAATTTGCCGCGATGGGGGCGCCGCTTGCCGTCTCGCATCCGGAATTGGACGATTTCTGCGACGACTACACGGACGCGTTCAGTGCCTTCTGCGCTAATGCCGGCAAGACGCATGTCGTCATCGACAAGTCGATCCACGAGGCGGTCGATGCCTCGCTTTCGGCCTTTGCGCCGGCCCCTTATGTTGTGCCGAGCAGTGGCATGATCGTCATTGCCGAGGTGCTGAACAACTATCCCGAGGCCGAGGTGACGCTTGCCGGCTTCGGTCACGCCGGCTGGGAATGGCACCCGTTTGCAGCCGAAAGACAGCTTGTCGATAGCTATATTGCCGCCGGCCGCCTTAGGCGGCTCGGCGGAAAAACGCTAGTCTCTTCCTCCTACGGAGCCTGATGGATGCCCTATAAGATCTCTCGCGCCGCCTATGCCGGCATGTTCGGACCGACCACCGGCGACAAGGTGCGCCTTGCCGATACGGAGCTCTTCATCGAGATCGAGAAGGATTTCACCACCTATGGCGAGGAAGTGAAATTCGGCGGCGGCAAGGTGATCCGTGATGGCATGGGTCAGAGCCAGGTGACGCGGGCGGATGGTGCGGTCGATACCGTCATCACCAATGCCGTGATCGTCGATCACTCCGGCATCTACAAGGCCGATATCGGGCTCAAGGATGGGCGTATCGTCGCCATCGGCAAAGCGGGCAATCCCGATATGCAGCCGGGCGTCAATATCATCGTCGGCCCGGGCACGGAGGCGATTGCCGCTGAAGGCAAGATCGTCACAGCCGGCGGCATGGACAGCCATATCCACTTCATCGCGCCGCAGCAGATCGAGGAAGCGCTGATGTCGGGCATGACCTGCATGCTCGGCGGCGGCACCGGACCGGCGCACGGCACGCTTGCCACCACCTGCACGCCCGGTCCCTGGCATCTCGCGCGCATGATCGAGGCAGCCGACGCCTTCCCGATGAACCTCGCCTTTGCCGGTAAGGGCAATGCCTCGCTGCCGGGGGCGCTGACCGAGATGGTGCTCGCCGGCGCCACCTCGCTGAAGCTGCACGAGGATTGGGGCACGACGCCGGGCGCCATCGACTGCTGCCTGTCGGTCGCCGACGAATATGACGTGCAGGTGATGATCCACACCGATACGCTGAACGAAAGCGGCTTTGTCGAGGATACGATCGGCGCCATCAAGGGCCGCACCATCCATGCCTTCCATACGGAAGGGGCGGGCGGCGGGCACGCGCCGGATATTATCAAGATCTGCGGCCAGCCGAACGTCATTCCGTCGTCGACCAATCCGACGCGGCCCTATACGGTGAATACCATTGCCGAGCATCTCGACATGCTGATGGTCTGCCATCACCTGTCGCCGTCGATCCCCGAGGATATCGCTTTTGCCGAAAGCCGGATCCGCAAAGAGACGATTGCCGCCGAAGACATCCTCCACGATATCGGCGCCTTCTCGATCATATCCTCCGACAGCCAGGCCATGGGCCGGGTCGGCGAGGTGGCGATCCGCACCTGGCAGACGGCCGACAAGATGAAGCGCCAGCGCGGCCGGCTGAAGGAGGAAAAGGGTGACAATGACAATTTCCGCGTCCGCCGCTATATCGCCAAATATACGATCAATCCGGCGATTGCCCATGGCCTCAGCCGTGAGATCGGCTCGGTCGAAGTCGGCAAACGCGCCGACCTCGTCTTGTGGAATCCGGCCTTCTTCGGCGTGAAGCCCGACATGGTGCTGCTCGGCGGCTCGATCGCCGCCGCGCCGATGGGCGATCCGAACGCCTCGATCCCGACGCCGCAGCCGGTGCACTACCGGCCGATGTTCGCCTCCTACGGCAAGAGCCTCACCAATTCCTCCGTGACTTTCGTCAGCCAGGCTTCGCTCGATGCCGGGCTGAAGGGCCGGCTCGGCGTCGCCAAGGAACTGGTGGCGGTGAAGAATACGCGCGGCGGCATCTCCAAGGCATCGATGATCCACAACGACCTGACGCCCGAGATCGAGGTCGACCCGGAGACCTATGAAGTCAGGGCGAACGGCGAATTGCTGACCTGCGAGCCGGCGACGGTGCTGCCGATGGCGCAGCGCTATTTCCTGTTTTAGGCCGGTTCGTCCCATGCGTCACTGGTGGCTCCAATGAGGACAGGTATCCGCTGGCTCTTGCGGGTCCTCGTTCTGCTTGTGCTTTCGGTGACGTGCGGAACCTTCATTCCCCGGCCGCTGATTGCCCCGGTCGAGGCGTCGCCTGCAATAACGAAGCATCGAATTCTGCTGTTGTCGGGACCAATCCATACCGATATTGCCATTCCGCTCGACGAGGAAACGCGGGCGGCCTTTTCCTTCCTCGAAGGCCCTGATTTTCCGCTCGGCCATCCGAATGCGGAATGGCTCATCGTCGGCTGGGGCGGACGTTCTTTTTATTTGGAAACCCCTACGTGGGGGGAGCTGAAGCCGCTGCCGGTGCTGCGGGCGCTGACGATCGACCGCTCGGTGATGCATGTGGATCTGGCCGGCCATATCACCGAGCCGCAGCCCTCTGTTGCGGCATTCGATATTGGCGACGATCAATTGGCGCGGCTGCGCAAATTTATCTCGGACAGCTTCGTTCGCGACGCGGGCGTGGTGCTGCCGATCCCGGATGCCGGCTACGGCGAGATCGACCGGTTCTTCGAGGCCAGGGGATATTTCAACGCCCTCTTCGGCTGCAACACCTGGACGGCCGCTGCGCTCCGCACGGCGGGGCTTCGAACCGGCTTATGGAACCCGTTCCCACAATCATTGCGATTGTCTCTGAGTGTCTACAATTGAACCAGCCGTGGGCCGCCCCGCTCGTGCACTGAATTGTGAACGACACTCTCCATCCGGTTGTAAAAATCAGTGGAAAAGCCGGCATTTTCTACAGCTAGACCATTCTGGAACACCCCTCCCGAGCAGTCTGGTAAAGCTGTTTTAAATCAATGACCTAATTGTCTCAGCATGCTGTCCGATTCAGGGATTGGGATGCTGCATCTCCTGCTAGAAAAAATCTGTCAATCGAATCGTCGGAAACCGTTCGAATTTTAACGAGTCGATTAAGACACCCGCAGCAATTGGGCTCCTATCAATGCGTTGAAACGCCGGGCAGGAAGGTCGATTCTCATGAGAAACTGGATGTCGCTGCAGGCCGATTTCGGCAATTTTCAATATCGCAGGAATGTCTATCTCTTTGCGTTGAAGATGAGCTTTCTTGCAGTCATTCTCTCCGGCGTCATCATGGCGCTGACGATCCCGCCGCTCGGCTTTTTCGGATTGCTGCCGGTAACACTCGCGCATGCGATCGGCTTCGGCGCCATTTTTTCCTGGCTCGTCGGCGGGACGGTTTCCGGCATGCTGTCGCTGGCTGCCGGTTTTGCTCTGCATGAATTGACGCTTTCGCGGGCGGAGTTCGAAAAGCTCAGCCGCACGGACACACTTTCTGGCCTGTTGAACCGGCGCGCCTTCACCGAGGCGCTCGAGACCACCGAGGGCAATGCCTCGCTCGTCATATTCGATGTCGACCGCTTCAAAGCGATCAACGATCGCTTCGGGCATGCCTGCGGCGATGCCGTCATCACCGCGGTCTCGGCCATGCTCACATCCGCCTTCGATGAGATGTCCGTCGTCGCACGGCTGGGTGGGGAGGAGTTCGGCGTCATTGTCTCCGGTGAGCCGCTGGAGGCGCGGATGGAGCGCATCGAAGGGGTTCAGGCCCGGATCGCAAGCGGTGCCATTATTGCCGAAGGTCACCATATCCGTATCACCGTTTCCGGCGGTGTTGCCGATCTCGCTGCCGGGCGCAACAAGCAGGCGGTTTATGCTTCGGCAGACCGGGCGCTCTATCTCGCCAAGGCGCTCGGGCGCAATCGCGTCGTACACGAGCGGGAAGGCCTGCATCACGCCTGGCACGGGCTCGACGCCAAGAGCAGGGAATCTGAGAGCGACAATGTGATGCAGGCTTACGGAATATAAAAACCGGGCCTTCAGCGAAAGATTATTGGTGCTTGCATCGGGAAGGGCTATTTTGCATGGTCGTCGTCTCAGCAAAACGGACACATCATGCAGCGCGTCACATCCTATCTCCCCGCCGAAACCCCTTCCTCCCATCCGACCGCCCAGGTCAAGCTGCCGCATGACCTGCGCCACCTGCGCCGCAAGCTGCTGCATCTGGAAAATGGCGAGATGGTCATGCTCGATCTCAAGGATCCGGTGCTTTTCGCCAATGGCGACCTGCTGGTGCGCGACGACGGCGAATTGATCGAGATCCTCGCAGCCGATGAGAAGCTCTTCGAAATTCGCGGCCGCGACCGCACACATCTGGTCGAGCTTGCCTGGCATCTCGGCAACCGTCATCTCGCGGCGCAGATCGAGGAAGACCGCATCGTCATCCTGCGCGATCACGTCATCCGCACCATGCTGCAGGGGCTCGGCGCCACCGTCCTCGATATTGACGAGCCCTTCCAGCCGGCGCGCGGAGCCTATCATTCGCCTGGCGGGCATGCGCACGACCACGGACATGCGGCTCATGACCACGGGCACGACCATGATCATGATCACGATCATGGACACAAACATGACCACGGCCACGAGCATGTGCATGGGCCGGGATGCAACCATGACCATGACCACGGGCATCACGACCACAAGCACGACTGAGCTCGATGACTGGGGACCCTGAGTTGCAGGCATTGCTGCGCCTGACGGCATGGCTCTCGCCGGCCTTTCCGATCGGCAGCTTTGCCTATTCGGGTGGGCTGGAGCGGGCGGTGGCCGACGGGCTGGTGACGGATGCGGCCTCGCTTGCCGCCTGGATCGGCACGCTGATCAGCCATGGTTCGGTCTGGAACGATGCCGTGTTTCTGGTTGAAAGTCACAGATGCCAAGCAGAGCCCGCGCGCGTTGCCGAGGTTGCCGCACTTGCCGAGGCCCTTGCCGGATCGCGCGAGCGCCACCAGGAAACCCTGCTGCTCGGCGAGGCCTTCCTGGCGGCCGCGCGGGCCTGGCCGGACGGCGTGTTCGAGAGGCTGCCTGACAAGGTTGCCTATCCCATTGCGGTCGGAGCGGTGACCGGTGCGCACGGCATAGGGCCTGAAAAGGCGCTCGCCGCCTTTCTGCATGCTTATGCCTCGCAAGCGGTGTCGTCAGGCATCCGTCTCGGCGTCGCCGGCCAGAAAGACGGTGTTGCCGTGCTTGCCGGCCTGGAACAGCGCCTCCTAGAGGTCGCCCGGCGGGCGGCGACCTCGACGCTCGACGATCTGGGCTCGGCGACGGTGCAGGCCGATATTGCCAGCCTGCGCCATGAAACGCAGGCGACCCGGCTGTTCCGATCGTGACAAATTATCGATGGCAACTGCGTCATTTGACGGTGGCGCGCGCCGGCTGCGTCGCTATCATCAGGCTTCGATTGGAGTAAATAACATGAAATCAAGAAACGGACCTCTGCGTGTCGGCATCGGCGGGCCGGTCGGCTCGGGTAAGACGGCGCTGACGGAAAAACTCTGCAAGGCGATGCGCGATGATTATTCCGTCGCCGTCGTCACCAACGACATCTACACGACCGAGGATGCCGAGGCGCTGGTGCGCATGCAGGCTCTGCCTTCTGACCGTATCGTCGGCGTCGAGACCGGCGGCTGCCCGCATACCGCCATCCGTGAGGACGCGACCATCAACCTTCAGGCGATCGCCGGCCTCAACCAGCGGATCCCCGATCTCGACGTCGTCTTCATCGAATCCGGCGGCGACAATCTGGCGGCGACTTTTTCGCCTGATCTTGCCGATATCACCATCTACGTGATCTCCGTCTGCCAGGGCGAGGAAATCCCGCGCAAGGGCGGGCCGGGCATCACGCGCTCGGACCTGCTCGTCATCAACAAGAAGGATCTGGCACCCTATGTCGGCGCCGATCTCGAGGTGATGGATCGGGATGCCACACGCATGCGTGCTCAGCGCCCCTTCGTCTTCTCCGACATGAAACGCGGCGACGGCGTCAGTTCGATCGTCAGCTTCCTCAGGGAGCAGGGTGGCCTCTGAAGCCGGGACGATTCTGACGGTCAGACCTGCCGCAGCATGTCGACGTCGCTGATGACGATCGCCCGGCCGCGCACCGTGACGCCTTTGGTCTTCAGCGTCGAGAAGGCGCGCGAGAGCGCCTCCGGCGCGAGACCGAGTTTGCGGGCAAGCAGGCTCTTCGGGAAAGGCAGCCGCAGCGCGGCGCCGTCACCATTCTCGACAGAGTGGGTCAGCAGATAACGGGCTACGCGCTGCGGCGCGGTCTGCATGCGGTCGCCTGCCAGGCATTCCATCGTCGAGATCAAATGCAGCGACAGGCTGCGCATGATCGCCTTGCCGATCCTTGGCCGCTCCTCCAGCAACAGCCGGACTTTGGCGATGTGGAAACGCGCCAGCACGCTATGATCCATCGCCTGGGCGCCATAGCGGTAGGTCTCCTCGGTGTGGATCAGGCATTCGGAAAAGCTGTCGCCGGGCTCGCAGATGCGGATATCGGCATGCCTGTTGCTGCCGTTGCTGCGATGGAGCCTGATGTAACCGCTGAGCACGCAATAGAAATAGGCGGCCTTCTCGCCCTCTTGGAAGAGAAAGTCGTGCGGGTCGCAGAAGTGAAGGGTGGCGCAGGCGCGCAGCGCTTCGACCTCCTCGTGGTCGAGCCCGGCCATGATATCGGCTCTCGCGAGGATCGCCATTTCGCGGCCGGTGACTATCCGAGGCCTGTCCAGCCGCCCGCCTTCTGACATGGCCCTTCTTTCCGATTTCGTGTGCATGTCGGTCAGGATAGGCGAGGAATACGGCGGTGGAATTGATTTCGGTCAAATGCAAAAGCGGCGGCAAAACGAAACGGGCCGGGATCGCTCCCGGCCCGTTTTGTTTCCTGGGCTGTGCTTATTCCGCTGCGAAGGGCGGCAGGCGGAGCACGTTGGTGTCGTTGCCGTTGGTCTTCTTGCGTTTGTCTTCCGGCTTTTCGATCGCGGTCAGCCGCTCCTCCAGCGAGTCGATATCGCTGCGGTTCTCGCGGGTGACGCGGGTGAGATCCTCGCGCGACAGCGGTAGCTCCTCCTGATCCTTCCGGCCGACAAGGCGACCGAACATCCAGCCGAGCAGGCGGGACAGATCGTCCATGATCAGGAAGAAGGAGGGCACAACGACGAGCGAGAGCACCGTCGAGACGATGATGCCGCCGATCACCGCGATCGCCATCGGCGCGCGGAACGAGCCGCCTTCGCCGACGCCGAGCGCCGATGGCAGCATACCCGCCGACATGGCGATCGAGGTCATGATGATCGGCCGGGCGCGCTTGCGGCCGGCTTCGACCATGGCTTCGACACGGGCCATGCCCTGATGACGCATCTCGATCGCGAAGTCGACAAGCAGGATCGCGTTCTTGGTGACGACACCCATCAGCATCAGGATGCCGATCATGACAGGCATCGACAGCGGATTGCTGGTGATGATCAGAGCTGCGGCAACACCGCCGATGGCGAGCGGCAGCGAGAACAGGATAGTGAAAGGCTGGATCACGTCCTTGAAGAGCAGGATCAGAACCGTCAGCACCAGCAAGAGGCCCATCAGCATGGCGTTGACGAAGCTCTGCTGCATCTCGCTCTGCACCTTGGTGTCGCCGCTTTCGGCAAGGTGCACCGAGGCCGGAATGTTGGCCTCCTTGACGATCTCGCGGAAGCGGGCCGAAGCCGTGTCGAGCGCCACGCCCTGCGGCAGGTCGGAGCCGATCGAGACGACTCGGTAACGGTTGTTGCGCTTGATCGAACTTACGCCTTCCGAATAGTCGATGTTGGCGACGCTTGCGAGCGGAACGGTGCCACCGCTGGCGGTCTGGATCTTCAGTGCGCGGATGGCTGAAAGATCCCGGCGCATGTCGACCGCCGCCTGGACCCGGATCGGGATCTGGCGGTCGTCGAGCGAGATCTTCGCAAGGGCAGCATCGACATCGCCGATGGTGGCGACACGGATCGTTTCGGAGATCTGCTGCGGCGTGATGCCGAGGCGTGCGGCCTCGTCCTTGCGCGGATAGACCTGCAGCTCCGGACGGGGCAGGGCGCCATCGGCGCTGACATTTGCCAGCAACGGATCGGCGCGGAGCTTGGATTCCAGAATGCCGACGGCGTCGTTCAGGTCCTTCTCGTTCTTGGAGAGGAAGTTGAAGGCGAGGTCGCGTTCGCCGCGGTCGTTGAGCTTCAGGATATGGACGTCGGGAATGTCGCGCAGCTTGGCGAAGACTTCCTTTTCGATATCCCATTGCGGACGTTCACGGCCGTGGACTTCCACCTTCGGCAGCATCGGACCGATGACCGGGATGCGGCCGAGCCCGTCGTTGACCATCTTCTTGATCAGCGATTGGTCGAGCTTGTGGAGCGCCAGCGTGATGGTCGCACGGCGCAATTCGAGATCGCCCTTCGGCGATGCGCCGCCGAGCACGAAGACGCTCTCGACGCCGTTGATATCCTTGACCCTGTCATAGATTGCATCCGTCGTCTTTTCGGTATCGTCAAGCCGTGCATTGGGCGGCAGTTCGACGGAGAGCACGATGCGCGAAGCGTCTTCGGGCGGCAGGAAGCTGCCCGGAACCTGCATCAGCAGCATGATGGAGCCGGCCAGGAAGCCGAACGCGACAAGCAGAGTCGCATAACGCGTGTACCAGCGGCCGGTGGTGCCGCGGATGAGGCGTGTGTATCCACGCATCAGCAGGCTATCATTGTCGTGATGATCGTCGACGCCGTCTTCTGCACGCATGAGATAGGCGGCCATCATCGGGGTGATGAGGCGCGCGACCATCAGCGAGAAGAAGACCGAGAAGGCGACGGTCAGGCCGAACTGAATGAAGTACTGGCCGGGAATGCCCGGCATGAAAGATACCGGCACGAAGACGGCGATAATGGTGAAGGTGGTGGCGATGACGGCAAGGCCGATTTCATCAGCCGCCTCGATCGCCGCCCGATAAGGTGTCTTGCCCATCTTGATGTGACGGGCGATGTTTTCGATTTCGACGATCGCATCGTCGACGAGGATGCCGGTCGCGAGCGTCAAGGCAAGGAAGCTGACGAGGTTCAGCGAGAAGCCCATCATGTCCATGATCCAGAAGGTCGGGATCGCGGACAGCGGAAGGGCGATTGCCGAAATCAGCGTCGCACGCCAATTCCTCAGGAACAGGAAGACGACGATGACGGCGAGCAACGCGCCTTCGAGCAGCGTATGGATGGCGGCTTCGTAGTTGCCGTAGGTGAAATAAACCGAATCGTCGATCAGTTCGATCTTCACGTTCGGGTTTTCAGTCCGGACTTTGTCGAGGCTCTGAGCCACGGTTTCGGCGACGCTGACTTCGCTGGCGCCCTTTGAGCGGAAGACGCCGAAAGTGACAACCGGCGTGGCGTCGAAGCGCGAGAAGGATTTCGGCTCCTCATAGGTGTCCTTGATGACACCGAGATCGGACAGCTTGACGAAGCGGCCGTTCGGCAGCGCGATCGTGGTGTCGGCGAGTTCGGCGACATTGCGGGCGTCGCCCAGAACACGGATCGCCTGTTCGCTGCCGGCTACCTGGCCGCGGCCGGAGCCGAGGTCGATGTTGGTGCCGCGCAGCTGCTGGTTCACGCTTGCGGCAGTGATGCCGTAGGCATCGAGTTTGCCGGGGGTGAGTTCGATACGCACTTCACGCTCTGCGCCGCCGTAACGGTCGACGCGGCCGATACCGGCCTGGCCCTGCAATGCACGCTTGACGGTGTCGTCGACGAACCAGGAGAGCTCTTCCAGCGACATGTCTGGCGAGGAAACGGCGAAAGTCTGGATCGCCTGGCCTTCGACGTCGACCTTGGTAACGATCGGTGCTTCGGCAGTTGCCGGCAGATCGCTGCGGATGCGATCGATCGCATCCTTGACATCCTGCACAGCCTGTTCGGTCGGCACTTCCATCCGGAACATGACGTTGGTCTGCGAGCTGCCATCGGTCACGGTCGACTGGATTTCGTCGATGCCGGTGATCGAGGCGATCGCGTCTTCGATCTCCTTGGTCACCTGCATTTCGAGTTCGGCCGGCGAAGCACCGCTCTGCGTCACACTGATCGAAACGAGCGGCACGTCGATGTTCGGGAAGCGCGTGATCGGCAGCTTATTGAAAGACTGCATGCCGATGAACACCAGCAGGCAGAAGGCCAGGAGCGGCGCGATGGGATTTCGAATGGACCAGGCTGAAAAATTCATCGGATGGTCTCTTTAGTTGGAAGCCGGGGGCTGTTCACGCACCGGAGTGATGTGGTCGCCGTCACGGACATACGCGCCCGCCTTGGCCACGACCTCGTCGCCGGTCTTCAATCCATTGACGATCTCGACATAGGCACCGTCCTGGATGCCGGTCTCGACCTTGGCGAATTTCACCACGCCACCCTCAACCTTGCGGGCCGACGAGCCTTCGTTGCCGGTGAGCACGGCGGTCAGAGGAAGCGATACGCCCTCGGTCTCGCGGACGATGATCTCGGCGCTGCCATACATGCCCGAACGCGCCTTGCTGTCATCGTCGATGGAAATATGGACGAGACCGAGGCGAGTGGTGGGATCGACGGTCGGCGACACCAGGCGTACCGCGCCGGAAAGTTTGTCGCGGCTGCCGGAGAGCGAAATCGCCGCCTTCTGGCCAGCCATGACCTTGACGATATCGCTTTCGGCGACCTCGGCGACAAGCTCGACGTCTCCGTCGCGGATCAGGGTAAAGAGCGGATCGCCGTTGCCGGCGGCAATGGCGCCGACCTTGGCGTTCTTTGCCGAGATCGTGCCGGCGACCGGGGTCTTCACATCGGTACGCGCCAGCTTCAGATCCGCATCGGCGATCTGGCTGTCGAAGACCTTGAGATCGGCTTCGGCGACCTCGATCGCCTGTTCGGCGGAAACGACGCGGGCGTTAGCAGCGGCGGCGGTGGCATCGGCCTGTTCGACCTGGGCGGTGGACACCGTGCCCTTCTTGCCCATTTCCTGGGAGCGGGCCTGCTGCTGCCTAGCCTGTTCGGCATTGGCCTGCGCTTCGATGAGTTGGGCGCGCAGCTGGGCGAGGCTTGCCTCGCCCTTGGCTTTCGTCGCCATCATCTGGCTCTTCTCCAGCACCAGTGCGTCATCGTTGAGCGTCGCAAGGGTGCTTTCCGCCTGAACCTTGTCGCCGACATCGGCCTTCAGCGTGCGGATCGAAAGGCCCTCGACCTGCGGCTGAATATAGACTTCCTCGACAGGCTTTATCGTTCCCGTGCCGATGACACGGTCGACGAGCGTCCGATTCACAGCCTTGGTGACGACGATCGCCGGCAGATTCTGTTGCGGCTTTTCAACCGGCTTTTCCTGCGAAAATGCGGTGGATGCGGCGAGAGCTGCTGCAAAAAGGGTAGCGGCGCCTAGAATTCCAATCGGCTTGCGTGCCATGCGTTTTCGTCCAATCTTGTAACAAGCTTAGCCGAACTCGCGCGTCTGCCACTCAGCTCGCGACCAGGCCACTGCCTTTCCTGCATTCTCAGGGGTATCCACACATCATTGCCGCCTTCGTCCCTCGCCGGCAAATCGGCTTCTAATTGGTATCGATTTGCTCGATATGCAAGCCCGGCAGAAAACAATTCCCCATGAGCCGACAATAATTACCATCGGAACCTGAATCAATCACCAGAGGGTTATGTGAACATGACGATGATTGATCCTGTGTCTTCCCCTATGACGCTTGACGCCCGACAAATGCGACAGCTGCAAGGCGTTTTTTTCATCCAGTCAAGAAAAAGACGAAACGCGCGAGACCACCCGCGCGTTTCGCTTTGCAATGTTTACCGCGATTACTTGGAAGCGGCGTCGGTAATCTCGTGCGTCCAGGCGCCCGAGGGCTCCTTGCTGATGATCTTTTGGTCGAGCAGCGCCTTTGCCGTGCGGGCATAGAGCGCTTCGTCCAGCTTGCCGGAACCGTCGCCGACCAGCTTTGCGACTTCGCCCATCATCCGCTTCTGGTGGTTCTCGTCCTGGCCGCCATTGTCCATGACGATCTCGGCGGCTTCGTCGGGGTTTTCGGTCGCATATTTCCAGCCCTTCATCGAAGCGCGGACGAACTTGACCATCTTCTCCTTGAAGGCCGGATCCTTCAGCTTGTCTTGCATCGCATAGAGGCCGTCTTCGAGAAGGTCATTGCCCATCTCGGTGTAGTTGAAGACCGTCAGTTCTTCCGGCTTGAAGCCGGCATCGATCGCCTGCCAGTATTCATTATAGGTCATCACCGAGATGCAGTCGGCCTGCTTCTGAACGAGCGGCTGCACGTCGAAGCTCTGCTTCAGCACGGTGACGCCGTTCGCGCCGCCCTCGGTAGACAGCCCCAGCTTGTTCATCCAGGCAAAGAAAGGATATTCGTTGCCGAAGAACCAGACGCCGAGCGTGTGGCCCTTGAAGTCGGCTTCGGTCTTGACCGGGCCATCCTTGCGGCAAATCATTTCCAGGCCCGACTTCTGGTAGGGCTGGGCGATGTTGACGAGCGGAACGCCCTTTTCGCGGGCAACCAGCGCGCCGCCCATCCAGTCGACGATGACATCGGCGCCGCCGCCGGCGATCACCTGCTCGGGGGCGATATCAGGGCCGCCCGGCTTGATGTCGACGTCGAGGCCTTCTTCCTTGTAGAAACCCTTGTCCTTGGCGACGTAATAACCGCCGAACTGGCCCTGCGTGACCCATTTCAGTTGCAGCACGACCTTGTTGGCGGCCATCGCATGGGCTGCTGCAAGCGACATCGCGCTTGCCATCATTGCAACCATCAACTTTCTCATTTTCTTATCCTTACCCTCTGAAGTTATGCCCGGGCTCATTTTCGAATCCCGTGCGCGCCTAGCCACCACGGATAGACGGATGCCAGAACGTCACCGCCCGTTCGGTCAGGGCGATGATGCCATAAAAAATCGAGCCGGCCAGCGCCGCGACGGCGATTTCCGCCCAGACCATGTCGACATTCATGCGGCCGATCTCGGTGGAGATACGGAAGCCCATGCCGACGATCGGCGTTCCGAAGAATTCGGCAACGATGGCACCAATCAGCGCCAGCGTCGAGTTGATCTTCAGTGCGTTGAAGATGAACGGCATGGCTGCCGGAAGCTTGAGCTTGAGCAGCGTCTGCCAGTCGCTCGAGGCATAGGTGCGCATCAGGTCGCGCTCCATGCTGCCGGAGGCGGCAAGGCCAGCGACGGTGTTCACCAGCATCGGGAAGAAGGTCATGATGATGACGACGGCCGCCTTCGACGGCCAGTCGAAGCCGAACCACATGACCATGACCGGGGCGACACCGATGATCGGCAAGGCCGACACCATGTTGCCGATCGGCAGCAGCCCGCGGCGCAGGAAGACGACGCGGTCGGCCAGCACCGCGACAGCAAAGCCGCTGAGGCAGCCGACGATGTAACCGATCAGCACCGCCTTGAAGATCGTCTGCCTGACATCAGCACCGAGGATCGGCAGGGAGGCCATGATGCGGGTGCCGATGGCGCTCGGCGGCGGTAGAATGATGAACGGGATGCCGGCGCCGCGCGTGACCGCTTCCCAGAGGATGAGGATCCAGGCGCCGAAGATTGCCGGGATCAGCAGCTGGAGTGTCGATTTGCCGAAGGTGGTCACGGGCTGCAGTTTCGAGAGCTCCGTGACGCATCGCCAGGCCAGCAGCCAGCAGGCAAGGAGCAGCAGGAAGAAAGCCCGTGTCGCCATGCCCTCATTGCCGGAGAGAGCGGAAAGCAGCATCCAGGCGGCGCCATGCGCGCCGATGAACAGCACGGTGGCGCGGTAGGCCGGCGGCTGCGGCGCGAAAGACAGCAGGGCGGCGGCGATGACGATGATGAAGACGAGGCTCGTCGTGCCGTCGGTGAGCGGCCGCCCAGCACCCTCGGCCAGCAGCGGCAGGCTGATCAGCGCCGCCAGGCAGAGGAGGAGGGCGGTCAGGCCCTGCCAGGAAAAGGTCAGATGTCTCATGCCGGCCTCCCGCCCATGGCGCGGTCGACGATCTTCGCGGCAATGCCGACGATCGCAACCAGGATGCCCGCCAGCAGCGATCCGGCGACAAGGGCTGCCCAGATATCGATGGTCTGGCTGTAATAGGAGCCGGCAAGCAGCTTCGAGCCGATGCCGGCAACGGCGCCCGTCGGCAACTCGCCGACGATGGCGCCGACGAGGCTTGCGGCAATCGCGACTTTCATCGAGGTGAAGAGGAAGGGGATCGAGGCCGGAACGCGCAGCTTCCAGAAAGTCTGCGTCGGGCTGGCATTGTAGGTGCGCATCAGGTCGAGATGCATGATCTCAGGCGAACGCAATCCCTTCACCATGCCGACGGCAACGGGGAAGAAGGAGAGGTAGGTGGAGATCAGCGCCTTGGAGACGAGCCGGGAAGCATCGGAATCGAGGTTCAGCAGATGCGCAATCGCATTGTCGCCGGTCAGCACATTGTAGGAGATGATGACGATCATCGGCGCGATGGCGAGGATCGGTATGGTCTGGCTCGCCACCAGCCAGGGCATCAGCGAGCGGTCCATGGCGCGGTTGTGGACGATCAGCACAGCAAGAAGGATGCCGAGCAGCATGCCGAAGCCGAAGCCGAGCAGGGTGGAGGAGAGCGTCACCCAGCTGTGATAGACGAGGCTGCGATTGCTCGTAAGGCTGCGCAGCACGGTGTTCTCGTAGACGTTCTGCGCCACCTGATGCGGCGCCGGCAGAATCGGCTTCGGTTGCGCCAGCGTCTTGCCGATGAATTCGAAGGTCGTCGGCGCGGCGCCGGCGCGGCTGTCCATGTCACGCTGGAAGGGCGCGTTCATCAGCACGGCGGCGACATACCAGATGGCGATGAGGGCAAGCAGGATGGTGGTGACGGGGACGATCTTGTTTTTGAGGGTATCGGGTTTCATGCAACGCGCTCCTTCAAAAATGGAGCGGCATGCTTCTCGATCGTCAGAAACACATAGTCGGGACCGTCCAGCACCTGGGCGTTGTCGAAGCGAAGCACCTTGAAGCCTTCATTGCGCAGGAATGCATCTCTGACAAGATCGTGACCGCGGCCTCCGACCGTCTCATGACTGTCGCCGTCGACTTCAACAATGAGCCGCGCTGACAGCCAGGCGAAGTCGGCAATATAGGGACCGATCGGCGTCTCTCGCCTGAATCTGGCGCCATAGGGCCTGAGATCGCGAAGCATATCCCACATGGCGGCCTCGGCTTTTGTCAGTTCGCGACGAAGGCGTTTTGCCGTGTCGCGAGTTTTGGGGGTGATGTTGGAATGTGGCATCTAAACCCCTCCCCAACCCCTCCCCACAAGGGGGAGGGGCAAGCCCGTGGCGCTCGCCGAATTTTCTATCAGACGCTGCGAATGAGCGCAGAGGTCCTCCACAGACTCGGCGCTAAAGTCCCTCCCCCTTGTGGGGAGGGGTTGGGGAGGGGTTTTGCAAAACGGTACGCGCCTAAACCTCATGACCATGCCCCCTCAGCCCCTCGCGGACGCGATGGGCTATTTCCAGGAATTCCGGGGTGTCGCGGATGTCGAGCGGGCGTTCGGCCGGTAGGGGCGAGTCGATCACGTCGGTCACGCGGCCCGGGCGCGGCGACATCACCACGATCTTGGTCGAGAGATAGACCGCCTCGGGGATGGAATGGGTGACGAAGCAGATCGTCTTGTTGGTGCGGGCCCAGAGCTTCAGCAGCTCTTCGTTCAGATGGTCGCGGACGATTTCATCAAGCGCACCGAAGGGCTCGTCCATCAGCAGCAGGTCGGCGTCGAAGGCGAGTGCGCGGGCGATCGAGGCGCGCTGCTGCATGCCGCCGGAAAGCTGCCAGGGGAACTTCTTCTCGAAGCCGGAAAGGCTGACGAGATCGAGCGCTTCGGCGATGCGCCTCGTCCGGTCGGCGCTGGAATAGCCCATGATCTCCAGCGGCAGGGCGATATTGTTTTCGATGGTGCGCCACGGATAGAGCGCCGGCGCCTGGAAGACATAACCGTAGGCACGGGCCTTGCGGGCCTGCTCCGGCGTCATACCGTTGATCGAGATTTCGCCCGAGGTGCTCTTTTCGAGATCGGCGATGACGCGCAGAAAGGTCGTCTTGCCGCAGCCCGACGGGCCGATGAAAGAGACGAAATCGCCCTTGCGGACATCGAGATTGACATCGCTGAGAGCCCGCACCGGGCCATCATTCGCCTGGTAGGTGAGACAGAGATCCTTGGCGGATACGACGGAGGGTGCTTGCATCAATGCGACCGTTCTTGTTTTCGCCGCGGGGCCGCGGTTTGCGTGTTACCATCGCCGCAGGCCTTGCCGGCGGCACATTTCATGGAGGACGAGAATGGACGCGACATCAAAACCCACCTGCCACATCGTTAGGCCCAACCATGCCTATGACGGCAAGCAGGGGCTCAGCTATTTCCAAGGGATCGCGGCCGAGACGGTCGGCGCCAAGGGCATCTGCATGCATCTGCTGACGATCCCGCCAGGCGTGCGCGCCAAGGCGCACTTGCACGAGGCGCACGAGACGGCGATCTACATGCTCTCCGGCGAGGCCCACACCTGGTACGGAGACCGGCTCGAGCAGCACGTCGTCGTCCATGCCGGCGAACTTTTCTACATCCCGGCCGGTGTGCCGCATCTGCCGGCAAACCTCAGCAGCACGCCGTGCACCGCGATCATCGCGCGCACCGATCCGAACGAGCAGGAAAGTGTCGTGCTTCTGCCGGAGTTGGACGCGCTGGTGCCGGCATGAGGTCATGGACATGAAGGTGCCGTTCTCCGGTTGATGGCCGTATCGTCACGCACCATCGTCACACGCCGGTCGCCGGAATGCCGCTGCGCGTCACCTTGCGCGGGGCGGTGATCTCCTTCCACTGGGACAGCGCCTTGCTGACGGCCGTCACCGGTTCGCGCCGGACGAATTCGCCGTGGCCCTCGCGTGTCTTGATGGTGCTTTCCTCGATTGCGACGACGCCGCGCGTCAGCGTGTAGCGCGGCAGGCCGGTCACTTCCTTGCCTTCGAAGACGTTGTAGTCGATCGCCGACTGCTGGGCCTTCGACGAGATAGTCTTGGAACGCTTCGGATCCCAGACGACGATATCGGCATCGGCACCGACGAGGATCGCCCCCTTCTTCGGGTAGATGTTGAGGATCTTGGCGATATTGGTCGAGGTGACGGCGACGAATTCGTTCATCGTCAGCCGGCCGGTGTTGACGCCGTGCGTCCAGAGCATCGGCATGCGGTCTTCGAGGCCGCCGGTGCCGTTCGGGATCTTGGTGAAATCACCGACGCCGAAACGCTTCTGCGCCGTGGTGAAGGCGCAATGGTCGGTGGCGACCACCTGCAGCGAGCCGGAGGCAAGTCCCGCCCAGAGACTATCTTGATGCTGCTTGTTGCGGAAAGGCGGCGACATGACGCGGCGGGCGGCATGATCCCAGTCGGGATTGGAATATTCGCTTTCGTCGAGCGTCAGATGCTGGATCAGCGGCTCGCCGTAAACGCGCATGCCCTTGGCGCGGGCGCGGCGGATCGCCTCGTGCGCCTGTTCGCAGGAGGTGTGGACGATATAGACCGGGCAGCCGGCCATGTCGGCGATCATGATGGCGCGGTTGGTGGCCTCGCCCTCGACTTCGGCCGGACGGGAATAGGCATGCGCCTCGGGGCCGTTATTGCCCTCGGCGAGCAGTTTTGCCGACATCGAGGCAACGACGTCGCCGTTTTCGGCATGCACCAGCGGCAGCGCACCGAGTTCGGCGCAGCGCTGGAAGGAGGCGAACATCTCGTCATCATCGACCATCAGCGCGCCCTTGTAGGCCATGAAATGCTTGAAGGTGTTGATGCCCTTGTCGCGGACGATGGTCTCCATTTCCTTGAAGACCTGCTCGCTCCACCAGGTGACCGCCATGTGGAAGGAATAGTCGCAATTGGCGCGGGTCGATTTGTTGTCCCACATGGTCAGCGCCTCGAGCAGTGACTGGCCGGGGGCGGGCAGAGCGAAATCGACGACCATCGTCGTGCCGCCGGAAAGGGCCGCGCGCGTGCCGCTTTCGAAATCGTCGGAGGAGTAGGTGCCCATGAAAGGCATTTCGAGGTGGGTATGCGGATCGATGCCGCCCGGCATGACATAACAGCCGGAGGCGTCGAGGGTCTCGTCGCCGGAGAGGTTCGGACCGATCTCGACGATCTTGCCGCCATCGATCTTGACGTCGGCCTCGTAGGTGAGGTCGGCCGTGACGATAGTGCCGTTCTTGATGACTGTGCTCATTCTCCGAACTCCCTGTCGCTGCGCGGTGCCTGCGCGAGCTGGTTATCCAATGACTGGCGGTAGCGGATGCAGCCGCGCATGAATTGAGGCCAATCGGGCACGATCTGTCCGCCTGCCGGCGTGTCCGGCAGAAGTGCCCAAAGATCGGGATGATGCCAACAGAGTTCGTGACCCGACGTATCCCGGTGGCCGCGGATCGCATGGCGCAGGGCGCGCGCCGCCGACAACAGCTCGGCGTGGCTCATGCTGTCCAGATCTGCATCCGGATCGGTGCTCACGGAACAATCTCCGCCGTCTCCACCACCGCATGGAACAGCACGTCGGCGCCTGCCGTCGCCCATTCCTTGGAAATCTCTTCCGCCTCGTTGTGGGAGAGGCCGCCGACGCAGGGACACATGACCATCGTTGCAGGCGCGACCTTGGCGGCCCAGCAGGCGTCGTGGCCGGCGCCGGAGATAAGGTTCATGTGGCTGTAGCCGAGCCGTTCGGCAGCGGAGCGAACCGAGGTGACGAGCTTTTCGTCGAAGGTGACCGGCGCGAAATGGCCGATCGCCTCGATGGAACAGCCGACACCCAACGCGTCGCAGATGCCAGGGGCTTCCGCCTCGATCTTTGCCCGCATGCGATCGAGCTTGGCCTTGTCGGGCGAGCGGATGTCGACGGTGAAGACCACCTTGCCCGGCAGGACGTTACGGGAATTCGGCGAGAAGAACACCTGGCCGACACCGCCGACGGCGCCCGGCTGCTCGCCCATCGCCACACCTTGAACCATTTCCAGTATGCGCGACATGGCAAGGCCGGCATTGACGCGCATGTTCATCGGCGTCGAGCCGGTATGGGCTTCCCTGCCGGTCAGCGTGAATTCCAGCCACCACAGGCCCTGACAGTGGGTGACGACGCCGATCTGCTTTTCCTCGGCCTCGAGGATCGGGCCTTGCTCGATGTGATATTCGAAATAGGCGTGCATCTTGCGGGCGCCGACCTCTTCGTCGCCGACCCAGCCGATGCGCTTCAACTCGTCGCCGAACAGATTACCGTCGGGATCCTTGCGATTATAGGCAAAATCCAGGCTGTGCACGCCGGCAAAGACACCTGAGGCCAGCATGGCAGGGGCAAAACGCGCGCCTTCCTCATTCGTCCAGTTGGTCACGACGATGGGGTGTTTGGTCTTGATGCCGAGATCGTTCATGGTGCGCACGACTTCGAGAGCGGCAAGCACGCCGAGCACGCCGTCATATTTGCCGCCGGTCGGCTGGGTGTCGAGATGCGAACCGACATAGACCGGCAGGGCATCGGGATCGGTGCCGGGGCGGGTGGCAAACATCGTGCCCATGCGGTCGACGCCCATGGTGAGGCCCGCTTCGTCGCACCATGTCCTGAAGAGGCCGCGGCCTTCGGCATCCGAATCCGTCAGCGTCTGGCGATTGTTGCCGCCTGCAATGCCGGGGCCGATTTTCGCCATGTCCATGAGACTGTCCCAGAGACGGTCGCCATTGACGCGCATGTTCTCGCCTGGTGCTGCCACCATTCTTCAAGCCCTCACCTGTTTGCGGCAGTCATGCGAAGGGCATGCCCGCCTGTTCCCGTGGTCTCTCCTGCGCCCCCTTATTGGTTTTGTCGAGCGCCGGAAAATCGCCAGTTGCCTTTATTTTTCATCTGACGGATAATTTGACCGATTGGTAAACATTACAACTTCCACCGCCGGGCTCAAGACGAAAATCACGAAAATTGCCGATAAAAATACGGGCAGTTGCTCAAGAAAAGCGGCGAGGCATGCCTCCGGTCAAAACTTGAGCGAAGAAGTTGAATTTCAAGGGGAAACGACAGCCTGTGACCATACCGAGAGCAGCGAAAACCTTGAGGCGGACGCGAATCCAGGAAGAGAAGGAAGAGCAGATTCTGGAGGCCGCGCTCGACGTGTTTTCGGCAAGCGGCTTCCGCGGCTCGACCATCGACCAGATCGCCGAAGTCGCCGGCATGTCGAAACCCAACCTGCTCTATTATTTCCGCACGAAGGAAGCCATGCACCGGGCGCTGATCGACCGGGTGCTCTACACCTGGCTGGAGCCGCTGCGCGCCTTCGACGCCGAGGGCAATCCGGAGGAGGAAATCCGCAGCTACATCAGGCGCAAGCTGGAGATGGCGCGCGATTTTCCGCGCGAGAGCCGGCTCTTCGCCAATGAAGTCCTGCAAGGCGCGCCGCATATCGAGGACGAGCTGAAGGGTCCGCTGAAAGAGCTGGTCGACGAGAAGGCGGAGGTCATTCGCGCCTGGGCCAAATCGGGCAAGATCGTCAAATGCGATCCCTATCACCTGATCTTCTCGATCTGGTCGACGACGCAGCATTATGCGGATTTCGACGTTCAGGTGCGTGCGGTACTCGGGCAGGAGCATGCCGGCGAGGGGCGTTTCGAGGATGCGGCGCGGTTTCTGGAACAGCTCTTCATCGGCGGGCTGCGGCCGGATCGCTCCGATAGCTGACGTTTAGCTAGAGCATGTCGCGCAAAAGTGTGCGGCGGTTTTGCGATAACGACATGCGTAAAAACAAGGGCCTAAAGCGCGAGGAGCGAATCTGAAAGATCGCGACGCGCTTTAGTGCCTTTTCGGAAGTGGCAGACGGGCAGGGGTGTCCGTCACACCTTCCATCGTATAGGGCTTCTGCAGCACGGGCGCGTCCGAGTGGCTGTTTGCCTGGGCGATGCCTTCGCCATAACCTGTGGCAAAAACGAAGGGCACGCCCTCGGCCGCCAGCCGGTCGGCGATCCCGAAACTGGTCTCATCGCCGAGATTGACATCGAGCAGCGCCAGATCGAAGGACTGGCCGGCCAGGATCTGCATCGCCTCGATGACGCTGGGCGCCGTTGCCACGTCGGCGCCCAGCCGGCGCAGGATGTCCTCCCCATCCATGGCGATAATCAGGTTGTTTTCTACCAGCAGCACCTTCAGGCCCAGGAGGGGCCGATGATTTTCGGGAACCGTGTTGCGTTGGCCCGCTCCGACCGGAGCCGGATTTGACCGTACCGCCGTCGGATCGACGACATGCCGCGCCGGAATATTGAAATCCGCCTCGAGCCCTTCCTTGAGGTAGTGGACCTCTGCCTTGCCGCCGAGGTCATAAGGGATGGAGCGCCGGATGATTGTCGAACCGAAGCCGTGGCGTGTGGGCTCGACGACGGGCGGACCATTCCTTTCGCGCCAGCCGATATGCAGATTGCCTTCGTCATCGCGGGACCAGCCAAGTTCGACCGTGCCGCTGCCGGTAGAAGAAAGGCTGCCATATTTGGCGCTATTGGTCATCAGCTCATGGAAAACAAGGGCTGCGGTGGAGAAGGCCTGCGGTTCCAGGAGCACATCGTCGCCGCGCATCTGGATGCGCTGCGCATTTTTCCCGAGATAGGCGGCGGTCTCGGCCAGTAGCAATTGCCGCAGCGAAGCCGGCGCCCAGTGGTCGCGGGTGATCTGGTCATGAGCGCGGGCAAGCGACTGGACGCGGCCCTCGATCTGGCGGATGTAGTCGCCAACACTGATCGACGTCGTCTGCGATTGCCGAATGATGCCGGTGATGAGGCTCAATATGTTGCGGACACGGTGGTTCAGTTCGGCGATCAGCAGTTCCTGGCGCTCGTTAGCGGCCTGCCGCGCCATGCTGGCCTCGTCGGTGAGACGCAACACCACTTCGATCAGCGTGACGCGGATCGTTTCGGCGACACGGCGCTCGGCCTCGGTGAAGGGCAGGGAGCGGCCGCGCACCAGTTCCGACCAGGCCTCGAAACTCTTGCGCGGCGTCAGCCGCGGGCCATTGGGGCCGTATTCCACCGGCTTAAGCGGGTCGCCGCCCCAGCGGACAGTGCGCACCAGTTCCTGGCGGAAAAGCACGACGTAATCGCGTGGCGAGCGCGAGATCGGGATAGCGAGCATGCCTGCTACCGCTTCGTCGAGATCGAGATCCGGATAGGCCTCGGCGAGCCTGTCGACGGCATAGATGCTGCCGGCCGCATTGCGGTTGAGATGGCGGACGAGGGTTGCGAAGCTTCTCTCGTTCGGCCCGATGCCGGCAAGCGCCAGTCGGCCATTGATCCAGACGCCGATGCCATCGGCAGGAATAGCGTCGGCAAGCGCCTCGATCAGCCAAGCCGGATCGTCGAGCAGGCTCGCATTGTCGGCGACGGAGGTGAGAAGGCGGTCGGCGATGCGGCGGGCCTTGGTCTCATAATCGAGCGCCAACCGCCGTTCGCGGCTTTCAAGGCGAGACGCAAACATCTGGCCGAAGAGTTCGGCGGTGGAGCGGCTTTGGGCCGAGGGCAGGCGCGGACCGTAATGATGGCAGGCAAACAGACCCCAAAGCTTGCCGTCCACGACGATCGATATGGATAGCGAAGCGCCGACGCCCATATTTTTCAGATATTCGATGTGGATCGGCGAGACTGAGCGTAGGACCGACATCGAGAGATCGAGCGGCTGACCGTTCTCGTCTAGTTCAGGGAGGATCGCGACCGGGACGGCGTCAACATCGGCGATGATGCGGAACAGGTTGCGCAGATAGAGCGCCCGCGCCTGCACCGGAATGTCGGATGCCGGATAGTGCAGCCCGAGGAACGAGCCGATGCCGGCTCGGGCGGCTTCCGCCACCACTTCGCCCGAACCGCTCTCGTCGAAGCGATAGACCATCACCCGATCGAAGCCGGTTAGGGCGCGCGCCTGCCTTGCCCCGTCGCGAAAGAAAGCCTCCATCGTTTCCGTGTGGTCGAGACGGGACATCATGCTGCGCATGGAAAGGGAGGAGGCGTCACGCCGGCCTTCTTGGCAACGCTCGCCTTCGATGATGACACCACCTTCATTCATGTGGACGGCAAGATCGAACCTGTCCTGACCCGACGTCAAGGCAACGCCGAAAATGTGCTCGACGTCGAAACCGCGCAGCGTGGTCAGCTTGTTGCGAATTGTGTGAAGCGACTCGGGCGTGATCAGCGAGGTAACAGGGCGACCGAGCGCGTCGGGCTGGGCAATTCCGAGGAACTCCGCCAGATTTGCCGAGGCGCGGGTGACAATCCAGTCTGAGGATATCGCCAGCAGAAAGCCGAAGGGCTGAACTGCGCCGAGTTGATGAATCGGCTCGCGGTCGCAATTGGTCAGATCGACGGGTTCAAACGTGCCGTTCATGGGACGGCTTCCAGTTCGAGTTGCCCGGCCTGGAGGAAAAGATCGAAGATATTGTGAGCTGCGGAGACTGCGGCCGCGGGATCGGCGACATCGCTTGTGTCGAGGCGATCCATGAAGAACCGCATGGCGCCCTTTGGACCCCGTGGCGTGAGATAGCTGCAGGGCAGGTGATCGGGTACGGATTTTGCAAGCAGGGTACTGCCGAGCTTGGAGCCTTCGAGCACGTACAGGGTTCCCCAGAGCGCTGCCTCGCATCGCAAATTCGGTGGCGGAAGGGGAGCGGGCAATCGATCGCCGAGATGGCTGAGATCGGCAAACAGCAGGTGGCTGCGTTTCCGTTCTGGCCAGTCGGGCAGCAAGGAGATAATTCCGGCATCCTCGAGTGCATTTTCGGCGGCCGGCACGACGCGGGCATGCGCGCGCAGGAATGTCTTATACTGTTCGGTATTGGCGAGGTCGAAAGCGCCAAAAAGCCTATCGACCTCGGCGTGGCAATTTGCGGTTTGTGCGCGAAGTATGTTGCGAAGTGACATGCGAACCGAATTCTAAGTGGTATGGCGCATGATGCTGCTCATGCAGGTAGATGAAGCTAGCGATATATTGCGACATCAGCTTATTTCCAGAGAAACCCGCAGAAAAACAGGGGCTTCCCGACGTCTTGGCCGCGATCCGTCATTGAGCCGGCTTTCCGGCGCGCAGCCGGGTATGGCGCCATCGCGGCATGCCGCAGGCAGGTCCGCTGTGTGGCAGGCTGAATGCGTCCCTCAATCCATCAGCTGGGGCAGATTTGCCGCCAGCGTATCGATGGCAAGACGGACCTTCGGCAGCATCACCGGCGATCTCGGCCAGACGGCATGGGCTTCGAAGATGCTGGCCGGCACGCCGGTCAGGACGCGCACGAGTTCGCCCGACGAAACCTTCTCCCGCACCAGCCAGCAGGTCAGTCAGGCCAGCCCGCGGCCCTCGACGGCCGCATCGGCGATCGAGGCGAGATCGTCGAGCCGCAGCCGCGATTTCGGCAGAATTTCGCGGGTGGGACCGGCCGTCGCCGGAAAGGACCAGGCCTTGTCCTGGTCACTCCTGCGATAGACGATGCCCTGGTGGTGGGCGATATCGTCAAGTGTCCGAGGCACACCATATTTTTCCAGATAGGCCGGCGAGGCGCAGACCGTCATCGACTGGCGGGCGATCGTCCGCGCCATCAGGTCGGGGTTGTCCTTCAGCGGACTGTTGCGGATGGCAAGATCGAAGCCGTCCTCGAGGAGATCGACGACACGGTCGCTGAACGAGAGATCGAGTTCGAGATCCGGATGACGGTCGAGCAGGCGGGTCAGGATCGGCGCGGCGCAATGGCGGCCGAACAGCGCCGGCATCGAGATGCGCAGCCGGCCGCGAACCTCGCGTCTGCCCGATTCGAGCTGCGCCTCGCCGATCCGGATTTCCTGGACGGCCCTCAGACAACGCTCGTAGAAGAACCGGCCTTCGTCGGTCAGGCTCTGGTTGCGGGTCGTGCGATTGAAGAGCCGGACGCCGAGGCGCTGTTCCAGCTTTGCGATCGTCTTGCCGACCGCCGAGCGGGTGAGGTGAAGCCGTTCAGCGGCGGCAGAGAAACCGCCGGCCTCGACGGTTTCGACGAAGATCGAAATGCCCTTGAGCTGTTCCATCATTTGTTTCCCTGATGGCACCATTTTGGTGAATTAATATCGCAACTGGAGAGAAATATTCAACGATATATCTGCTGCTCCTCAAAACAGGCAGGAGCACATAGATGCAGACGACAAGACAATGGCAGACCGATGCGATCGGACCGGAGAGCAATCTGAGGATCGGCGAAGGCCGTATCCCCGAGGCATCAGGCACGATGATGCGGGTGCGGACAGAGGCCGTCTCGCTGAATTTTCGCGACAGGCTGGTGCTTGAGAGCGGCATGGGCCTGCCGTTGCAATTTCCCTTCGTGCCGGCCTCTGATATGGCGGGCGTGGTCGAGGCGGTCGGGCCCGGCGTCACACGTTCAAGCCGGGCGATCGGGTGATCTCCACCTTTTCACCGGATTGGATCGAAGGACGCGGGCCGGGCACTGCCCGCACACCGCATTATCAAACGCGCGGCGGCTTCTATCCGGGTGTGCTGTCCGAGCACACGGTGCTTTCCGAGGAGTGGTCTACGCTTGCACCCGATACACTCGATGCGGCCGAAGCAAGCACACTGCCCTGCGCCGGCCTGACCGCGTGGTTTGCGCTCGTCGAATGCGGCAAGCTCAAGGCCGGCGACAAGGTGCTGGTGCAGGGAACCGGCGGTGTCGCGCTTTTCGGTCTGCAGATCGCCAAGGCGCATGGCGCCGAGGTGTTCATCACCTCAGGCAGTGCCGAAAAACTCGAGCGGACATTGGCGTTCGGCGCCGACCACCTGATCAACCGGCAGGAGCGCGACTGGGTGGAGCAGCTCTATGAACTGACCGGCGACTACGGCGCCGACCACATACTCGAAATCGTCGGCGGGCCGCATCTCGGCCAGGCGCTGAAGGCCGTTGCGGTCAACGGCCGCATTTCCGTGATCGGCGTCTTCGAGGGCTTCGAAGTGTCGGGGCCGGCGGCACCTCTGTTGCTCAAGGCGCCGGTCGTTCAGGGAATTTCGGTCGGCCATCGCCGGGCGCTGGAGGATCTGGTGCGCGCCGTCGACCAGACCGGGCTGAACCCTGTCATCGACAGGCGCTATGCCTTCGAGGAACTGCCGCAGGCGCTTGATCATCTCTATCGCGGCCCGTTCGGCAAGGTCGTCATCGAGTTTTGAGACAAGCGCTCCCCCGCAGATTGGGGAGCGTTTTCCTATTCGGCGGCGATGGCGACACTTTCGAAAGCAAAGCCCTCGTCGGCCCAGCCGGTCATACCGCCGATCATCAGCTTGGCCTTCAGGCCGAGCTTGGCGAGACGGAAGGCGGCCTTGTCGGCGCCGTTGCAGTGGGGACCGGCGCAATAGACGACGAATAGCGTATCGCCTGCCCATTGCGACATGCGGTGCGCCGTCATCTTGCCATGCGGCAGGTTGGTTGCACCGGGCAGGTGGGACCGTGCAAACAGCGCCGGCGAGCGCACGTCGAGGAGAACGAAATCGACCTTGCCGGCGGCAAAGGCGGCGTGGACATCCGAGCAATCGGTTTCGAAGCCGAGCTTGGCAGCATAATGGGTGGCGGCGATTTCGGACGCGGCAGCGGGGATTTCGGCGGCGGGACTTGGCATCTGTCTTTCCTTTCCATGTTGGAATTGCCGTCTGGTATCGCCGATGCTAGAGCTTTGTGAAATTGGCCATCATGACTGACAGCGTAAAGATCATGCCAAACTCACAGCATCAGACAAAGGGACCGCTAGTCGCAGCCCTCGCCTATGATGGGCTCTGCACCTTCGAATTCGGCATCGCCTACGAGGTCTTCGGCCTGCCGCGCCCGGAAATGGGCGAGGGCTGGTATCGATTCTCGGTCTGCGGCATCGAGCCGGGACCGCTTCGCGCCGCCGGCGGATTGACGGTCGCGGTCGACAAGGGGCTGGAGGTGCTCGACGAGGCTGATCTGATCGTCGTGCCCGGCTGGCGGGCGATCGACGCGCCGGTGCCGGCGCCTCTCGCCGCCGCCCTCAGGGCGGCGCATCAGCGCGGCGCGCGCATCATGTCGCTCTGCTCCGGCGTTGCGGTTCTCGCCGGATCGGGATTGCTCGCCAACCGCAGGGCGACGACGCATTGGCGCTATGTCGCCTCGATCGCCGCCCGCTACCCCGACATCACGTTCGATGCCGGCGTGCTCTACATCGACGAAGGCAGCCTGCTGACGGCGGCCGGCAGTGCCGCCGGCATCGATCTCTGCCTGCATGTGGTCCGCGGCGATTTCGGTTCGGAGGCGGCAAACAGCGTCGCACGCCGTCTCGTCGTGCCGCCACACCGCGAAGGCGGGCAGGCGCAATTCATCCGCGCGCCGGTTCCCGAGGAGCGCGAGGGTATTCGGCTCGGTCCGCTGATCGAGTGGATGCGCCAAAGCCTTTCTAGGGAGCAGCCGATCAGCCTGCTTGCCGAACGAGCGGGCATGAGCATGCGCACCTTCCAGCGCCGCTTCGAAGCGACGACGGGTCTCAGCGTCGGCGAATGGCTGCTGAAGGAGCGGTTGCGCCACGCCCGCGATCTCCTGGAGAAGGAGCTTGCGGTGTCGCTCGATGACATCGCGATATCAAGCGGCTTTGGCACGCTGGCGACGATGCGCCATCATTTCCGCAGGCGGTTCGGCACCAGCCCAAGCGCCTACCGAAAATCGTTCGCCGGTTAGGCGCCCTTTCTTGAAGGGCGCCGCCACTTTCAGTCGCGGTCTCTAAAAATAGTGATCCCGCTCGATGCCGTCATAACGGCCGGATTGCAGGCAGCAGTTCTTGAACACCGCCTCCTGGAACCGCAGGGGCAGGGATCGTTGCGGCCGAGTTTTTCGATCAGTTCGACGTCGCCATGGACGAATTGCGAACCGGTTTTGACCCGGGCTTCCGACGGGAAGGATTTACGTCGTTTCGACGTGACCTCAAAAGCTGAAGTCGGTGAGGTGTTTGCGAGCCATGGCTGCCTCCTCTTCGTGACACGCTGCCATCGTGCAGCATGGTCGGCATAAATCCATTGCCGGCTCAGCGCAACGCCGCGGAGCGATCTTCTCCGCGGCGTTGCAAACCGATTACTCCGCCGCCTGACGGGCCATCGGGTTGTTCGGGTGCGTCGTCCAGTTGGCGTAGTTCGGGTCGACGACGCGGCCGGTGCGCTTGTCGAGGGTGCCGGCGGGGAGCTGCTCCAGGGTGATGCAGTTCTCGACCGGGCAGACATTGACGCAGAGATTGCAGCCGACGCATTCCTCTTCAATGACCTCGAAATGACGCAGGCCGTTGACGACGTTCGTAATCGCCTGGTGCGAGGTGTCCTCGCAGGCGATATGGCAGCGGCCGCATTTGATGCAGGCGTCCTGGTCGATCTTCGCCTTGGCGATATAGTTGAGGTTCAGATACTGCCAGTCGGTGACATTGGGCACGGCGTGGCCGGTGATGTCTTCGAGGCTGCGATGGCCCTTCTCGTCCATCCAATCGGAGAGGCCGGTGATCATCTCCTGCACGATCTTGAAGCCGTAGGTCATCGCCGCCGTGCAGACCTGGACGTTGCCGGCGCCGAGAACGAGGAATTCCGCGGCGTCCCGCCAGGTGGTGATGCCGCCGATGCCGGAGATCGGCAGGCCGTAGGTTTCGGGATCACGGGCGATCTCGGCCACCATGTTGAGCGCGATCGGCTTGACCGCTGGGCCACAATAACCGCCATGGCTGCCCTTGCCGCCGACTGTCGGGTTGGGGGCGAAGTTGTCGAGATCGACGGAGACGATCGAATTGATCGTGTTGATCAGCGAGACGGCATCGGTGCCGCCGGCCTTGGCGGCGCGGGCGGGACGGCGGACATCGGTGATATTCGGCGTCAGCTTGGTGATGACGGGCATGCGGGTGTATTGCTTGCACCAGCGCACGACCATTTCGATATATTCCGGCACCTGGCCGACAGCCGAGCCCATGCCGCGCTCCGACATGCCGTGCGGACAGCCGAAGTTGAGCTCGATGCCGTCGGCGCCGGTCTCTTCGACAAGAGGAAGGATCGCCTTCCAGGCCTCCTCCTCGCAGGGCACCATGATCGAGGCGATCAGCGCCCGGTCCGGCCAGTTCATCTTCACCTGCTTCATTTCGCGAAGATTGGTGTAGAGGTCGCGATCGGTAATCAGTTCGATATTGTTGAGGCCCAGCAGGCGTCGATCGGCGCCAAAGATCGCGCCGTAACGCGGGCCGTTGACGTTGACGACGGGCGGGCCTTCCTCGCCGAGCGTCTTCCAGACCACACCGCCCCAGCCGGCCTTGAAGGCGCGCTCGACGTTATAGGCCTTGTCGGTCGGCGGCGCCGACGCCAGCCAGAACGGGTTCGGGGATTTGATGCCGACGAAATTATTGCGGAGATCAGCCATTGTTCATTCTCCCCTTCAAGCAACCGCGACAGCCGGAGCGGCGGCTGCGGTGAGGGTGCGATGGATGGATTCAGCCGCGTCGCGGCCATGAGCGACGGCGGAAACCGTGAGATCGTCGCCGCCGAAGACGCAGTCGCCGCCGGCCCAGACGCCATCGAGCGAGGTGTGGCCGTCGGCATCGACGGCGATACGGCCGGATTCCATGCGTAGCGAACCGAGGCCCGCAGCGTCAAAGCTCTGGCCGATCGCCTTGAAGATCTGATCGGCGGCGATCACACCGGTCTCGCCGGTGCCGATGAGGCGGCCTTCGAGGATCTTGGTGTATTCCACCTCGATTGCGGCAACCTTGCCGTCCTGCGACAGGATCGATTTCGGCGTCAGCCAATGGCGGATGATGACGCCCTTGGAGCTTGCGAGATCCTGCTCATATTCCGAGGCGTTCATGTGCTCCTTGCCGCGGCGGTAACAGATCGTCACCTCCTCGGCGCCGAGCAGCTTGGCCTGGACG
The DNA here is from genome assembly GCF_000271845.1 of Rhizobium leguminosarum bv. trifolii WSM2297. Next base: position 2,568,756 of record NZ_JH719395.1, on the reverse strand, counting down.
GCAGCGTCGATCGCCGTCATGCCGCCGCCAAGGACGACGACGCGGCGGCCGATAGCGATGTTGCTCTTGTCTTCGGCTTGGCGCAGTGCCGCGATGAAATCGACGGCGTCGTCGACGCCGGCGAGGTTCTCGCCGTCGATGCGCAGCGCGTTGACGCCGGCAAGGCCGATGCCGAGAAAGACGGCGTCATACTGCGCTTGCAGGTCGGCAAGCGAAAAATCCCGGCCGAGAAGAGCGCCGTGGCGAACCTCGATGCCGCCAATCGACATGATGTAATCGACTTCCTTCTGGGCGAAATCATCGACCGTCTTATAGGTGGCGATGCCGTATTCGTTGAGGCCGCCGGATTTTTCCCTGGCATCATAAATGGTGACGGAATGGCCCTTCACGGCCAGGCGATGGGCGGCGGCAAGACCGGCCGGGCCTGCGCCGACGACGGCGATTGTCTTTCCTGATGCTTCGGCCCTGGCGTAGAACTGCCTGCCGGCCTGCATGGCGGCATCGGTCGCATAACGCTGCAGGCGGCCGATCTCCACTGGGCGCTCTTCTGCCGTGTTGCGCACACAGGCCTGTTCGCAGAGCTCTTCGGTGGGACAGACGCGGGCGCACATGCCGCCAAGGATGTTCTGGTCGAAGATCGTCTTGGCCGAGCCAATCGGATTGCCGGTCGAAATCTGGCGGATGAACAGCGGAATATCGATCGAGGTGGGACAGGCCGTCATGCACGGCGCATCGTAGCAGAAATAACAGCGGTCGGCGGCGACCAGCGCCTCGTGATTGTCGAGGCGCGGATGCAGATCGGAAAAATTAGCCTCATACTCGGCGGACGAAAGCCGGCCGGGATGAATCCCAGTTTCCAGTCGTTCCATTGAAGTTCCCTCATTATTGGTAAACGGCCTGTGAGGAAAAAGGTAACTCAGGTTTAAAAATTTATCAAACGGTAAAATTTTGATGGCCTTACGCTGAGCGTATTCATGTAAGTAACTGTTTTGTCGGGGTAATTGATAGAGGCGTTTGCCGGTGAAATGATCGGGCGTGCGGCCGGAGAAGCGCATCCAAAAAAAAATTGAAAAAAGTCGATATTTTTTTCGTTTGGCGGGGAACCAATGTTTGATGTCGTCGTTATTGCGATATCCGGATGGTGATCGCATCGACCCAACATGCGCGCCCCCAACCCACTATCCGGACGTACTCACGGTCCCCTCCCGGTGAGTGAAGACAGCCGGTGCGCCGCCCTCGCACCGGCTGTTTTTCCGTTCGGCCGTCTGGTTTCCAGCTTTCACACCCGCTTGAAGATTTCGAATTCGGTTTCCGGAATAGTCAGACGATATTCAATGCGGCCGGGAACGAGGTTCAGGTCCGCCTTGCCGTTGACGGATGAGGGCACGACACGCTCGAGCACGGTGCGGCCGAAGCTGTTGTCGCTGAATTCGTGGACTTCTGTCTGGTTCTGCAGCAACTCTGCCCAGGTGACTTCGATCGCCTTCCTGTCGCCGATCATGGCGTCGCGGCAGTTCAAGGTGATCGAGGCGGCTCCACCGGAGATCGCGCCATAGGAGGCGGAGTTGACGATGAGTTCGTGGAGGGCGAGCCCGAGATGCACGGCGGCATTCGGCGTCAGATGGGCGTTGATGCCGTAAATCGGCATGGAGCCGGCCGTTTCCGGCCAGTAGGGAGCGAATTGCTTTTCGGCAAGGTCGAAGAGATAGGCGCCGCGCCAGCTCGAATCCGTGATCAGATCCTGCGAGTTGGAGAGCGATTGCAGCCGCCCGCGGAATTTGAGCAGGAAACTGTCGAGAGAGAGCGTGTTGCGCGCCGTCTGCGTGGCGATGCCCTGGATGATGGCGAGAAGATTCTTGGAGCGGTGCGAAAGTTCGCGCAACAGCGACTTCAGCACTTTTTCACGATGCCGGCTTTCGGTGACTTCTGCCATGACCGACAGAAGTCCATGAGTGCCGCGTTTGCCGGTGCGCTGGATCTTCAGCTCATAGGTGCGCATTTCGCCGTCGACGTCGATCTCGACCTCGGCATTGTTGGGGATTCCGGTTTCCAGCACTTTGTGTTTCAGCGCCGTCAGATACCGGCCATGCGTGTCGCCGAACAGGACGGCATCGCCGTCGCCCGGCGTGAAGAGCGCTGCGAAATGCGGCGGCAGATTTTCGGCATAGAAGATTGACAGCCGGGCGTCCTGGCAGAGGATTGAAATCCCGGCGCTGCCGAGCGCGCGTTCCATCATTGCGGCTTTGCCCTCGAAGGTAAAAGGCATGCCGGACAATGGTTCAGTCGTATTCACTCGGCCGCCTTTCCTTGTGACATCTTGAACGTCGCTGAAGGAAGCATCCTTACGGACGCCGCCCGTCAACTCTAGAACAAAGCGCTGCAAAAACCGTTAAAGCCAGCGGAGCGTCCCGGTAGCACCGGAACGCCTGTTTTGGCGATTTGGTTCCGAAGGCCGGAAAATTGAGTCTCAGGCGGCCACTCTGGTCGATTCGTTGAAGAAAAGAGCTTGGCTGATCAATGCCTTGACCATGTCTGGATTGAACGGCTTGGTAACGAGGAAAGTCGGTTCCGGACGTTCGCCGGTCAGAAGCCTTTCCGGGAAAGCGGTAATGAAGATCACCGGCACGCTCGACGTCTTGAGAATGTCGTTGACGGCGTCGATGCCGGAGCTGCCGTCAGCCAACTGGATGTCGGCCAGCACCATGCTCGGCTTGGTCTTGTTGTAGAGCGCCACGGCCTCGGCATGGGTGCGGGCAATGCCGGTGACGCGATGACCGAGGCTTTCGACCATTTGCTCGATATCCATGGCGATCAGCGGTTCGTCCTCGATGATCATGATATCGGTTGCGACCTGACGGGAAATCTCCTGCGAGGCCATGTCGAGCAGACGCATGACGTCCTGTTCGTCGAGTTCCAGGATTTCGCCGATCTCGGCGACACGGAAATTCTCTACGGAGGCAAGCAGGAAGGCCTGTCTGGCGCCCGGCGAAACCTTCGAAAGGTTCAGGGTGGCGCGCTGTTCCCATGCATAAGGCGAAGTCGGTTCCGGAATCTGGACGGCGGTGGAACCAAACAATTGTGTAAACAGTTTGTAGAGTGCCACCCGGTCATTCGCCGTATCCGGGAAAATGGTCAGATCGGCGATGATGGCTTCGAGAACAGCGGCGACATAAGCGTCGCCCGAGGTCTGAGTGCCGGTAAGGGCGCGGGAATAGCGGCGCAGATAGGGAAGGTGCGGCGCGATTCGAGTGGAAAGTGTCATTAAGGGCTCCCGTATGCAGGCCGGTCATTGGCTTCAATGATCGGTAAACGTCACCTTGATAAAAAAGTTCCGAAACGGCAGGAACTTTTTTTGTCGCGCCGCATTATCCCAGCCGACGAAGAAAGGGCGTAGCGTTTTGACCCAAGCATCAGAAAATGCCGGCGACACCGACACTCGAAGAGTCGCTGTCCATGGTTGAAATCGCAATCAATCCTATGCACGCCCCAACAGACAACCGGCGAGAAGACGATTTGATGACGACACGCAAGAAAGAAGCGGCTGATCAGCGCAAGCTGGAGCTGCGGGCAAGCGATATCCTGGACCCGAACAATCAGATCGGCGTCAGGCTGCGGTCGCTCTATGCCTCCGCGCAGGAGGAGGCGATCCCCGATCGTTTTCTCGATCTTCTCGAAAAGCTCGACCATGCCGAACTGATGGCTTCTGCCAAGATGGCCGAATAGGATCGTGCGCATGGAAGATAAAGCGCAACCCAGCTTCAAGCGGGAACTGCTGGCGGCCCTCCCAAGTCTCCGCGCCTTTGCAATTTCACTGATCGGCCGGCACGATCGTGCCGATGATCTCGTTCAGGACACCATAATGAAGGCCTGGGCCAAACAGGATCATTTCGAGATGGGCACAAATATGAAAGCCTGGCTCTTCACGATCCTGCGCAATGAGCTCTATAGCCAGATGCGCAAGAGCGGCCGCGAAATCCAGGACAGCGACGGGCTGTTCACGGAGTCGATGGCTATGCACCCCTCGCAATACGGTGCGCTGGATCTGCAGGACTTCAAGAAAGCGCTCGACCAGCTGCCGCCGGACCAGCGCGAAGCGATCATCCTCGTCGGCGCCTCGGGTTTTTCCTACGAGGAGGCGGCCGAAATCTGCGGCTGCGCCGTCGGCACCATCAAAAGCCGCGTCAACCGCGCCCGCCAGCGGCTGCAGGAATTGCTGCAGATATCAGGCGAGGCCGATTTCGGCCCCGACGCCACCTCGGCGCCGCTGACGTCGAAGGCGTTTGCGTTCTGAGAAATTTATGATTGCGAGGAAGCCGGCGGCCTGTTGGGGCGCCGGCTTTCTACGTTTTCGGAGTTGAGGGAACGAGCATCTCCATGGGAGATTGCCGTAGGTCACTACCTCTCCACCCCGATTCCTGTGCTCGTCACAGGAACCCAGTGCGCCCAAGTCCGAACCTATAGTTCCTCATTCCGTGGCAAGCATGAGGAGGCCTATGGCCTTGTCAATCCTCCCGCTTCGACCCCACCAGATTGGCGGCGACGATGGCCGCCAGTACGCCGGCGGTCAGCAGCGGCTGAGAGCGGATCAGGCCGAGGCCGACCGCTGCGAAGGATTCCAGCGCCACGCGGCGCTCGCGGGCGCGACGCTTTTCCCGGGCATTCATGACCGCCATCACCATCAGCGCGATGATGGCGATCAGCAGCGCGCAGGCGGCGAGGAAGAGAACGGCGCCGAACGCGCCGTAGATGCGAGCGAGCCAGATGGCGCCGGCGGTCACAGCCAGCGCGTAGGCTGTAAGGAGAAAAAGCGCTGCGAGCGCGATGAAGATGCTATTGCGCTTGGCGCGTGCAATGGTTCGGTGCACGCTTGCGCCCGTTACGAGGCTGAGGATCGAGAGCATCGCGCTTCCTCAGCGGCGGGCGAGGAAGGCGATGGCGAGGCCGAAAACGGCTGCGGCGCCGATGGTTGCCAGCGGATGTTTGCGCACGGTGTCGCGCATTTCCGTCGTGCCGAACTCGTAGCCGCGCTGCAATTCGCGTAGCAGATCCTCGCTGCGGCCGAGCAATTCCTCATAACCGGCGCCGGCCTGGCTGCGGATTTTCTCGCCCTGGTGACGTGAACTCTTGCCGACGATGCGCGTCAGTTCCGCGAGTTCGTCGCGCAACGCCTCGATCTGCTCCTCGATGCCGGATTCCAGATTGTGGAAGGTGCCGTTGCGGCGGCTGCGGCCGGACTGGAAGATAGAATAGCTCATGGCTGTCTCCATTGGCTGGGGCGCGCGCAAGCCCGCCTAATTCGCACTGTGGTCACCACCGTCCGTTGCATGAAATATCTCGCCCGGCATTGACCCAGATCACTGCCGAAAAACGTGCCGGACGATCAAAAGTTCCGCCGGGCGGCGGTTAGCTCAAGGAGAGAGCACTGTGGGCGAGTACGAAGGGCGTGCCGTCGGCCGGCACCTGGTTGATCCTGAGCGCGCAGCCGAACACCGACAGCATCGTTTCGTCGGTCAGCACGTCACCGATGCTGCCGGCGGCGGCGAGCCGGCCGGATTTCATCAGCACGATGCGGTCGGCAAAGAGTGCGGTGAGGTTGAGGTCGTGCATGACGGCGATAACGCCGCCGCCGCGTTGGCAGAAATTGCGGGCAAGCGTCATGATCGTCAGCTGGTGGCTGATGTCGAGGCTCGAGACCGGCTCGTCGAGCAGCAGCCAGCACGGCCTGCCGTCGACGACAGGCTCGGCGATTTGGCAGAGCACGCGGGCAAGCTGAACGCGCTGCTGCTCGCCGCCGGAGAGCTCCTGATAGAAACGGCCTTCGAAGCCGGTCAGGTCGACGGAAGCAAGGGCTGCGGCTGCCGTCTGCTCGGCCTTGTCGGGATTGGGGTTGAGGCCAGATGTCAGGCCCATGCGGACGATTTCGCGCACGGTGAATGGAAAGGCAATGGTGCTTGCCTGCGGCAGCACGCCACGAATAGCGGCAAGCTGCCAGGGTTTTAGCCCTTTCACTTCGTCGCCACCGATGCGCACCGAGCCGTCATAGGCAAGTTCGCCTGATATTGCCTTCATCGTCGTCGTCTTGCCGGAGCCGTTCGGCCCAGCGATCGCCGTCAGTTCTCCGGCTTTCGCCGTAAAGGCGATGTCGTTGATGATGGCCTTGCCGGAAAGGCGCACGGAGAGGCCGGAAACTTCGATCATCTGAGCATCACTCGCAATGTCACTCAAAGGGCAAGGCGCGAACGCTGCTTGAGCAGGATCCACAGGAAGAACGGCCCGCCGACCGCTGCGGTGATGATGCCGATCGGCAGCTCGGCCGGGGCGACCAGGGTGCGGGCCAGAACATCCGCGAAGATCAGTAGCGAGCCGCCCAGCAGCGCCGCGGCCGGCAGCAGGAAACGGTGGTCCGGGCCGATTGCCATGCGCAGGATATGCGGCACGACGATGCCGACGAAGCCAATGCCGCCGCTGACGGCGACGGAAGCGCCGGTCGCCGCGGCGACGCCGATAATCGCGACATTCTTCAGGCGCTGTACCGGCACCCCCATATGAAAGGCGGCGGCTTCGCCGAGGGTGATGGCATTGAGGGCGCGGGCCATGAAGGGCAGGGCGATGAAAGACAACAGAATGATCGGGCCGGCGGCGGCGATCTTCGTCCATGTGGCGCCGGCAAGCGAGCCCATGCTCCAGAAGGTGAGATCGCGCAGTTGCTGGTCGTTGGCCATGTAGATCAACAGCCCGGTCAAAGCGAGCGCAAGCGCGCCGAGCGCGATGCCGGCAAGCAGCATCGTCGCCACCGAGGTCTGGCCGTGGCGGGTGGCGATCCTGTAGAGCAGCAGCGTGGTGACGAGGCCGCCACCAAAGGCGGCGGCGGGCAGAGCGTAGATGCCGAAAAGCGCCGACAGCGGAGCTGCGAGGCCGCCGCCGAGCACGATCATGGCAACCGCGCCAAAACTTGCGCCGGAGGAGACGCCGACGAGGCCGGGATCGGCCAGCGGATTGCGGAACAGGCCCTGCATCACCGTGCCGGAGACCGCCAGCGAGGCGCCGATCAGGAAGCCGAGGATCGCCCTGGGAAGGCGGATATCGAAGATGATGATCCGGTCACGCGTGCTGAGCGCCATCTCGGAGCCAGCCATGTTGCGGATGACGTCGAGGACCGAGGCATCGGAGGCGCCAGTCGTCACCGAAAACAGCATCGAGAAGACCGACCCCACGATAAGCAGGCCGATCGCCAGCAAGGCCAGCCGCGTCCTGTCGCCCGCCTGCCGGTTTGCGCGAATATCTGCCATCGGAAATAGTCGCCTTCGCTCCGGCATGGCTTGCGGCAAGGCCATGATCAGCCCCCGTAGATCGCCGTGTTGAGTTCACGCGCGGCAGCGGCGGTACGCGGGCCGAAGCCGAGCAGGTAGACGCCATCCATGCGGATGATCGCTTTGTTCTCACCGGCCGGCGTCAGCGCGATCGCCGGCTGGGCCAGCAGGTCCTCGTTCTTGGTGCCGGCGCCATCGCCGCGGTTCATCATCAGGATGATATCGGGTTTGGCTTCGATGATCGCCTCGTCGGTCAGCGGCTTGTAGCCGGGGAATACGCCGACGGCGTTGATGGCGCCGGCGAGCTTGACGATGCCATCGGCCGCCGTGCCGGTGCCCGATGCCATGATCCGGCCGTTCTGGGCGCTGAGGATGAAGAGAACGCGCTTGCGCTCGGCCTCCGGGCGCTTTTCGGCATCGGCGATCGCCGCGTCGAGATCGGCGGCGACCTTTTCTTCAAGCGCCTTCGCCTTGTCGGGCACGCCGAGCAACGCGCCGACCCGGTCGATCTTGGCGACGATGCCGTCGCGGGTAAAGGCGTTCGGCACGGTCTCGAAGGGCACGCTGGCATTCTTCAGCACGGTCAGCGCCTCCGGCGGCCCGGAACCTTCGACCGCGATGATCGCTGTCGGGTTCATGGCAAGGATGCCTTCCGGCGAAAGCGCGCGCATGTAACCGACATTGGGCAATTTCAGCGCCACCTCAGGATACAGACTTGTCGTGTCGCGGGCGATCAGCCGGTTTTCCTCGCCGAGCGCATAGACGATCTCGGTGATATCACCGCCGACCGAAACCAGGCGCGACGTGTCGAGCTTCCTTTCCTCGGCGTGGGCGGCGCGGACGAAGGCGAAGCCTTTGACCGTCGGCGCTGTGGGGATCAGCGGCAGCGCCATGACGGCCACCGGCAGGGCCAGTTCCCAGGGGCGGATCCGGCGCAGATTGTTACGCATCGTCATCGCTATGATCCTTATGCGGCCACGTTTGCTGCGCGGGGCAGATTTTCGATGATCTCGCGCCATTCGCCGCGTTCGTCGGAGCCTTCCTGCCGCTTGCCGAAGAACTGGATGATCATCTCGCCTTCGGCATTGTAAGCCTCGAGCGAGGTGACATGGCCGTCCTTGGTCGGCTTGCGCACGGCCCAGGTCTCGGCGATGTGATCCTGGCGCAGATGCAGGTGGAAGGTCGGGTCCATGATATTGATCCACGGGCCCATCGACTGCACGTTGAAGATCGGGCCGGAATGGATCTGGACGATGCCGTTATTGGCGACGAAGCACATGATCGGCAGGCCCGACTTCACCGAGGCGTACATCATCTCAGCGGTCGCGGTGTTGTCGAGCTTCCAGGCATAATCGTCGCCGACGCTGCGCACGGCCGCCTGACGGCCGATCTTCAGGCGCTTCAGCATGCCGAAGAACTCGTGGGTATCGGTGAGTTTGCTCCAATTGTGGCGCAGCTCATCGCGGCTGACGTCGGCGGTTTCATCGACGGCATCCGAGGTCTTAACCTCGACGAAGTCCTGCGACTGGTCTTCCAGCTTCAATTCGGCGACGATTGCGTGATAGGCCTCGACATTCGAAGTCGGGCGCAGATGCACCTTGTGGACGGCGGTGCCAGCCTTGTCGAAATATTGCAGGCTGAGGCGCAGCTGGTCGCCATCCTTCTTGGATACGGCGAAGCCATGTTCCCAGCGGCTCGGGAAGATGCGCAGTTCGATATTCTCGCCGAGCACGATCGCAGCCTGCACGCCGGTCTTGATGTTTTCGAAGACCCCGATCTTCTCGTGCACGGCACTTTCGTTGCGCGACAGCGCCATGACTTCGCCGAGGCCGGCCACGCGTTCGAGAAGTTTCGCCGCGCTGCCATCGATGCGGGTTACGCTGATGCCGGTTTCGGCGGCGACGAGAGCCGCCTCTGAGATCTTCAGCTGCGCGGCGATCTCGCGCTCGCGCATCTTCGGATTTTCGGCGCGAAACGCGCGGATTTCGGCTGGCGCCGGTCGTGTCTGCTCGGTCATGTCTTACCCTACTTATTGAGAATGAGCTTGCCCTGACGGGTGATCTTCAGGCGATAGACCAAGCCGTCGTGTCTGATCATGATCTCGTTGGTGCCGCGGAAAAGGTCCGCGCTGTCGACGATCCGGTGTTGCGCCGCCGGCTCGCTGAGCACCGGCGCATGCTTAAAAATATCTGGCTTCTCAACCATCATTTCGGTTGGCAATTCCGTGAAGCCGGGGATCGGTAGGTCCCCGTTTGTGGTGACAATTAACTTGACTTTCTTACTCATAGTTTTTTAAAGACGCAATAGGATACTAATGCAGTCAAGTTTTTGAGATTGCTGATTTGAGGCTGCCTGACGGCGGTTCGCGACATAGCGGAGAAGGTTATGACGGTTAGGTTTGCGGCTGTTGCGGCCGGCATAGTGATGGCGGTTTCAAGCGTATGCCAGGCACAGGATGCGGCAAGCGCCAAGCTGGATGTCGAACTCAATGCTCTGGCGCCATCGCAAAAGGGCTGCATGATGACCTTCGTTGCCGAGAACAATCTTCAGGCGCCGATCAACAAGATCTCCTTCGAGCTTGCCTTCTTCAACGACAAGAATGCCGTCGACCGTATCACCGTGCTCGACTTCCGCGATCTGCCGCAGGGCAAGAAGCGCGTGCGCCAGTTCGATATGCCGAATGTCAAATGCGAGAGCGTGACGCGCATCCTCATCAACGATACGCCGGTCTGCGACGGACCGGCTGCCGGCGAATGCATGAAGGGTCTCGTCACCCGTTCACAGATTTCGGTTCCCTTCGAGGGCTAAGATAACGCCGGGGATGATCCCCGGCGGACATGTTTCAGGCTGTCCGAGGCGTAACCAATGGCGATTTCAGCGAAGTCCAGATCGAGACAGGTGCTCATCGGGGAGGTGGACACCGACGGCAGCCTGAACGACAACACGCCCGGCATGCACCCTGGCCACGAGCTTCCCGAACTGCGCAACGCGCAGCGGCAGCCAGCCGGCGAAGCGGTGATCCACTACACGCGATTTTCGCAGATACCGTCTTTTCCCGACCATCCCGAAGTCGAACCGGCTGCCCCCGCTCCCGCGCCGCCGATGGATGCGGCGGTGGAGAGGCAGAAAGACGAGCAGAAGCCGGTGCGGTGGCGGGTGGCACTGACGTGTGTCGGTTCGCTTTTCTTTCATACTGCACTAGCCGTCACACTGCTCCTGGTCATGCCCAAGCCTTCAGATGAAATGCTGATGGAGGCGGGTGAAGCCATCAGCGTCGTCATGCTCGGAAGTTCTGACGCCGATCAAAGCGCTGCCGGTGAGACCGAGGTGACCATCCAGCAAGAAATTATTCCGGAAGCGGTCGAACCCGACACGGTCAAACCCGTGGAAACAGCGGAAATGCAGCCGGAGGCCGTCCGACCGGAAACTGTCCAGCCGACCGATGCAGAGCCGGTCGAGGCCGTTCAGCCTATGCAGGAAGTTACGCGCCAGTCAGCGGAGACGGTAACGACTGCGGAACCGGATGTGCTTGTATCGGAAACCCCTGCGGAAACTTCAGTTGCGCAGCCAACGTCGGCTGTGGTGCCGGAGCAATCCCCGACGCCGATAACATCCACCGAATTACCGGTCGCAACCGCGATGCAATCCGAGCCGGAAGATATCAAGCCTGTCGAGGCAGCCGCGATTTCGCCTGAACCGGAACTGCCGACTGAAATCGCTACGCCGCAGCCGAAACCGAAGCTGGAAAAGCTCGCGGAAAAGAAGTTGGTGGAAAGAAAACAGCCCCCGAAGAAGGCGCAGGGTTCAGAAGGCGATGCCAAACAGGAGTCACGCAGGGGTGCTGCGGACGGGCAGGCAAACGCCAACTCCGACAATAATTCACGCACGTCGGGCGGAAGGAGTGGATCGGGCGGTGCATCCGAAGCCAATTACAAAGGCAAGGTCGTCTCGCGACTGTTCCGCTGCATTGACCGGATTGAATCGCGATATCGTCGCGATTCTGCATCCTTGAACGTTCGTATCACGATCAACCGCAACGGAGATATCACCGCGTCGGGCCTTGTGCGAGGTTCGGGCTTGGCCGAGGTCGATGGTGCCGTTTTGTCGCGGATCGCTTCCTGCAATCTGCCCGCCATGCCGGATGACTGGACCGGATCCTCACGCTCGTACAGTTTTCCGGTGCAAGTCACGGCTCGGTAAAATATGATAAAAATAATCAACTTTATACTTTACTATAAAAATCAAGTTTAATAAGGTCCACCCGCACACGCAGGAAGCGCGTGACGATCAATGAGCGAACGGGTGGTATATGGCTCGCAAGGGCAAGAAGGGATCGAACCGGGAGGTCCGCGACAATGCGGGTGAGGAGGCCAGCCAGGCATCCTCGGGGCGATCCAAACTGGATGGCCGCAGTTTCCTTTATGTCGGCGGCCGTGACTGCCAGGTGGCGCATCTTCGCCAGATCGCCAGCAATTTCGGCGCCGAGCTCATCCACCATGACGGCGGCCTGCGCGAGGCGGTTTCCCGCATCGATACGTTGCTTCCCTCGGTTGATTGCGTGTTCTGCCCGATCGACTGTATCAGCCACGATGCCTGCCTGCGGGTGAAGACCGGCTGCAAGAAGTTCAGCAAGGCCTTCATCCCGCTGCGCAACGGCAGCAAGTCCAGCCTGGAACGTGCGCTGCACACGATGAACGAACGAGACACTTCCCGATGAACGACCAGCGTCCCGACGGCTTTACTCTGATCGGTCTGCACAAGCTCGCCGCGCAGACCGGCGAGGGCCTCGTGCCCGAGCTCTACGAAGTTTTCCAGCAGCATGCCGAACGCCAGCAGATCTACCAGAATGTGACGCTGTTCCCGACCTGGGAAGCGCGCATGCCCGGAGAAGCCGCAACGAGACCGCTTGGCCCGGCGGCGGCAAACGGCGATAATATTCTCGTCTTTCCCTCGCGGAACGTAAGGGCGGGGAAGGAAAGCGTAGGAGAAGCCATGTATATCGCAATGAACCGCTTCAAGGTTGCAACCGGCAGCGAAGGCGATTTCGAGACGGTCTGGCGCAATCGCGATTCCAGCCTGGCTGAGGTGCCCGGTTTCGTCGAATTCCGCCTGCTGCGCGGCAAGGTCGACGAAGAGGAGGGATATACGCTCTATTCCTCGCACACGGTGTGGAAAAGCGAGGCGGATTTCCAGAACTGGACGAAGTCCGAAAGCTTTCGCGCCGCGCACCGCAATGCCGGTGACCGCAAGGCCATGTACAAGGGGCCGCCGGTTTTCGAAGGTTTTAACGTGGTCGATGGCATTTAATCGCGGTTGACGCGGTTTTCGCGGTGCTTCTGTCAGTGTTGAGCGTGCGTGAGGGTCCCTCTTCTCCCCAGCGGGGAGAAGGTGGCCCGAAGGGTCGGATGAGGGGGCCACACGGCACGCCCTTCATTGCACTTCGCTTGCGCTCAGCGCATTCGCGGCTTTGCCGCTCCCCCCCCTCAACCGCCTGCCGGCACCTTCTCCCCGCTAGGGAGAAGAGACCTGCCGCAACGCCCTGCGTCACTCCTCAGCCGGCGCAAGATATATCGGAGCGTAGCTACCCGTCAGCCGGCGAGAATTGGCCGTGAGCTTGCCATGTAAGTTGAAGCTCTCTCAAACCTTGATCCGAAACACCGCACCTGCCGCAACGGCCAGCCAGCCGAGCATCATCGCCCAGCCGCCGGTCGGGGCGGCATAGGGGAAGAGGCCGGAACCGGCAAAACGCAGTGAAACGAGATCACCCGCAAAGAGCAGTGTTCCGACAATCATCAGGAAACCGGCCAGCCAGGCGGTTCTGAGCCTGGTGGCGCCGAGAGCCAATGCCAGCAAGGCAGGGGCGTGCGCGAGACACATGGCGGATGCGGATGCCGCAAGATTGGCCTCGCCGCCGCCATGGGCGGCAAGAGCGGCCAGCGCCACGCCGGCTACGCCAAACAGGCCGGCAAACAGATAGAGCACCGGTTCCAGACGGGCGTTCAAGCTCATGATTATTCCTTGTTCTGCATGTGATAGGCGAGCCGTTCGACCGGCGCCCAGATCAGATCGCGCAACGCCTGGCTTGATATCGTTTCATCAAGGGCGCGACGGAAGCAGAGCAGCCACTCGTCGCGCTCGACAGGGCCGATCTCGGCGACGAAGTGGCGGCTGCGCAGGCGCGGATGGCCGCGTTTGTCGGTATAAAGCGGCGGGCCGCCGAGATAGCCGCTCATATATTCGTAAAATTTCTCTTCGCTGCCCTCAAGGCTCGGCGGGTGCACGGCGCGCACATTGCTTGCCTCCGGCAGCGTATCCATCAGCGCGTAGAAGCGGTGCGTCAGCGCCCGCACGACGGGATCGCCGCCGATCGCTTCATAGAGTGTGGTGACCTTTTCCGTCACGAAACCATCCCCGATGCCATCCCATTGCTCACGCCATTCCCCGATCCTTCATGCACCTGATGGAAAATGATCGCAACTGTCATAAACCTGCCGCGGCATCTCGCGCATAATGTCGGGATCGCAGGGCGTTCAGCCGATTCTTCTTGACAAAACCGTCCGGACGGTATCTTTGTAAGCCATGTCCAACGCTCACCATCGCAAGAAACAGCCCGCTCTCGTGCGCCAGCAATTGCTGGATGTCGCCGCGCGCCTTGCTGCCAGCGAAGGCATGGCCGCGGTCACGCTCGATGCGGTCTCGACCGCCTCCAGCGTCAGCAAGGGTGGGCTGCTGCATCACTTCCCGACCAAGAATGCGCTGCTTGATGCGCTGTTCGAGAGCCTGCTTGAAAAGTTCGACGCTGACATCGAGGAGCTGATGCGCGGCGATCCGCTGCCGCAGGGCCGCTTCACCCGCGCTTATGTCAGGGCGGTATCCGGTCTCAAGGATCGTCCCGACGATTCCAGGAGCTGGACGCAGGTGACGATCGCGCTTCTTGCCGAACCCCGGCTGCGTCTTCGCTGGCGCCAATGGGTGCAGGCGCGGGCGGAGGAATATATCGGCACCGACTCCTCCCTCGACGCACAGGTCGTGCGTTTCGCCGCCGACGGGCTGTGGTTCGCAGATACGTTGGAAAGCCATGATATCGACGGCGTCGTGAGACGGGATCTGATCGATCGCCTTATCGAACTGACCGGGAAATAATCCGAAGGAATTTCGCCATGAGCCAGGCTGCCGTCTACGGGCTGTTGTTTGCCGCCATCGTGCTCGAGGTCATCGGTACGACCGCGCCGCAGCTGTCGCAGCAATTTACCCGCATCGGGCCGACGGCGCTTGTCGTCGCCTGTTATGCGGCCGCCTTCTACTGCCTGTCGCTGACGCTGAAGAGCATTCCCGTCGGCATCGCCTATGCGATTTGGAGCGCTTTGGGAATCGTGCTGATTTCCTCGGTAGGGCTGATATTCTTCAAGCAGCGGCTCGACCTGCCGGCAGTCGTCGGGCTCGGACTGATCATATCAGGCGTGGTCGTCGTCAACCTGTTCTCGAAATCCGTTTCGCATTGATATTGCTGCAATATTTTCCAGGACTCTTTCACACTTCATCTGAGAGATTTTCCCCTTTGTCAAATTCCTGACAAAGGACTATGTGTTGCTTGGACGTGGAGGAGACTGAGGCGCAGCCGGCGCCGTTTTCCAAAGCGCTTTGAATTTTCTGCTTTCCCGCCTATCGATACTTCCAGGTTCTACAGGAGCACATCATGGCCATTCGCACCGTCGTCTGGGGAGAGAATATCCACGAGAATACCAATGAAATCGTCCGGGGCATCTATCCGGAAGGCATGCATGCGACGATTGCCAACGCGCTGAATACTGATCCTAGTATCTCGGCGACGACCGCGACGCTGCAGGAGCCGGAACACGGTCTCAGCGAAGCCCGCCTGGCCGAAACCGACGTGCTGACCTGGTGGGGCCACAAGGATCATGGCGCGGTCTCCGACGTCGTCGTCGAGCGTGTCGCCAAGCGCGTCTGGGAAGGCATGGGCCTGCTCGTGTTGCATTCCGGTCATTTCTCCAAGATCTTCAAGCGGCTGATGGGGACGCCCTGCGCGCTGAAATGGCGCGAGGCGGGCGAGCGCGAGCGTCTGTGGACGATCAATCAGCGACATCCGATCGCCGTAGGCATCGGTGAGCATTTCGAGCTTGAAAACGAAGAAATGTATGGTGAGCAATTCTCGGTGCCGGAGCCGCTGGAAACGGTGTTCATCTCCTGGTTCCAGGGCGGCGAAGTGTTCCGCTCGGGCCTGACCTGGCGGCGCGGCGCCGGCAACATTTTCTATTTCCGCCCCGGCCACGAGACCTATCCGACCTATCACGACGCCAATGTCCAGAAGGTGCTGATCAACGGCGTGAAGTGGGCTTATAACCCTGAGGGATCGTTGACGAGTATTACCGACGCACCAAATGTGCCGGTAGAAAAGGCACTGGAGCCGATCGTCGAACGCGGCCCGAGACTGCACCAAGCCGGCGAAGCCGGTTACCGCTGAGGAGCATCCATGCGACTACTCGTTCTTGGCACGGGGGTGATGGCGAAAAACCAGCTCGCCCGCTTCCCGCTCATCGACGGCGTGACGGTGGTCGGCGCCGTCGACACCGATCCCGAGCGGCTTTCGGCATTCGCCGACAAGTTCAACATCGAGAAGCGGTTTCTTTCACTGGAGGAGGCGATCGCCTGGGGTGAATTCGATGCGGCGACGAACGTCACGCCCGACCGGATCCATCACCCGACGACGATGGCGTTGATTGCCGCGGGCAAACATGTGTTCTGCGAAAAGCCGCTGGCGGAGAACTATGCCAAGGCGCTGGAGATGACGGAGGCGGCCGAAAAGGCCGGCGTCATCAACATGGTGAATCTGACCTATCGCAATGTCGCGCCGTTGCAGCGCGCTCGCGAGATGGTGCTATCAGGCGAACTCGGCACGATCAGGCATGTGGAAGCCTCCTATCTCCAGAGCTGGCTGGTGTCGCGCGCCTGGGGCGATTGGCGGACGGAATCGACTTGGCTGTGGCGGTTGTCTACCGGCCACGGCTCGAATGGCGTGCTCGGCGACGTCGGCATCCATATTCTCGATTTTGCCGCCTATGGTGCGGCGACCGACATCGACCACGTCTTTGCGCGGCTGAAGACCTTCAACAAGGCGCCGGGCGGCCAGATCGGCGAATATCTGCTCGATGCCAATGACAGTTTCACCATGTCGGTTGATTTCGCCAATGGCGCGCTTGGCGTCATCCATGCCAGCCGCTGGGCGACGGGCCATCTGAACGAGCTGAAGCTGCGCATTTATGGCGAGAGGGGTAGCCTCGAGGTGATCCATCGTCCCGGCGGTTCCGAGCTGCACGGCTGCCTCGGTGAGGGTGTCGAAACGGCCACCTGGACTGAGATCGAGGTTGAACCGGTGGCAACCAATTATGAGCGTTTTGCCGAGGCCGTCGCAACTGGCATTCAGCCCGACCCGAACTTCCGCCACGCCGCCAACCTGCAGAAGGTGCTCGACCTCGCCATGGTGACCGAGCGTGAGCGGCGCGAGCTGAAGGTCTGATCTGCCTTAGGATGATGTGTAATAGGGCAAGGAACGCCGCATGAAGAGCCTTCTGACAAGCTGGCCGCTTTGGGCGCTTCTTTCCGCCGGCTTTGCTGCGCTTACGGCGATTTTCGCAAAAGTCGGCGTCGAGAACGTGAATTCCGACTTCGCCACCTTCATTCGCACCATCGTCATTCTTCTGGCGGCGGCAATGATGGTTTCTATCTCAGGCAACTGGCAGGAGCCGTCCTCGGTGTCGAGCAGGAGTTGGCTGTTCCTGGTCCTCTCGGGCCTTGCCACCGGCGCATCCTGGATTTGCTATTTCCGGGCCCTGAAGCTCGGCGATGCCGCTCGTGTCGCGCCGATCGACAAGCTATCCGTCGTCTTCGTATCGGTCTTTGCCGTGCTGTTTCTCGGCGAACGCTTAACGCTTCCGAACTGGCTCGGCGTCATTCTGATTGCGGGCGGCGCTGTGCTCGTCGCCTACAGGGCCTGAACCAGCGTCGGAAGTTGCGACTAATTTCTGCGACGGCAATTCCGTAGGGCCTGGCTTCCACGGCGGCTTTTCTTTGCACCGCGTCGGATCGCTTTCAGTCTGCAATATTTTCGCGTTATGCTTTCGCATGGGCAGCTCGGCGCTTTCCTTTGGTCCGTTCCTTTTTGATCCCGTGACAGCAAGCCTGTGGCGGGAGGGCAAGTCCGTGGCGACAGGACCGCGGCCGGCCGCCCTGCTCGGCTTGCTGTTGGAGGCCGATGGGCGCGTCGTCACCAAGGCGGATCTGATAGACCGGGCCTGGCCCGGACTCGCGGTGGAGGAAGGCAACCTCACGGTCCAGATCGCCGCCCTCCGGAAGCTTCTCGGGGCAAGACCCAATGGCACGGACTGGATCGTCACCGTTCCCCGGGTCGGTTATCGTCTGCCGCGCCAGGAGGATGCCGGTATGGCGACGGTGGCGCCGCAGCCGCCGACCGTGGCGGTTCTTCCCTTCGTCAATCTCGGCGGCGACGCCGACCAGGACTATTTCGCCGATGGTGTGGTGACGGAGATCATCACCGCGCTTTCGCGCTTCCGGTCCTTTTCCGTCGTCTCGCGCCGCTCGGCCTTCGTCTACAAGGGGCGCAGCATCGATGTGCGCGAGGTGGCCGCCGAACTCGGGGTGCGTTATGTGCTCGAAGGCAGCATCCGGCGGGATGGCGCGCAGGTGCGCATCAATGTGCAACTGGTCGACGGCGTGACGGCCGCCAATCTCTGGGCCGATCATTTCGAAGACGGCATCAGCAGCATGTTCGCCTTCCAGGACCATATTACCGAGCGGGTTGCCTCGACCGTCGAGCCGACGATCGAAATCGCCGAAATCCAACGGTCGCGGCGCGACCGGCCGAACAGCCCGGCTGTCTACGATCTGTATCTGCGCGCGCTTGCCGCGATTATCGACGAGTCGATCGAAAACAATGCCGTCGCCTATGCACTGTTGCGTGAGGCGCTCGCCATTGAGCCGGAAAACGCGACAATCCTGGCGCACGCCGCCTGGGCGCTCGAACATCGCATCGCCATGGGCTGGCCGCGGCTCGGAGAGGATGATACGGCGGAATGCGTCAGTCTTGCGCGTCGCGGTCTTCAGCATTGCGCCGGCGATCCTCGCCTGATGGCGCATTGCGGCATGGCGCTGGTGCAGGCCGGCAAGGATTATGAAGGTGGCATGGCCGTGCTGGAAGCCGCCGCAGCCGCCAATCCCAATGATCTTTTCGTTGCGGCCTGTTCCGGTACCGCAGCCTTGCATTGCGGCGATATCGATCACGCGCTGGAGCGCCTGCACCGTGCACTGCGGCTCGGACCGCGCGATCCGGATGCGCGTTTTTCGCTGACCGCCATCGCGATGGCCGAAGTCATCCGCGGCAATTACCAGGCGGCAATTTCATTTGCGTCGCGCTCGCTGGCGCTTAATGCCCATTTCGACCCGACCTACTGGATGTTGATCGCGGCGCACGCGCATCTCGGCCATATGACGGAGGCGCGGCAGTTCCTGCAGGCTCTGGAGGCGATCGCGCCCGATGTGACGCTGGAGAGCATCCTGGCCGGTCAGGCGGCCAAGAATCCGCGGCGCTTCGCGCCGGTTCTGGAAGGGCTGGCGCTCGCCGGGATGCGGGCGCGCGCATAGGCTTTTGGAAGTTTTGCAGCTTTTAACGTGGCTTTAAGGACCCAATCGGCCGCTTGGGCCAGGCTGATCCCATCGAACCGGATGGAGGATCGGCTCATGCTTTCCAGTATCCATATTCTATCGCTCAACCAGGGCAAGCTTTACGGCGAGCGCATCTCGATTGAGGTGCCGCCGCAGGGTTTTGGGCTGCCGCGACCGCTTGCCGTCCTGGTCACGCTGGCCGGCCGCTGGCGCAAACGCGCGAAAAAAGGCCCCGCCGAAGCGGGGCCGGAGGTAGCCGAGCCGCAACAGGCGGCTTCGGCAGGTTGATTATTCAATCACTTGCACCACGCGGTGGGTGCTAGGCTCGACGATCACATGGCGATTGTTGATGACCGTATAGGCATATTTCGGATTGTCAGGCACCGGCGTCACGACGACATCAGCCGGAAGGGGCTTGCCGACGACGATCGGTTGCTCGACCACCACGGATGCGGTCGGAGCAGGCTGCTGCTGGACATAGGTGACGACCTCGCGCGGCGGCGGATCGACGACGGCGCCGGCAACACCGCCGGCTATGCCGCCAACAGCAGCACCTACGGGGCCACCGACGATTGCGCCGGTGATGGCGCCACCGGCAGCACCGGTGACGGCACCGTCAGCCAGAGCATTGGTGGCAAGCGACGACAGCGCAAGGGCGCTGGAGACAAGTAGGATCTTGTACATTTTGCTTCTCCTTTGCTGGGGTTGCATTTGGGTAACGACCGCGCCTAAGCGAGGTTCCGGCAAGAGAGAGTCACGCTTTGGAAGGCTGGTTCACATTCTGTGAGGCGGCCGAAGCATTCTCTGGGTGTGTTATTCCAGCCGCCGGCGGAAGAGCCAGGCGGCGGCGCTGAGAGTGACGGCGGCGATCAGCGCCAGCGGGATCGTCTGGTTCACCACCTCGCTCAAGGGGATATCCTTGAGGAAAACGCCTTTGACGATCACCAGGAAATAACGCAGCGGATTGATCAGGGTCACCGGCTGCAGCCATGCCGGCATGTTCTCGATCGGCGTCGCGAAGCCCGAGAGCAGCATGGCCGGGACCATGAACAGGAAGGCGCCGAGGATTGCCTGCTGCTGGGTCATCGATAGTGCTGAGATGAAGAGACCGAGGCCGGCGACCGAGCCGAGGTAGAAGATCGCGCTGCCGTAAAGCAGGAACAGCGAGCCGCGCAGCGGCACCTCGAACAGGAAGACGGCGGCGAGGATATAAACGGTGATGTGGAAGAGGCCGATCATCATTGGCGGGATCAGCTTGCCGATCAGGATCTCGTGCATACGCAGCGGCGAGACCATCAACTGGTCGAAGGTGCCGAGCTCGCGCTCACGGGCGATCGACAAAGCCGTGACGATCAGGCCGATTAACAGCGCGATGCTGGCGATCAGGTTCGGCACCATAAACCACTGGTAGGTGAGGTTCGGGTTGAACCAGTTGCGCGGCACCGATGAGACGATGCCGGCGCCGGCGCTTCTGCCTGCCGGTGTTTCGGCGGCAAGGGCGCCGCCGATCTGCTGGAGGTAGCCGGCGACGATCTGCGAGGCGTTGGAGCGGCGGCCGTCGAGCACCACCTGCAGATCAGCCGGCGTTCCCGCCTCGATACTGCGCGAGAAATCCGGGCCGATCTCTATCGCCGCAATCGCCGTCTGGGTATCGATCGCATTTCTGATGTCCGCCTGGCTTCCCGCCATCTCGATCCGGCGGAAGGTCGGCGAACCATCGATGCGCTCGATCAGTTCCTGGCTCCAATGACCGCTGTCGCGGTTGAGGATCATCACGTCGACATTGCGCACTTCGAGCGTCGCGGCATAGGAAAAGACAAGAAGCTGGACGATCGGCGGGCCGATCAGGATGGCGCGGCCCTTGGGATCGCGCAGCACGGCGAGCAATTCCTTGACGATGAGGGCGTAGAGTCTTGTCCACATCTCAGCCGATCCTCTTTCGGGTGCTGCGGGCCGCGAGCACGAACATGATGGCGCCGATCGTCAGCATCACCGCTATCGCTTGCCCGAACATCGGCCAGATGTCGCCGGCGAGGAACACCGTCTGCAGGCTGGGGATCAGGTAGCGCGCCGGCACGATGAAGGTGATCCATTGGATGATGGTTGGCATCGAATTGATCTCGAACAGGAAACCCGAGAGCAGGAAAGCCGGCAGGAAGGCCGAGATCAGCGCCAGCTGCGAGGCGAGGAACTGGTTCTTCGTTGCCGTCGAGATCAACAGGCCCTGGCCGAGCGCCGGGACCAGGAAGGCGGCCGATAAGGCATAAAGGGCTGCAACGGAGCCGCGGAACGGCACGCCGAAGAGAAAGACCGCCAGCAGCACGCAAAGCGTCATCGACGCCAGGCCGAGCAGAAAATAGGGCAGGATCTTGCCGGCGAGCAGTTCGACCGCCGTTACCGGCGTCGCCATCATTGCCTCCATCGTCCCGCGCTCCCATTCGCGGGCGACGACCAGTGAGGTCAGCAGCGTGCCCACAAGCGTCATGACGATGGCGATCGAGCCTGGCACCAGGAAATTGCGGCTGGTGAGCTCCGGATTGAACCAGAAGCGCTGCTCGACCGAGATGGCGAGACTACGGGAGGCGACGTCCGCCTGCCGCTGCCGCTCCCAGTTGGCGACGGCGCCCTGCGCATAATTCTGCACGAAATTCGCCGTGTTCGGGTCGGAGCCGTCGACGATCACCTGAATATCGGGATGGTTGCCGGCTGTGTAAGCCGTGGTGAAATCGGCCGGGATGATGACGATGCCGCGCACCTTGCCGAGCACGAGGTCTTCCTCGAACAGCCGCCGGTCGCGGCCGAGGGCGACCTCGAAATAACGCGAGGCCTGGAAACTGGCCGACAGATCCTGTGTCAGCGGCGTCATCTCCTCGGTCACCAGGCCGATGCGGGTGCGGGTAGTATCAAGCGAGACGCCGTAGCCGAAGAGGAAGAGCAGGATCAGCGGCAGCACGAAGGCGATGAGGATGCTGCTGGGGTCACGGATCGCCTGAAAACTTTCTTTGCGCACCAGGGCTGAAAGACGCCGAATCCGGCCGGAAGACGCGCTCATGCGGCATCCTCCGCTTCCGATTGTTGCACCAGGGCGATGAAGGCGTCCTCCATCGTCGGATCCGGCTGCTCTTTCGTCGCGACCTGGGCCTTCAACTCATCCGGCGAGCCAAGCGCGATCGAGCGGCCACGATAGATCAGCGAGATGCGGTCGCAATATTCCGCCTCGTCCATGAAGTGGGTGGTGACGAGCACGGTGACGCCCTTTTCCACCAGCGCATTGATATGCGTCCAGAATTCGCGCCGGGTGATCGGATCGACGCCGGAGGTCGGTTCGTCGAGGAAGAGGGCGCGCGGTTCGTGCATGACGGCGCAGGCGAGCGCCAGGCGCTGCTTCAGGCCGAGCGGCAGATCCTTGGCGGGTTCGTGGGCGTGGCGACCGAAATCGAAAATGCTGACCATCAGCTCGATCCGCTCGCGCTTGCGCTGCCCGCGGAGGCCATAGACGCCGGCGAAGAATTCGAGATTCTGCATGACGGTGAGGTCGCCGTAGAGCGAGAATTTCTGCGCCATGTAGCCGAGCTGGTTGCGGGCTTCGGCGGCATCGCGGCGAAGGTCGAAGCCGGCGACGCGACCTTCGCCTGCAGTCGGCTTCAACAGGCCGCAGAGCATCTTGAAGGTGGTGGATTTGCCGGCGCCATTCGGGCCGAGCAGGCCGAAGATTTCGCCGCGGCTAATATCGAAGCTGATGTCGTTCGCCGCAGTAAAATCGCCGAAGCGCTTGGTCAGGCCCTTGGCCTCGATCACCGGCCGGTCGCCCTCGGCCTTCAGCGGCTCCTGAGCCTCGGCAAGCCGGGAGCGGCTGCCGGGACCGCCGCCCAGCATGTCGACAAACGCATCCTCGAAGCGGGGCGGGGCCGGGGCTAGCGATGCGCCGTCGCCGGCCTTGCCGATATCGGGCTTTTTGTCCTTGGCCGCCACCAGGCGGATCGCGTCGCCCTGCATCACGCCGTCGATGACGCCATCGGCCTGCAAGAGTTCGGCAAGCACCTGCCGGCGGCGGCCGGTAGCATTGGATAGTCTGAAGACCCGGTCATTGACACGCTCGGTCATCTCCTGCGGTTTTCCCGAGAAGAGCAGCTTTCCTTGATTGAGCAGCAGCACATGGTCGCAGGCTTCCGCCTCGTCCAGATAGGCGGTCGACCAGAGCACGCCGATGCCCTCTTTCGTCAGGTTCTCGACCATCTTCCAGAGGTCGCGGCGCGAGATCGGGTCGACGCCGACCCCGGGTTCGTCGAGCAGCAGCAGGCGAGGCTTCTTCAAAAGCGCGCAGGCCAGGCCGAGCTTTTGCTTCATGCCGCCGGAGAGTTTGCCGGCCAGCCTGCCGGTGAAACGCTTGAGATCGGTGAAGGTGAGCAGTTCATCGAAGGCGCCGGCGCGTTCGCTTTTCGCCAGGCCGCGCAGATCGGCATAAAGATCGAGATTTTCCTGCACCGAGAGGTCTTCATAGAGGCCGAAGCGCTGCGGCATGTAGCCGATCGCTGCCTGGATGCCGGCGGCGTTCTTCCTGGTGTCGAAGCCGAGAACTTCCACTGTCCCCGCATCGGGCAGCATTAGGCCGGTCATCAGACGGATCAGCGTCGTCTTACCGGCGCCGTCTGGGCCGACCAAGCCGGTGATCGCGCCGCCGCCGATGACGCCGGAGATGGCATCGAGGGCGGCGGGTGCATCGCCGAAGCGTTTGGTGACGCCGTCGATCCGGACGAGCGGCTTGTCGTCCGGATCGATCTGAGGGGTGGTCTCGGCGGCGGTCATCGTCCTTCTGCCGTCGGCGAGGCAAGGCGCACCGTGACCGGCATGCCCTGGCGCAGATCAGGGCCGGGCTTGTCGATGACGATCCTCAGGCGGTAGACGAGGTCGGACCTGAGTTCCGGCGTCTCCACCGATTTCGGGGTGAATTCGGCGACCGGCGAGATGAAGCCGACCGTGCCCTCATAGGGCTTGTCGGGCGCAGTATCAGAGGCAACGGAAACCTTCATGCCGGGATGGATGCGGCCGAGATCGGGTTCGGCGACATAGCTGCGCACCCAGACCGGCTCGGTCAGCGATAGTACGAAAACGGTATCGGCCGGCGAGACGATCGCGCCATTTTCCCGCACACGCGAGAGCATGACGCCGTCATTCGGGGCGCGCAGCTCGGTATCTTCTAGCGACGTGCGGGCCGAGGCAAGGCTCGCCTCGGCAGCCTTCACCTGCGCGTCGGCTGCGGCGATATCCTCGACGCGCGAACCCTCCTGCAGCAGCTTCAGCGCCTCGTTGGCGGAGGCGGAGCGGGCGGCGGCCATCGCCTTTGCCGCGGTCGCCTGGTCGAGGCTTGCCTCGGAAATCGTGCCCTGCGGGCGCAGCTGGCGGGCGCGATCGTAAGCGAGGTTGGCATTCTGCAGATCGGCGAGGCTCTCGTCATAGGCGGCGCGCGCCTGGGCGATCTCGGTCGGCCGCGGCCCGGCCTTCAGCTTGACGAGCGTTGCCCGAAGGGCCGCGACATTGGCTTCTCCGGAGCGGACGGTAAATTCATAGGGTGCGGCATCGAGCTTGGCCAGGACCGTTCCGCTCTTGACCACATCGCCCTCATCGACTCGGAGTTCGGAGAGGCGGCCGCTGACGCGGAAACCGAGCGAGACCTGGCGAATATCGACATTGCCGTAAAGGACGAATTCGCGGTGGGCCTCGGGCAGCCAGCCGAGCTTTTCGGGCAGGCCGTACCACCAGGCGGCGGCGCCTGCCGCGACGAGGAGAAGGAGGGCGACAGGCAGGAGGCGTTTCATGTTGCGCCTCCGTTCTTTGACGGGCCGAGCACATCGACCAGTTCGGCGGCGAGGCCGCGCAAGATTTCCACCTGTTTTGGGCCGACGGCGTCCCATTCCATCTGGGCAAGGACGGCCGCATGGGTGACGCGAAACACAAGAATGCTGCCGATAAGGGTGAAGGTGCGCAGGCGTACATGCTCGGAGGCGGGGTCTTCAGCGAGGATGGCGCCGATCAGCCGCCGGCCCATCTCGATCATCGGCCGCATGATGCCCTGATAGACCCGTGTGAAGGCTTCGGTCGGCTCCATCTGCTCGCGGATCAGGAAGCGCGCCCAGGATTCGGATTCCTTGCCGACGAAAAGCGTCACCATCGTCTGTAGAATTTCGGTGAGGAAGCGACGGGCTTCAGCTTCGGCAAGCGGCTTGTTCGCGGCGTCCAGTGCCAGGAGATGCGCGCCGATGCGCGCCCTCATGTCGCCGACATGCGTGTCGATGCGGGCCATCAGATATTCGGCGGTGGCGATATAAAGGCCTTCCTTGCTGCCGAAATAATAGGGGATGGCCTGCAGGTTGACGCCGGCGGCTTCGGTCAGCTGGCGCGTCGAGGCGCCGTCGAAGCCGTAGCGCCCGAAGACGTCGAGAGCAGCGGACAGCATCTTCTGACGCGCGATGTCGGCGCGGGCTGACGCTGGCGGAACCTGGTTGTCGCGTTGTTGGGTCATGACAGTTTTATAACGCCGCTGACAAAATAAGTCAATCGATTGATATATTTTGAATGGCAAACCGAGTTAAGCCTGGTCTATCGCTAGCCAATCAGAGGGCGTTAAAGCCGAGATTGATGAGATGATTGATGTTGCGCTCAGCCTTCCGCGTCGATCGTATCAACTGGTTCAGCTGCCTGCCGTGGGCCAGAAAAAGCAAAGAGGTCCGTGGCGACGGACCTCTTCAAGCCTCGGGGTCGGCTGCTAACAGGTAGCAATGCACTATCGCTAATTTTGACGACACTAATGTGTCTGGTGCCATTCGCTGGGGAACAAAATGTTTTGCGGTTTTTTCTATTTCCACGGTCATTTTTTGACACAAAACTGCCTTGCTCTTTCCGTATCGCGGATGCAATGCGTATCCAGATTTATATTATCGCGCTGCTGCTCAGCGCCATCATGTGGTCGATCTCGTTCGATGCGGCGCGGGAATCCTATCATGCCGCGCAGAGCGCGGGATTGATGCCGAACCTGCATATCAACAAGAAGCTGGATCGCGTCCTCTAGACCGCGATGCAGCGTCAGTTCGTCGGCATGTATTTCGCCGATGTACGCTCTCAGCCTGCGGGCCGAATGCATTTTTTACCATGGTTCCGAGACCTTTTCCGAGAAAAACAAATTTCGTAAAATTTGACTGATCCGCTTAAAAGCCCTGCAAATACTGATGTGTAGAGTGTTCCCATGAAAGCGACCGAAGCGTGGACAGACGCGTCGATCGTTTGGAGACGGGCGAACCGAAAGCCCGCCGATCCGCAAACGGGGACTTCGACATGCACAAAACTCTCGCCGCCATCGCTTTGACTCTAACCATCACTGCCGCGACCGGGCCGGCGCTCGCCATCGGTCCCGCCAGCCTTGGCCGCGACCTGATGTACACCTCCGCCATCGGCCATTCGCCCGAGGTCCCGTTGACGACACGCGCTGGTTTCGTGCGCCCAGCTGTGCCTTTCGTCCTGCGCAGCCCCGCCACGGTCGCAGGTGAAAGCTATCAGCTCAAGGCCTATTCGCAGCGCCTGACTGTTGTCGTCGACTATGTGTTTGCGACTGCCATTGACGTCGTAGAGGCGGTGACGCTTCTGCGCTGACGTCTTAACTGAAACAGTTCGGCAGATAAGTTAGGCGTCGAGTTCGCCGCGCACGTCGAGATACCAATCGACGAAGGCCCTGACGCCGACGTCCAAAGTCGTATCCGGCTTGTAACCCGTCAGCGCGACGAGCAGATCGGGGGCCGCAAAGGTGCGCGGCACGTCACCCTTCTGCATCGCCAGCATCTTGCGGATGGCAGGACGGCCGAGCGCCTTTTCCACCGTTTCGACGAAATCCATCAGGCTAACCGGCTGGCCGCCGCCAATATTGACGACGCGGAAGGGGGCTTGGCGCGAAAGCGTTTCGACCGCCACGTTGTCGAGACGGTTATCCTCGCCAGGCGCGATTGCCGACAGCCTGACGATCCCCTCAACGAGATCGTCGATATAGGTGAAGTCACGGCTCATATTGCCTTCGCCGTAGATCTCGATCGGCTGGCCTTCGAGCATGTTCTTGGTGAATTTGAACAATGCCATGTCGGGCCGGCCCCATGGGCCGTAAACCGTGAAGAAGCGAAAGGCCGTGGTCGGAATCTTGTGAAGATGGGCGTAGCTATGCGCCATCAGTTCCATCGATTTCTTCGTCGCGGCATAAATGGTCAGTGGCTCGTCGGCGCGATCGGTCTCATGGAAAGGCACGGTCGCATTGGCACCGTAGATCGACGATGTCGAGGCCAGCATCAGGTGGCGGATTTCGACGCGCCGGGCGATTTCCATGATGTTCCACGAGCCTTCGACGTTCGATCGAAGATAGGCCTCGGGATTTTCCAGGCTGTAGCGCACACCGGCCTGGGCGGCGAGGTGGATCAGGATATCCGGCTTGGCCGCGACAACAGCTGCCTCCAGCGCTTCGCGGTCCTCGAGCATTGATATGACGGGCTTGAAGGACGGAAACTGGGAGAGAGCGGCATGGCGCATCTCCTTGAGCTTGACGTTGTAATAGGGAGTGAGGCCGTCGAAACCTGTGACCTCGTGCCCCTCCTGCAGCAGGCGCCTGGCCAGATGAAAACCGATAAAGCCGGCTGTGCCCGTAATAAAGTAGCGCATTCCCACCTTCTCTCGGCTCGCTGCCGATGGCAAAAGCCGATTCCGTATCGCGTGACCCCACTTACAAGATAAGAAGAGGCCGAGTCGATAGATCTTTGAAAGAGAAGGCGGCGGCCGCCATTGCTGCAGTGGCCGGCATATTCGCCTGCCGGACGACGGCGGCCCGTCGATGTCGTCCAAGGCCGGCCGCGGCATCGGTCATTATGTTGCATTGCGGCATAGTCGCCTGCATGTTATGGCCGGCGGGTCGTCTGCAAGCAGGTCGGGATCGATGAGAGAGATAATTTATTGGATTCTCTGTGCGTTTCTGACCGTTGCCATCGCGATCGTGTCCTTACGCTATGTCACGAACTTCTGGCTGCTGTCCTTTCTCTACAGCTTTCAGATGCACTTCGGCGTGGTCTTTGTTGCCGCCAGCCTGATCATTCTGGCTGTCAGACGACAGATTTACGGCTTCGTCCTGCTGTTTGTCTCGCTTCTGCTCCTCGCTCACGGCGTCATCATGCTGCGCGAGTTTTCGGGGGAGGAGAGAGGCACGGACAGGCCGCCGCTTTTTCGTCTGATGTCGTTCAACATCGCGATCGACAACTGGACAAACTCGACTGCAATCACCGACATGGTGATCGCTTCGAACGCCGATGTCGTCAATTTGCTGGAAGCCAAGCCGCTGACCTTCCATTTGCAGCAATTGTTCAAGGCCTATCCCTATCATATCGGCTGCGACACCGGGAAGGATACGTGCGATACGCTGGTGCTGTCCAAACGCCCGTTCGTCAGCCGGCAGGTCGCAAGCATGGGCAGTCTGCGGAAAAACAGGCTGGTTATATCGAGCGTCGAGTTCGGCGGCGAAACCATCAATCTGGTTTCGGCGCATCTGACCAAACCATACTTCGACGATTTCCAGATGGCTGAATTGGAAGATCTCGCCAAAACGCTTGGTTCGATCGACGGCCCTGTGGTGCTGGCAGGTGATTTCAATTCTTCGTCAATCGCCCCGAGCATCCAGGCTTTCCTGCGTAAACAGGGACTGAAGACGATCGCGCCCGAACCGGCGACATGGCCGATTGCGGCCGGCTCATGGGGGATCGCCATCGATCACATATTTGCGCGCCCGCCGCTTCATCTGACATCGCTGAGGCGTCTCGATGACAATCTTGGCTCGAACCATTCCGGTTTGATCGCCGAATTCGTTCTTGACGGGAACGGTGAAAATTCACCGGCAAAATAAGTTGCCGGTCAAAGTCAAAATTTCGTCCTGCCGCCCTTCTTGTCGATCATCTGAAATTTCTCGCCGTCGGTCTTCACGTTGACGCAGTCGGTCGACTTGTTGGGAAAGCGGACGCACACCTGGCCATTGCTTATTTTATAGCCATTGGCATTGCCCTGGCGATATTCGTAACCGTTGCTGCTTTCTTTTAGTTCCGACGTGCCCGGCAGGTGCTCGCGGATTTCGGCCTCGCTTGCGGTTCGCATCTTTCCGGTTTCGGCAAACGCCATTCCCGGGACCATGATTGCAAGAAATCCGGCGAGGGCGGGCAGGATGCGCATCAGGGGATATCTCCAGTCATGTCTTTCGGTACGTGCATTCTACGAGACTTCCAATAGCGAATTCAACAGCGATGGCGGTCGCGCCGGAAAAGTCGGCGCATTGTTTGGGCCTGGCCGGCAGTTCGGCTACGATGTTACGTTCTTCCGAACTCATCGACAATGCGGATGATATCGTCCTCGCCGAGATAGGAGCCCGTCTGTACCTCGATCAGTTCGAGGAGGATCTTACCGGGATTGGCGAGGCGATGGACTTCGCCGAGCGGAATATAGACGCTCTCGTTTTCGCGCAGCATCCGCACGGTCTCTCCGACCGTCACCTCGGCCGTTCCCTTGACGACGACCCAGTGTTCGGAGCGATGGTGGTGTTTTTGCAGCGAAAGCTTCTTGCCCGGCGTAACGAAGATACGCTTCACCTGAAAACGATCGCCGTTGAAGATCGAGGTGTAGCCGCCCCAGGGACGATAGGATGTCGGATGGGTTTCGGTGAATTTCGCCGTGGCGGAAGAGGAGGCCAGCATCTTGACCAATTGCCCGACATTCTGGCTGTCTTTGAGCGGTCCGACATAGACGGCGTCTTCGCTGGCGATGACGGCCACATCCTCCATGCCCTGGACGGCAAGATGCACGCCGTGGGTCATGACCAATGAGTTGCGCGTATTGACGACGGTGGTGTTGGCAGCGGCGACATTGCCGTTGTCATCACGCACGCCCGATTTCCAGACGGAATCCCAGCTTCCCATGTCCGACCATTTGAACGGCGAGGGGACGACGGCAGCCTTGGAGGTCTTTTCCATGATCGCGTAGTCGATTGAGATGTCGGGGCTCTTGGCGAAATGGTCGGCGTCGAGGCGGGTAAAGTCGAGGTCGCGGCTTGCCTTGGAAACAGCCTTGCTCGCCGCTTTCAGCACATCGGGGGCATATTCCTGCAGTTCGTCGATGAGTTCCGCCACCGGGAACATGAAGATGCCGGAGTTCCAGTAGAAGCCGCCGTCGGCGAGCATGCGCTCGGCCTCTTTCAACGCCGGCTTCTCCACGAAGCGGCTAACCTTGTGGGCGCCGTTTTTGAGCGCATCGCCGATCTCGATATAGCCGTAACCGGTTGCCGGCTCGGTTGGGCTAATGCCGAAGGTGACGAGCTTGCCGTCAGCCGCGGCGTCGCGGGCGATGCGGATGCAATCGAAATAGCTCTTGTCGGCGAGGATCTCGTGATCCGAGGCAAGCATCTGGATGATGGCGTTCTTGCCGAAGAGCTCGGTGGCAAGGGTGGCGGCGGCGGCCACCGCGGCGGCGGTGTTGCGGGCGACGGGCTCAAGCAGCACGGCGGCGAGTGGGACGGCTAGCGCGCGGGCCTGCTCGGCGACCAGGAAGCGGAATTCCTCATTGGTGACGACGATCGGGGCTTCATAAAGCTCCGGGTTGGAAACGCGTTCGAGCGTCTCCTGAAACAGCGTCTTGTTGCCGACGAACTGGATGAACTGTTTCGGTGCGGTGGCACGGGAGAGCGGCCAGAGCCGCGTGCCTTTGCCGCCGGCCATGATCACGGGAACGATTTTCTGCGTCATAGGCGGGTTCCTTGAAAAAAGCTTGTTCGTGGCATGTTTAGCGGGCGTCTGCCCAGTCCGTAATTCGGGTGAGCCCTGTCTTCAGCAGATCCAGGGCGTCGGTTTCGCTCCCGGCTTCAACGTAGCAGCGCATTTCGGGCGCATTGCCGGAAGGGCGGAAGTGAATGATCCTGCCGTCTTTCAGCGTCACGCGAAGGCCGTCGATGTCGGATTTCGCCGCCACCTCGCCGACCGGCTGCAGGAAAGCGACAAGGTTTTCATTGGAGGCGCGCAGATGCTCCATCAGCGCAGCACTCGTCTCCAACGGAAAATTCTCCAGGCGATCGGCGGCGGCAAAGGGCAGATGATAGGAGGCGGCAACCGCCGAAAGCGATTGCCTGCGAGTAGCGGCGAGCGACAGGATCGCGAGCATCGGAAGAAAACAATCGCGCGTCGGCAAGGCGCGAACGGATCTGCCGTTGATATCGAAAGGGGTTGCGGTCAGCAGCCCGCCATTGGCTTCAAAGCCCATCACATGATCCGCGCCGGCGGCTACGGCCTCGTCCATGTCCGCGATGACGAAGGGCGAGCCGACGCGGGTGCGCCTGACGGCGAAAGAGCCTGCGGCCTCGATGCCGGAATTGGAGGTCACCGGTGTCACTACCGTGCCGGCGCCGAGAAAATTGGCTGCGACAAGGCCGAGAAGGTCGCCGCGCAGCGGCATGCCGGTTTCGTCTGCGACCAGCGGGCGGTCGCCGTCGCCATCGGTCGAGACGATCGCGTCGAACTTGTGCTCGGACGCCCAGCGCTTCAGCAACGTGACCGTCTCGTCGGAAACGGCCTCGGTGTCGACGGGAATGAAACTCTCCGAACGCCCGAGAGCGGAGATTTCGGCGCCGTAATGGGCGAGAACGTCGACCAGCAGGTCGCGGGCGACAGTGCTGTGCTGGTAGACGCCGATCTTCAGGCCGGATAGCGCGCCTTGCGGCAGCAGGCCGGCATTACGTTCGAAAAAGAGCTGCCGGCAGATCGCCTCATGATCTTCGGTCTTACCCGGTGCCTCTGCAACGGCCTCGCCGGTTCGTTCGATCTCGGCCGCCCGTCCGGTGATATCCGCCTCGTCCGATTTGTCGATCTCCCCGTCGGGGCGATAGAACTTGATGCCGTTGCGGTCTGCCGGAATATGCGAGCCCGTAACCATCAGGCACGCCGCGTTGCTCTCGAGGCCATAGAGGGCAAGGGCGGGTGTCGGGACATTGCCGCAGTCCAATACCCGGAAGCCGAGCGCCGCGAGTGCGCCGGCACAATTTCCGGAGATTTCAGGGCTCGAATCGCGAAAATCGCGGCCGATCAGGATGGCATCGCCGACCTGCGCTTTGCCGGTCTGCAGCAGATATTTGCCGAACGCCGTTGCATAAAGCGCAGAGGCGCGTCCCTTGAGATCCACTGAAAGCCCGCGAAGGCCGCTCGTGCCGAATTTCATTTGAAGACATGTCTCCGGTTTATCTAACGGTTCTACTCAGGCCGCCTGCCGGCGTAAATACCAAAGCCGTCATATAGTTAAACGGAAGACCGTGCCGCGGACAGCCTCTTGTCATCTTCTCGGGCCGATTCCGAAGGTGTAGACCCATTGCCGAGCCGACAGGCATTGCAGCGTAGATCGATTTTGTTAGAACCGTGTGTCCGTTGTTTCGTCATATGCGAAGGGTTTGCTGGATGAGCGATACATCAGTCAGTCTCGAAGAGAGCTGGAAAGCCGCCTTGGCGGGTGAGTTCTCAAGCCCCTATATGCAGCAGCTTAGATCCTTTCTTGTCGCGCAGAAGCAGGTCGGCAAGCGGATTTTCCCCCGAGGCGGTGAATATTTCCGTGCCCTCGACCTGACGCCGATCTCCAGCGTCAAGGTCGTCATTCTCGGTCAGGACCCCTATCACGGGTTGGGGCAGGCCCACGGGCTGTGTTTCAGCGTGCGGCCGGGCGTGCGCATTCCGCCCTCCCTCGTCAATATCTATAAGGAAATGCAGACGGATCTTGGCATAGCGCCGGCGCGTCACGGTTTCCTCGAACATTGGGCAAGACAGGGCGTGCTGCTGCTGAACAGCGTGCTGACCGTCGAGGAGGGCCAAGCGGCCGCCCATCAGGGCAAGGGGTGGGAGAAGTTCACCGACGCGGTCATCCGCAAGGTCAACGACGAGTGCGAATCCGTCGTCTTCATGCTCTGGGGCTCCTATGCCCAGCGCAAGGCCGCTTTCGTCGATACGACGCGGCATTTCGTGCTCAGGGCACCACATCCATCGCCGCTCTCGGCCCATAACGGATTTTTCGGCTGCGGGCATTTTTCGAAGGCGAATGATTTCCTGCAGTCACGCGGACGCACGCCGATCGACTGGCAATTGCCGGCCAATCCCGAAGACGCCTAGGTGTGAACGTTGGTTGGTGTTCGTTCACTAAAAGAAGACAATGCGTTTTGATCTGAGGGTCTGTTCCCGGGGAGCTTCAGCGCGCATCTTAGCCCCATCGAAAGCCCGCGAGTTGCGGGCAAGAAAGGGGTTTCATATGCTCGATCAGATCAAGGGTTTGCACCACGTCACGTCGATGGCGCAGGATGCCCGAACCAACAACCAATTCTTCACCCATGCGCTTGGCCTGCGCCGCGTCAAGAAGACGGTGAATTTCGACGCGCCGGATGTCTATCACCTCTATTATGGTGATGAGACCGGTGCGCCCGGCTCTGTCATGACCTATTTCCCGTTCCCGAAGATGGCGCAGGGCCGTCCCGGCACCGGCGAGGTCGGCACCACGGTGTTTTCCGTTCCGCAAGGTTCGCTCGGCTTCTGGAGCGACCGCTTTGCTGCGCTCAATGTCAGCGGCCTGAAGGCCGAGGAAAGCTTCGGCGAGAAACGCCTGAACTTCGCCGGTCCGGATGGCGACGGCTTCGCGTTGGTCGAGGTCAAGGATGATGCCCGCCAGCCCTGGACTCATGGCGGCATCAGCGAGGACCACGCCATTCGCGGCTTCCACTCCGTCGCCATGCGGCTCAGGGACGAGGGCGCCACCGCCGAACTGCTGAAGTTCATGGGCTATGAGGTCGGGGAAGAAAAGGACGGCGTCAAGCGGCTGATCAAGCCTGACGGCAACGGCGCGCATCTTATCGATCTCGAGACCATGCCGAACATTGCTCGCGCGCTTCCCGGCGCCGGCTCGGTCCACCACGTCGCCTTCGCCGTCGAGAACCGCGAGAAGCAGCTTGAGGTGCGCAAGGCGCTGATGGACACCGGCTATCAGGTGACGCCGGTGATCGACCGCGATTATTTCTGGGCGATCTATTTCCGCACGCCGGGCGGCGTGCTGTTCGAGGTCGCGACCAATGAGCCAGGCTTTAACCGCGACGAGGATACGGCCCATCTCGGCGAAGCCCTGAAGCTGCCGCAGCAGCACGCCCATCTTCGCGCGCTGCTCGAGCAGCACCTGCAGCCGCTCGAAGCGTAAGGAGTCGATATGACCGAAGCTGGATATGTGCACCGGCTGCATGCCGGTGCACCTAATAAACCCATTCTGCTGGTGCTGCATGGCACCGGTGGCGACGAGAACCAGTTCTTCGATTTCGGCCGGCGCCTGCTGCCCGAAGCGACGGTTCTGTCGCCACGCGGCGACGTTTCCGAATATGGCGCGGCGCGGTTCTTCCGGCGCACCGGGGAGGGGGTCTACGACATGGCCGACCTCTCACGGGCAACGGAGAAGATTGCCGCCTATGTCAAGGCATTGGCTGACGAGCACCAGGCTTCCCAAATTCT
The DNA here is from genome assembly GCF_000271845.1 of Rhizobium leguminosarum bv. trifolii WSM2297. Next base: position 2,534,177 of record NZ_JH719395.1, on the reverse strand, counting down.
CGGTCTGGGTTTTTCGAATGGCGCAAACATTCTTGCCAATGTGCTGATCGAGAAGGGCATCTTCGATGCGGCGGTTCTGATGCACCCGCTCATTCCGTTTCAGCCCGAAGCCCGGGCAAGCCTTGCGGGGAGAAAGGTGCTGGTCACGGCCGGGCAGCGGGACCCGATCGCTCCCGTCCCGGTGACCGAGGCGCTGTCGCAGCATTTGAAAGATCGCGGCGCGGACGTCAAAACGGTCTGGCATCCCGGCGGCCACGAGATTGCGCCGCTCGAGATCGATGCAGTTCGCGATTTCTTCAGTGGCAATTGATGGAGTGTGCCACCGGTCGGTGGTGCTGATTTGCGGGGCCGGTGAATGCCGGTCCCGCATCCTAGCTGGAATGATAGATCATCAGGGGCGGGGAGGATATTTGCCCCTGATTGCCGTCATATAAAAATTTCCCGGGGATTCCGCCATCGTCAATCCGACGACGACGCCCTTTGGGACGCCTTCATATTCCCGCCTCTGACCGTTTGTCAGATAGACCCGTAGATGCCGGCTGTCTTCGTCGTAGGTGATCGCCTCGATAAGTTTCGAATCAACCGCAGTTTCCACTTTGCACCCCGCAGTTTTGGATCTGGGATTTCCGGTAAAGAAATGTCATTCACGCTCGCAATGCGCCATCATCATGTGCTGGCGCAGTAGCGTCAAGCACGATAAGCTTAAACGTTCATTTTTTTCTACAGGCTCTCTCTATAGTTGATTTTTGCAGCTTTTTCGGATGTGTCCCCTGTGGAAATCCGATTACCGGAAATTCTGTTTCCTGGAGAACTGGCGACTGACACAGCCGCCGCTGGGACGAATAATACGGCTTAACGCTGAATTAACCCTCATCTACCAAAATACAGCGCAATATTAACCGTGATGCCCTTCCAAAACGGCCGAATACAGATTGCCGTTTCTCGCAATCGTAATTTCGCTGTCGGAGTGCGTTGCGTAAGGAGCAGGACGATGTGCCTCGGAAAGCGGATTTGTGGGAAGATTCGCTGCAAGTGACGATGTGAGGATTAGGTGATTCGACGCGAGGCTGCAGTGTCCCGTGGGGAGGAGACCGTTCCGGCAGAGATCGACGCCCGTGCGGGCCCTTCATGCCGGGTTCCCGTTACAATTTCGATGAGGCCGTGATCACGCCCATTTCTTTTTGAACACTGAGCCTGATACCCATGCAAGGATGGGCAGGAAATGGCCGACAACCTCGCGGGCTGTCGGACCTCATAAATGGGTTACATGTTTAATTATCTCGGGCCGTGGCGACAACAGATACCGATACTGGCCGGCAACCGTAAGGGACGCGCTCGGCTGACCTTTGCCGAAGGCGAATTCGCTGCCGTCTATGCGATGAGCGATGTTCACGGATGTTATAAAGAGCTCATCGAGGCGCATCGCCGCATCGAGGAGGATGCCGCGCGCATTCCGGGGCCGAAACTGATCGTCATGCTCGGCGATTATGTCGATCGCGGCCCCGATTCGAGCGCGGTGCTGGAGTTCCTGAGCAAGAGCCCGCCGCCAGGATTTCAGCGTTTCGCTCTGTGCGGCAATCACGATGCGGAGCTGGTGAAGCTCTATCGCAAACCGGCGCACATTCTTGAATGGCTCGGCTTTGCCGGGACGGAGACACTGCACTCATACGGTATCGATATCGAGCACCTGCTGCAGTCGGCGGCTGGAAGCGAAATGATTACCCGCGTCATTCGCAACATGATCCCCGAGCGGCATATCCAATTTCTGGAATCGCTGCCGATCATGCTGCGGATGGGCAGGGTGGTGTTTGTCCATGCCGGCATCAAACCGGGCATCGATCTCAAGAAGCAGAAGGACAGCGACCTGATGTGGATCCGCCAACCCTTCCTGGATGATGGGCCGCAGCTTCCCGTCCTCGTGATCCACGGGCATACCCCGGCGCGAACCCCGACATTCGGTCCGCAACGGATCGGCATCGACACGGCGGTCTCGGCGACGGGCCGGCTGACTGTGCTGACGATAAAAGGAACGCGGGTCGGGCTTCTTAATTAGATGAAGGCGTGATGCCGCCCGAAACCGTTCAGGCTTTTCGCCGCGGTGCGCCAAAAACCAAAAACGCCGCGGGTTTTTGCTCCGCGGCGTCAGAATGATAACGGTTCACCAGAACCTATCAGGCGTTTGTCGAATCCTGATAGAGATTGGTGCCGATGCCGGTATAGGCAAAGCCATGTTTGCGGACCTCGTCGCTGCGGTAGATATTGCGCAGGTCGACCAGGACCGGGGCGCGCATCGACTGCTTCAGGCGATTGAAATCGAGCGCGCGGAACTGGTTCCATTCGGTGACGATGACAAGCGCATCCGCATCAGCAGCCGCTTCATAGGGACCGCTCGCATATTCGATGTTCTCGATCACCTTGCGGGCGTTCTCCATGCCCTCGGGATCGTAGCCGACCACCTGGGCACCGGCGTCCTGCAGGGTCTGGATAACGGCAATCGCCGGGCTGTCGCGCATGTCGTCGGTGTTCGGTTTGAAGGTCAGGCCGAGAATCGCAATCTTCTTGCCGCGAATGTCCCCGCCGACGGCCGAGATGACCTTGCGTCCCATCGCCCGCTTGCGGTTGTCGTTGATCGAGATCGTCGTCTCGATCAAACGGACCGGCGCATCGTAGTCCTGCGCCGTCTTGGCAAGAGCAAGCGTATCCTTGGGGAAGCACGAGCCGCCGTAACCCGGGCCGGCATGCAGGAACTTGGCGCCGATACGGCCATCGAGACCGATGCCGCGCGAAACGTCCTGGACGTTTGCGTCGACCCGCTCGCAGAGATCGGCGATCTCATTGATGAAGGTGATCTTCATCGCGAGGAACGCATTGGCCGCATATTTGATCAGCTCCGACGTGCGGCGGGTGGTGAAGACCAGGGGGGACTGGTTGAGGTAAAGGGGACGATAGACCTCGGTCATGGTTTCGCGCGCCCGGTCGTCGTTCAGCCCGACGACGATTCGGTCGGGACGCTTGAAATCTTCGATCGCCGCGCCTTCGCGCAGGAATTCCGGATTGGAAACGACGGCGACATCCGCCGAAGGATTGGTTTCGCGCATGATGCGCTCGACTTCGTCGCCGGTGCCGACCGGTACGGTCGACTTGGTGACGATAACGGTGAAGCCTTCCACATAGGTGGCAATCTCGCGCGCAGCCGCATAGACATAGGAGAGGTCGGCGTGGCCGTCGCCGCGCCGGGATGGCGTGCCGACCGCGATGAACACGACGTCGGCGTTACGGACGCTTTCGCCGACATCCGTCGAAAACGACAGGCGGCCGGTGCTGGTATTTTCGGCGACCAATTGTTCCAGACCCGGCTCGTAGATCGGAATGCGGCCTTCGCGAAGGGCTTCGATCTTACTCAGATCCTTGTCTACGCAGATGACGTCGTGGCCGAAATCCGCAAAGCAAACGCCTGAAACGAGGCCGACATAGCCTGATCCAATCATCGTGATGCGCATAATTCCCTCAAATCATTAGAGTAGGACATCATGCTGCGTCGCAGCATGGCGTCCGTCATACTTAATCTGGGCGAAAAGACAATATCGAAGATCGCTTGATACCCACATCGAAAATCGAACTGGGGGCACGACAATTCGTTGCCGGCCACCCCCTCGACAGCAAAAATCATAGGTTTGTGTGGGTAATGTGACAAGTCGAGCCGTTCGTCAGAGCCGGCTCGACTTCAATTCCGAAAGGCCGAGATTGGTCTCTGGCCGCCTAAACTTCTACAGCCGGTACCAGACATAGGGGTCTGTTCCCGATTGAATCTTGTCCCAGCGCAGATCGGTATCCCGCCAGTTTTTAATGGTGCTTTTCCTGTTGTCGAGCACCAGGTCGCCCTTGTCGGTTCTGACCACCAGGACTGCATGTCCCTCACCAGAGGGTGTATATGCCGTCGCAATTCGCAAAGCGCGCGACGACCAGCCCATCGCGATCAGCCGGCTGCGCTTGGTGAGTGCGAAATCTTCGCAGTCGCCGCTGCGGACGTTCACCTTCCAGACGTCGCCATTCAATTCGTTGCGGGGGTCGTTGCGACCGATCATCGTCCGATTGACCGTGCTGTTCACGTTTTTCAGCTGCAGCATCTGCTCATCGGTAAGCGCGACGACCGAGAGACCGTTATTGTCGCGGCATTCGGACGGGTTCTGGGCGCAGAACAATACCTGGGCGAAGGGCGGAATGATTTTGCCTTTTTCAGAGATATAGCTGACCTCCGGACTGCCATTCAGGCCGCGTGCGAAACCTGCGGGACCGGCGGCAAATGCCGAGCAGGCATTCCCTGCTGTAAAGGCCAGAGCTAGAAGTGTAACGAATGTCTTCTTCATCTCTTAAATCCCTGTTCACGGCCACCGATTAAGATCAGGCTTGCCTTTTTTCTCTGTCAATGGCATGGCGATCTGCTGATTTGCCAAGTATTGGACGCAGAACTTCTGTCCCGTTTCTGCTGCTTGGAAGGAGCATAGCCGGGCCTTGTCTCGATTGGCTTAAGCCTTTCGCGACAATTTTAAACGATGTGGAATTCTGTTACACTTTAGCACGCAAGTGTTTGATGTTCAACTTATGTTAGTACGTGTAAATTAATCGCCTCGGTTGCAATATCTTTGGCTCCTGCCTACTCTGGTAAACGAATTCAAATGTTCTCCAACCTCATCAACCGGGCGATCTTGCGAGAGGCTCTGCTCTTCGCCTTTATCGGTCTGGTTATATTGACACTCATTCCGTTCGGGAGCGTCACGCCCTTTCCCTTCGCCTTCGCGGCGATCGGAATGTTTGCTCTCGCCTTTATTTCGGGACTGCTATTCGGAGAGCCGAGGCAGAGCAGATCGGTCTTCGGCATCGCGTTGTTTCTGCTGATCGTTCTGACGGGGTGGACGTTTATTCAGACGATCGAACTGCCTTCGCGGTGGCTGGCAAATCCCGCTTGGGACGCCGCGCGTGACCTGGCGGGCGTCAATTACGCGGCGATCTCCGTCGAGCCGGCCGACACGCTCGCGTCGATCCTCTGGGTGGCGCTGCCCTTCGTCACGTTCCTGACGGGGCTTCTCTTATGCGATACTGATCGGCGCGCGAGGAAAGTACTTGCCGGCCTTGGGCTTTCTGCGGGCGTCATTGCTGTTTTTGGCCTGCTGCAGTTTTCACTGTTTCCCAACATCCTGATCGTCGTGGAGAAACACGCCTACCTCGACAGCCTGACGGCGGTTTTCGTCAACCGCAATACCGCGGCGACCTTCCTCGGGCTTGGTACGCTGCTGATGCTGACCCTTGTCAGAGATATCACCCGTTCCTATTCGAACCATCCGCCTGGCGAGCCGGGCCGAAACACTCTTCTCCTGAGATCGTGGATCTACATCCTGCTCTTGTGTGCATGCTTCACCGCACTGATGCTGAGCCGCTCGCGCGCCGGCATATTCGCGACCACTGTTGCCGCTCTCATTTATTTTCCGTGGCTGGTCATGAATTGGAACGGCTCGCGGCGTTTTCTGAAGTCGGCGCCGGGATGGCGTTCGATGCTGAAGCTGCTTTCGGCGATCGTTTTCGTCGTCGTATTGCTGACGGTGTTTGCAGGTCAGGCGATTTTGCGCGCGCAAGAGCGGCGGCTCGAGGATGATGATCGGTTCTGCATCCTGCCGGGCATATGGCGTGCCATTTCGGATCATTGGTTAACCGGGACCGGCCTCGGAACCTTCCGGACGGTCTTTTCCGCCTACCGCGATCCGGCCTGCGGAATTTTCGGCGTCTTCGACCGAGCGCATAATTTCTATCTCGAAGGATTTCTGGGCCTCGGGGTATTGTTCCCGATCGCGGCAATCCTTGTCTTCTCGGTGCTTGCCAGAGTGTTCTGGCAGGGGCTCGCCCAAAGGCGGCGTTACAGGCAGTATGTTCTCCTTGGCCTGGCCGCAACGGTTCTGGTCGCCCTTCACGCAGCAGTCGATTTTTCGCTGCAAATACCGGGATTTGCGGTGTTTTATTCCGCCTTCCTCAGTGCGGTTGTCGCCATAAGCCTTGGGCGCAGCAATGGAGAGGCGGACACGGCATATGGGCGGCCGTTCAGCCGCTAAAAATTTAAACGGATGGTTTATGAAGGTTTTTGAAAAATAGTGATTGTGCAGTTGCGAACTGTTGACTCTGAAACGCAAGAAATTTTATAGCGGGTCTAGCCTTCGGGTCTTGCGGCGCCAGAAAAGTTGGACTGGGTCGTTTTTTCGCTTCCTCAAGGGCTCGGCGTTGCCAGCCTGCCACAGTTAGGGGAATGTTAATCGGCTTTCAGTGTTATTGATCGGGGATTGTCTTGTATTTTGTCAGTTTGCGGGGCAGTAGCTTCAGGGGCGTCAACGCAGGTTATTCTATGGGTTGTTCTCGTATCGGTAGTACACGCGTCGCCATTGTTGTAGCGCTAACGACTATATTGGCAAGCTGCACATCGTTGCCAAGATCCGGTCCCGATCACAAAGATGTTGATCGAGATGCGACAGTGAAAGTGACAACGAAGGAGCGTCGTGTCGGCATCGACTACGCCCTGGTTGATCTCAGCAAAAACGTTCTGCCCTACTTTACCTCTCCCCAGCCGACGTCCTTCAAGGGGTTCGGCGGTGGTCGCGGCGGGCCGCCCGAAATTCCGCTCGGTTTCGGTGATGTCGTTGAAGTCGCCATCTTCGAAGCGCAGTCCGGCGGTCTGTTCATTCCGTCCGATGCCGGCAGTCGACCTGGCAATTACATCTCCTTGCCAAGCCAGACCATCGATAGAAACGGAACGATTACAATTCCATATGCGGGTCGTGTTCCGGCTGCCGGTCGCCTCAAAGAGACTGTGGAGCAGGATGTCGAGGATCGCCTGGCGAGCCGCGCGATCGAGCCGCAGGTGGTCATCACCACAACGACCAGCCGCTCCAGTCAGGTCGCCGTGCTCGGCGATGTCAACAATCCCCAGCGTGTCGAGATCAGCCCGGCTGGTGAGCGTGTTCTCGATGTCATTTCCGCTGCGGGCGGTTTGACGACCAACAATATCGAAACGAATGTAACGCTGCAGCGTCGCGGCAAGACTGCGACCGTCGCCTATAATACGCTGTTGAAGAACCCGGCGGAAAATATCTATGTTGCGCCTGACGATACGATTTCGATCGATCATGAGCGCCGCACCTATCTGACGCTCGGCGCCGCAGGCGTCAGCGGCCGCTTCGATTTCGAAGAGTCTAATCTGACCCTCGGAGAGGCAATCGCCAAGGCGGGCGGTCTGCGCGACGACCGCGCCGATCCGGCTCAGGTCTTGCTCTATCGTCTGGTCCCGAAGAAGACGGTTCAGGCGATGCACGTCGACACGACGAGATTTGCGGGTGAGACGGTTCCGGTGATCGTCCGCGCGAATATGCGCGATCCGGCAACCTTGTTTGCCGTTCAGCAATTCAAGATGGAAGACAAGGATATTATCTATATTTCCAATTCGGACTCGGTTGAATTGGTCAAGTTCCTTGACATCGTAAACTCGGTATCGTCCACTGTTTCCGGAGTAACGGACGACGCGAGGGATACCCGCAACGCGGTCCAGGATCTCGGCAATTGATTGAGATGGGCAGGCTGGTACCGGTTGCAAACAATCGGGGCCGGCGGTCTACGCCACGGATTTTTTTAGAAGAAAGCGCAGTTATGGCAAGGTCGAGTGTGTATCGTAGGCTTGCATATAGCGGAATCGCGGTGGCAGCGTTTGCCGGCATGAGTTCGAGCGCTTTTGCGGCAGTTTGCGTGAGGCTTTCAAGTCTGACTTCCATCGACATCAGTGGATTTACGACCAATCCCGCCTCTCTGCTCGATGTGTCCGACCCGCTAGTTTTGTCATCGCGCGTCCGCGCGTTGGTCGGGAGCAGCAGTGAGGCGCTTGCGCCGGTGATCGAGCAGGCCAAGAAAGCCGATGCCGCACAGATGGCCGCTATCGGTGCCGGCCTCGGGCGCGCCGCAAATAGCTGTCAGGTAACAGATCCGCTATCCAAGCTGGCCATCGAAAGGGCTGTCGCCGAGGCGGCGAGCGCCGATCCGAACCTTGCGCCGCTGCTTGCCGCCTTTGCGAAGGTCCTCGCCGAAGGGGGAACCGCGGCGCTCGGCCCGGGTGGAAGTACAGCAGCGGCCGCATCCGGTATCGGCAACAATGGGTCGATTGGCCGAACAGGGCCGGGCTCGGACGACGGTACGCCGTTTGAAGGCGCCGCCACGACTGCCGGTAAGCTGAGGGTATCTCGAGGCCAATTGTCCTCCGACACGACGCAGTCGACGAGTCCGAGCGTCGCGGTCATACAATAGCTGGAATTGCCCTTAGATCTTAGCGCTTGATTTGTTGGAGATCGAAATTGCTATCGCCAGATAAACTTACGCCGCGTATCGACCCCTCCCGCGATACCGGAAACGAAGCTGACTTCATCGATTTCGACAAGCTCATCGCGATTGCCCGCCGACAGTGGCGGATGGTTGCGGCGTGCGCGTTCGCCTTCGCCATTCTCGGCGTTGTGTACGTCCTGACGTCGGTGCCTGTCTACACCGCCGACACAAGCGTGCTGATCGACCGCAGCGACAATCAGGTGATCAACCAGCTGGCGGCTTTCGGCCAGATGGACGATGACGAAGGAACTGTGCTGAGCCAGGTCGAGCTGTTGAAGTCCGACACGATCGCCTATGCCGTCGTCGATAAACTGAAACTGGTCGACGATCCGGTGTTCAACGCACAGCGGAATTCGTTGTTTTCAGTTGCAACGCTGAAGTCTCTGTTCAATTTCAAATCATGGTTTGCCGACGACGCGGCAGTCGCGCCCGATCTGGAAATGAAACGGCGGTGGGCTGCGGAAACTGTGGCCGGCAATATCGATGTCGAACGTGTCGGAAAATCCTACGTTCTCGATGTCAGTTATACCTCGCAATCACCGGATATGGCGCGTCAGATCGCCGCGGCCATTGCCGACGTCTATCTGGTCGACAAACTCAATTCGAAATACGAGGCGACACGCCGGGCCGGCGAATGGCTGCAGGAGCGTATCGAAGAGCTTCGGCAGCAGGCGCTGGACACCGACCTTGCGGTTCAGAAATTCCGCAGCGAGCATGGGCTTGTCGAGGCCGGATCCGGTACGCTGATCAGCGAGCAGCAGCTCACTGAGATAAACACGCAATTGATCAATGCCCAGGCCGAGACTGCAAAGGCCGAGGCAAAATATGCGCGCGTCAAATCGATCATTGACGCAAAGCAGACCGATGCGATCGTCACCGATGTGCTCGACAGCTCCATTTCCAACGACCTGCGCAAGAAATATCTCGAGGCTTCCAAGCTTGAGACGGAAATCGAGGCGCGGCTCGGTCCCGATCACGTCCAGGCGGTTCGCCTTCGTGCGGAGATGGAAGAATATAAGAGACTCATGTTCGATGAGCTAAACCGCATCGCCGAGAGCTACCAAAGCGAGCTGCAGGTCGCGCAGTCACGGGAAAATTCTCTGCGTGACAGTGTCACAAAGGCGACTGGCGTTGCCGCGACAGCTGGCGAAACGCAGGTGCAGGTTCGCGAACTCGAGCGCACGCGCGATACTTACAAAAATCTCTATCAGAGTTTCCTGACGCGCTACCAGGAAGCCATTCAGCAGCAGAGCTTCCCGATTACCGCTGCGCGCATCATCACGATGGCGGAGACACCGACTAAGCCGAGTGCTCCGAAGCGAGCCCTTGTCGTCGCTTTTGCGATGTTCCTCGGATGTGCGGTCGGAAGCGGCATAGGCGCTTTCCGGGAATTCCGGGATCGGTTCTTCCGCACCGGTGACGACGTCAAGGAAGTACTGGATGTCGAGTCGCTTGGCGTGATGCCGCTGGTTGACGATAATGTCGATGATCCGACGCTCGTCGATCCCAGCAATCCGCGCAGCATCGCCAGGGGAAGCAAGACCACGACCTATGTCGAGGAGCACCCGCTCTCGGCGTTTGCCGAGACGCTTCGAAGCGCCAAGATTGCGATCGACCTCAGTGCGGCTGATCAGCGCTGCAAGGTCATCGGCGTGGTGTCAAGCTTGCCTGGCGAGGGGAAGTCGACAACCTCCATCAACTTTGCCAAGCTTCTGGCAATGCAAGGAGCGCGTTGCCTGCTGATCGACGGCGACATGCGCAATCCTGGTGCGACCCGGGCGATCGGCCGTCATGCCGAGGCCGGCTTGCTCGAGGCGATCGTCGATGGCCGTCCGCTCAAGGATCTGATCCTTCTCGATCCCAAAACAAAGCTTGCATTTTTGCCGACGGTTGCAAGGTATCGCGTCCCGCATTCGTCGGAGCTGCTTGCATCACGCGGGATGGACCAACTTCTTGAAATGGCGCGCCAAAGCTTCGATTACATCATCGTTGACCTGCCGCCCTTGGCGCCGGTCGTGGATGCGCGCGCTATCAACTCGAAGCTCGATGCGGTGGTTTTCGTTATCGAGTGGGGAAAGACATCGCGCAAGGTCGTGCAGTCGACGCTGCTGTCCGAGCCGGAACTCTATGCGAAATGCGTCGGCGCCATATTGACCAAGGTCGATCCGTCGCAGATGAAGCTTTACCGGACATTCGGCTCCAGTGAGTATTATTATAAGCGTTACTCGCGATACTACACTGAAAGCTGATGCTTCGCGGTCCGGTCATTTCGGTCACACGGATTGTTTTCCTTGTCGTCACCGCCGCCTTTGCGGCGTTGGCCGGCAGGGAGTTGTACGCTTCGATAAGAACCGCCAGTATCTCGATCGTCGCTGAAAGGATCGAGCGCGGCGAGACCGTCAGCGATGATATTGCAGCCAAATATGCGGCGCGGACCATCGACATTGTCGATGGACATTATTGTCGGTCCGACATTGTCGCCGCCGGTGTGACCCTTGTCCTGGCGCACCTCGATCGGCAGAACGTCAACGTCAAATACGACGCCTGGGCTGCAGCGGCATCGAGCGCCCGACACCACCTGCAACATGCGTTATCGTGCATGCCGACGAACAGCAATTTTTGGCTTCGTCTCGCCGCGGTCCAATCTGTCATTGCGGAAGAGCCGCTTTCTGTTGGGGGAATGATGGCCCGGTCCGTCGCTCTTGCGCCCCACGACGAGGCGATGATTCTGACCCGATTTTACTTCTGGAACGATCTTGCCAACACAACGCTTTCAGCGGCAAAGACTGCGCTCGACAGCGATCTGGTGACGATGCTGAAACTTGGCGACCGTTGCAGGGTCAACGCCAGCATTAAAGAGATCGGCCCACAACTCCGCCCTATCTTCGATCGAACCTGGGCAGGGCTTGGGGACGGAGCGACAGCGCGATTCCGGCAGCGCTGCAGCAAGTAATCGTCGGTAGTTCTACGCAGAACAGCTGCAGAGTCAGAGCGTCAACCAAGGCTTTATAGGTAACAGCGCCCGCCGCTTGAGCGGCGGGCGTCTTTTATTGATTACCTGGTGAACGGTCAGACGCTGGCGCCCGAAACAAAATCCGTGCCTGTGATATTGAGCGTCAGCACGCCGACATCCGTGTGACCTTCGCCGTCGGAGATCTTGTAATATTGAATCGTTTCCGTGACGTGATCGCCGGAAGCGATATCTGCTGCCAGATCATAGGTGAATGAACCGTCCGCCTTGACATGGAACGTGCCATAGGTGCCGGCGACGTCGGTCGTAGCGCTCGGGTTGCCGTTGACGGTCGTGCCAGCGAACTGACGAAGGAATAGATGCCCATTGTCGCCGGGAATGTCGTTGTCCAGAGCGTTGCCGCTGATGGCGCTGCCTTCGTTGAAGCTGTAGTGGTCGTCGACAGCGATCGGCTTGACCTGGGTTACGCCCTGAATATTCAGAGTGAACAGGCCAAAGTCGGTATGACCGCTACCGTCGGAGATCTTGTAGGAGACCTTCTCCTGAAGCAGCTCACCATTGGTGAAGTTGACCTTGGCAGCGTCGCTTAGAACATAGGTGTAGCTGCCGTCCGGCTTGACGAAGAAGGTGCCGTAGTCGCCCTGGATTTCGGTGACCTGGCTGTTGCCTTGCTTGGCGCCAACGCTCTGCTGATCGAAGGCACGCAGGAACAAGTGACCGTTATCGGATGTATCGTTAGAAAGCAGATTTCCCGAGATGACGTCGGTTTCTAGAAATGTGGCGGTATCGTCGGTTGCGTGAATAGCCATTGTTGTCTCTCCATGAATTGATCTTCGCTGGCCAATTTTAACCTTAGCGACATGTGGGATTAAGGATATATTAATACATGGAGTCAAGGCTAAGATTAATGGCGACTGAACATTAATGGCGTAATGTGTGCAATAATGGCACACATGCAATCGAGTTAAGAGGATGAAGCACTTGGAGATTGGTGCATTATAATAAGTGAATACGCGGGTGTACGGACGATTAAGTTGATTTCGTCAAATGGTAAGGGTTTTTATTCGGATATCATCAATGGGAATACAGATATTCACCTCCATGAAGATCATATTGTCAAATAATCACATTGGGCTACCAATCGCCTCCGGTAATTTTGGCGCGTTGCCCGGACATCGCGACCGCACATCATACTAGGTTCATCACTATCTTCTTCATGGTCGGATACGCAGAGGGAGAAACCTTCGCCGCTGTGGTGGAATCACCACAGCAATTCGACTGATACAAAAATGAACTGATATCAAATTGATGTTCTAGTAGAGATACATTTCTGTCGTATGACACAACTTTAACGCCATAGAAAATACGTCGGCGACCAAGAAAATGCGTCCGACTATGAAGAATATCGGCAGATAGAAAGAATTTTAGTGTTTCATTTTAGCTGCCGGAGAGAGGTCCACGCTTAGAAGATTTCCATTACCTTGGGGAGATCAAAGCATGACCGTCTACTACGTGAATTCAGCGACAGGATCCGATCATAATGGCGGAACCACGGAGAACTCGGCTTTTGCGACATTGTCCGCCGTCGAATCCTTGAGGCTGAACCCTGGTGACAGCGTGTTGCTTGCTGCCGGAAGCGTGTTCAATGAACAATTCGATTTGAAATACTCCGGAAGCGTCACAGCTCCGATCACCATTGGCAGCTACGGTCTTGGCGACGCGCCGGTCATTCACAGCAGCAATGACGGCATCCATGGTTCCAAGGCCTCGAATATCGTTATCGAGAATATCAAGATCGCCGATACTGGAGCGAACGCGATATATGCAGGGAACGTGTCGAACTGGGTCGTACGGAATGTCGAGGTAACGAATACGGGACTTGCTGGAAAGCCCGGGTCCGTCAGCTTCCAAAGCAGCCAGAACATCACCATCCAGAACAGCACGCTCACCGGTGTCCATTCCGACGGCATCTGGATGGAAAAGGTCAACGGCGTCACCCTGATCAATAACACCGTCACCAACAGCCAGGGAAGTGCTGCAGACGCCATTCAGCTCAACGACAGCAGCAACATTCTCGTCAAGGACAATCATCTGGAGCAAACGCAAACCAACAGCGCCAAAGGGGTTCTGGTGCTGGTCCGAGCTCACGATGCTCTGGTCGAGGGCAACACGCTCGTCGGCGGCGGCTTCGGGTTGAGCGCTCAGGCGGGCACCAATATAACCATCCACGACAATGACATTTCGGGATATGGCGGCTACAGCTGGTCTTATGGCATCGGCCTTGGCGATCAGGGCGACGCCAAGAACTACGACATCAGCGGGAATTATATCCACGGGGGGGTGTATGGGGTCCTAGTCAGCGCTGCCGGCAATCCCGTCTATATCCGCGAGAATATCGATGTTCATGACAACGTCTTCGACGATCTGTCTTCCTCGGCGCTGAAGGTCGACCGGCCTGCATCGGGCTCCTTTTACGATAATATTATCGACAGCGATGTATCGACGCTGACGATGCCGGCCGCAATCGCCGCGCAAAACACCTTCTTTGTTGGCGACAACAAGACATTCGAGCAAGCGCAGGCCGAAATCGACGCCGCCGCCGGCAGCACGGGTGGCGATACGTCACCGAGCCAGGAGCAGACGCCTGTCGCGCCGGTCGTCGAGCACCCTGCGGAAATACCGCCGCCGCCGCAGCCAAGCACTCAAGTGCCGGTGACCGAAACGCCGATAGCGTCTACGCCGACAGTCGCCGCGCCCAAGATTGTCGCAGTCCATGACAACCTGAAGATTTCCGCCGATACAGGCAGCGCGTATCATGGAAACCTTCTCGAAAACGACAGCGCCGCCAATGGCAGCGTGCTGCTCCGCCGCTTTGGCGACAGTGCCGTGGATAAACATGGGCTGACGGTCACGGGGAAATACGGTGTCATCCATATCGAGAGCGATGGCGATTACACCTACACCGTGGACGTGGCGAAGCTCGCCGGCCTGAGTGGGAACGTCAGCGAATCCTTCCAGTACAAAATTTCTGACGGCGCTTCGCACATCGACACGGACTCGCTGGGTGTATACATCAATGTCGATGCATTCCATTCCAGCCAAGCCTCGCATCTGTTGGTGTGAAAACACTCCAAGACGAGATAGCGTCGGTCGGCCGTCTTCGTCCGGCTGACGTTTCTCGATTTCGATGCTCGCTGATGAATACTGCCGGTTGTCGAAATCGGGCAAAAGGGTGACAATATTCCGCCGTCACAAGCAGAGCAAACTAGATTGAACGTATAGTTAACGCCCTAGTAAATATCGTGTCTATGCACGCGATGCGACCCGTGCTTTGATCCGTTATTGGGCGGTTTTTGGATTTTCACTTGCTTAGGCCGGTATATTTATCGTAGCGTTAAGTCGGGGTCCCTGAAATCGCGCGCTAAAAATTTCCAATTTTCGGTCATCTTTCGGTGGGATTCTTATATTAGTTGTGAACTTGCAAGCGGAGATGCGGCACTGGTGCCGACGATCCAAATGTGACTATGTCATTGATCGGGCTTGATGTGGCCTGTAACTGCAATGCGCGCTGGCGTATACCTGCGTGCGATGTGGTAAGAGAGGGATTACTTGGTGTTTCAGAGTTCAGCGGCTGACGTCAGCGAGCCATCCAAAGCCTTGCGAAAGTGCAAGGGAGGTCTTGTCTTCATTGGCATAGCCAGCGCGCTCATCAATATCCTCTATCTTACAAGTTCATTTTTTATGCTTGAGGTATATGACCGCGTCATCCCGAGCAAAAGCATACCGACGCTGGCAGCCCTCGCAATACTTGCGTTAACCCTTTACGCTTTTCAGGGCGCGTTCGAAGTTCTCAGGAGCAGAATGCTCGTGCGCGTTGCCGGTGCGCTCGACGAGATGGTGAATGGACGTGTGTTCCGGGCGCTCATCAAGGCGCCGCTGAAGGTCAAGATCGGCGGGGACGGGCTTCAGCCGTTGCGCGACTTCGACCAGATCAGAACCTTCCTGTCCGGCATGGGCCCGACGGCGATGTTCGATCTGCCCTGGCTTCCGTTCTACATCGTGATCTGTTTCCTGTTTCATCCGGCGATCGGATATATCGCGATCGGTGGATCGCTGGTTCTCGCCATCCTGACGTTCCTGACCAACCAGGGAACGCGGACGGTGTCAAAACGGCAATCCGAAGCCGCCAACATGCGCAATGCCTTTGCGCAGACCTCGATCCGCAATTCCGAGGTCATTCACGCAATGGGCATGGCGGGTACCATGGCCGAGATCTGGGACCGCAAGAATAGTGAATTCCGGGCCATCAACCGGCAGGCATCAGATGTCGGGAACGGATATGCGACCTTGTCGAAGATTTTCCGCATTGCCCTGCAATCGGGAACGCTTGCGACCGGCGCGATCCTGGTCATTCAAGGGCAGGCCTCCTCGGGCATCATCATCGCGGGCTCTATTCTGACGTCCCGCGCTCTGGCGCCGGTGGAAGCCGCGATCGGAAATTGGCGCGGTTTCGTTTCCGCTCAGCAAAGCTGGGCACGGCTTGCGAATCTTCTGAAAACCATCCCGGAAATTCCGACGCCGCTGGCGCTCGCGGCGCCTTCCAAGCAGGTTACGGTCGAGGGGCTGGCAAGCGGACCGCCGGCGGGTCAGCGCCTGGTCATTTCCGATATCAGCTTCGGGCTGAGGGCAGGGAGTGCGCTTGGGGTCATCGGCTACAGCGCTTCTGGCAAGTCGTCATTGGCACGGGCGATGATGGGTATCTGGCCGACCGTCAGGGGATCCATTCGCCTCGATGGCGCGGCGCTCGACCAGTGGGATGGCGACGCGCTCGGCCGGCACATCGGTTATCTGCCGCAGGATGTGGAACTGTTTTCAGGAACCGTCGCGCAGAATATCTGCCGTTTCGCCAAGGAGATGTCGCCTGAGGCGGTGGTTGCCGCGGCGCGGGCGGCGCGGGTTCACGATCTCATTCTTCGTCTGCCGAACGGTTACGAAACCGAAATCGGCGACGGGGGTGCCGCGCTTTCGGCCGGCCAGAGACAGCGTATCGCGCTTGCGAGAGCGCTTTACGGCGAACCCTTCCTCGTCGTGCTCGACGAACCGAACTCCAATCTCGATGAAGAAGGCGAGCGGGCGCTGAGTGCCGCGATCATGAGCGTGCGCGCACGCGGCGGCATCGTCGTCGTCATCGCACATCGGTCCGGCGTACTGGCGGCCTGCGACTTCGTGCTGATGATGCAGGACGGCCGGATGATCGCCTTCGGCCCGAAGGAGGAAGTTCTGGCACGGGTCAGCCGGCCGGAACCGCCGCGTACATCGATTGCCGAGCGCGTGGCTCAGCTAAAAGTCGTCGTTGACGGCAATGCGGCCGAATAGGCCGGAAGGAAGATTGTGAGCAAAGTCATCAGTGAATCGAAACGCTCCCTCAATCGTCATGTCGCCATCGTCGGCGTATTGTCGATCGCTCTCGTTTGCGGCATTGGCGGTTGGGCGGCAACGACGGAGCTTTCGAGCGCCGTCATCGGCGAAGGCGTGGTCGTCGTCAACGGCGATGTCAAGAAGATCCAGCACCTGACTGGCGGCATTGTGTCGAAACTACTGGTCTCCGAAAATGACCATGTGACGGCTGGGCAAGTCCTGATACGGCTCGATGGCACGACGACAAAAGCACAGCTCTCGATCGTCGAGAGCACGCTCGCTCAGCTTTATGCGCGCCGGGCCCGGCTGAAAGCCGAACGGATCGACGCCGAGTCATTTAATGTTACTGAAAACATCAGCGATCTGACATCCAGCACCGCGGCGCGGGATCTGCTCGACGGCGAGACGAAGTTGTTCGACAGCCGCAGATCGGCGCTGATCGGCATGAAAAGCCAGCTGGCGTCGCGCAAGGATCAGCTGGGCGAGCAGATCAAGGGACTGGTCGTTCAGATCGACGCGACCAATGATTCGCTCGGCCTGATCGAAGAGGAGCTCGAAGGCGTCGATACGCTCTACAAGAAGGGGCTGGTCACGCTTCAACGGCTGAATTCGCTGAAGCGCGCCCGCGCCGAGCTCCAGGGCAATAGCGGCCAGGAAATCGCCGCAAAGGCGGAGGCCGAAGGCAAGGCGATCGAGATCGACCGCCAGTCGATCCAGCTGGACGAGGATCGTCGTTCGGAGATCGCCAAGGAACTGACCGATGTTGAGGCGAAGATCGCCGAAAATGAAGAGCGCCGAGGAACGGCGGTTGATCAGCTTCGCCGTCTCGATATAACTTCGCCGCTCAGTGGGCGCATTCACGAGCTTTCCATTCATACGGTCAATGGTGTCATCAATCCGGGTGAGACGCTGATGCTCGTCGTTCCCGAAAATGACGATCTTACGGTTCAGGCGAAAGTCGCCACTCGCGATATCGACCAGCTGCACGTCGGCCAGTCCGTCGATGTGCGTTTCAGCGCCTTCGACCAGCGCACGACGCCGGATGTGCGCGGCGAGATCACGTCGATCGCGCCCGATATCGTCAAGGATGAGCGGACGGGCATCAGCTATTATCCCGTTCGCGTCAAGCCCGAGGCTGCGAGCATCGCCAAGTTGAAGTCGATCAAGCTCTACCCCGGCATGCCGGCCGAAGTCTTCATCAAGATCGCCGACAGAAACGTTATCTCCTATCTAACGAAGCCGTTGACCGATCAGATGCAGCACGTATTTCGTGAGGAGTGATGGCGGCTGAGCCGCGTCACAACCGGCATGAGCGATCATCGTCATGAAATTGTCTCAAGCTTGCTGCAGCTTGGGTCAAGAAGGGCATGGCTGCCCTTCCAGCCGGATTTCTGAAGCGTGACCTATCGGTTCCGCCGAGATATGATTTCTCTATGATAAGTTTGCGGCTTTGGCGAGCAGTGCCAATTGAGAGACGATCGGCCTATGGATGGCTTCTGCTTCTGGTGTGTCTGGTGATGCTCTCAGCCCCCCAACGCGGTTATGCCGGGAATTCCCTGCCGTTGAAAATAGTCGCTTTCGGAACATCCTTGACGGCCCGAGGAGGGTGGCAGCCCGCTCTCGAGACGGGGCTTGCGGCCTGCCTGCAGAGGCCGGTGAAAATCGGGAGTGTTGCAAAGAGTGGCGAGACGTCGCTATGGGCTCTAACCCAGATTGATCGCGTCGTGGCCGAGCAGCCGGATATCGTTCTGATCGAGCTTTACGCGAACGATGCAGCATTACAGCGGTTCGTGTCGCTTGCGCAAAGCCGAAAGGATATCGGCGACATCCTCGACCAGCTTCGGCAGCGCCTGCCGCAAGCGCGGATCATCGTCATGGCGATGAATCCGTTTTCCGGACTACGCGGCCTGATCCGCCCCTTTGTCGGCAGCTACATCTCGGCCCATCAGGCGGAGGCAGAGAAACGGGGTCTGGAGTTTGTCGACCACCGGCCGAACTGGCAACGTCTGACGCCGGAGGATCTGGCCGCGGCAATTCCTGACGGCGCCCATCCCCTGCCTGACATTGCATCCAAAATCATCGTGCCGGAACTTGTCAAACATATTGCCGGCGGCAATTGCAAAGAATGAAAGGTCTCCCGCCTTACCGACAGGGCTTGGGTTCAGACTGTCGCGAGATAACCTTTAAGGTAGTTGACCAGCGAAGCTCGTCCAGCCGCAGACGGGTCCTCGCGAGACGGGCTGTCGAGATCGTCGAGAAGATAGTTTTTAAGATCCTCGTCGCTATGCGCGACATAGATGCCAGGCCGGCCCGCGAGCTGGCCTACCGTTGCGAGCTGGTGATCGTTTCGATGCTCGCCAAGGGACGCCTGCCGGGGAACGAGAATGATCGGTTTTCCAAAACGCTTCGCGGTCAGAACAGTGCCAATCCCCGCATGAGAGACGATGACCGTCGCATCGCGAAAGACGCTATCGAAGTCCGCAGGCTCGATATTCTTGATCCATTTCATATTCTGTGGCGTGTAGCTGCCCTTACCGATCTGCGCCAGAACCGGCCTGGTCAAATCCTTTGCGAAGGTGTCGACGGCCTTGACGAGGCGATCGAATGGCAGCTGTGTTCCGACGGTGACAAGGATCAAAGCACAGCTCCTGCATAATGAGGACCATCAGGCCGCGACAAATGTTGCCATTGCGTCAGCCACAGCGTCGCAATGCGGCCAGCCAATTTTCCCGATAGGGACAGCTTCTCGACATTGGCGACGCTGTCGATCCAGATCGTCCGCTTGCCTGTCAATTTGCCGGCAAGCAGGCAAAAAAGCCCGGGCGCAGCACCTGTGGAAATGATGACGTCGGGCCTTTGCTTGATAACGATGGCGAAGGCGCTGAAAAAGCATCGGATCGACATTGTAATCGAGTCGCGGCTGCAATCGGGAAGGACCAGCCCGTCCCGAATATCATATTTGGCAAGCAAGCCGGGGATGGTCGTTGCAAAAACGATATCGCAGCCCTCGAAGGCGCCGCGCATGGCCATCAGCTGTTCCCAATGGCCGCCGCCTGACGAGGCAGCGAGAACCTTTAATTTTTTCTCAGTCATAGACAGGCATCTCCTATATTTGACCGATGATAAGAGCGAATAACCGTTCTGTTCGAACAGCGGTTGTGTCCCGATCGTTCCGTTGAACTGTACCATTTTCGGCAAGGTTGGTCGAAGCCTTGGAGTTCATGCGGGCCAATCAAAGATGATGTTTTGGTTTGGAACATAAGATGCGTTAAAACTCGTCTGAAACAAGCTCCCCTGAAACAATATTAGAGAGCGGCATTGGGTTTGTATTCCTGGTACGCATGTCCGAGAATCCCGTTAACCATGCCGGCGCCGCGCAGAACATGGGTGAGGGCGCGCATGCCCCAGTAGGGTGAGATCAGGATTGCCGGCAGCATCGCCAGTCCAAGCACAACTCTCGTGGCGCCATACGCCGCGCGGTAGACCCGCCGTTTGAGGTTGCCATGCAGAACCTCGCTGACTGCGAAGGTATTGCCGAGTCTGTACTGCCTTTGCAACACCCATTTCCAGGTCATCCGGTTGGCAGGAACGATGTCATAGACAAGCGCCTTGTCAGCCCAGAAGATCTGCATGCCGCGGCGAATGGCCTGATTGAAGAAAAGATAGTCCGTGCCGCCGGTGAAACGCATCTTCTCTTCAAAACGAAGATTCCATGAGCGGATCAGCGGATAGTCGAACATGACGTTGTTCGAAGCTGCATAACCGATACGCTGGCCGTCGATGTTTTTCTTGCGCTCGAATACCCGGGCCTTGATGAAATATTGCGGCGGATTTTCGGGATAGACCGGCTGGACGGGGCCGTAGACGCAGTCGGCGCGTTTGTTCTCACGAGTCTCGAGCATAGCGTCCAACCAGCCGTCGACCGGCCATTCGTCGTCGTCGAGAAAGCAGAAGAGGTCGGTGCCGGGAGGTGCCGAATCCAGTGCGCGGTTGCGCGCAAAGGGGATGCCCTGGTTTTGCTCGACGACGTAGATAAGGTCGTAGGCGCCAGTTTGGCCAAAGCCCTCCACCGTGGCCCTTGCGCTGCCGGCCGCATCATTGTCCACGATCACCATGGTGAGATGATAGGGGCGGGCGGGGTGCCTGATCTGGCGCGTCATGACGTCAAGCAACTTGGCGATCCCGTCCAGGCGCCGATAGGTCAGCACGCCGACGGCAATCTTCAATGGTGCAGCACCGGCCTGATCAGTGCCGAGGGATGCGTGCGGGAGAGCTTCCTGCTGGGTCATGACTGTCCTCTCCGCAGCATATTTCCCAAACGCTTGCGCGCCGCCATCAGGGCCACCTCGGTTGCGGCAGTATCGCCGAACGGACCGCCGGCGACCGTGTTGCGCGCTTCGCTCCGGAGCTTCAGCAGCGATGTCGTCTCGGCAATGCCGCCGGCCACCAGGCTCTTGCCGAGCGCCTGCAGCCCATCATATCGGCGTGCCAGTTCCAGTCCTGTCGCGATCATGATCCGCGGGCGCAGCGTCTTTGCCCTGCTTGTGCCAGTATAGCGGTTCGACGCATGAATGCGCTGGAAGGTCAGCGGTGTTTCGACGATGGCGCCGCGGCCGAGAAAGGCTGCGGCAAACTTGATATAATTGTCGCTGAGGACGACGTCTGTCGCGACGGTCATCGGCAATATCTGGGACAGCAGGCTGCGGCGAAAGCTCAGGCCCGATGTTGGAACCGGAAGCGAGGGAAAGCCTCCCTTGCGGAGCGTATCCCGCTTGTCGAACAGCGTCACTTGCAGTTCCGCAGGAGGTTGGTCACCTTCATTGGTGGTTATGCGATCGAAGCACCAGTCGATCTCGTTGCGATCGTAGAGCTCGGCAATCCGCGCCAGTTTGCCCGGCAGAAACGCATCGTCAGCGTCAAGGAGAAAGAGGATATCGCCGCTTGCGGCCGCAAAACCTGCATTGAAGCTCGAGGCCTGACCGCCATTTTCCTTCAACACGCAGAGGATCTGCTCGCCATAGGAAGCAAGGATCTCTCTGGAATCATCCGTCGAGCCATCGTCGACAACGATCACTTCAAAGTCGGGGTAGGCCTGCGACAGAACGCTGTCGATGCATGGGCGCAAAAAGCGCCCGTAGTTGAAGTTGTTGATGAGCACCGAAAGTTTCAAATTACCGCCTCCTGGGCCAATCGATCACCGCACCAGCGTCTGAGGCGCGTATCGGCGAATTCCGGCGCGATACCCACGCATATAGTAATATTTCCAGATCGCCCAAAAACGCTTCTTCGACTGCGGCAAGAGATAGAGCATGGCTGCCCGCAATCCCCATTGCGCGCTTTCGATCCAGGTCGGAAGTGGAACTCCGCTTAGCCTTACCCCTCCAGGCACTTCGTCGGGAAAGAGTGCGGGCATGCCATAACCAAGCCGCTCGCCGCGTTTCTGCACCCAATCCTCGGTGACGCTTGATGCAGGGATCCAGTGATGAACCACGGCTTCGGCGCACCGATAGGATTTGGCGCCATTTGCCGCCAGACGAATGATGATTTCCGCATCTTCACCCATGGCAAACATCTTTCCCGGAAGAGGTCCGATATCTTCCCGGTAGCGCACACTTGTTCCAAGCAGCTCTCGCCGAATGATCGTGTTCGGGCCCCAGACCTTTGTCGGGTCACACGGCCCGCTTTGCGTTTCGTCGACGATCGCAAATGTCGATCCCATCGGAATCCAGTTGATAAAGAGGCCTTTCGGTTCTTTCTCCCAATCGGGGACGATTCTGCCGCCGAAGACGCCATAGCCCGGGTGGGCGACGGCGCAATCGACGATTGCTTTCAGCCAATTCGGTTCCGCGCGGATATCGTCGTCAGTAAAGACGACGAGATCTCCCTTGACCCGATCCAGAGCCAAATTCAGCGCCCCTGACTTTCCCGGCTTGCGCTGTTGCAGGATGGTGATCGGAAGCTTGTCGCTATACGACGTCAAAAGATCGAACGTGTCGTCATTGCTGTTGTTGTCGACAGCGACCAGTTCCCATCGGTCATGGGGAAAGTCCTGGCGCACCAAGGATTCCAACATATGGCGCAGCCGGCGGCTGGCGCCATTGTAGGATGAAAAGAGCACGCTGACGAATAGATCCGACATCAGTGATTAACCCTCTTGGTGAAGTCGAAGGCGAAAAGCCTCATATTTTGTCTGCCTGTGCGATGGTTGAACGGGATCGGCGCCTTACGCGGGGTTCGACCGTGTTTTGCCGAAAAATTCGCGCCTGTGATTTTCGCCGAGTATCCTCAGCTTGCGAAGGTTGCGCAACCACCGCCGCGGTTTGGTGAGCACGCCGCGGTTCAGGAAATACTGCCGCAGCAGGCTCGGTGCCTGACTGTGTGATCCGCCATGGGCAACCCGATAGACCGCCCCGCGAAAGGGGAGTTTCGTCAGCGGCGCTCCACGTTGGGACAGGATGGTCGCAATGCGGACATGGCTGCCCAGCATCGACTTGATCCAGTCGAGCGAAGCATCCTCGAAGCGGCCGGGGAGTTCGTAGAGATCGGCACGAATGATCAGCGAAGTGCCGCAGAGATGGCTGAAATCATCATGGCCGAACAGGAAATTGCCGCCATCGTCCCAGATATAACCATGGTCGATCGTCCAGCCGTTCGCGTCCCGATTTTCGGATACGTGCTGCACGATTCGAGAGCTGACGAAGTCATCGTCGTCGACAATCATGAAAAAGCGACTATCGGCGGCGGTCAACATACCACTCAAGACGCGCCGGCCCTTGTCTGCCCGGAAGGCGTCAAGGAAGTCTTCCTTGCTGCCCTTTCCGAGTTCATGCAGGTCGTTCGGCGGAAAATTCACGCGCACGGCGGAAAACTTCTCCGGCAGATCAGGCAGGTCGGCGCCTTCGTTCGCCACGATGATCCCGCGCCAATCTCCATTGGTCTGATTGGAAATGGAGGCCACGGTCTGGGTGAGATTTGCCTTCAGCCTGCTCCAGTCGCGGGCATTGTCCTGATGTCGGACCGGGATAATGAAGGTGACAAGTGGCATCGAATAACCCCCTTAAGCCCGCAAGCTCACAGCTTCTTTGTTATCGATACGCCGATTGGCCGCCTGGTGACGCGCCCACTCGATCCCGTCTTCGAGCGAGGTTGCCTTGTACGAAAGATCCGTGCCGCCGGAGAACGCATTCATGAAGCGGCGGATCTTTCCGTAGCTGTTGTCCAGCACGGCATGTGGACGGCCAAGCAGCACCGAGCAGATATGGACGTGCAGGCGATCGGTGACGATGGCGCGGGCGCGCGAGATCTGGCTGATGCCGCGTTCGAAGCGGTTGTGCGCAGCCGCGTCCAGCCTGCGCAGGGCAACTTCGCTCGGCTTCAATGCGAGATAGGCCGAAGCTACTCCCAGCTTCTTGGCGATATCCACCTTCCGTTTTGATTCCGTGATCCAGTCTTCCACAGGAATGTCGGAGGGGATATGGCGATCGGTGCCGCCGACCCGTTCCGCATCCTCCCGCAGCATGGCGAGGACGGGAATTTGCGTCGCCCTTTCCGGAAGCGCGCCGATGGCGAAAGCCATATCGGGGCATAACCGCACCGTGCAGTCGAAATGTTTCTCGGAAAATTCCTTCGATTCTTCGTCGCGCACGAGTAGCACGAAATTCTTGTGGCGCCCGATTGCCCGTTTGGACTGCTCGATGCGCTCAGGCGAACTGTAGTGGATCGACTGCGGGAACTGGACGATCTGCCGATCGGGGAAACGCTCCATGATCGCTTCGCGGAAATCCTGATGGGCAACCCAAATATCGCCGAAGTTGCCGCCGCCGTGAATGAAGATCGGGCCTGTGGGAACTCGCCGTTTTAGCTCTTCCGCGGAGAAGTCGTATAGTCTGGAAACATAGTCCGGGCGCTTGCCGAAACGATCCTGGAGATAGGCCATCTCGCCCAGCCAGATCGCCGAGTCGCCACAATTGCGGATGTCGGGGAAGTCGAGAATGGCGAGCGGCTCGTCGCGCGAGACATAGTCCTTCAGGCAATCATGGATCATGCCATTGAGTTTTGCGATCAGCTCAGATCTGGATAGGCTGGTCATTCTGCCTCACTTGTTAATGTTCGTTTTAGCTTTACGCCGACTTGGGAACGGCAATACGCTTGGCTTTTGACAGGAACTTGACGGCGATACGCTGAACTTCGGTTTCCGGGCCATTTGGCTTCTTCATTGCGAGCCAAAGGACAAAGCTGGAGCCGATATAGAGAATGCCGCCGGTGACGACGAGGATGGCGAGGTGCAGAGCCAGCGCCGGCTTGTCGGTGGGGGCGTTCAGGACATGAGACAATCCCCAGACGCCGGCGGCCATCAGGGCGACGCTGGCAAGCGCGCGGAAATTTGCCGCGAGCTGCTGGAGGAACGGCAGATTGATCAGCCGCTTGACGAGAAGCATGTTGACGACAGTGGAAATAAGACCCGTCAACACGCGCGCATAGACGACGCCCGGAAGCCCCGCCATCATCAGGCCGGCGATGATGATGGGAATGCGAACCACCAGCATCTGCGTGTCGCGGATGAACAGCATCTTGGTATGGCCCTTCGCCATGCCCAGCGGCTGGACGAGCGAACCGAGCGTCTGCAGGGCGAAGACGGATGCGAGTGCCTGGACGATGAAGATCGCCGGAGCCCACTTCTCTCCCAAGGCCAGCCGCATCATCGGATCAGCCACAACAGCCATGCCGATACCTGCCGGAAGCGCCACCGCAGCCAGAAGCGCCTGGGCGCGCTGATAGGCTGCGATGAGCCTGACCGGGTCGTTGCGGACCTTGGAAAAGCCCGGATAAATCGTCTGGTTCAACGGCGCCGTCGCCTCGCGCGTCGGCAGCGTCGAAAGCGTATTGCCGACGGTATAATGACCCAGCTGCGTGGCGCCGAGCATCTTGCCGATCAGCAGATACTCGATCCGCCAGTTCAGCGTGTTGACGATCTGTCCGGCCGTCAGCCACACCGAGAAGGAAAACAGTTCCCGGGCATGGCGGAAGGTTATGCGCGGCCAGAACGGCAAGACGGTGTAGGACACGATGATGTTGGTCACCTGATAGGCGAGCGTGCCGATAACGAGCGCCCAATAGCTCTGGTAGATCGCAGCAATAGCCACCGTCACGATGAAGCCGACGAGCTTTTGCGAGACATTCAGGACGAATTCCTGCCAGAAGATCAGGTCGCGCTGCAGCATGACGCGGCGCGGATTGGCGAGACCACTCAGGAGCAGGCTGAAACTCAGAGCAAGCATGACGCTCGTCAACCGCGGCTCGTTATAGAACTCGGCGATCGGATAGGACGCGGCGGCAAACAGCAGCGCCAATATCGCGCTTCTCGTCACGCTCAACGTCCAGACAGCGCTGAAGTGCGTTTCGCTTGGAGATTCATGGCGGATAAGCGCCTGATTGAGCGAGAGTTCGGTGACCGAACTCAGGATGACCTGGATCGTCGTTGCAATGGCGACGAGACCGAAATCAGCCGGCACGAGATACCAGGCGAGCACGAAGGTGCTGAGTGCCGAGAGCCCGTTGACGATGGCGCGGGACAGGCTCAGCCACATGCTGCCCTGAATCAGTCGGTCGGTAACACTGCTCATGGGCGAACGGCTCCTGTGGTCTGCGATATCGACCATACAAGCGAGCCCCGGGCCCACCCAGAGTGCTTCCTGCCCTTTTTGGAGCAGAGAGTGTTGGTAGCATCGGAAAGCATCATGCCTTCTTGCCTCGTCATGAACCAGGTTTGCTGCATTAGAGGGCGCTTACCGCCTTCTTGGAAAAATCTTGCTTCAGCCGGTCCAGCTGGGCCAGCATTTTCTCGTGCGCTCTTGCGATCGACTCGTCGGAGCTGAGCTGTCCCGGCTTTTCAGCCACCCGCTGCAGCGTCTTGACCGTCGAGCCGAAGACATAGTTGCCGGTCAGCTGCCGGATGCGGCGATGACGGAACGTGATGTTCTTCAACAGATATGTGTTTTTTCGCACCAGCGACGCGCCTGCTTCGACGAGGTTCGATGGGCCGATCGGGTCGAAATCGATCTCGAGATCGAGCGCACTCGCCCAATCATACCACTTGGCGCGATTGCCCGGCGCGATCGGGCGGATCGCCCGCCATGGAACGCGCAACGCATCTGATATGATGCAGCCATGCATCGCCTCGGAGACGACCTTATGCGACGCGCTGATTTCGGTCAGAACCTTTTCCACCGACCAGCGAGGATCAATATAGTGGATGCCGGCGAGATCGCAGACCTTATCCCAACTGCCGTACATGGCACTTTCGTAGTGCGGCATGAAGGAGACGGGATAGCGCTTCTCGATGCTTTTGGCATCCCAGCAGCTGCGCGTCAGAATACCCGAATCGCCGATGGCGTAGCTCGGATCGATGCCGAGGACTTCGGCGGTCTTCTTTCCGCGCACGAAATAGAAGGTCCAGTTGCCGTCGACCTTCGGCGGGTTGGTATAGCCGCCATAACCTGAGCCGAAGACGATCTTCTGCATATTCGGATCGAAATTGTCGTAGAGGATCGAACCGATGCCGAGAAAGAGCTGCCCTTCGTCCTCGTCGAAGAAGCCGGGCAGCAGGCGCTCCCAAAGCCAATGGTTCAGCTCGTCGCCAAAATTCTCGTGTTTCCCGCGGTAGGCAAACATCTTCATCGTGCTTCTCCAGTCGGCAAATGCGTGACGACCTGCGAGATCGTCTCGTCCTCGCGTGCCATGCGTCCGTAACGTGAAATGATCTCGATGTTGCTGCGGATGACCTTTGCCGGATTGCCCGCCACAAGCGAGCGCGGCGGAACGCTCTTGGTCACCACCGAGCCGGAGCCGATGACGCATTCGTCGCCGATTTCAACGCCGGGCAGAATGATGCTGCGGGCGCCGATGAAGCAGCGTTTGCCGATTCTCGTGTGAAGGTAGAGCCCGCGCGTGAGATCGTGGGTCAGGATCGCCGCCTCAAAGGCGACATAGGTTTCCGCCCCGATATGCAATCCCTTCGGGTTGGTTTTGTCGAACCGCACGCTTAAGGAAAAGCTGGCCGTCGGATCGATGTCCATTCCCCAGAATTTTGTATAATAAAGCCATTTGGCCGTCACAATTCCGTTCCGCAGCGGCCGAAATACGTTCAGTCCCCACTTCGGTTTTTTTCCTGTCTGCACCATCAAGCCCTACCCCGGCTGGAAAATTCGTCTAGCACGGAACTGTAATAGTCCTCGAGCATCCCCGTCTGACGACGTAAGTCGAAGCGCTCGGCCACCAGAAGCGGTGCCCGCGCGCTGAAGGCTGTCCACAGAGCCTGGTCGTTGAGCAGTCTTCCGACCGCTTCCGCCATTCCTGCGACATCCCGCTCCTCCACGAGATAACCAGTTTTCCCCTCTTCGATCGCTTCGCCCACGCCTCCCGAGCGAAATGCGACGACCGGAGTACCGACGGCTTCCGCCTCGAGATTGGCGAGGCCGAAAGCTTCGGCGTGACCATTGTCGAGGGTCACGCTGCCGTGGAGATAAAGCTCAGCACTGGCGAGCAGATCCCTTATCTCAGTCTGCGACAGATTTTCATGGATCGTGACGCTTGGCAAGGAACGACGCGCCAGTGCTTCGATTTCCTCTTTCAACGGACCCTGGCCGACCATGACGAATTCGACCGGCGTGCCGGTCGCCGCCACGCGGGACAGCGCGTCGATCATGAATCGATGGCCCTTGTAGTCGACGAAGCGTGCAATTGAAACCACCAATCCCTTTTTTCGGGGACGGGGCTCCATTTTGAAGAGATCGAGATCGATGCCGATATGATGGCGAAAGACCCGGTCGGCGCGAAAGCCGAGCGCCAGCAGCCGGTCACGGATGAAATCGGAAACGGCAATATTCCAGCTGTTCCAGCCGGCCATTTCACTGCGTCCCTTGGCGAAGAAGCGCACCTGATTGAAGCCGCCCGGCTTTTTCGGATCGCCGCGATAGGTGGCGTCGAAGCCGTGGAACGTCGTGACCAGCGGCTTGCCGGCAGCGCGCGCCAATGGACCGATGACATAACCGTTCTTGCCGAAATGGGCGTGAACGAGGTCGGCTTTGTCGATCGCCGGAAAGAGGAAGGGCAGACCGATCTGCGGGATTTTCAAAAGCAGCTCACCGGCCCGGGCAACGGGAGACCGACGGATGTCATGAACCGGAACAGTGGATTTTTTGGTGTGGGCGGAAGAAATTCGCGAACCGGCAAGAATTTCAGCTTCGAAAGAACGAAATGCCACCGCCTGGTTGAGAACAAATGCCTGGCTGGCAGGCAAAAATTTTTCCACGTAAATAACGGCTTTTCTCATGAATCTGTCGATGTCTCCGTTGTCTTGTGCATCACATCGCCTCTATTGCTCGTCGGATGCCATCAACCGCACTTCTCGGCGTATTGCTTTCGTCATAAAGATTAACGCGCTTGGTGCACGCCGCGTCGGGGCCGGCCCCCTTCTCGTCGGGCTCGCCGTATTTTTCCGACATGCCCCATACCGTCACGCCTTTCAAGTCGCCACGCTCGGCCGCCACGGCGATCACGTCGCTGAAAATATCGGCGTATGACGCCGGCGTGAAGCCTTTGTCGCGCTTCAGGAAGTGGCAGGACGCATCGAGTTCGGTGATGAAAACGCCGACACCCATATCCTTCAGCGCTGCGCAGAAACGGCCCATTCCCTCCGGATCAATCCGGTCGAGGCCGGGGCGGAAATGCGACTGCAGGCCGACAGCGCCGATCGGCGTCTTCTTGGCGACGAGATCCTCGACGATCTTCAAGATGCGCGCGCGCTTCTGTTCGAACACGTCGGATTTTTTCTCCAAATGCGTTTCATTGAGCACCAGCGTCGCCCCGGGATTGGCCTCGTGCGCCATGTCGAAGCTCATACGAATATAGTCGTCGCCAAGAAGGCGACGGAAAACACAGTCCCGCATGTCCGGCGCATCATATTCCAACGGCTCGTTCACCACATCCCAAGCGTCGATCGAGTTCTTATAGCGAGTGACAACCTGTTTAATATGACGGTTCATCGCCGCCTGAATCGTCTTGGCATCGTCGATGTCCGAGACCCATTCCGGGACGCGATACCAGATCAGCGTATGGCCATAAACCCTCATGTTGTTTTTGCGTGCAAATGCAACCATAAGGTCTGCACTCTTGAAGCTGAAAACACCCGGTCGCTTTTCCGTCGCATTCCATTTCAGCTCGTTTCGCGGCGTTATCGAATTGACGTTGTCGGTATAGATCCCGGACGCGATTGGGTCGTTGATGTTCTGCAGGTCGATTGCCGATCCAAATCGGAAGGCCTTGCTGTCGGCAAGGGCGCGTAACCCTCTGGCGGGAGGCACCTGTGCCAGGACGTCGCCAGCATTAGCATACAACAGGGCAAGCGGAATCGAGGCGAGGAAACGTCTTCTATTCATTCTATCTCTCACTGTTGGCTTTTTTCATGTCCGCGGCGGCGTTTAAAGGGCCGGGTCGCCGGCAGCGATCCATCGCGGGGTTTGCGTTCAATTCAGTAGAGTAATGCAACCTCAAATATAGTTTCGAACCAGGGGATATTGTCAGTATCTGCTAGACTTTCCAGCTATCCTCCAAGATAGATACCGCTCTGGAGGGGCGCTCGCGATGCAAGATTGGTTTAGCTATCTGATGAGCTGTTTTCATATGGCATTTCAAAATGCCGTTTTTTTTATGGCGACTGTCCGAAACGATCTATCTCTTCTCGACGTCCGGCAGTTCACAGCCCTTGTCCTCGGCGTCGTCGGCTTCATCGTCATCCTGTTTGCAGCGCTGATCAGAGCATCCTTGCGGTTGCGTCGATCGGCACTCGCCATTCGCTCTCTGAACGATGATCTTGCCCAGGTCACGCAGGACCTCAATGTCGAGCGTGTCTGGCGCCTGGCGGGCGATGACAGCACCGAACGTCCGAGTGCGGACAGCCTGAAAGAACTTTACAGGCTTCTGGCGAGGCATCACGACGATGCAAGTTACATGGCCTGATAGCCGCCGCACGCAAAACCGCTACGCACTTTTGCAGGAATTTCTCTATTGCGGATGGTCCGCATTCTTTGCCGGTCCCTCGGCATCGGCAGGTGTGGATACCGGTGCCGGGCGCCCGTCGGTTTCGACCGTGGGTTCCGGCGATGGAAGCCATGTTCTGTCGGAAAAATAGCTTCTTGTTCTTTTCTGCGGTCCCGAGGTCGCATCCAGCGACAGCGTGAAATTATAGCGCCCGGGATTGAGCACCTCACGGGTGAAGTTGATACTGGCTCCGAAGCCGTCTTCCTTGATGTCCTTCAGATTCTTGATTGCGGTCAGCGTCTCATGGAAATCGAGCCATTGCGGCTGGCGCAACATGGTTTCGAAGATTCGCAGAATGCCGGGATCGAGCTGGCCGTTTTGATCCGTCTCGGGATTGATGATTTTCACCCGCATATTGTTGATCGCGCCGGCGGCGTCGCCGCGAACGATGACGAAGATGGAGTTCGGAAGCTGGTCCTTCTCTCGCTTGCCGCCATGTTCGAAAAAGCATTCGAACGTATCGGCGTTAAAGCTCGCCGCTGCCCAATCGCTGGTTGCGATGCCGGCGTCGCGCAGCGCCGCACACATTGCCGGCCCGGATATTCGCCATGTGCGTAGAAAAGTCGAGGCGGTCTGTGCCAAGGGCGGTTCGATGAGATGCAAGGGAAGCCCGAAGGTCGCAGGCGGCGTGGGGCGCGGAAGGGCTTTGGGGGGAGGCGGCCTGACGTCAGGGGGAAAGAGATCGAAGCCAAAATAATGGCTCACCGTCTTCAGGTGTTTCATATCGTTGGAAAGAAGCACCGTTCCCATGATCAGCGAGAGGGAGATCGTCAGCAGCAACCAGAAGACCACGGGAATCTTCGGTTTTCCCAATGGCTGTTTCGCATTTGCGGGCGACGAATTATCGGGCAAGCTTGTCTTCTCCGGTGCGAGAAGGGTTTCGATCGAGCTGTCTAAATCCAGCAGTATACATTTATCCGTTAAATATCTTTGGCTCCGTGTCGGCAATTGGGCGCCTTTGTGTCTCACCATCAGGATGGGCGCGATAGATTCGGCAGAGGTGCATCAACATTCAATCGGGAACCGCTCGTCACTGTCGGACATCGCTCTAGGTCGCCGCTGGTTTTGTCTTGATTGTAAAACTCCAGATTATATATTTTCTGTTCTTGTTACTTGGGGGATAATCACTTCATGCCGCATATGAATCATGGGCAGATCAATTTCTGGTCGAAATCACTCTGAGCACGCTGCTGCTGGATGTCGCTTCGACAGGGTCCGTTTTGAATATGTCGGAAGAATCCCGTTATGGCCAAGTCGGTGATCGCCCTGGCTCAAAAGCGTGTCTGGAAGAAGGTGACGGAGCGGCCCTTATTTCAAAGAGCAGTGCGCGCGGTAGTTCGATGCGCATCCGTTCCAAGGGCATCCGCTGAAATAATCCGCAGGTTGTTTTGTTACTGTCCGCAGGGCGGAAAAAAATCCTTACGAAATATTTACTTTTAGTTGCATTTTTGCTTAAACTCTCCATTATATGGCTGGGCATGCTGATAAAGTGGGAGACTTATTCACATGAAGGCTAAATCCCCGAATTCGATCGACGTCTATGTTGGTAACCGCGTCAGGGTCCGGCGAAAGACGCTCGGGATGACCCAGCACGGTCTGGCCGAACTTCTGGGGATTACCTTCCAGCAGATCCAGAAATACGAAAAAGGGACGAACCGAATAGGCGCCAGCCGCCTTCAGCGCATATCCGAGATTCTTCGGGTGCCCATCGGCTTTTTCTTCGAGAACGGCGGTTCCGGACCAATCGAAGGCGAGACCAGCGAATTGAACAGGTTTTTGTCCTCGAAGGAGGGGCTGGCGCTCAACAAGGCTTTCATCGCCATCGAGGATCCGAATATCAGGCAAAAACTGGTGGCCTTGGCCAGAAGTCTGGCGGTCGCGGGGCTGTCTGATATCGACGGTGAGTTTCAGGACCCGGTTGTAAATGGTTGAGAATTGATCGTGCTTCACCTGCAGACATTCGGCGACCTGCGGTTGATCGAGGCGACTGGCGATCCGCTCCGATCTCCGATCAAGGGGCTTGATGACCCCATCTATGCCGGTGCGCTATGAATTCAGCCCTTATCAATTGGCTCAGCTTTTGTGGAGTGACGTCGCCGGTTGAGGCGGCATTTTGACACACCGGGCCGGCTATTCCGACAGGATCATATCGCCGGGGGAAACTCTTTCCCGCGTCGAACCGTTTTTGGAAAGGTTCGGCATCACCAGGGTCGCGCGGCATACCGGATTGGACGAGATCGGAATCCCTGTCTGGTGCGCCTATGCCCCAAATTCGCGGTCGATCGTCATTTCTCAGGGAAAGGGCCTGACCGATCTGGACGCCAAGGTATCCACTGTCATGGAGGCGCTCGAACGGGCGGTTGCCGGCGAACCCTTCGTCAAGCGCATCCATGGTTCCTCATCCCGCCTGCAGGCGATGGGCTGCCAGGTCGACCGGTTGAGCTGCCTGACCGCCGTCCATAAACCCGATCTCGGGCCGGATGACGAGACCGACTGGGTTTCCGGCATCAATATCCTTACGGGCGGCGAGATCCACATTCCCTTCGAAACGGTGGTGCTCGACCGGACGCGTGACGCGCGATACTGGATGTCGTCGGATGGCCTGGCTTCGGGAAACAGTGCCGAGGAGGCCATCTTTCATGGCGTGCTGGAACGTATCGAGCGTGACGCTCACGTGCTGTGGCAGGTGGGCGGGGAAGCCGATCGCTATGCCGCCTGCGTCGATCCCCGCGGTTTTGAGGACGATGCCCTTAACGGACTGGTCGACAAGATCGAAGCATCGGGATTGGCGCTCAGGCTGTTCGATATCACCAGCGATATCGCAATCCCCTGTTTCACCGCCATGCTGGGTCCTGCGGAGCTGATTCAGGGCTCCAGGCATCTTCACGCCGACAGGGACATTCGCCTCGTCGAAGTGACCGGCGGCACCGGCGCACATCCGTCCCCCGTGCGCGCGGCCATTCGGGCGGTGACGGAAGCCGTACAATCCCGGCTGACCTATATCAGCGGCGCCAGGGATGATATTTCTTCCGCAACGTTTTCGAGATCCCTCCCGCCGCTGATGCGACGGGCCTTCTATGCGGTTGCCGCACCGCCTGCCGCCATCCGCCGTGACGGGGCGACAGGATATCGCCAACAGGATCTGACGCAGCTGCTTCAACATGTGCTTGATGCTCTGCGCAGCCGAGGGATCGCTTCGGTGATCCGAGTTCTGCTCAGCGACGACACGCTTCCCTTCAGCGTCGTCAAGGTCGTTATCCCTGAGCTCGAAAATCCGGAGGGCGAGCGCGCCCGGCGATTTGGAGCAAGGGCCCTGGCCAAGGGGATGGGGTTTTGAAGATCCTTTTCGCAGGTCCCAGTCTTCCCGATGCGGCGTCGCTTGCCGGCGAGGCGATACGCGTCCTGCCGCCTGCCATGCAAGGCGATGTCCAGGCTCAGGTGGAGCAGGGCGCCAATGTCATCGGCCTGATCGACGGCGGCTTCGAATATGCAGCACCCGTCTGGCACAAGGAAATTCTCCACGCTTTGTCGCTCGGCGTCGCCGTTTTTGGGGCAGCAAGCATGGGCGCCTTGCGGGCGGCGGAATGTCACCCGTTCTGGATGATCGGGATCGGCCGCATTTTCGAAGACTATCGCACCGGCCGGCTGGTCGACGATGCCGCCGTCGCACTCCTGCATGCGCCGAGCGCGCTGGGCAGCAAGCCGCTGACGATACCGCTCGTCAATGTCAGCGCCACGCTCGATGCGATGGAGGTTGGCGGACTGCTGGCAGCTGGGCTGCGCCAGGAGCTGGAAGATGCGGCAGGGGCGATCTTTTTCAAGAAGCGGACGTGGCGCGTGATCGTCGAGCAATGCGCCGGTCTAGCTGAAGCGGATCGTCCGCAACTGCTGGCGGCACTCCTTTTGAATTCCGTCGATCAAAAACGCATCGATGCCCTGGAATTGCTGAAAGCCGTGCAGGAAGCCCGCGACACCCGTTCGAACGTCGATCTGCCCTGGAAACTGCACGCAACTGCGTTCCGTACGCGTCATGCATTGTAAATCGAAGGCGGCATTCCTCACCAAGGGTTGTGTCACGCTTTTTTCACGGGCTCGATCTCGTCTACGCGCGTATCATTCCTTCAATTCGTTGGAGAAATGGTCATGGGCGTGACATCGATTGCCAAGGTAAATGCAGACCAAGGGGCGGAAGACGGTCTGAACGAAATCATTGCGCTGGCACGGATGATCGCCTACGCGCGGCAGGTCGCCCAAGATGTCAAACTGCCGTTCGCTACGAATTGCCTCGATCTGGCGCTCGAGGCGGTGAAGCAGGAATTGGGGGAGGGGTTGACCCGGGAACTGGCAGAATTGCGTTCGCCAGTTCCACAAGTGAGTGTGAGAAGCCACTAATGCATGGCGTCGGGTAGTGTAAAGCGTGTGGGGACGACATGCATAAAACAACGGCGCGTCGCTTGACGCGCCGTTGAACGTTCACCGTTCAAGCCGATGTTGATGACCGCGAAAATCAACATCGGTTTTCGCGGTTTGCGTGCGCTGTGTAGAAACGCAGCATCTCTCGAACCGGGGCCTGTCATTCGATTGCGGGGGAGATAAGGGGCCGAGACAAACGCCTGTGGGCTCGCCGGTGTTGTCAGAAGTCCGCTTGCCGCCCGGCTTTGCTGTTCGGCTTGAGCGTTTGATAGCGCGCGATAAGCGACCTCGTTGACGTTGCCTCCTGGCAGGGAAGCGGCGGCGACTTTGCGTGTCACATGTCTGCCGGCAGATCGGCCGATCGATGGCCGATCTCTGATCTCAGTGGGTCAGATTACGCTTCTGAGCCAGCAGGAGAATGTAATCGTCGGCTATGTCGGCGATGGCCATGGCGACCTCCGCCGGATCGCATCCGTCAACCTTCGTGTTTGCAATGAACTGATAGACCGCCTTTTCGATCTGCTTCCGGCAGATCATCACGCGCTCATCGTAACCAAATTCCGGAATATGCGATGCCATATCACTCATCAGGTCGGCTCCCTCACTACTTACAGTGACCATGACACAAATTATAAGTTGAGCAAGCAAATGCTTTATGAAGGGTTAATTCGCCGGCGAGGTGCGACCATTTCGACACAGGTTTGGCATACCATAAGACCTTGAGGTGGACGAAACGGGACGGCCTCGTATTGCCCGAACTCCGATTGTCTCGTATCGGGAAACGCGTCAGCGACGGGTCGCATCCGATGCCGCGGATTTCAGTTGGCGACGCCAGATCCTATGCCGAGGTTTGGAACGACAGGCCGGCCATGGCCGCCGAACCTGGTCCGGTAGGGCGCAACTAACTATAAAATCGGTTGATTATCAGTATATTATAGATCAATTCTTCTCCGATGTCGTCATCGCGCCACGGCGAACTGCATCGGCACCCATTCGGGACGGCCATCCCCAGCTGTTGGTCCTTCAGCCGTGACAAGCTCATCAGCGATACCGCAAAGCTTTCCATGTCATTGAGAACCCGGGGACAGTTTTCCGGAAATTTTCTTCTCCCGTGGGAAGGGTAATGCAGATATCTCCGGAAATGTAATTGCCAATGAATCGAGTTCGAAATTGGATGTAGCAAGTCGAAATTTATCAGAAGGTAAAATTTCGAATTTCAGACAAAAGTTGTATTTAAATATCAATTGCAGGATGATTAAGCTCCGTCTGATAATTACTATGAGATGTACTGTTATTGTATATGGATATTATACTATTTGATATCTACATGATAATAATATCGACTTAATGACAGTTGTCTGCCGACCGGATACGCTTCCTGCTCGAAAAGAATCCAGTTTTCAGTTGAAGCGTCGGTGAAGATATTCGCAGGGATAGACAGCGCTTCCATCTTCAATTGCCGACGATGGAGGTTTCTCATCAAGGCGATCGCACCAATGAAATATCACCGTCCGAAACAAGATTGATGTTGAGCCAGCGATACGGGCGTGCTTCTGCGGCGACTTGCCGTCAAGCAAGTTGAGAACCCGCCGGGGTGGTGGCGGGTCCTCCAGTAGGAAAGTTTGCACAGTGCAAAGGTATGATTGCAGGCAAATCCTGTATTGTCACATGTTATTATTGGGGTGAATGCGTTTTCCCCGAATTAATATCTATTTTTACTTACTGGTATTCGGGCGCATTTCAAATTTCGGAACACAATAGCAACATGGCGGCAGTTGAGTGAGGTTGGAGATTCTAACTTTGGATATTTAACAATGCTTGGCCGCCAGGCGTCACGCCTGCTAACGAGATCGCCGCACCGCATCCACGAGCGGGCTGCCCGAGCGCTTTGGCCGGCGTCGATATCATCGATGGCGGGGCAGTTGTGCTCGACGAGGAGGGGCGCTGCAGCGATCGTTGGGCGCGCACGGCAAGAAAGCTGGCCATCACAGCTGTGCACCGATGGATACAGATCAGCTCACAGGTAGATGGTAACCGTCTTTTTGGCGGCGCGCGTCGTTTTTGCACCGGCAATCTATCGACTACGAACAGCGGCTGGCTAGAAATATCTTTGTCAAATACCGGTACTTCATTTATTGACACTCAGTCGTCCATCTTGGTGTAACTTCTTTGCGATCGTGTGGACTTCGGAGTTGAGAGCTTGAAGAAATCGGCAAGAAGTGACGTAACTGTTGCTGTTGTAATCCCGGCCTACAACGCGGAACTAACTCTGGCTGAAACAATCAGCAGCGTTCGCAATCAAACGCATCGTGCGCTCGAGATCGTCGTAGTGGACGACGGTTCTAAGGACGATACGCTGGCTATTGCGCAAGACATCGTTAAAATTGATCCGCGCGTGCGAGTGTTGAAGCAAAGCAATTCTGGCGTCGCTGCTGCTCGAAATGCGGGTTGGCGCTCTACCTCTGCCGACCTAGTGGCATTCCTGGATGCCGATGACCTTTGGTCACCTGATAAAATTGAGCGACAATTGGTAGCATTGGAGGAAGGCGGCCCACAAGTCGGGCTGGTCTACACTTGGTATGCGATGATCGACCACGAGAATTACGTCATTTACCGGAGCAATGAGATTTCCGTTAAGGGAGATGTGCTCGACGAGGTGCTTGCCGAAAACTTCATCGGAAATGGAAGCTCGCCACTCGTAAGGCGGAATGTCCTCGAGGCGACGGGAGGATTTGACTCCTCACTTCAACAGCTCGAAGCGCAGGGATGTGAAGATTATCTCTTCTACTGCCTGGCCGCCGAACTCTCGCATTTTGCAGTGGTGCCGGATCATCTTGTCGGCTATCGCCAAACCCCCGACAACATGTCAGCCAATCTGACGCGAATGCTTCGGTCCTGGATTTTGGTCGCGGATGAAATGCTAAAGAGACACCCGGAAAAGGGGATTGTAATCCGGGCCGGCCTACGACGCTGTGGCCGGTGGCTCGCCCAGAGGGCGGTTGAACAAGGCCAATACCGCGCGCTCTTCGGACTTGTGGCTACCATGTCGCGACATGACAAGCCAATTGCCGCCAAGATGCTTGCGGTCGACGCGAGATCAAAGGCAATGAGGAGCCTCAGAAGAAAAGCCCGATCATGGCTGAAGCAGGAACCTTATTTCTCCCCAAATCCCAATCATCGCTTTGCTCTAGGCACAAAGTACGATGCGGGTTGGACGGTGGAACCCCCCATTCTTGTCTCAGCCAAATAGCAGATTTGCGAACTCCGACTGGGTGATCCCGCGAAAAACCTCCTGTCTTTTCAATGCGAGTGTATCGGCATCCGCCCGGACCGTACCACCGACGCAGCTTAACCCGATCCGATAACCACACTGTTCGGCTATGTCCCGGATAGCGGGGTCGAAGTCGCCGTACGGATATGCGAGCGCCAGCACGTCTCGACCCAAACATTTTTCAAGCATAGCTTTGGAGCCGGCAAGCTCTCGCAATAGGCTCTCCGGTGCCAGGGCAGATAAACGCACGTGCCGGACACCGTGGGCGCCCAATGTCACGTCGCTGTTCGCGACTGCCGCAAGTTCCTCCCAAGTTAGCAGTGGAGCCGGCGATCCATAGGCCGAATCCCACACTGCAGAGCCGCCGACCCTACCGGTTGGGACAAAGAGTGAGGATGGGAAGCCGTATCGATGTAGCAGTGGGAGGGCATGCGTCATGAAATCGCGCGTAGCGTCGTCGAAGGTCAGAACTAATGTCTTTTCCGGCGGTTTGGCACCTTCATCGAAACAAGCAAGCAGCCGATCCAAAGTCATCCCGCGCCATCCGGCGTCGCGCAGGAAGGCCAGTTGATTTTCGAAAGCCTCCGGAGACTGGCGGTATCGAGCAAGCTGTTCCGCGCCGTCGTCCGAAACCTGATGATACATCAAGATCGGGACATCGTTCCAGTCTGCGGCCGCTTCCACAACTTGCCCCCCTCTCCAGCGTACCTGGCTGGCGACCTGAAGAGGCAAAGGCTGCGCCGTGTTTACTTCCACGCGTGTCGGCTCAAGGAAGCCCCCGTGCTCCACCTTCTCGAACCTTTGGATTCTATAGAGCGGACTCTTGGCTTCAACCGAGAGAGTTAAATCCGGATGCTGGTCAAACATCTCACCTATGCCGATCGCACCAAATTCATGCGGCCACCCAAAGCCTGTCTCATTCGGCATATCAATCAGGAGGTTGGCGTGGGCGGTAACGAACCAACCACCAGTGCGGAGACTGCCCGCAATCTTATCGACTATCTGCCGGAGTTTTTCTCTGTTCTCGAAATAGTACAGAACTTCACTGCAGACGATGAGATCGTAAGGGCCTCCCAGCTTGTCGCTTAAAAGATCCAGCTGCCGATAGGCTACCGCGGAATCATGGTCCTGAAGCGAGGCCGCTCGCGCGACTGCCGACGCCGAAATGTCGGTCGCCAGCAGGTTGTCGACGCGGGAGGCCAACATCCGTGTAAAGGTTCCTTCCGCACAAGCCAGCTCAAGGCCGTTTGAAAAGCGCCGATCGTCCAACAACGAGAGTGTTTGAAGATATTTCACAGTCTCATAGTTGTTTCGGTAGTCCCAAGGATCGACCTGGGAAAACAGCTCCTCCCAGTACGCCTCCGTATCGTACCTCGGCACCTCATCGCCCACCGGGCCGGTTTTTTTCGACGGCGTCGCCTTTGACATCTGCGTTGAGGCTGCAGCCGCCCGCTGGCTTTCCTCTTCAACGATTCGATCGAATTCGGCGCGCCCGGCATGCGCCATGCCCAATATCGAGTCGACAGGTGTTGGTGCCGGCTCTTCCTTGCTCCACCAAGCCGTTCCTGTCTTAGCTCCGGCCCAGTATGGTATTTTCTCCATGAGTGTCAGCACTCGTTGAGCTACTCCGCGGTGGCTTGGCGCTGCCATGCTGGCGGCGGCGGCGCGCCCGTCTTCCTGATCAGGAAGATTGACTAGGCCATCCTCTGCCGACAAAACCGCCGTTGGGTGCTGCAGATCGTCGAACTCCGGGCCCAACTCCTTCCTAAGTCGATTTCGTAAAGCATCCGCTTCGATTGCTCCGAAGACAACAAACTCCAGTTGGCCTAGCAGCGTCGGACCTCGCCAGATGCAACAGCGCAACCGCTCAATGCCGGGTAAGATCAGGTCGACGATAGGTTGGTCCAAATCAATTGGCTGTATCCTTGTTGTTCCGATCGTGAGGGGCACGTTGGTCGGCAGCTGGTCAGCGACCTTTCGCTCCAGTGAACGAACCAGCAGGGAACCAAAAGCTTCTTGGGGACCATGCCGATTAAACCAAGCCTCTAGCTCGGGAAGCTTGCTCTGGATCTTCGACCAGAGTCCGGGCCAAATCGGCTCGTCCGGGAAGGCGCCGACCACAATCCCGTCCACCATTATTGCGCTGAGCGCGTAGGCATCGGCGTCAGGTGGGATAGGCTCTGCCACTCGGTCAAGCAGTTCGCGAGGACTATCGCCCTGACCTATTGAGGCGCCGACGAGCCAGCTCGCGAGATACCAGCAAGCTGTTCCCAACGCGGCTTGTGTTATTCCCTGTGCGAGCGTCGGCACCGGACGGGCGACGCGCGGATCGGAATGGTGGCCGCGCCGGATCACCTTAAAACCAAAATCGAGATGCTTAACCCTGTTTGACGACAGCGAGCCGGGCGCTACGCTAACGTCAGCCATCAGATCTTCGACCGGCGCAAACTCGGCGCCAGCTCGAGCGAGCCGCTGCCACAGGTCCCAGTCCTCGCACATTGCCATCTCTGGATCGAAGCCGCCGATTTCTGCAAGCCGGGACCGGCGAAGCAAGGCGGCGTGGATCGCGAAGGGGCAATATCGTGCTGTTTCGGCAAACGGATTGTCCATCTTCACTGCGGGGTGGGACCTCCACCAAGGAGCACCATCTTTCAGGCGGCGCCAACCGCAATGCAGAATGTCGGCCTGCGGCAAAGTTCGTGTGTGACTCAGCATGATTTCGAGATGGAACGGTGCCAGCGCGTCGTCTGAGTCGAGAAAGACGACCCAGTCGCCTTTCGCCTGTGCCAGCCCCGCATTGCGAGCAGCTGAAACGCCGCTCTGCTTCTGCCGCAGCACACGGAAGCGCGTATCCCGAGCCGCGAAACTGTCCGCGATCTCAGCGGTCCGATCGGTTGAACCATCATCAATGATGAAGCATTCCCAGTCAGCATGAGTTTGCGCTACCAGGCTTTCCAACGTCGAGGAAAGTGTTGTTTCCGCTCCATGCGCCGGTGTAATGATGGAGACCATGGGCATAATTGTTGCTTCCTACGACAAAGATCACGCTAGAGTTACCGGGTCAGTTCGCGAGTATGATGATCTTTACTACTTTGAGGCAAGGTGTATTTAACTGGTGGTAAAAGTGAGCCGAAATGCCTGAACATCTCAAGGATGGTGCGCTTGATCGCGCGAAGCGACGGGACCAATACTGGCGTCGTGATCAGTGGCAGCCTTTGATCCACATCTGTCTGCAATGGAACGATTTGCTGTTAGCACTTCTGGCACGCGATCTGAAGATGAGATATCAACGGTCCGCAATTGGCCTCGGCTGGTCCTTGATGCGGCCATTGAGCCAGCTGCTGGTTTTTTCGCTGATCTTTCGTCACGTCCTTCCGCTGGATATTCCCCATTACACCACTTTCGTCTTTTCCGGCGTGTTGGCCTGGGGTTGGTTCAGCACTGCGGTACCGGCAGCGACGACTTCCATAACCGGCAGCAGCGAATTGGTGCGCCGGCCGGGCTTTCCGATCGGGATACTTCCTGTTGTCACAGTCATCACACAGGCAGTGCATCTTCTGCTCGCTCTGCCACTGCTCTTCATCATCTCGTTTCTCGAGACCGGGGGCCTGACTTTAAGCGTCCTGGCACTTCCACTCGTCTTCCTTGCGCAGGCGCTGTTCACGATGGGTCTGTCCTATCTTGTTGCGGTTGCGCATGTCCACTTCCGGGATACTCAACATTTGGTAGGCGTGGTTTTGATGCTGGCTTTCTACCTGACACCCGTGTTCTACAGCCCACTTAAGGCAAGTGAGCCGATGGCTTTAATACACACCTGGAACCCGATGGCCTGGATTCTCGAGGGCTACCGCGCCATTTTCGTCGAACACGTGTGGCCTCCCGTTGCTATCTATTGGAAGACTACGCTGATTTCTTTGCCGATGCTATTTGCCGGCATTTGGCTGGTCGAGCGTGGCAGC
Source organism: Rhizobium leguminosarum bv. trifolii WSM2297 (assembly GCF_000271845.1). The sequence goes on along the minus strand of NZ_JH719395.1, from coordinate 2,491,642 downwards.
GCACGCCTGGTGGACGACCTATGAGACAAGGCGCCATCACCGTCCACGACGTCGGAAAGCGCTACCGTGCGCAAGGGGGTGCGCGCTCCACCACCTTGAAGGGTTACCTTTTGTCCGGACGGTCCGCGGTACAGTCGAAAAGCTTTTGGGGCCTGCGCCACATCAGCTTCGCGGTGACGCCAGGGCAAGCTGTCGGCGTGGTCGGGCTAAACGGGGCGGGGAAGTCCACTTTGCTGCGTCTGATCGGTGGCGTTGGTCGTCCCGATGAAGGGCAGATCAAGGTGATGGGTCGAATTGGCGCCTTGCTCGACATCGGGGCGGGCTTGACCGACGATTTGACGGGGCGCGAGAATATCTTCCTGCTGGGTGTTATCGCGGGAATGCGGCGGATCGAGGTAGCCGAGCGGTTTGACGAGATTGTAGCCTTCGCCGAGCTGGAGGCGGCCGTTGAAAACCCGGTTCGCAGTTATAGCACCGGGATGCGCATGCGCTTGGCATTCGCCGTGGCAGTCCATGTGCGCCCCGACGTCTTGCTTATCGATGAGGCCCTCGCCGTAGGCGACCAAGCCTTCCAGCAGAAGTGCATTGCAAGAGTGAAGGAGATACTGAACGACGGCGCCACCATATTCTTCGTGTCACACGACGTGTCGCAGGTAAGAGAAATCTGCGATCACGTGCTGTTCCTGAGAGGCGGCCGCGTCGTGGGCTACGGGCCAATCGACGAAGTGCTCCCACTTTATACCTCGGCTGTCGATGCGAAGGTCGCCAGCGTTCAGCACGAGCCGTTCGCCGTTACAAAACTGCCCGTCGAACTGGTGCCGCAGGTCAGCCGGTTCGGCAATGGCGAACTCCAGATCACAGCCGTAGCATTGCTGAACGAGCAAAGCACGCCGACAAGTACCATCGTTACGGGCGACCGGCTGTCGATTTCACTGACCTATGTTGGTGCCAGCAGAGATCGCAACCCCGTTATCGTCATCGGCGTCTACGCGGCGGACGATACGTGCTGCTTCGAGACCGACAGCAAGTTGGCCGAATTCGCCCCTCTCGTAGACTCGGACACGGTGCGCATCGAAACAACACTCAATCGCATCGACCTGGCGCCGGGCGACTATCGCGTTACGGTGGGCCTTTTTTCGGCAGACTGGCAGCAGGTTTACGATTATCATGCCGAAGTCTATCCTCTCGTCGTGACCGGCCCCGGCCCAAGAAAGGGTATGTTGAATCCCCCGACACAGTGGCAGCAGGTGCAGTCGCTCCCCACCGCGACCGCGCCGGACCACGGCTCATTGGGTCAGCACAGCTTGGATCCGAACTCCTGATGCGCCTTGCGGTTCGAGACATCGACATTCTTGACCTTCCGCCAGATTTGGAACCGACGGGTGACTATCAGGGTGCACTTGTGCTGATCCGGGTCGCCGGTCGTCCGTGCGGCCAAGCTGTGATCGCCTTCGATACCGATGGCGGCAAGACGCCAATTAAGGACCGGATTCTGTCTGCGGCCGGTTCGTCGGTGTTCGAGGCTTGGTTGAGGCATCGGCTGGCCCTCCCTGACCCGTCGCCGACTCCAAGTCAGCTGCCGAAAGCTACCGTCGTGATCTGCACGCGCGATCGTACCGAAGATCTGGAGCGCTGCCTCACCGGGCTTTTGGCTATGCCCGATAAGGCCGATATTCTGGTCGTCGACAATGCGCCATCGAACGAGGCCACGCGAGATTTAGTCGGCCGCTTCAACACTGTGAGATATTTGCGCGAACCGCGTCCTGGTCTTGACGTCGCGCGCAATACTGCCCTTCGCAACGCAGAAGCAGAGGTCGTCGCCTTCATCGACGACGATGCGGTCCCCGACCCGCTATGGCTTAAAACCTTGCTTCGCAATTTCGAGGACCCCCTAGTGCTGGCCGTAACCGGCCTCACCATGGCGGTAGAGCTGGAAACGGACTCGCAGATCGCCTTTCAACATTTTGGCGGTTTTTGTCGTGGTTTCAGGCGTCAGGTCTATGACGCCCACAACCTGGACCCATTCACCGGATGGCATGCGGGTGCCGGTGTCAATATGGCATTGCGCCGAACGATCGTTGACGCGGTAGGGTGGTTTGACGAAGCCCTCGACGCTGGAACGCTAAGCCTGGCTGGTGGCGACACAGACATGTTCCGGCGTGTACTCGAAGCCGGGTATCGGATCATCTACGACCCCGAGGCTCTGAACTGGCACCGCCATCGTCGCTCAAGCAAGGAACTGCAGCAGCAGATGTATGGCTACGAGGCTGCATCGTTCGCCATCTTGACGAAGGCCCTCGTGTTCGAGGGAAACCCGCGGGCGCTCCCTCGCATGGTTCGTTCGTACATCAGGCTTCTTCGGCGATTGTTTCAACCTCGACATACACACCAATTCAGCCTGCCTTACAACGACGCCTTAACCCAGTTCAGAGGGGCTGCGAGCGGCCCGGTTCGTTATTTGCGCGCGCGCGCGCGAGCACTGAAGGCAGGGCACAAGCGTGGTTGACATCAGCGTTATCATACCAACGCATAATCGTGCCGCCATGCTGAGATCGGTTCTGGACAGGCTCGACGCTCAGCGAGATGGGACCCCAGCGTTCGAAGTCCTGGTTGTGGCGGACGGGTGTGAGGACGACACGTTGACAATGCTCGCGTCGCTTCGTACCCGCGTGCCGCTTCGTACCCTGTCGTTGCCGGGCGTCGGTCCGGCACTCGCCCGCAATGCGGGGTCGCAGGTCGCGAGCGGCCGTTTATTGATCTTCCTTGATGACGACATTGAGCCCGGGGAAAACTTCGTTGGGGCGCATGTCTTTGAACATCAGCGCCACCCTGGGGGCGTCGTGATAGGCCCCTACCCACCACTTCCGCACCTTGCAAAGGACCGCTTCCGCCTCAGCGCGCGCGCTTGGTGGACGAGGCACTTCGAGCGCGTGTCCCGCCCTGGACATCGGTTCGCTTTTACCGATGTGCTGACAGGAAACCTTTCGCTGGATGCGGAACTATTTCACGCAATGGGCGGGCTCGATCCTCAATTCGCTCGTGCACGAGAAGACTTCGAATTTGGTCTACGTCTGATCAAAAAGGGAGTTCCAATTCGTTTTGCCGCTGACGCATTGGGCTATCACCTTGAACATCAGACGACGACACTCGCCGGAAAGATGGTGCGCAGGCATCAAGAGGGGCGCTCCGATGCCTTGATGGCTCTCAAGCACCCCGACATACAGCGACGGCTCGAGATCCATCGGTTTGCCGGAAGAAAGGGGCGGAAGAAACGTCTGCAAAGGACCATCGCTACCCGCGCCGGTTCTGTCCTTGCACCCCTCGTCAAGACTGGCCCCCGCGTCCTCCAAATGTTGGAAAAGGCTGGCCTTCGCAGGCTCTACGAGAAGATAGAGCGACAGCTCAATGGATATCATTATCTTCGCGGCGCCGCCGAAGTGTTGGGTGAGGACTGGCGGCTTCCGACGGATCCGACCGCCTCTGCTGGCGAAATCGAGGTGCTCGAGATCAATCTGGACCAAGGCCTTGAGGCAGCCGAAGCTATGCTGGCGGAACGCCGACCCCTCGCTGCTCGTATCGTGAATGGGACGGTCCGCGTCGGCGACATGCATCACCAGATCGGCGCCGAACCGTGGGACGCACGGCACTTCCGTCCGTGGCTGAGCCGCCAGGCAATATGCGGATATCTTCCTGTGGCGCTTGCCGAATGGCAGGGTCAGCCCACCAACGTCCCCACGCTTTTGTCCGACTTCACATTGAACACCCTCAATGATCCCAGTTTCCGCGCGCACACAATCGAACAGCACGTCCAGTGGATGCGGGCGAAATTGCGTTCAGCACTCTATGACAATACGAGTCAATCGTAGCGGCCGGCGCTGCTGCGGCCGAGCGCCAGGTTCAGACGTCCGCCCGCGCCCATGCCGACGCGCCGGCATTTGAGAGCAGGAGAAAGTATAGCTCAATGCTTAGACGACTTCAGGCCGTTATGGTTTATTCCGCCGCGCCCGCCGTCATGCTTTTCCTGAACCAGTCGAGCGTCATGGCCACGCCCTGTTCGTAGGAGACCTTGCACGACCAATCGGGCATGACGTAGTTCGCATTGGTCAGGTCCGGCCTTCTGTTGGTCGGGTCCTGCGGCGGTGACGGCTCGAAGACGATTGGCGCGCCGCCGACGAGGCGGGAAACATATTGCGCGACTTCGAGAACCGAGATTTCGCGATCGTTGCCGACATTCAGAGGTCCCCTGTAGTCGGTTTCCTCGATCCAGAAATATCGGGCGAAGCCATCGACGATGTCATCGATATAACCCCAACTGCGGGACTGCATGCCGTCGCCGAACACGGTGATCGGCCGGCCCGCCAGCGCCTGGGTAATGAAGTTGGAGACGGCGCGGCCGTCGTCTGGCCGTGTGCGGGGACCGTAAGTGTTGAAGGGGCGGACGACCCTGACGTCGAGCCCGCGGGTGCGCTGCAATTCGAACAGCAGCGATTCCGTGCAGCGCTTGCTCTCGTCGTAGGACGAGCGCGGCCCGGTGCAGTCCACCTGGCCCTTGTAGGATTCCGGCTGCGGCGACACCAAAGGGTCGCCATAGACTTCGGAGGTCGAGGTGAAACAGAAACGCCCGCCCTTTTTCAAGAGGTCCAGCAGCCGGAAGGCGCCGAGAAGGTTGGCGGAGATCGTCCTCTGCGGCTCCTTCATATACCACGGCGGCGATGCCGGGGACGCAAGATGATAGATCTCATCGAATTTTTCAGAACTCTGCAGCGTCTCGACGTCCGACTTCACGAAGTGAAAGCGGGGATCCCTGACGTGGGCAATATTGGCGAAAAGTCCGGTCCAGAGATTGTCAACAACAACCAGCTTTTGGACATCCGTTCTAAGTAAAAGCCGGTCGCACAAATGCGAGCCGATAAATCCAGCCCCGCCCGAAATCAATACGCTTTTCATTGCATTGTGCCTTGTGACGTTGAGAATGTGAGTGTTTATTAGCATCACCTTTCAGGCGTGGCAATTCATTAGAAATACTCTAGGAAATACTCCCTTATTAATCTTAATTATTCATATGTTTTACTTAAGGTAGTACCCGCCGATTCGGCATCGGGTCACCGGCGCCGGAAGGCGTCCGTCGATCGCACCGGTTTGTGTATCATGAGGGCGCCGGCTCGGCATCGGACTAACGTCTGACTCGATTTTCGGAGGTGCGAGGCAGAATCCAAATGATGCCATACACTTAGCGGGGACTTCGGGGCCGGCATGCACTCACGCCGGCCAGCCAGGTTCGCTTCAGTCGGCTGAGAGCGCGGTCAATATCTGATAGGCTGCGGCGACGCGATCCTCGTTGGGATAGTTCTTATTGGCCAGGATGACGATGCCGAGCCGCTGTTTGGGGATGAAGGCTACATAGGCGCCGAAGCCATTGGTCGAGCCGGTCTTGTTGATCCACACATCGTCACCGGGTTGCATTGCCGGCTGCAGTTCCGAAACCGGCATGGTCTTCAGCATCGCGGGCGAATTACCCTCCAACAACTCGTTCAAGCTCGGGGGATAGGCATATTGCTCCCAGATCAGATCCTGCGTCATCGCCCCTGCTTTGAAATATCCGATATGGGTGTTGGTGATGGCCTGCTGCAGTTTTTCGTCCAGCTTGATCAGGCCCATATTGGCGCCGACGAAACGGATCATGTCGCCTGCGGTGGATTTGACGCCATAGGCTTCGGCCGAAAGCATGGCCGGCGTCATCCGGGCCGGCTCGCCGCTGCGCTTATAACCTTGAGCATAGTCCGCCAGCCGCGCTTTCGGCACATCGATATAGGTACTTTTCATACCGAGCGCGGCAAACAGCTTACCCTCCATCAACGCCGCAAAATCCCCGTGCATGGCTTTCGCCACGACATAGCCGAGCGCGCCGATGCTGGGATTGGCATAACTTCTCTGCGTCCCAGCCGCATAGGAGGGCTGCCAGGCTTCGAAATAGCCGAGCAGCTGTTTTTCGGTTTTGACCTCATCGGGAAGCTGCAGCGGAAATCCGCCTGCCGTGTGGGTGCCCAGACTCATCAGGGCGACATCGCCGAACGGCTTTCCCTTCATCGCCGGCAGAAATTTGCCAACCTTGTCCGACAGCGAGAGCTGTCCGCTTGCTTCCGCGTAGGATGCCAGCGTCACCGTGAAGGTCTTGCTGATCGAGCCGAGTTCGAAGAGCGTGGTCGGCGCCACCGGCCTGCCGGTGTCCTCGGATTCGACGCCATAGTTGAAGACGTGGTTCTGGCCGTCGGCGGTGATGGCGACGGCAACGCCGGGGATGGCGTATTTCTCGATGATCGGCTTGATCGCGGCATCCGTGATCGCCTTCAACTTGGCCTCGTCAGAGGCAAAGCCGCTTGCGGAAGCACAGGCCGAGAGCAGAGCGGCCGATAAAATTCTTATCCCGACGCTTTTCATAGCCGTCATCCTCCAAATCGACAGGTAGCCAAAACACGCGCAAAAGCGCATGCGGACGACGTTTAACGGCGCTATTTTACAATCACAAATGATGATATCTCGCAGCAGCCACAAGAAAATCTAGGGCTAAAATGGTTCGGCAATTCCTCCCCTTGAATGGCCTGCGCGCCTTCGAAGCCTCCGCACGGCATCTGAGCTTCACCCGCGCCGCGATCGAACTCTGCGTCACCCAGGCGGCCGTCAGCCAGCAAGTCAAGGGCCTGGAGACGCGATTGGGGGTGGCCTTGTTCCAGCGTCTCCCCCGCGGTTTGAAGATCACCGCGGAAGGCGAAGCGCTGCTGCCGACGGTGACGGCCTCCTTCGACCAGATGGCGATGACTCTGGACAGGATCGAAGCCGGGCAGGTGCGGGAATTGCTGTTTCTCGGCGTTGTCGGGACATTTGCCGTCGGCTGGCTGTTGCCGAGGCTTTCGGATTTCCAGCGCCGGCATCCCTTCATCGATCTCCGCATTTCCACCAACAACAACCGCGTCGATCCGGCCGCCGAAGGGCTGGATTTCGCCATCCGCTTCGGCAGCGGTTCATGGCACGGCACCGAGGCGCAACGCCTGTTCGAAGCGCCGCTCTCGCCTCTCTGCATTCCCAAGCTGGCGGAGCATCTGCAATCGCCTGAAGATCTTGCCGGGGCGGTGCTGCTTCGCAGTTACCGGACGGATGAATGGAGCACCTGGTTTCAGGCGGCAGGCGTGCCGCCTGCAGCGCAGGTAAACGCCGGCATCGTCTTCGATTCCTCTGTCGGCATGATGGAGGCTGCCCTCCAGGGGCTCGGCGTCGCGCTCGCACCGCCATTGATGTTCACAAGGCATCTCGCTTCAGGCGCGATCGTCCAGCCCTTCGCCACCACCATATCGCTCGGCAGCTATTGGCTGACGCGCCTGCAATCACGGCCGGTCACGGCGGCGATGTGCGCATTTTCGGATTGGCTGGGTGCGCAGCTGAGTGCTTGATAATCATCGGAGCGCCCACGCGTGTGGACGCTCCGAGCCGCATCATTTATCGAATGCCAAGGTCACTTCTGAATGCAGGTGTCGACAGTATCCTTGGTGCATTCATCCAGCCCGGTAAACACCGGATCCTCGACCTTCTTCCCGGCGATCAGGTCCATCATCACAGTCGGCGCCTTATACCCCATTTCGAACGGCCGCTGGCCGACCAGCGCGGTGACCAGTCCCTCCTTGGCGATCGCCACTTCGTCGCCGATCGTGTCGGCGGCGCCGATGACGAATTCGTTCTTGGCGATCTTGTCGGCCATCGGTTTGAACAGGTCGCGATAGGGCTGCGGCGCGCCGAACAGCGGCCAGCCGCCCATGATGCCGAAGGCATCGAGGTCGGTGTTGGCGGCGAGAATGTCGGTCATCGCCTGCACGCCCTTGGCGCCGTCGTCATTGGTAAAGACCGGGCAGCCGGCAACCTCCGTCCAGCCGCCTTCACCCTTCAAGGCCGCAAGCCCCTTCTGGCCGCTCAGCGTATCGCGCATGCCCTGGGCGCGGCGTAGAATGTTGTCGGCGCCGGGATTGCCTTCGATGGTGCAGATCTTGCCGCCATTCGGCTTGGCCTTTTTGATATATTCGCCGATCTTGGCGCCCATCAGGTAATTGTCGGTGCCGAGATAGGTCTTGCGCAGAGCCGCATCGTCAGCCGCAAGGTCGGCATCGAGCGTCATGACGGGAACGCTCGGATTGGCCGTCTTCAGCGTCTGAGCGATCAGCTTGGCGTTTGACGGCGAGATGGCGATGGCCGCGGTATCGGCCTTCCCCAGCATATCCTGGACGATCTGCGCCTCGCCGGCTTCATCGGAGGTCGATGCCGGGCCGGTGTAGAAGCATTCATATTCGGCGGATGCGTTTTCCTTGTTCCACTTCTGGCAACCCTGATTGATCGCCTCGAAGAACGGGTTGTCGAGGCCTTTGACGACGATGACCAGCTGCTTCTTGGCGGCCAGGGACTGACCGGCCGTCAGCGCCAGGACTGCAGCTGTAAGCAATAATGCCTTCCTCATAGCTTCCTCCCATTGAAAAAGACGGGCGCTTGTGCACCCGCCGCGTCATCAACCTGGATACCAGACGACCCGAGGCTCCTCCTTCGAACGCTGGTAGTCCCAAGCCGAATTGATCAGCTTCTCCAGATCGTAGACCGGCTTCCAGTCCAGCAGATATCTGGCCTTGCTGTTGTCCATCCAGTTTGAGTGAAACTGGCTTGCGATGTCGACCGAACCGAGCCCGCGGGTGCGGGCGAGGTGTGCTGCGACCTCACCATAATCGACGGGCCGATCCATCGAGATGTTGAAAAGCTCGCCCTTGGCGCGCGGATTGTCGATTGCTGCGAGGATCGCCGCGACGAGATCGTCGACATGCACGAAATTGCGCTTCAGCGGCCGGCCGTCGGCATCGCGCAGCAGCGGCACCGTGCCATCATGCGCGTAACGTTCGGCATCGGCCGCCGGTACCAGCGTTTTCCAGTCCGGCCCGCCGAAGACATCGTTGCCGAAGGCCAGCGTGAACCTGAAATCGTCCCTCTCCATGATCCAGGGCGCCCGCAGGCAGCAGCTGTTGATGCCGTATTGGATGGTGAACTGTTCGAGCATCACCTCTTCCAACACCTTGGAGAGCGCGTAGCAGCCGGGATAGGCGCGATGCGGCGTCTGCTCGGTCACCGGCCCGTCATGCCGATAGAAGAAATGGCCGATGCCGGCATCGCCGCCAATCAGGATGAACTGCTTTGCCGTGGGGCTGGCGCGGAACGCCTCGAGAAGCCAGAACAGGCCCTTGACCGTGATATCCATCACATCGGCAGGGATTTCCTTGCAGGTGGCGAGATGTACGACATGGGTGACACCGTCCATCGCCGCCGCGACGACCTGGCAGTCGGCGATCGAGCCCTTCACGACATTGATGCGGTCGGTCTCGTCGAGCACACGATTATGGCAAAGCGCGCGAATGCGTGCTCTGGAAAATTGCGGCTCGTCAAGCAGCCCAGTAATGAAGCGCCGCCCGACCTTGCCCGTAGCGCCGGTGACAAGGATCAGCATACCTCTCTCCCCAGCAACAGCTAATATGCACGCGTTTCCGGCGTCAATCTGTATTTGTCGTACAAAATAGATTTTTGTGATGAGGGGCCGTTTTAGCGGACAATTGATTGACGATTCCTGGTGCTTTTGCATTAATGAACCCAATCGCTTTTCCGGGAGGAGATCGGCCGAGCGAGATCGCAGGCGCCTGACTGGCAACCGGCTATCGGCAACCGGCGGCGAAGGCAGGCCTGCAGGTTCCGGGGAGGGTAGTCGGCTGGTCGCGGTTCTCGAACTCACCAATATCTCAAAACATTTCGGCGCCATCCAGGCGGTCAACGACGTGTCCTTCGCGCTCGAAGCCGGCCAGGTCGTCGGCCTGATGGGCGATAACGGCGCCGGCAAAAGCACGCTGGTCAAGATGATCGCCGGCAACTTCCGGCCGAGCGAGGGCACGATGCGTCTGGAGGGCCGGGAGATCGTCCTGCACCGCCCGGTCGAGGCGCGCCAGCACGGCATCGAGATCGTCCATCAGGATCTGGCGCTTTGCAACAATCTGACGGCAGCCGCCAACGTCTTCCTCGGGCGGGAACTCCACCGCGGCATCGGCCCGTTCCGCGTCCTCGATTACAAGACGATGTACCGGCGCGCCGGAGAGATCTTCAAGGAGCTGAAATCGGAAACCCGCCCGCGCGACCTGGTCAAACAGATGTCGGGCGGCCAGCGGCAGGCGGTGGCGATCGGGCGCACCATGCTGTCTGAGGCAAAGATCGTGCTGATGGACGAGCCGACCGCGGCGATCTCCGTCCGCCAGGTGGCCGAAGTCCTCAATCTGATCCGCGAACTGCGCGACCGCGGCATCGCGGTCGTGCTAATCAGCCACCGCATGCCCGATGTTTTCACCGTCGCCGACCGGGTGATTGTCATGCGCCGCGGCCGGAAAGTCGCCGACAAGGCGATTGCCGCGAGTTCGCCTGAGGAAGTGACGGGTCTTATAACAGGCGCCATCGAACAGGTTTGAGCCGCGCCGCTTCTCCCGCGGGAGAAAAACCGCTGACGGGAATGCCCTATCTGGAGTGAGAGGTCGAAATGGCAGTGACACTGGACCAGACGATTGCACAGAAGCAGCGCAGCCGGCTTGCGGAGTTTGTCGGCGGCCAGACATTCTGGGTGCTGATCGCCGTGCTTCTCGCCTGCCTCTTCCTGTCGTTCGCCACCGATTCCTTTGCGACGACGAAGAACCTCTACAATATCACCCGCAACGTCACCTTCGTCGCCATTATCGCGCTCGGCATGACGCTTGTCATCATCACCGGCGGCATCGACCTGTCGGTGGGATCGGTGCTCTGCCTCTGCAGCATGGTACTGGCGGTGACCATGAATGCCGGTTACTCCATCGAGGTCGGCATAACGGCGGCGGTCGTCACGGCGCTGGTGATCGGCGCCTTCAACGGCGTGCTGATCGCCTATCTCAATTTTCCGCCCTTCGTGGTGACGCTCGGCATGCTGTCGATTGCGCGGAGCCTGGCGATGGTCGCCTCGAACAACACTGTCGTCTTCCAGTTCGGCCCCGACCATGACAAGCTCTTGGCGCTTGGCGGCGGCGCCTGGTTTTTCGGCATCGCCAATCCGGTGCTCTACATGGTCATCCTGGCGCTAATCACCGGCTTCGTGCTGCGCTGGACGCGCTTCGGCCGCTATATCTTCGCGATCGGCGGCAATGAACACGCCGCCACCCTGACCGGTGTTCCCGTCCGCCGCATCAAGGTCGCTGTCTATATGATCTCGGCGCTCTCGGCCGGCATTGCCGGCATCGTCCAGACCGGCTGGCTCGGCGCCGTCACCACCAATATAGGCGCCGGCATGGAGCTCCAGGTCATCGCCGCCGCCGTCATCGGCGGCGCCAACCTCGCCGGCGGCGTCGGCACCGCCTTCGGCGCCCTGGTCGGGGCGGCGCTGATCGAAGTGATCCGCAACAGCCTCGGCCTGCTCGGCATCAATGCGTTCTGGCAGGGCACGTTTATCGGCGGGGCGATCGTGCTGGCAGTGCTGTTCGATCGGATCCGGAATTTGCGGCAGAGCGAGTAGGCGAAGACGCCTCGATCAGGCCGCCGCATAGCCGCAGCGAAACTGACCGTCGGAGAGGGGCCGGCCCGAATAGATCGATGAACGCTTGGCCTCGCATCTCGTGCAACACTGTGCAGCGATTTTGCGACGTCGACACGTGAGGGCGGATCCGAAAGATCGCGACGCCGCGGCCTACGCTGCCGGTGCCATACGTTGTCAGGCGCCTTGCTCGCCGAAGGCGTACCGGACCCCATGGAGTTTGCCGCGTAGTTGCGAGGATCTGTAGGCGATCCACTAACTTTCCTCGGGCGGTTTGAGGTGCCGGAACTGCCATAGCAGCAGCAGGTCATAGGTGATTTTCAGCGAGGCGCAGATGAGGAGCGGCCAAGCCCGATAGGATGCAGCGAAGAGAGCACCTGCGAGTGCCGGGCTGGCCGCCGCGGCCAGGCTTCGCGGCACCGACGTGAAGCTTGCGGCTGCGGCACGCTCCGCCTCGGTGACAACAGCCATCACATAGGAAGAGCGGGTCGGCACATCCATCTGCGAGAGCGCCGCGCGAATGAGCAGCAATGTGACCGTCAGGGGCAAGGTGGGCGCGAAAGCGGCGAGGCCAAGGGCAATGCTGGACGGAATGTGGGTGAACACCATGGTATTGATGAGCCCCACCCGCTTCGACAGCCAGGCGGCGACGGGAAACGAGAACGCCGACAGCACACCCGTCCAGAAGAAAAACACTCCGGCTTCGGATAGCGAAAGATCGAAACGTTCGAACAGCCACAGGGCGAGCAGGGACTGGACCACGAAACCTCCAGCGAAGGCGTCGAGACTAAAGAGCGCGGCGAGCTTCAGGACGATGGCGCGTGAAGGTCCGAGTGCTGCCGGTTTGTCGGCTTCGTGACGCACCGGACGCGGCGGTAAGCGGGCATAAACGAGGCCGCCGAGAATGCCGACCAGCGCATAGACAGTGAACATCAGCTTGATCGAAGTCAGTTGCGCCATCCCCAACCGCGTCATCACGTCGGGCAACGCCGCGGCGAGCCCGCCGCCGGCGCTTGCGAGCGCCCCGACCAGACTGTAGCGGGCGAACATTCCCGTCCGATCGACGCTGGTCGCTTCGCGGGCGAGGACCGCGTGCTCGAGGGGTACGAAGATGCTCACACTGCCGGCCGAGGGATTGATCGTACCGGCAAAGGCGACCACCAGCAGTAACCCATAATCGTTGATCATGGGTAGAGCGATACCAGTGGCGACCATCAGACCCGCGGCCGCCAGAAGCAGGTGGCGGAGATCATGACGTGCGCCAAGAAATCCGATGATGATCGTCAGGAGCGCGGAGCCGAACAGGGATGCGGTGGCGATGAGGCCGACCTGCAGCGGCGAAAAGCCGAGAGCCAGCAGATAGACCGGCAACAGGATGGCGACGAACCCTTCGCCGAAGTCGCGCAAGGAACGGGCTGCGAAAAGCCATGTGATCGGCTGAATGCTGCGCATTCCATACCTGCATCAATCAGATTGGCGAAAGGACTGAGAACGGCGACAATATCATCTCGCGAAAATCTAATAGGCGGGCTTCGAAGATTCAATTCGCATAAGCAAATCGGGCGGTAACGGCGAGCTAGCCGAGGAGGATGCTCCACGCCATGGCGATGCCGAAGATGAGGATGGCGCCCGCAAAAACACTGTTGAGCGCAGATTGATAGGGCCTAAGGCGGTGCACAAGGTTGCAGCCGAGGACGGCGCCGACCGCGCCTCCCGCGATGAAGACAGCGGCCAGCGGCCAGTCGACCAGACCTGAGATGGAATAGGTGGCAGCCGTCGTCGAACCGAACGCCACGATCGCGACCAAAGAGGTCGACACCGCATTGATCGTCGGCATTCCGGTCGAAAACACCAGGCCGGGGACGATCAGGAAGCCACCGCCTATTCCGAAAAAGCCCGAGACGACGCCGCTCCCACCACCGATCGCAAGAACCTTCGTGGTGTTCCGACGTTCGAAGACGCACGTATTTTCGCTGGCGACGCTTATTCGACGCAGCATCAAGATCGCGATGGCGATCATCAGCCCCGAGAAATACAAAAGTAAATGCTTCCCATCGAGCATCTTTCCGATCGATGCGCCGAGCAGCGCCCCGAAGACCCCGGTCGCGCAGTAAAGTCCCGCATACCGCCATATCACCGTTCCTCGGCGCGCGTGCATGACCAGACTGATCAACGCATTCGCCGCAACGGCAACGGCGCTGGTGGCAATGGCGGTATGGGCGTCGGTCAATCCTACGGCATGAACAAGAAGCGGGATTGCAAGGATGGAGCCGCCACCGCCCAGAAGGGCGAGGGTAAAGCCAACCAAAGCGCCGCTCAGGCTCCCCATGCCATATTGAAAAAGATCGAGCGCCATTTTTCAGGATCCTGCTTGAGCAGTCGGCGGGACGAGGTACCGTATCGCCGAGAACGGCAATCGGGTTAGGACCAGACGGAGCCTTGAAAGGCGCCTATCGGGAGTTTGAGATAGCGAAGGCCGTTCCCTTCAGGTTCCGGTAGCCGGCCGCCATTGATGTTGACCTGCAGCGCGTGAAGTATGAGCTTCGGCATCGGCAGCGTCCGATCACGTGCCTCGCGAAGGGCGACGAACTCGTCGGCGCAGGCACATTGCGCGATATGTATGTTTTCCGCCCTCTGACGTTGCACCGTGCTTTCCCAGAGCGGTCGCCGGCCGCCGGGCTGATAGTCGTGCCCCACGAAGACGCGCGTATCGCCGGGTAACGTCAGGATGTTCTGAATGCTCGACCAGAGACTCCTGGCGCTACCGCCGGGAAAATCCGCGCGGGCAGTGCCGCTGTCCGGCATGAACACGGTGTCATGAACGAACACGGCGTCGCCCGCCGTGTAACTGATCGAAGCAAGGGTGTGGCCGGGCGAATAGATGACGCCGACCTCGATGTTTCCAATAGAGAAGGTGTCTCCATCGAAGAAGAGCCGATCCCACTGGCCGCCGTCGACGGAAAAATCAGGCCAGTTGTAGATCTTCGACCAGATTTTCTGAACATCCGTGACGCGGCTCCCGATGGCCGTTGGCGCGCCGGTCCGCTCCCTCAAATAGGCGGCGGCCGAAAAGTGATCGGCATGCGGATGAGTGTCGAGGATCCAGTGCAGGCGCAGGTCCTGGTCTCGAATGTGGTCCAACAGCATCTCGGCGTTGTGGGTCGTTGTCGATCCTGACTTCTCATCGAAGTCGAGAACCGGATCGATGATCGCACAGGCCCTGGTTTGCGGATCGCTGACCACGTACTGGATCGAGAAGGTACGCGGGTCGAAGAAGGCGGCGACGTCGGGTCTACGCACAGACCGCCTCCTGTCGACCGGACGCGACCGGTGAGAAAATCGCCCGCGCCGGATCGAAGGTGTATTGCCCGACATACGCCGATGCATCCCGCGCGAGTTGCGCGACCGAATCCAGAATAAAGGAAACCGTTTCGTCCGACGCCAGGACGCTCAGGTTGAGCCGCGTGAATCCGGGTTTCTCAATTTCGTTGCCATCCAAGATCGCCTGCCGCATGCGCTGCGACGTCCGGGTGTCGATCGAAAGCAGCCGGTGCACATAGGGACCAGCGCAGGCGCAGCCGCCACGGGCCTGAATGCCAAACCGGTCGCTGAGCATGCGGGTGACCAATTGCTGGTGGATGTAGCCGCCCTTGCCATCGCGCACGCGAAACGAAAAGATCGGCAAACGTGCGATCGAGGTGGAGCCCAGCAGTTCGATCTCCGCAATGTTCTTCCAAGCGGCGAAGGCGCGCCGCGTGTACTCGTCATTTAGCCGCTTGATTTCATCAACGCCGATCGCATCCTTGACGAGGAAGGCGAGGGCCGCGCGGATGTCGCCGATGACGTTGGGCGTTCCCGCTTCCTCCCGAGACTCCAGGCTGTCGCTGTAATCGTGACCCGTCGGCGAAACGAACTTAACCGTGCCGCCACCGGGCCAGGATGGCTTGCTCGTCACCACCGCGTCCTGCCGCACGACCAACATGCCGGAGGCCCCTGGGCCGCCCAGGAACTTGTGAGGAGACACTACGATCGCGTCAATTTCGGCGCCGTGCTCGGGCGTCATCGCGATCGGCACGTATGGTCCGGCCCCCGCATAGTCCCAGACGACTTTGGCGCCTGCAGCCTTTGCAATCTTCGTGAGCGCCGGGACGTCTGTCAGGATGCCGGTGACGTTCGATGCGGCAGAGAACGAGCAAATCGTCAAATCTGCAGGGGCGTTCTCAAGGGCCTTGTACAAAATGACTGGATCGGGACCACCGTCCTTGCCCTCGGCAATTTCGATGACCTCCGCTCCGCTCTCCCGCCACGGCAGGATGTTCGAGTGGTGTTCATATGGCCCAAGGACGACGCGGACGTTTTTACCGGCCGCGATCGCATCGGTGACGCCCAGCAGGTTCACCAGGCGGTTGAGGCCCGCCGTCGCGCCGGATCCGGCAAAGATGACGGCATGCTGTCGATCGGCTCCGCAGAGTTCTCCGATGACCGACCGTGCCTCCCGCCGAAGGCGGGTCATCATCCCTCCGCAATAGGACGCCTCTGTGTGGCTGTTTGCATAGTAGGGAAGGACTTCTTCGAGGATAAATTCTTCGATGCGTCTGAGCGCGCGTCCCGAAGCCACATAGTCGGCATAGACGAGGTCCATGGGGCCGAATGGGCCGTCGACCTTCGCCTTTGAGCCGATCAGCCCCGCCCTCAACCTGGCGATTGGATCACCTTGATCGAGGTCGCTCCTGAACTTGCCGAGAGCGGTGAAGAGTTCTTTTGATGGATAGCGCAAAGCCTGTTCCCGCATTGTCATTCTCCACGAAGGATTTGACAACGATTCTAATCTGCATCACGGTCGAAAACTTCACCAATGTTTCGAAAAAATTGGCGCTAATTGGGTCACATGATCGACAATAGTTTGAAAATTGATGAAATCGATCTGAGGATTCTGACATGCATGCAGCGAGATTCTTCGCTTTCTCAACGTGACTTGGCCGAGCAGGTCGGGCTGTCCCAGAATGCTTGCTGGCGCCGGCTTCAGCGCCTTTATGCGACCGGTATCATCAAAGGATCGCGCGCCTCCATCGATTTCGAGGTGCTCGGCTTTGATCTCACTGTAATCGTCATGATCCGAACGCGTCATCATTCAAAGGAATGGTCGGAAGATTTTCGCAAGCACGTCGACCGGATGCCGGAAGTCGTCGATTTTTACCGAATAGGCGGCGACTGGGACTACTTGATCAAGGTCATCACCAAGGGAATGTCGGGCTATGACGCTTTCTACCAGAGGCTGATTACGAACTTCGATCTTGCGACAGTGACCGGCTATTTTTCCATGGAAGCAATCATAAGCAATCGCGCAGTGGACCTGATGCGCATGCGGTGACGCCGATTCCGCATCCGCGGTGCCTCGAGCGGCGTGGCATTCAAACCTGAGCGCACAATTCCGGGGTTAGGCACGAATGCCACCGCCCACAATGCCCCGTCGCACGGCGCGCGACCGCTCAACTCCAGACCGCCACGCGATGCGGGTCTTCTGCCTCCCGAGGCACCTAGTCCTTGACTGGTTCGCCGAGCGTATGCATCAGGCGGTTCGCCCAGCCGAAGATGGCCGACGACAGCACGAGGTCCAGGGCTTCAAGCTCGGAAAGACCGACGTCCGCCAGCGCCTGCGCGTCAGCTTGCGTTGCTTCCGGTGGCGTCGTCGACAGATGTGCGGAGAAATCGAAGATGATTTGAAGGTGCTCGTCGAGTTCGGCGTCGAGCCCTTCGGCGAAAATGGCGTCGATCACGTCAGTCCGCTTGGTATGGCTGATGAACCGGGAGGCATGGACGGCGGCGCAGTAGACGCAGCGATTGACGATGGAAGCAGCAGTGGCGCCCAGTTCGCGTTCTCCTGATGAAAGCCCGTCCTTCCCGTACATGATGAGGTTGAACAGGGGTGAGCGAACAGCGAGGGATTCCGGGTCGTGCGCAAGCGTCAGGACGTAAGGAGAGATGCCCTTGTTGGAGGGCGTGACCTGCATTGCCTCCCGCTGCTCGGCGGTCGCAGTTTCAAGATCGACTGGAATGACGTAAGGCTGCCAGCGCGGAACCTGGGTGGTGAAGCTGTGGACGACTTCGCTCATTGTCTTGCTCCGATCAGTGCCAGTCCTGCGATGACGCGCACCTGATAGTTCACGAAGGCCGCCAGTTCCGAAAGCCGGACGATGTCGGCGTCGGTCACGCCGACGCTGCGCAAAGCCTTGATGTGGTCACGCGTCGCTTCCCGCGGCGCGACGGTCAGTCGATCGGCATGGCGAACGATCTCTGCGATGCGCTGATCGGTTACGCTCGTACCCGGCGTGGCGAGCGGCGCCGTCGATGCCTCGGCGGCATGTTTTACCAGCTCGTCGTAGTGCTTCGCCAGTTCTTCGTTGTGGTTATGACGGGCCATACGGGCGGCAAGCGCCGCCCTGAGGCCATGCGACAGTCCGCCGGGATCATGCGGAAGAAGGACTGCGTCGTGGGCGGCTTCGCTGAGGCGCAGGATCTCCGCGCGCTTTTCCATGGCCTCGGCAAGGGCTGAGCCGGGTCTGACGGCGGCAAGAGTTTCGATCAGCGTCAAGGCAGGCTCCTTTGCATCTCACGGGAGAGCATTAGATGGGTCTGAAGTTCATTATGTCAAATTAGCATGAAGGCTTGCAATCCATGCGGAATAATTATCTATTGTCCACTCGAATTATGGAAAGCTCATGCTTCTAAAGCATGGATGGCGGTGGTTCATGTTGAATATGAATAAAAACCCGATCGACATCCGGCAGCTCGAAGCCTTCGCGGCAGTGATGTCGGCTGGCAGCGTCACCGGCGCAGCCCGGCTGCTCGGCCGTTCGCAGCCGGCGGTGACGCGGCAGATCCAGGACCTGGAAGCCGATCTGGGCTTTGCGCTGCTTCACAGAAGCGGTCCGCGCATCCAGGCGACGTCGCGCGGTCTGCGCTTCCATGCCGAGGTCGAACGTCATCTCGCCAGCCTGACCCACATCCGCGAACGGGCCGAAGCGATCGGTCTCGACGAGCCCGCGACCTTGACCATCGCGGCAACGCCGTCTCTTGCCGCAGGAGTCCTGCCGCAGGCCTTGGCGGCCGTCTCGCCCGACCTGATCCCGCGTCATCTCCACGTCCAGGCGCTCGCCGCCGAAAACGTCGTGCAGGCGGTTCTCGCCCGGTCGGCCGATCTTGGCATATCCAGCCTGCCGCTCGAACATCCCGGTCTCGACATCCACTGGATCGCGGAAGCACCGTGCGTGATCGCAATCGGCGCCGACGATCCTCTCGCTGCGAACGACGTCGTTCGCCTGGCCGATCTCGCGGAGCGTCGCATCATCACGCTCGCGAACCCCTATCGGCTTCGTCATCGCGTCGACGAGGCGCTGGCACGGGCAGGGGTGGCGCCGGATCGCATCATCGACGTCAACGCCTCGCTGACCGCGCTCTCGCTGGTGCGCGCAGGCCTTGGCATTGCCATCGTCGAGCCGGCGACCGTCTGCGGCGTGCCTCTCGATGGCATCCTCATGCGCGTGCTCGACCAAGCCATCCCGTTCCTGTTCGGTGCGATCTCCGCGGCGGCGTTGCCGCTCGCGCCGACCGTCGCCGCCGTCATCGATGCCGCGCGGCTCGAAGCGTTGAAGATGCCCGGCTGCCGCCTGCTGGAGGCCAATGGCATCGAAACCTTGGCGGACACCGTCTACGGGCAGGCTGCGATCTCCGAAGGAGCGCCCGCATGAGCGACCTCTCCGCACATCCTGACGATCTTGACGCCCTCGAAGCGCGTCTTCGTCAGGATCTCTCCTGGCTGGAACTGCCCGCCAAGGCGTGGGTTCCCGCCCGCGAAATTGATGGCCAGCCCGTCATCGACGTCGTCATCATCGGCGGCGGCATGGCAGGCCTCGTCGCTTCCGGAATGCTGAAGCGCCTTGGCGTCGTCAACCATGTCGTCCTCGACAAGGCACCCGCCGGGCAGGAGGGGCCGTGGGTCACTTTTGCCCGGATGCGTACCCTTCGATCGCCCAAGCAACTCACCGGCCCCGCAATGGGACTGCCGGCGCTCACCTTCCGTGCTTACTACGAAGCCCGCTTCGGCCGCGAGGCGTGGGTGGCGCTCGACCGGGCGCCGCGCGAGACGTGGATGGACTACCTGGTCTGGTATCGGAAGGTGCTCGAACTGCCGGTGCGCAACGGCATCTCGGTCGCTGCGATCCTGCCGCGCGACGACGGCATGCTCGACCTTATCTGCAATGGGGATGGCCGCAAGGAGACGATCATTGCCCGCCACGTGGTGTTGGCAACTGGACGTGATGGCCTTGGCGGTCCCTTCGTGCCCGATATCGCCGCCCATATTGATCGCAAATTGTGGGCGCACACCGCCGATGCGATCGACTTCGCAGCCCTGCGCGGCAAGCGGGTAGGGGTGATTGGTGCGGGTGCGTCGGCGATGGACAATGCCGCGACCGCGCTCGAGGCCGGTGCCGCCCGCCTCGACATGTTCGTCCGCCGCACGGAATTGCCGCGGATCAACAAGTTCACCGGTATCGGCAGCCAGGGCGTCGTCCATGGCTTCGCCGGACTGCCGGACGAATGGAAGTGGCGCTTCCTCGACTATGCGATGGGCCAGCAGACGCCGCCGCCGCGTCCGAGCGTGCTGCGCGTCAGCGCCTTCGAACAGGCCCATCTTCATCTCCAAAGCCCGATCACCGGTTTGCAGCAGGACGGCGACCAGCTCGTCGTGACGACGTCGAAGGCCAGCTATTCCATCGACTATCTGATCTTGGGGACCGGCTTCAAGATCGACCTGAGCAACAAGCCGGAACTCGCGGCCTTCGAACCGCACATCCGCCTCTGGCGCGACCGCTTCCCGACGCCCATCGGAATGGCGAACGGAGAACTCGAGGCATCGCCCGATCTGGGGGAAGCGTTCGAGTTTCTTGAAAGGGAGCCGGGTTCATGCCCGACGCTTGCAAGCATCCATTGCTTCAATTTCCCGGCGACGCTCAGCCACGGCAAGCTCACGGGCGACATCCCGGCGATCAGTGAAGGCGCGGATCGCCTTGCCCGCGGCATCGTCCGATCGCTGTTTGTCGAAGACCGGGAGACGCACTTCGAAAATCTCCAGACCTACGACACCCCGGAACTGCTCGGCGACGAGTGGGCGGACGGCGAAACCGAAACGCTTCCCGAACTCTCCTCCGAAAGGACCTGAGACTGAAATGCTCGACATCAACAACCTAAAGCTCTCCTACGGAAGCACGCAGATCCTGAACGGCGTCGATCTCTCGGTGAAGCGTGGCGACGTGGTGTCGATCATCGGTCCGAGCGGCACCGGCAAGACGACGCTTCTCAAGTGCATCAACCATCTGGTGAAGCCGGCATCCGGAACGATCGCGTTCGACGATATCAGGATGGACTTCGCCCGCCCGGACAAGGCTGCGGTGCAGGCGATCCGGCTGCGCACCGCCATGGTGTTCCAGCAGTTCAACGTCTTCAAGAACATGACGGTCATCCAGAACGTCATGGATCCGCTGGTCGTCGTGCAGGGCAAATCCAGGGACGAAGCCCGCAAGATCGCGCTGCGGGAACTCGAGCGGGTCGGGCTTTCCGATAAACTCGACAACTACCCATCGCAGCTTTCCGGCGGCCAGCTCCAGCGAACCGGCATCGCCCGAGCACTGGCGGTCAAGCCCGATGTCATGCTCTTCGACGAGCCGACCTCCTCTCTCGATCCCGAGCTGGTGAACGAGGTTCTCAAGGTGATCAAGGACGTGACGTCCTCCGGCATCACCTCGCTTCTCGTCACCCACGAGATGCAGTTTGCTAAGAACATCTCGAACCGCATCGTCTTCATGGACCGGGGTGTCGTTGTCGCCGACGGCAGCCCGACAGAGATCTTCGATACGCCTTCCAACCCACGCCTTGCCCAGTTCCTCAATTCCGAGCGTGCAATCCAATAGAGAAAGGATTCCAGAAATGACTTCTTCGAGTTCACTTTCCCTCCGCAGTTTCGGCCTGGCCGTTGCCGGCGTTTCCATCGCTCTTGCAACCGCGGGCGCAGCCTTTGCCGAGGACGCCGTCCGGACGATCAAGATCGCCACCGCGGCGGAATCGAAGCCGCTCTCCTGGGGCGCCATCGGCGTCGAGCCGCAAGGCTACGAGCCCGACGTGCTGAAGGCGATTAACGCCAAGCTGCCGCAATACAAGTTCGTGATGGAAGGCGCTGCCGACATCGCCCAGGAGACGGGCCTGGCGACCGGCAAATACGACATTGCGACCGGCGGCTACTATCGCGCGCCAGCCCGCGAGAAGCAGTTCATCATTCCGGAAGCACCGATCGGCGCCAGCCTGATCAAGATCTACAGCCGCAAGGACAGCGGCATCAAGGAGATGAAGGACCTCGTCGGCAAGAAGATCGTGCCGGTGACGGCAGGCGGCGGCATCTACAAGTTCGCCACGGCGTGGCAGGAAAAGAACCCTGACTATAAGATCGAGGTGACGGCTTCGAGCGCCGGCATTCCGTACCCGGACCGGCTGAAGGAAGTCGAGAACGGCAAATACGACGCGCTCGTCCTGCCGTCGAACCTCGGGGAGCAGACCGTCATCGACCAGCAGAAGCTGAACGTCCAGGCGAGCGAGCCTGTGGCGATCAACGAGACTTTCATGCTGATCCACCGCTCCGAGGAGAACAAGGCGCTTGCCGACGGTATCGACAAGGCTCTGAAGGAGCTCAAGGTCGATGGCACGCTCGCCAAGCTCTCGCAGAAATGGTTCGGCGAGGACATCACCACGTACATGAAGTGACGCCGGGCTGCGATACCGGCGATCAGGCCCAAGACTGAAAGAAGGAGCGTTCCAACGTGGACCTATCCATCATGATTCCCGAGCTGCTCGCGGCCCTGCCGCTGACGCTTGCGATCACCTTCACGGCCATGGTCGCCGGCTTCGTGCTGGCCCTGATAACGACGACGTTTCGGGTGCGCAGGATACCGGTGATCAGCCACCTGGCCGATCTCTACGTATCCTACGCCCGGAGCGTTCCGGTCGTGCTGCAGTTATTCGTCGCCTTCTACGGGCTTCCGGTGTTCGTGGATATTTTCGGCGTCGAGGATTTCGTGTCGCCGACGGCCGCAGCGATGCTCGGTCTCAGCCTCTATCACGGCGGCTATCTCTCCGAAGTCTTAAGGCCGGCTTATCTCGCCGTCGAGCGCGGCCAGCATGACGCCGCCGACAGTCTCGGATATTCCTTCCGGCAGAAGCTCCTGCGCGTCCTGGCCCCGCAGGCCGTGCATATCGCGCTGCCGGGTTACGGAAACGCGATCATCTACCTTATCCATAACGTTGCCCTGGTCATGTATATCGGCGCCGCCGACGTGATGGCGACCGCCCACCTCGTCATGGAGCGCGACTACAACCAGTATCAGTTCGAAACCTACCTGGTACTGGCGGTGCTCTATTCGGTGCTATGCTTGGTCGCATGGCTGATCGTGCGCTTCTTCGAGCTCCGTTCGGCGAAGTTCGCTCCGAGCGCTGCGCCGGCTCGGGCAACGCTGATGGCAAGCGTCTGAGCGAAGGAAGGAACGCAGCATGTTCGATATCGACGTTCTACTCCCCGATCTCCGGGAAATCCTTGGTGCAGTGCCGCTGACCCTTGCGATGGCGCTTGCGATCTTCGTCCTCTCGACGATCATCGGCAGCCTGTTCGCCATGGTCGAATATCGGCGGATCCCTGTCCTCCGCCAACTTGTCGTCGCCTACAAGGTCGCCTTCAAGGGCGTCCCGATGGTGGTCGTCATCTTCCTCGCCTATTATGGGCTTCCATCGACCCTGCAGTTCCTGACCTCGCTCGTCGGCGTCGACTATAACGGTCATTCGACCCCGAACTGGGTCACGCTCATCGTGGCGCTCACCGCCTGTGTCGCTGCCTTCCAGGCCGAAGTGGTCAAGGGTGCGCTGAATTCCTTCGACACCGGCCAGGCCGACGCCGCCTATTCGCTCGGCTACAAGAAGAGCCAGCTCTTCCGCCGGGTCATGCTGCCGCAGGTGATCGTCGCGGCGATCCCGGATCTGGCGAACTCGTTCATGGTGATCATGAAGGCGCTGTCGCTCGGCTTCGCCATCGAAGTGGTCGATATCTTCGCGCAGTCGCAGCTAACAGCCGCGCTGAACTTCTATTACCTCGAGGCCTTCCTCGTCGCCGTCGTGATCTACATGGCGATCGCCTACGCCGTCACCCAGATCGCCGACAGGACCGAGCGGGCGCTTCGCGTGCGGACCTAAGACCGGCCCGCGAACCGGCTTGCGACGCACATTCCCGGCGACCAGCCAACCTGCTCTGGCGCTCGATCTTCGCCGCATCATTTCTCGCAGAGCCGCCGGCCGCCGGAATATGGCTGATAGGTGCAATCGGATGGCCGGAAGGACCGGTAGCTTCGCGCGCAGGCGGTGATGTTGCACGACAGCGGCGCGCTTTGGCCGTCGGTCACGGCCTCAGTCGATCGCACGCCATTGATCGTCGGTTCGGCCATCGCCGCGCGCATGAAGTCCCGCCAGATATGCGCCGGCAAGGCGCCGCCCGTCACCCCTTGCATCGGCGCGTCATCGTCATTGCCGACCCAGACGCCGACGACGAGCGTTTCCGTGAAGCCGACGAACCAGGCATCACGATTGTTCTGGCTGGTGCCGGTCTTGCCGGCCGCAAAGGTGCCGGGGTCAGCTCCACGCCCGGTGCCGCGCTCGACCACCAACTGCAGCAGACCGAGGAGATCGGACTGGTAGGGTGAAAGATCGACATTCGGCTTTGCTTGTTGGCCCACCCGAAACGTCTTCGGCTGTCCTGCCGCCTGAAAATCGATGATGCCCCAGGGTGTGACAGGCGCCCTGCCGAGTTGGACGGACGCATAGGCGCTGGTGAGGTTAAGCAGATTGACTTCGGATGTGCCGAGCGCCAGCGACGGGGTATTGGCAAGTGGCGCATCGATACCGAGCTCACGCGCTGCGGCAATCACATTGTCCAGGCCGACCTCTTGGGCAAGCGACACCGAGGCGGCATTGAGCGACCGCGCGAACGCCTCTGCAAGTGTGACCCAGCCGCGATAGTTGCCGCCGGAATTCTCCGGCGACCAGCCGTCGATGTCGATGGGTGCGTCCAGAACCTGGTCGGACAAGGTGAGCCCGGCCTTCAAGGCTGCGTAATAGACGAACAGCTTGAAGGTGGAACCCGGCTGGCGCATCGCGGTGACGGCGCGGTTGAACTGGCTGGCCTTGTAATCGCGCCCGCCAACCATGGCGACGACCGCGCCGTCCGGCGTCATCGCCACCAGCGCGGCTTGCGATGCTCCGACTGTCCTTCCTTCCCCGTCCAGGCTTCTTTTCACCACGCTTTCGGCGATCTGCTGCAACCGCGGCACCAGTGTCGTTCGCACCGCCGTTGACCCCGGCGAGGAGCCGGCGATTTCGCTCGCCTGCGGCGAGATCCAGTCGGCAAACCAGCTTCCCGAGCGCGGCGTCGGCGTCGTCGGATGCAGCTTGGCAAAGCTCGCCTTGGCCTCTACCGCCGCTGGCGCGGGAATCTTGCCATTCGCAGCCATTGCGTCGAGAACGACGATGGTGCGCTGCCGGGCGCCTTCGAAATTGTCGATCGGGTTCCATTGGCTCGGCGCCCGCAGCAATCCCGCCAGCATCGCCGATTCCGGCAGGTTGAGGTCGCCGATATCCTTGTTGAAATAGATCCGCGCGGCGGCAGGCATGCCGGTAGCGCCCGCACCGAGATAGACGCTGTTGAGATAGCGTGTCAGGATTTCCCGCTTGCCGAGCTTCCACTCCAGCCAAACAGCGATGACAACCTCCTGTATTTTCCGTTTTATCGTTCGATCGCTGTCGAGATATTGCAGCTTGATGAGTTGCTGGGTAATCGTGCTGCCGCCTTCTACCACCGAGCCGGCTTTCAGGTTGCGCAGCAGCGCCCTTCCGATCCCACGGGGATCGATACCGAAATGATCCATGAAGCGGCGATCCTCGATGGAAAGGACGGCATCGATCAGATCGGGCGGAAACTGGTCGTATTGAGCATAGGGGCCTTGATAGGGTCCCTGCCTTACCAACGGTGCGCCGTCTGCCGTTTCCAGCACCACGACGGGCTTCAACGTTCCGTCGCGGATCTCGCTCCAGGGCACGTCCTTCAGCGCCCACACCAGCACGCTTGCGACGAGGAGGCAGACGAGAAAGACCAGCCCCATCATGAATTTCCACCAGCCGCGAACAAACGGAGCGCTTCGGCTGGCGTTACGCCTCTTTGTGCGCAGGCCGCGAAGACCGCGCCCGGTTTTGACCAGTGCCGCCAGAGCTGACGGCCTTACCAGCCGGGTCAATCCTCCCAGCTTCGCCCTCAGATTCGAAGCGACCGTCCTGCTCTTTCGCAAGGTTGAACTTGCCTTCAGATCCTGGCGCAACGCATGGAACAGTTTTCGCGCAGCCTGTCGACTTTGGCCGAAAGATCCGTCGGGCTGTTGCCGGTCGCCAGGTCGGTTGGAGTCTGGCAAATCCGGCGCGTCCACTGGCGCTGCCGAATCTGCTGTCTGATCGCCAGCCTGGCTCGGGTTGCTGGCGCTTTCGCTGGAGGATTTGGGAGGATTAGGCATCGGTTACCGCTAAGAGGCTCCTTCCCAACAAGCATCAGCTTTATCATGGGGCGACGCTGAGTGTTCTACCGCAAAGGGCTCTGAATATATAGGCAGCTGCCGGACAGGCGCTAGCAATAGAAGGGCCAGTCCCAGCTGCGTTCAAGGGAATTCCAATGCGCGTGGCAGCCAATATGTGTGCAGGATGCCGACCCTTGTGTCGCTCACATTCATGGCGGACATCTCCGAACAACTACTCCCTAAATCGGAGAAGGCACGCAAAAGTTCCGCCAGGACTCCGCCAAACCTGCCCGTCGGCCTCAGGGCTAGGTGGACAAAGTAAAAACTGCGAGAAAGCGCCCAATACTAGGGGCCTTCATATCGAGAGCGTCACTTCGGTCGCGCGCAAGAGTGGCGCTTTTGGCCGTCGATCCAAATGATCAGGGCGGCGCAAAGGAATAACCAGTGCTGATCCCAGTCTGTGATCGCCTTCCCGCGAGCAACGGGACTTTCTTCATGTTGATGCACGCTGCACTACGAGCAGGCACGATCTCTCACCCAATCGGATAATTGCAATCGCTGGTCCGGGCTATAGTTGAGAGTAGCGACGGGGTCGATCTTCGCGAGGAACGCTTTAAGATCACGCCCGGGCAAGCAGAAATGGCTGGTGTAAAGGAACCTTCGTGGCTGGACCAGCCTCGATTAGTCATCGGATGATGATTAAAAGGTGACGCCATGCGTAAAACGCTAGCAGTCGGTGGGGCCGCCTTGATTGCCACGTACTTTCTCGGCGGCATGAGCGCGAGACATGAGATCTTTCCTTGGCCGCAACTTTCCGCGCTGAGGAATATGGTTGGCGGAAAGACGGCCGCGGCCCCCAGCCGATATAGTTTCGACGACAAGGAACGACTGATCGGGGATGAATCAAAAACCTCTGTGACCTGCCCCACTCAAACCGATCGAACGGCGGTCTTGCTCCTTCTTGGCCAATCGAACGCGGCCAACGACGGAGGACAACGACACCGGTCGAATTATGGCGCTCGCGTCGTCAACGCCTTTGACAAACGGTGCTTCGTCGCAGCGTCGCCACTTCTTGGATCGACCGCCGGCTGGAAACGTCGCGATAGTCTTGCCTGAACCGGTTTCGCACCTTCGCACGCTTTGGCCTCGACCCGGTGCGTTCAAGCATTCGATCTTCATCCCATGCCGGGAGTGGGCCGCACAGAGTATCGAAGTGCATGGCTGTGTTAGCACCTCCGCACGGCCCATCATACTTACGAACGGCGAACCCTGTTGTTCCCAAGCCGGCAGATTTTTTATCAAGACCGATCCGTAGGCGTCGGTCCGTCACCAAAAGAGCCTCGCCGAAGCGGGGCAATTGAGAGAAAGAGGGAAGGGGCGAGACCGCGCGGGGGGCGAAACCAAGTCGAGAGGCTTGCAGAGCGCAAACTTCTCTCGCGCGGTCTCGACGCAATAACGATAGAGGATCCGTCTGGTTCCAGTACGCTTTCGGCCGAGCGACCGGCCGCGCCTGTTTGCCGCGATAGGCGCGGTTGCAGCCCCGGAATTTCCTGCTGTGGTGATCAGAAAATCAAAATGCCCCGCGGAGTTCGCGGGGCATTTCGTATCAGGGGTTTTCGCGACCGGGGGACGCGATATGCAGAAGAATGACATGGTTCTGAAGCTATTCAATTAGCCTTAAGTTACTAATCTGATTGCAGAACCCGTTCGGCGCTGGATCAATTTGATCAATGACCCCCGGCCCAGGGTTTCTGACGGTTTTTACGCGCCGCGCAATCGGCCACATCGTCATCGCCTCGGCATTGAACGGCGTCATCAGGTCGCGTGGATCGGGATCTGGGGACAGCCAATGCTCGTAATCCTCGGGACGAAGAATGACCGGCATCCGATTTTGGATTGTCGCCATCATCTCGTTTGGAGGGCAGGTGACGACAGCGAAGCTGCGGATATCGAGGCCGACCGGGTGGTGCCAAACTTCCCAAATGCCTGCGAGACGAGGGAGGCGATCACCCAATTCATCGACATCACCTCGCTCAGCGAAAGCGAAATTTCTTGCCATCTCGTCAAACGGTTGAACGATGTAGATCCGGCGGCACATGCGGAACTCCATCGGCACTCATCGCCTTTTCGAAAGTGTCTTCGATGAATCACGTCAATACCGAGTGATGTTTGGGTTACCCCTATTGTATGGCTGGACCACCATTGATTAGTCCAATAGGCTCCATGTCATCGTGTGATGAGTAAAAGGTAACGAGATGCGTAAAACGCTAGCAGTCTGCGGGACCGCCCTAATCGCCATATACTTCCTCGGCGGCATGAGCGCCAGACATGATACCTTTCCTTGGCCACAACTTTCCGCGCTGAGGAAAACGGTTGTTGGAGAGAAGCCGGCAGCACCAAGCCGATATACTTTCGACGACAAGGAGCGCCTCATCGGGGATGAATCAAAAACCTCTGTGACCTGCCCGACGCAAACTGATCGAACGGCTGTTTTGCTCCTTCTTGGTCAATCGAACGCGGCCAACGACGGTGGACAACGACACCGGTCGAATTATGGCGCTCGCGTCGTCAACGCCTTCGACAAACGGTGCTTCGTCGCAGCGTCGCCACTTCTTGGATCGACCGATACCAAGGGGGAGTACTGGACGCTCCTTGCGAACAATTTGATTGCATCGGGACAGTATGACAGCGTCATCCTCGCACCTCTCGCATATTCCGGATCCGAGGTCGCGCGGTGGGCGGCAGGCGGCGACATCAATCCAGTGCTGGTCGACACCATGAAACAGCTTCAGGATTCCAACTATCGGATAACGAGCGTCCTCTGGGTCCAAGGAGAGGCGGACCTCGTTCTGGGCACCACTGCGGAGGCCTATCAGCAACGTTTCATGTCGATGGTTGACACATTGCGCCAGCACGGCGTCGCGGCACCCGTTTACATTTCGACCGCATCGAAATGTCTGGAACCGAGCAACGGCGGCTTCAAGGAGCATATTCCAGACAATCCAATAGTGCGGGCGCAGCTGGCCCTGTCAAAAAGCGGCCACGGTATCCGAGAGGGCGTAAATTCTGACGTGTTGCTCGATGGCGATGACCGCTACGACGATTGCCATATCGGCGGCACAGGCGCGGAGAAAGTGTCGCGGGCCTGGCTGAACCTTCTGCACGGCGATAGCCGCCTGGAAGCCTCGCGATAGTCTTGCCTGAACCAGTTTCGCACCTTCGCATGCTTCGGCTCCGGCCGTTGTCCGGTATTCGGCACCTTATCACTCGTCATTGATTTCATCCCGCTCTCCGCCGGGGTGGACGGTGGCGAAGATGACGTCGTCCAGCGCGTCAACGCATCCGCCACCAGACGCGATACGCCTGAAGAGGTAGCAGAGGACGGGCTTGCGGATCTTGGCCGCGATTGCCGTCGGATCAAGCCTTGATGATCGAGGTCAACCCTCCGGGAGCGACGCAAACCGGCTGGCATCGAACGGACCTGCCGCGGCGACCGGAACATCCCCACGTGACGTCGCGATTTTCGCCTCCCGATGAACCGTGCGGGGGGATAGACGAGGCGCGCTCAATCCAACCGCCTCGCCGGGAGAATGCAGCGCCCATTTCATCAGCGCCGCTTCGGACGTCGATCCGAGGAAATTCGCTTCTTCCCAGGAAGCGGTCATCGGCAGGGAGGCGATCATATCGGCGCCCTGCCTGGCGGTCTCCCGTGCAGCAACGAGGGGATGGAAGCGGGCGTGGGCCGGCAATCCAGGCGTCGGTTTCTCCGGAAGTGCGGCAATCGGGCCGATCGATGCCGTCACCAGTTTGTCGTCCGCGCCAGCGTCTTGCGCAAGGGCTGGCGGCCGCATCGCCGGTATCGGAATCGAGAGCGATGAAACATCCGCAGCGGAGCCTTTGTCATCTCGCTCGACCGCGTCGGTCTGTCGTGCCAGCGCATTCAAGGCCCGGCTTTTCGGCGTCGGCAGAAGTGCCGTCACGAGTTTGCCGTCGGTGGTGTCGCCGCCAGGCGTGCTCGACGCCCCTGCGTCTTCGTCTTCTCCAGCGGTGCTGGCGATCTCTATCGAGGTGGGGCTGACGCGCTTCTTATAGTTCGCAACCGCCTGATTATATCCCGGCAGCGGCCGGCCATCGGCCGGAAGATGCATCGTCTTCCCATTCGGGAATATTCGCGCGAGTTCCTGCCGCGACATGCGCGGCCAGGCCCTGACATTGCCGACGTCGAGATGCACGAAGGGCGATCCCGAGGTCGGATAATATCCAACACCGCCGACCTGCATCTGCATGGCGGTTGCCCGCAGTGTCGCAAGCTTCACGCCGGGAACGTAGAAATCCATCGCCTTGCCCAGCATATGCTGGCTCTTCTTGGCGACACCGGTGCTGCGAGAGCGGCTGCGCAGCATGTTGTTGGTCGCCGGCGAACGATAGGCGGAGACGATATGGATATAATCCTTGCCGCCGCTGCGCTTATACACCTCCCAGACCAGGTCGAGCAGCCGAGGATCCATCCGGGTCGGCTCGTTCCGTCGCCAGTCGCGCAGAAACCGATTGATCTGGGCAAGGC
The DNA here is from genome assembly GCF_000271845.1 of Rhizobium leguminosarum bv. trifolii WSM2297. Next base: position 2,460,819 of record NZ_JH719395.1, on the reverse strand, counting down.
CCTTGGGATCGAACTTTCCATCCCGCTTGTAGGTAATCGTCGCCCTCTCGCCCGTATGGGTAAAGAACAGCTTCAGGGCCCGATCTTCCGCCGAGGCAAAGGATGCGGAACCGACAAGTGCCGGGAGCGCAAACAAAGCCGGCATAACGGCCTGCGCTGCTAAGCGCTCCGCCCGCGACAGGAGTGTGGCAATCCCGCCCAAGGCTCCGCCCGGCAAACCTTGCAGTGAATACTTCAACACCAACAATCCGTCCTACACTAAAACACTCGACGACGGGCGGGAACGCCGCATCCATCAGGATTAGTAAAGCCAGCTTATGGTCAACAAATTCCTAACAAGCGGGTGCAGAGCTCGGCGAACTGAGGATGCAAGATCCAGCGCGAGGGCGACATCCCCCTCAAGGCTGAACACCGTGGATAGGCTATTGCGGCGGAAGGCCGGCTCGCGCAAGGTCTGCCGCGGCTTGATCGAGAATGGCAGGGTCTCGGAAGTTCCAGGTCTGCCGCCACGACTGGATCGTCGCGGTCGGAGCCGACTTGAGCATCTTCTCGACGGCAGCTCGGGCGTCTGCCTCGCGTCCCAGCCGCATATAGGCGATGGCTAGTTGCAATGGCGCGTCGGCAAATTCCGTGGTCTTCAGCACCTCGACTGCATCTTCGTTTTTGCCAAGCACGATATAGATAAAACCTCGCACATAGTTGAAAAACCAAGATAGCCCTGGATCGCGGGCGGCTGCAGCGTCGGTCAGCTCCAGCGCCTTTTCGGGTTGACCGGCCTGTAGGAAAATACTTCCTGCGTCGGTAAGGGTGAACGCGTTATAGGGTGCCGCCGCGATGGCCTTGTTCATTTCCACAACGGCCCCGTCATGGTCTCGCTTGAGAGTGAGGAGCCAAGCGTTGAGCCAGTGTGCCAATCTCGCCACTTGCGGGCTCGGGTTCTTGTCCGCGAGGACCTGATTGACCAGTCGCTCCGCTTCCTGAAGATCCTCCTGCGAGTCAGAACTGTAGAGCAGCGCAGCGTTCAACCAGTGAGACCAGCCCAACTCGACGGTCAAAAGAGGGGAGCCAGGGAAGGCCTGCAGACCCTGGCGTGAAATCTCGCCTGATCGCTCGAGACCTTCCTTCGTGTAGAGGTTCAATTGGCTTTCCGCGCGCAAGTAGTAGTCGTATTCAGCGAGGTTAGTGCTATCCTTACCCCAGGCCTGACTGTAGTCCGCTTTGCGAATGGCTCCGAATTCGCCAGTCATCGCCCCCACGATCTTGCCGGTCAACTCATCCTGAAGCGCCCATGGGTCGGTTCCGGCCTTGTCGAAGCGGTCCGCCCAGACATTGTCCCCCGTTTTGCTGTTGATGAGCTGTGCAACGATGCGCACCCTATCGCCTTCCTTGCGCACACTGCCCTCGACGACATAGCCGACGCCCAGCTCCTTGCCGATCTGACGGATGTCGCCTTGCTTGTCCTGATATGCAAACGACGAGGTTCGCGAGACGACTGCAATGTCAGAAAAGCGCGAGAGGATGGCGATAACGTCGTTGGCCATCCCTTCTCCCATATACCCCAGGCTCTTGTCGGCACTTAGATCCTGGAAGGGCAGTACGGCGACAGACGGGATCGTACCGGAACGTGCAGGAGAGGTCATGGTTAGCAGGTTCTGTAACGCCATCCATGCGGCCACTACGGCGACGATGGTTGCCGGGACTCCAATGGTCCACCATCGTCGGCCGATCCTGCGCTTGTGCCGGATGCGTCGGCGTGGCAGGGCGTCGATGCGCACTTGGTAGACATCGACAAGTTCTTCGATGTTCTTGACCTTCTGCCGCCCAGCGGAGTCGAAGGTAAACGCGAGCTTATTCTCGACCTCCTTCGCCACCTTGCCCGAAACGCAGATCCCGCCCGGTGGCGCGAGTTGCTCCAGTCTGGCCGCAATGTTCACGCCTTCGCCATAGCGATCGTCCCCGTCTACAATCACTTCGCCAATGTTGATGCCGATGCGGATGTTGAACCTGTCCTGCTCGGCTACAGAGGCGTTGCGCTCTGTCATTCCGCGTTGCAGAGACACCGCGCATTCGACGGCGTCGACCACGCTGCTGAACTCCGCGAGCAGGCCGTCGCCCATGAGCTTGAAGATCCGCCCATGATGCCGCGCAATCTCGGGTTCAAAAAGCTCGGTACGGCGAGCTCGAAGACGTTCAAATGTGCCCGCTTCGTCTTGTTCCATAAGGGCGGAGTATCCGACCACGTCGGCGGCCAGAATTGCAGATAACCTGCGCTCCATGTCTTGATCCCCCGACAGGAATTCTCCGCAGACATTATATATGACTTAGGCGCATGTTTCATGGAAGCTAATAAACATCCAACAGAGCACTCGACCGGCGCTGCCGCCTTTGAACACACACGCTTTGTTTTCAAGATGTTGGACTGGCCCGCTTGCGTCATCCTGGCTAGACGGGAGCCAATTGCGATGGAGCCTCGGCCGCGAAGGATTCGATTGCTGACCGTGGCTCGATGTCCAGACCCGTCAACGCCTTTGACAGCTCCATTATAGATCGCTGTATTGAAACGCAGGGCCTGCATGTCGTTGCCGGCAGCTTTGATCGTTTTGTGAAGAACGCGCGATCTCTGGAGACGGCTCCGCAACAGGCGCTATTCCACCGTAAGCGTTCCATCCCCCTTGGAGTATTTCTTACCTCCGAGCGAATTGATCGTTGCACATTTTTCCTTACCGAACTTCTCGCACATCTTGTTGTCTTTGATGCTCCATGTGCCCTTGTAGGTGGCCTTGTCCCCGTCGACAGTCGCTTCAATCGTTCCGTCTGGTTTATAAGTTGTGATGCCCGATTGCGTCTTTGACTTCCAGTGAATTGGGTGGCCTACCAACTCGCTTTTCATCTGCTCCCCCGTCATGGTTGCGGCATATGCACAAGATGCGAAGGCTAGGATAATGAGGCCAGAAACCGTGATCGCTTTCATCGTTCGCTCCCTTCTTCCTAAGCGACGATTGTAACGGCGTCAGACCACGGCGAATATGTATCCAAAAGGCTTATCTCGAGATTCAAACCTGCTGGAGCCGGCCGTTCCGCGAGCGCAGGGGTGGGCTCGCCAGCTAATTGCACCAGTCATTCCGTTGCTCCAGGCCCCGCGCGAAGCCCTCCCGCAGGGCCAATTGCGATGAAGCCGCAGCCGACACCAATGGCAACGGCTCCTGATCGTTCATTCGCTAGTCGGCAATCACGAAGTTCACGAGCCGCCCGGGGACGACAATTTCCTTCAGCACGGTCTTCCCCATCAGCTTCGCCTCAACGTCAGGTTCCCTCGCAGCCAGCACCAGGAGTTCGCCATCGCTGATCGTCGGAGCGGCCTGAATCCTTCCCTGGAGCTTGCCGTTCACCTGAACGATAAACTCGCGGATATCATTGTCGGCGAGAGTGGGGTCGTATGTCGGCCAGGGTTCATGCGACAGACTTTGCGGATGCCCCAGCATTCGCCAGAGTTCCTCGGCAATGTGAGGCGCGAAGGGTGCCAGCAGCAGAACGAAGGATTCGACTGCTGACCGTGGCTTGATGTCCAGAGCCGTCAATGCGTTTGACAGCTCCATCAGTTTGGAGATCGCTGTGTTGAAACGCAGGGCCTCGATGTCGTTGCCGACAGCCTTGATCGTTTTGTGAAGAACGCGTGCGATCTCCGGAGACGGCTCCGCATCGATAATTTTGCTCGACAACATCCCATCCTCTCCAACTGCGATCCGCCATACGCGATGGAGGAAGCGGCTGACCCCGGCCACGCCGGACATTTGCCACGGCTTGGCAACGTCCAACGGTCCCATGAAGAGTTCATAGAGACGCATGGCGTCGGCGCCATACCGTTCGACCACCTCGTCAGGATTGACGACATTGAGCCTCGACTTCGACATCTTCTCGACCTGGCGCTCGACCTCGATTTCTCCGACAAACCAGCGGCCGTCGCGCTCGGCTGCGTCTTCGGGCCGATAGTACCTCCCAGCCGCATCCTTGTAGCTGAAGGCCAGGATCATTCCCTGGTTGAACAGCTTGCGGAACGGCTCTTTGGACGTCACGACGCCGATGTCAAACAGGACCTTGTGCCAAAAACGCGCGTAGAGCAGATGCAGCACCGCATGCTCGGCTCCTCCCACGTAAAGGTCGACGGGCAGCCAGTATTTCTCCTTCTCGGGATCGATCGGCGCGGTCACGTTCCGCGGATCGGCAAAACGCAGGTAATACCAGCACGATCCCGCCCATTGTGGCATCGTGTTGGTTTCCCGCAGAGCTTCCATGCCGGACTTCGGATCGACCGTTCGAACCCAATCGCCCGCCCGTGCCAGCGGCGGCTCCCCGTCTGGCGTTGGCCTGTACTCATCCAGTTCGGGAGGCAGCAGGGGCAGGGCGTCCTCTGGCAGCGGCACGATGCTGCCGTCGGCGGCATGCAGGATGGGAAAGGGTTCTCCCCAGTATCGCTGCCGCGAGAACAGCCAATCGCGCAGCTTGTACTCGATGCGCCGCACACCAAAACCTTGCTCGGTCATCCATGAGATTGCTGCCGTTCTCGCCGATTTCGTCTCCATTCCATCCATGAACCCGGAGTTGACCATCGAGCCTTCGCCTGGCCGCGCAGCGGGCGGCACATCGCCGGAGGGGCAGCCAGATGCCGACACGACTTCGACGATCGGCAGCCCGAACTCCTGCGCGAAATCGCGGTCGCGGTCGTCATGCGCTGGAACGGCCATGATTGCTCCGGTGCCGTAGGTCATCAGGACGTAGTCAGCGACCCATATCGGAATCCGCGAACCATTCGCCGGGTTGATCGCATAGGCTCCGGTGAATACCCCGCTTTTCCATTGGGCTTGCGACTTCTCTATTGCGCTCATTGCCGCCGCGCGGGCGCGGTAGGCGTCGATCTCTGTGCGTTGGCCGAGGGAAGCGATGGCATCGATGGCAGGGTGCTCGGGGGAAACGACGATGAACGTAGCGCCGAAGATCGTTTCCGGACGTGTGGTGTAAACTGTCAGGGAACTCTCCCGACCCTCGACATCGAAAGTCACTTCAGCGCCTTCTGATCTGCCAATCCAGTTGCGCTGCATCGCCTTGACGCCTTCCGGCCAGTCCAGCTCGTCTAGATCCGCGAGCAGGCGGTCGGCATAGGCGGTGATTTTCAACATCCACTGACGCATCGTGCGACGTTCCACCGGGTCTCCGGTTTCCACGTAGCGGCCATCCTTCACTTCCTCGTTGGCGAGGACCGTACCCTGTGCCGGGCACCAGTTGACGGCAACTTCTGCCTGATAGGCCAAGCCAGCCTTATACATTTGCAGGAAGATCCATTGCGTCCATCGAACGAACTCGGGATCGGTGGTCGAAATCTCCCGACTCCAATCGTAGGAAAAGCCGAGACGCCGGACCTGCTTCCTGAAATTCGCGATATTGCTCCGCGTGGTGATCGCTGGATGGACGCCTGTGCGCACGGCGTATCGCTCGGCCGGCAGCCCGTAGGCATCCCACCCCATGGGATGCAGGACATTGAAGCCCATCATGCGCTTGTAGCGAGCCACGACGTCGGTCGCGGTATAACCTTCCGGATGACCGACATGCAGGCCGTCGCCGGACGGATAGGGAAACATATCAAGGACATAATACTTCGGACGGCTTTGCTCGTCCTCGGTCCGGAACGTCTGGTTTTCCTCCCAGTATCGTTGCCATCGCGGCTCGATCGTCTTGGGGTCATATGGCATTGCGAATTCCCTTCTGTCTTCTCGAACGGAGCCGATTTCTGACCGAAGAGGAATGGCAACAAAAAACCCGCCTCTTCGGCGGGTTGCTGCATCTCAGAAACGCGAGCGCGTGCTAACCCACCATCGGAATGATGGCGAGTAGGAGCTGTGAGTTGGTGCGCGCGGGGTTCATGTCTTTTTTGATGACACGGAACCGCATTCCTGTCCAGACGCAGGCGGCGCGGTTAGTTGCAGCGGCGCAATCCGAATGTTCCCGCCATCCCGATGAAACCGCGCAAATTAGATCGGCCAAGTCTCGCCGTTCAGCGCCGCTTCTGGAAGCAGGCTGGAAGGCCCATGGTATCCGAAGGTACATGCGGAAATGCTCAAGCGTGCTCAAGTCAATCTGGACTTGCTCGCATTCGCTTGGAGCGTGCTGGCAGAGATGCTAGGCATCCCCAGGCCCGCGTCTTCGCTGCTTCCGCTGCAGCGGCACCCAAAGTCCCTGCGAAACGCGCCGCACCGAAACCACGTATTCCGAAAATCGCAAGGGCACCACACAAGAAACCGGAATAGGAAAACTGGTGGCCGGCCAGCGCCACTCAACAGACGGCCAAAAATCCAGGATATCCAGAAAATGGTTGTGCGTTGTCTTCATCAGGCGGCAACGCTGAGTTGACTCCGCAGCATTGCATAGGCGCAATCGGGACAGCCGCGACTCTGTCGCGACTTGTCTGGGAGCAAGCCAAATGGCGATCATTGATGTCCGCATTCTCATCCTCTGCAAAACCTATCCTTCGCCGAGCGGTAAGTATGCGGAGACGACATGCGTGGCCGGAATGCAAGAGAACGGCAGCCTCGTACGCCTGTTTCCCGTCCCCTTCCGACTGATCGCAGAAGACCAGCAATTCAAGAAATGGCAGTGGATCAAGGCCAAGGTCGAGAAGGCCAAAAAGGATCATCGTCCGGAAAGCTTCACGATCAAGACGGACACCATCGAAGGCGGCACCGTGGTCCAACCCGGCCGTGACTGGGGCGAGCGACGTCGCTTGCTGACTGCCATCGAGCCTTTCGACCATTTCGACGATATAGAAGCTGCACGCCAAGCAGGCCGCCTTTCACTTGCCTTGCTCAAGCCTGCCCGCATCCTGGGCTTGGATATCGAGCGAGTTTCCAATCCGGAGTGGACCGAGGACGACTTGGCAAAGCTCCTGGGCGGTCAGACGCAGGGAGGGCTTTTCGATCAGGACGACAAGCCGTCGATCAGGACCCTGCGGAAGCTGCCGTATGATTTCTATTATCGATATCAGTGCGGCGAGGGCGTGACTGCGAAGGTCTTCAGGCACAAGCTGGTCGATTGGGAGGTTGGGGCTCTTTACTTGACCTGCGAGCGACTGTACGGCGCGGACTGGGAACGCTACTTCCGAGAGAAGCTTGAGAAGGAATTGCCTTCGAAGGATCTGATGCTGCTGATGGGAAACCAGCATAGGTTCCAGGACCAATGGCTCATCATCAGCCTGATCTACCCGCCCCACCAGTTTCAGGGCGAACTCTTCTGATCTAGGCCGACAAATGCTTTGGCAGCTTATCCCGGTGACGCAGGTAGCGGGTCGGATCGTCGCCGAAGAGATGCATCATCTCGTAGCCGAAAGCTCCCATCCGCTCGCCGACGATGTATCGGTGGCAGGTCTTCGGATCGCGTTCGAAGCAGAGCAGGCAGACAGCCTGTTTCTCGGAAGCGGCTGCAAGCTTTTCAATGGCGGTGATGGATTCCGGCTGGTCTACATGCGCCGAATAGATCGTTCTGAAGCGATCGTAGTCTCCCGACTTCGCAGCTTCTCGTCCTTCCTTCGGATCGCCGAGTTCCTGCATGGCAAGGTATTTGATCCCAGCACTTTCGAGATGCTCGCGGAGAGAGTTCTTCGAAAATCCCTTCTTGCGAGATAGTGGAACGGCCCGGACGTCTGCCACTGCTTCGACGCCGACGGCGGTGAGCGTCTTCACGAACCGTTCGATGTCGGTCCCTTCGTAGCCTATCGTATAGACGGTCTTCATGCGGTGCTCCTTCTCCGCCATGTTGAATGGCGTCGCTGGCTCCACGCTTGCGTAGGCAGCGCGCCTCGATACGACATCGACGGTCAGGCTGCCAGAGGTAAGTACCAAATTTCCAGCGCATGTGATCCAATGCCGATTGGGCCTGCATGGGACGCCTCGGCTCCCAGTGTATCGCTTTGGAACGCAGGTTAGTCGATCGCCGTCCGTGGGCATCGGACGTATGGTCGCTTGACGCTCAGGCCGTGGGAATCAAACAGGTCGAAGACCATATCTGGCTCGCAAGCTTCATGGATTACGATCTGGGATACTTCGATGACGAGACATGCAGGCTCGAACCGCTGCCGAACCCTTTCGGCGCGAAAGTGTTACTTATGTCTTAGGAATAAATGATTAGCCCGCGTAGGTTTGCGCCTGCGAACCATTCGCATGTCAAAAAATCCAGCAATTACAATATAGTATGGGAAATGTTTCTTGCCGTTTAGCTAGGTGAGTAACCTTCGCCGCGATAGGTGTGCGCCGCCGCCCGCGATAGCTTTGCGCTGACACATCGACGGATGTGCGCCCGGGGCGGAAAGGCGCCGACAGTGACGGGGCAAACCGGCCGAAGGGGCGCTCCTACGCACAAAAAAGGCCCGCGAAAAGCGGGCCTTAGATAAGAACTCAACCTCGTCACCTACGATCGTTTGCGGCTCGGGGCGTTGATTATCACATTCTCCACCTCCACCCGGCGGTAGAATCGCGTGACGGCACCTGCTCGCTCCGGCGATGGCTTTACCCCGATTTTTTCCAAGGCGTTCGTAACGGCAATAGCGTGAGTTGCGTACCGGGTCGAGAGTTCGCCGAGGGTCACGTACTCGCTTTGGAAGGCCTCAAGAGACGCAAGGGTAATGAACTCCTTGCTACGGGATGAAACTGGGCTTGAGATTTTCGACAGCGAGAGCAACCCGTGCTGTAAGAGATACTTTATCGTGAGCGGCTTCACGCGGAGGATCACCCGAGCGTCCTCCACCGAGACGTACCCGGCGTGATCTCGCTGGAACGCTGACTCACGATTTCCAACGACCAGCCTGACTGCCTCGTCGATATCGACGACAACGCCATGGATTTTGAAATGATCGATCTTGGGCGCCGAGACTTTTGAGAGGCCTCCCTTCAAGACAATCGCGAGAACCTCGTGTGCACGACAACCGCATTTCTGGCTGACTTCGAAGATCGTGCCCATACCTTCGTCAGCATTGGAGCACGTACTCGCCGCAACGATGCTCCGTTTGAACTCCGTGAGGTCTTCTCGGCGGATTCTCGAAAACTTGCGAATGTCAGGCCGTGCTTCAACCGTCGGAAGCAGACCCGATTCCAACAGGTCTGCCATGAATTCTTCGGTCACCGCTAACTCGAGGCGCACCTGTCTGCTGGTGAGCGTCTCAGCGGCGTTCATGAGAATTCCGTGCGCCTTTTCGGCATCGAAATGAATACGGCTGTAATGGAGCTTTTCGTCGCCGATACACCCTGCATCGCGGAGAAGCCGGATGACTCGTTTTTCGACCAATCCATATTGGGCACTAGCTGTTTTGATTGAGTGAAGATATCGTTTGCGAACCGGAACGAAGCAGAAGTCGCCGGGCCCGAATGGGAGATTCCGCTCCGCGACGTCCTGAAACAGCTCGACGAGTTCCGCGTATTCTGGCTTCGAACTGTTACTGCGTAACCACCGTCCCAGATGTCCGAACAGAAACTTTTCACCGCCATCCGGCCGTTTGGCGCGGATGAACGTGGTCACAAGTTGCCTGATCACTTCAGCGCCCTGCCTCGCGAAATGAAAACCGATCTCGCGAAGGGAGGCATCCCGCAGTTCAGCTGGTACCAAAGCCCATGTTGCATCGTTTCGCTTGAGTAATCGGCCAAGGTATGTAGGGAGGTCAATCGCCACATACGCCGGGAAGCGGTCGAGGTACTGCTCTCGATAGATGCCCTTGATGCGGTTTTCCGCATACAGATCGACGCTAATGGACTGTGCTTCGAAATCCTCCTTTGCTACGTGCTCAATGGCAGGCAAGTTATTAGCGACATAGCGAGCGAAGTCGTGTTCGTGATGATTGGGAAAATCGACCTCTACGAGTGGTCGATGGTGCTGACTGCAGTTAACCACCGCCTTCGTCAGCCATTGTGCCCGAACGTATGGTCGTGCCGCCGGGTGCTCTTTGCCGTGGCTGACGTCATCTACGATGCAGGTGGGGCAGTACCGGAAACGATTGCCGCGTCGCATGTCTTTGTTGAAGACAGCTTCGCCGATCCGCCAAGTGTTGTGGTCTTTAGAAGACACAATTGCAAGCTCCGCGAGATGGTCCGGCGCTGCTCCGGACCATCTCGCGAGTTTAGCGAGAGCCTCCGGGTCTCCCTTCGCCAGATCGGTAACGTTTGTCCCACCTGATGCGAGGAGGGACTTCAGTGAACGATAGCCATTCGCGGCGCTAAGGCGAGACGCAAAGCTGACCGGATCTTCGATGCCATTCACATGTGTTACCGGGACGGGGAGCACCATTATTCTTCCTCCTCGCGCATCTCCTTGAGGGTTTCTTTGACCTTCAACTCCTGCCAATTGCCAGCGGTAAAGATGTTTTCCTTCTGGAGGGCTCCCGTATTTCGCTCATACTCCTGAGCGAAATTATTGATTGTGACTTCGCTTTTCCCCTTGGAAAGCGCTCGGAAGCAGGCCTTGCGAATGTCGCAGATGAGGATGCCCCAAGCGCCGTGGGTAGCCTTGCAGAGACGGGCCAAGGATTCCACTTCAAGCATCTTGGGCTGGACTGTGATACCGCAATCGCCTGCGATCTCGATCAAGAGGTCAGAGAAGATTGCCTTATCTGCTTCGAAATCGAGCCGACGAAACGGAAACACGTAGGAACGGCGTCCAATCTGCTCGTCCTCGCGCATTTTTTCGATGCGGGGCATCCCGGACAGGATTACTTGAACTGGCCAATCCTCGCGGTCGATCAACTGCTTGACGAGGTCCTGCACCGCTTCAAACGCGCTGGACGTTTGTGAGCGTACGGTGTGTTGTGCCTCGTCAAAATGCAACAGTCGCACTTTGTGTGCCTTCAGCATGTCGTGCATGATCGGCGTCAGCAGCTTCTCGGACCCTTCGTCAGGCAAGTCGAGCGCCTTGATGACTTGCTCAACGACAACGTTCGTCTTGCTTTCCTTGGGGAGTTTGATGCTGAGGCATGGACGGATGAGGGCGCCGTACTCGTCGCGGTACGGCTGCAACTCGGGGTGCGAAGACAAGATGTGCCTCAGCGCCGAGGATTTTCCTGTCCCGGCGGGACCTGTAACGAACAATCCGCGACGTTCGTCGCAAGTTCCGAATTCGAGAAAATCCTCCACGTTGTCCAGCATGGCCTGGATCTCCTCGGCGAGATCATCGTCGCGTTCGTTTTTGTGCCGCTTTCGGCGGACTTGGTTCTTGAGAGCCCGCAACCGGGAGCGGTCAGTGCTGATGATGTCGGCCATTCTTAGTCATCCCATTTAGAACGCGAGAAATTGGAAACTGTGGGAGTACGCGGGGTGGGTGCAGGCTGAAGCTCGGCAGGGCGCACGCGACCAACGGTCCCGCGCCTGAGTTCGTCGGGAGGCAGCTGTACCGGGGCTTTGGTGTCGACTGGCAAACCAGTTGTCTGGCCGGAAGCCACGCCCGTGTAGATCCTCTTCCGCATCTTCGCGAGTTTGGCTGCCGACGGAACGGCAGGATCGAGGCCCGCGCGAAGCGTGGCAGCCTTGCCGTTTTCACGGTTACGGAGGAGGAAGCTATGGACGGTCGAGCTATGTTTGTCGGTCCGAGCGGCGTTTTCCGCCAGGAGTTCCTTATTGGCTTCGTCCCATTCACTCAGCGCGAGGTCTTCAACGAGGTCGATAGTGTTCGGAACTTTGTACCAGCCGCCATCCTGGGTTTTGACGAGAATGTCATTGATGTAAGTTTCATCATATTTGTATTCGAACGTGCGGCGATTGAGCGCTTCCTCGGCCAGCCGCTCGTTCATGTAGGGGACGTTGTTCTTGACGATGCCGTAGGATGTGATGGGGGCCGTATAGACTTTGCCAAAAGCTCGAAGCATGTCGATTGCTCGCGGCGCTGGTTTCACTCTATAAGTCTCAACGGCATCCACCCAAGCATCTTGCGGGCACTGGCCGCCAAGTGAGCCATGGCGGCGGAGGTGGTAGAAGTCGTTAACGGTCTGGACGACGATTTCCGCGAACTCACTGGCCGCGAGAGAAGCGTGCGCCTTGGGATCGTAATCGCCTTTTTCCCAGATGTTTCGGAACGTCTGGCCGTCAAAAAAGCGCGTCAAAAATGGTCCGATAGTGTGAAACAGGCTCTCAATGAACGGGCGTTTTTTGGGTTGCCCCGCTGGCGGACGCGTTACGCCGATATTCAAAGAGTTGAGCGCAGTGACGACCTCGTCTGACGTTAAGGCTGAGCCGTGGTCGCTCACCAGCATTCTCGGTTTACAGACACCGACCCAAAGGTTTTCCGCGCCGGCGACCTGGGAGATCGACGTCTTGTCGGTCATGATCAGGCGGATCATCCCAAGCGCAGCTTCGGCGTTCGGGGCTTGGGCGACCTTGACGGCCAGCACGTACCGAGTTGCCACGTCAATTGCGAAAACAAGCCAAAGCCGAATCTTCCGCAATTTGGCGCGTTGTTGAGGCGTAACTCCCTCTAGGGCGCCAGCTTTCGCGAAGAATGTGAAGAGATCGCCTTTCCACTCGTCAATCTCGACGCGTTTGCCCGGAAGGACGACATTGTAGCTTCGCAGGTTGGGTGAAAAATGCTTGAGAGCGTATTCCTCGCCTTCGCGGGCTGCCATGACGTCGAACGCGGGGAATGACGCGATGATATCGTCGAACTTCGTCCGCGAAATCTGGTAGAGCTTATCTTCCTCGGGACGGCCCCGGTTCGCTGCGTTTAGCGCAGCCTTGTATTCTGCGAAAATCAAAGCTTTGGTTGGTTTCAGGCGGCTCATGAATCCGCGTGCGCACTGGAGCGCAAAGTCATGCGCCTCCGGAGTCCAGGGAGCAGTCTTCCTTCCAGGACCCGTGTGCTTCGGCACCAGGGAGAGCATGTTGCGGCCACTGGCCTTATATTCACGGTAGCGACGATTAAATGTGGAACGGGTCAGCTTGCCTGACTCGGCAATGACGACGTCACACCGCACTCGCTTGGACACAAGGTGCCAATTATCGTTGATCCACTTCTGAAACTTGTCCCCGGAGCGGCTGATGTGGCCGAGCTTGAGGCATTGCTCTTCGTAGATCTCGAAGATCGCTTTGCGCATGTTAGCGCGGTTTTGGTCATCGGGGGTGAAGCTGTCGAATTCCCTTCCGCCAAACCTGAGATTCAGAGCTTGGACGTTTGCGTTCTGCGCTCCTTCGTCGATCCAGGCCTTGCCGGACTTGATATAGTTCCAGATCTGGTCGTTGCTCAGCTCCAGCGGCTCTCGCCACGGCTCATCGGCATGCCGGAAGCTAAGGCCGCCGGGGATTTGCGCAGACACAAGGTACGGATCCTCCTCAACAATGAAACGATCTTCACGAGTGATCTCAGCGATCGGGTTTTTCAACGGTTTTGGTGCGACAAGGTCTTGATACATTGGTACTCCTTGAAGACTGATGGACGTTGCCCGGCGCTATTGCGCCGGGTTCCTTGCGAGGTAGGTGAGTTCGGTGATCCGTTCGCCGGTCGGAGAGAACAGCACTCCGAGATCAATCAGCCGCCAAATAGCTACCCGGCGCTCGTCAATGTCGTGACAGGAGCGCATAAGATCGCCAAAGCGGACGTAGCCGTCGATCGTGCGGACGATCTCCAGGAGGTCCGCGACCTCATGATCAATCTGAAAGTCTCGGGACCAGAGAATGAAATCTGCATTTTCAGCGGCCTCAATAGTGCCGTAGGTTTCGCTCAAAAACTGGAAGCCGTTGACTTGAGCCGAGCTCGGATGGGCTTTCATGCGCTCGATGAGGTCGTCCATCTCATCGCGCTTACGCTCCGGCTTAACGACAATGGCATCCTTCCAGCCGTCCTTATAGATCAGCAGGTAGTCGATCGTGTGTTTGTGAAGTTTTTCGTCGTCGTCGTGGTAATGGAAGAGCAACGCCTGTGAGTGAATCTCGGCGATGTCGTGCCGAGTCATGAAGCGTAGGAGACAACGGTGCTCGATCGCGCTGTCGAAATAAACGCGGATACCGTTGAAGAACTCAAACCCGTTCGATGCTGAGGCGTTCTTGCGGAGCGTGCTACGGAGGGCGAGGCCGTGCGTAGGCTCGTAGAAAGTCTCATCCTCTGAGGCCTCCGCCTGTTTGGGCGCCGATGCGGCAATCGCCATCAGCGAACCGGTGGCTCGTAGACTGGAGTCCTGCATACCGGCAATCCCGGCTTTGCGGTTATGAACGAAGCCGAGCCCAGCTTTTCGCATTTTCATTCGGGCGGAGACTAGACGTGCAGAATGAATGGACATGTGAATCCCTGTCGTTGGTGGATGATTTGAGGATGGGGTGGGGCGCCCAGCCACCGAGAAGGCAACGGTGATTGGGCGGGTGGGACTACGACCTACTTCCGCGTTGAAGATCGACGGAACCTGGCAGCAGCGCTCTCATGCCCGTATCGGGCTGCGTGAACCAAGATTGGGTCCACGCACCGGATCGTGCTGCGGAACGTCACTCGCGACAACGTTTGCAGGAGCACAGTGCCATCCAGTTCGCGCCTGGAGTTGAGCCAAGCGACTTCGCCCTCATATTGTCGATACAGGCTCGCGATGGTCGGGCGAATTGCATGGAGGTAGCGTGAGGCGTGCCGCAGAAAGATGTTGCGGCTTTCGGGATCAAGTTCACGCAGCAGGTCATCGATGCTCTTTTTCAATGCCTGGAGTGCAGCAGGTCGAGTCATGTGTTCGCTCCTTGTGTGCGATGGGTACGGGCTGTGCGGAGAGTTAAAAGGCCACGGCCAATGGTCGAGCCGGTGTGCTGTTTGCGACCGGGTATCGGGGGACGAAATTCCTGAGGTGCCTCATGGCAGCATCGAACCCGAAGCGACCGGCCATGACGACGAACGGGTCGAGGCTGTCGATGGCACTACGGAAGATGTACATGCTCAAGGTCGGCAGCGGCTTCGCGCGTCGTGATTGCTCATTGTTGATCCGAGCAATCTCTGCTTGATAGCTACGGTAAACGCCCGTGATCGTCGGTCGGGTCATTGACACGTACTGCACCACGTAACCTTTCATGATGCCC
This sequence comes from Rhizobium leguminosarum bv. trifolii WSM2297, assembly GCF_000271845.1. The sequence goes on along the minus strand of NZ_JH719395.1, from coordinate 2,445,760 downwards.
ACGCTGACGGGATGAAAGGCTTCGAGGCGCATAGAGATGGGCTGAGCTACACCCACTGGATATGAGTGAAATTGCTCTGCCAAGCGATCCAGTTCGCGGTTAGACGGCGGCTTTGATACCAGTTTTTTAAGTGCGATAGTCATGTTGCCCTCCTTTGGGCATGGCTTCGCCGGTCGCCATAATCGACGCGGCATGTCCTTGGCTGGGGGGTGATTACTTCGTGGACTTGAGTTTCCGGCCTATGTGAGCCGCTGCACGAAATTCGATCTTTTCAGTCGTTGGCATCCGGGTCCAGGCAATCAAGGCTTTCCGGGCGCCGCTCTCTGCAATGTCTTGCGAAGGCCGTGCAAAGGGGCGGCGTTTACGATTGAGCCGGTCGTACTCCTTCAAAACCATTGCCAGGACGTCAGCGTAATTGAGCACCGTATCGGTGATCGAGCGCTGCTCGGTGATGTTCGCATTATCGACTTGATTGGTCACGGTGCCTCCTACGGCGAAGCTCTTCAATCTGCGGAACACACTGTCGAAAAGGCGTGGCCTGGCGGCCATGCCCCAGGCAGGGATTAGGAGGGATAACGCCACTTACTCAGCGGTGCCCGGCGATGGGGACGCTTGTGGTCCGACTCGCCAGCGAAGCTAAAATGCGGCTCCCGCTTATGTCGTGTTGGGCGGGATGGTTGTTTGCCGCGAGGTATCGTACCGTTCAGGCCATCCAAATCGACCATGTATTGGAAGGTGTCCTTGATGCTGCTCATGTCACGTCTCCGCTGTTTGCGCTGTTGTTCACGAACGCATCAATGGACGGTCTGAGAAATTCCGTCGCGCCGGGTAATGGTCCAAACGAGGTTCGATAATTTCAAAAACGCAAGTTTTTGAAGAACATAGAGGGAACATCAGAAAGAACTTTTGGCGGCATAGATTTGCCGCGCTCCCTCAACGGTGAATTATCCGACGCACACGAAAGCGCCCCGTCGGGCACGATGCCGGCGTGGCGTGGAAACAACTGTCTTCGAAGTTAGGTGCGAGCTTGAACATGGGTGACCTGTCATCGTGGATCTAGCTCTCGACGCTAGACCAACTGAAGTTCGACCACCTTTGCGCTGGTGGCCTGGAGGCGACTTCACCGATGATGTTCTATTCGAAGGCAAGACATGTTCATCTGTCCGAATTTAGCTCGCGGAAAGCTTGCACGGTCAAGGGCGCAAGTCCATCGAAATTTAATAAACCTTTAACGAATGTTAAAACATGGTTAACGCGTGTCGCGAAGCGGTAGCTGGGCGGCATGTTGTTGCTTGCATGGAACGGGAAAACGATCGTGATCATCACACTCGTTTCGGAGCGTTCCAGTGCAATTTCCCCACCTCTCACGTCTAAGCGCAGTCAGAAAACACCTGAAATCAATCCTTGATGAGTTGGGGATCCAAGCGCGGCTAGGACGTGATAGTCACCACGGCCACTTGCTCATCTACTTTCAAAACCGCGACCGTAGCGTCTTCTGCCCGGTCTGGATCGCGGTTTCAGGAGCGACGGCTGATGGGTGGGAGGGGTGCAGTCTGCTCACAGGTCGATGGGCCAGGTACGAGTTCGGTCACAATCGGTGGGAGTACAGTGAAGACCTTGGTCTTTTGACGGACAAGGCACTTGCCGCTGACAGCGTTGCCGCTCTGGATGAAATCAAATCGGCATTGGTCTCAACGGGACGGCATCTGATGGGCGAGACGCATCCAAATAAGACCGACAACAGATATTTTAAGAGAGCATGCGACAGGCTGGAACGGCTCCTTAGTGTTGATTTCGAAGTCGCCATTGAATGTCGGCGGGACAACGGTGTTGAAAGCCTCAATTTCAAAGACCCGCGTGACCACACTTGGAAGATCGCCTTTGTAGAAGCGGAGGCCATCGTTCATTTTGACGGCAATGAGGTTTTTATATTCGATGAAAGTGAAAGCTTGCACATCGCCGAATTCGTTTCGAAAGAGGTCATCGATCCCCGTTTCACTAGGACCCTTGGCATCTAGCAGTCTCGGTCCTTCACTGCTCGAGACGCGAGCCCGATCGCTGACCTGGATGCTGTTGTCACACGAGACGCCGGACCAGGCTAGCGGCATCTCTGCCAGGCAAAGTCGGCTCCGTCACTTTGACGTCTTGCTCGTCTAAGTCATCTTCCGAAAAATCGCAGTCGCCGCGGCCATCATCGTGATGATCGTCTTCATCATCGTATTCCGGGCCGACATCATCGTACCGAGAATACTTCGGAAGCTCTCCGCGCATGGCTCGTATGCCGTAATTCCAAACGCTTCCCAGCTTCAGCCCGGGATTGTTTTCCTTGGTTAAGTCCGGCAGCAAGGGTGGAACGTGGCATATCCAACGTTTGATCAGTTCACCCGACGGGGCGGTGATTTCGATTGAATGGGTTTCTGGAGGATCGGCGTCGATGGCTACGGCTTGGGGCGTCCCTAAATCGATCATCCCATCAATGAGGGCGGTGTGAATCGCCTGAGAGATTACCTTTGCTAAAATGGGCGGTGTTGTCTCACACAAGCTGTTGATCTGCTCGTCGAGTTCGCCGACGAGGCGCCAAGATTTCGGGTATCCCTGTAGAGCCTTCAAAATTTCCGGTGTGATAGGCAGCAAAGTCCGATTCTCGGCACCAAGGCCAGGAACCCGCGGAAGGCGGGTTTCTATGTCGAACCCATAGCCCTGCCAAGTGTCCCACAACACCGGGGGAAGATATGGACTATTCTTTGCACTCTCCGGTCGCTGCTTAGGTTTCCGACCTCTTTTTTTTGTCCCGTCTGCTCGAATCTCGGGCGCGAGCGGCCGAGTGGCTTTGGATTTTCGGAACGTGTTTAGGCCGCGCGACAAGTCAGGTATTTTGGTTTGCTTGCCGTAAGTCTCCAACCAGTAAAGTGTCTGTTTCTCATATTTCAGCTGATTTTCGCTCCGGGCCACAGTGATCCTGGTGACGCTGGTGAAAGGAAAAGCTACCGAAGCTAGAGCATTGCCGAGCGTCGGGCGTCTGTGCTTCCGGCTGTCGGAATCGGTTTTTTTCGCACGGGTATCCCTTTGCTTTGACGCTGGCAGTTGGAGTTTTCCGGCAAATTGCTTTTGGATGCCCACAAGATAGATCTTGCGGCGCATTTGTACGATTCCGAAATCTGAAAATTCCGGCCTGAAGATCTCTGTGTGGTAGCCTAGCCCAGCGAATTCGGCCTGCAGGAAGTCGACGTCCTTGAGGTAACGAGGTTCCTCGAACTCTTCGGCCGTCTCAAAGAAGAAAGATCGGGGACGAAATTCCTCGATCAAATTTCTTACTACGCCGAATAAGTCTTTGTCATCCTTCAGCCCCTTTCCATGGCCATCCCAGGCTCGCCAGGGGAGGGCACCTGAAAGAAGATCCAGCTGCTTGTCAGGCTGGCCGTCTGCCGAGCAAAGTTTTTGGGCGATATCTCCGCGCAGTTTCTCATAATCGACACGGATGTCGCATCGGGTAGGAAGCCAGCTCGGTCTGTTTACCGCTATGGTTTGGGCGGCGGCCTCGTTCCTCTCGTACACTCCTAGCAGGTTGTATCCCGCGTCCTGAATACCAATCGCTTGGCCACCAATTCCCGCACATAGCTCAACTGCGTTGAGCTTCACCAACCGCCGCCGGCCTTTAGACTGAGGCCTGCGAACGCGTGGCGGCGTGATGCCTGCCAGGAACTCGATAGAATGCAATGCACTCCATTTTGGCAGAGCGCTTTCGTAGAAGCTGTAGTTTGTCCGAAAGTCCTTTGGATCGATGAAAGGTAACTTGTTGCAAAATGATCCTTCCGCGAGTTGCTTCAAAGCGAAGTGCGCCTGCGCCATTTGCTTTTCGAGTCTATCGGTTGCGCCGATCGTCTCCCAATGCTCGACCGGGGCAAACTTGGTCCCGAAAAGGTATTCGAAGTCATCCAGAAGGAGCTTTGCGAACTTGATAATGTTATCGCGAACCAAGGTGGAACGGGAATTACGCTCGTATTCACGCATTTCATCAAGCAAGAATGTAGCGTCTTCAACAAAGAGTGTCTCGGTCTTGACCTGCCACTGAACTTTCATCCAGCGGCGGTTAGAGCCTCGGCGGCTTTGAATACGCCAAATGGCGCGGTGTGAGCAACCGGCGGAAACGCGAAGCTTTCATCTTGCGCAGCGTTGGAGCCGGTTGCGGCGATGGTCCCGGCATAGTCTGCCGGGGTCTGATATCCGAGCGATGAGTGCGGCCGGAAATGGTTATAGTCCTCAGCCCATTCAGCGATGGCGCTGCGGGCGTGATCGAGGCCGAAGAAGAGGCTCTCGTTGAGCAACTCGTCGCGCATCCGACCGTTGAAACTCTCCACATAGCCGTTCTGCATTGGCTTTCCCGGCGCGATGTAGTGCCACTCGACCTTGTGATCCTTCGACCAGGCCAGAATGGCATTCGAGGTGAATTCGGTGCCGTTGTCGGAGACAATCATGTCAGGCTTGCCGCGTCGTTCGATCAGCGTCGTCAGTTCCCGAGCAACACGGCGACCGGAGATCGACGTGTCGGGGATTGCCGCCAGGCATTCACGCGTCACGTCGTCGACAACATTGAGCACCCGGAAGCGTCTACCGCAGGCAAACTGGTCGTGGACGAAATCCAGCGACCAGCGGGCATTGGCCTTCGCTTCGACCAGGATCGGCGCACGCGTGCCGACAGCACGCCGACGGGCTTTTCGCTTGCGAACGGAAAGCCCTTCCTCGCGATAAAGACGGTATATGCGATTGACCCCGGACGGCTCCCCGTCTCGCCGAAGCAGGATGAATAGCCGCCGGTAGCCGAAACGCCGTCGCTCATTAGCGAGGTCACGCAGCTTCGCTCGCAGATCGACCTCCGGCGGTCGATTGGACCGATAACGGATCGTCTTGCGGTCGGCGGATACGATCTGGCAGGCCCGCCGTTCCGAAAGACCCATGACGGCCTTCAGATGCGTGACGGCTTCACGCTTGGCGGCAGGCCCTACCATTTTTTTGCAAGAAGCTCGCGGAGTGCGGCCGCATCCAGCATCTGCTCGGCCAGCAACTTCTTTAGCCTGGCATTCTCGTCCTCAAGCGCCTTCAGCCGCTTCGCCTCGGAGACTTCCATGCCGCCGTATTTGGCCTTCCAGTTATAAAACGTTGCTTCTGAAATCCCGTGCTTGCGGCAGAGGTCGGCTGCCGTCGCGCCAGCCTCCTGCTCCTTCAGCACACCGATAATCTGCTCTTCCGTAAATCTCTGCTTCTTCATTCGTCCGTCCCTTAATAGGCCGGACTCTAATCCATTCTGGAGGAAATTCTCAGTGGCAGGTCAGTCTCGCGTGCCTTGTGAAGCACCGCGATTTGAAGGCGCTCACGAACCCGGCCTACACCAGACATCCGTCTCTCTCGCAGTTGGGTTTCGTAACTGCGGACCGTTGCTGCGTCTATCGCGATCCCCTTGGAAACTTGCCGCAAGGCCATGGCGCGGCTTCTCATGCCAACCTCGACCAAGACCGTGAGCGTTTCAAAATCCGTTCGCCGGTCTTCGAGCGCTGCGCGATGACGGAACAAGAGTTTCAAGATTTTTTCTAGGATCAGATACTCGTTCGGGGAGACGCCCTGCGCACGAAGGAACGGTTCAGGATTTTGGCCAAGCTTCCGGAGCTGCACGATGCTGTCTACCAGCATGAACGCGCTACAGGTGTTTTTCTGCCGGAGCTCTAAAATGTGCTGGCGAGCCTTTCCCGGCGTCTTCCAAGCTTGTTTTTCGGTTGTCTTCGGCTTTGCCATCGAAATATCCATCCAGATCAATGGCGTACCTATGCCACGCGAAACTTTGGGATCGGCGAATGGCTTATTTAAAATTTGAAGTATCTTCAGAAAATTCGCCGGGACCAGAGTTTGGGCCGGTCACCCGCCGTCCTTTGGGAACTTGACTGGATGGGCAGTGAGGCTAGCCTTGGGGTAGGGAAGCCGCTGACTTCCTCAAATCGGATAACGGCTCGGGGCTGGAATGGAACCGAAAACATACTTGTAGTCGATACGCTGAACTGAGCTCCGGGCATTTATGTCAAAGCTTCGCCATGTTGGGAGCTGTCAGTTCAAATGGGCCACGAAACATTCACGGTGAAGATCAGCGCGAACTCAGTGTCCAAAGCTGGCCGCAAATTTCTGACCGGCGACGGGGCTGAATTCCCGACTAGACGGGCCACTAGACCATTGTAGAACCCGCGAAATGGCGCACGGGCAAGCGATTTTCTTCGTCCTTGTTTGCAGGGGATAGCGGATACTGGTCTGCCAGTGGCTCCATGCGAGTGTGCCAACGGCTCTCCAGCGGATCATAAACTCCTGGCAGGGGATAGCATTCGTGGATGAGCATGAAATCGGTGACGTTCATTGTCGCTATCGGCAGTCGTCGAACCAGGGCGGCGGCAGCGATGTGTAGGTCTTGCCCCCCTCTGATCGCCTTCCTGCCGCTTTGACATAGACCCTGGAGTCGAGGATCAGCGGACAATACGCCCCAGGTCTCGCTGACCTCTCGGTCGGTCTCGATGATTGGGATGCCAGCCCGCACCAACTCATGATACCAAGCGCTGAGCTTGACTGCCTTGATGGGGTTAGTGGCGCAGACTTTAGTTATCCCCAGCTGCAACTCCATCAAGGCGCCAGCCGGGATGAAGTATTTCTCAGCCGTCGCCAGAAATCTGATGACGGGCTCTCTCGGGCGGGGCAGCGCAGTCTCACTGATCACGCACGTATCAAGCACAAATGCTGTGGTCATATCGTGGTCCTCTGCTCAAAGCGTGCAGAGGACATGGTTAACGATGCGTTGACAGATTTAGGCGAAATCTCGCAGTTCGCGCCTATTGGGAACATCGAGCTCAACATTCGGATGAGGGATCTACATTCCGTTGAATATTGGTGCTAAGGAAAGTCTCTGAAATTCGAGATGATTCACGCAGATGCCCTCCAGAGAAATTATTCTTATTGGTGAGCAAGATAAGGAAGTGGCTGATTTCCTTGAAAAGGCGCGTGCGTCTGGCTCTCTGCGTGTCCTTGTTGGTGGGGAAGTCTTGGTGGTCAAAGTCAGTTCAGAGCGCGTCTCTCTAAAAGGGCGCGATTTTTTGACCAAAGGTCATCGCTTCGATTAGGTCGTTCTCTGCTGCTGCGGGTATGCAATAATGCCAAATGACGTCTCGGATGAGCGGGCCGACTCTACCCCATGATTTGACGTGTTTGCGAAGCGGTCAGCTGCGCCAGTCTCCTACACCACGCGGCACAGCAATCCAGAAGGAGCGATCGTTCAAATCGCCAAGATGGTCCTCATCGTGCTCATTTTCTCCAAAAACCGTTTGTGGCGCCGCGCCCGGGGCTTGTCGTCGAATAGCGTGGCGAAGAATTCCGCTCCATACCGGAGCTTTTTCGCATCCTTGCGAACCTGATGGCGGTGCTCGTCGTCGACCTCGACAAGTGCCCGGCCATGCTTCTTGCGCATCTTCTCGAGAGCGGCTGCGGCGAATGTTGCCGCGTCGCGCTCTACTGTGGGACTGACCTTGTCGTGTCAGGTAGTCACCGCAATGCAGCCACTCAGTGAAGTCGTCCAGCATCAGCGCTCGGGCTCGCGACGACCCCAACGCCTCGATCGCCTCGTCATAAGCCTTGACCCGAATATCCTTCAGCCTGTCCCGCCGGTCGGCGCCGGTCGCCTTGACGAGTAGGACGTCAATGTTACTAGCTTCGCCGAGCATACCTGCGAACCACCGCAGTTCGTCGGTCAGCCGCCGGGGTTCGTCGTCACGGAAGACGAGTGTGCTTACAGCATTTCGGCGAGGAAGGCGTATAGCCTATCTCGCGTTATGTAAGGTGCACCTGTGCCCCCGTAGAAGGTTTGTAGTTGTGAAAAATTAGACTTCAGTAGATCGGCTATGACTGCAGGGTCCAGTGCAGAATGTTGAATTGCCAATATACAATCTGATAGATGCTCACCGTCATCACGCTCCACAAGTACGATCTTGTCGGAACCAAAGCGTCCCACCCTAGGAAGCAGTATCGATCCTGAAGGAGCGATCTTCCCGTAAGCTTGGCCGGGAAACTCATATCGGTGTGATATTCCCCCTTGGTTCAAACCTGTTGTATGCACCCAGCCACGAGTTCCTGCGTTCCGGCGGTGAGCCCGAGCAATGGAAATACTGCCTCTGATAATCTTCCAAGACTGCAGATCGGCCTTTCGAGTTACAGAAGGGAAAGCCGGCCGATCACTTTCAGAAATCCGCAGAAAATACGTGGAAACATCAGCACCTTCGAATAAACCATACGCGGGTTCCCGCACGACTTCGACCGAATAGGTCGATTGCAACACCTCTCTTGCGGTTTGGTCGATCTTGTTTAGTAGCGTTGAACTTGGGAGAATTGCGAGCAATTGTCCGCCGGCAGACAAATATTGAACAGCGGTCATCACGAATGCCATCGATCGACTACAACGAAGTCCGGAGTGACGCCCCAGTGGAACATGAACAGGTGCCTCCCGCTGAGAGAAAGGAGGATTTAATAATATTATGGACCAACCCTGAGCTTCGCCAGTATTGTGTACGTGGAACCGTGACGAGAGAAAATCGGCGCTCCGGGCCTCAGCTAACGGAAGGCGTTCGCCAGCTTGTTTGATCGCATCGGCATCAACGTCGTTCGCATATAGCAACGCATTCGGCCATTTTTTGAGTGCGGCGGCGAGCAAGTTGCCGGTGCCAGCTGCGAAATCCACCACGGACGAAGGGTGGACAGTCGCTAAGTTCACCAGCTCATCCGCAAGGAGGCTCGGGGTGTAGAACCTATCAAGGTCCGGACGCTCTTCTCCGACGGACGAACTCGCTGACATTGTAGATATGGCATCTTCCAGCACCGACACTCCGCTGTTTCTTGCGCACGGGATGGTCATAGACCAGTTCAGTTTCCGGATTCAATATCGCGAAAAGCGCTGCGCCCAAAGCGTGCGGCTTGGTCCCGATAGGGGATATCTGCAAAAAGTTGGCAGCTCTCGCGTCCTTAATGTCTGAAAGAGTGCCGTAGAGCGTAAACGGACAAGCCGCATCAGAGAAACGGACATTCTCCCAAGCCCTATTGAAGCTGAGCGCATCAGCGTTGCCCCTATAGCTGTGAAATGGGAAATCAAGCTGGAAACCAGGGATGCCAACGATGGGGAATATGTCTTGTCCCTCTGGCTGAAGGGTCTCGATTACGTGCTTGAACCGGGTACCTTCAAATCCAAGCAGAGGAACGAGGACGGGCGCCTTGCTTCGAGGATCTGACAGCTTCGAAAAGGTGGGAATAGGACTTATACCGCGTATTTTCTCGCTCAGATCGAAAAAATCGCTGAGACGAGGGTTTGGTACGAACTGATAAACGGCTGGCTCAGAGTAAATCAGCTTCATATCGAAGCCCGATTCGAGCCCCACCTTCAATAACGGCATCCATACGTGATGACTGAGACCGGTATAGTCGATCAACAGCTGGCGGCCGTCGAACTGATCGAGGAAACGCTCGAGTGCACCCCGCCGTCGTAATGTGATTTCGGCTCCAGTAGTCGAGCCAACCCGGAATGAACTCAGATGATCGCTCTCGAAAATCTCAATAAACTCCAGCCCAGCGACGGTTCGCCACGGATCGGGGACGAGGCTACGCTCCTCTAATGTACCGTGAAGCAGCACTCCTCCGCTTGGTGGAATGAATTCAGCGGCGCTGGCTGTCACTTCGATTGGTAGCGGCGCAATCATTTTGCACCAGCATAATATTCGTTGAATAGCTGCAGCTGCAGCGGCGGCTCATCGTCGATCAGGGAGGCCTTTTCCTTTAGAAGAAGCTTAATCGTTTCCTGAGGCGCCTCGACCATGCCCAGGAACTCCTTCTCGCTTATGTCGAGTTTACGCTTCCTACGATGAGAGAAATTGAAGTAAGGGGCAAAGATTGGGTGGAGCGAGTAATCCCACTCTTTGATATCTGCCTCGGTCGCAAGCTTCGTTCCCTCCGAACGAACAAGCGCCAGATGCATTACCGCGTTTGTGATCAACTGCCTTACCGACTCTGTAGTGTTCCCGGATGCGCCTTTTTTCTTAATGGCGAACTCCATCGTCTCAGGAGCTTTTCCTTGGGGGTTCCGAGAGAGTATCTGGAACAACCTGCCGAAGCCAAGGATCAATTTAACGAGTTGGACGCCCTGAACCGTCACACCCTCAAGCTCAGTTAGGTACTGCAGGCCAACTTCTCGGGCTGCCAACGTCTGGTCAGTTGGGGAGATTGGCTGGCCCAAATTTCGCCCGCGCGCATGGTGGAAATCAATTGCTGCAGAAACGAGATGAAGATAAAATCTAATATTAAAGCGAGAAACCGTCGAGAAAACTCTATTCCCGCAGTAATACTTCGACACCTTCGCTCCATTCGACGCGATCGTGAACAGCATCGCATATTTATAATTGCTAAACCTGTCCTTTTGATGCGTGCTTCCTGCGGCGTACTCCCTCACACTCTTCAGTGTCTTATCGTAACTCCGGTTCTCCAGAGACCAGAACACATAGAGCGGAAAGTCTTCTACCTTGCGCAGGACGGTAGCGTCGTCTTCACCCTGGAGACGGCGTCTGATTTCCTGAACCCGATCGGATACGCCGAGAAGCTCGGCTTCCTTCTCGTATGGCAGATCCAACAACAAGTCATCGAGGGAGAGGTGCGGGCTGTTCGTCCGTGACGACCACTCTCTCAGCCGCGCCTCACAGACATCCCGCGCAAACTGAGTGAAGTTTGCACCAAGGCGGCGTTCAATATGGATCAATTCATAGTCGGCCGGATGGATCAGCTGCTCAGTGCCATTCAGCGTGGATCGCACACGCCACCCTAGCTCTCGAACACCGACCTTAAACACGTAGTTGGAGCTTGAGTGCTTGATGAGCGTGTTCACCACTATCTGTTGATAGTCGAGGAAGTTCTCGTACTCGTCAAAAAGGATATAGAAGAACGGCCCATCCAGTTCATCGATCTTCGAGAGTTCATTCGTTAAATCGTCGATGGGAGCTTGGAGCATCGACAACTGCGGCGGCTCGCCATCAAGATTGTTGACGTAAAGTTCCAAAGCCTGTTTCGCTGTTGCCACCTCTTCGGCCAGTTCCTCTCGTGTAGAAACCTTTCCAACGCCAAACGCTTTGGCAATCCGAGCGCAAGCTGCAGGAGGAACGGCGATGTTCGTGCCCCGTTTGACAGCGAACCAGTCGAGGTACTCAAAGATCATCTCGGCGATCAGCAGGTTCATGTAGTGCGCGAAGAGCTTGCGCCATTCAAGGTCAGATAGCTCTGGTCCCTGGAACGCTGTCACACGATTGCTATTCACCCGGTGATAAAGACCGATATACGCGCTTTCAGGACTTTCATTTCTAATCCCGCTCAAGGCCGCCTGCCCCTGGTACGACATGCAACGCAGGACGGTGGTCTTTCCTGTTCCCCGGCCTCCCATTAGGACGCAAGGACGGCGGTCTCTGAGAGATGGGAAATATTCTGGTTCATTGAATAGCGAGAAAAGCCGCTCCCGCAGCCATTCCGCGCGAAAACTCCCGAACAACTCCCTCAGCTCTTCCGTCTTTCCCGAGGAGTCACTCATCCTTTTGTCCTCACTAGCGGTTTCCAGTTGTTTCGCGTTGATCGGAACACGGGCAACGTGGCATCAGGCACCCCATGCCAGTAGGCCAATCCCAGGCCTTGTCGGTGAAAGCCCCGCCAGTCGTTTTCGCCACCATTCTCCGCCTGATACCCAGCTTTCTCGGAATAGTGCTTCAGCAAGGCCATGCTCTCGTCATATCGACCCCGCCAGATAGGACGGCCTGGGTAGATGAGGCTGTCTTCCTCGCGAAGCACATTTGCCGCGAATAACCGCAGGTCCGGCAGAAGCTGACCTAAGTTCGCGTGCCCGACAGCGCTGCAGACCGTAGCACAATAGTAAAACCTATGGCTCCCAAGAGTGCTTACCCCATCGAATGAGGTTATCTGCCCGGGCGCAATCTCGTGTTTGCCATGCCACGTATGCAGCATCTGTTGCCCAGACCCGATGAAGTCATCAACGAACACGACATTTCGAAATTGACTAATAACCTTCAGCGCGCTTGCGGGATCCTTGATCCTCTTTTCTTCAACTGCAAGCTTATCCCGCAATTTCCTTGCATACATATAGCCGCTGTCGGAGGCGCTGGGCTGTTCGCCCTGCACAAGCACGAAGATGGTTTCATTGAAAAAATCGGCGCCAGGCATAAAGGCCGACCCTGCGGCGTGTGTTACCATGCGCTGCATCGCTCCGGCGAGCATGGCATTGATGAGCGGATCCGCGATGTAGTTGAATCCGTCCAGCAGCCTCAACGCAAATTCGTTGTGGTGTTCATCGAAATTGCTGAGCCACTGGCGAACGTCGAGTTCCGACGAGAAAGGCCAAATATGAAACTCCCTGAACTTCTTTTCTTTTTCGAATATTAGTGAGATTTCTGAAGACATGCGTATTCTTGCCAGTAGACGATGAAGAGTCGCTCGTTAAACTGTCCAGACTCTCGCAGGTAAGTTGTACGCTTTCAAGGTCGGCATCGCCTATTTCCCAAGCATTTCCTTGAGGGTATCATTACCTCCTGCCGTCAGTGAAAGGAATTCCAATGATCGAGATAGTCTTTCAACGACTTCATCCAGACGCTCGGTTGCCCTCTTACGCGACTCCCGGCGCAGCAGGAATGGACTTGGCGGCGATTGCCGCTTCTTCGATTTCCCCGGGCAACTATGCGGTCATTCCCACCGGACTTGCTGTTGAAATCCCGCCGGGTTGGGAGGGGCAGGTGCGCCCTCGATCGGGACATGCTGCGCGGAATGGCGTGACGGTTTTGAACAGCCCAGGCACCATCGACGCCGATTATCGCGGCGAGATTCAGGTGCTGCTTGTCAATTTCGGAAAGGAAGCCTTTCAGATCGAGGTGGGGATGAGGATAGCGCAGCTGGTTATAGCTTCGGCGCCTCAGGCGACAGTACGCTTCGGAGATGACCTCTCCCAATCGGATCGAGGATCCGGCGGTTTCGGTTCGACCAGTAGTAGCTAGTTCTTACAGCAGGGGCCAGACTATATGTCCTTAAACATGCTTTCCGCGCCATCGGATTTCAGTCGCGCCCAAAACTCCATCGCGTATCGGTCTGTCATTCCGGCGACGAAGTCGCAAATTGTGCGTGCCCTATGTCCCTTGTCTTCGGAAACCAGAAACCTCTCACGGACATCATCGGGCATCAGGAGCTCCCCCTTATCTCCTGCCAGCGCTTCAAATATTTCCTTAACTAGCTGAGTTCCTCGGAACTCTCCGAGCTTAACTCGTGGCGAATAGATGATGGACTTATAGGTGTACTGCTTGAGGACCTCGACCTTCAGCTTGATTTCCGCCTTAAGCCACACCTTAGAAAGTGCTGGCCGATTTGGATCGAATTTGAACTCGACGCCATTTATGAACTCGTGGACGAGCTGGGAAGACAACTTCGTTCGGGTATAACCGTTCGAACTTAGCTCATGCGACCCCTGAACAGCCTTCGCGAAATTCACGACTGCGCTGGCATGGTCTTCGGACACTTCAGGGATCATGCCCTTGAAGAGGTCAACGAACACCGACATGACCTCGCCCCGATCGACAGGCCGCCCCATTTGCTTTGTCACATCAGCGGCCACGTCGTCGAGACGCTTGTCATCCGTAGCTAGGATCGTTGCAGGCGTAAGAAATCCGGCTTTGAGACTGTCTTCAAGGTCGTAAACCGAATAGGCGATATCATCTGAGATATCCATTATCGCGCATTCAATGGTCTTGAACTCGCCTTCCAGGGGGCCGCTCTTTCCCCTGAGCACCTTCTCTTTGATGCGATCAACTATCGGCTTCTCAGATAGGTAATAGCCCTTTGTGAGCTTCGACCCCTCTTCTCGCTCGAGGGGGATTGCCCTGTCGTATTTCAAGATGGCGGCGAGAGTTCTATAGCAGAGGTTCATCCCTGCCCGATTGTCTCCTGCAACCTCTTCTTTGTATAGCGCCTTCTTGTCCAGTCGACTAAGAATACGCAACGTTTGAGCGTTCCCTTCGAACCCTCCATACTTTTTCATCTTATCGTCGAGCGCCCGCTCCCCGTTATGACCAAACGGCGGATGGCCTATGTCGTGAACCAGACCAGCAGCAGCACATAATCTGCTACTGATCGGATTCCTCTCTAGAACATCTTTGTAAATGACATTCAGACGGTCTGCGATGCCTTCCGCAATCTGGGCAACCTCCAACGAGTGGGTCAGCCTGTTTCTGAAGAAGTCTGACTCATGACCAGGAAAAACCTGCGTCTTCCCCTGCTGGCGTCTAAAGCTTGCACTGTGAATAATCCGACCGTAGTCGCGGATGAAGGGCGGGCGCCATTCAGTATTCTCAGTATCCGAAGTTGGGACCGGACGCTCATAATCGCCAGCAGAATACATCATCCTACATATTAGTCCTTCTTGCCTTCTGGCGCCTTTTTCTGAGCGTCTGAAGCCGCTGCTTTCGCACGCTCCTCGCTCAGCCTGACAGCAGCGCGAAGCGTCTCCACTTTAGTCTCAGCAATTTGTCTAGCTTCCAGGACTGCAGCATAAGCCATTTCGAATCCTCCTTGGCGCGGTTTGCAAGACTCATCAAATAAGCCTTGCTTAGAGCTTACAACGTATTTGTTTACGTTTCGTTCACGTTTTCTTGCAAATCGGGTGAAATTGCAAATCACTTTTCGCGAACTGGGTGTGGCGACGAGGCCACCACTCAAAGCAATCTTGTTGGGACATTGGCCTTGCGAACGACATCGGCGATATGACTGGTCCTTCCCACGGCACCATCCAGTTGAATGCCGGTATTCACCGGAAGGGTGCGAATAAGGTCTCGAAGTGCCTCCAAGCCTTGATAAACGTTGAAGGTCACCCATTGTTCAGCTTCGCCAGGCACCAGGGCGCGGCCAGCAGATTGGCTGGCTCCGGTGTGAAGTTGCACTACCCAAACCTGAACGCCGTCAAACACCCACTCAAACCGAACACTCCCAAGCCGAGCGTTAAGCTGTTGGCGAACTTGGGAAACAGCCTTGACCACATCCTCCGGCATAACCTGCGGCGCAGTCGTTCCGAGCATGAACCCTTCGCCCCAACCCGCTGCGCCTTCAACGATGAACTCGCCGTCGGCTCCTTCAATCGCAGCACCGGAGTAAACCGCTGTCACGGAGTGCTGTGAAAGGATCGACGCCAAAGCTGTTCCGTCGGGATCCTCGTCCTGAACCAACTTAAACGGATCGAGCCAACCTTTGGCCGTCGTGAACTTACCTGGCACCTGAACGACTGGGCTCGTTCGGATCCACCGTTCCGCAGAGCCAGTATCCGTCCCGAAAGAAAAAGGCGCGACCCTTCGACCTAGGACGGTCGTCTTTGGCACTGGAACGCCGATCAAGTTCGCGATCAGGAGACCGTATGCTTTGTCACCTATCATACGGCTGAAGTCGTTTGGCCACACCACGTCGGCGCTACGATCGAAATGTTCGACTTCGCCATACTCCCAGAAGATAAGATGACTTTGCCGCCAACCTCTTCTTACGGGGTGAAGGCTGAACTCCACACGAGCATGCCGAGCTTCCTCCAAGGAGGCATTGACGCCGTATACCGATTTAAACAGGGATGCTGCCCAATCGAGAGGAAGACTGGCGAAACCGGGAGCTTCGACACCGCGCGGGGTCGCGTCCGGCCGGAATTCTACCAGGCCGTCCACGGCAACCCCAGAGACGCCGCCGTCGGAAACGTCAATAGTCTCGTTCGCTATTGTGTAAGCACCCTCTGAAGAGATCCGATGGATCGCAGATACGACGTCATCGATAGTTGCAAGGGCGTACAGGAACTCTCGGCTCTGGGAATCGCTTTCGCTGAAACTCCGGATATTGACGGTACCGTCGACGCTTCGAGCAAAGAGAGCTTCGATAGCCGCATTGACGGTCGGAAACGCGGGGTTTGGCGAAGCTCCAGCTAAGCGAGCGTACTGCTGCGTGGGTCCGTTTCTACCCGGACCGAAACTCACGAATTGAGCAACATTGAACCGCTCTGCGAGTCGATCAAGCTTTTGGTCCTTTCGAAAACCCGGAATTGGATCCTCGCCGCTGGCTGGTATTCCCGTCAACGTTGGCCACCTTCTTGATATACGCATTAAACACGTGCTTCTCGCGCAACATTCCACAAACGATACGCCGGTGGCAAATGACAATCGGGATACATAGTGGGGAACTAGAAATCAGTCCCCAACAAATTCGTCTTTCCATTCAGCTAAGAGGCATACCGGATACCGGTTGCAGAGACGGTCAGCGAACGTTCGAGTGAGCGAATGACCGTTGAGACCCTTATTCGTCAAGCTCTTGCACCCCCCGTAAAACACCGGCTTTGTTATCCATGTGAAATTTTTGGCTTGTGCTCAAGATACATCCCAGGTTTGATTCGCATCAAGGCGAATACTTTTCTCTGAGTTTCTTATCTTCGTGTCCTCAGCGGCGAATGACCTTGACAAGCTGCTGATCCAAATAGAAATGATAGCTAGCTCACAGAAAACCTCCTGAAAACTCATCCCAACGCCAATAATGATCTTCTTAAAGTTGAGAAACGCCGCTAGTCTCCGCGAGGAGGAGACAGCGATGCAGGTTTTCGAAAACAATAGTACCGAGGAACAGGAAGCCGAAAATCCGACAACCCTGTCGTTGTTGTCGATGTTGCGGCCAGCTTCACCTAAGCATCTTACCAAAATGCCATCCCGGTCATCCGATCGATCCTCATTGAGAACAATACTAGTAGGCAAATTGAAAACTCCCGCCTCGACCTGACATCTTCGCCTTCGTTCCTAAGGCCAAAATCATGGGTAGTTGAAGGCTGCCAGATACTGGAGAGCATGGAATATCGGCGCTGCGTGGGGTTTGACCGCGACCCGGTCCTGCGGACGGAGCACCAAGCAGTAGAGCGCGGTCATGATCGTGCTCAGAGAAGCGGACGAAGCCTGATGCCCGGCGACCTTCACCTCGTCTCCCTCGCGAATAAGGTTGGCGTGGTGGATCGTCCACGCGGCAAGCCAGCAAACGCAGCGTTCCACTTCGCTCAAGAAGCTGATCTTGGAGTTCATATCTCCCCCCAGTTTTACAGGTCAAGTTTCAGAACGCCAGTCGCGCGCGATACGCACGGGATAAATCGATGGCTGCGAGCCTCGTTCGAGAGCACCGCATCGCGATGGATCGGCTGCCCTTCCAGAAACCCGCACTCGCAGGTTCCGCAGACGCCGTTCTCGCAAGATGCCATCAGCAACACGCCGGCGGCGCGAATGACTGATAGCGCTGACTCGTCTGCAGTAACCGGAACAACCGTGCCGTTGCGAAGAACGATTGTGAACGGTACGGGTGGCGTATCGTCATGGACCGACGGCTGAAACGCCTCGAAATGGACCGTGCCATCCGGCCAATGTTGCGAAGCCCTTGCGATCGCCGCCATGAAGCCCGGCGGTCCGCAGTAATAGAGCTGCGCCTCGCCCGGCCTTGTCGACAACAGGCCCTCTATGTCTTGTTGGGTTTCGACTTGATCGTCGAAATGGTGCCTCAGGCTATCGGCGCAGGTGCTTTCCTCTAAGGTCCTTAGCAACGGAGCAAGGCTTCGGCTCCGCGCAAAATAATGGAGTTCGAAGGGCCTGCCCTGACGATAGAGAGCCCGAGCCATTGCAAGGATCGGCGTGATCCCGATCCCCCCTGCCAGAAGAAGGACCGGTCCATCACTATCCTTGAGCGGGAAATGATTGCGCGGGGCGGATACGGGCAGCTCGGCGCCCGGTGCAATAGTTTCGTGGATCCATGCCGAGCCGCCCCGGCCGCCGGTCTCGCGCTTCACCGCTATCGTGTAGCGGCTGAGATCTTCTGGATCACCGCAGAGCGAGTATTGGCGTACCTTCCCGTCGGGTAGGTGGACGTCGACATGCGATCCTGGTCCGAAGGCCGGCAGAAGAGGCCTGCGCTGGTGCCTCAGCTCGATCACCCGGACGTCCCCGGGCTCGTTGTGGACGCCGGTAACGACCAGTTTCATGATGATACGTGGAGATCCCATGTCGCGTCACTCGTCCATTGGCAGAATCGGATCGCCGGGGCGGATAACGCCACCGATTTCGATCGAACAGTTGAGACCGGAGCGGTTCAGCAGTCCCTCATAAAGGCCCGGCATGCCGAGGAGTTCCTCGATGTACTTGCAGGGGAAATTCATTCGCGCCGCCCGCAAGACGGTTTCTCCGACCCGGAAGCGCTTGCCCACGAGATGAGCGAGCGGAACGCCGCGGGTCGTCAGATTGCGCCTGTGATCTTCGGGTTTGAGCGTTTCCTTGAACCCGGGAATTTTGGGCTCTCCTTGAGCAATCGCTTCAAGAACTTCAACGTCGATCAGCGTAATCTCGCGGACGTCAGGCTTGGGCGAATAGGTGCCGGTGCCGAGATAATACCGGTCACCAACTATGCCGCGCCCGGCAACGAGCTGTGCTTCAGCCAGTTCTTCCATTTCATAGGAAGCGGCCGGCGCTAAATGAATGTGGAGCAAACTTCCCTGCCAAGTCATGTATCGGCCTCCGCGGTACCCGTCTTGCCTTCGATCGAAGATGGGGGTTACGCCAGTGCCTTGTTGCTCTTCAGGGAACATCCCATGCCACGCCAGTCCCAGCTGCTTGGGAAATCTGCCTTGAAACTGGCGTCCTCGATAGTGCCAGTTTGCCCGCATGTATCTAGTCCAGTTGGAGAAGAAGCCGGAGATTTTGCACGAGGGGATGCAATCAGATGCTCGCGATCTCCGTCTGTATGTCAGCGCGTGCATTCACAGCATCGACGGCTGCGGCGACGAATTGAATGCCCTTGTCGATCTGCTTCGGCGTCAAAGCCGAATAGCCCATCACCAATCCAAGCCGCTGTTGTGGCGATTCGGTTGCTCCGGGTGCTGAATCGTAGAGCGCTGAAATACCGTAGAGGCCGACGCCGCGTTGGCGCGCGACATCGATCAGGGCGGTCTCCGCCGATCCCGGCAGCTCATTGAACCAGACGACGACATGCAATCCGGCATCGGCACCCTCTACGGTGAGCCGTTCGCCGAATGCACCCTCAAGGGCGCTCAACAACGTCTCGCGGCGCTCTCGATTGATTCGCCTGACACGACGCACATGGCTCTCATAGGCGCCGCTTTCGATAAGGGAGGCAAGCGCTTCCTGCTCGGTCATTGGTGTATGCCGGTCGATCAATTGCTTGGCAGTTGCGAACACCTCCTGCAAATGCTTTGGCACCACGAGGTAGCCAATGCGCATCATCGGCGACAGTGTCTTCGAAACAGTGCCCAGATAAATGACGTTACGCCCGTTATCCAGACTCTGGAGCGGCGGAACCGGGCTGATATCGTACCGGTATTCGCTGTCGTAGTCGTCCTCAACCACATAGGCATCTCGATCCCGAGCCCAATCGAGAAGCTGGTGGCGACGACTGATCGGCATGACGCCGCCTAAGGGAAACTGATGGGATGGCGTCACATAGGCCATCCGGGCGTCGATACCTGCCAAATCCGCGGTCTTCAAGCCGTCCGCGTCCACCTCCACTGCCACGGGGTATGCCCCGGTACTCGAAAAGATCTGGCGAGCCATCCGGTAGCCGGGATTTTCCATCACAAATGCGCTGTTAGCGTCGAGGAGGATCCGCGCGCAGAGGTCCAGGCCCTGCTGGGAGCCATTGACGACGATGATTTGCGCCAGATCGCAGTGCAATGTCCGTGCCCGCCAAAGATAACCCTGAAGGGCTTGCCGCAGGCGCCGGGATCCTCGCGGGTCCTCATAGGCCAGCCGTCCCGGTCTTTGACCAATCACCGAATTGACAGCGCGCTTCCACGCCAACGCCGGAAAATCGGATGGGGCAAGATCGCCGTACCGAAAATCCACCGACAGCCCATTGGGCAGGTAATCGAGCCACGGTGGAAGCGCGCGAAGTCTTTCGCCGTAAGCCGAGAGCGGCCCACACGCATCCCGCGAAGGCTTAGCTGCTCGGGGGCGCTGTTCAAGCTGCAAGGCCGTCACCCGCGGACGAGCGCCCTGGCGCAGTTCCACGAAACCTTCAGCGGCAAGCTGTTCATAGGCAACCGTGACCGTCGTTCGCGACACATGCAACTCGTTTGCCAGGCTGCGTGAGGATGGCAGCTGGCTTCCCGCCTCATAAACGCGGCTAAGGATTTGATCACTGAGCGCCTCGTAGATCCCGCGCGCGCCCATCTTGGGGGCATTACCGGTCGCCGCTTTCTTCTCCAACTGGACCATCTTCTTTCTGCCGAACTGGATGTTTGTTGTCGACCAGTATGATGCAACTCTGGGCCAAAGCAAACCAGATACGATCGAGCGATGATGGGCGATAGCGAACAGGACAAGAGTCAGGGACACGCTCACCCCTCTCACACGGCAAGCCTCGGATTCGATACACGCGCCATTCACCACGCGTTCGACCCGGTAGATTTTAAGAGAGCGGTTCAGCCACCGGTGTTCCTGACCTCGACCTACGGCTTCGAGAGCGTCGAGGCCAATGATGCCGCAGCGGCACTCGGCGGTAGACTCTATGCGCGAGAGTACAACCCAACCACAGAGATCCTCGAGCAGAGGCTTGCGAATCTGGAAGGGGCTGAGGCGGGCCTTGTCGTTTCGACCGGGATGGCCGCTTTCGGCACGCTCATCCTCTCTTTGCTGTCGCAGGGCGACGAGCTTGTGGTTCACAAGACGCTTTATTCGAATACTGTCGCGATGGTGGAGCAGGGGCTGCCGCGCTTCGGCATCAAGGTCGTTCCCGTGGATCTATCTGATCCGTCGAATCTTGAAGCGGCGATTACAGAAAAGACCAAGCTCGTTTACTTCGAGACACCCGTGAACCCGCTCAGCAGCATTCTCGACATTACGGCAATCTCAGAGCGCGTACACGCGCATGGGGTGAAAGTCGCCGTGGACAGTACCTTTGCTTCGCCCGCACTTCAGCGGCCGATCGAACATGGCGCCGATATCGTTCTGCACTCGCTCACGAAATACATCAACGGGCACGGCGATACGTTAGGTGGAGCGCTGCTCGGCGACGCGGAAACGCTCCACCGCTTGCACGAAACGGGCCTGCGCTACATTACCGGCGCGACCCTGGCCCCTCACTCGGCCTTCCTGATTATGCGCGGCCTGAAGACGCTGTCGCTTCGTATGGACCGGCATAGCGCCTCGGCTCTGGCGATCGCTCGAATGCTAGAAGGCCATTCAGCTGTCTCCTGGATAAGTTATCCTTTCCTGGATTCACATCCCGATCACGCCATCGCGCGTAAGCAAATGGCGCAAGGGTCGGGCATGCTGGCTTTTGGACTTCATGCCGGTTTTGACGGCGCGAGGACAATGCTGGACCGCTTGCAACTGATGACACGCGCAGTGAGCCTCGGCGACACGGACACACTGATTTATCATCCGGCCAGCATAACAAAGGCGCGGCAATCGATCCGGAAAGACGCCCACATGGTCTCGGGCGTTGGAGACGACCTCATCCGCCTGTCGGTCGGACTTGAAGACGTGAATGATTTGATTGGCGACCTGCACCAGGCCATCCGGGGTTTGTGATGCCCCTATCGACGATTATGAATACCGAAAGACCGGACTCGGAGTATCAATCCTTCCTGAGCGGACCTTCCGCATTTCCCGTCACGCCGAGTGACCGAAATGGTCACGTCGACGTTGCCGCGCTCAAAAGGCTTGTGGCCAAGCTTTGCGCCGAGGGCGTCGATTCCATTGGTCTTCTCGGCAGCACCGGAACCTACATGCATCTGTCTCGCGAGGAGCGGCGGCGGGCTCTGGGTGCGACCATCCAGGAAGCCGGCGGGAGCATACCGGTCGTGGTGGGCGTCGGGGCCATGCGGATGGATGAGGCGGTGAGGCTGGCGCAGGACGCGAAAGCCGCAGGCGCCGCCGCGGGCCTGCTGGCCGCTGTTTCGTATGCGCCGCTCGCGGAAGATGAGGTTTTCGAGCACTTCTCCACCGTTGCTCGCGAGAGCGGCCTTCCGATTGTTATCTATGACAATCCGGGGAGCACCCATTTTCGCTTCACCGCTAACCTGGTGGAACGCTTGGCTCAAGTGTCTGGCATGGTAGCGATCAACAACCCGACGGAAAATTCCGAAGAGATCGCAGGGCACCAAACCTGCAGCCCAACATGAAGGCCAGGCGGCGTTTGCTGTTTGCATCGTGCTTCCTGATCGGTCCATTTTCTGAATTAGCAACCGGTTCCGGCGTCGGGATCGTCGGGACGATGCTGTTGCTGCGCAGGCTCGACCTAGAGCCAGTCTACCTCATGGCCCTCAGCCTGCTGAGCCGGACGACGATCCTGTGGCATGGGCAATCGTGCATATGTCGCCGGCGCGCCTTCTCGAGAACTGATCCGACGGCGCTTGCTGTCAACGCCAGCTTCTTCTAACTCGCCCTCAATGCGCTCTGGCTGCCGCTCCACTGGCGGATGGCTTCAAGAGCAGGCGTCGTGGCTTCATTTCGGGAGCATCTTAGCGATGTTCTGTGGCTCGGCGGAAGCATTCTGCTGTTGATTGCTGCAACGCAAGCCCTCAGGAGCAATTTCAACGAGGCTGTCGGCAAGCTCGGCACGGCGCTCGAATCCGTGGCTGACACGGCGGTACGGATAGATTCCGGCACCCGCGAGATTGCACTGTCTAAGCGGACAGAGCAACAGGCGGCCTCCCTGGAGGAGGCGGCAGCCGCTCTCGACGGAAGCGAACGGAAGAGGCGCACAGTGTCGCAAGCCAGGCTAATCAATGCGCGGCAAAGTCCGCAGAAGTGGTGTCGCATGCGAAGAGGCGATGCGAGAGATCGAAGGGAGCTCACAGCAGATCTCCAAAATCATCGGCGTGATCGACGAGATCGCCTTCCAGACCAACCTGCTGGCGCTGAAGGCCGGCGTGGAAGCTGCGCGCGCCGGGGAGGCGGGCAAGGGCTTTGCGGTCGTCGCGTAGGAGGTGAGGGAGCTGGCGCAACGCTCGGCGCAGGCCGCCAAGCAGATCAAGGGCCTCATCCAGAATTCCACTTCGGAAGTCGAGAGCGGCGTGAAGCTCGTGCGCGATGTCAGTGAGCGCTGAAAACCATCGGAGGCTTCACCATCGAGATCAACAATCACATGGAGGCAATCGCCACCTCTGCCAACGAACAGGCGACCGGCCTTGCCGAGGTTAATTCCGCCGTGAACTCCATGGATCAGACGACGCAGCAGAATGCCGCCATGGTCGAGCAATCGAATGCAGCTTCTAATGCGTTTGCCGAGGAAGCGGGCCGCCTTCGTACTCTGATCGCGCAGTTCAGTGTCGGCACGGTCCAGACTTCGGCTCTGCGGCAGGTGTGACGGGCAATGGCGCTTCCGTCCTCGCATGCCCCGTCCGTGAACGCGGCTCCCAAGCTCAAGGTCGCCGCGAGTGGCGGTTCCCGCTCGTCGGACAGTTGGGAGGAGTTGTGATCGGCCACCAGGAACTTCGTCCGGTCCCTCTCGCACCTGACGAGTTTTCTCAGGGGGGCGAGCCGTTGCAGTAGCGCCAGAAAGCTGGAGTTGCCTTGCTCCTTTGAGAGCATTTCCGCAATGGTATCCTGGCCACAGCTGTGCCGGCACCGCTCTCTAATAGGCGATCGCGCGCAACGCTTGCTCGACCCTCGATACACGAGGAGCAAGCCCGAATTGCAATCCGCACAATTCTTTTTTGCACGCCGTGTCGCCAGTGCGTTGGGGCGGCGCTACGCCGTCCTCACACAAGGGGCGAAGGCCCACGGCCGAAGGATCGTCACCGATGAACTCAATCGCGTCAAAGTTTCCTGGACGTTGGTTTGGCTCCCGACGCCTGCGTGAATTGCGTTGCACGGCGCCGGCACCTGCAGTGTCTGTGTCCCCATCAACGCATTCAGCTTGGATCCGCTGGGCGGCAATCTCGATGTGTCCCCATCGATAACCGACGCACGGCCGACAACTGCCCGGAGTCCACCGGTATCGTGGACACCGATGCGATCAGAAGGAAGGCAGTAGTACAAATCTGAGCCATTCT
The DNA here is from genome assembly GCF_000271845.1 of Rhizobium leguminosarum bv. trifolii WSM2297. Next base: position 2,421,606 of record NZ_JH719395.1, on the reverse strand, counting down.
AGCATTCACGTCGCTGTTGATATCCCCCCAATAGTCCGCGGACACGCGGACCAAAGCGATGAAAGGCCCGCGCAAGCGTCTGTTGACAGAGTATCTCGCCCGGCCGAAAAGGTATCGGCTGTAAAGGAGATGATCGATGGCTGAAGAGAATATCACCGCCCCTGCTGTTGCCGTGGGCGTAGCGGCGCCGGTGGAGACGCCCGCTGTAAAGAAAACGCGGGCACCTCGCCAGAAGAGGGGTGTTGCCGCGCCGGCGGTCGTCCCGTCGCAGGCTGCTGTTGCACCGTTGGAGTCCGTAAAGGCTGCCAGCGGCCGTGGCAGGAAGGCCAAAGCGGTCGTTGCAAAGCCCGACGTTGCAGCCAAAGCCACCAGAGCCAAGCGCGCGCCCAAGGCTGTTCAGCCGCAAACGACCCCTGTCGCAGCGCTTGATGAGATTGAAGATCTGATCAAGCTGGAAGAAGAAAACCAGCGCCTTCGCAAGTTGCTTGCGGAAAAGCTCCGCAACGAAAACGCCGATTTGCGCAAGCGGCTCGATCGCGTCTGACGCGAAGAGTGCTGTCGTTCTGCCTTTTGACAGCGGCAAGCATACCGATCCAAGAAATTTGGCAAGCGGGATCTGCAAGGATCTCGCAGCGCTACTGCGCATTCAGTCAGGGGGTAAAGGACTATGAAGTCACCATGGCGATTTCTCGCGGACCTGACGTCGCGCCCTAAAACGCAAGTGTCACCGTTGGTTCCCGCCGCTCCGGAGAAACCGGCCGAGGACCAGGCAGGTGATCAGGACGTAGCGCCGGCGCTGTCGGTAACGATAGCGGAGCCGACTGGTCATCTAGTCGAAACGACAGACAGCGCCGCCGCTTCGCCGGTTACGTCATCATCGGTGGTCGGTACCGTAGTCGAAGCGAGCGAAGTCACCTCCCGTTTAACGTCGGAATCAGCGGTTGACATAGTTGAGCCGGACGTCGCGATCGAGCGACCAGCTCCAACTCCGGTAGCAATAGCACCGGCAAACCTTGGCGAAGTGGAAGCACTGTCGAGACCTAGCAAAAATCGGTCGAAGCGTATAAAGCCCGGTTCGGTTCAAGTCGTGACGCAGTTTCGGTCAAAGCCGAGCGATGACCCCCGGGCCGTATCTCCTCCGGCGCAGCCTCTGACATTTCTTGAGGAGGTTGTGGTTCTCGACGAAGAAATCGCGGCGCTGAAGGCTGGCCTGGCGCTCAAGCTGAAGCTGCAGAACGCTCAACTGAAAAAGATGCTCGAGCGCTTCGATATTCGATAGCCTGCCGGTCAGGCTGTTATGATTGGAATGACATGAAGACCCCGCAGAGAAATTTCGTTGTCGAGATCAAGTCGAAGGGCCGCCGATCGGCAGACCGGCGAGGATCCATCTGGGGCAGCACAGATCTGAAGGCATTTGCCCGTCAGGCAGCCAGCGTGGCGCCGCAGCTGTTCGAGGACGGGCAGCAAGCTGAATCGACGGTCGAAGACATTATCGTCGCGCCTGCTGCAGAATATGCGCCAGTCGCAGAACCGGTTCTCGCGCAGCTGGCCCGGACTTCTGATGCGATCGCCGCGATTTCCGTTTCTACGGTAGAAGAGCGGCCAGAGCCTCAAGATCTGCCCGCTGTCGAAGTCGTTGCAAAAGCCGTGGTCGCGAAAAGAAAGCCCCGTCGATCGGGAGTGATAGGCCGTCAGTCGACAACTATGCCCAAAGGCGGCGATAAGGTCGAAATTTCAGTAACTCCCCCCTTGGCTCCGAGCGAAGCTCGAATTGATGAATTACCAGCTCTCGAAGCCGAAAATCGCCGATTGAAGACGCTTTTGGCTGCTCGCCTTCGCCAACAGAATCTGCAGCTTCGAATGATGTTGCGCCGCTTCGGCGCTGAGTGAATTCGGCAACATAGCCTCGTGTTGACGCGTCTTGACTAGCTAGCTCATTGTTTGGAAGCCTGTTCGGTGGTCCGATAGCGTAATTGCTCTGTCGAACCGCTGTGCCTGAACGGGTGGCCGCGTGTGTTGATCGCGCGATCAACCAGGCGTGAAAGACACAACGTGTTTGCCGCTCCGGTCGAATGACGTAATGTGGGTCTGACAATTTTTCGGGCAGACACGGGCGCACGCGCCGCAGCCGATACAACGCCCCGGATGATCGACAATCATTAGCATTCGATCGACCTCCTCGTCATCTGCTCCATCTCCGGCACCTACAATTTCACCCGAAACGGTGATGCCGCCAAGATGCATGACGTCACGCGAGCAGACTTTGAAGCAGCGGCCGCAGCCGATGCAGCTTGCGTCTATCAGGCTAAGATATTTTGAGAGCCAACTAGACCCGTCGCGACTTACGAATGAATCCACCATCGTGTTCTCCGATGCAGCGAGTTCTTTTCCGGTAACGCACGGCTGATTGGCGTCGGGGGTACCGCTGTGCAATGACACAAAAGGAGGCCCGCTGTAGACATCGCACGATATAGCCACATTGACGGCGCCAATCACGTCAGCGCGGCAGTCGACCTTTGCGAAGAGCTCCTCAAAATTGCGTTCGCTCGTGCCAAACGCTTCCGCGCTCATGCCCGCTGGCACCCAATCCCTGAACCATTCAGCTGTACCGGGATCTTTGGGGGACGCCGAGCAGCGCGCCCTTGATTTGCCCTGCGGCGACCGGGTGAATCTTCTGCCGATCGGACGGCTGTCGCCACAACTGGCGCGGCTGACAGCGGCCATAAGCCGGTGCTTGCAGTGATAGACGATGTTGGTCATTCGATCAGCCTTTCCTTGAGGGCGCTTCGGGCGCGTGATGGTGTTCGCAACCGGATGAACCCGCATCTGTGCGGAGTCAGGCACTTGCTTTGTGCAGACCACGATATTTACGCTGTTCCTAGCCTCCAACCGAATGCAGTTTTTATGTCTCTCTTGGTCCTAGCACTCGCCGTGCCGAGCCGATCGCGCGTTGATTAGCTTTGGGATTTTGAATGAGTCCACTTCGCCGGATATCGACAGTCAGGTTTGCGACAGGGGTGGCGGCTTGCGCTCGGTAATCCGCGTCACTGGCAGGCAGTCAGACCACCCGGATTTCGAATGGGGGCGAAACCGACGCCGTCGATTGTGTTGTCCTTGCGGGCAATGAAACAATAACTGCCTGGTATGGGGAGCTGCAACGACGCATGAGTTGGCCCCAGCCGGGATGACATAAGTGTCCAATCCGTTCATCACAATGACCGACGCTGTTCCATTCGGATGGGATACAGGCTGCTTGGTGAACAGGATGGCATTATGGCGTGGCACGACTGCGATCGGTTGATGGTTCCGGCTGGAACGGGAGTTTGCAGCTCTGCGAGATCCGCGGTGCGCTCGAGGGCATGGCGGCGCGGCTGTGTGCCGAACGCGGCAGCCCCGAGATCGCCACAGCCCTGAAAGGAATCCCTGGCTGGGATACGCAACAGCTATCGCGACATCCACATGGCGGCCGTGCTCGCAAATACCTCTTCCTTCTACCAGACGCTGTTCACAATGGTCGACCGACACGCTGCCTGGGACGTCGTCAATCTTGTTACGGTGCGCATAAACCACTTGCGATGACGATCAAGCCGGAAAGGCGCTGCATTGAGGGGCCCGCGCAGATGGCGAAGATTGTCGACGCCATCCGCCGCGGTGAGGGCGAGGGAGCCCGGCGGCGATGATCATGTCGCGGCGGCGAGTGCCACTGCCGAGGCGGTGCTGTTCGCCCAGAAGCCCCCCGAATAAAGCGGGCGTAGACCGCTGCTGCCTGTGGATGCGACCCATAAAGGCTGCTCCACCGGCGGCCTATTGCTGCTGTTCTAAATTTGCAATCACGACCCGCCCTGTCGAAAGCAGGCGGGCGGCAGGCGGCTGAAATGTCCTTAAAACGCTGTTTTATCTGGAGTGACAAACTCGGCCTGCGTCTTCGCAGAACTAGCTTGACACTTCGATACTATGGTATACCATAATACCTAGTAACGGATTCAGGTATTTCGATGGCCATTCAAATTCGCAAGGCGGGACTTGCTGATCGAGACGACGCTATGAGCGCGGCAAAGCCGCGGCCGTGCCGCTGAGCTGTTTTTGGCCTTCGCGGTCGTGAATAACCCTGGGCGGGGCAGGGGTTTTATGTGTACTCGAAGGTGGAATCAAGATCGCCGAGGGCCGTCCCTTAGACCTGATAGACGAGCAGATCGGCTGCCCCGTCATCGAGATCTATGGAGGAGACCCATAGGAGCTCAGCCTTTTGCTAAAGCCAAACGCGCGGCGAGCGGAGATTAGCGGCGAGACGCTGTTCTGCTACACCCCCGACCCAGAACAAGTTCGGGCGGAATTGCGCGGACACTTGGGTCTGTGCCTCCTCGAGCGGCCGCCGAACCTAGAGGACGTCTTCTTGCGGTTAACCGGACGCGAGATGGAGAAATACCAATGAGTGGAGACAACCTAACGGCATTGACGGGTGGCACTTTGAACTGGATTGCTGTCTGGCGCCGAAATTATCTTGCATGGAAGAAGGCGGCGCTGCCGTCGCTTCTCGGTCATTTGGCCGAACCCTTGATCTACCTGTTTGGCCTCGGCGCTGGCTTGGGAGTGATGGTAGGCCGCGTCAATGGCGTCTCCTATACTGCTTTCTTGGCTGCTGGAATGGTCGCAACGAGCGCGACGCCACCGGTACAATTGATTGTTGGATCACCATCATCTACCGGATGGATCAAGTATGCGTTTTAAGGGCCTGGATCTGAATCTTCTGGTGGCGCTCAATGCGTTGATGACCGAACGAAAGCTCACCGCGGCAGCCCGCAGCATTAACCTCAGCCAACCAGCCATGAGCGCAGCCATTGGCAGACTGCGCGCTTATTTCAACGACGAACTGTTTGTGATGCAGCAGCGCAAGCTTATCCCAACGCCGCGAGCCGAAGCGCTTGCCCCTGCAGTTCGCGATGCTCTTTTGCATATCCAGCTGACTGTCATTGCTTCGGATCCATTTGTTCCCGCAGAATCCGACCGGCGCTTCAGAATCCTCCTTTCCGATTTCATGACGCTCGTCTTTTTCGAAAAGGTGATAAAACGCGTAGCGCGTGAGGCACCGGGTGTCAGCTTTGAATTGCTCCCCATTGATGATGATCCGGACGAACGTCTCTGCCGCGGAGACATGGATTTCCTTATCCTTCCAGAGCAGTTCATGTTAGCCATCCATCCCAGTGCCAAGCTATTTGAGGAGAAACTCGTATGTGTCGGCTGCCCTAATAATCAACAGCTGCGCGCAAAACTTTCTCTCGAGCAGTTCATGTCGATGGGACATGTCGCAGCGATGTTTGGCCGTAGTCTGAAGCCGTCCGTTGAACAATGGCTGTTGCTGGAGCACGGTTTTAAACGGCGTATCGAAATCGTGGTCCCTGGCTTCAATTCAATCCCGATGCTACTACAGGGGACGAATCGGATAGCAACCCTTCCCTCGCTGCTGGTCAGACATTTCGCAACTACGATCCCCCTCCAGACCGTCGATCATCCGCTACCTCCTCTTTCGTTTACAGAGGCTATACAGTGGCCGTCGCTTCACAATTCCGACCCCGGGAATATCTGGATGCGCACGATAATATTCGAGGAGGCTTCGCGCATCGAGGCCTCTGCCGATGGTGACTCTTAAGAGACCGGAGCGACATAATCCCGGTCGAGCTGCCGTCGAATTTTTCGATTTAGGCAGCGGGGACTCTGCCGTGGGTGGATTGCTAAATCCTTTTCAATGTTTCCGAGAGGCTTATTCTAGCGGCAGTGGGCAGTTACAGCTCGCAAACGTGATCGCGCTCAAAGACAAAGAGGGCGTCCACTCATCGGGTTCATATCCAGCTGCTGCGAAATAGTTTGCACATTCCTGCGGCAAGAGCGTAACGATATTTCCCGACGGTATCTCACAGCGCATCCTAAGGAGTGCTCGGCCTTTGCTTGCAGAAGCGCTTTCAGTTCGGAAAATGCCATTTCTATTGGGTCGAAATCTGGACTGTAGCGCGGAAGGTTAAAGTAGCCGACTGCCCGCAGCTTCGATAGCCTGCGTACCCCTCTGAACAGGCAAGTTGTCTATGATGACAATGTCACCCGGACCAAGTCTCGGAACGAGAACCTCATCGAGATAAGCCCAGGAAGGCCACGCCGTTCATCGAGGGGTCGCCAAGCTGCAAGTTACCCGTCCAACCCCAACGACCAGCCGATCCAGTCGCCCGTGGTCTCTTCAAAGAGTATTCTCGTCTTGGGGGCCCCGCCGACCGCAAGCCAATGGGGCAAGCGTCGCGGCTTGAAGCTTCAATTGCTCGGAGATAGAACGCAACAAGTCAAAGCAACCGCCGATGCGAAGATCAAGACCGGCAAATCGACGGAACGGTGCTGGCCAACCCGCTCAGAACCGACCCCGGGTACCCTAAGCCTGGGCACCAAACGAGAGATCACGAAACCTGCGGCTGCGCACGATGACGACACAAGCGCTGACGCCACTGTTCCGATTATTCCGGGCAGCATATCGTTGACGTCCTGCGCGACAGCGCTCCGTATCCATCATCCTCGAGACTGTGCAGCGGAGGGACCGGATTGATGTCGTAGCGATATTCGCTGTCGTAGTCGTCCTCGATCACATAGGCGTTGTACTTTGGACGGTATTCCTCTAGCGGCCACGGCTTCAAACCTCGGTGGAATTACAAACGTAACCCAATATCGGTTTAGCAGAGCCACTATTCGATGCTAACCTGTAGCTGTAAAAACAACGTGAGATCTGACAATGGAACGCGACAGGCAGCGAAGACGTATCGATGGCAACTCCCAAAGCAGCGACAGCGCTGAACGAAGCAGTGACCTTCCAAATGGGTTAATAGCTGACATTGCGGCCCGATTAGTGACCCACGAGACAGTGGAAACGGCTCATAACCTCGCAAACTTTGAACTAGCGAACCGTTCCATGCGAGAGGCGGTTCAGGAAAGCCCCGTTGGGGAGTTTCACCAGATGATCAATAGTATCGGCAGCGGTGCCTCGGTATTGCACAGCATGGCCTTTGACGCGATTGCGTTTAGCGAAAGCCAGGGCCAGTACGACCGTATGCTGGCCCGGTTTGTAGCTCCCGTAATCGCGCCAACATTCAAATTCCAAACTCTCGAGAGAAAAACGCATGCCGTCGATGAAATTTTGGCCATAGATCCCCCCAGATTACAAGCGTTGGCGCTCTCCAGGGTAGCAAACTACCTAGGCGATCTGGACAGTGGAAATCGAGCTCGTGTCATCAATCGGGCAGTCGAGTTCGTCAGAGATCCGCCAGACGATCTTGCTCAGAGCAATGCTGCCAATGCCCTCTTAAAGGGGTACTATCTCCTGAACACACAGCAACGGGCGCAATTAACGGTCGACTATTTGCAGAGCGTCAGCGCGCTTTCCGGTCAGGAGCCGCTTGCGCCATCTACAGCTCGACACGTAGTAGAGCCCTCGCCTTTTAACCACACAGTAGGACAGGGCGGCCCCATTGCGCACCTAGGCGCGATGCGTTCGGCAGCAGAGCATCTCAACAGGGCCGAGAATGAAGCACGAGCAGATCTAGCATCTTTCAGGAGCAGAGAGCGTTCAGATCGGGGGCGATGAACTTCATCATTCAAAGTCCGGCTTTCGGGGCATGGCTCATCGTGCAGGCGGTGGCCTGGTATTTGCGCTATCTGTTCAGCTTAAGAGGCTTTGAGGAGATGTTCCAAGAGCGGGGCTTTGAACTGGGCCACGGCACGGTTATCCGCTGGGTACTTGCCTATGCTCCGAGGATCGAGAAGCGGCTGCGCCAGTTCTGGCGCCCGCATTGCGGTTCGGTCATGATCGACGAGACATCCGAGGCTCTTGGCGTCACCTAATCGACTTCGTTCTGAATGCAAAGCGCGATCTAGATGCCGCCAAGCGCTTCTTCCGTAAGAAGGACGAGCTTTTGTTCTTGCCGATGCCGTGCGACGAAGGCGTGAGAAGTTCCGAGACGGCGGGGCCAAGCTGCGATGCGTCTGAGCGCCTCGCTGGCGATGGGTGCGGGACCGCCGGCAGCCAGCTCATCGAAGCGGCGTCGAACGTGAGACCAGCAGAAGGCCAGCGACACGGTGTTCTTTGCCGCGCGACCGACCCAGTCGGCGAGCGTCGAACGGTCGAGGTCGATGCCCTGACGCTTGTAGATTAGCGCCTGGTGGTACAGCGGCAGGTGATCGGCATATTTAGAGACCAGAACCTGGGCAACGGTTGCCTCTGTCGGAATGCCGCCCTCGATCAGCCTTGCCGGCGGAGCCTGGACAACGACCTCCTCGCAGGATCGGCAGGCGCACTTTGGGCGACGCACCACCAGCACGCGGAATTGGGCGGGCACAATGTCGAGCTTCTCGCTGACATCCTCGCCGATCCGATGCAGGTTATGGCGGCAGCAAGGACAGGCATGGTCATCGATATCGACCACGACCTCGATGCGAGGCAGGTGTGCTGGCGCGAACCCGGTTCGTGATGAACGATTGCTGCGGGGTCAACCCATGACGCCGCGCCACAGAGCACACTGTCACGCCAGGCTCGCAACTCTCCGCAATGATCTGCGCCTTCTGATCGTCGCTCCATTCGCGACGACGGCCATTGCCAGTCAACACCTCAAACCGGCGTACCGGCTCATCCTTGGTTTTAAGCGTAAGCTCTGAAATCCACATATGTCCAAGCCCTCTTTCGAGGTGGAACATCAATGATCAAGCGATGATCCGGAAGGTGGGGATTAGGACAGCGCTTACCCTGAATAACAGCGGCTACGCCATGATCCGTCAAAAGCAGGCCGCCGAAGGTTCGCGAATTACGGCACCACCGCGGGCAATCCGGACTTCGTGGAATTGGCCGACCTATGGCGGCAAGGGCACTCACGTTGAAAAGCCGGACGATCTGGTGCCGGCACTGCTAGCCGCTATCCAAGGAGGCGGAGTGCAGTTGATCGAAGTGAAAAAGATGCCGGTAACTCAGTGCTCGACGCGTGCATTCGGCAAGGCGAAACTGCCTCAGCGCCCCGAGATAGACCGTCTCGGCGCGGGGGGCGCCAACAGCAAGGATGGGGATTTCGGAGCGGGGAGCAGGTCGCCCTGCCCCCCGAGAAAGAACAAGGAGGATTGCAACATGAAATCATTTTCCTTCTATACCTCGCCCAACATCCCTTTCGCGGCAGGCGGGTCCAGCAAGATCGCCCCTGCTGACGGGATGCACGGCCGTCCATGTCGTGCTCGTCACCTTCCCTTATGTACGGGGAGGGATTCGTTCGGCCCAGGTAATCTCCCTCATTGGCAGGCAGTTAGGCCACCGGGATTTTGAATGGGGGCGAAACCGACACCGTCGATTGTGTTGTCGTTGCGAGCGATGAAGCAGTAACTGTCATTGGCATGGGGAGCTGCAACGACGCACGAGTTGGCCCCAGCCGGGATGACGTAGGTGTCCAATCCGTTGATCGCAAAGACCGAGGCTGTTCCATTCGGATGGGGCACAGGCTGCTTGGTGAACAGGATGGCATTATGTGGTGGCACGACTGCGATAGGCTGATGGTTCCGGCAATCGGACGAAAAGACGAGTTGTGCGGCGGCGGGTAGCGCGGTTGCGATAGTGGACGAGATCGCAATGACAAGTCTTGCGACGATCTTTTTGCCGCTAGGTGCTGTTTGGCCAGTAAACGTCTTTGTGGTTGACATGGCTATTCTCCTGATTGCAGGGATTGAGAGGTTCGGTCAAGCGTCTGGATACTCTGGACTACTGGGTTTATGGTCCTCCCGTCGCCGAAAACGTTCCGTCGGCGTTGTAAGTCACGGTGTAGGTCACATAGCCGGTGGTGAAATCGCAGCAGGCGGCGTTGCTCTCTTCATATCCCACGATGCTTCCGACCGGCTGGTAGCCCAACTTCACGAAAAAGATCTGCTTCGGTATGCAGGTCACGACGGCATTGGGGACAGGAGCGACGAAGCTGGAGAGTATGATCGCCTGATTGTCGTTCAGGGCGACGACGCCGCAATAGAGTTCGGGACGCGGCAACGGCGTATAGGACGGTACGTTCACGCCAAACCCTCCGATCGCAATTCCGCTTTGATAGGCCGGCGCGGAAAGTCCGATCGGGTCGAGCGTCAAGGTCGTGCAATTGTCCGGCGAACCGTCGGCCGTGGTGAGCATAACCGGTCGGAACGCCGAGGTGCTGCCGACCACTGATAGCGTGGCGGCATTGAGTGCGAGAAGCGCGATAAGCTGCCAGGCCGACACCGGTTTGGTACTGAGCGCACCTGCATAGACCTGACCGTCCAAACCGAAATTGATCTGCGCTCCCGTAGTTGCGTAATTGCCGACGCTTTGGCAGCCGAGACTGCCGCTGAGGATGGGGACAGGGCTCGGCAGCGACGGAAATGCGGCCTGCTTCTGGAAGACATAGAAATATTGCATCGTCTGCGAAAAGTTCCGAACGACGATCTGGTAGGACGAACTCGTCATGTGTGTGACAATCCCCTCTGAGACCAAATTTCCCGGTCGCCCGGACGGGCGGTGGCAATCGCGCGGATGTTTGCATGCAGGTGAAGAAGGTCGGTTCCTCACCTGCGTGCCGGCTGGGTGGTTACTGGAGCTGCGTCGTCCAGGTCCCGTCAGATTTCAAGCTGACGTTGCAGACGGAATAGCCGCCGGTGAAATCGGAAAGCGCCGCGTTCACGCTCGATTGGGTGAAATTCATGACGACACCTGGGGTGTAGGCGCCGGTCTGGACATAATATTTCAGGATCGGCTGGCAATCGGTGTTGCTGGCCGGGTTCGCTTGCACGAAGTTGGACAGCACGATGCCGCCATTGACGGCAACCGCCGAGCCGACATTGAAATAGGGCGGCGAGTTGAAGACCGGCGTGGTGATGCGAAACGCGCCAGGCTGCACACCTTCGCCATAGATCGGCGAGGAAAGACCGAGCGGGTTCACCGTCGCGGTCGTCCAGTCGTTCGGTTTACCGCTGCCTCCTGGACTCGGGGCAAGATCGATGGCGCGGCTGGCTGACGAATAGCCGGATGAGGCGCCGATCTGTGGCGGTGTATTTGCCTGCTGAATGCCCGCAAAGTATTGCAGGTTGACCTGGAAGGTCAGGATCGCGCCAGTGTTATCGTAGTTTCCGAGCGACTGCGAGAACAGGCTGTTCGAATAGACTTGCCCGCCGCCGGTATAGATCGCCGGCTGCTGAAAGAAGTAGAAGCTTTGCGTCTGAGATTCGTAGTTTTTTACGTTGATGGTCAGCATTGTAGACATGGTCGGCAGCTCTTCTGGTTCGAGAGTGAAAACGAGGGTCTTCGGCGCGGCGAGGGTAGGTTTGCCTGCCTTCCTAACGGTAGCGTCATTGAAACCCTGACTAGAAATATCCGTTATTCCTCAGAAATAGGCAATCTGAAGTTGTTGAGCGCAAGGTAAAAAACCGTGGGGATGTTTGCTTAGCTTAATGAATGCTCCCGAGGGATATATTCGAGCGGCCCGATGAGATCGGATTGGGCGGCCGCAGACCGTTCGCGTAGAGCCATAACCCACAGCAACTCCGTTGCGGAAATCGTGCTGTTCTTATGTGCCTCTATGGCCCCCCGCCCGAGGAGTAGCCAGTCGAGGGAGACGTCTAGAAGGCGCGCGAGAGCGCAGGCGCTTTCCAAGGACGTGTGGCCGCCATTTTGCCAGCGTGAGACGGCCGCTACTGATACATTCAGTTCCACCGCGAGAGCGTGCACTTTCCGGAACTTGCCCCGGGATATCGCCTCTCGAATACGTTTGCCGCGTGCCATGTCGTGGGTCATCAAGAATCCTCCCGTCGTTGCGTCAAAATTGGCAATTACCAAGAGCTTTGGATCGACGAATATCTGAAACGTCTTATGGAAGGGACGGCAAAGCTAAGCACTAGTCAACCTGGTGAAATATCCAGATTGCTGGGAATCGACCTCCTGTTGAAACGTCGCCACATCAGGAGGGACGGATATGTTGCGGATACTCACCAAAGACATGCTCGAGACCGATCGACGGGCTTTCGACGAGATGTTTCGAGCACGCGCCGCCGTTTTTCGCGATCGGCTGGGATGGCAGGTCGATGTCAGGGACCAGTGCGAAAGGGACCGGTACGACGAGACGGAAGACCCCGTCTACCTCGTTGCGCAACGGCCTTCCGGCACACTGACAGGTTCGCTGCGCCTGCTGCCGACCACGGGGGCAACGATGCTTAAAAGCGAGTTCCGGGGTTTCTTTGATCAGCCCATCGACGTCGAGAGCCCGGGATGCTGGGAGTGTACCCGCTTTTGCGTTCATCCGCCTACCCAAGACGCCGATCCACATTCGGCGCGCACGGTGGCGACTGAACTGCTCTCGGGGCTTTCCGACCTGGCGCTCGACACCGGTATCGAAAGAGTCGTCGGCGTTTATGACGCCGCCATGATCGGCGTCTATCGCCGGATCGGCTGGAGACCGACGCCGCTAGCCCGATCGAGGCCCGAGATTGGCAACCTTTATGTCGGTTTATGGGACGTGACGGGAGACAATAGCAGGATACTCCAAGCCAACCTGTCCCGACTTCTGGCTAAGGTGTCCCCCACTCCTGCGGCAACGGTCATCGTTGAAGGACATGGCGGCATGCGGTGAACGCAGCAGGCGGCCGCCCGATCGCCACCCCGGCAATCTGGCCTGAAAAGTGGTTATCCCTTGGCGGTCGACTTGCGGCGCCGAGCCTTAACTTATTTTTCACGTCATGCCCGGAACAGGCTATTATCAGCAATCGCTAAATGATAGCATTGCGAGCACAAAATGTACCGTGCAACCACGAGTCCATCTCATGCAGAGCAGTTCTCGTTTTTTCGACTGTCTGGACCGGATCTCCGCATCGCCGACGTTGCAGGATCTGGAAACAACGCTGAATGAAGTCCGCCATATTTATGCGATATCGCATATGGTTCTGCATGTGACCCGTTCATCGGCAGGGGCGGACAACAACCCATTGCTGATGCTGACCTACCCGCCAGAGTGGGTAAAACAATATCTCGACCGCGATTACTTCAGCATCGATCCCGTCGTGCGGCTCGGTCGGCGCGGCTTTTTACCCCTGGAATGGTCCGCCTCAAAATGGGATTCAGGCCGTGCCCATGGCTTCTTCAAGGAGGCCATGGGCTTCGGTATCGGCTGTCAAGGTGTGACTCTGCCGGTGCGGGGACCTCATGGGGAGCGATCGCTGTTTACGGTCACGTCCAACCACCCTGACCTCTACTGGCGGCAGTTTCGTACGGACAGTATGCGCGACCTCCAGTTTCTCGCGCACCATCTCCACGACAGGGCCATGATTTTATCGGGCTTAAGAAAACCTGCGATTGCGAATTTGTCGGGCCGCGAGCTGCAATGTCTTGAAATGACGGCCAGCGGCCTAATGGCAAAGCAGATCTGCGCTCGCCTGTCAATTTCCGTGAGTGCGGTGCAGCTCTATCTCGCTTCCGCACGCCGGAAGCTCACCGTCGCCACGACGAGTGAAGCAGTCGCCAAGGCCACCGCTCTTGAATTGATATGAGCGTGCGGCTGGCGAATCTTTTACGAGGAGCTCGATGACGAGTGTTCGTCTGGTCGGGACCGGCGCGGGCATCGCTTTCTTCATGTTGGTCGCGCACCGCGCCGGCAATGCCACGATCACGGCCGCCATCGCTCGCATCGTGGTGACTGCTGATTTCGTGCACCGTAGTCTATAGTCGAGCGCAAGAAACGCTGCCTCAGGGATAGGGCCGGCGACGGCATCGCGGTGCTTTTGATCGCGCGTGCCATCTCCCTGCATGTCGAGATCGTCGATATGCTTCCTTGATTTGGCCACGGTGAGCCTCGTAACGCTCAGATGCTCGGTGCTCGGCCTTTCCCCATTCCATGGACTTCCGGATGCGGCGATCCTCATGCTCGGCGACTCCCCATTTCGCGAAGGCTTTCATCAGCGATGTCGCGTTGTTTCATGTTGCGCCCGGTCACAGCTTTCCGCTGCGCCATCGCGCGGATCCGACGAATGTGAGTGGAAAGGGCTGAACGTTTCCAATGCAAGAGAACGAAGCGATTTCGGATTGCTGAAAAGATCGATCAAGCATCACCCGTTCTTGTTTCGAAGTCCACGTAAGTTCTCCGGACGATGGTTCAGGCCCTATGGGATTAATGTTTGAAAAGCGAGCATGACATCTCGTTTTGCAGCGCTATGCGAGCGCAGGTTGTAGGTCATGATATACGTTTTGGCGTCAGGCCGTGTTTCTTCAGCAGTCTGATCAGCAATCGATTGGCAGCTTTGTATCGGGCGGGCCTGGAGATCTCCTCGAGAAAATCACGGTTTTGGTGAACGGCACACCAAAGCCAATGTATTTGGCCGCCGATACAAATCACCACCTCGTCCGGATGCCAGAGTCCTTTCGCGACGGCTTTTTTCCGCGCAACTGCCTGGCCCTGTCGCGATTTGCGGCCCCATCGCCGGATCGTTTCAGAGGCGACCACAATGCCGCGTTCCAACGGCATTTCCCGACCATCCGCAGGCTTGTAGGGAACCGGAAATACAGCCAGACCGCACTGGCGATGATCAGTGGTGGAGAGCGGTAGTTCCTTTAGCTGACGGAAGAGGCGCTCATCTCCCGCAACTATCTCGCCAACCGTTAAGCCACAGACACGTGACAACGCCTGCACTTCCATTGCGGTTTTAATGTTCTTCGATATTGGTCATCTTTTCCGAGGTGAGGATCTAATCTATCCACGTAATTTGTGGGCGTTGTCTAGCAAGTGGGGGAAACTCATCGGGCTGTTTGAAAGGTTAGTAAGCGAACATAATCGCTTTAAAATTTCCCACGGACCAACTATTGCTCTTCCGCGCGAATGTTCGCCATAGTTGGATTAATACTTTAAATAACTGAACAATCCTGAGTATTTCGTGGACGACTAGAATACAAAATCGCATCCCCGCGCAGCAATCATGTATATCAAAAAATATATTATTGCGGTATATTGATCTACGCCAAGGTGCCGTTTAGATGTGGCACACGCGCGGCCGGAGTGTGCCCCCGGGTAGCGACAAGAGGCCAAATGATCCGACCTAACACCCCGACGCCAGAATTTAAGTGCCAGAAATGAAGGTCGGCCCCTACTTGGGGAAGTGACAGCGACCTCCTGTAAATGGCATCTAAAGCCACCGGCGACAGAATGCGATAGCAGCCAACTGCGGCTGTAATGCAGGTCGGTATCTCGATCGTGCCGAGACGCGTGCTCTTTCGATGCGCGATCTAGAACCGAAAATATTTGAAGTCCTACACCGGGAGGAAAACGATCAATTGCCTTGCTGTAAGAACGCACCCCAACGTGGTGGGCCTGACACAAATTTTTCTACTGAACCAGAGCCTGCAAAGGCCGACATTGCGTACGAAGATATTCTGCAATTGCTCTACGCTCATTGCCGTGTGCCTGAGCAACACCTCAGGGAACAGGATCTCGCGTCAAGACTTGGTCTTGGTCGAACGCCTGTCCGCGAAGCACTGCAGCGACTAGCAGCGGAAGGGAACATTAAATGCATCCCTCAAAGAGGCTTTTTCACGAGGCCGATGTTGGAAGAAGATCAGCTGGATTCTTATTCTTTCGGACGCCAGACCCTAACTTGGGCACTAAATAGAATACCGCGGGTCACAGAAAGCTGGGCAGTGTTGGACGAGTCGTCCCCTGATGAGCCGGCCTTTATGGCAAAAGCGATGTTCCTAAAAATCGCCAAAGAAGGGGCCAGCTGTGAGGGTTGCAAATCCATCCAACGATTCTGTTTTCGTACTCACCCCATACGAATGGAAATCATTGCGTCGGATCTTCGATCAGCGTTTGTCGAAAGCCTCGAAAAACTAAGTGCCGCAATGTCTGAAGAGGGCATGGCAACGGACCGGGTGCAGTCTGCGTTGATGAACCACCTTGATCTAGAAGAGGGTGCCGTCTCAAGGGTCGTTCAAGAAGTGAATGGACGTGGATTCACAGGGGTAACTCGGCCGCCGTGGAGCTCGTGATAGAGCAGAAAACTGAGAGCCAGCCCGACGGGGGCAAATGCGAATTTTCGTTGCGGTGAAGATCGCGCGACCCGAAGCGAAGGATGAGAGATGGCCGGATTCTTGAGAAAGTTGCTGCCGAAACGGTTCCGCAAGGGCGGCATTACCATCCCGGTCGTCAGATTGCGGGGGGCGATCGTCGGCGGCGGCGGTCCGTTCCGCCCGGCTCTCAATCTCGCCAATGTCGCTCCGGTTCTGGAAAAGGCCTTCGCCATGAAGGACGCGCCGGCGGTCGCCATAACAATCAATTCGCCGGGCGGCTCGCCCGTCCAGTCCCGCCTGATTTTCAACCGCATCCGCGAACTCGCCCGCGAGAAGCAGAAGAAGGTCCTGGTCTTCGTCGAGGATGTGGCGGCTTCCGGCGGCTATATGATTGCGCTCGCCGGTGACGAGATCATCGCCGACGCCACCTCGATCGTCGGCTCGATCGGCGTCGTCTCCGGCGGTTTCGGCTTTCCCGAACTGTTGAAGAAGATCGGCGTCGAGCGCCGCGTCTATACCGCGGGCGAAAACAAGGTGATCCTCGATCCGTTCCAGCCGGAAAAGGAAAAGGACATAGAGTACCTGAAGAGCCTGCAGCTCGAAATCCACCAGGTCTTCATCTCGATGGTACGCGAGCGCCGCGCCGGCAAGCTGCGGGACGATGCAGCGGTCTTCTCTGGCCTGTTCTGGAGCGGCACTCGCGGCCTCGAACTCGGCCTCATCGACGGCCTCGGCGACATGCGCCAGGAATTGAAGCGGCGCTACGGCCAGAAGACCAAGCTGGAGCTTGTCACCGCCGGCCGCGGCCTGTTCGGCCGCCGTGTTCCGGGCGTGTCGCCGGTCTCGCTCGAAAGTGCCGCATCCGGTCTCGCGACAGGGCTTGTCGAAGCGGCGGAAGAGAGAGCATTGTGGAGCCGCTTCGGGCTTTCAGCGAAAGAATGAAATGGCGAGGTAAAAGGGATGCGGCTGACGCGGAGGCCATCAGCGAAGCGGTAGTCCGAGACCATGCGCTTCGTCCGGATCAAGACGGCCGAGCCGCTGGCCGCCGCGATGGTGCTGAAGACCCGCGCGCTTCTGGTGCGGCAGCGAACGCAGGCGGTCAACGCCCTGCGCGCGCATCTGGCCGAATTGGGCATCATCGCCACCACCGGCGTGGCAAAGGTTGAGGCGCTGCTTTCGATCGTGCCGGATGAGACAGATACTCGACTACCTGCAGCAGCGCGCTTCGCTGTGATGGCTGTTGCCCATGTGATTGAAGCTTCAGCCGACCAGATCGGCAGGCTCGAGCGCGCAATTCTCGTGGAGGCCAAGCGCGACGAGGACATGCGTCGGTTGACAGCGATTTCCTGGCGTAGGTGCCATTACGGCAGCGACCATGAAGGCGCTTGTACCGGATCCCGGCGCGCCACTTTACCGCCTGGCTCGGATTGACACCGCGACCTCATTCAAGCGGAGGTAAGGAGAGGCTGGGACGAATATCGAAGATGGGAAATCCGGAACTCCGCGCTCTCCTCGTCGTCGGGTTAACCGCCGTGTCAATCGGCGTCCCAAAATTCACCCCCGCACCTCCCATGTCGGCATCCAATTTTGCACCGGGAAGGAAGCCTGATCAACGCAACACCTTTGTAGGTCTGTAACACAGGCCTGCGATGTCCCCGCCGGGACGGTGGTTGTGGTGACCTCGTTGTTTCGGTGGTGCGCATCTGGTTGTGGAGAGCGGTTGACCCAGACCGACCGCTCCGCAGCACAAATTCGAACCCATCGACGCCAGGCAATGGCCGCGTGGGAAGCCGTAGTGCACGGCCTGCCTGAAAAGCGCACGCTCGTCCTCACGTGGCCATATTCAAAGAACGATCGTCGTTAAAGCTTATCGACTTTGACTTGAGCGTGCTCTGCTTCTCGAGGAGGACGGTAAACTAGATCCTATTGCCGTTATGTGTTCCGACGGCACGACGTCAGGCCGGGACAGCGCGTCCAGTCGGCTGACTGCCTGCAGAACGGATATCACTGCGGATCGGTGATTGCGCGATCCACGTTCGATTCCGTATGTATCGCGAATCATATCTGATGCGATTTTCTCTTTTTCGTCCTCAGAACAACGCCCCAATGCCTCGCGTACCCTTCCGGCGAACTCCGGTGAGATCACTTGTGGTTCTGCGTATTTTGTCCACGAAGTGGGTGCTTCCAGCTTATCCCGCACCCGCTCGTCAACTAGCTGACGTTGCAACGGAGCCATTTCCTCAACACCGTTTTTCTCGATTTGGGCAGTGATTTTGTCCATTAACCTTTTGTCCTGGATAGGCGCTGCAACCCACGCGCTGTCTTGCAACCGAACAGCGGGACCGTTGGCCCAGGCATCCATGACCACGGTCGACATCTGGTCGCGGTCTCCGCGCCGCAGTTCGCTCCAGACGTGACCCGCACTGACGTCGTTCGTAGCACCTTCGTCCGTTATCTCTCTCAGTGGAACTGCGCTAGAAGCAGTGACGGTACTGATCTCGCCGACCGCCATGTGTGGGGCGTGGACGATGGCGCAAAGGGGAGCGTGCTGATCGCAGATTCCCGCTCCCACGAGCACGGCCCGCGCAGCCTGGTGTTCGTAGCTGCGAGCATAAGATGCAGCCGACGATCCGATGCCGTTGTGGCCATGCGAGGGAATGTCGTCCGCCTTAACGTTTCCCCGGCCATGCTTGAGCAGCAGGCGGACGTCGTGAACCGTTTGCCCGGCTGTCGCAAGTCTTCTCGGGCTACTGACCGGCTCGCCGAGGACAGACGCCCCCATGTGGTAGGCGGCCTGCTGGATCTGATATTGCTCGAGAGCCTCTCTTGGGGGCCATTGCAACCTCTCGGGAGGCGTGCCCAGGGAGACCGTCTGCGCTACATGTGGAGGCGATCCGGAGGATTTGGAGAAGCAAATTCCCATATCTTTTCACCTTTTCTGATCACCGAGGGTGAGGTACGCGAGAAGCCGCCTAACCGTCACGGCAAAATATTTGAGTGGCCGAATAAATTAGCAGTCGCCTGCTTGGCGGCTGCGTTGTAGCGTTGTTGGTCATCATATCTCACGTTGTTTTTGCAGCTACAGATTAGCATCGGACAGTGGCTCTGCTGAACCGATATTGGGTTACAGTTGTAATTCCAACGAGACATCTCTCCGATTTGAAGCGACAATCTGGATGAGGCAATACGCGTCTTAGTTTGTTTTGTCGCGCTGCACTCCGACACGTTTCGTGAGAGACCAATGCGCCCATTACCAAAGATTGTGATGAGGCATCAGTGTCCTTCAGCAATCTTGCCAAAGTATGCAGGGCTTGCGAGATCGACGTGCGGAACCGCCAGGCTGCGCCAACAACCACTCGCCCATCGGTCGAACATCCACCACGGGACTTCAAGAAAATCGATCAGAGGCAGCACAAGAAAAGCTGCAGCGGAAAAAAACGTATCCCCTTGGACAGCGCCTTATGGACGTGAACGATCCGCTCCGACCAGGGATGCCAGGGATACAGAAGCTCGCGAACCTTGGTCCCGTGGGTGTTCTGTCGTCGTGTTGTGCAACGAAGAACGGCTTCATGGTGCAATCGGTAATAAGCCGCCGATCTCGCTGACGAATTCCGGAGGCGCAACCAGCCCGCCTCCCTGAATGAAGGCGGAAAACTCTACCTTCCGTTGGTCCAACGTTTGGGAGCGGTTCAACATGATGGACGGACTCTAATCAGTTCTGGAGGAAATTCGCAGTGGCAGGGTCACACGTTCTGAAGCGCAGTCGCAGCGTGTTTAGAGCCCGGCGTTTCGGTCTCGCGGCTGGCGCTGGAGCACGGCGTCAATGCTTATCTCGTTCGGAAGTGGATGAAGAAGGCCAGAGAGGAGCGTTCTTTGCCTTTGGTCTCGGCGTTCGTTCCGGTTCAGATTGATCGGGATATGCACGTCGGATGGTCCGGGCTGCCATGCTACCCTGTGTTACAACATCATTTCAAAGCGATTTAACCCCTAACACTAATGCCAGCATTATTAGTTGCTTCAATTCTTTCTGGCGCGTAGCAGTTTTCCGCGCCGATTTCGCAAGGCATGCTCGACATTTTCGTTCCTTTGAGGTGCCGCCGCGATCTGACGGCAAATCGCCTGATGTGCGATCGATTCATGGGGTAGCGTGCCGTATTGGCATCGAACGATATATGGTGGACCGATGATACCAACAAGAACAACGCTCTTGAAGATAGCACTGAGTACGGTGTGTTCACTGGCGGTGGGTTTTTGTGCCGCTAGTATCTACTCAACGTTTGATTCCGGCTTTAGCGGCCGTGCTTTGATGACTTTCGATATATTCGCCTTTTGGTACCAGACGCCGTTTTTTCTTGGCTACACAACGCTAATCTTTTATCAAGGTTTGGCTATCATCATTGCAACGTCGGGAATCGTTCTGCTAGCGCAGCAGGTCTTATGCCGATCTGAGCACGACCATCACGGCACAGCGCGTTGGGCTCATGTGGGTGAGATGCGACGGGCTGGTTATTTCCAGCGGTACAACTGCATCAGTGGCCCAGTATTCGGAAAGACCGGCGGCCCATTCTGGTCTGACTACTATCTCACCAATGGCGCGCAGCCTCACAGTCTTATCGTTGCCCCTACCAGAGCGGGAAAAGGCGTGGGCGTTGTCATTCCAACGCTGCTCACGTTCAAAGGCTCAATTATAGCCCTAGATGTTAAGGGCGAGCTATTTGAGCTCACGTCCAGGGCGCGGAAAAATTCCGGAGACATCGTGTTTAAGTTTGCACCGCTAGACCCAGAACGGCGGACGTCTTGTTACAATCCGCTATTAGATATCGCGGCGTTACCGTCAGGTCGGCAGTTCACCGAAGCGCGTCGCCTGGCTGCAAATCTTATCACGGCGAAAGGTGAGGGGGCGGAGGGATTTATCAACGGCGCACGGGATTTATTTGTCGCTGGAATTCTTGCTTGTATCGAGCGCGGTACGCCGACCATTGGCGCTGTTTACGATCTCTTTGCTCAACCAGGTGAGAAATATCAGCTCTTTGGGCGTCTCGCGGAAGAGACTATGAGCAAGGAAGCTCAGCGGGTTTTCAACGATATGGCAGGCAACGATACAAAAATCCTCACCTCCTACACCTCTGTTTTGGGCGACGGCGGCCTCAATTTATGGGCGGACCCCTTGGTCAAAGCGGCGACGAGCCGGTCTGACTTTTCAATTTATGATCTTCGCCGTCGGCGGACCTGCCTTTATCTTTGCGTCAGCCCGAACGATCTAGAGGTTGTCGCACCACTTATGCGGCTCCTCTTCCAGCAGATCGTTTCTGTTTTGCAGCGATCCCTGCCGGACGATGGCGAGAAGCACGAGGTGCTGTTCCTTCTCGATGAATTCAAGCACCTCGGCAAACTCGAAACAATTGAGACAGCGATCACGACGATCGCTGGCTACAGGGGCCGTTTTATGTTCATAATCCAAAGCCTCTCAGCGCTGTCTGGAACTTACGACGAGGCCGGCAAGCAAAACTTCCTGAGCAATACGGGCGTGCAAGTCTTCATGGCAACTGCTGACGACGAGACACCCCTCTACATTTCGAAAGCAATTGGTGAATATACGTTTGTAGCGCGCTCCACCTCCTATAGCCAAGGTAAGCTGTTCGATCGCAATATTCAAAATTCGAACCAAGGTGCCCCTCTCTTGCGGCCTGAGCAGGTTCGGCTGCTAGATGACGATAACGAGATCGTTCTCATAAAGGGTCTCGCGCCATTGAAGCTGAGAAAAGTCCGGTATTACTCTGATCGCGCACTGAAGCGCATCTTCGAGAGCCAGAGGGGCCCCCTGCCGGAGCCTGCGGCCTTGGCGGAGGTAGAAGAAGACAAAGTCGCGCCGGACGCTGGATCGCCGCTTTAGACGAATGGGTCCTGCGAGCCACGGCCCCGGTCCTCGTAGAGATTACTGTTAAGAGACCGGTTGTCACCGTAATGGATTTCCACGTCAGCCTCGAACTTATAACCTGCCCCCCTTGCCGTTATGATTAGACAAGGGTTGGCGGGATCCGCCTCAAGCTTTCGACGCAGGCGCAAAACGAGAACATCAACGCTGCGATCATACACCTCTTCTCCACGCACTCGGCTCGCCGACAGAAGTTGCTCCCTCGTTAACACGTCACGTGGGTGTTCCAGAAAGGCAACCAAAAGATTGAATTCCCCAGAGGTAAGTTTGACCTCGCCGCTTTTTCTGGACATCAGCCGACGCTGTCTAAGGTTCAATGACCATCCTGAAAAATAAAAGGAACGCCGATCTTTTGCCCCTGGACTGATAGTCCGGCGCCGCATTGCCGCGCGGATGCGGGCTAAGAATTCAGGCATTCCAAAAGGCTTTGGAACGAAATCAGTTGCCCCGAGCTCCAGTGCCACCACTTTCTCCGCTTCCTCAAGGCGATCTCCGCTGATGACGATGATGGGAATTGCCCATTTTGTCGTGAGGTCACGTAGGATCTCCAAGCCGTCTTCACGACCCAGATTAAGATCAAGAACCACAAGATCGACCGGCTCACACGCCAGCACACGATTCAGCTGCCGGCTATTACTGACAGCGGTCGACCTAAAGGCGTGTAAACTGAGATATTCGACAATGAGATGCCGTATAGCAGCGTCCTTATCAACGACAAGAATGTGTTTCAACAGCTTACCTTTCAGTTCAGAATTGAGTTGGAGCCTCCGGGCGATCGTGTGGCATCAATCCCTTGGCGCGCAGGTAGCTCTCGGCACTTACGAGGCGACCCGGAGAAGTTCGCACTCTAGCTAGCGAGAGACGCTGACTGGCGATCTAGTGCAACCACAGTGCCCAGAGCACTCCTAGCAAATCGGTATGAGCGACGCGGTTTGTCTGAGGCGCGCCTCTCGGATACGGCGGATCTTGGTGCGTGTGGGTTGGAGCTTGAAGTTCCGTTCCGGTGCTTGTTCAATCGAAACGGGCTTGCTTTCCAGGCAAGCTTGAGCAGTGATTGACATGGACCAATGATGACATCCATGTCGAGAGGGGGGGTGCGGCAATTTCAACCGCTCTGAAGCATCGTACCTCCGTCATTCCCGCCGGGCTCCCTTTCCTAGTAGGTCACGTACATTTGTAAAATTGATAATATTGATAATCACCATCGAGAGAATGGATGCCAGCGGCCGTTGTTCTGGTCGAGACGTTAATGCTGCTTTAGAAGATCGGCCACTGTCTCACCGCGTGTGCGGGCTTCTGCCGCCAGCCATATTTCGCCAACTTCGTACACGTCACCGCTTGTCCGGAATGGCACTATAACGTCGATTGCCGCAGACAGCATATCGATTAACGTAAGGTCTTCCATTGAAGATCCTCGGGGGCTGCTCTTGACGAGCGAAAAGAGCTTCTTGAAGGCTTGGACAGGATTTGCTCCGTGAACAGTGGAAATCGATCCTGGATGGCCAGAAACGACTTCGCTCACATACGCCCAAGCCGCGTCATCCCGCATCTCGCCCAGCAATATTCGATCCGGCCTCATGCGTAGACTAGCCTGTAAAAGCTGCTCTGCAGTTACCGAACCTAAACCTGCTCCATCTTTCGAATAGAGCAGCCTGACATGATTCTCGTGCGGGATTACGAGTTCGAGTGTATCTTCAATAGTAATTAGCCTTTCTTCCCGTGGAATAGCGTTGATCAACGTCTTGCTCATCGTCGTTTTACCGCTTCCTGTGTGTCCGCAAAGCAGCATTGTCAGTCGCCCGGTCACGCATGCTTGAAGGAATTCTTTCAAGTCACCACGAGCGTAGTGCTTCAGAATTTCCGTATCTTCATGAGCACGGCGCTCGTTGCGCGACTGCCATTTATTCCAGCGTGATGCTTGATAGCGGGCTGAAACTTCCTCGAGTTCGGGAACACTAGGGGACGGGCGCCGAATTGTCAGACTGACAGTACCTGACGGCACCGCGGGAGGTAAACAGATCTGCAGTCGCTCTCCGCCCGGCAACTCGGTGGCGCAAAGTGGGCTCCGTGGTCCTACATCCTGCTTTCGCGACGCACCGGCCAATATCGCGATGTCTTCCAAGTCTTCGTATGAAAGAGGTGAAGGAAATTTGGTGAACACGCCGGCTTGGCGGACGAATGCCTCCCCAGGCCGATTGATCGCTACTTCTTCGGTCCTTGGATCCTCAAGCCATTTTAAAACGGGTTTGAGGAGGAAATACAATTGTGGTTGTGCTGCAGCTTGCACTGAAGTCTCCAGTCTTCATTTTCATTAATTTGTCGGAGCTCAGGTTATCGACTTCTCCTCTTCGGAGCAGTGGTCGCCTTGAGTTCGTATATTTCTGAGAAATCAAGATCGCGAGCGACAAAAATTGATACAGCATCCCCCTGGTCTTTTTTCAAAGTCGGCGGAATATTTACGGTCGCCTCAAGCGCAGTATCAACCGTTTGTCCACCGTTCCCTTGGATGTTGACTTTGGGCCCGCCTGAACTCTCACCGTACTGGCTGGCGGCCTGGAACGTACCCTGAACCACGCTCAAGAGCATTGCGCCTCCAAACCGTTGCCAGAAATGGTTGTCAACAATACCGGGCATACCGGAGCGGCCGAGTTCATCAGCGCCCGGTGACACGAGCGAAACGAGGGCATGATTCGGAGTTTCTGCGCGGTTCCAAATTACAAAGACTCGCGCATCCCCCTGCCGTAGACCACGCTGAATCTCACCGACAACAGTCGTACCGCGATCAAGAAGCACCACATTGTTCGTTGCCCCGCGAACGTCTTGGGGCAGCACGCACTTCACGTAACCTGGCAAATTTGTATTTATCGCTGTTTGTAAAACACAGGGAATAATTGTTCCTTGGGTAATCATGAAATCAGGGTGCGGCAGGAGCGTAGCTCGGCTTGGCTCCGCCACACCGGGTTTCATGCGAGTTGAAAGATCATTTTCTAGTGCAGCTTCGTCCAAATGCAACGATGTTCCATTCTGTTCCTCTTTTTGTGGATGGCTCGCCAATTGATCACCGCTATTATAGGCGAATATTGCTGATTGCGCGGCCTGCGGATCATCCACCTCTGAAGAACTGTCTGCTAGCGTGCGTGCTGACGGTTGAGCAACCTGTTCGGCTGGAGGATTGGGAACAACCTCAATCGGTACCGGGCGAAAAGGCTCGGCGTTAGTATCGACCGTTGCAAGAGGCAGAGGGGGGGCTTCCTTTTTCTTTGAAAATCCGATGGTCCAGATAATGGACAGAGATGAGGCCAGAATCATGATCGCTATCATCAACTTCTTCGATCCCGAAAGACTTCGACGAGCTGGCTCAGTAACAAGCGATCCTGACACATCTACGCCGTGCGCCGATTCTTCCTTGACGTCACTCATCGGCTGGCACCTTTCACGACACGCCACACATCGGCTCTGACCGTACCCGTGCCCGGATTTCTTCCAATGGGGTCATATGCGCTGTTGAAAATCCCTAATGCTGTATGGCCATCCCTCAACCGCCATTCACGGGCGACTGCCGAAACCGTGATGTAATCTCCTTTAATCGAAAAATTGGCAGCGGCTTCTTTGCCATCCGGATTGATGATATAGATGGAGGGAACGCGCATGTTCCCTGGAAACCGGAAAACCGTGGTGGCTCCGTCATCAAAGACTTCCAGCGGCGTTAGCGAGCGGTCGCCCTTCGCGACGTAGTGAAAATTGTTACTATCCTGATCGGCGACCTCAGCTGGTTGGCTCAATAAATCTTCAGCTTCTTGTTGAGCCTGCGCGGTCGCCCGCATCCGATTTAATAGTGATCGCTTTTCTATTTCCTTCCGCCGAGCAGCGGCGCCGTCTTCAGGATACACGAATTGTACGCTGTAGTAGAGGTCATGTTGTCCGGTATCAAGTCGATTCATAGTCCTCGTGGAAATACTGAATACATATCGCCGCGCACCAGCCTCACTCGTAGTAAGCACGATGACTGGCTGCGGGGAGAGAGCTTGACTGGCCTTAAAAAAGAGATAGTTGCTTCGCGGGAGCGCTGCCAGATCTTTACTGTTCGACACGGCGACCGCTGTTACCGTCTCGCCAGTTCCGAATGTGACAACGAGGGTTGCGCCGACAGCAGTTGACATACGAACCACTTGGTCGGGGTTGTAGACCAGATAGCGCATGCGCGGGTCCAGTTTGCCGGCAGTAGGAGTGTCTTCCGCACGAACGCCCATCGCAACGGAAATCAAGCAGACCAGCGTCAAAGCAGCTCTTGCTGTCATGGCTGCGTTCCTCCTGCGTTCGAGACGCTATCTTCCGAGGCCGTATAGGAGGTAACCACCAGCCCTGCTGGGTTAGTCAGCCTGGCTTGACGAGGTAAGCTTGTGACATTTTCATAGCGGATGGTTGCAGTCCAAGTGCTCACCACGGGCGTTTGACCATCCAAAATGAGAGTCCTTTTGTAACGAATCTGCTGTACCCCCTGGGCAATATCGTTTGATGAGATATGCTCGACATCAAGTCGACCTCGCTTGCCAATTGTGACCTGCGGCGAGGTCGGACTCGGGTAGTTGAAGTACTGCTGATATTCTTGGCGAACTGATGGTGCGCTGAAAGCTGATACGAGATCGTAAGCGTATTGAGCAGTATCCGCCGTATAGCCCTCTCGGAAGTGCACATACTGCCAAAGGGAGGCATTAATAACCGCTTGCTCTTGCGTGGCTGGCAGTCGAGATACCGACACTTCGCTGTCAACCGTCCCATCCGGTCTTACCCAAAGATACATGGGCACAAGCCTGATCAAGGGAAACATTGTGGCGATAGTAAACGCCTGCGCGATATTTCCAAAAACAGCAGCAGCCGCGATCACGACAAGAACTTTGGAAAGACGCTTTGCCGATCTCGCGCGGGAAGTTTGGAAGGCCTCTACCTCCTCATAATGCGCGGATAGGGTTTCCCGGCTCACTTGCAGACTATATTCGGGCGCCTTCATTTGGGCTCTCCCACACAATTGACGTCGAGATCTGATGTGGTGGGCTGCCACCGCTCCGTATTCAGCTGGAAAGCGGCGCCCTTGCAAGTCGCGAGTGTATCACTTGCGCTGCATGCGGCTAGAGTGAGGAGTAGAAACCAAGAACAATACTTCATGTCATTCGCCTGAATTTTTCGTGTTACTGCATCAACCGCGTGTGGTTTGGGCGAACCGGCGAGTGAGACTGCTAAGAGATTGACTTGTACTCGCCAAGGTGCCGCCTGCGATATTGCCGGCGATCATTGGAAGAGCGAGGATCAGGGCGTCACCGGCCAGAAAGAGCATATCAAGTTCATAAAGCCCAATGATCTTGGCTGCTGTCGTGCCCGCGAATTTGATTACGCCGAGCATCACTGTCAGAGCCGCGACTTCAGTTGCGACGACCAAAGTAGCCACGATATTCAGAAGAAGAAGTAACAGCCCGTAGGATAGTAGCTGTCCGACCCATTTGGAAGCCATGTCGCGGGTGTGATCAAAAAGATAACCTACAAGGACTAACGGACCAATTGCTATGAGTAGCTTGGATAGAATTCCACAGGCGTCGAAGATTTCAAATGTTACCCAAAGTGAACCGTAGAAAATCCACTGTGCGCCTTCAAAGGCGAGGATGTCTTGGCTGTTCATCGGTCCGATTTCGGCCGCAATGCTCAGGAAGACGGCCTGGCTCGTAACGAACATGAAGTCAAGCTTTTGCGGAATATCAATGAGTGGAATTTTACTGCCGCTGATTTGGTCAACGAAGCTCGGAATCGTATCATGAAAGAATGACACGACGAAGTCATGGTAGTTCGCCTGACCTAAGATAAGGGAGATCACGATTGACACCTTGATGATCTTCGTGATCCCACCGCGGGCATCTATTTCGCCCCGCATCACCAAGACACCTTGCACGATTATCCAAAGGGTGACACATGCCACCAGAGGCGCGTTCATTGCGTTCTGGATCTTCTGGAGCACAGAATTGAGTGCGTGTGTGAAGGCCTGATCAAAAACCAAATGTATAGCCGTAAACGGCGTAAGAATGCCGAAGTTCATCGCTCTAACCCCATCTGGTTCTTTTCACCGAAGGTCGGCCGAGTTTAAATATCTGCCAATGGATGTTACCTTTTTTTGACAAACCCAAACATGCGCGCCGTTTCATTCCGCTCTCGTCGCTGCGTTGCCGCCTCTTCTGCCGCTTGGAGGCTAGCCTGTGCAGTCGCCATCGTAAGCAGGCTCGTCGCCTCGCTGTTCTGGATGATTGCATCGTGGATCTGCTTGAGAAGCAGGCCATTCGTGACGGTCGCCTGCATAATGTTTCTTGAACCCGATAGCTGACCGAGCGTCTTGCTGTTTTCTGCAAGCCGTTTGCCCATCATGTCGAGATTTTCGGCCGCAATGTCCGCAGCATTGGCAGCGCGGGTAATCTGCTGATTCAGCAACACCGCTTCCGCGTCGGAACCTTGGACCTTGCGCTCACTAATGATCGCTCTCGCAGTGGTGCCATTTGGTACCTTCGGGTCACCAAACATTTTCTCGCTTAGCGCATTCCTCAAGGGGTACCGGTTTGGCTGGTTGAGCGAGCTCAACAAACCGGTGACGCCGAAAGACGACGAGAACACGGTCACCAGTTGGATGGTCTGTTCGAGTATCGCAGCTGACTTTTCAATTTGAATGATGGCCTCACCAATTGCCGCTATGTCAATGACAGGCATGCCCTGCGCGCGAGCTGGTCCCTGCAGCGCTAATAAAGTTGCGAGCGCCGTTGCTGTCAGTTGGACAATTTTCATCAAGGTTTCTCCTTCAATCCCGCGCTTCATGGTAACGAGCCATGAATTTATCGATCCACGCAGCGGGGGCTTCTCCGTATTTTTCGCGGAGCTGATCGGCGAAGCGCACCGTGTTAGCACGACCGGATAGTACGGCGACATATTCGCGCATATCGGCGAGGTCAAACTCGCAGACAACGCTCCCGCTCTCGCGCTTGAGCAAAAACTTACGGCTGCCGATTGCCATTTGCTCGCGAACAGCCTGAAATTCACCTTCAGTACACTTCAAGCCATCGATATAGGCTGACCGGTCGGCCGTGGGTGAAGGATAGAAAATCTTCGTCATGCATTGTGCAACAAGACTGGCTCCCACAGGCGATTCAAGAACGTGCTCTGGTTGTTGTGTTGCGAGTATCAACATGCCGTTGTTCTTGCGAACAGTAAGCAAGAACTTGTCGACGACCGCGGCGAATTGAGGATTTAGCAAATAAAACCGAAACTCATCGCAGCTCATGACAAAGCGACGACCATCCACGACCGAACCCACGCGGTGCAGTAGATATGCCGCTGCCGGGGCGCAGACCTCCTCGTACTCCAGGAGCTGCGTCATATCGAAGCCTGTAATGGTAGCGTCCAGTCTGACTTCGTCTGTCTCGCCATCAAAAGCCCAACCGAGTGCGCTTCCTCTACACCACCGTTCCAACCGGGCACCTGCTCCCTCTGCGGGGCTGTGCAAGAGGAATTCACGCAGCCCAGCAATTGACCGCATACCCGGCTCAAACGAAAGCTGCCGCGAGATGCCGCGGTCTAAGCGCCGAATTTCCTCCGGCGAAATTGCGCCACGGCCGTCGCTCTCAATCACAGCGACTATCCACTCTCGCAGAAAATCGCGCGACGCCGACGTATTTTCAAGGCCCCGCAGAGGCGCCAAACCACTGGGAACGCCCCTGCGAAGCGCAAGATATGTCCCTCCGGTGGCGCGTACCAACAGTTCGCCACCGCGATCCTTGTCAAAGAAAACAATCGCGCCGTTACGTTCCGCCATGCTCTGCTCGAGCATCGCAAGGATAAAGGCCATCAGCGTTGTTTTGCCTTTTCCGACCGGTCCGAATATTGCAGTCATTCCAACATCGTTTTCATGCGGGACATAGTCGAAAGGGGTGCCGCCGTTGGTTCGGAAGCGTGCAATTGCATTGCCCCAGTGACCCGAACTGTTGCCGCTGGGGAAATTCTCGAATGACACCAGGTCGGCGAAATTGCGGGAGGTGATTGCCCCGGGTCGCGTGCGCCACTTGATGTTCCCCGGAAGTTGAGACCAGTAAGCCGCCTCCATGCCAATACCCTCCTGGACGACGACGGCACCCGAATCCGCCAAACGAGTGCGGGCGGATGCGGCGCGGTCTGCTAGGCTATTGAGATCATCGGCATAGACGCAGAGGCTCAGATGGTGTGCCCCCATCACAAATTCGTTGCTCGCTAGTGCGTCCTCTGCTTCGGCGAGCTCGGCGATCTGGCTGACGGCCTTGTCACCAGAACTCGTCATCTGACTGGACTTAAGACTAAGTTTGGCGTGAGCCTGGGCACGCGTCAGAAACGAGAAACTCTGGCTTAAAACAAGTGGATAATTCGTAGACAGTAACGGAGAGAGCATGCCGGTTCTAGTCTTCGCTGGATATTCTCTAAACGAAAACAGGGAGCCGACGTAACTATCTGCGGGGGCGCGAATCTCCACCGCACGCTTACCGCAGATCACACGATCAGTATAAATTGATGCGCCGAGTGAACCGCTCACCATTGGAACTGCAGTCAAACGACACGTTAATATCAGCCGGAGCGCTTCCGCGATTTCGGAGAAGATCACGCCATCTTTCTCGCGAATACCAAGCCGGCGGAGACCGTAAGCATCGAGGGCGCCAGCAGTCATTTGCCACAGATCTTCCAAGTTGCGCGATTGGCTCTCGAGATCGTTTTCTTTGCCTTGGTAGCGCTTGAGAAACCGCCCCCTGAATTTACCGACCGAAGTGCACGGATATACGATCAAGGTGAGGAAGTGATCGTTGCGAAAGAGCTTTCCGAGCAGCACACGTTGCTCATAGGTTTCACTAAGCGCTCCCGCAAATTTGCTTTGGAACTGCCGTGCAGGGGGTGGAAGAACGTCATTGTGTCTCACGAGATGGGCACATATCGACACATTATCATCGGCAATGTTGCGTAAGAGCGTATTAAATGCTCGGCAGCGTGCATTTCTGATGGCCACGTCTTCCAGTTCAAAAGGCAAACCTCCGACATGTGCCATGGCCATCATTGAACCGTCTTCCAGAAGGACTACCTTGTCGCTGAGGTGGCCAACATACGGCAGATATATTTCACCGGACCTCTCGGTCTTGCCACTTGTGCCGAACATTAAACTATCCCCCTTCCGCGTCTTGGTACTTTGA
The DNA here is from genome assembly GCF_000271845.1 of Rhizobium leguminosarum bv. trifolii WSM2297. Next base: position 2,390,375 of record NZ_JH719395.1, on the reverse strand, counting down.
TCGGGTTGGGGCTGACGCTTGCCCCGCCCCAGATCGAACCATCGACGCTTCTGCCAGCGGTCTGCAGATAAAGCAGCGCTACGCTCGCGGCGTTATAATCGCGTTCAACAACGACCTTTGCTCCGAACCACAGTGGAACAAGAACAACTTCATAAAGAGGGTTCTGAACGATGACGATGATCAGGCCGCCTAACATCATGAGCAAGCCGGCTAAGTTAAGCGGCACGCCGAGAAACAACGCAGGGCGTGTCGCCGCCACGTAAAGAACACTCTCATCCAGTCGCTCGTTCATCCGCCTGCGCCAATGAGTGCTTTACCAAGAAAGCTGGCGCCGAACATGATAACGATGCCGCCGATGACGCCGGCAACGAGACCAAGCGAAGCACGACCAAACATCCACGATATGCCGATTGCAACGATACCGAGCACGGCCAGAGACTGACCGAATGGACCGAGGATGAACGCGCAGATATTATCCACCATCGCGGCGGGATTGGCCCCGCCCGTCACTTGTGCCATCGCTGGCGCAGAGCAGACGATACTCCAGGCTGCTCCTCCACCGACGGCTGGCGCGTAGGAACTTAGAGAACGCAACGTTTCACGCAGCTGAAGAGGAGAGGAGCGAAAACCTGCACGATTTTTAACGGATGACGTCATTGTTGTATCTCCTATTGGTTGACCCGATGTTTGTGATCGCTGTTAAATTCAAGGGAGCGCCCCTTTTTGAAGCTTTGGGAGACGCGCTGAGTCCTCTTGCGAATGCATTTGCTCATATGAACCCCATACGTCCCAAGTCTCATCGGGGTTCTGCTTTTCGTCGGCCGCTTGGGGTACTTCGACAAGCCGCGGCAGAATCTCTTGAGCGGCCGCCTCAACTTTCCGCACATAACCGTTTACAAACCCGGTTTGCAGATCACCGGTGTTGTAGGCGGAGATTGCCCTTCGGAGCGCAATTTGCTTCGCCACAGCGGTCTCACCTCCGGCATAGCGGCTTTCAAGCAGATACGCTGCAGCAGCAAGCGACTTGCAGGGCTGCAGGGCATTTTCAATCGTGAGGTTGAGAGCCGAGAAGTTGTTACTATTGATTTGCATAAGCCCGACATCAATGGAATGATGCGCATCTAGACGGTCACGGACACTGTGGCGTGCTTGCGTCTGATCATCCCAGTGAAGGGTCTCACCCGTAGTATTGTCATGTGCCGCAAGCGGATCAAAGCCGCTCTCGACCTTCGCAATAGCCGCTAACGTGGTCGAATCGACCGATGGTGCGCAATCGCGGGCAAGTCGATCAAATTCATGGAAGGATACTTGGGCGGCCTCGGTAGAAAGCAAACTCGAGGTCAAGAAGGCCATCGTCAGGGGCCAAGGTGCAGTGAACATTTCGTATCGCCTTACGGTCGCGGGTTGCCGAAAGAGTCGGCGCCAGTTGCCACTGGTGCTTATTGGTCATGTTCTGTTACGAAAGGATGTTTCAATTCTGCATTTTGATTTCATTTGAAGCGAAATGGCATGCTCAGAGTCGGACTCGAAAAGGCTTAACGATATCCGTATCTCGAGGCGTCTGGTGAGCATGCGGATGTGGGCGATGGTTATCCATGCTTCTGCTGAAGCGATGGATTTTTCGAAGTCCTTGGCCAGTCTTCTGCATCGGCCCATCCATGCGAAGGTCCGCTCAACAACCCAGCGTTGCGGCAGGATTTTGAAACCCTTCGCCTTGTCGGAACGCTTGATGATCTGTGAGCGTCCGGTGATCGGATTTTGGTTAGGTGCGGGATTGGCGCAAGTTACGACACAGATGATTCATTTGTGACGTAACAGGGTATGAATGGGCAAGGTTGAGATCCTGACGGGTGCCGAGCGACAACGTCGCTGGTCGATGGAACTGAAGCTTTCGATATTGCAAGAAGCGTTCAGCGCGGATGGCACCGTTTCGGATGTAGCGCGCCGGCACGACGTTCTTCCGCAGCAGATTTACGCCTGGCGAAAGAAGCTCTTGCCACCCGAATCTCCCCAGGCCGCATCGTTCATCCCGGTATCGCTTATCGGAGCGTCGGAGAGCGTGAGTGACGGTTCCAAGAGGAGCAGTGCTCGGTCGAGATGCAAAGACGTTGAGATCGTCCTAAGGAATGGCCGCTTACTGAGAATTGCAGCGGACATGGATCTCGAAGTGCTATCGTCACTGGTCGCTTGTGTGGAGGCGGCATGATCGGGCCTTCGGGGAATGTGCGGGTTTATCTGGCCTGCGGGGTGACCGACATGCGGCGTGGCATTGATGGACTGTCGGCGCTTGTCGAGACGGCTATCAAGGAGGTGCCGGGCTCCGGCGCAATCTTCGGCTTCCGCGGAAAACGCGCTGATCGGATCAAAACTTTTTATGGTGGGATGGCCAAGGGGTTTTTGCCTGTTTTTACAAAAATTTTTGGGAACGCGGATACTTTCCCTGGCCGACGGCGAAAGATGGGGTTGCGCATCTGACGCAAGCTCAGTTGTCGATGCTTGTTGAGGGGATCGATTGGCGCCGACCTGCGTGGACTTCTGCTCCCGGACGAACGGGTTAAAAGCTATATTTTGCAAGGACATCCGGGGCATAAAGCTGGCACTTCCGGCGCAAATCGGCTATGTATGCGGGTATGGAAACAACGCCGCTGGACAGTCATGACGAGCTATCTGCATTGCGCGCGCTCGTCGCTGAACAGGCGGCGAAACTTGAGAGCCAGGAAGCCGAAGTCATCAAGCGCGACTCCATTATCGG
>NZ_JH719395.1:2199230-2387523 GCF_000271845.1 Rhizobium leguminosarum bv. trifolii WSM2297 | reverse complement strand
TGGCATTGATGGTCTGTCAGCGTTGGTCGAGACAGTCATCAAGGAAGCGCCGGGCTCCGGCGCAATCTTCGGCTTCCGCGGAAAGCGCGCTGATCGGATCAAACTTTTATGGTGGGATGGCCAAGGGTTTTGCCTGTTTTACAAAATTTTGGAACGCGGATACTTTCCCTGGCCGACGGCGAAAGATGGGGTTGCGCATCTGACGCAAGCTCAGCGTGCCATCGACAGAGAAGTTGTCCGTTGACAGCAGCCGCTTTCCCTTGGGCTGGGAAGGGATCGCGCCCTGGAATTTCGCGGCGATGTCGCCCTCCAGCAATCGGTCGCGCTTCTTCGAAAACACCGAATGGTCCCATGATGGATCGTCAATGCCAATGTCGACGAACAGACGACCTGGACTGAAATCACTCGCCGGCAATATGCCGGGCGGCACGCTACGCAAGCGATATGACGGACGGGAATGGGGGCACGTCAGCCTTTCCTGCCAATGCTGCGCCGCTTGGGCCGTCCACGGAGCACGGATTTGCGAGAGGTGGTGAATGCCCTGCTATCGCCACAGCTGATTGCCGATGGCGGATGCTGCCGAAGGATTTCCACCCTGCTCGACCGTCCAGAGCTATTTCTATGAATGGAGAGCGTTGGGACTTCGGCCACGCATCAACCATCGTCTCGTGATGGAAACGCGCAGGTTGGGGGCAAGGAGGCAAGCCCGACGCAGGTGTGATCGACAGCAAGGGCATCAAGACCACCGAAAGCGGCGGCATCCGGGGCAATGAAGCAGGCAGGAAGAACAAGAGCCGTAAGCGCCATATCATCGTCGATACGCTCGGCCTGATGGTCGGTCTCATGGTGCACAGCGCCGACATTCAGGATCGCGACGGTGCTCCCGATCTTCTTTAAATCCATCCGCCACAGGTGGCCATGTTGCTGCATGTCTTTGGTGACTAGCGGGCGATAAGATTTGAAGCGGCGACTGAAAAAGATCGGGCGCTGGATGATCGAGATCATCAAGCGCTCAGACAAGTCGAAAGGCTTCGAGGTTCTGCCGGCGTCCATGGGTGGTCGAACGACTTTTGCCTGGCTTGGCAGATGTCGAAGATTGGCCAAAGACGTCGAACGCTCCATCGCATCAGCCGAAGCGTGGATCATGATCGCCCACATTCGTCTCATCACCCGACGGCTAGCAAGATATGGATATCGTCGAACGCTTTTCGAATCCGACTCTAAGAGGTCAATCATCTGATCGCAACCACTGAAGCCCCTGTAGGATCGCTGAAAGCACGTCCCGCGATAGACATTCAGGAATGTCTTCCGAACCTTCAGAGCATCCGAAGCCCCGAATTGCGATATATCAAATAATATACGTGGAAATATGTCCTTTAGCTCACCATTTTATTTAATATTTTTCCAATTTTTCGAAATCTGCCATTTTATATTATAAAATATATCCAATGGGCCTGTTGCGTTATTTGTTGGCTTTATCAATTATCCTGCTGAGGGGAGCAACGATATTGCAGTAGGGTTCTTTCCTATGAATGCTGAAATCTTGCGGCGAAATCCGGTAGGTTTCCACAAGGAGCACGATCAAATGGAGCACCAAAATAAATCAGACAAGCCGTGTGCCCACGCGCATCCGCACGCGGCAACTACAGAACACCGACAGGAGCGCTGTGTGTCGCCGAAGAAGACTTTTTTTCAACAATTGCTCTTGGATTGGGCTTGCGGTTGCGACCTATTCTATCCGGTCCAGCGACATGAACATTTCGCAAAGAGCGAGGAGGACGACAAAGGCGCTAAAACCCGTTGGTAAGGGTTATGACGCGACGTTCCCGATTTACGCATCTTGTTTCCAAATTCACGGTGGAATCGCGGGCCGAGTCGCCAACGGTCGCAAACACTAACACCATGCAGGCGGGCGGCCCAATAAGGCAAAAACATCGAAAAGTGGTAAGTAGCGCCCAGTTCAAAGCTTGCTGCCGAAGCACAAATGGTCGCCTGCCATATTAGAATAGTTGACCTAGAATCGCCCATTAAATTTGCTCCAGAAAGGAGTTTATTTTCAGTGTCATTATCGTCCTCGAAATGCATTCGCATCGCCGCACTTTCCGCAACCGGCATCGTGCTGAGCACCCAGATCGCTTTTGCGCAAGAACCATCCACACGGTCTCCATGGCTGAACACTACAACATCTCGAGTTGAAGCGCTTGCGGTCCTCCAGACCTTGAATGCTAACCTGCTGAGCAACGCCAGTGCCACATTGACTCTTGACCGCTGGTGCGCCGCGCACAAACTCGCACCGGAGGGGTCCAAAATCGTCGCTCAGCGCGCGCGCGGGCAAGACAAGCCGGCGGATCAGCGAATCCGTCAACTTCTCAACGTCGGCCCCAGCGAGCCTATCGCTTATCGCCACGTCAGCCTGACCTGCGGCGACCGCGTCTTGTCTGAAGCCGATAACTGGTATCTACCTGCAAAATTAACCGCAGAGATGACCAAGGCTTTGAATACCAGCGATATCGCATTCGGCAGAGCCGTTCAGGCTCTCAATTTCACTCGCACAAACCTGACCGCCAAGTTACTCTGGGCCCCAGTGTCCGAAGGCTGGGACATGGATGGTTTACTTGCGGATGAAACAAGTTCCCGTAGCCTGCCGCCGTTCCTGCTCGAACATCATGCGGTACTGAAACTTCCTGACGGCACTCCTTTTAGCGCCTTGGTCGAAACCTATACGGACAAGGTACTAGACTTCCCAGTTCCGCGCCTGGTTTCTCAGTAGCGCTTTCACCCACGCACCGAATTTTGTTCGAAAGAGACGGATGAACATCGGCGGCGAGTAGTGCTGTAAAACGCCATCGGCAAGCACGGCCGGTGGATGACTGCGAAGCACGACTTTGACGCCGCAATGCGCTTCTTCCATGCTGGGCAATGAACCGCTGCTCTCGCCGGAAAGGATCGGAACAAATGGCGTTAAAAGGTCCAACCAGCGATCAAGCTGCTTCCCCCACATGCCGGTGGCAAAAAGGGGATCGAATGTGGCTTTCAGAGTTTTATTCGGTACGGAACTGGGCACTCGCTGCTGGATCGCGTTGACATTCATCGCGCTCGGATGAAGGCGCTGACTACTGCAAAACTGACATGGAGGCTCTTGGTTGCGATGTCACGTTGTTTCATGGAACAGGATTTGCTCGACCATCAGCAGGCTCAAAGGGAACCAATGACGCTGGAAACCATCGCCACAATGACCGCCCGCTGATCCGCTTATCAACTTGCCTGCGGCAAGCTGGTTCCCGGACCGGCCGGCGAGCTCGATGATCAACCGAGCTAAACCACGCTATGCGACACGATCGAAGGCAGGTGCCACCAAGGATGAGGACGTCGATGACCACTGAACGCAGGTACGAACTGATATCGTCTTTTCCATCCCCTCTAACGAGTTTTGCCCTCTTTTTTTTCATGGTGGTAAATGTCGTTCCTGCTTGGGCGCAAGATCGCAGAACGGTCTCTGAACCGGCTTTGCCAGTACATGTGTGTGCGACGCTGTCGCCAATGATCGCCTCGTTTGGCGGAGATGATCAAGCCGAGACCCGCCGTCTTCAGGCCGCTATCGATCACTGCGCGGTCGGTGAAGCCGTCCATTTGGTCGCGGGTGATCAGGGTGGACGTTTTCTCAGCGGACCGCTGACCATTAAGTCAGGCATCACCCTCTGGCTTGAGCACGATGTAGTGCTCGCGGCGATTGCCGATCCGCATGCCTATGACCTCGACGGGCATTGCGGGACGATCGATGACAAAGGCAATGGTTGCCGTCCATTCATCCTATTTGCCGGAACGCGGGGCGGCGGCATCATTGGCGACGGAGTGATTGACGGCCAGGGCGGCGCGACTATGGCCGACCATGATGAAACTTGGTGGCAGCTTGCCCGTCGCGCTCAGACGAAGGGGGGCAAGCAGAACAATCCCAGACTGATCGAGGTTGATCACGCGAAGGAGATCAGCTTCTACAAGGTGAAGCTGCGCAACTCGCCCAATTTTCACGTCGTGCTGAATCATGTTGAAGGTGCGACTTTTTGGGGCGTACAGATCGACACGCCCGCAGATAGCCGCAACACCGACGGCATTGATCCCGGCGCGTCGCAGGACATCACCATCGCTCACAGCTTCATCCGCACCGGCGACGACAATATAGCGCTCAAGGCAGGGAATGGCCCGACCAGCCATGTTTCGATCGTGGACGATCATCTTTATTGGGGACACGGCCTGTCGATCGGGAGCGAGACGGTCGCAGGCGTCAGTGACATTCTCGTCCGTGATGTGACGCTCGATGGCGCGACTTCGGGCCTCAGGATCAAGAGCGACATCAGCCGTGGTGGAACGGTTAGCAATGTGCGCTATGAAAATGTCTGTTTGCGCGGCAATCGAAAGCCGATCGACTTCGACACGCACTATGACGAAAAAGCGCGAGGGGGCAGCATCCCCATCTATCGCGACATCGTCTTGCATGACGTGGTGGGCGAGAGTGGAACGCTCGTCATTCGGGGCCAAGACGACGCGCACGCGCTCAGTGTACAGTTCGATGGTGTGCGCTTCGGAACGGATGTAACATGGGAGGTCAAGTATGCGCACATTGTCATTGGACCAGGCGGCGCGATGCCCCGCCCTCCTGGTCCTGCAGCGCCCGCGGGGGATATTGTTGTCTCGCCCTGTGACAGGCGCTGGGCTCCGTTTCCGGATTCGCCCAACGAGCATGCCAGGATCGCACCGGCTGTCAGGCGGAAGACGCTGCAACACACGGAAGGACATCCTTACCGCCGGTCCTGGCGGCGCCTATTCGACTATTCAGGCGGAAGCCGATTTGCTAAATCTGGTGATACCATTTTAATTCTTGCATAATCGAAGCGGATCATTGCGCCGGCGATAGCGGCGGTACCGCGCACGCGGCCACTGTTTTAACCAAGGCGGACGGCGCGAGACGCCGGCACGTGCTCTATCACCTGAACCACCCTGTCAGCGGCCTTCAGGAACGATGGCCGCTGAATCGATTATGAGGTGATGTGGCGCGGCGAAGCTGATTCAACATCCACAACGAAGAGGTGGGTGTTGGCACGAGCACTGAGCGATGATCTTCGGTTACGCGTATTGAAAGCGTCTGTGGCAAGCAGGTCCGCACGGTAGGCTGCCGCCGGGTTTGGGGTTAGGATTTCGACAGCAATCCGCTGGATCGCAAGAGCCAGCAATGGTGAACAGACATCACGGCCACAAGGTTGGCGAAGGTGTTTAGTCCCGGCATTTGATGGATAGGGTCGAGGATGACTCGATCTGGCTCGGAAGTCCACCGTTTGCAGATGAGCTCGTAGGGTGTGAGGCCCTTTAAGGTCTTGAGCCTGCGCCCAAAATTGTAGGCGTTGATGAAGTCGGCGAGATGCACTTTTAGTTGTGCGTGATCGTCGTAGTGGAAGCGCTTGACCGTAGCTTCCTTGATCGTTCGGTTCATCGGCTCGACCTGCCTATTGGTCCACGGGTGCTTCACCTTAGTCAGACGATGCTCAATGTCGTTATCGTCGCAGACCCAGTCGAAGATGTGCTGGAAGGCATTTCGGTCAACAGCCCGGTTGGTGAACTGGATGCCATTGTCGGTCAGGACGGTATGGATGATGTAAGGCACTGCCGCGATCAGATTGCGCAGGGGGCGGCATTCATCTTACCGGCTTTGCTATAGAACTCAGCGAAGGCGAACTTGGTTGTTCGGTCAATGGCGACAAAGAGATAGAGCCTGCCCTCCGACGTCTGGACCTCAGCAATGTCGATATGGAAGTAGCCAATCGGGCAGCTTTTGAACTTCTTTTTGCGCTCCCTATCCCCTTCAACGTCGGGCAGACGAGATATGCCGTGACGTTGCAGGCATCGATGCAAGGAAGAGCGCGTCAGATGCGGAATTGTCGGCTGAAGCGCATAAAGGCAATCGCCAAGAGGCAGCAGCGTGTGCCTGCGGAAGGCGACGACAACAGCTTCCTCCTCCATTGAAAGTATCGTCGAGTGCGGTTCTTCAGGTCCTGTCGGCAGGGAGGCCAACGATGTCCGCTTCCTCCATTTGGCCACCGTCTTTTGATTGATGCCATAGCGCTTCGAAAGCGCCTTCAGGCTCTCTTCACTATTTTGTATTGCAGGCGGACCTCGTCGTTCTGAGCGACGCGGACAGAAATTTCCTCGAATCTCAGGTGCGCCGGCATAAGGCGGCACGCTCGTTGTCGGATCGATGCCGGATGGTCTTGCTGTGCGCGCAGGGTTTGCAAAGCAGGACATCGTCGGCCTTTATATGTCGCCACCGGACCGGGCGATCGTGCTATGCGTGGATGAGAAATCGCAAATCCAGGCATTGGATCGCGAGCAGCCGGTTCTGCCTATGGCACCGGGCATCGCCGAACGGCGCACCCATACCTATGTCCGCAACTGCACGACTTCTCTGTTCGCCGCGCTCGACATTGCCACTGGTGCGGTGATCGGTCATTGCTACAAGCGTCACCGGGCCACTGAATTCCTCGACTTCCTGAAGCGGATCGACGCCGAAATGCCCAGTGGGCCGGACGTGCATCTGGTGATGGACAACTATGCGACCCACAAGACGCCTAGAATCAAGGCCTGGCTCGCGGGCCGCCCACACTGGCATGTTCACTTCACGCCAACGTCGGCATCCTGGATCAATCAGGTCGAGCGGTGGTTTGCAGAGCTAACGCGAAAGCCGTTGCAGCGCGGCGTACACCGTTCCACCGCAGGAAACCCACAACGAAAACCCCACCCCGTACAAGTGGGTCAAATCCGCCGACCAAATCCTCGCGTCGGTCAAGCGCTTCTGCCAGAAGACAATGAACCGAACTTCAGATTCAGGTGACTAGCTTGTGATAGCATGAGAAGCGTTTTTCGGCCGATCTTTGGGATCGAACTGAACAACCGTGATCCAGTTGGCGGTGAGTGCCGGCCGGCTCTCGTTTTCAATCTCGACCGTCACCTCGTAGGTCGTCACAAGCATGCTTGCGCCCCGAAAGCGGCAGTCGGACAAGACGAAGCGGCCGCGTACGCGGCTCCCGGTTTTAACGGGTGACATAAAACGCACGTGATCGAAGCCGTAGTTGAGGCCCATTGTCTGTTCGCGAATTTTTGGCATCCCGCTGAAATTCATCACCGACAAAAGTGAGAGTGTTAGGAAACCATGAGCGATCGTGCCGCCGAACGGACTTTCAACCGCGGCGCGTTCCGGGTCCACATGAATGAACTGATGGTCATGTGTTGCATCCGCGAAAAGGTTGACAGTAGTCTGGTCGATCGTGATCCATTCCGATGTGCCAACTTCCTGGCCAACTCGCCATGACACATCCGCGAGCGAAATTTCATTCATGCAGCCTCACTATTCTAATTTACGACGGAACGTCTTGCATCTTCAGCGCTGGGAGCTATGCGATTATTCGACAGTGACCGATTTAGCGAGATTGCGCGGCTGGTCGACGTCGGTTCCCTTGGTGACCGCCACGTAGTAGGCAAGCAGCTGTAGAGGGAGAGAGAAGACGATGGGTGCTACTATTTCTTCGACATCCGGCAGCACGATCGTGTGCATGGTGTCGAGCTTCGAACTAGCAGCTCCGCTCTCGTCGGTGATGAGAATGACACGGCCGCCACGCGCGGCCACCTCCTGCATGTTTGAGACGGTCTTATCGAAGAATCGATCATGTGGCGCAATGATGATGACGGGCATGTTTTTGTCGACGAGCGCGATCGGCCCGTGTTTCAGTTCACCAGCGGCATAGCCCTCAGCGTGGATATAGGAAATTTCCTTGAGTTTAAGTGCGCCTTCCATTGCCAACGGAAAAGTGGTTCCGCGGCCAAGATAGAGCACGTGAGAGTATCCCGAAAGTTCCCGTGCCAGGAGTTTGATCTCTGGCAGAACGTTGCGCAGCACCTGCCTCATGACGTGCGGCAATTCAACCAAACGCATGACCAGCTGACGCTCCTCGTCCTCGGTAATAGTACCGCGCGCCTTGCCTGCACTAATGGCCAGAGCAGCGAGAACTGCAAGCTGGCAAGTGAACGCCTTGGTCGACGCTACCCCGATTTCAGGACCGGCGAGGATCGGGAAGATGGCATCGGCTTCTCGAGCAATGGTCGATTCGCTTGTGTTGACGACGGCGCCGACCTTCAATCCATGCCCCTTGCAATATCGCATCGATGCAAGCGTGTCAGCGGTTTCTCCGGACTGCGAGATGAAAAGCGCGGCCGCATTCGGCGACAGGGGGATATCGCGATAGCGGAACTCTGAGGCGACATCGATTTCCACTGAAAGGCGTGCGTAGCGTTCGAACCAGTACTTGCCGATCAGGCCCGCTAGATAGGCGGTGCCGCATGCGGATATCACAAGGCGACTAACGTTTGCGAAATCCAATTCCGCTGATACTGGGACTATCTGGTGGTGGGCAATATCGATGTAGCGGCCAACAGCGCGAGCTATGACCTCGGGCTGCTCGTAGATCTCCTTCTCCATAAAGTGGTCATAGTCACCCTTGGTCACTCGGACGGCTGAAGCCATCGAGGTGCACCGTGAGCGCGTGACAACGTTGCCGTCACTGTCGAAGATCCTAATGTCCGTTTTGCTCATCACAGCCCAATCGCCGTCAACCAGGTAAGTAACTTCGTTGGTCAAAGGCGCAAGGGTGATAGGGTCGGAACCCAGAAACATCTCCCCATCGCCATGACCAATAACCAGCGGCGGCCCATTGCGTGCCGCCATGATGGTGGATGGGTCATCCTGGAAAAGTATTGCAAGGCTAAAGGCTCCCGTCAGACGTTTCAGCGTCGCATGCATAGCCTCTCGGCCACTCATACCGTCGTGGCGGTATTTTGCTAGGAGATGCGCAACAACCTCGCTATCGGTGCTCGTCTTGAAGTCCGCTCCAGTCGCCTCCAATTCGGCCTTCAACTGTGCGAAGTTTTCGATGATACCATTATGAACGACGGCAATACCGTCCACAATATGTGGGTGAGCGTTGCGTTCGGTTGGTGCCCCGTGGGTGGCCCAACGGGTGTGGCCTATGCCGATGATCCCGTTCAGCGGCTGTTCCCTGAGCCTCGTTTCCAAATTGGCGAGCTTGCCCTGCGCACGGCAGCGCTCCAAGTTGCCTTCAGAGATTGTCGCAATGCCAGCGGAGTCGTATCCGCGGTACTCCAGACGCTTTAGCGCGTCGAGCAGTCGCTGCGACACCGGGTGCCGCCCGATGATGCCAACAATCCCACACATTGATTTATCTCCATTTTGCCGTGCCAAGGGGCTCGGGCGTCAAAGCGCTCTCGCGAGCCAATTTGGAACCTTACTAATCGGACCCGATGAGATATTTAAAATCGATTGTTTTGATTGCCGCTATTCAAGCCATGGATGGAATTCTACGTCATGGCTTTACGCGAAGCGTTCGATGTTGATACGCTACGACACCTCGAATAACCGTCCATTGAATCTTCGGTATCTGAGACTTAGCGAGCTGGCCTCGCATCGGCCTCGCGGCAAGTGCGGGCCTCAGTGCTGGTAGACATAGGCCGCCTCGGTATGGTGCTCATCGGTCTGCGTCAGCGCTTGAGTCGGGCCGGGTTCCCCATGGCTTTTTCCCCTGCGGGTATGTCGCGGGTGACCACGCTTCCGGCGCCGACTACTGCATTATCGCCGATTGTCACACCTGGGAGGATGATTGCTCCACCGCCGATCCACACGTCTTTTCCAATCCGGACGGGCCGACCTAACTGCAGCCCAGCCTGCCGCTGCTCGGGATCATGTGGATGATCGGCGGTGTAGATCTGAACAGCCGGCCCAACTGCTGTCCCAGGACCGATCGTCACCTCTGCTACGTCAAGGATTACGCAATTGAAATTGATGTACACATAGTCACCCAGCCTGATGTTGAAGCCATAGTCGCAATGAAATGGCGGGCGGATGACAGCTCCAGTTCCGACCTCTCCGAGCCGCTCGAGAAGGAGTGCGTTCCAATGCTCGGCGGGACTTCCCAGAGTGTCATTATATCTCTTTAGCCAGGCTCCCGCGGCCAGCAGGTCCGCCTGAAGCTCCGGGTCCACGGGGTTGTACATCTCGCCCGCCAGCATCTTTTCTTTTTGAGTTTGTGTCATTTGTCTATTCTTAGATCGCATTCATCGATGAAGTTGTTGGTCCACTGACGCCCGGCTTGAACGAGGCTCAGATGAAATTCTATTCTCGACGCTGAACATTGCACGGCGCAGACGAAAGATCCCGGCAGGTAAACGGTGGGGGGACGTCGCTAGAGGCTCCTTGATAGCAATGTATCAAAAGTGCCAGTGTTCAGCACGGCCGGCAAGCAGTATCAATTGCAGGTCCACCTTCCTTGTTGACCGAGGGCCAGGCGAGGCAGCGATTTTGGAGCTTGCCTAGAAGAAAGACCATTCCGCCCCAAATTTTGTTAGCGTGCAGAAAGCAGTATTGGGAACCACCTCACCAGGCTTTGAGAGCCTGCTGGCCATGTCGAGTGGGCGAGACAAAGAGGCCGCCGCACTATGTTCCCGGCCAGCCACTGTGGCGCGAATGAGCCGCCGCTGGGGGACGTCAGTGGCTTCTGTCCGGGAGACAGGGCGCGCCCACTCAATTTTGCACGTCAATCCACCTCCACGACGATGTTCCGCCTCTTCACACTTGCCTGAATGCCAAGACAGCGTTGGTGCCCCCCATGGCGAATGCATTACTCATCGCTACGCGGACTTTGCGCTCCCGCGGAACATTGGGCGTGACATCTAGATCGCACTGCGGGTCAGGCTCACGATAGTTGGCAGTGGGCGGAATGACACCTTCTTGGATTGCCATTACGCAGGCAATCATTTCAAGTGCGCTGGCGGCGCCTAGGCAATGGGCGTGCATCGACTTGGTGGAGGAGACGGACATCTGAAAAGCGTGGTCTCCGAAGACGCGCTTGATCGCCGCCGTCTCCATCTGGTCATTGGCAACGGTGCCGGTGCCGTGCGCGTTCAGGTAGTCTACATCATCGGGGTTTAGTTCGGCATCGACAAGGCAACTGCGCATTGCGGCCTCCGGTCCCTCGATGGACGGCATGACGATGTCGTAGGCATCGCCCGAAAGCCCGATGCCGGCAACCTCTGCAAGCATAGTCGCACCGCGGGCAGTGGCGTGCTCATAGCTTTCCAGTACAGCCATCCCGGCGCCCTCGCCAAGTACAACACCTTTCCTGTCGGCGGAAAATGGGCGACAGGTGTCGGGGGCAAGCACGCGCAATGCTTCCCATGATTTCAGGACGCCCCATGTGAGCGGCGCATCGCTACCCCCGGCAAGCATGACGTCTGCCCGGCCAAGCCTGATCTGATCCACTGCGGAAGCGATGGCATGATTCCCCGCCGCGCAGGCAGAGGTGACTCCGAAGACAGGGCCGCGCAGGCCGAGATGAATGCTGACTTGGCCGGCGGCCGCGCTTGGCATTCCCTTCGGTGCTGTGAAAATCCGAGCCCGGGTCACTCCGTCCAGGAGGATACTGCGGTAGGTTTCTTCGATCGTTCCCCAGCCAGGACCACCGACGCCCATGGCGGCGCCGAAGCGGTGGGCGTTTTGTTCGTTGCAGGAAAGCCCCGCCTGCCGCATGGCTTCGGTTGCGGCAATCACCGCGAGCAGGCTGAAGCGGTCCATGGAAACGAGCTGTTTGCGCGGGATGTCGTGAACCGGGACCGTCTGGATCTCGGCACCGACGGTGCCTTTCAGATCATAAAGATCTGTAGTGATGATAGGGCTAATGGCGGAGTGGCCTTCGCGCATTGTCTTCCAAATAGATGCGGCATTCGTCCCCAATCCGCATAGTCCGCCAATTCCCGTGATGACAACGCGCCTGTCCATCATGCCTCCTTCGCAATCAAACCGCGAACGGCTTCAACGACATCCCCAATATTTTTGAGATTAGACCAGGCATCGGTCGTGTTCATCTCAATCCTGATGCCATAAGCCTGCTCCAGGTCCCAGAGCAGATCGGCCAAAGCCAGCGAATCGATGCCAAGGGATGTCAATTCGCTATCGGCGGTGATTTCTCCAATCGCTACCGGAATCCTCCCACCGTTCTCTGATTGGGCGAGATTTTTGATTGCGGCAATAATTTCTACTGTGAGTTGATCGGCCATCTTGTTCCTTTCAATCATTCCAAGTCTGACGCGGCTAATCCGGGCCTAGCAAGTCTTGAGCACGTTCAGTGCTCGGGAAAGGGCGGTTACGACTTCCATTGCGAAGACCGTCACCAATCGGAACACCTATGTTTGTGCTATGGATGATATGGCTGGATTGGTAAAATTGATTGATTGGATCAAAAGCATCCGCAATGTGGATGGCAGGACCTGGGGTGCTGTGGACGCTGACGGTTCTACCTCACACCGCCAACGCTGTTGGAAATTCGGCGGCGGTGGAAGCGAGCAGGGGCGCTAGTCGTTGCCATCGCCGCCCTCGGGTCATGGGTCATGGCGCAGCACTTCAACATAACTTATAAGTACAACCCGTCCCTGTCGGTGACTGCAGGCCCGGCTTTCTGGATTTTGTCGATGAGATCTTGCTCGGCTTTACTGGCATCGCGTCAGCAAGCGCTTATGGTGGCTGGCAACTCATCTCGCCATAACGTGGTGGGTAGCAGGAACGCCCACTGCATTCATCTCGATCAACAATGCGGCGCCTGTCGATACATTCCGAATTGCAGTTCTCGCCGGTCTAGTCCTGGCGCCGCGTACTCATTTCCGCGCCCTAACCTGTTGCGTGGCGAGGACCTCTCTTTCGGGATCAATATGCTCGTCATGCACTGATCGCCATCGGAGGGGTGGCCATTGGTGGCTCTGGATCGCCGAGCCAATCGGAACCGTGGCATTAGCCGCCCTATCATGCGCGCTAAGCGAAAAGTTGGCCATGAAATTGCGCACATCGCTGGTCACCGGAAGCCTCCAACATCTTCTATCGGCCGCTAAAATTGTTTGTTACCGTCTCGCCCTACTTGCTTCGAATCTCGAAGGTCGGGCTGCGTAACGGCAGAGAAACAGGGCCTCTCCACCTGACCGCAATTTTTGCAACAGAGCCGTTTAAAAGAATGTAGCAATCCACCCACGGCAGAGTTCCCACTGCCTAAATCGAAAAATTCGACGGCAGCTCGACCGGGGGTTATGTCGCGCCGGTCTCTTAAGAGTCACCATCGGCAGAGGCCTCGATGCGCGAAGCCTCCTCGAATATTATCGTGCGCATCCAGATATTCCCGGGGTCGGAATTGTGAAGGGACGGCCACTGTATAGCCTCTGTAAACGAAAGAGGAGGTAGCGGATGATCGACGGTCTGGAGGGGGATCGTAGTTGCGAAATGTCTGACCAGCAGCGAGGGAAGGGTTGCTATCCGATTCGTCCCCTGTAGTAGCATCGGGATTGAATTGAAGCCAGGCACCACGATTTCGATACGCCGTTTAAAACCGTGCTCCAGCAACAGCCATTGTTCAACGGACGGCTTCAGACTACGGCCAAACATCGCTGCGACATGTCCCATCGACATGAACTGCTCGAGAGAAAGTTTTGCGCGCAGCTGTTGATTATTAGGGCAGCCGACACATACGAGTTTCTCCTCAAATAGCTTGGCACTGGGATGGATGGCTAACATGAACTGCTCTGGAAGGATAAGGAAATCCATGTCTCCGCGGCAGAGACGTTCGTCCGGATCATCATCAATGGGGAGCAATTCAAAGCTGACACCCGGTGCCTCACGCGCTACGCGTTTTATCACCTTTTCGAAAAAGACGAGCGTCATGAAATCGGAAAGGAGGATTCTGAAGCGCCGGTCGGATTCTGCGGGAACAAATGGATCCGAAGCAATGACAGTCAGCTGGATATGCAAAAGAGCATCGCGAACTGCAGGGGCAAGCGCTTCGGCTCGCGGCGTTGGGATAAGCTTGCGCTGCTGCATCACAAACAGTTCGTCGTTGAAATAAGCGCGCAGTCTGCCAATGGCTGCGCTCATGGCTGGTTGGCTGAGGTTAATGCTGCGGGCTGCCGCGGTGAGCTTTCGTTCGGTCATCAACGCATTGAGCGCCACCAGAAGATTCAGATCCAGGCCCTTAAAACGCATACTTGATCCATCCGGTAGATGATGGTGATCCAAACAATCTATTTTACCAATTTTGCCGAGTGCTTATTAGAAAGGCGGGTAGTTATCAAGACGCCAAAGCAAAGAAGCAAGCGGAGGCAGTTCGCATCTCTCCAGTAACGAGAGGTCCGATCCGCGCGTGCGCCTGCACTCATCTCCTCTGCTTTAGCATGTTGGCTGAGAAACATACTGGAGCTTTGCATGTCTGCTGGAGTGCAGTGGAAAATAGCCTGGGAAAACGATCTCGAACCGTCGGATCATGCGGAATTGTCCGAATTTTTTCGAGCGACCTATGGCCCGACAGGCGCATTCAATGCCAAACCTTTCGAGACCGGCCGCAGCTGGGCAGGCGCGAGACCGGAACGCCGCGCAATTGGCTATGATTCAAAAGGCATAGCTAGCCACATGGGGTTGCTGCGTCGTTTCATAAAAGTGGGTGACACCGATTTGCTGGTCGCAGAACTTGGCTTGTACGGCGTGCGTCCGGATCTGGAGGGGCTTGGCATCGCTCACTCGATCCGCGCTTTAGCTCCGGCTTTGCGGGATCTGGCGGTGCCGTTCGCGTTTGGCACCGTTCGGCATGCCATGCGGAACCACGTGGAGAGATTCTGCCGAGATGGTATTTCCAATATCGTCACAGGGGTTCGTGTACGATCGACTCTTCCCGATACGCAACCGGATATGCCAGCCACGCGCACTGAAGACGTCCTCGTCCTGGTTTTTCCGATAGGAAGACCCATGAGCGAGTGGCCTTCTGGATCATTGATCGAACGAAACGGCTGCGAACTATGAAGCGGCGCCCCTATATAAGCGAAGTGCCGTTTGATGAGGCCGGGAGCGACGATCGCAGCATCTACTTGACGTTTGACGACGGTCCCAATCCGGGATGCACTGGCCAGATCCTGGATCTGCTCGCCGAACACCGCGTGCCGGCCACCTTTTTTGTCCTCGGTGCCTACGTCAAAGTCCACCCAGATCTCGTCCGCCGTACCGCGGCAGAAGGTCATCTGATCGCCAATCACACGATGACCCATTTGGATCTTACGGTCTGTAGCTCGGAGGTGATCGAACGAGAGATAAATGAGGCAAATAGAGCCATAGTCTCCGCCTGTCCCCACGCTGCGGTTCAGCATATACGAGCGCCATATGGCGCTTGGAATGAGGATGTCCTTTCAAGATCGATGGACGCCGGACTTCGACCTGTTCACTGGTCGGTAGACCCGAGAGATTGGTCCCGTCCCGGCGTCGATGCCATCGTTGACGCTGTGCTCGCTGCTGCTAGGCCAGGTGCAATCGTTCTTTTGCACGATGGTTGCCCACCTGATGAGATCGGGACCTGCAAGCTTAACGGGCTGCGTGATCAAACACTTTCAGCGCTCTTGGCAATTATCCCGGCCCTGCGTGGTCGTGGATTTTCCTTTCGTTCACTTCCCCAGTAAAACTAAATCGACGAGAAACCATGACCTTGCTTGAAACTACCAGCATCGCCGCCGTCTCGCTCTATGCACTCGTTTCCTCCACCTATCGGATTGTCCAAGTACTTCATGCGCGGCGATCACTAAAATCGGGCACAGCGGAATACAGCGTCGAAGAGAGCTCTTTTCCAAGTGTGGACATCATCGTGCCTTCGTTCAACGAGAGCCCGCGCGTCCTGTCGGAATGTCTGGGATCCCTAGCCAACCAGGATTATCCTGGCGCGCTGCGAGTTTATGTGGTTGACGATGGCTCCAGAAACCGCGACGCCGTGGTCGCCGAGCAGATTGCCTATGCGGGCGACGCGAGATTCGAATTCATTATACTCCCCCGAAATGTCGGAAAGCGCAAAGCCCAAATCGCTGCTATTTCTCGATCGTCGGGGGACCTGATCCTGAACGTTGATTCAGACACCACACTGGCGTCTGACGTGGTTTCTAAGCTCAGTCAAAAGATGCGGGATCCAGCGGTCGGCGCGGTGATGGGCCAACTGACAGCTAGCAATCGACGGGATACGTGGCTGACCCGCTTAATCGACATGGAGTACTGGCTGGCCTGCAACGAGGAGCGCGCCGCGCAGGACCGCTTCGGTGCCGTGATGTGTTGCTGTGGACCCTGTGCCATGTACCGCCGGGCCGCCTTCCACTTGCTTCTTGATCAATACGAGACGCAGCTGTATCGGGGAAAGCCGAGTGATTTTGGCGAGGACCGTCATCTGACAATCCTCATGCTAAGCGCAGGCTTCCGTACCGAATATGAACCGAGCGCCATCGCAGCGACTGTTGTTCCTGACGGTTTGAGAGCCTATCTGCGCCAACAACTGCGGTGGGCACGGAGCACATTCCGAGATACCCAACTTGGGCTTCACCTCCTCCGTGGCATGAACTGGTATCTGACTTTGGACGTCGTCGGTCAGAATGCCGGCCCGCTTCTGCTCGAAGTGTCGGCACTGGCAGGTATCGCACAGTTCGCGCTTACCGGTTCAGTGCCCTGGTGGACGATAGGAACGATTGGATCATTTTCACTGATACGATGCGGCGTCGCTGCTTATCGCGCCAGGCAGCTTAGGTTTCTTGGCTTCTCGCTGCACACGCTCCTGCTCGTCTTTCTTTTACTGCCCTTGAAGGCTTATGCGCTCTGTACGTTGTCTAACAGTGACTGGCTGTCGCGCGGCTCCGGCGTCAAAGCTGCAGGGGGCGTTCGGAAGCAGAAAGCCTCCGAAGCTCCGAGGCTTGCCGCTCCCGACGCTACTTTCAGCGGCGAGTAATCGCTGTGTCCGTGCATCTTGCAAACCTTGGGAACCACATGAACGGTGAATCGGATCTACAGGCAGCTGTGGCTGAGACGCTCCGCCGCGGCAGCATCCTACCGTGCGTCTCGATTTCAGAAGCAATCGCGCCCCGAATAGGATCGATATCTTCTCTCGCGATCGAGCTCGTCGGCGTTTCCAAGTCATATCAGAGGAAGGTCGTTGTTGACCAATTGTCTTTCAAAATTGCGTCGGGAGAGTGCTTTGGCCTGTTAGGCCCAAACGGCGCCGGAAAAAGCACAATCAGCCGTATGATTCTAGGAATGACTTCGCCAGATGCGGGCAATATTTCCGTGCTCGGAATGCAGGTGCCGGGGCAGGCTCGCTCGGCGCGCGCCCGTATCGGTGTCGTTTCTCAGTTCGACAATCTCGATATGGAGTTCACGGTTAGAGAAAACCTGTTTGTCTACGGCCGGTACTTCCGCATGAAAGCGAGGGAGATTGAAGGGATCGTGCCCTCGCTACTGGAATTTGCGCGCCTTGAGAGCAAGGCAGATACGCGGGTGGCGGATCTTTCAGGAGGTATGAAGAGGCGCCTATCATTGGCGCGCGCGCTGATCAATGACCCGCAGGTCCTCATACTAGATGAACCGACCACCGGCCTGGACCCGCACGCACGTCACCTGATCTGGGAGCGGTTGCGATCGCTCTTGGCGCAAGGCAAGACGATCCTCTTGACGACGCACATCATGGAAGAGGCCGAACGTTTGTGTGATCGGATATGTGTGCTCGAAGGTGGAATCAAGATCGCCGAGGGCCGTCCCTTCGACCTGATAGACGAGCAGATCGGCTGCCCCGTCATCGAGATCTATGGAGGAGACCCACAGGAGCTCAGCCTTTTGCTAAAGCCAAACGCGCGGCGAGTGGAGATTAGCGGCGAGACGCTGTTCTGCTACACCCCCGACCCAGAACAAGTTCGGGCGCAATTGCGCGGACACTTGGGTCTGCGCCTCCTCGAGCGGCCGCCGAACCTAGAGGACGTCTTCTTGCGGTTAACCGGACGCGAGATGGAGAAATACCAATGAGTGGAGACAACCTAACGGCATTGACGGGTGGCACTTTGAACTGGATTGCTGTCTGGCGCCGAAATTATCTTGCATGGAAGAAGGCGGCGCTGGCGTCGCTTCTCGGTCATTTGGCCGAACCCTTGATCTACCTTTTTGGCCTCGGCGCTGGCTTGGGAGTGATGGTGGGTCGCGTCAATGGCGTCTCCTATACTGCTTTCTTGGCTGCTGGAATGGTCGCAACGAGCGCGATGACTGCTGCAACCTTTGAGACGATATATGCTGCTTTCGGCCGGATGGAGGGGCAGCGGACTTGGGAAGCGATGCTCTACACACAGCTGAGGCTAGGCGATATCGTTCTCGGCGAGATGGCCTGGGCTGCAACGAAAGCCGCTCTGGCGGGTGCCGGTATAGGCATGGTCGCGGCCGTTCTCGGTTACACGCACTGGCTGCCCCTGCTATCCGCGCTTCCGGTTATCGCGCTGACGGGGCTGGCCTTTGCAAGCCTTGGTATGGTCGTCACCGCCCTTGCTCCGAGCTATGACTATTTCATCTTCTACCAGACGCTTGTTATCACCCCTATATTGTTCCTCTCAGGAGCCGTCTTTCCAGTCGACCAACTGCCCAACCTCTTCCAGACGGCGGCGCAATTTCTGCCGTTGTCGCATTCGATCGATCTGATACGTCCGATAATGCTCGGTCACCCGGTTGCCGATGTCTGCCTGCACGTTGGTGCACTTGGCATTTACATCGTAATCCCATTCTTCTTTTCAACCGCATTGCTTCGGCGCCGACTATTGCGGTGACGATCATTGGCAGAGCGTAAGCGGGGATCGTGGTTATGGCTTTCCTGGGTAGGCAGGCCGTCTTTATCATCCGAGGGTGCTCTCTTCCCAGAGAGGGCAGGCACTCGGAGCTGTGATAGACGGCGGAAGAAGCGCTAAAAGAATCGCGGGTTCCATCATGTGTTGGTCGCTACCAAGGGAGCCGGAGCCCGACGAACTTTTGAAACAGCGGCAGGCTTGGTTTGATGGTCAGCTCGATCTCGACCCCGCCAGGCTGATTTTTGTGTTTCGGCGTGCAACTTTTGGACGCCGATTGACACTTATTTTATCGATGAGACTTGCCTCTCCACGAAGATGTCTCGATCACGCGGGCGATCCCAATGCGGCGAACGCTGCCGGTCGGCGGTTTCCCATGGCCACTGGAAAACCACCCCCTTTACTGGGGGCGGATAGGCTTTCCGGAATAACCACACCCATGGTACCCGACGGCGCGATGAGTTGGCGTGGCATTTTTGGCCTAAATAGAGCAACCCGTGCCGACACTCAGGCCCGGCGACACCGTTATCATGAAAGGGGCCGCCAACTCTCGTCTTCGCGCAAGACGTCATCAGCGGCGCGAGTTCGCCCCGTGCCATCATGGCCTGCGTGCCACTGATTGATGTCGTTCACGGCGGCCAACGAGATCACTTCTATCGCCCGTCGAAGGTCACAAGCGCGACCCCTGTTTGATCATTGCTTCCTCGCCTCGACTGTAAGGGGCAAGCAGGCATTCAGCGGCAAGTGCGGGAGGGCGAGGAGCCATCCATTCCTCACCAATACAAGCCCGCCCCACAGGTCTTCATTCTCCACGGCGACAACCGGCTCCTCTACATCCTTTTTGGAGATATAGATCGACAAGCCTACCCCATTTCTCCGTATCATCGCTTTCATTGACCACGCCTCCTTGTACACACGTGAGATCTGTTCTGTTCCGCAGTCGCGCGACCCGATACCTCCTCCTCGCTGCCGAGCAGGAGCCTCGCCTGCGCGAAAATACTTCCGCAGGCGAGCCATTTTTTGTCACTGCTTAGGCAGGGACGCAAGTGTTCGGAATGGGGCAAATGGCTCGGCATTTGGGGCCGCCCACCTCAGCTCTGCACTCTGTGCATGTTTTAGGATCGACAACGAATTTGTCATTATTGAAACTGATTGCGCCTGAGGGACACTCAAATTCGCATGTGCCGCATTGGGCGCATTGCGAGGCGATGATTTTGAAGGCCATGTTTCAGCTCCTAGTTCAGTCAAAGTGTTTGTCAACTCGCGCTACGAATGCGTCGACGCTAATATCTGCTGCCTAATGATCGCCGATTGCCTGTTCGATGTAGGCGCGGCGAAAGGCGCCCGTTGCCTGAACTGCCCGTGCTGCAGGCTTTCCCTGGGGTTCATTGCTGATCTTAAGCAGTTGATTGACTGAGAGACACTGTATTTCCTGTGCATGGCTGACCTGTTCATTGATCCGGCCTCCGCCTTCCGTTGTCACAGCAATACGGAGCGCACCGATAGACTGCGCTGGGGCGACTGCTATGGTCGCGTTTTTGCTTCCAATGTTTGGCCGCGTCGATCGCGCTCAATTAATTGGCGATATGCATGGCGCTTGCCACTGTCGTAGGTCGCTGCAGCCGCGAGTTGATCCATTGTGAATTCATTTGCGCGATCATCACTGAGCAGACCGACTGCATCCGCCCGGCATTGCCGGCAATGGCGCATCACCTCCGTGGTGCCTTCAAGCCGATCCCGAAGCGCGGTCAGTTCGAAAGGCGCAGGACAACGCTGACCAGTCTGACCATAATAAGTACCGTGTGAAGGCTCCGAAATCAGAGGCACTATGTTGTGCATGAACGCTCCTCTGTCCTTGACCGACTTGTTAACCTGGACGAGATGCTCGTCGTTGACGCCCGGGATCATTACCGAATTGACCTTGGTGAGGATCCCGCGTTCCGTCAGCATTTCGAGCCCCAGCATTTGCCTCTCGTGAAGGATTCTCGACGCTTCGATGCCGACGTAGCGGCGGCCATTATAGAATATCCAGGGGTAGATCTTCCTTCCGATCGTCGGATCTACCATATTGATCGTGATTGTTACGTGCCCGACATTCATGTCGACAACCTCGTCGACATGTTCGGGAAGTGCGAGGCCATTAGTAGAGATGCAAAGTTTGACGTCAGGGATTTCCCGGGCGATCGCGACTAGCGTCGCTTTTGTCTTCTTCCAATCGTAACACGCATCTCCTGGCCCGGCGACACCCACGACCGAAAGTTGAGGCACTTGGCTGGCCGCCGCTATGGCCCTGCGCACCGCCTGGTCGGGAGTGAGCCTACGTGATGCTACTCCTGGCCTGCTTTCATTCGCGCAGTCGTATTTTCGATTGCAGTAGTTGCACTGGATGTTGCAAGCTGATGCGACCGCGAGATGCATCCGCGCGAAATAAAGATGCGCTTCGCGCGAGAAGCAAGGGTGATCTTTGATCTTTTCAACGATCGCTGGATCCATAACATTCGCCTTTGAACTGCCACGGGACGACGATGCACAGTCACCGAGCGTTTTTACCTCCGACTTGCGGGCGGCAGGTGCTATGCTGGTGGTCCTACGCTTATTCATCCCTGTGGACATCGATGAACTCCAATGACGCTTGAAAACTTAGTTCTGCGAGCAAGAGCTATTCCAGCCCGAGAAACCTCACTTTTCCAACCGGGCATGCGCTTCGTTGTGCGCTTTAGACCTCTTTGCTCAGGGTGTCTCGGAGACATGACAGGGTCACTTCGAAGTCCTTTCCGGGGGGGAGAATTTCCGGAGTCTGTTTGGCGCGACCTGCCGTACAAGGCCCGCGTCGATGACGAGGTTGCTAGAAGATTTTTGGCTCTATGCCGTGCCGGCGCAAGGAGTAAGCGACCTGTCGCGGCGTAACGCCAAGGAGCCGCGCAGCTTTAGCCTGAACCCACCCAGCCGTCGCCATCGCATTTTCCAACTCTTGCTTATCGATAACACCGAACCGTTTCATCTCGGTTTTGGGTGCGAATGCGGCGGCGTCACGCGGCTTTATCATTGATACGGTTTCATCTCGAGCGAGCCCGTGAACTGCGCCTTTGCCGACTTGCTCGGCAACCACCTTTTTGAGGATCCGGGAATAGCATCGGCCTTGTTCACAGGCGAGATCGTCAGGAACAATCACGCTTGAACGGGCGAGCGTTGCGGTCCGCTGTACGCAGTTCTGCAGCTCGCGAATATTGCCGGGGAACTCGCATTTCGACAGGATATTAAGTGCCGAGGGTGCGAAGCTTAACGAACGCCCGTTTTCCCTATTGAAACGCTGAAGGAAATTCTCGGCCAACCGCGGGATGTCACCGCCGCGTTCCCGGAGAGGTGGCAAAGTGATGGGTACGACATTGATCCGATAATATAGATCGGCTCTGAATTCTCCCGCCGCCACGGCCGTTTCAAGATCCTTGTTGGTCGCGCAAATCAGCCTGACATTTATTTTCAAGGTCCTCGTCCCGCCGACACGCTCGAGTTCGCCTTCCTGCAAGATGCGTAGCAACTTGGCTTGAAATTCCCCAGAAATTTCTCCTATTTCGTCGAGCAGCAAAGTTCCACCGTCGGCCATTTCAAAACGACCTGCTTTGGCAGCGACGGCGCCGGTGAAGGCGCCCTTCTCATGCCCGAAGAGTTCTGATTCCAGTACGCCCGGCGAGAGCGCAGCGCAGTTCAACTTCACGAAGGGCCTTCTTCGGCGTGACGAGGACTCGTGTATCAGCTTTGCGAAGAATTCTTTGCCCGTGCCGCTTTCACCTCTCAACAGCACCGGTGAGTTGCTGCGTGCGACAACCTTAGCGATTTCAAAGACCTCCTTGAGTGCGGGACTTTCTCCGACAATTTCAGCACCTGACCGCAATGCGGATTCCGGCACCGTCTCATCAGTTGATCTAACCACAGGACCGCTCCATTTCAGCACTGGGGGGAGCGCGCGTTGGGCACCCGGGACAGTTCGTGGACCGTCCTCTGCGCTACATACTGGACTTCGAAGGTCAACAAAAGTTACAAAATGGTAGGGCGACCACCAGCCGGTTCGTCAAGCTTTGCTTGCCTGCATTGGCCCTCGGAATGGCTCGAACGACCTGGAGAAGAAGTTGGTCATCCAAACTTGAAGAGTACCCCGAACCCGCCTCGCGGATGATTCCAGCTAATCTCGTCCTCGGGTTCGCATAACACACGGCATGTCCCACATTCCAAGCAGCCATCGGAGACGATCGTGACCTGACCTCTGTCGTTCAGCTGATAACATTTTGCCGGACAGACTTGCGTTAATGCGACTAGGTTACTGCTCGGAAATAGGCGATTGAGAATCTTTATGTGGGGGCGGCCTGAGTCAACCAAATATCGGTTCTGGTAAAGCTTGTCTTCGACACGCTGTTTAACGATGGGTTTCATCTGGGTATCCTTTTAGTACCACGCGCGGGCAAGCCGGACTGCGTCTGAAATTAGTCCCCACCCGGATCGGGCTTTCAAGAAGGAGGCAGACGTGGCCCTTTCCTTATCGAGTTTTGAAGCTCCGTCGACGCGGACGAAACTTTGCGCCGCTTGAGATATCAACTTCGGATAGGAAACAAATAAGCTCTGGCTGTTCGCATGGAGAAATCTCGGCAGGTCTTTATGCTTCGTCAGGTCTTTGATGACGAAGGACTCATCGAGCAGTCTCTTGTAAAGCGATAGGTTATCTCTAATCATCGAGCCGCCACGACTCCTAACTTCGGCGATCGCGTGCCCGGCCAGGTAACCTGATGTCATTGCGAGATTCGAACCCTCGCGATGTGCAGTATTGTTCAACTGGGCCGCGTCTCCAACCACAACCCATCCATTGCCAAAGAGCTGGGGGATAGCCGTGGCGCCCCCCTCTGGAATGAGATGCGCAGCATATTCCTTTACCTCAGATCCGGCGATCAATGGCCGGATCGAAGGATGGTGCTTGAAGGCTTCAAGGATATCATATGGCCTTTCGCTGGCTGCCGCCAAGCCGGAAACGAGGCATCCTACCCCGATCGAGATAGACTCCTTGTTGGTATAAAGAAAACCAAGCCCTGGGATTCCGCGAGTGATAGTCCCGCCTGCCTCGATCACACAGCCTTCGTCCGCGGTCAGGCCGAAGCGGTCTGCGATAACATCTTCCGGCAGGAAATGCATCTCTTTCACGGCAAGTGCGACGCTGTCGGGCTTGGGAATTTCACGCAAACGCCCTTTTGTTCCGAGGTAGCCGTTCACCCCCTCGGCAAGCACCACGACATCGGCGCGAATGGTATCGCGGTGGCGGTCGGTGACGATGCCGGT
Source organism: Rhizobium leguminosarum bv. trifolii WSM2297 (assembly GCF_000271845.1). The sequence goes on along the minus strand of NZ_JH719395.1, from coordinate 2,363,445 downwards.
CACGTTGCCATTCCAGTCCTTGAGGAGTCCAGTGGCGGATGTCTCGCAGAGAACGGTGCATCCTGCCTCACGCACCTTGGCCGAAAACCATCTGTCGAACTGGGCGCGGATGATCGTGTATCGGTTTGGCCTCGGCTCGTTAAAGTCGTCAGAGCGATAGTGAATTCCTGTATGCGACGTGCCGTCCATGATCCAGAATCGCTGCTCGACCAGATGCCGTTCAAGAGGCGCGTCATCGCGGAATTTTGGAATGATCTTCTCCAGCGGGTCGGCGTACAGTATCGCTCCTTGAACGTTCTTGGAACCTGGGTACTCGCCTCGTTCCAACTGCACTACTTTCAGGCCGCGACTGGCCATCGCATAGGCGGCCGCATTGCCCGACATACCCGCCCCGACTACGATCGCGTCGAATTTCTCGGCCCTCATAGGTGGCACCTCTCTACTTGCATCGTTTGGGTATACGGCGCTAGTCGCCTAGCGAACGCCGCGGTCAGCGCCGGGAGAAGAGCGATAGCATCAGCCACAACTGCGACATGTGCGAAATCAAAGATGGGGGCGTTGCTGTCAGTGTTGATGGCAACGATTAAGTCAGCACCTTCGACACCCACCCGATGTTGGACTGCCCCTGATATGCCAGCCGCTAGGTAAAGCTTGGGCCGGATCGTCTGACCCGTTTGGCCGATCTGCCGATCAACCCCCATCCAACCTTTTTGAACCAAAGGTCGAGAGCAGCCATATTCACCACCAATCGTCCTTGCTAGAACCATCACATGCTCCAGGTTCTCGGCGGTGCCGATACCAAGCCCACCGGCGACCACGATGTCGGCATAGGCGAGGCTAATCGTTTCCGATTGTCCATCCGGAAGGAACTCGAGTACCTTTGTGACAATCTCATCCTCGATCATCATCAGATCATGTCGAATGACAGAGCCGATCGCGTTGGTCATCCGACGGGGGGGCGCCATGACACGGGGGCGCACTGTCGCCATTTGCGGGCGACAGTTGAGAGTGTAAATCGTGCACAGCAGCGAACCGCCAAATGTCGGCCGGGTGGCTGCAAGCGAGCCGTCCGCATCGACGTCCAATTCGGTGCAATCCGCTGTAAGCCCCGTTTCCAGAGTCGTTGCCACAGAACCGGCGAGATCTCGCCCCAGCGAGGTGGCGCCAAGAAGCAGAATTTCCGGCTTATGAAGGATGACAAGATCTGAGAGAGCTTTGGTGAACGGCTCGTTTCGGTAGTCTGATAACAGGGGTGATTCGACGAGGTAGGCGAAATCGGCTCCGTAAGCGAACGCCTCTGCAATGGCTGACCGAGTTCCGCCCCCCTCTACAGGCCCGATGACAACACTTGCCAGTTGAACGCCCAACTTATCGGCAAGCTTGCGCCCTTCGCCGAGCAGCTCGATAGAAACGGGGTGCACTTGACCTCGTTCCAGCTCGATGAAGACCCAGACGTGCCGATTGTCACGGAAATGTTTTGGCAATTCCTTCCTAGCGCTGGCACGGCTGACGATTGGAGACTGCGCTTCAGCTTCTCGGGTTTCCATGTTCGTTCCTTGTTTTTCACGTGAGCCCGTTGGGTTGAATGCTCGCTTCCAACGCGGGTTGGTGCTCGAAGATCGATGCGATTACTTCGTCAGCGAGCCGACCGCTCTCGTTTCCAATTGCTCCGATCTGGATTGCTCTTTCAGCCCGTGGGGTGGGCGCGAATACGCGCTTGACGACCGTCGGCGATCCGCTCAATCCGCATTTAGCTATCTCCACAATACCGGCGTCGGCTGCACGCCAGCTTTCGATTTGCGTTCGCGCGGCACGCAATGCGTCAGCGACAGATCCGCGACGGATGACGTTGCCGCCTTCAAGGACACTGATCAAACATGGTAGTCGGCTCTTCAACGTTTGGGTGCCACCTTCCGAGCGGCGCTCCACCGTAATCTCTCGGGCACGGAGATCGACCGAAACAATTTTCGTTACGTAGGTCAGTTGTTGCAGGTCGAGACGCCTGGCAATCCCAGGGCCTACCTGAGCGGTATCGCCGTCGATCGTCTGCTTACCGGTCAGGACGATTTCAGGCGCACGGCGAAGGCCAAGGTTCGCGATTGCTCGCGAGATAGCAAACGAAGTCGCCAACGTGTCTGATCCGGCGAAGCGACGGTCGCTCAGGAGCACAGCTCGGTCTGCCCCGTGTGCCAGAGCTTTCTCCAGCGCTTGTTTCGCCATCGGCGGGCCCATGGCAAGAACAGTAATTTCACCCCCGTAGCGGTCACGCAGTCTGAGTGCTTCTTCCAAGGCGAAAAGGTCGTAAGGGTTGATGATTGTCGGCACGCCTTGGCGCATGATGGTGTTCGTAACCGGATGAACCCGGATCTGGGCGGAGTCAGGGACTTGTTTTATGCAGACGACGATATTCATGCTGTTCCTGGGCTCCACAGAGTGTAGGTTTGTATACGGGCCAGTCCTAGCACTCGTCGTGCCGAACCTATCGCGCGTTGGTTACCTTGCGTGTTTCGGGGCGACGGCTTAGTCAGATGTCGACAGTGCGACAGCTTTGTCAGGTTTGCGACAGGGGTGGCTGCATGTGCTTGGCGGGATGCAGCACGGCTTCGTTTTATTGCGGAACGCCACGATTGGCGGCATTTGCGTGAAATGCAGCTCATTCGACTGAAGTAGATGGCATTGGGGCTTAGACTCTGCGGCCTATTCTGGGCCTCATGACATATGTACGACATCTGTCGTCGTCTTTGTCGGCTTTGTGACAAGCAGCATACTCTGGTCCGGCATTTTATTCCGCTAAATGTTTGCAACAACAACCAATGTCCAATCCGCTCCTCAATCCCTTCAATTGGCACGGCTCTTGAAGTTGTTCTGCGGCTGCGACGGAACCAGCCGCGTGCGATGTCGCGGCATCATTTCGGTCAGTCAAACACGTGAAGGAAGTATGAATGGCTGCTCTGCGTCAGATCGCGTTTTACGGAAAGGGAGGCATTGGCAAATCCACGACATCCCAGAATACGCTCGCCGCCCTGGTCGAACTTAAGCAGAAGATCCTCATTGTCGGCTGCGACCCAAAAGCTGATTCAACCCGATTGATCCTGAACTCGAAGGCGCAGGACACCGTCCTCCATCTAGCCGCATCGAAGGGTTCGGTTGAAGATCTGGAACTCGGCGATGTGCTCAAAGTCGGTTACGGAGGCATCAAATGTGTGGAGTCTGGCGGCCCTGAACCGGGTGTTGGCTGCGCCGGACGAGGCGTTATCACGTCGATCAACTTCCTGGAAGAAAACGGCGCCTACGACGATGTCGACTATGTCTCCTATGACGTGCTCGGTGACGTGGTATGCGGGGGCTTCGCGATGCCCATCCGTGAGAACAAGGCCCAGGAAATTTACATCGTGATGTCCGGTGAGATGATGGCCCTTTATGCTGCAAACAACATCGCGAGGGGCATCCTCAAATACGCCAGCGCCGGAAGCGTGCGGCTGGGCGGGCTGATCTGTAACGAGCGCCAGACCGACCGTGAACTGGACCTCGCTGAAGCGCTGGCCGCCAAGCTCAACTCAAAGCTCATTCACTTCGTGCCGCGCGACAACATCGTTCAGCATGCAGAGCTTAGAAAGATGACCGTGATCCAATACGCGCCGCACTCCAAGCAAGCGGCGGAATATCGATCGTTGGCTCACAAGATCCACTCAAATTCGGGAAAGGGCACTATCCCTACTCCTATCGCCATGGAGGAACTGGAGGACATGCTGCTCGACTTCGGGATCATGAAGTCGGACGAGCAGATGCTTGAAGAACTTATCCCCATTGAGGGGCAGGTGGTATCCTAGAGGCGGGGGACGCGGACCAGGCGCGGTGGTCGAACACCCATGCCGCCTTGTGGGGTTCCATTCGAACCTTCGAGAGAGGAAAGGCCGATGAGCCTCGATTACGAGAACGATAAAGACTTTAACACAAGGCTTATAGGCGAGGTACTCTCGCGGTACCCGGATAAGACGGCTAAGCGCCGCAAAAAGCATCTTGGTGTCGCAAAGGGCAGAGAGGCAATCGAGCAGGACTCAGATACGCTTTGCGAGACCGACGTGAAATCGAACATCAAGTCCATTCCGGGCGTGATGACCGTTCGCGGCTGCGCTTATGCCGGCTCGAAGGGTGTCGTGTGGGGGCCGATCAAGGACATGGTCCACATATCCCATGGACCCGTCGGTTGCGGGCAGTATTCCTGGTCGCAGCGCCGCAACTATTACCTCGGCCTGACAGGTGTCGACGCCTTCGTTACCATGCAATTTACGTCCGATTTTCAAGAAAAGGATATCGTTTTTGGTGGCGATAAAAAGCTCGAGAAGCTCATCGACGAAGTCGAGGAATTGTTTCCACTGAACAATGGTGTCAGCTTGCAGTCCGAGTGTCCAATCGGATTGATTGGAGACGACATAGAAGCTGTGGCGCGCAAGAAGGCCAAGGAGCACAACAAAACGATCGTGCCGGTGCGATGTGAGGGCTTTCGCGGCGTATCGCAATCGCTTGGCCATCATATCGCCAACGACGCGATACGCGACTGGGTTTTCGATAAGAAAGATACCCATTTCGAATCCGGTCTCTTCGACGTTAACGTTATAGGTGACTACAATATCGGCGGCGATGCGTGGGCTTCGCGTATCCTGCTGGAGGGAATTGGGCTGCGGGTGGTCGGCAACTGGTCAGGGGACGCCACACTCGCGGAGGTGGAGCGTGCGCCAAAAGCCACACTCAACCTCGTCCACTGCTACCGGTCCATGAATTACATCTGTCGGCATATGGAGGAACAGTACGGCATTCCCTGGATGGAGTATAACTTCTTTGGTCCTTCCCAGATCGAAGCCTCCTTGCGCAATATTGCCGCCTTTTTCGGGCCGGAGACGCAAGACAGGGCCGAAGCGCTCATGACCAGCTATCAGCCTCTCGTCAAAGGGGTGACCGAGAAGTACCGCCCGCGCCTCGATGGCAAAAGTGTAATGCTCTACGTGGGCGGATTGCGTCCCCGCCACGTCATCACCGCCTATGAGGATCTCGGAATGGAGATTGTCGGCACCGGCTACGAATTTGGTCATGGCGACGATTATGAACGCACCGGCCACTATGTCAAAAAGGGAACGCTTATCTACGATGATGTGACCGGCTACGAACTCGAGAAATTCATCGAGGCAATTCGCCCGGACCTCGTCGGCTCTGGCATCAAGGAAAAATATCCCGTCCAAAAAATGGGCATACCTTTCCGTCAGATGCATTCTTGGGATTATTCTGGTCCGTATCACGGTTACGACGGCTTCGCGATCTTTGCCAGGGACATGGATCTTGCCATCAATAATCCGGTTTGGTCTCTTTATGACGCGCCATGGAAATAAACGCACTGCCCCAATGCCCGCGTTGACTGCAGTTGTGGCCTAGATGATTACACTCGTTGCTGAGCGGCGAGATGTAAGACGTATGCTTTGTAAGCATCTCTACTTTAAGTGGAGCAAAAGTCATGACTTCTCTGAAGTCCGTTAATGCACGTACCTTCCATTCGGAAGTCGTGAAATCAAAAAGATCGTTCTCGTCTATTTCTGGTCTCCTTTGGAGTCAATCTTGCACCATGATTGCCCCAATCCTCGAAGAAATTGCCGGCGAGATGAAGGGCATTGTCAAATTTGTTAAGCTGAATGTCGACAAGAATCCGCAACTCACCGCACGATTTGGCGTGGTGCCAACTCCGACCCTTAAAATCTTCCACGGCGGGAAAGGTCGTCGCACGTTCTCAGCGCAACACCAAAGTACTGCATCGTCAACTGGATAAATCGCACGTAGTTCGAAGGGAGAAGCAAAAGCAGCGTCTCCCAATGTTTATGCAGCCGCATTCGCGGCAAAACATGCCGCAATCGGTCGATAACTCTGTGAAGACCATCAATGCACGGAACTTCCATCTCGAAGTTGTGGAATCGAAAAAGATCGTTCTGGTCGATTTCTTTGCTGAGCGGTGCGACGCCTGCAAGATGATTGCTCCAATTCTCCAAGAAATTGCCGACGAGGGCATTATCAAAGTTGTCAAGATCAACGTCGATGAGAATCCGGAACTTGCTTCACAATTTGGCGTGATGGAAATCCCGGACCTAAAAATCTTTAACGTTGGGAAGGTCGTTGACACTTTCTCAGGTGAAATCTCGGAGCCCGATATCGTCGATTGGCTATATCGCGCGATAGCTGACTGGTCGTAGTTCGAAGGGAGAAGCAAAAGCAGCGTCTCCCAGTGTTTATGCAGCCGCATTCGCGGCGAAAAAGGATGAAAAACTATGCCGCAATCGGCCGAGAAGGTTCTCGATCATACTGCTCTGTTCTGGGAGCCGGAATACCAGAAGATGTTCGCCACCAAGAATTTGGAGTTCGAATGTCCGCATCCGGATGAGGTCGTTCCTGCTCAGCTCGAATTCACCGGGACATGGGAATATCGAGAAAAGAACCTGGCTCGCGAAGCGCTTGTCGTAAATCCCGCGAAGGCCTGTCAGCCGCTTGGCGCGGTTTTCGCAGCGGCTGGGTTCGAGCGGACGATGTCGTTTGTCCATGGCAGTCAGGGCTGCGTGGCATACTACCGCTCGCACCTGTCACGCCATTTCAAGGAACCGTCGTCTGCCGTTTCGTCTTCGATGACAGAGGACGCGGCTGTATTTGGCGGTTTGAAAAATATGGTAGATGGACTCGCCCACACCTATAAGCTCTACGACCCAAAGATGATCGCGGTCTCGACGACTTGCATGGCGGAGGTCATTGGCGATGATCTTCACGGCTTCATTGAAAATGCCAAAAATGAAGGCTCCGTTCCAGCCGATTTCAACGTACCCTTCGCCCATACCCCAGCCTTCGTCGGCAGCCATGTCGATGGTTATGACAGCATGGTCAAAGGCATTCTGGAAAATTTCTGGAAGAGCACTAAACGCGTGCCCACGCCAGCACTCGTCAACATCATTCCAGGCTTCGATGGCTTCTGCGTTGGCAACAATCGAGAGATAAAGCGCCTGCTCGACACGATGGGAGTGACCTACGTTCTCATTCAAGACGCCTCCGACCAGTTCGACACACCTTCCGACGGCACGTACCGCATGTATGACGGAGGGACAAAGATCGATGACGTGAAGGCAGCGAAACATGCCGAGGCGACAATATCACTGCAGCACTACAATACGCGCAAGACCTTGGACTTTTGCCGCGAGCTTGGTCAGACCACCGCCTCGTTTCACTACCCGCTGGGCGTCGGGGCTACGGACGAGTTCCTGATGAAGATATCTGAGCTTTCCAAGAGGGAAATTCCTGAAGCTATCGATCGTGATCGGGGTCGCTTGATCGATGCCGTGGCCGATAGTCAATCCTGGTTGCATGGGAAGAAATACGGAATCTACGGTGACCCGGACTTCGTTTACGCGATGGCGCGCTTCGTCATGGAAACCGGTGGCGAGCCCACACACTGCCTTGCGACCAACGGCACGGCAGCTTGGGAAGCGGAGATGAAGGAGTTGCTCGCATCCTCTCCGTTCGGCGCAGGTGCGCAGGTGTGGGCCGGGAAAGACCTCTGGGCAATGCGCTCGCTTCTTTTGACGGAACCAGTGGATCTTCTGATCGGCAATTCCTATGGCAAGTACCTCGAGCGTGACACTGGCACTCCCCTGGTCCGACTTACCTTTCCGATTTTTGACCGCCATCACCACCATCGCTTTCCGATCATGGGCTACCAAGGCGGATTGCGTCTTCTAACAGCCATTCTCGACAAGATCTTCGACAGGCTTGATGAGGAGACCATGTGCCCAGGCGTGTCGTACGACCTCACGCGCTAAGTGCCTGGCCGGCGTAGGCCGGCCATCTCACCATTGCATTGGAAAGCTGCGCAATGTCTTTAACCGAGACCCAGACACAACATGACACCGGAGAGCGTTCCGCCGAGATATACTGCAGGACGGAAATCACGGCATGTCAGAAGGCATCGTCTGGATCAGCAGCCGGCGGTGGCTGTGCCTTCGACGGAGCCAAGGTCGTGCTGCAGCCGATTACCGACGTCGCGCATCTCGTCCACGCACCACTCGCGTGCGAGGGCAATTCCTGGGACAACCGGGGCGCGGCGTCGTCAGGTCCAGTTCTTTGGCGCACAAGTTTCACCACTGATCTTACCGAACTCGAGATAGTGACGGGAGCTAGTCAGCGGAAGCTTCTCGAGGCGATCGGAGAGATCAAGGAAGGTTATGCGCCGGCGGCAATCTTCGTCTACGCAACATGCGTCACCGAATTGATCGGTGACGATATAGCTGCGGTGTGCAGACGCGCGGCGCGAAAGTTCGCAATCCCAGTGGTGCCGGTGAAGTCGCCGGGCTTCGGCGGTTCGAAGAACCTCGGGAACAGGCTCGCCGGCGAAGCTCTGCTGGATCACGTAATAGGCACGGTGGAGGTCGATGATCCGGGCCCACACGACATCAATGTTATCGGTGAATTCAACCTGTCCGGGGAGTTCTGGTCGGTAAAACCTCTATTGGACAGGCTTGGCATCCGTGTTCGTGCCTGCATCCCCGGGGACGCGTGCTACGCGCAAGTTGCCTCTGCGCACCGCTCTCGTGCAGCTATGATGGTGTGCTCCAGTGCTCTCATCAATCTTGCCCGCAAGATGGAAGAACGCTGGGATATTCCATTTTTCGAAGGCTCCTTCTACGGCATTTCCAGCACCTCCGAATCCCTTCGGCGGATTGCCCAACTGCTCGTAAAAAAAGGCGCTCGTTTCGCGTTGCTCCATCACGTCGAGGCTCTCTTAGCAGAAGAGGAGGAGAGAGCCTGGATGAAGCTGGAGGTGTATCGGCGTCAGCTTGAGGGGAAGCGCATTCATCTGAACACCGGCGGGGTCAAATCCTGGTCCATCGTGCACGCGCTGATCGAAATCGGCATGGAAATTGTTGGTACATCCGTCAGGAAATCGACTATCGGGGACAAAGAGAGAATTAAGCAGATGCTTAAGGATGAGAACCATCTTCACCAATCGATGGCAGCGAGCGAGCTGTATGCGATGTTGCGTGAACACAAGCCAGATATCATGCTCTCGGGCGGACGCACTCAGTTCGTCGCGTTTGAGGCGAAAATTCCCTGGCTCGACGTCAATCAGGAGCGCCAGCATGCTTACGCCGGTTACGACGGCATGGTGGAACTAGCACGCCAGATTGATTTGGCAATCCACAACCCCGTCTGGGCGCAGTTGCGAGAACCGGCGCCGTGGAAGCGATCCGTTAACGCTGCGAAACCGGCGGAAGGATCAATATTCCTATCCAAGTCTGCCGGAGAGGGCGCAAGTGATTTGCATTTGAGGCAAGAATTATGGCACGTATCCTAGCTCAAATAAAGGCGGTAGCGATCAACCCTCTAAAATCGTCTCAACCGCTGGGCGCTGCCTTGGCCTTTTTGGGCATCGACGGCGCGCTGCCAATACTTCATGGCAGCCAGGGATGTACCAGTTTCGTGCTGGTGCTGCTTGTGAGACATTTCAAGCATATGGTCCCGCTGCACGCTACTGCAATGGACCAGATCGCGACGGTGGTGGGCGGCGCAGATTTTCTTGAGAAAGCTCTCGTCAAGCTAAAAGCTCGCACCTGGCCCCGGCTGATCGGGATCTGCACTACCGCCGTGGCAGAAACACGAGACGAAGATATTGCAGGTGATATCTTCAATGCCAAAGGCGCGCGGCCGAGAGACCCCATTGATACGGAAGTGGTACTCGCACGTACTCCCGACTTCGCAGGGGCGTTAGAGGAGGGGTGGTCGAAGGCTGTTACGGCTATGATAGAGGCAATCACGGGGCCCGGAACGCAGGATCGAGATCCGGCGAAGGTCGTGATTCTGACTGGCTCAAACATGACAGTTGCCGATGTAGAGCATCTGCGAGAAACCGTTGAGGGCTTCGGCTTAACGCCCCTCATTTTGCCTGACGTCTCCGGCGGGCCGGACGAAGCTATCCGCGATCGATGGATCCCGATCGCACGCGGTGGCGCGAAGGTGGAGCATATCCGCGATCTCGGGGCGGCAACACAGTGCATCGCCATCGGCGAACACATGCGCCGACCGGCTGAAGCTTTGCAGGGCCTGACTGGATTACCATACGTGATGTTCGAATCTCTCACGGGCCTGAATAACGCCGACCGTTTCACATGGCTCCTTACAGCGATTTCGCGTGCTAACGCGCCGACGGCTGTCCGTCGTGCCCGAATGCAGTTGCAGGAGGCGATGCTCAATGGGCATTTTACCTTGGCAGGGAAGAAGATCGCAATCGCCTGCGAACCGGACCAGCTCTTTCAGTTTGCACAATTTCTTGTCGGTATGGGCGCGGTCATTACAGCCGCGGTCACCACCACCGCGCATTCAAAGGTACTGCAAACTATACCAGCCGATACCGTCAAGGTGGGTGATCTGGGTGACCTGGAACAGCTCGCCGCGGATGCCGACCTACTCGTCACGCACTCCCATGGTCGACAGGCCGCAGAACGCCTTGCCGTTCCGCTGCTGCGGGTTGGCTTCCCCGTCTTCGACCGTGTAGGCAGCCAGCATAAACTCAAAATCCTTTATCGAGGAACCCGAGACATGATCTTCGACGTCACCAACATAGTTCAACTGACCCACACGATTTACCGTCCGCTCGCGCCCTCCGTTCAGATCTCACAGCAGGAGAGACAGCATGCCAAGCACATCCGCAGTGAATATCAACGATCATGAACAGGCCTATCCAAACAAAGGCTACGATGCAGCACGCCCTTTCTTTCATGCCAAGCCGCTGGTTCTGGCCCAGGCTAATGCCGATCCCCCGAGCGATGACAAGGTCGCCAACGACCAGGGCACGATACAGTTCCACCTCATTGGACAAAAAACCGATGATCCGAAGTACAGCGGGATCATGAACGAGAACCAGGACAATCTCGTCGCGATTGGTGGCCTAATTTACGACTATATTTACACGAACTATCCCAACTTCGACTCGAAGAAACTCATATAAAAACATGGACAAACGTTGTTGGCAACATCCCGGATCTTGCAGTCGGGCGCTGAAGCAGAAAACCTACTCGAATAAGTTTGTTGGCACATACGTTTCAGGCACATTCCTGTCACTGATTGCCACGGCCCTCGTCACTGACGGGGCATCTATGCTCACGGACTTCCAGTCCTTTTCTGACTGAGATGGACAACCTGACCTTCAACGCTAGAGCGTTTCAAGGTTTGACGGAAGCGTACCCAGCGTTTTCGAAATAATTTGCACATTCGTCTGGCTTGATAGTTTCGGTGAGATACCCGAGATGACGCCAGGTGTCATCGACAGTTCGTTTTTGAGCCTGGCGCATCCAGTGCTTGATCTTGGCAAAGGCTTGCTCAATCGGATTTTGATCGGGGGAGTATTTCGGCAGGAACCATAGTCCGGCGCCGGCCGCCTTGATGGCGTCCCGCTACCAGACAAAGGAGCCGCAACGCCCGGTATGTGGCGATCGTCACCTCATTCCCTTTGATATATATCAAGGTCGGTTTTGCTGTCGCGGGATAAGGTTTCCGGTAGCTTGCCCGAACAGTCAAAGGCATTTCTGCGGCAGGTTTTCCAAGCACATCACCCAGCCCGGAGATAATGCAATGTCATTGAAATTGGTCAGCGGAATGATGAAGTCCTCCGGCGACGAAGCGTTGCTAATGATGGATGCGGACGGCACGAATCAGATGGTCGTCATCGAAAAGGAAGCCCTGCTCGATATCGCGGACCCGCCGCGTTGCGACGAGAGCCGACTTCAGGAAAATATCGATCTGTTCAGCCGGATTGCCTCTGCGAAGTACGATCGCGGCGATATCGAGCGAGATGGGCGCATCCGTATCAGCTCAGATGACCTCGTCGCCTGAGAAGGTGCATGCGCAGCATGCGGACAGTCGGTCTGCTGCGTTCTCACTTGCCCAATGAAGGGAGCGCAGGCGGGCTGTTCACGTCAGGAACAAGCCGGCAAGGGTCGCTATACCAGTTGTGATCGCCAGCCGAACCGAATAGCCGATGCTTCCCCAGTTTTCGCAAGAAAGATTGGCGAGGCGGCGACCGCTATCGCGTGGGTGGCCGCATCCGCAGGCACAGTCGGCGAGACGGCCAAAACTCGCCCGCGTCAATCGTTCCAACGAAGCGCAAAGCGGAAGACGGCTATCAACTCCAGCAGATTTCGAAACCCTCAATCGAGCTTAGCGGTGAAGACGTAACCGACACCGCGCACGGCCTTGATGAACTGGGGCTTCTTCGGGTCGGCTTCGATCTTGCGGCGGAGCCGGACGATCTGGGCGTCAATCGTCCGGTCGAAGGCTTCGAGATTTCGACCTCTTGTCAAATCCATCAGCACGTCACGGGTCAGCACCCGGCCGGCGTGGCGCACGAAGGTCATCAGCATATCGAATTCGCCGGTCGTCAACTCGACTTCAACACCTTCTGGATCGAGGAGCTGGCGGCGGCTGAGGTCGAGCTTCCATCTCTCGAAACCGATGACCTCCTCTGCAGCGGCTTCGGCGCTGCGCGGCGAAGACTGCCGGCGCCGCAGGATCGACTTCAAACGCGCATGAACCTCCCGAAGATGGAAAGGCTTGGCGATATAGTCGTCGGCGCCTACTTCGAGGCCGACAATCCGGTCGACGACATCGTCGCGACCCGTCAGCATCATGATCGGCACGTCGGATTGGGCGCGTATCTCCCGAGCAAGATCGAGACCATCAGTACCCCCGGGAAGCACGAGATCGAGCAGAATGGCATCGAAACTCTGCTGGCGCAGGCGTATCCGCATCTCGGTGCCGTCAGAGGCGGAAGAGACTGTGTAACCCTCATCCTCGAAATAGCGCGTCAACATCTGGCGAATGCGCGGATCGTCGTCAACGACGAGAAGATGGGCGTCTTGCTGAGCTGTTGCCATCGTCCATCCGTTGCTCGTTACAGGCCGTTTCGAATATCCACGTCTTTAACATGCTCGCCCTTTCGGTGTCATCAGCAGCCGGGTTGTTGTCCTCGTCGGAAGTAGGACGAAATTTGCCGGAGGCGGGAGCGGATTCCCGGCGATCGCCATTTCTTCACCAATGATTGCGCCACAATAACTCCGGATCCAGCTCAAACCACAAGAGGTCGGTATGACGCTTTCGCGTCTGCCGACACTTCTGATGATTGCCAGGCGTGGCGCCATCTACGGACATCGTTTGCGGTGATCAGAAGTGTGTCGTTGCCAAGGGCTTCCGAGCGGAGACGGCTCGCCGCAATGTCGCAGAACATGCCGACATATTCGAGAAGGCGCACTTCGGTTGCGCGGGGCGGCGAGGCAACAGACAGCAATGCGCGTCGAGAGACGACGACGGTTTTCATCTCGGGACCGAAACGCACGTCGATGCGCCCAGACTTGTCCATTGTGTTCAGGCTTGCTGTGACGACTTCATACGGCATTCGATCGCTCCTGTCATAGGCTGGTCGCTGCGGCCTCTAGCTTCCTGCCAAGGTACGAAGTCAGGAGGAAGACACTTTGACCTCGATCAATGCGATGCCGGGTTCGAACACAATGCCCCCGTCCGTGCCTTTGTTGAACATCTGAACCTGGTGGTCGGTAGCCATTAACGGTCCTGCCGAAACCATCAATGCTGCCGCTGCGGCGATCAACCCGAATTTCAAACGCATTGCATATCCCCTGTTCGGCGAGGTCGATTTGACGGCGTGAACATCTTCGAGGACGTGCTCGGCCCGGCCTCTTTGATGCTGGTCAAATGGAGAACGGCTGATGCGGCCCGCATCGTCCGAAAGGTGGGGGACACGACCGACGAGACACGCTTTGGGCCAGCGCTGTTCGCCTGCGCCAAGGTCGGTTTATGGACAGGCGATGGTTGCTATGGAGTTTATGTCGCGTCGAGAAGCTCGCGGATCATCAAGGCCAGCTCCCTTGCGGTATAAGGCTTGCGCAGCCACTGAGCGCCGGGAACGATGCCTTTGCCCGCAAGGCCAGGCTCGGAATATCCTGACGTGAACAGGACGGCGATATCGGGTTGCAAAACGCGCACCTCACGTGCGAGTTCGTCGCCGGTGATCCCGCCCGGCATCACGATGTCGGTAAAGAGGAGCGCGATGTGGGCGTTTTCTCGCAGAAACTCGAGCGCGCGGTGGCCGTTTTCGGCTTCAAGTACCGTGTAGCCCATTGACGTGAGCCTGGCGACGGCCACGCGGCGGACGCGGGCATCATCCTCGACGACAAGCACAGTTTCGTCGCCGCGTGGCAGCGGGCTCTCGCCGCTGCCATGATCCAGCGTGGGCTCCAGAGGCTTCGTCTCGTTGATTGCGGGCAGATATATCCTGACCGTCGTGCCGCGTTCCAGCTCGCTGTAAAGCTGGAGGTGCCCGCCGGACTGCTTTACGAAACCATAGACCATGCTGAGCCCGAGACCCGTGCCCGAGCCGACCTCCTTCGTCGTGAAAAACGGTTCTATCGCGCGCTTTCTGACCTCTTCGCTCATGCCGATGCCGGTGTCCGTCATGGTGACGAGCACGAAGGTGCCGCTGCGCACCTCCGGGTACATCTTTGCATAGTCGGCATCGAGATGGACCCGCGCGATCGTCGTTGTGAGACTGCCGCCCTTCGGCATAGCATCCCTTGCGTTCAAAGCGATGTTCAAAATGGCGTTCTGCAGCTGCGAACTGTCGACAAGGACGTTCAGGCTCGACCCCTCGATGACGGTCGATAGCTTGATGTCCTCGCCAAGCGTTCGCCGAAGCAGGTCCGAGAAGCCGCTCACAAGCTGACCGAGGTCCGCATGCTTTGGGTTCAGTGGCTGCCGCCGGCCGAAAGCCAGCAGCTGGCCCGTGAGGATTGCCCCGTCCTGCGCCGCCGACTGAGCCTCCTTGAGGATTTCCCTGAGGGTGCCGGGCGGCAGTTTGTCCTCGATCATTTCGAGATTGCCGCTGATGACGGTGAGGAGATTGTTGAAGTCATGCGCGATGCCTCCCGTCAATTGCCCGATGGCTTCCATCTTCTGCGCCTGACGAAGGTCTTCCTCGATTTCGAACCGGCTGGTGAGATCGCGGACGAAACCGGTGAAGATCCGCTCTCCGTTCGCCGTCGCTTCGCCGACATGTAGTTCCATCGGAAATTGGGATCCGTCGGCCCGCTGCCCGGTGACGACACGCCCGTAGCCGATGATGCGTTTCTCGCCTGTTTCGATATAATGATCGATATAGCCGTCGTGAGCGTCGCGATGGGGGTTCGGCATCAAGTTGCTGACGTTGAGGCCACAAATCTGATCGGAAGGCATTCCAAACAGTTTTTCGGCTGCCTTGCTGAACGAGAGCACCGTTCCCTTGTGGTCGATGACCACCATCGCGTCCGGCACGGTGTCGAGAATCGAGCTCAGATGCGCTTCGCGGGATTTGACCGCCTCTTGAGCGCGCCTCAACGCGCTGACGTCGGTATTCGTCTGGATGACGGCAAGGTCGCCATCCGGCAGATTGACCAGGACGCAGCGGGACGCGGCATGAATATCGTGCCCGCTCTTGTGACGGTGGATGATTTCACCCTGCCAGAAGCCGCGCGACTTCAACTGGTCGCGGATGTCTTCCGCCGGTTCTGGAAATCTCGTCGCCAGCAGTTCGTAGACCTTCTCGCCGACGGCTTCCTCCCTTGCCCAGCCATACATGTTCTCGCAGCCGATGGACCAGTGCGTGATGGTTTCGTCAAAACGATGGACGAGTATGTCTGCTCCATCCAGCATGTGCACCATTGCATCCAGTTCCTGGGGCGACGCGGTTCTCGGTGATACGAGGCGGTGGGGCATGAACGTCGATCCCGCGGCTTGTTGCATCAATGCAGGTTGACCCTATGACAGGAATCCTCTGAAAAATCATCAGCGTCGCCGGACAACTGCGTAAGTCGGGCGAGATTGACGATTCGCAAGTCGTGTCTGCCCTCCGGGATAACGATATTTCGCGATGCAAGTTTCGTGATGGTCCGAGATACGGTTTCAATGGTCAGACCGAGATGGTCGGCAATGTCCTGCCGGTTCATGGGGACGCGCAGAAGACCTTGCCGCGGCTGAGAATTGCGGCGGGAGGCAAGTTTCACGATGAAGCTGCACAGGCGCTCCTCGGCATTCTTCTTCGACAGCAGCACCATCTGTTCGTGCGCAGCCGCCGCCTCCTGGCATAACAGGGAAATATATGCAGGTCCGAGAGCATCCGACCGGGCGATTTCCTCGTGGAAGTTCTTCCGGGATATGCGGCGGATCTTGCACTCGGTGACGGCCTCGGCGGTGAACAGGAAATCATTTTGCAGCGACGCGCCGATGAGATCGCCGGCGAAATGAAACGCGGTTATCACGCGGCGGCCTTCGCCAATGATGCGATGGAGGCGGACAACGCCTTCTTCGACTTGGAACAAGTGTTTCACCTTGTCGCCTTCCCAGCATATCGCTTTGCCGGCAGGAACGGTTTCCGCTGCCGATGTCAGGAAAATCGACGATAGAGATTGACCGGCGTGGACCCCTTGGCTCGTCTTCTCGGCGTTTTCGAATGCATGGTTGGTCTGCATCAGCATTGTCGTGTCCCCTCGTTGCCGTGGGTGCACTAGAACTCCGCTGCGTCACAGGGGGATGATTGGAGGGTGCCAAAGGGTGAAAGATTGTAACGGTGTGTAACAGCGCCGCCCCATCCCGAGCGCGCTGCCTTCTGGTTGATGTAGATCAAGGAGCGATTGGCGGCTTCATGACAGTCCTGCCTAGAACGACGAGAAAGCCGGCCGCGACGCGGTCGTCTTTGCACTGGGGACGACATCATGAATTACACGACGGAAACGATGGTGGTCGCGGTCGCCGCATTTCTAGCGCTGCTGGGAGCCGCGTTCGCGCACGATCATCTCTTTGCGGTCCATATGGGCATCCTCTGCTTCTGCCTGGTGGTGGGAACTGTGCTCCTGGTCTGGAACATCGATTTCGCACCGCCGGACCAGCGGCAGAAAGTCGACCTGTCAGGCTATTTCGACGAGGTGATCCGCTACGGCCTGATCGCCACGGTGTTCTGGGGCGTGGTGGGCTTCCTCGTCGGCGTCGTCATCGCTCTGCAACTGGCGTTTCCCGACCTGAATATCGCACCTTACCTCAATTTCGGACGATTGCGGCCTGTTCACACCTCGGCGGTCATCTTCGCCTTCGGTGGCAACGCCCTGATCATGACGTCCTTCTACGTCGTGCAGCGAACCTGTCGCGCCCGTCTCTTTGGCGGAAGTCTCGCATGGTTCGTCTTCTGGGGCTACCAGCTCTTCATCGTCATGGCTGCGACCGGATACGTCCTCGGCATCAACCAGGCCCGTGAATATGCCGAGCCTGAATGGTATGTCGACCTCTGGCTGACCGTCGTCTGGGTCGCTTATCTCGCCGTCTACCTCGGCACGATCCTGAAGCGCAAAGAGCCGCATATCTACGTGGCGAACTGGTTCTATCTCGGCTTCATCGTCACCATTGCAATGCTGCACGTCGTCAACAACCTGGCAGTCCCGACCTCGTTCCTCGGCTCCAAGAGCTACTCGCTCTTCTCAGGCGTCCAGGATGCGCTGACCCAATGGTGGTACGGCCACAACGCCGTCGGCTTCTTCCTCACCGCCGGCTTCCTGGGCATGATGTACTATTTCGTACCCAAGCAGGCCAACCGGCCCGTTTATTCCTATCGGCTCTCGATCATCCACTTCTGGGCGCTGATCTTCATGTATATCTGGGCAGGCCCGCATCATCTGCATTACACGGCGCTGCCCGACTGGGCCCAGACCCTCGGCATGGTTTTCTCGGTGATGCTGTGGATGCCCTCCTGGGGCGGCATGATCAATGGCCTCATGACCCTTTCGGGCGCATGGGACAAGATTCGCACGGATCCGATCATCCGCATGATGATCGTTGCCATCGCCTTTTACGGCATGTCGACCTTCGAAGGCCCGATGATGTCGGTCAAAACCGTCAATTCGCTCAGCCACTACACCGAATGGACGATCGGCCATGTGCATTCCGGCGCTCTCGGCTGGGTGGGGATGATCACCTTCGGGGCGATCTATTACCTGACGCCGAAGCTTTGGGGACGCGAGCGTCTCTACAGCCTGCGGATGGTCAACTGGCACTTCTGGCTCGCAACGCTCGGGATCGTGGTTTACGCCGCGGTGCTCTGGGTTGCCGGAATCCAGCAAGGGCTCATGTGGCGCGAGTACAACTCCCAGGGCTTCCTCGTCTATTCCTTCGCAGAAACCGTCTCGGCGATGATTCCATACTACGTGCTGCGCGCGGTCGGCGGAGCGCTTTATCTGGCGGGTGGTTTCGTCATGGCCTGGAACGTGTTCATGACGATCCGCGGCCGTGTGCGCTACGAAGCTGAAATCCCAACCGCTTTCGTGCCCCAAGCACAGCCTGCTGAATGAGGTGAGACATGGCATCGATACTTGATAAACATCAGATATTGGAGAAGAACGCGACACTTCTTCTCGTCGGCGCGCTCCTCGTCGTCAGCATCGGCGGCATCGTTGAAATCGCGCCGCTGTTCTATCTGCAGAACACGATCGAGAAGGTGGAAGGCATGCGGCCCTACACGCCGCTGGAACTGGCCGGACGAAACATCTACATCCGCGAAGGCTGCTATCTTTGCCACAGCCAGATGATCAGACCGTTCCGCGACGAAGTCGAACGTTACGGTCATTATTCGCTGGCAGCCGAGTCCATGTACGACCATCCCTTCCAGTGGGGATCCAAGCGGACCGGGCCGGATCTCGCCCGGGTCGGCGGACGCTATTCGAATGAATGGCACGTCCAGCATCTCGCAAACCCGCGAGCTGTCGTGCCGGAATCAATCATGCCAAGCTACGCCTTCCTCAAAGAGCAGGACGTCACGGCCAAGGATATCGGAATGGACCTGAAGGCCAACGAGGACGTCGGTGTGCCCTACAGCGACGACATGCTGGCGAATGCCGAGGCCGACATGAAGGCGCAAGCCGATCCGAACGCGGATACGACGGCCCTGCTTGCGCGCTACCCCAAGGCGAAAGTCGGCGATTTCGATGGCGATCCCGCTAGGCTGACCGAAATGGATGCCTTGGTGTCCTATCTGCAGATGCTCGGAACGCTGGTCGATTTCTCGACCTACGACGACGCGACCGGCTACCGGTGAGGGATACATGGAAACCTATACTGCAATGAGACACTTCGCCGACAGCTGGGGCCTGTTGGCAATGGCGGCATTCTTCGTTGGCGCGGTCGTGTTCACCCTTCGCCCAGGCAGCAAGCAGACGGCGAAAGAGGCCGCCGATATTCCCTTGAAGGATGATTGAGATGTCGGAAAAACCGATCGATGAATTCAGCGGCGTCGAAACGACCGGACATGAATGGGACGGCATTCGCGAGTTGAACAATCCGATGCCCCGCTGGTGGGTATGGACCTTCTATGCCACCATTCTCTGGGCGGTGGGCTATGCGATTGCATATCCCGCGCTCCCGATGATTACCGATACGACGAAGGGCATGCTGGGTTTTTCCAGTCGCGCCGAGCTGCAACAGAACCTGGATCAGGCCAGGGCCTCCCAAACAAAGTTCCATGAGCTGATTGCCGCCAGAACGGTGCGGGAAATCGATTCCGATCCGGCTCTTCGTGAATTCGCCATCGCTGGCGGCGCATCCGCATTCAAGGTGAACTGCGCGCCATGCCATGGCTCGGGAGCGAGTGGCGGTCCAGGATTTCCGAACCTCAATGATGACGACTGGCTGTGGGGCGGGGACCTCGATGCCATTCAGACAACGATCGCACATGGGATCCGCTTCGACGGCGATGCGGATTCCCACGCCTCCGAGATGCCGCCCTTTGCCGATGTTCTGGAGCCCGTCCAGATGAAGCAAGTCGCCGCCTACGTCTGGGGATTGACCAATACGCCCTCGGATGCGGGTCTGGCGGAGGCTGGAAAACAGGTCTTCCTCGACAATTGCGCCGCATGTCACGGCGAGGACGCCAAAGGAAAAGCGGAAATGGGAGCGCCGGATCTCGTTGATGCGATCTGGCTGAAGGCGCGTGGCGAAGACGCCATCTTTCGCCAGGTGGCCTCACCCAAGCATGGCGTCATGCCCGCCTGGGCGGGACGCCTCGGCGATACGACAGTCAAGGAACTGACCATTTTCGTCCACTCGCTCGGCGGTGGCATCTAAGGAGAAAAGCCATGGCTGCTCATGACCACAATCCGATCCTCAGTCTCTACGGCACGCCGCGCGCTGCCATTCGATCGCGCGTGTCGGCGCGCGCCAAACCGATGGCCCTGGCTTCCGAACAGGACGATCCAGCAAATATCGGCAATTCGATCGTAAGTTTGACCTGCCTCAAATATCACAAGGAGACGAGCCGCTAATTGAAGTCTTGTCGAGGACGTCCCAGCTCCGCAGTTCCTCCAGGCCACGTCCTTACCGCGGGGCGTGGCCTTTCCATTTCAGGGGAAGGCCGACTTTCTTGATCTGCATCAAGGAACGGATCGCCTGCGGGTGGGAAAAGGGCAGGTGAAAATCGGATAGGGTCCCATGAACCTCTTCACTGCACCAGATCCCAATAACGTCGAGCGCGTCAGCGTCGAGCCGGTCAATGCCCGCCGCAACCGACAGCCTCTCTATGCGCCCCGGAAGAAGATCTTTCCCAAGCGCGCCGAAGGTCAGTTCCGCCGGTTCAAGTGGATCGTGATGGTGATCACGCTCGGCATCTACTATCTCGCGCCGTGGATCCGCTGGGATCGCGGCCCTTACGCGCCGGACCAGGCAATTCTCATCGACCTTTCTTCACGGCGTTTCTTCTTTTTCTTCATCGAGATCTGGCCGCAGGAATTCTATTACGTTGCAGGCCTCCTTGTCATGGCGGGGTTCGGCCTGTTTCTCGTCACCTCCGCCGTCGGTCGCGCATGGTGCGGCTACGCCTGCCCGCAGACCGTCTGGGTCGATCTCTTCCTGGTGGTCGAGCGGGCGATCGAAGGTGACCGGAACGCGCGCATGAAGCTCGACGCAAGTCCCTTCAGCTTCGACAAGTTGAGGAAGAGGGTTGCCAAACATTCGATCTGGTTCCTCATCGGCATCGCCACGGGCGGTGCGTGGATCTTTTATTTTGCCGACGCGCCGAGCCTGGCGGTTTCGCTCTTCACTGGCCACGCTCCCGCAGCCGCTTACGCCACTGTCGCCATTCTGACTGCCACGACCTATGTGCTCGGCGGACTGATGCGCGAGCAGGTGTGCACCTACATGTGCCCGTGGCCGCGCATCCAGGGCGCGATGCTTGACGAGAATTCCCTCGTCGTCACCTACAACGACTGGCGGGGCGAGCAAAGGTCGCGCCACCCAAAGAAGGCGCAGGCCAAGGGCCTGCCGGTCGGCGACTGTGTGGATTGCAATGCCTGCGTGGCGGTGTGCCCGATGGGAATCGACATTCGCGACGGACAGCAGATGGAGTGCATCACATGCGCGCTCTGCATTGACGCCTGCGATGGCGTCATGGATAAGCTCGGCAAGCCCCGCGGCCTGATCGCCTATGCGACGCTCAGCGAATATTCGAGCAACATGGCGCTTGCGACCGATGAAGGACGAACGCCAATCCAGCCGGCCAGGGTTCGAAACGACGACGGCAGCTT
Organism: Rhizobium leguminosarum bv. trifolii WSM2297; assembly: GCF_000271845.1. The sequence goes on along the minus strand of NZ_JH719395.1, from coordinate 2,341,771 downwards.
CATTCCGGCCGTGCTGCATTTCGACTGGCGCATCATCTTCCGTCCGAGAATCGTATTTTACGCTGTCGTCTGGGCAGCGATCGGTATCGCCATGATCTTCCATCTCGCTTTCCGGGAGCGGCTCCAACTCAATGTCGTTCACGACCGGAACCCGCAATATGTCCTGGAAAGCGACGGGTCCATCCGCAACGGCTACACGGTTCGCATCCTAAACATGGTGCCGAGGCCGAGGGACGTCAATATGACCCTGGTCGGGCTGGAGGGCGCGACGATGCGCATTCCCGAGCTCGGCAAAGAAGACGGCCGGAGCTTCTCGGTCCATGCCGAACCCGACGCGGCCACGACGCTCAAGGTCTTCGTCACTCGCGAGCCGACCGGAGCGGACATCAACGAATTGCTCTTCGTCATCGAAGATACGGGTCAATCCGATCGGGCGACCTACCGTGCGACATTCAATGCACCGGGAGACATCAAATGAAGGCTTCGGCTCCAGGTTTTACAGGCTTTCACATGCTGCTTGCGACTTCGGCTTTCTTCGCCGTGGTAATCGCCGTCAACGTCACCATGGCCTTTTATGCTTCCTCCAGCTGGAGCGGCCTCGTCGTGGAAAACACTTATGTTGCCAGCCAGGATTTCAACCGCAAGGCGGCGGTGATGAAGGCGATGGCCGCCTCCGGCATCCGGGGCGATCTCTCCATCAAGGGGCAAGAGATACGCTACAGAATCCATGACAGAGACGGCTCGCCGGCGATCGTCGACGATGTCGTGCTGAATTTCAAACGTCCCGTGGGAGACCATGAGGATTTCCTCCTCTCGCTCAGCAAGATAGACGACGGGCAGTTCGAAGCGGACCATGAGGTCGCCGGAGGTGACTGGATCGTCGAAGCCGTATCGCGAAAGGACGGCGTGATCGTCATGCACGAGGCCAAACGCGTCGACACCGCGGAGTTCGGCCAATGACCTGCTGCTCTATGGATACCGAAAGCGTGCTTGCGCTCAGCGCGACATCATCCAGTGCCGAAGAAGCCCGTCTTGCCAGCCACCCGCTCGGCGAAGGATTGCGCCAACTCGATCTCAGCGTTCCCGACGTCCACTGCGGCGGCTGCATCTCGACGATCGAAAGAGCGCTATCGGCACTTCCATTCGTGAGCAAGGCCCGGGTCAATCTCACCGCGCGGAGGGTAACCTGCGTCTACCAGGAGGAGATCGAGAAGCACCCGGTCGATCCGTCCAAGATCCTCGCGGCGATCAACGCAGCCGGATACCGCGCCCACCTCTTTACGCCCGCAGCGCCCGAGAACGACAGGCTCGGAAACCAGCTTCTGTTAGCGGTGGGCGTTTCCGGTTTCGCGGCCGCCAACATCATGTTGCTCTCGGTGTCGGTCTGGTCGGGTGCAGATGCTGCGACGCGCGACATGTTTCATTGGATATCTGCGATGATCGCGGCGCCCGCATTGGTTTATGCCGGACGCTTCTTTTTCACATCGGCCTGGAATGCGCTGAAGCGCGGGCGCACCAACATGGACGTTCCGATCTCGCTGGCCGTTACTCTTTCCTACGCTGTTTCGTTGTGGGAGACCATCCACCATGGCGAGCACGCGTGGTTCGAGGCTTCGGTTTCGTTGCTGTTCTTCCTGTTGATTGGCAGAACCCTCGATCATGTCATGCGCGAAAAGGCGCGCGCGGCAATCAACGGCCTTGCAAGGCTTGCCCCGCGCGGCGCGTTGCTGATGATGCCGGACGGGTCGCGACGCTATATCGCGGTGGACGAAATCGCGGTGGGAGATGAAATCTCGATTGCTGCAGGCGAACGCGTTCCGGTCGACGGCATCGTCGTCAGCGGAGAAAGCGATATCGATCTTTCGATCGTCACCGGTGAGAGCGGCCCGGTTGCCGTTGCGCCCCACAGTGAGGTGAATTCCGGGGCGATGAACCTGACCGGCTCGCTCGTCTTCAGGGCGACGAGAATTGCCAGGAATTCGCTTCTCTCGGAAATCATCGGCCTCATGGAAGCCGCCGAGGGGGGCAGGGCGCGCTATCGTCGGATCGCCGACCGCGCCGCGGCCCTTTATTCTCCAGCCGTCCATCTGTTGGCGCTTTTATCTTTCCTTACGTGGGGCTTTCTGGGAGGCGACTGGAAACGGGCGATGCTGGTCGCGGTCGCGGTCTTGATCATCACCTGTCCTTGTGCTTTGGGACTTGCCGTCCCCGTGGTCCAGGTCGTTGCCGCGGGCGAACTTTTCCGCAGGGGCATCATGGTGAAGGACGGCTCGGCGCTCGAAAGACTGGCGGAGGCCGACACCGTGGCCTTCGACAAGACTGGCACCCTGACGATGGGCAGGCCGCGCCTCGTCCGGATCGAGGCTGTGGATGAAGGCGCCGCCGCCATAGCCCACGGGTTGGCCGCGCATTCGCGCCATCCTCTTTCTCAGGCCCTGGTGCGGGACACCTACCTTGCTCATTGGCCGTCCTTCGGCAGTGTCACGGAAATCCCCGGCGGTGGGTTGGAGGCCAGGAACGGCGAGGATGTCTATCGGCTTGGCAACGCCGCGTTCGCCTGCGAAACCAGTGCGGTGCCCGGCGCTGACGACAGCCCGTTCTCGGAAGTGGTCCTGTCGAAGAACGGCGCCGTTCTTGCCCAATTCTTCTTCGACGACACGCTTCGCCCGGGCGCTTTCGAGACGATTGGCCAACTCGCCGCCGCCGGTCTTGAAACGCTGATGATGTCGGGCGACAGGCAGACTGTCGTCGACAATACGGCGCGGGCCCTCGGTATCAAAACGGCTCTGGGTGCGCTGACGCCGAAACAGAAGGTCGACGAATGCCAGAGATTGAGCGACGAGGATCATCGCGTGCTCATGGTCGGTGACGGCATCAACGATGCTCCGGCGCTTGCTGCCGCGCATGTCTCCATGGCGCCCTCCACAGCTTCCGACATCGGCCGTCAGGCAGCCGACCTCGTCTTCTTCCACGACCGCCTCGACGCGGTTCCGGAAGCGATCGCTCTGGCACGACGATCCGCCAGCCTTATCCGGCAGAACTTTGTGCTGGCCATCGGCTACAACGTGTTGGCGGTTCCGATTGCCATCGCCGGGCTGGCGACGCCGCTCCTCGCGGCGGTGGCAATGTCGACATCTTCGATCATCGTCGTGACGAACGCGCTGCGTCTGAACGCATTCGGCGGGCGTCGCACTACGCTCGTTCAGGCGCAGGCCGGCGGGAGCAGGGAGGCGAAAACCGTATGAACATGCTGATCTATCTCATACCGATCGCGCTGCTGATGGGAGGCATGGGGCTTCTGGCTTTTCTGTGGTCGCTGAAGAGCGGCCAGTACGACGACCTTCAGGGAGCCGCCTGGCGAATCCTTCTCGATGACGAAACCGATCAAAAAAATCCTTAGCCGAACTCGAGCCCAACACGAAAGGAAGAACCATGCTTGCGATAAATCCTATACTTTTACGGTCTGATCTGTTCGCCGGCTTGGATCAGGCGGCTGCGGAGCAACTGACCGCGATGGCTCAACTGCGAAGCTTTGCTCCCGACGAGCAGATCATCGCCGAGGGGCAACGGGCGTGGTTCGTCTATTGCGTCACGCGCGGGTTCGTGCGGCTTTCAAAAGCGGAATCGACTGGGCGCGAGGCGGATATCTCAGTATGCGAGCCAGGCGATACCTTCGGGGAATATCTTCTCTCCGAGGGCAGCTCGTACGCCTACAGCGCGTGGTCTGCCGATGGGGCTGAGGTCGCGTTGTTCGACCTCGCGGACTTACAAGCGCTCGCGGACCAATATCCTGTCATGCACCGGAATGTCATGCGCATCATGGCCCGGCATCTGCTTGGCGCGATGGACTGTATCGCCCGAGACCGACTGCACACGGCCGCCCAGCGCGTTGCAAATTATCTGATGAGCCGATGCCCGGCTTCCGGGTCGCCGGTGACGTTCCGTCTCCCCTACCGAAAGAGAATTCTGGCCGGCAAACTGGGCCTTGCACCCGAAGCCCTTTCCCGTGCGTTTGCCGCACTCATCCCCTCGGGAGTCGAGGTCAAAGGCAAGACCATCCTGGTCGACAGCGTCGACCTGCTTCGGAAGGCCTGCTGATTTTCTCAGTCAATGGAGGGATCGCGATATTTAATCGGCGTTAATGTGCCGATCTCCCCGCCCGCTATGTCTGGAGCAAAAGCCACCTCCACGACATGGGAGGCAAACCAGATCGGGCGCAACGACTATGAATATTCCCGGGCCGAGGTCGCGCGGCGGCATTTCAAGGCAAGCGAGCAGCAGCGGGAAAGCGTTGGATACTTCCCCGTGTCTATGGTTGGCTGAGGCGGTGCATCGTCGCATTTCTTCCCCTGGCAAGCTATGTCTTTCTGGGTTCGCCGGACATGTGTGAGCGTCCGGTGAGCGGATTTTGGTTAGGTGCGGGATTGGCGCAAGTTACGACACAGATGATTCATTTGTGACGTAACAGGGTATGAATGGGCAAGGTTGAGATCCTGACGGGTGCCGAGCGACAACGTCGCTGGTCGACGGAACTGAAGCTTTCGATATTGCAAGAAGCGTTCAGCGCGGATGGCACCGTTTCGGATGTCGCGCGCCGGCACGACGTTCTTCCGCAGCAGATTTACGCCTGGCGAAAGAAGCTCTTGCCACCCGAATCTCCCCAGGCCGCATCGTTCATCCCGGTATCGCTTATCGGAGCGTCGGAGAGCGTGAGTGACGGTTCCAAGAGGAGCAGTGCTCGGTCGAGATGCAAAGACGTTGAGATCGTCCTAAGGAATGGCCGCTTACTGAGAATTGCAGCGGACATGGATCTCGAAGTGCTATCGTCACTGGTCGCTTGTGTGGAGGCGGCATGATCGGGCCGTCGGGGAATGTGCGGGTTTATCTGGCTTGCGGGGTGACTGATATGCGGCGTGGCATTGATGGTCTGTCAGCGTTGGTCGAGACAGTCATCAAGGAAGCGCCGGGCTCCGGCGCAATCTTCGGCTTCCGCGGAAAACGCGCTGATCGGATCAAACTTTTATGGTGGGATGGCCAAGGGTTTTGCCTGTTTTACAAAATTTTGGAACGCGGATACTTTCCCTGGCCGACGGCGAAAGATGGGGTTGCGCATCTGACGCAAGCTCAGTTGTCGATGCTTGTTGATGGGATCGATTGGCGCGCCGACCTGCGTGGACTTCTGCTCCCGGACGAACTGGTTAAAAGCTATATTTTGCAAGGACATCCGGGGCAAAATGCTGGCACTTCCGGCGCAAATCGGCTATGTACACGGGTATGGAAACAACGCCGCTGAACAGTCAGGACGAGCTAGCTGTTTTGCGTGCACTCGTCGCGGAACAGGCGGCGAAACTTGAGAGCCAGGAAGCCGAAGTCATCAAGCGCGACTCCATTATCGGGCTTCTGCGCGCGCAACTGGAACTGCTCCGCCATCGGCAGCATGGCGCTTCTTCGGAAAAGATAGACCGGAAGATCGAACAATTCGAACTGATGCTGGAGGAGATCGAGGCCTCTCGTGCCGAGGCTGAGATGCGCTCCGGGAAAGCTCCTTTGCAGGAGTTGAACGACACCCCGGACAAGCCGAAGCGCAAACCGTTGCCCGATGGTCTTCCCACCGAAGAGCTGGTCTATGCCGCGCCTTGCAATTGTCCGACGTGCGGAGGCACATCATTCCTGAAGGCAGCAGACTCTTCGCCGGGTCAGACAAGGGCGGTGAGCGCATCGCCAACATCCTGACCATCATCGAGACTGCCAAGCTCCATGGTCACAATCCGGAGGTCTATCTCACAGACCTCCTGACCCGGATCCAGAGCCATCCCAAGGATCAGCTTCAGGAATTGCTGCCGTGGCAGTGGGTGCCGGCGAAAGACCGATGCGAGGCTGCGTGATGGCACGCTCGAGGTTCATCTACACGCTCAAAGAAGTCGCCAGCATGATCGGCGAGAACCTTGAACTACTCGAGGAAGTCACCGCCAACTCGGACAATATCGCCGAGGGCGAATTGGTATATGTCCGCGATGGCAGTGAAGATGGCACAAAAGGCCTGACCGAAAATGGAATTGACGACCTTCGAGATCTCCTGGCCGACATAAGGACGTGGGATGGTGGAATCCGCCAGTTCCTCGTCGATGAACAATGCGATCCCGAGATGATCGAGCGCGTCATGGCAGATGAGCTAAGCCGCAAGTCCTAAACCGCGCCTCGTGGACGAAAAAAATGCATTCGTCGGACGCTCACGGACATGTCAACATTGCCGCTGCAGGCACGGCCGGGAGATCCCAACCAAGACATCGCCACGCTGGTCGCGAAAACGGAACGACATCCCACCAGCCAATCCGAGTGGATGGGATGTGATCGCTCCCGTCTATCTCAGGACCGGTCGGATCGCCGACGCAAAGGCGGCCTACCGCAATGCCATGCGATTCTCAGCCCCGGACGCGCATCGCCTGGGCGGCCATGCCGCGGCCTTGATGACGGAGTCGGGCGGGTTCGTCACGGTGGAGACTACGAACATTCTGAGCCAGATATTGCAGCTCGATCCGAAAAACCGCGCGCTGTTCTGCGTCGCTCTCGGCATGGAGCAGGCAACGTACCTATGAGGCGATGGCAAATTTTGAGGCGCTCGCCCGGTTGTCTCCGGCAGATGCGCCGTGGCTGCCGCTCGCGAAGGCGGCAAAGCCGGTAGCGCCTGCCGTGGAGCCGGCGGATCGATGCGGCGTCTCCTCCTGGCTGTTGCTTTGCTGCTGCTGAAGGTTGGGCAAAACAGCCCATTCCTTCAATCAGGAGCGCTTCATGCAATCAGATCCTCCAAATGCCGCGAACGCGGCTTCGTTCAATCGTTATTCCGATTCCGCGTTCAACGGACGTGCTCTAGCTGACAGGCTTAGCCGACCGCTGGGAGGATTGGCGCCGCAGCACGCCCATCAGGATCATTAGCACCAAGGAGAGAAGGATCCACGTAGTTGCAACGGCGAGGATGGTAGGGCTGATCTGTTCACGCAAGCCGGACCACATCTTGCGTGGGACTGTGTAATATTCCGGACTTGGGGAGAGAAAGAGGGTAATCACGGCTTCGTCGAACGACGTTACGAAAGCTAGTGCCGCGCCGGAAAGGACGCCCGGAGCGATGAGGGGCAATGTGATGCGCCGGAAAACCATCGTCGGATGCGCTCCCGAAATGAGACCTGCACGCACAAGGCCCTGGTCGAAATTCGACAGGCTGGCCAGCACCGTCACCACGACAAACGGCAACCCCAGAGTAGCGTGAGCGAGTACCAGCCCCAGATAGCTGTCGACGAGACCAACCTTCGCGAAGACGAAGTAGGTCCCGGCGGCTAGCACTATAATAGGTACTATCATCGGCGCCAGGAGAAGGCTTACAATCATGCTGCGCATGGGAAGCGGCCTATTCAAGCCGAGTGCAGCAAGAGTGCCTAAGGCAGTCGCAAGGAGCGTCGAAAGAATTCCGACAATGAAGCTATTGCGGACGGCAAGCATCCAGCCCGCATCGGAAACGAACGCTTCATACCAGCGCTTGGAATAAGCTTCCGACTGGAAGTGCAGCATGCCACGGGTGAAGGTGAAGTAAGGCTCCACGTTGAACGAGAGCGGAACGATGACGAATATCGGCAGGACGAGAAAAATGAGAATGGCCCAGCAAATGATGCGGAAGAGAACATACCAAGCATTCTCGACTATTGATGTGTACATAGCTGATCCCTCAGTTCACCAGACGGTTGGCGCCGGAATATCGGTGGAAGACGGCATAGAGGACCAGGACGACGGACAAGAGGATCATACCGAGCGCCGCGGCCAAGCCCCAGTTGAGGGAAGACTGAACATGGAACGCGATGATATTGGAGATCATCTGGCCAGACTGCCCGCCGACCAGTGCAGGGGTGATATAATAGCCGACGGCGAGGATGAATGCCAGGAGCGCACCCGATCCCACTCCCGGCAGGGTGTTGGGAAAATACACTTTCCAGAAGGCGTAGAATCTATGGGCACCCAATGACTGCGCGGCACGCATGTAGAGCGGCGGAATCGAAACCATCACACTGTATAACGGAAGGATGAAGAACGGCAGCAGGATGTGTGTCATGGCGATCAAAGTGCCGGCCAAATTGTAGATCATCCTCACTCGGTTCTCATCTGAGATGATCCCGAGATAGACGAAAAGATCATTCAAAACCCCCTGAGACTGCAGCAACACGATCCAGCCCGTGGTTCTGACGAGCAAAGAGGTCCAGAATGGCAGCAGAACCAGGACGATCATGATCGAGCCACCGAGCTTCGAAGAGGTGGCAATCAGGTAAGCGACCGGGTAGCCAAGAAGGATACAAAGCGCCGTGACGGAAAACGCGACAAGAAACGTTCTTGTAAAGAGCGTGGTGTGAATGCGATTTTCCTCTGGCGCCAATTCGATGCCACCGGACGCACTTCTCCTGAGATCCATGGCTGCGAGATAGTAATTCGCGCTGACCTCATTACGCAACTGGTTGATTGCTTGCCAGGTCGCCTGTTTGGCCCACACCGGATCGGACTTTTGAAACCATTCGGTATAATGGTCGGCGGGAGGATTCTGAGCGAGGCGCCGCGCAACCCTAGTGAATGCACTGCGTAGTCCCGCTGCCTCGACGTTCAATCGATTGGCGATGGTTCCGACGGTATCGCCGTTGTGGGCTTCGATCAGGTCATTTGCGAGCGCTCTGAACGTCTCCTCACCGGGGGCGCCGCTTCCGCCCCAACTCTGGAGTGCTTCAACTGTCCGTGGCAGTCCATCGTGAACAGTTGGATCGTAAACGCTCAAGCGAAGAATGTAACCCAGTGGAAGAAGGAACGTGAAGGAGAGGAACAGCAATGCAGGCGCCAGAAGCAGAAGGCCCTTTCGCATCTCCATCCGCCGAGACCGCGCGACCTGACGGCCGATGTCTTTGGGTGCCGCGTAGACAGCTGCTGCCGCATCAGCCATTGCCGGGCACTCCTTCAGACGCGAGGGCGCGCGCGTCGGTTGCTTGCCAACCTAGTAGCACGCTCTCGCCAACCGACGTCTGCGGAATCCCGCCTCGGTTTGGTTGCTTCATCGTCACCGTCTGTCCATCTTCCAGCTGGCACGAGACGCGCAGATGGTCCCCGAAATAAACGACTTCCTTCGCAATTGCTTTCACGCTGTTGGCGTAAACCCCGCTGTCGTGAACCAGGCACACCCGCTCGGGACGTAGCGAGACCACCACGCGATCGCCGCTTTTCAAGGAGCCGACAGTACGGCACTCTGCCTTGACTGTTCCGATGGTAACTGTGCAGAGCTCCAGAGCGATCGCTGAGACGACGCCGCTCAGTTGGTTATTCTCACCAACGAAAGAGGAAACGAACGCCGTTTCAGGCGATTCATATATCGCGCGCGCTGGCCCCACCTGTTCGATGATGCCGTTGTTGAAAACCGCCACGCGGTCTGACATCGCCAAAGCTTCGTCCTGGTCATGCGTGACATAGACGACGGTTAGGCCGAGTTCCTCGTGCAGGTGCTTGATCTCCATCTGCATGTGTTCGCGAAGCTGTTTGTCAAGCGCACCTAGCGGTTCATCCATCAGCACGAGCGACGGCTCGAAGACCAGAGCGCGAGCCAATGCCACCCGTTGCTGCTGGCCGCCGGACAGTTGGGCTGGGCGGCGTTGCGCGAATGCCCCCATCCGGATCCGCTCCAGGGCTCCCGTTACCCGCGTGGCGATTTCAGGCTTCGGGATCTTTCGCGCCACGAGTGGAAACGCCACGTTCTCCTCAATTGTCATATGCGGGAACAGAGCATAGTTCTGGAACACCATGCCGATATCCCGGCGGTGAGGCGGAAGGTTCGTAAGGTCGCGGCCTGCCACGGTGATCTTGCCGCTCGTGGGCCGCTCGAAACCCGCAAGCATCATCAGCGAGGTTGTCTTGCCGGACCCCGATGGGCCAAGCATCGTCAGAAACTCGCCTCTCGCAATTGCAAGAGAAAGGGACTTCACCACAAGGGAAGAACCGTCGTAGCTTTTTTGAACTTCGTGGAAATTCACGAACGCTCTGGTGTCGGTGGTCATGATTTCTCGTTCTCGCTCGTGGAAATGACGCAGCCAAGGCATCAATCCGGCGGCCGGAGCAACGCTCCGATCGCCCAAGGAAGGAATACGCGAACGAATTACTTCGCCATCCAGGTGGCCCAGCGCTGATTGATCTCATCCTGATGGTCCGCCCAGAACTCGAGATCATTGGCAAGAGATGTCTTGAAGTTCGCTTCATAGGTCGGGAGGCCCGTTCGGATCGCTTCCGGGACGAGAGCTTGGGACGATTTCCTGACCGGACCGTAGCTAATAAACTTCGTGATATCTGCCAAGCGCTGTCCGGTCGTGGAAAACTTTACGAAGTCCAATGCGGCTTCCTTATTCTTGCTCGCCTTCGAGATCGCCCAGACGTCCAGGTTCCAGATCTGGCCATCCCAAACGATTTCGAACGGCTTGCGCTCCTTGGCAATCGCGTCATAGATGCGCCCATTGGCCGCCGCCGTTATGACCACTTCGCCGTCTGCAAGAAGTTGCGGGGCCTGCGCGTGAGCACCCCAGAACACTGCATCGCCTTTAATCGTATCGAGTTTTGCAAAGGCCCTGTCGAGGCCCTCCTTTGTCGCAAGTGTCTCATAGATCTTTTCGTTAGGCACGCCATCGGCCATCAACGCCCACTCAAGGTTGACGTTCGGCTTGTTGCTCAGGCCCCGCTTGCCCGGGAACTTTTTGAGATCGAAGAAGTCTGCGATGGTCTTCGGGCCGCCGTTAGGGAACTTGGTCTTGTCGTAAGCGATGATGTTCGACCACATAATGGTGCCGACGCCACAATCCATCAGGGTGCCTGGCAGGAAGTCTTCCGAGGCTGGGGTTCCGTCGGCCGCCGGAGCGAGTTGGGAGGCGTCGATCTTTTCGATGAGGCCGTCGTCGCAAGCCCGCAACGCGTCCTGCAGTTCGAGGTCGATGACATCCCATGCACCGTTACCGGTTTGAACCTGAGAGTGGAGCTCCGCAAGACCGCCATTGTAGTCGGCTGTGAGCACCTTGGCGCCGTTCTCAGCCATATAGGGTTCAATAAAAGCCTTGGATTGGCTCGCCGTGTAGGCGCCACCAAATGAAGCGACTACCAACTGATCCGCGGCGAAAGCTGCAGTGGAGATGCCGGCAATCGCGATGCCTGTCAGTAGATAATAAACTCTGTTCATGCTTGTTACTCCTCTGGATTGACCGGTCTTCTGGCCGGCTTGATTGATTGACCTTACGAGCGGTTATGCCGCAATCTTGTTTGTTGCTCGTAGTACCTCCTCAAAAGCCTGCGCTGTTGCCAAGAGCTCGTAGTCGCGATTGCGACCGCCAACCAGTTGCACAGAAACGGGAAGGGTGGCGGTCTCCTCGCTGACCGGGAGTGCGATGGCCGGTGTGCCCACGAGGTTAAAGAACGATGTGAACAGCGTGAGCGCGTTTCCGACGGGCAAGTTGTCGCCTCCCACCTCGACGTGCAAGGCTCCAACTTTTGGGGCTGTAATCGGGCACCCAGGCGTTAGTAGAACGTCCACGGTGCTCATCGTTTCTGAAAACGCGCGATTATAGACCTCAAGCATGCGCTTGCATTGGATATAGCATTCGGCCGAAAGAAACTGTCCGAGCGCCATCCCACTCAGCATGTCCTTCCCGAACGACGCGCCGGCGCGCGCAAGGTTGGGACCATGGTAGGCCAACGTCTCGGCGAGCTGGATGGTCAGAGACACGGTTCTTGCCTCGGATTGGTCGGGAAGTTCGATTTCGGTGAACGAAGCCCCCATTTGCTCAAGTGCAGTTTTGGCGGTTAGGAACGCATGGCGAACGGTCGCCTCACTTCTTTCGGCCCATCCCTTCACGATCCCGACCTTCAAGTTCTTGGGGACCGCTGCCTGACCGACAGATGTCGTCTGATCAAAAACAAGTGCCACGTCTTCGACATTGTTGGCGAAGATGCCGGCATGATCCAGCGACCAGCAGTATGGAATGACGCCTTGAAGGCTCATACGACCGAAGCTGGGCTTGAAACCCACGACGCCGCAAAGTGCGGCTGGAACACGGACTGAGCCACCGGTGTCCGTTCCAAGGGCATAGGGCACTATCCCGGCCGCGACTGCGGCCGCCGAACCTCCGCTCGATCCGCCGGCCAACCGAGTGGTGTCGAATGGATTCCGCGTTGTACCGCTCCATCCGTTTTCTCCCGTGGCACCATAGGCGAATTCGTGCTGGTTTGCCTTGCCGATCAATACAGCGCCTGCCTCTTCGAGACGCGTGACGACGAGCGCGGATCTCCCGGGCACGTTGTCTTCCAGCACCGGACTACCGCCTGTCGTGAGAATGCCGGCGGTCTCGAACATGTCTTTGGCTGCGAAGGGCACGCCGTCCAAAAGCCCCTGCTGCTTGCCTTCAAGTCGTCGGGCATCTGCTTTGGCTGCTTGGGAGAGGGCAGCATCTCTGACAATGGTTATGAAGCTGTGATGCTCCGGATTCAGCCCTTCGGCCAAGGCAAGGCTGTCCTCGACGACATCGACGACGGTGCGGCCGCTCTGAATTTCTGCCGCGGTCTGTTTGATGGATCTTCTTTCAGTCATTTGGTGAGCCCCGAACAGTGGTCATCGGGGCCCACCTGGCCCAGATCTTTACTTACTATCCGCTGTAGGTCGGAAAGGACCTTTTCGAAGCTGGAAACGACTCCGAAGGTTGGCGCAACAAGCTGCTCCAGATCCTTTTCGTCCCAGCGCTCTTCGAAGAATTCGCCGTTTATCGCTTTCAAGGTAGCAAAGGTGGGTCTGCTCATTGTCCTACCTCAAACGACAGCGAGTTCGCGCGGGTAGTGCGTCAGGTATTCAAATCCGTTCTCGGTCACGACGATCGAGTCGCCGATGCGCCCGCCGAAGCTTCCTTCGATCGTAATCCCACCGTCGACCGCGAAGGTCATGCCGGCTTGGAGCAGTCGCTTCTCGCCGCGCTTCAGTTCCGGGGATTCCAGGAACGACTGACCGACGGAACGACCGGTGCGATAGCCAGCCGAGAAACCCGCCTCCGTGTAGACTGCTTCCGCAGCGACATTGATCTCCTCGCAGGCAATACCGGGCTTGATTGCCGCGAGCGCCGCTTGCTGAGCAGCGACGGCAGTCTCGTATACATGTGCCTGCTCGTCCGTTACTCCGCCGATAAAGAATTCACGGTCGAACCCGAGCTTATAATTGCGGAAGTTGGCAATCCCGCAGAAGCAGAGATAGATCGGGTCTCCCTTCCGTAAGTTCCGAACCGAAGAACGGCGGTGCACCAGGCACACATCAGTTCCCGATTGCATGATCTGGAGATTATAGATCGTCGGGGAGACGAAGCGGTCCGTCTTATCGTCGAGGAAAGAGGCTGCCTTCCTGGTTCCCGCGGCGATAACCGCCAGGGCGACCTCGTATTCTGGAACGCCCTCGGCGATGACCTCGCGCGCACCCTTCACCATGGCGACGGCGACTTCACCGGCCTTGCGCATGATGCCGATTTCATCGGCCGATTTGATCATCCGGATTTCGGAGATGATGGCCCCGGCATCGCCGACTTCGGCTCCACGAAGTATTGGAAGCAGATCGTTGGCCACCAGCGCCGGGATTGACCGCTTCTCGATCGCGACCCTGCGCGACTTTCCTTCGACGGCCGACTTAAAAACGCTGCGCCATTCGTCGTTGATGCCGTCGCTCCACGGGCGAATGTCGGTCACCCAACTCATGCGTTCGCACATTTCCGATTCCATCAGGGGCGTAATGATGGTTGGCTCGCCATCAACCGGTACGGTCATGAGCGTGGGACGACCGAAGTCGACGCCGAGATAATCCAGGTATTCGCCAAAATACGCGATAGAGTCGGGGTTGGTAAGAATGGCGCTGTCGAAGCCCGTTGCTTGTAGGGCCTTCTTTAGCTTTTCGGTGCGCTGTTGACCGGGTCTCATGCTATCGTACCTTTAGTAGCTGTATGCAGGTTGGATTAAGCATCTATTATGCAGTGCCCGAAAACCATGTCAATGCCGTTTGCTCGCCGCTCTCGACGGAAAAATCTTGCTATCGCGCGCGCTCCTGTGTACAGGATGATGATACCTCAGGGAGCAGGCGTTGATGATGCGGACTGGTAAGATTGAAGATTCTCTCAGTCGCGGCGGCATCCGCTTCGATGGGGGGCGCCATTACAAGGCAAAGATCGGCTTCGTTCTTTTGGCGATGGAGCAAACAATCGAAGAGGACATGTTCAAACTGGCTCCTGAAGGCGTTGGTGTTCACTTCCAGCGAGCGCCGATGGCCAACCGAGTTGATGTGGATACTTTGTCGGCAATGGCGTCGGGCATCGGCGATGCTGCGGCGCTGATCGTGCCTGAGGTGCAGCTTGACGTTATATGCTATGCCTGTACTTCAGGAAGTGTGGTGATAGGGGAAGATAAAGTGTTCGCTGAATTAAACCGCGGCGCGCCTGGGGCCAAGCCGACTTCCATTATCTCGGGGGTTATGCGTGCGCTTGAAGCGGTGAACGCCAAGAAAATCACCGTTGCGACTCCCTATGTCGATCCCGTCAACGAAATCGAGCGGGCTTACATGGCTGAACGGGGATTTGAGATCCTCAATATACAAGGTCTAAATATCGAGAATGACGAAGACATGGTGCGGGTGACGCCCGAGTATATATTCGAGTTTGCGAGACAAGTTGATCGAGCTGGCTCGGATGCCATTTTCATTAGCTGCGGGGCGCTACGTTCGGTAGATGTCATACAGGCGCTTGAAGCCGAGTCCGGTAAGCCAGTAATTGCGAGCAATCAGGCGATGATGTGGGATTGTTTGCGATTGGCAGGCGTCAATGATCGGAGCGACAAGTATGGCCGACTATTTAGAGAAAGTTAATGTCTAAAACAGTAACAGCATCCAAACGGCAGGCCCCAAGAGCCGCGCCTCCCCGAGGACAGGCATCCGAAATTCATCGCGTTCTTCGAGACAGGATTTGCTTGCTGCGGTATCGGCCCGGCGAGTTGCTCGTGGAGACTGAGCTTGCGGCGGAATTCAACGTCAGTCGCACTCCCATCCGGCAGGCTCTGCAGCGTCTCGACTATGAAGGGCTGGTCGAGACTAAAAATGGGGTGGGAACAACCGTGACTGGAGTGGACTTCCAAGAGTTCAAGGACGTCTATGCATTCCGCCTAAAGCTCAGCGAGATGATCGGGGACTTCAGCAAGCCGGACCAAAGCCGTAAGTCTCTTCAGGAGGTCGAGGCGCTCATCCCGCGTATTGAAACGCTGATTGAGTCTCGGGATTTCGAGCAGTTCTGGGAGATCAACCACAAGCTGCATTTCGCGATCAATGCGCTCATTGGCAATACTGCTATGCGTGAGATCCACGACAGGCTGTACTTCTTGGCGTCACGTGTCTGGTATAGTTTTGTGGACCGAATGTGGGACGACGAGGTCAGATTCCTTAAGGAGGAAGTTGACGAGCTCTGCCGGGCGCTGCGCGCCGGAGATTTGAGAGCCGTTGGCTTCGTACAGCGAAACTTCATCTCATACGGTCTATCTCGCGTCGCGAGATACATCTCCACGGGGTAATCGTCAGAACACCATTTGTGGCGTCGGTTTAAACTTGCATCATAGCCGCAGGCCGTGGCTATCTCCCCGCCTCCTCAGGAGCAGTAGGGGGGACATTTTCCCTTAGTAGACAAAGAGCGAACAATGACGAGTTTTGTCCTCACAGTTACCTGCAAGGCGACACGCGGCATAGTGGCTGCGATATCTGGGTTTCTAGCCGACATGGGCTGCAACATAGTAGATAGTTCCCAGTTTGATGACCTCGAAACCGGCCGCTTTTTTATGCGTGTATCGTTTATTTCTGAGGAAGGGAAGTCTCTGAAAGAGTTGGTGGAATCCTTGCACCACATCGCCCAGAAATTTGACATGGAAGCCGAACTCCACGATCAGTCGCACCGGAGGAAAGTCCTGCTGATGGTTTCTCGCTTTGGTCACTGCCTCAACGACTTGCTTTACCGTTGGCGCATCGGTGCGCTGCCGGTTGACATTGTTGGCGTGATCTCAAACCACTTTGATTACCAGAAGCTGGTCGTAAATCATGATATCCCCTTTCACCACATTCCGGTGACGAAGGACAATAGGCCGCGCGCGGAAGCAAAGATCATGGAGATTGTCGAGTCCACTTCGACCGAACTGGTGGTTCTCGCACGCTACATGCAGGTTCTCTCCGACAAGATGTGCGAGAAGATGTCTGGTCGGATTGTCAACATCCACCACTCGTTCCTTCCCAGTTTCAAAGGCGCCAACCCTTACAAGCAGGCTTATCAACGTGGTGTGAAGCTAATTGGGGCGACGGCCCACTATGTCACGGCCGATCTCGATGAAGGGCCGATTATTGAACAGGACACTGTGCGCGTTACCCACGCCCAATCTGCTGAGGATTACGTGTCTCTTGGCCGCGATGTCGAGGCTCAGGTCCTCGCCCGCGCTATTCACGCCCACATTCATCGTCGGGTTTTCCTCAACGGAAACCGCACGGTCGTGTTTTCGCCAAGCCCGGGGTCCTACGCCTCAGAGCGAATGGGCTAGAGCAATTTCCCATCAGAAAGCATCATACTCGGCAGCCTGGAAATAATTCCTGCATTCGTCTGGTTTGGACTGCGACAGGTGGCTAATACACAGCGGGATGAGTTCTTCTGTAGCTACACGCCTGCGGTCAGTCCGACGGCGCTCAAGTCGATGCGGGCAACGATCAAGTGTTGGATCATCCCGCGGCAGACGCCGGGGAGGCTGGCCGAAATAGCCAAATAACTCAATCCACTGCTTCGGGGATGGATTGCCTACTAGGCCGGTACAGTCGTTCGGCCCTGTCGACTCTGGCTGATTACGTTAATCAGAAACCAAGGGCTTGGATCAGGGTCCCATAAGACACGCGCCAGCCTTTCTTGCGAAAGCTGGCGCGGGAAAATCTGGGGCTGTTCGTGCATTGGAAGCATTCGAAACGAGCACGTTTACCTGATGGGAGCGGTGTGAATGGAGAGGTTCACGCACCGTTCTGCGAGAGGCCGGCTGGTGAAACTCCTCCGGCCTACTCACTCCGACCTGAGCACCAAGATGTCCCGGCTGCGTGGATGATATCTCTTTGCGGCGAACGTTGCCGGGCCGCGATCCCACATGGACACTGGAAGACCTCCACCGGTGCATTCCGGCTTTCGGGCATGACAGCTCCCATGGTGCTCGATGGTGAATGAACGGCAGTCATTCCGGGCTTATGTCGAACAGGTGCTTGTCCCAACGCTGACACCCGGCGACATCGTGGTGATGGACAATCTGCCTGCGCATAAGCGGAGGGCCTGCGGCAGGCCGTTGAAGCTGCCGGCTGCGAGCTCCTCTAGTCCAGCGTGAAATTAGCATGATTCCAGGCATGCATCACCTGAAAGCCATTTGTTGGAAAAATAAACCGGAATAATCTCATATATTAATTGGTTATATTTTCCGTTTTTTCTTTATAGATCAGGCGCATATCGTATTTATCGCAGGATATAAGATATATTACTAAATATATCGTCTGCTTCACCCCTTTGTTAAAGCCAACAATACGAGTAAAGCCTCGTCTTACGTCATCCGCTATCCACAACGCGGGTCGGCATTCGAATAAAAGGTGCGCAGAACAATGGATCACGCAAGTGCAAATAGCACCAGCATCAACCGGGTCAAGCACGATTTCTCGGCGGTCTATAGTCAAAAGTGGCCCCGCGCCTATTTTGGCGCGCATTTGAGCTTGGATTATGTGATCCCGGATCGCGCCAAGCCGGTTTTCGAAAGGATCCTCGCTGAATATCGTCGCGTCAGGAACAAGGCCAACTTAAAGATCATCGACATCGGTTGCTCCTATGGGATCAACGCTGCCTTATTACGCACGAATCTCAATTTGGACGACCTGTATGCTGCCTATCTGGAACCCGGTGGACCACTATCCCGCGTAGACCTAATGGAGCATCTGGCCTTCTTTCGCAATCGCGGTCTCCGTGACGACATCCAGTTTGTCGGCCTGGACGCATCATCGGGGGCTGTTCGTTACGCGCTTGATGTGGGCCTATTGCAGGCAGGCATCTCTGCCAACCTGGAAGCCCGTGACTTGACAGCTGAAGAAAGTTGCGACCTTGCGGACGCAGACATCATCATCAGCACGGGCTGTGTGGGTTACGTCACAGCGCAAACCTTTGAACGTGTGTATGAGGCAACGGCAACGTCGCGCCCGTGGGTCATCTCTTTTGTAATGCGCCCGTTCAGCTATGGCGACATCGCTGCGGCCCTCGATGATTTCGGATTAGAAACGAGGCACATAGAACAGTTCAGACAACGCCAGCGCCGCTTCT
Source organism: Rhizobium leguminosarum bv. trifolii WSM2297 (assembly GCF_000271845.1). The sequence goes on along the minus strand of NZ_JH719395.1, from coordinate 2,323,343 downwards.
CCACACCTGCGGAACAGCACGAGATTCTAACAGCTATGACCGAGTGCGGCATAGAGGATCAAGTCGAGCGCACGACCGGCTACATCTACGCGTCCTGCTACGTCTCCTCGCCGCCGGGCGAAGTGCTTGCGCTATCGAGTATGGCTAACAACTGACGACGTCATCTCCGCTCGGGAATCGGTCAAACAAACAAGATAGGAGAATTAAGCAGCATGGAAAAAAGAGTACTCATCCTGATCGAAGGCAATTCAATGGGTACGGGTCAGCGATACGTCCAAGCGGCGGAGTGTCTTGATCTTCATCCAATAACCTTGTCGGCCGATCCAGCTCAGTACGACTATCTTCTCGCGGAAGGAATTCACGCAGTTCGCGTCGATACAGGCGACCTCAATGCGCTTGTTCGCGAATGTTCTCAGTTGCGCGCGGGCTATGACATCGCCGGCATTACATGCGCCAGGGAAGCATTTTATTCCACCGCCGGCAGGCTCTCTCAGCATTTTGAGCTAGCTGGACCCGATCCGGTATCCATTGAACGATGCTGTGACAAATTCGCTCAACGTCAACTCCTTGCAGACGCTGCCATGCCAGTACCCATTTATGGCCTCGCAGCGGATGCGGCTGACGTAAACGACCTTGTCGCTAAGATCGGCCTTCCGGTAGTTCTCAAGCCAGCCGTGGGCAACGGGAGCACCGGTGTCCGATTGTGCCGCGATGTCGATGAGGTAGCACAACATACGGCCCATCTGCTGGGTGGTAAGCATATCTGGCGATCTCCACCGGAGATACTAGTCGAAGAGTTCGCAGATGGCCCTTATTTCAGCATTGACATCATGGGGAATGAGGTCGTTGGGATCGCCGCCGGCGAATTCGGTCCGCCACCGCACTTCGTCTATCGTGAGTACACATTCCCTGCTGTGCTGATGGACAGCGAGTATCAGCGGGTCGTCGATATTTCACTGGGCTGTTTGCGCGCTCTGGGCCTTGGCTGGGGTCCAACGAGCATCGAACTCCGGTGGACTAAGCGTGGACCAGTCGTCATTGAAGTTAATCCGCGTCTCGCCGGCACGCCCGACCCTCAGCTAATTAAGCTGGCTTACGGTGTCGACCTCATCACCGAGCACATTAAGCTTGCCATCGGCAACGAATGTGACTTGCGCAAAAGGCATTCGCAAACTGCGGCCGCCCATTTCCTAGTTCCTGATCGGGACGGCATCCTGGATTCAATCGATGGCGACACTCAGGCGGCCGCTATAGCCGGCGTGGCCGAGGTCAAGTTTTACATTAAACCAAAGAGTGCAATCGTCAGAAAAGGCGATTGGCGGGATTGTATCGGACACGTGATCGCGGCTTCACCCACCCGCGCCCAGTCCGACGCGATACTTCAGCGTGCCGTCGACTCAATACGTTGGTCGATTACACCATTCCCGATCCTTGACGAATAGATACGTTGCGTGGTCATACCTGCCGCCAGCGGAGCTGGCGGCAGGCCTAAGCCATCCCCAGGGCCAGCGCATTAAAAGCGCAGCACCCTTTCGAAGATGACCGGCCGGTGAGAAACGTAAACCACCACACCACGAGCGAAGTCTTACGGACCGCCCGGAGGATCGGGCCCACCGACCGGAATCAACAACTCCGCCGGCGCGACTCGACATGGCCGCGGCAATTCCACATTTGAACTACCCATGGCTTCAAAGATGATGGGCGGTCCCGTTGACGGGTGGAGGACAAACTTCCGATGGCTATGGCGAAAGATTGGAAGACGCCGCCTTCGCAGACCTGCGCGCCGTTGATGCCCGAGGCATCGGTTCCGCCTATCCACAATGCGCGACATGCAGACCGGATTGTCCTTGCTACACTTATCAGTCCAATCAAGGATCGAGGTAAGAGACCGACTCATCGATCCGGCATTTGGCGATTCTCGCTTCCGTCAGCTGGCTCTGAACACATCCTCGACCCACTTACCTTACCGAAATATCGGGCGGCCTGCCGCTTTGACAATCGCAGCATTGCGATCGGTTTTCTGAATCTACCAGTCTTCTCGATGAGGCATTCATGACCCATTTCCCAACAAGACTTCGCATCGGGGTGCTCTTCGGGGGCCGCTCCAGTGAGGACGACGTTTCCGTGATGTCAGCGACGAACGTGGTGCGAGCGCTCGACCCCCAGAAGTACGAGGCACTGCCCATCTTCGTCACGCGTGAAGGGCGGTGGCTGGTCAGCAAGTTCACCGACGGTGAGCTAAATAGGCCTTCGACGGGTATCGAGATTTGCCTCGTGCCAGGCGGACGCGGCCGTATCCTGGCGATCGGACCTGACGGGAAGACCGCCGATGGGGGCAGGATCGACATTCTCTTTCCGGTCCTGCATGGACTTCACGGAGAGGACGGGGCGGTTCAGGGGTTTTCAGAGGTGGCGCGAGTGCCGCTGGTCGGCTGCAGCATTCTCGGCTCGGCAGCCGCACTCGACAAGGATATTACCAAGCAGCTTCTGAAAGCAGCCGGACTGCCAGTTGCGCGCTCAGTAACAATTCATCAGCATGCGCCCCCCAACTTTGAGTTGATCAAGGAGCAGCTTGGCCTCCCGCTCTTCATCAAGCCTGCACGGCAGGGTTCGTCGGTTGGAGTGAGGAAGATCTGGGACAGCCAAGAATTTGCGCCGGCACTCGCAGAGGCGTTCGGGCATGACCGCAAGCTGATCGGAGAAGAATTCATTGCCGGCCGCGAGATCGAATGCAGTGTGCTGGAAGATACGAAAGGCGGACTCTTTATCTCCCGCCCCGGCGAAATCGTGCCGGCCGAAAGCCACGACTTCTACAGCTATGACGCCAAGTATATCGATGATAAAGGAGTCGCTTTGAAGGTGCCAGCGGAGCTTCACTGGGAGGTTGAAGAGAAGATCCGCGCGACTGCGGCCCGAGCGTTCCGCGCGCTTGGTTGTGATGGCATGGCGCGTGTCGACTTCTTCTTGAAGGCTGACATGCGTTTCGTCGTCAACGAAGTGAACACCATGCCCGGGTTCACTGACGTCAGCATGTATCCAAAGGCAATGGCGGCCAGCGGCGTCAGCTACGCAGAAATCATCGATCGGCTTGTCGATCACGGCTTAGCGAGAGGAGCGTGAGGGGATGATCTGAATTCCTGCAAACCGGTCCAGTTTTTGGCGGAGTTTCCGGTGCATTTTACTGGCTGGTAAACGAACGGAAGACGGTGAGGCTCCAGACCCGCAGAAGGAGATTCTAAAGCAGCTGATGAAGGGGTGCCGGTCCCGGAGAAGACTGATACCCCTCGCATCTGGACGATGCGCTTTGGTGATCTGCCAAGCTCTCGGTTGCTGCTATCTATTCGGTCTTTGGTGCAGCGCATGCTGCTGGCCTCGATGAGATTCGCGGATCGACACCCAATTACGTTGACGGGCACTGCGGCCCGATAGGTCCAACGGGTTTAGTCGATTCCGGTCCGACCGGATTGCCATCACACTTCAATTGCCCTCGCATTGCCGAAAATTTGCGCAGCGTTCGTTGACGCAGCTGCGCGATCCCTGACCTGTTGTCATGACGGCCAGGCGATCTCGCAGTTTTGTTGGCCAGCGCGACGGTGGCGACGTTAAAATGTCGCCGTGCAAGCAGACCAACCACATCGTCCAGCTGAACGGTTCAGATCACCGAGTTAGGTCTAAATCGAAATTGACAGCAACGTCTGCGTCCAGCTCTCCTTCTTATTCTGGGCGCGTAGATTACCCTCCAGCACAAGATCGGGAACGCTGTAAATTATCGCTCTCATTTGCCGATCAACATTTTCGATCGCCCCATTCTTGTTCCGCTCATTAAGAAGCGCCAGAAGCTCGCTCATCTCACCTCTGATACATAATAGACGCTCTGGCCGTTGCAAATACACAGAGCGAACGTATCTAGTCCGTATGTTAAACTCATGAAAGAGGTCCGACATTCTTTCGTTGTTTTCAGCTTCAACGACCCGTTCATAAAATCCCTCCAGGAACTGCCCGAACGAGGCATAATCATCTGATCTGGAGATCGCCGGAAGCGCCGACCACGTCCCGGGATTCCAATCTAGTTTTTCTTTAATGACATGCTGGAGGACCATGTTGGCAATACCATATTCGTCCGAGATCTCCTTTGTATTGAGTTTCTTGGTGTAGTGGCCATTGCGCGGGGAGCCTGTGATGTAGTTTTCGGCTTCCAGCTGGATCAATGCCTCGCGCACCGGGGTAACGCTAATATCGAGGGCATTGCTGATTACAATCGGATCGAGTCGCGTGTCAGGAGGGACCTCGAAGTCGACAACAAGCTTTTTTAATCGCTTATAGGCTTTATTGGCCTTTGACCGATCCCATCCTCGTTTAGCTTCGTGCTGCTTATACATGCCTTCTCCCAGGGCGCCGCCTTCTTGATGTCATTCTTGAGATAATGTTGGCCTTTCCTGCTCTGTAGTCGCCAAGCCTCTGCACCCGTCGCACTCAGCCATTCATTTCTTGTCATCTTGCGGCAGGACCTTCGTCTACGCCAAAGCTCCCTCGATCAAATCCACCGCTCGGCCTTGTCGTCCTCATCGCGGGTAAAGGCAGGAGGGGGCGGATTATCGGTACGGTGACTGAACAGTTTATCCATCGCAAAAAGCCATTCGTGGAAGCGCTTCCACGCGTCTATCTTGACGCTTGCGTCCCTGTCAAGAAAGAAATCCTTTGAATCGGTCCCACTATCGGATATTCGTATTCGGGGAACAGGCTTCTCCTGATAGGAGTTGCGTTGGAAAAGGTTCTGTTGTCAGACGTCGCTAGACGGGCGGAGGTCGGCGTTGGCACGGTTTCGCGTGTTTTGAACGGCTCGACGAAGGTTTCAGCGCTAACGCGACAGAAGGTCTTGTCCGCTATTGCTGAACTTGACTACGTACCCAACTCCGTGGCTCAGAGTTTGGCAGGCAATCGGACGCGTTTAATAGCTGCAATAATCCCTGCACTTGGTTACACGCAGCATTCTGAAATAATCCAGGGCATGACCGATGTCCTATATGCGCACGGCATGAGTTTGATGATCGGGACATCGGGGTATTCGGACCAACTCGAACTGCAGCTCATCAAATCCTTTCTGGCTCGGAGGCCCGATGCGATCTACATCACAGGGGTCCGCCATTCGAAGGACGTGCGTTCTAGCTTGGAGCAAGCAGGAATTCCCGTTGTGGAAGGGGCCAACTTGACTACCACTCCGATCGACGCTGTTGTTGGATATTCCAATTTTAATGCCAGTGTCGAACTGATAAATATGCTGATCGCTCGTGGTTATCGCAGCGTCTGGCACGTGACTGCCAGCAAAGATTCTAATGACCGTATCGATGACCGCTTGGCGGGGTACAGATCGGCGACCTCTATGGAGCCTGAAGTCCAGGCGGCTGTCATCAAATGTGAAAATAGTTTTGATGGCGGAGCGGAGGCCGTCCGAGTGGCGCTGATGTCCAACTTTAAGGTGGAAGCTCTGACGTTTGCTACCGATGTCATGGCTGTGGGAGGCTTGTTAGAGTGCCAACGTCGAGGGATCAATGTACCCGAACAGCTTGCGATTTCCGGCTTTGACGACCTCGCCATCGCAGCGTCGACAAATCCTTCCCTGACGACCGTGAAAGTCGATCGGTTGGATATCGGTCGAAAAGCGGCAGAAATAATTGTCAACCGTCTCCAAGGCAACCATCATTACTCCCCAATAGTCGACGTCGGATACCAGGTGGTAGAGCGAGATAGTACACGGCGTGCGCACTCACTCATCTCCCGCGGCGTTGAAGGCGGTTGCGCCACCATCTGCTGGCCGATAGGCAAACGCACGCATTTGCCGTAAGGCTCCCGGCGTTGAGATGGCCGCGTCACTTTTTCCCAAAGCCTCTTTGAGCCGTTCGCATGCTCATCTCCGCGCTGATTAAAGAATGGCTGAAGGACGAGCCAGCTCTTGACCTGCCACTGAGAATTTCCTCCAGCATGGATTAGAGTCCGGCCTGTTAATGAACCGCTCCCAAACGTTGGACTACCGGATGCTAGGGTTTTCGGGCTTTTGAAGTGCTCCCCGATTTTGGGCCAGCGGGAGCTGGAATTTTCCGGGGTTAAGGCTCAGCTCGGCGGGGGTGCCGATGAGCCGTTCATGAGCGAAATCGGCACCTTGTTGCCGATCGCGCTATGTGGCCGGAACTCGTTATACAACACGACGACAGAACACCCACGGGACCGAGGTTCGCGAGCTTCTGTATCCGTGGCATCCCTGGTTCGGGCGGCTCGTTCACGTGCATGAGGCGGTGTCCAAAGGGACGCATATTTTCCGCTGCAGCCTTTCTGTTCTTCTGGTCGACTTCTTGAGGTCCCGTCGTGGATGTTCGACCGATCGGTGAGTGGTTGGCGCAGCCTGGCGGTCCCGCACGTCGATCTCGCGCCGACGGTCGTGCCGACGAGCTCAAAGTCCTCGAGATGCTGTCGCAAGTGGAATGGCGGCGCGGGAAACTCGTGGACGCGAGCCATTCCATCAAGGTGGTCGACGCGCGTGGCTTCGTTAATGGAAAACGGCACTTCCGTCCTCCACTATCCTGCTGCGCTCTATCGAATGGCGTTGACCACGAAGGTGCCGCCCGAGGATCCGGTAACCCATGAGGACGTGATCGCAAAACGACGGACGCATGCGGATTACAGCCACTACTACAGGTCCACGATGTTCCAGAACGAATGCGAGGACTGCCTGCTGCGTGCTGTAGATCCGGATGCGCTGAAGGTTGGGGAAACGAGGATTGAGCTCTACGGAGCTGCAGCGCGCGCCTAAGGCGCCAACCAAAATGCACACTTCCACGGCCCTGTCCGCCTGAAGACGCCCTTCGGCCATACACGCCGAATCACTAAAATAATCGCCCAAGTTGCTTACTCACTACTGGACCATCGGCCCAACTTTATGCATCAGTTGCACCATGGAAATGGGATGAATTCATGCAAGCCGACAATACACATGCAGTAGAAAGTCCTGAGCAATCGATCTTCGACAGCAACCTCTCGGTAGAGGCGAAAATTGAACGAGCACGAACCGAGCTGCTCGACCTGTCGGCCCGAAACAGACTGCTGAACGTTCCCCGATTTTCCAAAAGCGCTAAGACGATCGACATCGTGGACGAGAAGGCAGCCGAGGTCTTTCGGCTGCTGGTCACTGAAGGCAAATCTATGACTTTCCTGGCTGGAGCCAAGGGAAGAGACCCGAAGGAGGGCGAGGACGCCGAAGACCTGATCGAGCTTGCGCTTCCCGATGACGAGGATCGCGATGAGAGCGGTCGTCTGACCCGGCATTCGGATACTAAGCTTCAAACCAAGATGACCCCGAATGCGCTTCAGAAGCGCCTGCTGGATCTGTACTTCGATGCCCGCACCCTGGAAGAAGAGCAAGGCGTCAACATCCTATTCCTTGGGCTCGGCACGCTAAAGTGGATCGACCCCCAGAACGCGGAAAACATCCGTTATGCGCCCCTCGTTCTCGTACCAGTCTCGCTCATGCGCGGCAGCGCGGCTGAACGCTTTAAACTGAAGGCGCGTCCTGAGGACTTTGCTTCTAACCTGTCGTTGGAGGCGTTTCTCGACCGGGTTCACAAGATCCGGATGCCCGACTTCGAGTCAACCGACGAATTCTCCTTCGAGACCTACGCGAACCAAGTGGCAGCCGCAGTGTCCGTGAAGCCAGACTGGTCCGTTCAGCCGGATGACATCGTTCTCGGGTTCTTCAGCTTCGCGAAATTCCTCATGTATCGCGATCTCGACCCGACACTGTGGCCAGCGAACGGGAAGTTCACCGACCGAGCTCTGATTACCGGGCTGGTGTCGAACGGCTTCGAACGCAGTGACGCTCTTCTCGACGATGACGCGAAGATTGACGCGTATATCTCCCCGCAGGAGATGACCCACATCGTCGATGCAGACAGTTCGCAAGCGGTGGCTATCCACGAGGTCCGCCGCGGGCGCGACCTTGTCATCCAGGGCCCACCCGGCACCGGAAAGTCGCAGACGATCGCGAACATCATTGCGGCAGCGGTCGCTGACGGTAAAACAGTCCTGTTCATGGCCGAGAAGATGGCCGCTCTCGAGGTCGTAAAGCGACGCCTCGATCAGGCGAACGTTGGCGATGCTTGTCTCGAACTTCACTCCAGCAAAGCGAACAAGCGTGCACTTCTCGCTGAACTGCAGCACGTGTGGGAGCTTGGTGCCCCCAAGGGCGAGGCCGCGGAGGCCCACGACCTTCGTCTGCTAGAAGCAAGAGATAGCCTGAATGCGCATCCGGCCCGGATGCACCAGATATACCGCCCTTACGATCTCACGCCCTACCAGGTGATCGGTCACCTGACGCGCCTGCGTAGGATGGGCCTGCCACCATCGGATATCGAACTTCCGGCAGCAGTTGGCTGGAGCCCGGACGCAAAGGATCGGATTGTCACCATCCTTTCTGAACTCGGGCAGCGGATTGACGATATCGGCCTGCCGTCTAAGCACGCGTGGCATGGTGTCGGCCTGACCGGCATTACTCCGCTCGATCTCGAGAGACTGACGACACGCCTGACCGATGCTTCCGGAGATCTCGCCGGCCTTTTGAGCTCTATGAGGTATGTGACAGACGCCCTCCAGCGCGAGCCTGCGGATTCCGTCGTGTCATTCGACGAAGCTCGGGCCCTTGCAGAGCGTCTCGCGACATGCCCGCCCGAGATATCGTCTGAAGCCTTGGCCAATCCAGCATGGGAGGTTTCTCCACAGCAGATTGCAAGCGTTATCCGTGACGGAGCGGAGTTCCTTCGGCTATCCGAGCAAGTGCGCGCCCAGTTTGGCGACGCTGCGTGGGAAGCAGAGACATCGCAGCTCGTGACCACGCTCCGGCGCCTGCCTGCCTCGTTTTCTTCATCAGGCCATCAGACCATCGAGCAGCTCGAGGCCTTGCTGCCTAGGTTCCTGAACGCTGCCGGATCGCTCAAGCAGATGCTTGGCGTAAACGCGTCGGCTACCATTGGATCTATCGGCAGGCTGGTGACCATCGGCGAGAGAGTCGCTGATGCCCCCGACGCGAGCCCGGACGCATTCGTCGCGGCAATATGGGAACGTGGCCTGGATCAAGCCAGCGATCTCGCAGAAGCCGTATCGACGTATCGCCAGTTAAAGGCGGAGCTGATTGGCAAGGTAAGCGACCAAGCCTGGGACATGGATCTGACCGCCGCGCGAACGGCTGTGGCGATCCATGGCCAGCGCGCCTTCAAGTTCCTGAGTGGCGATTGGCGCAGATCCAAGGCACTTCTCCGCACCGTGATGTCGGAAACGAATCCCAGCGAAATGATCCGACTGCTCGATCTCTTGCAGAACGGCAAAGCGGCGCGCGCGGCGATCAAGGACGGCGATGGCCTGGGCCGCGGCGCATTCGGCGCCGACTGGCGAGGAGAGAAGTCGGATCCTCAACCGCTCGAAAACCTCGTGCTGTGGATGCGCAGTCTTCGCGGGGTAGGCGCCGAAGCAAGGCAAATCGCCAGCAGGTTGACAGACAAGGGATCGGTGGCGACACGGTGCGAGCAAGTGAGAGCGCTGCTCGAGGATACCCGGAAGCTGATGTTCTCGCTTTGGAATGACCTCGGTGACGGCACGCCCCAGCTCTTCCAAGCTGCCGCTGGACCGGACGAGGCAGTGCTGACGCAGGCTTCAGCCGTTCTCAAGGAAATCGCGACGGCCGACCGAGCGATCGCGGCGTTGACGAACGCTGTTCCGGAGAACAACGCCGCCCGGATAGCGGCACTCGAGCTTCTTGCAGCCGCGCAGACGCGCAAGCGCGCAGTCGAGAACTCCGGTGAGCTAGGGGTTGCTGCATTCGGCAACCTTTGGAATGGCGCGGCCTCCGACTGGATGAAGCTTGCTGCCGTCTTCGACTGGTTGTCACGCAATGGTGACATTCGACTACTGGCCTCCCGGGTAACCGACAGATCCAATATCGCGACCATAGCACAGGCTACGGCATCGCACGGCGAACGGTTTGCCGCCGAGTTCGAAGACATTCTGAAATTCCTACAAGCGGATATTGCTGTGCTCTTCGGCGCGAGCGACGTCGCCCAGGGCTCGCTCACGTCGATCGGTGAAAAGCTCGCCCGCTGGATCGAGAGCGACGAGCAGCTCTCGAAGTATGCTGCCTACAACGGTCGCGCTAACGACGCCGGAAATCTCGGCGTCGGTCTGGTCGTCGAACGCCTTCAGGACGGCCGGGTCGCAACAGCCGATGTCATCCCATACTTTGAGATGGCTTTCTACGAGGCGATATTGCGCCATCAGCATTCGCAGGATCCGGATCTCGCGAGGTTCGATGGGGAAGTCCACAGCAGGCTGGTTGGCGAATTCGCATCGCTCGACCGGAACCGCATGCGAATTTCGCGACTTGAAGTCATGAAAGCACATCACAGGAACATCCCGGCGGTCAGCGGCCTGGGTCCAGTCGGGATCCTTCGTGGAGAGATGGCCCGTCGCCGCAACCACATGCCTATCCGGCAACTCATGCAGAAGGCTTCGCTCGCGATTCAAGCGCTGAAGCCAGTCTTCATGATGAGCCCGTTGTCGATAGCCCAGTTCCTGCCGCCTGGCGTCCTGGAATTCGACTTGCTCGTGATGGACGAAGCCAGTCAGATCCAGCCCGTGGATGCGCTGGGTGCGGTTGCTCGCGCGAAGCAGGTCGTGGTCGTCGGCGACGAGCGACAGTTACCACCCACGAAATTTTTCTCGAAGATGACGTCCGGCGGATCGGATGATGACGATGATCAGGGAGCGCAAGTCTCCGATATCGAGAGCATTCTCGGCCTTTTCTCTGCCCGTGGTTTGCCCGAGAAGATGCTCCGCTGGCATTACCGCAGCCGACATCAGTCGCTGATTGCGGTTTCGAACACCCAGTTCTACGACAGTAAGTTGTTCATCGTTCCCAGTCCGTACACTCAGGAAGCCGGGATGGGACTGCGCTTCAACCACATTCCAGGTGGGACGTTTGAAGACGGGGTGAACAAGGTGGAGGCGAAGGCGGTTGCCGAAGCCATCATCCGGCATGCGCTTAACTCACCCGGCCTCTCCCTGGGCGTTGCTGCATTCTCGATCAAGCAGCGGCGGGAGATACAGGACCAGCTCGAACTTCTGCGGCGGTTGAACCCGCAGACGGAAGAGTTCTTCCATTCACATCCGCACGAACCGTTCTTCATCAAGAACCTCGAGAACGTGCAGGGTGATGAGCGCGATGTCATTCTGATCTCGGTAGCATACGCCAAGGGGCCAGGTGGTGCGCCAATGAGCATGCGCTTCGGACCGCTGGGCGCCGAAGGCGGGGAACGCCGCCTGAACGTCCTCATCAGCCGCGCAAAACGCCGCTGCGAAGTCTACGCCTCGATCACGGATGATGACATCGATCTGGAACGCGGCAAAGGGAAGGGCGTCTTCGCATTCAAGCTGTTCCTGCACTACGCACGGACCGGACGTCTCTCGATGAGCCAGCGCGCCGATCGCCAGATGGACAGTGTCTTCGAAGAGCAGATCATGGCAGCGCTTCAAGAGAGGGGATATCAGGTTCATCCGCAGGTCGGGATCGCAGGGTTCTTCATCGATCTCGCCGTTGCCGACGAAGCGGTCCCCGGCCGTTATCTGCTTGGTATCGAGTGCGATGGTGCCTCGTACCACGACTCCCGTTCCGCCCGTGACCGCGATCGGCTGCGCCAAGCGGTTCTCGAGGATCATGGTTGGAACATCCACCGTATCTGGAGCACCGACTTCTTCCAGCGCCCCAAGGCTGAACTCGACCGCCTCGTCGCAGCAATTGAACAGGCGAAGGCGAACGCGCTATCCGGCGATCATGTCGCTGAGGCAGCAACGAGAGCGGTGCCCGTCGAAGTCGTCACGATCGAGCGAGCGGATGTCACCGAGATCGGGCTTCAGCAAGTCTCCTTCGAGAACACGACGCCTCTCTACGAGGAAGTGTCGCTCACACCGAACTCCACAACCGAGCTTCACGAAGCGCCGCTTGGAGTGCTCGTTGGTCTGATCAAGCAGACGGTGGAGGCAGAGGGCCCGATCCATCGGGACGAGGTGATTACCCGCATCCGGACAGCGTGGGGGCTGCAGCGCGCTGGCAACCGGATCGATTCACATGTCGGCAACGCCATCAATACGGCAGTCAACGCGGCGCACGTCTATAGATCCGGTGACTTCCTGCTATCTCCTGGCGCCGAAATCCGCCTTCGAGATCGAAGCGCCGTTGCGTCGCCGAGCCTGCGGCGCATCGAAATGATCCCACCAATGGAAATCGATCGGGGGTTGAGCTCACTTATTTCCACTAGCTTAGGCGCCACCGAAAACGAGGCCGTCAACGCGGTCGCGCGCGGCCTCGGGTTCAAGGCGACCAGTAGCCAGTTGCGTGATGTGATCGTCGCTCGGATCGAGGCGCTGAAGTCCGACGGAGAACTGTTGGTCCGAGATGGCGTGCTGATATCCGGAAATGCGGCGCCCGCTCAGTGATAAGGTCATCCATTCGAGTGATCCCCGTCCGGGTGTGGACCCCTCGGCGTCTGAGCGAGGTACTGGGCTGCGGCGTTGGCGATCGTTCTTGTCTCAGCGGCCGCGCTGGAAGCTGCCAATTGCACATGCAGTGGAGCGAAGGGTGGTATCGCCGGAGGCCTCCTCTGTTGGGTAGTTTTTCAATGCTGAAATCAGAAACGCCTATTCCTGCAATCCGATCTGACTGGTCGGTGCCGTGAGATGGGCTTGAGGGATCGCATCAAAACCGAAGTTAAGGAGCGTATCCTCAGGGATATGGACGAAAAAAGGCGGTGCCAGCAGGTGCCGCAAACTAGCACCAATATTACCTTTAAACCGGTGGACAACAGCGCGAACTGGCTACCCGTGTGAAATGGTCGCGTTAAAGTGGACCTTTAAGGCAACAGACCGAAGATGTGTCGTGACCTCATTCAGATTCATCCATGCCGCCGACCTTCATCTCGGAAGTCCGTTCAAGGGGCTTTCGGTAAAAGATGAGCAGCTGGCTGCGCTCTTTTCGCGAGCCACAAGGCAGGCATTAGCGCTGCTGGTCACCCGTTCGGTCGAACTCGCCGTTGACTTCGTGGTTATCGCAGGCGACGTCTATGACGGAGACTGGAAGGACAACAAGGTTGGTCTCTTCTTTAACCGTGAAATGGCGCGGCTGCAGCGGGCGGGAATTCCAGTCTACCTGCTACGTGGAAACCACGATGCCGCCAGTGTAATTACCAAGACAATCACGCTACCAGACAACGTGCACGAATTTTCAACCAGCAAGCCCGCTACCTTCCTTATCGAGGAAAAGAAGGTCGCCCTGCATGGACAGGGTTTTACAGACCGGGCGGCATACGAAAATCTAGCCATCGGCTATCCTTCGGCTATGGCAGGCTGGTTCAACATAGGGGTCCTGCACACTTCAATGACTGGACGCGAGGGGCATGAGGCGTATGCGCCGTGCTCAGTCGACGATCTGCGCTCCCGCGCTTACGATTATTGGGCGCTTGGCCATGTCCATGAATTTGAGATAGTTGCTTCTGATCCTTTGGTTGTCTTCCCGGGTAATCTCCAGGGTCGAAGCATCCGCGAGCAAGGCGCAAGGGGTGCCGTACTTGTTACTGTTGATGACGGCATTGCGACCGTTGATCGCCTGATCGTGGACAATGCTCGATTCATCTCAATCGGCATCGATGTTACCGAGGGCGACCTCGAGGTTGATGTATTGAAGCGGATCGAGGACGAAGTGACCCGGTTGTCTGCGGAGTTCGACGGCAAGCCAATTGCGGCACGGATCCGGATTTCTGGGATATGTGCGTTCTACGACGATCTGGCGCGTGATCGAGCGCAGTGGCTTGACGAGGTGCTCGCGGCCTGCCAGCGGGCGTACAGTGACATCTGGATCGAGAAACTGGAGTTGCGGCTCTCCCCCGCGGTGACCGTCGCCGAGACCCCCTTTGCGGGAGTTGAGCTTCTCAAAGCGCTGGAGGTTCATGGGGATGACGCCATCCATGTCGATGAGATCTTGATGGAAATCTTGCCGAAAATGCCCGGGGGCCTCGCCACCAATGACAGCCCACTTGGCGCTTCCAATGTTGAACTGCTGAAGGAGGCGCGTGAACTGCTTCTAGCACGAATGGCGGCCGCGGGTTGAACCATGCGCTTCGATAGGCTTGACCTTCTCCGATACGGCTCGCTTTCGGACCGATCCATACCGTTTCGACCGGATGCCAAGCTGCATATCGTTTTCGGGCCGAACGAAGCGGGCAAGTCCACGATGCTGCGCGCCCTGTCCGACCTCTTGTTCGGTTTTCAGAACGAGGTTGCTGGATTGCACAAGTTCGAGCCATCTATCCTCAGAGTCGGCGCGAGCCTGACGCGACGCGACGGAGCTTCGATAGATTTCCGGCGTCGAAAAGGCCGCAAAGCAACATTGGTCTCCAATTCGGAACAAGAGGCGCCTCTTGCCGACGATAGTCTCTCACCCTTCATCGGCGCGATGAGCCGGACCGTCTTTGAAAAGGCCTTCGGAATGGATTCGGCCAGGCTCCGCCAAGGCGGAGAGGAGATGGCGACGGGCGATGGCGAGATCGGCCGCCTCCTGTTCTCGGCCGCGTCCGGACTGACTGGGCTCACTCAGTTGCGCAAGAGTTTGGACGGTGAGGCTGACGCGATCTTCTCTCAGCGGAAATCGAAGGATCGGGCCTTCTATCAGGCGCTCGACCGTCACGAGGCTGCGCGGCAGTCCGAGAAAGTTCATGAGCTCCGTTCTCCCGACTGGAAGCGCCTTTCTGATGAAATCCGCGAGGTTGAGCGCCAGCTGGAAGAGCTTGGGCAAGCGCGTCTACGAACGAAAACGCGTCTTGATCTTCTACAGAACCTACGCACGCTCGAACCGCTTCTGACCGATGTCGATGTAAAGTTGGCCGGACTGGCTGAGTTTGACGAGATCGCCGCGGTCCCGAAGGAGATCGAGCAACAGCTTGAAAACCAACTGGAGCGTCTCCAGCAACTTGCCACACGAGACGCGGCCTCCATAGAAACGCGTGAGCGTATTCGGGGCGAGTTTGAGGCACTGCAGCTCGACCCTGCTGTTTTGACGCAGCGAGATCTGATCCACGAACTCCTCACCGAAAAAGTGGCGTATTCTCAAGCGAAAGCCGATGTCTCCAGGATCAGGGCAGAGGTGGCGGATTTCGATCTCGAGCTCGCTGGTCTCGGTCGAAGGGCAGGTTACAGGAGTTCTATTGAAACACTCATACATGCGCAGCCAAGTGATGCTCAAATCAATTATCTCAACGGCCTTATCCGCGATGGCAATGAGCTGAGACGCGCCGAGACAAGTCTGAGCCAGCGCCTGGAGGACCAGACGTCGGAGCTCAGCCGTATGCAGCGGACTGAAAGCGTCGGTGCGCTTCAGGACGTCAGGGCCCTGCAAGAGCGATTTGGCGCCCTCCAGCCAGATATCCGATTATTGGAACGTATTGACGAGCTTGACACCACGCTTGCGCGGGCACGCCAGGATATCGTCGAGGCGAAGGCTCGTCTGGCTCCTCCGGTCGAGGATCTCGAAAGCCTCCTAAAGGTTCCTCTTCCGGACGAAGTCGAGTTGGAGAAACACCGCCCGAACCTTGTTGCCGCTCTCGACCGTTTGAATCGAGCAACGGAAAAGCAGGCAGAGCGGCGCCTGGAGCGTGAGGATGTAACACAGCTTATTTCCGACCTCGAGGATGATCGGCGCCTTATTACTCGTTCGATGATCGAAGAGGCGAGGGCGGTTCGCGATGCGGCGATTGTCGGACTTCAGTCCGGTAAGCCTTGGGACGGTGCCTTGCCCGCGCTTGTTCGCGAGGCGGACAATCTGTCGGACGGTGCACTATCGCAAGCTGAGCGAACGGCTCGCCACTCGGAGCTGACGCTGAGGTTGGCTCGTCTTGATACTGCTATCCAAGCCGGAGAGCTTGAACTCGACGCTGCACGGAACCACCAGCGTGGTGTCTTGGCCGAGTTTTCTCGACTTTTCGAGCATGCGGGAATCCCCGTTCTCGATATCGATCAGATGGGCAAATGGCTCCGCAGCATCAATGCCATCGCCCAAAGGCGCGAAAGCGTTCGGGACTTGGAAGATCAGCAACAGGTTCTTGAGAACCGGAATGCTCAAGTCGCAGCCGAATTGAATAGCGTCGCCAGCGCCATCGGGCTCGATGCCACGATCGCCGGTCCGCTCTCGTCGAACGCCAGGCTAGTCGAGACAAAGCTGACGGAACTGGCGAAGGCATGGGATGAGAGACGTATGGTACGCGCCCGAGGGGAGGCGCTGGAGAGGGATATTGCTGACAGTGAGAACAAGATTGCTGCCTTGGCTATCAAGGTTGATGAGTGGCAATCTCAATTTGTTGAAACATGCGTTGCTTTCGGCCTCGATAATGCTCCGACGCTGGAGATGGCAGAGGCTGCAATTCAAGTCTGGAAAGAAATCCCACGCTGCTATGCCGAAAGACAGAACAGGCAGCGTCGCGTGGACGGCATGATGCGCAACGTCGACCAATTCGAGGAGAAGCTGTCGAAAGTATGCAAATCGATCGGCGAGGATCTTTCCAGACTCGCTCCGCTGCTCGGTGTCGATATCCTCCACAAACGAATGACCGACGCACAATCCGCCGAGGATCATGACCGACATCTCGCTACAAGCCGGGAGCGGGTATCGGTTGAACTTCAACAGATAGCAGAGGAACGCCAGTCGATCAGTCAAGATGTCGCGGCTCAGCTGGCTCGCCTGAATGTGGAGATGGACGGCAAGACACTTCTCGAACGTCTCGGAAGGCGTCGTACCGCGGTCGAGAAGCTCGACGACAGCCGGCGAAGGCTTTCGCTGCATTCAAGAGTCATCAGCGAACAAGAAATCCGGGTGAAACTGAACGCTTTCGATCGCGTCGCCGCCGATTTGGAGATCGAGGCGCTGGCGGCCGAGGATTCTCAACAGTTCGACATGTTCGGCAAGCTCAAGGGAAGGCTCGCTGAACTGGCAACGACAAAAGAGTCGCTCGAAACAGGAATGAGCGCGGAGCAGGCTGCTTTCGACAAGGCATCTGCGGAGCAAGAGACACAGGATCTGGCTCGTCAGTGGGCCGTTCTGAGGCTCGCCTCGAAACTGCTATCCACCTCATTGGAACGCTATAGAGAGTCACAGGCAGATCCGCTGCTCGCGCGGGCAAGTGAGTACCTCTCCATCTTGACGAACGGCTCCTTCGTTCGCTTGGTGCAAGAATTCGACGATCAGGATGCGATAAGGCTCAAGGCCGAACGAGCCGACGGCGAGCGGCTGCCGACGAAAGCGCTCAGCGAAGGTTCCGCAGATCAGCTTTACCTCGCCTTCCGTCTGGCGTTCATCGAGGACTTCTGCAGCCGCAACGAGCCACTGCCTTTCATAACAGACGATGTATTTCAGTCGTTCGATGACGAGCGCAAGGCTTCCGGGTTGAGAACTCTGGCATCCGGAGGGCGCGCTTTTCAGCCAATCCTGTTCACCCATGAGGGCAAGATTGTCGAAATCGCGAATGACTTGCTGCGAGGTGACGTTGATATCGTCAGATTCGAACGCGTCGCGTCGAGCTAGACAGGCGCGTCGAGACGAACCGCCACAATCCAGCACCCGTGTTACAGGCGTAGCCGAGCACTGAGATGAAATCCGATGCGGGTATCCACTTGGACAGGGAAGTGTGGCCAGAACTCGCGCAGGACTTCCGCATGAGGATGGAACGGGCGGCTGCCGGGATCGGAGCAGAACAGGCTGACGGAAGGTGCAAGCGCGGAAGCGATTCCGGATTGCCAATTTCCCTTCGATCCGTGGTGCATGATTTGCAAAATTGCGCTGTTCGCCAGTCGCTGGCCCGGTTGGAAAAACAGTTCGAATTCGTTCCACTCCCGTTTTGTCTTAAGCCTCGCATCGCCTGTATACATCTGTGAGAATCTCGTGGTCTCTTCCCGGAGTCCTACGGGATGTGAGGACGAAATGGTTTCCAACCTGATACGTTGATCAAGTGGCCCCGAGTAAAGGAACAAGGAGATCCTGTTTCGCGGGCCGGGTCCTTTGCCAAACGTCGCATCGTAAATCCCACCGAGAGACGCGAGAGCTGCATCACGTGCAGCGTCGCTGCTCGCCCTCAACAATCTTCGAGCATCGGGCAGTACTCTAGCCTCTAGGGTTGCTGACGGAACGGTCAGCAACTTCGTGTCATTGTACGGAACTAATTCCCAAACCGCTGTCCTGATACTCCCCCCGCGGCGTAGAAAACGAACTGAGACTGTTTTTGAGGCTCGTGCTGGATCATGCTCCGCGGCTTCGGGCGGTTTGCCATAGTCGACATCCAGCGGGTCCTCCTCAGGTGGCGACCCAGAGGGCTCGAAGGGGACGGGCGATGGGGGCGATGGGAGATCATCCCCATTGCTTTGGACATAGATTATCTCATCAATCTGTCCGCGGGAGGCTAGAAAACCTGTGGGGTCAATGAAAAATTCGGCCAAGGGTTCGGATGCTGATATGTTCTGCTGAAGCATTACGAGGATTCGCTGCCACAGCGGAATGTATGGAAGCAGCAACATTCGGACGCGATGAGCCGCGAGAAGCCGGACGAACCCATTGATGTGGTCCCGATCGAAGTGGGAAATGGCTGCAACGGTGATCTCCCTGCTGGATATCGCGTGCTGAGAGTTTTCGAACCCGTCCAGCGCAGCGTCCAATAATGAACTCCCGGAAACGGTTCCGCAGTCGAACACCCAGGTGAGTGGACGACGGCCAGACAACGTCAAAGCACCGCTGGAGAACAAGCCCTGCCCAACAGGCCACCAGTGCAGCCGAAGCTGGCCGATCGCGCCCCCCGGTGCGTAGAATTGGCCTTGAGGCGTAAAATCTCTGCCGTCCGGAAAGCGCAAGTTTGCAACGGCCGCCATGTAGGCAAGGGTTTCGCCCTCGGTTGCAGGTGGCTCCAATGCGCCACGCGAGCCGCTGTCGATTTCAGCTATAATGCGATGGTTTAGATCGCGTCCTGGTCGGGTGAAGTATGCCAGGATCATCTGATTTGTGGGTTTGGGCCGAAGGAGCAGCATGCGCTTGATCAGTCGGATTTCGGCTGGCGAAAGAGAGTAGGCTGATACCATTGAAAAGACTTTGACGAACTACTGTTGACGTCCTTTGTAACCAAAAGTTGTGAAGGGTGCGTTACTGGCGATCGATCTCAGGCACCGAAGCAGCACGTGCTCCAATTTAGCAGTGATGGCGGCTTCCCGGCGCGCGGTCGTGATACCATCGCGGTCATTTAGGAGACCCTTGAGCCGACAAAAATGCCAGGACAGCCGAGAATGCGGGTGACGAAAGCCTATTCGAGAAGAGCTTTCACCGGTTCTTCTAGCTTCTCTCTTGCCTCGGTCAGCCGCTTCTGTTTTGCGCGATATGCGATCCGGAAGTCATCGAGAACCTTCAGGTCATCTGCCATCTCGGACGGCTTAGGCTGAGGGATGTCCCGACCAGAGGACATGTCGTGCCCCGAGCGCTCCGACACATGCTTCATCGCGTGATAAATGGTCCTGTAGTCATCGTCATCAACGCCTACCGCCTTCAGCCTCATCGTCATGACGTCCGGAACGAACCGAACGATTGTCTTGTTCAGTACAAGCTCCTCCACCGCGCGCTCCCACGTTTCCCGAAGATCCGAGTAGAAGTCCTTAACAAGCCTGCGATAGCTCTCGGTATCGAATTCGGTCAGGGACGCATAAGATTTGGCACGATCCCGAAGGGTTCCAATGCGCGCGCTTAGATCGGCAACCCACGGTTCCTTATCTTCTTCGATTACGCCAAAACCCGCGCTGTCTGTCTTCCGAATGACCGTTTTCACAAGAGGAGTCTGTTCGCCGAACCGCGATGCCTCGGACACGATCTCATTGAAGAAGACGATGTTGTGCGTAAAGATGACAACCTGGCGGCCCTTTGCAGCCTCGGCAACCAGGCGCTTGGCAACGCGTCGCATGCGAATGTGATCCAGAGATGAAACCGGATCGTCGATGATCATCCCGTACTTCTCCCGATCGTCCCCAATCTCGGCAAGAAAGCACGCCAAGGCGAGTGCTCGCTGTTCTCCTTCAGATAGGACCTGTTTATTTTTGACGTGTTTGACGCCCTGGAGGCCGATCGAAAACAGGTTCTGTCCACCCGCGCTCGTTTCCTGGAGCTGAAAGGGGATGTGCTTGAGATCAAGGACCTCGATCTCACTTTGGATGCGCTTGTTGAACTCGGCAGTCACCATCTCCTTGCGAAGAGCTGTGATTTGGGTGGAGATTGCACGCGTATTTACGAGCTGCACGCAGCGCCGAATGCATTGGAGCGCCGATAGATCTGCATGACGCTGCAGCGTCGATGGAAGATTTGCCGCCAAGGTATTCCGGTCCCGCAGATCCGCCAGTCGCGCTCGTTTCTCATCCAGCCTGGCGGCATGAGTTGCCTTATGCGTCAACTCATGAGCTTCAGCCTCAAGAAGATTATGCTCGCTCCGGACCGTCGCAAGGAGATCCGAAAGGTCTGGAACTCTGGGTATCTCGGTAGCGCCTGATACCATGGCTGCTCGGCGCCTTTCAAAATCGTGGATGGCCTCCACGAGATGGGATGTCACACCCGCACGTACGGCATTGTCTTCTGCATAGATGGCAAAGTTCTCGGTTATGACTTGCTCGGAAGGAATTGCAACGCTCCTCAAGCCGCCGAGTGCTTCTTCAAGCCGCGTTCTCGCCGCCTGCGCCAAGCGAGAAGCTTCGCTGCTGATGAAGTCATTGAAGCGACCGATCCGGGATGCGCCAGCCTCGCTAAGCGGTTCCTGGCATAGAAGGCAGAGATCACCTTCGAGTGCAGGCAGACGGTCATCTGTTTGATCGCCAGACGAAATGGCGAACGCTCTCGCAGCCTCGAAGAGGATTTGCCACGCATCCGTCCCAGTGTTCTTGAACGGTTCGTTGGCAAACCTCTCCGTTGCAGACAACCGAACCGCTTTATCCGCCTCAATGCAGGCCGCTCTGGCGGCGGCAAGCTTGACCTCGAAATCATTGGACAACGCCTCTTGGAGGCCCACAAGGACTTCGTCGACCCTTCCGAGCAACGCCACCATCCGCCGTCGAGCTGCTGCCATTGCCATCGGGTCGGCTGCCAGCTCGCGCTCAAGATCCGCGAGCTCGCCCCGTTCTGCATCCGACAGCTCGGCGAGCGTGTTCAACTCGTCCGCTTTCGGCAAATCGGTCTTCGCGGGGTCAAGCCTGGCGAGCATCTCCGTCACAGAACTTCCGGGCGAGTAGCCAGCGGAAAAAGGCACAGAGATCCGTGTCAGGGACGTTCTTTCATCCGCCGCGAATCCTTGCGAAAGACGCTGGCAAATCTCGCCATGATGTTCGAGGATCGCAATCTCTTTAGGAAGATAGGCGATCCGATTCTTGGTATCGACGTAGAGCCGGGCGTTGCCGCTGTCGAAGACTGAAATCTGTTGCAGCACCCCTGGCGCGTCGGTCTGAGGATCCCACTCCAAAGCAATAGGCTCGTCATCTCCGACTTTGTAGCGCACCGTCACCTTGGGAGCATTGCCGCTCTCCGCAAACACGTTGCCTCGCAGATCTTCAGCCGCCAAGCTCCGGCATAACTTTTTCGCAATGCGGGTATATCCACTTTTTCCGCTCCCGTTCTCGCCGTACACGAGAGTGATCCCAGCTGGCGCGAAACGAAGCTGTTGATTTGGGGCGAGGCGATCAATGTTCTCGACCGGACCCAGCTGGAGGATCGCGGCACGACGTGTTTCGTTTGAAGATATTCCCAGATGGCCTCTATCGAGGCATTCGCCTTCAACCAACTCCTCGCTCGATCGGGCCGCGGCGATGACATTCTTTCTGATTGCCACCAGTTCATCGTCGCCAACGGTATAGTCCGATGCAGCGGCGATACGCCTCAAGCTGTCACGGGTCCACAGATCCTGGTCACCTGACCATTCCAAGAGAGTCTTCGCCAACGCGCCCTCGCGGCAAGTTTGTTTCACGGTGTGCAGACGATATGCAGATTCGCGGCAAAGTAAAATTATGAGAATAAAAGCGAACGTGGAAATTGTGGAGTTAAAAAAGACTGGGTGTATGTTCTGGACTACGAGGGGAAGAACGGGCGGCTCTCCGGCACCCAGGAAATTGCACAGCTGAGCGAGATCCTGGCGCTGAAGCGGCCGGGTCTCAGCCTGCAGAAGATTGCCGGGATGCTGGCCGGGCAATCCACCGATCTCGATCGCGTGCTCAACATGCAGAACCCTACCCTCCAGGAACAACTCGGGCGCACACAGCGGAGTTCCGCCATTCCCGATGCTCTGAGGATGAAGATTGCCGCAGGAGAGCTTCTGGACCGCTGCAATACGGCTGTTCACGAACGAACTGGAGAATTTCGTCGCCTGGTTGAGTTTGGAATGCTGCGCCGCTTAGATGATCGCGACAGCAGGCATGGGCGCCCAGAGCCTCGATAATGGTGTTTGTCCGTCCTTGGGGGAAATTGCGGGGATCGACAGTTTTGCGGATCAATGTGCCATTGGACGACGCGATACGGGTTGGATGTCCCAGGCGCTTAAGGCTCCGGTTAGCCGACAAAAGAAATCTACTGCTCGTGCGACGGTTCCCTCTGTGACCGTAAGGTCGAGCGTGCTTTTTTTGCGAGGGAGAAGATAACCTTCTCCATCTGACGGGCGCGCCGTCTTGAACGCAAGGGTGACATCTTTGGCAGCTGATTGGGCAAAAGACGATCTCTCGGTGTCCCGCAATTGATGAAGGAGCTTGATGTTCGCTGTCCTGCTTTCACCGGCTCGAATCCAGCGGTCGGGAAACCCGGATTGCGGAAGGAAGTGGGGTCTGGAGAGGATTCTTTCCAAACCTTTTGCGCTGCCAGTATCCCCTCGGTGGCATGGGAACATCCAGTGCGGCACAGAGCTTCGTCAGATAAGCTTCGGCAATGCCCAAGTCTCGTGCTGCCTTTGTGCCGGGGACAGGCCAGACAAGGTCATAAAGCTCTTCACGCGTCATCACTGTTCTCGTCTCCATGTTCGCCAGGCATGTCGGCCATATAGTCAGTTAGCGCTGAACCGAACGTCCGCCGCCGTTGGAGCTCGCGCTGGAATCTTTCAGTCTTGGCCCTTGCGAAAGGGTCGACCCCGCCTTGTAGGAGATCCGCCCACTCTGCTGCCTTTAGACGCTTCCGGGCGAAATGTTGTCGATGATGTGACGCGCGAATGCCTGGCGTCAATTCCCGACACGTCGATCTCCGGTCGCCGTGTTGTTCGGGAACTGACGACGCAGGTCGAACGACGCGGCAAGCCTGACATGATTGTTTCAGACAAAGGCACCGAACTCACCTCGAACACCTTGGCGCCTGAAATGCCGACAGGAACACCCTTCAGATCCTGGCTTCCATTAAGTCGACTCGACCCATCAGAGATGTCTTGAAGAATGCCGATCTTTGACTGGAACTAGTCGGCGAACCCACCACCCGAGCAGTCTTCAGCTGCACTCGGAGGGCGTCCGAACCCAGCTGTACACAGGTCTAGGCCGGGAGCTTAAGCAAATTTCGGAAAAGCGGTTGTTTTCTTGATATTGACATCCGCATCGGGGACTTCTAAAGATACCTTTGAGCAACCTGCATACAGCCTTTGGCGGCGCGGAACTTTGCCGCAACCGCTCGTCGGTGCGCAAGCATGCGGAAGGTCGTCATCCGCGATGGAGGCGGAAATGCTAGGCAACGCCGTTAAATGAAGGATCAAGGACGAGGAATACTAAGCCGCTGCCCAGTACCGCGCGCTCCTTGGATTCCGTCCCGGTTGCGTCAGATGCCTCGAACGCAGATGCGTGATGCTTGTAACGCCGGCGCAAGCAGCGCGCGGCCCGCATAATGCTAGATCGGACAGCGAGAATGGATATGCCGGTGAGCGCGTCGGTCATTTCCGAAATTCAACGAAAGGGGAACTTAAATGACATCAAACCCAAACACACAGGACATTTGGTTTCATCAACGCCGTACGATCTTAAAAGCAATCCTGATCGGATTAGCCGCACCTTTGCTTATGAGCTCGACAGCCTTGGCATCGTCGTGCGGCGACCATATTGCGCGCATCGCTGGAATTCTGGCGCCAGACACGATGAACCCATTTGCCACCTGGTCCTCATTTTGGCCTACAGCCTTCACCTATGACTTCCTGGTGGGCGTTGACGCTCAGCGTCACGCCGATCGGAAGGGGTTTGCAAAGGAATGGTCTGTCGCCGAAGACAGTCTCACTTGGACCTTCAAGGTCTGGCCCGGGATGAAATGGTCGGATGGCAAGCCCGCTACAGCTCGAGACGCGGCTTTCACCTACAATTATCTCCGCGACTCCATCGGGAAGCCAGAGGAATTGAACATCGGCTGGAACAACACGGGTGGATTAGAACTTGTGGAGAAGATTGCAGCTCTCGACGACTTGACGTTACAGATCGTCACGAAGACCCCGACACGGTGGCCGATCGACAATACCATTATGATCGTTCCGGAGCATATCTGGAAGGACATCAGTTACGCCGACGCTCGCAGCACATTCCGCAACGACCCGCCGCTCGTAGGAACGGGACCGATGATCATTGCGGAGTTTCAGCAAGGCCAGTTCGCCCGAATGATGCCGAATGCGTATTTCCGTACAGGCCAGCCCGCTATAGCGGGGTTGGTGTTTTCGTTCTTCCAGAGCGCAGATTCCATCGCGCAGGGGCTAAAGAGCGGAGACCTTGACTACGGAATGAACCTTACCCCGGCTCAATGGAATGATCTATCGAAGGACGATGGTGTAGTCGTTGGACAAGAGAGCATTGAGGCTCGCAATTATCTCGCGTTCAATACCGCTTCAGGCGAAGGGGCGGGAAGTACTAATGCGCTGCAAGATCAGGCGTTTCGCGACGCAATTGGTTATGCCATCGACCAGAATTTGATTGCCGAGCGCGCGTTTCGGGGCCATGCCGACCCGGGTTTAGGATTGGTTATGCCGGTCTCGAAGGATTACTATTCCGACCTTGCCGACATCAGGCGTCACTTCGACTTGGAGGAGGCGGCACGCAGACTCGATGCTGCAGGCTATAAAGACACAAATGGTGACGGCGTCCGGGAGGACAAGGAGGGCCACAGTTTTCAGCTTGAGCTAATTAGCGGTACAAGCTCAGGAACAATGGAAACCCCCATCGCGGCTGTTCAATTGGTCGCAGGCTGGCTTGGACAGATCGGGATTCCGGTCTCTGTAACACAGTTGGACTCAGGAGCAATTCAAGCGCGTACCGCTTTGCCAAGCCAAGGCGGCGGGAAATGGGACTTGTTCATCGGCGGAATATGGCTGTCTCCTAGTGCACCCGATTTGCTTGTTCTTGGACAAAAAGGCGTTAGACATAATCGCGCTTACTGGCAAAATGCCACGTTTGATGAGCTTGCTGCTGAAGTTGCGAAGACAGCTCAACTCGAAAAGAGCCAACAGTTGGTCGAGAAGGCTGTTCGGCTCATCTACAAAGAGGCCCCCTATATAATGCTCGCCTATCCATTCATGTTGGATGCGCGTCGGAAAGACTGCTTCGAAGGCTGGGGAACGGATGACCTGATCTCCATGTGGAGCTCCTTCCCGTTTGATCGTATGAAGGCTGCGTGATGGCCGGCGGATCGGGAGGCCAAGCAGGCCATCATCTAGGGCGCATCATATTCAGAGCAGTGACTACGCTCTTCATGGTGGCCGTTCTCAACTTCTTGCTGTTCCGGGTAATCCCCGGCGACCCTGCCAACATGTTGTTGGCAGGAGCTCGCAGTGCAGTTACGACCCAGCAGATCGAGGCTCAACGTCAAAGCTGGGGCCTTGATCAGCCATTAATCCCAAACCAACTCGTCAGCTATATCTCGGCCACGCTGCGGGGCGATCTTGGTTATAGTTTCAAATTCAGGGGGAGACGTGTTGCTGACCTCATCCTTGAAAGGTTACCGCAAACTCTCGCGTTGGCAGGACTAGCGCAGATAGTTGCCATCTCAATTGGTGTTTCACTCGGCATCATCGCTGGTTGGCGAAGAAGTGGAGCAGTTGACAATATCACCACCAGTGTCTCTTTGGCGTTATACTCAACACCACCCTTTTGGCTCGGCATGTTGTTAGTTGTGGTCTTCAGTACGATGCTCGGATGGCTCCCGGGTTATGGCGCGTATTCGGCGGGGGCACCTTATGGTGGCTCTCTGGAATGGTTATCAGACTATGCCCGCCATCTCATACTGCCGGTTCTCGCCGTAACGCTAGGACTGATTGGCCAGTATGTGGTGGTCGCGCGTGCTGCAATGAGTGATGTTGTCACCGAGGACTACATGGTGACGGCTCGCGCTAAGGGATTGACTAACAAACAGATGCTGATGCGGCATGCTTTCCGCAACGCTTTGTTACCGGTTGTTACGCTAATCACGCTTAACCTCGGCTATGTGGTTGCTGGCGCGATCACGGTCGAATCAGTTTTTGCCTGGCCTGGGATTGGCAGCTTGACAGTCGAAGCGCTGAACGCGCGGGACTATCCAGTTCTGCAGGGCATATTTTTGCTCCTTGGTGTTTCCATCGTTTTCGCAAACCTTATAGCCGATCTGATCTACGGCTTTCTAGATCCGCGGGTGCGGTAATGACCGACATGAAAAAATCTAGACGACCCAGCCCGCGGGTCCGCGGCCGGGCTGTCAAAGCATTCCTTGGTCAGTTGATGGCCCACAACGGTGCCAAGCTTGGGCTGGCGGCTCTGGTCGTTTTTCTTGCCATGGCGGCGATGCCTGTCATCCTCGTTGGCCCCTTGCAGACAGCCATAAATGCCGCGGGTGACTTTCTGGCAGCACCCTCTTACGCAAATCCGCTCGGAACCGATGAGGTTGGGCGAGATGTGCTGAACCTTGTCGTTCATGGCGCCCGCACCTCTCTGATTATCGCACTGATTTCCACTGGTATCAGCCTTATCGTTGGAACTATGGTCGGGATGGCCTCTGGCTACTACGGCCGCTGGGTTGATGTCTGGTTGATGCGCATGACGGATTTCTTTTTTGTCATTCCGTCTTTCGTCTTAGCGTTGGTCATCACGCCTGTAGCCGTCGGTGTTATGGGCCGCGGTGGAGATATCCTCGGTTTTCGACCTTCGCTTCTCGTAATTATTTTGGTGATTGGCCTGACCAGTTGGGCATTTGTCGCCAGAATTGTGCGAAGCCAGACCTTAACGTTGCGCGAGCGGCAATTCGTCGAGCGTGCACGGGTAGTAGGAACTAGCAACATTAAGATAATGACGCGCCATCTCCTACCAAATCTCGTGCCGCAGATTGCCGCAAATGGCGCCTTGGTTGTCGCCAACGCCATTTACACTGAAACCGCTCTCTCGTTTCTTGGGCTTGGCGACCCGTTGCAGCCCTCGTGGGGTACAATATTGTCACTGGCTCAGCGTGCCGGCGCTGCCAGTTCCGGAGCGTGGTGGTATCTCGGCGCACCTGGCCTCTGTGTGGTCATCGTATCGCTCAGCTTTGTTATGATTGGCAACGCTCTCGACGATATTTTCAATCCGCGCCGGAGGGCTATCCCATGAGCAGCGCCTTTCCACCCACTGCAGCCCCCATCTTGGAGGTGGTAGACATCTCAGTCGATTATCAACTATTGAACAGGTCGCTGCCTGCTCTCCGCGATATCAGCTTATTAATTCATGCTGGTGAGGCGGTTGCGCTTGTCGGCGAGTCCGGCAGCGGCAAAACTACGACCGCAATGACCGTCGCAGGCTTGTTGCCACCAAACGCGAAGGTCGCCTCAGGTGAGGTCCGCTATCGCGGCAAGCGTCTTCCCATCAACGATGAAGATGCCATGCGGCCACACCGTTGGAATGATGTGTCGGTCGTATTTCAAGGAGCAATGAACGCGCTCAACCCCGTACAACGAATCATCAAACAAATCGCCGAACCATGCATTCTCAAGCTCGGAATGACACGCAATGAGGCGATGAGGCGTGCAAGGGAACTACTGGAGTTAGTCGGCATCTCGGTGGAGCGCGGCGCCGCTTACCCCCACGAACTCTCGGGGGGTATGCGGCAAAGGGTGATGATCGCTATGGCGCTCGCCTGCCACCCCTCTATAATTATTGGGGATGAGCCCACAACCGCACTCGATGTGATCACCCAAGCGCAAATCTTAACGTTGGTGAAGCGCCTGAGGAAAGAACTCAACCTTGCACTAATCTTGATCACGCATGATCTGTCGGTTGTCGCAGAATCCTGCGATCGCGTCATGATCATGTATGCTGGCCGCATCATCGAAGATGGCAACGTGGCCGATGTCTTCCGAAGCCCCAAGCACCCATACACTAAGCTTCTCATCGACTCCATTCCAGATCCAACTCGGGGAAAGCGTGTAACCAAGCCGATACCGGGTGATCCACCGTCCTTGCAGAACCGCCCGTCAGGTTGCGCCTTCCGCACACGCTGTCCGTCCGCGATGGACATCTGCGCCAAGGAGGTTCCGAGCCCAACGGCCCAACAACATGGACGCGTCGCTTGTCACCTTTACTCGGCGACTTGCCAAGAACCGAAAGCAAACTCAAATGTCTAACGCCGCGTGTATCTTGTCTCTGGAGAACCTAAAAGTACACTTTGCAGGGAGAGGTGGAACACTTGATCGGATCTTTGCACGTCCTGTCGCAGCGGTTCGCGCTGTAGACGGGATAGATCTTACCATCGGCCGCGGCGAAATTGTCGCCGTTGTGGGGGAGTCTGGTAGCGGCAAGTCCACGGTGGGTCGTGTTATTACGAAATTGATCCAGCCGACAGGCGGCAAGCTTTTTTTTGATGGTCGGGACGTGACCTCGGTGAACGGCTTTTCTGCTCTGCGTCCGTACAGGCATCGGGTTCAGATGATCTTTCAAGATGCCTACCAGGCGTTAAACCCGCGCCATACCGTCTTCGAAATCGTCGCTGAGGGCGTGCGCTCGCTTCGGTTGGCGGAGCATGATGAGGAACTGGCGGAGCGAGTTTCCAGCTCACTCGCAGCAGCCGGCCTCAATCCTCCGCAGGATTTTCTTTCTAGATTTCCTCACGAGTTGTCCGGCGGCCAGCGTCAGCGAGTTGTGATTGCGGGGGCACTGGCTGTCCAACCGGACCTGATTGTGGCGGATGAGCCGGTATCGATGCTCGACGTCTCAATACGCGCGCAAATTCTACAGGTCCTGACGGACTTACGCACGCAGAGCAACATGGCCCTCCTCTTCATCACCCATGACCTACCAGTCGCTTGGTCAATTGCCGATCGCGTCGCAGTCATGTATCTCGGTCGTATTGTAGAGATCGGCACCGCCGACGAGATAACCTTTAATCCCCAGCATCCCTATACACTGGCTCTTAGCAAGGCTACGCCAAAGGCGCATCCCGCCACCACTGGCGAAGCTATTCCCGCTCTTGATGGCGAGGTGCCTAGTGCGGCACGAATCCCAATAGGGTGCAGATTTCACCCCCGTTGCCCAGTTGCTGTAGATCGCTGCAGAAGGGAGGATCCCCCAGCGGTTGCCTTAAGTCCAACTCATGACGCCGCCTGTTGGTTGCTCACGAAATAAGACAGTTCTCTGGACCGCAGCACCGGGTCGTACTCGGCGGGCTCTGAGCATGGATACGAGCAGGAAACAAGCGCGGCGCCGCAGCTCGAATGGAGGAGTTACCATGAAGCTAAGCGAATACGTTGATCTTGATGCTACCGGATTGGCTTCTCTGGTCAGCTCTGGAGAAGTGAAAGCGATAGAACTCGCTCAACTTGCTCGTGAGGCGCATGATGACGTTAATCCCAAGATCAACGCGGTGATTGAGTTTTACGATGATGCTGAAACTGTAGCTGCAAATGGTCGGGACGGAGGACTCTTCAACGGCGTACCATTCCTGAGAAAAGATTTGGGTTTCGCGGAGGCAGGGCGCCTTGAAGAGAAAGGAAGCCGTTTGTTCAAGGGCAACCGTTGGGAAACAGATAGCCACTATATACGCAGAGCACGCGCTGAGGGCCTCAGAATTCTTGGCCGCACGACAACGCCTGAATTCGGCATATCGGGGATGAGCGAATCAATTCTCACAGGAGTGACCGGAAACCCCTGGGACTTAAACCGTACTGCAGGTGGCTCTTCGGGCGGAGCGGCCGCGGCGGTTGCGGCAGGAATCACGCCAATTGCTTCTTCAAGTGACGGTGGTGGCTCAACACGTACTCCCGCAGCATGGTGCGGACTGGTCGGGTTGAATCCATCACGCGGTCGGATATCCGGAGGTCCAAACAACCAGGACTCCGCTTTCGGGTTCTCGCGTCAGTTTGTTGTATGTAAAACGGTTAGAGATATGGCTGCAGCCTTGGACGTATTCTCCGGGCCGTATCCAGGAGATCCGTTCGTTATTGTTCAGCCAGATCGCCCGTACGTTGAGGAGTTGACACAGGCGACTGGTCGACTGCGGATTGGCGTCGCTAGGACAAAATGGGGTGCGGTCGAACTCGAACCAGAAGTTTCGAAAGCGATCGATGTCACGGCAGCGGTTCTTTCCCAGATGGGGCACTTGCTTGAGGACGTCGATCCCCCACACACTTCCGCAGACTACAGCAGCATCCTGCTCGGAATGGCAGATTTGCGAGCGAACTGGCTTCAGAATGCGGCGCGACTCATGGGCCGAGAGATCAATGTGGAAACCCTCGAGCCAGTCAATTTGAAGCTTCATGAGCATGCCCGTAATTTACCACTGTCTCATGCCTCTGACGTCCATGAGGCCGTACGGAAGATGAGGCTGCAGGTTGGTGAGGCGATTCGAGACTACGACATACTCCTGACGCCCACCATGCCATCGCGTGCAATCCCTCACGGCGGTATTTACTGCGCAACCCATCCTACGATTTCTGCTGAAGAGTACATGGACGCGGATGCTGCTCTTTACCAGTTTGTCGGCCTATTCAACGTGACGGGCCATCCAGCTGTGTCTTTGCCTTTGGCCCAAAGTGATGATGCACTGCCGATCGGGATTCAAATTGTCGCCCGCTTCGGAGACGAGTCGACCTTGGTACGCGCAGCAAGGGACTTAGAAGACGCTCTACCATGGAGGCATCGCAAACCGAGGATAAGAGCTGGATCGATTGATCCGATTGTGCGCGCCCAAGGTACTTAAAGTGCCGTCACAAAATACTGCTTGGACTGGAATCGCGGCCGTGGCTATTGAGTATCGCAGAATAGTGCAGAGCGACTTAGCTTTATTAACTAGTTATGCAAACTTAAAAACAGTTGCGCGCCCAGGGGATGCCGTCGCGCAGCTTTTGCTACTGTTTCAGCGATCCGTTTGTCCCATCGTTGCCGCGTGGTTTGATTTTCTAGGAACGCACGTCGCTCTTGCGTTGCCGGAATCGTCTCCTTCAAGTCACAGGACCATATTACGTTCACCTTATCTCCCTTTCCCAGGCGCGCGGCGAAATCGTAGTCTCTGTATATGTAAAAAGGAGGGCGGGCGGCTCGCGGAGCGGGAGGGGATAGTAGCAGAAGATGGCTCGAACCGCATGCCACTTTTTCTTGCCTGTTCCGCGGGCATGCGACAACGACGGTGCGGGCAGAGCTTTCGCGCCGGGAACGGGCAGCTTTCGAACGGATTTGGGGGCCACGCAATGACGTTCCAATCCGCTCTACGCGCCGAATGCATGCGCTTTTGTCGGTCGATCTTGTCACTTGGCCGGCCACGTTCGAGCTACCACCACATATCACCCTAGCCGGACGGCTGCGGAGGACAATCGGGCCAATTGTGCTAAACTCTGACTGTGAGGAGAATGGGAAGTGCGAATCTTCATGACGTCATTGGCGACTGAGACTAATTCGTTCTCGCCAATTCCGACCAATCTGCGGTCGTTCGCTGAAGGAGGCTATTCACGCCGCGATGGAAGCTGCAGCGAGAGGAGTGCGAGTAGCGTTGCGCTGTCAGAGTGGCGCCGTGCGGCAAAGAATGATAGCCTCGAGGTCGTCGAAAGCATCACCGCCTTTGCTCAACCAGCCGGTACCACCGTCCGTGCCACTTACGAAGAGTTGCGCGACTTCATTCTCGATGACCTCCGCGATGCCCAACCCGTCGCCGTTGTTCTGCTAGATCTCCACGGCGCCATGATCGCGGACGGGTACGACGATTGTGAAGGTGACATCATCGCGCGCACGCGGGCCCTTGTTGGACCTAACGTCAAGATTGGGGTTTCGCTCGATCACCACTGCCACTTAACTCAGGCAATGGTGGAGGGCGCCGATATCCTCGTAGCTTACAAAGAGTACCCACACACCGACATGCGAGAATGCGCGCGCGAGGTCTATGATCTCACGATGGCCACGCGCAAGGGCAGCTTGACGCCCGTAAAGGCCGTGCATGATTGTAGGTTAATCGGCTTGTGGCCGACTACACGCGAACCCGTTCGCTCGTTCGTGGAACGCTTACGCGCACTTCAAAGCAAGAACGGCGTTGCTTCGATTTCACTGATCCATGGCTTCCCATGGGGTGACGTGGCCGACGTCGGCGCGAAGGTGCTCGTGATTGCCGACACTAATCAAGCGCAAGCGGATGCGCTCGCAAGCCAACTCGGTGCAGAATTTTCGGCCATGCGCGAGGAAGCCCGCACACCATACCTGACTGTTGACGAGGCTCTCGCACGAGTTCGCGCCAGCACGGCGAGGGCTCCTGTCGTCATCGCGGACGTCGCCGACAATGCAGGCGGTGGAGCAGCCTCCGACAACACAGCGATCCTGCAGCGCGTTTTGGACCTGGGCATTCGAGACATCGCTCTGGGCTGCTTCTGGGATCCAGTCGCGGTCCAGATGTGCTTCGGCGCCGGCATCGGGGCTGCTCTTGCGCTACGTATCGGCGGAAAGGTGGGGCGGAATTCCGGCCAGCCCGTGGATGTTGTCGGCACCGTTCGAGGGCTCTGCCCCGAGCACAAACAGCCAGGCCTTAGCGGCTCACAATCGCGGCTTGGTCCCAGTGCCTACGCCGAGGTCGAAGGGGTGCACATCATTTGCTCGACTATCCGCGAACAGGTATTCTCCCCTGAGCTCTTCACTGATATAGGCTGTTCCATCTCGGGTAAGAGAGGCATTGTGGTGAAATCAGCTCAGCACTTCTATCACAACTTCGAACCGATTGCCGCGGAAATTCAATACGTTGCAGCGCCGGGGTCGGCTGCCCCGGACTTCGCGCGGATCGCCTATACTAAGTTGCAGCGACCCGTCTGGCCGAGGTCGGACGCATAGTGCGCGACGAGAGACGCAGAAAAGGCTGTTCTGGAGGAAATGAGTGCTGGTCTACAAATCGCAATGTAGGGGAAACTTGCGACGACAAACGAACGCTTGCGGTAACGCCCTGGCCAATACGGTCTCGTGAAATTGGACTGTGCTGGTTACGCGATTGGCCTTGTCTATCCGCCGGGGGAGCCCGGCGAACTTCCGGATCGGAGACAAGGCCGAATTGCGCCCGGCATGACATTCCACCTCATGTCTGGTCTCTGGTATGGACTGGGGATTCAGCTTACCGAAGCATTCCGCCCCCCGGTGGTCGCCACGACCCACCGCTATGCCGCCGCCGATGTCGAGATGATGCGTAAAGGACTCGAGAAGGCGGGAGTCGCTGGCGATCTTGGCGTCCATTTCCGACCAAATGACGCCGGGCTGCAACTGCTGAACGGTATCTGATATTGTGTAATATGTGGCGGAGAATTCCAGATTTTGGCAGGCGTCGGCTGGCGCCGGGACGGCTCCGCCACATAATCTCAATCGGCGCATAACGCAGAGCGTTTTTAGCGTGGCGTCGCGGGTATCGACGGTGACGAGCGCTCAGCCCCCGACGGTGCGCTAAAAACGTGTTGGGCTAGGCCGCGGGCGCGAGTGGCGTTCTATGAATGGTGCCCGTCCAAGGAAAGGGTATGGCACAGTGGCTTGGATGAAGGTGGCGGGAGCGCGGGTGACGAAAGCAGCGCGGTTTCCGGGTTCGAAATAGGTGACGATTGGCTCCGTGACCTGTAAGCGGCGTGCCACCCGCACCTTGACCGAAGTCATCGGTAGATTTGCTGATGGCCGCATGAGTTGCGCGGTAGCATAGCGGCGCAAGCTGACATTGCGACTTCAATGAAAACCACTACTGTTGGGCAGGCGACTGCTCAACGGAGTGTTCGATATGGATGAAGAAGTTTCGGATCGTGTGATTGAACAACGGTTGCGAAATCGAGTGATCGACGCCGTCGAAGTTCTCGCTCGGGGAAACGAAGGGCTCGTTGAGGTCAATTACAATGAGTTCTTTTTAGCGTTTTTCGACTGCTGGGATAATGGACGGTTGATCAGGTGGCCAAATAGCGCGTTCACGGACGTGGAAGAACAGACGGTCAACGACCTGGGGCGCATGTTGGAGGGCATCACAACAGAAACACTGCACTTCCAAAGCGAGGCGGAATACATCCAGTCCGGATGCGCTGAACGGATCAAACCAGTGGCGCAGGAAGCTCTGACCTTGTTTCTGACGCGAGGCCGATTTAGCGAGGATTATGAAGAGCTAACTCCAGCTCTCAATGCATCCCAAACATAAACCGAAACTTCCGCTTTCGGGACGACTGCGGTATCTGAAACGAGTCACCGGAACGGAAAATTCCAAGGCAGTAGCTCGTTAACCCGGCTCTGCTTGTGACCGTTGACGATGGCAGTGAGCGTGGCGGTCAGGTAGGCAAGCGAATCGATGGAATTGACGCTCTGCGACTTCACTCACCATCACGCCTGACCGAAGGCTCTCCGACACGATCCTGCGCCTTGACGTCGTCCGGCCAATGCCGATGCACCTCACGTCCAGACTTCCTGGTTGTGAGAAACTCCAATGTACTCTTCATGGAGAAACTCCCGTTGCTCGTCCATGGAAAGCCCATCACAGATCAGGTCATGAAGACAACGTGGAAGTGGAACGCCGGTTACAGATTGATTATCGATGCGATCATCTTTCGGACGACCGCGATCGGTTGACTGCAGATCGTAGCGACTTGCGGGGAACAAAGGCCGACGAGAAATCGCCGGGCGTTATTCGATTGTATCGAATTTGGTTGTCGGGGCGGGGATTCGAACCCCGCGTCACAGCTCGAAAGCTGGAAGCGACCTCGGATACCCGAGGGATGGGGAGAGCGCCGCGCTCCAATTACGCTTACGCCCGACTAAAGCATTAACTCCCGGGCCTTGCGATTGTTCCTAGTAGGATCTTCCACTGCGAAGATGATTGTAAGCTTCCTGCCCATCTCGCCCTTGGCGATCGAGCAACGCCAATTACAATTCAGCCAACGATGCATAGAGAACGACAGCATCGCTAATATTGATCAGTGCATAACGCGGCCGATGAAGTTGATCTCGGACGTATGGGCGAATAGCCTCTGACCTTGCCCCGTTTGAAATATTCATTTGAAGCAAGCTCTGGCCCAATTGAGAGGACCGGGGAATGAAGCGCAACCGTTTCACAGACGAACTCTAACCGATTGACCTTGTGATCGTGGATGCGATCGAGCACAGCCAGATAGGCCTGCGGATCAAGACCATTCATCTTGGCCGTCTCAATGATCGTCATGGCTCGAGCCAAGGTCTCCGCTCCCGTATCGGCTCCTGGGAAGAGCCAGTTCCATCTTTCCACGCCTATCGGACGTAGGGGGCCCACTCGGCGGCATTGTTGTCGATCGCGACGCGACCGTCTTCGAGGGAACAGATAGAGCGAAGACCATCGGCTCAATACGCAGCGGAAAGCTGTCGCCAGATCGCTTTTGCCCGGAATGCGCGTGAGTTGAGCTTCAGCCCAGTGGCGGAATGCATCGGCCTTAGGCTTGCCCCCAATGGCAAATCCCGGATGGCCTAAGGGAAGTTGGCGTCATCCTTCACCGAAATGTGTATATGTTTTGAAAGCTAGTCGCTCGTGGACTGGTTGCGCAGGCCGCGAACGTAGCGAAAAAGCTTGGCTTGGTGACGGGCATCAGCAAGTGCATCATGCTTCTCGGCCTCATTTTGCTTGTCGACAGGAAACTGGCTTGATCGAGTGGCGTCCCAGGACGAATCTGTTGCTCCCATATACATCGCTTTGATGTCGACGGCTCCGATGCCGAAAGGATTCTTCTTTAAAAAGTGAAGGAAATAATAGTTCACAAAGGCCCAATCAAAAGGTGCGTTAAAGCCCACAAAAATCGGCTTTCCGTCCCCGGAATTGGCGGTGATCCATTCATCCAGACGTCCCATGGCCTCTGCAGGATTCGTCCCGGTGTCTTTCAGGCTGTCGAGATCGAACCCACTAACGGCCATCGCCTCGGGAATGACATTCTCGCTGATCGGCTTGAACTCGACGTAGAAGCTTTTGTCGGGATCGGAGACCAAGCAGCAACCGAGTGAAAGCATGCTGTAATCCGGAGGCATTGGACCAGCTGCTTCAATGTCGACAGAGATAAAAATTTCCTCACGCTTTTCAGTCATGAGATCAACGGCTCCACGTCGACCAGAGGCGGGCGAGCTTGAACTGACGTCCAGTGTTCAAACAGTTCCTTCTGCAAATCAACAGAAGTCTTTGTGGGTACCCAAGGGAACCCTGCGTAGGTTGTGATGTCAAACGGAAACTTCTCGCCTTTCATGGCAGTGAGGATGGTGGGATGGCCGCGACCCAGCGCGTATCCAAGCTCTATGAAGCAATTCGGCCTCGAACCGGTGACGTCTGCAATGACCAACTGGCTATGATGGAGCTTGGCAAAAATATCTGCATCTATACGGGACTGATCCACAGACTGCCGCCCGTCAACGACGAGGAGCTTGAAGCCCAGTTTACCTTCCACGACGGGTTTAACCACGCCTTCGAAGAAGTCCTCAACGGCTTTGAAATTTTCGTGTGTGGGATCCAGCAGCCTAACCGCGAATGCCTTCGGTGGAACGAGTGCTTCTAGCAGATCGACAAAATCCTGGACCATCGCATTTACGTTGCTCTGGCTGGCGAAGTTCACGCGATTAAGCCAGCCGTGCGCATCAATCGCGCCGCTGGTCTGAAACAAACGCTTTGTGTTGGCTCGGCCGAGCCCAAATTCGAAAACCCGGCGGGCTCCCGTTCCTTGCGGCGTGATAGGTATATTCACCGGAACGACAGGTTTGCCATTGCTTGCGTAGAGGTTGGTCAGAAAGAGGGCGCCTTCTTCTCCTCCAATTGGTATGAGTATGTCACCCCAGTACGCCTGAGCCTCCATCCTCTTGCTAGCCATGTTCCAGAAGGAGGCATTGTCGATTTTGACCTTGTCCGACCGGC
This sequence comes from Rhizobium leguminosarum bv. trifolii WSM2297, assembly GCF_000271845.1. The sequence goes on along the minus strand of NZ_JH719395.1, from coordinate 2,285,935 downwards.
GCAAGCCATCCCACATTTCCCTATACTGAGGGGGGATTTGCCCTTCGGACTTGTGATGCTGAACGGCGACAGCCATAATTCCAGGCGCGTCCGGCGGTCTGAGAATCACATTCTTTTCAATGGTTTCCCAAATAAGCCAATCAAAAATCTTTGGGTTTCCGTCGATATCGCGCGTCGGTTCGCCGTCCACGGGTACCACGAAGTTGGCGCCGTTCTTAACGAGTTCCTTGACGAGTGCGGCCACGAACTGGCGTGCCAAGCCAACATTCTCCACAGAGGCGTGTTCCAGCTCTTTCGAAATGCTGCCGGTGATGTGGATGCGGCGTCCGAACAGTGGTGACCTCGGCATTACTTGTCCTCCATGACGGGCGAGGGCGCCATTGCAGACGCGACATGTAGCAAGAGGTTCGCGCTAAGTGGTTGAGTTGGAAATGCCTTCGCCAGAGCTTGCGGATAGAGCCTGGTACGGATGTCCGAATATGTCCACGTCGGCTGATCGGCGCGTGGGCCGGTGATGGCAACCAGCTTAGCAAGGTCGTCTGCGGAAGGGTTCAGAGCGGCAAGGTCGCTGCTGAAGAGAGCTTTCCGCTCCTCCGGCGTAGGTCTCGAAAAGGCGCGGACAACAGCTGCTCTCCGCCGGAGCGCGGGATCGAGGACAGACAGGCGGTTCGTGCAAAGGATAACGAGAATGCGCCCGTTGAACCGGCGGAGATCATCAATGTGCTGGATGAGCGTGTTGACCGCGACCTTGTCCTCGTGGTGGCTGTGTTCCTGCGACCGATTGGCGGCGAGGGAGTCGCCTTCGTCGATGATCAGGATCGCCCGCTTGTTCTTTCCAACAGCCTTGATCACTTGCTGGAATGCTTGGGAAATGAGTGTTCCCATTTCGCCGACCATGCCGCTGCCGCGTACGCGGTTACTCATCTTGAACAGCGTCGCATCCTCGACTCGCGCCTCGGCCACGAGGCGGTTGGCGATTGTCTCCGCCGTCGCGGTCTTGCCCGTGCCAACGTCTCCATGAAAGATCGCAAACGGATATTGCTCTTGCAGCAATGTCCCAAGGTTCAACTTGCCGTGGTGAAACTTCGTATTCCAGGCAGGGAGTTCGCTGGAATTCAGCAGGAGCCGGAGCTGGGCATGTACCGCCTGATACCGCTCATCGAATCCTATCAGCGTCTTCGCCTTTTGAGCGAGACCGTCGTCGGGGAGAGGCAGTTCGGCATCAAACAACGACGATTCGCTCACGACCAATCCTCCCGGCGCATACCCCAGCCGTTGCTCGCATAATCGCGGCGCCCGGAACTCGTCAGTGAAGAGTGGCTTGTATCGACAGAGGTGAAGCCCCAGCTGATGTTGAGCCGACCGCGGAGGGATTCGAGAACGGCACTACTAAAACTGTCGGTATGGCTCATGATGATCCGGATGGACGAGCCTGAAAGCTCGTCCCACCGGACGCCGCCCGGTCGGGCGGACTTTAGTGTGCCCGTGTTCTCATCGACGTGATATTTCACGGCCCTGATCTCCCTGCCGCCAAACATCTGCGTTACATCAACCGCTTTCAGGTAACCCTTGGAAGCCAGAAGCTCGACGTCTGCGCCATAATCGGCCGCAGCCGTTTCAGTCATCGCCCGGGTGCTGGAAGCGATCATCTTCAGATCGGTCGTGAATTGGCGGACAACGATGTTGATATCAGTGGTCGTATAGCTGCCAGTGGCGGAGGCGGTACGCGTAACCGACATGTCTCAGGCCTCCTCGACCGAAAAGCGAGTTCCGAAAACTTCCTTCCAGATGTCGTCGTCGTCCTCAGCAGAGGCATAGTTAGCATCTTCCCAAGACTGGTCTGCTGCCTTGACGATCTCTTGGCGTTCTGCCTCGGTGATACGGGAAGTCACGTTGTTCTCGCTGTTGACTGGGTCGAGAATAACGACCGGGTCGGTGAAACTACCGTGAACTCCAGTGTTTTCCGGGAAGCTGATTTTTTCTTTCAGTCCAGACTGCGCGATATAAAGAAGGAAATCGCGGAACCGCTTCTCGATGCTCTCGGTTGCGCCGTATTTCGCGAGGACGTGCGCCGTGATCAGCTCGACGTGAAAGCCTTTGAGCGCCGACAATTCAGCATGACGGCTCCAACGCTTACCCATGCGGACAAGCGTTCGGAAATGACGGTCAATATCCTTTCGGTCCCTGATGAACTTCAAGTGGCCTGGCGGGTTGGTCTCGATCTTCCCCCCATCGCGGTCGAACTGCCAACCATAGCCAGGACGATAGGGGTCTTCGACAACGGGTACGATGTCGACATAGAGACCGCTGCCCACGAATTTCACGGTAGCGGCCTTGCGCTGGATTTCGAAGTCTTCGACGGATTTCGAAGGATAGATGGAAATCAATGCAGCGTGGATGTCGTCGAGCAGTTGCTCCAGCGTCTCCTTGTCGGGATCGACACCGGCGACATAGATGACAATGTCGACGTCAACCGGGTCCTGAGTGGTCTTCTTCACGATGGTGAATTTGGCGAACGACCCCGCCTTCAAGACCCGCGTGATCTTGATGTCGGCCCGGCCTTTCAGCGTTTTGCCCAATTCGGAAACCAGCCTATCAACTTGCTCATGATATTCTTTACGCTTGTCTGCGGGCAGGCGGAGAACGTTGTGGTCGTAGTTCAAGAGGGCAGAATTGGTCAGCGGCATCGGAAATCCTTTTAGGAGGCAATTTTATAGCTGGGAGCGCCTGGTTTCCAATCGCCCGTCTTAACTTGGCCTTAACTATCCGTAATATTGTATTATCGACGTGCGACCGCAAGAGGCGGTTTACAAAAAGGCATAAAAATCCCCAGTTATAAACTGGCGAGATGGGAGTTGTGATGCTTGGCTCAAGGTTGCGGATCGCCCGCGCCGCGATGCGGCTTTCGCTTCGAGAGCTGTCCGAACGCATCGCGGGCTTGGTCAGCCCCCAGGCAATCGGCAAGTACGAACGCGGTGAGGACATTCCCAGTCCGCCAGTTTTGAAGGCTCTATCAACCGCTTTGGGTGTCAGCATTGCTCACCTTGAGAGCGAGGAGCAACTTACCCTAGAAAGCGTCGAGTTTCGCAAGGGCATGAATTCTGCAAAGGAAGAGGCGTCTGTCCAGGCCAAGGCCATAACACTGCTGCAGCGCTACCTTGAGATCGAAGCGATCCTTGGGTTGGAAAGCACGGATTGGGAGAAACCACGCGGTGTTCCATTCCCTGTAAATGACCTTCGCGACGCGGAAGACGCGGCAAGGTCGGTCAGAGAGGCTTGGGGTCTTGGGAACGATCCGATCCCGCGCTTCGCGGAACTCCTTGAAGAGCGCGGAATTAAGGTCCTGTCTGTCGATCTCGACGACATTGACGGGCTCGCGGCCCACGCGCCTCGGCGGGACCGTGACGCTGCCCGAGTTATCGTTGTTAAGCGAAACACTTGGTCGGAACGGAAACGGTTCACAATGGCCCATGAGTTGGGCCATATGGTGCTGGCTGTCGCACAGGATTTGAACTCGGAAAAAGCGGCGCACCGGTTCGCAGGAGCGCTCCTGCTACCAGCTGATATGCTTCGCGCCGAGGTGGGCTCGAAGCGGTCGACCATCAGTCTAGCCGAGCTTGCGGCATTGAAGCGGCGCTATGGGGTTAGCATCCAGGCATTGACGTATCGGTGTCGAGAGCTAGGGATCATCTCTGAGGCGACGTTCGCCGAGCTGTTCAAAGTTTTAGCTGAACGCGGTTGGCGAACTCCTCCATTCGAGGAACCCGAACGCATGCCTTATGAATACGAAAAGCCACGGCGGTTCGAGCGCCTATGCTTCAGGGCGTTGAGCGAGAAGCTTATTGACAATTCGCATGCCAGCGATCTTCTCGGTGTCTCCGAGAGTGAACTTTCAAAACGGATATCGTACAGCTGGGAGGGCGAGTGTACCTAACTCATTTCAGTCAGTTTAACTTCGAGAGCAGGCGCCTTGGGTAGACATTCTGATGTGAGCGAGAATCCAGAAAACGCCTTCGTCGCGGAGTTGGCCCGGGCGGCGAACCGGGTGGAACATCGGTTTCAGGGAGAGGGACTGACGAGATTTTCGCGAGCATTTCGCTTGAAACAGCCGAAGTTTGAACGTCGGCGTGCTGTACCTTGGGATAAGCGCCGATTCCCTCGAAGTCCGAGTGCAGCCGAGATTTTGGTGCTCTCTCCCCGCTGGAAGCGCCAAGCAGTCTCCTGCTGCTACCTCCAGTGCTTGGCCGCCGGGACAGCAATCAGCCGCGTGGCGCTACCACGTTCAATTCCCAGCACTTCATGGGCACCGGAGCTTCCCGCGCCAACGCCTGGTCCGCCCGCCGCGTTACCGCCGATCGGAGATGTGGATGTCGGGCGCCAGTCACCGCCTCCGCCGCTCCCTGAAATCGCTTATCCAAATCAATCTTAACGAAGGCCCGTACTTTTCTAACAGAAAGTAGTAAAATTGCGCATTTGGATCCTCTCCGATCTGCATCTGGAGTTTGCATCACTTCCGAAGTCATTCGCGGTTCCAAAAGCGGATGTATGCGTATGTGCAGGTGATGTCCTGCCGAAGGGAATTGTCCCGAGCATCGATTGGCTGGTACAAACGATTTCCGACGCCATGCCCATCGTGATGGTCGCCGGGAACCACGAATTCTATAAAGCCTCTTTCGAGGACAGCCTGCAGGCCGCCCGCAGTCACGCGAAGCTGCAAAAGAATTTCCATCTTTTAGACAATGACGTTGCGGATATTGGTGGGGTTCGCTTTCTCGGCGGGACGCTCTGGACCGACTTCAAGGTCCTTTCTTATGATCCGGGCTTATCAATGGCTGCTGCTGAGCGCGGTATGAATGACTACAAGCGAATTAAGTTTCGTAAACAGCCTTATATGCGGTTTAAACCGATCCATTCCTTTCGGAAGCATCTTGAAACCCGACGCTTCATTGAAACCGCGCTGTCAGAATTCGGATCGGCCAAAACGGTAGTTGTGACTCATCACGCACCATCGCCAAAATCGATCGAACCAGGGGACGAAGCAGACATCCTATCTGCCTGCTACGCCTCAGATCTTGAAGACGTAATCTACGCCGATGGCCCGGAACTATGGATCCATGGCCACATCCACCATCGACGAGATTACATGGTGGGCAAAACCAGAGTTCTGGCAAATCCAAGAGGCTATCCCGGCGAAAGAACGTTCGCAGAGTTCGACAGTGCTTTCGTGATCGAAATCTGAGGCCGGTTTCGTTAGGCGTGCGCGTCTTCGCGGTTTATCTTTTGTTCAGCCATTCACCTGTTGAACGGCGATTGACCCGGCGCTTGGTTGGAGTGAGCTCATTAATATAATACGCTTGACGCGCCAGAAGGGGGGCAGACACATCGCCTGCGAAACAAAGCGGTACATCTAGATCGACTCCGCGATGATGCGTTGGACGACGAGAGTATCCGGGATCGCGGGAGTTGCTGGGGGAATAGAGGGCTTCCGCTCCGAAGATGCCTGATCTTTTCGTTCGGTCTGTGGTTGCTGCTGATCACTGAGAAAGCTTGTCGAAATCCAACCGTCCCGCAGGGTGAGGCTATCCCTGATATGTGACCATGCGCCCTCCGTATCGAGTCCTCTGACTTCCCTACCGCTATCATAGCGGTCCAGAATGCCGAACTGTTTGCGCGGGCCATCCCTCAGGGCGACCTTGCTCCCTTTTACAAGACGGGAGGGCAGCGGGGTTTCCGTCTGCATTTCGGTCGGCGACGTGGCGGATTGAAGAGTCGCGGGGCCGACGGACGGCCCAACTGGCAATGTCTCCTGCTGCTCAACGGTCGGAGGAGCAGCGCTGACAGTGCTTGTTTCATTGAGTGCGGGGGAAGTGGTTGGATTGGTTCGACCGAATAGCGATCCAAGTCCGCCCAACACCAGGACGGCCAAGAAAACCGCTGGCGTGATTTTGGGGAGCTTCTTTGGTCGGCGTCTACGCGCCATGGCAACTTCCGCTGGCATTCTCGATTTTGGCACATTGTCTGTGCCACTGGTCAGAGTCGACAACGGTAGTGGACTTTTTTTGGACTCCGCTGCCGGGGCACCAAAAGCGCTGGCCATCGCTATGTCCGCATGGTCGATCGCAGCGTCTGGGATCCTCTCAGACGAACTAATGCCGTGGGGTGATCTCGAGACCCCGGAGAATACCATTGACGGGTGCAGGCATTTCGACCCAAGCTATCAATGATCCAGTACAGAGCACCTAATCTTGATAAACGAACTGAGCCCGCATACGCTCGAGGCAGCGACCAAGCATCTCCCATTCTCACCCGAAATCGATATCAAACGCGTCGACTGCATTGATGAAAGTGGGCAATCAACCCTCGTTTTCGACTTGTTTATGGCAGACGAGGTTATTCGCGCCTTCGAACGAGTGACGGATGAGGGTCATCTTGTTCGGATCGAAGAAAGCGCGATCGTCGGCGCCAATAAGACACCGCTCCATCCCGACGATCTCGCTTTTGTTCGCGAACTGATTAATCGCAGGTTCTTTTATGACCTCCAGGCCCTAGAAGCCGGCTTTTACCGGTGGAGGATGTGGAAGACGGATTCCGATTGGTGATACGTCACTTGCCGAGGCTGCAAAGCACGCTCGCGTCGAAGGACGGTTACAGGCGCCTGAACCGGATATAGGCCGGCGACACCACGGGATGTCTATGCGCGATGAGATCTTCATTTCGGCTCGGGACGAGTAGTGAAAACTCACGTACGGAGCGAATATCAAAGCCTGTCTGTCGGAACCTCTGAGAACGTAAAATATTCCTTCTTGTAGGTGGGAGATAGACTTAGGTGAAAAGCCACCAGAAGGTCGGTCTCAGCGTCGATAACGGTGTCCTTTTGGTGGCCTTTTAGGACTTCGCGGCCCCGTCGGCTGGCACTCGTGACCCAACGACCATTGATTAGCTGGCGCGTCTCGCACTTCCAACCAATTTCGGCCAAAAAATGCTCCGTAAGCTCGCGGAACGTGCCGCGCTGTAGTTTGCTTCGCCCGCGGAAATGCGAGGGCACTTCATATATTGTCGAGCAATTGAGTTTTGCTAAAATAGTCATCGGTGCTGTTCGTTAGGGTGACGGACCAGTCGTGAGACGACAGAGGAACCCGGCCGCCAAGAATAGCATTGGTCTGAACTTCGCTTGCGTCAACTCCATTTTTTCACTTGACGCGTTTAGAGATGTTCCGTATCTGTTCACGCATGACCTACATCGCTCACACCTCGATACGAATAGACAGCTAAGCCGGTCCGCGTGAGCGGGATCATCTGGTTTTGTGTTTTCGAGGGTTCATGATGAGCATCGCTTCCTTGCGTTCCGCAGCGCAGTCTAACTCCGTCCAGATTTTTTATCCTCTCAGTACGGTCCGATGCGCCGGGCCTGTTTTATTCAGAGATCAGTTGGCCCGGGATATCGCGTGCCTTCTCGATATCGATGATGACATCCTGTCTTGGTCGTGTCGGTCCCTTTCTCTTTCGCACGGCGGGCAGATCTATAAGCCAGACTTCCTGGTGAAAAGAGCAGACCTGAGTTTTGTGGTTGATGGCATCCGTGAAGAAGCGGCGCCGGAATGGGTTCGTGAAAAGGCCATTGCGGCCGGATACCCCTACGAATTAATCGATGCTTCCGTCCTTCCATCCGTTCGACTGAAGAACGCCAAAGATCTGTTGCGTTATGCCAGGTACGAGGCCGCCTTGTCGGACCGCGTTCGGCTTCTTGCCGCACTCGATGAATTCACAAGTATGACAGTATCCGAGGCGTTGATTGTCTTTCGCGAGACGAAACCAATGGCCGGACTGGCATCGATGGTCCTCCAACGGTTCGTGACGATGGATCTCGACGAACGCCTGATCGGCCCTGAGACCATAGTCCGCCGCAAGCGCGACTAATTTCCCAAAAACGTCCGATCACTTTGACGCTGCCAAGGGCAGTGGAGGAAAACCTATGGCTATTAGCACAATCAATGCGAAAATGGCTTCTTCAGTTGAAACCTTTGCGCTTTATCGCACCTTTGAACGGGCGCTCGAGCAATGCAACGACTTCAAACTGGGTGGCCCGGGCATCGTGGGATTGGTCACCCCTGAAGGAAAAGCGGCAGAGGACTACAAGGCGTGCGCAGTTGCCTTTCTTTATGAAGGCGTTGAACGCGACGACTGGGATAATGTCGGTTATGCTTGCATCAGCGCGACGGACAAGCCGGATCACGTAAAATCCGAATTCGCCGGGAAATGCTGGAGACGCAATCGAGCGATTGTAATCACTGAGACGAGAAATCTTCCACTGCTTGTCTCTGTCGCTGTCGACAAGTTCATCGAACTCGATACCATCGGCGAGGATGACCTCCGAGTCGCGTGCGCATACGTCTTGAAGCTGAAGATGACCGCCAAACAGGCTCGGCAGCTTCTGGCTTTTCCGCCCGACCTGATGTTTGCCGCCATTCGACGAAATAGTACGGCGGCCGATGCAATCCGGCGTCTCAACTCTGTATCGCCGACCAGCCCCGCCGTAAAACCGATCGAGGAGAGCCTGCCGCGACTGGAGGAGCTGCACGGATATGGCGACGCCAAGGAATGGGGCTTACAGCTCGCCAAGGATCTAGCGGCATGGAAGGCAGGTATCCTGAAATGGTCCGAAGTCGATCGGGGTCTCCTGTTGAGTGGACCGCCTGGCGTCGGGAAGACCATCTTCGCTCGGGCTCTCGCCGAGACCTGTGAGGTGAACTTCGTGGCGACTTCAGTCGTCCAATGGCAAGCAAAAGGTCACTTGGGTGACCTCCTCAAAGCCATGCGGGCGGAATTCGCATCTGCCGTCAACAAGGCGCCATGCATCCTTTTACTCGACGAACTTGACTCCATTGGGGACCGAAACACCTTCACCGGTGAACATGCGTCGTATTCCATTCAGATCGTGAACGCTTTGCTGGAAGCCTTGGACGGATCGGTCAAGCGAGACGGCCTGGTAGTCATCGGAGCAACCAACTTTCCGGGGAAGATTGACGCCGCGATCCGCCGTCCCGGCAGGCTGGATAGGCATGTCGTGATCGGAATGCCCAGCTCGGCTGATAGGGTTGCAATCATCGGTCAGATGCTTGGAGAGCACGAGCTTACCGATCTCCATACGCTTGGACCCCTGACGGAAGCGATGGCCGGCGCCGATCTCGCGCAAATGGTGAGAGACGCTAAGAAGCGGGCGCGGCGAGAAGACCGGCGGGTGACTCTATCCGATTTGACGTCGCAACTGCCCGAACTCATCCAGATTACCGGATACTATCGACACACTGTCGCCATTCATGAGGCTGGCCACACGGTTGTTGGCAACGCTCTTGGGCTTGGAATGTTCGTCGGAGTCACTGTCGTCAACCAGCTTAATCCAAGATTTGAGCTGCAATCGGCGGGCGGGGCGAGGTTCGAGTTTCCAGCTTTGCATATTCGCAACGAGCAACGATTTCGCGATGAAATTTGCCTCCGGCTTGCCGGAATTGCCGCCGAGCGACTGATCCTTGGAAGCCATGGCGATGGATGCGGCCTGGGGCCGACAAGTGATCTGGCGATCGCAACAGATCTCGCGCTGCAAATGGAAACCAAAACTGGAATGGGCGCTCGCCTGTACCAGTTCGGCAAGGGCACCGCCTGGGACGCGTTCGGTGCGCAAAGTGTGCCGTGGCTAATGGATAGGGTGGACGAGATCCTTCGAAGAGAAATGGCTCGTGCCGGCGACATTGTAGCGGCGCAGCGCTCGCTCCTTCTCGCGGTGACCAAGGAGCTGGAGGATACCGGTTTCGTCCTACCCGATCGCTTCGACCACCTTCGCAAAGAATTCGAAAAAGGTCCGTCGGTTGCTCCGATCAAACGTGTGCGAGACCCCGGGAGAAGAGCGTCGGGCACGTCCCAAGGTGATAGTCGATCACGCTCTAGTAAGGAGGCGCAGCGATGAAGGCGTGGATCATCAGTGACCTCCATTCATCGCCACTTGATCTGCTTCATCGACGGGAGTTGGTTGTCCCGAAAGCCGAGATCTGCATTTGTGCTGGCGATATTGCAGGGAACATCGAGCATGCCATCGATTTCCTCCATGCTGAGATTGCTCCTCACATGCCAGTGGTCGCGACCCTTGGGAACCACGATTATTACGGTTCATCGATTGATCGTTCATTGGAGTACGCCCGCAAATGGACTGCTGGAACCAACGTCCACATCCTCGAAAATAACACCTTCCATCGCGATGATCTGCGTATCGTGGGGGCGACGCTGTGGACCGACTTCGAGATCGATGCGCACGATTTCGGGCATCTGCCAGCGCAGGCCCGGCGCGATTTGGCGGCCCGGGAGTGCATGCGGTATCTGCTGGACTTCCGAATGATCCACCGCTCGGATGCTCGGAATGGCGACGATAGCGGTTTCATCACACCAGACGAAATGATCTCTCGCCATTTGGAGAGCAGGGCGTATATCGAGCAGGAGCTTGCGAAGCCCTTCGACGGCACGACGATGGTGCTCACCCACCATGCGATCTCGCCAAGGTCTCTGGATCCACGGTTCACCGGCCACATCTCGAACGCGGCGTTCGCGTCAGATTTATCTGGAGTCATCTATGCCGAGCGGCCGCATTTCTGGGTGCATGGCCACATTCATCGCTTCGCAGACTATGTCGAGGGCGGCACCCGACTCCTTTGCAATCCCAGGGGATACCTGGGGGAGTTGGGCGGCAGCGGCTTCCGCCCGGGCTACGTTGTGGAAGCCGGCGTGCCGGAATCCATGGAGACGAAGGATGACTAAGCCCACAGTTCATTGGCGTACCGAGTGGGATAACGGTGTTCCCACCTACATTGTCACATTCTCCAATACCTCTGCTGTACAGCGAGACGAAATTAAGTGGGCTGCTGACACGGAAGGTTTCGTTCGCGAGGGTGATCGGTGGGCACCTACAGACAGGTCACGTCTTCATCGACTGTTTGAGGCGGTGCGGGCGCTCGGGTTTAATCTCGATTTGGAGCAAGATGATAAGGATAGGCCTTTCAATGTTCATCGCCTCCATCTTACTCCAGAAACGCGAGAAAGCCTTGAAACTCTGCCAAATTTTACCTTAGGCGAACTTGTCGGGTGGTGCCCCGTTCAGGCTCACGGCGTGTTTGACGGGCACTACTTTTATTTCCGGGCAAGAGGATCCTACTGGCGGTTCGAAGCTGGAGGCAACGAAAGTGGCACGAAGGGCGCAAGGTGGTGGCACGAAGAGGACTGGCCGAGCAAAACTGGTTTTGAGGCTGGGTACATGTCCGACGAGGATGCGATCCGCTGCATCCTGAAGGCAGTTGAGATCTATCGAAGGATCGATCGAAGCCGGTTCGAGAAGGGTCATCCCGATTACGAGCGTACGACCTTGGAGGGATGGGCAGTGGGAGCTTTAAGCCTTCGACGGGTCATCCGGCGGCTCGGCATCAGTGGCCAGGAGGCCGTCGAAAGGGCTATCACCTACGGGATCGAGTTGCCCTATTTTGCTGATCGTGAACTCGAGGCTCTGAATTCGACATCATCGTCGACAGTGATCGGATTTGACAAGTCAACCAGGACATGGGCCGAGCTACCGGACGAGGACGAGTGATGGGCGGGGAGATCTGAAATGGCCCAATATCCATTCAACGTTGATGTCAGCACCCTTGAAGGGCAAATCGAAATCCTGCGCCTCTGGAGCATCGCTGAATTGGTCGAGTCGACAGCCCGATCAATTTTAAGGGTCACGACCTCTGAATTCCTCGAACTCGCGCAACAGCACGGTATCAATCCGCCAACTCAGGAAGCGCTGGACAAACGTGTCTGGCAGTTGGAATCGTTGTTCCGCCCCCAGCTACGGGACGCCAAACGCAAGCAGATCGGCAAGGGACTTACCCAGGCCAGGATGTCAGTGAATGAGACGCTTGATACGGTGGCTGCCCTCGCTATCGAAGCCGAGGCTTACGGGCAGGGCGAAGCCCAACGACTGTATGCAGTTGTGCATGCCAGGCTTCGCCGTTCCCTCGACAGTATCGCCTCGGCACAAGAGACATTTGGAAAAGCGCGGTCACTCGAGGACACATACGACGATGGGTTCGAGTACAATGAAGAAAACCTAAAGGTCCTGCGCGGACTGAACAGGGTCGTGCGACGGCCAGATTATTATCTGATCGGGGACTTCAATCACATTGATCCGGTGACCGAGCAGGACATCCTTTGGTGCTGGTCGCAAGGCTTTCTGGCCACCAGCACTGCCCTAGAGATGCTGGCATTGGAGGAGGGCGACCGGATCGACGAAATCGCAATTCAATTAGGTATTCCTTTGCCGACAGAGGAGGCGATGCTACCAGCGGAGGCGGCCGCTATACTTGGCGACGAACCGGTAGATGGTGACCCAGCCTTTGAAGTGCGTCGCCGCATCCGCGACGGTCGATTGGCATCCTACTTTCGATTTCACGTCGAGGCGAGACGGGATTTTGAGGAAGTGGTCAGGCGAAGGTCTCGTCAAAACTCGGCTTGAAGGTCAAGGACGCCAGAAGGGCAGTGAACCCGTCGCTGAGGCTGAATGCACGGAGGTCTTGCATTCGATCTCTCTGCCCGAATGCTTTCTGGACGATTGCGCTCCTAACCTGATGCGGTAATCTCACCCTGTTTGATGTTCGTAGGTCCGACCAGGTGACAGAAAGCGGACAAGCTCAACCGAAGCAGATGCATGACAGGTTCCTTCGAGCCATGGACCGACGCGACCCCTTGGGATGCGGCTGATCTTCTTAGTTGGCTGCGATTCCACTATCCCGAATACATCGGCTCCTGCGGCAGCGAAAAACTGCGGCAGAACGATTGGCTGTCGGGCTCGCTGCTGAGCTGCAGGACGATCCAGCCTTCCGCTGATCGTGGATAACCTGTGCAAGATATGCGAGAACCTGCGGTCTCAATTTTGAGCTTCTCGGTAGGACCAGGTGACCAAGGAATATTGGGGTGCAACTAACCATGCTGTGTCAAGCGGCAGAGAGCCGCGTTTTCGAACCTTGTCACCGCTCCGATTTGTTACCGCAGAAGGGGCCCGGTTGGTGGCCTACAACGTTCGACCCTTCGATCCTCATGATTGTGGACACAGCTCATGAAGATGGCAATGTCCCTATGCCAGAAGGCCAGGACTGATCGTATATGTGTTGGCACGAAGCCTCTGGCTTGACAGCTTCCTTACCACGCTGAACAATTTGATGTCGCCATTTGAGTTTAATTATGTGGGTGAACCTTACGCAGGAAGATATTAATGCAATTGTCGCTATCACCGAAGATGATGAGCTCATCGCAGCTTTGCAAAAGCCACGTCACCCAGATGCGACGTCGATAGAAAAGGCGGCTGTCCGCCTCTTCGATAGTCCGAATATTACAGCCGAACATCTCGTTGAACGTACTGTGAATGGCGGTTATGTGGCCGGCGTTTTCTGGGTTAGCAACACCGATGCCGGGGTCTTCGTCGACCACTCGTTACTCAAGATATCATACGATGTTCGGGCAAAGCTTCAGGCGTTCCCGGACCTTCGGATCCGCCAAATCCTGTTAAACGGTGTATGGACGGAAGGTGAACTTGGCGATCTAAACTGGACATTCGAGGATGAAGAGGACGGCTGGACATTCGCATTGGCGTCAAGCGATCAGCGTCAGGTAAACTGGTCTCATGCAGAGAGTTGGCCACAGGCGATTGATCGGAGCGATCTGCCTGACGAAGAAAACCATGATTCGATCATCCTGAGTATCCTAAGAGCAATTGCGTGCTATCGCCGGGATCAGGAGGAAGTTGGCCGTGATGAGGAGGTGCCGATGCTGCCGGAAACTCTCGCCGATCTCACCTCATGGTTCACGGTCCATCAGCAAAGTGTCGAAGATCTTGCGATCAATCTTCGAATGGCAATGACTGCGAAAGGAATGCGCGAGATGTCTGCCGAGGAAGCGCTTCAGGTAACAAGTTTGTTGATCAGTTTGTCGCAACGCTAGTGGCCGAAGACCGCTCAGGTGCAACAGTCCTGCCTGCGCATAGAAAGTGGGCGACGTTGACAGGCTCAAATATCCAGAAGAGCATTTCCATATTGAGCATGGAATATTTAGAATGCCCACGTTCGCCGTTGAGATCAGAATTTACGGATCGGTTTACATCAAGGGCCCCAATATTGAAAAGGCGAAGCGGCATCTAGGCCGTGTTGACAAAGTTTGACCGCGAGCTTGCGGCTCATTATTTTCCCGATATGTTCTACGGATGACAACGTCTCCCTGCCCAGTTTACGTTTTTAGAAGCACAGGTTTCGCCCCCTCGGGCGACACTGTGGCCTGCGTCGCACCTCTGGACAGCGTCGTCGCCGTTTGCGGCAACGGCGGGGCGGTCGGTGAAGGCGGCCTATCATCCTCGTTCGGTGGCTCAGCGGTCTTCAAGAACGATACATCAGGGGAGTGCTTCATTGGCGCATGGGGAGCCCGCAATGCCTCGCGTTTTCGTAGCGAGCTTCGGGCCTACATGGAAATTACCATTCGCAAAGAAGCGCCCGATGCTCGGCTTGTCCTTTTGGAGCGCGGAGAAGGAGCGCCCTAAGAGGCCTTCGCACAAATGAAAGGCAACCACAGTTTGACTGAGGCAAGAGCGAGGAAGGCCGAAAACGAAGGAGGGACCGCCTCCAACAATGGTCTTACGGTTTCGCGGCGGAGCCAAAGGCTCGAAGTTCCTGATTGATGCCAAACAGAACGTCGTCGTGCAGTGAGACAGCAAACAATAAACGCTTGTGGCCGGCCAGGGTCTGGCGCAGCCTAGTTAGGACGGCACCAGGTAACACGGATATGGCCATTACCACAGCAATTACCCTCTTGTTCTCTGATCTGGAAATTGCACGGTCGCAGGCAGACGCAAATGTGATCAAAACCATCAACAAGTGGTTCTCCATCGAGGACTTGGAACCTCCAGCCCGCTTGAGTGGAAATGTCGACATTAAATCTGAACTGTTTGCCGAGCCTGGTCTGGTGATATTCTCAGGGGGCTACCGAAACTTGTCGGAAGCGATTCCAACTCGGCTGGTGGAGTTTTTACTTTCAATTGAATGGACAGAGCCTGCGGCTGTCGCGCTAATCATTCAGCAGGAAAACGATGCGCCACAAATTGTAAGGCCGACGTACAATGGAAACGCCGCAGGCGATGTTAATGATTGGCGCGAAGCAACGGTAGCGTTGCTGATGTCCTCTTTTGAGCTGAGAGAGGGCTGCCATCTCAATGGCGGCCCGACTTACGCGCTGCATATCCTAAATGACATACTCGAGCAGGACGGTGAGCCTCAACTTCTCACGACTCCCAACTTTAGCTGTGCTCCCTCAAACTGCGTTGAACCATTTGGCGGCAGTGGACTTTCGTTCTTGGAATTCGCAACTCAAAAGTTCAAATCCATGGGCGGTTACGGCGTCGGTAAGATGGTGCATGCCTTTGACCGCTTCCCATGGCGTTATCCCGAGACCGCCCTCCTAGCAATTCTGGACGGGAGGCAACGGTTGCAAATACTTAGACCGATGTGCTGTGAAAGCGGACCAGCAGCAGGTTGTCAGGGATGAATAGCGCATCAGTTCGAACTCTGGTGGTATTAAGCCGGAGACAATCAAGCTATATAAATGCCTTAGCCGGGAATCTTAAGATTTTGATTTGATGCCTGAGGTCGTTCACTTTGCTCCAGCACAAATACGGCTTCTCCGAAGATCTCCCGCCGCCGCAGTGTTCTGGCGCTGAACGCGCGAGCTTGCTCCGTCTTTGGCCGGTCGGTCTCAACCGAAGCCTCGTTCTCCACCATGTCTAGGAGGAGGTTGCGCATCACTGCATTCTGCTCCCTCAAGCGCATCACCTCCAAGTTCAGCGGAGATGTGGAAAGCTTCCGTGCAATGGCGTCATCAAGGATCGTCTGCGCGAGTCCCGCTTTGATTGCATAGTATCTTCCCACGAATATCGCGCAGGTAATAACGAACAGGGCAGGGATGAGATACAGCATTTCAAGGCTCCGATTGCCAATCTGAGATCGTGATGCTGGGAGCGTATTTCAATATGCTCGCGTGAGGCATTGTTGTAACGGCGCTGCCACTATGCGGCCCCGGCGGCAGGCTTCATGCGACAATCGTAGTGGGGCTCTTCCGCTCTCCACGTCAGATCAACGAACTTATCGTTTTTCAGGACTCAATTTAGCTTTGGAGAATTATGTATCAAGCGGGGTCAGGGAACGTCGCGTTATCAGCGCCACATCCGTCGTTGGCGCCAGGAAGGTGAGGGACATGCATATACGCAGTGCTGATGACTCCTCTGCCGTTGCGCAGAATGATACGCGCGTTGAGCGGCGTCGGCGTTTCCTCCACCACGAGATCAACATCAGGGAAGTCTTCTTCGGAGAACATGTTTTCGCTGAACCAGAGACCCATCGGGTCGATGCCCGCTTTGTGGGCGGACAGGAATTTCGCAAGTGCGTCTGAGCTGGACTCGGCGTTGACGGTGATGGAGCCGGAGACAGATAGTTCAAGCTGGAAGAGCATTTGGTGGAACTCGGATGCGGTACGATAATTGTCGGAGGGTTTGAATGCGACGTCAAGAATTTTTACTAAGCGATTTAGCGTGTGAATCGCTCACTTCGAGGCCCTCCCGCGTCGCCTTTCACCGTTGTCCCAATTGTGGTGTACCAGACATTTACAAGATCGCAGATGCCTAAAGGGGTGCGGGCAGCCTTCAAGCAACTGACCTTTGGGGATGTTGTACGGAAGAGGCTCTGAACGTCAGGCACTATTCGAAGAAAGGACAGGTGCTAACGCCCGTGTCGTGGTCCTCACGTCATGATCCGATGTGTTAACGTTTGGCGGGCGCGTTGAAGACGATAAAGGATATCTTCCAACGCGTCGGTAATCTTTCGTTCGATCCCACGGTCACGGAATTCATTCCCGTCCAGAGTAGCTTCGACCGTTGCCTCTAGCGAGCATATGCAATCAAGGGACGTCAGATATTGATCGGGCTCCAGGCGGACGCAGGAGGCGAACGCTGCGCTTAGATCGGATAGCTGTTCAAGCAAAGGGTAAGCTGTAGACGTAAAATCGTCACCTCGCTCGTAGGCATAAGTAAGGGCGTCCCTGATCGACTGCATTCTGGTCGTAAAATATCCGGCGGTCCGGCTGAACGATCCCGTCTTCTCGAGACTTTCCAGCGCTTCCCGACCGGATAAGTCTTCGAGTTGCTCTAAGCTCTTTCTGGCTCGCCGAGCGTATCGATCAAGAGAGCTATCCGCAACCTCCTGTCTGAGCACGGGTAGCTCTGGCAAGACCCTTCCCCCTTCGTCAAATATAACAATGCTGACACCTAGCCTCTCCGCGAACTCGAAAACCTCACGCAGATCCGGAGGGCAGGACGGAATAACTCCGAACTCAGTGTCGACCCACGGCATCCATCCCCGGTCACTCCAATGTCCTCCAAGACAGGGAAAATCGGCGGCGTCATTCTTCTGCAGAAAACTCGCAGTTCGCTCGGATAGATGCGCCGAACTGAGTGACAGAACGCGAGGGAATAGTGCACGGTCTGTGCTGTCGAGATGGCTGGTCATGGAGTAGGCTTAAATGCGGTGAGAGAAGGGTGGTGCTGAGCCGAGGAGCCGTCAAGCCGTATGATAACTCAAACCATGGTCACGTCGCATTTGTCTCCTGCTTGTTCGGGTGGCCGAAGGTCATCCCCGGAACGCCTTTTGGGTTTTTCGGCCATTTTGTTTAAAAATCACACCCAATGCAGATGCTGCCAGCGAGATGACCTCGCCAACCGCTGGACATCCCTTTCGAAAATTGCGTCCGCGGAAACGTGGCGAGCGTCAAGGGCTGGCTCCTTACAGTCCCTCCTACGGAGTGGTTATTCGGGGGCAGCCAAAGGTCACTGCTTGGAACGGCTGGGCGCCGACACGACATCTCAGTCTGTTCACGACCAGCTTGATGGGCCGCAGAGGCGAGGCGGCTCAAGTGAATACTGCGCCACCACGTACTGCCTCTTGGTCGATCGAGACGACACAAACGCGGGCATTGGAGGCCGGTTGGTGCTGAGCCGACCGTCTTATCCGACTCGGCGGGCGTGACTGTGCGGTATCGCCGTGCTCGTATGGTTGGGCGAAATTTAAGCATTTCAACTTAGTGTAGCCGCTCGAATGAGGTCGCATCAGGGCGGGAAATGCTTAGCGAACAGGACATTGCGTACTTCCGGCGTCGGATCGATGAGGTGCTGCAGAGTGGCCATGTCACAAAATGGCAACGTCAGTTTCTAAGCGATATCCGCGACAAGATGGCTCGCTATGGTGTCCGAACGAGGGTTAGCGAGAAGCAATTTGCGATACTAAAACGACTAACGCAGGATCAGTCGCCGGCACCAAAACTCGAAGTGGTGCTCTCTGAAGTAGCGGCGGCACTACGTCAGCCACGCCAACGGCAGGTAAGCAATAGCTATTCGATCGGGGCGCCGTTCGAGCGAGCATCGCGCAACCGCAATCCCTTCCGTTTACGCAATCCACTTCGACCGCGAAATCCCTTCAGACTCCGAAATCCGTTTCGGCCGCGATACCCTTTTTGCTACGCATCCGGGGCAGGACGAGACAGTTTGCTGATTGTAATCGGCTTCATCCTCTTCGTCGGACTATTGGGGAGCTTTTTTGGACGCACCGTCGACGGCGTGGGTAGCGCCGAGCCGCAAGTCGGGTCCGGGGTCGTGGCCAACGCACCTTCCCGAGGCAGTGCGAATTTTACGATCACCGATGGGGACACGATCCGTCTGAACAACGGCACGCGCGTCAGATTGATTGGCTTTAACACGCCGGAAAAATTCGAGCCGTTGTGTTCAAACGAGGCCAAACTAGGAAATCGCGCTTCCGAACGCCTGCAGGAACTGGTGGGGCGAGCGAACACGACCAACGTCAGTTTAGTCGCGTGCTCTTGCAAACCCGGTACCGAGGGGACCAAAAAATGCAACTACGGCCGTAGCTGCGGGAAGCTTGAAGTCGACGGTCGCGACGTCGGACAGATCTTGATCGATGAGGGCCTTGCCGTTCCCTTTGTTTGTGGGGCGACCGGCTGCCCGCCAACTCCACGACCCTGGTGTGGATGAACTAGCCTCATGTCGCACAACTACCTCGTCCGAAGCCTTCCGGCGTCCCACCTAAACGCGTGAAGATCGCAAGTGTAAGGGAAGCGAACTACAAGAAGAAACCAAGCCCGTTCTCATTCCTCTTTTGAAAGGCGATATCTCCGGCTTCGACAACGGATCCACGATGTGTGGCTCATCAGAAACTGATCGAGCATCTTAGGTGAGCAGGCAGCACTTCATTGATCTGCCTCACGACGGCCGCCAGGCATAAATCCTTGATCATCGGCGCGAGCACCGCGATTTCCCGAAGGGCTGTCTCAAGCTGCCCATCGCGAACCTCATTCAAGGAGGATAATATCTGATCGTAGCGCCTTCTAGGTTCGAAGATCCAGATCGATCTCGCCTTCGATGGATCGCTTGGCATCTTGCTCGCCTGTGGGTCCTCACTGAAGTTGCTTTCACCCTCCAGCAATAAAACCTTGGTCGATCCATCGAATTTAGCTGGATCTCGGTTCGCTGATTTGCTTGCCCAGGCGACGGCCCCGGCGGCGCCGAGATATTTGCGAGCAAAACCGTTAACCGCGTCTTCGATGTGATGTGCGCTCGTCGTCGATGAACCGTTGAGACTTGTGACCGTGTAAAAATTCATTGGAGTTATCAAGTTGCGACATTGCAAATTGTCATGCGACGAAAAAGCTATCGCAAGCGAAAAATTCCCTGATGTCGACGTCACGAACTATCATGGCAGAGAGACAACCGCTAACGACCCTGTGGCTCCTACTTGGTGGATCCTGCTTTCGCATGGGCGCGGTGCCATTTGTCATTGCGGAGGAGGGCGCAGACGCTCGCTTGGATCAACCTTTGACCCGTGCCCGTCAACAGTCCCATAGCTCCACCACCTGCCTAGGTCCGCGGTTGTTATCTATTCAGGTCTTGGTGAAGCTGTCCAAAAATATCGGTGGGACAGGGTGACGAGGCCGGTGTTGTCGCGGGCCCGCGACTCACAGGATCGCACGCGCGTGGGCAACGCCTTTCTGTCAATGCAGCAGGGCCGATTCCAGGTCGACGATCCTAAGACGCATGCCTATCGCGAGAAAAATAGCAAACCAGTCGATTCCGGCGCAAACCAAGGCGGCACAATTAATAAACCGTAACCCATGTGTCCAGAACGGACCCGGGATCGGTGGCGCACCCGACAGGATTCGAACCTGTGACCTTTGGAATCGGAATCCAACACTCTATCCAGCTGAGCTACGGGTGCATGCCTGAGGCGGTTTGAATCGCCTGTCCGATGGGTGGTTCTTAGCCTAGCTTGCGGCCGGCTTCAATCGCGAAATTCTCAGAAATACCGATGCTTGCGGTTTGCAGGGTGTTTTTATTCGTCAGCCTTCGGATTGAACGAAAAACTCCGCCGGCCTTGCGGGCGGCGGAGCGGGGTTGTCGGGGGCAGGGCGCTTGGCGGCACTCAGATTTGCATGGCGCCGGGGCCGGGGATGGCTTTTGGCGGCACCTTGCCGAGGATGATCATGCCCAGCACCTCGTCCTTGGTCACATCTTCGGTGCGGGCGTGTCCCACCACCTGGCCGTTCTTCATCACCGAGACGCGGTCGGCGAGGTCGAAGACGTCGTGGATGTCGTGGCTGATGAGGAAGATGCCGATGCCTTCCTTCTTCAGCTGCTTGATCAGTTCGCCCACTTGCGCCGTCTCCTGGGGGCCGAGGGCTGCCGTCGGCTCGTCCATGATCAGGATGCGGGCGTTGAAGAGGATGGCGCGGGCGATCGCCACCGATTGCCGCTGGCCGCCGGAAAGCGCCTTCACCGGCTCCTTGAAGCGCTTGAAGTTGGGGTTCAGCCGCCCCATCACCTGACGCGCCGAGGCTTCCATCGCCACGTCGTCGAGCGTGCCCCAGCGGGTCTTCAGCTCGCGGCCGAGATAGAGATTGGCGGCGGCGTCGACATTGTCGGCGACGGCGAGCGTCTGGTAAATCGTCTCGATGCCGTATTTCTTGGCATCGCGCGGATTGCGGATGTCGGCCGGCTCGCCATTGATCAGGATCTCGCCGCCATCGCGCTTGTAGGCGCCGGAGAGGATCTTGATCAGCGTCGATTTGCCGGCGCCGTTGTGGCCGAGCAGGGCCACCACTTCGCCGGGGTAGAGATCGACCGAGGCATTGTCCACGGCGTGAATGCCGCCGAAGGAGATCGAGATGTTTTTGAGTTCCACGAGGGGAGTGCGTTGATCAGCCATATCTTTAGCTCCTCTCACTTGGCACGGGCGCGGTAGACGGTGTCGAGCCAGACCGCCACGACAAGGACGGTGCCGACGACGACGCTCTGCAGCGGCGTGTCGACATGCGCCAGCACCATGCCGGATTGCAGCGATTGCATGACGAGCGCGCCGAGCATGGCGCCGGCGATCGTGCCGGTGCCGCCTGCCAGCGACGTTCCGCCGATCACGGCGGCGGCGATGGTGTAAAGCTCGTCGAGCGTGCCTTGCGAGTTGGTGGCGGCGTTGAGGCGGGCGGTGGAAATCGCGGCGGCGATCGCGGCCAAAATGCCCATCAGCGCGAAGATGCGCACCGTCACCCAGCGGGTCTTGATGCCGGCGAGTTCGGCCGCCTCGGGATTGCCGCCGATTGCGAAGACATAGCGACCGAAGCGCAGCCTTGTGGCGATGAAGGTCATGATGATGCCGACGACGATGGCGATCAGCACCGGCACGGCGATGCCGTAGGGAATATCAAGGCCGGTTTCCGGCCAGGGGATATTGTTGGCCTCGGCATAACGCTTGGCGATGTTGATCGGCCAGTAATAGCTGTTGGCGATCCAGACGGCGCCGAGGATCAGCACGCAGCTCAGAATGGCGAGGAAATATTCCGCCCAGATCGGCCGGCGCGGAAAGCCGAAACGGCGGCGCTGATGGCGCGAGCCGATAATGCTGGCGATGACGAAGAGGCAGGCGGCGATGCCGACGACCCAGCTCCAGGTGGCGCCGATCGAGCCCTCGGCGCCGCCGCCCATGATGCGAAAAGTCTGGTCCATCGGCGCAACCGTCTGGCCGCTGGTGACGAGCCAGGTCGCACCGCGCCAGACCAGCAGGCCGCCGAGGGTGACGATAAAGGAGGGAACGTTCAGGAAGGCGATGATCATGCCCTGGAAAGTGCCGATCAGGCCGCCGGCGATGATGCCGATACCAAGCGTGATCACCCAGGTGAAGGGGCTGTCGAAGCCGATATATTCAGGCAGGATCTTCGCTTGCGTCACGCCCATGATCATGCCGCAGAGGCCGAGCACGGATCCCACGGACAGGTCGATGTTGCGGGTGACGATGATCAGCACCATGCCCGTCGTCATGATCGCGATGTCTGTCGTCTGAACCGAGAGGTTCCAGAGATTGCGCGGGGTCAGAAACAGGCCGCCGGTGATGATGTGGAAGCCGATCCAGATGATGACGAGCGCGCCGATCATGCCGAGCAGGCGCGTGTCGATCTCGGTCGCCCGGAAGAAGCGGGTCACCGGATTGGCGTCCGCCGTTCGCGGTCCGCTCGATGTCGTTGATTTTACCATTTCGGCCATGGGTTTGCCGTTCCCCCACTGTGTTTGGACGGGTGCGCCGGCGTGCCAGAGGCTGCCAACGGCGTCATTCGTCTGTTCTTCAACTGACCATCGCGATGCTTCCGGAAACCGGTCGCGTGGCATCGCGGCACCGTTCCGAGGGAATGAAAGTCCGCGATGGTGCGGCGAGGCGGAGAAAACTTCGTCATTGGAATTCCCATCCGCATCCGGCGCCGAAACGGTAACTCCGTTGCGGCGCCGCTTATTCTAGTTCAGCGCTGGCTTACTTGCAGGCAGCAACCGTGCCGGCCTTGACGCCCTGGCAGGCTTCAGCCTTGGAGATCCAGCCGGCGTCGATGACGACGTTCAGATTGTCCTTGGTGATCGCCAGCGGCTTCAGGAACACCGACTGCATTTCGACGCCCTTCGGGCCGCCCTTGAAAGCCTGGGCGCCGTCGATCTTGCTCATGTCCTTGCCGCCGGCGAGGTCGAGAGCGATTTCGGCGGCGCGCTTGCCGAGTTCGCGGCTGTCCTTCCAGACGGAAACCGTCTGCGTGCCGAGCGCGATGCGGTTCAGCGCTGCCTTGTCGCCGTCCTGGCCGGAAACCGGAACGGAGCCGGCGAGGCCCTGGGCGTCGAGCGCTGCAATCGCGCCGCCGGCCGTGCCGTCGTTGGAGGCGACGACGGCGTCAACCTTGTTGTTGTTGGCGGTCAGGAACTGCTCCATGTTGCGCTGGGCGTTCTCCGGCAGCCAGCCGTCGGTATAGGCCTCGCCGACATTCTTGATCTTGCCGGCGTCGATCGCGGCCTTCAGCACTTCCTGCTGGCCCGAGAACAGGAAGTCGGCGTTCGGGTCGGAAGACGAGCCCTTGATGAAAACGTAGTTGCCTTCCGGCTTGGCCTTGAAGACGCCTTCAGCCTGCAGACGGCCGACTTCCTTGTTGTCGAAGGTGATGTAGAAGGCAGCCGGATTTTCGATCAGACGGTCGTAACCGACGACCGGGATGCCTTCAGCAGCGGCCTTTTCGATCGCCGGGCCGATGGCGTCGGAATCCTGGGCGAGAATGATCAGCGCATTGGCGCCCTGCGAAATCAGCGATTCGACGTCGGTCAGCTGCTTTGCGGCCGATGATTGCGCGTCGGCGGAAATATACTTGGCGCCCTTGGCTTCGAGAGCCTTCTTGATTGCGGCTTCATCCGTCTTCCAGCGCTCTTCCTGGAAGTTCGACCAGGAAACGCCGACGACGAGATCGGCAGCCATGGCCGCGGTATGCACGGAAACGAGAATGGCCGCGCCTGCCATCAATTTCAAAATAGACTTCATAATGTCCTCCCGAGTGAGTTGCGACCGGCCCAGCCCATGCTTCCTCCGGCCACCGCGAAAAAGCTGTCGAGGAAATTCGGATTATTTTCTCGACAGTCGAGAAATTTGATGTCAGAGATTTTTTCAGCTGTCAACACTGGACTGCCGGCTTAATTTCCTTGCGCAGCAGCGGCCGGAGATGCAGTGGAAAGCAAAGGCGAATAAGCAGGAGGAGAGGGCGGCATTCATGCTGACCAAGTCGAGCACGGAGCTGGTCCGGCAGAGAAACAGCGTGCTCGTGCTGTCCGTGCTGCGCCGCCACGGTCAGTTGGCGCATACCGAGATATCGGATTTCACCGGCCTTTCCTCGGCCACCATCTCGGCGATCACAGCCGACCTGGAACGCGCCCAGATCATCGAAAAATCGGAGCATCAGCCGGCAAGCGGCCGCGGCCGGCCGCGCGTGCTTCTGCGCCAG
Source organism: Rhizobium leguminosarum bv. trifolii WSM2297 (assembly GCF_000271845.1). The sequence goes on along the minus strand of NZ_JH719395.1, from coordinate 2,261,467 downwards.
CGACGCGACTGCGGCTATCTCATCGTCGTCATCATCTCCTCGGATGCGGTGCAATATTCGCTGGTGGATTATGCCGGCAAGCTGATCGACCGGTTCGGCGAGGAGCGCTCGCATGATCCGGCAGGGGCTGCCCGCTTCGTCCAGGCGGTGCGCGCCGGTCTCTCGCGCATTCTCGATCGCTCCAGGATCCGCCAAGAAAAGGTGCTGCTGATTTCGATCAGCTCCAAGGGGCTGGTCAATTCCACCGAGCCGGTGCTTCTGTGGTCGCCGATCTTCGGCAGCGATCAGATCGATTTCGAATCGGTGCTGCGGCCGGAATGGCAGGCCAAGGTCATCCTCGACAATGAGACGCTGCTGGTCGCAGCCGCCCTCGGCGCGCGCGAAGAGATCGTCAAGGGCGCCGATTTCCGCTCGCTGGCCGCCCTGTCGCTCGGCCACAGCATCGGCCTCGGCATCGTCCGGCGCGGCCATCAGACCGGCCAGGAGATCTCGGCGCCCAATTTCGGGCATATGCTGCACATGGCGGGTGGCGGCCTCTGCCGCTGCGGCACGCGCGGCTGCATCGAAGCCTATGCCGGCTTCTACGCCATTCTGCGCAGCGCCTTCGAAGTGCCGCTCGATACCATCCCCGCCAAATTCGTGCCGGTCGCCGAACTCGACAAGATCGCCGCCAAAGCCCGCCAGGGCCACCGCACCTCCGCCTTCGCCTTCCGTCAGGCCGGCCTGGCGCTGGGCAACGGCCTGTCGCGCATGCTGAGCCTGACCGAACGCATGCCCATCGCCATCACCGGCCCCGGCACCCGCTACTACGACCTTCTCCGCCAGGGCATCGAGGAGGGCCTCGGCCAATCGCACATCGTCCGCATGGAAGCCATGCCGGAAATCCGCGTCGTCACCGACGAACCAATCCTCGTCTTCGAAGGCCATCTCAACCGGGCGCTCTCGGTGATCGACCAGGACATTGTGATCTCGGGGGTCCAGAGCGGGGATTAGGGACACATCTCCTCCTGCTCCCTCATTCCTGTGCCCGTCACAGGAATCCAGTGCGCCCAAGTCCTTGGGCGCGAGAGACTGTTTCAAAGCTCCAATGGATTCATTCACCGCGTCGACGCGCGGTGGCTGGATTCCTGTGACAGGCACAGGAATGAGGGTGGGAGAGGTCGTGTTTGGAGCCGCTCAGTGCCGCAGGTGGATGGCGGGCCGGTCTTGCCCACCGCCTTCTCTTCTCCCCAGCGGGGGGCCGAAGGACGGGTCGAGACCCGCGCCTCGCCCCGGTTATGGCCCGAAGGGTCGGATAAGGGCCTATAGGCCATACGGCGCCGCGTTGGGCACGAAGCGTGGCGCATCGTTCTGTGCGGCGACGGCGAGTTTGGCAGAAGGCGCCCCCACACTCCGTCATCCCAGGCCTTGATGTAAAGCCCGGATACATACCTGACAGATGTTCGGAGACATGCCTGACACTTTCGAGATGATTTTTCGGGAGGTCGGCATGGTTTGGCGGTCGAGGTCAGTTGTGGATGAACGTTTGGAATTCTGCCGGTTGGCGGGGCTTGAGGGTGCGAATGTCTCTGCGCTTTGCCAGCGCTTCGGCATCAGCCGGCAGACAGGCTATGTCTGGCTGCAGCGTCTGCTGGCAGGCGAGCCGGGAGAGGACCGCTCCCGCCGGCCGCATGCGAGCCCGCGGCGCACCGCCGTCGATCTCGAAGGCGCGGTGCTGGATATACGCGACGAACATCCGGCCTGGGGCGCGCGCAAGATCGCCCGCCGGCTGCAGGATCTCGGGACAGCGCCGCCAGCTGCCTCCACCGTCCATGCCATCCTGGTGCGCCACGACCGCATCGGGCCGCAGATGGGCGGGCAGCCGGCGCTCGGCCGCTTTGAGCGCGAGGCGCCCAACCTGCTCTGGCAGATGGACTTCAAGGGTCGCACGCAGCTCGTCTCGGGCCTCTGGTGCCATCCGCTGACGGTCATCGACGACCATTCCCGCTTCGCCGTCGGGCTCGAAGCCTGCGCCGACGAGCGCATGCTGACCGTTCGCGGCCGGCTGGAGCCGATCCTGCGCCGCCACGGCTTGCCGATGGCCATCTATACCGACAACGGCAGGCCGTGGGGCACCGGCGTGCCCAACCAATGGACAAGGTTGCGCGTCTGGCTGCTCAAACTCGGCATCGACCTCATCCATGCCAGGCCCTATCATCCCCAGGGCCGCGGCAAGAACGAACGCTTCCACCGCAGCCTCAAGGCCGAGGTCTTCGACTTCGCCACGCTCGCCAGCCACGCTCAGGCGCAACACGCCTTCGACCGCTGGCGCGACATCTACAACCATCACCGCCCCCACCAGGGCATCGACATGGCCGTGCCGGCGAGCCGCTACCGTCCCTCATCGCGTCCCTTTCCCGACCGCCTGCCCGAACCGGTCTATGACAGCGGTGAAATCGTGCGCCGCGTTGGAACAACCAAGGGCTATGTCAGCTTCAAGGGGCGATTCTGGCGCGTGCCCAACGCCTTCAAAACCGAACGTCTCGCCATCCGCCCGCTCCAGTACGACGGTCTCTACGGCGTCTTCTTCGGCGCAACGCAGGTCGCAAAAATCGATCTCAAAAGCCAGGACTGACTGTCAGGCATGTCTCCGAACATCTGTCAGGTATGTATCCGGGCTTTACACTTGAGCCTGGGATCCATTCTCGTTGCTGATCGAAGCCAAAGTGGGTCCTCGGGTCGGGCCCGAGGACGACGGAGGGTGGGGTGGATTCTGGAGCAAGATAGCGCGAATACGGCCGCAGCAGCGACGATTACGTGGTCTTCGCCGGCCCCTCATCGGTCCAAGGAAAACTCGCCGCCGAACAGTGGCATCAAACGCGAAATGGCCGGGCGTGTGCCCGGCCATCTCATGCATGGCTTCCGGTCGGGAGAGGGCCGTCAGCCGATCTTGATCAGCTTGCCTTCCCGAACCGACTGGACTGCGGCGTCGGCAAGCGCCAGCGCTGCAAGACCATCGGCGCCGGACGGTGAAATCTTGGTGCCTTTTTCGATGGCGGCGATGAAGGCGGCGATCTCGTTGGCATAGGCTTCGGTATAGCGTGTCATGAAGAAGTCATGCAGCGGCGGGCGGGTATAGCCGTCGCCGTTTGCCACTTCGATCGAGACCGGGCGCTGGTTTTCGGCCGCAGCCATGCCCTTGGAGCCGTGCGCTTCGATGCGCTGGTCGTAGCCATAGGTGGCGCGGCGGGAGTTGGAGATGACGGCCTGCTTGCCGGATTTGGTCTGCAGGATCACCGAGACGCTGTCATAGTCGCCGGCTTCTCCGATCGCCTTATCCACCAGCACGGCGGCCGTCGCCAGCACCGAGACCGGCTCTTCGCCGAGCAGGAAGCGGGCCATGTCGAAATCGTGGATCGTCATGTCGCGGAAGATGCCGCCCGAGCGCTTGATATAATCCACCGGCGGGGCGCCGGGATCGCGCGAGGTGATCGTCACCATCTCGACATCGCCGATCTTGCCGTCGTCGATCACCTTGCGAACCGCCATGAAATGCGGGTCGAAGCGGCGGTTGAAGCCGACCATCAGCTTGGCGCCGGTCTCTTCCACCACCTTGATGCAGGCCTTGACGCGGGCGACATCGAGGTCGATCGGCTTTTCACAGAAGATCGCCTTGCCGGCGCGGGCGAAACGCTCGATCAGATCGGCATGGGTGTCGGTCGGCGTGCAAATGACGACGGCGTCGATATCCCCGGCGGCCTCGATCGCCTCGATGGTGCGGACTTCGCAGCCATAGGCTGATGCAATCGCCTCGGCCGCCTGCGGAAAGGCATCGGCAACCGCGACGAGCTTCGCATTGGCGTCGCCGCTGACGGCTTTCGCATGAACCTTGCCGATGCGGCCGGCGCCGAGAAGACCAAATCTCACTGTCATTGCAACCTCCGTTGAATTCGGAACAAATGAACCGAATTGCTAAAAATCTGGAATTTTCATTCCATCATCTATGCGCGGCGTCAAGCCCGCGGCTCTTTCACATTTGCAAGATTCGAACTAAAGACAAGCGCGCACGGGCCGAGGGCAGTGCGACACATGCTAACGCAGTGTGACATATGCGACCACGGGGCAAAGATGCAACTGATCGATCCGAACCATCCGGCATACCGGCGCCTCTGGGTGCGGATTGCCATCGTTGCCGTCTGCTTCGGCTGGACCGGGGTCGAACTCGTCACCGGCGATCCGTTCTGGGCGGTGCTGGCGGGGGCGGCGGGCGCCTATTCCTTCTATATGCTGTTTTGGACCTTCAAGCCGCAGCAGACGGTCACCGCGGCAGCAGCCGAGCCTGACGCTGCCGAAGAGGCGGACGCGGAGGAGACATCTGCGGAAAAACCCTCCAAGGACGGGCAGGCGGAATAATCAGCGCAGCTGCCGCAGCGCCTCGTCGATGAGCAGATTGGCCAGCATCATGCGCTTCGTCGCATTGTCGCGGAAGGGCAGGGCGACGCCGTCGGGGTGATTGGCCCGAGCGAAGGCTCGGCGCTTCTCGCCGAGTGTCAGCGGCGTATCGGCCGCCGAGATCGCCAATTCGGCGGCAACCTCTTGCGGCGCGGTGCGGGTGAGATGGTCCGGCATGACGGGCTCGGGTGGAGGCGCAGGCTTCTCCACGAACTCCGGGGTTTCGTGTTCCAGATTGTCGAAATAGGCTTGGCCGACGCGCTGCGAGGCGACGGACACCCCCTCCAGGATATCGAAGGCAAGCCCGGTGCCGAGGCCGGAGACGCGATGGCCGGCCGGCGCCTCAGCCTCTTCGGCCGTCTCGTCCTCCGCCTTCAGCCGCTCGAGGACTGATTGAAATACCGACTGTCCGAACAGCATCCGCGTCCCTCGAGAGCATGCCGGTTTCTTCGAAACACCGACGTGCTCTAATTTTTCTACGCAATTTCCGGACGCAAAAAACCGCTGCGTCTTGTGCTGGAATTGCTCCGGCGCGCATTAAAGAGGGGCAAGATGGCGCCGGGCTTGCGGTAAAATCGTTGGAGCATGATGTGGCCCGAAAGCCGCTTACACTTTTCGGCGTCATGCTCTAGCCCGCCTGCTTCAGGCTCTCCTCCAGAATGATGTCATAGAGCAGCTTGGCGCTCGGCGGCAGCGCCCGTTCTCTGGCGGTGATCAGGCTGTAGGGTTTCACGTTGATGTCGAAATCGATCGGCAGCGTGCGCACATCGGAAGCCCTGGCGCTCTGGCTGGACAGGAATTGGGCGACGTCGGTCGCAACAGGAGCGATCGCATCGGTTCCGCAGACGATGGCGCAGGTCAGCAGCAGCGAGGAGGTGTTGACGATATTTTCCGGCAACGCCACGCCGCTCGACAGGAAAATTTCCTCGATCGTCCGGCGCAGCAGCGTACCCGGCGGCTGGAACACCCAGTCGTAATCCCTGATGTCGGAAAGGCTGCTGGTCTTCTTCCTTTTCAGTAGCGGGTGGCGGTTGCGCACGATCAGGCAGGCCCGCTCGATGCCGATCTCCTTCACCTCGAACAGGCGCGGGTTGAGGTCGTCGGGGATGCGGCCGATGACGAAGTCGTGGCGGGCGGCGAGCAACTCGCGGGCGAGCACATTGCTGGTCTCCACCTGAATGTTGATCTCGATGCCAGGATAGGCCTTGCGCACCCTGTTGATCGCCGGCACGACGAGGCTCATGGCCGGCGCCGTCACCGCGCCGATGAAGACCGAGCCGCCCTTGCCGCTCTTCAGTTCGCCGATCTCGCGGCTTGCCTCGCGCAGCTCCAGCAGGATCTTCCGCGCCCGTCTCGCAAGCGCCGCGCCGAAGGTCGTCAGCACCACGCCGCGGGCGACGCGTTCATAGAGCTGAGTCTTGGTGATTGATTCCATTTCGGACAGCATGCGCGATGCGGCGGGCTGCGAAATGTTCAGGACTTCCGCAGCTGCGGAAATCTGTCCGCTATCTTCGATTGCGACGATCATCCTTAGGTGATTCAGCTTAAGTCCTGCACGTAAAAGGCTGTCATTGCCGAAACTATCACTGTGGATATCGACGTGATCCATCGAAATGGGCTCTGAAACAATCGTCATGGTTGCAGCCTCCTCGCTGCGCTCCATCAAAAGTAATACTTTTTAACGATATACCAAAATTGTTATGCACTTTACCACTTATTCTATTTGACAGTTATAGGAATCCATACCAGTTTGCCGCCGTGTGCTGGTTGGCACTCAACACGTGTGAGATCGTGGAGGAGACCTACTTCGTTTCTCACAATCTGAAGTAACTATCCAATACGGAACCTGCCACAGTTTCGGGGCGGGCGATTTTTCGTCCGCTGCTCTATTAACAAGGGAGAGAGAAATGAAGTCCATTATCTCATTGATGGCTGCGGCTGCCTTCGGCGTCGCTTCGTTCGTTGCGCCGGCAATGGCTGCCGACAAGGGCACCGTCGGCATTGCAATGCCGACCAAGGCTTCGGCCCGCTGGATCGACGACGGCAATAACATCGTCAAGCAGCTTCAGGCTGCCGGTTACAGCACTGACCTGCAGTATGGCGACGACGACATTCCGAACCAGCTTTCGCAGATCGAAAACATGGTCACCAAGGGTGCCAAGGTTCTCGTCATCGCTTCGATCGACGGCACCACGCTTTCCGACGTTCTGCAGAAGGCTCACGACGCCGGCATCAAGGTCATCGCTTATGACCGCCTGATCCGCGATTCGGGCAATGTCGATTACTACGCAACCTTCGACAACTTCCAGGTCGGCGTTCTGCAGGCTGGCTCCATCGTTGACGGCCTCGGCCTCAAGGATGGCAAGGGCCCGTTCAACATCGAACTGTTCGGCGGTTCGCCGGACGACAACAACGCCTTCTTCTTCTACGATGGCGCGATGTCGGTCCTGCAGCCCTACATCGACTCGGGCAAGCTCGTCGTGAAGTCCGGCCAGACCGGCATGGACAAGGTCGGCACCCTGCGTTGGGATCCGGCAACAGCCCAGGCACGCATGGACAACCTGCTCTCGGCTAACTACACCGACGCCAAGGTTGACGCCGTTCTGTCGCCTTACGACGGTCTGTCGATCGGTATCATCTCCTCGCTGAAGGGCGTTGGTTACGGTACGGCTGCTCAGCCGCTGCCGATCGTCACCGGCCAGGACGCTGAAATCCCGTCGGTCAAGTCGATCATCGCTGGCGAACAGCACTCGACGATCTTCAAGGACACCCGCGAACTTGCCAAGGTCACTGTTGCCATGGTCGATGCCGTCATGTCCGGCAAGGAGCCTGAGGTCAACGACACCAAGACCTACGACAACGGCGTCAAGGTCGTTCCGTCCTATCTGCTGAAGCCGGTTGCCGTCGACAAGACCAACTACAAGCAGATCCTCGTCGACAGCGGTTACTACTCTGAAGACAAGCTGAAGTAAGAAGTTAAGCAGGAGGCCGGAACCCGCGCTTGCGGGTTCCGGTCTTCGATTTTATGATCGCCAAGCCGCTTGGCGGCGCAAGGCGCTGGAACTTTGACTATGGACAATACCATCCTCGAAATGCGGAGCATCACCAAGACGTTCCCGGGCGTCAAGGCGCTGGAGAACGTGAACCTCAAGGTTCGCAAGGGTGAAATTCACGCATTGGTCGGCGAAAACGGGGCCGGCAAATCGACCCTGATGAAAGTCCTATCGGGCGTCTATCCCACCGGAAGTTATGACGGCGACATCGTCTATGAAGGCGAGACGCGCAACTTCAAGGTTCTGAAGGACTCCGAAGAAATCGGCATCGTCATCATTCACCAGGAACTGGCGCTCGTGCCGTTGCTGTCGATCGGCGAAAACATCTTCCTCGGCAACGAGAATGCCAAGAGCGGCGTCATCAGCTGGGACGAGACGTTCAACCGCACCAAGCAGCTGCTCAGGAAGGTCGGCCTGTCGGAATCTCCGAACACGCTGGTGACCGACATCGGCGTCGGCAAGCAGCAGCTGGTCGAGATCGCCAAGGCGCTGTCGAAGAGCGTCAAGCTGCTCATCCTCGACGAGCCCACCGCCTCGCTCAACGAAAGCGATTCCGACGCGCTGCTCACCCTGCTGATGGAGTTCCGCAAGCAGGGCATCACCTCGATCATTATTTCCCACAAGCTGAACGAGATCCGCAAGGTCGCCGACCAGATCACCGTCCTGCGCGACGGCATGACGGTCAAGACGCTCGACTGTCATGCCGATGAGATCAGCGAAGACATTATCATCCGCAACATGGTCGGCCGCGATCTCGAGGACCGCTATCCCCCGCGTTCGGTCCCGATCGGCGAAACCATTCTCGAAGTGAAGAACTGGAACGCCTTTCACCAGCAGCACCGCGACCGCCAGGTCCTGCACAATATCAACGTCACCGTCCGCAAGGGCGAAGTCGTCGGTATCGCCGGGCTGATGGGGGCAGGGCGCACCGAATTCGCCATGAGCCTGTTCGGCAAGGCCTATGGCCACAAGATTTCGGGCGACGTGCTGATGCATGGCAAGCCGGTCGACGTCAGCACCGTGCGCAAGGCGATCGACGCCGGTCTCGCCTACGTCACCGAAGACCGCAAGCAGCTCGGCCTCGTGCTCAACGACACGATCCTGCACAATACGACGCTCGTCAATCTGAAGGCGGTGTCGAATGCCTCCGTCATCGACAGCGTCAAGGAATCCAGGGTCGCGACCGACTATCGCTCGAAGTTGCGCATCCGGTCTTCCAGCATCTTCCAGGAAACGGTCAATCTTTCCGGCGGCAACCAGCAGAAGGTGGTGCTGTCGAAGTGGCTGTTCTCCAATCCTGATGTTTTGATCCTCGACGAGCCGACGCGCGGCATCGATGTGGGTGCAAAATACGAAATCTATACTATCATCAACCAGCTCGCGGCTGACGGCAAAGCCGTTCTGATGATCTCGTCGGAAATGCCGGAACTTCTTGGCACCTGCGACCGCATCTACGTCATGAATGAAGGGCGTATCGTTGCGGAACTGCCGAAGGGAGAAGCGAGCCAGGAAACCATCATGCGCGCCATCATGCGCTCAGGAGAGAAGAAACAATGACGCCGATCAACCAACCTATCGCTGAGCAAGGACGTGTCGTCTCGATCGGAGACTACGTTCGCGGCAACATCCGGGAATACGGCATGTTCATCGCGCTGATCGCGATCATGGTGTTTTTCCAGATTTCGACCGGCGGCGTTCTCTTCAGGCCGCTCAACCTGACCAACATCATTCTGCAGAACTCGTTCATCGTCATCATGGCGCTGGGCATGCTGCTCATCATCGTCGCCGGCCATATCGATCTTTCGGTCGGTTCCGTCGTCGGTTTCATCGGCGCTATTGCCGGGGTGATGACGGTGCAATGGCATACCAACTATGTCGTGGCGGCTATCGTCTGCCTCGCCATGGGCGCGCTTGTCGGCGGCATCCAGGGCTATTTCGTCGCCTATCACAAGATCCCGGCCTTCATCGTGACGCTCGCCGGCATGCTGGTCTTCCGTGGCCTGACGCTGTTCGTGATGACGGCATCGGGGACCGGCACCAGCATCGGTCCTTTCCCGCCGGAGTTCCAGCTGATCAGCATCGGCTTCCTGCCGAACCTTTTCGATATGGGCGGCATCAACTCGACCTCGATCATCCTGACGGTCGTCGGCGCCGTAACCCTGTTCTATCTGGCCTGGCGCAAGCGCCTGTCGAACGAGAAGCATGGCAATGACGTCGAGCCGATGGGCTTCTTCCTCGCGCAGAACATTATTGTCTCGCTCGCCATTCTGGGGCTCGGCTACCAGCTGTCGATCTATCGCGGCTTCCCCAACGTGCTGGTCATCATGCTTGCCCTGGTTGCGGCTTATGCCTTCATCACGCGTCGCACGACGATTGGCCGCCGCATCTACGCCATGGGCGGCAACGAGAAGGCGACGAAGCTTTCCGGTATCAACACCGAGCGGCTGACCTTCCTGACCTTCGCCAATATGGGTCTGCTGGCCGGTCTCGCCGGCCTGATCGTTGCGCTGCGCCTCAACTCGGCGACGGCCAAGGGCGGCTTCGGCCTCGAACTGGACGTCATCGCCGCCTGCTTCATTGGCGGCGCATCGGCCCAGGGCGGCGTCGGCAAAGTGACGGGTGCTGTCATCGGCGCCTTGATCATGGGCATCATGAACAACGGCATGTCGATCCACGGCCTCGGCACCGACTCGCAGCAGATGGTCAAGGGCGCGGTGCTTCTCGCCGCCGTGTTCTTCGACGTCTACAACAAGAACAAGGGCTGAGCGCTTAGCGCAGCCCCGCATTCGCAGTCATATGAATGATCAACTCCGGCTCCTGATGGAGCCGGACAGGCGGAGCTTTTTCTTAAGCTTCGCCGGAACGAAAAGGATCAAAGTCGTGCTTATTTCCCAGATCAAAGGTGCCAACGGAGAGATCGTCGTCGCCGTGCGCGAGCAGGGCGGGGCGGCCAGGTCGGTGAAGAATGCCGGCAGCGTCTATGCGCTGGCGATGGAGGCCGCCGACGGCGGCAAGCCGCTTGCTGCTGTTATCGAGGCCCATGGTTACGGCGACGCCGTCGATCTTGAAAAGGCCTATGCCGAAGGCCGCTTCCTGCCGCCGATCACCCATCCGGACGCCGCCCACCTGCATCTGACCGGTACCGGCCTGACCCATCTCGGCTCGGCCGCCACCCGCGATTCCATGCACAAGAAGACCTCCGAGGCGGCCGAGGAAACGCTGACCGACTCGATGAAGATGTTCAAGATGGGCCTTGAGAACGGCAAGCCGAAATCCGGCGAAAAAGGCGTGCAGCCCGAATGGTTCTACAAGGGCAACGGCTACGGCACGGCTGCCCCGGGCGCGCCGCTCGTCTCGCCTTCCTTCGCGCTCGATGGCGGCGAAGAGCCTGAAATGGCTGGCATTTACGTGATCGCCAAGGACGGCTCGCCGTTCCGTATCGGCTTTGCCCTGTCGAACGAGTTTTCGGACCACGTCACCGAACGGATCAACTATCTGTATCTGGCCCACTCCAAACTGCGCCCGGCCGCCTATGGTCCGGAAATCCGCATCGGCGCCGCCCCCGATGATATCCGCGGCACGTCGCGCATCAAGCGCGGCGACCAGGTGATCTTCGAAAAGCCCTTCCTGTCGGGTGAAGCGAACATGTCGCACACCTTCGCCAATCTCGAATATCACCATTTCAAATACGGCATCTTCCGTGTTCCGGGCGATGTGCATGTCCATATGTTCGGCACGGCGACGCTTTCCTTCGCCGACGGCATCAAGGCGGAAGAAGGCGATGTCTTCGAAATCGAAGTCGCCGAATTCGGCCTGGCGCTGCGCAATCCGCTGAAGGTCGCCGCCGAAGAAGAGATCGCCGTCAGGCAGCTCTGATTTTTGAGATCCGGCCGTCTGGTGGCCGGATCGTGATGTAAACGGTAAAGGAGGCTCATTCAGCCCATGACCATTTATCAAAACCTGATCGCCGGCGAATGGGTCGGCTCGAACGCGACGAAGAACATCAACCCGTCGGACACGAACGAGGTCGTCGGCCTGTATGCCGACGGCAGCGCCGAAGACACCAAGAACGCCATCGCTGCCGCCAAGGCGGCTTTCCCGGCCTGGTCGCGTTCGGGCATCTGGGAACGCCACGTCATCCTGAAAAAGGCCGGCGACGAGATCATGGCGCGCAAGGACGAGCTCGGCGCGCTGCTTGCCCGCGAGGAAGGCAAGACGCTGCCTGAGGCCACGGGCGAAGTCATCCGCGCCTCGCAGATCTTCGAATTCTTCGCAGGCGAAGCCCTGCGGCTGGCCGGCGAGGTTATTCCGTCGGTTCGCCCGAACATCGGCGTCGAAATCACCCGCGAGGGCCTCGGCGTCATCGGCATCATCACGCCCTGGAATTTCCCGATCGCCATCCCGGCCTGGAAGATCGCGCCGGCGCTCTGCTACGGCAACACCGTCGTCTTTAAGCCGGCCGAACTGGTGCCGGCCTGCTCCTGGGCGATCGTCGATATCCTCAATCGCGCCGGCCTGCCGAAGGGCGTGTTGAACCTCGTCATGGGCAAGGGCTCGGTCGTCGGCCAGGCGATGCTCGAAAGCCCCGATGTGCACGGCATCACCTTTACCGGTTCGACCGGCACCGGCCGGCGGGTCGCGGCCGCTTCCATCGAGCATAACCGCAAGTTCCAGCTTGAGATGGGCGGCAAGAACCCGATGGTCGTGCTCGACGATGCCGATCTTTCCGTCGCCGTCGAAGCCGCCGCCAATTCCGGCTTCTTCTCCACCGGCCAGCGCTGCACGGCGTCGTCGCGGCTGATCGTCACCGAAGGCATCCACGACAAGTTCGTCGCAGCACTCACCGACAAGCTGAAGACCTTGGTCGTCGACAATGCGCTGAAGGCCGGCACTCATATCGGTCCTGTGGTCGACGAGCGTCAGCTGAAGACCGACACCGACTATATCGAGATCGGCAAAAAGGAAGGCGCCAAACTGGCCTTCGGCGGCGAAGTGATCTCCCGCGAGACGCCCGGCTTCTACCTGCAGCCGACGCTGTTTACCGAAGCGACCAACCAGATGCGCATTTCGCGCGAGGAAATCTTCGGACCGGTGGTCTCGGTGATCCGCGCCAAGGATTACGACGAGGCTCTGGCCATCGCCAACGACACGCCGTTCGGCCTTTCGGCCGGTATCGCCACGACCAGCCTGAAACATGCCACGCACTTCAAGCGCAATTCAGAAGCCGGCATGGTCATGGTCAACCTGCCGACGGCAGGCGTCGACTTCCACGTGCCGTTCGGCGGCCGCAAGGGGTCGTCCTACGGCCCGCGCGAGCAGGGCAAGTACGCCGCCGAATTCTACACAACCGTCAAGACCGCCTACACGCTGGCTTAAAACAAAGTGTGATGACCCGGATCGTACGAAGCGGTCCGGGAATATCCTGAAGGACAGAGACGATGAAAAAGAAAGCCGAATGGCCGCGCAGGCTGAGGTCGCAGGAATGGTACGGGGGCACGAGCCGTGACGTGATTTATCACCGCGGCTGGCTTAAGAACCAGGGCTATCCGCACGACCTGTTCGACGGCCGGCCGGTGATCGGCATTCTCAATACCTGGTCGGATATGACCCCGTGCAACGGTCACCTGAGAGAGCTCGCCGAAAAGGTGAAGGCGGGTGTCTGGGAGGCCGGCGGCTTCCCGCTCGAGGTGCCGGTATTCTCGGCATCGGAAAACACCTTCCGCCCGACTGCGATGATGTACCGCAACCTCGCCGCGCTCGCGGTGGAGGAGGCGATCCGGGGCCAGCCGATGGATGGCTGCGTATTGCTGGTCGGCTGCGACAAGACCACGCCGTCGCTGCTCATGGGGGCTGCCTCTTGCGACCTGCCGTCGATCGTCGTCACCGGCGGGCCGATGCTGAACGGCTATTTCCGCGGTGAACGCGTCGGCTCCGGCACGCATCTGTGGAAGTTTTCCGAAATGGTGAAGGCCGGCGAGATGACGCAGGCCGAGTTCCTCGAGGCGGAAGCCTCGATGAGCCGTTCGTCGGGCACCTGCAACACCATGGGCACCGCCTCCACCATGGCTTCCATGGCCGAGGCGCTCGGCATGGCACTGTCAGGCAATGCCGCGATCCCGGGCGTCGATTCCCGCCGCAAGGTCATGGCGCAGTTGACCGGCCGCCGCATCGTGCAGATGGTCAAGGACGACCTGAAGCCCTCCGAGATCATGACGAAAGAGGCTTTCGAGAACGCCATTCGCACCAATGCGGCGATCGGCGGATCGACCAACGCCGTCATCCATCTGCTTGCCATTGCCGGCCGCGTCGGCATCGACCTGTCGCTCGACGACTGGGACCGCTGCGGCCGCGATGTTCCGACGATCGTCAACCTGATGCCGTCGGGCAAGTACCTGATGGAAGAGTTCTTCTATGCCGGCGGCCTGCCGGTGGTGCTGAAGCGCCTCGGCGAAGCGGGCCTGCTGCATAAGGATGCGCTGACGGTCTCCGGCGAAACCGTCTGGAACGAGGTCAAGGACGTCGTCAACTGGAACGAGGACGTCATCCTGCCGGCTGAAAAGGCGCTGACCTCTTCGGGCGGCATCGTCGTGCTGCGCGGCAATCTGGCGCCGAAGGGCGCGGTGCTGAAGCCGTCGGCTGCCTCGCCGCATCTGTTGGTACACAAGGGCAGGGCAGTCGTGTTCGAGGACATCGACGACTACAAGGCGAAGATCAACGACGACAATCTCGACATCGACGAGACCTGCATCATGGTCATGAAGAACTGCGGGCCGAAGGGCTATCCAGGCATGGCCGAAGTCGGCAACATGGGTCTGCCGCCCAAGGTGCTGAAGAAGGGCATCCTGGATATGGTGCGTATATCAGACGCCCGCATGTCCGGAACGGCCTACGGCACTGTCGTGCTGCACACCTCGCCGGAAGCGGCGGTCGGCGGCCCGCTGGCAGTGGTGAAGAATGGCGATATGATCGAGCTCGATGTGCCGAACCGTCGCCTGCATCTCGACATTTCCGACGAGGAACTGGCGCGCCGCCTCGCCGAATGGCAGCCGAACCATGATCTGCCGACATCGGGCTATGCTTTCCTGCATCAGCAGCATGTCGAAGGAGCCGACACCGGCGCCGACCTCGACTTCCTCAAGGGATGTCGCGGAAACGCTGTCGGCAAAGACAGCCACTAAACTGGAAGATTTCAGGACGGATCGGCCTGCAATCTGTATGCTCTTCTGGAGCCCCGCCCATCCGATAGGACGCGCGGGGCTCTATCATTTTGAATCTGGGCATAACGCTTTCGGCACCACGCGCGGGCCAAAGCCAGCGTTGTCTCGATCGGGCCGCTCAGCTCTGGCTCTGGCTTTGCATCTGCCCGCCGTCCTCGACCTTCACGGTGACCGACAGCGTTTCGCCCGGCGTGCCGATGCGCATGCCCGAAATCGGCGCGGCGTCGCGGTAGCAGAGGCCGGAGGCAACACGGACATAACGCGCATCCGGGCAGATCTCGTTGGCCGGATCGAAGCCGACCCAGCCGAGGCCGGGAATATGGGCCTCGGCCCAGGCATGGGTCGCCGCCTGTTCGACCTTTTCCGCCATCATCAGATAGCCCGAGACATAACGGGCCGGCACCTGCAGGGCGCGGGCTGCGGCAATGAAGATGTGGGCATGGTCCTGGCAGACGCCGCTCTTCTTCTCCAACGCCTGTTCGGCCGTCGTCTCGGTGTTGCTGGTGCCCGGCTTGTAGGCGACCGTCTGATGGATTGCCGCCATCAGCGCGTGCATGCGGGCGAGTTCATTGTCGCCGCCGATGCCCTTGATCAGGTCCCTGACCAGCCTGCCGCCCTTGGTCAGCGGCGTCTCGCGCAGGAAGAGCCAGAGCGGGCAGAAGCCGGTATGCGGGCCGGTGACGCCGTTATTGTCCGCCGTCTCGACCTCGCCCTCGGCGACAATCCGCGTCACATGCTGCGCGCCTTCCAGCGAGACCAGGTTGACGTGGTTGCCATACTGGTCGTCATATTCCACCTCGGGCGTGGCGCCCTCGACGTTCAGCGACCAGCCGAGCACCTTCTGAGCGGCTGATGTCGGCGGCGTCAGCCGCAGCCGTTGCAGCGAGAATTGCGCCGGTTCGTCGTAGCGGTATTCGGTGAGGTGGCTGATCTTCAGTCTCATGTTTTGATCCGCTTAAACGTAGAACCGGTAGCCGTCGGAAATTTCCGCGCCGAGCTGGTTGTTGCGCGAGACGAAATCCTCCAGGAATTCATGCAGGCCCTGATCCATGATGTCGCGGATCGCTCTGGTCTGCAGCGTCGTGCGGATTGCATCGGCGGTATCGTGGGCAGGCAGCCGCTCGCCATAATCCTGGGAGAGATAGCCGAGATTGCTGACGATCTTCTCGTAACAATAGGCAAGCGAGCGCGGCATCTGGACGTTCAGCGTCAGGAAGTCGGCGATGTTCATCGCCCGGTATTCGCCGTCATAGGCCCAGCTATAGGCGCGGTGGGCAGAGACCGAGCGCAGGATCGATTCCCACTGCACGTTGTCGAGTGAGGAGCCGACGGCCGAGACCGAGGGCAGCAGCACGTAATATTTCACGTCGAGGATGCGGCTGGTATTGTCCGCCCGCTCGATGAAGGTGCCGATGCGGGCAAAATTATAAAGCTCATTGCGCAGCGTCGAGCCATGGAAGGCGCCGCGGATCAGCCCGGCTCGGCGCTTGATGGCGTCGATTACCTCCGGCATTTCGGCCGGCTTGACGCGCTTTTCGAGCAGCGACTTCAAATCGATCCAGCATTCGTTGGTCGCTTCCCAAGTCTCCCGCGTCAGCGCCGTACGCACCATGCGGGCATTGTTGCGGCCGGAATCGATGCAGGACATGACGCTCGACGGGTTGGCCCGATCGCGCAGCAGATAGTCGATCGCATCGGCATTCGTCAGCTTGGTGTGGCCCTCGTCATAGGCTTCGCGCACGCCCGCACTTTGCAGCACACCATCCCAGTTGTCGTCGCCGGCGCTGCTGCGGGTGAGCGACATGCGCAGTCCGGCATCGACCAGGCGGGCGATATTTTCGGCGCGCTCGATGTAGCGGAACATCCAGTAGAGGCCGTTTGCAGTTCTTCCGAGCATCAGTCCTCCAATACCCAGGTGTCTTTGGTGCCGCCGCCCTGGCTGGAATTGACCACCAGCGAACCCTGTTTCAGGGCCACGCGGGTGAGGCCACCCGGAATGATCTGAACCTTGTCGGAGACGAGCACATAGGGGCGAAGGTCGACATGGCGCGGCGCAATGCCCTTGTTGACGAGGATCGGCACGGTGGAGAGCGACAGCGTCGGCTGGGCGATATAATTATTCGGCTTGGCCTTCAGCTTCTCGGCGAAATCGGCGCGCTCCTTCTTCGATGCCGTCGGTCCCACCAGCATGCCGTAACCGCCGGAGCCGTGCACTTCCTTGACGACCAGCTCTTCCAGGTGTTCCAGCACGTATTTCAGGCTTGATGCTTCAGAACACCGCCAGGTCGGCACGTTTTCGAGCAGCGCCTTGCTGCCGGTGTAGAATTCGACGATCTCGGGCATATAGGAGTAGATCGCCTTGTCGTCGCAAATGCCGGTGCCCGGCGCGTTGGCAATGGTGATATTGCCGGAGCGATAGACATCCATGATGCCGGGAATGCCGAGCGCCGAATCGGCCCGGAAGGTCAGGGGATCGAGGAAGTCGTCGTCGACGCGGCGGTAGAGCACGTCGATCGCCTCGTAACCGCGGGTGGTCCGCATCTTCACCTTGCCGTCGATGACGCGCAGATCCGAGCCCTCGACCAGTTCGACGCCCATCATGTCGGCGAGGAAGGAATGTTCGTAATAGGCTGAATTGTAGATGCCGGGCGTCAGCACTGCGACGCGCGGCTTGCCGGTGCAGCCGGGAGGCGCGAGCGAGGCGAGGCTCTGGCGCAAGAGGTAGGGATAGTCCTCGACGCGCTGCACCTTGTTCTCATGAAAGAGCTCCGGGAACATCTGCATCATGGTTTCCCGGTTTTCCAGCATGTAGCTGACACCGGAGGGCGTGCGGGCATTATCCTCCAGCACGTAGAACTGGTCCTCGCCGGTGCGCACGATGTCGGTGCCGACGATATGGGTGTAGACGCCGCCGGGCGGGCGGAAGCCGATCATCTCGGGGATGAAGGTAACGTTGTTTTCGATCAGTTCGCGCGGAACGCGGCCGGCGCGGATGATCTCCTGCTTGTGGTAGATATCATCCAGAAAGGCGTTGAGCGCGATGACCCGCTGCTCGATACCCTGCGCGAGCTTGCGCCATTCGCGGGCGGAGATGATGCGCGGAATGATGTCGAAGGGAATGAGCTTTTCGGAGCTGTCGGCATGGCCGTAGACCGCGAAGGTGATGCCGGTCTTGCGGAAGATGTTTTCCGCATCGCGGGACTTGGCAATCAGATGCGACCGGTCTTGGCTGTTGTACCACTCAAAATATTTTTCATAAGGCGGACGAGGACTTTCGTCCCCGGTAATCATTTCATCAAATGCCAAAGGTGCTGCTCCCCTTTTTTGTTCATTTGAATACAACGCAAATTGCAATGCAAGAACCATGCGCAGTTCGAGGAAAAGATTTTGCGTTGCGGGAAACAGGGGGAAATGGGGCGTCTGGGGCGAGGTGGCGTCGGGGTGGTGGACGGTTGACCCGCAGCGATTGCGTAAAATGTGGGCAGGTGATGGTTTTTCGGTCGGTCGCGATAGAGCATCCGGTGGTGAGGAGAGGGTGTGCTGTGTGGCACCCCCCTCTGCCCTGCCGGGCATCTCCCCCACAGGTGGGGAGATCGGCACGAGGTTGGACCATCGCTCCCTCTCTGCTGTATCGAAATAACTGCGCGGTCGTTGTTTGGGGAAGCCATCGCGCCCAGCCGATCTCCTTCCTTGTGGGGGAGATGCCCGGCAGGGCAGAGGGGGGTGCCACACGGCATGCCCGTTCTGCACTCGTCATAGGAACCGCGCGGGTCATCCCTATCCCCACCATCAGGCAAATTTCAAATAAGCATCAACGCTTCGCCTTTGACTGCGACTGCCGCTTCCCGCTATCAGCACGATGAAACCTCCTCTTCCCGAGCAGTCTCATGTCCCTCGATCGCCTTGCCCCCGCTCTCTTCGTCCTGCTCTGGTCCACGGGCTGGGTGGTGGCGAAATATGCGGCGCTGCATTCCGAGCCCTTCACCTTTCTGTCGATACGCTATGGCCTCTCGGCGCTCGCCTTCCTGGCGCTTTGCCTGGTGGCGCGGGCGCAATGGCCGAAGAGCCGGGCGACGTGGCTGCGTGCCGTCTATTCCGGTTTCTTCCTGCATGGTTTCTATCTCGCCGGCCTCTGGTGGGCGATCGCCAATGGTGTGCCGGCCGGCATATCGGGCATCATCGCGGCGCTGCAGCCGTTGATGACGGCGATGGCGGCTCCCTTTCTCGTCGGCGAGCGATTGCAGCAGGCACAGAAATTCGGCCTCGCTCTCGGCTTCGTCGGCATTGCCATCGCCATTTCGCCGAAGCTGTTCGATCCGGCGACCGCCGATCTCACCCATGCCGCCCTGCCGCTGGCGATCAACCTGATTGCCATGGGATCCGTCACCTACGGCACGCTCTATCAGAAGAAACACCTGCAATCCGGCGACCTCAGGACTATCGCGACGCTGCAATATATCGGCGCGCTGATCCTCACTCTGCCGCTGTCGTTGATCTTCGAACACCAGCATTTCGACGGTACGGCGCGGGCCTATGCGGCGCTTGTCTGGTCGGTCTTCGGCCTGTCGATGGGGGGTGTCGGGCTGCTGCTTTATCTGATCCGCCGGGGGCAGGTGTCCCGCGCCGCGTCGCTCATCTACCTGATGCCGCCGGCCGTCGCGCTCGAGGCTTTCGTCGCTTTCGGGGAACCGCTGACCCTGCCTTTGATCCTGGGTACGGTGGTGGTGGTGACGGGTGTCTATCTGACGAACCGCAGGACAGTCGAGCCTAGGCCTGCCGAGGCGTAGATAAAAAAAGGCCGGGACATGCCCGGCCTTTCCGATTTTCAGTCAACTGAGACTCAAGCGCGTTCGCGACGCTGGCCACCGCCGTTGCGGGAGCCGGAGCCACCGCGGCGATTGCCGCCGTTGCCGTCGCGGCGCGGTTCGCTGCCCTGGGCCTGTTGCGGGCCGCGATCTTCGCCGTGCTTGCGGGCCGGGCGGCCGTGGGCATGGCGGCCGTTGCCGCGGTGATGGCCGCTCGGCTCACCATTGGCATGGGCGCCATTGGGGCCGTTATGGGCAGGACGCTGCGGCTTTGCCGAGGGGCGGAAGTCGGAGGTCGAGACCAGATCGTTGTCGGGGCCGAGATTTGGCGTGGCCTCGCCGCGGCGCTGGCCGCGGAAATCCTCGTTGCGAGCCGTGCGTTCGGGACGCGGCCGGCGCTCCTGGCGGTTGCCGCGATGCTCGGAGCGACCTTCGCCGCCACGACCCTCGCCACCACGACCCTCACCACCACGACCCTGGCCGTTGCCGCGATTGCGGTTGTTGCCATTGCCGTTGGCGCGGCGCGGGCCGGCGCTGTTCATGTTTGCCGGCGCTTCGCCGCTGGCAACCGTGATGTCGATGCCCATCAGGCGCTCGATATCACGCAGCAGTCTGGCTTCGTCGGGCGCGCAGAAGGCAATCGCGATGCCGTCGCGGCCGGCGCGCGCCGTGCGGCCGATGCGATGAACATAGGCGTCCGGCACTTCGGGCAGGTCGTAGTTGTAGACGTGGCTGACGGCCGGGATGTCGATGCCGCGGGCGGCAACGTCGGTGGCGATCAGCGTCTTGATGCTGCCGTCGCGGAAAGCCTTCAACGCCCGCTCGCGCTGGCCCTGGCTCTTGTTGCCGTGGATCGAGGCGACGGAATACCCGATGTTTTCGAGATGCTTCATCAGCTTCTCCGCACCATGCTTGGTGCGCAGGAAGACGATGGCGCGGCCATCCGGGTTTTCGGTCAGCGACTTGCGGAGCAGTTCCGTCTTGTCGTTCTTGCCGCCGACGAAATGCACATACTGCTCGACCTTGTCGGCAGCCTTGCCGGGCGGCGTGACTTCGACCGTGACCGGATCGACCAGATATTCGCCGGCGAGATCGGCGATCGACTTCGGCATGGTGGCCGAAAACAGCATGGTCTGGCGCTTCTTCGGCACCAGCTTGGCGATCTTGCGCAGATCGTGGACGAAGCCAAGGTCGAGCATCTGGTCGGCTTCGTCGAGCACGAGATAGCGCACTGTGGTCAGCGTGATGGCGCGACGGTTGACGAGGTCGAGCAGGCGGCCGGGGGTCGCGACCAGGACATCGGTGCCCTTTTCGAGCTGCAGCTGCTGCTTGTTGATCGAGACGCCGCCGACGACGACGTTGACGCGCAGATGCGATTTGCGGATGAACTTCTTCAGGTTGTCGGCGATCTGGTTCACCAGTTCGCGGGTCGGCGCCAGGATCAGCGTCCGCGTCGTACGGTTGTCGGGACGGCGCTCGTCGGCAAGCAGCTTTTCGATCAGCGGCAGGCCGAAGGCGGCAGTCTTGCCGGTGCCGGTCTGAGCAAGGCCGATCAGGTCGCGGCCTTCGAGGAGGAGAGGGATGGCCTGTTCCTGGATCGGCGTCGGCGTTTCGATGCCGAGCTGGAACAAGGTGGCGACGATCGGCTTGGAGACACCAAGCGATTCAAAATTAGTCAAGGCATAACCTTTCGGGGCGCCAAAACGACTAGCGCCGGAACGCACCATGCGATCCGGTTTCATTCTGGCGTCAAGAACCCCGCGTGAAGTGGGAACTTGTGAGTTGGAAAATGCTTTCCAGCGCTTCTGGCCGCTCATGGGAGTGCGGCGCTCTATCGAAATGCGCTTTTGTCCCTTCTTCCTGCGTTTGTATTTTCTAGCAGGGGCACGCTCACGCGGCGGCCGGAAGGGTGAAAGCTGACCCGCATTTGGGCTAGTTCGCCGATAAAGTCAAGTGCGGTGCACAAGAAAGCCTCAGCGTGGATCGGGCGACGGCATTCTCAGTATAAAGCTTTCCGAGGCGCTTTCCGCGCCGTTGACGAGGATGGCGATGCGGTGTTGGCCGGGATAATAGCGTCGCGTGGTGATCGGCCGTATGGCGTGGCGGCGCTCGATCGCGTGACTTTGGCCGGGGGCGAGCATGATCGTCTTGCACTTGAAGACCTTGGGCGAAAGCGAACCGTCGCCCTTCACGTGATGGATGGCGTAGTCGATCATCAGCGATTGCGGGGCCTCGCCGGCATTCCTCACCCGGATTTCGAAATCCAGCCCTTCGCCGAACACCACTTCCGCATTCTGCAGCCGCAGTTCGCATTCGAGGGAAGCCGCTGCCCCGAAGCCGAAATTGGCGAGCGCCCGAGCGTGGCCGTTTTTCAGAAGCGTGCGCGAGGCATGTTTCAGCAGCCGGCGGCGCTCGGCGGAGGCGTCTTCGATATGGTCGGCGATGAAGGCGGCGACCAGATCCGGGTGATCCTTGGCGATATCGTTCAGGCTGTTGGCGACGGAGCGGCGCACATAATCTTCCGGATCATCGATCAGGGCGGTCAGGATCGGCAGGATGGGCGCCGGGTCCTTGACGAGTTGCGGCAGGCGCATCGCCCAGGGCAAGCGCGGCCGCGATCCCTCACTCGCCAGCCGGCGTACATGCTGATCGGGATCGCCGGTCCAGCCGGAAATGATGGCGAGAGCACGTTCCTGATCGCGGTGGATGAAGGAGCGGATGCCGAATTCGGCGGTGAAATGCGGCGTCAATGCCTTCAGCAGATCGAGGCCGAGATCGAAGTGATCGGGACCGCGTGCGGCGATGAACTGGTTGACCGGCAACAGCATCCAGCCGGACAGGCCGGGCCTGCCCGCGGTTGGCAAACTTGCCTTCAGGATGGCGGCGGCCTTCGTAAAATTATCGGGAAGCGTGGCAAACAGCGCATCGCGGATCAGCGCCGAGCGCTTCATCAGTTCCAGCGAGCCAAGACCATCGGTCGCCAGCGTGACGAACCGGTCTCGGTCGAAGGAAGGGGCATTGGCGGCGATGCGATCCGCCATGTCGCCGACCAGCGTCTCGTGCAGCAGGTTCTTGAGCGGTTCCGGCATGCTGGTCCTTTCTCAAGCTTTCAACGTATCGGCGCCGTCGATTTCCTGGGAATGAGTGTCGGAGCCGAGATCCGGATACGGTCGTCGACAGAGCTGTCACCTGCAAGAAGATCAAGGGCGTTCGATGCAATTTGTTCGAACGGTACCCGCAACGTTGTGAGTGGCGTGGGGAGGTGGCTGACGATCGGAATGTCGTTATAACCGATGATCGAGATGTCCTGCGGCACGGAAAGGCCGAGTTTCGTCAGTGCCGACAATGCGCCGATGGCCGTGTTGTCGTTGACGGCGAAAACAGCGGTTGGGCGCGAACTGAGACGCATCAGTGTCTCGATGGCGACTGCGCCGGATTCGATGCCGAATGTCGAGGGAATGATGTAGGAGGGATCTGCATTCAATCCCGCTTCTTCCAGGGCCTGCTTGAACCCCTCGACACGCCCCCGCGAGCTGGAGGCGTAGGATGGTCCGGCGATGACGCCAATTCTGCGATGGCCGAGATCGAGAAGATGGCGGGCCGCCAAGTAACCACCGAGCCTGTCGTCGCCGACCGACGACAGGCTGTGGCCATCTGTCCGAAGAGCGAGGACATACGGGACGCCGCGCTTTGCCAGCTCGTCCGGAAAGTCATCGTCATCCCGCGCAGTTGAAAGAATCAGTCCGTCGACGCCGCGCTTTAGCAGAGATTCAGCCGCCAGCCGGTCCGCCTTCGGTTTGTCGTCGGTGGTGGCGACAATCGCGAAGCGGCCACTGCGGCTGCAGGCCTTGGCGAGTGTTTCGTAAAGCATGGCCATAACCGTATCCGTCAATCTGGGCACGATCACCCCGACCGTCATCGTGTTGCCGCGCCTGAGGCTCGCGGCAGAAACGTCCCTGACATATCCAAGTTCTTCAGCCACCTTGCGCACGCGCCGTGCGGTCTCGCTTTCGGAGCGTGGAAGCCTCTCGTCCAGAATGCGGGACACGGTGGACTTGGAGACGCCGGCTACGGCAGCAACGCTGTGAATAGTGATGCGGGACTGACCAGGAAATTCGTCCGTCTTTGAATTCATTGAGCCTTTTCCATTCGAGTCGGCCAGCGGGACTGCCATTTCAACCATGCACCAAAAAAGATGTTGACTCCAGGGAATTCGAGAACGATATTGGGAACGTTCCCATTAACGAT
Source organism: Rhizobium leguminosarum bv. trifolii WSM2297 (assembly GCF_000271845.1). The sequence goes on along the minus strand of NZ_JH719395.1, from coordinate 2,237,713 downwards.
CCCATCGCTGGTCGCAAGTGAACGGCGATTGCCTAAGGAGGAGACCTAGATGCAACCGATGGATATGCGCGGGCTGAGCCCGGCCCCCGTTACCGCTTTCACCCGCGATGGCGAAGTTGATCACAAAGCCAATGCCAAAATCGCAAAATGGCTGGTGTCGATGGAGGGCGTCAAAAGCCTCGTCATCCTCGGCCATGCTGGCGAGGGCACCTTCCTCACAGAAGAGGAGCGGCTCGCTCTCATCCGCACCTATGTTGAAGCAGTCGACGGCGCCGTGCCGATCATCGCCGGGATTACCGGTGAAGGCACGAAGGTCGCCGCGGAGGAAGCCAGGAAGTGCAAGGCGGCGGGTGCCACCGGCGCGCTCGTCTATCCGAACCACGGCTGGCTGCGCTTCGGTTTTCAGAAGGGGGCGCCCCAGGATCGCTACAAGGCGATCTGGCAAGAATCGGGCCTGCAGTGCATCCTGTTCCAGTATCCAGATGCCACTAAGGCATCTTACGATCTCGACACACAACTGGCCATCGCCACCCAGGAAGGCGTCGTCGCCACCAAGAATGGCGTGCGCAATATGAAGCGCTGGTATGTCGAAATTCCGGAACTGAAGAGGGCCAATTCTGATCTGCAGGTTCTGAGCTGCCACGATGAGTGGCTGCTGCCGACCATGTTCGACGTCGACGGTCTGCTTGTCGGTTACGGCAATATCGCGCCGGAACTGCTGATCGACCTGATCAAGGCCGGCAAGGCGCAGAACTACCCGGCAGCCCGTGAGATTTTCGAACGCCTTCTTCCGGTGACGCGTGCTGTTTATCACCGCGGGTCGCACATGGAAGGCACGGTGGCCCTCAAACTCGGCCTCGTGCATCGCGGTATCCTTGACCATGCAACGATCCGTGAGCCGCTGAAGAACCTTGGCGAAAAGGCCGAAGCGGATATCTTCGCTGCCTTCGACGCGGCCGGTATCGGCCGGGTCGACCAGCTCCTGGCTGCCGAGTGACCCATTCGACGCCCCTGTGCATGTCGCAGCGGCGTCGAACCTCTCATCGCATCTCTGGAAATGGCGAGGTCGTGAAGGCAAGTCCGCCTTTTTGAAGCCCAATGCACCGACAGGACGACTTGATACGCAGCAGCAACCATCAAGCAGCAGCGCCCCTGGCCGGGAGAGTGGAAAGCCAGAGGGCGAGAAGGAGGAACCAATGAATGTCATGCAGCCTATCCCGGCTGAGACGGCGAATATCGTCGATCCTCAGGCCGAAATCAGCGCTCGTCTGGAGCGTCTTCCCATCACCCGTGAGGTATTCTGGGCGCGCAATATCGTCGGCGCCGCGACGTTCTTCGACGGCTACACGGTCATCGCCATCGCCTATGCCATGCCTGTCCTCGTGCGTGAGTGGGGCCTGAACCCCGCACAAACCGGCATGATCCTGTCGATGGGTTATCTCGGACAGTTGATCGGCGCCATCCTGTTCGGCTGGCTCGCCGAAAAGGTCGGCCGGCTGAAAGTTCTTCTGTTCACGATCCTGCTCTTCGTCAGCATGGATGTCGCTTGCCTGTTTGCCGCCGGTGCCGGCACGATGATGGCTTTCCGTTTCGCCCAGGGGATCGGCACGGGCGGCGAAGTGCCGGTCGCCAGCGCCTATATCAACGAGTTGATCGGGTCGAGGGGGCGCGGCAAGTTCTTCCTCCTCTATGAGGTCATGTTCCTGCTCGGTTTGGTCGGCGCCGGGCTGATCGGCTACTTCATGGTGCCGATCTATGGCTGGAAGGCGATGTTCGTCGTCGGCCTCGAACCGGCAATTCTCATGATCCCCTTGCGCTGGTTCCTGAAGGAATCGCCGCGCTGGCTCGTTGCCAACGGCCGCTATGAGGAAGCAAACGCCATCGTTAGCCGGATGGAAGAAAGTGCTCGTGCTGACGGCAGGGAACTGCCCGAACCGAAGCTCGTCCAAGCGCCGGTTCGTCGCACCTCCGATTGGCGCGAGCTATTCCAGGGGATTTACCTGAAGCGAACGCTCTCCATCTGGGCCATGTGGTTCACTGCTTATACGGTGGCCAACGGTACGATCACCTGGCTGCCGACACTCTATCGGCAAGTCTTCAACCTGCCGCTTCAAACCAGCATCTTCTATGGTTTCCTGACGTCGGTCGGAGGCGTGATCGCCGCCGTCATCTGCGCGCTGCTCATCGACAAGGTGGGGCGAAAGCGTTGGTATACGGGTGCGCTGCTTCTCGCTCCCCTGCCGCTTCTGGCTCTCGCCTGGCTAGGGGCGACCTCGGCCATGCAGGTTTTGGTTCTTGGCGGTCTCGCTTATGCAATCGTCCAGACTGTTACCTTCTCCCTTTACCTTTACTCGGCGGAAATCTATCCGACGCGCCTCAGGGCGCTGGGAACGGGAACCGGCAGCGCTTGGCTTCGCCTGGGATCGTCGACCGGCCCGATCATCGTCGGTACGCTGATGTCTTCCATGGGCATTCAGTATGTCTTCGCGAGCTTCGCAGTCATTCTGATGGTCGGCGCGATTGTCACCATGCTGTTTGCCGTGGAAACAAAGGGGCGCGTGCTCGAGGAGCTTTCTCCGTAGGGGATGGAAATCCGGTTGATCGGCTTTGACCTGGCGGATGAAAATCCGCCAGTTTCATTTGATCGTCGTTGATGGCGATTGGACCGGCGCCGCCGGGGAGGTCAAGCGGCGCCGGATGCGGTTTTTCTATTCCGGGCAGACCTGGACGCGATAGGGCTCGCCCCAACGATCGCGTCGCCATTCGATATGGCAATAGGCTGGCCGGTAATAGGTCCGGTAGACCGGGTACGGGCGATGTGCAGGGTAGGCGGGATAGACAGGGTAGGCGGGGCGGGCTGCCTCGGATATCAGGGCGCCGCCGACGACGCCGGCGGCAAGGCCGCCCCAGAAGGCATCGCGTGGACGGGCATCGGCGGTGGTGGCGGTGGCGAGCGAGGCGCCGGCAAGGGTCAGCGCGATCAGGCCCGTCGCCATGGTCTTATGAAGAACGGACATATTGCTATTTCCTTATCTAGACTGGCTTTCATAAAGCCGTGTCCAGGTTCCGCCCGGATCGCGGCGGCGCGATGGCCATGCAAGCGCCTGCCGCATTAAATTTTCGTCATGATTTCAACGGATGCCGGTGTATCAAGCTTGTGGGATTGCCGCCGATGGCGGCGTTCTTTCAGTCTCGCGCAAGCCCGGCTTCCAATGTGGCGTATCTTTTGTTCGATGAGCCGGCTCGTGAAATTTCCCCGCTGAAAATTATGGTTAAAACCTTGTTAAAAGCCTTGGCGTTATAGTCTTTGTAGTTGATATTTCATTCATTGCGGGAGCGACAATTTCTTGAAATCAGCCGGGGACATACTGGAATTGGCTTGCCGCCGGATCGCCGATCTGGACACCCCGGCCTATGTCAAGAACAGCGAACTGCGCTATGTCGCCGTCAACGAGGCCTATGCCGACTTCCTGGGCCGTGAGATTTCCGATTTCATCGGCAGACGCAGCCGCGAGCTCTTCGACCGTCCCGAGGAAGAGGAGCGCGAGGATAGAGAACGCCGCGCGCTGGTGTTCGGCACCGAGGAAAACGCCATCTGTTTCGACGCCGCGGGCCTCGGCCACGAGCGCATCCAGATCGAAAGCTTCTCGCCGTCGCCGGATCGGGCCTATGTGCTCGGCATTTTCGAAGTGCGCGAACGGCGCCGCGCCATCGGCGGCAGCGGGATTGCCGGCAGCCCCGAGACTGCGGCCGATTTTGCTGAGGTGCGCGAGGCGCTTGAGAAGCTCGACCATCCGATCGGCATCTTTGCCGCAGATGGCCGCCCGCTGGTCGTCAACGCCGCCTATCGCAACGGCGCAAAGCCGGCTGCTCCCAACGATACGGGCTGGCACGAGAGCGTCAACGAACGCGATCTGTTGCGCACCATCATGGAGGACCTGCCGGTCGCGGTTTTCGTACGCGACGACAAACACCGCCTCGTCTATGCCAATCAGTATTACGAGAGCTTCAGCGGCTATGAACGCTCTGAGGTGCTGGGGATGACCGAGCACGAAATGTTCGGGCCGGAGGACGGAGAGGCGATCTACCAGGAAAACCGCCTGGCGCTGGAAGATGGCCTGTCGAAGGAGATCGAAAGCCAGATGCCGGGCAAGGATGGCCGCGTTCATCCGCTCATCTCGCGGGTCAACCGCGTCGTGACGGCGGATGGGCGCACCTATGTCGTCGGCTCTTTTTCCGATATCGCGCCGCTCAAGGAGCGGGAGACGGCGCTAATCGAGGCGAAGAAGCAGGAAGAGGTTCTGCATCGGGATATCGAGAGCATCCTGCGCTCACTGCCGATCGGCGTGCTGATCCTCGATAACGACCACCGTATTCTGTACGTCAACGACGAGTTCTACAGCATCTGGGAGCTGCCACTCGACGATCCCTTCGACGGCCGCCCCTTTATCGACGTCATCCGCCGCAATTTAGAGCTTGGACGCTATGACGGCAGGCAGACGCCGGAGGAGATCTACGCCTTCCGCAAGCATCTGTTCGAGGCCGAGGTTCCCGAGCCGATCGAGCTCGGCTGGGCGGGCGGCAAATCCGTCATCTTCGACAGCCGCCGCATCTCCAACGACCGCATCCTGCTCACCTATGCCGACATTTCGGCAGTGCGCGAGCGGGAAAAGGAAATTCACGAGACCCGCGCAGCACTCGAGCGGGTCGGCGAGATGATGCGCGATGCGACGCATGCGATGTCGCAGGGTCTTGCCATCGTCCAGGATGGCATCATCAAGATGTCCAATGCGGCGATGGCCGATATCCTGCAGATTCCGCCCGCCTATATCGAAGCCGGGCAGGGTTGGCTCGGCATGTTCGAATATTGCGCGGCGCGCGGCGATTTCCATGATGCCGCAGCCGAGATCCTGCAGGGCTGGCGCGACAATATCGCCGCCAGGCTGCCGATTTCCACCGTCTTCCATGTCGGCGGCGAGCGCTGGGTGAACATGGATGCGACGATCAGCGCGGGACAGCATTGGGTGGCGCTCTTCACCGACGTCACCGAACTCAAGAGCCGCGAGGAGGAGTTGCGCCATCTCTTGTCGCGTGCCGAAGCCGCCGACCGCGCCAAATCCGAATTCCTCGCCAATATGAGCCACGAGATCCGCACGCCGATGAACGGCGTGCTCGGGATGGCGGAGCTGCTTGCCAAGACCAATCTCGATACGCGGCAGAAGACCTTCGTCGACATCATCGTCAAATCGGGCAATGCGCTGCTGACGATCATCAACGACATCCTCGACTTTTCGAAGATCGATGCCGGGCAGATGAAACTGCGCAAAGCCGCCTTCGATATCACCGAAGCGGTGGAGGACGTGGCTACACTTCTATCCTCGCACGCCGCCGAGAAAAACATCGAACTCTTGGTGCGGGCAGCACCGGATCTGCCCGCTGCCGTGATCGGCGATGCCGGGCGTTTCCGCCAGATCGTCACCAATCTCGTCGGCAATGCCGTCAAATTCACCGAGCGCGGCCATGTCTTCGTCGATGTCGGCTTCGAGCCTGCCGCCGGCGGCGAGATCATGGCGAGCATCCGCATCGAGGATACCGGTATCGGCATCCCGACGGAGAAGCTCGAAACGGTCTTCGACAAGTTCTCGCAGGTCGATGCCTCCTCGACCCGGCGGCATGAGGGAACAGGCCTCGGGCTGGCGATCACTGCCGGGCTCGTCGACCTTTTCGGCGGCTATCTCAACGTCGAGAGCGAATGGGGTAAGGGCTCGGTCTTCACCGTCACGCTGCCGTTTGCGGTGGCGGCAGCCCGGCTCGAGCCGAAACCGCTGCCGATCAACGTGCAAGGCGCGCGCATCCTCGTCGTCGACGACAATGAAGTGAACCGGCGTATCCTTACCGAGCAGCTGTCGCTCTGGGGCTTCGACGGCGTGGCCGCCGAGGGCGGCGGTACCGGTCTTGCTATCCTGGAGGCGGCAGCCGATCTCGGCGTCACCGTCGATGCCGTGGTGCTCGACTATCATATGCCCGATATGAACGGCGCTGATGTCGCGCGCCGGCTGCGCGCCGATCGTCGTTTCGTCGAGCTGCCGATCATTTTCCTCACATCGATGGATATTTCGGGCACGGAAAAGGAATTCGCGGCGCTGAACGGCCAGGCGCATCTGATGAAGCCGGCGCGCGCCAACGTGCTTAGAAATACCGTCGTCGAAGTCGTGCGCGCCAGCCGCGTCAAGCAGGCTTCGGAAGCCGAGATTGCCCGGCTGCAGGCGGAAGCGGCGGTGCCTGTGCCGCCGCCTGCACCGGTGCCGCAGCCGCGGGCGGCCGAATTCGTCGATGTGCTCGTCGCCGAGGACAACGAGGTCAACCAGATCGTCTTCACGCAGATCCTGCAGGGAACGGGCCTTTCCTTCCTCGTCGTCAACAATGGCGAGGAGGCGGTCGCCGCCTGGGAACGGCATACGCCGCGCATCATCATGATGGACGTGTCGATGCCTGTTATGAACGGCCATCAGGCGACCCAGACGATCCGCGAACGGGAAAAGGGGCAGGGCCACCGGGTGCCGATCATCGGCGTCACCGCCCATGCCCTCGAAAGCGACCGCGAACTCTGCCTCGACGCCGGCATGGACGACTACATGTCGAAGCCGATCAGCCCGGAATTGCTGGAAGAGAAGATCCGGCAATGGCTCGGCAAGGACGAACAGCAGCCGGGACGAACCAGCTACTGATTCAGGATAATTCATCGGCAGCGATGGTGGTGTCGAGCGTCAGTGCTTTATGCCGCACAGCATTTCGCGCTTGCCGGCGAAGCCCTGGCGACGTTCGACGGCAAAACCTGCGGCGATGAGATTGCGGCGCACGAAGCCTGCCGCCGCATAGGTGGCGAAGGTGCCAGCGGCCGTCGTTTTTTCGTGTACGCGCCGCATCAGTTCCTCCGACCACATGTCGCCGTTACGCGACGGCGCGAAGCCGTCCAGATACCAGGCGTCGAAGCCGGGCTTTGCGGCTGCAACGCCATCGAGCGCTCGGCCGCAGACGACGCTGAGCCTGGTCTGGGCATCGAGGTCGAGCGAGACGGTATCAGCAGGCGTTTGCGGCCAGGCTGCCGTCAGCGCCTCGCTTTCGGCGTCGATCTCCGGCCAGTGGGATAGGGCTCGGCCGATCTCCTCGCCGCGCATCGGGTGGAGTTCGAAGGAGATGAAATGCAGATGCTGGCCGGCCGCGCGGTGCAGTTTCCATTGCCGCCAGGTCTCGGCGAAGTTCAGGCCGGTGCCGAAGCCGAGTTCGCCGATCACGAATGCCTGGCACGCGTTCCATCGTTCCGGTAAGCCGTTGCCGGCCAGAAAAACGTGGCCGCATTCCAGCCGCCCATCGGTCTGGCAATAAAAATGATCGCCAAAGGCTGGGGAATAGGGCATATCGCCCTCGCGCCATTCGAGCGGCTGCGGCGCGCCTGCGCCAATCTGATCGGGGTTCACGTCTGTCATGGAAAAAGCCGATAATCCTCGGCCGGTCTCAGGTCAATCATCCTCAGAACTGCTGATCGTCGGCGGCGGCATCATGGGGCTCTGGGCGGCCGTCCATGCCGAGCGCCGCGGCATTGCTACGCTGATCGCCGATACCGGCAGATTGGGCGGTGGCGCGAGCGGCGGCCTGCTCGGCGCGCTGATGCCGCATATGCCGGACCGGTGGTCTGCTAAGAAGCAGTTCCAGTTCGATGCGCTGGTTTCGCTCGAAGCCGAGATCGCCATGCTCGAAGCGGCGAGTGGACTTTCCGCCGGTTATCGCCGGTCCGGGCGGCTGATTCCGCTGCCGAAGCCGCATCTCAACAAAATCGCACGCGGCCATTCCGAGGACGCCGAACGCCATTGGCGGGCCGGCGAGCGCCGCTTCCACTGGCATGTGGTCGGCAGGCCGCCGGTGGAGGGCTGGATAGAAGCATCTGCCGGCGAGAGCGGTTACGTGCACGACACGCTCGCCGCCCGCGTTGCGCCCCGCTCGTTGATTGCGGCGCTCGTCGCCTTTCTCCGGAGGGCAAAACATGTGCGCATCCTGGAGCATGCAGCGGTTGCCGGTCTCGATCCCGATCGCGGCACGGCCGAGGTGGGCGGCGAGACGGTCGCTTTCAATCACTGTATCCTGGCGGCCGGCCATCAGTCCTTTCCGTTGCTGCAGGGCCTGACGCCGGGGCTGAAACAGCCGCTCGGCCAGCCGGTCAAGGGACAGGCGGCGCTGTTAAAGGCCGATCTCGACCCGGCGCTGCCGACGATCTTTCTCGACGGGCTTTATGTCATCGCGCATGAGGGCGGGCATGCGGCGATCGGCAGCACCAGCGAGAACCGCTTCGAGGATCCCACTTCGACCGATGTCCAGCTCGAGGCGCTGATCGAGATGGCGCGCGGCATCGTGCCAATCCTTCGCGACGCGCCTGTTGTCGAGCGCTGGGCGGGACTTCGCCCGAAGGCCGTCGACCGCGATCCGATGATCGGCCGCCATCCCGATCACCCGCGCCTGATTGCGCTGACCGGCGGCTTCAAGGTCAGCTTCGGCCTGGCCCACCGGCTGGCGGAGGCGGTGATCTGTATTGCAGGCGATAAAGACTGCGGATTTTTGCTGCCGGAGAGCTTCGCGATTTCAAGCCACATCGCAGCGGCTTCTCGTTAAACGTGAATTAGCTGCAGCTGCGTTTCGTTATTCTGTCATGCAAATCACCTATTTGCTTGCGCATCGACAGCGCCCACCGGCGCTCCTTTTCCTGATGGAGGAAATCGCATGCGCTATGCCATTTGCTTCACGCCTCCGGCGAGCGACCCGCTATCGCTCATGGCCGCCCATTGGCTTGGCCGAAACGTGTTTTCAGGCGATATGCTGGAGCCTCCGGCAGTTCGTGGTCTGGGCATTCATGAGATCGCCTTCCATACGGCCGTGCCGCGGCGCTATGGTTTTCACGGCGTTTTGAAGGCGCCGTTCCATCTTTCGTCCGATCTGTCCGAATCGCAACTCTTGCGCGATCTCATGCGTTTTTCCGGGACTGTCCTTCCCTTTCAGATTCCGCGTCTCGAAGTCGCCCGGCTCGGGAATTTTTACAGCCTGCTGCCGAACGTTCCCTGCGAGCAGATCCAATATCTTGCCTCAGTGATCGTGCAGGAATTCGACCGTTTCCGCGCGCCGCTGAGCGAGGCCGACATCGAACGCAGCGATCCGGACGGTCTGTCGGCGGCGCAGTTCTCAAACCTGCATCGCTGGGGCAATCCTTACGTGATGGAAGAGTTCCGCTTCCATATGCCGGTGACGGGCCCGGTCAACGCGATCGACATGCCGCGCATCGAGCCGGCGCTGCGAACGATTTTCGAGCCCGTGCTCATGGAACCGGTCATCGTTTCGAATGTGGCGCTGATGATCGAGGAAGGCACCGGCGGACCTTTCCGGGTTCATTCGCTGCATCCGATGGGCAAGGTCAGCGCTCGCAAGATCGCCTGACATGAGATAAGCTAACGTATTGCGCAGCAAGGATAAAATTCCGCTGCGCAGTTTCCGTCTCGACATTCCGGCTGCGGATGCTACCGTTCTCCGTCTTTTCAGAAGGTGATTTGATGGTATCCGAGACTTATCCGCGTAATCTCGTCGGCTATGGGCGCCAGACGCCCGATCCGAAATGGCCTGAAGAGGCACGCGTCGCCGTGCAGTTCGTCATCAATTACGAGGAGGGCGGCGAAAGCTCGATCCTCGACGGCGACCCGGCGTCCGAAAATCTGCTGTCGGAGATCGTCGGCGCGGCCGCCTGGCCGGGACAGCGCAATCTCAACATGGAATCGATCTATGAATATGGTTCGCGCGCCGGTTTCTGGCGGCTCTGGCGGATGTTCACCGATCTCAAGGTGCAGGCCACCGTCTACGGTGTGACGTTGGCGATGGCCCGCAATCCGGAAGCCGTCGCGGCGATGAAGGAAGCCGGCTGGGAGATCGCCAGCCATGGTTACCGCTGGCTGGAATACAAGGATTTTCAGGAAGATCTGGAGCGCAAGCATATTCTCGAAGCTGTGCGCCTGCACACCGAACTCACCGGCGAGCGCCCCTACGGCATGTATCAGGGCAAGCCTTCCGACAATACGCTACGGCTTGTGCAGGAGGAGGGCGGCTTTCTCTACTCCTCCGATTCCTACGCCGACGACCTGCCTTTCTGGGTCAAGGGCGTCGATGGGAAACCCTTCCTGATCATTCCCTATACGCTGGAAACCAACGACATGCGTTTTGCAACGCCGCAGGGTTTCAACACCGGCGATCAGTTCTTCACCTATCTCAAGGATGCCTTCGATACGCTCTATGAAGAAGGCAAGGCGGGCAGCCCGAAGATGATGTCGGTCGGCCTGCATTGCCGTCTCGTTGGGCGTCCCGGCCGTGCAGCGGCGCTGAAACGCTTCATCGAATATGTGCTGAAGCACGACCAGGTCTGGATTCCGCGCCGCATCGAGATTGCCGAGCATTGGCACAAGCACCATCAGCCGGACGCGATCTGATGCTATCGCGCGAGGATTTCGTTTCCCGCTTCGGCGGCGTCTTCGAACATTCGCCTTTCATCGCAGAGCGTGCCTATGACATCGGCAGCGTGAGCGAGCCGCTGACGGCATCAGGCGTGCATGCGGCGCTTGCGGAGGTCTTCCGCGCGGCAAGCCGGGAGGAACGTCTCGGCGTGCTCCGAGCCCACCCCGACCTTGCCGGGCGTCTTGCCATATCCGGCGAACTTACCGAGGACAGCCGCCGGGAGCAGTCCGGCGCCGGTCTCGACCGCTTGAGCCCTGCCGAGCACGCCCGCTTCACCGAACTCAATTCGGCCTATGTCGAAAAATATGGCTTTCCCTTCATCATCGCCGTCAAAGGACTCGGCAAGGAGGATATTCTGGAAGCTTTCGAAACACGGATCGGCAACGGCCGGGACCAAGAATTTTCTACCGCGACTGCGCAGGTCGAAAAGATCGCGCTGCTGCGTCTGACCGCGATGCTGCCGGAGGCGGAATGAAGGAGAGGCGTGCCATCGACTATCTCAATGACATGCAAAAGGCGGCATCCGAAGCGCTGTCCTTCATCGGCGGATTGGATGAGGCGGCTTTCGCCGAGGACCAGCTCACTTTCAAGGCCGTTGCCTTCTGCCACTTCACCATCGGTGCTGCTGCATCCCGTCTGCTGGTGACGCATCCGGAATTTGCCACCGAGCATCCCGGCCTGCCGTGGACGAAGATCTGCGGTACAGGCAATCGCATCCTCGACGATGTCTTCGATCTCGATCCCTCGGACATCTGGGAGGCGACCTATCGGACGCTGCCGGAGCTTCTTCGCGAGATCGATGCCGTCCGTAACTGGCATGCCCAAGGTGAGTGAGGCGATGCCCGAATTTCTCGACATTCGCCGGCTCACCAGTTCCGCCTTCGCTCCCTTCGGCGAGGTAATCGAAGCCGATCCGGCCTCGATGCGGCTCATCAATGGCGGCACCACCGAACGGTTTCACGCGCTGGCCGCAGCGGAGGCGGCGGGGGAGGGCGCCCGCGTCATCATCAATCTCTTTCGCGGCCAGCCGCGCAGTTTCCCCTATGATATCGATATGATGGAGCGCCATCCTTTCGGCAGCCAGAGTTTCTCGCCGGTTTCCGGCCGTCCTTTTCTCGTCGTCGTCTCCGACGACGAGAACGGACGCCCGGGCAGGCCGCAGGTGTTTCTGGCGCGCGGGGACCAGGGCGTGAACTACCGCCGCAACGTCTGGCATCATCCGCTGATGGCGCTTGGTCAGGTCTCGGATTTCCTGGTCGTCGACCGCGACGGGCCGGGCAACAATCTAGAGGAATTCTTCTTCGAAACCCCTTACCTCATCAAAGAGCCAGCCCCATGACCGGACTGACCACGCATGTTCTCGATACCGCCCTTGGCAAGCCGGCCGAGCGGCTCAGGATCGATCTTTTTCAGCTCGACGGCGAGATCCGCAGACATCTGAAGACGGTCGAGACCAATGCCGACGGCCGGGTCGACGGCGGCCCTATTCTCGTCGGTGAAAATTTCCACGTCGGAACCTACGAACTCGTCTTCCACGCCGGCGATTATCTGCGCCGCAACGGCACGCCGCTGCCGCATCCGGCCTTCCTCGATCTCGTGCCGATCCGCTTCGGCATCGCCGATGTCACGGCGCATTATCACGTGCCGCTGCTGATTTCGCCCTACGGTTATTCCACTTATCGAGGCAGCTAAATGAGGTTTGCAGCGATCGCCGACATTCACGGCAACCATCTGGCGCTCGAAGCGGTGCTTTCGGCTATTCGCGCTGAAGGCATCGAGGAGATCGTCAATCTCGGCGATTTCTTCAGCGGGCCGCTGGAGGCCGGCCGGACCGCAGACCTGCTGATGCCGCTTGGCCTCATCTCTGTTCTCGGCAATCACGACCGCTATCTGATCGAGCAGGATCCGGCCGCCATGCATGCCTCGGATGCTGCGGCCTATCGGCAACTGACGGGATCCCACCTCGACTGGCTGCGCAGTCTGCCATTCGATGTCGTCTATCGTGGGGAAGCCTATCTCTGCCACGCGACGCCGAAGGACGACAATCTCTACTGGCTGGAATCGGTCTCGCCGGAGGGTCTTGTTTTCCTAAAGCCGATCGAAGCGATCGAGGCGCTGGCTGAAGGCATCGACCTGCCGCTGATCCTTTGCGGTCACAGCCATCTCCCGCGCGCCGTCCGCCTCTCCGACGGCCGGCTGATCGTCAATCCCGGCAGTGTCGGCTGCCCAGCCTATGACGACGATCTGCCTTATTACCACAAGGTCGAAGCAGGCCACCCGCTGGCGAGCTATGCTATTCTGGAAAAGACGGCGGCCGGATGGATATGGCAGTTCCGAACCGTCGCCTACGATCATATGGCGATGTCGGCACTGGCCGCCGAAAGGGGCCGTGCCGACTGGGCGAGTGCGCTGGCGGCGGGTTGGGTGAGATAGCCCAGACCCGCCTGCGCTGCGATCAATCCTTCTCGGGCGCCGAAGGGGCGATGGTTTTTGCAGGGGCTGCGGCCGGCGTTACCGGAGGCGCGGTGTGTATTGCCGGCTTTACCGGAGCCGCAACCGGCTTTGCCGGTTTTGCGCCATCGAGATTTCCAAGGAGGGATGAGATGGCGTTGTCGCCTTCGAAGCCGGCCTCCTTCAGCAATTTGTCGAGGATCGGCTTGTTTGCCTGATAGGAGAGGAGCTGGCCGGCCAAGCCTTCGCCGAGACCGATGCCGCTGTCGCCGTTCGCACCGTTTCCGCGGCCGAGCATGCCGCCGGTATCGAAAATTCTGATATCGGAGATCTTCTCAATCGGCTTGACCGCCTCGGCAAGCGCCTCGGGGATGATGCGGATACGCTCGCGGGTGATCTCGAACTCGATGATGGTCTGGCTCAGCTTGTTGCGGGCCTCGTTGAGCAAAGCCTCGCTTTCAGCCTGAGCCCGGCCAGTTTCGAGAATGCCCTTGGCCTTGATGATCGCCGCATCCGCTTCGGCGTTCGCCAAGGTCTTGATCGCTTCAGCCTGGTCGGTGGCCGCCTGTTTCTCGGCCTCGGCGCCGACGGTCACGGCGGTCGCTTCGGTTTCGGCCTTCTTGCGCGCGTCGATCACGGCAATCTGTTTTTCGCGCTCGGCAATCTCGATCGCCTTGGCCGTGCCGACCTTTTCCTCTGCCGCGATCGCTAGCGCGCGGGCGGTTTCGGCGGTGGCTTTCGCCTCGGATTCCTCGCGGCTTTTATTGGCAACGGCAATCGCGCTTTCCTGCGCGACAATCTGAAGATCGCGCTTAGCTTCGGTTTCGCGTTGCTGGACGGCGCGGGCCGCGTCGATGTTGGCGCTTTCGCGGGCCTGCTTGGCAGATGCCTCGCGTTCAGCGATCGCCTGTTCGGAGGCAATGCGGGCTTCTTCCTCGGCGCGTTTTGCCGCCTGCTCCTGCTGAGCGGTTTCGGCGCGTGTCGCCGCGGATTTGTTGGCGATGTCGCGTTCCTGGCTGAGTTCGGCTTCCCGTTTGGTCCGCTCGATGGTCAGCGATTGTTGACGAGCCTCCAGATCCTTCTGGGCGATGGCGACTTCGGTATCGCGAACGATCTCGTTGCGCTCCTTCTTGCGCCCCTCGGTAATGCGCGTCAGTGCCGCGAGGCCTTGCGCATCGAAGAAGTTGTTGGCGTTGAAATGCTTGATGTCGGTCTGGTCGAGCCGCGTCAGGGATACGGATTCGAGCTCGAGGCCGTTCGACTGGAGATCAGCACCGACCGCTTCCTGCACGGCCTTGACGAAGTCCATGCGTTGTTCCTGCAGAGCGTCGAGGTTCATGGTCGCGGCCACCGAGCGAAGGCCGTCGACGAATTTTGCCTCGATCAGGATACGCAGCGCCTCGGCGTCGTTGGTGCGGTTGCCGAGCGTCTGGGCGGCAAGGGCAATCGAGGAGGCATCGGGTTTGACGCGCACATAGAATTCGGCGCCGATATCGACGCGCATGCGGTCCTTGGTGATCAGCGCATCGCCTTCGCCGCGGCGAACCTCGAGCCGCAGCGTCTTCAGGTTCACCCTCGCGGTCGAGTGGAAGATCGGCAGGACGACCGAGCCGCCGTCGAGCACGACTTTCTGGCCGCCGAGGCCGGTGCGCACATAGGCCTCGTCGCGGCTGGAACGTGTGTAGAGAGAGGCAAGGACGAAGCCGATGCCGAAGATCAAAACGACGGCAATGCCGGCCGGTAGAATAATGTCATACATCATGGCTGCTCCCTGAAAGATTGATTGTCCGCCGCGGCCGGGTCGACCAGTGCGGGAATGGCGATAAATACATCTGCCTTGCGGTCGACGAGGAGGACCTGCGTGCCGATTTTCAGAGGCTCCTGATCTTTCGCGGCCCGGGCTCTCAGCACATGCCAGTTGCCATGCTGGTCCTTGACGCGGACGCGTCCCGGCAATCCCTGGTCCAGCGGGCCGAGCGACACTTCGGCGGTTCTGCCGATGAGCGTGTCGAGATCGACGGCATAGGTTTCGTCATGCGGCACGATCCGCGCCACGGTCCTGCTCGATGCCCTGACCATGGGGAAGGTGATCAAGAGGGCGGGTATGACGGCGATCATGGCCGGCAGCGGCGCCCAGAAGGCGTTGGCGATGGCCTGGATGGCAAAGCCGGCAATAGCGAAGAAGCCGAGCGCCAGCATCATGAGAATGAGCAGGGGAACGCCGCCGAGATTGAGCCAGGACAGGTAGCCCGCAATGCCGTCATGGCCATGAAAATCCGGTTTCCCGAGAAGTTCCGTGATCGAAAAACCCATGACGGTCGCGAGCATCTCGATCGCGGTCAGCCCTGCGAGCACCGCGGCTGCGATGGCAAAGGGAGCGCATTCAGGTGCGAAGAAAAGTGCCATCGGCGTTACCGGTTATCCGTCTTGAAGCGCGCGAGGCGTGCCTCGATCGCCTGTTCGCGGTGCAACCGGTCGAGTTCGTCCAACTCGGAACTGTTGATATGCTCGGCTGAGGGGACGCCGGTCAGCCGCGACACCGCCGCGGCGGCACGGGCCGCACCTGCGCCCGGCGTGGGCTGGCTATGACCGGTTGCAGCAGGTTCGGGATGCAGGGCAATGCTGCGCTTGAAATCGGCAAGGCGGGCATCCGCCTCGCGGCGCGTGGCGAGCACGGCCTGCAGGGCTTTCTGGCCTTCGTCCACCTGTTGCCTGGCATCGGCGAGCGCCTTGTCGAGTGCTGCGATCTGGGATTCGAGATCGATCTGGCGAGCGACACCGGCCTTTGCCAAATCATCGCGCTCAGAGGAGACCGCGAGGCGGATCTTGGCGTCGAGCGCGTTCATGTCCTCGACGATTTCGTCCTTGCGGCTCTGGATGCGGTATTCCTCGGCGCGTGCCTTGCCGAGATCGGTGCGGGCTTCGTCGGCTGCTGCATCGATCTCGCGGATCGCCTGTTCGATGACGGCGATCTTGTTGACGCCTTCCGCCTTGTCGATTGCCGCATTGGCGATGCCTGCAATCAGACGGCCCATGCGGGAAAGAATGCCTTCATTCGTCATGTTTTCCTCCATCCGAGCGGAATTCGGCGTGACGCCGATGTGAATCTCGTAATGATCCTGGCCGGCCACAAGGTAGGCGGGAAAAATACTCTCCCACCCCTTGCTATAACCCGCGACATCGAAGGGTACGGCAACGCGTCCATGCACCGTGGCGATCGTCAGGTCCGAAGGCCCCTTGATGGCAAACAGCTTGTCGTCGAGCGGCAGAAGCGGCGGATCGGCGGTGGCGCCGCGATTGGCGGCGAAATCGCGAAGGCCGAGTGTTACCAGCCGTGCCGGCAGGCTCGTCTGCTCGCGGACGGTTTCATAGGCAATATCATGCAGCACAACCAGATTGGCGCCGGCCTTGTCGTCGATCAGTTCAGTCAGGATATCGATCATACTGCGATAGGCGGCGACAGTATCGTCCAGCGCCTGCCGGGCATGCTCATCAGGCGCCAGCGTGTAGCGTAGCAGCGATGGATGTGGTGTTTTGCCTGTGTTCGCCATACGATAAAACATAAAGCACCGCTTTAGTGCTTTCAAGATGCCGCGCTAAAAATACAACCTAGGTTTAACATGCAGTTAAAAGGAGAACGCAAGTTTAGCGATGGCACCGGCGGCGGTCGGCTCGACTCGCTATCGGGCGGCAGCGTGCGCCTCGCGAATGCCGGCGGTGATACGGTTGATGATGGTCCATACGAGAAGCAGAGCCACTACCGCCCAAAGCCACGACGTCCATGCTGCGAACTGACCACCAGCCGCGACAAAGACGCCGAGCGCGCCGAAAAGAACCGCACGGTCGCTCTTGCCGAGCGGGCCGTCATAACGCCGGCTTGCGCCGACCGTTTGACCCAAAACGCCGGCAAATTCCGTCAGCGCCGACAGGAATATGACTGATATCGCCGGCATCAGGCCGTTGGGATCGATGAACGCAAATGGCAAATACAGGGCGACATCCGACACGACATCACCGATCTCGTTCAGATACGCGCCTAGAACGCTCTTCTGCCCATGTTCGCGGGCGAGCATGCCGTCGATGGCATTGAGTGCCATACGCAGGAGAAACCAGATAGGCACCAGCAGGAACCAATGCGGAAGCGGGGCGACGCTCAGAAAAAGGCCCAGTGCAACCGAGACGGCGGCAGCAACTGATGTCACCTGATTGGCGGTGACGCCTCGTGCCGCAAGAGAGCGGACCAGAGGGCGAAGAATATTCTGAAATCGCGACTTCAATTGATAAACAGACATGCTACCTCGGTGGAGTTTCGCGGCATCGAAAGACCGCACTTCATATCGGTTCACGCAAGGGACTTACATTTGCGACTGGACTTTTGCAATGAAGGCAAATCATTGTTGCCGCCAATGGTTGCAACCCATCCACCAATCTGAATCGGAGAAGACCGTGCTGCAAACCGCCGACAATGCGCAACCGTCCTCGACGGCCAGACCCATGGGTGAATCCGAATTCGCGTCGTTTGACGGCACTCGGCTGTTTTATCGGATGTGGCCTGCGACGGGCGCCGCATCGAAGGGCGCAATCATTCTGCTCCATCGCGGGCACGAACATGGCGGCCGCGTCGCCCATCTCGCCACCGAGCTCGGCCTCGATGATTTTGCCTTCTACGCTTGGGACGCACGCGGCCACGGCCGTTCACCGGGAGAGCGCGGTTATTCGCCATCCTTTGCTGCCTCGGCGCGTGATCTCGATTGCTTCGTCCGTCATGTCAGCGAGACAAGCGGTACATCAGTCGAAAATATCGCCGTCATTGCGCAGAGCGTCGGCGCGGTCCTGGCCACCACCTGGGTGCACGACTATGCGCCGCCGATCCGTGCGCTCGTATTGGCCTCACCGGCCTTCAGCGTCAAGCTCTACGTGCCTTTTGCGAGGGAAGGCATAGCGCTCTGGGAAAAGCTCAAGGGGACATTCTTCGTCAATTCCTATGTCAAGGCCAAGTTCCTGACACATGATCCCGAGCGCATCGCCTCGTACGAATCCGACCCATTGATCACCCGGCCGATTGCCTCCAACATTCTCGTGCAGCTCTATGAGGCCGCCGCCCGCGTCGTTGGCGACGCCCGCGCCATCACCGTTCCGACCCAGCTGCTGATCTCCGGCAGCGATTGGGTGGCGCGACACGCGCCGCAGCACCGGTTTTTCGAAAACCTCGGCAGCCGCATCAAGGAGCGTCATGTGTTTGCCGGCTTCTACCATGACACGCTTGGCGAAAAGGACCGCGCCATTGCGCTGGCCGAGATCCGCCGTTTTATCGATGCGCGTTTCGCCGAGCCCCGTGCGCCTGCCGATCTTCGCACCGCCCATATCCAGGGTTATACCAAGGACGAGGCCGACCGGCTGGCGAGCCCGCTTGAGGCCACATCCCCACGCGGCATCTACTGGGCGCTCAGCCGTCTGAATATCAGGCTCGGCGCCCTGGTCTCCGAAGGCATAAGGACCGGGGTCAGGACCGGTTTCGATTCCGGCTCGACGCTCGATTACGTCTACGAGAACAGGCCGCGCGGGCTCGGTCCCGGCGGGCGGTTGATCGACAGGGTATTCCTCGAGGCGATCGGCTGGCGCGGCATCAGGCAGCGCAAGCTGCACTTGCAGGAGCTGATCGACCGGGCGCTGCAGCGCCTGAAAGCAGACGGCCGCAGTACCCACATGCTCGACATAGCGGCCGGGCACGGCCGTTATGTCCTTGATGCGATCGAAACGGCCGCCGTGCGTCCCGATAGTGTGCGGCTGCAGGATTATTCCCCGATCAACGTCGACGCCGGCCGCAACAGCATTGCCGCGCGTGGACTGGGCGATTTCGTCAGCTTCCGCCAGCAGGATGCCTTTGACGGCGAGGGGCTAGCGGCAATCACGCCGGCTCCGGACCTGGCGATCGTCTCCGGCCTTTACGAGCTGTTTTCCGACAATGCGATGATCGCCGCGTCGCTCAACGGGATTGCCCGCGCGATGCAGCCCGGTGGTCTGCTGGTCTACACCAACCAGCCATGGCATCCGCAACTGGAGATGATTGCCCGCGCCCTGACCTCCCATCGCGGCGGCGAGGCGTGGGTGATGCGGCGGCGAACGCAAGAAGAAATGGACCAGCTGGTCGCCGCAGCCGGTTTCCGCAAGATCGAACAGCGCATCGACCAGTGGGGCATTTTCACCGTCTCGTTGGCGGAAAGGGTCTGAGGGCAAAGCTTTGGGCCAGGCACGTTCTACTTTTTCAGAGGCAGCGCCGGTCCTGAAGCGGGCGGCGCTTTGGCTCGCCTTCCTGGCGCCGTTCTTCTACCTGACCTATGGCGGCGCCAATTGGCTGGCATCGCAACGCGCTCATGTGCCGAACATTGCCTTCGCATGGGAAAGCGCCATTCCGTTCCTCGGATGGACGATCATTCCGTACTGGTCGATCAATCTGTTTTATGCGCTCTGCCTGTTCATCAACACCACGCCGCGCGATGTCGATATGCTGGCGAGGCGTTATCTGACGATCCAGCTGGTCGCCGTCGCCTGCTTTATCGCGTTTCCGCTCGAAGCGATCTTCGTGCGGCCGGAAACAAGCGGCCTGCCCGGCTTCATGTTCGCCGTCCTCGGCGGCTTCGATAAGCCGTTCAACCAGGCACCGTCGCTGCATATCGCACTTCTCGTCGTGATCTGGGACCATCTGCGCGGCCGGCTGCCGCTGCGGGCCAGGCTTGTCTGGCACTTCTGGTGCTTTGTGATCGGTGCCTCGGTGCTGACGACCTGGCAGCATCATCTCATGGACATACCAACCGGCATATTGCTCGGTCTGTTTGCCGCCTGGCTTTTCCCCCGCGATGCCGGTTCGCCGCTTGCGAATTTTGCGGTGAGCGGCGATCCGAAGTCGCGCCGTCTCGGCATCTATTATCTGTGCGGTGCCGTCGCATTTCTCGGCCTTGCAGCGCTCTGCACTCCACTATCGGCCGCAGCACTTCTGTTGCTCTGGCCGGCGATTGCGCTGGCGATTGTCGCGGTCGGATATTTCGGGGCTGGCCCGCAGATATTCCTGAAACGCGCCGATGGCCGGGCCGCGTTTACCAGCCGCTGGCTACTGGCGCCCTACCGGCTCGGCGCTCAAATCAACATCTGGCTCTGGACCCGCAGAATGCCGGCATCCGTGGTGATCGCCGACGGCGTCCATCTCGGTCGCTTTCCGCGTCGCCATGAGGCCAACCGTTTTGCGACGGTGATCGACATCACCGGTGAACTTCAGCGCCCGAGCGGGATATCAACGGGCTGGTGCAGCTTTCCCACCCTTGATCTTACAGGCCTCGACAAGATCCAGACGGGAGCGGCGGCGAACCTCATCGAGGCTGCGCGCCGGGAGGGGCCGGTCCTCGTCTGCTGTGCGCTCGGTTTCCAGCGGAGCGCCTGCGTCATCGTGCGTTGGCTGCTGATCAGCCAACGCTGCGAAGATCCAGCCGAAGCACTGCGGCTGATCGAACGCGCGGGACGGCGTGTTCATCTGCCCGCTGAAACTATCCATGCGGTGGCGGAGGGCCTTCAATGACGCAGTGGAATGCCATGGCCTCGGCGGCCGCGCGAAATCTCGGCCGCAATTCCATCTTCTGCGGGCTGACAGCGCTGTTGCCACTGATTGTCGGCCCGATCCTCGCGGGATATCGAAGCTTCGCTCCGTCTCTCGGCTGGCTCTTGATGCTGGTATTCTGTGGGATCGTTCTTGGGCTGGCGATCCATCTTCTCTTCGACGCGCTGTTGTTTCGCCTTGCGTCGAGCCACGAGACAGAGGCCGACGGTCTTGCCGCCGTCGACGACCTGCTGTCCCGCATGCAGCTTCGCAAACCGGACGGGACGCCGGCTGACCTCGAGAGGCGGATTGCCGCATCGCGCCGCATCGTCTGGCGGCAGCGTTTTGCGCTCGCCATCTATCTCGGAATTTTCGCGATCCTTCTGTTCACTGCGAGCGACGGCCAGCCGCTTTGCTGAATTGCGTGCCCGTTGCGTATATCGCGGTTCCTGCCCGGCCCATAGCGGGCAGCCGGTGCCGATTTCTCTCAGCCTTGCCCTGATATGATCGACGAGTTCACGTCGTTGATGTCGCGCTTACCGCACAGCGCCATGGTGATGTCCATCTCCTTGCGGATGATGCTGAGCGCCAGCGTGACGCCTTCCTTGCCCATGGCACCGAGCCCGTAGAGGAAGGGGCGGCCGATATAGGTGCCCTTGGCGCCGAGTGCCACGGCTTTCAGGACGTCCTGGCCGGAACGGATGCCGCCGTCGAGATGGACTTCGATGCGGTCGCCGACGGCGTCGACGATCGCAGGGAGCATGCTGATAGAGGAGGGGGCGCCGTCAAGCTGGCGGCCACCATGATTGGAGACGACGATCGCATCGGCGCCGGTGTCGGCGGCGGCCCGGGCGTCTTCCGGGTCGAGGATGCCCTTGATGATCAGCGGTCCGCCCCATTGTTCCTTGATCCAGGCGACATCGGCCCAGGAGAGCCGCGGATCGAACTGCTCGTGCGTCCATGCGGCGAGCGAGGTGATGTTGGAGACATTTTTGGCGTGGCCGATGATATTTCCGAAGGTGCGTCGCTTCGTCTGTAGCATGTCCAGGCACCAGAAGGGCCGGGTCGCTATCTGCCAGATGTGCTTCGGGGTGAATCTCGGCGGCGCCGAAAGCCCGTTGCGCAGGTCCTTGTGGCGCTGGCCGAGAATCTGCAGATCGGCCGTCAGCACCAGCGCCGAGCATTTGGCGGCCTTGGCGCGGTTGATCAGCCCGAGGACAAAATCCTTGTCCCGCATCACGTAGAGCTGGAACCAGAAGGGGCGCGTCGTCACCGAAGCGACATCCTCGATCGAGCAGATGCTCATCGTCGAAAGCGTGAAGGGAACGCCGAATTCCTCCGCCGCGCGCGCCGCCAGCATCTCGCCATCGGCATGCTGCATGCCGGTGAGGCCGGTCGGCGCCAAGGCCACCGGCATCGACACCTTCTGGCCGATCATCGTCGTTTCCAGCGTGCGCTCGGTCATGTCGACCAACACCCGCTGGCGCAGCTTGAGCCGACTGAAATCGCTCTCATTCGCCTGATATGTGGATTCCGTCCAGGCGCCCGAATCCGCATAGTCGAAAAACATCCTCGGCACACGGCGCTGCGCGAGCTTCTTCAGATCGGCGATGGTGAGTGGAGCGGCCATGAATCGAACCTTCACATCTGAATGCGGCTACCGGCCATAACATGAATTGCAAAAGGAGCGTTATGGGAAACTAGCCGCCTCGGACGGCTTTCACGTTCCCGGTCTGACGGCGGCCGAGATCGTCAAAGCGTTGCTTTCAAAGCAATACCGGCCACATAGGTCTCGGCGATCGCCCGGTCGTCGCCCATCGTCTGCAGCAGGAAGAGTTCCTCCGGCAGTGTCTTCACCACTTCCATCTTCAGCGCCATGGCCGGGGTGGCCGCAGCATCGAGGACGACGAGATCGGCCTCGGTACCGGGTTCCAATGTGCCGATGCGGTCGACCAGCGACAGGGCTTCGGCATTGCCGCGGGTCATCAGATAATAGCTTTCCAGCGGGTTCAGCCGCTCGCCGAGCAGCTGCTGGATCTTGTAGGCCTCGTCCATCGTCCTGAGCATCGAATAGCTGGAACCGCCGCCGATATCCGTGGCGACGCCGATGCGGACCGGCTTTTCGCGCCGCGCCAGCGCTTTCAACGGAAACAGGCCGGAGCCGAGGAAGAGGTTCGAGGTCGGGCAATGGACGGCGACGGCGCCGGTCTCGCTCATGGCATCGGCTTCGCGCTCGGAGAGGTGGATGGCATGGCCGAACAGGCTTTTCGGTCGGAGCAGGCCGTAGCGGGCGTAGATGTCGGTATAGTCGATCGCGTCGGGATAGAGTTCGCAGGTGAATTTGATCTCGTCGTGGTTTTCCGAAAGATGCGTCTGGATGTGCAGGTCGGGAAATTCGCGGGCGAGCGCCGCCGTCGCCTCCATCTGCGCCGGCGTCGATGTGATGGCGAAGCGCGGGGTGATGGCGACATGGTTGCGGCCCTTGCCGTGCCAGTCCGCTATTACCTGGCGGGTCTCGTCATAGCCCATCTCCGGCGTGTCGAGCAGGCCCTGCGGGGCATTGCGGTCCATCATCACCTTGCCGCCGACCATGCGCATGTTGCGCTTCATCGCCTCGGCGAAGAAGGCGTCGGCCGAGGTCTTGTGCACGGAACAATAGGCGACTGCCGTCGTCGTGCCGTGGCGGATCAGCTCGTCGTAGAAATGCGTGGCGATCCTTTGCGCATGCGCGCTTTCCACGAAACGGCATTCCTCGGGAAAGGTGTAGGTGTTCAGCCATTCGAGCAGATTGGCGGCATAGGAGGCGATCACCTGCATCTGGGGAAAATGCAGATGCATGTCAATGAAGCCGGGCATGATCAGATGCGGGCGATGGTCGATCTCGGCTACATCAGCGGCTGCCTTTGCCTTCACGTCGGCATAGGCGCCGGCCGCCGCGATCAGCCCATCTTCGATCAGCAGGCCGCCATCTTCCTCATAGAGATAGCTTTGGCTATCGGCGAGGCTTAGCGGCGCGCGATGAAAAGACAGCAGGCGGCCGCGCAGGAGTGTCGTCGTCATTGTTTCCTACCTTCGACTGCACTTTCGAACCAGGCGACGAGCAGCTTGCGCTCGTCCGGCGTTATATCGGTCACGTTGCCGGGCGGCATGGCATGGCTTCGGCCCGCCTGTATATAGATTTCCCGGGCATGGGCGGCAATTTCCGCGTCGTTTTCGAGTATCACGCCTTTGGGCGGCCGCACGATGCCTTCATAGGCGGGCTCGGCCGCGTGGCACATGGTGCAACGTGTCGAGACCAGCTGTTTGACGGCAGGGAAATGCGGATCGCCGGCAAATTGCTGGAAGGCGGGGGCCACTGCCGCCGTGTCCTTATCGCCGGTCAGCAGCTTCGGCACGGTCGAAAGCCACATGATCAGGATGAAGAGGATGATGGTGACGATCCAGGTCCAGGTCGGCCGGCCTTTCCTGGCATGGGTGGTGTTGAACCAGTGGCGGATGGTCACGCCCATCAGGAAGACCAGGGCCGCGATCACCCAGTTGAACGCCGTTCCGAATGCCAGCGGATAGTGGTTCGACAGCATGAAGAAGATGACGGGCAGCGTCAGGTAGTTGTTGTGCAGCGAACGCTGCTTGGCGACCTGTCCGTATTTCGGATCAGGCGTGCGGCCGGCGATGAGATCGGCGACGACGATCTTCTGGTTGGGTATGATGATCATGTAGACGTTGGCCGACATGATCGTTGCGGTGAAGGCGCCGAGATGCAGGAAGGCGGCGCGGCCGGTAAAAAGCTGCGTATAACCCCAGGCCATGACGACGAGCACAACATAGAGCACCGCCATCAGGCCCCAGGTGTTCTTGCCGAGCGGCGATTTGCAGAGCAGGTCGTAGACGATCCAGCCGAAGACAAGTGAGGTCAGTGAGATCAGGATCGCCACCGGCGGGCTGATATCGAGCACGTGCCGGTCGATAAGGAAGAGGTCGGCGCCGCCGTAATAGACGATGCAGAGCATCAGGAAGCCTGATATCCAGGTGAAATAGCTCTCATATTTGAACCAGGTCAGGTGCTCCGGCATCTGTGCGGGCGCCACCAGGTATTTCTGGATATGATAGAAACCGCCGCCATGGACCTGCCATTCCTCGCCATAGGCGCCGGGCGGGAGATGCGGGCGTTTCACCAGGCCGAGATCGAGCGCGATGAAATAGAAGGACGATCCGATCCAGGCGATCGCGGTGACGACATGGAACCAGCGCGCCGCGAAGGCGAGCCATTCCCATGCTATGGCATATTCATACATCGAGTTCCCCTATCTTCCTCCGACTCGTGACATTGCGAAAATTTTGGCGGGGAGGGAAGAGGAGATTGAGGACTGCGCCCACAGGGCGACGTTTAGTGCGATCAAAGGAGCAATGGAATGATCACCGCGCTCTACAGCGATCAGCTAATCGCCGAAAATGCGCCGATGGACCGGCGGCTTGCGGCACTCATCCTCGCGCGCGGCAGCCGCATCGGCTACATCGCCTCCGGCCCGGAGCCGCAGCGGGAGTTTTTCAACGAGAAACAGCAGTATTACGCCCGATACGGGCTTTCCCTTGATCTCTTCGTCGATCTCGACGCGCTTTGCGGCGACGAGGAGATCAGCCGGCTGTTTTCCTTCAGTGCCATTCATCTGACCGGCGGCCACACCGCCGATTTTCTGCGGCGGCTGCGCCAAAGCGGCATGCTGGACAAATTGCGCGCATGGGCATTGGATGACGGCATTCTCGTCGGAACTAGCGCCGGGGCGATTTTGATGACGCCGACGATCGCGGTCGATGCTCTGTTTTGCGGCAGTTCGCCCGATGCGATGATGGATGGCGCGGCGCTTGATCTGGTGCCCTTCGAGTTCTTTCCGCATCTGAACGACGATCCGGGCTATCTCCCGGCGCTGTTGCGCTACAGCGAGACGACGGTAATTCCCATTCTCGCCTGCCGGGACGGCGAGGGTCTCATCCTCGGCAACGGGCTCGTCGAAATCTTCGGCACTCCGCTGATGATTTCCGCCGGTTTTGCCGAAGCTGCCGATCGCGTCCGGATTGCCGATCTACTGTCCCGTGCCTAAAAGCTGCCGAGAAGGCTGTGCATTATCCCTCTCTTGTACTTGATCTGCTAATGTAGCGGATCTTGAAACGATGATGACTCGATTACAGTTATGTTTAAGGCCGCCGGAATAAATAAGAACCGTTAGATCATCGGCGGCGCATTCATCGACGGAGAAGATGCCCATGCGCAGCATTCTGACGTGTGTGATGATTGCGTATGCGTCGCTGGCGACGGCCCACGACGCACCCTCGGGATGGAGTTATGACCCCTATTGTTGCAACGGCGACAGTCATAACGGCGACTGCCAGATGATCCCTTCGAAAAGCGTGGCGGTGACGCCGGGTGGATATCGCGTAACCCTGCTGCCGGGCGATCACCGGCTGGTCACGCATGCTCATGTCTTCCTGCTGCCGATGACGAAGGCGATGCAATCCGGCGACAATGACTATCATCTCTGCCTGTTCCCGAACGAGGATACGCCGCGCTGTTTCTATGCACCGGAGATGGGGTATTGAGGCCATGCACATGCATCAGGTGCTTCAGTTTTCGGCCGCCTTCATCTCTTCGAGGATCCAGTTGCGGAAGGCCTTGATCTTGGGCACGTTGCGGCGATTTTCGGGATAGGCAAGCCAGTAGGCCTTGCCGTCGCTGCGGGTCAGCTCGAAGGGCTGGTAGAGCCGGCCGAGCGCGATCTCGGCTGCATAGAAGGCCGGGTTGAGGATGGCGACGCCATGTCCTGACATCGCCGCATCGGCTTCCACCGCCTGCGAGCCGAGCTGGTTGCGCGGGCGGCGATCGAGATCCGTCTCGGTGACGCCGGCTGCCTCGAACCATTGTTTCCACCAGATGTCGCCGGCGTCGAAGAGGTCGAACTTCAAGAGGTCGCGCGGCTCCTTGATGCCGCCGGCCGATTCCGCCAGTTTCGGGCTCAACATCGGGGTGAACTCCAGCCCCATCAGCCGGTGCAGCGTCAGCCCCGGCCAGTTGCCGTCACCCCAGCGGATGCCGACATCGATCTGCTCGCGGGAGAAGTCGATGATGTCGGAGGTCGCCTGAAAGCGCACTGCGATCGCCGGATGCTTCAAATGGAAGGAGCCGAGGCGCGGCGCCAGCCACTTCGAGGCAAAGGTATGGGTCGAGCTGATGGCGAGCGTGCCTTCGACGCTGTCGCGCGCCGTCGCCATCGCGTCATGCAGCATGGCGAAGGCCTCGGTCACCTTCGGCGCCAGCCGCTCGCCGGTGTCGGTCAGTGCGATCTGGCGGGGCCGACGCAGGAAGAGCGGCTCGCCGACATTCTCCTCCAGCAGCTTGATCTGGTAGCTGACGGCGGTCTGCGTCATGCCGAGTTCGTCGCCCGCCTTGGTGAAACTGCCGAGCCGGGCGGCCGCCTCGAAGACGCGCAACGCATTCAGTGGAAACTGTTTCGAGAGTTTCATGGATAAGTTCTCTTGATGCAGGCAGACGGTCGTTCGATTGGAATTGCAGCATTTTTGACGGCACACTGCAACTCATACCATCAATCTATCGAGGTGATGTCATGGATTGCTATGCTATCGAAGAGCGCCGTTCGCAGTCGAATATCGGGATTTTCCGTCGGGCTGCCGGCTGGCTGGTCGGCCGCTTTGATCGTTTCTGCCGTCTGCCCCGGCTCGATCTCGACGCAGCACCCGATCGCATCAAGCGCGATCTCGGTTTCCTCGACGGGCGCGATCCGTATTATGAGGACGACCGCATGCGGTAGGCGCCAAGCGCCGTCAGGATCTCGGCGGCGGTCATGGCGGCGATCACCTCAGGGCGCTTGTCCCTGACCGCCGAGCCGCCGATCGGCAGCGTCAGTCGTTCCATCCAACTGCGCTCGCCGCCGCCTTCGCGCGAAAGCCAGCTTGCCAGTGTGGCACGCTTGGTCGCCGAGCCGATCATGCCGGTGTAGGCGAGATCGGTTCTCTGAAGCGCCTCGCGGGCGATGAGGAAATCCAGCGCATGGTCATGGGTGAGGATGACGACGGCGCCGCCGGCCGGAATATCCTTGACCAGGGCTTCCGGCATCGGCACAAGCCGGGTCTTCGTTTGCGCCGGAAGATTGGCGAGTTCCTCCTGCCGGGTTTCGACGACCGTCACAGACAGCGGCAGCGGCGCAAGGGCCGTCGCCAGCGCTCGGCCGACATGGCCGGCGCCGAAGAGTAGCACTTCGGGCAGATGCTCGATCTCGCCGGCAAGCTTTGCCTCGAGCTCGTCTTTCAATGCCTGCGTCAGTTGGCGAAACCGCAATTGCGTGCGCCCGCCGCAGCATTGGCCGATCTCGGGGCCGAGCGGGATATCCATGGTGGTCGCGCCGCCGGCGCCTCCAAGCATCTCCCGGGCATTGTGGATGGCCATGAATTCGAACTGCCCGCCGCCGATCGTGCCCCACAGCGCGGTCGGGGAGACGAGCATGAAGGCGCCGGCCTCGCGCGGGGTGGAGCCGTGGGTGCCGGTGATGTCGACGAGGATGCTATCGGGGTGGGCGGCGAGGAATGTGGGGAGGTTGGTCATTACAGATCGACCGATGGGTAGGCGGTTGTGGCACCCCCCTCTGTCCTGCCGGACATCTCCCCCACAAGGGGGGAGATCGACAAGAGGTTGGACCAGAGCTTCCTCTCCGCCCTGTTGGAGGAGCAGCGCCTGCGTTGTTTGGGGAAGCCGTCAATTCCATCGGATCTCCCCCCTTGCGGGGGAGATGTCCGGCAGGACAGAGGGGGGTGCTGTCCACTCTGCCGGTCCCGCTCAAGCAACAAACCCGCCGGACGCCCTCTCATCCTACACCCGCTTCATCCGCTCCACCGCCATCAGCACCCGCTCCGGCGTCGCCGGGGCGTCGAGCCTTGGGCAGACCTTGTAGTCGGCGACGCTTGCCACCGCCATCGAGAGGGCTTCGAGCACCGAGATCGCCAGCATGAAGGGGGGTTCGCCGACGGCCTTCGAGCGGCCGATGGTGGCCTCCGTGTTTTCCGACCATTCGGCGAGGCGCACGTTGAAGATCTTCGGGCGGTCGGAAGCGAGCGGGATCTTGTAGGTCGACGGCGCGTGGGTGCGCAGCCGGCCTTTGTCGTCCCACCAGAGTTCTTCGGTCGTCAGCCAGCCCATGCCTTGGACGAAGGCGCCCTCGACCTGGCCGAGGTCGATGGCCGGGTTCAGCGAGCGGCCGACATCGTGGAGGATGTCGGTGCGGTCGATCAGATATTCGCCGGTCAGCGTATCGATCGAGACCTCGGTGCAGGCGGCGCCATAGGCGAAATAATAGAAGGGCGTGCCGCGGCCGGCCTTGCGGTCCCAGTGGATCTTCGGCGTCTTGTAGAAGCCGGCGGCGGATAGCTGGACGCGGGCGAAATAGGCCTGCTTGATGAAATCGGCGAAGGGGATCTCGATCTCGCCGACGCGCACGCGGTTCGGCAGAAAGACGACGTCGGACGGAGCAACCTCCCATTTCTCGGCGGCAAAGGCCGTGAGCCGTTCCTTGATTTGCCGGGCGGCGTCGTAGGCGGCCATGCCGTTGAGGTCGGAGCCGGAGGATGCGGCGGTGGCCGAGGTGTTCGGCACTTTGGCCGTCGTCGTTGCGGTGATCTTCACCCTGTCGATATCGACCTGGAAGCTGTCGGCCAGCACCTGCGCCACCTTGGTATAGAGGCCCTGGCCCATTTCGGTGCCGCCATGATTCAGGTGGATCGAACCGTCCTGGTAGATATGGACGAGGGCGCCGGCCTGGTTGAAGGCGGTCATGGTGAAGGAGATGCCGAATTTGACCGGCGTCAGCGCAATGCCCTTTCTGATATAGCGGCTGTCGCGGTTAAAGGCGATGATGGCATTGCGCCGCGCCCGGTATTCGGCCGTTTCTTCGAGCTCCTCGACCACGCGGGCAATGATATTGTCCTCGACCTCCTGGTGATAGGGCGTGAGCGTGCGCCCGGAGCCCGGCTGGCCGTAGAAATTCAGCTTGCGGATATCGAGCGGATCCTTGCCAAGGGCATAGGCGATCTCCTCGATCACGCGCTCGGCGCCGAGCATGCCCTGCGGCCCGCCGAAGCCGCGGAAGGCGGTATTGGATACGGTGTGCGTCTTCAGCGGTTTCGACTGCAGATGCACATGCGGGTAGAAATAGCTGGAATCGGCATGGAAGAGGGCGCGGTCGGTCACCGGTCCCGAGAGGTCCGAGGAGAAGCCGCAGCGCGCCGCGTAAGTTGCGTCGACCGCATGGATGCGGCCTTCGGCATCGAAACCGACCTCGTAATCGACGAGAAAATCGTGGCGCTTGCCGGTGGCGCTCATATCCTCGTCGCGGTCGGGACGGAATTTGATGGCGCGGCCGAGCTTCTTGGCGGCGATCGCCGCCAGCGCTGCGAACTGGTTGCCCTGCGTCTCCTTGCCGCCGAAGCCGCCGCCCATACGGCGTACATTGACGGTGACCGCGTTCGAAGGGATATCGAGCACATGGCCGACGATGTGCTGGATCTCGCTCGGATGCTGCGTCGAGGACCAGACGGTGACCTCGTCGTCTTCGCCGGGGATGGCCACGGCGATATGGCCTTCTAGGTAGAAATGCTCTTGTCCGCCGATGCGCATCTGCCCCTTCAGACGCATGGCCGAATTCGGCATTTCCGCTTCCGGCTCGCCGCGCTGGAGCGTCATCGGGGTGATGACTAGCGGGCTGCCGTTGGCGAGCGCGCCGTTGATATCGCTCCAATGTGGCAGATCGCGATAATCGATCTTCGCCAGCCGGGCTGCGCGGCGGGCGGCATCGCGCGTTTCGGCGATGACGGCAAAGATCGGCTGGCCGTGAAACTGCACTAAAGTTTCGGCAAGCAGCGGCTCATCATGGCTGCCGTTGGAACTGGTGTCGTTGACGCCGGGCACGTCCTTGCCGGTGAAAACCCAGACAACGCCGGGATAGGCGGCGACCGCGGAGAGATCGATGCCGGTGATTTCGGCATGCGCCCGATCGGAGAGGCCGAGCGCGCCGTGCAGCAGGCCGGCGGGTTCTGGAATATCGTCGATATAATCGGCACTTCCGGTGACGTGTTTATGCGCTGAGTCATGACGCAGCGAGCCGTGTATCGGGCCTGAGATGACGACCTTGCGGTCTTCGAAGGTGGACTTGTCCATTAGTGTCTCCCTGCCGGAAGATTGCCCGTCGCAGACGCTCCGGGCGCTCGCGGCTCAGTGCCGCTCGCCCCCCTCATCCGCCCTATCGGGCACCTTCTCCCCGCTGGGGAGAAGAGGGAGTCGAGACGCTGCACCTTGTCTCTTCTCCCCAGCGGGGAGAAGGTGGCGGCAGCCGGATGAGGGGGGCGGCTAGCTCCAACGGCTGATTTCCCCATCACGCCACCTCCTCGAACCGCTTCAGTTCCGCCGGGGCACCCACCGTTTCCAGATAGAATCGCGTCAACAGGTTCTTTGCCGTCAGCTGGCGGTATTCGGCTGTGGCGCGCCAATCGGTGAGCGGTTGAAAATCGGTGTCGAAGGCCGGACGGGCGGCCTCGATCGTCGCTTCCGTCCATGGTTTGCCGATCAGTTCGGCCTCGACCGCGCGGGCGCGTTTCGGGGTCGCCGCCATGCCGCCGAAAGCGATGCGGATGTCGCTGATCATCTCGGCCTCGTCGAGCGTCAGCAGGAAGGCGCCGAGCACGGCGGTGATGTCCTCGTCGCGGCGCTTGGTGATCTTGTAGGCGGCAAAGCGGCTGGTTTCCTTGGGATAAGGCACGAAGACGCTTTCGACGAATTCGCCGGGCAGGCGATCCTGTTTGCCGTAGGCGACGAAGAAATCCTCGAGCGGCATTCGGCGCTGGCCTGACAGGGAGCGCAGCGTCAGCGTCGCGCCGAGGGCGATCAGCGGCGGCGGGCTGTCGCCGATCGGCGAGCCGTTGGCGATGTTGCCGCCGATCGTGCCCATGTTGCGCACCTGCTCGCCGCCGATGCGGTCGATCAGCCGTCCGAGCGCCGGGATTTTCCTGGCGATGGCTGCGAAGGCTCTGGTGTAGCTGACGCCGGCGCCGATGGTGATGCCGTCCTCGTTTTCCCCAATCGACTGCAATTCGCTCAAATGATTGATGAAGACCACCGGGCTCAGCCGGCGCATCTGTTTCGTCACCCAGAGGCCGACATCCGTCGCGCCGGCGACGACGATCGCCTCGGGCTCCTGCGACAGGACCTCTGCCAGCGCGTGGACCGAAGCCGGCACGATCAGCCGGTCCTCGCCATTGGCAATTCTGATAGTGCCGCTTGCCTGCATTGCCCAGAGTCGGGCGACGATTTCCGAACGCGTCCGCTCCAGCGGGTCGAACAGCGCGCTTGGCCGCATCAAGCTCACCTGCTCGGCGGCCTTGACGATCGGCTCGTAGCCGGTGCAGCGACAGAGATTGCCTTGTAGCGCCTTTTCGATTTCGCGGCGGCCGGGCTTTTCTTTCGTGAGCCACAGGCCATAGAGCGACATGACGAAGCCTGGGGTGCAGAAGCCGCATTGCGAGCCGTGGCAATCGACCAGCGCCTGCTGTACCGTATGCAGCGCGCCGTCGCGGCCGGCCAGATGCTCGACCGTCACCACATGGGTGGCGTGCAGCGAGCCGATGAAACGAATGCAGGCATTGACGGATTCATAAGCGAGCTTGCCGTCCACCAACCGGCCGACGAGCACGGTACAGGCGCCGCAATCGCCTTCCGCGCATCCTTCCTTGGTGCCCGTCAGCCGTCGATTCAACCGCAGAAAATCGAGAAGCGTCTCGGTCGGTCCGACATCGGTCAGTGTGATGTCTTCGCCATTCAGGATGAAGCGGATGCTGTCGTTCATGATATTCCCGGTTGTTTTTTCCAAATGGTTAAGCCGCCGTCCAGCCACCGTCAATCGAGATGTGCGTTCCGGTCACCTGGCGGGCCGCGTCGCTGGCGAGGTAGAGCGACAATGCGCCGATCTCCTCGGCCTTGACAAATTCACGAGTCGGCTGCGCCTTGAGGATGACCTCGCTCTTCACCTGCTCCTCGGTCATGCCGCGCGCCTTGGCCGTGTCCGGTATCTGCTTCTCGACGAGCGGCGTCAGCACATAGCCGGGGCAGATGGCGTTCACCGTCACACCGAATTCGGCAAGCTCCAGCGCTGCCGTCTTCGTCAGGCCTAATATACCATGTTTTGCCGCGACATAGGCGGATTTGAACGGGGAGGCGACGAGGCCGTGGGCCGAGGCGATGTTGATGATGCGGCCGTGGTTCCTCGCCTTCATCAGCGGGATTGTAGCGCGCATGGTGTGAAAGGAACTGGACAGATTGATCGCGATGATCTGGTCCCATTTCTCGACCGGGAAATCCTCGATCTTTTCGACATGCTGGATGCCGGCATTATTGACCAGGACATCGACGGTGCCGAAGGTCTTTGCTGCTGTCTCGATCAGGTCGGCGATCTCGGCGGGTTTCGTCATGTCGGCCGGATGATAGATCGCCCGGCCTTTCGACACTGATTCAAGGTGCGCGACGATCGCCTTGATTTCATCGGCATTTCCGAAGCCGTTGATGACGACGTTGTCGCCGGTTTCGGCAAAGGCCGTGGCGATCGCAAGGCCGATGCCGCTGGTGGAACCGGTAACGACGACTGTTCTGCTCATGCTGTTTTCTCCTGACATTGCGATGCTGCGTTGCAACGTTGTGGCGAGGTTATGCCCAAAGCCGCCAGGCTGGCAATTCCGCTTTATTCGCTTTTCTCGCCCGCATCCGTGTCCTATTGATTTGTCACAATAATCAACGTGCTTGGGAGAGAGATTTCATGAGCGGATATGTTCTGGCCATCGATCAGGGGACGACGTCGACACGGGCGATCGTCTTCGATGGCGATATGCATGTCGTCGGTAAGGGCCAGAAGGAATTCACCCAGATCTATCCGCGCTCCGGCTGGGTCGAGCACGATCCCGAGGAAATCTGGGATTCGGTCGTCTCTACTGTCCAGATGGCGCTGCGCGATGCTGGCGTTACGGCCAAGGATATTTCGGCGCTCGGCATCACCAACCAGCGTGAGACGGTCGTCGTCTGGGAGCGGGAGACCGGCCGGCCGATCCAGAATGCCATCGTCTGGCAGGACCGGCGCACCGCAAGTTATTGCGATAATCTGAAACGGCAGGATCTCGAACGGGTTTTCACCAAGAAGACCGGCCTGCTCCTCGATCCCTATTTTTCCGGCACGAAGCTTTCCTGGATGCTCGCCAACGTAAAGGGTGCCAAGGCACGCGCCGCCAGGGGTGATCTCTGCTTCGGCACGATTGACACTTTCCTGATCTGGCGGCTGACAGGCGGCAAGAGCTTCGTCACCGACGCAACCAATGCCTCGCGCACGCTGATGTACAATATCGCCTATAATGCCTGGGACGAGGATCTGCTCGATATTCTCAGAGTGCCCGCCGCCATGCTGCCGGTGGTCAAGGATTGCGCCGCCGACTTCGGCACCGTCGATCCTGAGATTTTCGGTGCTGCGATCCCGATCCTCGGCGTTGCCGGCGATCAGCAGGCGGCGACCATCGGCCAGGCCTGTTTTGCACCGGGCATGCTGAAATCGACCTACGGCACCGGCTGTTTCGCGCTGCTCAACACCGGCGCAGATATGGTGCGTTCCAAAAACCGGCTGCTGACCACCATCGCCTATCGCCTGAACGGCGAGACGACCTATGCACTGGAGGGGTCGATCTTCATCGCCGGCGCGGCGGTACAATGGCTGCGGGACGGGCTCGGTATTATCGGCAGCGCCGCCGAGACCAACGCACTTGCCGAAAAGGCCGATCCGACGCAGGAGATCTATCTCGTGCCCGCCTTCACCGGCCTCGGTGCACCGCACTGGGATGCCAAGGCGCGCGGCGCGATCTTCGGGCTGACGCGCAACAGCGGTCCGGCGGAATTCTCCCGCGCCGCACTCGAAGCCGTCTGCTACCAGACCCGCGACCTGCTCGACGCCATGCAGAAGGACTGGAAGAACGGCGCTGAGGACACGGTGCTGCGCGTCGACGGCGGCATGGTCGCCTCCGACTGGACGATGCAGCGCCTCGCCGACCTGCTCGATGCCCCCGTCGACCGTCCAGTGATCCTGGAGACAACGGCGCTGGGTGCTGCCTGGCTCGCCGGCAGCCGGGCAGGGGTGTGGCCGGACCGGGACGGTTTTTCAGCAACCTGGAAGCGGGATCGGCGGTTCGAGCCCGACATGGCGGAGAAGCTGCGGGCGGCAAAGCTCAAGGGCTGGAAGAACGCGGTCAGGCGGACGCTGAGCGAGGGGTGAGGAGCGCGATATGGCCCCTGCTCGTTTCCGCGTCGTGTTCGGCTATTTCTTCAGCCAGAGCGTGGGCGAGCTCCGGAAGATCACGAAGGGGCAGGGCTTCCCTGGTCAGCTCAACCAGTTCTCAACATCGCGGGCACCGTATATAACGGCGACGACGAAGATGCCGTAAGGCATAGGTTCATAGATGGCGATATAGCGCCCTTCAATTAAAATCCGCGCCGTCGGGCTGAGTTCCGGGCGAGGAGAGCCGATGTGAGGATGCTCGGCGGCAAGCTCCACCTTTTCCAGAATCCGGACGAGAAGGGCGTCGGCGGCCTGCTCATTGTCCGGCGCGATGGAGCGCCAGATATCGCGCAAATCTTCCTCGGCGCGGGGGCTAAGAATATGATTAGCCACGCGTACGAGCTTCCGCCTTCAACTCCGCCAAAAGCGTTGCCGCGTCGATCTCGCGGCCTTTGCCGCTCGCCATGCCCTCGTCATAAGCCTTCTTGAGGCGGCCCATTTCTATCAGCCGGACTTCCTCCCGCTGCTCCCACAGGCGCAACGCATCGCGAATGACTTCACTGTTGGAGGCATAGGCCCCCGACTCAACCGCATCGTGCAGACGCGCGATCTGTTGAGGGGAAAGCGATATGGTCAGGGTTCTCATGGCCTGAATTGTAGCGCAGCTAACAAGAAATAACAATTTCTCTTAGTTCGGGCGTGCGTCCATGGGTCCTGCCCGACCTGCGAAGATTGGAAAGATAGTGTCCCGCGATCCGACTCTGCTTCGGGCGTGAGGGCGCCTGCCTTCAATAATTTTTTGATGCGGCCTGTCGGCTAAGCGGTTACTTCTTCGTCATTCGGAAAGAGGAGTGACCCGATGCTTTATGCAATCCTTTGTTACGCCCATGAGGAAACCGTCTTCGCCTGGAGCAAGGAGGAGGAGGCTGCGGTCATGGAGAAGCTCTACGCCGTGCAGGAGCCGCTTGCCGCATCCGGCAAACTCGGCCCCGTCGGCCGGCTAATGCCGACGACGGCTGCGACCACAGTGCGCAAGGGCAAGGACGAGCCTTTGGTCATCGATGGGCCTTTTGCGGAAACCAAAGAGGCGCTTCTCGGCTTCTACGTGGTCGACTTCGAAACGCTCGACGAGGCAGTCGCCTTCTCGAAACAGCTTTCATCCGTCAATCCGGGTTCCACCTCTTACGAAATTCGGCCGTTCTACGTCTTCAGGCCGGGAGATGCTTCATCATGACAGACATTGCCTGGATCGACCTTGCACTGGCCTCGGCCCGCCCGAAGGCGCTTGGTGCGCTGCTGCGCTATTTCCGCAATCTCGATACCGCGGAAGAGGCGTTTCAGGAGGCATGCCTAAGGGCGATCCGCACATGGCCGGAGAAGGGGCCGCCGCGCGATCCCACCGCCTGGCTCATTTTCGTCGGACGAAACAGCGGCATCGACGCGGTGCGCAAGCGGGCAAAGCTCCAGGCCTTGCCGGACGAGGATACGATCTCCGATACCGAGGATGCCGAAAGCGATATCGCCGAGCGGCTGGACGATTCCCACTATCGCGACGATATCCTGCGGCTTCTCTTCATCTGCTGCCATCCGGATTTGCCGGCAACCCAGCAGATTGCGCTGGCCCTGCGCATCGTTTCAGGCCTTTCGGTGCAGCAGATCGCCCGCGCCTTCCTGGTCTCCGAAAGCGCCATGGAACAGCGTATCACCCGGGCCAAGGCGCGCGTTGCCAAGGCAGGCGTGCCTTTCGAAACGCCGAGCCCTGAGGAACGGGCCGAACGTCTGTCGATCGTCAGCACGATGATCTATCTGATCTTCAACGAGGGCTACAGCCAGGCCGATCCCAGGCATGAGGCGGCCGCCTTCAGCGACGAGGCGATCCGGCTGGCGCGGCTGATGCTGCATCTCTTTCCGTCGGAACCGGAGTTGATGGGGCTGCTTGCGCTGATGCTTTTGCAGATCTCGCGCCGGCCGGCGCGCTTCAGCGCCGAAGACGAGATCGTGCTGCTCGAAGATCAGGATCGCTCGCTATGGAACCAGCCCTTTATCAACGAGGCCTTGGCGCTGCTCGACAAGGCGCTGCGACACCGCCGGCCCGGCCCCTATCAGCTTCAGGCGGCGATTGCCGCCATCCATTCTCGGGCAAAACGCGCCGAAGACACCGACTGGGTCGAGATCGATCTGCTCTATCGCGCCCTGGAGCGCCTCCAGCCGTCGCCAGTGATAACGCTTAATCGGGCCGTCGTGGTTTCCAAGCTGCACGGCCCCCAGGACGCGCTCGATCTGATCGACCCGCTCGGCGAAAAGCTCGGCGGCTATTTCTACTATCATGGCCTGCGGGGCGGGCTGCTGAAGCAACTCGGCTTGACCCGCCAGGCGCGTGAAGCCTTCGACCGCGCCATCGCGCTCGCCCATTCGGCGGCTGAGGCAGCCCATATCCGCCGGCAGATCGACAAGCTGCAGGAAGAGACGGCGATCGCCAAATAAAAAATCGATGCGCTGTCGGAACGGCGAGCTTCGACACGTCCTTGCAACAACCTGACACGAAAACAGGTTTCACCAAATGGAGAGATGTTGAAATGACCGCCAGCACGCAACATGAACTCGTCCTCGTTCGCGAATTCGATGCGCCGCGCGAGAAGATCTACAAGGCATGGACCGATCCTGATCTGCTGAAGCAGTGGTTCGTGCCGCGTCCCTGGGGTGTCAGCGAAGCCAAACTCGACGTCCGTCCTGGCGGCTCCAGCGTCGTCGTCATGCAAGATCCCGAGGGCAACCAGTACCCAAATCAAGGGGTCTATCTTGAGATTATCGAGAACGAGAAGATCGTCTTCACCGATGCCTATACCAGCGCCTGGGTGCCGTCAGAAAAACCTTTCTTCACCGGCGTGATCCTGCTCGAAGACCTCGGCAATGGTCGCACGAAATATACGGCCAAGGCGCTGCACTGGCGCGCCGAGGATAAGGAAGCGCATGAGAAGATGGGCTTCCACGAAGGTTGGGGCAAGGCGGCCGATCAGTTGGCGGAGTTGCTGGCGACGATGTAAGCGGCGGGGGCGGCGTGGCGAGGGCCGCGCGGCGTCCCTGGCTTCAAGTGTAGTGTGAGGCGGCTTGGAAGATGATTCCGCCAGCGCTTCGAAGTCGTTGATTCGGAATCGAATTGGTGGTTCTGGTCGGTTCGGCGCTAGGATCGCCCGGCGAGGGCAGATGATGGGGTGAGCGGCAAAGCTGCGAATGCGCTGAGCGCAAGCGAAGGGCAACATATAGGGCATGCCGTGCGGCCCCCTCATCCGACCCTTCGGGCCACCTTGCATAAGAGATGTTGTATAAGCGGGATGCCTTTGGCCGGGCGGCCGCCCGGCCAAAGGCGCCGATTGTCGGATCGCAGCCACCAGAACCTTTTGGGTTGGGGAGAAGCAGGATCGCGATCGGCTCCTCATCGTGGCCCGAATGGTTGCTGGAACAACCTGGTTCGTATGCAAGGCAGGGACGACAAGGATGGCTGAGATTATCACGAAAGCCGCCGGTATCGATACCGGCAAAATGTG
>NZ_JH719395.1:2015286-2199130 GCF_000271845.1 Rhizobium leguminosarum bv. trifolii WSM2297 | reverse complement strand
CATCGCATGCGTCCGCAAACTCATCATCTTCGCCAACACAGTCCTCAAACGCCAAACCCCGTGGGCAAAAAGTACCCCGCTGCAAAGCTCTTCCGCTTAATGGTTGCGCTTCTCCCCGCCGGGGAGAAGAGGGAGCCAAGTTGATAGCGTCGTATCCGCGGCGCGAAAACTCTTTACCATCCTGCGACGAAGACGAGCATCGGCCGCCCGGAAACATCACGCCGCCTATCGAAATTCTCGAACAATCCGTTCCACAATTTGTATTTGCGCTCCATCCCCGCCATCCTTATCTCCGGTCAGAATTCAACAGGATGCCGACGATGGAACTGGGGCTTTACACATTCGCCGATGTCAATCCCAATCCTTCCCGCAGCAAGGGAGCGGAAGGGGCCGAGCGGCTGAAACATCTGATCGAGGAGATCGAGCTTGCCGATCAGGTGGGGCTCGACGTCTTCGGGCTCGGCGAACATCATCGGCCGGACTATGCGGCGTCGGCTCCGGCCGTCGCGCTGGCTGCAGCGGCGGTCAAGACGAAAAACATTCGGCTGACCAGCGCCGTCACCGTGCTGTCCTCCGACGATCCGGTGCGCGTTTTCCAGCAGTTCTCGACGCTCGATCTGATTTCCAACGGCCGGGCCGAAATCATGGCGGGGCGCGGCTCGTTCATCGAATCCTTCCCGCTGTTCGGCTATAATCTCGAAGACTACGACCAGCTTTTCGAGGAGAAGCTCGATCTGCTGCTGGCGCTGCGCGAGGGCGAAGTCGTGGAGTGGAAGGGTGAGATGCGTGCGCCGATCAACGGGCGCGGCGTTTATCCCAGGCCACTGCAGGATCCGCTGCCGTTATGGGTTGCCGTCGGCGGCACGCCGCAGTCGGTGGCGCGCGCCGGCGCGCTCGGCCTGCCGGTGGCGCTGGCGATCATTGGGGGCGAGCCGCGCCGATTCGCGCCGCTGTTCGATCTCTACCGCGAGGCAGCACGCCGGGCAGGGCAGGACCAGGCGAAGCTGAAGACCAGCATCAATGTCCACGGCTTCATTGCCGATACGACGGCGGCCGCCGCCGAGCAGTTCTATGGGCCGCAGGCCGAAGTGATGAACCGCATCGGCCGCGAGCGCGGCTGGGGGCCGACGAGCCGGGCGCATTTCGACATGTCGCGCGGTCCGAATGGAGCGCTCTTCGTCGGCGATCCCGAGGTGGTTGCCGAAAAAATCGTCGCCCAGCACGCGCTCTTCAAAAACGACCGCTTCCTGTTGCAGATGGCGATCGGCCTGATGCCGCATGATCAGATCATGCGCGGCATCGAACTCTACGGGACGAAAGTGGCACCGATCGTCAGAAAGGCATTGACTGAAAAGGGCGAAGGGGTGAAAGCCTCAGCTTGAGGCGGCCGCGGCGGCCCTGTGCAGGGGCGGAAGAGACGAATGGTTATCGCAAACGACGACGAACTGGTAAAGCTCAAGGAGATCGGCCGGATCTGCGCCAACGCCATCCAGGTGATGGCGGCGGCGATGGAGCCCGGCATGACGACGCTGGAGCTCGACCGGATCGGCCGCAAGGTGCTCGAGGATGCTGGCGCGCGCTCGGCGCCGGAGTTCTGCTACCAGTTTCCGGGTGCGACCTGCATCAGCATTAACGAGGAAATCGCCCACGGTATTCCCGGTGCGCGCGTCATCCGCGCCGGCGATCTCATCAATATCGACGTCTCGGCTGAGAAGGACGGCTTTTTCGCCGATACCGGCGCTTCCTTCGCGATGCCGCCGGTCAAGCCGAAGATCGACAAGCTCTGCCGTGATGGCAAGCGGGCGCTGTGGGTCGGGCTCAACCAGGTGAAATCCGGTGAGCCGCTGGCAAAGATCGGCACCGCCGTCGGCGCTTTCGCGCAGAAGAACCGCTATACGCTGGTCGCCAATCTGGCGAGCCACGGCGTCGGCCGTTCGCTGCACGAGGAGCCGGCCGAGCTCTCGACCTGGCCGGACCCTTCGGAAAAACGAGTCATGACGGATGGTCTCGTCTTTACGGTGGAGCCTTTCCTGTCGCTCGGCGCGACCTGGGCCGAAGGCGGCGACGATGCGTGGACCCTGTATGCCGATCCGCAGGCGCCGACGGTGCAATATGAACATACGGTGGTCGCGACACGCAACGGGCCGGTGATTCTGACCTTGCCGGATGCGCCGCAGGGGTAGGGTTGGGCCAGGTCGTATGCCCTTAGAAGTTGGCGTCTCCACGGTGCTTCGTCGGAGCGCTCTCCTCTCCTCCCTAATTCCTGTGCTCGTCACAGGAATCCATTCACCGCGCGTCTGCGCGGTGAATGGCTCCGTATGCAGTTGAAGCGGGTCTCCCGTGCCCAAGACTTGGGCGCACTGGATTCCTGTGACGAGCACAGGAATGAGGGAGGGGAGGTAAGCGCACCCGTTTAAGTCACCGAACTTGGTGACTAATCTTCCTCACCCCCGCGTGTCCGGCCTGCCGCCCTGCAGAATGTCCGTAGCCGCGCGTTCCAATATGCCGGCGATGCGGGCGGCTTCGGGTTTTGACCAGGGATAACGCATGCGCAGAGCCGAGCGCAGCAGCATGCGGGCGGCGCGGATGTCGCCGCCATCCTGCATGAAGTCGCCGTCATCACCGTCGTCGGCGCCGTGGCGGTCGGTTTCGAAGACACGCTTCACATAGGCCATCTTCTCGCCGATGCGCTCCAGCTTGGCGAGCGTGTGTAGGATCATATCGCGGTTTTCCTCGACGCGGCGGCGGCCGGTCTCGGTGATGCGATAAAGCTTTTTGGCGCCCTCGGCCTCCACTTCGGCAAGACCGGTTTCCTCAAGATAGGTGAGGGCGGGATAGATGACGCCGGGACTGGGCACGTAGAAGCCGCCGGAACGTTCTTCCAGTAACTTTATCAATTCATAACCGTGGCGCGGCTGCTCGGCGAGCAGCGCCAGGATGACGAGCTGCAGATCGCCGGCGGCGAATTTGCGGCCCATGCGGAGAGCTCCGCCGAACATGCCGCCTTTAAAACCTCTCATGGCTTTTCCTTTCATCTCCAGATGTATCGTTGGCTATGTCGTAAAACATATATCGTAAGATAACAGCTTTCAAGGGAAGCCAAAAATTTTTGAAGTTTCCGGAAATTGATGGATCGATCAGAATTACTCGTTTGCGGGGCAGTTGCTGCGGCGCGATAAGCGCTGCATGCTTTCCCGCGCGCCTCAATCTCCGCCCAATCTCGTTTCCACTGCCGCTGCCGGCGCCATTGCGATGGCTGCGGCCATGGGCTTCGGGCGCTTTTCCTACACGCCGATCCTGCCCGGTATGATGAGCGGCGTGCCGCTTTCGGCGGCGGATGCGGGCTTGATCGCCTCGGCAAATTTCGTCGGTTATCTCGTCGGTGCGGTGCTTGCCGCCTATGGCTGGGCGGCAGGGCGCGAACGGCTAGTGGCGCTGCTGGCGCTGCTTGCCACCGCAATCCTACTCGCCGCGATGGCCGCCACTGATTCCGTCGCGGTCTTTGCCGTCATCCGCTTTCTCGCCGGCCTTGCCAGCGCCTTTGCGATGGTTTTCACCTCGTCGATCGTGCTCAGCCACGGGGCGGCTGCTGGCAATGATCACGTGCAGGCGGCGCATTTCGGCGGCCCGGGGGCAGGCATTGCGCTTTCCTCGGTGATGGTGCTGCTGATAGGGCTCGGCTTTCACGATGGGCCGGACGGCTGGCGCGCCGACTGGATCGGCGGGGCGCTCTATTGCGCGGCGAGCCTCGTCGTCGTCTTCCTGCTTTTGCCGTCGGCGCCGGCGCAATCGGCGCAAGCGGGCAAGGAACCAGCGCTGATCTGGAGCCGGCCGATGGTGCTGGTCACGCTGTCCTACGGCCTGTTCGGCTTCGGCTACGTCATTACAGCGACGTTCCTCGTCACTATCGCCCGCCTGTCGGCTACGGGACCCTTCGTCGAATTCCTCTGCTGGTTCATCGCCGGACTGACGGCGGCGGTGGCGCTGTTTGCCTGGAAGCCGCTGGTCAGGCCGCTCGGGCTTGGCGGCGTCTATGTCGCGGCACTTCTGATCGAAGCCGCCGGCGTGCTCGCGACCGTGATGCTGCCGCCCTCTGCCGCACCGCTGATTGGCGGCGCGCTGTTCGGGGCAACGTTCCTGGCGATCACCGCTTACGGGCTGCAGATCGGCCGCAAGCTTTCCCCCGAGAGCCCACGGAGGATCCTGGCGATGATGACGGCTGCCTTCGGTGTCGGCCAAATCGTCGGGCCGATCGTTGCCGGCTGGATCGCCGAACGCTCTGGCAATTTCACCGCCCCAACGGTGATCGCCGCAGCCGCGCTCATCGTCTGCGCGGGGCTGGTGATGCCGGTCATCAAGAAGATCGCCTAACCGGTTACATCTACGTAACAATCGGCTGAACCCATTGCTGCTTCCTTCGAACTGCCTTAGTTTCCGGCAAAATCAGTGTTCCACGACACTCCCGAGACTCACAGTTCAGGAAAGCCAAGCTCCCCGTG
The DNA here is from genome assembly GCF_000271845.1 of Rhizobium leguminosarum bv. trifolii WSM2297. Next base: position 2,194,631 of record NZ_JH719395.1, on the reverse strand, counting down.
TTTCATTCCTTTTTTCCGCAGCCAAAGGCGTTCTTCACTTCGCTCGTCGTTTGGACCCTGATTTCCATCGCCGGCTGGTATCTCTTTGCCGCTCATCTCGGTGTATCGCTCGGCTACGGGCCTGTTCCGGAAGAGCAGCAACCGATCGATCTTTCGTTCTTCCTGCTGCCCGAAAATCTCTGGTTCTACAGCTATTTCTTTCTTTCGGCGGTCATCTTCTGTGGCGCCTGGCATCTAAAGGCGCTGCGTCACCCTTGGAAGCTGTGGTCGATCTGGGGTTCGGCACTCATTATCTTCGTGACCTATTTTGGCGTCCAGATCAGTGTTGTGATCAACAACTGGCGCCGCCCGTTCGGCGACCTTCTGCAGAACGCGTTATCGAAGCAGCCGGGCATAACCGTCGATAATTTCTACAGCCTGATGTGGATCTTCTGTCAGATCGCGTTCCTCAGCATGTTCGTATCGATCATGACGGACTTCTTCACCAGCCATTACATCTTCCGTTGGCGCACGGCGATGAACAACTTCTACATGTCGAAGTGGGAAAAGCTGCGCCACATTGAAGGCGCCTCGCAGCGCGTGCAAGAAGATACGATGCGCTTTTCGAGCACACTCGAAGGTCTTGGCATCAGCCTGATCAACTCGGTGATGACGCTGGTCGTGTTCCTTCCGATCCTATTGGCGCTGTCGCATTATGTGACGGAACTGCCATTCATCGGCCCGCTAGCGAATTCGCTCTTCTGGCTGGCGCTCTTCTGGTCGGCGTTCGGCACGCTGCTGCTGGCGATTGCCGGCGTCAAGCTGCCGGGGCTGAACTTCCGCAATCAGCGTGTCGAGGCGGCTTATCGCAAGGAACTGGTTTATGGCGAGGACCACGCGGAGAGGGCCCAGCCGCCGACCGTCCGCGAGCTCTTCGGCAACGTTCGTCGCAACTACTACCGCATGTATTTCCATTACATGTATTTCAACGTCGCCCGCTATTTCTACATCCAGGCCGACGCGCTCTTCGTGGTCTTCATGCTGGTGCCGACGATCGTGGCGGGCACGATCACCTACGGTATCTTCCAGCAGATCTCGACCGCCTTCGGCCAGGTCAGCAACTCGTTCCAGTATCTCGTCAATTCCTGGACGACGATCATCGAGCTGCTTTCCATCCACAAGCGCCTGAAGGCCTTCGAGGCGGCAATCGACGACGAGCCGCTGCCGGAGATCGATCAGCGTTACCTGGAGCGTGAGGCGGGCGCCGTACACGCTGATGGTTGATGGGGCAGGCTGCCCTGAGAACGGTTAGCTATTCGGAGAAAAAAGGCGTCGGTTTGGCGTGTGGCCCCCTCATCCGCCTGCCGGCACCTTCTCCCCGCTGGGGAGAAGAGACAAGCGGCGGCGTCTTATTTTCCCTTCTCCGCAGCGGGGAGAAGTTGGCCCGAAGGGTCGGATGAGGGGGCTACCGGCACCCCGTCTCAAGTTGTCAAAGCCCCGACGTCTGTTGCAGTTTGCCGCGGGCCTCGATCATTGGGATGGCTTCCGAATAGCTGATGCAGGCGACGTCGGTGCGGTGGCAGACGTCGCTGACCAGGCGGTTGAGGGCGCGCCAGTAGGCGCCGCCGTTCATTTCGACGAAGTGGAAGCCGAGCTGGAGGGGGATGCGGTTGCCGGCATATTGTTTGTCGAAAGCCTCCTTGAAGGCTGAATAGGCGCGCTCCTCGAAGGCAGCGCTGTCCACTCTGTCTTCTTCACCCTTGGAATGGCGGACGAAGAGATTGTAGTCCATGCCGATGATCGGTTTTTCGCTCGGGCCTTCGGGGATCAAGGGCAGACCGAAGCGGATGATGCCGTCTTCCTCGACCGGCATGGCCGGGCCCTTGGTGACGAGGCTCGCATCATAGCTGAAGCCTGCCTTCTTTTCGGCGGCGATCATGTCGGCGCCGGCCGTTGCCGAGAGGTAGGGCGCGCGAAAGCCGTTGATGCCGTGATCGACCAGATCCTGCCAGCCGGCCGGCTCGTCGAGGCCGACGCTCTTCCAGGCGTTTTTCAATGTTGCGTGGAAGGTGGCGTATTCTGCCGACCAGTCGGCCTCGCTCCAGAGGCGGCCGTCGAAATGGCCGCAGGCATGGCTCGATATGTCGTGGCCTTCGAGATGGGCGTGCCAGATATTGCCGAGGCGTTCGCGGATCTCGTCGTCGCTCTGGGCGAAGCCGACATTGGATTTTCCGCGTTTCTGGTGCGGCGCCTGATAGGCCTTCTTCGCCGCCTCATTCATCAGGAAGGTGCAGGAGAGGAAATAGGTGAAGTGGGCGCCGTTCTTGGCTGCCATCTCGCGGCTTTTCAGCCACAGCGCATTGTCGTGGGCGCCGTCGAACGAGATGATGACCAGCTGTTTCGGCCGGTCGGCCGCCTCCGCCATGAGGGGAAGAAGGAAGGAGGCAGCCAGACAAGCGGAGAGGAGAGGACGAGACATGGACACCGCGACAATTTGTTCGCGGTTTCCCTCCGATAGAATTGCGGCGAAGCTGCGGTCTTACTGGCATTTTTTCCCGCCAGCCGATAAGTCATGACAAACGGCACGGAAGGGACGTACAATGACTTTGCTTATCGTCGGCATCATACTTTTCCTCGGGGTGCATCTGGTGCGGGTGGTTGCCCCAGACTTCCGCCGTTCGATGATCGCAAGCCTCGGCGAAAAGGGATGGCGGGCGGCTTATTCCGTCGCGAGCCTCGCTACGCTGATCCTGCTGATCTACGGTTTCGGGCAGGCGCGCGAAGTGACCGGCATGCTCTACAATCCGCCGGTCTGGATGGCGCATATCACCATTACGCTGATGCTGATCGCAATGATCTGTCTCGTTGCCTCGCTGCTGCCGGCGGGGCATATTGCCACCAAGACCAAACATCCGATGGTGCTGTCGGTGAAGATCTGGGCGCTGGCACATCTGCTCGCCAATGGCGAAACGTCGTCGGTGCTGCTGTTTGCGGCCTTCCTCGCCTGGGGCGTCATCATGCGCATTTCGCTGAAAAGACGGCAGCGGGCGGGCGAGATCGTGCTCCGGCCGTTCGTCGCGGCCAAATATGATCTCTATGCGATTGTCATCGGCATCGTCGTCTGGGCGCTGATCATCTGGAAGCTGCACGAATGGCTGATCGGCGTTTCGCCGCTCGTCATGTAACGAATCTTTCATATCCCCCTTACAACGGCGGCAAAATGGGGTAGAAGGCCCGACAATGTGCGTCTTGCACAACGTATGGGTATTTCCGCGGCCGGAGACGAGAATGGCATTCAACGACGACAGCTTCATCCGTGAAGTCAATGAGGAACTGCGGTCCGACCAGATGAAGGGCGTCTGGCGCCGCTTCGGCCGCTATATCATCGTCGTCGCCATCCTGATCGTTGTCGGCACGGCCGGCAAGGTTCTCTACGAATATTGGGACGACAACCGCTCGTCCGGCGCCGGCGACCAGTTCCTGGCGGCGATGAAGCTTGCCGACGAGAACAAGAACGACGAGGCGCTGGCCGCCCTCGACAAGCTGGAGAAGGAAGGCCATGGCGCCTATCCGGTGCTGGCGCGCATGCGGGCCGCAACCGTCCAGGCACAGAAGGGCGACGCTGCTGCTGCGATCGCCGCTTTCAACGAGATCGGCAAGGACAATGGCGTTCCGGCGGCCGTGCGCGATGCCGCGAAAATGCGGGCCGGCTGGCTGCTGATCGAAAACGGCTCCTACGAGCAGGTTTCGGCCGCGATCGAGGAAATGGCAGTGCCCGGCAATGCCTTCCGCCATTCGGCGCGCGAAGCGCTCGGCCTTGCTTCCTATAAGGCCGGGAACATGGCGCAGGCGCGGCAATGGTTCCAGTCGATCGTCGACGATACCGACAGCCCGCGCAACGTTTCCAATCGCGCCCATATGATGCTTGATCTCATTACCGCATCCGGCAAGGCGCCCGCCGCGCAGGGCTGAGTTTTAAGGAAAAAGAATGAGTTTCACGGTCGCGATCGTCGGTCGTCCGAATGTCGGCAAGTCGACGCTTTTCAACCGCCTGGTGGGTAAGAAGCTGGCGCTCGTCGACGACACGCCTGGCGTGACCCGCGACCGCCGGCCGGGCGATGCACGGCTGATGGGCCTGACCTTTACCATTATCGACACGGCCGGCCTGGAAGAGGCCGACGAGGAAAGCCTGCAGGGCCGGATGCGTGCCCAGACGGAAGCGGCGATCGACGAGGCCGATCTTTCGCTCTTCGTCGTCGACGCCAAGAATGGGCTGACGCCTGTCGATACCGCCCTTGCGGAAATGCTGCGCCGGCGCGGCAAGCCGGTAGTGCTCGTCGCCAATAAATCCGAGGCGCGCGGCTCCGACAGCGGCTTCTACGACGCCTATACGCTGGGCCTCGGCGAACCGACGCCGATTTCAGCCGAACACGGGGAGGGCATGCTCGATCTGCGCGACGCGATCGTCGAGGCGATCGGCAAGGACCGAGCCTATGCCAAGGAGGATGTCGCCGTCACCAACGTCGATATTTCCGAGGCCGCGGGTGAAGGCGAGGATGAGGACGAAGAGCCCGTCTATGACGACACCAAGCCGCTCCGGGTGGCGATCGTCGGTCGTCCGAATGCCGGCAAGTCGACGTTGATCAACCGCTTCCTCGGCGAGGACCGGCTTTTGACCGGGCCGGAGGCGGGTATCACCCGCGATTCCATCTCGGTCGAATGGGACTGGCGCGGCCGCACCATCAAGATGTTCGACACGGCAGGCATGCGGCGCAAGGCGCGGGTCACCGAGAAGCTGGAGAAGCTCTCCGTTGCCGACGCGCTGCGCGCCATCCGTTTTGCCGAAACCGTCGTCATCGTCTTCGACGCGACGATCCCTTTCGAGAAGCAGGATCTGCAGATCGTCGATCTCGTGCTGCGTGAAGGCCGCGCGGCTGTGCTTGCCTTCAACAAGTGGGACATGATCGAAGACCGGCAGGCGGTGCTTGCCGATCTCCGCGAAAAGACCGACCGGCTGCTGCCGCAGGCGCGCGGCATTCGCGCCGTGCCGATCTCCGGCCAGACCGGCTGGGGGCTCGACAAGCTGATGCAGTCGATCATCGACACCGACAGGGTCTGGAACAAGCGCATCTCGACGGCGCGGCTGAACCGCTGGCTGGAGACGCAGCAGATCCAGCATCCGCCACCAGCCGTGTCCGGCCGCCGGATCAAGCTGAAATACATGACGCAGGTCAAGGCCCGCCCGCCGGCCTTCATGATCTCTTGCACCCGCTCCGACGCGCTGCCGGAATCCTATACGCGTTATCTGATCAACGGGTTGCGCGCCGATTTCGACATGCCGAGCGTGCCGATCCGTATTCATTTCCGTTCAGCCGATAACCCGTTCGAAGGCAAGAAGAGGCGGACGTAGGGGTTCTTGGGGCCGCTGGTGCGTGGGGCACCCCCCCTCTGCCCTGCCGGGCATCTCCCCCACAAGGAGGGAGATCGACTCGTGGTTGGAATCTCTCCAAACAATTGATGTCTGGAACGAGCGGGTGCGCCCGGCCGGTCTCCGCATGTGTGGGGGAGTTGCCCGGCAGGGCAGAGGGGGGTGCCGCGGGCGCGACCGTGCAATCCCGATCGTCTAGCTAGGCCACGCTGTTGTTCAATGCTTCGCGCAGCGCCACGATCTCGGCCTGTAGCCGGGTGAGGTCGACCGCGTCGCGGCCGCTGGCAGCGACGATGCAGCCGGGGATGCCGACTGCTTTTTCCTTGAGGCGCTTGCCTTCCTCCGTCAGCCGAAGCACGACGACGCGTTCGTCTTCCCGGCTGCGTTCGCGTCTGACATAGCCGGTGCTTTCCAGGCGCTTTAGCAGAGGGGTCAATGTGCTCGATTCCAGGAAAAGCCTTTCCCCCAGGCTGCCGACACTCTGGCCGTCCTTTTCCCATAGCGCGACCATGGCCAGATATTGCGGATAGCTGAGGCCGAGTGCATCGAGAAGCGGCTTGTAAACGCGGTTCAAGGCATGGCTTGCCGTATAGACGGCGAAGCAGATGAAATCGTTGAGCTTCAGCTGATCCTGCATGGTCACCTCCAGAACTGAACAAATTTATATCGTGCGATAAATAATCGCAAGCGTGTTTTCTGCACGGCAGGCATGCCAAAATTTAAGTTGTCCTATAAATAATCGTGCGCGATATAAATCGAGTTCAGAACGAACATCAAACCGAGAGGACAAGACAATGTCGACCATCAAAACCGCCGTCTCCGCAGTGGCACTCCTGGCAGCCTCCGCCGCTGGCGCGCTTGCCGATCCGGTGCTGGAGCCGACAACGCAGACATTCATCGACGGCCTTGCCGGTGGTAAGCCGATCTACACGCTGTCGCCGGCCGATGCCCGCAATGTTCTGGCCGGGGCCCAGAAGGGCGACGTCAAGAAGCTTGCCGCGCAGGAAGAGGACAGGGTCATCAAGGCGGGCCCGACAGGTAGCATCAAGCTGCGCATCGTCCGCCCGGAACATGCCAAGGACACGCTGCCGGTCATCCTCTATTTCCATGGCGGCGGCTGGGTGCTGGGTGATGCGGATACGCATGACCGGCTGGTGCGCGAAATCGCCAATGGCGCTAATGCCGCCGTCGTCTTCGTCGATTACGAACTCGCCCCGGAAGCCCGCTATCCTGTCGCCATCGAGCAGGCCTATGCCGCGACCAAATATGTCGCCGAGCATGCCAAGGAATTCAATGTCGACGCCAGCAGGCTCGCGGTCGCAGGTGACAGTGTCGGCGGCAACATGGCGGCGGTGGTAACGCTGCTTGCCAAGGAACGCGGCGGTCCTGCCATCGACCAGCAAGTGCTGTTCTATCCTGTTACCGACGCCAATTTCGACAATGGCTCCTACAATGAGTTCGCCGATGGGCCGTGGCTGACCAAGGAAGCAATGAAGTGGTTCTGGAACGCCTACCTGCCTGATGAGGCCAAGCGCAAGGAGCCGACGGCTTCGCCGCTGCAGGCATCGCTGGAGCAGTTGAACGGCCTGCCGCCGGCGCTCGTCATCGTCGACGAAAATGACGTGCTGCGCGACGAGGGCGAAGCCTATGCCCGCAAGCTCAGCCAGGCCGGCGTTCGCGTCACGTCGATGCGTTACAACGGCACGATCCACGACTTTGTGCTGCTGAACGCTATCGCCGAAACACCTGCTGCGCGCAGCGCGATCGCCGTCGCGAACGACACGCTTCGCAACGCTTTGCATAAGTAAGGGCGATCAGTCTGCGGAGGGGAGAGGCCCGGCGGTTTCGCCGGGCTTTCTGCCTCTTGGCAGCGACTTGGCAAATTGCCAGGCCTTCTTCCATTTCGGCGTGATGACGCCATTGGCGGCGCGAATATTGTTGATGAATTGCGTCGTCGCCGCTTCCCAGGAATATTGCATGGCAAGCTCACGCGCCTTGGTTCGCGACGCGGAGAGGGCGGCAAGGCAGGCGACCTGGAGGTCCCGGTCGAGCGCGCCGACCTCCCTGTCTTCGCCGATGATATCAAGCGGACCGGTGACGGGATAGGCTGCGACCGGCACACCCGATGCCAGTGCTTCGAGGATGGTATTGCCGAAGGTGTCGGTGAGCGAGGGAAAGACAAAGACGTCGGCCTGGGCATAGGCTTTCGCCAGATCCTCGCCGAATTTCACACCGGTAAAGCGCACGTCTGGATATCGCTGTTCCAGCTCGGCGCGTGCCGGGCCATCGCCGACGACGACCTTCGAACCTGGCAGGTCGAGATCGAGAAAGGCCGGCAGGTTCTTTTCCAACGCGACGCGGCCGACCGTCATGAAGATCGGACGAGGAAGGCCGAATGGCTGGTCCTCGAGCGGCATGGGGTGGAATTGCGTGGCGTCGATGCCCCGGGTCCAGGGCATCAAGTTTTTGATGCCGCGGGCCGACAGTTCGCGAGCAAGGCTCGGCGTCGCGACCATGCACCCGGCGCCGCCATTGTGGAACCAGCGTACGAAGGCATAAAGCCAACTCTGGGGAATTGGCAGGCGAGCGGAAACATATTCGGGAAAGCGCGTGTGATAGCTGGTCGAGAAGGGCATGCGCTTGCGCAGGCACCAGCGGCGGGCGGTGAGCCCCAGCGGCCCTTCGGTGGCAATATGCACGTAGGAGGGATTGTGTTTTTCGATCTCGCGGGCGATGCGGCGATAATTGGCAATCGACAGGCGGATCTCGGGATAGGTCGGGCACGGGATGCTGTGGAAACGCTCGGGGGTCACCATCGAAACCGCTACGCCCATCTTGGCCAGTTCGCGATTGGTGTTCTCGATCGAGCGCACGACGCCGTTGACCTGCGGGTGCCAGGCGTCGGTGACGATCACCAGTCGTTCCGGGAGGTTGCCGGCGGCTGCGGCATTGGCCCAGCTCTCGTCGCTATGAGTGTTTGCCGGACGTTGCAGCATGTCACGATTTCCATCCGCGTTGCATCGATATGCCAACGCTCAACCCCAAAGCGGGGTTCCGGAACGGCGATTCCCGCTTGCCTATTTTGAGGCATGACCATGATGGAAATATTACAGCCGCATGCCAGCGTTTGCGGGGCGTTCAGCGGCTCGATCGCCGCGAATATGTCAGCGGCCGATCGTGATCTTCATGCGGAAGGACGGCGCCGGTCGTGGACCGGCGCCGCTTGGGAGGTTAGGCGGCTGCGGAAGCCGAACCGGCGAGCGGAACTTCCGAAATCGTCTTCAGAACCTGCGAAGCGATCTGGTAGGGGCAGCCCTGCGAGTTCGGGCGGCGATCTTCCAGATAGCCCTTATAGTCGTTCTTGACGAAGGAGTGCGGGACGCGGATCGAGGCGCCACGGTCGGCAACGCCGTAGGAGAACTTGTTCCACGGAGCCGTCTCGTGCTTGCCGGTTAGGCGCTTGTCGTTGTCAGGACCGTAGACCGAGATGTGGTCCATCAGGTTCTTGTCGAACTGCGCCATCAGCGCTTCGAAATATTCCTTGCCGCCGACTTCGCGCATGAACTTGGTCGAGAAGTTGCAATGCATGCCCGAACCGTTCCAGTCGGTGTCGCCGAGCGGCTTGCAGTGATACTCGATGTCGATGCCGTACTTTTCGGTCAGGCGCTGCAGGAGATAGCGCGCCATCCAGATCTGGTCGGCTGCGCGCTTGGAGCCTTTGCCGAAAATCTGGAATTCCCACTGGCCCTTGGCCACTTCGGCATTGATGCCTTCGTGGTTGATGCCGGCGGCGAGGCAGAGGTCGAGATGTTCTTCGACGATTTCGCGGGCGACGTCGCCGACGTTAGAATAACCGACGCCGGTGTAATACGGGCCCTGCGGAGCCGGATAGCCCTGCTCGGGGAAGCCGAGCGGACGGCCGTTCTGGTAGAAGAAATATTCCTGCTCGAAGCCGAACCAGGCATCTTCGTCGTCAAGGATGGTGGCGCGAGCGTTGCTCGCGTGCGGCGTGACGCCATCCGGCATCATGACTTCGCACATCACGAGCACGCCATTGGTGCGGGCCGGGTCGGGATAGATGGCGACCGGCTTCAGCACGCAATCGGAGCTGCGGCCTTCGGCCTGCATGGTCGACGAACCGTCGAAGCCCCAGAGCGGAAGCTGTTCCAGCGTCGGGAATACGTCGAATTCCTTGATCTGCGTCTTGCCACGCAGGTTCGGTACCGGAGTGTACCCATCGAGCCAAATATACTCGAGCTTATATTTTGTCATCGTGACTCTCTCAATGCGACGAAGGTGAGCAAATCCGGAGACGATCTCGGCGCGCAAGCGCATCCGACCGCCAGGGGATATACCTATTGAAGCATGTAGCGTGCCAGTTTCGCCCTGGGGGAAAGAAAAAATCGCAAACCGGCCGCCCCGACATATATTTTTCCTTTGCCCAAACAGCATTTTTTTGACGGCCGCAGCCCTTATCGGCAGGAAGAAAGCGGATTTTTCGCTGTGGAACCAGATGAAAATTTCGGCGTTAGCCTGAAGTGATGACATGTTGAACAAATAGGCGGACGCCCACGACGGGTTCAGCATATTGATCAATCATAATATTAGAGTGCATATATTTTGTGCAATTTGCATAAACTATGTGCATCATGCTATGGTCGTGATCTTGAATGTCGATGCGCCGAATTGAATGGAGGCGATCTCATGCCCACCGGTTTCCATCGTGAATCCGCAACGATTTATCAGTTTCCCGTCAAGCCGACGCGGACCGCCAACCGGTTTGAACGCGCCCGGCTGATGGAACGCGAGGCAGCTGACGTCTGCGACGCGGCACTCGATAGTTGCTGGTACCATGACGAGGCGGTTCGCGAGTCCGATCGGCCGACGAAGTCCTGATTTTTCATCCCCTCAAGGGGGCCAAAATATCGACCTGGCGCGAGAGCGATTCCGCGCGCAGGCCTACAGTTGGCATGCGCGGGCTCAGCCGCCGTTCAATCCAAGTTTTTCCTTTGCCACCAAAGCGCCGTGTTCGCTGACGACGCGGGCTGCAACGCCTGCGGCAAAGCCGGCGGCTGCGGTTGCTTCCCCGGTTTCAAGATAGTGTGCGAGGAAGGCGCCGTTAAAACTGTCGCCGGCACTGGTGGTATCGATTACCGTCTCCACCTTTACCGCCGGGACGAAGGTCTCATCGCCGGAAAAATTCAATCTGACGCCGTCCGCGCCATTCTTGACAACAATGTTGGCGGCGCCGAGCGCGTGATAGCGGTGGATCGTCGCGTCGATGGAATCGTCGCCGAAATGGGCGGCCTCGTCGTCGAAGCTCGGCATGACCAGCACCGAGGAGCGGGCGCCCTCGCTGATCGTCGCGTGCATGATGTCATAACTCGACCAGAGGCGGGGACGGATGTTCGGGTCGAACACCACGAGCTTGCCGGCGGCCTTGGCGCGGCGGATTTCGGCGAGCAGCGTCGTGGCATCCTCCTGCGGCAGGATGGCAAGGGTGATGCCGGAGAAATAGACGACATCGGCGCTTTCGACCGCCTCACGCAGTTGGTCGGGATCGGCGGCCAGGCTGCGGGCGGCCGAACTGTCGCGCCAGTAGCTGAAGGAGCGCTCGCCGTTCTTCAGATTGATCATGTAAAGGCCGGGCGTCTTGCCCTTGATGCGGCGGATGAGGCTGGTGCCGATGCCTGCCTTGTCGATGAAGGCCGCCATCTCATCCGACATGGCGTCGTCGCCGAGCGCCGTGAAATAATCGACCGACCAGTCGGGGCCAAGGCAGGCGCGGGCATACCAGGCGGTGTTGAAAGTATCGCCGGCGAAACCTTTGCGCAGCAGGCCGTCACCTGCCTGCGACAGCTCCACCATGCATTCACCGATCGATAGAAACCGTCTGCTCACCTTGTCCTCCCGGCATTGCTCTTCATCGCTGATACGCGGAGCCGGGCGGAGTGACAAGCGTTGATCTCGCGGCACACGAAAAGCCCGCCTTTGCGAGCTAAAGCGCCCCGCATCGAAATTGATTCATGCGACGCGCTTTAGCTCTTTGTTTTTATGCATGTCGTTATCCCGGAACCGCGGTACATTTCCGGGCGACATACATTAGGCGAAGGCGGGCGCTGGCTAAGCCCGTTTATTCGTGGATGGTGTAGCTGCCCATTTGGCAAAGATCCTGCGTATCTTCGGTGGCGGCGAGGTTTGAGCCTTCCTCGAACTCGAAGCGCATGTCGTATTTGCAGACGGTGCGGCCATCGGCGATGGTGATGTCGATGCTTTCCCCCGGATTGAGAACGCCGTCGCCGAAGACGTCTTCTTCCCAGTTGTCGACTCCGGTCGGCGCGCTGTAGAAGCGTTCCAGGACCGAATTCGTTCCGTTGGTGAGCTTGAACTTCAAATCTTCGGCACGCGCCGAAACGGCGGAGGCAGCGATAATCGCGGCGGCAACCGCGATCAATCCTGATAGTTTCGATTTCATATATGCGTTCCCCAGCCCATGATTGGGCGGAAAACGGATACCATGTGCTCAGATAAATCTTTCTTATCGGGGACTTTAGAACCCAAAATAAGTCCGCTTTTCCGAGCGCTTCATCCTGACGTTGTGTGGCCGCTCAAGGCCTGTCCATATGATAGCAGGCGGCCTTCTGCCCGGGGCGGACTTCCTCGGTCGGCGGCATTTCGGTGCGGCAGATATCGGTCGCCTTCCAACAGCGCGGCGAGAAGACACAGCCTTTCGGCGGGTTGAGTGGCGAGGGCGGATCGCCCTGCAGGCGGATGCGGGTGCGCAGGCGCGCGAGCTTCGGATCGGGGATGGGTGCTGCGGAAAACAGCGCCTGCGTATAAGGATGAGCCGGATGATCGAAGACGGTGGCGCAGTCACCGGCCTCCACTACTCTGCCGAGATAAAGCACCAGCACGTCGTCGGAGATCAGGCGCACGACGGAAAGGTCGTGGCTGATGAAGATCAGCGTCAGGCCGAATTCCTTGCGCAGCTTACGCAGAAGCGTGATCACCTGGCCCTGGATCGAGACGTCGAGGGCCGACACCGGCTCGTCGCAGATGATCAGCTTCGGTTTGGTGACGACGGCACGGGCGATGCCGATGCGTTGCGCCTGGCCGCCGGAAAATTCGTGCGGATAGCGGTTGATCATCTCCGGCACCAGGCCGACGGCAGTCATGATCTCGCGGACGCGTTCGGTTCGCTCTGCCTTCGAAAGCTTCGGCTCGAAGACGGTAAGCGGCTCGGCGATGATGTCGCCGACCGTCATGCGCGGGTCGAGCGAGGCGATCGGATCCTGGAAGATGATCTGCATGTCGCGGCGGGCGGCGCGCATTTCCTCGTCCGAGAGGTCGAGAAGATTGCGGCCCTGCCAGAGGATGCGGCCCTTCTGCGATTTCAAGAGCCGCAAGATGGAGCGGCCGAGCGTGGACTTGCCACAGCCGGATTCACCGACGACGCCAAGGGTGCGGCCTTCGGCGAGATCGAAGCTGACATTGTTGACGGCGGTCAGGAAGATCGGCGGCTTGAACAGGCCCTTTGCCGGCAATTCGAATTGGGTCGTCAGGTTTTCGACCCTCAGAAGCGATCGGTCAGCCATGGTTCAGCAGTTCCTCACGACGCGGGAAGGGGTGGTAACAGGCGGCGCAGTGGCGCGGCGCCAGGATTTCGAGCGGCGGCGGACGGTCGATGCAATCATCCTGGACCTGCGAACAGCGCGGCGAGAAATTGCAACCCTTCGGCAGGTGCTGCAGGTTCGGCGGACGCCCGGGGATGACGACGAGGTCGTCGACATCCTGGTCGGGGCGCGGGATCGAGGCATGCAGCGCCGCCGTATAGGGATGGGCCGGGTTGTCGAAGAGTTCGTCGACCGGCGCCTCCTCGACGATGCGGCCGGCATACATGACGGCGACGCGATCGGCGAGGCCGGCGACGACGCCAAGATCATGAGTGATCATGATCAGCGCCGTGTTCATCTCCGCCGTCAGGTCGTTGAAGAGATCGAGGATCTGCGCCTGGATGGTGACGTCGAGCGCCGTCGTCGGCTCATCGGCGATCAGGAGCTTCGGCTTGGTGAGTAGCGCCATGGCGATGACGATGCGCTGGCGCATGCCGCCGGAGAGTTCGTGGGGATACAGGTGGAAGCGCCGCGTCGGGTCGGGGATGCCGACCCGCTTCAGCATGTCGAGGGCTGCCGCGGAGGCGGCGCGCGCCGTCAGGCCGCGGTGAACCTCGAGCTGTTCCGTCAGCTGCCTGGAGATCTTGAGGGATGGGTTCAAGGCGGTCATCGGGTCCTGGAAGACCATGGCCATGTCCTTGCCGCGGATCTGATCGAGCTCGCGCGGCTTCAGCGAAAGCACGTCCTTGCCCTCCAGCAATGCCTGCCCCGTCGTCCTGCCATTCTTGGCGAGCAGGCCCATGATGCCGAGGAATGTCTGGCTCTTGCCGGAGCCGGACTCACCGACGATAGCGATGCGTTCGCCGCGCCGGACGGTGAGGTTCATGTTCGAGACTGCCTTCACCTCGCCGTCAGGCGTCTTGAAGGTGATCGAATAGTCCTTGAGTTCGAGAAGAACGTCTTTTTGTGTTTCGTGGGCCATTCTTTAGCGATCCTTCGGGTCGAACGCGTCGCGCAGGCCGTCGCCGATGAACAGCAGGCTGAGCAGCAACGCCACGAGGAAGCTGGCCGGGAAGATCAAGAGCCAGGGCATGCTTTCCATGGCATCTGTTCCCTCGGCGATCAGCGTGCCGAGCGAGGTCAGCGGTTCCTGCACGCCGAAGCCGAGATAGGACAGGAAGCTCTCGGTGGCGATGATTTCAGGCACCGTCAGCGCCGCGAAGATCACCACCGGTCCGACGAGGTTCGGGATGATGTGCTTGACGATGATCTTGAACGGCCGTTGCCCGGATGCGCGGGCCGCCTCGATGAATTCGCGATGTTTGATCGACAGCGTCTGGCCGCGCACGATGCGGGCCATCGTCAGCCATTCCAGCGCCCCGATCGCGGCAAAGAGCAGGTAGACGTTGCGGCCGAAGATCACCATCAGTAGGATGACGAAGAGGATGTAGGGCAGGGCATACATGATGTCGACGAAGCGCATCATGATCGCATCCAGCCTGCCGCCGATATAGCCCGACACCGCGCCGTAGAGCACGCCGATGACGACCGAGACGACGGTTGCCGTCAGCGCCACGGCGAGCGAGACACGGGTTCCATAGAGGACGCGGGCGAGAAGATCGCGGCCATTCGGGTCGGTGCCGAAATAATGGCCTGTCTCGATCGACGGCGGGATGCGGAAGGCCGCCCAATCCGGATCCTCATAATTGAAGGGAATGAACCAGGGGCCGAGGAAGGCTGCGAGGATCAAGAGCGTCAGGACGGCAATCGACAGGACGGCGGCCTTGTTGCGCCCGAGACGACGCAACGCATCCTTGGTCAGAGAGCGGCCTTCGGGTGCGAGGCCGTCCGCCTCCAGAAGCTCCTGGGCCAGCAGCTCGCGTTTTGCGGGATTGAGGATCATCGGTTTCTCACTTTCGGGTCCAGCCAGGCATAGGCGATGTCGACCAGAAGGTTCAGGAACACGATCAGCACCATGTAGAAGATGACTGTGCCCAGAACCATGCCGTAATCGCGGTTCAGCGCCGCGTTGACGAAATAGCGGCCGATGCCGGGCAATCCGAAGATGCTTTCGACAACCAGCGAGCCGGTGAGAAGGTAGCTTGCCGCCGGACCCAGATAGGAGACGACAGGCATCAGGGCGGGCTTCAGCGCATGGCGCATCACCGTCAGGCGCGGGCCGATGCCCTTGGCCTTGGCGGTGCGGATGAAGTTCTGGTTCATCACCTCGATCATCGAGCCGCGGGTGATGCGCGAGATGCGGCCGGCATGCGGCAGGGCCAGAACGACGATCGGCAGGATCAGGTACTTGATCGAGCCGTCACCCCAGCCGCCGACCGGAAACCAGGCGAGGTGGATGCCGAAAATCAGCTGCAGGATCGGCGCGATCAGGAAGTTCGGCAGCACGACGCCGACCAGGATGAGGGCGCCCAGAATATAGTCCGGCGCCTTGTTCTGGTAGAGCGCGCCAAGACAGCCGACGGCGACGCCGACGATGATGGCGATCAGGAAGGCAGCCGTACCGATGGTGAAGGTATAGGGCAGACCGATCATGATCTGCTGGGCGACGGTGAAATCCTCGCTCGCAAAGGAGGGGCCGAGATCGCCGCGCAGCAGGTCGCCGACATAGATCAGGTACTGCTGGATCAGCGGCTTGTCGAGGTTGTAGTGGACGGCAAGATTTTTCAGGATCACCGGCGGCAATGGCCTTTCGCCATCGAACGGGCCGCCGGGGGCAAGGCGCAAAACGAAAAAGCAGGCTGTGACGGCGATCCACAGAACGGGGATCGTCGATAGCAGGCGACGGAGGGCGTATTTGATCATGATCGTGGGCCGGTCCTTCCCGCAATGCGCGGGAAGGACCGTTTTCCCTTACTCTTTCATCGACAGCCAGCGGGTGCGGTGGATGTCTTGAATGTTATCGACGAAACCTTCGATCTTCGGTGAGACGACGTTCTTCGAAACATAATAGTAGATCGGCAGGGCGGCGGAATCATCCAGCGCCAGTTGCTCGGCCTTCTTAAAGATCGCCGCGCGCTTGGTGAGATCCGTCTCGGCGTTGCCGTCCTTGATCATCTTGTCGTATTCAGGATTGGACCAGCGGCCGTAGTTCATCTGGACGCCTGTGACCAGAAGGTTCAGGAAGTTGTCCGGATCGTTGTAGTCGGCGAGCCAGCCGGCACGGCCGATCTGTACTTCCCCGCGCTGCAACTGGTCGTAGTGCACCTTGGTCTCGGCATTGACGAGTTCGACATTGACGCCAAGCGGCTTCCACATCGAGGCAATCGCGACGGCGATGCGTTTATGGTTGTCGTTGGTGTTGTACTTGAGCTGGGCGGTCAGCGGATGATCCGGGCCGAAACCGGCTTCCTTCAGCAGCTTCTTGGCCTCTTCGACCTTGTCCTTATAGGGAAGATCCTTCCAGGAGACGTAGGCCGGCTCGCCGTAGTTTGCCGTGCCCGGCGGAACCCAGGAATAGGCCGGCAGTTCGCCGGTGCCGAGAATCTGCGGGCCGATGACTTCGCGGTTGATCGCCATGGAGAGAGCCTGGCGCACGCGCTTGTCGGCGAAAGGCGGCTTGGTCGAATTGATGACGTAATAGTAGAGACCGGAGAAGGGCGCGACATGCGCCTGGCCCGGCAGGTTCTTCTTCATCCATTCGTACTGGTCGGTCGGGAAGTCGGTGAGGATATCAAATTCGCCGGCACGGTAGCGTTTCAGCGCGGCTTCCTGGTCCTCGAGCACGAAGAATTTCGCGCCGTCGATCTTCAAGTCCTTGGTGCCGTACCACTGGTCGTTCTTGACCGTGGTGACATGCGAGCCCGGAACCCATTCGACCGGCTTGTAAGGACCGTTGGTAACGATGTTTCCGATCTTGACCCAATCCTGGCCCTTCGCCTCCACGACGTGCTTGGGCAGCGGATAGGCGGTGTAATGCATCAGGGCATTGAGGAAATAGGGGGTCGGATTTTCAAGGGTGATCTCCAGCGTCTTGTCGTCGATCGCCTTGACGCCGAGCTGGTTGAGGTCGGTGATCTCGCCCTTGTTGATCTTTTCGGCATTCTTGATGGTGAACTGCAGATAGGCATAATCGGCGGCGTTCTTCGGGTCGACGAGGCGCTGGAAGGCGAAGACGAAGTCTCCTGCCGTTACCGGCTGGCCATCGGACCATTTGATGCCGTCGCGAAGCTTGAAAGTATAGACCTTGCCGTCAGGCGAAATCGTCCAGCTCTCAGCTTGGCCGGGGACCGGATTGTCCTTGGCGTCTTCGGTGACGAGGCCTTCGAAAATGTCGCCGGCGATACGATTCTCCCAGTCGCCGGAGAGTTTCTGCGGATCGAGCGATTGCGGGTCGCCACCATTGTGAATGTTGAGCGTCGCCGCATGGGCTGAAAACGCCAGCAATGTGCCAAGCATTGCGGAGGCGAGAAATTTTTTCGCGAATTGGTTCATGGTGGGTCCACCTTCCTAGGCTTTGCGCCTTTATTAGACATTTGTTCCCGGTGTTTGACCTCTTACGTGCAGGTCAGTGCGCACCTTATCGCAAAGGAATCGCGTTGCAACCCCAAATCCGGAAGCTGGAAAGGGGTTGTGGACAAGCCTATATACGTCTCCCCCTTGTCGGATCGCGACGACGTGTCGCGACGTCAGCAGCTCTTTCATAACGGCTTGATGTGGTTGTCTTTTGTTTGTTCCGCTTTAGTGTGGCGAGCGCAAACAAGCGGGAGATGTAGCCGATGGCATTACAGACGGGCGGGAATGCGGATTGGTGGCGCGGCGCGGTGATCTATCAGGTCTATCCGCGCTCGTTTCAGGACACGAACAGCGACGGGCTCGGCGATCTCAAGGGCATCACCCGCCGGCTGCCGCATATCGCCAGTCTCGGTGTCGACGCGATCTGGCTTTCGCCCTTCTTCAAGTCGCCGATGGCCGACATGGGTTACGACGTTTCCGATTATTGCGACGTCGATCCGATCTTCGGCACGCTTGATGATTTCGATGAGATGATGGCCGAGGCGCACAGGCTCGGCATCAAGGTCGTCATCGACCAGGTGATCTCACATACATCGGACCGGCATCCCTGGTTCGTCGAGAGCCGATCCAGCCGAACCAACCCCAAGGCGGACTGGTATGTCTGGGCCGATCCGAAGCCGGATGGCACGGCGCCGAACAACTGGCTGTCGATCTTCGGAGGGCCGGGCTGGGAGTGGGACGGCGTGCGCCGGCAATATTATCAGCACAATTTCCTGACCTCGCAGCCGGACCTCAATTTCCACAGCAAGGCGGTTCAGGATGCGGTGCTGGAGACGGTGAAGTTCTGGCTCGACCGCGGCGTCGACGGCTTCCGGCTGGACACGGTGAACTATTATTTCTGCGACACGCAGCTCAGAAGCAATCCGCCCCACGAGCCCGATGAGAATGATGCGGGCCTCGATGCGCCCGACAGCAATCCCTACGGCATGCAGAACCACCTCTATGATAAGACGCAGCCGGAAAACGTCGATTTCCTCAAACGCTTCCGGGTGCTTCTCGACCAATACGAAGATCGCACGACAGTCGGTGAGGTCGGCGACGGGGCGCGTTCGCTGAAGACGGTGGCCGCCTATACGAGCGGCGGCGACAAGCTTCATATGTGCTACACGTTCGACCTGCTGGGGCCGGATTTCGCCGCCGAGCATATTCGCGGCTGCGTCGAAGCCTTCCAGAAGTCGGTGACCGATGGCTGGGTCTGCTGGGCTTTCTCAAACCATGACGTCATGCGCCATGTCAGCCGTTTTGCGCTGACGGAAGAAGAGCGGCCCGTCATCGCCAAACTGGCGATCTCGGTGCTCTCGGCGCTGCGCGGCTCGATCTGCCTCTATCAGGGCGAGGAGCTCGGGTTGCCGGAGGCGGAGCTTGCCTTCGAAGATCTGCGTGATCCCTACGGCATCCGCTTCTGGCCGGCCTTCAAGGGCCGCGATGGATGCCGCACGCCGATGCCCTGGGAGGCGGGCAAGGCGCATGCGGGCTTCACCTCGGCTGAAAAGAGCTGGCTGCCGGTGCCTTACGAGCAGGCAGCACTTTCCGTGGACACCCAGGAGCAAAGCGGCAGCTCGGTGCTCAATCACTACCGCAAGACGCTCGCATTCCGGAAGCGGCACCCGGCGCTGCTCGACGGCGGGATGACGTTCATCGACACCAACCAGGACCTGCTCGTCTTCACCCGCGAAAAGAACGGAGAAAAACTGCTCTTTGTTTTCAACTTAACCCGCGAGCCGGCGGAGTTCCGGCTGCCTGAGGGCGTGGTCCTCGGCGAGCCGCTTGAGATGCCAGGGTTCGAGGCGGTGGCTGGCACGGGGTCGGTGAAGCTTGCAGCGCTCGAGGGATTTTGCGCGCGAATTTGAGGGCTATTTTAAAAGTTTGTCGTAATCCGCGTGGGAGCCGACCCAAAACCAGATGACATCGTCTCCGTCCCTGACGGCCAAAGCTCTCCAGGACGTGCCTATGCGTGCCGACCAGAAGCGGCCGACGCGCTTGAAATGCAGAGATGGATGTCTGGGATCTCGTTGAGCAGATCGAAATGCTGGTTGGCCAGCTTCCGTATCTGTTCAGGCAAGCCGTCATAGGCTTGCCAGAAGGCAGGTGTTGCGTGGTGTTTCAAAGCTGCCTTGTCTTTCCGGCACGAAAATCGGCCAAGGCCTTCTCCGCGAAATGATCGAGCTTGCCGCGTGCTGCGTCTGTTTCCGTCTGTCGATCCCAGCGTTCGGCCTGAAGGGCTTCAAACCACGTAGAAAAGGCCTCGAACTCCTTCTTGTCGAGGTCGGCCACGGATTTTCAATCTGTTCGAGTTTGGTCATGATTTGCTCCAGCGATATCGCAAAATAGGCGCTGGCGTGGAATTTGCCAAGGAATCCATCACCCGATCAGCGCGAACTTGTCCACATCGACCATGCCGCGGTCGGATATCTTCAGGTGCGGGATGACCGGCAGCGGCAGGAAGGCGAGCTGGAGGAAGGGTTCTTCCAGAGTGGCGCCGAGCGCGAAGGCGGCCTTGCGCAGATGGTGCAGCGTATCGCGGACTGTCTCGTAAGGCTCGAGGCTCATCAGGCCGGCGATCGGCAGGGCGATTTCGCCGGTGACCTGGCCGTCCTCGACGACGACGAAGCCGCCCTTGATCTCGCCGAGGCGGTTTGCGGCGGTCGCCATGTCGTCCTCGTCGACCCCAACGACGCAAATATTGTGGCTGTCATGGCCGACGGTGGAGGCGATCGCGCCCTTCTTCAGACCGAAGCCCTGGACGAAGCCGTTGGCGTGGTTGCCGTTCTTGCCATGGCGCTCGATGACGGCGACCTTGATGATGTCGTTGGCAAGATCGACTGATGTCTCGTTGCCCCTGACGGGCAGGCGGTAGCGGCGATGCTCGGTGATGATCTTGCCCGGCATGACGCCGATGACCGATGTTTCACCCTCTCTGGCCGGCACGCCGAAATGGGCGGCATTGACCGGCCGGGCCTTGACGCTGTCGAGGCCGATCGGGGCAACCGGCCTGCGTGTGGAAAAGAGCGCGTCGGTGACGCGGCGGCCGGCGCAGAAGACCATTTCGGCGCGGCAGCTTGCCAGGCTGTCGAGAACCACGAGATCAGCGCGCCAGCCGGGCGCCACCAGGCCCCGGTCCCTCAGACCGAAGGCGCGGGCGGCCGAGATCGAAGCGGCGCGGTAGATCGCCAGGGGCTCGACACCCGCCGCGATCGCCGTACGGATCATATGATCGAGATGGCCCTGTTCGGCAATATCGAGCGGATTGCGATCATCCGTGCAGAGCGCGAGGAAGGGAGAAAGCCGCTCGGTGATGATGGGGATCAGCGCGGCGAGATCCTTGGAGACCGAGCCCTCGCGCACGAGGATATGCATGCCCTTGCGGATCTTTTCCAACGCTTCGCGTGCAGTCGTGCATTCGTGCTCGGTGTGGATGCCGGCCGACAGGTAGCCGTTCAGGTCGTTGCCGGACAGCAGCGGCGCGTGACCGTCGATATGGCCGCCCTGGAAGGCATCGAGCTTGGCCATGCAGACGGGATCCTTGTGGATCACGCCCGGGAAATTCATGAATTCGGCAAGGCCGATGACCTTCGGATGATGGCGGAAGGGCAGGAGGCTTTCGATCGGCAGGTCGGCGCCGGAAGTTTCGAGATGTGTCGCCGGCACGCAGGAGGAGAGCTGGACGCGGATATCCATGATCGTCTCCAGCGCGGATTCGAGAAAGAACTCGATTCCCTCGCTGCCGAGCACATTTGCGATTTCGTGCGGATCGCAGATCGCGGTGGTAACGCCATAAGGCAGAACACAGCGGTCGAATTCATGCGGCGTCACCAGCGAGGATTCGATGTGCAGATGCGTGTCGATGAAGCCGGGAACGACGATCCTTCCCGAGATATCGATCTCAGTTTCGCCTTCGTAATTGCCAGAGGTGCCGACGATGCGGTCACTGCCGATGGCAATATCGGATTGCACGAGTCCGCCGGTGACGAGATCGAAGAAGCTGCCGCCCTTCAGCACGATATCGGCCGGCACGCGGCCGACGCCCTGGTCGATCAGACGTTCGAGACTTGCGGTCATGGCATTGCTCACATTGGACGATTCCAACGTTATAACCGATCTGCGCCGACATGCGATGCCCGCCAACGAAATCGGGCGCCGATGGCGCCCGATCGCTGTCTCGGTGTCGCGGCTTATTCGGCAGCGACGATCTTGCCGGCTTCCCACTTGTAGAGCGAGAAGCTCTGCGAGGTGAGGTCGCCGGTTTCGCCGTAGGTGACTTTGCCGATAGCGGTCTGGATCTCCTTGCCGTCCTTCAGCGCGGCAGCGACCGCTTCCGCATCCTCGGCGCTGCCGGCCTTTTCAATGCCGGCTTTCAGGACTTCGACGGCGGCATAGGCGTTGAGCGTGAAGGCTTCGGCCGGGATGTTCTTGGCAGCGAGCGCATCGGCGGCAGCCTTGGAATCCGGGTTCTTGGTGGCGTCGGAGGCATTGGTGAACAGCGTGCCTGCCGCCGCATCCGTGCCGATCGCCCAGAATTCGGTGTTGGAGAGGCCGTCGCCGCCGATGATCGTGGCGTTGGTGGCGAGGTCATGCAGCTGGCGGGCGAGCAGGCCGCCTTCAGGGTGGTAGCCGCCGAAATAGACGACGTCGACCTTCTCGGACTTGATGCGGGTGGTGAGCGCGCTGAAATCCTTGTCACCGGGGGTGATCGCGTCATTGACGACTTCGGTGATGCCGCCGGCGTTCAGCGTCGCCTTGAAGGCGTCGGCGAGGCCCTTGCCGTAGGCGCCCTTGTCGTTGACGATGGCAACGCGCTTGTCCTTGAAATTCTTCAGCACGTATTTGGCGGCGACTTCGGCCTGCTGGTCGTCGCGGCCGCAGGTGCGCAGCACGTTGGTGAGACCACGCTTGGTGAGGTCAGGCGCTGTCGCCGTCGGGGTGACCATCAGCACGCCGTTTTCAGCAAGCACGTCCGAAACCGGAATGGCGACGCCCGAGGTCACCGGGCCGACGACAAAGCGAATGCCGTCGCCGACAACCTTGTTGGCGGCAGAAACGCCCTGCTTCGGTTCGCCGGCGTCGTCGGCCAGTTCGAGCACGACCTTCTCGCCGAGAATGCCGCCCTTCTTGTTGATCTCGTCGACGGCGGTCTGAGCGCCGTTCTTCACCTGGTCGCCGTAGGCGGCGACGGGGCCGGTCAGCGGCGCAATCAGGCCGATGGTGATATCGGCATGGGCAAGCGGCGCAAAGGCCAGCGACGCGACGAGTGTCGCCGTCAATGTCTTGAGGGTCATAGTCTGTCTCCTTGGGTGGGGTCCTTCGACCCGCGATGAGGTGCCGCGCCGGTTTTTCCGATCATTCAACAGCCCTTCGGGCTGTGCCAAGGACGATCGGCAAGGGCGCGATCAGCGAACCTGCCGGCCATGTTTGACTCGGGAAGATTCATGACAGGATTTCTAGGAATTTTGACGGGATTTCGCAAGTTCATAACAAAAGGGAAGGGAAATCGGATCGATCCGAGCGGAAACTCGTTCGAAGGCGATCATTTTCTTCGCTTTTCGGCGGTTTCTCATAGGCGAAGTTGCAAGGGGGGCTCCCGCCCAGACGAAACCACCTCTGTATGGTTGTCTTTATCTTTCCCATTAACCGTTAGTTTGGCCCGTGGCAGTAGTATCCTCCGATACCCAAAATACCGCAGCATTGAAAAAGAGACTCATACAAATAATTAGATAAAGACATCGGGAAACAGAGACTGAATGCTCAAGCGTATCGACGCCAGCCAAGTGCGTATCGGAATGTTTGTGGAGGCCGTCGAGGGCCTGTGGCAGGATCCGATTTTGTCCAAGCGCAGATTTTCCCTGCGGCGCGAGGTCGATGCCGCGAAAATTCGCAAATACGGCACCGCCAGCGTGGTCATCAACACCAGCAAGGGGCTCGATACCAACGGCCTGCCGGGCCGAGACATCGAGACCGATATCCAGGCTGCGCGCGAAACCGTCCAGAAATCCGTGCAGGTGCTGGAAGAGGCTTTCGCGAGGCTGCGGAATGGCGATGCAATCAGCGTCGCGCATGTGGCGCCGGTGATTTCATCCGTCTCCAAGTCGATGGAGGAAAATCCCTCGGTTTTCCTGAACGTCACGCGTTTGAAATCAAAAGACGAGGTGACCTTCCTCCATTCCATTTCGGTGAGCGCGCTGATGATCCTGTTCAGCCGCCATCTCGCACTCGACGAGCATACGGTCCAAATGCTCGGTACCGCGGGTTTGCTGCATGATGTCGGCAAGCTGGAAATCCCGCTTGAGGTGCTGAACAAGGCCGGGCCTCTGGAAAAGGACGAGATCAGCCTGATCCGCGGCCATCCGGAGAAGGGGCACGCTTTCCTGTCGCGGCAGGAGGGCATGTCGGAGATTATTCTCGATGTCTGCCTCAATCACCACGAGCGCATCGACGGCAAGGGCTACCCGCGCAGGTTGTCCGGCAGAGAGGTGAGCCTCCACACGCGCATTGCGACAATCTGCGATGTCTATGACGCCATCACCTCGGTGCGGTCATACAAGGCGGCGTGGAGCGCGAGCGACGCACTAAAATGGATGCTTGGGAATGAAGGGCACTTCGACCGCCGGCTCCTGAAAAAATTCGCCCTCTGCCTTTCGGTCGCCTCCGTGACCTGAGGTCGACCCATCACGGCGGCAATGGCCTGCGTGGGCTTGAACCCGGCGCAGGCCGCGATGCGGAAAGCTTGAGATCTCTCAGATGTTGTTCTGCAGAATGGTGCGCAGCTTGCCGAAGAGTTCGTCGATATGGTGCTTCTCGATAATCAGCGGCGGGGAGAGCGCGATGATATCGCCGGTGGTGCGGATCAGCAGGCCGCTTTCATAGGCTTTCAGAAAAGCGGTGAAGGCGCGCTTGGTGGGCTCGCCGGCGATCGGATCGAGTTCGATCGCGCCGATCAGGCCGGTATTCCTGATGTCGACGACGTTGGGGCAGTCTTTCAGCGAATGCAACGCGTCGGCCCAGTAGTCGGAAAGCTCGGCGGCGCGGGTGAGCAGGCCCTCGTCCTTGTAGGTGTCGAGCGTGGCAAGTGCCGCGGCGGAAGCGATCGGGTTGCCGGAATAGGTGTAGCCGTGGAAGAACTCGATCATGTGCTCCGGGCCGTTCATGAAGGCATCATGGATCTCGGAGGTGACGAAGACGGCGCCCATCGGAATGACGCCATTGGTCAGTCCCTTGGCGGCGGTGATCATGTCGGGCTTGACGTCGTAATATTGCGCGGCGAAGGGGGCGCCGAGGCGGCCGAAACCGGTGATGACCTCGTCGAAGATCAACAGGATGCCGTGCTTGGTGCAGATCTCGCGCAGTTTCTGCAGGTAACCCTTCGGCGGGATCAACACGCCGGTGGAGCCGGCCACCGGCTCGACGATGACGGCGGCGACGGTGGAGGCGTCGTGTAGGGTGACGATCCGCTCCAGTTCGGTGGCGATGTCGCCGCCGTGTTCCGGCTCGCCGCGGGTAAAATTGTTCTTGCCGGGCTGGTGGGTGTGCGGCATGTGGTCGACGCCGGTCAGCAGCGTGCCGAACATCTTGCGGTTGGTGACGATGCCGCCGACGGAGATGCCGCCGAAATTGACGCCGTGATAACCGCGCTCGCGACCGATCAGGCGGAAGCGCGAACCGTTGCCCTTCACGCGGTGATAGGCGAGCGCCACCTTGAGCGCCGTCTCGACGGATTCGGATCCGGAATTGGTGTAGAGGACGTGGTTCAGGCCTTCCGGCGCAATGTCGACGAGACGGTTCGCCAGTTCGAAGGCTTTGGGATGGCCGAGTTGGAAGGCCGGCGCGTAATCGAGCTCGCCGGCCTGCTGGCGGATCGCCTCGGTGATCTTCGGGCGGCAATGGCCGGCATTGACGCACCAGAGGCCGGCCGTGCCGTCCAGCACCTGACGTCCGTCATGCGTCGTGTAGTACATGTCCTTGGCGCCGACGAACATACGCGGCTCCTTCTTGAACTGGCGATTTGCCGTGAACGGCATCCAGAAGGCGCGAAGATCGTTGGGTGCGTTGAGGCGATTGGACATGCTGTTCTCCTGGCCGCTGACGGCCCTTTCCCGGGGCTTCACGCCCATATTTTGACTGCCCGGTCAAATTATCAGGGCTGCTTGAAGCGTCAACGGTAAAACGCCGGCGTGCCGCTCGTGACAGGAAGCCTCGAGTTTTGACCGGATCGATCTGGGGATATTCCGGGACCGGCGGGTACAGCAAAAGGGGCACGACCGGCAAATCGCAAAGTTTGCCGGTCGTGCCCTAAGGTTCAGGTGCTGAAATATCGTTTCCACGCCTCCGGGAACATCCCCTTGCGGCATGGCATAGGCCGACATTCATGTCAGCGCTATCATCAAGCGGCAGATCTGTTCCTGTCCGCCACGAGGTAGATGTCTTCGAGCGTTGCCAGGATCTTCATCACCGGCTCGGAGGTGCTGGAATAGTAAATGGTCTGCGCGTCACGCCTAGTCTTCACCAGCTTCTGTGCGCGCAGTTTCGACAGGTGCTGAGAGAGTGCGGACTGGCTGAGGCCGACCTGCGTTGCAAGCACGCCGACGGCCATTTCGCCCTTCACCAGGCTGCACAGGATCAGCAATCTCTTGGGGTTTGCCATTGCCGACAATAACGCTGCCGCCACATTGGTGTGATCGGCCAAATTAGTGGTTTCCATATTATCATCTTCCTAATGCGAAACGTACATCATGCGTGTTGGCACAGGCCGTCAATCGCGATTTTTCCCCACCCGTAAAAACTAGCAAG
Organism: Rhizobium leguminosarum bv. trifolii WSM2297; assembly: GCF_000271845.1. The sequence goes on along the minus strand of NZ_JH719395.1, from coordinate 2,168,297 downwards.
TCGGGCCGAAGATTGTATATACCTAAATTTAAGGTATCGAGTATGCTATTTTAGATATGTTTGAACAAATGTGATCGGCATCCCGAGCGAGGGTTTCGAATTCGTATCGCAGCAGAAAATCGCCGGAAATGAGGTCAAAACCTGAGGAATCGATACCACAAATGCGCCAGGAAGCCGTTTCCGGCGCGTTTAACCTGGTAGCAAGGGCCTCGGCCACATCGGGGTGGCGTTCTACTAAATCTCGCACTGTTTCTGTTGCGCCGGCGGCGATTTCCTCATTCGCGGCCGACTGGATGATGAGATCGTTCCCGTCGAGCTGGTAGGCACGGCCGAAGCCGCCATTGAGGCTGGCCTGCTCCGGTTTGAGTCGGAAGAAGAGGAAATCGGGAAAGTCGATATAAAGCTTTGCCTTGGTGTGGCGAGCGAGAAAACGCGTGCGGATACGCTCGTGGACGGCGCTGCCGCGCTCGACGGGTTCTGCCAGGCATTGGGTCGTCAGGCGAGGGTGGGCGAGCGGATCGCCCTTGCCCGGCTCGCCGGTCAAGAGTGAGGCCCGCGCGTTCCTGGCGAGCGCCTTGGTATGGGCAGAGAGCTTCGAGACGAGAATGACGGGGGTGCCGTCAATATCGGTGGCGACGAGCACGCGGCTGGCGAAGGGAAAGCCGGTCTCGGGGTCGAGAACGGCAATCGCCGCGTGCCGCGCGGAGCGCAGAAGCACGCGGGCGAGTTTGCGGGCGTCGTCGTCGGTTTCGCGGATGGGCGAGGGCTGATCCTTCATATCCGCTTTGTGGCAAAGCGGATTGAAAACATCAAGCGTCCTGCTTGCGGCGATGGCGGGTGAGGCCGGCGACGATATCCTGGGCCGAGATGGTACCGACGATCGTGCCGTTCTCGACGATGCCGATGCTGCCCGGCTGGCGGGCAAGGGCATCGAGGATATCGACGAGCGGGGTCACGGCGCGGGCCGTGGCGCTGACGCTCATGCCGGCGGCGGTCTGACCGAGGCCGGGCTGCATCACGTCGGCCGCCGTCAGCATGCTGATCGGGTTCAGATGCTGCACGAAATCGGCGACATACTGGTCGGCGGGGTTCTTGACGATGTCATGCGGGGTTCCGCACTGGATGATGCGGCCGCCCTCCATGATGGCGATGCGGTTGCCGATACGGAAGGCCTCGTCGAGATCGTGGCTGACGAAGAGGATGGTCTTCTTCAGCCGCCGCTGGAATTCCAGGAGTTCGTCCTGCAGGCGGGTACGGATCAACGGGTCGAGTGCCGAGAACGGCTCGTCCATCAGCAGGATCGGGGCGCCGGTGGCAAAGGCGCGGGCAAGCCCGACGCGCTGCTGCATGCCGCCTGAGAGTTCGTTGACCTTGCGGTCGGCCCATTTCGTCAAGTTGACGAGTTCGAGCTGCTCGCCGATGCGCACCTTGCGTTCGGCCTCCGGCATGCCGGCGAGCTCGAGGCCGAAGCCGACATTCTCGGCGACCGTGCGCCACGGCAGCAGGGCGAATTGCTGGAACACCATGGAGACGGTGTGTGTGCGCAGGTCGCGCAGCGCCTTGGCATTGCATTTATAAGGGTTGACGGGCCCGGTGGAGGTCGAGACCGCGACATCGCCGCGCACGACGGGAGCGAGCGCGTTGACGGCGCGCAGCAGCGTCGACTTGCCGGAGCCGGAAAGCCCCATCAGCACGAGGATCTCGCCCTCCTCGATTGTCAGCGAGGCATTGGCGACGCCGAGCACCAGGCCGGTCGCAGCCCCAATCTCGTCGCGCGTTTTGCCCTGGTCGGCCATGGCAAGTGCTGTTTCCGGCTTGTTGCCGAAGATAATGCTGACGTCCTTGAAGCTTACCGCGGTCATGCACCGTCTCCTTCACCCGCCGTGCGGAACATGCGGTCGAGGATGATCGCCAGAATGACGATGCAAAGACCGGCTTCGAAGCCTTTCGCGACATTGACGGTGTTCAGGGCGCGCACGACAGGCACGCCGAGACCGTCGGCGCCGACGAGGGCGGCGATGACCACCATCGATAGCGATAGCATGATGGTCTGGGTGAGGCCCGCCATGATCTGTGGCATGGCAAAGGGAAGCTCGACCTTGCGCAGCACCTGCATCGGCCTCGCGCCAAAGGCGACGGCGGCTTCGACGAGGGACGGCGGAGTCGAGATGATGCCGAGGCGCGTCAACCGGATGGGGGCAGGGATGGCAAAGATCACGGTCGCGATCAGGCCCGGCACCATGCCGAGGCCGAACAGGATCAGCGCCGGAATCAGATAGACGAATGTCGGAATGGTTTGCATGAGATCGAGCGCCGGGCGCATGGCGGCATAGACCCAGGCGCGGCGGGCCGCGGCAATCCCGAGCGGAATGCCGATCACCATGCTGACGAAGGTGGAGGCGAGCACCAGAGCGAGCGTCTCCGTCGTTTCCTTCCAGTAGCCCTGGTTGACGATGAGCAGCAGCCCCAGACAGGTGAAGAGGGTGATCGCGATCGACCGGCGCAGCCAGAAGGCGATGGCGGCGATGGCGGCGATGACGATCAGCGGGTGCGGCTTCTGCAGCACGAAGAGCAGCCCGTCGATCACGTGCGACAGCAGCGAGGCGAGCTGGTCGAAGAACCACGCGCCGTTCGAGGTGAGCCAGTCCACGAAGGATTTGGCCCAGGAGCCGATGGGAATCTTAAAGTCGGTGATCCAATTCAAGAGCGCGCCTATCCAGAAAAAATCAACAATGGACAAAATGAAACGGGGCGGCGAGCCGCCCCGTTCATACTATCAAAGGCCGAGGCCGGTCTTGGCAGACGCCAGCGCGTCGCCCTTGCCGTCGCGGGTCTTGACGCCGGCGAGCCAGGGGTCGAGGGCGGAAGGGTTGGCTTTAAGCCATTCGGAAGCCGCTGCCTCCGGCTCCTTGCCGTCGTCGAGGATCTTGCCCATGATCTGGTTTTCCATCTCGAGGGAGAACTTCAGGTTCTTCAGCATCGTGCCGACATTCGGGCATTCGTCGAGATAACCAGCGCGAACGTTGGTATAGACCTTGGCGCCGCCGAAGTCAGGACCGAAGACATCGTCACCACCGGTGAGGTAGGTCAGCTTGAAATTGGTGTTCATCGGGTGGGGTTCCCAGCCGAGGAAGACAACAGGCTTGCCTGATTTCTCAGCGCGGGCGACCTGAGCAAGCATACCCTGTTCTGAGGATTCGACGACTTCCATGTCCTTCAGGCCGAAGGTGTTCTTTTCGATCAGGTCCATGACGAGGCGGTTGCCGTCATTGCCGGGCTCGATGCCGTAGATCTTGCCGTCGAGATCGTCCTTGTGGGCGGCGATATCCTTGAAGTCCTTGATGCCGAGTTCTGCGCCCTTGGCGTTGGTGGCGAGCGTATACTTGGCGCCGACGAGGTTGGGGCCGAAGGATTCGACCGACTTGTCCTCAATGTACGGGCGGACGTCCTTTTCCTGCGTCGGCATCCAGTTGCCGAGGAAGATGTCGATGTCCTTGTTCTTCAGCGAGGTGTAGGTGACCGGCACCGAGAGGACCTTGACGTCGGTCTGATAGCCGATGCTCTTCAGGACGACGGATGCGGTGGCGGTGGTGGCGGTAATGTCAGTCCAGCCGACATCCGAGAAGTGGACGGTGGAGCAGCTGTCGGGATCGGCGGCGAATGCGGCGGTCGCAACGGAGAGGGCGGCGACAGCAGTTGCAGTGACGAGTTTGAACATGCTTGTTGTTTTCATTTTAGGCTCCCAGTCTTTAAGTTCCCAAGCCAACCACCAATAGCCGAGTTTGACAAGCGACCTCAGTGCGTTTGCGTCGTATCGACCCATGCGATTGCGACGTCGGCGGATTTTTCGTGGCACCTTGTTTTCAGGCCGCCTGGCGATTTTTGCGCTGGGATTCCTGTGATTATCGCCCGTAGGGGCTTTTCTTTGCCATTGTGAGCTTTCAATAAACCGATCAAGGAGAGATCGGATGGCAAAACTCTATTTCAACTACTCGACGATGAACGCCGGCAAGTCGACGATGCTGCTGCAGGCCTCCTACAATTACCAGGAACGCGGCATGCGCACGGTGCAGCTGATCGCCGCTTTCGACGAGCGCACCGGCCGCGGCGTCATCGGCTCGCGGATCGGGCTGGAGGCGAGCGCCATTCCCTTCGAGCCGCATGAAGACCTGTTCCGACTGATTACGACGCTGAGCGGAGAGGGGGCGCCGATTGCCTGTGTCTTCGTCGACGAGGCGCATTTCATGACGCCTGTTCATGTATGGCAACTTGCCCGCGTCGTCGACAGGCTTGGCATTCCGGTGATGGTCTACGGGCTGAGAACCGACTTCCAGGGCAAATTATTTCCGGCCTCGCAGGAACTGTTGGCGATCGCCGACGAAATGCGCGAGGTGCGGACGATCTGCCATTGCGGGCGCAAGGCGACGATGGTGGTGCGGCTCGACGCGCAGGGGAACGTGCTGCATGAAGGCGCGCAGATCGAAGTCGGCGGCAATGAGAAATATGTCTCGCTCTGCCGCAGGCACTGGGACGAAGCGATGAATGGGGCCTGGATCGCCGAGCCGGTCTGACGCCGTGACGCCGCCTGTTTCTTTGGTGTGCCGCCGCGACCGGCTTCTATTTTACGCAATCCCGGGCGGAAACCGCTTCGCACTTTTGCTGAAATTGCTTTAGCTTGTGAAGCACGAGATTCCCTGGAGAGGCCTGGTGCGCAAACCGCCGCCATTCGACAGCCAATACGAAGCCGCAGGCAGCCTTGCCGAGAGGGTTGCGGCCGACGCAGCCTATTGCGTGGCGGCGATCAGCGCCTTCAGCGGCGATGAAGCACGGTCGGCCGACGAGGTTTTTCTCGAGCAGAATGCTCGCTTCCAGGCCCATATCGCCGATGCTGCCGCACTCGACGCCCTGCAGGCGGAACTGGTCTTTTCCCTCGACCGGCTGACGGCCGAGGTTTCCGCCGATCTCGACAGTTTCCGGGGGCTGACGCTGCGCGAGAAGATGGCCGGCTGGACGTCGCGCCAGCGGATGTGGCGCATGTATACTGAACGCATGCGCGAGGCGCCGGTCATCGAACGGCTGCTTGAGCTTTTGACGAAATCGGATGCGCTCGCCAGTCTGATCGCAGGCCAGCGCGCTTCGATCATCGAACGGCACAGGGCTGCCGAACATGGTCTCGTCGGCATCGTCGAGCAACGGCGCCGGCTGGTCGATTCCATCGATATCGCCCGCCTGAAGATGAAGGAGCTCAACGCCAAGGCGCTGACGACGCAGGGTCGTATCGGCGTCTACGGCAACAGGGCGCATTGGGAGCAGATGGAGACCGAGCGGCGGGCGCTGAAGGCCGAGGCCGAGCAGATTTCCGCCGGGGAGCATGAAATGCGCGACGATAGCCAGCGGCGCGAGCGTTTCATCGGTCTGTTCCAGACCTTTGTCGATTCGCTGAACGGCCGGATCGCCGCCTGCAACGTGATGCTGCGCAAGCTGATGATCGACGTCGAGGAGCGGCTGATCATCTATCAGGCGCAGGTCGATACCGACCGGCCGGGCATGAAGACGCGGATCAAGCCGGAGTTCTTTCCCGATATCGCCGCGCCGATCAGGCTGTTTGAGAAGGGCATGCTGGTCGCCCAGGATCTGGAACGGCGCAAGAGCCGTGCCGATCTCGAATTCGTCGGCAGGTTTCCTGCCTATGCCGAACCGCTGCCGGAGGCATCGGGAGCGCCTCTGATCGACACGGCGCGCAGATCCTTCCGTTTCAGCCTGCCTTTCCTGCGTTCCTGACCCGCAGGCCGAGGTTCACGCCCATTTCGGCGATGCCTTGAATCCGAAAAATCAAAGGGCTCGTGTTGTGCTCGGCCCGTCGAGCGCATATGTGGGTGTGGCAATGTCCCGATGTTCGCCTCGCCTGACAGGAGACGACGATGCTTGACCGGATAGCCGGTTTTTTCAGGCTGATCGGCCAGACGATCGGTCGCTGGGCCCGCCTGTTTTTCGCTTGGGCCTTCTGGCCCCTTCTAGCCGCGCATGGCTGGTATCAGCGCCGGAGCTGGATGATCCGGCTGCCGGTTATCGCCTTTGTGGCGCTCTTTGTCGTGCTGTACGGTTATTTCTTCTGGCAGACGCAGGTCTGGTCGAATTTCAACACCGCTTTCGTCGACCAATACAGGCTTTCCGAACGCAAGGTCGCCGCAGGGCAAGAAGTGTCGGTCGCGGAGGGAAGCAGCGCTGTGGCTGCCAAGACCTGCCAGCGTTCGGCCATCGTCGACGTCACGGCCGACCTGACCGACTTCAATGTCAACCAGAATGCATGGATCTCCTCCATGCTGCTCTATAAAATGGGCTTTTTCGGCATCGACTGGGATCACACGCCCTTTCTCGACAACAAGGCGTCGTTCCAGCGCGGCATCAATCAGGCGGTCCGGCGGACCTCGGCGGAGCTCGTCGATACGCTGGGGCGCGTGCGCGGCACGTCAGGCATCAACAATGATCTGCAGAGCGCGCGCGGCAACCTGCAATTCGACGAATACAGCTGGTATTTCGGGCTCAATCCCTTCGGGCCGAAGACGCCAACGCCCTCCTATTACCGCTCGGCGATCGGCAGCCTGCGCAAGTTCAACACCGATCTTTCCGCCTGCAACGTCATCTTCGACGGCCGCGCCGACAACCTGATGCAGTTCATCGACCGCATCGCCAATGATCTCGGCGGCACGTCCGACATGCTCGCCGAGCGCTCGGAAAACCACAATCGCGGCTGGTTCGACACCCGCGCCGACGACCGGTTCTGGTTCGCCTACGGCCAGCTTTACGCCTATTACGCCATCCTCGCCGCCGCGCAGGCGGATTTCTCGCAGGTGGTGCAGGAGCGCAATCTCGGAGCCGTCTGGGGCAGCACGATGCGGCAGTTCCAGGCGGCGCTGCGCATTCAGCCGGCGATCATCTCGAACGGGCGTGAGGACGGCTGGATCATGCCGAGCCATCTCGCCACCATGGGCTTTTATATTCTGCGGGTTCGCTCGAATCTCGTCGAGATCCGCTCTGTGCTCGACCGGTAAATTTCCGGGACTCAGCGCGGTCTCGTATCGTCTTCGAAGCCGACGACGCGTGGCTTCTCGACGAATTCATAGGCGATGCCGACGATGCCGCCGCCGCTTTGACCGTCCCGGAAGCGGCCGACGCTACGCACCAGCTTGTGGCCGCCAAGCCGATTGTCGACTCGGTATACGGAATGGAAGCCGACGCCGTGAAGGCTCGCCTCTTCGAAGGTCTGGGCGATCAGGCTGCGGTCGTCCTCATGGATGCGCGACATCAGCTCGGTCAGATTGACGGGGCCGTTGCTGTAGGGGAGGTCGAAAATCGCGTGCACATCCTCGCTTGCAAAGAAATGCCCAGTCTCGATGTCGATGCGCCAGAAGCCGAAAAGGCGATAGGCAGCAAGCATCTGGACGATTTCCGCATCGGTGATGCCGATGTGAGCGCGGGATTGCTCAGTCTTGTCGACGACGGGCTGTTCGAAGCGAAGAGACACGATTCCCTCAGATCACGGGACAACGTACTGGCTCTGTTTCCGAAGCCTCAGTTTATCAGCTTCAATCGTATTGCCTTGGCTACCAACTGAGTACGGTTGACGCAATCGAGTTTTTTGATCGCGTTGGTCATGTAGGCGTTCACTGTATGATCGGAGAGCGCCAGGATCTGGCCGATTTCGATCGAGGTCTTGCCCTGGGCAGTCCAGCGCACAACTTCTAGTTCTCTAGTCGACAGCGCGTTATGCGCGCATTCCTCATTCCGCTTGACTGCATTATATGCATCGAGTGCATGCAGAATGATCATTGCCAACTCGTTGACCTCGCTCTGGCTGAGCGCGGCGCGCTCGCCGCAGAACCAGAAGACCAGGCGCTGGCCATTGGCTGCAATGGTCGGCATGGCAACGCCCGCCGGTATGGCATGGCGCAGCATCAGGGCACGCAGTTCGCCAGGGAAGGCCTGACCATTGGCGGCGTCGTTGAGGTGCCAGGCCGGAGGGACGGCGGATTCCCTTAGCCGCAAGCCGAAAGGGCAGCCGCGCATCATGTGGGCGCGGTCGAAGTCCTTGATATAGGCGGCCGGAAGCGAGCTTTCGATCAGCAGCGGTTTCAACAGCAGGTCTTCCGGGGACGGAGCGTGCATGAGGGTCGCGTGCGACAATCCGAAGGCGGCGGAGACCCTGCCGAGCGCTTGGGCAAACAGGCTGCGCGTTCGTGCAGCGGCAAGCTCTGCCGAAAGCAATGACTGTCTTTCAGAGGTAGTCATATAAGACATCTGTACGCCTCCGGCTGCCCCAATGTTAACGCTATCAAACACAGAAAGCCGGCCGGATGCTAGTCCCAATTGACTTAGCGCAAGCTGATTTACTCAAATTGTGTAAAATAATTGACGGGCGGTCGCGCTTTAGTTGAGTTTTGACTTGTGGATATAGCGTTACGGTATCTCTCGCTTCCTCTATCGCCGCGCAGCTATGGGTCTCGCGCAGTCCGGCGGGGAGAGAATCACTTTGGAAGATTTCAAGGAGAGCTCGGGTCTCTGCGGGAGTACGCCGGCAACGAGTATCGAAATCCGGCTTGCTGCCGTTCAATCGAGTTGCTAAGCCTATCATGATATACAATTGAGGCAATTTAATCGTGCGCTTTGCAATTTCCTTTTTGGTAAGGTGTCTATTTTCCAGCTTATTACTTGTTTTTCTCCTTTTGACCTTGCCGATCGGGACGGCAACCTCGCAGGCTGCCGAACAAAAACAGGCAGCACAGCCCCCGATGAATTTCATCATCGTGCGCAGTTCCCTCTGCCAGGAAAACTGTCCTGAATGGATATCGGCGGAGGGGCGCATAACTGCCGATACGCCCGCTCGGCTGAGAAAAATTATCAAGAAGATCGGCGGCCGGAAACTGCCGGTCGTCTTCCGTTCGGAGGGCGGCGATGTCGATGCCGCCTATGCGATGGGCCGGATGATCCGCAAGGCCGGCCTGGAAACGGCGGTCGGCGGCACGCTGCTGAAGGGGTGCCCGGTTCAGGATACGCTCTGCGACGCCGCTATCGCCAAGGACGGAACCGCGACCGGCTACACTTATTCGGCCGGCGCATATTGCTTTTCCGCCTGTCCGCTGGCGTTCGCCGGCGGTACGTCGCGTGTCGCGTCGCAATGGTCCTTGATCGGCGTCCATCAGATCACGACCATCTACAACAGGGTGCGCGTCTCCTATCGCATCGAATACAAGATGGTGAACGGCAAGAAGAAGGAGATCTCCCGCAAGGAGGTGGGACGCAAGGTGGCGGGGCAGACCAGTTCTACCAAGCTCGGCAAGAAAGCCAACGCCGCACTGACGGCCTATTTGAAAGAAATGGGCGTCGCCGACGATGTGATCGACATGATGATGAGCGCCACGCCGGACAGCATTCATCTGGTGCCGTCTGCCGATGCCCTTCGAATAGGTCTCATCACGGATATGTTGCCTTATAGTGAGCGGCCCGGCATGTCGCTCTGCGCACCCGAAGCCACTTGCCATGGCCATCCGGCCGTTGACGCGCCTGTGACAGCCGAAGCGCCTGTACTTAAGGCGCCCGTGCTGAATACGACCGCAGACAAAAGCGAGAATCTGCCGAAAACCCATCCGATGGACTTTCTGCTGATGTACAATGGCAATTGCCAGGACGAGTGCATGCAATGGATTTCCGCGGATGGAGACATCACGCGGGAGACACCAGCGCGGCTGGAGGCGATCTTGAAATCGCTCGGCGGAACAAAGCTGCCGATCGTCCTTCAGTCTAATGGCGGGGACATGGATGCGGCTTTCGCGATGGGCCGTCTGATCCGTGCTGCAGGTCTGGAGACATCAATCGGCAGAACGTGGTTGCCGAATTGTCCAAAGCTGGATCCGCGTTGCAAGGCGGGTATCGCCAAAAGTGGACCGACCGAAGGCGAGGTTTTTGCTGGGGGTGGATACTGTCTTTCGACCTGTACTCTTGTCTTGATGAGCGGAACGCCGCGGATCATCGGATATTCCACTATCGGCCTCGCCAGACCCACGACCGCCGAATATACGAAATTCTTCGCCTATTTCGACGAGATGGGCGTCAGTGCCGAGACATTCGAGTCGACGATGCTGGCAACATCGACCGAGCGAAAGACTATACTTCGTTCTCAGGCGCTCGAGCTTGGCATTATCAACGGTATCATCCCTTATGGCGACGAGCCCGGTTATCGCCTGTGTGGACCCGATGCCAAGGAAAGCCTTCGATGCCCCAGAAAGGCGGAGGCCGAGATCGTTCCTGCTGCTGCTTCGCTAAATTGATATCGGGACGCGAAGGAGAGGGACATGGCGTTCCCGCTTGCTCACCTGTTCGACGCGCTCCTGTACCGACTTCTAAAGCGCGTCACATCAATTTTGAATCATGCGGCGCGCTTTGGCTCCTTGTTTTTATGCCGCCCCGGAACTGCTTCCGGGGCGGCATGCATTAAGCCTTATCCTTCAAATCATTCTTAGCGGTCACGCTCATCAGCTTTTCCAGGAAGCCGAGCATGACGGCGGAGGCGACGAAGGCGAGGTGCATGAGCGTCAGCCACATGATCTTACCGTCCGCATATTTGTCGGCATTGAGAAAGACCTGCAGCAGGTGGATGGAGGAGATGGCGACGATCGAGGAGGCGACCTTGATCTTCAGGCTGCCTGAATCGAGCTTGCCGAGAAAGGAGACTTCGTTGTCGGCTTCGCTGGCCTCATCGAAGCGGCTGACAAAATTCTCGTAGCCGGAGATTATCACCATGACAATCAGGCTGGCGACGAGGGCCGCATCGATCAGGCTGAGCATGGCAAGGATCATCTCCGCCTCGTCGAGGGCGAAGACGCCGGAGGCGATCTTCAGGAGCTTGTAGCCGAAGGAAACGGCATAGACGGCGAGTGCTGCGACAAGGCCGAAATAGAAGGCGACGAGGAGCCAGCGGCTCGACAGGATGATGCGCTCGATGATGAGTTCCAGTGCTTTCATGTCTTCATCCTGTAAAACCGCGATCGTTGACCGCCACTTAAACATCCAGCGCGGCGGCCGCAAGGCGCAGCGCTATTCACAGCCCGCCGATATTTCGATATCTCGATGGAGGGAGAACAAACGACTCCGCGTCCGCGGAAGTCGGGACGGGGAACATCCATGCCACCAATCAAATCCGATATCGAGATCGCGCGCGCTGCAGCCAAGAAGCCGATCTTCGAGATCGGGGCGAAGCTCGGCATTCCAGTCGAGCAGCTCGTCCCCTACGGTCACGACAAGGCAAAGGTCAGCGCCGAGTTCATCGCCGGGCAAGCGGGCAAGAAGGACGGCAAGCTGATCCTCGTCACCGCCATCAATCCGACGCCGGCGGGCGAGGGCAAGACAACGACCACCGTTGGGCTCGGCGACGGGCTGACCCGGATCGGCAAGAAAGCCATCGTCTGCATCCGCGAGGCTTCACTCGGCCCTTGCTTCGGCGTCAAGGGGGGAGCGGCCGGCGGCGGTTATGCGCAGGTCGTGCCGATGGAAGACATCAACCTGCATTTCACCGGCGATTTCCATGCGATCACCTCGGCGCACAATCTGCTGGCGGCGATGATCGATAACCACATTTACTGGGGCAACGAAGAGAATATCGATATCCGCCGCATCACCTGGCGGCGAGTGATGGATATGAACGACCGGGCGCTCCGGACCATGGTCTCCTCGCTCGGCGGCGTTGCCAACGGCTTCCCGCGCCAGGGCGGGTTCGACATCACCGTTGCCTCCGAAGTGATGGCGATCCTCTGCCTCGCAACCGACCTTAGGGATCTGGAGCGGCGGCTCGGTGACATCATCATAGGCTATCGCTTCGACAGGACGCCGGTGCATGCGCGCGACCTGAAAGCCGACGGCGCCATGGCGGTGCTGTTGAAAGATGCGATGCAGCCGAACCTGGTTCAGACGCTCGAGAACAATCCGGCCTTCGTGCATGGCGGGCCGTTTGCCAATATCGCCCATGGCTGCAATTCGGTGACGGCGACGAAGACGGCGCTGAAGCTCGGCGATTATGTGGTGACGGAAGCGGGTTTTGGGGCAGATCTCGGCGCCGAGAAATTTTTCGACATCAAGTGCCGCAAGGCCGGGCTGAAGCCGGATGCGGCGGTCATCGTTGCGACCGTCAGGGCGTTGAAGATGAATGGCGGGGTAAAGAAGGAGGACCTCGGCACAGAGGATGTCGTCGCACTGAAGAAGGGCTGCGCCAATCTTGGCCGGCACGTCGCCAATGTGCGCCGTTTCGGTGTGCCGGTCGTCGTCGCGATCAACCATTTCATCTCGGATACCGAAGCCGAAATCGCGGCGGTGAAGGAATTTGTTTCTAGGCTTGGCGCCGAGGCGATCCTTTGCCGCCACTGGGCGCTGGGTTCGGCCGGCATCGAGGAACTGGCGCACAAGGTGGTGGAACTGGCCGAATCCGGTCAGGCGAAATTCCAGCCGCTCTATGGCGACGATATTTCGCTGTTCGAGAAGATCGAGATCGTCGCCTCGAAGATCTACCATGCCGGCGAGGTGACGGCCGACAAGGCGGTGCGCGACCAATTGCAGACATGGGAGGAGCAGGGCTATGGCAAGCTGCCGGTCTGCATGGCCAAAACGCAATATTCCTTCTCGACCGATCCGAGCCTGCGCGGCGCGCCGGAGGGCCACATCGTTACCGTGCGGGAGGTGCGGCTTTCGGCCGGCGCCGGCTTCGTCGTCGCCATCACCGGAGAGATCATGACGATGCCCGGGCTGCCGAAGTCACCGTCGGCGGAACGGATTTTCCTGAATGAGCAGGGTTATATCGAGGGGCTGTTCTGATCCGGGGACAGCTTGCCGGGGTGTCCGGTCGGACGATCGCGGCGCTTTCCATAGTCCGGGTCGACGAACAGCCAGATGAAGAGCCTCTCCAGACCGAAGGAAAACACACCCAGACAGGCGAACCAATACAGTTCGCCGGTGAAGACATAGCCGATACCGAGGAAAAACAGGTAGGCGATCAGGGAGCCTGCGATCGTTTTCATTCGTTGCCGGCCCTTCCCCTCGCGTTTTACGCATCGATTTGGGTATTTTACGGCCTGATTCAAGCTGGAATCGCAAGCGCTTGAAATGATTAGTGACAATAGCGATAGCCGCCCTTCCTCTCGATCACGTCGAGATGGAAATGGGTCTCGTGGGCGGCGTCGCTTTCGGGGTCGAGCACGGTGGTGAAATAGAGGCAGCCTGCGGCGCTGACGGTGCGCTGGAAGGCGCCGGTCAGCGTCGGGTCTTCGCGGCGGGAGCGGACGGCGACATCCTCGCCCTTTTCGAAATGGAAGCTGGCAATGTCGATGGCGTTGCCGCGGGCATGCTCTGAGATCTTGCCCGTTCCGGCACCGTTGCGCAGGCGGCACATATAGGCCGTTGCCTGGTTGACGGTGGTGAGGCGACCCTGCTCCGGCAGGGCGGCGGAGGCTGCCGGAATAACGCTCTCCTTCATCCAGCGGGCAAGGGCAAGGGCTGCCGGGCAGCGGATCGTCGCCTCCGGCTTGAGCTTGATTCCGGGCAGGGCTTCGGAGACGATGATCGGCTTGTCGATGCCGCAGCCGTTGCCGTCGTCGATGCGCGGCGTTTCCTTGAAGACGACGCCCAGGGCCTGGAGTGCCGCCGTGCATTCGGCGTGGTCGGCGTCGCTTTCGGGTTCGATCGTCAGATGCTGTTCTTCGAGCGTCTGCTCGGCAGGTGGCTTGTTGTCTTCCGCCGGCGTCTGCGGACCTTTGCCCGGCGGCAGCGGCGGGCCCTGCATGGGTTCTGCCGGCTCAGGCTTTGACTGTTCCGGCTTGGATTGTTCGGGCTTTGCCGGTTCGGTGGATGGCACCGACGGCTGGTCCCGTGCCGGCGTTTTCGGCTCCTCCTTCACTTCAGGCTTTGGCACATCAGGCTTTGGCTGAGGCGCGGGCACATCATCCGGTGCAGGCAGTTCAGTCTTGTCGGGGAGTGGGGCGGGAGCTGTTATATCCCCGGCATCCGGTCGAGGTTGGGGTAAAGGGCCGTGCGGGGGCAGGCGGGCGCCGGCAAGAAAGGCGGTTGCGGCGACAATCGCCAGTATCGAAAATTTTCTCAACGCATCCGGTTCCGTCATGTCGATAGCGGAGAGGATAACGCATTATCGCAGTTTTCGTTGCAATCGCGCAACCTCCGGAAAGATCGCTAAAACTTGATTATATTATTCAACATAAATACCCACTTTATCTTGACAATGATGCTCATGTTTTTTATGCGGCGAAAAGAAGGCGAAATTCCGCGCCTTCATCCGCAAAGCCCAGCCAGCCCCTCGAGCGTTCGACGCGCCACGACCAGCCAGCCCGGTAATCATCATGAGAGGCTAGGTTATGATCGTCCGGTATTGGCGCTCGGTTCTATTGGTCTGCACGGCAGCCGCTATTGTTCTTCCTGTTTCAAAATCTCTAGCGCAAAGCGCTGCGGCAACGGCGCCGCAAGCCACCGCGGAAGACAGCACCGTCCTGCAGAAGATCGTCATCAAGGGAAAACGCGTGGCGCCGGGCAGCGTCGCCGATACGCCGCTGGCGACCGAAATTACCGCCAAGCAGTTGCAGGAGAAGCAGATCACCAATTACAGCGAAATTGGCCGCAGGGTCGATGCGGGCGTGAATTATTCGCGCGCCGACGCAGGCTTCAACCTGCGCGGCCTTTCCGGTTCGCGCATCCTGACCACGATCGACGGCATTCCGATCCCTTATATTTCGAACAGCTCGCGCCAGGGTGCTTTTGCTCCGGCCAACGCCAATGGCGGCGGCGATACCTTCGATTTCGATTCGCTGTCTTCGCTCGATATCGTGCGCGGTGCGGATTCGAGCAAGGGTGGTTCGGGCATGCTCGGCGGTGCCGTCGTTCTCAATACGCTGGAGCCGGAGGATCTTATTCCCGAAGGCCGCGACTGGGGCGCGATCGTCAAGTCCACCTATGACAGCGAAGACCGCAGCCTTTCCGGATCGGCCGCCGCCGCCAAGAAGATCGGCGGCACGTCGATCCTGTTCCAGGGCGGTTACCGCAGGGGCCATGAACGCGACAATATGGGCGACAACGACAGTTACGGTCGTTTCCGCACCGAGGCGGATCCGGCTGATTTCGATCAGAACAACCTGCTCTTCAAACTGCGCCAGGAACTGGAAGGCGGCCATCGGATCGGCTTGACGGCGGAACGGTTCCGCCGCGATCTCAAGACAGACCTGCGCGAACTCCAAGGAGGCGCCACGCCCCGCGCCTTCATGATCGACAATTATGACGGCCGCGAACTGCGTGACCGCGATCGCGTATCGCTCGATTATGCTTATGAAGCACAGTCCTCCGACGCGTTCTTCAGCAGTGCGCGCGCCACGCTCTATTGGCTGGATCTGAAGAAGGAAGCCGGCAGCAGGGGCCGGACGACCGCCAATGTGGCCTATGGCCGCAACAACGAAATCGAAAACCAAACCTGGGGCTTCAGCGGCACCGCCACGAAGGATTTCGAATATTCCGGTCTCAACCACTCCGTTCGCGTCGGCCTCGACGCCGGCGTGTCGAGCTGGAGCCAATATAGCTGGGCTCTTTGCCCGACATCGACAACATGCCCGGCGCTGAACAATCAGGCGAAGTTCCCAATGTGGACAGCCAGAGCCTTGGGCTTGTTGTCGAAGACAAGATCGAAATCGGCAATACCGGCTTCGCGCTGACACCCGGTTTCCGCTTCGATTGGTTCAACTACGACCCGTCGACCGACGGCGGTTTTGCGAGCAATACCGGACTTGCTCGTTTCGGCGACCTTCGCCACCGGACGGAAGCCGCCTTATCGCCGAAGATCCTTGCGACATACGACCTGACGCCCGACGTAGAGCTTTATATGCAACTTGCGGGCGGCTTCCGCGCGCCGACCGTGGACGAGCTTTACAGCCGCTTCTACAACCCAACGGGCCGCTACGCCCAGCTCGGCAATCCCGATCTGGAACCGGAAATCGGCCGCGGCATCGAAGTCGGCGCCAATTTCGACACCGGCGATTTTACCGGCCGGATTGCGGCTTTCCACACCCGCTACCAGAACTTTATCGAGACGGTAACAAGCAGGGATGCGACCGGCTTCACTGAGTTCAATTACACGAACGTGGCAGCGGCGACGATCTCGGGTATTGAAGCCAGCGCCGCCAAGACGTTCAACAACGGCATCAATCTTCATGCTTCGCTTGCCTATGCCTATGGCCGGAATGAAGAAACCACGCAGCGCCTGCGCTCGGTGGCACCGTTCAAGGCGATTGTCGGCGGTGGCTGGAGCAATGAGACCTTCGGCTTCGACCTTTCCTCGACGCTTTCGGCCGGCATGCTCACCGACCATCTCAACACCGTCGGCTCGACCGCCGATACGACCTTCGATGCGCCCGGCTATGCGATCGTCGACTTGACCGGCTGGTGGACGCCGGAACAGTTGCCGGCCCTGCGCGTGCAGGCTGGCGTCTACAACATCTTCGACCAGGAATATTTCAACGCGCTTGCCGTGCGCGAGGTCAATCTCAGCTCGGTGACGGCGTCGCAGCCGCGCGATTGGTATTCCGAGCCTGGCCGCACCTTCAAGGTCTCGCTCTCCAAGACGTTCTGATTGCCGATCACGCCTTCAAGGCTGGGGAGGGGCGGCTTTCGGGCCGCCCCTTTCATTGCCGCAATCGCCTCTTGCGCGGCGGCCGATCTCAGGCTAACAATTTTCGCCATGATCAAGTCCTTGAACATTGCTGTTTGGTGGTGGGCTCGCTAAGGCGGCCTCGACCAATCGTGTCCAAAGACGACGACGAGTGAGCCGCCCGAAACTTCGAGGCGGCTTTTTTATTTTATCGCCGCCTGTCGTCCGGGCCCCGATAACGGAGTGGAACAATGGTAACGATCCTGCGGGATGATGGTGCGGAAATCTACGAGACCAAGGGCGGCATATCCGTCACGCGGCAGCGGCGGGCAATCCCCTACGGCGACGCGGTCTCTTCCTATATCGACAAGCTCGACGAACGCCGCGGCGCGGTGTTTTCGTCGAACTACGAATATCCGGGCCGTTATACGCGCTGGGATACCGCCGTCGTCGATCCGCCGCTCGGCATCTCCTCCTTCGGGCGCGACGTCTGGATCGAAGCCTATAACGAACGCGGTGAGGTGATCCTCAGCTTCGTGGCCGAGCGGTTGAAGACGGTGTCCGACCTCGTGCTGGGTGCATACTCCGCGCGCCGCCTCGACCTATCGGTCAAGACGCCGGACCGGGTGTTCACCGAGGAAGAGCGCTCGAAGATGCCGACGGTTTTCACCGTGTTGCGCGCCGTCACCGACCTCTTCTATTCGCAGGCGGATGCGAGCCTCGGGCTCTACGGCGCCTTCGGCTACGACATCGCCTTCCAGTTCGATGCGATCGATCTGAAGCTGACGCGGCCGTCTGACCAGCGTGACATGGTGCTCTACCTGCCGGACGAGATTCTCGTCGTCGACAATTATGCGGCCAAGGCCTGGATCGACCGTTACGACTTCGAAAAGGGCGGCCTGACGACCGAGGGCAAGGCGCAAGACATCGCGCCTGAGCCTTTCAAGCACACGGATGCCATTCCACCGAAGAGCGATCACCGGCCGGGCGAATATGCCGAGCTCGTCGTCAAGGCGAAGGAAAGTTTCCGCAAAGGCGACCTCTTCGAAGTCGTGCCCGGGCAGAAATTCATGGAGCGCTGCGAAAGCAAGCCTTCCGACATTTCCAAGCGGCTGAAGGCGATCAATCCCTCGCCCTATTCCTTCTTCATCAATCTCGGCCATCAGGAATATCTGGTCGGCGCCTCGCCTGAGATGTTCGTGCGCGTTTCCGGCCGGCGGATCGAGACCTGCCCGATTTCGGGCACGATCAAGCGCGGCGACGATCCGATCGCCGACAGCGAGCAGATCCTGAAGCTGTTGAATTCGAAGAAGGACGAATCCGAGCTGACCATGTGCTCGGACGTCGACCGCAACGACAAGAGCCGCGTCTGCGAACCGGGTTCGGTCAAGGTGATCGGCCGCCGGCAGATCGAGATGTATTCGCGTCTCATCCACACGGTCGACCATATCGAAGGGCGGTTGCGCGACGACATGGACGCCTTCGACGGTTTCCTCAGCCACGCCTGGGCCGTCACCGTCACCGGCGCCCCCAAACTCTGGGCGATGCGCTTCATCGAGAGCCGTGAAAAGAGCCCGCGCGCATGGTATGGTGGAGCAATCGGCATGGTCGGCTTCAACGGCGACATGAATACCGGCCTGACGCTGCGCACCGTGCGCATCAAGGACGGCATCGCCGAGGTGCGTGCCGGCGCGACGCTGCTGAATGATTCCATTCCCGAGGAAGAAGAAGCCGAAACAGAACTGAAGGCCTCCGCCATGCTTTCCGCCATCCGCGACGCCAAAACGGGCAACTCAGGCAAGATCCAGCGTGACGTCGCAAGCGTCGGCAAGGGCGTCAGCATCCTGTTGATCGACCATGAGGACAGCTTCGTTCACACGCTCGCCAATTATTTCCGCCAGACCGGGGCGACGGTTTCGACCGTGCGCACGCCGGTGCCGGAGGAAATCTTCGACCGGCTGAATCCGGATCTCGTTGTGCTGTCGCCCGGACCCGGAACGCCCAAGGATTTCGACTGCAAGGCGACGATCAAGAAGGCGCGGGCTCGCAACCTGCCGATTTTCGGCGTCTGCCTCGGCCTGCAGGCGCTCGCCGAAGCCTATGGCGGGGAACTGCGGCATCTGGCCCTGCCGATGCATGGCAAGCCCTCACGCATCCGCGTGCTGGAACCGGGCATCGTCTTCTCCGGCCTGTCGAAGGAGGTGACCGTCGGCCGCTACCACTCGATCTTTGCCGATCCCTCGACGCTGCCGCGCGAGTTCATCATCACGGCGGAAAGCGAGGACGGCACGATCATGGGCATCGAGCATGAGAAGGAGCCGATCGCCGCAGTGCAGTTCCACCCGGAATCTATCATGACGCTCGGCGGCGATGCCGGCATGCGGATGATCGAAAATGTGGTGGCCCATCTGGCCCGCAAGGTGAAGACGAAGGCGGCTTGATGGCGATTCCGCCTGGCCCTTCCTGCTTGCGGGAAGGGCCAGGCCTCCGCATCAGAGCCCGGTTGACTTTTTCATGTAAATCAGAACATTTCAGGAACGATCAATTGGAGCCCATCGCCGTGGCCAATGCTGAAAAGTTCATCGTTCTCCCCTACCGCAAGAACCGCGGCAATCTGGTGCCCGGCGAAATGCGCCAGGCTTCCAACTCCGTCAGTGCGGAAAAGATCGCCTCGGCGATGGCTGAGCGTTTCGTCGGTGTGGCGGCCTATGCGGTGATCGTCGACGAAGAAACCGGCGATATGTCTTCGCCGCGACTGCTGGCGCGATATGGTGAGATTGCCGATCTCAACGCCGCCTGAGGCATCGTTCCGGCATGGAGACGTCGCTTTATCTACCGGTCAAAGCTTTCCTGGAGGCGGCCGGTTACGTCGTGAAGGGTGAGGTCGGAAAATGCGATCTCGTCGGCTTGAGCGATGGCGAACCGCCGGTCGTGGTGGTCTGCGAACTGAAACTCTCCTTCAACCTCGAACTCGTTCTCCAGGCGGTGGACCGCGCGGCGATGAGCGATGAAGTCTGGATCGCGGCGCGCGTTTCGGCCAAGGGGCGCGGACGAGAGGCCGACAGACGCTACCGCGACCTCTGCCGGCGGCTCGGGATCGGCATGCTCGGCGTTTCCGACCGCGGCGAGGTCAGCATTATCGTCAGTTCCATTTCGCCGATGCCGCGGACCAACCCGAAGCGGCGCTCGCGCCTCGTCAGCGAGCACCAGCGGCGGCGTGGCGATCCTGCCGTCGGCGGCGGTTCGCGAGCGCCGATCATGACCGCCTATCGCCAGCAGGCGCTGCTCTGCGCCTCGGCACTGGAGCAGGGGCTCAAGCGGCCGCGGGAGATGAAGGCGCTTGCGGCCAAGGCCGGCCCGATCCTGCGCGACAACGTCTATGGATGGTTCGAGCGCATAGAAAAGGGCATCTACGCCCTGACGCCGGCAGGGCAGGCCGCGCTTTTGCGCTGGCCGCAGCCTGTCCTTTCAGACCCGGCTCACTGAGCGCAGCGGGATCGCGACCGTTCCCGCCGCTGCTTTCCAATTGCGGGCGGCAACAGCTGTGAAGGACGTGTCATTCTCTTTGACAAATCCTGCATCATCGCCCATATCACCTCCAATTGGACCGCCTTCGCGACATTCGCGTGGGCGGTTTTGCATTTCAATGGCTTGGACCCTGCAATTCATTCGCAACCGCAGGAGGACGATATGAGTGATAACGGCGATCTTACGGTTCGGACGCTGGCGATGTGGGGGATTCCGCTGTCGCTCGGCGTCATGGGCCTGAAGATGGTGGCCTGGTGGGTCACCGGCTCGGTGGCGCTGCTGTCGGACGGGCTCGAATCAACGGTCAATGTCGTTGCCGCCTTCATCGCCTTCTTCGTCATCCGCTATGCGCAGAAGCCGGCCGATCACGACCATCCCTTCGGCCATCACAAGGCGGAATATCTCTCTGCCGTCACCGAAGGCGTGCTGATCGTCGTCGCCGCCCTGCTAATCGTCAACGAGGCTGTCGGTTACCTCGCCGAGCCGCGCATGCTCGATGCGCCGGTGCTCGGTCTTACGATCAATTTGGCGGCCGGCGTCATCAATGCGGTCTGGGCGCGGCTGCTGATCCGGACCGGTCGCAAGCACCGCTCGGCGGCGCTTGCCGCGGACGGGCAGCATATCATGTCCGATGTGGTGACCTCGGTCGGCGTGCTCGTCGGCCTGCTGCTGGCGCTGGCAACGGGCTATGCGATCTTCGACCCTGTGCTTGCCATTCTCGTCGCCGTCAACATCATCTACCAGGGCTGGAAAGTGATCTCGCAATCGATCGGCGGGCTGATGGACCAGGCGGTTGATCCGCGGGACGAGGAGGCGATCAAGCAGGCGATCGCCACCCATGCGGCGGGTTCGATCGGCGTGCACGACCTGAAGACCAGGCGGGCCGGCACCGTCACCTTCATCGATTTTCACATGGTGGTGCCCGGCACTATGTCGGTGCGGCAGGCGCATGATATATGCGACCGCCTTGAGGATGCCATCAGTGCGGTGCACGAGGGCGCCAAAATAGCCATTCACGTGGAGCCGGAGGGTGAAAAGGCCCATGGCATCCGCGTCAAAGTCGTCAAGGAGGCATGATGCCGAATACCGATGTTTCCAGCCTGTCGATGCTGGGCCAGCAAACCGAAACCGCGCAATCGCCGGAGCAGGCGGTGCTTGAAAAAGTGCCGTCCAATCATGCCGGCACCGATTACGTCGTGCGCTTCACCGCGCCGGAATTCACCTCGCTCTGCCCGATGACCGGGCAGCCGGATTTCGCCCATATCGTCATCGACTACATTCCGGGCGAATGGCTGGTGGAATCGAAGTCGCTGAAACTCTTCCTGCATTCCTTCCGCAACCACGGCGCTTTCCACGAGGATTGCTCGATCTACATCGCCAAGCGCATCGTCGAGCTGCTCGATCCCAAGTGGCTGAGGATCGGGGCTTACTGGTATCCGCGCGGCGGCATTCCGATCGACGTCTTCTGGCAGACCGGCAAACCGCCGGAAGGTGTTTGGCTGCCGGAGCAAGGCGTCGCCACCTATCGCGGACGTGGGTGAGCCGCGGTGCCGCCAAAGGCGGCAGCAATCGATCCAGTGAATCGATTGCAGCGGCCGGGATACGGTGCGGCAGGTGTAAAACCAACTGCCGCTGCCTCCTTGGCCATTAAACCTCAGACATCCGTAACGTCGCCGCCGGACGAGTCGTCGGTGTAATCGTCACCGTCATCATAATCGGCCTGCTGCACATTGGCATTGTCATTGTCGTCGGCAGCGTTATCCGAGGCCTGGCGGGTGTCGTCATTGCCGTAATAGTTGTTGATGACGGTTTCCTCGGTGGGCGCGTTGGCATTGCCGAAGGGGTTAGCGCCGAAGGGCGAGCCCCAGCCGAGCGAGGACATGTGATTGCCGAAGATGCCGCTCAGCGAATTGGCAAGCAGCATGCCGCCGGCGACGCCGGCCGCCGTGCCGAGCGCGCCGCGCAGGAAGCTGCCGCCGGCCGACGGCGCATCGGCCTGCTGGCTCCAGGGACCGGTCGGCTGCTGCTGCGGCTGGCGGCCATCGCGGTCGTAGCCGCGGGAATCGTCATAGCCGCGGGATTGCTGGCCCCAGGGACCGGGATTGGAGGGAACGGGGGCCGGCTGCTGCGTCTGGGTGTTGCCGAAGATTGAGCTCAGGAAGCCGCCGCCCTGTTCGGCCTGGCGATGATCGCTCGCGCCGGCTTCCAGCTGGCGGACATGCTCTTCGAGTTCCTTGATATGGTTGGCGGCCGCTTCCAACCCCTTTTCCTGGACGATGACGGCCTGGGCGAGATAATAGGTGGCGGAGGGCTGTTCCCGCGTCGCCTGGTCGATCAGGGCCTCGGCGTCGCGGTCGCGCGGCTGGGCCGCTGCTGTGCGCACGCGGTCGAAGAGTGCGGTCAGCAATTGGCGTTCTTCGGGTGACATGTTCTGCCTCCTGTTGGTCCTGAGCGCTCGCGTATCCGACCGGACGCGTACAGCGTTCCATGGTTTTTCGGTGCAGCTATCGCTGCGTGAGGTTGAGGTAGGAACCGATTCAGGCTTTTCAAAGCCTTTCATCGTTACATTTCAGTAAGGCTTGCAGAACGGCGCGCGGCTTCTTAAGGATATCTCCATCGCTTCGATGCCTTGTGTTTTTCCCGCATTGTTTTAGGCATTGAGTCGCACTATGTGCGGGGAAGCCGAATTCATCTCCAAGAGGTTCGAATGAACGACGAAGACCAGGACGACAAGACGAAGGAACTGCCGCTCGGCAAGGAAACGGAGGCGAATCTTTTCAAGTCGCGTTCGATCTTCATCTACGGACCGATCAATCAGGAATTGGCGCAGAAGGTCTGCTCGCAGCTCGTGGCGCTTGCCGCGGCCGGCGACGAAGACATCCGCATCTATGTGAATTCGCCCGGCGGCCACGTCGAATCCGGTGATTCCATCCATGACATGATCAAGTTCATCAAGCCGAAGGTCTGGATGATCGGCACCGGCTGGGTCGCCTCCGCCGGCGCGCTGATCTATGTCGCCACTCCAAAGGAGCGGCGCCTGTGCCTGCCGAACACGCGCTTCCTGCTGCACCAGCCCTCCGGCGGCACGCGCGGCATGGCATCCGACATCGAGATCCAGGCACGCGAGATCATCAAGATGAACGAGCGCCTGAACAAGATCATGGCGGCGGCCACCGGCCAGCCGCTCGACAAGATCGCCCGGGATACGGATCGCGACTACTGGCTGTCGGCCGAAGAGGCGAAGGACTACGGTCTCGTCTCGCGGATCGTGACGTCACAGGCCGATATCTGAGTTTTCTCAGCCAAGCTGCCAAGAACCGTCCTTGCCTGTAGACATCAGGCAGGGGCGTTTTGTTTTGGCCGGCTTGGAGAGGCCGACCAACCCGAACACGCGGGCGCGCTGAACGGAAAGGACCGAATCCGGACTTGCACGCGCGGCAATCGTCATGCTCCATGCGCCATTCCGCAGCCGCGAGTCCTGCCATGCTCAAAGATTTTTCCGTCCAGGCCCTGTTCATGGGGCTGTTGACCGCCTTCGTCGGTTCCGCCAGCTCGTTTGCCGTCGTGCTGCACGGGCTGGAGGCCGTCGGTGCAACGGATGCGCAGGCCGCTTCGGGGCTGATGGCCTTGTCCATCTCTATGGGCGTCTGCGCGATCGTGCTCAGTGCTGTGACGCGATTGCCGATCAGCATCGCCTGGTCGACGCCAGGTGCTGCACTGCTGGCAAGCACGGGGGCGATCGAGGGCGGCTTCAATGCGGCGGTCGGGGCATTCCTGATCTGTGCCGCCCTGATCATCGTCGCAGGGCTGTTCAAGCCGCTCGGCCGGGCGGTCGCCGCTATTCCGGCGCCGCTTGCCAATGCGATGCTCTCCGGCGTGCTGATCGGCCTCTGCTTCGCGCCGGTGAAGGCGATCGGCTTCAATCCCGTCCTCGGCCTGCCGATCGTCGTCGCCTGGATCGTCGTCGGCGCCTTCAAACGGCTTTGGGCGGTGCCGGCGGCACTCGCAGCCTTCGTGCTGGTGCTCACCTTCGGCGTCGATATTCCGGACGGCGCATTCGCCTCGCTCGAACAATCGCTGGTGCCGACGGCTGAAGTCGTCCGGCCGGTGTTCAATCTTGCCGGTTTCGTGTCGATCGCGCTGCCGCTCTTCATCGTCACCATGGCCTCGCAGAACATTCCCGGTATCGCGGTGCTGAAGGTCAATCACTACGATCCGAAGCCCGGCCCGCTCTTTGCCGTCACCGGCTTCTTCTCGCTGCTGTCGGCGCCGTTCGGCGGTCATGCCGTCAATCTGGCGGCAATCACCGCGGCAATGTGCGCCGGACAGGATGCCCACGCGGATCCGAAGCGGCGCTATTGGGCGTCCCTGATCGCCGGCGTCGGTTATATCATCCTCGGCCTGCTCGCCGGCGCGGTGACGGCTTTCGTCGCGCTTGCGCCTCCGATCCTGATCGAGGCGGTGGCCGGGCTGGCGCTGGTCGGCGCTTTCTCCTCCTCGGCGATGTCGGCCTTCCAGGCGCCGGAGTCGCGCGAAGCGGCGGCGATCACCTTCCTCGTCACCGCCTCCGGCATCTCTTTCGGCGGCATATCAGGCGCCTTCTGGGGATTGATCGCCGGCGGATTGATGCTGGCGCTGTCGCGGCTGGTGAAGATGTCGAAAGATAGGGCTCAGGCACGGTAACGGAAGGTCGAAGTGCCGCGAGGGCTTGCCAGTTTCACCGCCCAAGGTTATAAGCGCGGCCATGAAGACCACTGGCGCCAGGATTTCCAACACGATTGCACGCGGCCGCATTGCCCTGCGTGACAATACGCGCGCCCTGACCTCGCTTCTTCTCCTCGGCCTTACGCGCGGTTGCCGGGTCCTTTGAGGAGCGCCCGGCGGCCGAAAGCCCGCCCGGCCATCGCTCCTCGCGACTCACTTTCAAAATTGACCTAACGACCGACAAAGGTCCGCATTTGTTTATCGCCAAGCCTGATGTGATCGGCTAAGAGCGGGGCAAATGCCGGGACGAGGAGACGACACCATGGACGCGAAAACGCAATCCTCCAAAAGCGCGACGAGCCCTGCAAAGGGCATGCCCGACGCCGCGGTGAAATACCGGCCCTATCCGCAGGTAAACATTCCCGACCGCACCTGGCCGACGAAGATCATCACCAAGGCGCCGGTCTGGTGCTCGGTCGACCTGCGCGACGGCAACCAGGCGCTCGTCGACCCGATGGGCCACGACCGCAAGGCGCGCATGTTCCAGCTGCTGCTTGAGATGGGCTTCAAGGAGATCGAGATCGGTTTCCCCTCCGCTTCGCAGACCGATTTCGATTTCGCCCGCTGGTGCGTGGAAGAGGGCAATGTGCCCGCCGATGTCTCCCTGCAGGTGCTGGTACAGTGCCGACCGGAACTGATCACCCGCACCTTCGAAGCGCTGGAAGGGGCAAACCGGCCGATCGTGCATTTCTACAATTCGACCAGCGAGCTGCAGCGCCGCGTCGTTTTCGCCAAGGATGTGCAGGGCATCAAGCAGATCGCCGTCGATGCCGCCAAGATGATTACCGACATGGCCGTGAAGGCCGGCGGCGGCTACCGTTTCGAATATTCCCCCGAGAGCTTCACCGGCACGGAACTCGAAGTGGCGCTGGAAATCTGCAATGGCGTTATCGAGGTGGTCAAGCCGACGCCGGATAATAAGCTGATCATCAACCTGCCGTCCACCGTCGAGATGGCGACGCCGAACGTCTATGCCGACCAGATCGAGTGGATGTGCCGCAATCTCGACAATCGCGAAAACCTGATCATCTCGCTGCACCCGCATAACGACCGAGGCACAGGGATCGCCGCTGCCGAACTGGCCCTGCTGGCAGGAGCCGACCGTGTCGAAGGCACGCTGTTCGGCAATGGCGAGCGCACCGGCAATGTCGACATGGTGACGATGGCGCTGAACATGTTCACGCAAGGGGTCGATCCCGAGATCGACTGCTCGAATATCGAGCGCATCAAGGAAGTGTTCGAATATTCGAACCAGATGGCGATTTCCGAGCGTCATCCTTACGTCGGCGAGCTGGTCTATACGGCCTTCTCAGGCTCACATCAGGATGCGATCAACAAGGGCATGAAGGCGGCCCAGGTCGCCAACCACCCCGTCTGGGAAGTGCCTTACCTGCCGATCGACCCGCGCGATGTCGGCCGTTCCTACGAGGCGATCATCCGCATCAACTCGCAATCCGGCAAGGGCGGCATCGCCTATATCCTGCAGCAGGATTACGGGCTGAACCTGCCTCGCAACCTGCAGGTGGAATTCCGCGAGGATATCCAGCGCATCACCGACGTCGAGGGCAAGGAGCTTCCTTCGAAGCGGATCTACGATCGTTTCATCGAGCGTTACGTGACGCAGCCAGATGCACGCCTGCGGTTCGTCGATCACCACACCTATCCCGACACAGAGCGCAAGGGTCAGCGGATCGTTGCGGCCGAGATCACCGACAATGGTGAGATCAAGCGCATCGAAGGCCGCGGCAACGGTCCAATCGACGGCTTCATCAACGCGCTGTCGCATTATCTCGGCATCGAGATGTCGGTCGAGGATTATTCCGAGCATTCGCTGCAGCACGGCTCGAACGCAGCGGCGATCTCCTATGTCGAGACCTCCTATCCCGGTGGCAAGCTCTTCGGCGCCGGCGTCAATACCAACATTGTCGCGGCATCGCTGGAAGCGATCGTCTCGGCTGCCAACCGCGTGCTCGACGTTAAGGCCGGCAAGGCCTGATCGATTGGTGAAGTAATATTGGTGCCTTGATCAAGAGATTGCCCGTCGGCGATGCTCCGGGCATTCGTTCCTATAGGCGCCAGCGGCCCGCTGTCGCTGGTCGTCGATTTTCCTATCGCGTCAAATCGTCGAGTCGGCGATCAGATCGCCGTAGCGACTTTCATGGCGAGCTGGCCGAGCGTCGCTTCGGCGGAGGGGCCGGCAAGCACGTAGGACGTGCCGGCATTGTGCCATGTGACAAGACCGATCTCGTCCTTGATGGTTTCCTTGAAGTCGTCGGTCTCCGGTGGCTGCGCGTCCTTGCGGAAGCAGATGGAGATGACGTCGCCGTCGGCGTTGGAATAGACGAGCTGGCCGACAGGGCGGCTGTCGCCGAGGATGACGCGGGCGCCCTGGAAGGTCCAGGACTCGCCACTGAGATCGGGCACGCGGAAAGGCACGCCGATCGCGGTCGTCAGCCAGCTGGAGATTTCCTCGGCCTGCGAGGCGGGCACTTCGACGAGATGCCGGGGCTGGCGGATCAGCAGGCGCTGATAGGCGGTGACGTCGCCCAGCCAGTCGCTGGTATTGGCAGGCGCCGTGGCGGAGGTCGTGGTGGCGATTTCATCGGCATCCGGGCTGGTGCCGACGAAATAGCCGATGCCGCAACCAACGGCAAAGAGAATAAGCGCGGCGGCCAGCGCCTGCGGGCCGCTCGGCGCCAGCTTCACCGGCGGGCGCGTGGCGCGCTGGGCGATCGGCGTCTTCGGCGGCTGCGTGCTCTTGATCGAGCGGACGAGGGCAAGCGGCACCGGCTCCTTCAGGATATCATCGAGGCGGCGGCGGCCGAAATCGGCGCCGTGGCGAAGCTTCTCGTGCAGCCGGCGCGCATTCTCGTCGTCTGCCAGGCGCTGCTCCAGTTCGTGGCGCTGTTCGGGCGAGACTTCGCCATCGAGAAGGGCGGTGAGCTGGGCTTCGAGCGGCAATTTCCTGAGATCGGGCAATTCAGTACCTGTGGATCGGGTGGGAGCCGGCAAGCCCGGCAAAATGCAGCCTGGCGGTCGCGAGCTGCGAAACGACATTTGCCACCGGAACGCCCATGATGTCGGCGGCTTGCTGGTAGCTGTGGCCTTCGACGTCGACAAGCAGGAACATGCTGCAGATGCCGTCCGGCATATCGGCGATCATGCGATGGATGGCGTCGGGATCGACCGCAGCCGAGCGTTCGCGGGCGGCCTCGCGAATATCGGTGACGTTGCCGCGGACGGAGGCCTTCGGCTTGCGCCTACGGCTGTCGTCGGTCCATTGCTGGCGGGCAAGCGTGTAGATCCAGCTTTCCAGCCGGCCTTCTCCGCTCCACTGATGGCCCTTGGCGATGGCGCGCTGACAGACGGCCTGAACGAGTTCGTCGGCCATGGCAGCCTCACCCGCGAGCGTGATCGCGAAGCGGCGAAGGCGGGGCAGAAGGCCGACGAGATCACGCCGGAGATCGATGGTCGTTGCGGGTTGACGCATTGTCTATCCAAGAAGCGTTCACAATGGTTTCGCGGACGAAGGGTTCGCCGTCGGGCGCGAAGCCGGCTTTATCGACGCCGACGATGCATGTGCTTTATGAAACAAGTCTCCTGCACTTCGCAAGCATCCGGCTGTCTTCATCCCCTTTTCTCAAGGGATTTTCGCATTCTAGACCACAAAACTTGCGTCAATATGTCTTGTAGCCGTTCAAGCTCTGCAGCAGCGCGCGATAGGCCCAAGTGCCTTCGCCGCCGCGATCGCGGATTTCGACAAGCTGGACGCGGGCTCCCTGGATATCTCCCTGTTCTACCAGCGCCATGCCCATGTAGGAGCGGGCGAGGATGTAGTTTTCATCCGCCTGCAACGCCTTGCGGTAATAGGACATGCCGAGCTCCATGCGGCCGGCCTTGCGGTTGGCGTAGCCGAGATAGTTCAGGATGCGCGGGTCGTTCTGGTTGCGGGCAAGATTGAGCACGGTGATGGCGTTCTCATACTGGCCCGCATACGCAAATTCCCGGGCGAATTTAAAGAGATCGTCGTCGTTGAAGCTGCTCTTCTTCGGATTGACGCATTCCTTCTTGGTCTTGTCCCAGACCTTGCCGCCGGTGCAGGTCTTGGTCGTCTCGGTCTTCGGCGGCGGATTGGTGTCATCATTGCCGCCGCCGACCGCATAAGCGGCCGTGGCGATGCCGAAGGCAAAGCCGGCGGCGAGCGAGAGTCTGGACAGGTGACGGAAAGAAGAAGTCATCGGCGGGCTCCGTTCTGAGGCGATGCAGTTGGCCGGATTGTACGCTTACCGCTAAAAATACCAAGAGGGTAAGCGGCCTCCATGGCAATTGTTGCGACGATCGCCTGACCTCCTCTCAGATCGATTCAAGTGCTGGAGGAAAGGAGTCCGGAACCGGCGCTAACGTGCGAAAATATCGACGCTTTCCGGCATCACTGCGTCGCCTGACCTGTTGACGCTGAAGCGCTCGCCACTGAGTTCCCAGGCGCCGGGAGAACCGTCGATGGAGAAGAGGTTGTAGGCGGCGGGCGGCTTGATGCTGCCCGGTCCCTGCGAGGCCGAGGCGATGCCGACGACGGGCACCGGCTGCACCTGGCCGCGCAGCCAGTGCAGCGTGTTCAGGTGGGTGTGGCCGTGCAGCACGAGTTCGGCGCCGCCGGTCGAAATCACCGCGGCGAAGCGGCGAATGCCGATCATGCGCTTGTAGAAGGTGGTGGCGCCGCGGATCGGCGGATGATGGATCATCACGACCCGGAAGAGACCGGCTTCGCCGGCCGCGCGCAGCATATTGACGGTATCGCGAGCCTGGCGCGCGCCGAAGAAGCCGGAAGCGGCAAAGGGAGGTGTTGCGACCGCCGTCGAGCAGCCGACGATCGCGACTTTGTCGCGGATGCGCAGATACGGGAAGATGTGGCGATCCTCCTGCCATTGCGGCGGGGAGAGATCGCCGCGGACATAATCGTACCAGGCGCGCATCGACTTCTCGTAGGCGCCGGGCACATAGGCGTCATGATTGCCGGGAACGACCGAGGTGTCGGCGGGGTCGCCGAGTTCGCGCAGCCAGGCGGCGGCGGCGCGGATCTCAATGCCGCTCGCCAGATTGACAAGGTCGCCGGTGACGGCCAGATGATCGGCCTGGTGAGCGCGGATATCGTCGAGGAGCAGATCCAGCGTGCTGCCGAAAAGGTGCTTGCGTCGGTTTCGATGCCAGTTCACAAAGCCCGTTATGCGTTTTGAAAACAACTCCTGGATGGAAAGACGAGGCAACGGCCCAAGGTGGACGTCGGAAATATGCGCGAGCTTGAACATGCTACGAGACATAGACCAGCTTATTGACAAATCAAACACATCCGGCGCGATGAAGGGCTGAAACGGAACGATGGTGGATAAAGAAAAGCGGCCCCTACATATCAGGACGGCCCTGCGCCTTCTGCATGTCTATTTCTCCTTCGCCCGCGGCATGACGATGGGCGTCAGGGCTGCCTGCTTCGATGCGGAGGGGCGGATTTTCCTGGTGCGCCACAGCTATGTCGGCGGCTGGCATATGCCGGGCGGCGGGCTGGAGCGCAACGAGACGGTCGAAGAAGCGCTCGCCAAGGAATTGCGCGAGGAGGGTAATCTGAGGATCATCGGCAAACCGCAGTTGGTCCAGGTCTATTTCAACACCACGAACACCCGTCGCGACCATGTCGTGTTTTACCGGGCGAGCGTCGAACAGACGGCGCCGCGCCCGCCGGACTGGGAGATCTCCGACAGCGGCTTCTTCTCGCTCGACAGCCTGCCGGAGGGCACGACCGAGGCGACGCATCGCCGCCTCGCTGAGCTTCGGGGCGAGCAGCAGCCCGACCACCGCTGGTGAGAGGCAAATCTTAAGCCGCGGCAAGCCGCAGCAATTTAAAGGTTCTACAGCGTCCTTTGCGCGTCTAAAAAGACGCGCGGCGCTGTAGCGCGGCCATGCGGGCTGTCGAGATCGAGCGCCGGGCCGACGGGAACGATGCCGGTCGGATTGATCGTCTTGTGGCTGCGGTAATAGTGCTGCTTGATGTGGGTGAGGTTTACCGTCTCAGCGATGCCTGGCGTCTGATAGAGATCTCTCAAATAACCGGGCAGGTTGCGGTAATCGGCGATCCGGCGGATGTTGCATTTGAAATGGCCGACATAGACGGGATCGAAGCGTAGCAGCGTCGTGAACAGGCGCCAGTCGGCTTCGGTCTGACGGTCGCCGAAGAGATAACGGCTCTTGCCCAAGCGTTCGTCGAGCATATCGAGCGTTTCGAACAGCTTGCCGACATTTTCCTCATAGGCCTCCTGGGTGGTGGCAAAGCCCGCCTTGTAGACGCCGTTGTTGACGGTGTCGTAGACGGTGGCGTTCAGCGCATCGATTTCGGCGCGGAGATCCTCGGGATAAAAATCCGTCCTCGAGCCGGTCAGCCCGTCGAAGGCGCTGTTGAACATGCGGATGATCTCGGCCGATTCGTTGCTGACGATCGTGCCGGTCTTTTTGTCCCAGAGGACGGGAACGGTGACGCGGCCGGAATGATGCGGATCGGCCTTGACATAGATCTGCCAGAGCGTAGCTGAACCGAAGAGCTGGTCACCGGTGGCTCCGTCGCCGACTTTGAATTCCCAGCCGTTGTCGAGCATCAGCGGATCGACGACCGAGACCGAGATCAGTTCCTCCAGCTTCTTCAGCTTGCGGAAAATCAGCGTGCGGTGCGCCCAGGGGCAGGCAAGCGAGACATAGAGATGATAACGCCCGGCCTCGGCCTTGAAGCCGCCGCTGCCGGAAAGGCCGGCCTCACCGTCCGATGTCACCCAGTTGCGGAACTGCGAGGGCTGCCGCTTGAACTGGCCCTTGCTCTCCTTTGTGTCGTACCAGACATCATGCCAGACGCCGTCCACCAGCATTCCCATGATCTTCATTTCCTTTGGTTGCGTGTCGGGACCGAAGTTAGCTGAGATAGCGGGGCTTTGCATGCGGTAAAGGTTGAACAGTGTGTCACGCCGTTCGGGCGCTGCATAGTTTCGCGTGCTGTGGTGTGCATTTTGCGTTGGACGGCAGAAATTTTTCCTGCTATCGGCGTTTCCACGATTTTAGGATCCCTGCCTGATGTTCATTTCCAGAAACCCGCGACGACGCTGATGCTCCCGAACGCCCAAGGCGTGTTCGAGACCCATCAATCTGTCCATCCGGTTTCTGTCATCATGTACAAGCACGATCTCGTCTACCTCACCGAAGACGCGTCTCATGACGCCGCCATCGAACATATCAACGAAGAAGCCTTCGGTCCGGGTCGCTTCACGCGGGCGGCCGCTCGCATCCGCGAGCAGGGGCCGCATGATCTGTCGCTCTCCTTCATCTGCACCGATAATGGCGAGACGATCGCTTCCGTGCGGATGACGCCGGTGCTGGCCGGCACGGTCAAGGGCCATCTGCTCGGCCCGCTCGCCGTGCGTCCCTCCCATAAGAACCAGGGGATCGGCCGTGAACTGGTGCGGATCGCGGTGGAGGCGGCAAGGCGCAAGGGCTCGGAAGCCGTCATCCTGGTCGGCGATCCGCCCTATTATGGCCCGCTCGGCTTCGAGAAAGTCGCCTACAACGCGCTTGCCTTTCCCGGCCCCGTCGATCCCGGCCGCGTGCTTGTCGTTGCGATCGCCGAGGACGTGCACGAGCGGCTGAAGGGCATCATCGCCTGGCACGGATGATTGGAGCAATTCCAGGAAAAGTGCGAAGCGGTTTTTCGTCCGGAATTGCGTTAATGTCAGAGCGGTTCTGCGCTTCCGCGAAAAGCTGACCCGCTCTAGAGGTTTTTCCGGAGGAAGCTGCGTGTGCGGCCTTCCGGGAAATCCTCGAGCTCACCGAAAACCTCATAACCCTGACTGAGATAGACACGCAGGGCCTGCGGGCTGAATGTGTCGATCCAGGCGCCGCGGCAGCCCCGGGCCTTGGCCTCTTCTTCTGCTTTTGTGAGGATCTTGCCGGCGAGACCGGTGCCGCGCAGCGTGTCGGGAATATAGAGCATCTGGGTGAAGAGCCAGCCCCAGGCGGTATAGCCCGAAAGACCGCCGGTCACCTTGCCATCGGTATCGCGGATAAGGACGGCAAGCGGTTGGCGGTCGGAGGGGCCGACATCATTGTTGTTGAAGGCCTGGAGCGCATCGGTAATCACTGCCAGTTCCTCCGGCGAGGGTGAGGCGGTGAGCTCGAATTCCGGCATGAGATTAGCGCCCCTCGCGCCACCACATGGTTCCGAAGGCAAGCAGCAGAATGCCGACGCCGGCAAAACCGGCAAAGAGCGGCAGCGTATTGATGCCCTTCAAGACGGTCTCGCTGGTCATGCGGATCATCATGCGATCGTCGTCGGCGACGCGGACCTGGCCACGCACCGGCAGGATCGGCGGCACGTTGATCCTGCCGTTTTCGTTGGCGACGCGGGTGACGAGACCCTTGCTCCTGTCGG
Source organism: Rhizobium leguminosarum bv. trifolii WSM2297 (assembly GCF_000271845.1). The sequence goes on along the minus strand of NZ_JH719395.1, from coordinate 2,134,866 downwards.
CGACCGGCTTCAGCACATCGGTCGTCGAGATCATCGCCTTGAACTCAGGTGCGTCGACGGCGCCGATATGGACGAGCGTCGACAGCTTGCCGTTGCGGATTTCGAAGAGGCCGATCTCGTCCATCCGCTTTTCGGCCTTGTAGAGCCCTGGTTCGGTCTGGGTGAGCGGCAACGTTTCGGTCTTGCCTGAGGGGTAACGCACGGTGGCGTTGCCGGGATTGTCGCCGATCGTCTGGCGCGTGACTTCAAGTGTCCGGCCGGAGGCGCGCGCTGTCAGCGCTTCTTCCTCGAGCGCCGGCTCCTTCATCAGCCAATGGGCGATACGGCGATAGAGCGAAACATTCGGGCCGCCGCCCTCGAAGCCGCGCGCCCAGAGCCAGCCTTGATCGGAAAGCAGCATGGCGACGCGGCCCTGGCCGGCGCGGTTCAGCACCAGCAGCGGGTGGTTGTCGGCGCCGAGCATGATCGTCTCGCCCTGCGGCCGGTCGACATCGACGCTGCGGAACCAGCGGCCCCAATGCGGCGGTTCCTCGCCCGAACCGTCGAGACCACGGGTGACAGGATGCTTGCGGCCTTCTTCGGAGAGGCGGGGATAGAAGGCTTTCTCGATCATCTCGCCAGTGGGCGTTGCCGGCAGGACCGTGGAAAGAGGCGTCATTGCAATCGAATCGGGGCCGGCATGCTCAGGCCCTGCGGCAATCAGCAGCGCGCCGCCGTTTTCGACATATTGCGAGATGTAATCGTAATAGAGCAGCGGCAGCACGCCGCGATGCTGGTAGCGGTCGAAGATGATCAGGTCGAAATCCTTGATCTTGTCGACGAAGAGTTCGCGCGTCGGAAAGGCGATCAGCGACAGTTCGTTGATCGGCGTGCCGTCCTGCTTTTCCGGCGGGCGCAGGATAGTGAAATGCACAAGATCGACCGAGGCATCGGATTTCAGCAAGTTGCGCCAGGCACGCTCGCCGGCATGCGGCTCGCCGGAGACGAGGAGAACGCGGAGATTCTGGCGGATGCCGTCGATGACGTGAACGGCGCGATTGTTGGCGGTGGTGACCTCGCCGGGGAGTGCTGCGACTGAGAATTCGAGCACGTTGCTGCCGCCGGCCGGCACCTTGAAGGAGAAGGGCGTATCCTGGCCGGGTGTCGCCTGCAGGGTGGCGATCTCGTCACCATTCAGCTTTACCGTGACATTGGCGGTGCCGCCGGGGCTCGGGCCGTCGTCGAATACACGCAGCACGACCTGCTGCTCCTCATTGACGATGCCGAAGCGCGGCCCCTTGATGACTTCGATGCGGCGATCGAATTCGTTGGCTTTGCCGGTAATGAGGCCATGGATTGGCGCATCGAAACCCAGCGCCTGATTGGCGGCCGGAACATCGTGAACCTCACCGTCGGTCAGCATGATAGCGCCGCCGATGCGGGCAGGCGGGACATCGGCGATGTTGGCCGACAGCGCGTCGAACAGGCGCGTCGATGGCACGTCGGAATTGACGTCGCCTTCGACATCGACGAAGCGGGGCTCGATCTGGGGGAAGCGGGCGAGCTGTCCCTTCAGGGCGGCCAGCGCATCGTCGGTCAGCTTGACGCGATCGGGCGTCTGTTGGCTCTGGCTTCGGTCGACGAGAACCGGGACGATGGTCGACAGCTGATCCCGGTCCTCCTGCAGCAGCACCGGATTGGCAAGGGCGGTCAGCATGGCGAGTGCCGCCAGCGTTCTGATCCAGGCGCCGCGAATGCCGCGCCAGATCGCGAAGGCGGCGATAATCGCGCCGATGGCGGCCAGTGCGGCCAGAACCGGCCAAGGCAGGAAGGGCGAAAAGTCGAAGGTCATCTCACTGTCCTAACCGTTCGAGTAGGTCGGGAACATGGACCTGGTCGGTCTTGTAGTTGCCGGTCAGCATGTACATCATGATGTTGACGCCGGACCGATAGGCATATTCACGCTGCGCTTCATCGGACGGCACGGTCGGCAGCATCGGCACGCCGTTATCGTCGACCGCCCAGGCGCCGGCGAAATCATTGCCGGTGATCAGGATCGGCGACACGCCGTCGGCTGTCGCTGCCGATTTTTCGGTCGCTTCGCGGCCGCCCTGCCGGGCCTCGATCCAGAGTGGGCTGCCGGTGTAACGACCGGGAAAGCTCGACAGGAGATAGAAGGATTTCGTCAGCACGTGATCGGATGGCACGGGTTCCAGCGGCGGAATGTCGAGATTGCCGAGGATTTGCTGCAGCCTCTGACCGTTGGCGCTGACATTGCCGCCATTGTCCAATGCGCTGATCTGATCGCGCGTATCGAAAAGCACGGTGCCGCCGTTGCGCATATAGGCGTCGATGCGGCTGATCGCGGCGCTCGACGGCATCGGCGCTGTCGCCGAAACCGGCCAGTAGATGATCGGATAGAAGGTGAGCTCGTCTTTGGTGAGGTCGATGCCCACCGGCGGCGCCGGCTCCAGCGTCGTGCGGAAGGTCAAGAACTGGGTGAGGCCCTCGAGGCCGCGCTCGGATATATCGTCGACGTCCTGTTCACCGGTGACGACATAGGCGAGGTGGGTGTTATCGAGCCTCTGTAGGATGAGGTCGTCACCGGGCTTAGAGTCGTCGGCGTGAAGTGAGCCGGGTTGCATGAGAAAGCCGGCACTGATCGCGATGGCGACCATCGCGGCGGTGCGGACAGCGGGGCGCGAGCGCGAAAACGCACCGTTCATGAAGAGGACGACCAGGCTATCGGCCAGCAGCAGCAGGAAGGCTGCGAGAAAGAGCGCGGGCTTTGCCGACCAGCTTTCGCCGCCGATCAGGCCTTCGCGCACGGCATTGGTCCCCGTGATGTCGAGCGGCATCAGTTCGGCATTCTCCGGCAATACGTTGAGCGAGGTGAAGCCATCTTCCGAACCATAGAGCCCGGGCGGGTTGTCGAAATTCGCCGTCGGTTCGGCCCCGGCCTGTGGAATGATGGGTCGCGCCGAACCCGTCTCGGAGACGAGCGTGCCCTTGGCCGTCAGCATCCGGAATGGCGGCAGCGTTTCGGAGACACGTGCATTGCCGCGCGCCTCCGACGTCACGCCGCCCGAACGCGATATCTGCAGGAGGTGGCGCAGCATGTCGACGAACGTGCCTGAGATCGGCAAATCGGACCAGGTCGCTTCCGCCGTGACATGAAACAGGACGATCTGGCCGGATGCGAGCTGCTTCATCGTGACGAGCGGCGTGCCGTCAGCCAAGCTCGCCCAGGTGCGTTCGGCAAGATCGGGCGTCGGTTCGGCAAGCACCTGCCGCTTGACGACGACGTCGGCGGGACGCGCTATGCCGGCGAAAGGCCCTAAACTCGGAAATTCGGCGAGTGACTGCGGTTCGCTCCAGGACAATGTGCCGCCGAGCGCCCGTTCTCCCTGGCGCAGGATAACCGGGATCAGCGGATCGTCCGCAGGGGCTGCGGCCATACGCGGACCGGCGAAACGCAACAACATGCCGCCATTCGATATCCAGCGTGTCAGCGGTTCGTAGGTCTCCTCCGGCAGGCGGCCGATATCGGCCATGATGATGATAGAGGGATTGCTGGCGAGAAGTTTCGGTATGGCGACCGAAAGATCGGAATCTCTGGGCTGGATCAGATCCGCATAGGGCTGCAGCGCTCGCTGGATATAATAGAGCGGCGAGAGCAGCGGCTGGAACTCATCCCCGCCTTCACCCGACAGCAAGACAACACGGCGGCGCTTGAACGCGTCGTCGAGAAGGTGGACGGCGCCGGCGGTTGCGCCATTGTCGACGCTGACGCGGGCGAAATCGTTGCGCATCTCGAAGGGTGCGGTGATCGAACTCGTCGCAACGCTCTGGCCGGGGCTGAAATCCGCCCTGCCGTTGGCGATCGAGCGGCCCTGGCTATCGACGGCGTTCAGCGCCACGGACGCAGCACGCGAGGTGTTGAGCCGTGTGACCTTGACGGTCATGGCGTCGGCCGCATTGTTGGCCGCGGTGATCGCGACCGTCCGAGCGGCATCGCCCTCGATCAGCCGGAGATCGGCGGGCTGCAGTTCAGCGAGCCTGCGGACGGTCGCGTCGTCGGCTTTGGCGGCGGCGCCGTCGGTCAGGAAGGCGAGGGTGCCGGGTTTGATGCCGTTCAGCGCGGCGCGCAGCGCCTGGAAGGCTCGCTCACGGTCCGGCACCAGCGGTCGCGGCTCGGCGGCGCGCAGCTTGTCGCGGGCGCTCGCGGCGGTGCCTGGAACGGCGTCGTTGGTCGGATCGGCGGTGAAGGCGATCGACACAGGCGTGCCGGCGGATTCTGCGTCGTCGATCAACGCGTCGGCGGTCTGGATGCGGCGCTCCCAGTCGGGCGCCGCCGCCCAGCTGTTGTCGACGAAGAGGACGAGCGGGCCACCGGATGCCAGCGAACTGGTGCGCGGATTGAACACCGGATCAGCGATCGCAAGAATGACGGTGGCGGCGAGCAGCATGCGCAGCAGCGTCAGCCACCACGGGCTTTGCGCCGGCGTCTCCTCGCGCTTCAAGACAGAGGCGAGGATTTTTAGCGGCGGGAAGACCTCGGTCTTCGGGCGCGGCGGCGTCAGCCGCAGCAGCCACCAGATGACCGGCAGGGCGACGAGCGCGCCGAGAATGGCGGGAAAGGCGAAAGCGAAGGGAAGGGCGTTCACATCTGCCCTCCATGCGTTGCCTTGGCCGGCATGCCGGACAGGTACATGTGCACCGCGACCAGCGCCTCCGAGGCGAGATGATCGGTGCGGTGCGTCGCAAAGGTCCAGCCGAGATGGCGCAGCGATTGGCCGAGGCTGTCCCTGCGGGCGAGGTAGGCGTTGCGATAGGCCTCGCGGATGTGTTCGGCGCGGCCGGAGACCAGCTTGGCGCCGGTCTCCGGATCGGTGAATTCGGTGCGGCCGCTATAGGGGAATATCTCTTCGGCGGGATCGGCGATCTCGACTACGTGGCCGCGCAGGCCGCGGCGGGCAAGCGGGCCGAGGCGTTCCATGATCGCCGGCGCATCGTCGAGGAAATCGCCGATCAGCACCAGATCACTCCAGCCGCGGATCATCGCCGTTTCCGGCAGGCCGCCGGTCAGCGGCGTGTGCATGAGAGCGGCTGCAAGGCGCTCGGCGGCGTTGCGAGCGGAGGCGGGCTCCATGATGCCGGGGCAGCCGATGCGTTCGCCGGAGCGGGCGAGGATTTCTGCAAGCGCCAGCATGATGACCAGCGCACGGCTTTCCTTGGAGACGCTGCCGTAGCTCGACTTGTACATCATCGACGGCGACATGTCGCACCAGAGCCAGATCGTGTGCGCCGCCTCCCATTCGCGCTCGCGCACATAGGTATGGTCGTCGCGGGCGGAGCGGCGCCAATCGATGCGGGACAGGCTTTCGCCCTCGGAATAGGGACGGAACTGCCAGAAATTCTCGCCGATGCCACGCTTGCGGCGGCCATGCCAGCCGGCGATCACCGTGTTGGCGATGCGCTTGGCTTCCACCAGGCAGTCCGGTACCAGGGCGGCCCGCTGTCTGGCGCGGGAAAGGGCATCGCTGCCTGACGTCGGGTTGACGATCTGTCCGATAGATGCCACGCGTCCGGCTTCCTTATCCCTTTGCCTGCTTGACCAGTCCGGCGATGACGTCGCGCACCGACATGCCTTCGGCGCGGGCAGCGAAAGTCAGCGCCATGCGGTGCTGGAGAATGGGTTCGGCGAGCGCGAAGATATCGTCGAGCGAGGGCGCCAGGCGGCCTTCGTAGAGCGCACGGGCACGCGCGCAGAGCATCATCGCCTGGCCGGCGCGAGGGCCCGGACCCCAGGCGACATTCTTGTCGGTCGAAGCATTGCCCTGGCCGGGACGGGCCGAACGCACCAGCGCCAGGATGGCATCGACGACGGTGTCGCTCACCGGCATCTGACGCACCAGCGTCTGAATCTCGATCAGCCGCTGCGCGTCGATGACGGCTGCAGGCCGGGTTTCCCCCAAGCCCGTCGTCTCGAGCAGGATCTGGCGTTCGGCGGCGAGCTCGGGATAGTTGACGTCGACCTGCAGCAGGAATCGGTCGAGCTGGGCTTCGGGGAGGGGATAGGTGCCTTCCTGCTCGAGCGGATTCTGGGTGGCGAGCACATGGAAGGGTGCCGGCAGGTCATAACGCTGGCCGGCGATGGTGATGTGATATTCCTGCATCGCCTGCAGAAGCGCCGACTGGGTGCGCGGCGAAGCGCGGTTGATCTCGTCGGCCATCAGCAGCTGGGCGAAGACAGGGCCCTTGACGAAGCGGAAAGAGCGGCGTCCACTGTCGTCCTGGTCCATCACCTCGGAGCCGAGAATATCGGACGGCATCAGATCCGGCGTGAACTGGATGCGGTTGGCGGCAAGGCCGAGGACTTCGCCGAGCGTCGTCACCAGTCTGGTCTTGGCAAGGCCGGGGACACCGACGAGCAGGGCATGACCACCGGAAAGGACGGCGAGAATGGTGTTCTCGACGACGCTTTCCTGACCGAAGATCACCTTCGAGACTTCTCCGCGGATGGCGGCGATATCGGAGAGCGCCTTTTCGGCAGCGGCGACGATCGCCTTTTCATCGAGGCTGGCTTCGGTCTTCATCATACCCACGGGCATCTCCAACGGCTGAAATCATTCGGCAGCGAATCGGCGGACTTATTTATCTGCCTCATACTCGATAGAGTTATGGAGATGCGACAGGCTGACAAGTTCGTTGCGAATGACTATCTCGTGACTTTACTTCGTTAAGGACAAACCGGGACGGAAGAATGGCAGCCGAGAAAATCAGCGGACAGGCGGATGCGGCAGGACTTGCTGCCATGATTTCGCGCGCGTCTGACGAAAGCGGCGGAAAAAAACGTGGCTTACCACCGGTCGAACGGTGGAATCCGCCGTTCTGCGGCGATATCGATATGGAGATCAGGGCCGACGGCACCTGGTTCTATATGGGCACGCCGATCGGCCGGCCCGCGCTGGTGCGGCTGTTTTCGACGGTTTTGCGAAAAGATGACGACGAGAAGACCTATCTCGTAACTCCTGTGGAAAAGGTCGGGATCAGGGTCGTCGACGCTCCGTTCATCGCCGTGGAGTTGAGCGTGACGGAGGGGCAGGGCCAACAGGTGCTGACCTTCCGCACCAATGTCGGCGATGTCGTGGAGGCGGGAGGAGGGCATCGGCTGCGCTTTGCCATTGCCGGCGAGAGCGCCGAACTGAAACCCTATCTGCATGTGCGCGGGCGGCTGGAGGCGCTGGTGTCGCGTGCGGTGATGTATGAACTGGTCGCGCTCGGCGAGATTCTCGACGTGGAGGGGCAGACGATGTTTGCGATCCGCTCCGCCGGCGAGGTCTTCCCGGTCATGCCGGCCGATGAACTGGATGCTCTTTGCCGATGAATGATGCGATCACCCGCCGTTACCCGCTGTTCTCAGCAGCCGAATTCCGCCGCCGGGCGCTCAACCAGAATGGCGGCCCGGTCGACCATGCCTGGCGCGATCATGGCGACCACATCCTCAATCCCGATATCGTGGAGGAGGTCGCGACCTTCAAGCTGCGCGACGCCGCCGTGCTCGTGCCCGTTGTCGACGACGGCGAGGAAGCGCATGTGATCTTCACCAAGCGCACGGCGACGCTGCGCAAACATTCCGGGCAGATCGCCTTTCCCGGTGGCTCGATCGATCCCGCCGATATCTCACCCGAGATGGCGGCGATCCGCGAGACGGAGGAGGAGATCGGTCTCTCCGGTTCCTTCGTCGAGACCGTCGGACGGCTGCCGAATTATCTTGCCTCGACAGGCTTCCGCATCACGCCGGTGCTTGGCGTCGTCTCGCCGGGCTTCGCACTGACACTGAACCCCGCCGAGGTGGCTGACGTGTTCGAGGTGCCGCTTTCCTTCCTGATGAACCCTGCCAACCATGCCCGCGACAGGCGTGTTATCGACGGCATCGACCGGCATTTCTACCGCGTGCCCTATGAAACCAGAATGATCTGGGGCATTACCGCCGGCATCGTCCGCACGCTTTACGAAAGGCTTTATGCATGACCGGCCTTGCCGACCAAGCATGGTTCCGCGACCCGGCGCTCGGCCGGATTTTGGCGCTTCTCAATGCCGACGGTGGGGCCAATGATGGGGCCGACTGCGGGGAAGCCCGGGTCGTCGGCGGCGCCGTGCGCAACAGCCTGATGGGCCTGCCGGTCAGCGATATCGACATCGCCACGACGCTTAGACCGGAGATGGTGATGGAACGGGCAGAAGCCGCCGGTATCAAGGCGGTGCCGACGGGCTTGCAGCACGGCACGGTGACGCTCGTCATCGACGGCAAGCCTTTCGAGGTGACGACGCTTCGCACCGACGTCGAGACCGATGGGCGCCATGCCAAGGTCGCATTCAGCACCGATTGGAAGGCAGATGCCGAGCGGCGGGATCTGACGATCAATGCGCTTTATGCCGATGCCGAGGGCGAGGTGGTGGATCTGGTCGGCGGGCTTGCCGACATTGAAAGGCGCAACATCCGTTTTATCGGTGACGCGGCAAAGCGTATTGCCGAGGATCATCTGCGCATCCTGCGCTTCTTCCGCTTCTTTGCCTATTACGGATCCGGACGGCCGGACGCCGAGGGGCTGAAGGCGTGTTCGGCGGCGCGTTCGAAGCTGGAGATGCTGTCGGCGGAGCGAGTCTGGTCGGAGCTGCGCAAGCTGCTCAGTGCTGCCGATCCCGGGCGGGCGCTGCTCTGGATGCGACAGGTGGCGGTACTGACGGAAATCCTGCCTGAATCGGAAAAATGGGGGATCGATGCGATCCCTTCGCTGGTCGCCACCGAAAAGGCGCTCGGCTGGACGCCCGATCCGCTGCTGCGGCTTGCAGCGATCGTGCCGCCCGATGCGGCGCGGCTGGAAACGCTGGCAGGCCGCCTCAAGCTCTCGAATGCGGAAGCGGCCACGCTCAAGGCCTGGGCAATGGCAGCGCCTGTGAATGACGACATGTCGTCGGCCGCCTTCGAACGGCTGCTTTACCGCAACGGTACCGACGGGATCGTCACTCGGCTGAAGCTGGCGCTCGGCGTTGCGCGGGGCAAGGCTGAAGGGGATTTGGACGAAATGGCGCGATCGGCGCGGCTCACCAAGCTCCTGGATCAGGCCGCAAACTGGAAGAAGCCGCAATTTCCGCTGAACGGCGGCGATGTGATTTCTGCGGGGATCGCGTCCGGGCCGCGTGTCGGCGAGCTGCTAGCCGGGTTGGAAAACCAGTGGGTCGAGGAAAATTTCGCTTCCGACCGGGCGGCGCTGCTCGCCCGGCTGCAGGAACGGGTGCAATAATCAGGCTGCGTTGACCTCGTCTCGGATGCGAGCCTTGATATTATCCACCATGTTTTCGCGGATCGTGGTTTCGCCGTGAGCGTTTTTCAGGTGCTCGACGGCGCGGCGGACTACCTCGGCGTCGCTGTCGGCCCGCGTATGCCAGGCGCATCCGGGGACGAGTGTGCCGCATTCGAAAAGTCGCATGGTCTTCTCCTCTGTTTAAAACACAAAGACGATCGCGATCTGACGCGATTTATGAATGTGCGGGGGGAGGGAAGGTTCCGGCCGGCATCGATATGCCGGCCGGTAAAGGCCGTGTCAGTCGGGCATCGCCCAGGCTTTGTAGGTATCCGAAAGCTGGCCGGGCATGTTGCTGTTGGCAGCCGCTGCTTCGTTCTGCAGCTGTTCCGGCGACTTTCCGCCGGCCAGTTGCAGTTTGACCTGCTCGATGAAGCAGGACAGCGGCAGATCCGAGCCGCTCTTGGCCCGCAATTTCTCAGCGATGCGCGTCATAAACTCGGATGTGTCGATTGCGCGGGATGTTTCCTGGACATCCGTGGACGCAGGCGAACCACTTTGTATCGTCATGACAATCCTCCTCCGATTGTTACGCACATACATCTAAAGTTAGGACGCGCTTAATTTTCGTGAAGGTCAATCAACTCGAATTTATCGACGAGTTATCACAGTTTCATGGCCAGCGAACGACCGGGGGCAAGGACGAAAGAATGGATTCAACGTTGCCGCCGGTCTTCAGGCCGAAGATCGTGCCGCGATCATACAGCAGATTGAATTCGACGTAGCGGCCGCGGCGGATCAATTGTTCGTCGCGGTCGGCCTCCGTCCACAGCTTATTGAAGTTGGAGCGGACGATCTTCGGATAGACCATGGCGAAGGCCCGGCCGACATCGCGGGTGAAGGCGAAATCGGCGTCCCAGCCGCCGGCATCCTCGCTCGAATGCAGCCAGTCATAGAAGATGCCGCCGATGCCGCGGGCCTCGTTGCGGTGCTTCAGGAAGAAATATTCGTCGCACCAGGCCTTGTAGGCATCGTAATCGGCGACGGCATGATTGCGGCAGGCGATCTCCATGGCCTTGTGGAAGAGCTGGCTGTCCTCGTCCTCCTGGGTGCGGCGGCGCGACAGCACCGGCGTCAGGTCGGCCCCGCCGCCGAACCAGCGGCTGGTGGTCACCACCATGCGGGTGTTCATGTGCACGGCCGGGACGTTGGGGTTCACGGGATGGGCGATCAGCGAAATACCCGAGGCCCAGAAACGCGGATCGTCCTTGGCGCCGGGTATCTGAGCTCGGAAGTCCGGGGAGAACTCGCCGTGGACGGTGGAGGTGTGGACGCCGACCTTCTCGAAGACCCGGCCTTCCATCATCGACATGCGGCCACCGCCGCCGGCGCCGTTTTCGCGCGACCAGTTCTTGGCGGCAAAGCGGCCGGGCTCCTGGTCGGAGAGCGGACCTTCCAGCTCGTCTTCGAGGGCTTCAAAGGAGGCGCAGATCGTATCGCGCAGTCCTTCGAACCAGTTGCGGGCGGACGCCTTCTTCTCTTCAATATCGTCAGGCAAGCCGATCGGCAGTTCCGGTCTTTCCATGTCACGCCTCCAGCGGCCGGCATCCGCTCAGGACACGACTCGCTCATTCTTGATTACGCTTCCGGTTTAGCAGGTGGCGCCGCATCTCGCCAAGCGGCCGGTACGGGCATGTGCAGCCAAGATTCGACTCGCAAATCAAGGATTTCGATACTACCTTTTCCCAAGAGGTAGGTTTGATGGCAAAAATTCCGGGACCTCCGTCCTTCGACGGCCTGAAGCGCAGAATGGCGAGACACCGTGCGGAAAATCCTCCCCGCAGGAAAGACCATTTTGTTCGTGAGACATATTGCCTCGGCCTGATCGACGCACGCGCCAAGGCGCGCGAATGGTTCGACGAATATCCGAAGGCGGCCTATTGGACCGAGGTGGAGAGCTGGCGCCAGCTCGACGGCGACCACATCGAATTCACCATGCGCCGTCTGCCTTCGGCCGACTGACCGTCACTCGGCCGCGGGCCGCACGCGGCTTTCGATCAAGAGGCCGCTCTCGTCCATGATCGGATGCGCCACCGAGACGATATGGGCGTTGATGCGCTTCAGGTCGCGCAGCATGTCGAGATGCAGCGAACTCGTCTGCAGGCTGTCGGCGCGGCCGTCGCGCAGGCGTTCGAGATGGCGCTCGGCCGATTGCTTCTCCATCCGGCGCACCTCGACCTTTACCTCCATCATCTGACGCGCGAGATTGAAATCGCGGGTGACGAAGATCGTCTGGGCGACGCGCAGATTGTCGATCGTCAAATCGAACAGCTTGCGCAGTTCCTGATGGCCGTCGTCGGAGAATTTCAGGCCGAGCGAGATCTTCTTCGCCACCTCCTCCCGCAAGCCTTTCTCGATGATGTCGCCCATATGTTCGAGATTGATCGCGTAGTCGATGACGACAATCGAGCGGCGGGCGTTTTCGTCGCTGAGCCCCTCGCGGCCGAGCTTCGAGAGATAGACCTTCACCGCCTGCTGCAGCCGGTCGACGCGCTCTTCGAGAGCCGGGATTTCGGCAAGTTTGCCGGCATCATTCTGCTCGAAGGCTTCTGAGACCCTGACCAGCATGCGCTCGATCAGGTCGCCGACGCCGAGCACTTCGCGGGTGGCGCTGGTCAGGGCAATGACGGGTGTCGAAAGCTCCTGCGCATCGAGATATTTCGGGGCGTTGTCAGGCTCCGGCTGATCCGGCACCAGCCGGGCCATCAAGGTGGCGAGCGGCCGGGAAAAAGGCCAGGCCAAGGCTGCGAGCAGAAGGTTGAAGGCGAGATGCGCGTCGACCGGCAGCTTGGCCGGGCCGAAGGGCAGCATCTGGATGAGTTCGGCGCCATAGCCGGCCAGCGGCAAGGCGATGAAGCAGCCGAGCGCGCGGACCGCGAGATTGCCGAGGGTGACGCGTCGCGCCGAAACCGGGCCGGACAATGTCGCGATAACGGGCGGGATCGCACCGCCGAGGTTGGCGCCGAGCACGAGCACGATAACGAGTTCAGCCGAGACGAGGCCCGCCGAGGCGAGCGACAGGATAAGCACCACCACTGCCAGGCTGGACGAGGATAGGAAGGCGAGGGCTGCCGAGAAGAGCAGCGCCACGGGCAGGGCGCCGTCCAGCAGGCCGATAAAGGCGGCGAGAGCGGGGGAGGCGCGCATCGGCTCGGTCGCAAGGCCGAGGAGATGCAGCGACAGCAGCATCAACCCGATGCCGATCAGCGCTGCGCCGCCGCCCTGACGCGTGCTGGAGCGGCCGCGGTAAAGCACGATGCCAAAGAGGATCAGGAGGGGGGAGAGCCATTCGATGCCGGTGGCGACAATCCAGGCGGTGATCGCGGTGCCGACATTGGCGCCGAGCAGGACGATCTGCGCCATACGCGGCTTGATCAGATCACGCTCGACGAAGGATGCGGTCATCAGCGCCGTCGCCGTGGAGCTCTGCAGCGCGATGGTCGCGACGAGACCGGACAGAAACGAACGAAAACCGCCGCGCGTGCCGGTGGCCAACCCTGTTCTGAGCCGTGCGCCGAAGGCCCTGGACACGCCGTCCTTCACCTGCGCAAGGCCGAACAGCAGCAAGGCCACGGCACCGAACAGGTTGATCATGATGACTGTGGAATCCATTTTCTTGTTTTTATTCTTCTTTCATCTGTGTGCAGAAGCGCTGGCCTGGGCAGAGTCTCCGCAAGCTGTTGAAAACACGGAGGCTATGCGATATTTTTGTTTGCTCGGCTAATAAATATAGACCGATTTGACGGATTGACAACGGCCTTTTCCGACGCAGGCCGGAGCCTATCGGACATTCCGCCGGCGCCGGGTCACGTCCAGACGGTCAAGCCCAGACCGTCTGGCGCATCGCTTCGCCGACGATCATTGCGGCGGAGACGGCGACGTTGATGGACCGCTGGCCCTCGACCATCGGGATCAGGATGCGGGCATCGGCGGTTTCCCGCACATGATCCGGCACGCCGGCGCTTTCGCGCCCGAAAAGCAGGATGTCGTCCGAACGGAAGACCAGGTCGGTGTAACGATCGGCCGCCTTGGTTGAGGCGAGGATCAGGCGGCGGCCGGTCGTGGCGCGCCACGCCTCGAAGCGCTCCCAGTTGACATGGCGGGTCAGCGCGGCGGCGGCGATATAATCCATGCCTGATCGCTTCAGGTTGCGGTCGGAAACGTCGAACCCGGCCGGTTCGATCAGATCGACCGTAAAGCCCAGGCAGGCGGCAAGACGCAGGATCGTGCCGGTATTGCCGGGGATATCCGGCTGGTAGAGTGCCAATCTGAGGTCGGTCATCACACGCCGCTTATTTCGTTTGAACGGGTGAGACCTAAAGCAACTGCGATTTTGCCGCAACAGGGCACGGTTTGGCCCGGACACGTTCCATTTACGTCATTATAGGGCTGGAAATTTCGCGATTTTCGCGTTATCCATGCACAGCTTCAATCGCCAGCAGGGAGGGCCGTCATGAATATTTTGCTCGATATGCGCTTTCCCGCCGTGATGCCGATTACGGCGACACGCCGCCGCTAGTGCGCCTTTCCTACTGAATCCCCCTTTTTGATCCATTGTGCGGCTGTTTCAGCCTCGCCCCTTGAACGTTCGGTTCCCATATGTGCTTGCATGGCGCTGGGATGGCGCGAAGCCGGGAGCCGAAACGCTGACGTTTCGGAGCAATTTCATGTTTGGCTGGTTCGAACAGCGACTCAACCCCTTTCCGAGCGAGGAGCCTGTCGCTCCGCCGAAGGGTCTTTTTGCCTTTTGCTGGCATTACAGCAAGCCGGCAGCGCCCTGGCTCTGCCTGATGGCGATGCTGACGGCCTCGATCGCCGTCGGCGAAGTGGCGCTCTTCCAGTTCCTCGGCGATATCGTCGACTGGCTGACGAATGCCGACCGCGCCACCTTCCTGCAGACGGAGGGCCACAAGCTTTTCTGGATGGCGGCGCTGGTGTTGGTTGGCTTGCCGCTGGCGGCCGGGCTCGATTCCCTCATCATGCACCAGATGCTGCTCGGCAATTATCCGATGAGCGCGCGCTGGCAGATGCACCGCTTCCTGCTGCGCCACAGCATGACGTTCTTCGCCAACGAGTTTGCCGGGCGTGTCGCGACCAAGGTGATGCAGACCTCGCTTGCCGTGCGCGAAACGGTGATGAAGATCCTCGACGTCTTCGTCTATGTCGTCAGCTATTTCCTGACGATGATCATCGTGATTGCCGCGGCCGACTGGCGGCTGATGATCCCGATCCTCGTCTGGCTCGCCATCTATATCGGCATCGTCGCCTATTTTGTGCCGCGGCTTCGCAAGATCGCGGCGGCGCAGGCGGATGCACGCTCGATGATGACGGGGCGCGTGGTCGACAGCTACACCAACATCGCCACCGTCAAGCTGTTTTCGCATGCCGGCCGCGAGGAGGTCTATGCCAAGGAGGGCATGGACGAGTTCCTGCAGACCGTGCACAAGCAGATGCGCAAGGTGACGCTGTTCCACATCAGCGTCTACCTGAACAACTGCGTTGCGCTCTTCGTCGTCTCCAGCCTGTCGCTCTGGTTCTGGCTGAACGGGGCGATCTCGGTCGGCGCCATCGCCATCGCCATCGGCCTTGCGATGCGCGTCAACGGCATGTCGCAATGGATCATGTGGGAAGTCTCGGCGCTGTTTGAGAATATTGGCACGGTCTATGACGGCATGGAGATGATGAGCAAACAGCACGACATCGTCGACAAGCCGGGAGCGCCTGTCTTGACGGCGAAGAAGGGTGCGATCCACTACGACCGCATCCGCTTCCACTACGGCAAGAGCAAAGTCGTCATCGACAACCTGTCGCTCGACATCAAGGCGGGCGAGAAGGTCGGCCTCGTCGGGCGCTCCGGCGCCGGCAAGACGACGCTGATGACCCTGCTGCTGCGTTTCTACGATCTGGAGGGCGGCCGCATCACCATCGACGGGCAGGATATTGCCGGTGTCTCGCAGGAAAGCCTGCGCTCGCTGATCGGCGTGGTGACGCAGGACACCTCGCTGCTGCATCGCTCGATCCGCGACAACATCGCCTATGGCCGTCCCGACGCCTCGGATGCCGAAATCGTCGAGGCTGCCAAGCGCGCGAATGCCTGGGAGTTCGTCGAAGGGCTCGTCGACATGAAGGGCCGAGCGGGGCTCGACGCGCAGGTCGGCGAACGCGGCGTCAAGCTCTCCGGCGGCCAGCGGCAGCGCATCGCGATCGCCCGCGTCTTCCTGAAGGACGCGCCGATCCTGGTGCTCGACGAGGCGACTTCGGCGCTCGATTCGGAAGTCGAGGCGGCGATCCAGGAAAACCTCTTCGCCCTGATGGAGGGCAAGACGGTGATCGCGATCGCCCACCGGCTGTCGACGCTGACGGAGATGGACCGGCTGATCGTGCTCGACAAGGGCCGGATCATCGAGGCCGGCTCGCACAGCGAACTGGTCGAGAGCGGCGGCATCTACGCCGACCTCTGGAACCGCCAGTCCGGCGGCTTCCTCTCCGATCACGCCGAGGAGGCGGAAGAGGCGGCGGAATAAATGAAATTGGCCCTCCCTGTGAAAGCGAGGAGGGCCGTTTGATTTTCAGGGACTATTTGCAAGCCACGCGGTTGTTGGGAGGCGGGACCGTCGCCTCGCCGCCAATGCCGTTCAAAGACTGTCGGCCCAGTCGATCACCCGGTCATGTTCGATGAGGACGATGGTGTTGGCGGCGGCGATCGTGCGCAGCGCCACGATGCGGCGGCGCTCCTCCTGGTCGAGCCAGGCGGCGATGGCCTCGGCAACGATCTCGTCGCGCGGCAGCGCCAGATCGAAGGCCAAGGCCTCGAGCCTCGCTGCGAGCGGGAGCGGAATATGCGCATCGAGCATTTTCGTTTCCATGGGCCTCTCTCCGGTGAGCCTTGATTGTAGTGTCAGATTGTGACCGGTTCGGGGGCAAACAATAGCGATGCCGCCGATGTTATCGATCATTACAAAAATATAAGGTTTGTCGGCATTTCCTTCTCTTTGCCGTTCCTCCCGATCCGCCTATATCGCTTCCATGTTCCTGCGCCCCATCCTTCGCCTGTTCGAAACCTGGATCGATCCGTTCCGTCCGCGCGCCAATCTTCAGCCGCCGGGCTCCACGCTCGGATTCATTCGGTTCTATATCGGCCAGGCGAAGATGCCCTTCGTCGCCATGCTCGTTCTCGGCGGCACATCGGCGGCAATCGAGGCGGCACTTTTCTGGTTCGTCGGCCGGCTGGTCGATATCCTCGGCAGTATCACGCCCGGCGCCGGCTGGAGCGGTCTTCTGGCTGCCCATGGCGGCGAGCTGTTCGGCATGCTCGCTCTCATCGGCCTGGTGCGTTTCGTCGTCGCCTTCCTGATCGCGCTCGTCGATCAGCAGGTGATCACGCCTGGTTTTTATAATCTAGCACGTTGGCAATCCTATCTCCATGTCTCCAGGCAGTCTTTATCGTTCTTCCAGAGCGATTTCTCCGGACGCATCGTTACCAAGGTCTGGTCGGCCGGGCAGGCGACCGGCGATCTCGTCACCTCGCTGATGGAAAGCGTCTGGTTCGTCGGAATTTATGCGGTGACGACGCTCGTGCTTGTCGCCCGGCTGGACTTTTCGCTCGCCGCCGTCGTGCTGTTCTGGCTTGGCGCCTTCAGCCTGCTTGCCCGCCACTTTGTTCCGAGGATCCGCCGTCATTCCCGCGAAACGGCGGAGGCCGGATCGATGCTGAACGGCCGGATGGTCGATTCCTACAGCAATATGCAGACGCTGAAGCTGTTTGCCCGCGACGAGGAAAGCGACCGCTACATGCGGGAGGGCTTCGATATCTATCAGGATACGGTGCTGCGCTTCACCCGCTTCATCACTGGCGTCCGGGCTTCCATGGCGCTGCTCTCCGGCCTGATGATCGTGACGATGGCGGGGTTGAGCGTCGATCTCTGGCTGCGCGGCATGGTCAGTTCGGGTGCCGTGGCCTTCTCGCTGGCGCTGGTGCTCAGGCTGAATTTCCTGCTCGGGCGGCTGATGACGCAGTTCAACGGCATCATGCGCAATCTCGGCACCATCCAGAACGCCGCCGAGCTGATCTCCCAGCCTCTGGGGCTCGTCGATCGGCCGGATGCAAAGAGCTTGACGATCCGGCAGCCCGGCATCCGCTTCGACAATGTTTCGTTCCGCTACGGCAAGGGTCACTTGCCGGTCGTCGAGAATTTCTCCCTGACAATCCGCCCGGGCGAAAAAGTCGGGATCGTCGGCCGTTCTGGTGCGGGCAAGTCCACGCTGATGAACCTGCTGCTGCGCCTCTATGACATTCAGGACGGCCGCATTCTCATCGACGGCCAGGATATTGCGGCCGTGACGCAGGAATCGCTCAGGATGCAGATCGGCGTCGTCAGCCAGGATACCTCGCTGCTGCATCGTTCGGTGCGCGACAATATCCTGTTCGGACGGCCGGATGCCGGTGAGGAGCGGTTGGTCGAGGCGGCCAGGCGCGCCGAAGCCATCGACTTCATCGAGCGCCTGCAGGATCAGCAGGGGCGCAGAGGTTTCGATGCGCATGTCGGCGAACGCGGCGTGAAACTGTCAGGCGGCCAGCGGCAGCGCATCGCCATTGCCCGCGTCATGCTGAAGGACGCTCCGATCCTCGTCCTTGACGAAGCGACCTCGGCGCTCGATTCGGAAGTCGAGGAAGCGATCCAGTCCAATCTCCATCGGATCATGGAGGGCAAGACTGTGCTTGCGATCGCTCATCGGCTGTCGACGATTGCAGCACTCGACCGGCTGATCGTCGTCGATCTCGGCCGCATTATCGAGGAGGGCAGCCATGATCAGCTGCTTCGCCGCGGCGGGCTCTATGCCGAGCTCTGGGCGCGCCAGTCCGGCGGCTTCCTCGCGGCGGACGAGGATGCGGTCTCAAGGGGCGATGGCGAATTCCGCCATGAGGCCAAAATGATTTGATCCGAAGCCGTCTTTGATGCGGCTCACCGATGTCAGCCGCAGTGGCGCTTTGCTGAAGATGTGATCGATCGGAATGCCGAAGGCGCCGGCAGCAATCGGCCATGTCGCCGGCTCCAGCGATACCGTGCCCAAGCCCTGGCTGCGCATAAGATACTGTACGTCAGGCGCCAGGATAGACGTATTGAAATCACCGGCGAGGACGAGCGGTCCCGGCAGGGTGGGGATGATCTCGGCGAGATCTTCGATCTCAAGGCCGTGGAATTCGTCATAATAGGGTTTGGTCAGGTGCGCGGCGAGGAAATTGACCTTCTGACCGTCGAAATCGATCGTCGAGATCGTCAGCCGGTTGCGCCAGAGCAGGCCGAGATTGCGGATGCGGGGCTCGATCAGCGGGCGCTTTGACAGGACCAGCGTATCGCATTCCTGCATGCCGACGCCGCAGCCGATGTAATAGGGATATGTCTTCAGCAACCGCGGCAGTTCCGACAGCAGCGGTTCGGCCTCGAGAATGTTGACGACATCGGCGCCGGAGGCGATGGCCATGTCGGCAATTGCCGGGCCGTTGGCGAAATTATCATTCTCGATATTGAAGGACATCAGCTTGAACAGGGCCGGGCGGTTTTTTTCGACGGCGGGTTCGACGAATTCGCGCATCATCACGACACCGTGGGTGGCAAGGACCACGGATACTCCAAGCGTCAGCAGCGCATACCAGTGCCGCTTGACGAGAAAGGCTGCGACAGATGCCGCCGCTGCGGCCACTGCCAGATGGACCTGGAAGCTGTAAAAGAAAGAAAGCAGATAGAAATCTTTGACGTAGCGCAGCGAGACGATGGCGAGCACGAGGGTGGTGAGAACGCTGAATACGCAAAAAATCGTGTCTCTCATCCGCTCCGGTCCGGCTTGCTGGCGTGGCTGCGACTGCGCCTATCATGGTGGGGTTTTTGTTGCAATGCAGCATAAGGGCAAGCTCGTGTTTGCCTTAAAAAATTCATCGGAAATTCCCGCGACATTGTGCCCTCGTCCCCTTGCCAAGGCTGGACATAATTTGCGATCAAGCTTAGAACGCGCCGGATTGCCGGGGAATCTATGGCCGAATTGTGTCCAGATCGATTCGCCGGCAGAGGGGGCAGGGCGGAATTCCGCAATAATTGCGCAGAGGATGGTTAGGCCGTGAGCGAACACGTAACGACAAGCGAGGCTTCGACAGAGCCTACTCGCCGTGATTTCCTTTATCTCACCACTGGTATGGCGGGCGCTGTCGGCGCCGTCGCGGTTGCCTGGCCGTTCATCGACCAGATGCGCCCGGATGCGTCGACGCTGGCGCTGGCCTCCATCGAAGTCGATGTCGCGAGCCTCGAGCCCGGCATGTCATTGACGGTCAAGTGGCGCGGCAAGCCGATCTTCATTCGCAACCGTACGCCTGAAGAAGTGAAGGCCGCCGCCGATGTTCCGCTGGCCGATCTCAAGGACCCGGTCGCCCGCAATGCCAACCTGCCTCCAGAGGCTCAGGCAACGGGTGTCGACCGGTCCGGTGGCAAGGACAAGGAAAACTGGATCGTCATGATCGGCACCTGCACCCATCTCGGCTGCGTGCCGCTCGGCCAGGCCGGCGAATATAATGGTTGGTTCTGTCCTTGCCATGGCTCGGTCTACGATACGGCCGGCCGCATTCGTAAGGGTCCTGCGCCGCAGAATCTGGCGATTCCAACCTTTTCATTTATATCCGATACCAAAATCAAGATCGGTTGAGGGGAGACTGATTAATGAGTGGCCATTCCAGCTACGAGCCGTCAACCGGCCTTGAGAAATGGGTCGATGCGCGCCTGCCTTTGCCGCGCATGGTCTATGACAGCTTCATCGCATATCCGGTTCCCAGAAACCTGAACTATGCCTATACGTTCGGCGCCATGCTCGCCGTCATGCTGATCGTGCAGATCCTGACGGGCGTGACGCTCGCCATGCATTATGCCGCCGACACGACGCTGGCCTTCAACTCCGTTGAAAAGATCATGCGCGACGTCAACCACGGCTGGCTGCTGCGCTATATGCATGCCAACGGCGCCTCCTTCTTCTTTGTCGCCGTTTACCTGCACATTGCCCGCGGTCTCTATTACGGTTCCTACAAGGCGCCCCGCGAGATCCTCTGGATCCTCGGCGTCGTCATCTACCTCCTGATGATGGCGACCGGCTTCATGGGTTATGTTCTGCCCTGGGGGCAGATGTCCTTCTGGGGCGCGACCGTCATCACCGGCTTCTTCTCGGCCTTCCCGCTGGTCGGCGAATGGATCCAGCAGTTCCTGCTTGGCGGCTTCGCCGTCGATCAGCCGACGCTGAACCGCTTCTTCTCGCTGCACTACCTGCTGCCCTTCATGATCGCCGGCGTCGTCGTCCTCCACATCTGGGCGCTGCACGTCACCGGCCAGACGAACCCGACCGGCATCGAGGTCAAGACGAAAACGGACACGGTGCGTTTCACGCCTTATGCGACGATGAAGGATGCGCTCGGCGTCTCCGTCTTCCTGCTGGTCTATGCTTATTTCGTCTTCTACCTGCCGAACTTCCTCGGTCACGCCGACAACTACATTCCGGCCGACCCGCTGAAGACGCCGGCCCACATCGTTCCGGAATGGTACTTCCTGCCGTTTTACGCGATGCTGCGCTCGATCACCTTCAACGTCGGTCCGATCGACTCCAAGCTCGGCGGCGTGCTGGTGATGTTCGGCGCGATCATCGTGCTGTTCTTCCTGCCCTGGCTCGACACCTCCAAGGTCCGCTCTGCCGTCTACCGTCCCTGGTACAAGCTGTTCTACTGGCTGTTCGTGATCAATGCGATCATCCTCGGCTGGCTCGGTTCGCAACCGGCGGAAGGCCTGTTCACGACGATTTCGCAGATCTGCACGCTGCTCTACTTCGCTTTCTTCCTGGTCGCGATGCCAGTTCTCGGCCTGGTGGAAACACCGCGTCGCATCCCGAACTCGATCACCGAAGCGGTGCTCGAAAAGCGCAACAAGACAGTTGCTGCCAATGCAGCGGCCAATGCATAAGCGCGCGGCGGAAGGAAACAGAAATATGAAAACGCTTGTTGCAAGCATTCTTTCGCTCGCAGTCGCTGCCGTCCTCGGCAGCGCCGCCTTCGCCCAGGAAGCGACACCCGCCAATGGAGCAGCACCCGCCCATCACGAGGAAGGTGCGACGCCGCACTATCCGCTGAAGGAGCCGAAAGAGGAGGAGTGGAGTTTTGCCGGCCCGTTCGGCCATTACGACAAGGCTCAGCTTCAGCGCGGCCTCAAGGTCTACACCGAAGTCTGTTCGGCCTGTCATTCGATGAACCTCGTGCCTTTCCGCATGCTCGACGAGCTCGGCTATAACGAGGCGCAGGTCAAGGCTTTCGCCGCGAATTACGAGGTCCAGGACGGGCCGAATGCTGCCGGCGAGATGTTTACCCGCAAGGCGGTCCCTTCCGATCACTTCCCGGCGCCTTTCGCCAATGCCGAGGCGGCCGCCGCTTCGAACAACGGCGCGGCGCCGCCTGACTTTTCGCTGATCGCCAAGGCCCGCGAAGTCGAACGCGGCTTCCCGCAATTCGTCTTCGACATCTTCACCCAGTATCAGGAAAACGGCCCGGACTATATCCACGCGCTGCTGACTGGTTATGAAGAGCCGCCGGCCGGTTTCCAGGTGCCGCAGGGTGGACATTACAACCCGTATTTCCATGCTGCCGCCGTCCTCGCCATGCCGAAGCCGCTGTCGGACGGCCAAGTGACCTATGACGACGGCGCGCCGCAGACCGTCGACCAGTATTCCAAGGACGTCTCTTCCTTCCTGATGTGGGCCGCCGAGCCGCATCTTGAGGAGCGCAAGCGTACCGGTTTCATGGTCATGGTCTTCCTGGCGATCTTCACGGTGCTGATCTATCTGACGAAGCGCTCGGTCTACGCCAATAAGGAGCATTGAGCGCTCCTTGCCGGAATTTTGAAAGGCGGCTTGAGAGCCGCCTTTTTTGTTGGTTCCGCCCCTGGCAATTGATAGGGTGCCGCCATCCTGTTCCAATTTAATGGTTAGGGCATGATGTCGTCCGAAAGCCGCTCACACTTTTCGGCATCATGCTCAGATTTCATGCGCACGCAGATATGGACTTTCCATGGACAAGAATACAACTTCGGAACTCGCAGCCAGCATCCGCTCCATTCCAGATTACCCCAAGCCCGGCATCATTTTCCGCGACATCACCACCTTGCTCGGCAACCCCCGTGCGTTTCGCCGGGCGGTCGATGAACTCGTGCAACCCTATGCGGGCACGAAGATCGATAAGATCGCCGGCATGGAGGCGCGCGGCTTCATTCTCGGTGGCGCGGTGGCGCATCAGCTTTCCTCCGGCTTCGTGCCGATCCGCAAGAAGGGCAAGCTGCCGCATGAGACGGTGCGCATCGCCTACAGCCTGGAATATGGCGTCGACGAGATGGAGATGCATCGCGATGCGGTACAGCCCGGCGAGAAGGTGATCCTGGTCGACGACCTGATCGCCACCGGCGGTACGGCCGTGGGCGCGACCAAGCTGCTGCGCCAGATTGGCGCTGAGGTAGTCGGCGCCTGCTTCGTCATCGACCTGCCGGATCTTGGCGGTCGCAAAAAACTGGAAGAGCTTGGTGTCGTCGTGCACACGCTGGTCGAATTCTCCGGCCACTGAGCCGGCATTCCGACGAGGTTAGTCGAATTCCAGCACACCGCTTTCGAAGCGCATGACGGGTTCGCCGTTCTGATTGACGCCCTCGCAAAGGATGGTGTTGAGGTGCCAGCCCGGCCGCGACGCGAGCGGCCGGCTGGAGAGGAGGGCGACGGAATAGCTCACGACGTCGCCCGGGAAAATCGGCCGCAGCCATTGCAGTTTCTGGAAGCCCGGCGAGGGGCCGAGGTTCGGCGCCTTCAGGCCCTTTTGCGCAAGCGCGACGCTCTGACTTTTCCAGAAGGCGAGGAAGGTCCGCATCCAGGCAGCGGTGGTGTGCCAGCCGGAAGCGCAGAGGCCGCCGAAAAGGGTGTCCTTGGCGGCGTCCTTGTCGACGTGAAAACGCTGCGGATCGTAGCGCTCTGCGAAGCGGATGATGTTGTCTTCGGTGAAGGTGTAGCTGCCGATCTCGGCCGTCTCGCCGATGGCGTAAAGCTCGGACATTCTCATGCTGTAATCTCCGGGCGCATGCGGATCATCACCGAGTTCTCCGAGAGACAAACGAGTTCGCCGCGCTGGTTTTCCACCTCGTGGCGGAGCTTGGCAATGCCGATGCCGGGACGCGAGCGCATCGGCCGGGCTTCGAGCACGGTCGAGTGACCCTGCAGCGTATCGCCGGCCAGCACCGGCTTTCGCCATTCCATCAGATCGATGCCCGGCGCACCCTCGCAGAGCGCGTTTAGAATATAGCTGTCGGCCATCATGCGCATCAGCATCGCAGACGTGTGCCAGCCGGAGGCGGCAAGCCCGCCGAGAATGCTGGCGCGGCCTGCGGCCTCGTCGAGATGCATCGGCTGCGGGTCGAATTCCCGGGCAAACTCTATGATTTCCTCGGCCAGCACCAGCTTCGGCCCGAGGGTGAAGCGGCGACCAGGCTCAAAATCCTCGAGGGAAAGCTTTTCTGCGGACATTCGCTCCTCCCGCCATATGCAGCGCCTAGAACAGGTGTTTAGGCCGGTCGGCCCAAAAATCTGAATCCTGTTCTACATTAAAGAGTTAGAGCAGGATGTCGTCCGAAAACCGCTTACACTTTTTGGCATCATGCTCTAGTGCTTACAATAGCATCCGCGCGGGCTCAATGATTCCGGGGAGATAAACCGGTATGACGGAACTAAGGTCGATACTCGACGAGGCGGCGCGCCAAGGGTTGATTTCGCCGGAGGCGGGCGGGCGCCTGTTGCCGTTCCTCATCGATCGGGGCGTGGCCGTCGCCGAGGCACCGGCACTGGCGGCCGAGGGGCCGGCCTGGTCGGATACCGAGACGCCGCGCTTCGTGCGCGGCTTCCACGACGTGCTGATCACCATCGGCGTCATCGTCGCGCTCGTCGGCCTCTGGGGCCTTGCGCCGCTTTATGCCGTGCCGCCTGCCATTATCGTGCTTTCGGAAATCCTGGTCCGCCGCCAGCGGCTCGCCTTGCCGGCCGTCGCGCTGACGATCGCGCTGTTCTGCTGGACGTTTTTGCTGATGTCCCACGTCTTCACGCCGTGGACCTCCGAAATCGGGTCGGAGCTGACGCAGTTCGTCGCCGGTTTCCCGATCCTTCTCGGCCTCTACTATGCCCGCTATCGCGTGCCCTTGTCGCTGGCGCTCTCGATCATGTCGACGCTTGCCTTGGTCCTCACCCTGCTTTTGCGCTTGGTGCAGTGGCTGAGCGGCAATCCTGCATTTTTCGTCGACCATCTTGCCGTGCTGGCTGCGGTCTCCCTCGTTTGCGCGCTCGGGCTTTTCGCGACGGCGCTCTATTTCGATCTTGGCGACCGGCTGCGCCGGACGACGCGTTCGGATATCGCTTTCTGGCTGCATCTCGGCGCCGCGCCGGCGCTGCTTTACAGCACTGTTTCCCTGCTGTCTCTGGGGGAAGGCGGCCATATCTTCGACTTGGCGAACGTGTCGGCCCGGACGCCCGTGGTCGTCGCGACGGTGGCGGCGCTGATGCTGATCGGCCTCGTCATCGACCGCCGCGCCTTCGTCACCTCGGGGCTGCTGTCGCTCGGCGCTGCGATCTTCAGCGTCTTCCGACACGGGAGCGCGACTGTCGACACCTACATCTACACGACGCTGATCGTCGTCGGCGCCATCGTGCTCATTGTCGGAACGGGATGGATGCCGCTGCGCCGTCTTGTGCTACGCGCGCTGCCGGCCGCTATTTCACAGAGACTGCCGCCCGGTTGAGGCGGCAGTCAATTCCGATCAGGTATTGAAACGGAAGTGGATGACGTCGCCGTCCTGGACGACGTATTCCTTGCCTTCGTCGCGCGCCTTGCCGGCATCCTTGGCGCCGACTTCGCCGTTGTATTTGATGTAGTCGTCATAGGCGATGGTGTTGGCGCGGATGAAACCGCGCTCGAAATCCGAATGGATGACGCCGGCGGCCTGCGGCGCCTTGGTGCCGCGCTCGATCGTCCAGGCGCGCGTTTCCTTAGGGCCGACGGTGAAATAGGTGATGAGGTGGAGCAGCTTGTAGCCGGCGCGGATCAGCCGGTCGAGGCCGGCCTCATCAAGGTCGAGGGCGGAGAGGAATTCCTTGGCCTCATCCTCGGGAAGTTGGGCGACCTCAGCCTCGATCGCCGCCGAGATGACGACGGTTTCGGCACCCTGTTCCCTTGCCATGACGGCGACGGCCTCGGTGAATTCATTGCCGGTCGAAGCCTCGGCCTCAGCGACGTTGCAGACATAGAGCACCGGATGCGAGGTCAGGAGATTGAGGCCCTTGAGGATGACGATCTCCTCGGCATCGAGCGTCGACAGCAGCGTGCGAACCGGCTTGCCTTCATTGAGCAGCTTCAGCGACGCTTCCATGATCGGCAGCATCGCCATCGATTCCTTGTCCTTGCTGGTGGCGCGCTTTCGCGTCTGCTCGGTGCGGCGCTCCAGACTTTCGAGGTCGGCGAGCATCAGCTCGGTCTCGATCGTCTCGGCATCGGCGACCGGGTTGATGCGGCCCTCGACATGGGTGATGTCGCTGTCTTCGAAGCAGCGCAGCACATGGACGATGGCATCCACTTCGCGGATGTTGGCAAGGAACTGGTTGCCGAGGCCTTCACCCTTCGAGGCGCCGCGCACAAGACCGGCGATGTCGACGAAGGAGATGCGGGTCGGGATCAGTTCTTTCGACTTGGCGATGTCGGCAAGCTTGCGCATGCGCGGATCGGGAACGGCGACTTCGCCGGTGTTCGGCTCGATGGTGCAGAAGGGGTAATTCGCCGCCTGTGCCGCCGCCGTCTTGGTGAGTGCGTTGAAGAGGGTCGATTTGCCGACGTTCGGCAGACCGACGATGCCGCATTTGAAGCCCATGGCTAAAACCTGCTGTTCTTGAATTCCTTGTGGCTGCCTATGGGATAAAGGAGCAATATGGTCAAGTCTTAGAGAGCTTTTAGCGTCGCTGACTTGTCGATCGATCGGTGCTGTCCTATTCTTGAAAGCGACGATGATTTTGACGCATTGCGGATTTCGCCAGAATGCGGCTGACTATCTCGATGTCAAAGCCAGTGGCCAGTTCCGGCCTGTTTAAGGCCGGGAACCGCGACTGATGGCTGTCGAAAATTCGTCATCGATCTCGATTAATTGGTTTTGAAGATTCTTGACCCCATGTCATCAACCGGTGGATTTTTCCGATGAGTGACAACGACGTTGCCCTGAAACCGAAGAGCAAGGTGAAGCCGAAGCTGGACAAGCCGAAGCTCTACAAGGTCATTCTCGTCAATGACGATTATACGCCGCGCGAATTCGTCATCGTGATCCTGAAGGTCGTCTTCCGCATGAGCGAGGAAGCGGGTTACCGGGTGATGATGACCGCCCACAAGCTCGGTTCCTGCGTGGTCGTGGTCTGTGCCAGGGACATCGCCGAGACCAAGGCCAAGGAGGGTATCGATCTCGCCAAGGAGATGGGCTTTCCGCTGATGTTCACCACCGAGCCGGAGGAATAGGCCCCCTGGGTCTCAGGGGCGGCGGATCTGATAGCCGGTCTTGTCGCTGATGAAGCCGCAATTCTCGTAGAAGCGCAGGGTCGCCGGGTTCTTCGAGCCAGTCAGCAGCATCACCTTATAGCAGCCAGCCTTCCAAGCCTCAGTCACTGCATGGCCGATGACAGCGCCGGCGTAACCGTGCCGGCGGTGATCTGCGTGGGTGACGACGTTTTCGATGAGCGCATAGGAGGCGGCGCCCCGCGTCAGGTTCGGTACGACGATCAGCGTAGCGGTGGCAGTGGCGAGATCACCGGCAAAGCCGATGAATAGGGTCATGCCTGGCTGAGCCAGGATGGCGGAGAAACGCTCTTGGGCCACGGCTTCGTCGAGCAGCGGATCCGTCGGATTCAAATGCCGGTAGAGGGTGGTCAGCCCGGGAAGGTCGCTTGGTGCGGCGTGGCGGATGGCGAAATTCTGATCCGGCACCGGCCTCATTCCCCCTTGTTGCCGAACATCTTCTTCAGAATATCGGCCATCGGGCCGGTGGCCAGCACCTTCGGCTGATTGTGGTTGCGGGCCTGGCGGATATGCGACTGGCCGGCCGGCTTCTTCTCGCTATCCTTGGGTTCCTTCCGCGGCTTCTCCTCCTCGGCCTTGCCGCCGAGCGCCAGCGCGATCTTGTTCATCAGCTGCGAATCTTCGCGTCGCACCAGCATGTCGGCATTGTCGGCAAGCGTATCGAGAAGTGGCTCCACCCAGGCCCTGTCGGCCTTGGCGAAATCGCCGAGCACGTGGTTCTGCACCATTTCCTTGACGCCGGGATGGCCGATGCCGAGGCGCAGCCGCCGGTACTCCTTGCCGCAATGGGCGTCCAGCGACTTGATGCCGTTATGGCCACCATGGCCGCCGCCGGTCTTCAGCCGCGCCTTGCCCTGGGGAAGATCGAGTTCGTCGTAGATTGCAACAAGATCGGCGGGCTGGAGCTTGTAGAAGCGCATCGCCTCGCCGACGGCTTCGCCGGAGAGGTTCATGAAGGTCTGCGGCTTGATCAGCAGCACCTTCTCGCCGCCGAGTTCGCCGTCGGCGATCTCGGCCCTGAATTTTTTCGACCAGGGCGAGAAGCCGTGGCGCCGATGGATGGCGTCGACGGCCATGAAGCCAATATTGTGGCGGTTGCCGGCGTATTTGCCGCCGGGATTGCCGAGACCCGCGATGATCAGCATGGTCTGTCTTCCCTCGCTAGAACTTCCCGCCGTTCACCATCTGGAAATGAACCCAAAGTCAAGTCGAAAGGGCAGCGTCCGTCGGAGTCACTCCGTCAGGTTCATGCCATATTTCAGGAAGATCTGCTTCTGGACGCCATCGGCGATCAGCTTGTCGAGGGCCGCCTGCATCCTGGCGAGCAGATCGTCCGGAAAGCTCTTCTCGCAGGCGATGCTCATCGGCTGGGCGGAGAGCACGGTGACCATTTCCAACGGCTGGTCGGCCTTCAGCTTTTCGAAATAGAGTTCGGAGATCGGCATCATGTCGATGCGGCCGCCCAGCAATTTGCGCAGCGTCGCGTTGAAGTCGCTGGCGACATCGAGCTTGGTGAAACCCTTCTCCTTCAGGATCGTCTCGGTATAATCCTCGCGTTGGGTGCCGATCGTATATTTCTTCGCTTCGTCCAGACTGCTGGCGGTAACTCCGGAACCCTTGCGGGTGATCAGGATGTTGCGATCGATGAGCAGCGGCTCGACCCATTTGAACAACGGGTTGCGTGCGCCATTATGGGCGGTCGCGAAGACGCAGGTCATCGGCGCCGTGCGGGCAAGGCCGAAAGCGCGTGCCCAGGGCATGATCTCGATCGTGTAGTCGACGCCGATCGCGGCCATTACCTTTTCGACCTGCTCGACGGTCGCGCCCTTGATCTCCTTGCCTTCGCGATAGTTGAAGGGGGCATAGTCCTCAGTGGTGAAGGTCACCGTTTGCGCATGGGCAGCACAGGGCAGCGCCAGGCATGCGAGAAGCAGAAGCTTTTTCATCATCTCATCTCCTTCGTTCACGAGGCCCTTGCGACGGCCGAGTCCGAGGCCATCAGTTCCTCGATGAGCACGGCTGCGTGCTGCGGACGGTGGAAGAGGTAGCCCTGGCCATAATCGAGCCCCATCTGGTGGAGCGTGCGGCATTCCTCTTCGGTCTCGATGCCCTCGGCGATGACGGTGCAGTTCATCTTGTGCGAGAGCGTCGTAATGCCTTCGATCAGCATGCGGCTCTTCTGGCGCACGTCGTCGTCGCCGTCGTTGATCGCACGGGTGAAGGACTGGTCGATCTTGATAATGTCGACAGGGAAGCGGTTGAGATAGCTCAGCGACGAATAGCCGGTGCCGAAATCGTCGAGCGCGATGCGGCAGCCGAAGCGGCGAAGCTCGGTGACGATCATGCGAATCTCAGGGTTGTCGTGCATCAGCACGGCTTCGGTGATCTCGACGACGATGCGCTCGGGGCGGATGCCATTGCGGCCGACGATGGCGGCAAGACGGGCCGGCAGCGCCGGCTCGAACTGCAGCGGCGAGAAGTTGATGGCGAGATAGGTGTCCTGCATGCCTGATATGCGGGAAATCTTGGCGAGGTTGGCGATCGCCTTTTCGATGATGACATTGCCGACGCGGACGATCTTTGCCGTCTCTTCGGCGACGCTGATGATCTCGGCCGGCGGCATCAAGCCCTTCTGCGGATGGTTGAGGCGCATCAGTGCCTCGAAACCGGCAATGCCGCGACCGTTCAGATTGACGATTGGCTGCAGGAAGGCCTCGAACCAGTTGTCGACGAGACCGGCTTCGATATTGGCTTCGATCTCGGCGCGGCTGCGGGCGCGGTCGAGCATGGCGTTGTCGAAAAGCTGCGCGCCATTCTTGCCGTCGCGTTTCTTGGCATACATTGCCAGGTCGGATTTCTGCAGCAGTTCGGCCGCGGTTGCGGCATGGTGCGGATAGATGGCGATGCCGACGGAAGCACTCAGATGCATGTCGGGGGCGAACGGCGTTTCGAAGATCGAGGCGATCTGTTCGCACATCATCCTGGCGCGTTTTTCGGCGTCCTTCGCCGGCAGTAGAATGGCAAATTCGTCGCCGCCGAGACGGGCCGCCTCATCGGACGGAGCAAGATAGGTCTTCAGGCGCTCGACGAGCTCGATTAGCGCCATGTCGCCGGCGGCATGGCCCATATTGTCGTTGATCCACTTGAAGCGATCGAGATCGACGAAGAGGCAGGCGAGCTCCTGGCCGGCCGCGTCGGCGGCGGCGATCTTGTTGTCGAGGACGGCTTCGAAGCCCTGGCGATTGAGCAGCCCGGTCAGGTGATCGGTGATCGCCTGGCGGTGGTTGCGGTCCTCGGAGGCCTTGAGTTCGGTGACATCGGTCATGACCGACAGCGAGAGGCGGTCGTGAGCGCCGGCTTCCGCCTCCGACTCCATGATGAGGACGTCCATGGTGCGGCCGTCCAGGCAGACGAACTTGACGGTGACGCTCATGCCGCTTTCAGCCTGGCGGCGTTTGACGAACTTGTCGCGGGTGGTCGAGGTGACAAGATCGGCGAAATTGCGGCCGATCACGGCGGCACGGCTATAACCCGTGGCAAGCAGCCAGTAATCACTGACGGCGGTGATGCGGTCTTCCTCGTCGAGCGAAAAGAGCATGGCGGGCGTCAGATTGTAGATGTCGGTGGCGCGGCGGTGGGCGAGCTTCAGCTCCTTTTCCTCGCTTTCGAGCTTGGTCTGCATCTCGTTGAAGCTGCGGGCAAGCCGTCCCATCTCGTCGTTCGATTGCCAGTCGACATGGTGGCGGGAGCCGAGTTGACGGGTGGCCTCGATCGCCGCCGTCAGCCGCATCAGCGGCTGGATGACGAAGAACCGGTTGCCGATCAGCGCCGTGCCGAAAACGGTCAGCACGGCGAAGATGAAGATCGAGATGAAGACGACCTCTTCCTGCTTCAGGCCGGAAAACAAGCCGAGCGCGGGATAGTAGACGCTGATGCTGCCGAGATTCTTCGGGCCGTCGACGGTGTTGTAGATAATGGCGCGCGACACCTGGACGAGCTTGCCGTCGAAGGAGCGCGGAATGGTGGATTGACTGATGTCGAGTTGGCCGGACTGGTCGCGCACCTCGACCTTGACGATAGCGCCCTGGGAAACCACCGTCGCGCTGATCTGGGTCACACTCTCCTCGTCGAGATCCCAGAGCGGCTTTGCCAGCGCCTGGGCGTTGGCGACAAGAAGAACGGAAATATGATCGCGTATTTCCTTGTCGGCTCGTTCCGAGGAAAGAAAAAGGAAGAGAACAAAGAGGGGAGCGACAAAAACCAGCAGCGCTCCGCAAACAATTCCAAAAAATCTGTTCTCAACGGAATTGTTCATGGTTCCGTCTACTCCCCCAGGCCGACCTTATCTGCTGTCGCGCGCTAAGGCGGGCTTCTTCGCAGCTGACGAAGCATGCTTTCACGAATACGTTAAATGTTGCTGAAACGGGGGCTTGCCGGGCAACGAAAAGCCCGCTTTTCCGGTTCACGGGAAAGCGGGCCGTATGCTTTACAAATCGGTCGAAGCGATCAGGCTTCGGCTTCGCCTTCCGCGGCGCTCTCGTCGATGCCGGCAGCCGGAGCGATGATGGTCGCGATCGTGAAGTCGCGGTCGATGACGGTGGTGACGCCCTTCGGAAGGGTGACTTCCGAAATATGGATGCTGTCGCCGATCTTCTTGCCGCTGAGGTCAACGTTGAAGAATTCCGGGATCGCATCGGCCGGGCAGTGAACTTCGACTTGGTGACGAACGATGTTCAGAACGCCGCCGACCTTGAGGCCCTGGGACTTCTCTTCGTTGATGAAGTGAACCGGGATTTCGACGGTCACCTGAGTGTTGCCGGAGACGCGCAGAAAGTCGACATGCATGGTGAAGTCACGGACCGGATCGAGCTGATAGTCCTTCGGCAGAACCTTGAACTTCTTGCCGTCGACTTCGATCGTCGCCACGGTGGTCATGAAACCACCGGCATGAATGCGCTTCGTCACCTCATTGGTGTTGAGAGCGATGGCAATGGGGGCCTGCTTGTCACCATAGATGACAGCGGGAATCAAACCGTTGCGGCGAAGTTCACGGGCGGACCCCTTACCAACCCGTTCGCGCGCCTCGGCCTTGAGCTCGTAAGTTTCCTGGCTCATGGCTATTCCTTTCGAGGTTATTTGGAGAGTTCGTCGGCGGGCAAAAGCCTTGTTCCGTCGAACCGGAGGCGGGTTTCCCTTACCTCATCCGCGTTGCCTCCAAGGGTGTCTACACGGACCGGTGGCCTATATTATAAGTCGATCGGAAACGCAAGTTGCGGATTGCGGCGGTTTTTCGGTGGTGTACAGGCTTTCGCCGGCGTGCTCAATTATCGCGAACGGCAAATCTGCTGAGATCGACGGCGTGCGCCGCACCTCCCGCCTCGAGCAAATGAAGCTCGTTGAATCGTCGTAGTCGGCGCTTGTCCAAGCGGCAAAATTGCTAAGATCTGCCGCCACTTGGCTTGACATCGGCGCGCTTCGCATCTTTGGATGCCGCAATCAAAAAGGGCGGCTGAGGAGAATAACAGACTATGCGTCTTAAACTTGTCACGGCAACGAGCTTGCTTGCTCTTTGCCTTTTCACTTCGGCCGACGGCGCGGAGATCAACCAGGACGGCGCCAATGCCGTCAAGGAGACTCTGACGAAGCTGCTTCCGGAGGAACTGGCGAAGAGCGGTCTTATTACCGTCAATCCGGCGGGTACGCGCTATGAGATCATTTACGATCTGGCGAAGCTGCTTGTCAAAGCCGATCCGGCGACCTTCACGATCAACGGGCTGACCCCGTTCTCGATGTTCGCCACGCCACTCGACAGCGGGCTCTGGAACGTCGAAGGCGACAACAAATTCAACGTCTCCGGCCATTTCAAAGGCGCGGATCAGAAGCCGACGGATTTCGCCTATTCCATCGCTTCGCTTGTTTATACCGGCGTCTTCGACCCGGCGATCAGCTATCTGCGCTCGGGCACCTTCGCAGCCAAGGACATCAAGATCTCCAGCAAGTCCGAAACCGAGGAGGTCCATGCCACCATTGCCAGCATGGACCAGAAGCTGAGTTCGACGGACAGCGCAGGCGGCAACGGACGTGTCGATTTTGTCGGCAGCGGCTCGATGTCTGATTTCGTCGAGCAGGTTTCCGGCCTGCAAATGCCGCCCGTTGAAATCCGTTCCGGCTCGATCAATGTCGAGGCCAAGGTGAACGGCCTGCCGGCAAAGCAGATTCGCGAGATGGTCTTCTTCGTGCTCGAGCATCTCGAAGAGAAAGAATTGAGTCCGGAAAACAGCGACAAAATAAAGGGAATAGTGAAGGAGGCCTTCCCGCTTCTTACCTCGTTCAGCGAGACGATCGGGGTCAACAATCTCACTATCAGCAGCGAGATGGGCAAGGGCGGCGCCAAGGCATTCGGCTATAACCTCGCCATCGACGGGCCGAGTGACGCCATGCGTTTCGGCTTCGGCATGAACGCGCAGGAGATCAGCCTCGACACGCCGCTAATGCCGGCAAACTATTCGGCCTTCATGCCGACCAACCTCGATTTCCAGCTTGCTCTTCCGAATCTGAATTTCGCCAGCTTGGGCGACGCCCTCATGGCGCTGGATTTCAACGATAAGGCGCCGGAGACGAGCGGTGAGGAGATGGCGAAGAAGCTCTTCCGCGATGGTCGGCTCACCGTCGAGTTTCCGAAGATCAGCGCCAAGTCGGAGGTCTACGACATCGACATGACGGGCAAGATCGAAGGACGGGTCGACACCGAGAAGGACTATTCGATGGAAGCGACCATCTTTGCCCGCGATCTCGACAAGACGATTGCCGCGGTTCAGGAACTGGCCAAGACGGATCCCGACCTCAACCAGGTCTCCTTCGGTATCATGATGGTGAAGGGCTTTGCCAAGACTGATGCGGACGGTCGTTCGCGCTGGGACATCAGCGTCAGCCGCGATGGTTCCGTGGCGGTCAATGGCCAGCAGATCAAGGGACCGGATGGTCCGGATCAGGCTCCGGGGCTGGAGACAGACCAGGAGCAGGAGCCGGATCAGGGTCAGGATGCGCTGCCTGCACCGCCGCAGCAGCCTTAAGCGCTAGCAATCGGGATCAGAAATGAAGAGGCCGGCCTTGTGCCGCCCTTTTGCGTCAACGATCGGCGAGGCGCTGAGCCTTCGCCGTCGGGGAACGCAGCTTCGTGACAAGCAATGGCCGGGAATTCATGCGGCTCGGAGAGCATGCCCGGCAATGGCTGTTTCATCTGATGGAGAAATTGAAAGAGCCGGACGAATGCCGGCTCTTCTTAGTCGAAGAGGCTGGAGACAGACTCTTCCTGGGCCGTTCGGCTGATGGCTTCACCGATCAGCGGCGCCGTCGTCACGATGCGGATATTGTGCGCCGAAAGCACGGCCGTGGTCGGCTGGATCGAATCCGTAATGACGAGTTCGCGCAGCTTCGAGGAGGTGACGCGGGTGACCGCGCCGCCGGAGAGCACGCCGTGGGTGATATAGGCGGTGACGCTGGCTGCGCCTTGGGCCAGCATCGCGTCGGCGGCGTTGCAGAGCGTGCCGCCGGAATCGACGATGTCGTCGATCAGCAGGCAATCCTTGCCGGTGATGTCGCCGATGATGTTCATCACTTCGGATTCACCCGGCCGATCGCGACGTTTGTCGACGATGGCCAGAAGACAGTCCAGCCGCTTGGCAAGCGCGCGGGCGCGAACGACGCCGCCGACATCCGGCGAGACGACCATGACGTTGCTGAGGTCGTAATGGCTCTTGATGTCGCGCGTCAGCACGGGCAGGGCGAAGAGGTTGTCAGTGGGGATATCGAAGAAGCCCTGAATCTGCCCCGCATGGAGATCGAGTGTCATGACGCGGTCGGCGCCGGCTTCGGTAATGAGGTTTGCGACCAGCTTGGCGGAGATCGGTGTGCGGCCTGAGGCGCGACGGTCCTGACGCGCATAGCCGAAATAGGGAAGCACCGCGGTGATGCGACGGGCTGAAGAACGACGCATCGCGTCGATCATGATCAGCAGTTCCATCAAGTGGTCGTTGGCAGGAAAGGCGGTTGGCTGGACGAGGAATACGTCCTCGCCGCGCACATTTTCCTGGATTTCCACGAAGATTTCCTGATCGGCAAACCTTCGAACACTGGCTCTCCCCAAGGGAACGTTGAGATAGGTGCAGATCGCTTCGGCGAGTTGCCGGTTCGAATTGCCTGCGAAAACCTTCATTTTGGTCCGCCTGTTATGCGCTGATAGCCGCGCTTTTTAGCCAGCTTCCCCGTGAATGCAAGGGCAAAGGCGCCACAGGCTTTGATATTTGCAAAAAGTTTGTGACTAACCGCCCCGCGTCTGCCGCCAGGAGGAGAATTCCGCGATGGTTTTCGAGCCGATCTGCTGCATCACCGAGGCCGGAACGCCGGCCCAGGGGTCGGCCGCCGCCGTCGGCACGCTTTCCTGCCCCTGGATGCGATGCAGGCGGCCGCCGCCGCTGTCGAGAATATCCCAGACATAGACGACAGTGACCTTACCGTCGTCGCTGAACGCGGAGAGATAACCTTTGAGGATGTAATCGCTGCTCGCATCGGTCGAACTCTTGATGGAAAGGCCGTGGGCGCGCGCCTCGGCGCCGAGCTGGCGCGAGAGCGGGGTCACCGCCTGCACCGGCGCGCCGATGATCGGCAGGAAACGCACGGTGTTGCCGCGAGCGGAAGAAGAACTGGGGGTGCGGGCAGCGGTCTGCTCCGACTGTTGCGCTTCGGCGGGCTGAGCTGATTGCGCGTCAAGTCCACCGCCGGAAGCCGGCGGCGGCAGCGATTGTTCCTCAATCGGGGCGGAGGCGGCCGGCGAGGAACTGCTCCTCGACAGGGCGTCGGCCTGTTCCTGCATCGTCGTCGGCGGTGCGCCGGTGCCGGGCCGATAGGCCGGCTGCGACTGATCATAGGCTGGATGGTAGCCTCTCGGCTGGGGGTTTTCGGCGAAGACCCGCTGGCGGGAGCCCGCCAGACGCTCGGCCTCGCTCTGCGTCACCGGGCTCGACGACGCACGTGCGGAGGAATCGCCGATATCGACCTGCGGCGTCAGCGCATCGGTGGTGTTGCAGGCAGTCAGCAGAGCTGTGACGACCAGGAGCGTGGGCACAATCGCAGCTCGCGTCATCCCTTGATCCGTCCTTCCCACAATCGCATCAGCCCCGCCCGAATTTATGCGGGCGGCGGCGGGCGTCTGTCAATTCCGGATTCTCATCGGTCAAAGACCGATGAAATCGAGCGGATGGCGGGATAGCGCCCGCGGCGCATCCGCCGTCGTCAGATAGGTCTGGCCGAGCGTCATCGCCGTGCCCGTGTCGGAATCGGCAATAATCATGTGAACGAAGAGCGACATGTTCGGCTCGATCGGCTGCGGATTGCCGACATGGAACATCTGGTGCTCCATCCAGGAGGGCGAGAAGCGGGCGCCAAGCGAATAGCCGCAGGCATTCAGCCGGTGGCGGGCGAGGCCGCGTTCGTCCATGATCCTGGCATGCATGTCGAAGACGTCGCCGAAGCTGTGGCCGGGCTTCAGCACGGTTTCGATCGCCTCGATGGTTTCGCGGCAGGCATTATAGAGCTCGCGGTGGCGTTGCATCGGCTCGCCGATGACGATCGTGCGCATCATTGCGGCATGATAATGCGCGTAAGCGCCGGCCCATTCGAGCGTCAGCTGGTCGGTGGCGTCGAGCTTGCGGCGGCCGGCCTTGTAGCGGCAAAGCAGGGCATCGGCGCCGGAGCCGATGATGAACTCGTTGGCGGGATAATCGCCGCCGCCGGAAAAGATTGCACCCTGCATGGCGGCGAGAATATCGGCCTCGTCGGCACCGGGCTTCGTCAGCCGGATTGCGGCGTCGAGCGCATCGTCGGCGAGAACGGCAGCGCGCTCGACATAGGCAACCTCAGTCGGGCTTTTGACGAGGCGGAGGCGGCTGACGAGATAGGATGCATCGACGATCTGGCCGAAGGTGGTCAGCTGCGCGTCGAGCAGGCGCGAGATACGGCCGGTCATGCCGTGCGTGTCATATTCGACACCGATGCGGGCGCCGAGCAGATCCATCTCGACCAGCAGGTTCTTCAGGTCGAGCGTCGGATCTGCATTGACCCGGTCGACCCAGATATGGATGTCCTCGAGGATCGAGGTATGTCTGGCCTGACGAAGATCGGCCGAGCGGGTCAGCAGCGCCATGGTGCCGTCGCTCTTGACGACCAGCGTCTGGAAGAAGCAGTAACCGAAGGTGTCGTAGCCGCTCAGCCAGTACATGCTTTCCTGAGCGAAGAGCAGCAGGGCGTCGAGCTTTTCTTCCTTCATCTTCTCGGTGAGGCGCGCAAGCCGGCTTGCGAATTCGGCCTTTTCGAAATGCAGTGCCATTCTGCTCACGTCTCCCTGATTGATATCGCGGAAATCTGGCGGCCGTAGTCCGGCTCCTTGCGATGTGTGGTCCTGCGGTAGGAAAAGAAGCGCTCGCTGTCCGGATAGGTGCAGAGGCCGAGGCTTTCGGCCCGCACGCCGGCTTTCGTCAGCCGGTCGACGGTCAGCGCCGGCAGGTCGAACATTGCGTGGCCGGAGGTTGCGGAAGGCACGAAAAAACGCGCATCTTCCGGGTTCTCGGCGACGAAACGCTCGACGAACTCAGGACCGACCTCATAGCTTGACTGGCTGATCGAGGGGCCGAGGCAGGCGACAATGCGCGCGCGGTCAGCACCCAGCGCTTCCATGGCGGCGATGGTATTTTCGAGCACGCCGGTCAGCGCGCCCTTCCAGCCGGCATGGGCGGCGCCGACGACGCGATTGTCCGGGTCGGCAAACAGGATCGGGCCGCAATCGGCGGCAAGCACGCCAAGCGCGATGCCGGGGGTGCGCGTTACCATCGCATCCGCCTCGGGGCGGGCGCCGTCGTAATCGGCATCGATGGTCACGACATCAGGGGAATGGACCTGATGCACGGTCGCCAGCCGCTCGACCGGCAGGTCGAACCAGGCCGCGACGCGGCGGCGGTTTTCCAGGACCTTGTCGCGTTCGTCATTGGAGCCGAGGCCGACATTGAGGCCGCGATACAGCCCTTCGGAAATGCCGCCGGCGCGGGTGAAATAACCGTGGCGGATAGTGCTACCTGCCGCTGCGTTCAGCAGCGCGCTTTCGATCGGTGCGGGAGAGGCCGCGTCCTGCATCTGTGCTTCCGGGTTTTTTAAGGGGTTTGTTCTTATCCCAAGCGCATCGCACAGGCGGCGCGCTTCAAGTTCTTGTTCGCTGGGATGTTGAACCAGCCGCGTGCGCCCTGTCAATCCACCGGACGAAAGGGCATGAGGTCGACCGCGGGATGCGAGACCGCCATTACCTTGAAGAGTTCGCCCATCCGGCCTTCACCAGCGCCGGCGAGCCGTTCGACCGCCGCCTGGATGACCTGCTGGGTCTGCGGTTCGCGATCTTGACCGAGGGCGGCGGCACGTTCGAGGATGCCGAGGCCGGTCAGAAAATCACCCTGATGCAGAGCGCCGTTCAGATGGACGCCGGCTGCAAGCGCGGTTTCGGCGAGCTGCTGAAAGTCGACATGGCTCGTCAGATCGGCTTCACCGGGGTGGGCGAGCGGCGGATCGAATTCATGCATGCGCACGGCCTGCAGCGTATCGCCAAAGCCGGTGACGAGATGGCCGTAATCGATCGCGAGCGCCGTGCCGCCGAAGGCGCGCAGCCGTTCGCAGATCGCCATCATCACCGCCTGGCGGGCGGGCGAGATCTCGAAGAGCATGCCGAGCGGCAGGTTCTGCACCGGTTCGGGCAGGAGGGCAGGATCGAGGCCGGCGACGCCGGCGGCGAAGGTCAGCTCGCCATCGGCATCGATGCCGATCATGCGCTCGCGAAAACCGGTCGACGTGCGGATAAACTGGCGAATCGGGATGGCGTCGAACAATTCGTTGGCGGCTATCAGCGTGAAGCCTGGCGGTACTTCGTCGAAGCCGTCGTGCCAGGCGATCTTTTCACCGTAAGCCTCGAGCGTCTGGCTCTGGACGTCGCGCAGGCGCTCGCTGGTTTCGACGAGATGCACGGTCATCGCCTCCAGCAGCGGCGGAGCGATGCGGGAGATGACACGCAGCATATCTGCCATCATGGTGCCGCGGCCGGGGCCGATCTCGACGAGGCGGACGCCCGCCGGCGTGCCGTGACGCTGCCAGGCATGGACGATGAAGACGCCGATCATCTCGCCGAAGATCTGGCTGACCTCGGGCGCGGTGACGAAATCACCCGAACGGCCGAAGGGCTCGCGGGTGCGGTAATAGCCGTGTTCGGGATCGGCCAGGCAGAGCGAGAAATAATCGGTGACGCTGATCGGGCCGTTGGCCTGGATGATCGCCTTGATCTTTTCGCCTAGAGCGGTGGTCATGTCGCGCGTCCTGCCGTTTTCAGAGCTGCAGCGCAGCCTGGCGGCGGGCCCTGAGCATCGCCCAGAGGCCGAGCAGGATCATCGGGGAGGAGAGCACCATGCCCATGGTCAGCCAGTTCGTGCCGAGGAGATAACCGAGCTGGGCGTCGGGCTCGCGGAAGAATTCGACGAAGATGCGCGACAGGGCGTAACCGCAGACGAAGACGCCGGTGATGAAGCCGGGGCTTTTCAGCGCGCGCATGCCGTAAACCAGGGCGGCCAGCACCAGCAGAAGAACGATGCCTTCCAGGCCCGCTTCGTAAAGCTGACTCGGATGGCGGGCGAAGGGGCCGCCTGTGGGGAAGACCACGGCCCAAGGCACGTCGGTCAACCGGCCCCAAAGCTCGCCATTGATGAAATTGGCGATGCGGCCGAAGAAGAGGCCGAAGGGAACGACCGTGGCGACGATGTCGAACAGGCTCCAGATCGGAATACCGTTGCGGCGGGCAAAGAGGATCATGGCGATCGTCGTGCCGGTCAGGCCGCCATGGAAGGACATGCCGCCGTTCCAGATCTCGAGCGCACGGACCGGACTGCGCAGGACGGCGGGGAGATCATAGAAGAAGATATAGCCGAGACGACCGCCGAGGACGACGCCAAGGGCCGCCCAGACGATGAAATCGTCGAGCTGCGTCCTTGTCATTGGCGAGGTATTGCCGGGCCAGAGAGTTTCATTGGCGGCGAGGCGGCGCGCATAGGCCCAGCCGAGCAGGATGCCGGCGACATAAGCGAGACCGTACCAATGAATCGCCAGCGGGCCGATCGAAAAGGCGATCGGATCGATGTCTGGAAAAGGCATGATGGCAAGGAGATTGGCTGCTGTCGGCAAGGTTTTCCCACCTGTTTGGTTGCGCGGAACATGCCGCCGCGATCCCGGACGGTCAAGTCCATTGTTCGTGATGGCTCTTTGGCTGCCGGTTCCGGCAGGGGCTATCCCATGCAAAGCGCTTGCATAGAGGGTGGCGAAGCCCTACCTCAATCCTTGAGGCCCCGAAGGGCTGAATTCACCTCATGCGAAGGGAGAAAAACGCCATGACGACCGGAACGAACCGCATCATGGACGAATTCGCCAAGCTGATGACCGATGCGGCCGGTGCCGCGCAGGGCGTCCGCAAGGAGATCGAAACCGCCTTTAACGCCCAGGCCGAGCGTTGGCTGAACAGCATGGATATCGTCAAGCGCGAGGAGTTTGAGGCCGTGCGCGAGATGGCGATCAAGGCGCGCGACGAGAACGAAGCGCTTGCCGCCCGCATCGCGGCGCTCGAGGCGAGGCTGGCCGGCGAGGGGCATTAAAGCGCGTCGCGATCTTCCGGATTCGCTCCTTGCGCTTCAGGTTTTGTTTTCCGCATGCCGCGCAAAACCGCTGAACACTCTTGCGCGATCTGCTTTCAAGTCCCGATATGACACAGATGCGGCGTTGCCTTCATGCCACACGCCGCATCCGTCACAAAAAATTC
Organism: Rhizobium leguminosarum bv. trifolii WSM2297; assembly: GCF_000271845.1. Next base: position 2,093,975 of record NZ_JH719395.1, on the reverse strand, counting down.
AGGTGAGTTTTCCACCTGTGGACACTGCCAAAAAAGCCAATTCGCAGAGTCGCTTATTCTCCCTTCTGAATTGAATTTCGAAGAGCCTTTCCACAGTGGCCCGGCCTATTTTCCCCTCAGGGGGCTGGCAGGGGGCAAGGGGCATTATAGACTGATTTTAAATGATGATTCGAAGCGACTTGGTAAGCTCCGGGCAGGTTATCTGCGTTAAGTCTGGCAGCGGTTCAACGATCATCCGAGTGGTGGTTCCGGTATTTGCGTGTGTCTTTTCTTGTGTTCGTACACCAAGTTAGTCGCATTCGTTCCGGTCAAGAAGGTGCTGCATGAACCTGATGGAATTGGAATTCGAGCGTCAGTCGAACCCGGTCGATATGATCGAGTACGTTGCCTCCAACAACGACTGGTCGTTCGAACGCTCCGGCGAGGACGAGATCGCGATGACGGTCGAGGGGCGCTGGACGGACTACCACGTCTCCTTCTCCTGGATGGAGGAATTCGAGGCGCTGCACCTTGGCTGCGCCTTCGATATCAAAGTTCCCGACATCAGGGTCAACGAGGTGGTCAAGCTGCTCTCGGCGATCAACGGGCAGGTGCTGATGGGGCATTTCGATCTCTGGCGCCAGGAAGATGTCGTCATCTTCCGCCAATCGCTGCTGCTCGCCGGCGGTGCGGAGCCTACCAACCGCCAGGTGGAAGTGCTGCTTTCCAGCGCGCTCGATACCTGCGAAGCTTATTTCCAGGCATTCCAGTTCGTCGTCTGGTCCGGCATGGAAGCGACAAAGGCGATGGAAGCCGTGTTGTTTGAAACCGTCGGCGAGGCATAAGATGCCCGCGAACACTTTCTCCTCGACAAATCCCGTCGTCCTCATTGGCGCCGGCAACATGGGCGGGGCAATGCTTTCCGGCTGGCTGAAAAGCGGCGTTCCGGGCTCGGCTGTCATTGTCGTCGATCCCGGCCCGTCGCCGGCGATGCTGGCGACGATCAGTGAGGCCGGCGCGACGCATTTGGTCGCGATTCCCGCGGATTTGAAGGCAAGCGTGCTGTTTCTCGCGGTCAAGCCGCAGGTGATGGAGACCGTGCTGCCGGCGGTGAAAAGTGCCGTCGGGGCGGAAACGGTCGTCGTCTCGGTGGCTGCCGGCAAGACGCTCGGTTTTCTCGAGAAGCATCTGGGCAAAGCCGCCATGGTGCGGGCTATGCCGAATACGCCGGCCATGGTCGGGCGCGGCGTCACCGGCGCCTTTGCGAATGCTGGGGTCAACAGTCAGCAGCGCGAGCGTGTGCATTCCCTTCTCAGCGTCTCGGGTCCGGTCGAATGGGTGCCTGCAGAGGCCGATATCGATGCGGTGACGGCGCTTTCGGGCAGCGGTCCTGCCTATGTGTTCTATCTCGTCGAATGTATGGCGGAGGCAGGCCGTAAACTCGGCCTGCAGGCGGACCTCGCCATGCGTCTTGCGCGGGAAACAGTCGCGGGGGCTGGTGAACTCTTGCACCAGTCCCCCGACGACGCTTCGCGACTGCGGCAGAATGTGACCTCTCCCGGCGGCACGACGGCGGCCGCACTCGCCGTACTGATGGCCGAAAACGGCATGCAGCCTCTGTTCGACGCGGCACTCGCGGCGGCGCGCAAGCGGGCCGAGGAACTGGCCGGCTGACGGAGACGATATGGCCGAAGAGATCACCTATGGCGATTTCGAGCGCGTCGACATCCGCGTCGGCACGATCGTCGAGGTCAGTGCCTTTCCGGAAGCGCGCAAGCCGGCATTCAAGCTGGTGATCGATTTCGGCCCCGACATCGGCATAAAAAAATCCTCAGCGCAGATCACCGTGCATTATACGCCGGAAAGCTTGGTCGGCCGGCAGGTGCTCGGCGTCGTCAATTTCCCGCCGCGACAGATCGGGCCGTTCCGCTCGGAAGTGCTGACACTGGGATTCGAGGACGAGAACGGCGCGATCGTGCTTGCGGCCGTCGGGCAGCCGGTGCCGAACGGCCGGAAGATGATGTGAGCCTCAGCTCACATCGTTTTATCAGGCGTTTGGCCTGATGGGCCCGCGCCGGATGCTCCACCGGCCCTGATTTCCTGCAGAAATGGATTGCTGCGCCGCTCGTCGCCGATGCGGCTGCCGGGGCCGTGGCCGCAGATGAAGCCGACGTCGTCGCCGAGCGGCAATACCTTGTCGCGGATCGAATCGAGAAGCTGCTGATGATTGCCGCCCGGCAGGTCGGTGCGGCCGATCGAGCCGTTGAAAAGCACGTCGCCGAGATGGGCGAAATTCTGCGCGCGGTTGAAATAGATCACGTGGCCGGGGGCATGACCCGGCGCATGATAGACCTCGAATTCGTGGGCGCCGAAAGAGATCCTGTCGCCATCCTCCAGCCAGCGGTCGGGCATGATGTTGCGCAATCCCGATATCCCATAGTTTGCGGCCTGGGATTCGATCCGCTGCAGCAGCGGCAGGTCGTCCTGATGCGGGCCGACCACGTCGATGCCGAGGGCATCCTTCAGTTCGCTGGCGCCACCGGCATGATCGAGATGGCCATGCGTCAGCCAAATTTCCTTGATGGTCAGGCCGTTTTGCGCGATCGCCTGGAGGATGAGCGGCACATCTCCGCCGGGATCGACGACGACACCTTCCTTGGTCTCGGGATCGAAGAAGATCGTGCAGTTCTGCTGGAAGGGTGTCACCGGAATGATGCCGGCCTGGAGTATGCCCATAAGTGCCTCGCTTGGTGTCTCGGATGCTCCGGGTATAGTCCGAAACGGCGGGAAGGGCAGCTTGAATTTTCCGCGGCTGCGGTGTGTTTCACGCCAAAATGACGGGCTGCAACAAGAGTTTATGCGTCTCTCCCTCCTTGAGATGGAGCCGAAAAATCCAGCTTTACCAAGCTTTTTCAATTGTTTGTATGAAGTCGTTCGCGAGCGGCGTTTCCTCGTGACAAGCGCAAGGGAACATCGTGGAACGCCATGCGTTGTCCGGCCATCGAAACCAAGGAGACGCTCACATGACCTTGAAAAGAAATATTCTGCTGGCTGGAGCCGTGCTCCTGGCGAGCGGTGGTCTTGCGCAGGCGGAGATGGTGGCGACGACTGTCAATGATCTCAACGTCCGCGCCGGCCCCGGCCCGCAATATCCGGCAGTCGGTCTTGCCACGCGTGGCTCGACTGCAGTGCTTGACGGCTGCATCGAAGGCAGCCGCTGGTGCCGTGTCGATGTCAACGGCATGCGCGGCTGGGTCTATGCCGATTATCTGCAAGTTGACCGCGGCGGCAGCCCGGTCATCGTCGAACAGCATCGCGCCGAGATCGGCGTTCCGGTCGTGACCTACGAGTCGACCGCCAGTGTCGTTCCCGTTGACCCGCAGCCGGCCCCGGGCGACGAGTTGCTCGGCCCGGTCGGGGCTGTCGAGACCATCACCCCGCCGGAGACGGTCAGCACCTATATCGAGACCAATCCCGGGCAGACGGTGCAGCTCGGCGGCGATGTCGTCGTCGGCGCAGAAGTGCCCGCCGATGTTACCTTCCAGTCGATCCCGGATTACGAGTACCGCTATACCAGGATCAACGACCGGCCGGTGCTGGTCGATCCGGGTACCCGCCGGATCGTCTACGTTTATCAGTGATGTAACCGGTAGAAACACAATGAGGCGGCCGGCCGGCCGCCTCATTTCCAGCCCTTCTGCTTTCTCCATGCCTCCCGTATGGGTTGATTTTTTCTTAACGCTTTCCTCCTGAATATGATAAAATGCTAATATGCCGAAGCTTCGGCATATAACGGCGATCGGGGAGATCGCCAGGAGGAAAGTCATGGAAGCGCTACTTCCGCTCGTCATACAATTGATATCAGGTGCTATCGGCGGCAACGCCGCGAGTGCTGCCTTGAAACAGCATGCGATCAATGTCGTCGCCCGTACGATCGCAGGCGCGATCGGCGGTGTCGCCGGCGGCATGCTGCTTGGCATGGTCGGTGGGGAAGCGGCTATGACCGGCCTGATCGCCGACGGCATCGGCGGCCTGATCGGCGGCGGCATTCTCTCGACGCTCGCCGGACTGGTCATGGCACGGGCGCATCGGTAAAAGGCCCGGCTATCCGGACCGATAGTCTTATCCGGCGGTGATCGCCGCCGGAGAGACGTCCTTCATGTAGTCGTTCATCAATCCGGGGTCGGCGCCTCTATGACGCCGTCTCTGACGACGAAGACGTTAGCTTTGTCGCTTCAGCGATCTTGCCACGATAATCGAGCATCCCGGTATCCGCATAGCCGATGCTTCGGCGGCCTGCTGAACCTCCTCAGCTGCTTCAAGCGCCATGCCTGTTGATTGTTATCCCCATTACGTTTTATCCACAGACGCAAGAGAAATTGTTTTATTGCGTCGGAAGTTCCGGGCGAGCCTTGGTTTCCGAAGACATCCAGGGAAATGAGAGGTCGGGCGGTTTCCCGTAAAGTTCGGCAAAGCAGTTTCCCGCAATGTGTGGGATGAGAAAGGAAATGCCGCGTGTCACGACAGACCGGCCCGAAAACAGGCAAGCCAGAGCCGCTGGCCACGCCGATGGAAGATACCGACATCATCGATTTCGAGATCATCGAGCTGTTCTTCTTCGCCTATCGCGACTTCGTTTCCGATCCCGACGCCATCCTCGAAACCAGCGGTTTCGGGCGGGCGCATCACCGCGTCGTGCATTTCGTCAATCGCAACCCCGGCATGACGGTGGCCGATCTTCTCGATACGCTGAAGATCACCAAGCAGAGCCTTGCAAGGGTGCTGAAACAGTTGATCGATTCAGGCTATATTCGCCAGGTGGCAGGGCCTGAGGACCGGCGGCAGCGCAAGCTTTATCCAACGAAATCGGGACGAGAGCTGGCGCTTGCCCTTGCCGAGCCGCAATCGCGCCGCATTGAGCGGGCATTCGAAGGGGCTTCTGCGGAGGTGCGGGAGGGCGTAAAAGCTTTCCTCAGAGGGATGCGGGACAGACAGAAGGCGGATTGAATGGCGGTCAAGACAGGTATTTCCGACGATGCGGCGCACCTGCTGGTGGTCGACGACGACTCGCGCATCCGCGCGCTGCTCAATCGTTATCTCGCCGAGAACGGTTTCCGCGTTACCGTCGCCGCCGACGGCGCCGAGGCGCAGCGCAAGCTCGCGGGTCTCGATTTCGATCTGATCATCATGGATGTGATGATGCCCGGCGAATCCGGCATCGACGTCACCCGCGGGCTTCGCGCCATCAAGAACGTACCGATCATCATGCTGACGGCGCTGGCGGAGTCCGGCAACCGCATCGAAGGCCTCGAGGCCGGCGCCGACGACTATCTTTCCAAGCCCTTCGACCCGCGCGAACTGGTGCTGCGCATCAACAACATCCTGCGGCGCAATGCCGGCGGGGAAGGACCGAAGATCGAACAGGTCATGTTCGGCCCCTACACCTTCTCGCTGACCCGCAAGGAGTTGAAGAAAGCCAGCGAGGTCATCCGGCTCACTGACCGTGAGCAGGAGATCATGCTGCTCTTTGCGAGGCGCGCCGGCGACACGATCCCCCGCCATGAACTGATCGGCAACGACACCGAGGTGGGCGAGCGGACGATCGACGTGCAGATCAACCGGCTGCGGCGTAAGATCGAGGATGACCCGGCCAATCCCGTCTGGCTGCAGACCGTGCGCGGGATCGGGTACAGGCTGAGCATCGACTAGATCTGAGGATAGAGGCCAGGACCGGCGCTGATGGTGACGATCGAAAGCTTGCGGCGGGAAGACCGCAGTTCTGCGCCGGGCTGGCGCTGGATCTTCCGCTGGCTGCGTCGGCGGCTGCCGACCGGGCTTTACGCGCGCTCGCTGCTGATCATCATCATTCCGATGGTGCTGCTGCAATCCGTCGTCGCCGCGGTCTTCATGGAGCGCCACTGGCAGATGGTGACGGAGCGGCTGTCGCTTGCCGTCACCCGTGACATTGCCGCGATCATCGAGATCATCGAGACCTACCCGCAGAATTCCGACTATAACGAGATCATCCGCATCGCCCGCGATCAGCTCAGCCTGCAGATCTCGATCGAGCCGGACGGCGACCTGCCGCCGCCGCGCGTCAAGCCGTTCTTCTCGATCCTCGACGGCATTCTCAGCGACGAGATCACCGACGAGATCCACCGGCCTTTCTGGATCGACACGGTCGGCAACTCGAACCTCGTCGAGATCCGCATCAAGCTCGACAACAAGATCCTCAGGGTGCTGACCAAGCGCAGCCAGACCTATGCCTCGAACACACATATCTTCATCGTCTGGATGGTTGGCACCTCGCTGGTGCTGATCGGCATCTCGATCCTCTTCCTGCGCGGGCAGATCCGGCCGATCCTGACCTTGGCGCGAGCGGCCGAAAGCTTCGGCAAGGGGCAGAAACCCGATAATTTCTATCCGCGCGGCGCCGACGAGGTCAGGCGCGCCGGCCTTGCCTTCATCCTGATGCGCGAGCGGATCGAGCGGCAGATCGAGCAGCGCACTGCGATGCTGTCCGGCGTCAGCCATGATCTGCGCACCATCCTCACCCGCTTCAAGCTGCAGTTGGCGCTTGCCGGCGACAATCCCGACCTGCATGGCCTCAACGACGACGTCAACGATATGCAGACCATGCTGGAGGCCTATATGGCCTTCGCGCGCGGCGAGGTCGAAGAGGATGTCGGCGAGCTGAAACTCAGCGAAATCTTCGGCAAGCTGGAAGCCGATTTCGCTCTGCACGGAAAACGCTTCAACTACTCGATCGAAGGCGACGACGATATATCGGTCAGGCCGAACGCCTTCATGCGTCTCGTCACCAACCTCGCCTCGAATGCCCGCCGTTATGCCGATAGGCTTGATATCGAGGCCAAGCACAATGCCAAATGGCTGACTGTCATCTTTGACGATGACGGGCCGGGCATTCCCGAAAAGAACCGCGAAGACGTGTTCAAGCCGTTCTTCCGGCTGGATACGGCGCGCAATCTCGATGCCTCGGGCACCGGCCTTGGCCTTGCGATCGCCCGCGACATTGCACGCAGCCATGGCGGCAACGTCACCCTCGGCGACAGCCCGCTCGGCGGACTGAGGGCAACGATCCGCATCCCGGCCTAAACCCCGATCGCTGTCAGTTTTACGGCTTTACGCGCATCAAAATCGCTGAGGCGCTCGACGATCCAGCGCCAAAGCGTTGCGACCTGCATGAGGAGGTCGCGTCCAAGCGGCGTCAACTCATATTCAACACGCGGCGGCACTTGCGGATAGAGCGTGCGGATGATGAGGCCGTCTCTTTCGAGGGTGCGGAGCGTTTGCGTCAGCACTTTCTGGCTGATGCCCTCGACCCGTTCCAAAAGACGCGAGAAGCGCAAGGGGGCGCCGGCGTCTGAGAGCACATGCAGGATGCGCAGCGGCCATTTCGCCGCCGCCCGCTCGATCAGTTCGCGGGCGCGCGCATCCTGTTCGTCGGTCATGGAGCAGCAGAAATCGAACATGTCGCTGGTCAAGTCAGTTACCTCAAGGTGTGTATAGATCGTCCGGGTACCTTCTTTCGATCGGATACAATAGACCATACATGATCCGGGAACCAAAAAAGGAAGGGTTTCCGATGTCCAGGGTCTGGTTGATTACTGGAAGTTCGCGCGGTCTCGGCCGGGCGCTGGCGGAGGCGGTTTTGGCCTCCGGCGACAATCTGGTGGCGACAGCGCGCGATCCCGCCCGGCTTGCCGATCTCTCCGACCGGTATAGCGGCCAGGTGCTGACGATCGCGCTTGATGTGACCGACGAGACAGCGGCAGCGGCGGCGGTCGAGGCTAGCGTGAAGAGGTTCGGGCGCATCGACGTGCTTGTCAATAATGCCGGCTACGGCAATGTTTCCTCGATCGAAGATACTAGTCTCGCCGACTTCCGGGCCCAGATCGAGACCAACTTGTTCGGCACGATTATCATGACCAAGGCGGTGATCGCCCTGATGCGTAGACAGGGGGCGGGGCACATCATCCAGTTCTCATCCGTCGGTGGGCGGATCGGGCCTGCCGGGCGCGGGGCCTATTCGGCGGCGAAATTCGCTGTCGAGGGCTTTTCTGAAGTGTTGGCGAAGGAGGTCGCGTCCTTCGGGATCAAGGTAACGGTGATCGAGCCCGGCGGCTTCAGGACCGATTTCGCCGGCGCCTCGACGGTGCTTGCCGAAGGGCGGGCGGAGTATGCGGAGACGGTCGGCGCCACGGTTCGTTTCCAGCGTGAGTATGATGGTCGCCAGCCCGGCGATCCCTCGAAAGCGGCTGCGGTTATCATCCACATTGCCGGTCTCGATGCGCCACCGTTCCGGCTGCTGCTCGGCAGCGATGCTGTGCGCAACGTCGAGAAAGCGGACGCCGCGCGGATCGAGGCCGATCGCGAATGGCGCGCCGTCAGCGTCTCGACCGATTTCGACCCGGATGCCGAGGTGGGGCCGATGCCCTGGGAAAAGAAGGTTGGCTGAACAGGGCCAAAAACAAAAGCGCCGCTGAAAAGCGGCGCTTCGTATCAGGAATAGAGGAGCAATCAACCGGCGGTGCAGAAGTGGCTGCGGCCGTCATTGCCGATATAGGTGCCGCTGCGCGGATCGAAGGAGCGGTAGCGATACGAGCAATAGCGCTGCCATTGCGGCGACCAGGGCTCGACTGCCGCGCGGACCGGCGCATAGTATCGCGGCTGCTCGACATATTCCGGCTGCTCGACGTAGACGCGGCGCGGGGCGCGATAAACAGGAGCGGGCTCGTAGTAATCCGGCTCGTAGGCTGGGTCGATGTAGCGGCGTTCTTCGTAAGCAGGACCGTTATTGGCGTTGGCAATGGCAGAACCGACGATCAGGCCGGTCGCAAGGCCGACGGCGCCGCCGACCCATGCATCATTGCCGCCGTGGTGGTTGTTATGACGCCAATGGCGATCGCCGGCCGATGCCTCGCCGATGGCAGAAAGCGTGAGTGCGGCAGCAGTTGCCGTCAGCAGAAGAGTCTTGGCGAGCCTGTTCATAAGCATAAAGTCCTAATCCCGGAAACCGAACGCCGGTTCCTTCTCGATGGTCATAGTACTAAGGACTTACAGCTGAACGAAGGCTGAACGACAAAACCCGGCATTGCTGCCGGGCTTCAACTCGAATTCGACAGCCTTGTTAAGCGTTCAGCCCGAAATCTGCAGATTGACGGCCTTCGGGCCTTTGCCACGGCGATCCGGCTCCGTGTCGAAGCTTACCTTCTGGTTTTCCGTCAGACCGGCCAGCCCGGAGGCTTGAACGGCAGAAATGTGAACGAAGATATCGGCGCCGCCGCGGTCCGGCTTGATGAAGCCGAAGCCTTTGTCGGTATTGAAGAATTTTACAGTCCCAGTCTCTGCCATGCGTCAGGTCCTTTTCTCTCTGCCCGCCATCCACACGGGCAGCATCATAGCATTGCCTCCTTGCAGGAGGGGTTGGCAGGCAATTCTTGAAATGTGAGAAAAAGGGTCCCCTCTACCTCGGCCTGCTCCAGACAGGACTTTCGCCCGCCATTTTCGGAACCGGCTGACCGGGATATTAGCGTTCCCGGCGCGCAAATACTTAAGGACTTCCCATGCTCGCAAAATGCCCGAACGCGCCGAGATTGCTGCGATTAAAGGATTTTGGCAAGCAAAAGTTTTTATTGTCTCGTGTGCGGCAGACGCCTGCGAATATCCAATTTGCGCAAAAACGCAAAATTTTCTTCGAAGATAGGGAATGATTAACGTTTTATATCGTCTGCAATATAAGTTCCGAGCAGATTTTCCCAAAAATGCAACGTGAACGCGTCTTTGCGCATCCGATAAAATTTTTTCCGATGCGTGGCTCACCCATATTTGGACGCGTGTTCAAGCGGCGGGCAGGCGCCGCCGGGCGAGCTCGGGCACGAGTTCGACCACAAGCATAGCGATAAACATGAGCGCGCAACCTGCATAACCGGTTGCCGGCATCGTCTCGCCGAGCAGGAGGGCCGCGAGCGAAGAGCCGAACAATGCCTCGGAAGAGAGGAAAATCGCGGCCTGCGACGGCGTGGTGTAGCGCTGGGCGATCACCTGCAGCACGAAAGCGAGGCCGGAGGAGAAGATGCCGACATAGAGGATCTCAGGCGCCGCGGCCCATATTGCCGATAGGCTGATCGGTTCAAAGGCTGCGGCAATCGTGAGCGCGCAGACCGCGGTGACGGCGAATTGCGTGGCCGAGAGTGCGAGCGGCCTTCCGGTCGCAGAAACGGCTGTGCCGGCAAGGGTGATCTGGATTGCCCAGAAGACGGCGCAGGCGACCGTCAGAAGATCGCCTGATGTGAGGGCCGAGAGCTGACCGCCGGAGAGGAGATAGATGCCGGCGACGGCCATCAGCGCACCCGGCCAGATGATCCAATGTGGGGCACGCCGGAGGAAGAACACGGCGATGAGCGGCACGAAGACGACATAGAGGCCGGTGATGAAGCTGGAATTCGTCACCGTCGTCGTCTGCAACCCGACCTGCTGCGTGGCTGCGCCGCTGAAAAGAGCAAGGCCGGTGAGGATATAGAGTTTCGCATGGCGGGCGCTTGTCCTTGCCTTGGCTTTGCGCGCTTCAAAAACGACGAAGGGCAGCACGGCCAATGTGGCGACGGCAAAACGCAGGGCGATGAACCAGAAGGGCCCGATCGCTTTCATCGCCGTCGACTGGGCAACGAAGCCGCCGCCCCAAATGGCGGCTGCAAGCAATAGAAAGAGGTTCGCCTGAGCGCGAGTCATGTCGATCCTCGATCGGGAAGGGGGAGATGTGGCCAAGCGGTTAGCAGTTGCGTTTGCTCGAGGCAAGGGTGATGACTTCACACCTGACGACGGAGGTGATGCATGCGACGCGAAGAAGGCCGGCTGGCCGGCAAAATGGTGGCGCCCGGGACGGCAGGCTATTCAGGCACGCCGCTTGCCAGGAAGCTCGGCCTTGTGCGCGGACAGACGGCTGCGCTTCTCGGCGTTCCCGAAACGGTTGGTGACATCCATGGCTTCGACGGGTTTGCCTCGGTCGCCTTTGCGCTTCCAGAAACGCCTCGGCGGGCGTTCGACTATGTGCATCTGTTTGTGACTGTACGAGAGGTGCTGGACGCCGTCGCGCCTACGATCTTCGGTGTTCTCAAGCCGGACGGCATGCTGTGGATCTCCTGGCCGAAGAGGAGTTCGCGGGTGCCGACCGATGTCACCGAGGGTGTGCTGCGAGAGATTCTCCTTCCGACAGGTCTTGTCGACGTCAAGGTCTGTGCCATCGATGAGATCTGGTCCGGACTGAAATTCGTCATCCGCAAGGAGTTGCGCGGCGCGTTGTGACCTCAGCCGTTGCTGGCCTCGGCGCGCGAGACTCTGAGCAGCGATCCGTTATCTTCGTCTGTCACCATCAGTAGCGCGCCGTCGGGGGCGACGATCACATCGCGGATGCGGCCGTATTCGCCCTCGAACAGTCGCTCTTCGGCGACGAAGGCGCCGCTCTCGTCACACTGCATGCGCGAGAGCAGCTGGAACTTCAGCGCTGCGACGAGGAAATTGCCGTCCCACTCCGGAAACATGGAGCCGCGATAAACGGCGAGCGCACCAGGGGCGATCGACGGATCCCAGTAATGCAACGGCTGTTCAAGCCCCTTCTTGGCGGTGCCTTCGCCGATCTCGGCGCCTGAATAATCGCGGCCGTAGGTGATGATCGGCCAGCCGTAATTCTTGCCGGCCTCGGGCTGGTTGATCTCGTCGCCGCCGCGCGCGCCGTGTTCGACGGTGTAGAGCTTGCCGTCCTTTGTATCGAAGGTGATGCCCTGCGGGTTGCGGTGGCCCTTCGACCAGATTTCCGGCAGCGCCTTGCCGCCATCCTTAAAAGGGTTGTCGGCTGGGATGCTGCCATCGGCATTGATGTGGATGATCGAGCCGGCGTCGTCCCGCCAGTCCTGCGAGCGGTCGCGGTCGCCACGGTCACCGACGCTGATGAACAGGCTGCCATCGGGGGCAATTGCGATGCGCGAACCATATTGGATGTTGCCCGAGGTGAAACGCCGCATGGTGAAAACAGGCGTGACGGCGTCCAGTCTCTTCTCGTCGGCGGACAGCGTGGCGCTGAAGGCTTCGGTGCCGGAGCCCTGCCCATTGGCGATGGCGGCGGTGAAATAGAGCTTTCGAGATGTCGCAAAGTCCGGAGCGAGCGCCACATCCATCAGGCCGCCCTGGCCACGGGCGCTGACCTTGGGCACGCCGCCGATCGGGGCGGAGACCTTGCCGTCGCGGACGATCCGCATGCGGCCCGGCCGCTCGGTGACGAGATAGGCGCCATCGGGCAACACCTCGACCGCCCAGGGGTGTTCGAGGCCATCGGCGAGTTTTTCGATGAGGACCGCGGGACCCTGCGTGCTGACGGTATCGGCCGCACCGGCGGGTATCGCGCCAAACAGGACCAGCGCTGCGGCGAAATGGAAGTTGGCCATTCTCTTCATTTGCTTCCCCGTCGTCTCTCCATCCCGAACGTGGAGCGGGCAGGGGATAGCTTCAAGCCTCATTCGGTCTGGGATAACGGCTTTGTGTTTGCCGGTTGAACGGAGCCGGTTGCTTCGCCGTCGACCAGTTCCGCCTCGAGGATGTAGCGCAGCGGCCCGCGTTCGGTCGCATCGAAGGGCCAGCAGGTGGTCAGCACCAGGCGGCGGCCGTTGGAGGAGGGGTCAATGCCGCTGGCATCCCACGCGGCGATGCGGCCCTCGCCGGCCTTGAAGGTCAATAGTCTGCCGTCACGGCGGGTGACCTCGATCGTATCGCCGGGCTTTACAAATTGCAGCCAGCGGAAATGTGTGTCGCGATGAGCGGCGATCACCGAGGTGCCTTCCTCGCCGGGTTGCGGCGTGTCGGTGAGCCAAGCCGGGCCGAAGGCGAGGGCTTCGCCGGAGGCGCCGGAGAGCACGATCGCCTCCTTGCCGAGGCGCGGTGCGCGCACTTTGGCCTCCGTGGTGAAATCGGCCCAGGGCCAAGGTTTTTTCTCCTCGCCGTTGAGTTCCGCGGCGAAGGCGCGTTTCAGCAGGATCTGGGAGAGTTCCGCCTTCGCCTTCAGCAGGAAGCCCTCGCCGATCAGCGCCAAGCCGTAAAGAGCAAGGCCGGCGATAGCGACTGCGATCGTTTTTTCGATCGAGGAAAGACGCCAGAGGAAGAACCCCTTCCTCTGGCGCACTTTGGGCCTGTCGTGGGCCGTGGCGGCGGCCATGGCGAGTTCCAGATAGGTCGGAAGCGGCTCGAATTCGGCCGCTTCCTCGTTCCGGCTTGCTGAGAGCCTAGAGACCATTTGGCTTGGCTCCGAGCGCGATCATCCGCTTGATGCGCCGGCGCCAGACGGCCAGCCCGCTTGCCGCCATCAGCGCCAGCAGCAGCATGGTAAGCCCGCGGATGATCTGCTCGTCGGCGCGCGTCGCGGTCTGCGGCAGGTTTACGGTCGAGCTCCTCTGCGCGATCAGGGTTGCGGCCTTGGCTGTCGGGGCTGCGGCCATCATGTTTGCGATCTCAGGCGATGCGGCAAGATCCCGTGTTTCGGCCGCGGCCTGCTGCGGTCCGGCGTTTCCTACAGGGGTAACTGCGCCGTGACGTTCTCCGCCGCCAGGAGGAATAAGGTTTTCACCGAAGACCTTATCGAAATCCCAACCCTCAGGCAGGTTGAGCGGCAGCTTCGCCGAACCGAGCGGCTCGCCTGCCGGCCGCGACGGAGTGACGTCGACGGCGACCAGGCTGGTGAGGCGGGAGACGAGATGGTGGGCGAGCGCCACCGTCTCGATATCCTTGTCGAGCCCGGCCGGATCCTGACGCTCATAGGCGCGGGCTTCGAAATCATCGATCTTGCGCCGCGCCCAGAGCTTGGAGATGCCGCTGCCTTCGGCGGCATTGGCGATATCCATCTCGACGCGCCAGGGCTGGTCGCCGGTCTTGCCGATGATCTCAAGCTTGCCGGAGGGCTTAACCTCCGGCAGTTCCGCGGTTAGAACGACAGGCTCGCCGCTATAAAGGTCCGGCATCGGGTTCGGCGTGATATCCTCAGCAGCGATGCCCTCGAATTTTGCGGCGATATCGGTCATGGCGGGGTTCTGCAGCTTGGCGAAAAGCTCGCCCATACGGCTTGCCACCTGATCGGTCGAGCCGATCTGAGTGAAGGTACCACGGCCGATTTCGGCGGCCTTGGTCATGAAATAGGTGTTCGGGGCCGAGCCGATACCGACGGTAAAGACGCGGGCATCGCCGCGGTTTGCGGTGATTTCCTGGAAGAGCTGCTGTTCGTTGCCGATCGCACCATCGGTCAGGAACACGACCTGCCGCAGAGCTCGGGTTGCAACCGGTCCTTGATTGCGCAGCGCATCCTCGAGCGCGGGCAGCATCTCCGTGCCGCCGTCGGCGGTCAGGCCCCTGACATAGGCGATCGCCTTTTCCCGGTTGTCTGGGGTGCCAGCGACCAGGCCCTTGAAATAGTCGGTCATCGTGTCGTCGAAACGGATGACATTGAAGCGGTCGTCGGGGTTCAGCCTGGAAATGGCGAGCGCCAGGCTCTGCCTTGCCTGCTCGATCGACGGGCCGGACATGGAGCCGGAATTGTCGATGACGAAGACTACTTCACGTTTTGCCGGGGGCGCTGCCGCATCCGGCGCCGTGGGCGGAGTGACAAAGGCGAGCAAATAGGTCTTACCGTCCTTCACTTCGCGAAAGAGGCCGGCGCTCGGCAGCTTGCCGGGCGCGGGTTTCCAGGTGAACTCGAAATCCTTGTCGGCGGGAACGGCTTCGCCTTTCAGGCTGACCGTTCTTGCCTGGTCGCCGTCTTGGCGGATATCGACCTCGTGGAAGGAGGATTTGACCTCGCCGAGCGGGAAGCCGGCCTTGAGATTGACGGTCAGCGAAACCGGATTGATCTTGGCATTGTCGCGCGGATCGAGCACCGGGGCCTCGATCTTCTCCCGGTTTTCCACCGGATCGCGCGGCGTGGCGAAACCGGCGCCGTTGTTGAACTCGACGGTCTGGACGATCGGCGCCGGATTGTAGCGCGGGGCGACGACCATCGGGAAGCGCAGCGAGAACTCGCCGCCCGACTGGTGGACGGTCTGCTGATATTCGATCTGCACGACGATCTCTTCGCCGGGGCCGATATTGGCGACCTGGTTGGTGAAGATGTTCGGCCGCTGCTGTTCGAGCAGCGCCGTCTTCTTGCCCTCGGCCTTGGCCTGTTCGTAGATTTCGCGGGCTTCCTGGCGCGGCTTGATCTGGCCTTCGATGAAGCGTTGGCCGATCTGCATTTTCAGCGCATCGACGGCTGAATTGTCCGGCAGCGGGAAGACGTAGGTGCCCTCGACCCAGCCCTGGCTCGGGTTTCGGAAGCGTTGCGTCATCTTCACTCTGGCGATCGGGCCGGAGACATCGATTGCAACGTCGGTCTTCAGCCGCGGCGCTTCGACATAGAAGCCCGGTTCCTTCGACGGGAAGAGCAGCGAGCCGCTGTTTACGTCGTTCGGCCGGACGAGGGCCGCGAGCTGGCCGGAACCCTGCCGTGCCTCGGCGCGGGCGGTGGAGGCAAGCCCCAGCATCGCGGCGATGCAGGCTGCAAAGGCGGTGATGGCGACAAGAAATGAAATGGAAATACGGCGCGCGCGTATGCGCCCTATGGCATATTCGTCTTCCAGGAACATTGGCATACCCTCAATAACCAATTTCGGAGACAGAATGATGCGGCTTCGATCTCGGCGCGCTCGCGACCGAATTGCGGCGCGGCCCGGCATTTGTTGCGGCTTATTCGTGGCAACGACGAAATCCGACGATCTCTCTGATTTCAGAGGGTAAATTCCGACGATTGCGGAGATTGATCCAAGATCCTGGCAAGGAGATCCAAGCGCATATTCAAAGTGCATCGGACAGGATCGGTGTGCCACGCTGGTCGCGCGGCGAACCGATCAATAAGAATCATGTCGCCATGACGCCTTTGCGCTTGAAATGCCGTCATACTTTGGACATAGAGCTAACCGCAGAACTCCGGTCCCGGCTTTCTGCCCGTTTCAACCATTAGGACCGATATCATGGCCTTCCTTGCCGATGCTCTTTCCCGTGTGAAGCCTTCAGCCACCATCGCCGTCTCCCAGAAAGCGCGTGAGCTGAAAGCGAAAGGACGTGACGTCATTGGCCTCGGTGCGGGTGAGCCGGATTTCGATACGCCCGACAATATTAAGAACGCCGCCATCGACGCGATCAATCGCGGCGAGACGAAGTACACGCCGGTTTCCGGTATCCCTGAGCTGCGCAAGGCGATCGCCGCCAAGTTCAAGCGCGAAAACGGTCTCGAATATTCCTGGGAACAGACGATCGTCGGCACCGGCGGCAAGCAGATCCTGTTCAACGCCTTCATGGCGACGCTGAACCCCGGCGACGAAGTCGTCGTCCCGGCGCCTTACTGGGTTTCCTATCCCGAGATGGTGGCGCTGTGCGGCGGCACGCCGGTTTTCGTTTCGGCCACCCAGGAACATGATTTCAAGCTGCAGCCGGCCGATCTGGAAAAGGCGATCACGCCGAAGACCAAGTGGTTCATCTTCAACTCGCCGTCCAACCCGACGGGGGCTGCCTATACGCATGCCGAGTTGAAGGCGCTGACCGACGTGCTGGTCAAGCATCCCCATGTCTGGGTGCTGACCGACGACATGTACGAGCACCTGACTTATGGCGACTTCAAGTTCGCCACGCCAGTCGAAGTCGAGCCCAGCCTCTACGACCGGACGCTGACGATGAATGGCGTTTCCAAGGCCTATGCAATGACCGGCTGGCGTATCGGTTATGCCGCCGGCCCGCTCCAGCTCATCAAGGCCATGGACATGATCCAGGGTCAGCAGACCTCGGGTGCGACGTCGATCGCCCAGTGGGCGGCTGTCGAGGCGCTGAACGGCACCCAGGACTTCATTCCGGCGAATAAGAAGATCTTCGAAGGCCGCCGCGATCTCGTCGTTTCCATGCTGAACCAGGCCAAAGGCATCGTCTGCCCGGTGCCGGAAGGCGCCTTCTATGTCTACCCTTCCTGCAGGGGCCTGATCGGCAAGACGGCTCCGTCGGGCAAGGTCATCGAGACCGACGAGGATTTCGTTTCCGAACTGCTGGAATCCGAAGGCGTTGCCGTCGTTCACGGCTCGGCCTTCGGCCTCGGCCCGAACTTCCGCATCTCCTATGCGACGTCGGAAGATCTTCTAGAAGAGGCCTGCCGTCGCATCCAGCGTTTCTGCGCCGCCTGCAAGTAAGCTGATTGCCGCAATATCGATCGAAGGCCTGCCGGTGACGGCGGGCCTTTTGTTATCCGGCGTTGACGATGTGGCTGCATGTGGCTACATTTGGCGTCATGAAGACCGTTTCAATCCGCGATGCGAAAAACCGCCTGACCGAGCTTGCCCGCGAAGTCGAGGAAGGCGAGACCATTGTCGTGACGCGGAACGGCCGGCCGGTGTTCGATCTCGTGCCGCACCAGAAGCACGGCGGTTTGAACCTCGAGGCCGGCGAGGCCTATCTTCGTTCTAAGGGCATCACGAGGACGGACATGTATATCGCCGACGACTTCGACGATCCTTTACCGGAAGATTTTCTTCTCAAGCCGCTGCCGTGACCATGCGCGTGCTGCTTGACACGCATGTGGTGATCGCCGTTGCGCAGAAGAAACTGGCGGAGCGTTTTCCGCGTGTCGAGCAGTTACTTTCGGATAGTGCCGCCAGCGGTTTCGTCAGCGTCGCCAGCCTCTGGGAAATTGCGATCAAGACCAGGCTTGGCAAACTGCAGCCGGGATTACCCCTTGAGACCATTCCCAATTATCTCAGGGTGATCGGCCTGACGATCCTGGCCATCGACATCCCGCACGTCATCACCGCCGCAGACCCCGAGCCAGAGACACGCGATCCCTTCGATCGCCTGCTGCTGGCGCAGTGCAAGGTCGAGGACCTGCAGCTTGCCACGGTCGACCGGCTGCTTGTCGGCCATCCGCTGGCGCTGAGGCTATAGTTCATATCCCGATTCAACGCGTTGCCCCATTGAATCCGCTTCGCCTCGCAAGTCGTTGAATTTCGATTCAAAAGGTGAGGACGAGTGCCGCTGGGGAGGGTGGTCTGCGGTTGCGGGCGGACGCCAAACCAACTAGATATCCGGCATCAAGTTCAATTTGCCGCTTCGGGAGCCGGATTTTGCAACAGAGTGCCGTCATCGTATGTTCGGATGTCAACATGCTCCCGGCCGCCTGTTGCACCCTGCTTTCCGTCAAACGCAATCTCGGCGATTCCGCTGTCGAGTTCCTGCTTCTCGGCATCGACCTCAAGCCGAACGAGGTCGCCGAGGTCGACAATTTTGGGCGGCTTCACGGTATGGCGATCAGGGTGCTGCCCTATAACACGCCGGATACCGGTCTCCAGGCGCGGGGCCGTTGGTCCGCCGCGACGCTGGCGCGGCTCTATATGGATCGGGATATCCCAGATTATATCGAGCGCCTGCTTTACCTCGATGCCGATGTGCTTGCGGTGGCGCCCGTCGATGAACTCTTTACGAGAGATCTCCAGGGCAAAGCGCTCGCCGCTGTCGACGATTATGTCATGGCCTTTCCCGAGAAGGCCGGCGCACGGCAGCGCAAGATCGGCATGGGCGAGGGCGGCCGCTACTTCAATGCCGGCGTACTGCTGTTCGACTGGTCGGCCTGTCGGGCGAAAGGGCTGTTTGCCAGGACCCGGGAAGTCTTCGAGGAGCGGTCGCATCTGTTCGAGAACAACGACCAGGATGCCCTGAACGTCACTTTCGATGGCGACTGGCTGGTGCTCGATCCACGCTGGAATACGCAGACGGGGCTCCTGCCTTTTGTCGCCCGACCGGCCATCTTCCATTTCACCGGCCGGAAGAAGCCCTGGCAGGCAACCGTGCCCTGGGTGCACCGGCGGATGGCCAAGCGCTATGCCGAAGATCTTCGTAACACGCCCTGGGCTTCCTTCTGCAGGCAGCCGTCGATGACGGGCCGGGTGACGGGCTTCCTTTCGCATGTGGGAAAGCAGATCGGCGGGCTGACGCGGCTTGGACGGATGCGCGCCTATTTCAGCAACAGCTAGTCGGGCGGTCAGAGCGCATCGTCCTTGGAAAGTGCATGTGAGGCGATATGGAAGCAATCCCCAGCGATAACAAAGCTTTGACCGGCTTCAATTTCCTGACCCCGGACGCGTGGAAGGCGCTGCTGTCGCGGTATTCCCACATCGTGTTGGTGGCAAACAGCGAGGCGGTCGATCTCGAGTGGCTGCGGAGCGAATTGCCGGAGACGGCACTCTACGTTTTCTTCAACAAGGTCTACAAGGTGCTCGACGAGCCCTTTGTCGGCCATTCGATGCTGGTTGCCCGCAGTGACGTGATGGGCGCCCATATCGTCCACCGGCGCGAGGTGGCGGATGTCTTGCGCTTCTTTAGCGGCGACGATTTCCTCGGCGTCGTCAACATCCGGGTGTCCGTGGAGGAAAATCTCAGCGAAAGCGGCCGCTTCGAAGGCGCTCAGGTCCGTCACCTTGATCTTGCGCAGATGCTCGTCGGTGTCTATCCGATCGGCAAGATCGCGACGAGCGGCTTTGCGGTAGCGCTGTGGCTGGCCGATCTGCAACTGCCGGCTAAGATACTGCTTTCCGGCTTCTCCGCAAAACGGAGCGAGAAGTGGAAGGTCTTCGACGTTCACGACTGGACGTTCGAGCAAATCTTCCTGCGTCTCTTTGCGCGCATGGGTTCGATCTCGATGATGGGCGGTGTCGATGCCAGCCCCTATTCGGCGCTCGCCAAACGGTTTCCCGACGTGCCGCCGATCGAGATCGCGATGACCGCGGCAGAGGTCTTGTCGGAGCGGCTCGACAATACGAATACGCAGATCGACAGACTGATGTCAGTTACTAAATTCATCCGCTCCGTCGACAATTTCTTTCGGCGGTTCAAACCAAAAACCCGCAAGGAGCGTTTTCTTGAAAAATCGAAGGAGTGACTGTCGCAAGGCGTTGCCGACAGGCGTGGCCAAGAAAACGTTGCTCAATACTGGCGATCGAGTGGACAATGGAACAACAGAACGTTCGAATTTTCGTCGGATTTGATCCCAAGGAGGTGGTCGCCTACCACGTTCTCGTGCAGAGCATCATCGAGAAGTCGTCAATCCCGGTCGAGTTCTCGCCCATTGCGCTTTCCAATCTTGGCGGGATTTTCACCCGCGAGCGCAATACGCTGCAATCGACGGAGTTCTCCTTCTCGCGCTTCCTGACGCCCTATCTCAGCGACTACCAGGGCTGGAGCATCTTCATGGATTGCGACATGCTGATGCGTGCCGATATCGCCGAGCTTTGGGCATTGCGCGACCATCGTTACGCCGTGATGTGCGTCAAGCACGACTACCAGCCGAAGGTCGAAACCAAGTTCCTCGGCCAGACGCAAACCAAGTACGAAAAGAAGAACTGGTCGAGCTTCATCCTCTTCAACAATGACGAATGCCGCGCGCTGACGCCCGACTACGTCAATACGGCGACCGGGCTGCAACTGCATCAGTTCAAGTGGCTGGAGAACGAAGACCTCATCGGCGAATTGCCGGTGACCTGGAACTACCTGGTCAATGAATACGACTACCGCGAAGACGCCAAGATCGTCCATTTCACCGATGGCGGGCCGTATTTCGAGGAATACAAGAACGACGATTACGCCGAGGAGTGGTTCGCAACCCGCGAACGCCTGCTTTTCGTCCAACAGCGCGCCTAGAAACCGCTGCGCACTTTTGCTCTCTGGACACTGTCCTTTCCTTCCCGCAGGGGAGCGAGGCCCTCAAAGGCTCAGCGCCGTCAGCATGACGAAAGTGGCGAAGAGGATGAAATGCGTCATGCCTTCGATGGCGTTGGTCTCGCCGTCGTTGAGGTTGATCGCCGCGGCAATCAGCGTGATCGTCACCATCACCGTCTGCACCGGGGTCATCGCCATGATGAAGGGCTGGCCGGTATAGAGCGCGATCGCCTCCATGACCGGCACCGTCAGGATCACCGTCGACAGCGAGGCGCCCATGGCGATGTTGACGGTCGCCTGCATCCGGTTCCTGAGCGCTGCCCTCAAGGCGGTCAGGATCTCGGGGGCGGCTGAAATCGCCGCGACGACGACGGCGGTCACCGCGATCGGCGCGCCGCTGTCACGCAGACCCTCGGACATGAAGGCGGCCATGAACTCGGCCAGCAAGCCGATGATGACGACGCCGACGAGAATGGTGGCGATCGACAGCGCGGTCGGCTCGTCTGAGCCATGCTCGCCCGGACTTTCTTTCTTCCGTTCGGAGCGCGGGTAGCTGTAGCTGAAGAAATAGCTGTGCTGGCCGACTTGCATGCGCAGGAAGAGGCCGTAGAGCGCAATCATCGCGACGATGGTGAAAGCGGAATAATAGTGCCATTTATCATGCGGCACGAATTCCGGCACGATCATCGAGATGCCCATGGCAGTGAGGATCATCACCCCGTAGGTCTTGCCTGAATTGTCGTTGTAGGGCTGTTCTCCATGCTTGAGGCCGCCGAGCAGGGCGGCGAGACCCAGAATGCCGTTGATATCGAGCATCAGGGCGGAATAGATCGTGTCGCGCACCAGTGTCGGCGAACTTTCTCCGCTCATCATGATGGCGAGGATGATGACCTCGACGGCGACGGCCGACAGCGTCAGGATCATCGTGCCATAGGGGTCGCCGACCTTGACGGCGAGCAGTTCGGCATGATGGGCTACGCGGATCGAGGCGAGAACGATGGTGCCGACCAGGGCGGCGGCGGCGATCAGCGCGACGCCGCGCCCCATCTCGATCACCGCATGTTCCAAGAGATAGGCGATCGCCGCAACGGCAAGTGCGACGACCAGAAACTTCTCTTCTTTTAAGCGTGACGCAATCGCCAAGTTTCAGCTCCTGTCCCGATTCATGCGTTTTATCTAAGCCACTGATTTCGCATATCAAGGAAGCCGTGATCTGGTGCCATTTGCAGTCTTCGGCGTTTAATGGAATACTGAACACCATCGGGGCCGGAAAGCAGATCGCGGCGTCCTCGAATTCTCGTCACGCGGCCGCGATGACCCGGACCCTGTCCGGAAGCATGCGAATGCGCAACAAGAAGATGAGGAGACGGATGCATGATCAAGGTGGTCTATGAAGTCGTGCCGCATGACGGCGGCTGGGCCTACAGGCTGGGAGGCGTCTACTCCGAGGCATTCCCGACCCACGCCGAGGCGCTCGAAGCTGCGCGCATCGTCGCGGCCGAACAGCAGGTCGGCGGCGATTCCGCCGAGATCAGCTGGCAGGACGAGAACGGCAAATGGCATGAGGAATATGCCGAGGGCGGCGACCGGCCGGAAACCGAGGTGGTAGACGGCCAGTGGAAGGATCGCGCGGCCGGGGCCTCGCCAGGCATTTGAAGTTAACGATCGTCTGCCAATGCCCGCGCGACGATCGTGTCGACGAACTCGCGCTTATGCGCGGTATAGCCGTCGCCATCCATCCTGAATTCGCCTGCCAGCCTGCGTTTGAGTGCGGCATATTCGGCCGCAGCCTCGGGATGCGCGATGAGATGGTCCCGGAAAGCCAGCCGGTTACGATGCGTGCCATTGCCGGCAGGACAAAGGTAGACCCGCTCCCGCGGCACCAAACCTCTCGATAAAAACGCCCAGACCTCGTCGTCATAACGATTGCCGCGCGGTTCGTAGCCTTCTGCGAGAAGTACGTCGGTGGCGGCCTTGATATGCCCGAGGCCGGGAAGAACGATGTCGATATCGATCAGCGGCTTGGCGGTCATGCCTGATATGGAGGTGCTGCCGATGTGATCGACGGAGAGCGCCTGCGGCAGCAAGACAAGCAGCCTGTCGCGGATGCGCCGGAACGCCTGCGGCCATTGCGGATCGTAGGGCACGAGTTCAACCGGATCGTGGGTCATCATTTTTCCGCTACAGCGCCGTTTATCCGACAGGACAGGTTTGGAATGCTCTCTGGCATTGAAATTTGCGCATGATTCTCTTCGAAAATCGATTCCGGATTTCGAAGTTAAGTGCTGGTCGAATATCGATGATAGTCCTGAAGCCCCTTGACCAGTGCGTCGAAGGTGGCGCGGCAGCGCGGCGAGGTCTTCAGGCTCTCATGCATCGCCACCCACATGCCGAGCGGGATGTTGAACGCATCGGGCAGGAGGTGCACCAGATCGGGGTTGCCCCGTGCGAGCCCGATCTGGCAGAGACCGATGCCGACGCCGGCGCGGATTGCCGAAAGCTGGGCAAGATTGCTGTCGCTCCTGTAGGAGAAGTCGATGCCCGGCACTTCATAGCGTTTTGTTACCATGCGGACATAGGCCGTCTGCCGGTCGAAGCCGATGAGCCGGTGGTTTGCGAGGTCAGCCAGGGTTTGCGGAATGCCGTGTCGTTCGAGGTAGCGGCGGTGGGCGTGGAAACCGAGCGGGATATCGCCGATGCGGCGCACGACGAGCGCAGCTTGCTGAGGCTCGGCCATGCGCACGGCGATATCTGCCTCGCGGGTCACCAGATCCTCAATCGCATCGGAAGCCGAGAGCTCGATCTGGAGTTGGGGATAGGTCTCCTGCAGCGGTCCGAGAACCCCAGGCAGCACTTCAACGGCGATGACCTCGCTGGCGCTGACCCTGACGGTTCCGGCGACGCGCTCGCGCTCACCGGATGCGGTGCGCATAAGGGCGGCGGTGGTTGCCGCCAGCGTCTCGGCATAGGGCTTCAGCGCCAACGCGGCGTCAGTCGGCAGCAGACCGTTCGGGGATCGGGTGAAGAGTTCGGCACCAATTGCCGTTTCCAGTGCGTCGACATGGCGGCCTATAGTCGGCTGCGTCAGCCCCAACTCGCGAGCTGCGGCCGAAAGCGATCCTTGCTGGAGCACGGTCAGGAAACTGCGGTAAAAATCCCAGCTCGGTTCAGTGTTCATATATTTTTGTATAGCAGATGCATTTATTTCGTCAATTTTGTTTATTCTGGCGCGGTGGCATAGTCCCTCCAGTCAAGTGAAGGAGATGATTGTCATGAGCAGCGAAATGAACACCACGGCCCTCGTTCTCGGCGCCACCGGCGGTATCGGCGGCGCGATTGCCCGCAAGCTGCTTGCGCGCGGTTGGCGCATCCGGGCGCTCAACCGTGATGCCGCCAAGGTGTCGAAGCGCGACCCGGCATTCGAATGGGTCCAGGGCGATGCGATGAATGCCGGTGACGTCCTGAAGGCGGCTGAAGGCGTCAACCTGATCGTCCATGCCGTCAATCCGCCCGGCTATCGCAATTGGGAAACGCTGGTGCTGCCGATGTTGGACAATAGCATCGTCGCTGCCCGAGCCGTCGGTGCGGGCATCGTACTGCCAGGAAACGTCTACAATTTCGGTCCCGATACCCTGCCGGCGCCGACCGAGGAAAGCCCGCAGCATCCGCTGACGAAGAAGGGGGCGATCCGCGTCGAGATGGAGAAGCGGCTGGAAGCGGCATCGCACGCCGGCGTTGGCGCAATCATCGTCAGGGCCGGCGATTTCTTCGGCCCAGGCACCACAGAAAACAGTTGGTTTTCGTCGGGTCTCGTGACGCCGGGCAAGCCCGTCGGCACGATCAAGAATCCGGCGCGGCGCGGCATCGGCCATCAGTGGACCTTTCTGCCCGATATGGCGGAAACCGTCGCCCAGCTCATCGAGCGGGCCGACCGGCTGTCGCCCTTTGCCGTCTACCATATGGAGGGGTTCTGGGATGCGGACGGTATGCAGATGGCCGAAGCGATCAAGCGTGTTGCCGGCGGCAAGGCGAGGATCGGCCGTTTTCCCTGGTGGGTCGTGCCGCTCGCCGCGCCCTTTATTCCCATGCTGCGCGAGATCAAGGAGATGCGTTACCTCTGGAAGGTGCCGCTCAGGATGCGAAACGCCAAGCTTGTGGCCGAACTCGGCAAGGAGCCGCAGACGCCAATTGACGAGGCCGTCAGGGCTTCGCTTGTGGCGCTCGGCTGCCTGCCCGAACCGCGTCGCGACACGGCGCCGGCCTTTATGGTGCCGTCGCCTGAGAATCCGGGTTAAGCCTCAAGTTCGGCCAGCGCGATCCGTGCGACCGTCAGGGCCGTTTCTGCCTGCTCAATATTCGGATCGCCGAGGAACCAGGCGGCGGATAAGCCGGAATAGGCAGCGATCCATTGCAACAGCCGCTTCGGCGAGAGCCGAGCCTCCGCCGAGACGATAGCGAGCTGGCGGCGAAAACGAGCGGGGTCGGTGATAACAGGCAATTCCTCATTGGCGAAGATATCGGCGAAATCGAAGCCGCGCTCGCCGTGCAGCCGCTTCGGATCGATCGCCAGCCAGCCGCGCGCCTCGAAATCGAGGATATTGTCGTGGTGGATGTCGCCGTGAAGGACGGCGAGGTCGCGCGGATCGGCAAGCAGCGCGTTGGCAATCGCCGAACATTCGGCCAGCGTGCCGCCATGTTTTTTGGCTGCTGGTTCCAGATCGCGGAACCAGCGGCTGAGGGGCACGGGATCGGGGAGCGGTTTTTCGCGCGGCGTATGCAGCTGCGCTGCGGTGCGGCAAAGAATGCGGCTTGCCTCGTCGTCCTCGCCATTCATCGCCATGGCAAGCAGCGAGCGTTTTCCCATCGCCCGTTCCAGGAGCACCGCGTCGCCCTCATGAGCGTAGACATGGGCTGCGCCGTCGCCATCCCACCATTGCATCAACAGGGCGCCATATCGTTCATCGATATCGGCGGCCACTTTCAGCATGGCGGGCTTGTCCTGCCAGAGGACCGGCAGCAGGCGGCTCGAGTGGGTGAGGATAGGCTCGCCGTCTGGGATCAACGACCAGCGATCAAGATAGGAAGCGAACATGGCGACACCTTAGCGGAGGTTGCTGTCAATGGAAATCCCGCCCTTGGGCGGGATTTCGCGGTTCGTATCCGAAAGGCTCTCAGGCGACCTTTTCGAGGATGGGATAGTCGAGATAACCCTTGGCGGTGCCGCCATAGAAGGTCGACTGGTCGGGCGTGTTGAGCGGCAGGTTCTTCGCCAGCCGTTCGACGAGATCGGGATTGGCGATGAAAGGCTTGCCGAAGGCGACGAGATCGGCACGGCCGCTTTCGACGGCGTCGATCGCCAGCTCCCGGTCGTAGCCGTTGTTGACCATCCAGTCGGCCTTGCCGCCGGCTTTTTCATAAGCCTGGCGCAGCGCCTTGTAGTCGAAGGAAGGATTGTCGCCTTGGCGGTAGTCACGCTCGCCGCCGGTTTGGCCTTCGATCACGTGAAGATAGGCGAGGCCGTGTTTGGCCAGCCCCTCAACAACGTGGGTGAAGGTCGCCTGCGGATTGGAATCGTAGCTTTCACCCGATGGCGTCACCGGCGAGATGCGGATCGCTGTGCGGCCTGCGCCGACCTCCTTGACCACGGCATCGACCACTTCAAAGGCCAGGCGAGTGCGGTTTTCAATCGAGCCACCATATTGGTCCGTCCGGTCGTTGACGCCGTCGCGGATGAACTGGTCGAGCAGGTAGCCGTTGGCGCCGTGGATCTCGACTCCGTCGAAGCCGGCGTCGATGGCGGCACGGGCAGCCTTGCGGTAATCCTCGACGATGCCGGGGATTTCGGCGGTTTCGAGCGCGCGCGGCTCGGAGGTGTCGGTAAAGCTGCCGGTGCCGTCGCCATTGACCAGATAGGTCTTGGCCTTGGCGACCCGGTCGGTCGAGGAGACCGGCTTGCCGCCATCCGGCTGCAGCGTCGTGTGCGAGATTCGGCCGACATGCCACATCTGGACGACGATCTTACCTCCTGCCGCGTGAACGGCGTCGGTCACCCGCTTCCAGCCGTCGAGAGCCTCTTTGCTGTAGAGACCAGGTACGTTGGCATAACCCTGGCCCTGATGGGTGATCGCGGTCGCTTCGGTGATGATCAGGCCCGCGGTGGCGCGCTGGCGGTAATATTCGACATTGAGGTCGTTGGGGATAGCACCCGGCGAACGGTTGCGGGTGAGCGGCGCCATGACGATGCGGTTCTTGACTGTGATATCGCCAACCTTGGAGGGTTCGAAAAGCTTGGCCATGATGGTCCTTTCTTTTGCGGGAGGATCACTCGGCAGGGGCGAGGGCGGCTCGGCCCCTGGCGGAGAGATAGGTGAGCGCCGTCGCGCCGAGGCCGATCAGGGCCATCAGGGCTGCGGCGAGCGGAACGCGGGTGAGATCGAAGCCGGCATCGATGACGAGACCGCCAACCCAGGCGCCGAGCGCATTGCCGGTGTTGAAGGCGCCGATATTGATCGTCGAGACGAGGTTCGGAGCGTCCTTGCCGAAGCCGACGACGCCGACCTGGAGTGCCGGCACGGCGGCAAAGCTTGCCAGTGCCCAGAGGAAGAGGGTGATTTCGGCCGGGATGAGGAAGCGGCTGGTATAGCTGAAGGTGATCGAGGTGAGGGCGATCGCAGCAAAGACGCCGGCAAGTGTGACGCCGAGCCGCCAGTCGGCAAGCTTGCCGCCGACGAGATTGCCGATGGTCAGCCCGAGGCCGATCAGGAACAGCGTCCAGGTGACGCCTTCCGGGGAAATGCCGGTGACATCACGCAGCAGCGGCGCGATATAGGTGAAGAGGGCAAACATCGAAGCGGAGAAGAAGACCGTGGTGGAGAGCGCCAGCCACAGGCCGCCGTTCCTGAGGGCTGCGATCTCGCGCAGGATGCTGCCATTTTCCTGCTGCTTATCCCTGGGCAGGATGGCAATCAGGCCGAGAATGGTAACGACCCCAATGACGGTGACGACACCAAAGGTGGCGCGCCAGCCATAGGCTTGGCCGATAGCGGTGCCGATCGGCACGCCGAGGACATTGGCAAGCGTCAGGCCGGTAAACATCAGCGCGACGGCGCGGGCCTTGCGGTCTTCGGCGACCAGGCCGGCGGCGGCGACCGAGCCGATGCCGAAGAAGGCGCCGTGGCAAAGTGCGGTCACGATGCGGGCGATCATCAGCAACCAATAACCGCTCGCCAATGCGCAAAGCAGATTGCCGGCGATGAAGAAGGCCATCAACGCGATCAATGCGGTGCGGCGCTTCAGTTTCGCGGTCGAGACCGCCATGACGGGCGCGCCGATCGCGACCGCCAGCGCATAACCGGTCACTAGCCATCCGGCCTGCGGGATGGTGACCGAGAGATCGGCAGCGATCTCCGGCAGCAAGCCCATGATGACGAATTCGGTTGTGCCTATCGCAAAAGAGCTCAAGGCGAGGACGAGCAGGGCGAGGGGCATTCTAAAGATCCTGTGTCATCTGCTTGAGGAAAGCAGCGATCGTTTCTTCGTTGCGCTTGTAAAATATCCACTGTCCCACGCGTTTCGTGGTCACGAGGCCGGCGCGCTGCAGGGTTCCGAGATGGGCCGAGACGGTGGACTGCGATAGGCCGCAGCGCTCGAACTGACTGGCACAGACACCCATCTCAAAGGGATGCTCCTGCGTGGGGAAATGTTCTTCGGGATTTTTCAGCCAGCTCAGAATGTCCATCCGGGTGGGATGGGCGAGCGCCTTGATGATCTCGTCTTTGTCCATCGTCGTTTACCGAACCATAAATCGTGTTTAACCGATATATTGATCGTTGGATCTCGATATGCAAATCACGGAGACGTGAGGCCGCGGCTTTTGTTGAGTGAGCAAATTTTGGGCAAAAAAAGAGGGCCACCGGAAAACCAGGGCCCTTTTAATTGTGAAGGTCAATAAACCTCCAGAGGGGAACAGCTAATGCGGTGGTACTGGGAGAGAAACCACAAGATGCATCAGCTGAGAGAGATATGGTGCTTCCTTAGGCAGGTTTCAATGCTTTTTTGTGCATGCCTGCTATGCGTCGCACAATTTTTTTGCGATGCAGCATTCCCCGAGGAGGCAAGGCAAAAAAAGAGGGCCACTGGAAAACCAGGGCCCTTATAAGTGTGAAGGTCAAAAACCTCCAGAGGGGAACAGCTAATGCGGTGGAACTGGGAGGAAAAGCCACCATGTGCATCAGCTATGTGCGATATGGTGGTTTAATGGGCAAACGGCAACCCTCATTTGTGCATGCCAGTCATGCGCCCATCGCATAGTATGGAAAACATTCCATAAAACTGGCTTAAAAATTCCAGTTTCTCGCCTTGCTGACGATGAAATCCCGAAAAGCTTTCAGCTTGGCGGCGTTCTTGATCTCGTCCGGATAGCAAAAATAGGTGTCGAAAGAGGGGACGTCGGCATTGATCGCCAGCTGAATCAGGCCTGGATCGCGGCCGACGATGTAATCCGGCAGGCAGGCGACACCGATTCCGAGCAGGGCGGCGCGCTTGATCGAGGTCTGGCTGTTGATCTGCAGATGCGGGATGCGCTTATTGTCGGACGAGCGGCCAGCGACCTCAAGCCAGTTGACGTCGAGCAGATAACTCGGCGCTGGCTCGCCGAAGGTGATGATGCGGTGATTGTCGAGATCCTCGATCTTCTGCGGCTCGCCATGGCGGTTGATATAGGAGGGGGCGGCATAGACGTGCATGTGCACGGTGAAGAGCTTGCGCTGGATCAGGTCTGATTGCTGCGGCTGGCGTAGGCGGATTGCGCAATCGGCATGGCGCATGTTCACATCCACTTCCTCGTTGTCGAGGATGAGCTGGATCTGCACATCGGGATAAAGCTGCAGGAATTCCTGGATCTTGTCGGTCAGCCAGCCCTGGCCGAGGCCGACCGTGGTGGTGACACGCAGCTTGCCGGACGGCGTTTCCGTCGTTTCCGTCAGCTGCATCTTCACGGTTTCGAGCTTCAGCAGCACGTCATGGGCGGTGCGGTAAAGCAGCTCGCCCTGTTCCGTCAGGATCAGGCCGCGCGCATGGCGGTGAAACAGCTTGGTGCCGACATCCTGCTCCAGCGCGCTGACCTGGCGGCTGATGGCGGATTGGGACAGATGCAGTTTATCCGCCGCATGCGTGAACGAACCCGCCTCGGCAGCTGCGTGAAAAATACGCAGCTTGTCCCAATCCAATGGCATTCCCCCACCCCTCATGCCGATCTTACTCCGCGGCCACGGCGACAGGCATGTGACCCGTCAGATATCGCTCGGCTTCAAGCGCTGCCATGCACCCCAGGCCAGCAGCGGTGATCGCCTGGCGGAACGTATCGTCGGTCACGTCGCCGGCGGCATAGACGCCCTCCAGGCTGGTCGCGGTCGAATCCGGCGCCGTCCAGAGATAGCCATTGTCCTTCAGCTTCAGTTTGTCCTTGAACAGTTCGGTGGCCGGCGCATGGCCGATGGCGACGAAGACGCCGTCGATCGGCATCTCGGTGATCGCCCCGGTTCTGACGTCGCGCAGGCGCGCGCCAGTCACGGATTGTGGCATCGGCGGCTTGGCCGGCGTTCCGGTGATTTCGGCAATTTCGCTGTTCCACAGCACCTTGACGTTTTCCTTGGCGAACAGGCGTTCCTGCAGGATCTTTTCAGCCCGGAAGAAATCGCGGCGATGCACCAATGTGACCGACTTGGCGATGTTGGAGAGATAGAGAGCTTCCTCGACGGCGCTGTTGCCGCCGCCGACCACGATCACATCCTTGTTGCGATAGAAGAACCCGTCGCAGGTGGCGCAAGCCGAAACGCCAAAACCCTGGAAATGCTGCTCGCTCTCGATGCCGAGCCATTTGGCCTTGGCGCCGGTGGCGATGATCAGCGTATCAGCGGTCCAGACCTGGCCGCTGTCGGTGCGGGCGACGAAGGGACGCTGGTTCATATCGACTTCGGTCACGAGGTCGTTGACGATCTCGGCGCCGACATTTTTTGCCTGCTGCAACATCTGTTCCATCAGCCAGGGACCCTGGATCGGATCGGCAAAGCCCGGATAATTTTCGACATCGGTGGTAATCATCAGCTGGCCGCCCTGTTCGAGACCGGCGATCAGAACCGGCTTCAGCATGGCGCGCGCGGCATAGACCGCGGCGGTATAGCCTGCGGGTCCGGAACCGATGATGAGCACCTTTGTGTGGCGGGCGGGCATGTCATTTCCTTTCGACTGGGCAGGAGGGCGGCGGCGCAGTGGCGATTGCGCCGTTTCGCGGTCCACGCGCCATTTATGAACGTCCAATGCTTTTATTCAAGGGCAGCCTTGCGTTACCAACAAGGCAAATCGCCCGGATGTGCAAGAATCCGTCATCGGCGTGAAACATTCTTGCGTATTGCGCCGCTTTATATAGAAGCTCCCCGCGGAGAATTAAAGAAAGGCAATGATGTGGGTCGCGCCGAACTCGACGTCATCGACATAAAGATCCTCCGGGAGCTGCAGGCCGACGGCCGCATGACCAATGTGGAGCTTGCCGATCGGGTCGGCATCTCGGCGCCGCCCTGTCTGCGCCGGGTGCGCAAGCTCGAGGAAGCCGGCATCATCGAGGGTTACCACGCGATGCTGAACAGCCCGAGGCTCGGCTTCGACCTCGTCGCCTTCTGCATGGTCGGCCTCAAGCATCAGTCGGAAGGCAATCTCAAGGCCTTCGCCGCCGCCACCACCGAGTGGCCGCTGGTGCGCCAAGCCTGGATGGTCTCGGGCGACAGCGATTTCCTGCTGCATTGCGTGGCCGAAAATCTCACCCACTTCCAGGATTTCGTCATCGAGGTGCTGACGGCGAACGAACATGTCGATACCGTGCGCACCATGCTGACGATCCGCCAGGTGAAGAAGCTCGGATTGGTGGAAGTTTAAGCCACTTACTTGCGCTGGATATAGCCGCCACGGTTGATGCCGTGGCGCTGGAGTTTGTCGTAAAAGGTCTTTCTCGGAATGCCGAGCGCCTCGATCGTGCGGCGCACGTCGCCGTCATTGGCCGTGAGAGCGTCGCGGATGATCTCCGCCTCGTGACGTTCCAGCCGTTCGGGCAACGTGCCGCCCGTCGGCTGGGTGGGGATTGGTGCCGCTCCGCCGCCTTCGACGCCCAGCACCACGCGTTCGGCATAATGGGAGAGTTCGCGGACATTGCCCGGCCATGCATGCGAGGCAAAGTGGCGGCGCACTTCGGGCGAAAGCTCAGGCACATCGCGGCGGAAGCGCTCGGCGGCGCGGGCGGCGAAGTGGGAAAACAGCAGCGGAATATCCTCGCGGCGCTCCCGAAGCGGCGGAATGGAGATCGTCACCACATTCAGCCGGTAATAAAGATCCTCACGAAAATCGCCGCGCAGGTCGGGATCGCCGAGGTCGATCTTGGCGGCTGCAACGACGCGAAGATCGATCGGGCGTACCTCATTGGTGCCGAGCGGGGTGATTTCGCGCATTTCCAGCACGCGCAGCATCTTGACCTGGGTGGCGACGGGCATGCTCTCGATCTCGTCGAGGAAAAGCGTGCCGCCGCTTGCATGTTCGATGCGGCCGGTGCGGCGCTTCTGGGCGCCGGTAAAGGCGCCGGCCTCGTGGCCGAACAGCTCGCTTTCGATGACGGTTTCGGGTAGCGCCCCGCAATTGAGCGCCACGAAGTTGCCCTTCCGGCGGTGACTCCATTGATGGAGGATCTGGGCGACCACTTCCTTGCCGCTGCCGGTTTCGCCGGCGACAAGCACGTCGACATCGGTATCGGCGATGTGGCGAAGGATCTTTCTCAAGTTTTCCATGACCGGGGTCTGGCCGATCAGCGGCGAATTCTCCTGTGCATCTTCGGCAGCCTTGCGCAGCATGCGGTTTTCCAGGATGAGCTGCCGCTTCTCGCTGGCGCGACGCACGCTCTGGACGAGCCGGTCAGCCGCGAAGGGTTTGGCGATGAAATCATAGGCGCCGTCCTGGATCGCCTGAACCGCCATCGGAATATCGCCGTGGCCGGTCATCAGGATCACCGGAAGGTCGGCATCCATGCCCTTGAGCGTGGCGAAAAGCTGCAGCCCGTCGATCTCTGGCATGCGGATATCGGTGACAACGGGACCGGCAAAATCCGCGGGCAAGTCTGCCAGAGCAGCTTTCGCCCCGTCATAGGCCGAAACGGAAAATCCGGCGAGTTCGAGCGTCTGGGCAGTGGCGCGGCGCAAATCTCTGTCGTCGTCGATCAGCGCAACGGGCATCGGTGTGGCCATGATCTCAAGCCTTCCTCAGATGAACGACGAACCGGGTCCCGCTGCCGTCGCTGTCAACCTCCATGCGGCCGCCATAATCGCCGACGATATCCTTGGAGATGACCAGCCCCAGGCCGAGGCCGCTTTCCTTCGAGGTGTTGAACGGCGTGAACAGGCCCTTGCGGATTTCAGGTGAAATGCCGGGACCGTTGTCGGCGACCGTCAGTGTCACGATCTCCGCATCGGCCGATGTCCTGACTTCGACGCGCGCCTCATCGGCCTTCGGCGCGACTGCTTCGAGTGCATTCTGAAGCAGGTTGATCAGCACCTGTTCAAGACGGATGCGGTTTCCCATGACCTGCAGTTCGGCCGGCGGCAGGGCGATGTCGAGCGTATCCATGCGGCCGGCAAACCGGCTGCGCAACAGCATTACCGCACCTTCGATGACGTCCTTTAATCCTGTCGGTTCGGCGCTGCCGCGGCCCTTGCGGGCAAAACTCTTCAGCTCCTCGGTGATCGAACCGATGCGCTCCGTCAGCGCAGCAATGTTTTCGAGATTTTCACCGGCCGGCGCCGTCTGGCCGCGATCGAGGAAGGTGCGGGCGTTATCCGCATAGGCGCGGATGGTTGCCACCGGCTGGTTGATCTCATGGGCGACGCCTGCAGCCACCTGGCCGAGAATTGCCAGCCGGTTGGCCTGCACCAGATCCTGCTGCACCGCCTGCAGTTTCTGCTCCGTGCTCCTGTGGCCGGTAATTTCCGCCTGCAACCGGTCGCGCGCCTGGCTGAGATCCAGCGTCCGCTCGGCCACCCGCTGTTCCAGTTCCTCCCGTGCTTGCTGTTCTCTGAAAATCTTGAGGGTGACCGCCTGGCGGCGGCGCAACAGGAAGGCTGCACCTGAGAGCAGCGGCAAGAGCATGAGCAGTGCCAGCATCCGGGCCTGGCGAATGCCCGCATCGATGGATGGCCCCAGCGCCACCAGATGCTGCAAATGCCATGCCGTCGCCGGAACCGGCATTCCGACATCGAGAAAGCTGGTTTTGCCGGCGCCGCCCGGCATGACGATCTCGACGACGTCAAGTCTGTCGCCGAGACTTCGGACGGTATCGAGCGGCAGCGGCTGAAGCGGCGCATCGCCGAATTGCAGGCTTTCGCGGATCGCCGTCAGCTGGTCCTCGGCGATCCGGCCAATCGTCATGAACCGCCAGGAAGGAATGCTGGTGATGAGGACGATGCCGCGGTCGTCGAGGACATAGGAGGGGGCGTCCGTCGCATTCCAATCCGCCTCGACGTCGTCGAACTCCACCTTGACCACGACGACGCCGAGCAGCCCGCTGCTGCCGGTGATCCGCTCCGAGATATAGAGGCCGGGTTTCTTGCTGACGGTGCCGAGCGCGAAGTGCTCGGCCTGTCCTTGCGAGACCGCGCCCTGAAAATACTCTCGGAAACGATAGTCGTTGCCGACGAAGCTCGTCGGTTCGCGCCAGTTGCTGGCCGCAACCGCCATGCCGTTCTTATCGATGACATAGATGACGGCCGCCTTCGTGCCCGCCGCCAGGACTTCGAGTTTCCGGCTGAGCTGCTCGAACGTGCCGGCATCGTTTCCCGCTAACGCCGCGGCGAGTGCAGCGTCTTGCGACAGCACGAAGGGAAGCGCCCGGTATTTTTCGAGAACCGTGCGCAACAAGGCCGCATTCAGCCTCGCATCCGTGCGAGCCTGTTCTTCGAGGGCAGCCTCGGCCTGGTAGCGGCCGACCTCGCCGCTGGCCCACAGGCTTGCGACGACGGCAAGAAGCGCGATCACCGCATAGGCCCACCACATCCGGCGGATGCGGTGCCGCAGGGGCAGGGAAGGCCACAGCGATGGCAGGGACAGGGACATGGGGGATTTGTGCATTTTTCTGCACGGGATGCAAATAAATTTGTGCGGATTTCCGCATTGCTCCACGGGCTGCGGGTAACTAGTGAAAATTTTTATACCATCAAATCAAATGCTTAATGCGATAATTCGAAACTGGCACGACGATTGCGAAGGAGATGGCAACAACGGCTGAGCTGTTGGATTCAAGCGAACGGCTCGGGAGGCCGGAGATCGTTCCGGACGAGCCTTAAGGAGGACATCATGATCGCAGCACCATTTGATGCAGTCGCAGACAGCAAGGGCAAGACGCCTTTTTATGCCCATCTCTACGTTCAGGTTCTCGCGGCGATCGCCGCCGGTATCCTGCTCGGCCACTTCTATCCCGAACTCGGCGCGCAGTTGAAGCCGCTCGGCGATGCCTTTATCAAGCTCGTCAAGATGGTCATCGCCCCGGTCATCTTTCTGACAGTGGCGACCGGCATTGCCGGCATGAGCGACCTGAAGAAGGTCGGCCGCGTCGCCGGCAAAGCGATGTTGTACTTCCTGACCTTCTCGACGCTGGCGCTGGTCATCGGCATGATCGTCGCCAATGTCGTCCAGCCCGGCGCCGGCATGAATATCGATCCGGCCTCGCTGGATCCCACTGCCGTTGCCACCTATGCTTCGAAGGCGCATGAGCAGAGCATCGTCGGTTTCCTCACCAACATCATCCCGACGACGATTGTCGGCGCCTTTGCCGATGGCGACATTCTGCAGGTGCTGTTCTTCTCGGTGCTGTTCGGCATCGCGCTTGCCATGGTCGGCGAAAAGGGCGAGCAGGTCGTCAATTTCCTCAATGCGCTGACGGCTCCGGTCTTCAAGCTCGTCGCCATCCTGATGAAGGCCGCCCCGATCGGCGCCTTCGGCGCCATGGCCTTCACCATCGGCAAGTACGGCATCGGATCGATCGCCAATCTCGCCATGCTGATCGGCACTTTCTACCTCACCTCGCTGCTCTTCGTGCTCGTCGTTCTCGGCGCCGTCGCCCGCTATAACGGCTTCTCGATCCTGGCGCTGCTGCGCTACATCAAGGAAGAGCTGCTGCTGGTTCTCGGCACTTCGTCTTCCGAGGCCGCACTTCCCGGCCTGATGAACAAGATGGAAAAGGCCGGCTGCAAGCGCTCGGTCGTCGGCCTCGTCATCCCCACAGGCTATTCCTTCAATCTCGACGGCACCAATATCTACATGACGCTGGCAGCACTGTTCATTGCCCAGGCAACCGGCATCAATCTCTCCTGGGGTGACCAGATCCTGCTGCTGCTGGTGGCGATGCTGAGCTCCAAGGGTGCCGCTGGTATCACCGGCGCTGGCTTCATCACGCTGGCCGCAACGCTCTCCGTCGTGCCCTCCGTGCCGGTCGCCGGCATGGCGCTCATCCTCGGCATCGACCGCTTCATGTCGGAATGCCGGGCACTGACCAACCTCGTCGGCAATGCGGTGGCGACGATCGTCGTGGCACGCTGGGAAAACGAGCTGGATACCACGCAACTCGCCGCAGCGCTGGGCGGCCAGACCATCGACGGCGCTCCGGCTGCCGGGCTTCAGCCGGCGGAGTAATCGGCTGGATCATATCATTGAAATCTTGCGGCGGCTCGTTACCAAACGGGCCGCTTCTCTTTTCCGCGTCAGCCGCGATTGTCGCTAAGAAGCCTGGTGTAGACGGCGCCGATCGCGGTTGCTTCCTTCTCAAGCGCAAAATTCGTCCTGACATGCTTCAACGCATTCTCGCCATGCGCAATCGCCAGCGCGGGATCAGCGATATAAGGAGCGATTGCACGCGTCAGCGCCTCGCCATCGCCGGCGGCGACCACCGCGCCGGTCTCGCCTTCGGCGATGAGCTCGGCATAGGCGCCGGCGTCCGATGCCACCACCGCGGTCCGCGAGGCCATGGCTTCGAGCGGCGTCAGGCCGAAGCCCTCGTTGCGGGAAGGGGCGACATAAAGCGTCAAGCGGCGATACCAGACCTTGATATCGGGCACTTCGCCGAGGAAGACGATACGGTCGCTGAGGCCGGCGGCGGCGACATCGGCCTTGAGCTTGTCGCCGAAGGCCGTGTGTTCCGCCGTCACCCGGCCGGAAACGACGGCCGTCCATTCGGGGTGCTGCGGCAAGAGTTCGATCATCGCCTTGACGAAAAGATCGGTGCCCTTCTGATGACGCACGCGGCCGAAACAGCCGACGAGATAGCCGCCGGGCAGGCCGGTGGCGGCTATGCCGTCTTCGGCCGTTTCCGGCGGATGGAAGAGGGCAAGATCGACGCCGTGCTGGATGACCGTGTGCGGCACCTCGAGAAACGAGCCGGACCGGTCGCTGGTTGCGATCACCGCATCCATGCGGCGGATCAGCCATTTCGTATAGGAAGTGTGGCGGCGTTGGGCAGCTGAGGTGAAGAGCAGCTTCAGCGGCATGCGCAGCACGTCGCGCAGCAAAAGGCCGAAGGCCATCTCATTGTTGCGGCGGGCGTGCCAGACGCGCCGGCGCCGGCGCGCCGGCGGGCGCCAGAGACCTGGAAGTTGCGACCATCGCAGTTTCGGCAGGCCTTCGGGCAGGCCGGGACCGAGCGTTGCTATCCTGAAACCAAGACGGGTCTGGCACGGAATGAGCTGGACGATGGTCGACGTGACGCCGGAGAGCCGGCGCTTGAAATTGGGCGCGATGATCTCGACGTCACTTATGTCCGGCAAGGGATGGATCTCGTGTCTGGCGGGCGATCAGCCCCAGCTAACCTGGAGGATCTCGTAAGCCTTCGAACCACCCGGTGCATTGACCTCGATGGAATCGCCGACTTCCTTGCCGATCAGCGCACGGGCGATCGGCGAGGAGATGGAGATACGGCCGGCCTTGACGTCGGCTTCCTGGTCGCCGACGATCTGGTAGGTCTTTTCTTCCTCGGTATCCTCGTCGACGAGCTTCACCTTGGCGCCGAACTTGATCTTGTCGCCGGACATCTTGGTGAGGTCGATGACCTCGGCGCGCGCCGTCAGGTCTTCCAGCTCGCTGATGCGGCCTTCATTGTGGCTCTGGGCTTCCTTGGCGGCGTGGTATTCGGCGTTTTCGGAAAGGTCGCCATGGGCACGGGCTTCGGCGATCGCCTCGATGATTCGAGGGCGCTCCTCCTGCTGACGCCAGCGCAGTTCTTCCTGCAGCTTGACGAAACCACCCGGTGTCATTGGTACCTTTTCAACCATTTTTCTGTCCTTCACTCCTTGTATCCACGCGGTAGGCGCGAACACAAAAGAAAACAGGTCCCGAAGGGTGCTTCGGAACCGTGCCACAATCCTAGTTAAGTGCTTATAGCAGATCGCCAAGGCCGATTTCCAGAAAATTCGCATAGACGAAAAAGCAGGTGGCCGCGACAGCCGGTCATCCGTCGCAAAAACCCGGCCAAGGCCGGATGGTCGGGATTGACTTTATGCATTAGAACATATAGTGAACATACTAATGAAGAAGTCGCTAACAGAACGCTTGGCCATCCTTTCCGACGCCGCCAAATATGATGCGTCCTGCGCTTCCAGCGGCACGGTGAAACGCGATTCTGGAGCCAGCGGCGGACTGGGTTCGACCGAGGGGTCCGGCATCTGTCATGCCTATGCGCCGGATGGGCGGTGCATTTCGCTTCTCAAAATCTTGCTGACCAACTTCTGCATCTACGACTGCGCCTATTGCATCAATCGCTCGTCGAGCAATGTGGAACGGGCGCGCTTCACGCCCGAGGAGGTGATCTGGCTGACGCTGGAATTCTACCGCCGCAACTATATTGAAGGCCTGTTCCTGTCCTCGGGCATCATTCGTTCGCCCGACTACACGATGGAAGAGATGGTGCGTATCGTCCGCGAATTGCGCGTCACGCATAATTTCCGCGGTTATATCCATCTGAAGTCGATCCCCGAGGCGTCGCCGCGGCTGATCGAGGAGGCGGGGCTCTATGCCGACAGGCTGTCGATCAATATCGAGCTGCCGACGGATAGTGGAATCAGCCGTTTCGCACCGGAAAAGAAGCCTGCCAATATCCGCCGGTCGATGGGCGATCTGAGGCTGAAGATCGAGGCCGCCGGCGAACCGACGCTGCGCACGAAGACGCGTCAGCGTTTCGTGCCGGCCGGCCAGAGCACGCAGATGATCGTCGGCGCCGACGGCGCCAACGACGCGACGATCCTTGCCACCAGCGGCCGGCTTTACAGCAGCTATGGCCTGAAGCGCGTCTATTATTCCGCCTTCAGCCCGATCCCGGATTCGTCGAAAAACCTGCCGCTGATCAAGCCGCCGCTGATCAGGGAACACCGGCTTTATCAGGCCGACTGGCTCTATCGCTTCTACGGTTTCGGCATTGACGAGATCACCGCCAACCAGACGGACGGCATGCTCGATCTGAATCTCGATCCCAAACTTGCCTGGGCGCTTGCCAACCGGGCCGAATTTCCCGTCGATATCAACAAGGCCGAGCGTGAACGGTTGCTGCGGGTGCCCGGTCTCGGCACCAAGACGGTCAAGGCGATCGTTTCGGCGCGCCGGTTTCGCCGCTTGCGGCTCGACGACCTCTCGCGGCTCGGCGTTTCGATCAGGAAAGTCCAATCCTTCATCGCGGCGGAAGGCTGGTCGCCGCGCCGGCTGATTGACCGGCCGGATCTCCGCTCCATGTTCGAACCGCAACCCGAACAATTGTCGTTGCTGTGATGCGCCGGGTCGTGCTTGCAGGGCGGGGCGAGCTTGCCGAGTGGCGTGATGCCGCGCGCGCCTTCGCGGCCGCCGGCATCTTGCCCGATGAGATCGACTGGCGCGAAAAAAGCGCAGAGGCCGATCTTTCATTCCAACGCGACGCCATGCCGCCGGCGCCGGTGACACGCAGGCCGATGACGGTGCCGCCCGCTTTCATCGAACTGGCTGAGACGGTTCTCTGCCATACCGACCCGGCACGATTTTCGCTGCTTTACCGCCTGCTCTGGCGGCTGCAGCTGGACCGGCAACTGCTCGAAGTGGCTTCCGACGAGGATGTCGCCCGTGCCCGGCTGATGGCGAAAAATGTCCGACGCGACGCGCACAAGATGACGGCCTTCGTCCGCTTCAAGGAGGTTGGTGCAGTCACAGCAGACCGTCGAAAATTCATCGCCTGGTTCGAGCCGGACCACCATATCGTCAGGCGCATGGCGCCCTTCTTCCAGCGGCGCTTCACCGATATGGACTGGCTGATCGTCACGCCCAAGGGGTCGGCCGCCTGGGATGGCGAGCGGCTGACGATGAGCGATGAGCCGTGCGAGAAGCCCAATCTCACCGATGTCACTGATGAACTCTGGCGCACCTATTACGCCAGCATCTTCAACCCGGCGCGCCTGAAGCTGAAGGCGATGCAGGCGGAGATGCCGAAAAAATACTGGAAGAACCTGCCGGAGGCCGATCTCATTCCCGGCCTGATCGCATCGGCGGAGAGCAAGGTGCGAGCGATGGCAGCGCGCGAGTCGACGCAAGCGATGCCCTTTCACGAGCGGCTGCAGGAGGCGGCGCGCAGCGTGCCTGCCGAACCCGAAGCGCCGGCCGGCACGCTGGAAGCGTTGCGCGCCGAAGCTGCCGTCTGCACCCGCTGCCCGCTTTATGAGAAGGCGACGCAAACCGTCTTCGGCGAGGGGCCGCCCGATGCGGAGGTGATGTTCGTCGGCGAGCAGCCGGGCGACCAGGAGGATATTGCAGGGCGTCCCTTCGTCGGTCCGGCCGGCCGGCTGCTCGATCAGGTGATCGGGGAAGCGGGCATCGACCGCTCGAGGCTCTACGTCACCAATGCCGTCAAGCATTTCAAATATGAGCCGCGCGGCAAGCGGCGTATCCACCAGAGGCCCAATATGGGCGAGGTGAAACATTGCCGCTGGTGGCTCAATCTGGAGATGGAACTGGTCAAACCGAAGCTGATCGTGGCCATGGGGGCAACGGCGCTTGCGGCGCTGACCGACGCGAAGCATCGGCTCCAGGATATCAGGGGCGAGGCGATGGCGATCGAAGGCGGGCGGACGCTGTTCGTGACGGTGCATCCGTCCTACCTGCTGCGTCTTCCCGACGAGCGATTGAAGGCGGAGGAATTGGCGCGATTTCGTCAGGATATGCTGAAAATACAGCGGCTTATGGCAGCGATCGGATAGTTTGATTCCGGGACTTCGGCCTTCCAGACAAACGAGATGCGCCACCGCTCATCGAGCGATGGCACAGTCTATGGGCTATCTCAGGCGAAATAGCTCTGCAGCGGCCGGACTTCGAGGTTGCCGGCCTTCAGCGCCTTGATCGCCTGGGCGGCAGCTTCGGCGCCTGCCATGGTGGTGTAATAGGGCACTTTCTGCATCAGCGTCGCGCGTCGCAACGACTTCGAATCCGAGATCGCCTTGTTGCCGTCGGTGGTGTTGATGACGAGCTGGACCTGGCGGTTGCGGATTGCGTCCTCGATGTGCGGACGGCCTTCGAGCACCTTGTTGATCTTGGTGGCGGTGATGCCGTTTTCGGCGAGGAAGCGAGCGGTGCCGCCGGTTGCCAGCACCTTGAAGCCCTGTTCGACGAGAATGCGGATCGCCGGCAGCACACGCGGCTTGTCCTCGTCGCGCACCGAGACGAACACCGTGCCGTCACGCGGCAGCTCGACGCCGGCGCCGAGCTGCGACTTGGCGAAGGCCAGCGCAAAATCGGTGTCGAGGCCGATGACTTCGCCGGTCGAGCGCATTTCCGGGCCGAGCAGCGTGTCGACGCCGGGGAAGCGGGCGAAGGGGAAGACGGCTTCCTTGACGGCGATGTGCTTCAACCGGCGCGGATCTGGCTTTTCACCATAGGCGGCGAAGGTCGCATCGAGCTTCTCGCCGGCCATCACCCGGGCGGCGATTTTGGCGATCGGCGCGCCGATGGTCTTGGCGACGAAGGGCACGGTGCGCGAGGCGCGCGGATTGACTTCGAGAACGTAGACGGTGCCGTCCTTGATGGCGAACTGGACGTTCATCAGGCCGCCGACATTGAGCGCCTTGGCCATGGCCTTTGCCTGGCGTTCCAGCTCGTCGAGCAGTTCGACCGGCAGCGAGCGCGGCGGCAGCGAGCAGGCGCTGTCGCCGGAGTGGATTCCGGCTTCCTCGATATGCTCCATGATGCCGGCGACATAGACGTCGGTACCATCAGAGAGGCAGTCGACGTCGACTTCGATGGCTTGAGAGAGGTAGCTATCGAACAGCAGCGGGTTCTTGCCGAGCAGGGTGTTGATCTGGCCGGTCTTGTCATTGGGATAGCGCTGCTTGATATCCTCGGGCACCAGTTCCGGAACCGTGTCGAGCAGGTAGGTCTGCAGCTGGCCTTCCGAATGCAGGATTTGCATGGCGCGGCCGCCGAGCACGTAGGAGGGGCGCACGACCAGCGGGAAGCCGATTTCGGCGGCGACCAGGCGGGCCTGCTCGACCGAATAGGCAATGCCATTGTTCGGCTGGTTGAGATCGAGCTTCATCAGGAGTTTCTGGAAGCGGTCGCGATCTTCGGCAAGGTCGATCATGTCAGGCGCGGTGCCGAGGATCGGGATACCGTTCTTCTCAAGCGCCTCGGCAAGCTTCAGCGGCGTCTGGCCGCCAAACTGGACGATGACGCCGACGACTTCGCCCTTTTCCTGCTCGGCGCGCAGGATCTCGATCACGTCTTCAGCCGTCAGCGGTTCGAAATAGAGGCGGTCGGAGGTGTCGTAGTCGGTCGATACGGTTTCCGGGTTGCAGTTGATCATGATCGCTTCATAACCGGCATCCTTCAGCGCGAAGGCGGCATGGCAGCAGCAATAATCGAACTCGATGCCCTGGCCGATGCGGTTCGGGCCGCCGCCGAGGATGACGACCTTCTTGCGGTCGGACACTTCAGCCTCGGAGCGGGCGGCGCCGACGAAGGGCGTCTCATAGGTCGAATACATGTAGGCGGTCGGCGAGGCGAATTCGGCAGCACAGGTATCGATCCGCTTGAAGACGGGGCGGACGTTCAGGCTGTTGCGGAATTCGGCGACTTGCTTGGGGCGCTTGCGGGTTAGCGTCGCCAGGCGCGCGTCTGAAAAGCCCATGGCCTTCAGCATGCGCAGGTTGGCGGCATCCTCAGGCAGGCCGTGCTCGCGGATACGGGCTTCGGTGTCGACGATGTTCTTGAGCTCGGCGATGAACCAAGGATCGATCTTGCAGCCCTCATGCACCTCTTCGATGCTAAGACCCATGCGCAGCGCCTGGGCGACCATGCGCAGGCGGTCCGGCGTCGGCGTGCCGATGGCAGCGCGAATGGCGTTGTGGCTGGATTCGCCTTCCTCGGAGTCGGGGATCTCGATCTCGTCGAGGCCGGTCAGGCCGGTTTCGAGGCCGCGCAGCGCCTTCTGCAGCGATTCGGCGAAGGTGCGGCCGATCGCCATGACTTCGCCGACGGATTTCATCGCTGTGGTCAGCACCGGCGAAGCGCCGGGGAATTTCTCGAAAGCGAAACGCGGGATCTTGGTGACGACATAGTCGATCGACGGTTCGAAGGAGGCCGGTGTCGCACCGCCGGTGATGTCGTTGTCCAATTCGTCGAGCGTATAGCCGATAGCGAGCTTGGCGGCGATCTTGGCGATCGGGAAGCCGGTGGCCTTGGAGGCCAGCGCAGAGGAGCGCGACACACGCGGGTTCATTTCGATGACGACGAGGCGGCCGTCCTTCGGATTGACGGCGAACTGGACGTTCGAGCCGCCGGTCTCGACGCCGATCTCGCGCAGCACCGCGATCGAGGCGTTGCGCATGATCTGGTATTCCTTGTCGGTCAGCGTCAGCGCCGGAGCGACAGTGATCGAATCGCCGGTATGGACGCCCATCGGGTCGATGTTCTCGATCGAGCAGATGATGATGCAGTTGTCCGCCTTGTCGCGGACGACCTCCATCTCATACTCCTTCCAGCCGAGCACCGATTCTTCGATCAGCACTTCCGTCGTCGGAGACGCGTCGAGGCCGCCACCGACGATCTCGAAGAATTCCGAGCGGTTGTAGGCAATGCCGCCGCCGGTGCCGCCGAGTGTGAAGGAGGGCCGGATGATGGCGGGCAGGCCGACATGGTCGAGCGCCTGGGCGGCGATCGCCACGGCATGGTTCATGTAGCGCTGCTTGCGGTCGCTCTCGCCGAGGTTCCACTGGTTTTCCAGCTCGTCCAGCGCCTTGTCGAGGTCGGATCCGGAGAGGCTTTCGCGCAGCTTGTTGCGCTCGGCCTCGTGCGTCTTGCGGTCGAGGTCCTTGATGTCGGTGGCGTTCGCCAGCATCGAGCGCGGCGTTTCCAGCCCGATGCGGACCATAGCCTCGCGAAACAGGGCGCGGTCCTCGGCCATGTCGATGGCGGCCGGCTTGGCGCCGATCATCTCGACATTGTAGCGGTCGAGCACGCCCATGCGCTTCAGGGAGAGGGCGGTATTCAAAGCCGTCTGGCCGCCCATAGTCGGCAGCAGCGCGTCCGGGCGCTCCTTGGCGATGATCTTGGCGACGACCTCAGGGGTGATCGGCTCGACATAGGTGGCGTCGGCCAGGCCCGGATCGGTCATGATCGTTGCCGGGTTGGAGTTGACGAGGATGACGCGGTAGCCTTCCTCCTTCAGCGCCTTGCAGGCCTGGGTGCCTGAATAGTCGAACTCGCAAGCCTGGCCAATGACGATCGGTCCCGCGCCGATGATGAGGATCGATTTGATATCTTGGCGCTTCGGCATGGGTGCTTCCGTTTTCTGGCTGCGCAGAAAGCCGGCCAGGGTGGGGAAATCACCGGGTCGGGTCGCGCGTGCTGGGTCTTTTCAGGCTAGAAGCGGCTTATAGGCAAATGTATTTGCAAACGGAACCCCATAAATCGCGGAATCGACAGGAATCCAACATAGCGCGGCAGGCTATTTTCCGTCAGCTACGACCAGGAGCCGCATTTCGCCGCCACGCGCCGGATTGGCGATGGCGGCCGT
Organism: Rhizobium leguminosarum bv. trifolii WSM2297; assembly: GCF_000271845.1. The sequence continues at coordinate 2,049,124 of NZ_JH719395.1, read as the reverse complement.
GGTGCCAGATGATGACGGCGCGGTGGGTATTAGTCTTTACCCGGCAAACCATTTTTGGGTCCTTATTACCACCAACGCTACTCTCGATTTACGCGCACTTTACAAGCTGATAGTCGGTGCGCTGGGTGTGAGGTGCTGGGGGGCGCAAGGTGTTATATTCAAAGGAAATCGATAGGCTTTTGGCTGCGATCGCTGCACAGGGAGGCCGTGTGACCGGTGTCGGCCTTGCAGAAGATGACGCAGTCAAAGCGGCTGAAGATCTCGGCTTGGTCGATGTTGCTATCGGCGATGCCTGGACCCTTGTCGATACCGTGTCGCTTGCGCCTCAACAGCGAGTGAGAATGGGTCTGCCCCCGGTCATTCGAAAACCCTCCGTACTCGCATCGGCGGCAAACGCCATCATGTTGACGGTGAGCAAAGCCTTCGGAAAACACAGCCCGCTACGCTGAATCCTGCGGTCGCAATTGGTGGTGACATGGTGACAGGCTGGACCGCAAATCCTGCTGTCGCGAACGTCGCGATATTCTGCCTGCAAGGGACGAAGGCCTCCGCCGCCGGTATTGGTGCTATCGAACCGCTGGTCTGTCCGACACCTCGCACAACCATGCCGAAATCGAGCGTCGCTTCACCGTGAAAGGCGCCGCCGCGATCGATGGTGCTCGCGAGGCAGGGGTCCGATTGTCCGATGAAGTCGCTGGAATTCCGGCCGTCGACGGATATATAGATTCCTTAAGTGCAAGCACAGGCATTGCCGGGGAGAACGAAGATGGAATGGAGAGGCCGGCGTCAGTCCGACAATGTCGAGGATCGCCGCGGTGATCCCACAGGCGGCGGTTTCGGCCGCGGCGGCGGTTTCAACTTTCCTTCCGGCGGCGGCGTTCGCCGCGCCGGCGGCGGCTTGAGCATCGGTACGATCATCTTCCTTGTCGTCATCTATTTCATCTTCAAGATGATGGGCGTTGATCTGCTGCAGGTGCTCGAAGGCGGCGGCATGACGAGTGGCCCCGGCTACGAGCAGAGCCAGTCCGAAGGCACGCGCACACCGGCCAATGACGAGATGACCGCCTTCATGCGCACGGTGCTTGCCGAGACCGAGGATACCTGGCAGGGCATCTTCCAGGCGCAGGGCCGGACTTATGAAGAGCCGCGCCTCGTGCTGTTTTCGGGCTCGACGGCATCGGCCTGCGGCTCCGCATCGGCGGCTACCGGGCCATTCTACTGCCCTGGCGACCACAAGCTCTATCTCGACACCGAATTCTTCCAGGAGCTTTCCAACCGGTTCGGCGCCTCAGGCGATTTCGCCGAGGCCTATGTCGTCGCCCACGAGGTCGGGCATCATGTGCAGAACCTGCTCGGCATCCTGCCGAAATTCAACCAGGCCCGCCAGCGCATGAGCGAGGAAGAGGCCAACAAGATGTCGGTGCGCGTCGAACTGCAGGCCGATTGCTTCGCCGGCATCTGGGGTAAATTTACCCAGCAGAAGGGCTTGCTGGAGTCCGGTGACCTTGAGGAGGCGCTGAACGCCGCCCAGCAGATCGGCGACGATACGCTGCAGAAACGGTCGCAGGGTTACGTGGTCCCTGAGAGCTTCAACCACGGCACCTCGGCGCAGCGCGTCAGATGGTTCAAGCGCGGCTTCGACAGCGGACAGCTGTCGGCCTGCGATACGTTTTCGGGGCCGGTTTGAAATGCCCCTCATCCGCCTGCCGGCACCTTCTCCCCGCTTGCGGGGCGAAGGGAATATGCCGCAGTCTCTCCGTTCCTTGCCTACGTCTCGCATGGCACGTCCCCTCGCCCCGTTTACGGGGAGAGGGTTAGGGTGAGGGGCAGCGCCGTCCTCTCATTTTTCCAACTGGGATTGCGGGACAGGTCGCTCACTTCTCACTGTCCATATGCTGCAGCATATGTTCCGGATAACGCCCACCCGCGGCCGCATCCTTCGGCACGGCGCGTTCGATGGCGGCGAAATCTTCCGGCGATAGATCCACCGCGCGTGAGCCGAGCGCCTCGGTCAGCCGGTCGCGGCGGCGGGCGCCGATGATCGGGACGATATCCTTGCCTTTGGCGGCGACCCAGGCGATGGCGATCTGGGCGACCGAGACGCTTTTTGCCTGAGCGATCTCACGCAGCTTTTCCACCAGAGCGAGGTTCTGATCGATATTGACCTCCTGGAAGCGCGGGCTGTAATGGCGGAAATCACCGGCCGTCGCACCCTGACCCTTTTGCCAGTGGCCGCTGATCAGGCCGCGCGACAGCACGCCGTAAGCGGTGATCGAGATGCCGAGTTCGCGTGTTGCCGGCAGGATCTTCTCTTCGATTCCGCGCGAAATCAGCGAATATTCGATCTGCAGGTCGACGATCGGGGCGACGGCTGCGGCGCGGCGGATGGTGTCGGCGCCGACTTCCGACAGGCCGATGTGCCTGACATAACCCGCCTTGACCATGTCGGCGATGGCGCCGACGGTGTCCTCGATCGGCACGTTCGGATCGAGGCGGGCCGGGCGGTAGATATCGATATAGTCGACGCCGAGGCGCTGCAGCGTATAAGCGAGGAAATTCTTCACCGCCACCGGGCGAGCGTCGATGCCGTTCCAGCCGCCGACAGGATCGCGCAAGCCGCCGAACTTGACACTGATGATGGCATCCTCGCGCCTTCGGCCTTTCAAGGCCTCGCCGATCAGCATCTCGTTATGGCCCATGCCGTAGAAATCGCCGGTATCGAGCAGATTGACGCCGGCATCGAGCGCGGCATGGATGGTTGCGATACTCTCCTGGCGGTCGGAAGGACCGTACATGCCTGACATGCCCATGCAGCCGAGGCCGATGGCCGAAACATCTGGTCCGGTCTTTCCCAAACGATAGGTCTGCATTGTCTTCTCCTTCGCCCGCGCGCATCGAGCGGCGCTGTCGATGTCGTTCTACCGCTTTCACGTCCCCCCGATAATCGGACGGAATCGAACAGGCTGTGCGGGGAAACGCACAGTGAGCGATCTTCCTCGAGTGATCTGGATGCCGTCGCGGCAATTGCAAGGTGACGCGCAGCATGGCGATCGCTGGCTCTCGATCTCTTTCAAGGTTGAGCGGCAACGCGCCCTTCGGTTGAGGTCGTGCATAAATTTCCCGTACGGCAGCATCAAAAACTTTGAAATGTTCACGGATTGTTTCGGTTTCTTTTCTGAGCTATGTCACTTTCTCGGCGACGAGATCGTCTTTTCAGAACCAACCGCTGTAGAGATGCCTCATGCTTGACCCTAAATTCGTCCGTCGCGGCCTTTTCCTGGTCTTTATCATCCTCTTCCTCGACATTATCGGCATCGCCATCATCATGCCGGTGCTGCCCGCCTATCTGGAGCAGTTGACCGGCGGCGGCGTCAGCGATGCGGCGATTGACGGCGGCTGGCTGATGCTCGTCTATGCCGGCATGCAATTCCTGTTTGCGCCGCTGCTCGGAAACCTGTCGGATCGCTTCGGCCGCCGGCCGATCCTTCTGCTGTCGGTGCTGACCTTTGCGATCGACAATTTCATCTGCGGCATTGCCACCAGCTCCTGGATGCTGTTCGTCGGCCGCGTGCTGGCCGGCATCAGCGGCGGCAGCTTCGCCACCTGTTCGGCCTATATCGCCGATATCAGCACCGAGGAGAACCGGGCGAAGAATTTCGGGCTGATCGGCATTGCCTTCGGCGTCGGCTTCACCATCGGCCCCGTCATCGGCGGCGTACTCGGCGAATTCGGCCCGCGTGTGCCGTTCCTCGGCGCGGCGGCACTCTCGCTCGTCAATTTCATCGCCGCCTGCTTCCTGCTGCCGGAAACCCTGGAGGCGAAGAACCGGCGGCGGTTCGAGTGGAAGCGCGCCAATCCCCTCGGCGCGTTGCGGCAGATGCGTCATTATCCCGGCATCGGCTGGGTCAGCCTCGTCATGTTCCTGTTTTTCCTGGCCCATGCCGTCTATCCCTCGGTCTGGTCCTTCGTCTCGACCTATCGCTACGGCTGGAGCGAGGGACAGATCGGCCTGTCGCTCGGCATCTACGGCATCGGCGCTGCGCTGGTGATGGGACTGGTATTGCCGCGGGTCGTGCCTTTGCTCGGGGAATGGAAGACAGCGCTTCTCGGTCTCTGTTTTTCGGCTGCTGGGCTGACCGGCTATGCTTTCGCCTGGGAGGGCTGGGTGGTCTATGTGGTGATCGTTGCGACAGTGATGGAAAACGTCGCCGATCCGCCGTTGCGCAGCATCGCCGCCGGCAAGGTGCCGCCTTCGGCGCAGGGCGAGCTGCAAGGCGCGCTGACCAGTCTCAGCAGCATCACCACCATCGTCGGGCCGCTGATCTTCACGCAGTTGTTCAGCTATTTCACCCGGCCGGAGGCGCGGGTCACCTTTGCCGGCGCGCCCTATCTGACCGCCGCTCTGTTCATCCTGGTGGCCGCCGGTGTCTTCCTCGTACGGGTCCGGGTCCGTCAGCCGGCCGAGGTTTTGGAAGCGGCGGGTTGATCGATCAGGAATGCTGATGTGATGATGAATTTTTCATCATCTGCCTGTTTTGGGGTAGTGCTTCGCCGGGCTTTGATCTAAGCCCGGAATGATATTTTGCCGCGAACTGCGGCGACGCGATTTCAATCACAGGACTAGTGTCATGGACACGCCGATCGACGCGCGCAGGCTTGCGCCGACAACCGATAATCGTTGGGGCGCACATTTCCGTGCAACGCTGGCGCTCGGCATTCCGCTGATCGGCGCGCAGCTCGCCCAGCTCGGCATCAACACCACCGACGTGATGATCGTCGGCCGTCTCGGCGCCGAGCATCTGGCGGCGATGGTGCTGTCTGCCCAGTTCCTGTTCACGATCCTGATCTTCGGTTCGGGCTTTGCCATCGCCGTCATTCCGATGGTGGCGCAGGCCTATGGCCGCGGCGACGTCGTCTCGGTGCGCCGGGCGCTGCGCATGGGTCTCTGGGTGGTGATCGCATATTGGGTCCTCATGCAGCCCGCCTTCTTCAATTCCGAGCAGATCCTTCTCTTTGCGCAGCAGAAGCCGGAGGTCGCCAAGCTCGCCCATGGCTATATCATGATCGGCCAGTTCGGCGTGCTGCCGGCGCTGCTTTTCAATGTCATGCGCGCGCTGGTTAGCGCCATCGGCAAGGCGGGCATCATCCTCAACGTCACCATCGCCACGCTGGTGTTGAACGCGATCTTCGCCTATGCGCTGGTGCTCGGCCATTTCGGCTTTCCGGCGATGGGGCTCGAGGGGGCCGCGATCGTTTCTGTCGTTGTGCAGACGGCCGGTTTTCTCTTCATCCTCGCCTTCGTCCAGAGGCGCGAGGAGACACGGCGCTACGAGATCTTCGTGCGGTTCTGGAAGCCTGACTGGCATGCGCTGCTGGAGGTCCTCCGGCTCGGTTTTCCGATCAGCGTCACCGTGCTTGCCGAGGTCAGCCTGTTCACGGTGGCCTCGCTGCTGATGGGCTACATCGGCACCATCGAACTCGCCGCTCACGGCATCGCCCTGCAATGGGCCTCGATCGCCTTCATGATCCCGCTCGGCCTCAGCCAGGCGGCGACGGTGCGCGTCGGCGTTGCCCATGGTCAGGGTGATTACCGCGGGCTGGTGCGCGCCTCGGTCATGGTGCTTATCCTTGCCTGCGCCATTTCCGCCGTGGGCTCGGTGCTCTTTGCCACCATGCCGCAATTCCTTGGCAGCTGGTTCCTCGACGTCAACTCGCCGGAGGCGCCCGCGGTGCTTGCCTATGCCGGGCCGCTGATCGTCGTTGCCGGTCTTTTCCAGCTCGTCGACGGATTGCAGGTGGTCGCCAACGGATTGCTCCGCGGCCTCAAGGATGCACGCGTGCCGATGATCATGGCGTTGATTGCTTATTGGCCGATCGGCTTCTTCCTTGCCTGGGCCTTTGCCTTCCCGCTGGGCTTCGGCGGCATCGGCATCTGGTTCGGCTTCCTCGTCGGGCTGGCGGCGGCGGCCGTCATGCTCTGCTGGCGGTTCTATCGTCTGCTTCGCCGGGAAGGGGCGATGGCCGGCGCCTGAGCCTAAGCGGCGACAGGCTTGTAGCTGGCCATATCGGCGCGAATGCCGAGACGCGCAAACATTTCCTGCGGATCGAAATTGGCAGCCTTGTGGGCGGCCGCGACGGCTGCCCTTACGCGCTCGACGACCTCGGCATTTTCCCATTCGGCAATGGTGACGAAATTGAATTCGCCGGGTCCGGCGACCTGCTCCAGCACCCTATGATCGATGAACCCCTCCTGCGCCTCCAGCAGCTTGTGGGTCATCATCACTTTGACGAGAAATTCCTCACGCGCCGCGGCCGGCACGACGAATTTGTCGACACGAAAGAAGGCTCCGCTCATCCATTTTCTCCTGCGTCAGATCTGCAGGAGGTCTTGTAGTTCCTCAAGTTAAGTTGAGGTCAATATGCGGAGCAAGAAAAAGGCCCGGTTGAAGGGGCCTTTTCGGAATCCTTACGATTAGCGTTCTGCTAGCGCCGGTTCGCCCTTCTTCTCGCGCACCATGTTGATGAAGCGGCGGAAGAGATAGTGGCTGTCCTGCGGGCCGGGAGAGGCTTCCGGATGGTGTTGGACGGAGAAGACCTGCTTGCCGAGCACGCGTAAGCCGCAATTGGTGCCGTCGAAAAGGGAAATATGAGTCTCTTCAACGCCATCGGGCAGCGACTTAGAGTCGACCGCGAAGCCATGGTTCATCGAGACGATCTCGACCTTGCCGGTTGTATGATCCTTGACGGGATGGTTGGCGCCGTGATGGCCCTGATGCATCTTCTCGGTCTTGGCGCCGAGGGCAAGACCCAGCATCTGATGGCCGAGGCAGATGCCGAAGACCGGGATATCGGTCTTAACCAGCGTCTTGATCACCGGCACGGCATATTCGCCGGTCGCCGCCGGATCGCCCGGGCCGTTCGACAGGAAGATGCCGTCCGGCTGCATGGCGAGGACGTCTTCGGCGCTGGTTGCCGCCGGCACGACGGTCACCTTGCAGTCGAGGCCGGCAAACAGCCGCAGGATGTTGCGCTTGACCCCGTAATCGAGGCAGACGACGTGGTATTTGGCATCGGCCGAGCCGAGTTGGCCGTAACCTTCGTTCCAGACCCACGGCGTCTCTGTCCATTGCGAGGACTGGCCCGACGAAGCGACCTTGGCAAGATCGAGACCTTCGAGGCCGCTCCAGGCTCTGGCCTCGGTCTTCAGCGCCTCGATATCGAAGACGCCGTTCGGATCGTGGGCGATCACCGCGTTCGGTGCACCGTTCTCGCGGATCCAGGCGGTCAGCGCGCGTGTATCGATGCCGCAAAGACCGATGACGCCGCGCGCCTTCAGCCATTGGTCGAGATGCTTGGCGGCGCGGTAGTTCGAAGGCTCGGTGATGTCGGCCTTGAAGATGACGCCGACGGCGCCGTGGCGGGCGGCAGGCGTCAGATCCTCGATGTCTTCATCATTGGCGCCGATATTGCCGATATGCGGAAAGGTGAAGGTGACGATCTGGCCGAGATAGGAAGGGTCGGTCATGATCTCTTCATAGCCAGTCAGCGCCGTGTTGAAGACCACTTCGGCCTGGACCTTGCCTGTGGCGCCGATGCCCTTGCCTTCGATGACCGTGCCGTCGGCAAGAACGAGCAGGGCGGTCGGCTTTTCGATTGTCCAGGGTGCTGTCGCGGTCATCTTCATCCCGTTTCCGGCGGCCGACGCGCGTTGCCGCGCTCGTCGCCATTTAATCTCGCAGGCGTGTGGACACGGCAATGCCGCGCGCTTCAGGCCTGATCACGAATTTTGGTGCAGGTGGCGGTAAATAGCCACGCAATCGCTTAGCGTCAATCTTTCTAGCCGAGATTGCCGCCATTTTCCTGCGCTTTATCGTGGCGACCGCGCAATTTATTTGATCCGCCGTATCAGCGTGGTTTATGAAGCGGCATCAAAACAGGAGTGAAGACCATGCTGCGCGATCAACTCGCCACCCAGCTGAAAGAGGCGATGAAGGCCAAGAATGCGGAGCGGCTTTCCACCGTCCGGCTGATTCAGGCCGCGGTCAAGGATCGCGATATCGCCAATCGCGGCACCGGCAAGGAGCAGGCGAGCGACGACGAGATTCTGCAGATCCTCGCCAAGATGGTGAAGCAGCGCGACGAATCGGCAAAGATCTACGAAGAGAATTCCCGGCCGGAGCTTGCCGCCAAGGAGCGAGCCGAAATCACCGTCATCCAGGATTTCATGCCGAAGCAGCTTTCGGACAGCGAAGTGCGCTCCAATGTGTCGGCGATCATCGCCGAGACCGGTGCTGCCGGCGCCAAGGACATGGGCAAGGTCATGGCGGCGCTGAAAGAACGTTATGCCGGCCAGATGGATTTCGCCAAGGCGTCGGCGACCGTCAAGGAACTGCTGAACGGATAAACCTCAGACGACCCGTCTCGCCTGCGGTTCGTTCTGAACCGCAGGCCCGAGCACCGCCTCGGCTGCGGCATCGATGACAGCGAATTTCGCCGCCTGATAATTCCAATATTCCATGATGAAGCGGCCCGACAGCCAGAAGTCGCCCTTGCGGGAGGGTTCGGTCCAGCCGACGCTCTCCATGGTCGCCGCTTGCGTCAGAAGCCGCTTCAGGTGGGTGTTGGAAATCATGAACTGTTCGCGGATTTCCCTGAGCGACAGCGGCCCAATCACGACACGTTCGGCCGTCCGGGGAAATTCCGGAAGGCGTGAGATCAGGTAGTCCATCACCAAGCCGCCGGTATTTGCCCAGTTGAAGAGGTTGAAGGTGGCGCCGGGATTGCGCACCGCTTCGCTGCCGATGATCGCCTTGGCGATCCGCGGCTGGATCGCTGCCATCATCGCCGAGGGATCGGCGGTGACCTTGCCGGCGCGTTCACCGCCATCGAGGCTGTCGAGGATCGTCAGATGGGCGACGAGCCACCTGGTGAAATGCTCCTCGGCGGTTTCCGTGGGCTCCAGGTAGCGTGTGCGCTTGTCGGGGCCGGGAACCGGCCGCAGGAAGCGATAGGCCAGCATTTCCTGCATGAAGGCCGCGGCGGTATTGCGGCTGGCGATGTCGTTCCGGACCGCGAAATCGATGAAGCGGCCGGAATAGAGCCCGCTCTTTTCATGGTCGGGGTGGCCATAATGAAGCGCAAAGCCGGCATGGGCCATCAGCCAGCGCTGCTGTGCGGCGAAAATCGAGGCGATGCGCGGGCTCTCACGATAGATCGTAAGCATCTGATCGGCGCAATGCAGGATCGCAGCGAGAAAGCGATCGTCGGCTGCAAGATTTTCAGCGGTAAAGGCCATGTGAAAGCGGTCCAGGGAATTCGGCGCATACTTCTTTCAGGCAGGCGCCGCGTGTCAACGGTTTTGTCAATAATCGGTTAATTTCAAAAGGGAATTTGTTTCAGGGGAAGCCAAAATTTAAGAAGGCAGGAGCTGGGGGCGCTCCTGCCTTCTTGCTCTTTGCTTCCGCCGGCAAACGCAGGGCCGAGGCCCAAGCCGGAGGGTATTTGCAAAGGCACCCTTGCGAAGCGGCGCCGGGGGTAGGGATGGTGCTTCGCTCGGGGATCGCTTTGTTGAGATCGAACCTATTGCGGGCCGGCTGCTTATTCAAATTACAAAAAAATAATGATTGCCGAAAACGTCGTTTTTGGAGGCGTCGAAGTGATCGCTTGGATGGCCGCTCCGGAATAAGGTTGTGCCATCGATTCAGGTGATAAGTGTTTGTTATAAAACGGTTTAAATCGGTTTCATCAAAGGCTCGACACGCTTGCCGAGTCTTTTGCGAGGTGGGAAATTCAGCGCTCGAAAGACAATAATGTCGCACCCTGTCGCAGGGGGCGGTAACGTGTTTTTGATTGGATAACCGACGCCGCTGATGACGGGTGCACTTGCCTGTGAATAGCGGGTTTTCCTGACAAGTTTCGTGGCATGGAGCGGCAAAGCAGCTTATATGGAGGCTGGCCAAGAGGTTTCGATGCGCTTTTCCAACACCTTTCTCGATGATATTCGCGACCGCGTTCCGATTTCGAACGTGATTGCGCGCCGCGTCAGCTGGGATAAGCGCAAGACCAACGTGTCGCGTGGTGATTACTGGGCCTGCTGCCCGTTCCATGGCGAGAAATCGCCGAGTTTCCACTGCGAAGACCGGAAGGGCCGCTATCACTGCTTCGGCTGCGGCGTCACCGGCGATCATTTCCGCTTCCTCACCGAGCTGGAAGGCTTGAGCTTTCCCGAGGCGGTGCAGCAGATCGCCGATATGGCCGGTGTTCCGATGCCGCTTGCCGATCCTGTGATGGAGAAGCGCGAGAAGGAGCGCGGCTCGCTGATCGACGTCATGGAAATGGCGACACAATTTTTTCAGGATCAATTGCAGACGGCGAATGGGGCGAGGGCGCGCGCCTATCTGCGCGATCGCGGGCTGACGGGCCGCACCATCGAGACCTTCCGTCTCGGTTTTGCGCCCGATAGCCGCAATGCGCTCAAGGAATTCCTCGCCGGCAAGGGTGTCTCCAAGGAGCAGATCGAGGCTTGCGGCCTGGTCGTTCATGAAAACGTGCCGGTGTCCTATGATCGCTTCCGCGATCGGATCATGTTCCCGATCCTTTCGTCCCGGGAAAAGGTGATCGCCTTCGGCGGCCGCGCCATGTCGGCCGATGCGCCGGCGAAATATCTGAACTCCAATGAGACGGAGCTCTTCCACAAGGGTAATGTCCTTTACAATTTCGCCCGCGCGCGCCGTGCGATCCAGGGGCCGGGCCGCGGCGATCTTCAGGACGACAATGCGAGCGGCACCATTATCGCCGTCGAAGGCTATATGGACGTGATCGCGCTCTATCAGGCGGGCATTGAGAATGCCGTCGCGCCACTCGGCACGGCGCTCACCGAAAACCAGCTCGAGCTGCTCTGGAAGATGGTGCCGCAGCCGGTGCTCTGCTTCGACGGTGACGGAGCCGGCATCCGCGCTGCCAATCGCGCCGCCGAACTGGCGCTGCCGCATCTGAAGCCGGGCCGTTCCGTCCGCTTCGCGCTTCTGCCCGATGGCAAGGACCCGGATGATCTCGTGCGCGATGACGGCCGCGCCCCCTTCGACAAGGTGATGAGCCAGGCAAAGCCGCTATCCGAAATGCTGTGGAGCCGGGAGATCAACACCGGCAAATTCGACACACCCGAGGCACGCGCCGAGCTCGAGGCGCGGCTGAAGCAACTCGTCGCCGTCATCGCCGATGAGAATGTCCGCCGCCATTATCAGCAGGACATTCGCGACCGGCTGAACGCCTTCTTCCAGCCGCAGTTCCAGAACCGCAATAATGGCGAGCGCCGCGGCTTCAACGGCAACGGCAACTACCGCGCGGGCCGCGACAATCCGGGCAAGGCAGGGCCGAAAAGCCCCAGCGTCATTTCCGACCGACTTGCCCGCTCGGGCCCCGTTCGCGGCCACCAGGCCCATACGGCGCTGCGCGAAAGCGTGCTGGCGCTGACCGTCGTCAATCATCCGGCGCTGATGATCGACGATTATGACGAAATCGCCGCGATCGAATATGACAGCCGTGAACTGCAGCGGCTCTGGTCGGCGATGCTTGGGGCCGCCGCTGCCGTTGCCGGCCCGCATCTGACGCGCGAATATCTGACCGAACGGCTGGAATTCGAAGGTTTCGGCCCACTCATCAAGAGCCTCGACCAGCAGGTGCGCAATGCCCGGCTGTGGATCGCCACCGAAGAGGCGGCGATGGAGGATGCGCGTGAGGGATACCGGCAGGCGCTGGCCTCCCACAAACGGGCAAAAGCGCTGCGCCGGCAGAAGAACGAGCTCGAACGCGAGATCGCGCTGGCGACCGAGGCCGGCGACGGCGAGGCGATCGTTCAGCTGATGCGGGCGCAGCAGGAAGTGCATTTTGAAGGGGTGCGCCTTGAGAACCAGGAGGCGATCATCGACGGCTTCGGCGTGCTTTCCGGCCGCGTCAAAGGGGCGGCGAACCACTGATGCCGCTGACCGAACGGAACGAACCAGGCTTTTCCGCCGCCGATGCGCTGTTTTCCGCCGGCCGCGCGCCACTCGATATTCTCAAGCAGGTTTACGGCTATTCCTCCTTCCGCGGCAAGCAGCAGCTGGTGGTCGAACATGTGGTCGCCGGCGGCGATGCCGTGGTGCTCTTTCCCACAGGCGCCGGCAAATCGCTGTGCTTCCAGATCCCGGCACTCTGCCGTGACGGCGTCGGCATCGTCGTTTCGCCGCTGATCGCGCTGATGCGCGATCAGGTGGAGGCGATGAAGCAGCTCGGCATCCGCGCCGCAGCGCTCAATTCGTCGCTGTCCCGCGAGGAGTTCATCGAGGTTCGCCGGGCGCTTTCGGCAGGTAAGCTCGACCTTCTCTACGTCACACCCGAGCGCATCCTGACCGACGGTTTTCGCGAGCTGATCGCCAACGAAAAGATCGCCCTGTTTGCGATCGACGAGGCCCATTGCGTTTCGCAATGGGGCCATGATTTCCGCCCGGAATATCGCGCGCTCGGCCAACTCAGCGAGCAATATCCCGGCGTGCCGAGGGTGGCGCTGACGGCGACGGCCGATCCGCATACGCGCGACGACATTATCGAGCGGCTGGGGCTCGACGATGCCGAGATCTTCACCACCAGCTTCGACCGTCCGAACATCGCTTACGAAATCGTCGAGCGCGACCAGCCGCGTCAGCAGCTCCTGCGGTTCCTCTCCGGCCACAAGGGAAACAGCGGAATCGTCTATTGCCTGTCGCGCGCCAAGGTCGAGGATACGGCCGAGTGGCTGAACGGGCAGGGCGTGCGCGCGCTTGCCTACCATGCCGGCATGGACAGGGCGGTTCGCGATGCCAATCAGGATGCTTTCCTGAAAGAGGAAAACCTTTGCCTGGTCGCCACCGTCGCCTTCGGCATGGGCATCGACAAGCCGAATGTACGTTACGTCGCCCATCTCGACCTGCCGGGCTCGGTGGAAGCCTACTACCAGGAGACCGGGCGCGCCGGGCGCGACGGCCTGCCGTCCGAAGTCTGGATGGCCTATGGTATGGCCGACGTCATCCAGCGCGGCCGGATGATCGACGAGGGCGGTGCCGCCGCGGAGATCAAGCGGGTCGAGCGCGCCAAGCTCAATGCATTGCTGGCGATCTGCGAGACCGCTTCCTGCCGCCGCCAGGCGATCCTTTCGCATTTTGGTGAGGCGCATGCCGGGCAATGCGGCAATTGCGACACCTGCCTGAAGCCGGTCGAGACCTGGGAAGGCACGGAAGCGGCGATCAAGGCGCTCGCCGCGATCTACCGAACCGGCGAGCGTTTCGGCGCCGGCCACGTCATCGATGTGCTTGTCGGCAACGTCAACGAAAAGACCGAGCGTTTCGGCCATGTCGATATGCCGGTGTTCGGCGCCGGCAAGGATATTCCATCACGCACCTGGCAATCCGTCTACCGCCAGCTGCTGGCCATGGGGCTGATCCGTGTCGATCACGAAGCCTATGGCGCGCTGAAGCTGGAGCCGGAGGCGCGCGCCGTCTTCAAGCAAGAGCGGCAGGTGTTCTTCCGCAAGGACCGCCCGGCCTCGGAACGGCGCACGAAGAAGGCGGAACGCAGCGAGCGCAAATCGGGACTGTCAGGCGCCGACGGCAGTCTTTTCGAAGCGCTGCGAACTGAGCGCATGGCGATCGCCAAATCGCTCGGCGTACCGCCCTATGTCGTCTTCCCCGATACGACGCTGATTGCCTTTGCCACCGAAAGGCCGAGGAGCCGCAAGGAATTGCTTGCCATATCGGGCGTCGGGCAGGCGAAGCTCGAGCGCTACGGCGATGCGTTCCTGGAGATCATCCTGGCGCAGGACAATGGCTGAACTGGGGACGGGCCAATCCTTGAGATCGGCAGTTCAGCCAAGATAGACGCTGGATAAATGCTGCCTCGGGAGGAGAAGCGTCGATGGCACAGAATATCTACGACCGGGCGGAATTCTTCGCCGGGTATAGCGATCTTAGCCGATCCGTCCGCGGCCTTGCCGGGGCATCCGAATGGCCGGCAGTGCAGGCGCTTCTGCCTGACCTTGCCGGCAAACGCATCGTCGATCTCGGCTGCGGCTTTGGCTGGTTTGCGCGTTTTGCCAGGAGCCAGGGTGCCGCAAGCGTGCTTGGCCTCGACATCTCGGAAAATAGGATCGCAAGAGCCAGGGCCGAGACGACGGATGCCGCGACCACCTACGAGATCGCCGATCTCGAGCATTTAAGGCTTGCCGAGGCATCTTTCGATTTCGCCTACAGTTCGCTGGCGCTGCATTATATCGAGGACTTCGCAGGTATCGTTGCTACCGTGCATGACGCGCTTTTGCCGGGGTCGCATTTCGTCTTCACCATCGAGCACCCGATCTACATGGCGCCGACCAATCCGGACTGGGCGACCGATGCCGCGGGGCGGCGCATCTGGCCGCTCGATCGCTATTCTGTCGAGGGCTCGCGAACGACCGATTGGCTCGCCAAGGGCGTGATCAAGCATCACCGCAAACTTGGCACGACGCTCAACACATTGATCGCGGCCGGCTTTTCCATTCGCCATGTCGAGGAGTGGAGCCCGAACGATCAGGAATTGCGGGACAATTCCGACTGGGCGACGGAAATGGATCGCCCGATGTTCCTGCTGATCTCCGTCCAGCGCTGAACAAGACAAGCCCGCGGCGGTATGCTAACCCGAGTGCTATAAAAAACGTCAGGAAGGGCCGCCCATGACCTCGCCATTTCTCTCCCATCTCCGAGCCGAGATTGCGGCGCTCAAGGATGCCGGCCTTTACAAATCCGAGCGGGTCATCAGCTCGAAGCAGGCGGGCGAGATTAAGATTTCCACCGGCGAGCGGGTGCTGAATTTCTGCGCCAACAACTATCTCGGCCTTGCCGACAACGAGGAACTGGCCGAGGCCGGCAAACAGGCGCTCGACCGCTACGGCTATGGCATGGCCTCGGTGCGCTTCATCTGCGGCACGCAGGAAGAGCACAAGCAGCTCGAGGCACGCATCTCCGCCTTCCTCGGCATGGAGGATACGATCCTCTATTCCTCCTGCTTCGATGCCAATGGCGGTCTGTTCGAAACGCTGCTTTCCGAGGAGGACGCGATCATCTCGGATGCCCTCAACCACGCCTCGATCATCGACGGCGTCCGGCTTTCGAAGGCCAAACGCTTCCGCTACGCCAACAACGATATGGCGGCACTCGAAGAGGAGCTGAAAAAGGCCGAAGGCAGCCGCTTCACGCTGATCGCCACCGACGGCGTCTTCTCGATGGACGGTATCATCGCCAATCTCGGCGGCGTCTGCGATCTCGCCGAAAAATACGGCGCGATGGTCATGGTCGATGACAGCCACGCGGTCGGTTTCGTCGGCAAGAACGGCCGTGGCTCGCCGGAATATTGCGGCGTCGAGGGCCGGATCGATATCATCACCGGCACGCTCGGCAAGGCGCTCGGCGGCGCCTCCGGCGGTTATACGTCGGCCAAGGCCGAGGTCGTCGAATGGCTGCGGCAGCGCTCGCGACCCTATCTGTTCTCGAACACGCTGGCGCCTGTTATCGCCGCCGCCTCGCTCAAAGTGTTCGACCTCATCAAAAAGGGCGATGCCTTGCGCCAGCGCCTGTCCGACAATGCCGATCTCTTCCGCCGCGAGATGACCAAGCTCGGCTTCACGCTCGCCGGCGAAGGCCATCCGATCATCCCGGTCATGCTTGGCGATGCCAAGCTCGCCCAGGACATGGCGGGGCTGATGCTGAAGAAGGGCATCTATGTCATCGGCTTTTCCTTCCCGGTCGTGCCGAAGGGCCAGGCCCGCATCCGTACGCAGATGTCGGCGGCGCATTCGCATCAGGATGTCGAGCGGGCGATTGCGGCGTTTGCCGAGGCCGGGCGGGAATTGGGCATGATTTGAGAATGGGAGATTGCCCCTCACCCTAACCCTCTCCCCGTAAACGGGGCGAGGGGACGTGCCAAACGCGGCGTCGAGGGTTGACGAGGCGGTGCGGCATATCCCCTTCGCCCCGCCTGCGGGGAGAAGGTGCCGGCAGGCGGATGAGGGGCGGGAATAGGCACTGCAAGGGATATAGATATGTCGAACATGATGAAGGCGCTGGTCAAGTCGAAGCCGGAAGTCGGGCTCTGGATGGAGAATGTGCCGGTGCCGGAGGTCGGGCCGAATGATGTGCTGATCCGGGTGAGGAAATCGGCGATCTGCGGCACCGACGTCCATATCTGGAACTGGGACCAATGGGCGCAGAAGACCATTCCGGTGCCGATGGTGGTCGGCCATGAATTCTCCGGCGAGATCGCCGAGATCGGTTCGGCGGTTACCCGCTATCATGTCGGCGAGCGGGTTTCCGGCGAGGGGCATATCGTCTGCGGCAAGTGCCGCAACTGCAGGGCGGGCAGGGGGCATCTCTGCCGCAACACGCTCGGCGTCGGCGTCAACCGGCCGGGTTCCTTCGGCGAGTTCGTCTGCATTCCCGAAAGCAATGTCGTGGCGATCCCGGAGGATATTTCCGATGAGGTCGCCGCGATCTTCGATCCGTTCGGCAATGCCGTGCACACGGCACTCTCCTTCGATCTCGTCGGCGAGGACGTGCTTGTTACCGGCGCCGGGCCGATTGGCATCATGGGGGCCCTGGTCGCCAAACGTTCGGGCGCCCGCAAGGTCGTGATCACCGATATCAATCCGCACCGGCTGGCGCTGGCGCGCAAACTTGGCATCGACCACGTCGTCGACGCTTCGAGCGAAAACCTGGCCGACGTGATGAAGGCGATCGGCATGACGGAGGGTTTCGACGTCGGGCTGGAAATGTCCGGGGCCGCACCCGCCTTCCGCGACATGATCGACAAGATGAACAATGGCGGCAAGATCGCCATTCTCGGCATCGCGCCGGCCGGTTTCGAGATCGACTGGAACAAGGTGATCTTCAAGATGCTCAATCTCAAGGGCATCTATGGCCGCGAGATGTTCGAGACCTGGTACAAGATGATCGCCTTCGTCCAGGGCGGCCTCGACCTTGCGCCGATTATCACTCACCGCATCGGCATCGACGATTTCCGCGATGGCTTCGAGGCGATGCGGTCAGGAAATTCAGGCAAGGTCGTGATGGATTGGATGTGAGGAGGAAGACATGCTCTATGAAGGAAGCTGCCATTGCGGCAAAGTCGCTTTCGAAGTCGAAGGCGAATTCACCGAGGCGTTGGACTGCAACTGTTCGCTCTGCCGCCGGCGAGGCGGACTTCTAGCCTTCGTGCCGCGCGACAAGCTGGTGCTGAAGACGCCCGAAGACGATCTCTCGACCTATACTTTCAACAGGCACGTCATCCGGCATCACTTCTGCGCCAACTGCGGCATCGCGCCGTTCGGCGAAGGCGTAGGCCCGAATGGCGCGGCCATGGCGTCGGTCAATCTGCGCTGCATTCCCGCGGTCGATCTCGGCGCGTTGAAGGTGACGGCCTATGATGGCGAGGCAAAGTAGCCAGTATTTGTCCGGACAGAGGCGAATAGACCAACGATAGGACGCAAAAAAGCCGCGAACCACTGGCAGGGGGAGCAAAATCCGTGCTGCCCTTGTCTTTTGTTCGCCGCATCTTAAATAAGGGTTCGCAATCGCTGCCGCGGTTCAAAGCCTGTGGATAAGGCTTTTTCCGATATTTCGTGAGCTTTTTTTGTGGAAAAGCTTGACGAGAGCAAAAAATGTGGGAATCACCGTTCGACTTGTTGAAACGGTGAACTGGGTCAAGGCGGATCGCGCAACCATGGCCGGAAATCCAAAAGCAAAAAAGCTTTGCTGTCCGGTGCCGGCGATCGTGGTTAATCAGGCTTTAAATGTCATCCCGTTAGGTGGGCAAAGGTGATTCTAGGGCGACGCGTGCGGCGCGTGATGCTCGGAGACGGCCCATTCACCGTAGCGAGATTGGATAGCGTCAGGAAGGCGACGATATAAATGGCAACCAAGGTCAAAGAGAACGAAGACGCGGAAGTCGAACGCGACGGCGCAAGCGACGGCCCTCTTCTCGATCTTTCCGACGACGCGGTCAAGAAGATGATCAAGGCCGCCAAGAAGCGCGGCTATGTGACGATGGACGAGCTTAACGCCGTTCTGCCGTCCGAAGAAGTGACGTCCGAGCAGATCGAAGACACGATGTCGATGCTGTCGGATATGGGCATCAACGTCATCGAAGATGAAGAAGCCGAGGAAGCCGGTGCTTCCGGCGGCGGCGATGACGACGATGCCGGTTCCGACGAGGAGAGCGAAGGCGGCGAACTCGCGCCGTCGAGCGGCACTGCGCTCGCGACCGCCAAGAAGAAAGAACCGACCGACCGTACCGACGATCCGGTGCGTATGTACCTGCGCGAAATGGGTTCGGTGGAGCTTTTGTCCCGCGAGGGCGAAATCGCCATCGCCAAGCGCATCGAGGCCGGCCGCGAGACGATGATCGCCGGTCTCTGCGAGAGCCCGCTGACCTTCCAGGCGCTGATCATCTGGCGCGACGAACTGAACGAAGGCACGACGCTGCTGCGCGAGATCATCGATCTCGAAACGACCTATTCCGGTCCCGAAGCCAAGGCTGCGCCGCAGTTCCAGAGCCCCGAGAAGATCGAGGCCGACCGCAAGGCTGCCGAGGAAAAGGAAAAGACCCGTCGCGCCCGCTCCGGCGACGACGACATCACCGATGTCGGCGGCGAAGGCCTGCCTGCCGAGGAGGAGGAAGAGGACGAGGACGAATCCAACCTCTCGCTGGCGGCGATGGAAGCCGAGCTGCGCCCGCAGGTAATGGAGACGCTGGATACGATCGCCGAGACCTACAAGAAGCTGCGCAAGCTGCAGGACCAGCAGGTCGAGCAGCGGCTGTCGGCATCCGGCACGCTGTCTTCAGCCCAGGAGCGCCGCTACAAGGAGCTCAAGGACGAGCTGATCAAGGCCGTCAAGTCGCTGTCGTTGAACCAGAACCGCATCGACGCTCTGGTCGAGCAGCTCTACGACATCAACAAGCGCCTCGTTTCCAACGAGGGCCGCCTGCTGCGTCTGGCCGAATCCTACGGCGTCAAGCGCGATAGCTTCCTGGAACAGTACCAGGGCGCCGAGCTCGATCCGAACTGGATGAAGTCGATCGGCAATCTGGCCGCCCGCGGCTGGAAGGAATTCGCTCGCGGTGAAAACACGACGATCCGGGACATCCGTCAGGAGATCCAGAATCTGGCGACCGAGACCGGCATTTCGATTTCGGAATTCCGCCGCATCGTGCACATGGTGCAGAAGGGCGAACGCGAAGCCCGCATCGCCAAGAAGGAAATGGTCGAAGCGAACCTTCGCCTCGTCATCTCCATCGCCAAGAAGTACACGAACCGCGGCCTGCAGTTCCTCGACCTCATTCAGGAAGGCAATATCGGCCTGATGAAGGCGGTCGACAAATTCGAATACCGCCGCGGCTACAAGTTCTCGACCTATGCGACATGGTGGATCCGTCAGGCGATCACCCGTTCGATCGCCGACCAGGCCCGCACGATCCGCATTCCGGTGCACATGATCGAGACGATCAACAAGATCGTCCGCACCTCGCGCCAGATGCTGCATGAAATCGGCCGCGAACCGACGCCGGAAGAACTGGCCGAAAAGCTCGCCATGCCGCTCGAAAAGGTCCGCAAGGTCCTGAAGATTGCCAAGGAGCCGATCTCGCTCGAAACCCCGGTGGGCGACGAAGAGGATTCGCATCTCGGCGATTTCATCGAGGACAAGAATGCGCTGCTGCCGATCGACGCCGCCATCCAGGCGAACCTGCGCGAGACGACGACCCGCGTGCTTGCCTCGCTGACGCCGCGCGAGGAACGTGTCCTGCGCATGCGCTTCGGCATCGGCATGAACACCGACCACACGCTCGAAGAAGTCGGCCAGCAGTTCTCGGTCACCCGCGAACGTATCCGCCAGATCGAGGCGAAGGCGCTGCGCAAGCTGAAGCATCCGAGCCGCTCCAGGAAGCTGCGTTCCTTCCTCGATAGCTGAGGCTTCGATGCCGTTCTGATGGGAAAAGCCGGGCTCGATGCCCGGCTTTTGCTTTTGTAATTAACACCAATGAGTGCGTTGGCTTTCTTGTCCCCTCATGGTGACAGGGCTATAATTCGGCCACGGGGGAAGGGATCGATCGCGACGCGCGAACCAAGGTCGACGCATACCTGCGTAGACTGGTTCCTCCGTTAGGAGGTACGACATGACCACTTACATTCTTTTGATCGATTGGACGGATCAAGGCATCCGCAACGTTCGCGACTCGGCAAAACGACTGGACGCGGCGAAGAAATTGCTCGCCGGCGTCGGCGGCTCCTTCAATCAGTTTTTCCTGACGATGGGCGGCCATGACATGGTCGCCGTCTGTGAGGCGCCCGATGACGCTGTGATGGCGCATTTTACGCTCTCTCTTGCCATGGGCGGCAATGTCCGGACCGAGACGCTGAAGGCCTTCCCGGAGGCGGCCTATCGGGATCTCATAGGCTCGCTTGGCTAAGTGTAATTAGAGATTGGAATTTTCTGTGTTGCAGAGCCTCGGCTGTGCTGGCAGTGTCGACCCGTGCTTCAATTTCCGCGGCGGGGCTCCCGGCCCGATTTTTCGGCAAGCTCATGATGAAAGCGCTCCTCCATTTCCCGGTCGTCACCGATCGTCCGACTGCCGCCTGCTAACCGATGGAAATGGCGGCGGACAAGTGGGATGATGGGATCCGGTGGGGCGCTGCTGCGTCATTTGCGCTGCATGCCTGTGTCATCCTGCTTCTTCTTCTTCTACTGTTGCCGAAGGCCGAGCCGCCCTTGCCATTGCCCGACGACGGTCTCTCGGTGGAGATCGTTCCGCAGCCCTCGGAACCACCGACAAAGTCCGAGCCGGTTAAGGTGCCATCGCCGGATCCGACAAAACCCGAAGCCGCATCGCCCCAAGCCGAAAGCCCTGCGCCGGTCGCCAATAATCCGCCCGCTGCCGCAATGCCGTCTGTGACGTCAGTCGCTCCGCCGGCGCCGAAGCCGACTGAATTCGTCGCGGCAAGCCGGCTGTTTTCCGACAAGGTGCTGGCCGATCCGCGCAGCCGGGGCGCCCGCGAAGCACTGCGTAGCCTTGCCGGCAGCGAGCGTAATCTGCAGCTCTGCGACCTCGAAGCGCTGGAGCAGGTTCGCCGCGCGCGGCCGGATATGCTCGCGCCCTATGCAATGGCACCGGAGAAGGTCAGCGGCAACAGCGTCGAGGTGAGGGGTGGCGCCTTCAGCAGCAAAGGCAAGTGGTACAACATCCAGTTCAAATGCGCGCTTGATGCCGGATCCGGTAAAATCGTGTCCTTCGCCTCTCTCGTCGGAAACGCCATTCCGGAGGCCGAATGGCAGGCGCACGATCTGGTAAAGGATGACGGGCCCGCCGACCAATGAACGCGGCGATCACGAGGTTTTTTTGTTTCGTGGCTTGATGCTGCCGGTTTTAACAGCCACATCGCTGCTGTGACAGACGACGTGGAAATGACAGAGACGAATCACGAAACGGCAAAACAGCGGCCTGAAATCCGCTGGGGTGTTGTCGCGTCCGTGCTTCTGCATGTGCCGCTTGTCGCGCTGTTGATTTTCGGGCTGCCGAAGATCGAGCCAAAGCCTGCGGAAGACGAGAGCGTCAAGGTCGAGCTCGTTCCGCCGCCGGAGGAGAAGAAGCCGGAGGAAAAGCCACCGGAGCCTAAGCCGCCGGAACAGGCCAAGAAACGCCCGCCGCCACCCCCACCACCGCCTTCGGCGACAAAGGCTCCCGAGCAAGCCAAGTCGAAGCCTATGCCGACCCTGAGCCCTGTCACCCAATTTGGGGATAAGGATAGCGGTCCCGAGAAATCGTTAGCGGGAAATTCTTCGCAAGGTGAAATAAAACCTTCGACAACTCCACCGCAGCACGACACTCAATCGGAGCCGATGCCGACAAAGGCTACTGCGGCGAAACCTGAAACCGAGGCGCCTGCATCAAAACCCGTACCAGACGATGTGAAGCTCCCTGAGGTGGCCACGATGGACGTTTCTCCGGAGCGCAATGGGCCGCCGGCAGAAGCGTCTAGCGAAGCGAATACGACCATCGAGCAGGCGAAACCGCCGGAGCAGAAGACCGCTGAAAAACCGAAAGCGCTGCCTGCAACGAACGATCTGCCTGAGGCAAGAACCCTGTTTTCGCGGACGGCCGATGGCAGTTTATTTGCGCAAACCGCGATGGGTGGCCTTTCACGCAAAGAGCGAGTGGCCACGCTTTGCACTACCGAGCTTCAGGGCCAACTTGTTCACGGTTCACCGGCCTATTTCCCGTCCGCATTGCCCAGTTTTGGGTTGCGAGCCGGTAACATTCTTGATGTGAAGGATGCGGCCTTTGGCACAGCCAAGGGCTGGTTCCAAGTTCGCTTCCGTTGCGAGGTGGATGACGGAGCTACGAAAGTTATGTCATTTGCCCACGAAGTTGGCGGATTGATCCCCCGCAGTCAGTATGCGAAGTATGAAATTCGTGACTAGCCCTCGTGATCGGATCCCGTCGCACCGGCAACAAGCCACACGCAAGGAACCGCATCTAGCCTCTTCCCATGGCCGTGATGGTACGGTGAAGAAGGGACAATGATATGTCGAACGAGTTCGAGCATTTTCTGGAGGGCCAGGACGAAGCCGTGAGCGCGCTGTTTCTGGAAAACAAAGGCGAAGAGCTGACCGATATTCTGGTGGCAGCGCTCGAAGAGGCCTTCGAGATCCTTCTCGAAGCTGCGCCCGCCGAAACGCTTCATTGACATTTTCCAAGACATTGCCGGCCGGACCGCTCGGCGAGCGGCTATCGGGTTACCGGATGGAGCGGGATGGGCTCGGTCGTTCGGCGGCAAGCGTCTTCCGGCTGGAAGGCGAGGGCTTGCCAAGCCTCTATCTGAAAGTCGAGCAGGCAGGCCCATTCGGCGAGCTTGCCAATGAAGCAGCAAGGCTCGACTGGCTCAAGGCTTCCGGACTGCCCTGTCCGGATGTCATCGCGAGGGAAAGCGGCGGCGGGCGCAATCGGCTGCTGATCAGCGCCCTGCCGGGCGCCGATCTCGCCAGCGCCTCGGCGCTGACGCCGCTTGTGCGGGTCGAATTGCTGGCTGCGGCGCTTCTCGAGCTGCATCGTCTGCCGATCGCATCCTGCCCCTTCGATCACCGGCTGGAGAACCGCGTGGCGGTGGCCAAAGCGCGGATGCAGGCCGGCATCGTCGACGAGACCGATTTCGACGAGACGCGGCTTGGCAAGAGTGCCGAGACGCTGTTTGCCGAGCTCGAAAGCAGAAGGCCGGACCGCGAGGATCTCGTCGTCACCCATGGCGATGCCTGCCTGCCGAATTTCATCGCCTGCGAAGACGGGTTCTCCGGCTATATCGATTGCAGCCGGCTCGGCATTGCCGACCGCTATCAGGATATCGCGCTCGCCTGCCGCAGCATCGCCTCCAATTTCGGCGATGCGCTTGTGCAGCCCTTCCTCGATCTTTACGGGCTGACGGCCCTGGAGCCAGCGAGGCTTGATTACTATCAGCTGCTCGACGAGTTCTTCTAAAGCACGACGCGCTTTAGCTCCTTGTTTTTACGCGTGTCGTTATCGCAAAACCGCCGCACACTTTTGCGCGACATGCTCTAGCCATTGCGACATCTCCGCCCGGCTGGCAAAGTGGCGGCGATCGGACCTTTGGACGGGACATGCCGAAAAACCAGTTCAGGATGCTGCGCTCGGCGCTGACGGGCGTCGAAGCGGTGATGGCGGAAACGCATCATAGTTTCGGTAGGCATACGCATGAGCAATTCGGCATCGGCCTGATTTCCGCCGGCGCGCAGAAATCGCTGAGCGGCCGCGGCATGGTGGAGGCCGAGGCCGGCGATATCATCACCGTCAATCCGAACGAGGTGCATGACGGCGCGCCGATCGGCGAAGGGCGATCGTGGCGCATCCTTTATTTCGACCCTGAGATCGTCGCCGGGCTGTCGCGAGAGATCGCCGAGGGTGGGGCAGGGCGGCAGGAAATCCCCTATCCCGTCATCCGCAATAGGGCGATCGCCGCCCGCTTCGAAAAGTTGTTTGGCACGGTGACCGGCGGCGGAGCGGCCGGCGGGCTGCTCTCGGAGGAGTTACTGCTACAGCTCGTCGCCGATGTCATGCGGGAACGCGGCGGCAGCCGCGAGCGGCCGCCAGTGCCGGCGTCGATCCGCGCGGCCCGAGATCTGATCGATGATGATCCGCTTGCGGCCGTCTCGCTTGCCGATCTCGCCAGGGAAAGCGGGCTCAGCCGCTTCCAGGTGCTGCGCGGTTTTGCCAAGGCGACGGGATTGACGCCCCATGCCTATCTCGTCCAGGCCCGCATCCATCTCGCCCGGCGGCTGATCGCTCGGGGCATGCCGCTTGCCGAAGCAGCCTTCGCCAGCGGCTTTGCCGACCAGAGCCACATGACGCGCGTCTTCGTGCGCAAATACGGCCTGTCGCCGCGGCTCTATGCCGGCGCCTTTTTCTGAGCGCCAACGTCGCGCCTGCAATTTCGTTCAAGACCGCGAGACGCCCCTGCTGTTTCCTAGGCGCTCCCAACAGGAGGCGTTGTATGTCGAGGCAGATTCAAGGATATCTCTATCTGGCGCTGGCCATGCTGACGGTGGGAAGCACCGTCATCGCCAGCAAGTTCATCGCATCGGGCCTGTCGCCATTTACCGCCACGGCTTTGCGCTTCGCTCTCGCATTTCCCATCCTCGTCGTGCTGATGCGGGCGAGCGGCGTCCGGCTGCCGAAGCTCTCCGGGCATGACCGGCTGATCCTCGTCATTCAGGCGGGCGCCGGCAGCGTCGGTTATACGACGCTGCTGATTTCCGGCCTCAGCCTCACTTCGGCGGCCGATGCCGGCGTCATCATCGGCACGCTGCCGGTGGTTTCGGCGGCCATTTCCGTCCTGCTGCTGCGCGAACGGCCGAAGCCTGCTTTGCTCGTTGCCGTGGCGCTTGCGGCGGCGGGCGTGCTTTCGATCGCCTTCACACCCCATGCGGCCGGCGGGTCGCTCGCCGGCGATGTGCTGATTTTCTGCGCCGTCGTCTGCGAGGGACTGTTCATCCTGCTGAACAAGAGGCTGAAGACTGACATTCCGCCGCTTGCCCAGTCGACGCTGATGGCCGGCATCGGCCTCACTGTTGCCGCCATCCCGGCAGTTTTCGAGGCGCCTTTCGCGCGGGATATGTCCACAGGCGCTGTTGTTGCCGTCGTCTATTATGCGCTGGTGCCGACAGCCGGCGGCTTCCTGCTCTGGTATGCGGGGGCGGCAAGAGTGAGCGGCACGGAAGCCGCGCTCTTCACTGCGGTCGCTCCGGTCTCCGCCGTCATGCTTGCTTTCCTCATCCTCGGCGAACCGATCGGGCTCAACCAGATCGCCGGCATCGCCTGCGTATTGGCGGCCATGCTCGGGCTTGCCTTTGCCGGCAGCCGGTTGGCGATGAATATATCTGGAGGGAGATAGGCCATGCAGTTCCGTCATTCCGAGGCGATATGGCAGGCGTTTCCGGAGCTTCGCGCCGGCGTGCTCCATGTGGACGCTATCCATGCGGATGCCGATGTCGAGAAGGCGATTGCGGGCTTCAGCGCGATTGCCGAGGCCCGGCTCGCCGTCGCGCAGGAAGGCGAATTTCCTGAAATCCAGGCGTGGCGGCGCGGCTTTTCCCGCATGGGGCTGAAGCCGACGCAATATCGCTGCGCTTCCGAGGCGCTGCTGCGCCGCTTCCGCCAGGAGCATGGCCTGCCGCGCCTGCATCCGCTCGTCGATCTCTGCAATGTGATTTCGCTCGCCTTCGCCATTCCGATCGCCGTCTTCGACACCGAACGGATTGCGGGCGATCTCGAGGTTCGGCGGGCCGGCGGCCACGAGACCTATCTGACCTTCGGCGGAGACATCGAGCATCCGGAACCAAACGAGGTGATCTTCGCAGACGGTGAGGAGAGGGCGCATGCGCGGCGCTGGACCAACCGGCAGGGCGGGCTTTCGGCGGTGCGGGCGCCGACGCGCTCGGTGCTGATCGTTGCCGAGGCGCTGCATGCTTCTGCCGGCGAGGATATCGGCAGGTTGATGGAAACGCTCGCGGATGCGCTGACACGTCACTGGCCGGCGACAACAAGGGCGGCCGTGCTCAGCCGTGCGTTGCCATATTTCGAATTCCAATGCTCACCCTAGCGCATAAGCGGAAGGCGGCGCCTGAGGCCTTGGACGGGCCGCCTGCCGACCCTATCTCCACGGGATCGCTATTTTCCTGGAGACGAAGCGCATGTCAGATAAGACGATCAAGATCCCGGGGCCCGACCATCCGATCACTATCGAGCACAATCCCTCCCGCGTCGTCGTCACGCTCGGCGGCAAGGTGATTGCCGATAGCCACGATGCGCTGACGCTTTGCGAGGCCTCCTATCCGCCGGTGCAGTATATTCCGCGGCGGGATGTCGACATGTCGCTGCTTCAGCGCACCGACCATACCAGCCATTGCCCCTATAAGGGCGACGCCGCCTATTACAGCATTATTCCGGGCGGCGAGCGCTCGGAAAATGCCGTCTGGACCTACGAGTCGCCGAATGCCGCGGTCAGCAGCATCAAGGACCATCTCGCCTTCTATCCCAACCGCGTCGACGGCATCGAGGAAATGGCCTCGCCGGAGGCCGGCACCTTCTGACGATCGCACGGATTCGAAAGAGATACTGTCTGGCGGAGCATGCGGCCCAGCGGGCATGCTGTCCGCGGGAACATGTTGCCCGCGGGATCGTTAGGGCTGATCTAGCGGGGGATGTGTCGTGCCGAAATTCTACTTCCAGCTCTTCGATCGTGATGGCGTCGGGGCGACCGAGACGGGATATGAGTTCGAATCCGTCGAGGCCGCGAAAGCCGAAGCGCGACGCGTGCTGGCGGAGATGGCCGCCGAGGGCCTGCCGACGGCACCCTTGAATATGATGTCGGTGGAACTCTTCGATGAAAACCGGCGCCCATTGGCGGAAATCCGGCTGATTCTCGAAGAAATCGCCAAATAGCCGGATCGTCGCGCTGATTGATGAATGGCTGTCGATCGACCGAGAGCAATCCGGGCGACTGTGTCAAATTTAATTGTCGGCTATGAAGGTGGGTCTTAAAGCATGTCGCGCAAAACCGTGCAGCGGTTTTGCGGTAACGACATGTGGAAAACAAGGACCCGACACCTAACGCCAGACGTCGAGCCATTCATTGTTGAAGACGAGGCTGGCAACCGTAACCGGATCGCCGCTTTCGTTGCGGACAGTGACGGCGATGATGGTGCGATCGCCTGCGGGCAGCTCGTCACGGGCCACATCCAGCAGGATGCGGGTCACTTCCTTCGGAATATCCTCGCGCGATCGGAGCTCGGTGCCGTGCTCGTCGCGTGTCGGACCTTCGCCGTTATGCAGATCGAAAAAGTAGCGTGCCATGTTTTTTCCTGTGCGTCACAGGGGAAATCACAGATGAAGACAATTGTTCCCGAGGCTAGGCATTGATTCTTATAGAAAATACAGGTCGCATCGTCATGTTCTCTTCTTGTGCTATCGGCGGACAAGCCCGTGATTGAAGCCCTGCTGCTCAATCTTGGAAGCCGCGATGTGGTTTCGGCGGAGGAGGAGAACCTTCTCAGGTCGATCCTGGTCAAGGACAGGCAGTTCGCTGCCGGAGAGGATATCGTCCTCGAAGGCAGCCGCCCGCCCTACAGTACGCTGCTGCTCGATGGTTTTGCGGCGCGCTACAAGGTCATGGCCGATGGCAGCCGCCAGATCACCGCGCTGCATGTCGCCGGCGATTTCGTCGACCTGCATGCCTTTCCCGTCAAGAAAATGGATCATGGCATTGTCGCGCTGTCGTCCTGCCATGTCGCCTTCGCCGACCACGGCGATCTCAGGGCGATCACCGAGCGCATGCCGCATCTGACGCGGCTGCTCTGGCTCGATACGCTGGTCGATGGCGCCATTCACCGGGAGTGGATCGTCGCCATGGGCCGACGCTCCAAACGCGCCCATATCGCCCACCTCGTCTGCGAGCTTTTCGTGCGCCTGCAGGTCGTCAAGCGGACGAAGGGCGCAAGCTTCCAGTTTCCGTTGACACAGATCGAGATGGCCGACGTGCTCGGCGTTTCCGTGGTCCATCTGAACAAGACGCTGCAGGCGCTGAGGCGCGAGGGGGTTTTCACCTGGGAGAACCGGACGATCACCATCGTCGACTGGGAGCGGCTACAGGAAATTGCCGAATTCGACCCCGCCTATCTGAACATCATCAAGGAGCCGCGCTAAGCGCTTCCCGCAGATCACGGCCCGCTTCGCATGCATAATCCGGTGACATCGGTTCATTCCAATTGACAAAGCCTCCATCTGGGCAGAACACCGCTCTGACATTCACGGAAACCTCCTGAAGGCCGCAGCCTCCCATGTCGGCCGGTGACATCGCAAAATGGACATATCCCAAGGCCAGCGGAGCGTTCTTCGCCACCCCGGCTATCTGAACTTCGCTGCCTCCCGCGTCTTTTCCTCACTTGCCTTCCAGTCCATCGGCATCGCCATGGGCTGGATGATCTACGACCAGACGCACAGCGCATTTGCGCTCGGTCTCGTCGGCCTCTGCCAGTTCCTGCCGATGGCGGTGCTGACCTTCGTCGTCGGCCATGTCGCCGACCGGTTCGACCGCCGGCGCATCGGCCTTATCTGCCAGCTGATCGAGGCGGTGACGGCGCTGGTGCTGGCGGTTGCCACCTGGCAGCAATGGCTGACGCCGGCCGGCATCCTTGCCGCCGTCACCGTGCTCGGCGCCGTCGTTGCCTTCGAGCGGCCGACCATGGCAGCGCTGCTGCCGAACATCGTGCCGGCTTCGATGCTGCAGAAGGCGGTCGCAACCTCGACGTCGCTGATGCAGACGGCGCTGATCATCGGTCCCTCGCTCGGCGGCTTGCTCTACGGGTTGAACCCGGTTGCGCCCTTTGCTGTTGCCGCGCTGCTCTTTGCCGTTGCAAGCTTCAACGTCATCTCGATCCATATGCAATGGGCGCCAGCCAAACGCGAGCCGGTCACACTCGCCTCGGTCTTTGCCGGCGTCTCCTTCATCCGCAGCCGGCCGGTGATGCTCGGCACGATCTCGCTCGATCTCTTCGCGGTGCTGCTCGGCGGCGCCACCGCGCTGTTGCCGATGTTTGCCCGTGATATTCTGCATGCCGGCCCCTGGGGACTGGGCTTCCTGCGCGCCGCACCGGCGATCGGCGCGCTTGCCATGTCGATCGTGCTTGCCCGCCGGCCGCTCGAGAGCAATGTCGGGCGTAAGATGCTTGCCGCCGTCGCCGTGTTCGGCCTCGCCACCATCGTCTTCTCGCTCTCCACCAATATCGCGCTTTCCGTCGTAGCGCTGCTTGTGGTCGGCGCGTCGGATACGGTGAGCGTCGTCGTGCGCAGCTCGCTGGTGCAGCTTTTGACGCCGGATGAGATGCGTGGCCGCGTCAGCGCCGTCAATTCGCTGTTCATCGGCACCTCCAACCAGCTCGGCGAATTCGAATCCGGCATGATGGCGGCCGTCCTCGGGCCGGTCGCCACCGGCCTCGTCGGGGGGCTCGGCACAATCGCCGTCGTGCTGCTGTGGATGCGGCTCTTCCCCGATCTCACCAAGGTCAAGACGCTGCAGGGCTGAAGCGACACGGCGCGCTCAGCTGCATTGAAAGTGGCAGGCGGTCCCGTTAGGGTCCGCGCCAACCATCATTCGGCGGGGGCCGCTCGTGACGAAATCTTTTCTGCCCTGTGCAATTGCGGCGATTTTCTCCCTAGCGCCGGCTGTGGCGCTGGCCGAATGGCAGGCGGTGGAAGAGGTGCGGCCCTATTCGATATCAGGCAAGTCAGGCGCCGAGCTCTACGAGTCGATCGGCGCGCGGGGACCTCAGGTCGGCATCGGCCGGGTGATCGCGCATACGACGTTCAAGCTGACCTGGACCCGGAAATACGAAGTGCAGGGTAAGGCCTGCGTCATCACGACCAACCGGCCGAAGCTGATCATCACCTATACGCTGCCGAAAGCCTCGGCAGCGCTGCCGGCCGCCGTTGGCAGCAGTTGGGAGAGTTTCATCGCAGGCGTCGCGGCGCATGAGCGGGTGCATGGCGATACGATCAAGGAGATGGTTAGGGAAATCGAGGTGATGAGCATCGGCCTCACCGTTGCCGATGACCCCGATTGCAAGAAGATCCGGATCGAACTGACGCAGCGCCTCGGCGAGATCTCGGCGAAGCAGCGCCAGCGCGGCCGCGACTTCGACAAGGTGGAAATGGGCGACGGCGGCAATATCCAGCAGCTCATCCTCAAGCTGGTCAATGGGCCGTGATTGCCTCTGTCAGCTGCCCTGGACCTGCCCGGCCGGCCTCCTATCTCTCCCGTCAACGCGACAGTGTGGAGGAGGAGCAGCGTTATGTCCTATATCGACGGTTTCATCGTGGCGGTGCCGAAGGAGAATATCGAAGCCTATAAGAAGTTCTCGACCTTCGCCGGCTCGATCTGGAAGGAATATGGTGCGCTCGAATATGTCGAATGCCTCGGCGACGACGTGCCCTATGGCGAGCAGACCTCCTTTCCCCGCGCCGTGCAGGCCAAGGAGGACGAGGTGGTGGTGTTTGCCTGGATCGTCTACCGGTCGCGGCAGGAGCGCGACGATATCAACGCCAAGGTGATGGCCGACCCGAGGCTCAAGGGCGACCAATGGCAGATGCCCTTCGACGGCAAGCGGATGATCTATGGCGGCTTCGAGACGCTGATCAAACTCTGAGCTTGGGCGAGCTTGACTTTTGCCCGGGCGAGCTTGACTGGCCGCCAGTGGTGCGTCACGTCGCCAGAATTCATTTCGAGACGGGAGAGCGCCTTGCCCCAGATGATCCTGACCCTGTCCACACGCGGACAGGGCCTCTACGAATTCACCGATCAGGCGGACGCTTTCGTCAGCGCCTCGGGGCGGGAGGAGGGGCTTCTCACTGTCTTCGTGCGCCACACATCCTGTTCGCTGCTGATTCAGGAAAATGCCGACCCCGACGTGCAAACCGACCTTCTTTCCTTTTTCCGCCGCCTCGTGCCGCCGGCCTCCGATCCATCGATGGGCTGGGTCGTGCATCGGGCCGAGGGGCCGGATGACATGCCGGCGCATATCAAGGCGGCGCTGACGCAGATATCGATCGGTATTCCCGTCGCCCGCGGCCGGCTGATGCTCGGCACCTGGCAGAGCCTCTATCTCTTCGAACATCGCGATCGCCCGCACCGGCGCGAAATCGTCCTGCATCTTAGCCCGTGAAAGGATTAATCCTTGTGAATGCAAACTGAATGTGCGGTTCGAACACCATTCAGCTTGTGGTGGTTACTGTCGAGGCAATCCCTGAAGGGAGAGCCTACCAACCGACGGAGACATTCCATGACACATTTCCTCGCCAAGGCCTCGCTTGCTGCATTGCTTGCTCTCTGCTCCATCCCGGCCACTTTCTC
This sequence comes from Rhizobium leguminosarum bv. trifolii WSM2297, assembly GCF_000271845.1. The sequence goes on along the minus strand of NZ_JH719395.1, from coordinate 2,017,617 downwards.
CACGGCGGCAGCCGCGGGGCCGCAGACGAACTTCGTCATCGAGGCACAATACCATCGCCCGATCCGCGGCTGCTCGCCGATCCATGCCGTGAACAAGGCACGTGATTTCGGCCTGCGCAGAGCCCATATCACCCACATGTCGCCGCGCGTCGTCGTCGTTGCCGGGCGCGACCGTCGCGGCTGGGACAGGATCACCTTCGCCAATGTCCGCGGCTGCCCGCTGATCCGGCGCTGAGGGCCTGCCGGCAGGCGCCGAAGCGGTGCTTGCCGGCCGCTTTTGCCTTGACGGCGCCACTTTCAGCCGTCTCTTCTCTAACCCGTATGAGTGATTCCCAAATAACGCTTCAGCGGCATGCGGGGTAATAGGACGGACGGCTCGGCCGGACCGACTTTGAACGAAAGGTTTTTCGATGATGCAGTTTCTGGCAAAGGCGGGTCTTGCCGTCATGCTGAGCGCCGGCACCCTTGCCGGCACGGTGGCGCCTGCCGCCGCGCAGTTGAATATCATTATCGGCGATCAGGACCGTGACGCGCCGCGCGACTACCGCCGTCCGCCTCCGGGTTACGAGCGTCCTGGTTACGAGCGTCCGGGCTTCGACCGCCGGCCGCGCGGCTGCGATCCGCGTATGGCCGAAGATATGGCCCGCGACTACGGCTTCCGCCGCGCCCGCGTCGTCGACATCACGCCCCGCCGCGTCATCGTCCAGGGCTGGACCCGCCGCGGCCCCAGCGAAATGACCTTCGCCAACGTCCGCGGCTGCCCGGCGATGCGCCGCTGATATCAAGCAGAATACCGCCTCGTCTCCCCGATGCGGCGGCCAGAACCGCCTTTGCCAGTCTCCCCGGATCGGCAAGGGCGGTTTTCTTTTTGTGGGTCTTGCGCTCTTCCCTGAGTCGTCTTCGCCCTGTGCCATAACACCGATTCGACCGCACGGCTGCCCCTCACCCTAACCTGACCGGGGTCGAGCCACGGGTCTCGACCCGTCCTTCGGACCCCCGTTTACGGGGCGAGGGGACGTGCCCTACGAGTGGCTGGCGAGGGACGGAGAGGTTGCCTCTATCTCCCTTCGCCCAGAGGCCGATGCTCCCACCACAAGCCCATCTGAGCGCCGCGCGTCCTCAAAGACACGCGGCACCCTCATTCTTGCTCAATCGCAAAAGTCACGGTGACGCTGACATTGTAATTGTTCTCGCCGCTCTGGACGGGAACGGCTGCATCCGACGCCTCCTTCATCATCGTGGCGCGATAGGTGGGCTGCGGCATCGGGCGGGGCACATTCTCGTTGATCTCGATGATGCGGCCAAGCTTGACGCCGGCCGCTTCGCTCAGCGTCTTCGCCTTCTTCACCGCCTCGGCAACGGCATTCTTGCGCGCCTCTTCAAGGGCTGCTTCCGGCTTGTCGTTGGTGAACTGGATGTCGCCGCCCTGGTTGATGCCGAGGGTGACGGACTGATCGATTACCTGGCCGAGCTTGGCGAGATCGCGCAGCCTGATGGTGATGGAATTGATGGTCTGGTAGCCGATCAGCTGCGGCTGCTGCTGCTGACCATCGACAGGCTGCGGATAATTATATTGCGGCTGGATGGAAAAGCCGGAGGTCTGCAGATCACGCTCGGCAATGCCGCCGTCCTTCAGCGCCTTCAGCACCTCGTTCATCGCCTTGTTGTTCTCGTCGAGCGCTTCGCGGGCGGTCTTCGCCTGCTTGACGACGGCGAGATTGACGACGGCCATATCGGGCGCGACCGCCGATTCGCCATCGCCCGTCACCGAAATCACCGCCTCGCGCGGCTTTGCCTCTTGCGCCCATACAGGCGCTGCGCCGCCAAGCGGCAGGGCCAGAAGGGCAGTCATCAGAATAGTCTTGGAGAGAATCGGCGCCATGTTTCATTCCCTAGTTGTCGTTTCCCGGATGCACTTTCTGTCGGTTGATTGTGAAGCTATTGCGGCGGAAGGGAAGGGCGAGTCGCATCGCAGGAAAAATATGTGGGCGCGCGGGTGGGAGGAGGTGTGTGCTGCGCCAGCCCCCCTGCTCGGCCGGGGGCTCGCCTCGTCAATGCCCCCTCATGGGGAGGTTGGTGGGGGCTCCTCGTTCTCCTCCGTCATTCCTGTGCTCGTCACAGGTATCCAGCCACCGCGCGTCGGCGCGGTGAATGAATCCATTGGAGCCTTGAAACAGTCTCTCGCGCCCAAGGACTTGGGCGCACTGGATTCCTGTGACGGGCACAGGAATTGTCTCTCAAATCTATGCTTTACTGCAGGGGAAGCTGGGATCGAGCCCCGGGATGGCCATCCCGGGGCTCGCGCGACAAAGCGCCCGTACAGGAATAGGT
>NZ_JH719395.1:2014571-2015186 GCF_000271845.1 Rhizobium leguminosarum bv. trifolii WSM2297 | reverse complement strand
CCTCGTCGCCATGCGGGTGCAGGAGCAAAACCGCCTGAAAGCCCCGCGCAGCAGTCTGATCGCCGATAATATCCGCGCCCATCTTTGCGAACTGGAGCGCCATATCGAAGCGCTCAAGGCAGAGATCGACACCCTGATTAGCGAAAGCCGCGATCTGGCACTGCGGGCTAAATCATTGCGGTCGGTGCCGGGCATCGGACCGGTTCTGGTGCCGCTGCTCTTGGCCGTCATGCCCGAACTCGGCACCCTCAACCGCCGCCAGGTCGCAAGCCTCGCCGGTGTGGCTCCGCATCCCAAAGAAAGTGGCAAGGCAAGCTAGCACCGCAGCACCACCGGCGGGCGACGCCAGATCCGTCCGGCGCTCTTCATCGCTGCTCTCGCCGCCTGTCGTGGCAATAGTCCGTTCGCCACAGCCTATCAGGCGCTGCTCAAGGCCGCAAAACCAAAGCGCGTCGCGCTCACCGCCATCATGCGCAAGATCATCACCATCGCAAACGCCCGGGTCAGAGACGCCTTGCAGCAGCAAAATGAATTAATGCTCGCGCCCGCATAAACTGACTTGGTGAGGGAAGTTGGGGGTGACGCTTTATTAGACGCCGGTGGAACGGCATGACG
>NZ_JH719395.1:2000228-2014471 GCF_000271845.1 Rhizobium leguminosarum bv. trifolii WSM2297 | reverse complement strand
GATTGCGTGAGGTCCCGGGCTTCAGCGCCGGCAGCTTCAACTTCGAGCGGCCGGAACCATTGGGATAATGCACGTAGATTTCGCGGGTCGCGAGCTTCGCCTCTTCGCCATCGGGCGCCACCATTTTATCAAGCGCATCTGCGGGCGGCTTTTCGGGAAGAAAATAGACGAGCAGGAAATTCGGCTTGGCGTCGGGGAAGGGCGCATTGGCGACAATGGCGTCGAGTTCCTTGCTGGTCCGCACCATCACGCCCGGCCGCTTGCCCATCTTCTTGCCGAGCGCCTCATCGAGCTTTTCCTCGACTGCCTTTTCTTTCTCATTCGAGCGGAACAGCACATTGCCGCTCTGGATGTAGGTTTTCACATCGGTAAAGCCGAGTTGTCCGCAGATCGCCTTCAGTTCCGCCATCGGCAAGGCGCCGGTGCCGCCGACGTTTACCGCGCGAAGCAAGGCGATGTAGACGGGCATTTCTGTCTCCTTGGATGGTGTGCCGTGGGATACCCCCCTCTGCCCTGCCGGGCATCTCCCCCACAGGTGGGGAGATCACAAGTGGCTAAACCCTCACGCCACTCTACCGTTTCGCAGGGCTGTCGGTAGTTGTTTGGGGAAGCCAGTGCGCCCAGCCAATCTCCCCACCTGTGGGGGAGATGCCCGGCAGGGCAGAGGGGGGCGGCCACGGCACATCTTCACTTCTGTCATTCCTATGCCCGTCGCGGGAACGAGAGAGGCATGCTTCGCGACACCACAGCGATGTCGAACTTGCGGCAAGGTATGGCGTCGAGCCTGCCGCACCCTATCCCGGCCCTTCGCTTTGGGCTCGGGGCGTTCGCACCCACCTCTCCTCCCTCATTCCTGTGCCCGTCACAGGAATCCAGCCACCGCGCGTCTGCGCGGTGAATGACTCTTACCAGGCAAGGCGTCTCCCGCGCCCAGGGAACCTGGGCGCACTGGATTCCTGTGACATCCCTCGGGCAAGGCCCTGAGGCCACAGGAATTGTCTCTCAAATCTATGCTTTACTGCAGGGGAAGCTGGATCGAGCCCCGGGATGGCCATCCCGGGGCTCGCGCGACAAAGCGCCCGTACAGGAATAGGTGTCAACGACCGACCTCATGAAGGGACTTTTGCCGCACCAGCTTCGCATCGCTTGCTGACTTGAATGGGCTATCCGAAGGACACGCCCGCAGACAATTTCGAAGCATGGAGCCCAATTATGATGGCAGAATCCGATGAAATCCAGTCCATCCTCGGCCTGGACGTTTCCTGCGATACCGTGACCCTGTTCGACAGCTGCACCCGCCGCTGCCTGACCATTGCCAACGAGGCCGACGCGCTGCGTGCCGCCTTAGAACCGTATCAAGGCAGCGCTACGCTCGCCGTGTGCGAGGCCACCGGCGGCCATGAAGATACCGTGCTCGGCGTGCTCCTGGAATTGGCCATCCAGGCCCATCGCGCCGATCCCGCCAAGGTCAAGGCCTATATCAAATCCTTCGGCAAGCGCGCCAAGAACGACGCGATCGACGCCCGCTGGCTGTCCCGCTATGGCCGCGACCGGGCCGCGATGCTGCTGCGCTGGCAGCCGACCGCTCCGACCCAGCAGAAGCTCGAGCTGCTCGTCGCCCGCCGTCTCGACCTCGTCGCCATGCGGGTGCAGGAGCAAAACCGCCTGAAAGCCCCGCGCAGCAGTCTGATCGCCGATAATATCCGCGCCCATCTTTGCGAACTGGAGCGCCATATCGAAGCGCTCAACGCAGAGATCGACACCCTGATTAGCGAAAGCCGCGATCTGGAACTGCGGGCTAAATCATTGCGGTCGGTGCCGGGCATCGGACCGGTTCTGGTGCCGCTGCTCTTGGCCGTCATGCCCGAACTCGGCACCCTCAACCGCCGCCAGGTCGCAAGCCTCGCCGGTGTGGCTCCGCATCCCAAAGACAGTGGCAAGGCCAGCTGGCACCGCAGCACCACCGGCGGGCGACGCCAGATCCGTCCGGCGCTCTTCATCGCTGCTCTCGCCGCCTGCCGTGGCAATAGTCCGCTCGCCACAGCCTATCAGGCGCTGCTCAAGGCCGCAAAACCAAAGCGCGTCGCGCTCACCGCCATCATGCGCAAGATCATCACCATCGCAAACGCCCGGGTCAGAGACGCCTTGCAGCAGCAAAATGAATTAATGCTCGCGCCCGCATAAACTGACTTGGTGAGGGAAGTTGGGGGTGACGCTTTATTAGACGCCGGTGGAACGGCATGACGATCTACCAGCAGATGGCGCCGGCCGCCAAGACCCGGGACGGCACGAATTTCGCCGGCTTGGTCGGCAACTTTTTGAGAATAACCGGCTGTCCTATTTCCTGTTGGGCGTCGATGGGATCGTCTAGGACGGGCCACGGGCTCGGTTCAGGATGTGCCAGCGACTGCGCACAATATATCGGCCAAAACATCAACCGCTGCAACGATATGCGCCAGCTCGCGCTCTACAATAGGATGGCGACCAGCTGGGGCGACCGGCAGTGCCCGAAGTCAACTGAAGGCGCGCGCCAGCCAGGATGAGGTCGTTTGCCTCACCCGGCAGCCGGCGAACATATTGCTGATTTAAGCGCCGAAATCATCCATGAAGGACGGATGGATCGCAGGCTTGCGCTCTTCGCGGGCGTCGCGAAAACGCTGCGGAACCGCACCGAGACCGGTCACGAAACGGGTCAGGAGGTTGCGGTTGAAAAGTTTATGCAGGGCATTCATGGCAGTACACTCATTCTTATTTTTGTTAGCCGGCAGCATGTATTTTGCCCAGGCTGCTATAACAATGGGCAATTTTGCATGACAGTTATGTGACAGTGCATGGGCTTGAAAAGAGGGCTGAAAGGCGATCACTTTAGCGTTACGAGAGGCCACCTGGAGTAGTCGATTATCATCGATCAATGCCTGCATTCGCTTTGGCGTGGTAGATTGGCCGCTTGGGCCAAAGCTAGGCCCTCCGAAGGAGAAGCTCAGATGAACCGATTTTTCGCATTTATCGCGACCGGAACGCTGATCGGCCTTGCCACGATCACTTCGGCCTGCACGTCGACCAGCCCCGATCAGACTTCGTCGATCGGCGGCGGTTATTACCATTACGAGAGCCAGCCGCTCAATCCAGCCTGTGGAGCCGGGTTCAGGCCGAGCGATGGGCGCTCTTGTAGTTATTAGAAAAGAGGGCTGATCAGCACGATGCCGTGGGACGTCAGCAGGTTGCTGTCATCGCGCGGGAGCCGATGGTCGCCCCAACATCGTCCCTGACCCAATCCATGACTGGCTTTCCTGAACCCGAGCGAACGGAACTTCCATGCCTCCAGATTGCGGTGGGTGATTGCGACCAGCTGTCTGCGGCCGCGACTCCACTTCTTCCATTTGAGCCATCGAAATCGCCACTCCAGAATACGCCGCCGCCGAGGTCATCGGATCTCCAGCTTGGAATGTCTCGCAATCGATATCGCTGCTTTGGGCTTGGCCCAAAGCAGTCAGTCAGTGAAGCCCTTGCAGTCTGTTCCGCCGCTCTGCCAGCAGTTCATTTTGAACCAAAATCCTGGCATTGTCCGAAAGACCATCCGGCCCGATCAGACCAAGTTCGGTAAACCGCGCTTCGATTTCTTTGGGAATTCTATCCGCTTCGTGTTGGCAAAGGCGCACAAGCCACTTCCATTCGTCGCTAGTCATATCCCTGTGCACGACCATGAATTGCTACCCCTCCCGAGAACAACGACATCCATCAAACAGTACCACAACTTCGATCGAAAGGCAGGTGGCTCGACGACCGCGTCGATCACGGGTGCTTCAATCCGCAAAGCGCTGCACGAACCCCATGCTTCAGATCATTCTCGCCAAATCTGCACCGGCCGATCGTTGGCAACCGTGGCACATAGTTGTTGTTGCGAAGACCTGATCCTGAACCATAAATCCGGGAGCCCGAACCCCCACATCGACATAAGACCCGTAAGGTTCGAGTCGTCTCCCTTATTGTCGCGAACCTCGCCACGATGACCAAGCGCCTCAACCGAACCTAGGCGATCTCTGCGTTGAGCATATTAAAATGAAATCAAGGCCCTGCCGAAGTAACAGGAATCCAGACCCGAGCCGACGTTGGATGGCCTGATGACAGTGCCAGGCTGCCGACAATAGCGACCATGGCAATCAGGATGACGATGATGGGAAAGGCAGTGCCGGACGGCTTATCTTCATGGTAGATCATTGATTGCTCCTGCGGCCCGGCGGCGCATAAGACACCGCCGGGAAACGCGAGTTAGGCCTCGATGATGTAGGCAATCGTGAGAGCATCGGGATCGACGATGACGATCCTGCCATCCGCAAGGATGAAGAAGCGGTAGCCTTCATACTGCGGAACGATCTTCACAATGCGCGTCGGCAGCCGTTCAAGTCGGACCTTCTTCGGGATCGTCGTACCGACGGAGACGGTGAAGTCGACTTCCTTCACAGGCGCAACATGGACCTCCTTCACCACCGTTCGAATTTCCGTCTGCTGCTCGACCGAGATGTTGACGTTGGACTTGGTGTTCGTCGTGTTATTGTTGACGTTGGTTTCAGCAGAGCTTTTGTTTGTTGTTGTCGCATTCTGATCGGTCGATTGCTTCGACGCATCGCCGCTTTGCGTGGTGCTCTTCGTGCCTGTGGTGGCCGAGCCGCTGCTATCCGTGGTGCCGGACTTGGCGGCGGGCTTCTGTTCTGTCGTGGTGCCACCGCTGGCATCTTTCGATGCAGGTTTGGTTTCTGTCGACGTCTTGCCGGACGCACTTCCGCTCGTCGAGCCATCGGTCCAAGGCTGCTCGGCACTCTTTTTCATCTCCGAGCCTTGACCGGATTTCTGCTGAGATGACTGGCCCTTGCCTGGGCAGGCTCCCGACGCGTCGGGGGTGCAGTCGGTGCCGGTCTTGGCGGAGCCCGCCTGCGAGCCGGCTTCCGTGCCAGACTGTGTCTGGCCGCTGCTCTTTGTGTCCTGCTGGGCCGCCGCCGGCAATGTTGCAAGTGGGGACACGCTCAGTGACATTGCTGCCACGAGCATGGCGAGATGGTTGCTTTTCATGATCGATCTCCGAGATTTGGACATACGATGCCCGCGCATCCTATGCGGTGCAGACGGGCTCTCATGGTTGGGAGGGGGCGGCTGGAGCCGCCCGTCGGTCACTGGATGACCTGGATGACCTTCCGCGAGGAAGGTTCGACGATCACACGCTGATCGTTGACGATCGCATATGCATATTTCGGATCATCGGGAATTGGCGTTACGACGACGGTCTCCGGCAGGGGCTGTCCGACGACGAGCTTCTCCTTCACCACGACGCGTTCGGTCGGGGCCGGGGCCTGCTGAACATAGGTCACCACCTGCTGCGGCGGCGGATCAACAACGCTACCTGCCACGCCGCCGACAATGCCGCCGACAGCCGCACCGACCGGGCCACCGACGATCGCGCCCGTTGCAGCTCCACCAACGGCGCCTGTCACCGTCGATGACTGCGCAAAGGCGGATGTCGATGCCAGCAGGATACCCACTGCAATGCCTACAACTTTGATATTCATTTGTTTTTCCTCTTTGGATGCGGTTGGTTCCGCTGGGAGCCAAACCGTCGAATAGAGGAACTGTTCCAAAGCTAAGACTTGATGCCGGGGCCTAGCCCGACCTTGGTCCTAACCCCATTTGGATATCATTATTGCGTGGGGAAGCGGCTCAGCATCCGATCCTGGACGTTCTCGTGGCCGACGATCATCCCCGCAAGCGAGATGGCTTTTTCGCGGTCTGCGGCGTTTGTTATGTAACCCTCGAGCAGGACCACAGGGCCGAGCATCCTGATCTCGATGGCACTGCTGTCGATATCCTGATCAGCGGAAAGGGCCGCTTTGATCGTCGCGATGGTCGACGCTGAACTATGGCCTTGGGAGCAGCGCTCTTCATGGTTGGTGTTGTCGGAACCGAACTTCATATCGTCCTCCTGTTCCGTCCCCTCCACGGACCGTCATGTTGCCTCAAACCTAATATGAGAAGCGGGTTCTGGGGTCGCCAGTCCGACTTAGGTCCGTCTTCCCCTCAGCGCGATCCGGCTTAGATTTTCCGCATCCTTGTTGAAAGGACACCGGGGAGGTTTGGTCGTGTAGCCCTGATCTCCAGTCAGAACCTCCCCGGTGAAGTATTGTCGATCCATGTTGGGCGGCTCTCGGGAATAAAGGGCGGCTATCCATGCAAACGGGCGGTATAGTGGATTGGCATAGAAGCGAAGATTTCGCCCCTCTTATGCTTGTGATGAGCGGTCAGGAAAAGCATAGGCTGATCCGATTACTTGGCGAGGTTGCCGAAGCCCTTGTCGCGGCATGGCCGACAGACGACGGCAAGGAATACATTGCGGCCGTGAAAACCTGCCTGGATGCCATTCAAGGCAATATCCCCGCAAAGACAGCGCGTGCCGCACTTATATGCGCTGCGGAGGAAGCCGGAATACCCGTGATTGCCGTCGTCCACTGACGGGCTGCCCCGATTAAGCCGGCGCGGCAGCCGCAAGGAATACCGGGGATCGAGGCCTCCGTAGTTCGATTGCGGCATTCTTTGACGCCGGCGATCTCTGGCACCGGACGAAAATCGCAAAGCAGGTGATCCAAAGGAATCCCCGCGGTTACCACGTCACCTGATGCGGCTTGACTGCGGTGGATGCCACGCTGACTTCAGCTCCTGCGCTCCGAGCGAACGGGACCGAATGCGGTGAAGGTGGAATGATAGAGAAATCGCGGGCTTTGGAAGCAGGCCCGCGATTCTTTCAAATTATTGGACGACTTCGATTACCGCGCGCGTCTTCGGATTGACGAGCACACGCTTTTTGTTGATGACCACATAACCGTAATCAGGTTGATCGGGGATTGTGTGGATCTCGACCGTGTCAGGAAGCGCCGTGCCGACTGCAACGTCACCTTCAAACGTGACGGATGGCGTTTCCTGTTTCAAGACGTAGGTTTTGACCTCGCCAGGAACAACGACCGTCGTAGTCTGCGCGACCGCCGCTCCGCCGAGTGACAGAAACAGCGACGCGGCAGAGATGAGCAGTATTTTCATGTTATCCTCCAGGACCTTGGGTGTCCGGGCACAACGTTGCCAATAAGATATCGTTCCGCCGCTACACCAAATGCCTGCGGGCACATTTGAATACTCACGTCCGCCTTTGTTTGTTGGCAACCCCCGCGAGTAGCTGTTCCAAGCTGTCTTCGTTCGTGACGCCATGCTGATAGAAGTAGATAATCTGGGTTGCGAGCTCGTCGCAGGCGTCGCCGCCCGTTATGTGCCCGGTGGCGCCAATATGATCGAAGACCCTTTTGCAGATCACAATATCTTCGTTCTGCAATGGTGCATCGATCGCAGCGAAATCATCTCTGGTCATGGTGAACACCCCCCAAGAAGATACTTTAGTTTCTACCATCGAGCCTGAGCGCAGGATGAAGGCGCCACGTCTGTCCTTGATGTCGCGCGCCATCAGTCCGAATGCGGAGTCCGCATCGTCCCGGCGCTTTCCACGGCAAAAAGAAGCAGACCGCCTTGCGGGCGAACGGCTGGAAGTGGGGCAGGACCGCCCTGAATAGCGATATGTTCGTGCAATACGGCATTTCGCCGGATCAGGCCAGCCAACTGCCCAGCTATTCGACAACCGGCATGACGCTCGCGACGTTAGTGCGACCACGCCTATGCTGATGCTCTTTATGGTAACCCGCAGCCAGCCGCCTAACGTATGGCGTAGTAGAGCTGTGCTTCACATTGTTCATCCAGTGTCGGCATACGAGTTTCAACCAATAGAAATTTCTTACCACGCCGTCGCATGACTATGCCGCCAAGGTTTCCTTTTTCTTCGGAAGGGAAAGGCGTCCATTCATTCGAACAATTCACCCAGGAAAGCCATGCAAAAAGTTTCAAAGCGAATTATCTCCGATGGTTCTGGGCGTTTTCGCTGACTTGTCCGCAAGTGAATATCCCCAGCACGTCGAGATGATCGAAATAGCGCCAAAAGACAATCGTGATTTTTTGGGAGATTTGCCGTGAGCGCCAGACTTTTATTGGGGAGCTCACGAGTAAAGGACATCCTGCCTCATGCGCGCAGCCGTTCGTTCTAAGAACTTCAAAATCCCATCTTTAGAAAGTTCGAGTGGATAAGATCTCAAAAGTCAATTCTGTCCCGCAGAAATAGAAAGATTTGCCGAATTTGCCTTTCCGCGAGGTATAAGTTCTGAAAACCGCAATATAGCAGTTGATGCCCGTCCAAATATAAAGAGCGAAGACCCCGATCAGCTACTTTGGCCGGGCGGTGTCATGTGTCCACCGGAGAAGCCGGCAACAGATGTCACCCACTTGCCAGTGGGCCAGATGAACGGCGCCACTTGCGACCAACTGAAGGCCATCTTCGGTTGAACCACGAGTCCGCAGGCAGATTTGTATTCCCGTGCTGCTCGCCGCAAGAAGTTCGCCGGGGCGAGCGCAACTGCTTCTGCTGGACCGGAACGAGAACAAAAGCGTCCCACCTGGCGAGGCCAGCGTTGGAAAGGGGGGTCTTGAAAATGGAAGATAGGCAGGAAAAAACAAGAGCTTGCAAAAATTGATGGTGGGCCCGGAGGGCCTGAACTATCGCAACGAAATCAACAGCCTGCATATGGGTTCGCCATTGGGGTTAGCCAACCGGTTAGCCACGCGGCTTTCTAGGCTGCATTTTTCTCGTTAGTCTCGTCATCGCATCCTTCGCCAAGCGCTCTTGCTCTGCCGCTCGGCTGTACAGCTCCGCATGCTCGATATCGTCATGCCCGAGCGTTTCCATAAGCTGGCGCGTCGTCGCGCCGGTCTCCGCGAGCAATTTCCCCAGCGTCTTCCTGAGTCCGTGCAAAGTGCAGCCCTTGGGCATCTTGGCGCTATGCGTCCAGCCCACGTAATACCCGAAGAGCAGCCTGCCTGCCTTCGCCCCACACGAAGAGCATTTCAGCTTGGGCTCGAGATCGCTTGTCAGGGCCTGCGTCAGCTACGTCGGGGCTCTCCGCCTCGTTTGCCTCCGGATCAGATCACGGTTCCAAGAGTTGCAGGATCCCATGTGGAGAAATTTCTAGTGGGAAAGCTTCCCAGAAATCCAAATTCCCTTCCAAGTACATCAGAGTGGAATCACAGTTACCCTCCGGAGAGGTGTACGTCCGGAAAACGGGAAGATAGCAAGGGATGCCGTCCCAAATGTAATGCGCGAATACCGCTATCGATCTGGTCTGTCCCGGCGGGGTTTCATGCCCGCCCATCAGCCCGCATGAGATATCGCCAGCTTTAATCGTCAGGCCGTGGAAAAGCGATATGACGTATAGGGTCAGCATCCGCTTCAAGTGGGAGCTGGATTCGCAAATCCGCGTGTCCAAGTCTCTAGCCCGGCATGCTGACAGGAACTGCCCATAGAGCTCGTTTTCGTTAAAAAGCTCGCCGCCATAGTCGACCGAGAATAAGCTTCGAACTAAGCCTTCGTCGGTCGAGTTGAGCGGATATTTAAAGAGCACCACAATACCATTGTGACCGGAAACTTTTCGCCCGATGTGGGCTATCCGGGATTTTGCTTTCGCGTGAGGCATTCCAAGGGCTGCCTCGCAGATGGGTTCCAAGCGGTCTACTAAGTGAGCAAGTCCTGCCGCTATTTCTGCTGGTGAAAGCGTTCTGTCAAAGAGGCCTTTAAAAAAGTTAAAGGCTAGAACAAGTGATTGCACATTGCTCGATATTGCACCGACGTCTTTGTCAAAACGATGCGCGATAAGATCCCCCACTTCTTTGATAATCCAGTCTTGAGCTGCTGTAGCCCTTAGCGCGAGCAGGATGGTCGCCAGATCCTGCTGCGCGTTTGCGCTCGATAATGAAGCTCGATTAAGCCGTGTTTGGAGTTCATAGTTGCTCAAGGAAAGGCCTTTCGCTGCTTGTGTATTTTGCCTTATCGAAGCTGATCTTCGTCGCCATGTCCACGAGGACGCGCGAGGATTTGGCACCCTAAACGTCTTCAAGGAAGTTTTCGGGAATATTCATAATTCCGGAAGTCGGTGTCAAAATCCCCGATTTTCGCGTCCGGCTACACCGGACTACAGTCAACGGTTAGCCACCAAAAACGGAAAATAGCGGGAACATCGCCTTGGCTAACCCCAGCTAAACCCCTTTGAAATATAGATATTTTGGTGGGCCCGGAGGGAGCGCCCACCATCGCTCAAAACCCTTAGAAAGCGGTCTTTCAGGGATGGCTAGGGGGACACGATGTCCCCCTTTTGTGTATACCCATCTGACACATAGGCGGTCCTCGGACAACTACAAACTATTTCGTAGCGCTTAGCTCGGAGCTTGCTACTTGCGTAGCGGCATCCAAAGCTGTGATTGTGGCATCCCAATCATACAACGATGGAGGATCTGATGGGAGCGCGAGATAGATGGACGATAGCGATCAAGTGTCCAGCATGCGGTAACTCTGGTGAGGTCGAGGTATCGCAAGAGGATGGATGGGCTTTTATGCGGGATCAATCCACTACCATCGATCATCTGCCGAAAGGGTTCTCGGTTGGAACGGGTGGGAACGCAGCTTCGATGACATTCATTTGCGACGCTGATGGCTCGGTTGCAGTCAAAGGCTGATGGTTGGCGCTGCCGAAATTGAATAGGTTCATAAGTGCCGCACATCACAACAATTGCCTGCCTGAGTTGTGTTTGCAGCCTCGCAAGCATTGTCCTTAGAACGAGGACAAAGCATCATATCGACAGTCACTGATTCGAATTGCAGAGAACCATGAGCATAGAGAACTTTCGCAGCACGCAGATTGGTACAAGCGAGCTTATATGCGGTGATGTTGTAGATAGTTTGGAGAGCTTGGAGGGACGGTCTTATCAGCTAATCGTTTCATCTCCTCCTTATAATATAGGCAAAGTGTACGAGCGGGATAGTAAGCGAACACTTGATGAGTATTCTGAGTGGCAATTCAGTGTTGTGAAGGGCCTGAAAGGTCTTCTCTCTGATAACGGCAGTATTTGCTGGCAGGTTGGAAGTTTCGTTCGAAACAATGAGTACGTACCACTCGATATAATATTCTACCGAATTTTCGCTGAACTGGGGTTCAAACTCAGAAACAGGATCATTTGGCGGTTTAACTTTGGCCTGAATTACGACAAGCGGTTCTCGGGACGGTACGAGACCATGCTTTGGTTCACGAAGTCTGATGATTATGTGTTCAATCTAGATCCAGTCAGGATCCCGCAGCTTTATCCTGGGAAAAGGCACGTCCAGAAAAAAGGTGCCGAGAAGGCCGGAAAACCGAGTGGTAATCCGCTGGGTAAGAACCCGTCGGACTACTGGGAGTTCTCCGCAGAGCGAGACTTCATGGCAAACCCTGTTTGGGATTTGCCTAATGTCAAAGCCAGTCACCCCGAAAAGACGAGCCACCCCTGTCAGTTCCCCATCGAACTTGCTGAGCGATGCGTGCTTGCCTTCACGAATCCCGGCGACGCGGTTCTCGATCCCTTCGTAGGGACCGGCGCGAGCCTTATAGCTGCTAAGAAACACGGTCGCGTTGCGACGGGGATAGACCGGGATGGGCCTTTTCTAGCAATTGCCGAAGAGCGCTTGGAGGCTTTTGAGAATGGTGTGCTCCCGATGAGGCCTAGTGGGAAGGCAGTCCAGCGGCCGAACCCTAAAGACAAGGTGGCTCGGGTGCCTTTCGAGTGGGAAGCGAAGGTCGGTTGACATGGTGAAGAAAGGAGGGGGGAAGGGCGGCAAGAAACCTGCCTCAAAGAAGACTGCGCCAAAGAAGCCGAAGCTAACGCCTGCTCAGCGCAAAGCAAATCTGAGGACCAAACAGCATATCCGTTCAATCAAGGATGCGTTCACAGCTTTTGGTTTCAAGCACATATCGGGGATGTCGAGTAAGAAGTTCCAGTTCAAAGGACGGGAATGTGATTTTGATGATGTGTTTTTGCTCGATAATGTTCTTGTCTTAGTTGAGCACACCGCGCACGGCGAAGATCATGTGTCCGGACATCTTGTCAATAAGAAGATAGTTTTCGACTACATCAATCAATATCCTGCTGAATTCGTTGAATACGTCCGAGAAAATTTTGGCGATTTCAGTTCTGTTGTTGATCCGCTTTATCAGGATCATCATTTTCAGGTGAAGATTGTTTATGCGTCTTTGAACAACCTAAAATCATCCATCAAGGCGCATGTACAAAACGTATACTTTCTCGACTATCCCTATCTTCGTTACTTTAAGAACCTTGCCGAAACTATCAAAACATCTGCCAAGTGGGAGATGCTTGGCTATCTAGGCGTTAAAGCAAGTGAGTTTTCGAAGAGTATCCTGTCCGCAAGTTCCTCCAGCGCAAACTTCAATGGATCGGTTCTTCCTGAATCGCAGTCCCACTTTCCTGCTGGATACAAGGTGGTATCATTCTACGTCAGCGCGGGTGAGCTTATACAGCGTGCATACGTCTTGAGACGGGACAGTTGGCGCGAGAACAACAACATCTACCAGAGGCTACTCGGGCGGAAAAAAATAGAAAGCTTGCGCAAGCACCTTCTCGATAAGAGAGGGGTTGCTATCAACAACATCATCGTGACGCTGCCAGAAAGTACGAAGGTCTTGGACCTGTCTAACAAGCAGGTGGAAACTGATAAAATTAAGTCCGTTCAGCTATCCAAGGTCGAACTGCCGGTGGATTTTAACTCCATAGGTATAATCGACGGACAGCATCGTGTCTTTTCTTACTACGAGGGCGGCTCGAACGAGTCTCAGATGGCTGTGCTACGGGCACAGCAAAACCTTTTAGTCACTGGAATCATATTCCCTGAGAATACTGGCGAATTGGCGCGAGATCGGTTCTCGGCGGGCTTGTTCCTTCAAATCAACACCAACCAGAGCAAGGTGAAGCCGGAACTCATCCAGGAGATAGGGGTAATCTTGCGACCCTTTGCTGTGCAGTCAATTGCGCGGCGGGTTTTACGGGAGCTAAACAACAGGGGGCCATTCTCCGATCATTTCGCGACGGCGTTTTCGGAGGGCCCCAAGGTGAAAACGGCTACTGTTGTGTCGTATGGTATAACACCGCTGGTTCGACCTCACGCGATAGATGGCCTTTTTAATGTCTGGCAGTCCCCGAATAGGGATCTGCTGGTTAAAGGTGGTGTAGATCCCAGCATTGATGAGGCCGTCGTCGTCGAGTTCGCAGAGTTCTGTGTGAAAGAAATAAACACATTCACCGGGGCGGTGCGATCGTATGTTTCCTCACGTTGGACTGCGGACAAGAGTATGGGCGACCGGATGTTGACTACGGTGATAGTGAACGGCCTATTCCACTGCCTGCGACGAATATGTGGTAGCGGAGCGCTAATGTCCTTTGATGAATACCGTGACAAGCTTTCCGGTATAGAAGACTTTGATTTTAGCGGCTTCGGATCGAACCGTTACAATCAACTGGGACAGCAGCTTGCGCTAGATTTCTTCGGCATCGCTAAGGGCGCAGCGGAAGAATAATGGCTGGGATCATCTAGCTCTCTCCCAATGCTATTTAAGCCCGGTGTGCTGGGATTTCAGCAGCAGTAAGGAAATGCCGCTGTCAATGGTATCTCACATCTGCTGGGAGGCTGAGCGACTAGCTATCAATCATCTCTAGGAGCAAAGGCGGTTGGGTCGTACACCTCTTCTAAT
This sequence comes from Rhizobium leguminosarum bv. trifolii WSM2297, assembly GCF_000271845.1. Next base: position 2,000,768 of record NZ_JH719395.1, on the reverse strand, counting down.
GCTCTACGTGCGATGCCGTTAGGTAGATATTTCAGCATGTGAAACTCTGTTAGGAGCGCATCAAAGTCATTTGCTTGTGGCATGAGTCCGTTAAACCCGGCCAGAGCCAACTCATGCGACGTCAACTGGCTACGAAGCAGGTTGCTGTACTGGATCTTCTCGGGCTCGGTCAGAACCTTGTCGTCTTTTATGCGACGTAGGATGGTGTAGACGATACGGAAATAGGGCCCGAAGGTGCTTTCGAACCGGGCGTGAATACCGAGCCGATACAACTTCTCTAGTTGAGCTTGAGTCCTTCGGGTGGCAGTCGTTCTGGTTCTAACCAAGTAACGCAGCTCATACATTGCCGTTCGAAATGCTGCTGCTTCAGTCTGCACCTTTGATCGTTCCGACGACGCGGCAATCTTGTTGTGAGCGTCCGGCGAATGCATTTTTTGCGTCTACGAGGCGCGGTTTAGGACTTGCGGCTTAGCTCATCTGCCATGACGCGCTCGATCATCTCGGGATCGCATTGTTCATCGACGAGGAACTGGCGGATTC
>NZ_JH719395.1:1608145-2000128 GCF_000271845.1 Rhizobium leguminosarum bv. trifolii WSM2297 | reverse complement strand
CAGATGCGCAACCCCATCTTTCGCCGTCGGCCAGGGAAAGTATCCGCGTTCCAAAAATTTTGTAAAACAGGCAAAACCCTTGGCCATCCCACCATAAAAGTTTGATCCGATCAGCGCGTTTTCCGCGGAAGCCGAAGATTGCGCCGGAGCCCGGCACCTCCTTGATAGCCGTCTCGACAAGCGCCGACAGTCCATCAATGCCACGCCGCATGTCGGTCACCCCGCAGGCCAGATAAACCCGCACATTCCCCGAAGGCCCGATCATGCCGCCTCCACACAAGCGACCAGTGACGATAGCACTTCGAGATCCATGTCCGCTGCAATTCTCAGTAAGCGGCCATTCCTCAGGACGATCTCAACGTCTTTGCATCTCGACCGAGCACTGCTCCTCTTGGAACCGTCACTAACGCTCTCCGACGCTCCGATAAGCGATACCGGGATGAACGTCTGGGGAGATTCGGCTGGCAAGAGCTTCTTTCGCCAGGCGTAAATCTGCTGTGGAAGAACGTCGTGCCGGCGCGCGACATCCGAAACGGTGCCATCCGCGCTGAACGCTTCTTGCAATATCGAAAGCTTCAGTTCCGTCGACCAGCGACGTTGTCGCTCGGCACCCGTCAGAATCTCAACCTTGGCCATTCATACCCTGTTACGTCACAAATGAATCATCTGTGTCGTAACTTGCGCCAATCCCGCACCTAACCAAAATCCGATCACCGGACGCTCACATCTTGTTTGCCTTCCGGTATGGCAGGCTGTAGCGGAAGCGCACTTCGCGGCGAGTCTCGCGGAGTAGTGCCAGTAGCTCGAAGTATGAGCTTTCAAATCGTTGGCGGTGGTAATCTTTGTTCTGCTTGTCCGCGGCGTGTCCTTGCATAAAAAGCGCGGCCAAAGCGCCTGTAAACGCTAGTCCGGCGAATAGTGCATTGAGCGCTCCAAAGCCGTCGCCCCACTGGCCTGCCTTCTCCATCACGTTGTCGCCCGTAGGAAGACTTTCTATAGGAGGTGCGAGGGACAGCGGCAGCTTGAGAAAGCCCTCAGTAATGAACAGCTCGGAAATGCGTGGGCCTGCCATGCCCCAGTACAACCATGCTACCACCACAACAAACATCACCGCTATAATCATGAATCCGCGGAACATAATCGACGCCATCTATTTGACTCTCGTGAGGTATATGAGGTTTGGTGCCAGTCACTGATTAATGCAATCGCTACGGGATTTGTAGTGCGTTTGCATGTGCGGGATCCAGGAAACTAGAAAATTTTGCGTTGGGGTATTTAAGTGCCTGCGTATTGGCGTTTCCCCCCCATGGTGCATCCGTTCCTTGGTATAACTGAAAGATGCGCCCGCAATAGTGTGCGGCCATTATGCGCAAGCTTCTTTCTTGACAGAGGGCATAAGGCGAGGGGTGGCGCGTTGTACATGAGGGTATACCGTAGCGACTGCTGGGAACGGCACGTTCTCCCCTGTCCGCAAAGCCGCTCCAGCTTCTTCGTACACTGCAGCCAGCGGGCATGGCCGTTACGGACAGCGATATAGCTCGGAGCCGGATCGTCACCGACCTTCGTACATAAAGGTATACCTTTTCAGCACAGCGCTCTTGACTGTACAGATAGAGTACACTAATTGACCGTACACATCACTTTAAGAGATAGGGGTACGTAATGGGTGCAGTTGTCGGTTATGCGCGGGTATCAACAAGCCAGCAGGACCATTCCAGTCAGGTTGCGAGGCTCGAAGCAGCCGGAGCTACAAAGGTATTTACCGAGAAGCGATCCGGCCTTGACGGCGAGCGTCCGGCATTGGCTGAATGCCTTCGGTATTTGCGGGAAGGCGATACGCTACTTGTGACCAAGCTTGATCGATTGGCTCGGTCCACGGCGGATCTCTACAAGATCGTAAGCGACATCGACAAGCGCGGGGTTTCCTTCAAGGTGCTGGACGATACCGCAATTGATACCAGCAGCCGAACCGGCAAGCTTGTGATGGGCATACTAGCTTTGATCGCTGAATTTGAAACTGACATCCGCAGAGAGCGGCAAGTGGAAGGAATTGCCAGAGCGAAAGCTGAGGGCCGTACAGGCGGTAGACCGGCTCTTGTGACCGAGGAAGTTCGCACTAGGGTCTTTGATTTACGAGACCAGGGCATGAGCATTCGCAAGGTGGCCGAGGAAATTGGCTTCTCAAAGGCGACTGTTCAAAAGATCATTGAAAAGCAATGAGTTATGAAGAGCTCGGCTGGCTTTTGTGGTTCCGGACCCTTTTAGGAATAACAGGTGATGTATCGGTTTAAGCAGATATACGAATGTATATATGAACAGTTAGATACAGTGGAATGTAGAGAATACAATCCGGAAGATTATACTAGGTCAGATTACATGTCGTACATATAGGAATGATAAGTGAACATGCCGGCGGTAATGCAGTAATAATACATACATGCCGATAGTTATATGCCATATGTAATGCAATGCATAACTTACAGGATTATATAACTGAAGATAAATCCTACGTATAACTATGAAATACATATAGATCTCAATACCGGATAGATGACAATGGTGGCACTAGATGGAATATCTATTCGGTTTCAATAGACCTACAATCATCTCTGTGGACTTGTGCACCTAGCACTGCCTACTGCCGGTTCAATAATCAAGAACTACAGATTAACAAACCAGCTTTCAGCAGAATGAATTACAACAAGATCAGAGTTAAGTACGATCCAGTTATAACACACTAGTTCACGGGTCGTTATGTCTGTTGTTATACGGCCGCGATTTACAGCTTCGACGATACAGAGGGCTTTCGGTATTTAATCGTGGCTTTCGAGTCGAGACTGTTCATTCCATAACTTGATTGGATGGATTGCTTTCCTGTGTCCTCTCTTGCGGCCACAGATGCCCGCCAGGGCGCGAACAGGGGCTGGGATAGGCAATGAGTGCCGAGACAGCAAGAGGTGAGCCTATGGCCAAATGCGGGAATTTCCGGCATTGCTAAAATTACGGCATGCCTTTGATATAGTTCATATTCCTGTAGGCTGGTCTACAACCTTGCCCTGTTTTAAACGCCTATTCGAGTGTGCTGTACGGGAGGCCGATCAGCACCATGGATGCCGCTGCCCTGTCCATGTTCGGGCCAAGCCTTCTGACACGAGAATGCCACCAAGGGATTGGCCATTCCGTACCAGTACCCGGAGCTTGCGCCCATTCCTGTCTTTGTCCCGGTTTTTCCATGCCAATGTCTCGAAGGGGCCGTCATTGACCAGTTCCATGAGCCTTACAGTTGCTCGTTCTCCTAGCGCCTTTTCGGCTGCACAATGGGGCTGGCTGATCTCCGGTGTATCGATGTCGGCAATACGGATTTTGACGCCGTTGTTCCAGAGCGTGTCGCCATCCACGATGCAATTGAACCGTGGACCAGTGCCGCAACGCTGGTATCCCGGTTGCGCGATATCGGCACCAGCCGGACAAGTGGCGAGGAATGCGAGACCAACTAGTATGAATAGCCAGACTGGCAAGTCGCCGGGAATGCGGTTGCGCATGCTGTCAGCGCTGGGTCACGAACCGGAAATAGCCATCTGCCGCAAGGCGCGGGTGAATGCCCCGTTCGAAGCTACTGTTGATCCGAGCCTGATCGGCCTTCTCAAGCCAGCGACGCCACTGCACCGTATCGGCTGCAAAACGTCTAAGCTCGTTCTGGAAGGCAGCATAATAGCTTTCGTAGGTCTGGTAGCGTTCCGCCGTCAGACCGTGCTTGTGACAAAACGCGGCTGCGAGAACGAGAGGGTCAACACTGTTCCGATAGGCTCGTTGCAACGGCTCGTCTTCCGTGAAGTCTATAATGTTGAGTTCGCTACTGCTCCTGCCGGACAGCCGGTGAACCTCGTCCGCGAAGGTCTGGTGGAAAGCGTCGTAGGTGTCATCCGCGTTTAATTGCCTATCGGCTTGCGGCTCGTCAGCTTTGGTGGCGGGGCTACCGCTGCCGTACGCGGTATCCAGTACGACAGTCTGCGGCGCGGACAGCGCTATGTACCGATACCACGCGGGCATCGCTGCCTTCATGCCCCGACGATAGGCGTAGCCGATAATTGGAAGCTGCTTGCCACCATGCACCGTCTGCAACTGATGCTTGGCCATAAGGGCGACATTCCTCATCTGATCGGAAGCAAGGTCGCGCATCGTATCAGCACTCTGGTTTGCACGATGTTCCGATCCGCTAAGCTTCAAAGCTTCGAGGTAGACGAAGGCCCGTACAGTCTCCCTGCCTGCGCTCGTCGTATGACGAAAGAACTTGTACCCAGCACATGCCAGCAACCCAATGATGATGATTTCCAAGTGCCTGCCCCCGCGCCCGACCTGGGTCAGATATCCGATTTTTGGATAATCTGAAAATCGGATTACCGCACGGTTGAAGGGGCAGTCAACCGAGCATGGCGAAATCGCTGCACTCAAAGAGGCAACAGGTGCTGATAGCGGCGATTGCAGAGCAGCGCCGTGCTAAAGGCTTGTCTCAGGCGCAGGTAGCCAAGGCGTTGGGACGCCACCAACCGTTCATCGCCAACATAGAAAGCGGTGAACGGCGGGTCGATTTGCTGGAGCTTCTGGCGTTAGCCGACATCATTGAGCTAGATGTGCATGCTCTGATCGATCGGTTACAGCGGACGGCTGGGTAACGGTCAGCTTCTGCAAAGCCTCGCCCAGAGGCACGGTTCATCATCGCGGAAAGGATAACCAATATGGCAAATAAAGCCATGGCGCTTTCACAGCGTCAGGTCAAAGCACTGTGCCTTGGCGCAGCGCAAGCAGGCTTTGTGGCTGAGATCCTTATCAACGGGGCGTTCATTCGGCTCGTGCCAAGGGATGCGCCACCATCGCAGGTCTACAAGACACCCGAACAGATACGAGAAGAGGAGCTAGACGAGGAACTGGAGAGGTGGGCGGCCAAGCATGGTTACAAGCTGTAATCGAGCTTCTGCATCGCCTCGTTGCGCTGCTGCAATGTGAAACCTTCCTTGAAATACTGGCGGTGGGTCATGCCATCCTGCTCATGGCCGATGATTGATTTCACGAGCGGATCGGCTACGCCAGCTTGCAGTAGGCGCGTATTTACTGTGTGACGCAGGCTGTGGAACACGCGTGTCTTGGATTTCAGCCCTAACTGCACAAGAAGCCTGTCGTTGAACCAACGGCTCTGCTGGCGTCCCCATCCATTCTTCGGGTCGTAGCTAAAATCGGGGAATAGCTTGGTCGCCTTCTTGTCCGCCATGTATATAGTCGAGTAGTCCGGCCTCGATAAGCTCGCTGTGGATAGGGACCAGACGACGAGCGGCAGACGTCTTTAAGCTCTTTCGGTCGCCTTCCTCGTTCATGTTGAAGACCCATATGCCGTCCTCTTGGTGGATATCCTTGAGATGTAGCTGCGCGATCTCGCCGAGTCGGGCACCCGTATAGATGCCGATGAGTGTAGCCCATTTCTGGTACGGTTTAGTAACTAGCCCGTCCTCATTGTGCAGGACTGTTCGCAATATCAAGTGGATTTGATCGTCAGTATAAGCGTCCCGATCGCCATCCTTGTTTTTCTTGGTTTGCTTGACGGCAAGGCCAGAGAAAAAGTTCTCGCTGGTGTGATGGTTCTGCTTCGCCCACTCGAACAGCTCGTGATAGGTTTGCAGGTACTTATTGATAGTTGCGACCTGTATGATCTGGACGCCGGGAAGATTCAGGACATCGGCTAGGGGCCTGCCTCTCGTAATAGGGTTCTTGGAACGGTTACGCGGGTACGCAAGCAGAGTGTCTTTTACGCGCTTGGCCTCCATAGCTGTCAGCATACGTACGTCTGTGCCGCCGCCCAGGATTTCCTCTAGCAGCTTGATATGGTCCGCTTTCTCGATGATAGTCTTTGCAGCCCATGCGTTGCCGCGCTGCCTCTCCTTGCTGTAGGCAGCGGCTACTTCAGTAATGGACATACCCGGAGCCTTGACAGCCTGGATCGCATCATCGGTAGGTGACGTTGGTTCGCGTTCGAAATCATAACGTTGCAACGACTTATCGTAGGCAAGGACGGCCTTAACAAAGCCGTGGTAGGACAGCTTCATTTCCCGATCTAGCCAGCCGTACTGCGAACTGTCCTTTTGAATGTCGAGATCATACTCGTCGATGAAGCGTGTCAGAAGGTCGTCGTCGGATTGGACGAGAGACAGTGGGGTATCTGTTTTCGTCGCATGCTTGGCAACAAGCTTGCTGGTTAGGTATGCCTGCCTATCCAACTCGTTCAGAGGACCGGTATCATTCATCTCAGCTTTAGCCGCGTTCAGCAATCGCCGAAAATGATCAGTCAATACGCGTCTAAGTTCCTCGTACCGCATCCCGTATGCAATTCCATACTCGTTCAATCGTTCGCCTATCTGGCTCATAGAACGGGACAAGCGCAATGCTTTTCGTGGGTCACGGGTCTGTAGAGAAAGCTTGAGCGTAGATGCCTTTTTCTGTGGATGTAGCTGCTTCGGTAGTGGCCAACGCAGGTAGAAAACGCCGCACCGTGACTTTACGAGATAGACCGGATTGAACAAACCAATGTTCCCCTTGGATGTCTCCCCAGGAAAAACCGGCTTCTAAGTCATTGATTTCAAATGGAATGGTGGGCCCGGAGGGACTCGAACCCCCAACCAAGCGGTTATGAGCCGCCGGCTCTAACCATTGAGCTACAGGCCCTCAGCACCGGATGTCCGGCGCCTTGGTGCCGGAGGTCGGCACCCAGATGCCGGGGCAATGGTTCCCGCAGCATCGGTTCGCTCTAACGCAAATTGCAGGGAGCCACAAGCGCAGAGCGCAAGCATCTGTGGACGATGCATATTTCAAGGGTGCGGGCACTGGAACCTTGTGGCGCGGGCGACGATTACAGAGATTGGATTCGATGAAGAAGGCGATCGTGGATGGTGGCGTTGAACAGTGCCGTGGTGCTTATCGTCGAGGATGAGCCGCTGATCCGGTTCAGTGTCCTCGATGTGCTTGAAGATGTCGGCCATGTGGCGCTGGAGGCGGCGAATGCCGACGAGGCGATGGTGGTGCTGAAGGGCCGGCAGGATGTCGATATCCTGTTCACCGATGTCAACATGGCGGGTTCGATGGACGGTATCCAGCTTGCCAAGCGGGTGAGGGCGATGCGGCCGAATATCGGCATCATCATCACCTCGGGCATGGTGCGGCTCGACCCGATGGCGCTGCCCGCCAATACCGCTTTCCTGCCGAAGCCCTACATGCACGACGTGCTGATCTCGACCATAGATTCCTTGATGACATGATAGGGGCGCGCAGCCGCAAAACGGGGACTGGTTTTGCGGCTGCGCGCGAGGCGCCGGGAGACATGCTCGTCTTCGGGGTGCAGCGGAGGGGGTCGCGCCCTCAGCCGAAGCTGCTCTTCAGCGCCTCATTCTCGTGGTGGGCCTTCTTTTCGTAGATCGTAAACAGCGCCATCGAGAGGAGATAAGAGAGGAACGGATCCCCTATCTGCGTGGCGATGTCGCGGGAGGCGAGAACATGGCGCTCCAGCGTGCCGATGTCTTTCTGTGTTGCGGTTTCAACGAGGCGTTTCATGCTGCCATCTCCAGGAATTGGGTCACGACCGAGCGGGTCGGAACATGTCTGACGTAGAGGGGTAGGGTCAGGCCGAGGGCTGTGCGCATGTTGCGCAGCACGCGGTCCGACACTTCGAAGGCGCCGCAGCAGACGGGGTACTTGCCGTAGCCGTCTGCGCGGCCGAGTTCTTCCACTTCGGCGCCTGCGCGTTTGTAGACGCGCTTGAGATAGGGCTCGTAGTTGGAAATCATCGTATGGATGCCGTGATCCAGCGCGCATTCGCAAAGCGCAAGCAGCATCATCGAAAAGGCCCGGCCGGCATCGATATTGGGGAAATCCTTGGCGATCGCTTCCTCATCGATGCACATGCGCGTGCCCTCCCAGATGCCGGGAGCGATGAGATCGGCGGCCGCCGGGAACGTCTCTCGGAAGACATCGTAGAGAAGGGTCGGCCCGGTCGTCGGCATCAGTCGCATGCCACCATAAAGACGGGTGCGGCTGTCGTTGCACCAGACGAGATAGGCGGGAGCCAGCGCATCGTAGCTGTCGCGTTCGTAAGGGCCGACGACTGGAACGTCCCAGCCGAGCGTATCAGCGAACACCTGCTTGCGCAGGCGAAACATCTGATCGAGTACGGCAGCGTATTTCTGATACTCATGAGCCTGAATGATTACAAACATCTTGCCCTCCAGCGTTTGCAGTTCGTGGAGAGCAGAATGGTTCAGACAGGCCGGCTCGGAAATTCCCTCAGATGGGCCCCCTCAGATGGGGGGATCAATGCATGTAGTCCGGAGAGTATACGGGTTCCGGGATAACGACATGCATTGGAATAAAAGAGCTAAAGTGCGTCGAATTCCATACGACGCGTTTTAGGTGCATATCGCCTGACCTTTCCGGCGGTTTAGGGATTGATGATGCGCAATTGCACGGCCCGCGAGGCGGCGGCCGAGATCGTGGCGCAGCCAAGCTTGAAGCGGGCGGTCTTCAGATAATCGCGCGTCGTGTGCTCTGATATGCCCAGGATGACCGAGATATCCTTGTAATCCTTGCCCAGCGCGGTCCAGTGCAAACACTCGATTTCGCGGGGCGACAAGGCCGGCACCGGATCGTTCTCGCCGTGCAGCTCGTAGACGGCCTTCCGATGGATCAGATGGGCGATCTCGATCCATTCGTTGCGGCAGCGGCGGACGAGCTCGGCCCATTCGTCGGCCTGTATGCGGGCATTCAGCGACAGCAGCGCGCGGCGCTGCGCCTTGTCAGCGACGGGAATGGAGTAGCCGTTGCCGCCGATGCCGTGCTTCTGGGCGTCGACCAGCATGGCATAAGCCTCCGGCGTCGGCTCGACCTCGCTCCAGTCGAAGGGCAGCTGGCGTTCGAAGCCCTGTTTGACGATCGGGTCGACCTTCACATAGCTGTTCAGCAGATAGCGGGAGACCCAGGCATCCGGATAGGTGGTGCGCACGAAGGGCGAATCGATCTTGCTGGCGATCGTCTGGGCGAGGTGGTAGGTGACGAAATCGAGGCCATATTCCGCCTGGAGAATGCGGATGGCCGCATCCACATTGGCCGCGGCCTTGATCTGCTCGAAAGCCGACTCGAACTTTTCGCTATAGGTATTCTCGATCATTTCACTGCCCCACTTCCCTCAATCCTACCGTGAGGACCGTCTTAAATACAAGGCATCCCCACATATGCGGGGAATGACAATCCGGGCTCCGTCTGTTAGCGCCTTTCCACGAGGAGACCTCATATGGACAGCAAGAGACCATTCGAGATTGCCGAATGCCAACAGGCCGCCAAGGGCCTGAAATCCAGCTGGCAGGACATGGCGGGCTCCGAAGCGCTGATCCGCGCCCTCGTTGCCGAACGCAACGGCGACACCCCGCTGGCGCTGTTCTGGACCGAGGTCCACCGGGCGCTTTGCGTGGAAAACAACGTTTTCTGACATGGCCCGCCCCGGCAGGGTTTCAGGCTTTTTCCCACGATAAACAGGATCGGCCGGCATCGAAATCGACGCCGCGCCGCCCCCGGCGGCGAAATGAAATCCGCCCCCGCGAACGACACGCTTTCAGTCGTATCCGTTTCCGATTTTGCGAAGAAAGTGTCGAGCGGCAATGTCGCGGGCGGGGGAGATGGACAGCGCTTATCCCATGGAATTGTGCCGATATGCTTGATGAAGCGTTTCCGGCGGGAGCAGGGGCGTTGGTGGAAACGGTTAGACTGTGCCATTGCTGACGTTCACTGGCGACAGACGCGCCGCAGGTGGGCGGCGACTGAGAATCTCTTCGGCGATGGATGGGGTTATATCGCCCAACCGGCATCTTCCCCCGCTGAGAAGAACGGGGAACAGGCTGCCCGGTATTGCTGCATCACAGGTCTAAAGGGGAACGGGGCTCGCCCACGATCCCCCTTCGCGCCAGCGGGGAGAAGATGCCGGCAGGCAGATGAGGGGGTGAGCGGCGCAGCCGCGAATGCACGCAGCGTCAGCGAAGAGCAAGGATGCCAGCTTCACTCTCTCGCCAACTCCTGGGGTGCAAAGCCCACAGGGCAAAGCCTCGAAGGACTGGGCTGGTCACCCGCCCTCATGCTGAGACCCCCTTACGGGCCTCAGCATGAGGCTGATCGGTGTGCCGTTTGGCGGGGGGCTGAAACAGAGATTGGATCAGCCGACCTTCGTCGACGGGTTGACCCAGCCCTGGTGGGGCAATTCCGGCCGCGGCTGTTTCGGCCGGAATTTCACCAGCACCTCACGGCCGTCGACAGAGGCTTGCGTGCGTTCCAGTGCATTGCGTTCGGCCACCGCCTGGCGCCAGTGCTCGTCACCGCGCCCATCGGGACGCCCCTGTTCTTCCCAGATCGCGTAGGCTCTTTTGCTGATCCATTCGTGGCGTCTGCTGCTCATCTATCCATTCCATTCGTTAAGTCGTTATTCGGCAATTCTGTCCTGCGGAACTGCTCTTTCCTGCCGAACCGGCAGGCCCCGCTTGGCGGCCATCAGCAGGTCGAGTTCGATGGACGAGGGCCCGAAACGGGTGAAGAGCCTTTCGGCCTGCTCGCCCCCCAGGCCGTATTTGGAAGCGAATTCATCAAGGCTATAGGGGCGGCCGCGCAGGATTCTGCTTCGGCGCTCCGGTTCACGGATTTGCGTCATTGGTGATTACCCCAGACTGTTTTTCGAAGTGTGAGAACAAAACAGATTACAGCGGCAAAAGTTCCGTGATTTTTCACGGTTTTTTCGCCTGATCGTGCCATTGCGGGGCGATCTGAAGCGGGTGGCATGATTTTTCAGGAAGGGCCGTCTCCCGGAAAATTTCAACTAAAACACGTAGGAAAATCAGCGTGTTATGGAATTGGCTTCCGCCGTCCCGCATAAATGGGCTTTACCCCAGCGCGTTACTCTATAGAATCAATAGTGTTATTCGGTTCGCAGGGGCAGCAAAAACGTTCCATTCCCCGCGTTGGCGCGACCGATACCGGAGGACTTTGGCCTCAACCCATCAAGAGGAGACAGACATGTTGAATGCCCTGCCGCCACTTCATGACGGCCACGCGCCGTTTACCCTCCAGCAGCTGTTTCGCGAAGCGCTCTACGCCTTCGAGGAATGGGACAGCGAATTGACCGAACCGATCGTAACCTACGAAGGACGAGTCATCCCCATCGGTTTCGTTTTTGAAGCCATGCGCGAATGCACCGACATCGTGCCGATGAACATCGTCGGCGCCGTGACCGAGCGACTGACCAAGCCATGGGAGGGCGAAGGCCCGCTCGACCAGATGACCTTCTCGACGGCGGCGCGCGTCATGCGCGTGCTGGTGCGCAAGCGCCTGCTTGCCAATGGCACGGTCGATCTCGTCGCCGTTTCGGCCCATGTGGCCGAAGATCAGAATCGCGACTGACAGGATGAGGATCGCGGCCATGGCTGCGATCCTTTTCCGCTTCTTGGCGGAACCTCGCCCATTGCCAGCCGTTTACCGGCATGCCCGCCGCCAGTGCGGGTGAGGAATGAGCACCATGCTGAAATCCATCGTTCATGAACTCATCGGCACGCCTCGGCGTGAGCCGGAACTTCCGCAGTCGCTCGAGCAGTTTCGCGACAGGAAGCGGGTGCTGATCATCTTTGCCGATGCCCAGGACGACCGCGCGGTCATCCAGGACGAATGGCTGCGGAACGCGCATATGCGCCTCATAGAGGAAGACGTCGAGGTTTTCATCATCGCCGGCGGCGGCGCGTTCTCGCTGTTCGATGACGGTTCCGAACTCGATGCCGACGATGTCAGACAGCGGCTGCAGGGGCCGCCATCCGGCGAGTTCGGTCTGATCCTGGTCGGACGCGACGGGACGGTCAAGCTGCGCTCCAACGAGCCGAGGACCGCGGAGGATATCTTCGCGGCCTTCGAGATGCTGCCGAAGCAGACGCCTTGGTAGGGCTTCGGACTGAGCGTGACGCACCACGGGGCGTGGCGAAGCTGCGTGCCCCGCGTCTTCCTATGCCGACAGTCTGAAGTCGTTCCTAAAGCTCGAAGGCTTCCTTGAGGCCGAGGCTCTTGCGCTCGCGCAGATCGAGATCGGCCTCGATATGGGCGATATGATGCAGCATCAGCTGGCAGGCCCGGTCGAGTTCGTTGCCTTCGATCGCCGCTATGATGTCGCCGTGTTCGGTATGGCCGCAGCTCGATACCGTGGACTGGCCATAAAGGGCAATCACCAGCGACGAGCGGGCGACAAGCTCTTCCATGAAGCGCTGCATAATCGCATTGCCGGAGATTTCCGCCAGCCTGAGATGGAAATCGCCGGATGCCTTGATCTCGGCGCGGCGCGCCGTCTGGCCGCGTTCGCTCATCAGGCGGCCTTCCTCCAGCAAAAGCTGTTTCAGCTCGCTGACGTCACCGGGCGTGATCCGCGCCGCCGCCTCGCGCAATATGCCGGGTTCGACCAGGCGGCGGGCGGCAAAGATCTGGCGGGCCTCATCGGGCGAGGGATAGGCGACGAAGGCGCCGCGATTCTTCTCGACGCTGACCAGGCCTTCATAGGAAAGCGCCTGGAGTGCGGCGCGAGCAAGCGTGCGGCTGACATTGAAGAGATTGCCGACATCGTTTTCCGAAAGTTTGGTGCCGGGCGAAAGCCTGCGCTCCACGATTGCCTCGCGAATGGAATCACGGATCAGTTGTGTGCTGGTTTCGGCGGAGTCTTCGGCCTGCGTGACCTTGGCAGCGGATTTCATGAAATCGATTTCCTGATGATCGGCAAACCATATCCGGCTTCGCTGCAAAAGTTAAACGGAATTTGTGCGCGAAATCGCGATGAGGTTGTATACGATGTTTTGCACGAATTGAGCACGATAGCCTAATTCATGTGCAGATATCATCTTGCCTATAATTTGCCCTAGTGGGTGATCTGTACAGAAAGATGTTAATTAACAAAGACTTATCTGGCGATGCACAATTTGGCACGGCGGATGCATCATCTTTTCCAAACAGGGGATGGCATGATGTCGAAAGCGGCAGAGATCGATATAATATCCGTTTCGAAGGTTTATGGGGCGACGACCGCGGTCCACGCGATCAGCCTGAAGATTCCGGCCGGCTCCTATTGCTGCTTCCTTGGCCCATCGGGCTGCGGCAAGACCTCGACGCTGCGCATGATCGCCGGCCACGAGAGTATCTCGTCGGGCGATATCCGGCTCGGCAATGCCGTTGTCACCGATTTCCCGCCGGCCAGGCGCGGCACGGCGATGATGTTCCAGTCCTATGCGCTGTTCCCGCATTTGGACCTCATCGACAACGTTGCCTTCAGCCTGAAGATGAAGGGCGTCGACAAGGCGGAGCGGCGCGCCAAGGCGCTCGAGATGCTGAAGCTGATGCAGATGGAGGCCTATGCCAACAGGCGCCCGGCCCAGCTTTCCGGCGGCCAGCAGCAGCGCGTGGCGCTGGCGCGCGCTTTGATTACCGATCCGGAGGCGCTGCTGCTCGACGAGCCGCTGTCGGCGCTCGATCCGTTCCTGAAAATCCGTATGCGGGCCGAACTTAAGAAGCTGCAGAAGTCGCTCGGCATTACTTTTGTGCACGTTACCCACAGCCAGGAAGAAGCGATGGCGCTCGCCGACGTCATCGTCATTATGAATGACGGCCGGATCGAGCAAGCGGCGGCCCCGCGCGAGGTGTTCGAGAAGCCGGCGACCGCCTTCGTCGCGCGTTTCATGGGCGACCACAATGTGCTGTCCGGCCGAGTGACCTCAAGCGAAAACGGCACGGTCGTGATGACCGTGCCGGAGGGCCAGAGCTTTTCCGTGCGCGGGGCGGGCAGGGAGGTCGGTGAAACGGTCGACATCGGCATCCGCACCGACCGCGTGCGCCTTGAGGTGGCGACCGAATGGACCCTCGGATTCGACGGCATCGTCACCAACATCGAATATCGCGGCTCATCGGTGAAGATCACCGTTCTGGGCGCCGGCAGCGACGACTTCACCGTCATTGCCGACGATAACGACTATTTCGCCCGGCCGGTCGCGGTCGGCGACACCGTCTCGCTCAGCTGGGCGCCCGAGGATGCCGTGCTTCTTGGCCGATCTTCCGCATGAACCTTCACCATCAAGAACCATGAACCTTCTGTATGAAGAAAAGGGGAACTGACATGACGACTGAAACGACATCGACCAAGGCGGAGAAGGGTCTTTCCCGCCGCACGCTCTTGAAGACGGGTGCCGCTGCCGTCGGCGCCATCGCCGGCTCCGGCGCAATCACCGGCTTTCCCACAATCTGGGCGCAGTCGAACATCACGCTTCGCCAGTTCGGCACCGGCGTTTCCAACATCAACGCCATCGCTGAGAAGTGCAAGGCCGATCTCGGCATCACGCTGGAGATGACGGCAACCGATTCCGACGCCGCCGCCCAGCGCGCCGTCACCCAGCCTGACAGCTACGATATCGCCGACATCGAATACTGGATCGCCAAGAAAGTATTCCCGACCGGCGTGCTGCAGCCAATGGACGTCAAGAAGCTGAAATATTACGACAAGATCGTGCCGCTGTTCATCAACGGCAAGCTGAAGGCCGACAGCGTCATTGCCCAGGGTACGGCGCCGCACACGGTCGGCTTCGTCGAGGCGCAGGGTTCCAAGAAGTTCGCCAAGGAGCCGACGCAGTGGATGACGATGGTTCCAACCATCTACAACGCCGACACGCTTGGCATCCGCCCCGATCTCACCGGCCGTCCGATCACCAGCTGGGCCGACATTCTCGATCCGGCCTTCAAGGGCAAGACCGCGATCCTCAACATTCCGTCGATCGGCATCATGGATGCAGCGATGATCATGGAAGCCTCCGGCAAGATCAAATATGCCGACAAGGGCAACATGACCAAGCAAGAGATCGACAAGACGATCGAATTCCTCATCAAGACCAAGGGCGAGGGCCAGTTCCGCGCCTTCTGGAAGAGCTTCGACGAGTCGGTCAACCTGATGGCCTCGGGCGAAGTCGTTATCCAGTCGATGTGGTCGCCGGCTGTCGCCGCAGTCCGTTCGAAGGGCATCGCCTGCACCTTCCAGCCGCTCAAGGAAGGTTATCGCGCCTGGGGCGGCGGTCTCGGCCTTGCCTCACACTTGAAGGGCGCGCAGCTCGATGCGGCTTACGAATACATCAACTGGTACACATCGGGCTGGGTCGGCGGCTACCTCAACCGTCAGGGCTACTATTCTGCTGCCATGGACACCGCCAAGGAATTCATGTCCGCCGACGAATGGGGCTACTGGATCGAGGGCAAGCCGGCGCAGGGCGACATCCTGTCTCCCGAGGGCAAGGTCATGGAAAAGGCCGGCGCCGTGCGCGACGGCGGCTCCTTCGAAGCCCGCATGGGCGCCGTCGCCTGCTGGAACTCGGTGATGGACGAAGACCGCTACATGGTTCGTCGCTGGAACGAGTTCATCGCTGCCTAAGCGTTCGCCGCTTTTCCCCTCCCCAACCCTCCCTACAAGGGGGAGGGGGTCCAGAGGCGGTGCGGCATAGAAACTCCCTCCCCCTTGTGGGGAGGGTTGGGGAGGGGTCTTTTCGAGCCCTCCCTTTACACCGGGATGAATGACCAACGGAAAGGGCAAGGGATGGCGACGATCGCTTCAGAGCAGACGGATCAGGCTTCGCAGCCTACGCGTGGCCGTGCCCTCCGCCTCTCCCCCTCGGCCATCTCCTACCTCCAGGCGACGCCGCTGATCGTCATTCTGGGCTTCTTCTTCCTGCTGCCGATCGCCATGATCACAGTCGTCAGCTTCTGGGATTACGATTTCGCCGGCCTTTATCCCGATTTTCTCACCATGAACTACACCGATACGCTCGGGTCGTGGGTGACGTGGAAGACCTATCTCAATACGCTGAAATTCACCGCCATCGTCTGGGCTCTGACGCTCCTCATCGGTTTCTGGGTCGCCTATTTCCTGGCCTTCCATATCCGCAAAACCTCGACGCAGATGATCCTCTTTCTCGTCTGCACCGTGCCGTTCATGACCTCGAACATCATCCGCATGATCTCGTGGATCCCGGTGCTCGGGCGCAACGGTCTCGTCAATTCGACTCTGATCGAGATGGGGATCATCCCCAAGCCGATCGAATGGCTGCTCTATTCCGATTTCGCCGTCGTGCTCGCCATGGTGCATCTCTACACGCTGTTCATGGTGACGCCGATCTTCAACACGCTGATGCGCATCGACCGCTCGCTGTTCGAGGCGGCGCGCGATGCCGGGGCGTCGGGCTGGCAGGTGCTGTGGAACGTCGTCATTCCGCTGGCAAAACCCGGCATGGCGATCGGCACGATCTTCGTCGTCACCCTCGTCATGGCCGATTTTTCGACCGTGCAGGTGATGTCCGGCGGCCAGAGCGCCTCGGTGGCGCTGATGATGAAGAACCAGATGTCGCTGTTGCAATATCCGGCGGCGGCCGCCAATGCCGTGGTGCTGCTTGCTGTGGTCCTGCTGATGGTTGCCGCCATCCTGCGCGTCGTCGATATCCGCAAGGAGCTTTGAGATGAACCACGAAAAACGCGGCCTCGAATTCTATCTGCTGGCGATCTTCTTCATCATCTTCGTGCTGTTCCTCTACGGTCCGCTCTCGGCAATCCTGCTCCTCTCCTTCCAGGGGCCGGACGGCGGCCTGACCTTCCCGATGAACGGCATGTCCACGCACTGGTTCTTCAACCTGTTCGAGAAGCAGGCGGTCGGGGATTTCGGCGCCTCCTTCCGGCGCTCCTTCACCCTCGGGCTGATGGTGATGGTGGTGACCGTCGTTGTGTCGCTGCTTGCCGGCCTTGCCTTCCGCCGCCGCTTCCGCGGTTCGACCGTGCTGTTCTACGCCACGGTCGCCAGTCTCGTCGTGCCGTCGATCATCGTCTCGCTCGGTATCGGCGTCGTCTTCCAGGAGGGAGGCCTGAAGCCCGCCTGGTATTCCTCGGCCTTCGGCGCGCATCTGACCTGGACGCTGCCCTTCGGCGTGCTGATCATGTTTGCCGTCTTCAACCGCTTCTCGCCGGCCTACGAGGAGGCGGCGCGCGACCTCGGCGCCACGTCCTGGCAGACGTTCCGCCATGTCGTGCTGCCGATGATCGCGCCGAGCCTGGTCGGCGTCGGCCTGTTCGGTTTCACGCTGTCCTATGACGAATTCGCCCGGACGTTGATGACCTCGGGCACGTATAATACGCTGCCGCTCGAAATCTACGGCATGACGACCAACGTCACGACGCCGGTGCTATATGCGCTCGGCACAGTGACGACGCTGTTTTCCTTCACCATCATTCTCATCGCGCTCGGCATTATGACGATGCTCGGCCGGCGGCAGGCAAAGATTTAACTGACATGCGCATCCTCATCGTCAATCCCAATACCACGGCCTCCATGACCGAGAAGGCTGCGGCGGCCGCCTGTGCGGTGGCGGCATCCGGCACGGAGATCATCGCTGCGACATCCAGCATGGGGCCGGTCTCGATCGAGGGTCATTACGACGGAGCGCTGGCGATCCCCGGACTGCTCTCTGAACTCAAGGACCGGCAGGCGGTGGGCTACGACGCGGCCGTCATTGCCTGCTTCGACGATACCGGTCTCGAAGCGGCACGAAGCTTTGCCGATGTGCCGATCCTCGGGCTTTGCGAATCCGCCGTGGTGACGGCAGGCTTCCTGGCGCAGCGCTTCACCGTTGTCACGACGCTGGAGCGGTCGCGGGTGCTGATCGACAATTTGGTGCGCCGGTACGGCATGGGCGACCGCGCCAAAGTGCGTGCCTCCGACATCCCGGTGTTGGAGCTGGAGAATGCTGCCTCGGGCGCGATCAGCAAGCTCAGGGCGGAGATTGAGCTGGCGCTTGCAGAAGACGGTGCCGAGGCGATCGTGCTCGGCTGCGCCGGCATGGCCGATCTGGCGAGGGAATTGCAGGCGATCTATGGGGTTCCTGTCGTCGACGGTGTTGCGGCCGCCGTCAAGCAAGCCGAGGCGCTGGTCTCGCTCGGGCTTTCCACCAGCAAGCGCGGTTCCTATGCCTCGCCGCTGCCGAAACCCTTCACCGGAGCGATGAGCGCCTTTTCGCCGGCCGGGAAGCTTGGCTGAGCCATGGCCGTTTCCTTCGACTTCAAAGAGCTGAGCGAGCGCGAGCGCTACAAACTGATGATCGGCACGATCATTCCCCGGCCGATCGCGCTGGTGACGACGGTTGACGAAAACGGCCGGATCAACGCGGCGCCTTTCAGCTTCTTCAATTGCCTTTCGGCCGATCCGCCGATCCTGGCGCTCGGGGTCGAAAACAATGCCGACATGTCGTTCAAGGATACCGGCCACAATATCCGCATGACCGAGGTCTTCACCGTCAACATCGTCTCCTTCGCCATCGCCGAGGCGATGCATGTCTGCGGCGCCCGCTATCCGCGCGGCGTCGACGAGTTGAAGGAGGCGGGCTTGACCGCGATATCAGGTGAGAAGGTTGCCTCGCCTTGGATTGCCGAGGCGCCGGCCGCTTTCGAATGCCGGCGGCATGTGACGCTGGAGCTCGGGCGCTCGCGGCAGATCGTCATGGGCGAGATCGTCTATGCGCATTACCGCGAGGGTGTCGTCGATCCGGAAAGGCTGCATGTCGATCCGGCGGCGGTCGATGCCATTGCAAGGCTCGGCGGCAATACCTGCGCCACCATCCGCGATCGTTTCGAGATGCTGACGCCAAAACTTTGACATCAGGGATAGACCCAAGTTTTGCTTTACTTTTTCTCCTCTGATGAGAATGGTCTGCAGCGGATCATTGCAGGAGAGGAGCGCTAATCATGACAATCGAGAACGATCTCAGCCGGATCGCCGAGCAGGAGAAGGCGCTGAGCTTCGACGCCTTCGACCTGACGACGGCATGGCAACTCGGCAAGCTCCTGCAGGAACTCGCCACCGAGCGCGGCCTCGGCATTGCGATCGACGTGACCCTGCATTCGATGCCGGTCTTCTATGCGGCGCTGCCGGGCGTGACGCCGGATAACGTCAACTGGGTCAGGCGCAAGCGCAACATGGTGCTGCGTTATTTTCGCAGCAGCTATGCGTCCGGCCTGAAGCTCGCGAAAGACGGCAAGACGGTCGAGGATAACGGGCTTGACGGCGCCGACTATGCGCCGCATGGCGGCAGTTTTCCGATCAACGTCAAGGGCACCGGCTGCATCGGCGCGGTCACCGTCTCCGGCCTGCCGCAGCGCGACGACCACAATCTCGCGGTCGAGGCGCTGGCGCTGATGCTCGCTAAGGATCTGGACACGCTGCGGCTCGCCCCGCCGCTCTGAGCGGGCCGTTGCCGCGCCGGCTGGCGCCGCTGACCTCAGAGCCTGCCGCCGGCCTCGGCGATGCCCTTGGTCAGGCTGCCGGTTGCCGGGAAGAGCGGGATGAGGCAGGCCTGCAGGGCGTGGTAAATATCCCCCTTGCCAGGGAAGAGCGAATGCGAGGGAACGAGATCCTCCGTCAGTTCCTCATGCCAGCCGCCGTTCTTGTGATCGATGAAGGCGCGTTCGATGACGTTCCAGATCTTGCGGTAGCTCTCTTCGTGGAAATCGCTCGGAACGTGCTCGTTGAGGAAATGCGCGGCGGCAGCGCCTTCGCAGGCCGGCCACCAGAGCTTGTTGCGCTTGGCGGGTTTGTCGTCCCAGTCGAGCGTATAGAAGAAGCCGCCCTTGTCGTTGTCCCAGCCGAGCGCCATGGATTGCGCAAACAGCGCCTTCGCCGCATCCGGCATCCATTCGACGCGTTTTCCGCCGAGCGCCCAGAGTTGCAGGATGAGGCGGGCCCATTCCAGCCAGTGGCCCGGCGTCGTGCCGGCCGGGCGGAACATTTCGTTCGGATGATAGTAATTCTTGTCGAGCCTCCATTCGGCGTCGAAATGTTCGGCGACGCGCCAATCGACCGAACCGGCCTGCCGACGGATGACGAGGTCGGCGATGCTTTCGGCCTTGCTCAGATACTCTCTGTCGCCGGTGGCCTCAAAAGCTGCCATCAGCGCTTCGGTCAGATGCATGTTGGAATTCTGGCCGCGATAGGCGCCGCCGTCGAGCGGCTGCCAGTCTGCGGTGAATTCCTCGGCGATGGCGCCGTGTTTTGCTTCCCAGAACTTGGTGTTCAGGATTTCGGTGATGTCATCGAGCATGCCGTCGGCCAGCGGATGGCCGATCGTCTTTGCCGATGAGGCGGCGAGCAGCACGAAGGCGTGGCCATAGCCCTGTTTGTTGGTGTCAACAGGGCCGTCATTGTTAAGCGACCAGAAATAGCCGCCGTTTTTCTGGTCGCGATGGTGGTTCCAGAGATAGTCCATGCCGTGGTCGACGAGATCGCTCGCACCCGGACGGCCGAGCAGCGTGCCGATCGAGAAACAATGCACCGCGCGCGCCGCGATATGGATGCTGCGAACCTGCCCCTCGGCGTCGAGTGGCCTGCCGGCATCGTCGAGATCGTAGAAGCCGCCCTTCGGGTTGAGAGAATTGTGCTGGAAGAAATCGAAGAGGCCGTTTGCCTGGGCGAGCAGCCAGCCGCGATGATAGGCACGGCTCGTCCAGTTTCCAAGCACAGGGCTGCCGGTTGCGGGTGCCATGATGTTCCTCCGATTTCGTGCACAGGCGTCGCAAACGCCTATATACAGGTCGGGCAAGCCTGTCATCGGGCCAGCGCATCATGCTCTCCGAAAATCTGAATCGATTTTCGGAGAGCATGATGCGCGGATTCAATAATGCTACAGCGTCCTTTGCGCGTCTGAAGACGCGCGGCGCTGTAGGCTTGCAAAGCACGAAATCGATAGGCATATATTGACATAAAGATATCTTTATGTGATTTGGAAGTCTGGTCTTACGACGTCAAGGAGCCCTCCCGTGTTTGACACCCTCTTTGGTCCGGAAACGGGCAAACGTGACGGCAATGAAGTTTTCGCAGCTTTGAGAAAGGCCGCGAGTGAGCGCATCCTTGTCCTCGACGGCGCCATGGGCACGCAGATCCAGGGGCTCGGTTATGACGAAGACCAGTTCCGCGGAACCCGCTTCATCGGCTGCGCCTGCCACCAGAAGGGCAATAACGACCTTCTGATCCTGACCCAGCCGGATGCGATCGAAGAGATCCATTATCGCTACGCCAAGGCCGGTGCCGATATTCTCGAGACCAACACCTTCTCCTCGACCCGCATCGCGCAGGCCGATTACGAGATGGAAGGTGCGGTCTACGACCTTAACAAGGAAGGTGCCGAGATCGTCCGCCGCGCAGCGCAGCGCGCCGAGCGCGAGGACGGTCGCCGCCGTTTCGTCGCCGGCGCCATCGGCCCGACCAACCGCACCGCCTCGATCTCACCCGACGTCAACAATCCCGGTTTCCGCGCCGTCACCTTCGACGATCTGCGCTCCGCCTATGGCGAGCAGATCGACGGGCTGATCGACGGCGGCGCCGACATCATCCTGATCGAGACGATCTTCGACACGCTGAACGCCAAGGCGGCGATCTTTGCCTGCGAGGAGCGTTTCGAGGCCAAGGGCGTGCGTTTGCCGGTGATGATCTCCGGCACGATCACCGACCTTTCCGGCCGCACGCTGTCCGGCCAGACGCCGTCGGCCTTCTGGAACTCGGTGCGCCACGCCAATCCCTTCACGATCGGCCTCAACTGCGCGCTCGGCGCCAATGCGATGCGCCCGCATCTGCAGGAACTTTCCGGCGTCGCCGACACCTTCATCTGCGCCTATCCGAATGCCGGCCTGCCGAACGAATTCGGCCAGTATGACGAAACGCCGGAACTGATGGCCGCGCAGATCGACAGCTTCGCCCGTGAAGGCCTGGTCAATATCGTCGGCGGCTGCTGCGGTTCGACGCCGGAGCATATCAAGGCGATCGCCGAGACCGTCGCCACATACAAGCCGCGTCCGATTCCCGAGCATCGCTCCTTCATGTCGCTGTCGGGCCTCGAACCTTTCGAACTGACCAAGGACATCCCCTTCGTCAACGTCGGCGAGCGCACCAACGTCACCGGCTCGGCGAAGTTCCGCAAGCTGATCACCAATGCCGATTTCACCGCAGCGCTCGATGTCGCGCGCGACCAAGTCGAGAACGGCGCGCAGGTGATCGACATCAACATGGACGAAGGCCTGATCGATTCCGAAAAGGCGATGGTCGAGTTCCTCAATCTGATCGCCGCCGAGCCCGATATCGCCCGCGTGCCGGTGATGATCGACTCGTCGAAATTCTCGATCATCGAATCCGGCCTGAAACGCGTCCAGGGCAAGCCGATCGTCAACTCGATCTCGCTGAAGGAAGGCGAGGAGAATTTCCTCGCCCAGGCGCGGCTGCTGCACAATTACGGTGCGGCCGTCGTCGTCATGGCCTTCGACGAGACGGGGCAGGCCGACAGCTATGAGCGCAAGGTGGAAATCTGCACGCGCGCCTATAAGCTGTTGACCGAAAAGATCGGCTACCCGCCAGAGGATATCATCTTCGACCCGAATATCTTCGCGGTCGCGACCGGCATCGAGGAACACAATAATTACGGCGTCGACTTTATCGAGGCGACGCGGACGATCCGTGAGCGTATGCCGCTGGTGCATATTTCGGGCGGCGTTTCCAACCTTTCCTTCTCGTTCCGTGGCAATGAGCCGGTGCGCGAGGCGATGCATGCCGTGTTCCTCTACCACGCCATCCAGGCCGGTATGGACATGGGCATCGTCAATGCCGGCCAGCTTGCCGTCTACGACAATATCGATCCGGAACTGCGCGAGGCCTGCGAGGACGTGGTGCTGAACCGCCGTCCTGATGGCACCGAGCGGCTGCTCGAAGTGGCCGAACGCTTCCGTGGTGCCGGTGCCAGGGAAGGCCGGGTTCAGGATCTGTCGTGGCGCGAATGGAGCGTCGAGAAGCGCCTCGAACATGCGCTGGTCAACGGCATCACCGAATATATCGAAGCCGATACCGAGGAGGCGCGCCAGCAGGCCGCCCGGCCGCTGCACGTCATCGAAGGTCCACTGATGGCCGGCATGAATGTCGTCGGCGATCTGTTCGGCTCGGGCAAGATGTTTCTGCCGCAGGTGGTCAAGTCGGCGCGCGTCATGAAGCAGGCGGTTGCCGTGCTGCTGCCCTACATGGAGGAGGAAAAGCGCCTCAACGGCGGCGACGACGAGCGGCGGTCGGCCGGCAAGATCCTGATGGCGACGGTCAAGGGCGACGTGCACGATATCGGTAAGAATATCGTCGGCGTCGTGCTTGCCTGCAACAATTACGAGATCGTCGACCTCGGCGTCATGGTGCCGGCGTCGAAGATCCTCGAAACGGCGATCGCCGAAAAGGTCGATGTCATCGGCCTTTCTGGCCTGATCACGCCGTCGCTCGACGAAATGGTGCATGTCGCGGCCGAGATGGAGCGGCAGGGCTTCGAAATCCCGCTGTTGATCGGCGGGGCGACGACCAGCCGCGTGCATACCGCGGTGAAGATCCATCCCGGTTACAACAAGGGCCAGGCGGTCTACGTCACCGATGCCAGCCGCGCCGTCGGTGTCGTCTCGGCACTGCTGTCGCCCGAGACGCGCCAGGGCTATGTCGACGATACAAGGACCGAATATGCCAAGGTGGCGGCCGCCCATGCGCGCAGCGAGGCCGAGAAGGTGCGTCTGCCGTTGCCGCGGGCCCGCGACAATGCGCATAAGGTCGACTGGTCTGCCTACCAGCCGACGAAGCCGCAATTCTTCGGCACGAAAGTGTTCGAGGATTACGATCTGGCTGAGCTCGCCCGATACATCGACTGGACGCCGTTCTTCCAGACCTGGGAACTGCGCGGCCGTTACCCCGCTATCCTCGAAGACGAGAAGCAGGGCGAGGCGGCGCGTGCGCTCTGGGCCGATGCGCAGGCGATGCTGAAGAAGATCATCGACGAGAAGTGGTTCCGCCCGCGCGCCGTCATCGGCTTCTGGCCGGCCGGCGCCGTCGGCGACGATATCCGTCTGTTTACCGATGAGAGCCGCAAAGAGGAGCTTGCGACGTTCTACACCCTGCGCCAACAGCTTTCGAAGCGGGACGGCCGGCCGAACGTGGCGCTCTCCGACTTCGTCGCGCCGGTTTCGAGCGGTGTCACGGATTATGTCGGCGGCTTCGTGGTGACGGCAGGCATCGAGGAAATCGCCATCGCGGAACGCTTCGAGCGGGCAAACGACGATTATTCCTCGATCCTGGTCAAGGCCCTGGCCGACCGTTTCGCCGAAGCGTTTGCCGAACGCATGCACGAGCGCGTCCGTCAGGAGTACTGGGGTTATGCGAAGGATGAGGCTCTCAGCACCGAGGATCTCATTACCGAAGCCTATGCCGGCATCCGCCCGGCGCCCGGTTATCCCGCCCAGCCCGACCACACGGAAAAGGCAACGCTCTTCAAACTGCTCGATGCGGAAAAGACGGCCGGCGTGAAGCTGACGGAGAGCTATGCGATGTGGCCCGGCTCCTCGGTCTCGGGCCTCTATATCGGCCACCCCGACTCCCATTATTTCGGTGTCGCCAAGGTGGAGCGCGACCAGGTCGAAGACTATGCCAAGCGCAAGGGCATGCAGGTTTCCGAAGTCGAACGCTGGCTCGGACCGGTGCTCAACTATGTGCCGCGGAGGACGGGCGAGGAGATCGAGGACGCGGCCTGATTGCCGAGTCTTCGCAATCGTTTAGGGCCGTAGGCTCAGAGGTCGATTTCAATAGAAAGCCGGGAAGTGGATCGCTTTCCGGCTTTATGATTTTCATGTTGCTCAATAATTGCCGGTATTCAGCTTCTTTGAATTTGATGGCAGAATTGACGGCGAGATGCTATGCTTAGCCAAGTTAGCTAACGAGGCCGCGATGCAAGTTACGATCCATGCAGCAAAGACCAACCTGTCGAAATTGATCGATGCCGCCCTTTCCGGCGAGGAAGTGGTGATCGCCAAGGGGCGCAAGCCAGTGGTGAAGATCGTACCGATTACGCAGTCTTCCTTCAAAATCGGCCTGCTGAAGGGGCAAATTACTGGTGATGGGCCGGACTTTTTCGAGCCCATGAATGAGGGCGAAATTGCGACCTGGGAAGGGAGCGAGTGAATTCGCTTCTGCTCGACACCCATGCGTGGGCGTGGTCGCTGACCGACGACAAGCGGCTCTCGGCCAAGGCGATTGCCCTGATCGAAAAGGCTGAAACCATTCTCGTCAGTCCGATATCCCTGTTTGAAATTGGACAGAAGGTGCGTCTCGGCAAATGGCCGGAGATGGAGCCTTTCGTCGGCCGGCTGGCGGAGTTGCTGCAGGAGCAGGGTGCGATTGCAGCGGCATTGACACCAGAAGTCTGCCTGGCTGCGGCGAAGATGGATTGGGCGCATCGCGATCCGTTCGACCGGCTTCTCGCTGCGACGGCCATGCAGAATGGGATGCCGATCATCTCTGCCGACTCGATCTTCGACGAACTCGTCGGAAATCAGCTTTGGATCGCCCGCTTCTGGTAGGGATTATGTCACCCCGATCGTCAGCTCGGCGACGAAATCATAGGCGTCGCCGCGATAGAGCGAGCGGGTGAACTCCACGGCGCGGCCGGAGGCGAGATAGGAGATGCGCTCGATCGACAGGCCGGCCGCACCGACGGAGACGCCGAGAAGCTGGGCGTCGGCCTCCTTCATGTTGGTCGCCGAGATGCGCTGCACGGCGCGCACAGGACGGACGTTGAGGCGTTCGAGTTCGGCATAGAGCGAATTGGTGACGGCGGAGGGATCGGGCAGGAATTCACCGGACACGCTGGCATTCTCGATCGCCAGCGGCTGATCGTCGGCAATGCGCAGGCGGGAGAGGCGCGAAACCTTGACGTCGGTGCCGAGGCCGAGGATCATCATTTCGTCGGGCGAGGGGGTATGGACGCCCTTGTGCAGCCATTCGGAGCGGGAGGACATGCCGCGGCGGGCCATGTCCTCGGTGAAGGAGGTCAGCTGCGACAGGCGCTGCTCGACCTTGGAGACCGGTTTGGCGACGAAGGTGCCAGAGCCGTGGCGGCGCACCAGCAAGCCGTCGGCGACGAGTTCGTCGATTGCCTTGCGCACGGTGACGCGGCTGACGGCGGCAAATTCGGCGATGTCGCGTTCCGGCGGCAGCGCATCGCCGTGACCGAGCGTGCCGGTGCGCACGGCGTCTTCGAGCGTGCGGCGCAGCTTGACATAGAGCGGGCCGGTGCCGGCTGCCTGCAGGCGCTCGAGGGACAGGAGGGTGGCGAGGTCGTCGCTCATGCCGCACCTCTCTGTCCGTCGTTCAGCAGCTTGACGGCAAGTTCCACTGCACCCTGCAGGGCATCGCCCTTCGGCTTGGCCAGTCGTGATTTAAAGCGTTCGGAAAGCCACGGCTCATAGGCGCCCGCAAGGCCGCCGAGCAGACAAATCGACGGGCATTCGGGCCAGAGCAGCGCTTCAAGGCTTTCGCCGATCGCCGTTGCCGCATCGGTGACGATACCGAGGGCGACGGCATCGCCCTTGGCCGCATGTTCGAAGACGATAGGCGCGTAACGGGCAAAATCCGTCGGTCTTGCCGAATGCGCGAATTCAACGATGCTTTCGGGATCGTTGCCGTATTCGGCCAGGATCGCTTCGGTGATCGGGGAAGTCGGGCGCACGCCGTCATGGGCGAGCAGTGAGCGCTCCATGAGGTCGCGGCCGAGGCGGGCGCCGCTTGCCTGGTCGCCGACGATGAAGCCCCAGCCGCCGATGCCGTTCAGCCGGCCGTTCTTGCGGGCATTATAGACCGAGCCGGTGCCGAAGGCGCCGACGATGCCGTCGGCATCGCCGAGCGCGCCTTGCAGGGCAATCAGTGCATCGGTGACGACGCGGCCTTCGGCAAAGGGCAGGGCCTTTTCGATTCGCTGGCCGTAATCCGTGACATTGGCGCCGGCGACGCCGACGACCGAGGCAACGGAGGAGATGGTTTCAGCGGCAAGCCCGGCATCGCGCAGCGCCTGGCGGGCAGATTCGACGATATTGAGAAGAGAGTTTTCCAGGTCGGACAGGATGTTGGCCGGGCCTGATTTGCCGCGGCCGATAATATTGCCGTTTCTGTCCGCGACCGCGGCCCGGCAGCTCGTTCCGCCGCCGTCTATGCCGATTGCAAGCTCTGTCATCGGGCCTCCGAATACACCGTTCCCCATGTTTTTTATTACAATACCAAAAAAATACCATTTACCAAGTGGAAATGACGAAGAAAATTTGTCTTTATATCGCATTGATTTTATTCAATAAAAATTTTTAATGAATTTTTGGCGGCCGAAAAGTTAAAATTCGGCTGGACAATTGGTATTTTTTTGGCCTTAATTCGGTCCAAGGGAACAGCAGATCGAAGCCCACGAAAACCGGCAGCAAAAGCCAAGCCGGAACCGCTTCGAGGATGATCGAGAAAACCACCCGCCGGCCGTCAGGCTGGTGGCGAAGCTCAGCATCCATCGGCTTTTCCCATCCATTTTGCCGCGCCCGATGCTGGTCATGAGCAGGGCGCGCAATCCGGCCGCAGGCGATCCGCCTTCGTGTCCGTCGAGCTTTCGGGACCGGCAGTCGCTGGCGGTCCTCCAAGGGGCGTTGGGTGTTTCCTCATGCACGCCAACTGCTTGTTTCAGATCAAAATAGCGCCGTCCGGCGCTTAAAACACAGGAGAGGGAAATGAAAAACACTGCTCTGAAAAGCTTGCTGCTTGCCTCCAGCCTGCTGACGTCGGCAAGTCTCGTCCATGCCGCCGACGTCACGCTGACGGTCGAAAGCTGGCGCAACGACGACCTGCAGATCTGGCAGGAGAAGATCATCCCGGCCTTCGAAGCGAAGAACCCGGGCATCAAGATCGTCTTCTCGCCGACCGCGCCGACCGAATACAACGCTTCGCTGAACGCCAAGCTCGACGCCGGTTCCGCAGGCGATATCATCACCTGCCGTCCGTTCGATGCCTCGCTCGAACTCTTCAACAAGAAGCAGCTCGTCGACATCACCAGCCTGCCTGGCATGGAGAACTTCTCGCCGGTCGCCAAGGCCGCCTGGTCGACCGACGACGGCAAATCGACCTTCTGCGTGCCGATGGCTTCGGTCATCCACGGCTTCATCTACAATAAGGATGCCTTCGACAAGCTCGGCATCTCCGTGCCGAAGACGCAGGACGAGTTCTACGCAGCGCTCGACAAGATCAAGGCCGACGGCACCTATATCCCGCTCGCCATGGGCACGAAGGATCTCTGGGAAGCCGCGACCATGGGCTACCAGAACATCGGCCCGAACTATTGGAAGGGTGAGGAAGGCCGCGAAGCTCTGATCTCGGGCAAGCAGAAGCTGACCGATGCCGACTGGGTCAAGCCCTATGAAGAGCTTGCCAAGTGGAAGCCCTATCTCGGCGACGGTTTCGAAGCCCAGACTTATTCGGACAGCCAGAACCTCTTCACCCTTGGCCGCGCCGCGATCTACCCGGCCGGTTCCTGGGAAATTGCGCTCTTCAACACGCAGGCGCAGTTCAAGATGGGCGCCTTCCCGCCGCCGGTTCCGAAGTCCGGCGATCAGGGCTACATCTCCGACCATCCGGATATCGGCGTCGCCCTGAACGCCAAGAGCACACATGCCGAGGAAGCCAAGAAGTTCCTCAGCTGGGTGGCTTCGCCCGAGTTCGCCGACATCTATGCGAACTCCCTGCCGGGCTTCTTCAGCCTGAATTCCAGCCCGGTCAAGATGTCCGATCCGCTTGCTCAGGAATTCGTTTCCTGGCGCGGCCCGTACAAATCGACCGTGCGCTCGACCTACCAGATTCTGTCGCGCGGTACACCGAACCTGGAAAACGAAACCTGGGTCGAATCGGCCAACGTGATCAACGGCACCGATACGCCGAAGGTTGCTGCCGAGAAGCTCCAGAAGGGCCTCGACAGCTGGTACAAGCCAGCCAAGTGATGTGGCGAGGGGCGGCGTAGCCCCTCATCCGGCCTGCCGGCCACCTTCTCCCCGCTTGCGGGGAGAAGGAGACTCGCAGCGACCTCCCAGCCCCGAAGCATATGCAGGGCATGTTGCCTCTTGCCGCTGAGCAGAGGCCGGGGTGAGCGCAACGTTTTCCATCTGCGCTGCGCTTTGCGGCCAGTCGACAAGAACAGGCAAAAGCCATGAGCCAAACCGACAACGCGGTCGATATCGTCCCGATCAAGCGCCCTGTGCGCTGGCACATCTTCGTCTTCATGCTGCCCGCCGTGATCGTCTATTCCGCCGTCATGGTACTGCCGCTCATCGAAACGCTCAGGCTTTCGCTCTACAATGTCGTCGACGGGCAACCGGCCTTCGTCGGGTTGGCGAATTTCAAGGTGCTGTTCGGCGATCCGCGCTGGGCCCATGATTTGTGGAATGCGCTCGTCAACAACCTGATCTTTTTTGCCATCCATATGTGCGTGCAGAACCCGATCGGCGTGGCGCTTGCCGCCCTGCTTTCGGTGCCGAAGCTGCGTGGCGTCGCCTTTTATCGCACGGCGATGTTTCTGCCGACGCTGCTCTCCTTCGTCATCGTCGGCTTCATCTGGAAACTGATCCTTTCGCCGATCTGGGGTGTCGCGCCTTGGCTTATGAGCCTCGTCGGTGCGAAATGGCTTTTTGCGCCCTGGCTCGGCCAGTCCGGTCCTGCGCTGATCGCCGTGTCGCTGATCTCGAACTGGCAATATATCGGCATTCCGATGATGCTGATCTATGCGGCGCTCCTCAGCATTCCTGAAGAGGTGATCGAGGCGGCCGAATGTGACGGCATCACCGGCTGGGCCCAGTTCTGGAAGATCAAGCTGCCGCTCATCCTGCCGGCGATCGGCATCATCTCGATCCTGACCTTCGTCGGCAATTTCAACGCCTTCGACCTGATCTATACCGTGCAGGGAGCGCTTGCCGGGCCCGACATGTCGACCGACATTCTCGGCACGCTGCTCTACCGCACCTTCTTCGGTTTCCAGCTTCAGCTCGGCGACCGTTCGATGGGCGCAACGATCGCCACGGTGATGTTCCTCATCATCCTCGCCGGCGTCTCGCTTTATCTCTTCGTCATCCAGCGGCGCATGCGTCGCTACCAGTTCTGAGGAGCGCGCATGTCCAAGGCACGCACATCTCCCATCCGCACCGGCCTCGTGCATCTGGCGCTGAGCGCCTATACGCTGGTCGCGCTGTTTCCGGTCTTTCTGACCATAGTCAACTCGTTCAAGGATCGCGCATCGATCTTCCGCGAACCCTTGATGATCCCGACGCCGTCGACCTTCAGCCTCGCCGGTTATCAGACGGTGCTGGGGCAGGGCGATTTCGCCACCTATTTCCAGAACAGCTTCGTCGTGACTGTTGTTTCGATCCTGTTGGTTCTGCTCTTCGGTGCCATGGCGGCCTTCGCGCTGTCGGAATATCGCTTCCGCGGCAACATGCTGCTCGGGCTTTATATGGCGATCGGCATCATGATCCCGATCCGTCTCGGCACGGTGGCAATTCTGCAAGGCATGGTGGCGGCGGGCCTCGTCAATACGCTGACGGCGCTGATCCTCGTCTATACCGCGCAGGGCATACCGCTGGCGATCTTCATTCTGTCGGAATTCATGCGCACGGTTTCGGACGATCTCAAGAATGCCGGACGCATCGACGGGCTTTCCGAATATGCGATCTTCTTCCGCCTTGTGCTGCCGCTGGTGCGCCCGGCCATGGCGACGGTCGCGGTCTTCACCATGATCCCGATCTGGAACGATCTCTGGTTCCCGCTGATCCTGGCGCCGTCTGAGGCGACCAAGACGGTGACTCTCGGCTCGCAGATCTTCATCGGGCAGTTCGTCACCAACTGGAATGCGGTGCTGGCAGCGCTGTCGCTGGCGATCCTGCCGATCCTCGTCCTCTACGTCATCTTCTCGCGGCAACTGATCCGCGGCATCACGTCAGGAGCCGTCAAGTGAGCCAGGAAAAACCGATCCGCGTCCTCGTTGCCGGCCTCGGCAACATGGGCCGCAGCCATGCGCTTGCCTATCACAACAATCCAGGCTTCGAGATCGTCGGTCTCGTCAACCGCTCGGTGCCGAAGCTGGAGCCCGAGTTGCAGGCCTATACGATCCACCCCGACTTCACCACGGCGCTTGCCGAGCTGAAGCCGGATCTCTGTTCGATCAATACCTATTCCGACAGCCATGCCGATTATGCCGTCGCCGCGTTCGAGGCCGGCTGTGATGTCTTCGTGGAAAAGCCGCTGGCGACCACCGTCGCCGATGCTGAGCGCGTCGTCGCGGCAGCGAAGAAGGCAGGCCGCAAGCTGGTGATCGGCTATATCCTTCGCCATCACCCGTCCTGGACGAAGCTGATCGAGGAGGCGCGCAAGCTCGGACCGCCTTACGTCTTCCGCATGAACCTCAACCAGCAGTCCAGCGGCCCGACCTGGGCGACGCACAAGTCGCTGATGCAGACGACCTCGCCGATCGTCGATTGCGGCGTGCATTATGTCGACGTCATGTGCCAGATCACCGATGCGAGGGCGGTTGAGGTGCGCGGCATGGGGCTGCGCCTGTCCGACGAGATCGCCGCAGACATGTATAATTACGGTCAGCTGCAGGTGCTCTTCGAGGACGGTTCGGTCGGCTGGTACGAAGCTGGCTGGGGGCCGATGATCTCGGAGACCGCTTTCTTCGTGAAGGATGTGATGTCGCCGAAGGGCGCGGTGTCGATCGTCATGGATCCGAACGCCAAATCCGACGATATCGACACGCATACCAAGACATCCGTCATTCGCCTGCACAATGCCGAGACTGGCCCGGACGGCAAGTTCATCCGGCCCGACCAGGATATGAGGATGACGGGCGAGCCCGGTCATCAGGCGCTCTGCGACCTGGAACAGGCCTTCGTGCTGAGGGCGATCCGCGAGGATCTCGACCTCGATCGCCATATGGCGGATGCGGTAGCTTCGCTGCGCATCTGCCTTGCCGCCGACGAGAGCGTGCGTACCGGCCAGCCGGTCAGATTGTAAGGAAAAATCAGTGGGATCACTTCAACTCAAATCCATCCGCAAGACCTACGGCACGCATGAGGTGCTGAAGGGCATCGATCTCGAGGTTGAGGATGGCGAATTCGTCATCTTCGTCGGGCCGTCGGGCTGCGGAAAGTCGACGCTGCTGCGCAGCATTGCAGGCCTCGAGGACGTTACCTCGGGCGCCGTCGTCATCAACGGCCGCGACGAGACGCTGACGCCGCCGGCCAAGCGCGGCATCGCCATGGTGTTCCAGTCCTATGCGCTCTATCCGCACCTGACGGTCAAGGACAATATGGGGCTCGGCCTCAAGCAGGCCGGCACCGCCAAGGACGAGATCGACAAGCGTGTCGGCAAGGCATCGGGCATGCTGTCGCTTGCTCCCTATCTCGCCCGACGGCCGGCCGAACTATCAGGCGGCCAGCGCCAGCGTGTCGCGATCGGCCGCGCCATCGTGCGCGAGCCGGAACTCTTCCTGTTCGACGAGCCGCTGTCGAACCTCGATGCGGCTTTGCGCGTCCAGACCCGCCTCGAAATTGCCCGGCTGCACCGCAGCCTGAAGGCGACGATGATCTATGTCACCCACGACCAGGTCGAGGCGATGACGCTCGCCGACAAGATCGTGGTGCTGAATGCCGGCGCGATCGAGCAGATCGGCTCGCCGATGGAACTTTACAATCGCCCGGCCAATGTCTTCGTCGCCGGCTTCATCGGCTCGCCGCAGATGAATTTCATCGCGGCCGAGAAGGTCGGCGATCACAGCGCCAAGACGATCGGCGTGCGTCCCGAACACATGACGCTGTCGCGCGAGCAGGGGACCTGGGCGGCGAAGGTCGTGCATGTCGAGCATCTCGGCGCCGACACGATCATTTATCTGGAATCCGACCAGTGCGGCCTGCTGACGGCGCGCCTGTTCGGCGAACACCAGTACGAGCCCGACGAGATCGTCTATGCGACGCCGGATCAGGCCCGTGTCCACCGTTTCGATGTGGACGACCAGGCGATCCGGGCATAAGCCGAAAACCGGATCTTTTCGGAAAGTATGGGCGCCACTTCATAGTACGGCGCGGCGATGATCGGCCGGTGTCAGCACTCCTGACCCCGGCACTCGTCCGGCGCGCGTCGCTGCGGGCACCTGAGGCAGAGACAGGCAAGCCCTTCGTGCGAAGGTGTCCGACGCAGCATAAGCGCTCCCGGCTTGCAAACGGCACTGAGTCCATTCCTTTCGCTGGTGGCTCCCGCGGAAAATCGTCGATCCTTGGGTCGCAAAAGCGAGAGTCCGGTCGCAAGCCTTCGCCTGTTCGTGCTGCCATCGCTCTGCCCGGCAGAGTCACACTTGACTCTTTTATCGTAGATCGTATACGTTATTCTAATTAGTGCAGCATAAGCTTCCTTCAGGAGATTTTCATGCGGTTCCGGCTGCAAAAACTGCTGCAACGCCTTTGCTGGAATTGCTTCGGTCTCGAACAATAAGCGCGGGGAACCCCAAATGCGTACTTCCAAGATCGTGCATATCGTCAGCTGCCACGCGGAAGGTGAAGTCGGCGACGTCATCGTTGGCGGCGTCGCGCCGCCTCCCGGTGCAACGGTGTGGGAGCAATCGCGGTGGATTGCCGAGGATGAGACGCTTAGAAATTTCGTACTGAACGAGCCCCGCGGCGGCGTGTTCCGCCATGTCAACCTGCTTGTCCCGCCAAAGAATCCCAAGGCGCAGATGGGCTGGATCGTCATGGAGCCGGCCGACACCCCTCCAATGTCGGGTTCAAACTCCATGTGCGTGTCGACCGTGCTGCTCGATACCGGCATTATCCCGATGCAGGAGCCAATCACGCGCATGGTCCTCGAGCCGCCGGGCGGCCTGATAGAGGTCGAGGCCGAGTGCCGCAACGGCAAGGCCGAACGCATCCGCGTCCGTAACGTCCCGTCCTTTGCCGATAAGCTCGACGCCAGGATTGAGGTCGAAGGTATCGGCACGGTGACGGTCGACACCGCCTACGGCGGGGACAGCTTCGTCATCGTCGATGCGGCATCCGTAGGGCTCAGCCTTCGCCCGGACCATTCCCGCGATATCGCCCGCATGGGCGTCAAGATCACCGAAGCTGCCAATGAACAGCTTGGCTTCAAGCACCCGGGCAATGATTGGGGCCACATCTCCTTCTGCCAGATCACCGATCCGGTCGAGATGAGGGATGGCGTGTTCTGGGGCAAGAATGCGGTTGCCATCCGTCCGGGCAAAATAGACCGTTCTCCTTGCGGCACGGGATGTTCGGCTCGCATGGCAGTGCTCCACGCCAAGGGTCAGATGAAGGCAGGCGAAAGGTTCGTAGGCACGTCGCTGCTGGACACCGAATTTCACTGCAGCATCGATAGCGAAGTCGACATCGACGGCAAGCCCGGCATCATCCCGATTATCTCGGGTCGCGCATGGGTCATCGGCACAAAGCAGCTCATGGTCGATCCTGCCGATCCGTTCCAGGCCGGCTACCGCCTCTCCGACACCTGGCCGATGGACCTTTAAGCAGCCGGAATGCCATCGGAACATGGCCGCAAGCTGCTGACCGGTGTTCACCGATACGGTTTCATCTAAATAACGGAAAAGGCGCCGTTTTTGCGGCGCCCTTTGCGTCGTGGTTGGTGAAGCTCAGTCGCGGATGACCAGCAGATCGGCCGCCATGAAACGCAGCGTCACAGTCTCACCGGCCTGCGGCGGGGTTACGCCCGGGCTGTTGAACATATCGAAGGAGATGACGTTGCCGCCGACATTCATGCGGGTGCGGATGACAGACCCCAGGAAGTGAGCCGAGACGACCTGGCCGGTCAGCGCCGTATCGCTTTTGGCTGTGTCGGAGAGCGAGCCTGCTTCGGGGCGCAGCGCCAGCGAGATGGTTTCACCGGTCTTGTGAGCTGCAACCGACTGTTTCAGCGTGATTTTCTGATCGCCGATCTGGATGAGGTTGGCATCGGGGTCGATGACCTTGGCCTCGATCAGGTTCAGCGTGCCGACGAAGGAGGCGACGAAGCGGGTTGCCGGCGTGTTGTAAATCTCGAAAGGCGAGCCGATCTGGTCAGCCTTGCCGGCATTCATGACGACGATGCGATCGGAGATCGATAGCGCCTCTTCCTGGTCATGGGTGACGAACACAGTGGTGATGCCGAGCTGCTGCTGGATCTGACGGATTTCCTCGCGCAGCGACACGCGGATCTTGGCGTCGAGTGCGGAGAGCGGCTCGTCGAGCAGCAGCACCTGCGGCTTGACGGCAAGCGCGCGGGCTAGCGCAACACGCTGCTGCTGGCCGCCCGACAATTGGTAGGGGAAGCGGTCGGCCAGGTGATCGAGCTTGATCAGGCCGAGCATTTCTTTGACGCGGGCGTCGATCTCCGGCTTCGGGGCGCCGGCGACCTTGAGGCCGAAGGCGACGTTGTCGTGCACCGTCATGTTCGGAAACAGCGCGTAGGCCTGGAAGACCATGCCGATATTGCGCTGGTTCGGCTTCAGCGCGCTCTGGTCCTTGCCGTTGATGGTCAGCGTGCCGCCGGTCGGCGTTTCGAAGCCGGCGATCATGCGCAGAACGGTCGTCTTGCCGCAGCCCGACGGTCCGAGGAAGGAGACGAATTCACCCTTCTCGATATTCATGTTGAAGTTCTTGACGACCTGTACCGGGCCGAAGGATTTCTGAATGTTGTTCAGTGTAAGAAAAGACATGAGCCGATTACCTTAAGCCTTTGCCGGGCGGGCTTTGCCGAAGCGGGAAACGAGATTGAGCAGGCCCATGCTGAGCCAGGTGATCGAGAAGGCGATGACGGCGAGCGCCGAAGGCTCGTAGGCCTTGTTGGCGCCGACAAGCTGGAGGTAGGGGCCGAAGGCCGGGCGGTTGAGCAGGGCGGCGAAGGTGAATTCGCCCATGACGATCGCCAGCGTGATGAAGGCGCCCGACAGCACGCCGCTCATGACGTTAGGGAAAATGCACCTGAACATGATGGTCGTCCAGCGAGCACCGAGGCTTTCGGCCGCTTCCGTCAACGTGCGGACATCGATGGCGCGCATGGCGGTATCGACGGCGCGGTACATATAGGGCAGGGACAGGGTGATATAGGAGAAGACCAGCAGGATGTTGGTGCCTGTGGTCGAACCCGTCAGCGGCAGGTAGGATGACGAATTGTACATCCTAAGGTAACCGAAGACGATGACGATTGCCGGAATGACCAGCGGCAGCAGTGTGATGAATTCGACGACGGGGCGCATCTGCGGCAGGCGCAACCGCACCCAGTAGGCCGTCGGCACGACGAGCAGCATCCCGAAGACGATGGTCAAAAGCGCCATCATCATAGAATAGCCGAAGGTCTCGCGAAACTGAACATCTGAGAAGACCGATTCATAGGCATCCAGGCTGTATTCGCCGCGGCGCATGCGCAGCGAAAACTCGATTGTGCCGATCAACGGAATGACGAAATAGGATGCCCCCAGAATAACGGCAATCCAGGCTCCGAGACGTTGAGCTTTCATTTCTGCCACCGTTCGGCGCGCATGCGCAGCATGAGGTAAAGGACGTTGGAGACGCCGGTTATGACGATCATGCCGAGCGCGATGGCGTAACCGAGGTTGGCATTGTGCAGAACGTCGCCGCGGATCTGCGCATAGAGCAGGATCGGCACGATGTTGAGCGAACTGCCGGTCAGCGCGAAGGCAGTGGCGATTGCGCCGAAGGCGTTGGCGAAAAGCAGCAGCGTCGTGCCAAGCAGGCTCGGCCAGAGGATCGGCAGCGCCACCATCGTCCAGTACTGGCGGTTGGTGGCGCCGAGGATCTCAGAGGCTTCGCGCCATTCCTTCTTCATGCCGTCCAGCGCCGGGGTCAGGATCAGCACCATCAGCGGGATCTGGAAATACATATAGGTGATGGTGAGGCCGAAGAAGGACAGCAGGTTGAAACCGGTGCTGTAGAGATTGAAGTCAAACCATTCACGCAGGAAGACCGTCACAAGGCCGGTGCGGCCTAGCGTCGCGAGAAAGGCGAAGGCGAGCGGCACGCCGGCGAAATTCGAGGCGACGCCGGAGAAGGTCAGCAGCGTCGAGCGCACGGAGGCGGGCAGGCCGCCGAGCACGACGGCCCAGGCGAGGAAGAAGCCGATCAGCGCGCCGCCGAGAGCAGACGCGACAGAGACGCGGATACTGATCCAGTAGGCGCTCATGATCGATGGGGTGAAGAGATCGCCGATATTCTTCAGCGTGAGGTCGCCTTCGGGCGTCAGGAACGCGCCGGCCACAAGATAAAGCGTGGGGATGATCAGGAACAGCAGGGAAAATATAATGAAGGGTGCAATGCCTAGCCAGTCGATCACGCGGTCTTTGTTGATCAAGGGGGCGCTGCTCACCATCGGCGTTGAAACGGTACTCATGGAAAAGCTCATCCTGAGGCGTCGGAGTAAGAAAAACCTCCCCGCCCTGAGGCGGGGAGGCGGGATCAGGGGTTACTTGACGGTGGCGCCGACGACGGAATCCCAGTTCTTAGTAATGGCTTCCTTGCCGGCGGCCTGTTCTTCGAGCGTCGGGAAGACAGCCTTTTCATAGGCTGCTGCCGGCGGCAGCTTGTCGAGCAGGTCCTTCGGGATCTTGTTGTTCTTGGCAAGATCGTTGAAGCGGATCGGGTGGCAATAGCCCTTCAGCCAGCCGAGCTGACCTTCGTCGGAATAGAGGTATTCCATCCAGAGCTTGGCAGCGTTCGGGTGCGGAGCGAAGGCCGAAATGGCCTGGACGTAAACACCGGCAACGACGCCGGTCTTCGGAACGACGACCTCGAACGGAGGATTGCCCTTGAGGCTCTGGCCCCAGGAGAGGGCGTTGTAGTCCCAGGCGACGATGATCGGCGTGGAGCCCTGTGCGAACGGAGCCGCCTTGCCGACAACCGGTACGAAGTTGCCGGCCTTGTTGAGTTCGGCGAAGAACTTCAGACCTTCTTCGCCAGCCTTGGCTGCGTCACCGCCGGATGCGGAAAGACCAGCGGCATAGACGCCCTGGACAGCCTGGTTGGCGGTGCGCGGGTCACCTGCGAGGGCGACGGTGTTTGCATAGTCGCTCTTCTTCAGGTCGGCCCAGTCGGCCGGCGATTCCTTGACGAGGTCCTTGTTCACGAGGAACGAGAGAACGCCGTAATAGTCGCCATACCAGTAGCCTTCGGCATCCTTGGCGCTATCCGGAATGGAATCCCAGGTGGAGACCTTGTAAGGCTGGATCAGGCCGTCTTTCTTGGCGGACGGGCCGAAGGAGAGGCCGACGTCGATGACATCGGGAGCCTGCGGGCCGGTGTTGCCCTTGTTGGCCTTGATGGCTTCGACTTCGTCGCCCGAACCGGCATCCGGGTTCAGTTCGTTGACCTCGAGGCCATACTTGGCTTTGAAGCCGGCAATGACATCGCCATAGCCGCACCAGTCGTGCGGAAGAGCGATTGTCGTCAGCGTGCCTTCCTTCTTGGCGGCGGCGATCAGTTCAGCGCTCGGCTCGGCGGCGGCAATCGCGGTCGAAGCCACGATCATCGCAGTAGAGAGCGACAGAAGTCGAGAAATGTTAGAGATCACTGTTGTTCTCCTTCGGGTTTTCAGTGTCTGGCGATGCTGTTAATCAGCTTACATGAAGCTTGTGTGACGGGTGGATGACCTTAACTTTGCTATGAATAGCAGGCGTTTGCGACACGTGTTTTATTTGCGACGGCGCTGCCTGTTTTCGCGAAAATCCATCCCCGTTTTTCTTCTGTTTTAGTCTTGTCCTCCTAGCCCGGTTTACGAAAAAGCTTGGTCTGTTCGAACAGGCCCTCAAGCGTCTTCATGCGCTCCTTCGTCTCGTCCCATGTCGAATTCTGAACAGCTTCGATCAAGGCTTCGACGATGAAGAGGGTGACGACGGAGGAATCCCAAGCCGACGGCGCCTCGATCCGAACGCGGAAGGCATGCCGGGCCAGTTTGGCTGCGGGCGAGCCCCATTGATCGGTGAAAACGACGATTTCGGCGCCGCGCTTGCGGGCGGCGGTGGCAAGGCTCACCATCTCCTGCTCATAGCGGCGGATGTCGAAGATGATCAGGATGTCGCCGGCATTCATGTTGAGGGCATATTGCGGCCAGCTGCTGGAGTTCGACGACAGCAGCGTCGTCGCCGGCCGAATCACCTGCATGTGGGTGAAGAAATACTCGGCAAGCGCGCCGGTGATGCGGCCGCCGACGAAATAGAGGCCGCGCTTGCGGTCCGACAGCAGTGCGGCGACGCTGTCGAAGGTGGCGGTGTCCAGATCGGTTAGCGTCTGGCGCAGATTGCCCATGATGGCATCGGCGAAACGGTTGAGGATATGAGTGCCAGGCGCGTTCTGGGCCCAACGATCATGCTTGGCGATCGGGTTGGAGATCGTTGCTTCGACTTCCAGATGCAGATGCGCCTGAAAGTCAGGATAACCCTTAAAACCGAGCTTCTGCACCATGCGCACGACGGTCGGCGTCGAAACGCCGGCATTCTCCGCGATGGTGGTGATGCTGCCGAGACCGGATACCGGATAATTGTCGAGAAGGCTTTCGGCCAGTTGCTTCTCGGCGCGCGTCAGCACCCCGAAATGCGAGTGTATGACGTCCGAAACCGTCTTCGACGCAACTGTCACCTAACTATGCTCCCCGGGATGGTCTAGCGCCACTTTCCCACTCAAAGTTAACAACGCTGTCATAATCCATGTCAACTACTGTCATGAAAAGAATTTTTCAGCCGACGCTTGACAGGGCGCAAATCCTGAAGAATTCTTTTCTTGGAAAGATTTTATTAAGGGATAGGAGTGGCGCCATTGGTGCTGGCCGGGCCGAAAATCCTCAGCGAAGCGGACGGCGATTGCGTCGGGATCGAGCGCGTCGGCGGCCGGAGCCCGGTGCTGCTCGTCTGCGAGCACGCTTCGAATGCGCTTCCCGAGCATTTCGGCGATCTTGGCCTGCCCAGCGAAGCCCTATCGAGCCACATTGCCTGGGACCCGGGGGCTCTTTCGGTCGCCGGCGGCATATCGGAAGGGCTCGATGCGACGCTCGTCTATCAGCGGTTCTCTCGGCTGATCTACGACTGCAATCGGCCGCCGAGTTCACCCGGCGCCATGCCTGAAGCAAGCGAGATCTATGCCATTCCCGGCAACAAGGATCTGACCGCCGAAGAACGGCTTGCGCGTACCGATGCGCTATACGTTCCTTTCCACGACGCCATCCGCGGGCTGATCCGCGATCGCCGGGCGAGGGGGCAAGACAGCATCATCGTGACGATCCACAGCTTCACGCCGGTTTATCACGGCCGCGAACGCGCTGTCGAACTCGGCATATTGCACGATGAGGACCGCCGGCTTGCCGACCGCATGCTGGAGGCTGCGGCCGAGGCGCCGCTTTACAGGACGGAACGCAACCAGCCTTACGGGCCCGAGGACGGCGTGACCCACACGCTTATCCTGCACGGGCTTTCGAACGGCTTGCGCAATGTGATGATCGAGGTCCGCAACGACCTCGTCGCAGACGATGTCGGCCAAGGGGTCATGGCCGACTATCTAAATGGGCTGCTCCAGCAAAGCCTGGACGCCTAATAAAAAGAAGACCCGAGGGAGCAGTCTAACTGCGAACGTCCGCATGGCGCAAATGCCGCGGGCAATTTGGCACTGAACCGGCCCGCAATCCCGCGGCCGGTCGTGAACAGGGGGAAGTCATGTCGGACTATACCGATCTGGACAAGAAGCAGGATGTGCACATCCTGCATTCCATGGGCTATGCCCAGGAACTCGAACGACGCATGAGTTCGTTCTCGAACTTCGCGGTCTCATTTTCCATCATCTGCATTCTCTCCGGCGGCATCAATTCGCTGGCGCAGGCGACTTCCGGCGCCGGCGGAGCCGCCATCGGCATCGGCTGGCCTGTGGGATGCTTCATCTCGCTGGTCTTCGCCATCGCCATGGCGCAAATCAGCTCGGCCTATCCTACGGCCGGCGGGCTCTATCACTGGGGTTCGATTCTCGGCAACCGCTTCACCGGCTGGCTGACCGCCTGGTTCAACTTGCTCGGTCTCGTGACCGTGCTCGGCGCCATCAATGTCGGCACCTATTATTTCTTCATGGGCTCCTTCGGCACCACCTATCTCGGGCTGACGGATACGACGACGGTGCGGATCATCTTCCTGGTGGTCATCACCGGCGCGCAGGCGCTGGTGAACCACATGGGCATCGGTTTGACTGCCAAGCTGACCGACTTTTCGGGTTATCTGATCTTTGCGAGCTCGATCGCGCTGGCAGTGGTCTGCCTGATCGCGGCGCCTTCCTACGAGATCAGCCGTCTCTTCACCTTCGCCAACTATTCCGGTGAAGTCGGCGGCAACGTCTGGCCGTCCACCTCGGGCAGCTGGGTCTTCCTTCTTGGTCTGCTGCTGCCGATCTACACCATCACCGGCTATGACGCCTCGGCGCATACGTCGGAAGAGACGGTCAAGGCCGCCGAATCGGTGCCGCGCGGCATGGTCGCCTCGGTGCTGTGGTCGGCGCTTTTCGGCTATATCATGCTGTGCGCGTTCGTGCTGATGCTGCCGAATATGGACGATGCGGCCAAGCAGGGCTGGAACGTGTTCTTCTGGGCGATGGACACCCAGGTCAACCCGATCGTCAAGGACATCCTCTATCTGGCCATCCTGGTCAGTCAGTGGCTGTGCGGCCTTGCAACCGTCACCTCGGTCTCCCGGATGATCTTCGCTTTCTCGCGTGACGGCGGCCTGCCGGCATCGAAAGCGCTGTCGAAGGTCAGCCCACAGTATCGCACGCCGGTGGCTGCGATCTGGACCGGCTCGATCCTGTCGGTCCTGTTCGTCTGGGGCTCCTCGCTCGTGACGATCGGCGACACGCCCGTTTATACGATCGTCGTCTCGTGCACCGTCATCTTCCTGTTCTTCTCCTTCGCGATCCCGATCACGCTCGGTCTCTTCGCCTGGGGTACGGCGAAGTGGGACAAGATGGGGCCGTGGAATCTCGGCGAAGGCCTCTTCAAGCTTTTTGCGGTGCTGTCGATCATCGCGATGATCCTGATCTTCGTTCTCGGCATCCAGCCGCCGAACGAATGGGCGCTCTACATCACCGTCGGCTTCCTCCTCGTCACCGCGATCGTCTGGTTCGGCTTCGAAAGCCGGCGCTTCAAGGGGCCGCCGATCGGC
This sequence comes from Rhizobium leguminosarum bv. trifolii WSM2297, assembly GCF_000271845.1. Next base: position 1,957,916 of record NZ_JH719395.1, on the reverse strand, counting down.
GCCGAAGTGGCAAAACGCCAGGCCGAAATCGCTGCGGCAGAAGCTGCCGTCGGTGAAAGCGGCGAACACTAAGCATCGAGGCTTCCCTCTCAAATGGCGGGGCCGCTCCTGCGGCCCCATCACCGGTTCAACGAAAAGGCATCGGGCCCACATCCGGCCGAACGCATGCGATTTCGTTGCCCCGATCTTCTCAATTCCAATGTCAGGCGGATCAATCATGAGCAGCTACACAATCGACGATCTCAGGAAGGATGTTGCCGAAGGGCGCATCGATACGGTTCTGGCCTGCCAGGTGGACATGCAGGGCCGGCTGATGGGCAAGCGCTTTCAGGCGGAATATTTCGTCGAGAGCGCCTGGAAGGAAACGCACAGCTGCAACTACCTGATCGCCACCGACATGGAGATGGAGACGGTCTCCGGCTACAAGGCGACGAGCTGGGAAAAGGGTTACGGCGATTATACGATGAAGCCGGATCTTTCGACGCTGCGCCGCATCCCCTGGCTCGACGGCACGGCGCTCGTGCTCTGCGACCTGCTCGACCATCACACCCATGAGGAGGTCGCCCATTCGCCGCGCGCGATCCTGAAGAAGCAGGTGAAGCGCCTCGAAGACATGGGCATGAAGGCCTACATGGCCTCCGAGCTCGAATTCTTCCTGTTCGACCAGACTTACGAGGCGGCGCATGCCTCGGGCTACCGCAACCTCAAGCTCGCCAGCGCTTATAACGAGGACTACCACATCTTCCAGACCACCAAGGAAGAAGAGGTGATGCGGGCAATCCGCACCGGGCTGCAAGGCGCCGGCATTCCGGTCGAAAACTCCAAGGGCGAGGCTTCCGCCGGCCAGGAGGAGATCAACGTGCGTTACGCCGATGCGCTCGCCATGGCCGATCGGCACGCGATCATCAAGAATGGCTGCAAGGAGATCGCCTGGTCGAAGGGCAAGGCCATCACCTTCCTTGCCAAGTGGAATTACAATGCTGCCGGCAGTTCCTCGCATATCCACCAGTCGCTCTGGAGCCTGGAGGAAAAGCCGCTGTTCTTCGACCATACCGGCAAATACGGCATGTCGCCGCTGATGCATAATTATATTGCTGGGCTTCTCGCCCATGCGAGCGAGATCACCTATTTCCTGGCGCCCTACATCAATTCCTACAAGCGCTTCATGGCCGGCACTTTCGCGCCGACCAAAGCGATCTGGAGCAAGGACAACCGCACTGCCGGCTACCGCCTTTGCGGCGAGGAAACCAAGGGCATCCGCATCGAGTGCCGCGTCGGCGGCTCCGACCTCAATCCCTATCTCGCTTTCGCCGCGCTGCTTGCCGCCGGCATCGACGGGATCGAGAACAAGCTGGAGCTCGAAGCTCCCTTCGTCGGCGACGCCTATGGCGGCAAGGGCGTTCGCGAAATCCCGCGTACGCTACGCGCAGCCACGACCGAAATGACGGAATCGGCGATGCTGCGCAAAGCTTTCGGCGACGATGTGATTGACCATTACACCCGTGCTGCCGAATGGGAGCAGGAAGAATACGACCGCCGCATCACCGATTGGGAAGTGGCGCGGGGTTTCGAAAGAGCCTAATAGGCATTTGTGGGCTTGCCCCTCACCCTAACCCTCTCCCCGCACGCGGGGAGAGGGGACGTGCCACACGGATCGCTTGATAGTTCAGAAAACGGTGCGGCATAACCCCTTCGCCCCGCGAGCGGGGAGAAGGTGCCGGCAGGCGGATGAGGGGCTATGGCCCTCGACGAAATTTTTGATCAAACGAGGACGGAAATCGATCATGGCAATGATCCAATGCATTTCACCGGTCGACGGATCGGTTTACGCGGAGCGTCCGGCGCTTTCGCTCGACGCCGCCAAGGACGTGGTGGCGCGTGCCCGCAAGGCACAGAAGGCCTGGGCCAAGCGGCCGCTCGAAGAGCGCGTACAGCTGGTGCTGAAGGGTGCTGCGCGGCTGAACGAAATGTCCGACGTCGTCGTGCCTGAGCTTGCCTGGCAGATGGGCCGGCCGATCAAGTACGGCGGCGAGTACAAGGGCTTCAACGAGCGCTCCAACTATGTCGCCTCGATTGCGGCCGATGCGCTGGCGCCTGTCATCGTCGAGGAGAGCGACCGTTTCGAGCGCCGCATCGAGCGTGAGGCGCATGGTGTTGTCTTCGTCGTGGCGCCTTGGAACTATCCCTACATGACGGCGATCAACACCATCGCGCCGGCGCTGATGGCCGGCAATACGGTGGTTCTGAAACATGCTTCGCAGACGCTCCTTGTCGGCGAGCGGCTGGTGCAGGCCTTCATCGAGGCGGGCGTTCCCGAGGACGTGTTCCAGAATGTCTTCCTCGATCATCAGACGACGTCGGCGCTGATTGCCGCCGGCAGCTTCAATTTCGTCAACTTCACCGGATCGGTCGAAGGCGGGCGCTCGATGGAGCGGGCCGCTGCAGGCACCTTCACCGGTCTTGGCCTCGAACTCGGCGGCAAGGATCCGGGTTACGTCATGGAAGATGCCGATCTTGAGGCGGCCGTCGACACGCTGATGGACGGCGCGACCTACAATTCCGGCCAGTGCTGCTGCGGCATCGAACGCATCTACGTGCACGAGTCCCTCTACGACGCCTTTGTCGAAAAATCGGTCGCCTGGGTGTCGAACTACAAACTCGGCAATCCGCTCGATCCGGATACTTCGCTCGGGCCGATGGCGAACAAGCGCTTCGCCAAGGTGGTGCGCGAGCAGATCGCCGATGCGGTTTCCAAGGGCGCCAAGGCGCTTGTCGACCCCAAGCTTTTCCCTGGGGATGACGGCGGCGCCTATCTCGCACCGCAGGTTCTCGTGAACGTCGACCATTCCATGGCTTTCATGCGCGAAGAGACTTTCGGCCCGGCGGTCGGCATCATGAAGGTGAAGAGCGACGAGGAAGCACTCGCCTTGATGAACGACAGCCAGTATGGGCTGACGGCCTCGCTCTGGACCAAAGATGCCGAACGGGCAGGGCGGCTCGGCCGCGAAATCGAAACCGGCACCGTTTTCATGAACCGCGCAGACTATCTCGACCCGGCGCTCTGCTGGACCGGCGTCAAGGAGACGGGACGCGGCGGCTCGCTGTCGATCATCGGCTTTCAGAATCTGACGCGCCCGAAATCTTTCCACCTGAAGAAAGTCACAGCATGAGCAGCAACATCACCGCAAACTGGAGCTACCCGACATCGGTCAAGCTCGGCCGGGGCCGGATCAAGGAACTGGCCGACGCCTGCAAGAGCCTCGGCATCAAGAAGCCGCTACTCGTCACCGACCGCGGCCTCGCCTCGATGGCGATCACCAAGAATGCGCTCGATATCCTCGAAGATGCCGGCCTCGGCCGGGCGATCTTTGCCGATGTCGATCCGAACCCGAACGAGAAGAACCTCGAGGCCGGCGTCAGGGCCTTCAAGGATGGCGACCATGACGGCGTCGTCGCCTTCGGCGGCGGCTCTGGTCTCGACCTCGGCAAGTGCGTCGCCTTCATGGCCGGCCAGACCCGGCCGGTTTGGGACTTCGAGGATATCGGCGACTGGTGGACGCGCGCCAGCCTCGAGGGCATCGCGCCGATCGTCGCGGTGCCGACGACCGCCGGCACCGGCTCGGAAGTCGGGCGCGCCAGCGTCATCACCAATTCCGTCACGCATGTGAAGAAGATCATCTTCCATCCGAAGTTCCTGCCGGGCGTCGTCATCTCCGATCCCGAACTGACCGTCGGCATGCCGAAGATCATCACGGCCGGCACTGGCATGGATGCCTTCGCCCATTGCCTGGAGGCCTATTCCTCGCCCTTCTATCACCCGATGTCGGCCGGCATCGCGCTCGAAGGCATGCGGCTCGTCAAGGAATTCCTGCCGCGGGCCTACAGGGAAGGCACCGATCTCGAAGCCCGCGCCAACATGATGGCCGCCGCTGCCATGGGCGCGGTCGCCTTCCAGAAGGGGCTTGGCGCCATTCATGCGCTGTCGCACCCGATCGGCGCCGTCTACAACACCCATCACGGCATGACCAATGCGGTTGTCATGCCGGCGGTGCTGCGCTTCAATCGCAAGGCGATCGAGGAGAAGATCGGCCGCGCCGCCGCCTATCTCGGTATTTCGGGCGGTTTCGACGGCTTTTACGACTATGTATTGAAGCTGCGCGCCGAACTCGGCGTGCCGGAGACGCTGACGGCGATGGGAATCGCCCCCGACCGCATCGATGAACTGTCGGCCATGGCAATCGAGGATCCGAGCGCGGGCGGCAACCCGGTTGCGATGACGCTCGAAAATACCAAGGCGCTTTTCAAGGAATGCTTCTGAGTTAGATGCCGACCCTGCGGATAGGCCCGGAAGGCTTTGGCCTTCCGGGCTTTTTTTATATTGGCGGCATCCCCAATTTTAGGGATGTGAAAAATACAGGCTGCAATTTCGGCGGGCGCGTTTGGGATTTGTTAACCATGATTGTAAAGGATAGCTTAACCGCACGATGCTCCGACAGTGCGTAAGAGAGCGATACCGGCTCGTGCTATTTCCTTCCGAGGACCGAACATGCCTGTCATTACATTCGCAAACACCAAGGGTGGCGCCGGCAAGACGACCGCTGTTCTCCTGCTCGCCACCGAGCTTGCCCGCAAGGGTTTCCGCGTCACCATTCTCGACGCCGATCCCCAGCACTGGATTTCGCGCTGGCACGACATATCGGGGCATGTGCCCAATGTTTCGGTGATCGATTTCGTGACCACCGCCTCGCTGCCGCTGCATATCAGCGAGAACAAGCACAATACCGACTATTTCATCGTCGACCTGCCGGGTGCGCGCAATCCGCTGCTCGCCACTGCCGTCGGCCTTTCTGATCATGTGCTGATCCCGATCCAGGGCTGTGCAATGGATGCGCGCGGCGGCGCACAGGTGCTCGAACTGCTGCAGTATCTGGACGAAAAGGCGGGTATCAAAATCGGTCATTCGGTGGTGCTGACCCGCGTCAACTCGATGGTGACGACCCGGGCGCTGCAGCTCGTCAAGTCGCTGCTCAGCGAGCGACATGTGCCGGTGCTGGACACCGCCATCATCGAACGCTCGGCCTTCCGCGACATCTTCGACTGTGGCGGCACGCTGCACACGATCGACCCTGCGCGCGTCAGCAATCTCGACAAGGCGCGTGAGAACGCCACCTGTTTCGCCGAGGAAATAATGAGCAAGCTGCCGGCCAGGCTAACGGCGTCGGCCCGGATGGCGACGGCGGCCTGACAGATCCTGCATAAAACGAAAAAGGCCGCCGGAGCGATCCGGCGGCCTCTTCACGTTGCTGCTGTAGGTTCAGTCGACGAATTCGACCGTCACTCCCGGCTTGACCATCTTGGCAAGCTCGGTCGCATCCCAATTGGTCAGGCGGATACAGCCGTGGCTCTGGGTGCGGCCGATCTTGGAAGGCTCGGGCGTGCCGTGGATGCCGTAAGTCGGCCTGGACAACGCCATCCAGACGGTGCCGACCGGGCCGTTCGGGCCGGGCGGGATGTTGAGGATCTTGTCGTTGGCGCCCTGCTGGAAATTGATCTTCGGATTGTAGGTGTAGCCGGGATTGAACGCGACGCGTTCGACCGTCACGGTGCCCGACGGGGAGGGCGTGTCGGTGGAACCGATGGATGCCGGATAGGCGGCAATGAGATTGCCGGCGCCGTCATAGGCAAAGACCTGCTTGCGGCCTTTGTCGGCGATGATGCGGGCAACCTCGCCGCTCTTCGGCTCACCCGGATTGACGACCTTGATGACGGTGCCGGCAACGCTGAAATCGGCGCCGGGGTTCATCTCCTTGAGGAAGGCCTCATCCATGTGGAAGCGCTCGGCCAGCATTTCGGTGGTCGATGTATAGGCAAGCGACGGCAGCAGCGCCTTATGCGAATAGTCTTCCGGGATCTGTGCGACGAAGGGGCCGGCGGCGTCGGCCGGCGTGATCGTGTAGCTGACGACGGGCAGGCCGCCGTTCATGCGCAGTTCTTCCAGAATGGCATCGGTATCGTTCGGGTCGAGCTTGGAGCCGGTCATCTGGTCATAGGCATAGATCGACTTGGTGACGTTCGAACCCATATGGCCGTCGATGACGCCGGGCGAGATGCCGGCGCGGTCGAGGAAGACCTGCAGCGCGACGATCTCCGGCTTCGACTTGTTCTTCAGCGTGATGACGGGTTCATCAGGCGCGGCCGCGGGCGCGTCGGCGGGCGGAATCTGCTGGTCGGGATCGATCGAGGCATAGTCGTCGCCCGGCTGCGGATTGCCGATGCTGTTGTCCTCGGGATAGGGCTGCTCGCCGAGTGGTAGGCGTTCGATCGCCGCATCGCGCGGGATGCCGCCGGTGACCGCACCACGCTCGGAATAACGGCTGTCGCCATAGGTGTTGTTGTCGGCATAATAGGGATCGTTGCCGCCCTGGTCGGCATAGACATCGCCCCGCGGGCCGGGGCGCGGCGGATAGTAGCCGCGGGCGCGCATCTCGGTGGCAACGACGTTGCCGTAGTCGTCGATCAGCACGCGATTGCCGCTGCGGTCGCGGGCGTAGTTATAGCCCCGCGGGACATAGTCGAGAATTTCGCCGCTCGGCGTCACCAGCACGATGTCGCTCTGGCGGCGGTCACGAAACTGCTGCGCGCCTGCCTCCGGCGCTGCAGCCGCAACGGCTGCCAGCACGGCCGCAAGAGAAAATGCCGACTTCAAAAAGCGATTCACGTCTCACACCTCGAACAGTGACTGGCAGACACACACCCGCGAATTTTGACGCTAGTGTGGAATTTATGAAACCGTGCTGAACAAAATATGAAATTCACTAAGATTTCCTTTTACTCATAAACGTTTGCGTCTTCGTGTCAGTTCCGCAAAATCCATGGTTGCGGCAAAAACACAAGATGGGAATGGCGCCGATTGACGAATGACGGCGCAAAACCTAACGCTGAGGCGGGCATAAACCCTCAAGGAGACCCGAGATGATCGAATTTGCCGCCGCAAGCGGGCCGCGCCTGATGCTGGATGAAACATCGGTGCTGGATATCGGCGGATGCATCGTCGAAGGCGTCGATATGGCGCCGAAACGCGCCATTCCCGACGATGGCGATCCGCGAATCGATCACTCTCTCGAAGGCTTCCTGTTCACCTGCGGCCCGGATCATATCCGTCACCGCCAGCCGATCGCCGGCCGCGCCGACGGCAAGGTCTATCCACTGCACGGATCGGCCCCCGGCCATGCGGCCAAGGTGCTGTGGACGAAGTACGAGAACGGCAATGCCGAATGCCGCGCCGATATCGACATCGTGACCGTCGAGGGACTGCCGCAGCGCATCGAGCGGCTGTGGCGGATCGACGGGGCGAGCGGTGAGGTGCGGCTCGAGGACCGGGTCGTCAATACCAGCGACCAGACGGTGCCGACCTTCCTGATGTATCACATGAACACCGGCGGCAAATGGCTGGACGAGGGCACACGGCTGGAAGGCCGGATGCTGGAGAATGGCGGTTTCCTATGGACATTCGGCGAAGAACCGGGCGGCATCTTCTGTGTGGCGGCGCCGGCGACCGAGCAAGGTTTCGCAGAGGTTCGCCTCGGACCGATCGCCGCGATCGGCGGCAGGACGCTCCGCGTCCGCTTCCACGCCGACACGCTGCCTTACCTGCAGGTCTGGCGGAACCAGAAGGCGCCCGCTCATATCATCGGCATCGAGCCGGTCTCGCATCGCTGGGTCACGCGCGACGAGCTTCAGGCCGCCGGTGAGTTCAATATGCTGGCGCCTGGCGAGAGCCGCAGCTATGTGCTGACCTTCGCCTTCGTGTAAGTGAAGTGTTGTTGACGCTTGCCGGCCTCCCGTCGTAGACCTTCAGCCCACGATTTTGAGGAGACAAGACGATGGATATTCGCCAGATCGACGATGAATATTCTGTTTCGGGCCAGATCACGCTTGAGGAGCTCGACGAGATCAAGGCGCTGGGGTTCAAATCCATCGTCTGCCACCGCCCCGACCACGAAAGCCCCGATCAGACGTCGTTCTCGGTCATCGAGGCGCGCGCCAAGGAACTCGGTCTCGATATCGCCCATGTGCCTGTCGGGCCGATGGGCGTGACCGAGGAAGCGGTGCAGGGCATGGTCGATGCGCTCGACGAATTCCCGCGGCCGATGCTCGGCTATTGCCGCTCCGGCGCCCGCTCGACGGCGATTTATCAGAAGACCCACCATATCCGTAGCTGAGCCCCAGCGTTTCGGGTCCCCATTTCCGGCGCTGCGCCGCAGCGCCGCCATCTTCCATTCACTCAGGAGACTATGATGAGCATTAAGCGTATCGACGTCGGCGCGCGCATGAGCGGCGCCGTCATTCACGGCAACACGGTCTATCTCGCAGGCCAGGTCGGCGAGGGCGAAAGCGTCACCGATCAGTGCAAGTCCTCGCTTGCCGAAGTCGACCGCCTGCTGGCTGCCTCAGGCAGCAACAAGTCGAAGATCCTGCAGACGATCGTCTACCTCTCCGACATCGCTTATTTCGCCGAAATGAACGCTGCCTGGGAAGCCTGGATCGATCCGGCCAACCCGCCGGCCCGCGCCACCAGCGAAGCCAAGCTCGCTGCGCCGAAATACAAGGTCGAATTCATCGTCACGGCTGCGATCGACTGAGGTCGCATAGGGTTTGAGATTTCTTGAAGCCGGTGACGCTCTCACCGGCTTTTTGTTTGGGCGATTTCGGACAGCGTTCTGGTCGGCGTGATCGCTTCCGGATCGAGTTTGACCTCGATAATCGCCGGCTTGCCGCTTTGGCGCGCCCTCTCGAAGGCAGGGGCGAATTGCTCGGTGCTTTCCACCGTCTCGCCATGGCCGCCATAGGCGCGGGCAAGGGCTGCGAAGTCGGGGTTGGTCAGATCGGTGCTGCTGACGCGGCCAGGATATTCGCGCTCCTGATGCATGCGGATCGTGCCGTAAATGCCGTTATTGACGACGACTGATATGATCGGCAGACCGTAGCGCATGGCAGTGGCGAATTCCTGGCCGTGCATCAGGAAACAGCCGTCGCCGGCAAAACAGATGACCTCGCGCTCGGGAAACAGCCGCTTGGCGGCGACGGCGGCGGGCAGGCCGTAACCCATCGAGCCGGAGGTGGGGGCGGCCTGGGTGTTGAAGCGGCGGAAACGGTGAAAGCGGTGCACCCAGATGGCGTAGTTGCCGGCGCCGTTGGTGAAGATCGTGTCCGGCCCGGTATTGGCCTCCAGCCATTCCATGATCGGCCCCATGTGGACGGCGCCCGGGCCTGTCGCTGGCGGCTTCGACCAGGCGAGATAGGCCTGGTGCATGCGCTGTGTATGCTCCGCCCAGTGCGGCTCGGCCGGCGCTTCCAGATCAGCGAGTGCTTCGACGAAATCAGCCGGCGCGGCGCAGATGGCGACATCCGGGCGGTAAATGCGCCCGAGTTCGGAAGGATCGGGATAGATATGGACTAGCGATTGCTGGGGGTAGGGAATGTCGATCAGCGTATAGGACGAGGACGGCATTTCCGACATGCGGGCGCCGAGCAGGATCAGCAGGTCGCTCTCCTTGATCTCCTTGGCGAGTGCCGGATTGATGCCGATGCCGACATCGCCGGCATAGCAGGGGTGGAGATGATCGAACAGCATTTGCCGGCGGAAGGAGCAGCCGACCGGCAGTTGGAAACGCTCGGCGAAGATTGCGAAATCGGCGACGGCATCGGCATCCCAGCGCGTGCCGCCGAGGATCACCATCGGCCGCTCGGCCTTCAAGAGTCTGAGATAAAAGTCGTCGATCTGGCTGCGGCCGGGATGGGCCTCGACGCCGGCATAGCGCCTGGCGCGGGGCGCCTCGACCTCGTCGCGCAGCATGTCTTCCGGCAGTGTCAGCACCACGGGGCCGGGGCGGCCGGAGGTCGCCACCGCAAAGGCGCGAGTGACGAACTCGGGAATGCGGGCGGCATCGTCGATCTCGCCCACCCATTTGGCGAATTCGGTGAAGGCGCGGCGGAATTCGACCTCCTGAAAGGCCTCGCGCTCGCGCGCTTCGCGCTGCACCTGGCCGATGAAGAGGATCATCGGGATCGAATCCTGCTTTGATATATGCAGACCGGCAGAGGCGTTGGTGGCGCCGGGACCGCGGGTGACCATGCAAATGCCGGGTTCGCCGGTCAGCCTGCCCCAGCAATCCGCCATCATCGCCGCCCCGCCCTCCTGGCGGCAGACGAGGACGTCGATCTCGCTGTCGCGTAGCGCGTCGAGGACCGCGAGGAAGCTCTCGCCGGGCACGCAGGACAGACGTTTGACGCCGTTCGCCTTCAGCGCCTCGACGATCAGTTCCCCGCCGGTCTTTTTCATGACGATGCTTTCCTCTCGCGCTCAGTGAGTTCCGCCAGAATTTCTTCCGTGTGTTCGCCGAGACGCGGGCTTGGCCTGCTATAACGCAGCGGCGTCTCCGACAGCACCACCGGTGTCCTCACCCCGGGGATCACAGTGCCGGCAGCATCGGCAAGATCAATGCGCAGGCCGCGAGCTTCCACCTGCGGATCGGCGAACATCTCCTCGATCGTGTTGATCGGACCGGCGGGAACCCCATTCTCCTCGCAGGCCTTCAACAGATCTGCCTTCTGCCATTTCAGCGTCTCGGTGGAGATGAGCCGGCGGACTTCGCCGCGATTGGCGACGCGGGCCTTGTTGGTGGCGAAACGCTCGTCGCCGGCCACCGTCTCCAGGCCAAGAATGGTGCAGAGGCGGCGGAACTGGCCGTCGTTTCCAACCGCCAGGATAAGATAACCGTCGGCCGCCGGCACGACCTCATAGGGCGAGATATTCGGATGGGCATTGCCGAGGCGGGTGGGTGCGGTGCCGGAGACCAGGTAATTCATGTTCTGATTGGCAAGCACGGCCGATTGCACGTCGAGCAGCGCCATGTCGACGAGCTGGCCTTCGCCTGTTTTCAGCGCGTGGATCAGCGCGGCTTCGATCGCCGAAACGGCATAGATGCCGGTGAAGATATCGGCGATGGCAACGCCGGCCTTCATCGGCTGGCCGTCCGGCTCGCCGGTGATCGACATGAAACCGGACATGCCCTGGACGATGTAATCATAGCCGGCGAGGCCGGCAGAGGGGCCGGTCTGGCCGAAACCGGTGATCGAACAATAGACGAGCTTCGGGTTCAGCTTGCGCAGGCTGTCGTAATCGAGGCCGTATTTGACGAGGCCGCCGAGCTTGAAATTCTCGATCACCACATCGGCGGTGGCAACAAGGCGGCGGACCAGATCCTGGCCTTCCTCGCTCTTCAGATCGGCGGTGACGGAGCGTTTGCCGCGATTGGCGGCGTGGTAATAGGCGGCCGAGAGGTTTTCGCCATCCGCATCTTCGACGAAGGGCGGGCCCCATTGGCGGGTATCGTCGCCGCCATCGGGATTTTCGACCTTGATGACGTCGGCGCCGAGATCGGCGAGCATCTGGCCCGCCCAGGGGCCGGCGAGCACCCGGGCAAGCTCGATCACCCTTATGCCGGCAAGCGGCGGCTTTTTCGTCGTCTCCGTCATATTCCCTCGTCCGTTTCTACGGCGCCAGCGTCACCTCAGATGTATCGGATACAGGCTTTGAAGCAAAGCGGCGCTCGCGCCAGAGGATGTACAGGCCCGATGCCATGATGATCATGATGCCGAGCCATTTGACCGCATTCGGAAAGTCGCCGAAAACCAGCCAGGCAAAGATCGTCGCCGAGACGATCTCGAAATATTGCAGCGGCGCCAGCGTCGAGGCCGGTGCCGCGCGATAGGCATAGACGCCGAAGATGCCGGCGATCGCGGCCATGGCGCCGACGCCGGCGAGATAGAACCAGGCGGGACCATCCGGCATGACAGGATCGAAGATGTCGGAGCCGGTGCCGTCACTGAGATAGAGGAGGATGGCGCAAAACAGCAGACCCCAGATGCCCATCTGGAACTGCATCGCCCAGGGGTCCTCCTTATGCGAGAGCACGCGGGTCATCAGCACGAAGATCGCGATGCAGAACGCGCTGACGACGGGCAGGAGGGCGATATAGCCGACCTCCTGAAAACTTGGCTGGATGATCAGCATCGCCCCGAAGAAGCCGACGCCGCAGGCGGTATAGCGCCGCCAGCCGATCGTCTCCTTCAGGAAAATGCCGCCGAGGATCGTCAGGATGATCGGCTCGACGAAGAAGATCGCAATCGCGTCGGCGACCGCCATATATTTCAGCGTCGTGACGAAAGAGATCATCGACACGGTGATGATGGCGCCGCGGATGGCATGGAACAGGCTCTGGCGCCAGGAAAAATCGGTAAAGCTGCGTCGCCATATCACAATCGGCAGCATGCAGAGAGCCTGCACGGCAAACCGTGCGGCGGTGATCTCGGCAGAGGGGACGGTGACGATTGCAAGCTTGGCGAAAATATCGATGAGCGGCGAGAACATCACCGAAAGAAACATCAGCGCAAGCCCCATTGTTACGTCGGAGGCGGAGGAAGCGGGGCGGGCGGCGGTGCTGCTCATGATGGAATCTCTCTGGCTCAGGATTTTGCGACGGCCTCGTCGCACCAGGCGGCGAAGGCTGCGATCGCCGCGTCCGCACCGATCTCGTTCAGCGTTTCGTGCCGCATGTCCTGATATATCTGAGTGCTGATACGAGAGAAGCCCCGCGCCTTCAAATGGTTTGACAGCCAGATGATGGCTTTTCCACGCTCGGTCGCCGGGTCTTCTCCGCCGCCGACCAGATGGATCGGCATATCGCGCGGCAACCGGTCGAGATGAGACTTCTGCGGCGCGCGAAACGTCAGTTCGAAGAGATCGAGCCAGAGCGAGACCGAAGCATCGAAGCCGCAGAGCGGATCGGCGACATATTTGTCGACTTCACCGGGAAGGCGCGACAGCCAGTCGAACTCGGTGCGGCGGCCCGGGATCGATTTTCCCCAGGCGCCGAAGGTGAGCTTCGGCAGGAGGCCGCTCGGCACGTCGGAGCCCTTCAGCATGCGTTCGGCCAGCAGGATTGCCTGGGCGGCACGGCCGGCAGGGCCGACGGCGAAATTCGAATTCCAGACGGCGACGACGTCGAAATCGGCCGGCGCCGTGACGGCTGCATTGAGGGCGATCAGGCCGCCCATCGAATGGCCGAAGAGGATGACCGGCAGACCGGGATGGAGCATGGCCGCGTGGGCGCGCATGGCAAGGACGTCGCCGATCACCCGGTCGACGCCGCCTTGCCGGGCGAAACGGCCGATCGGCGCGTCAGGCGCCGTCGTCTCGCCATGGCCTCGGTGGTCATGGGCATAGACATGATAACCGCGCGCCGCCATTGCCTCGGCAAAGACGCGATAGCGTTTCGAATGTTCGGCGAGACCGTGCGATATCAACAGGATGCCGCGTGCCGGGGCGGCGGCCTCTGCATGGTGATAGGCGAGCGATGCCCCTGGCACGGCGAGCCTTTGCGTTTCAGAAAACATGGCATCCTCCCTGACGCAACAGACCAGATCAGCGCCCAAAAGCAACAGCGGTTCCGGGCTTATCCGATAACAAAATGCGGCAACGCTACGATTCATGGTTGCGGGCTTTTAATCTTCGTGCTTATTTGTTCCTGTATTGTTCTTTTTGGGGGTTGAAATGAGCAGCATGCAGTTGCGTACCTTGACGTTCGCCGTATCGATGGTTCTTGCCGGCGCCGCTTTCGCGCAGGAGGGCGGCGGGACGACCCGCTTTATTCTGGCGGCGAGCTGGCAGCCGGCCTTTTGTCAGACCAACCAGAAGAAGGCCGAATGCGCCAGCCAGACCGGCGAGCGTCCCGATGCGACGAATTTTTCGCTGCACGGGTTGTGGCCGATGCGACAGGATTATTGCGGCGTCAGCACCGAGCAGAAGGCCGCCGACAAGGACGGCAAGTGGAACACATTGCCGGAGGTGACGCTGTCGGCCGAAACGCAGGCGGCGCTGGCAAAGGCGATGCCCGGCACGCAATCCGGCCTGGAACGGCATGAATGGACAAAGCACGGCACCTGCACGAAAATGAGTGCCGAAGATTATTTCGGCGTCGGCGTGCATCTTCTGGGCGCGCTCAACACCTCGGCCGTGCGCGATCTCTTTGCCGCCAATATCGGCAAGCCTGTCAAGGCCGAGGCGATCAAGGCGGCCTTCGACAAAAGCTTCGGGCCGGGTGCCGGCGACCGCGTCAAGATGAGCTGCCGGCGGGCCGGCAATGTCAAAATGGTCAGCGGGCTGACGATCGGGCTTTCGGAGGCTGCCGGGGCGGCGTCGGCGAAGAGCGCCGGCCTTGCCGATCTGATCCAGGGCGCGGGAAAAACGACGTTCGGCTGCGACGAGGGCGTCGTCGACGCTGCGGGCTTCTGACCGGAAATCCTGCGTAAACCGGGTTTCGGCGTTGCTCGAAGGCGCTGTTTCGCCTACATAGCGGCACAATCGAAGTTTCCCGCCCGGAGCAGCGCAGCATGGCACGTCAGTTCATCTATCATATGTCCGGCCTCAACAAGGCCTATGGCAACAAGAAGATCCTGGAGAACATCCACCTTTCCTTCTACCCGGATGCCAAGATCGGTATTCTCGGGCCAAACGGCGCCGGTAAATCCACTGTGCTGCGCATCATCGCCGGCCAGGACAAGGAATATACCGGCGAAGCCTGGCTCGCCGAGGGTGCCACGGTCGGCTACCTCGAGCAGGAACCGCATATCGATCCCAACAAGACGGTGTTCGAAAACGTCATGGAAGGCGTTGCCTCGAAGACGGCCGTGCTCGAGCGCTACAATGAACTGATGATGAACTATTCCGACGAGACGGCGGAAGAGGGAGCCAAGCTTCAGGACATCATCGACAGCCAGAACCTCTGGGATCTGGAAAGCCAGGTCGAGATGGCGATGGAAGCTTTGCGCTGCCCGCCGCGCGACGCCGATGTCACCAGCCTGTCCGGTGGTGAGCGCCGCCGGATCGCGCTCTGCCGCCTGCTGCTTTCGCAGCCGGACCTGCTGCTGCTCGACGAACCGACCAACCACCTGGACGCCGAGACGATTGCCTGGCTCGAAAAGCATCTGCGCGACTATCCGGGCGCAGTGATGATGATCACCCACGATCGTTACTTCCTGGACAACGTCACCGGCTGGATCCTCGAACTCGACCGCGGCCGCGGCATTCCCTACGAAGGCAACTACTCGGCTTACCTGCTTGCCAAGGCCAAGCGCATGCAGCAGGAAAACCGGGAAGAGGCAGGTCGCCAGAAGGCGATCAGCCGCGAACAGGAATGGATCGCCTCCAGTCCGAAGGCCCGTCAGGCAAAGTCCAAGGCGCGTATCAAGTCCTATGAGCAACTGGTGGAAGCCGCCGAAAAGCAGCGTCCCGGCGACGCGCAGATCATCATCCCGGTCAGCGAGCGCCTCGGCCAGGTGGTCATCGAGATGGAAGGCATCACCAAGGGGTTTGAGGGCCGCACGCTGATCAACGACCTGTCGATCAAGCTGCCGCCCGGCGGCATCGTCGGCATCATCGGCCCGAACGGCGCCGGCAAGACGACGCTGTTCCGGATGATCACCGGCCAGGAAAAGCCGGACGCGGGATCAGTGCGCATCGGTGAGACGGTCCATCTAGGTTATGTCGACCAGAGCCGCGATGCACTTGACGGCAGCAAGACCGTCTGGGAGGAAATCTCGGGGGGCGCCGAAATCATCAAGCTCGGCAAGTTCGATATGAACTCCAGAGCCTATTGCGGCGCCTTCAACTTCAAGGGCGGCGATCAGCAGCAGAAGGTCGGCAACCTCTCGGGCGGTCAGCGCAACCGCGTTCACCTTGCCAAGATGCTGAAGGCCGGCGGCAACGTGCTGCTGCTCGACGAACCGACCAACGACCTCGATACGGAAACCCTGGGTGCGCTGGAAAGCGCGCTTGAGGCGTTTGCCGGATGCGCGATCATCATCAGCCACGATCGCATGTTCCTCGACCGCCTGGCGACGCACATCCTGGCTTTCGAGGGCGAAGGCCATGTCGAATGGTTCGAAGGCAACTTCGAGGATTATGAGCAGGACAAGGTTCGCCGTCTTGGCCCAGATGCCCTCAACCCGGGCAGCCAGGCCCATAAGCGCCTGACGCGCTGATCACAGCCTTTTTGCAGTCTAGCCCCGGTTCGGCCGGGGCTTTTTTACGTCAGCGCTGTCGCAATTTGAGCAGGCAATTTCGCTGGAGTGCGAATTGCCGCTTGTCACCATCGTTCAAATCACATAAAGATATCTTTATATCTTGATTGGATCGAAGATGAGCGAACCGTTGAAGCTTGGACTGGATGCGCTGGTGGACGTCATGAAGGCGGCCGGCGAGCCCACGCGCCTGCGTCTTCTGGCGCTTCTTGACGGCGGCGACCTGACGGTGACCGATCTTACCGAAATTCTCGGCCAATCCCAGCCGCGCATCTCCCGCCATCTGAAGCTGCTCGGCGAGGCCGAACTGATCGAACGCTACCAGGAAGGCGCCTGGGCCTATTTCCGGCTCAAGCAGGACGGCAAGGCGGCCATGCTGGTGCGGGCATTGCTGAAGCATGTCTCTGAAAACGATCCGACCGTGCTTCGCGACGGCGAAAGGCTGTCGCAGGTCAAGCGCCAGCGCGCCGAGCGGGCGCAGGCCTATTTCAGCCGCAACGCGGCGGAGTGGGACGAGCTTCGCCGCTTGCATGCCGCCGATGAGGAGGTCGACGCCGCCGTCATCCGGCTGCTCGGCAACCAGCCGATCGATTCGCTGCTCGATCTCGGCACCGGCACCGGCCGCATCCTCGAGCTGCTGTCCGGACTTTACCGCCGGGCGATCGGCGTCGATGCCAGCCGCGACATGCTGAGCGTGGCGCGCGCCAATCTCGACAAGTCCCGCATCACCAAGGCCACCGTGCGCCACGCCGATATCCTCAACCTGCCGTTCGAGGGCCAGGATTTCGACCTGGTGACGATCCATCAGGTGCTGCATTTCTTCGACCAGCCGGAGATTGCGATCGCCGAAGCGGCACGCATGCTGCGGCCGGGCGGCAGGCTCGTGGTCATCGACCTTGCGCCGCACACGCTCGAATACCTCCGCGACGAGCATGCGCATGTCCGTCTCGGTTTTTCGCACCAGGCGATATCCGACTGGCTGCACAGGGCCGGGCTCGACGTCGAGCAGGTCGTCGATCTTCATCCGGGTCAGCAAAGCGGGCAGGGGTTGACGGTCACCGTCTGGCTCGCGCGCGATCCGAGGCGCCTCATGGCTTCGCAGACAAGCGAAGGCGCCGAACCTACATTTGCCGGGAGAGTATGACATGGCTTTGAATAACGAAGCACGCGGCCGCAACATTGGGATTTCCTTCGAATTCTTTCCGCCGAAATCGGAAGAGATGGAGGGCCAGCTCTGGCAGACGGTCAGCGAGCTGCAGGACTGGGATCCGGATTTCGTCTCGGTGACCTATGGCGCCGGCGGCACCACCAAGGCGCCGACGCTGACTGCCGTCACACGGTTCCTGTCGCAGACGCCGCTTGCCACCGCCTCGCACCTGACCTGCGTCGGCGCGACGAAGGAAGAGACGCATCAGATGATCGAGACCTTCCGCAAGGTCGGCGTGACGCATTTCGTGGCGCTGCGCGGCGATGCGCCCGGCGGCGCAGGCGCACCCTACCAGCCGCATCCCGGCGGCTACGCCAATGCGGCGGAGTTGGTGGCCGGCCTCAAGGCGGTCGGCGATTTCGAGATTTCGGTCTCGGCCTATCCGGAAAAACACCCGGAAAGCCGCGATACGGCTGCCGATATCGACATGCTTAAGCGCAAGGCCGACAACGGCGCCGACCGGGCGCTAACGCAGTTCTTCTTCGATAACGACAATTTCGAGCGCTACCTGGAGAAGGTGCGCGCCGCCGGCATCTCGATCCCGATCGTGCCCGGCATCATGCCGATCCAGAACCTGACGCAGCTGAAGCGTTTCGCAGGCGCCTGCGGCACCGTCATCCCGGCCTTCCTCGACGAGCGCTTCGCCGGCTTCGACGACAGGCCCGAAGAACGGGCGAAGATTGCGGCCGATGTCGCCGCCGAGCAGATCGAGGATCTCGTCCGGCGCGGCCTTGATGAGTTCCATCTCTATACAATGAACCGTTCGCCGCTGGTTTCCGCCGTGCTCGACAATCTCGGCCTCTCGCGGCGGGCGGCAAAAAGTGCAGGCGCGGCCGCCTGATCTTCCAGTTCAAAAAGTGAAAAGCGCATGTCGGGCGGGACATGCGCTTTTTCATTGGCGGATTGATCAGGGGAGTTCAGGTACTACCAGTCATTACGCCTTCGTGTCGCCGGCTTAGATGAAGAGCATGGACAAGACGAAAGCAAACGCTGCACTGACCAACAGAACATTCAAGGATTGCGTGAGTCCCATGTCTGTCTCCTCGCGTTAACCGGACAATAATATGTCTGAAATATGTCGGTTGGGAAGCAAATTCTATGCTGCGCTGCAGAAGGCTGCGGTGGACAAGTCGAGCAGTGCTTCTGCAAGAAGTTGAAATAAAACGGTAATTTTCAATAAATTTTTGTTCACAGATTTTAACATGCCGTTAAATCCGGCGACTGCGTATTTACCTATGCGCCTGAAACATGGCGAGCCCGCAACCGGTTGAAATTATAGGGAATCCGCAACCGGCCTTCAAGCGGTGCGGGTCAATAGGTGATAGGCGCGGCCGTCCAGAATGACGAGGCCGAAACCGATCAGCGCCATGCCGGCGAATTCGCCGAGCGTGAACCCCTCGCCGAGGAACAGCACGCCGAGAAGGATGGCGCTCGGCGGCACCAGCAGGGTGACCAGCGAGGCGTTGGTGGCGCCGGCGGCCGCCATGATCCGGAAATAGAGAATGTAGGCGAAGGCGGTCGATACCAGCGCCAGCGCCAGGATGGCGAGGAGGATACCGACTCCCGGCAAGGGGAGCGTCCAGGGGCGATCGGCCACCAGCGATAGCGGCAAGGTGATCAGCGAGGAGGCGGTCAGCTGGCCGGCGGCGGTGACCGGGGCGGGAACATTCTTGAAACGTTTGCCGTAAGTGGCGGCGAAACCATAAGAGATGGCGGCAAGCACCGGCAGAAGCAGCGCCCAGAGCGGCGCCTCGCCGCCGGACGAGATGCCGGGGCCGATCAGCATGATCGTTCCGGCCAGGCCGACGAGGCAGCCGGCGATCTTTGCCGATGACAGCTTCTCATCGGAGGTCAAATAATTGGCGATGAGCACGGTCCAGATCGGCGTCGTCGCGTTCAGGATCGCGGCGAGGCCAGCGCCGATGCGGGTCTGGCCGAAGAAGATCAGCGCATGCGGCAGGGCATTGTTGATGAGGCCGAGGAGCAGGAACTCGCGCCAGCGGGCCTTGAGGATCGAATAAAAGTCGAAACGGCCGGCGATATAGAGATGCAGCGCCACGGCCGCGAGCAGCAGCCTGAGGAAGACGAGCGTTAGCGGCGGCACATGCTGGACGGCGATGCGGGCAAAGAAGAAGGAGCCGCCCCAGATCAGGCCGAGCAGGACCAGCAGGCTCCAGGTCCAGGCATTCATCCTGCTGTCCATGCCGGTTCCTCCACGCGAAGCCGCTTCGCCGCCCTATCGTCCGTCGATAATAATGGGCCGCGATTCTTCACCCCTATGTTGAGGGCAGGCGGCCGTCAGCGCCACCCGTTTCTTGCGAAGCGGGCAGCGGTGCGGTGTCCGCGGGATCAGAGGGCGTTGAGCAGGGCAGGCGTTGCCCAGCCGTCTGCCGGAATGCCGAGACGCTGCTGTTCCTTCTGGATCGCGACGCGCGTGCCGGACCCGAGGATGCCGTCGATCTCGCCGACATCATGGCCGAGCGATTGCAGCTTGGTCTGCAGCGTCTTCATCTGGTCGTTGGCGAGCCCCTGTTCCGGCACGCCCTTGAGATAGGTCGGGGCACCGGAAAGCCGGGTCCCGAAATAAGCGGCCGAGGTCGTGTAGATGAACGACTTGTTCCATTCGAGATAGATCTTGAAATTCGGGTAGGCGATGAAGGCCGGTCCCATGCGGCCCTGCGGCAGCACCAGGTCGCCTTCCAAATTGCCGAAGGCGGTATTGCCGTCACGCGGCTTGACGCCGAGCGCGAACCATTCACCTGCCTTCATCGTGCCGCCGAGGCCGGATTTCTCCCAGGGCAGGTTATCCGGCAGGGTCACTTCCTGCAGCCAGGGCTGGCCGCGCTCGAAGCCGAGGTGCTGGATGAACTTCGCCGCTGTCAGGATGGCGTCCGGGCCACTCTGCTTCAGGCGGACGTGACCGTCGCCGTCGCCGTCCATGCCATAGGCGATGATGTCGCGCGGCAACATCTGCACCTGGCCGATCTCGCCGGCCCAGGCGCCGGTATTGGTGGCGGGGTCGAGATCGCCGTGCTGGACCATCTCGATGAGGGCGATCAACTGCGGGCGGAAGAGCTCCGGGCGGCGGCAGTCATGCGACAGCGTCACCAGCGCACTGCGGGTGTTGAAATCGCCCTGGACGGCGCCGAAATCGGTTTCCATCGCCCAGAAGGCGGTGATGACGCCTGGGGGAATGCCGAATTCCTGCTCGGCGCGGGCAAAGACGTCGGCATATTGCTTCATCTTCTGGCGGCCGATGTCGAGGCGGGCCTGGCTGACGGTGCGCTGGGAGAATTCGAGGAAGGTCTGTTTGAAGACGCCCTGGGCCCGATCCCGGCTGAGAACCTTGGGGTCGATCTCGGCGCCGGCAAGGGCCGCGTCGGCGGCTGCGGCACTTGCTCCGGCGGCAACCGCATCCTTCTTGACGCCGTCAAGGAAGGCGGACAGATCGCCGCCGCAGGGTGCGGCCGGGGCTGCGTCCGGCGCCTGCTGGGCGGCCGCGCCGCCGGCCAAGGCGAGGGCAAACAGAAGGGCGAGTGCAGAGCGGCTTGCGAGCGAGCGGTGCATGGATGCGGTCC
The DNA here is from genome assembly GCF_000271845.1 of Rhizobium leguminosarum bv. trifolii WSM2297. The sequence continues at coordinate 1,936,988 of NZ_JH719395.1, read as the reverse complement.
TTATATCAAACAGATTGCCGTCGCTTTCACAGAGGAATGTGACGGAAGCAAGAAACATTGGAAGACGTTACTAAGAATTTCTATCCTTGGAAACGGCGGCAACCCAATTGTTCCAGTTCTTTGCACTGCCGGCAAAGACATTGATATCCGTGGGACCGCTGATACCGGGAATGACGCCGGTCGAGGTATATTGCCAGAAGGCCCAGCGGCGGTCGGTATAGGTCACATCGGGGTGTTTTGCCGTCGAACGGACCCAGAAATGATAATCCTGGAAGTAGCCGGCGAGATTGTCGCGGTGGAAATCGACCGAGGTGTAGATGATCGGGCGCTTGCCGTAATAGGCCTCCAGCCGGTCCATGAAACGCTGCATTTCGGCACGTACCGTTTGCGGATCGGGACGATAGCGGCAGGTCTTCGATTCGGCGTTCCATTCGACGTCGAGCACCGGCGGCAGGCGCATGGCCTCCTTCGGCACGTTGCGGATGAACCAGTCCGCCTGCTGATCGGCCGAGGAGCAGAAATAATAAAAATGATAGGGGGCATGCGGGATGCCGGCGGAGCGGGCCTCGCGCCAGTATTCGTCGAAGCGCGGATCGACCCTGTCCTTGCCTTCGGTCGCCTTGATGAAGGCGAAGGCGACACCGGAATTCTTGACCGTGTTCCAATCGATATCGCCCTGCCATTTGGAGATATCGATGCCATGGATCTGGTTCTGCTGCGGATGCTTTGGGCCGAAATCCTGAGGATCGGTGTCCTTGAAGCGCGTCTTCGGCTTGATCGATGCCGTTTCGAGATAGTCATAACCGGAGGAGGTGCAGCCGGCCAGCATGATGGCCAGGGGCAAAACGCAAAACAAAAGCCGGCGCATGGGCGTCCCGTCGTAACTCGAATGATCTCTTTGCCCCACAGCTTGACCTTCGGAAATGACGAGTCAGCGAGGGATAACCCTCTTTTCACCATATCAACGTAAAAAATCGGTTAGTTTCAAGCGAATTATGAGCGCTTGCTGATAATCGCCGCCCTCCAGGCATAACCGCCGCCGACGGTATCGAACAACAATCTCGCGTTGTTTTCATGGGCTTGCGCCTCCAGCACCTCGCGCAGATCGGGGCGCGGGGTGACGTGGAATTTTTCAAGCCAGGACTGCAGCATGCGGCGGAACCAGCCCGGCAGGCCTTCCTGCTGGCCGAAATCGACGATGTGCAGCTGGCCGCCGGGGTTGAGTGCGGCGATCGATGCATCGACGGCGCGCTCCCAGTCCGGGATCATCGACAGGGCGTAGGAGATCAGGATGCGGTCGAAGCCGCTGACGCCGAATTCGCGCGGCGTGAACGCCGTGGCGTCGGCGACGCGGAATTCCGGGATGGCCGCCTTGGTGGCGAAGGTCTTGCGCGCCGAAATCAGCATCTCTTGGGAGATGTCGAGGCCGAACAGCTTGGCGCTCGGGAAATGCCTGTGGGCGAAAGCCATGTTGCGGCCGGTGCCGCAGCCGACCTCGAGCAGGGTGCCGCCCTCGGGCACGTCGAGATTGCGGATCGTGCTGTCGCGGCCGAGGAGGTAATATTTGCGGGTGAGGTCGTAGATATGCCGCTGGTAGCGGTACATGCCATCCATCAGGCTGGCATGTTCGTTGCTCTTTCCTGCCGTCTCGGTGCCGACCTTGCTCACGCCTTCTTCCCGTAAATGTGGAAGCCGCCGTAGATTGCCGAGCGATCGAGCGCGGTCAGCTCCCTCGACTTCTCCTCGAAGTAATCCCACTGGTCGCGGATCGAAGGAGACAGGCGGCCTTCGATAATGCTCTTTTCGGCCGCGGTGCGGAAGATCACGCGGGCGCCTTCACGCGCCGTGCGGGTGATTTCCCGCCAGACGTCGTTCAGCTGCTCGTCCGTCATCCAGTCCTGCGCGTCGAGCAGGATGTAGCGGTCGCGCGAGGCGGCCGGCTCCCGGGCCAGAAGCTCGGTGAAGCTTGCATGGTGGACGTTGACGCGGTCGACATTGGCGCGGATCACCTCGTAGTGCTCCGACTTCAGATAGGTCGGCAGCGGGCCTTCCTGTTCGGCAGCGTAACGGCGGCCGAAGGCCTGCCAGGCGAAGTAATTGTCGCTCATCGGGAAATGGCAGGCGAGCTTTTCCAGGCGATGCTTCAAGACCGGTGCGATCGAATGATCGGCGGCGAGGCTTGCGAGTTCGTCATATTGCTGCGGCGGAATGCCGAGGCCGAAGAGCGAGCTCTTGCGGCCGGTGATCCAGCGCACGACCGGCTTTTCGAACAGCGGCGCGATCTGCTCTTCGAAGAACTGGCGCTGCTCGCGGATCGAGCGGGTCTTGGTCATCTCGCGCAGCTTGACGCCATGCAGGCGGGCAAGAAGGTGGGCTGCGCCGATAAAGCGGCCGAGCAGGCCGGTTTCGTAGATGTTGCGGTCGAAGACAGTGACGCGGCGGCGGCCGAACTTGCGGCCGTTCCAATAGCTGCGGGTCGCCTCGTCGAGCTTGGCGGCGAGATGCTGGTCATAGGCGCGGCTGTTCGACTTCTCGTTCGGCATCGCCAGGAAGCGGACGAGATCGGTGTGGCCGGGGAGGTGCTTGAAAGCGGCAAGCTTCAGGCGGTTCAGAGCGATGTGATGCGGGTTGAGATCGACGACGTCGATCGAGGCCGGCGCCTTGGAGAGATAGGCGAGCATGTTGCAGCCGCCGGAGCCGATGGTGACGATGCGATGGTTTGGCTTCAGTTCCATCGCCTGCATGTCGAGATCCGGATCCTCCCAGATCTGCGGATAAACGAGGCCGGAGAAGAGAAGGCCGAAAAGACGCTCGGAAAAGCCGTCCTTCGAAAAAGCCTTATGGCGGAGAAGGGCGTCCTTGAGTTTCCGGTTCTTGCGGAAGCCGGCATCCGGTGCAAATTCTGACATGAGTCTGTCACCTTTTTAGCGTTCAGGGCGTGTAGCGCGCCACTGCTACAGTTTGATGACGTGGGCTGTGGGGTACCGTTCACCGGAGAGATCGCCCTCCTGGTAAAGTGATCGCAATGACGGCTCTTCTTGGTTGCGGCCTCTTTCCGGCGCCGGCGATTCCTGCTTCTCTCCCGGCATGGAGGAATGCCATGCGATTTGTCCTGCGTATCCTGAAGGCGCTTGCTCTCCTTGTCGTGTTCGTCGTCATCGGTGCTGCCGGCTGGCTATTCGTCCAGCCGCCGGAACTGCTGCGGGTCGGTGACGGCTATGCCGCCAAGATCGTCTGCTCCAATGTCTTCATCGCCGGCCGGGAGGCCGAGGAGGTGCTCGAAGATGATGTTCAGGCGCCCGGAAATCCGCTGCTGCGGTTGGTGCGGGTCAGCGTCGACCGCGATAACGACCGGGTGACGGCGCGCTTCATGGGGCTGTTTGCACCGAGTTATGCGCTCTATCGCGGCGCTTTCGGCTGCACCAGCGTGCCGGACGGCAATTTCGAGGCGGCGGCGAATGCGGTGCCTTTCGACGCGCCGGCCAAGGTGGAGGCGAACGAGGCGGTGTGGCCGCAGGGGGAGGGCGCCGGCGATCAGCCGAACGCGAAGATCGCCGCGTTGCTGGAAGATGCGAGAGTTGTCGGCCCGGCAATGCGGGCGATCGTGGTGGTGCGCAATGGCCGCATCATTGCCGAAGCCTATGGTCCCGGCTTTTCAGCGAAGACGCCGCTGATCGGCTGGTCGATGACGAAGACGGTGAATGCTGCGATCCTCGGCCGGCTGATGCTCGACGGCAAGATTTCCTTCGACGACGACGATCTGCTGGCGCAGTGGAAGAACGACGGGCGCGCCAGGATCAAGGTCTCCGACCTGCTCGGTATGGAGAGCGGTCTTGCCTTCAACGAGGATTATGGCGATGTCGCCGACGTAACGCGCATGCTCTATCTCGATCCCGACATGGTATCGCTGCCGGCCAACGCACCGATGGAGGCAGAGCCGGGCAAACGTTTCCGCTACTCGAGCGGCACGGCGGTGCTCTTGTCGCGCATCTGGATGGACAGGGTCGGCAATGCACAGGCGGCCTTTTCCTATCCTGACGACGCGCTGTTTTCGCCGCTCGGCATGACGAGCGCCGTCTTCGAACTCGATGCACGCGGCACCTTCGCCGGAAGCTCCTATCTCTATGCGACCGCGCATGACTGGGCACGTTTCGGGCAGTTCCTGCTGCAGGACGGAGTCTGGAACGGCCAGCGGCTGCTGCCGGAAGGTTTCGTCGGCGCCATGCGCACGCCGACGGCAGCGTCGAACGGCCGCTATACGCAGGGCCAGGCTTGGCTGGCGCCCGGCGGCTCGAGTGCCAAGTTCGGGCTACCGGAGGATACGTTCTGGCTGACGGGGCATGACGGGCAGAGCGTGGCGATCGTGCCGTCCGCCGATCTGGTCGTCGTCAGGCTCGGCCTGACACCGAGCTGGCTCGGCTATCAGTCGCAGACGCTTCTCAAGGCTGTTCTGGCGGCCTTGCCGCAAACGGGAGCGCCGCAACAGCAGGCCGGGTCGCAACAGCCAGCGCAGCCGCAGCCATAGGCGGCTTCCGTCGTTCCAGTCGTTTATTGTTTAATAATTGCCCTGGGCGATGTCGGTCATGCCCTTGCGCTTAGCGTCGTAATAATAGCCGCGCGCATAGAGGCGGACGGCATCGTCTTCCCTGCTATCGGAGACGAGCCAAGCGCCGCGCAGATATTTCGCGGCATATTTGATGTTCGTTTCGGCATCGAAGAGACCGCCCGGGGCGCCGTCATACCCCATCGACTTGGCAGTGTTGTACTTGATTTGCATCAGGCCGAAATAGCCGCGCTTATTGTAAGCCTTCGGATTGTAACGGCTCTCGCGATGGACGATGCGGTGGAGCAGCGTTTCGGGAATTTCGTAGAGCTTCGAATATTTCTGAATGAGCTTGGTGACGAAGCTCTTTTCGACCGTCGGTGCATCGTCTTTGTCGTCGTCACTGAACATCGGCGGCGCTGTCGGTGGATCGATCGGCCCGGATTCGTCGAAACCGTAATCCATGCTGGCACGCGGCGTGGTGTCGACTGCGGCGAGCGCTGCAAGCGCGCTGTTCTGCGGTGTCGCGGCAAAGGCAAGCTCCGTCGTCGGCTGTGCCGGGGTTCCCGGACGCGGCGTCGGCACGACGGACTGGATTGCCGTCATCTCGGGCGTCAGCGGGATCTGCGCATAGGCTGCCGGCTGTATGCTGAGATCGGCAGGCTGAGAGGCTGTAACGGGCGGCATCGCCGTTGCGGTCAGGGATGGGGATGTCTGGGGAATGATGGCGCCGGCGACCTGACCGGCCGCGCCCTCTGCTGTCGGGATAGCGGCGAGTGTGGCGTCTTCGCCGGGTTTCGGCATCGGCACCACGGTCTGGGCGGCTGTCAGTTCGGCCTGGGAGGTGTATTCGACACTGGCGCAGCCGGTAATCACGCCGCAGCAGAGCACCGTAGAAACGACAAGACTGCGCTTCAGGCCGGACAATCCGATCGCTACCATTCCGTCACTTTCGTGAAATCGCGCCGCCCCGGCAGCGTTATAAAAGTTACTAAAAAGCTTAAACCCTGCCGACCCATTAACCTATTCGTGGCATTCCGGCAACCACGGAATATTTTAGAGCCTTTCCCGGTCAGATTGCAGCATTCTGTTGGCTCAAACGGAGTCGGATGGTCGACCGGCCGGCGCGCGTCGTAGCCCAGTTCTACGGCCAAGCCGGCCGGTCGATCAGCCGGCCCGTTTCAGCCAACCCTCCCGCAGATTTGCTTGGCAAATCTGCAAGACTCAGGAAACGCCGGGCGCACTTATCGCTTCGCCATGCGAAGCGGTGCGGCCGGTGGGCCGGGCATCTTTCCGCCAGGATCAAAGGCGATCGGCTCGGACGTACCTTGGAGTATGCCCGTCGCCAATCGCCTTTGCCCTGACGAAAACCTGCTCCGGCAGAATGCTGCAATCTGACCGGGAAAGGCTCTAAGCTGCAATACGGCGATACCCAGCGGTTACAGCACCTGCAGCGATCAGCAGGGTGCCGCCGGTACGATTTACAGCGCGCTGAACGCTCGCCTTGCGAATCAGGCCGCGCGCGGAGTGGGCGAGAAATGCGTAAGTAGAAGCGTTGAGGATCGCCAGGACGAGGAAGGTTGCTTCCATGATTGCCATCTGGCCGAAAAAAGGCAGGGCCGGATTGAGGAACTGCGGCACGAAGGCGACGAAGAAGATAATGCTCTTCGGATTGAGGGCGGTGACGACATAGGCGTGGAGGAAGATCTTGAGCGACTTTTCCTCCGGCAGATTGTCGTTGTCGGCAACCGGTTCGCCGATAATTGGAGCCCGCCAGAGCTTGATTCCCAGCCAGATCAGGTAGGCGCCGCCAATCCACTTCAAGACGGTGAAGAGCGTGGCGGAGGCGGCCAGGACGGCGCCGAGACCGAAGAGAGACGCGGTCATCGCGGTGAAGTCACCAAGCGCCACGCCGCCCACCGTCGCAAACGCAGTCCTGCGTCCATGACCGAGCGCATAGGAGACGACGAGCAGTATCGTCGGCCCCGGTATGGCCAGCATGATGGCGGATGCGGCCGCAAAAGCGAACCAGGCTTCAAGTGACATGGTGTCTCCTCCTATTCCTCAGGAACAAGCAAAGACATCATATTAACCATCCGTCAATCACGCTTCTTTGTATTTCTGCCCTATATTGTCCATGACTTCGGCAAACCATGCCGTCGACAGGTCAAAAGCCTTGCCGCCCTTGATGCGGGGGAATTCTATAGTGCGCAATTTACCGTTTTGCGCTTCATCGTGGCCGGTGACGCCGGAGACCTTGTTGAGCGCGCTTTCGACGGCGAGATCGACCATGCTCTGGATCAACCGGAGGTCGTCGCTGTTGGCAGGCGCCGAGCGGGCAAAATAGCCTGATTTCTGCACGAGCGAGCGTTCGGCATTCAGCAGGCTGGCGAACTGCTTCTGGAACCAGGCGCCGACATTGATCGTGTCGATCTTCACATGGCCGAAGGCGTCGCGCTTGACGGTCTCGCCGGCGGCTTCGCGCTCAGTGACGATGGCGTCGAGGCAGGCGCCTTCAGAGACGAAGACGGTGGCATGGCCGGTGCGGTCCATGCTTTCCTTCAGGCGGGCGGCCTCGGCGTCGAGGTCGAAGGCCATCTCGGGGAGGTAGACGGCGTCGATGCTTTTGAGATGCGCGTCCATCATCAGGCCGTCGACATATTGGTTGCGGCTGGTACGCTGGAGATAGGCGCGGGCGGTAGCGGCCGTCAGCCAGCCGCAATGGCGGCCCATGACCTCGTGGATGACGAGCGTGCGGGGGGCAGCCGTCTGTTCGTTGCCGACATTATCGAAGAAATGCGCGCCGACTTCGGCGGCCGTCCAGGCGCCGAGCGACTGGCGGATCGGCACGACATCGTTGTCGACGGTCTTCGGTAGGCCGACGACGGTGAGGTTGTAGCCGTTGGCGGCGAGATAGGCGGCAAGGTCGGCGGCAGTGGTGTTGGTGTCGTCGCCGCCGATCGTGTGGAGAATGGTGATGCCGTCATTGGCGAGGCGTTCGGCGGCAACCCGCAGCGGGTTGTCGCCTTCCTTGACCAGGCCGCGCTTGACGCAGTCGGCGGCATTGGTGAGCTTGACGCGGCTGTTGCCGATCGGCGAGCCGCCATAACGATGCAGCAGCGGCGCCTTTTCGCGCATATCGCGGGTGATCTGGATGCTGTCGCCGAGCAACACGCCTTGGTAGCCGGACTTGTAGGCGACGATGTCGAGGTCGGGGGCGATGTCACTGTAGCGTTCGATGAGGCCGCCGACGGCGGAGGAAAGACAGGGCGCCAGGCCTCCGGCGGTCAGCATTGCAACTTTCTGCTTGGCCATGATCCCTCCTATGGCGTTTCGGTGCGGCGGCGTCAGCTATAGGCGTCGCATCGAATTCGATTCAATCGACGCGCTTAGCCCATTGTTTTCATGCATGTCGTTATCCCGGACCCGCTGCACACTTCCGGGCGACATGCATGAGCGCATGGATGCGGCAGTGAAAGGAGCCTGTAAAGTAAAGAATTTACGAAAAAGCGCCTTTCTGCGACGTGGCGACCGGAAGAGCTGATATAATCGTTTCAAGCCCGTTCTGAATGCCGAGAACTCTTGTGGAAATTGCCGGCGGGGTGTGCTGCGAAGCGGAGGTGCCGAGCGCAGGAGGAACCTTTGCTGCGGTGCGACAATTACCAAATCGTGAAAACTGTGTTCGGCCCTACGACCAATAGTCGCCTTGCAAACGCTGCGATTCTTTGGTCAAGCTGTTCGCTATAAGTTGACAAGTGTGTGAGATTTTCGATGTCCTTCTGGGAAAAACTGTTGAATGCCATTGGCAATACCGCGGGCAATGCTCTGTCTGCGGTGGTCGAGGCTATAAGAACGGTTTTCGAAGGCGATCCCGAGACCCGGCGCAAGGTGGCCTTCTCCGTGGCGATCATCGCGCTGTCGGCCAAGATGGCCAAAGCCGACGGCATCGTCAGCGAGAAGGAGGTCGAGGCCTTCCGCGAAATCTTCGAATTTCCGCAGGACCAGGCAAAGAACGTCGCCAGGCTTTACAACCTCGCACGCCAGGACGTCGCCGGCTACGAAGCCTATGCCGAACGGCTCTCGACGCTCTGTGTTACCTGCGCGGCCAATTGCACGGTGCTGGAAGATGTGCTCGACGGTCTCTTCCATATCGCCAAGGCCGATGGGCTGATCCACGAGAAGGAACTGAATTTCCTCAGACATATCGGCGAGATCTTTCAGATGAGCGAGACGCGCTTCGAGCAGATCGCCGCCCGTCACGTCTCGTCCGGCGGCGATCCCTACAAGGTGCTCGGTGTGTTGCCCTCGGACGATTTCCCGACCATCCGCCGCCGCTATCATGGTCTCGTCAGTGAACATCATCCGGACCGACTGATCTCGCGCGGCGTGCCGAGGGAGTTCCACGTCATTGCCAATGAGCGCATGGCAGCGCTGAACGCCGCCTATGAGGCGATCGAGAAGGAACGCCGCGCCGCATGACCTCTTTCGAGGCCGACTGCGGGAGTGCCCGCGTGCAGCCGTCGCCAAACCATGGCGAGCGCGCGGACGGGCGCCGGCCGGACATGATCCTGTTGCACTATACGGGTATGCCGACGGCTGTCGGCGCGCTCGATTGGCTCTGTCGCGCCGAGAGTCAGGTTTCCAGCCATTATTTCGTGCATGAGAACGGCGAGGTGGTGCAGCTCGTGCCGGAGGTGCGGCGTGCCTGGCACGCTGGAAAGAGCAGTTGGCACGGCGAGACGGACATCAATTCGCTGTCGATCGGCATCGAGATCGCCAATGCCGGCCATCCCGGCGGGCTTCCCGATTATCCGAAAGAGCAGATCGCCGCGGTGATCGAATTGTGTCGCGACTGTGTCAAACGTTGGTCGATCGCGCCGGAACGGGTCCTTGGGCACTCCGATGTCGCCCCGATTCGCAAGGTCGACCCGGGCGAAAAATTCCCCTGGTCCGAGCTCCATCGGGCGGGTATCGGGCACTGGGTCGAGCCGGCAACGATCACCGGCGGGCGCTTCTTCCAGCGCGGTGATGCCGGCCAGCCTGTCGAAGCGCTGCAGTCGATGCTGTCGCTCTATGGGTACAGCACTGAAATCACAGGCCAATTTTCCGAAAAGACCGCGGGTGACGTAGAAGCCTTTCAGCGCCATTTCCGGCCTGAACGGGTGGATGGCATCGCCGATTTCTCGACGATCGACACGCTGCATCGGCTGTTGTCAGCGCTGCCGCGTTATTCCTGATTCCTCGACAATTACGGAAACGGCGAATTTCGCACTGCAGCGCGAAATTCGGCCTGCCACATCATTTCCCTATTATCTCCTCATTGCGATGGTCTAAGAACCTCCGCCAAGGGGTGCTCGGAGTTGTTTTCGAGTTAAACCACGGGCGTTATGTGAAATGATAAGAATTACCGTGAATCCAGATCGGTCCTTGATCTGGTATTTATCATGACAGCGAGGCGCGCCGTCCGGAAATTCTTTGGGTCGGAGTGTTCAAGACTACATGAGAAAACTGATTGTTGTTGCTGCAACATGCGTTGGCATGGTGCTGGCGGGAAATAGCTTTGCCTTTGCGAATGATTGGGGTGTTCGAGCCGATGCGCCGGTGAAGAAAGTCGAGGATCCTTCGCAGAAGACAGTGCGGCCGTTGAAGAAAGCGGAGCGTTCGGTCAAGCCGGCGAAGCGTCCGCTCAAGACGGCGGAACGCCCGCTGAAGACGGTCGAGCGCCAGAGCGGTTATTCCGTCGCCAATGTTTCCGGCAATTCCTATTCCGCACTGATCAGCAAATATGCGAACCAATATGATGTACCGGTTGCGCTTGCGACCGCGGTCGTCCGCATCGAAAGCAATTTCAATCCGAATGCGCGCGGCAGCCACGGTGAAATCGGCCTGATGCAGATAAAGCCTGCAACTGCCCGCATGATGGGCTATTCCGGCAGCGCCAAGGGCCTGTTCGATCCGGAAACCAACATCAAGTACGGCATGAAATATCTGGCTGCCGCCCATAATCTCGGTGGTGGCGAGACCTGCAACACCATCCTCAAATATAATGCCGGCCATGGCGCCACACGCATGAACCCGGTGTCCAAGTCCTATTGCGGCAAGGTTCTGACAATGCTCTGAGCGCTGAAGCGCCTATCCCTGACAAGAGCCGGATGATTCAAGATGATTGCCATGGTATCGCTGGAATTTAGCGAGGTGCGATATGGCAGTCGATTTCAGGTTCATCATCATCGGAGGCGGCATGATGGGTGCGGCCGCCGCACGGCATCTCTCCTCGATGGCCGACGGCATCGCACTCATCGGCCCGCGCGAGCCGGAGGAGCGAAAGACCCACCACGGGATATTCGCCAGCCATTACGACGAAGCGCGCATCACCCGCACTTTCGACGGTGATCTGGCCTGGGGAAGTTTCGCCGCCCGTGCGCTCGACCGCTATCGTGATATCGAAGCAAGGAGCGGCATCGCCTTCTATTCGGAGGTCGGCTGCCTCTTTGCCGGTCCGACGCCAAAGGACGAGCAGGACTATATCAACCGGGCACTCACCGTCAGCCGGACGCTCGGCAGCGATATAGAGACCATCGCGCCGTCGGATCTGCGCCAACGTTTTTCCTATCTTGCCGTCGATCCTGAATTCACCGGATATTTCGAGCGCAAGCGCGCCGGCCACATCAACCCGCGGGCGCTGGTGCGGGCACAGGCGAGACTCGCCGAACAGGACGGCGTTTCGCTGATCGAGGCCATCGCGACATCCGTGCGCGACGCCGGTTCCCATGTCGAAGTGACGGCCGGCGGCAGAAGCTACAGCGCCGAGCGCGTGCTGGTCGCGGCCGGCGGTTTCAGCAATTTCCATGCCCTGCTGCCGCGCCCGGTCGATACCAGGGTGATGGCGCGCACGGTCGCCTTCTACGAGATCGGCGAGCGCGAGATGGCGATCTTCGGTGATATGCCGTCGACGATCGTGCTCGGCGACCGGGAGGAGGATCACATCTATATCCTGCCGCCGGTGCCTTACCCCGACGGCAAGACTTATCTGAAGCTCGGCGGCGATACCGAGATGCTTTCTTTCCGAGAGCTGGACGATGTCGGCGCGTGGTTCCGTTCCGATGGCAGCGTGGCTGAGCGCGAGCATCTCTCGCACATCGCCCTCGAGTTGATGCCGGCGCTGGCCGGCTGCCCGGTGACCTCGGGGCCGTGCGTGGCGAATTTCACGCCAACCGGTTATCCCTATGCCGGATTTACGCAGTCGCCGCGCATCGCGGTGCTTACCGGCGGCAATTTCGTCGCGGCCAAATCCTCCGATGAACTCGGACGATTGGGGGCCGTGCTTCTGACAGAAGGGGTGCTCGGCGACAAGGATTTCGGCAGCGAGCTGACGCCGGTTTTTGCCTGAAAGGGAGCATCATGGCAGTCGATTTCAAATATATCGTCGTCGGCCGCGGGCTGATGGGGGCTGCGGCGGCGCGGCACCTGGCGCGCCAGGTGGACGGCGTGGCGGTGATCGGCCCGGACGAGCCTGACGATCGCAAGGCGCATCAGGGCGTCTTCGCCAGTCATTACGATGAGGGGCGCATCACCCGCACCATCGATCCCGACCGCAACTGGGCGCTGCTCGCCAACCGCTCGATCGGCCGCTACGGCGAGATCGCCCGCGACAGCGGCATCGACTTCTACAGAGAGGTCGGCTGCGTCGTCGTCGCGCCTGATGGAGGCGATTATCTCGAAAAAACCCAGCAGGCCGCCGTTTCGCTTGGCGCCGAGATCAGCCTGCTCGACGAGGCGGGGCTGATGACCGCCTTTCCCTACTTCGCCTTTCCGGATGGTTGCGCCGGCGTGTTCCAGGCGAGGGGGCCGGACACATCAGTCCGCGCAAGCTCGTCAAGGCGCAGTCGTTACTGGCGGAAAAGGCGGGTGCTGCCGTCATCCGCGACCATGTCATCTCGATCCGCGACGAAGGCGGGGTTGGTGTCGTCGAGACCGCCGGCGGGCAGACCTATCGCGGTGAAAAAGTGCTGCTGGCAGCGGGCGGATTTTCCATTGCGGAGAATCTGTTGCCGCGGCCGGTTGCCATGACGGTTTATGCCCGAACCGTGACGCTGTTCGAGGTGAGTGAGGGCGAGGCGGCGCGTCTTGCTGCCATGCCTTCGCTCATTCTCGATGTGCCCGGCACCCACATCTACCTGTTGCCGCCGATCCGTTATCCCGATGGCAAATTCTACCTGAAGATCGGCGGCGACCCGGACGATCTGGTGCTCGATGGCGATGCGGCAATGCGCGCCTGGTTCAGGACCGAAGGGCGCGATAGCGTGCGTGCGTATCTCACCCGCATCGTCGAAGGTCTGGTGCCCGATATGGCGCCGCTGTCGATTTCGACCGCAGCCTGCGTCGTGTCGCAGACGGAAAGCGGCTACCCGATGATCGGCTATACCTCATCGCCTGGAATCGCCGTGCTGACCGGCTGTGCAGGCACTTCGGCCAAGAGCTCGGACGAAATCGGCCGGCTTGGGGCCGAGCTGCTTTTGGCGGGCAGAATCAGCGAACAGGGCTACTCCACGGATTTCACACCGCAATTTCGCTAATTAAATTTTGATTTGGGTGGCAATTGCCGTCTCTCTCGTTTATGGGAGCCCTGCCAGTTGGCTGGGCAGCCGCGCTTTATCAATGCCGAAAGGCGATAGGGTGAGGAAAGTCCGGGCTCCACGGAAACACGGTGCCGGATAACGTCCGGCGAGGGCGACCTCAGGGAAAGTGCCACAGAAAGCAAACCGCCTGTCATGACAGGTAAGGGTGAAAGGGTGGGGTAAGAGCCCACCGCATCTCCGGCAACGGAAATGGCACGGTAAACCCCACCGGGAGCAAGACCGAATAGGGATGACGCGGCGGGCCGAAAGGCCTTCCGGCTGGTTTCCAGGCCAGTCATCCGGGTGGGTTGCGTGAGGCAGCGTGCGAGCGCTGTCCCAGAGGAATGGCTGCCACGTTCCGGTTCACGCCGGAGCCATACAGAACCCGGCTTACAGGCCAACTGGCGATTAACTTTTGTGGCGCGACAAGATCCTGGTTTCAGGATTAATTTCCATGTAAGAGACTGAAATCAAATGTTTTCAAGCGGATGCTCATGCAGTCCGCCTGTTGGAAAATTCTTTTTGCAAAAGCACCGTTGCGCGCCATCGCGCCAGGGCGATCCTAACCCTTTGTTAAACTTAACGGCTTATAAATTTTTGATCATGCGTCGAGTGCAAACTGGGCGTATCCCATTGACGCCCATATGGTCCCATGCTATCCCAAATGCGCACTGCACCGGGGCAATCACCTGCCCATTCATCGCAAAGCAAAGGCGTCTTCCTCTCCGGAAGCGTCGGAGGGGTTTTTGCTCATCCGGCTTGCGAAGCTGTGCCTGATATCGGGAATTTCGGGCGTCTTTTGGTCCGGATCCCTGCGGGAACGGATGTTTCGAGTCATGAGCCGCTTCCTTTCGAATGCGACCAACAGGATCGACGCCAAGGGCAGGGTTTCCGTGCCTTCGGCGTTTCGGTCCGTGCTGGTGCAGCGCAATGTTCAGGAGCTCTATTGCTTCCAGGACTTTGTGTTTCCGGCGATCAGTATCGGCGGTCCGGATCTTCTCGAAAGATTCGAACGGCAGATTGCTGCGGAGGATCCGTTTTCGCCGGATGCGAACGAGATGTCGCTTCTCATTCACGGAGGCGGGGTCTTCATGAAGCTCGACGCCGAGGGGCGGCTGATGGTCACGGATTTCATTCGCGGCTTTACCGGTATCTCGGACGAAGTGACTTTCGTCGGTCGGGCGGATCATTTTCAGCTCTGGCAGCCGCAGGCTTTTGTGGCTGCGCAGGCGCAGGCACGAGGGGAGCGCAAGCTGGCGGGCAAGCGTTCCTGAAAGAACGAGGGAACGGAATGGTGGCGAATCCTGGCGGAGGTTCAACTGATGCCGGTGGCGGACCGGTTCGTCACATTCCTGTTCTTCTCGAGGAGGTGCTTTCGGCGCTGGCGCCTGCGCCAGGCAAGCTCATCCTCGACGGTACCTTCGGTGCGGGTGGTTACAGCTCCGCCATTCTTGCGGCCGGCGCCGAAGTGATCGCGCTCGACCGCGATCCGACGGCGATTGCGTCGGGCCAGGCAATGGTTGCCGCCCATGGTGGCCGTCTCAAACTTGTTCATTCGCAATTCTCGCATCTTGCCGATCATGCGCCGCAAGGCGGGCTCGATGGCGTCGTGCTCGATATCGGCGTTTCCTCCATGCAGATCGATGAGGCTGAGCGCGGTTTCTCCTTCCAGAAGAGCGGACCGCTCGACATGCGTATGTCGGCTGCAGGCGTTTCGGCGGCCGATGTCGTCAACCGTGCCAAGGTCGCCGATCTTATCCGCATCTTCCATTTCCTTGGCGAGGAAAGCCAGGCGCCGCGCATTGCGCATGCGATCGAGAAGCGCCGCGAGGAAAAGCCGTTCGAAACGACGCGGGATCTTGCCGGTCTCATCGAACTGGTCACGCCGCGCAAGATGAAGGACAAGATCCATCCGGCAACGCGTGTCTTCCAGGCTTTGCGCATCTTCGTCAACGATGAGCTCGGCGAACTCGCCCAGGCGCTGTTTGCGGCGGAAGCGGCGCTGAAGCCGGGCGGGCGGCTCGTCGTCGTCACCTTTCATTCGCTCGAAGACCGCATCGTCAAGAAATTCTTCTCCGACCGTGCCGGCAAGGCATCGGGGTCGCGGCATCTGCCGGTCGCCCATGAGCGGGCGGCAACCTTTGCGGCGATCGGCAAGCCGATGGTTTCGGCAAGTGAGGCGGAAGCGGAGATCAATCCGCGCGCCCGCTCCGCCAAGCTGCGCGCCGGGTTGAGGACGGATGCCGCCGCTGAAGCTGCGGATATGTCGCTCTTCGGGTTTCCCAATCTCGCCAGTCTCGGAAAGCTTGGAGGTTGATATGCTGAAAACGTTCGATCTCGTGCTCATCGGCGTCATGACGGCCACCGCCGCCGTGACCTACACGATCAAGCATCGCGCCGAATTGAAGCTCGAGGAGGTTCATCGCCTCGAAGCCGAGATCAAGCTCGAGGAGGACACGATCGACCTTCTCAAGGCTGACTGGGCGCTGCAATCGCAGCCGAACCGGCTGGAGCGGCTGGTCAAGGCCTATGATGACGAGTTGCAGCTGCAGCCGACGCAATCGACGGCGCTGGTGCATGCCAAGGAATTGCCGATGCTGAAATCCGATGTTCCCGTGCCCGACGTGACGGAGGCCAAGGCCGGCGCCAAAGGCGCGAGCCTGGCCGGCGCGACGGTTACGACCAAGGCGCAGCCCGTTCCAAAGCCCGCGCCGCGCGCCGAGCCGGAGGACGATGCAGACGAGATCGAAACGGGGTCGGTGGAATAATGTCGTTTCTTTCCCGCATCATGGTTTTGAAGAGCCAGGCGCATTTCTCCGCCGGCGTCTATAACCGGTTCGGCGGTCCTTCGCCCGCCGGCCTGGCGATCGAGGGATCGCGCAAGAAGAAGTCGGGGCAGGCCAAAAGCCGCGTCGGCCTGTTGATCCTCGGCTTCATGGGTGTCTACGTCATCATCGGCGGCCGCCTCGTCGAATATGCGATGAAGGATCAGGAAGTCGTCTCCAGCATCCTGCCGCCCGATCGGCTGATGGCCTCGCGCCCCGACATTCTCGACCGCAACGGGGAGGTGCTGGCGACCGACATCCGAACCGTCTCGCTGTTTGCCGAACCCAACAAGATCGTCGATGCCGATGAGGCGGTCGAGAAGCTTGCGACTGTTCTGCCCGAGCTCGACGTCCGGGATACCTATAAGAAGCTCTCGGTCAAAACCTCGCATTTCGCCTGGCTGCGCCGGCAGCTGACGCCGAAGCAGCAGAGCCAGATCCTGGCCCTCGGCATTCCCGGCATCGGCTTCCGGCCGGAAAAGCGCCGTTTCTATCCGGGCGGTTCGACCGCCGCGCATATCCTCGGTTACGTCAATATCGACAACCGCGGCGTTGCCGGCATGGAGAAATATATAGACGATCAGGGGCTTGCCGACCTCGCCTCGGTCGGCATGACCAGCGACCAGCCGCTTGAACCGGTGCGGCTTTCGATCGACCTGCGTGTCCAGAACATTGTCCGCGACGCGGTCGTCAACGCCGTCAACAACTTCCAGTCCAAGGGGGCGGGTGCTGCCGTCATCGACGTGCATACCGGGGAAGTGCTGGCCATGGCCTCGGCGCCGGATTTCGATCCGAACGATCCGCAGGAAGGCGCCAAGGAGGGCTGGCTCAACCGGATGACCAACGGCACCTTCGAAATGGGATCGACCTTCAAGACCTTTTCGCTGGCGATGGCGCTCGACAGCGGCAAGGTGAAGATGACCGACACATTCGATGCCAGCAAATCGATCTATATCGGCGGCTTCACCATCCACGATTTCCACGGGCAACGCCGTTGGCTGACCGTACCTGAGATTTTCCAGTACTCGTCGAATATCGGCACGGCGCGCGTCATCGACATCGTCGGCATCGATGCGCAGAAAGACTATCTGACCAAATTCGGCCTGCTGACCAAGATGCAGACCGAACTGCCGGAGGTGAAGATGCCAAGTCAGCCGAGGGTGTGGAAGAAAATCAATTCGATCACGATTTCCTTCGGCCACGGCGTCTCGACGACGGCACTGCAGACAGGGGTGGCGGCCGCGGCTCTCGTCAACGGCGGCAAGCTGATCGAGCCGACATTCCTGCCGCGCACGCGCGACCAGGCCGATGAGATCGCCACGCAGGTCATCAAAAAGACGACCAGCGACGAAATCCGCTATCTGCTCGATTTCAACGGATACAAGGGATCGGGCCGCGTCGCCCGCGTGCCGGGCTTTGCCGTCGGCAGCAAGACCGGTACGGCCGACAAGGTGGTAAACGGCCGCTATTCCGCGACCCTGAACTTCAACTCCTTCATTGCCGCATTCCCGATCAACGATCCCCGATATGCCGTGATCACCTTCTGCGACGAGCCGAAAACCGGCGAGAAGCAATATGGCGGAACGATCTCTGCCGGTACCGCGGGCCCGATCGCCCGCGAGATTATCAGCCGCGCGGCTCCCATTCTCGGCATCGAGCCGAAATTCGGGGAGGGCGGATCGGCCTTGCTGGTGTCTTATTGAGTGTGAATGAATATCGACGCCGATTCGCGAGGGGTGGACCGGCTTCAAGAGAGAAAAGTGCATTCGATGAAATTGCGAGATCTGGCCGGAGAACTGTTTCCGGAAATTGAAGCACAGCTCGAAGGCCCTGCAGGCCGGCTTGATATTTCAGGCCTGTCTTCGGACAGCCGCCATGTAGCGCCGGGCAATGCTTTCGTCGCGGTTGCCGGCACCAAGGCCGATGGTGCGGGCTTCATCGCCGATGCCGCCGGCCGAGGTGCCGCCGTCGCGATTGCCTCCCAGGCCGTCGAAGCTTCCATCCCGGTGCTTGCGGTCAAGGAGCCGCGCCGTTTCCTTTCGATCGCCGCTTCACGCTTCTTCGGCAGACAGCCCGAAACGATGGTCGCCGTCACCGGCACGGCGGGAAAGACCTCCGTCGCCTCCTTCACCCGGCAGATCTGGGCGCATGCGGGGCATGCGGCGGCGATGATCGGCACAACAGGTGTCGTCTCGCCGACGCGCAACGAATATGGTTCGCTGACGACGCCCGATCCGGTGTCGCTGCACAAGCTCCTGGCCGAACTTGCCGGCGAAAGTGTCACGCATGCGGCGATGGAGGCGTCCAGCCACGGCCTCGACCAGAGCCGGCTCGACGGCGTCAAGCTTGCCGCCGCCGCCTTTACCAATCTCGGCCGTGACCACATGGATTATCATCCGACGATCGAAGCCTATATGGCCGCCAAGATGCGGTTATTCGATACGCTGCTGCCGAAGGGGTCGCCGGCGGTGATCTTCGCTGACGATCCGTGGTCGGCCGAGGCGATCAAGGCTGCGGCCGATGCCGGTCACGATGTGCGCACCGTTGGGCGCAGGGGCGATTACCTGTCGCTGAAACGCGTCGAGCATTTCCGCCACAAACAGACGGCCGAAATCCATATCGGCGGCGAGATCTTCGAGGTGGACATTCCGCTGGCCGGCGATTTCCAGGTCGCCAACGCGCTGGTTGCGGCAGGGCTTGCCATGTCGACCGGCGTTGCGGCCAAGGTGGCGATGGCCGCACTCGAGAAGCTCGTCGGCGCGTCCGGCCGTCTTGAACTGGTCGGCCATACGAAAGACGGCGCACTTGCCTATGTCGACTACGCCCACAAGCCGGATGCGCTGGAAAACGTGCTGGGCTCGGTCAGGCCTTTCACCACCGGCCGCGTCGTCGTCGTCTTCGGCTGTGGCGGCGATCGTGATCGCGGCAAACGACCGATCATGGGCGAAATCGCCTGCCGCCTTGCCGATGTCGTCATCGTCACCGACGATAATCCGCGCTCGGAGGAGCCGGCGTCGATCCGCGCCGAGATCATGGCCGCGGCGCCTTGCGCTTCGGAAATTGCCGATCGCGCCACGGCGATCCGCGAGGCTGTCGGCATGTTGAGATCCGGCGATACGCTGATCGTCGCCGGCAAGGGGCATGAGGAAGGGCAGACGATCGGCAGCGTTACCCTGCCGTTCTCCGATCACGCGGAGGTGCGCAAGGCCCTGGAGGAACTGCAATCTTGAGCTGGCTCTGGACGACCGAAGACATGATCGCAGCGATGGCGGGGCGTCCCTTCGGCTCTCTGCCCGAAGGCATCACCGGCATTTCCATCGACAGCCGCTCGATTGGCCCAGGCGAAGCGTTCTTCGCGATCAAAGGCGACCGTGTCGACGGCCATGATTACGCATCGATGGCGATGGCAAACGGCGCCTCCCTTCTGGTCGTCAGCGAGGCAAGGCTTCCCGCCATGGGCCGCCTGACCGTGCCGATGATCGTCGTCGAAGACGTGCTCGCTGCACTCGGTCGCTTGGGGCAGGTTTCCCGCGAGCGCTCGCGGGCAAGGATCATCGCCGTCACCGGTTCGGTCGGCAAGACCACCACCAAGGAGATGCTGCGGCATGTGCTGTCGCCCTCCGGCAAGGTGCACGCTTCCGTCGCCTCCTTCAACAATCATTGGGGCGTGCCGCTGACGCTGGCGCGCATGCCTGAGGATACGGATTACGGTGTCTTCGAAGTCGGGATGAACCATCCGGGCGAGATCCGGCCGCTGGTTGAGATGATCCGTCCGGATGTCGCCATCATCACGACGATCGCGCCGGCACATCTCGGCAATTTCAAGAACATCAAGGAGATCGCCGCCGCCAAAGCGGAGATCTTCGAGGGGCTCGAGCCCGGTGGCCATGTCGTGCTTAACCGCGACAATGACCAGTTCAATTTCCTCGACCGCACGGCCCAGTCGCTCGGCATCGAGCATATCCATTCCTTCGGCCAGCATGCCAAGGCCGAATTCCGGTTGGCGGAATTCAACGGCTCGGACGAAAATTCGACGCTGTGGCTGACGATCGGCGGCGAGACGCTGGAGGTCGCGATCGGCGCGCCCGGTCGCCATATTGCCGAAAATGCGCTCGCAGCACTCGGGGTCGTCAAGACCGTCGGCGCCGACATGGAAAAGGCGATCGAAGCGCTTGCGACGCTGAAGCCGGAAAAGGGCAGGGGCAAGCGTCACCGGCTTTCCATCGGCAGCGGCAGGGACAGCTTCACGCTGATCGACGAGAGCTACAATGCCAATCCGGCTTCGATGCGCGCGGCGATCGCACTGCTGGCCGCCTCCGAGCCGACCGGCCGCGGACGCCGTATCGCCGTGCTCGGCGACATGCTGGAGATGGGCGACTATGCGCAGAAGGTCCATACCGATCTCGCCGTGCCGCTGCTTGCAGCCGGCATCGCCCATGTCTGGCTCGCCGGCGCAGAGATGGCTGCGCTCAAGGAATCGTTGCCGGAAAGTGTCCATGTCGAGTATCGCGCGAACACCGGCGAATTGACGGATTATGTATTGAACTCGGTCGCACCGGGCGACGTGTTGATGGTGAAATCGTCTCTGGGCATCGGTTTCGGCAAGATCGTCGCCGCGCTCCTTGACAAGTTCCCGCCATTTTCCGACACGCAACGCGAACTTTGATCGGGTAAACAAGGGGCCCTGAATGCTGATTTGGCTTGTCGAACTGTCGGAATATTTCAAGTTTCTGAACCTGTTCAGATATATTACCTTCCGCACAGGGGCCGCTCTCTTCACCTCAGCCCTGATCGTCTTCCTGTTCGGGCCGACGATCATCAATTCGCTGCGCATCCGGCAAGGCAAGGGCCAGCCGATCCGCGCCGATGGGCCGCAGACGCATTTCAAGAAGGCCGGCACGCCGACCATGGGCGGGTTGATGATCCTTGCCGGCATCGTCGGCGCATCGCTGCTCTGGGCCGATCTTTCCAACGTCTATGTCGTCGCCACCTTGCTGGTGACGCTCGGCTTCGGCGCGATCGGCTTCTACGACGACTATCTCAAGGTGACCAAGCAGAGCCATATGGGCTTCTCGGGCAAGGCGCGCCTCGGCATCGAATTCGTCATCGCCGGCATCGCCGTCTATTTCATGATGCGCACCGCCCTTGCCTCGGGCGTTGCCGGCTCGACCTTCGGCTCGTCGATCGCCTTTCCTTTCTTCAAGGACTTCATGATCAATCTCGGCATCATGTTCGTGGTCTTCGGCGGCTTCGTCATCGTCGGCGCCGGCAATGCGGTCAACCTGACTGACGGCCTCGACGGGCTTGCCATCGTGCCTGTGATGATCGCCGCCGCCTCCTTCGGCGTCATCGCCTATCTCGCCGGCAATGTGGTGTTTGCGAACTACCTGCAGATCAATTTCGTGCCCGGCACCGGCGAACTCGCCGTCGTGCTCGGCGCCGTCATCGGCGCCGGCCTCGGCTTTCTCTGGTTCAACGCGCCACCGGCCGCCATCTTCATGGGCGACACCGGGTCGCTCGCGCTCGGCGGCACGATCGGCACCGTTGCCGTCGCCACCAAACACGAGATCGTCATGGCGATCATCGGCGGCCTCTTCGTCATGGAGACGCTCTCGGTCATCATCCAGGTCGGCTTCTTCAAGATGACCGGCCGGCGGGTCTTCCTGATGGCGCCGATCCATCATCACTTCGAGAAAAAGGGCTGGACCGAAAGCCAGGTGGTGATCCGCTTCTGGATCATCGCCGTCGGCCTTGCCATGCTCGGCCTCTCGACGCTGAAGCTCAGGTGAGGCGGCGATGATCCCGGTCACGACGCTCAAGGACAGGAAGGTCGCGCTCTTCGGGCTCGGCGGCTCCGGCCTCGCCACCGCCCGGGCGCTGGTTTCAGGCGGCGCCGATGTGACCGCCTGGGACGACAATCCGGACAGCGTCGCCAAGGCTTCCGCCGAAGGCATCAGGACGGAGGATCTGCACACCATCGACTGGAGCCAGCAGGCGCTGTTCGTGCTGTCGCCCGGCGTGCCGCTCACCCATCCGAAACCGCACTGGACCGTTGATCTTGCGCGCGCCGCCGGCGTCGATATCGTCGGCGACGTCGAGCTCTTCGTGCGCGAGCGCCGCGCCCATGCGCCGGATTGCCCGTTCATCGCCATCACAGGCACGAATGGCAAGTCGACGACGACGGCGCTGATCGCCCATATTCTGAAATCATCAGGCTACGACACGCAGCTCGGCGGCAATATCGGCACGGCGGTGCTGACGCTCGATCCCCCGAAGGCCGGACGTTACTATGTCGTCGAATGCTCTTCCTATCAGATCGATCTGGCGCCGACGCTGAACCCGTCTGCCGGCATCCTGCTCAACCTGACGCCCGATCATCTCGACCGTCACGGCACGATGCAGCATTATGCCGATATCAAGGAACGGCTGGTCGCCGGCAGCGATGTGGCGATCGTCGGCATCGACGACAGCCATTCGGCTTTGATTGCCGACCGCGTCGAGCGGGCAGGCGTCAAGGTGGTCCGTATCTCTCGCCGCAACGTGGTGGCATCAGGCATCTATGCCGAGGGCACCAGGCTCGTTCAGGCCGCCGGCGGCGCCGTGCTGCCCTTCGCCGATCTCGACGGCATCCAGACGCTGCGCGGCAGTCATAATGCGCAGAACGCCGCAGCAGCTGTCGCCGCCTGCCTTGCCGTCGGGGTTTCCGCGGACGATATTCGCAGCGGCCTTGTCTCGTTTCCTGGCCTCAAGCATCGCATGCAGCCGGTGGGACAGCGGGGCCGCGTCGTTTTCGTCAACGATTCCAAGGCGACCAACGCCGATGCTGCGGCGCCGGCCCTTTCGAGCTATGATCGCATCTACTGGATCGCCGGCGGCCTGCCGAAGGCAGGCGGCATCACCACGCTCGCTCCCTATTTTCCGCGCATCGCCAAGGCCTATCTGATCGGCGAGGCGGCGGCGGAATTTGCAGCAACGCTCGGCGAGGCCGTGCCTTACGAGATTTCGGGCACGCTGGAGCGCGCGGTCGTGCATGCGGCAGCCGATGCGGAGCGCGACGAGAGCGGCTCTTCGGCCGTGATGTTATCCCCGGCTTGCGCAAGCTTCGACCAGTATAAGAATTTCGAAGTCAGGGGTGATGCCTTCGTCGGACACGTGGCAGCGCTTGACGGAATTGCGATGCTGATCGGTTCGGCAACAGGAGAGAAATGACATGGTAAGCCGCGCGGAACGTGGGCCTCTGGCCGATTGGTTCTGGACCATCGACCGCTTCTTCCTGGCGATGTTCATCTTCCTGATGGGCATCGGCTTCATGCTGTCGTTTGCGGCGTCGCCAGCGGTCGCCGAGCGCATCGGGCTCGAGCCCTTCCACTTCGTCAAGCGCCATGCGGCCTTCATGATCCCGTCGATTTCCGTCATGCTCGGACTGTCGTTCCTGACGCCGCGGCAGGTGCGGCGAACGGCGATCCTGCTCTTGATCATCTCGCTTGCGATGATGGTGCTGGTGCTGTTCGTCGGGCAGGAGGTCAAGGGCGGCAGGCGCTGGATCTGGATCGCCGGCCTTTCCATCCAGCCGTCGGAATTCATGAAGCCCGCCTTCGTCGTGGTTTGCGCCTGGCTGTTTGCCGAACATGCGCGCCAGCCGGAAATTCCCGGCAATCTCTTCGCCATCATCCTGTTTGCCATCGTCGCCGCCCTGCTCGTCGCGCAGCCTGACCTCGGCCAGACGATCCTGACGACAGCTGTCTGGGGCGGAATGTTCTTCATGGCCGGCATGCCATGGATCTGGATCATGCTGCTCGGCATCGGCGGCGCCGGTGGCCTGCTCAGCGCCTATTACGTCTTCCCGCACGTCGCATTGCGAATAGACAAGTTCATGACTGGCGAGGGCGACACTTTCCAGATCGACACGGCGCGCGAGGCGATCATCCGCGGCAGCTGGTTCGGCCAGGGACCGGGCGAGGGGATCGTCAAGCGCATCATCCCGGATGCGCATACCGATTTCATCTTCTCGGTCGCGGCCGAGGAGTTCGGTATCGTCTTCTGCATGGCGCTGGTGGCGCTGTTTACCGTGCTGGTGCTGCGCGGGCTCTCGCATGCCTATCGCGAGCGCAACGACTTCAACCGCTTCGCCGTTGCCGGCCTGGTGCTGCAGATGGGCATCCAGTCGATCATCAATATCGGCGTCAATCTCGAACTGCTGCCGGCAAAGGGCATGACGCTGCCGCTGATTTCCTACGGCGGCTCGTCGATGGTGGCAATCTGCGTCACCGCCGGCTTCATTCTGGCGCTGACGCGCCATCGACCGGAAAAACGTGCGCAGGACCGGAGCCTTTTCCGCGTCCCGCACGGCATGCCGGCGGAGTAAAAGACTATGAGCAATGGCATCGTGCTGCTTGCCGCCGGGGGAACCGGCGGCCATGTGTTCCCGGCGGAGGCGCTGGCCTTCAAGCTGAAGGAGCGCGGCTATTCGGTGCATCTCGTCACCGACAGCCGGGCCGAGCGTTATGCCGGCAAGTTTCCGGCCGAGGAGATCCATGTCGTGCCGTCGGCGACGATCGGCTCGAAGAACCCGGTTGCCGTCGCCCGCTCGCTGTGGACGCTGTGGAGCGGTATGCGCGCGGCAAAGAAGCTGATCCAGCGGCTGAAACCCGTCGTCGTCGTCGGTTTCGGCGGTTATCCGACGGTGCCGCCGCTGCTTGCCGCCACCCGGCTCGGCGTGCCCGCGATGATCCACGAGCAGAATGCCGTGATGGGCCGCGCCAACAAGGCCTTGGCGACCCGCGTGCAGGGCATTGCCGGCGGCTTCCTGCGGGAAGGCGGCGGCGCCTTCCCGGAGAAGACGGTGACGACGGGCAATCCGGTCCGACCGGCGATCATCGCCGCTGCCGAGGTGCCTTATACCCCTTCGCATGCAGGCGAAGCCTTCAATCTTGTCGTCTTCGGCGGCAGCCAGGGCGCGCAATATTTCTCCAAGGCGATGCCGACGGCGATCAGCCTGCTCGACGACGCGCTTCGCCTGCGCCTGCGCATCACCCAGCAGGTGCGCCCGGAGGACATGGAGATGGTCGGCGGCTGCGTTGCCAAGCTGGAGATGGGCGCCGATATCGCCCCCTTCTTCACCGACATGGCCGAGCGGCTGGCAAAGGCTCATCTTGTCATCTGCCGTTCCGGCGCCTCGACGGTTTCGGAAATCTCGGTCATCGGCCGACCTGCCGTGCTCGTGCCTTACCCGCATGCTCTCGATCATGACCAGGCGGCGAATGCCGCCGCACTGGCGGCGACCGGCGGGGCGAAGGTGATCGCCCAGTCGGAGCTTTCGCCGGAGAAGATCGCGGCGATCCTGACGGCTGTGATGAACGACCCGGAAAAGCTTGCGCATATGGCGGCGGCGGCGAAACGCGCCGGGAAACCCGATGCCGCGAACTTGCTTGCCGACATGGTTGAGGCTATTGCCGCCAAACGGACACTAGCGGAATTCAAGAGGACACGCGCATGAAACTGCCGAAGGCGATCGGTCTCGTCCATTTCATCGGTATCGGCGGCATCGGCATGAGCGGTATCGCCGAGGTGCTGCACAATCTCGGCCACAAGGTGCAAGGATCGGACCAATCAGACAGCGCCAATGTCCAGCGTCTGCGCGACAAAGGCATCGAGGTGTTCGTCGGCCACCGGGCGGAAAACCTCGGTGATGCCGAAGTCGTGGTCGTCTCGACGGCGATCAAGAAGAGCAATCCGGAACTGATTGCTGCGCGCGAAAAGCTGCTGCCGGTGGTGCGCCGCGCCGAAATGCTCGCCGAGCTGATGCGCTTCCGCAATGCGATCGCCATCGGCGGCACGCATGGCAAGACGACGACCACTTCGCTGGTCGCGACGCTGCTCGAAGCCGGCGGTCTCGACCCGACCGTCATCAATGGCGGCATCATCAACGCCTACGGCACCAATGCCCGCATGGGCGAGGGCGAGTGGATGGTCGTCGAGGCCGACGAATCGGACGGCACTTTCCTGAAGCTTCCGGCCGATGTCGCCGTCATCACCAATATCGACCCCGAACATCTCGACCATTACGGCAATTTCGACGCCGTGCGCGCCGCCTTCCGGCAGTTCGTCGAGAACGTGCCGTTTTACGGCTTCGGCGTCATGTGCCTCGACCATCCGGAAGTGCAGTCGCTGGTCGGCCGCATCGAGGATCGCAAGATCATCACCTATGGCGAGAACCCGCAGGCCGACGTACGCTTCACCAATGTGCGCATCGACGGCACGCGCTCGATCTTCGATGTGGCCATTCGCCGCCGCCGCACCGGCCAGGTGATCGAGCTCAAGGGGCTAGTCATGCCGATGCCCGGGCGGCATAATATTTCCAACGCGACGGCGGCGATCGCCGTCGCCAACCGGCTCGGCATATCGAGCGCCGATATCGCCAAGGGGCTTGCCTCCTTCGGCGGCGTCAAGCGCCGCTTCACGCTGACCGGCGAATGGAACGGGGTGCAGATCTTCGACGATTACGGCCACCATCCCGTCGAGATCAAGGCAGTGCTGCGCGCTGCTCGCGAAGCCTGCAAGGGGCGCATCATCGCGGTCCACCAGCCGCACCGCTATAGCCGCCTGGCAAGCCTGTTCGAGGAATTTGCCGCCTGCTTCAACGATGCCGACAGCATTTTCCTGGCGCCGGTCTACGCGGCGGGCGAAGATCCGATCGACGGAATCGATTCCGTTTCGCTGGTCTCGCGGATCAAATCCGGCGGCCATCGCGACGCCCGCTTTCTCACCTCGGCGGAACTTCTGCCGCAGATGGTTGCGGAGGTTGCAAAGCCTGGCGATTTTGTGGTTCTGTTGGGGGCTGGGAGCATCACATCCTGGGCGGCGGCGCTGCCCAAGCAACTGGAAGGCCTATCGGGAAAGTCCGCATGAAACAGGTGAATGGGGAAAAGCTTCTCGCGTCTCTCGGAGACGGTGTAAAGGATATTCGCGGTCGTATCACCCCGGATGCCCCCATGGACCGCGTTACCTGGTTCCGGGCCGGCGGCCTGGCCGAGCTGATGTTCCAGCCGCATGACATCGATGATCTCGTTGCCTTCCTGAAGATTTTGCCGGAAGAGGTGCCGCTGACGGTGATCGGCGTCGGCTCCAACATCCTGGTGCGCGACGGCGGTATTCCCGGCGTCGTGCTGCGCCTGTCGGCCAAGGGCTTCGGCTTCGTCGAGCTTGCCGGCGAAAACCGCATTCTGGCCGGCACCATCTGCCCCGATAAACATGTGGCGGCGATGGCGATGGATAACGGCATCGGCGGCTTTCATTTCTTCTACGGTATTCCGGGCAGCATCGGCGGCGCGGCGCGCATGAATGCCGGGGCCAACGGCGTCGAGACGCGCGAGCGGCTGATCGAGGTCAATGCGGTCGACCGCAAGGGCAACAAGCACGTGCTTTCCAATGCCGAGATGGGCTATTCCTATCGGCATTCCACACCACCTGCCGACCTGATCTTCACTTCGGTGTTGTTCGAGGGCTATCCTGAGGATCGCGCCAAGATCCGCGCCGAAATGGACGCGGTGCGCAATCACCGCGAGACGGTGCAGCCGATTCGCGAAAAGACCGGCGGCTCGACCTTCAAGAACCCGGCGGGCCATTCGGCCTGGAAGCTGATCGACGAGGCAGACTGCCGCGGTCTCGTCATTGGCGGTGCGCAGATGTCGTCGCTTCACTGCAACTTCATGATCAATATGGGGCAGGCGACCGGCTACGATCTCGAATATCTGGGCGAACAGGTGCGCCGCGAGGTCTTCGAGAAAGAGGGCATCAAGCTCGAATGGGAAATCAAGCGCCTCGGCGTCTTCATGCCCGGCCGCGAAGTGCGCCCGTTCCACGGCGTCACCAGCGAATAAGGTTTACGTCACAGCAAGCTTCAGACCTTCGCCCGGCGTGACGATCGGCGACCAGCCGAGCACGTTGCGGGCGTGGGATATATCGACCTGCAGGGAACCGCAGAGACGCTGGTAGACGGCATCTTTTCCCGTCGCTCTCGCGCCCAGCTGCAACAGGGCGGGGGGGAAGGGGAGCAGCATCGGCTTGACACCCAAGCCTGCGGCAATGCCCTCGATGAGCCCAGGAGTCGAGAGATCCTCTCCGTCGCCGGCGAGAAAGGTCTGGCCGGCAGCGCCCTGATGCGTCATGGCCGTGATGATCAGGTCGACGAGATTTGGAAGCGCGACCAGTGTCCGGCGGTTCGTCAGTGACGCGAGGGGGAGCGGTATTCTTTTGCGCACAAGTCCGACGAGCAGGGCGAAGTTGCCCCTGGCGCCGGGCCCATAGACGAGCGGCGGTCGAATGACGACGACTTCGATGCCTGTTCGGGCGGCGATGTCATGCAATCCGATTTCGCTTTCCAGCTTCGAAACGCCATAGGGATCAAGCGGCATCGGCGTGTCGTCATGGCGGAAAGGCCGGTCATTCTCTTCACCATTGACTTTGATGCTGCTGATGAAAACGAGCCTTTTGACCCCGGCGCGCGCGGCCTGCTCGGCGAGATTCAGCGTGGCGGCGGTATTGATCCGGCGGAATTCCGTCAGAGGATCGGCGGCGCGGTCATTCATGATGTGCACGCGGGCAGCGAGATGGACGACGACATCCACACCGTCGAGAGCTGCCGTCCAGTCCGTTTCGCTGGATATCTCGATGGGGAAATGCCGCATATCCGCCGGAAAGCGTGCGTCTGCTGATCGCGTGGTCACCTGAAGCTCCCAAAGCCGCTCTCGATGCAGTCTTTCGACGAGAGGTCCACCGACAAAGCCGGCTGCGCCGGTAATAAGGCATCGCATGATCTGTTTCCCGGTTTACCTTGTATGCTCGGGTTAGCCGGAAGTGCGCACCGCATCAATAAAAAAGCCGCGACGGTGGCGTCGCGGCTTCGTGTTCATTTCGCTGCCCGAGGCTCAGACTTCTTCGCGGCCAGACAACAGGATGCAGAGCAACGAGATCACGGCCGAGCCAGCGAGGTAGTAGCCGACATAGTCCAGGCTGTAGTGGGTTGCGAGCCAGGTGGCGATGTAGGGAGCGAGCGACGCGCCGAAGATGCCGCCAAGGTTGAACGTCATCGAGGCGCCGGTATAACGCACCATGGTCGGGAAGGGGGCGGCAAGGGCGGCGCCGATCGGACCGTAGGTGAAGCCCATCAAGGCGAGGCCGATGATCGAGCAGAGGAAGGCGCCCGTCAGGCCGCTGGTCAACAGCGTGGCGTAGAAGAAGCCGAAGATTGCGATGGCAATCGTCGTCAGCGCCAGGATGATGCGGCGTGAATAAAGGTCGGAGAGCCAGCCGGAGAGCGGGATGGTCAGGCCGAAAAAGACGACGCCGACAAGCTGGACGACCAGGAACTGCTCGCGGGAATAACCGAGCCCGCCCTTTTCCAACGGTGTCGTACCCCAGGAGAGCGTGAAAACAGTCATCAGATAGAACAGCACGAAGGTCGCAACCGCGATGAAGGTGCCGAGGATCAGGCTGCGCAGATGGCCGCGGAAGACCACCTCGATCGGCACGGCGACGCGTTCATGCTTTTCGACGGCTTTCCGGAACTCCGGCGTTTCGGCGATCTTCAGGCGGACATAGAGACCGACGGCGACCAGTGCGAGGCTGGCGACGAACGGAATGCGCCAGCCATAATCGAGGAAGTCCTCGTTACTCATCGTTTCCGCCAGGACGAGGAAGAAGCCGGAGGAAAGGATGAAGCCGATCGGGGCGCCGAGCTGCGGGAACATGGCATACCAACTGCGTTTGCCGGGAGGGGCATTTTCGGTGGCGAGCAGGACGGCGCCACCCCATTCGCCGCCGAGGCCGAGGCCCTGGCCGAAGCGGCAAAGCGCCAGCAACAGCGGGGCTGCGATGCCGATCGAATCATAGCCCGGCAGCATGCCGATCAGGACGGTCGAAAGTCCCATCGTCATCAGCGCAGCGACGAGTGTCGCCTTGCGGCCGATGCGGTCGCCGAAATGGCCGAAGATTACCGCGCCGATGGGACGGGCGAAAAAGGCTATCGAGAAGGTGACGAGCGACTGCAGCGTTGCGGCGCTCGAATCGCTTGCCGGAAAGAAGAGATGCGGGAAGACGAGGACGGCTGCAGTTGCGTAGACGTAGAAGTCGAAGAATTCGATGGTGGTGCCGACGAGGCTGGCGATGAGAACGCGAGCCGGGGAATTGACTTGCGCGCTCGAGGCAGGGGTCGGCGATGCGGAGATCGCTTCGGTCATTTTCATTCCAATCAGTATTCTATGAAGCGCCTTGGGAGGCTGGCGGGTCTTAACGCAATTTCAGGTTCGAGAAAACGTCTCGTCGCGTCGCATCGATCGCATTGCAGTTTCCCAATCCTTGTGTGGACCTTACCGCGGCATTTCCCACGGGCTTGACCGGACTCGAATTGCGGCAGATTCACTATGAACTCTCTGGTTGAGGATTAGGAGGCGCGCATGCAAAAGAGTCTTGTTGCGGAATTTCTCGGCACGTTCTGGCTGGTCTTCGGCGGATGCGGCAGCGCCGTGCTTGCCGCAGCCTATCCCGAACTGGGTATCGGCTTTACCGGCGTGGCCTTTGCGTTCGGCCTGACCGTGCTCACCATGGCCTATGCGGTCGGCGGCATTTCGGGCGGTCATTTCAACCCCGCCGTCTCCCTCGGCCTGAACGTTGCCGGACGGTTTCCCGCCGCGCGCCTCCTTCCCTATATCGTCGTTCAGGTGGTCGGCGCCGTCGCCGCGGCCGCGCTGCTCTATCTCATTGCCAGCGGCAAGGCGGGTTTCGAATTCGGCGGCTTTGCCGCCAACGGTTATGGCGATCATTCCCCGGGCGGTTATTCGCTGCTTTCGGCGCTGCTGATCGAAGTGCTGCTGACAATGTTCTTCCTGATCATTATCCTGGGATCGACCGGCAGCCGGGTGCCTGCAGGCTTCGCGCCGCTGGCGATCGGCCTCGGGCTGACGCTGATCCATCTCGTTTCGATCCCCGTGACAAATACCTCGGTCAATCCGGCGCGCTCCACCGGCCAGGCGCTTTTCGTCGGCGACTGGGCATTGCAGCAGCTCTGGCTGTTCTGGATTGCACCGCTTGCGGGTGGGGCGCTCGGCGGCCTCGCCTGGAAGTTTTTCGACGACGCCGACTGACTGCAAGATTTGAGGCTATCCTATTGAGTCCGCATGGTTTTCCCATGCGGGCTTTTCTGCCTTGAGAGATTGGTTGAGATCACTTCGAAGACGTGAAGCTCAAAAAAATAAGTGCGCGGCACGGAAAATTGCCGCCCCCGGGAAGGAGAAGTTAACGAAAGTAAACACTTCATTAACCATAATGATGCTCTAATGCATGCAGGTCGGGCAAAAGGCCCGAAACGGCGCCGACAGCTTGGCGCAAGCGTCGATTTCGAGAATGAAAGTTATTTTTGGGGGTGTTGATGAGTCGCAAGCATGTCGCTGTCCTGATGGGCGGATTTTCCTCGGAACGGCCTGTCAGCCTTTCCTCGGGAAAGGCTTGCGCAGAGGCTCTCGAAGCGGAGGGCTTCGAGGTGACGTGCATCGATGTGGCGCGTGACGTTTCCGAGAAGCTTGCCGCGCTGAAACCCGATGTGGTCTTCAATGCGCTGCATGGCCCGTTCGGCGAGGACGGCACCATCCAGGGCATCCTCGAATATCTCGAAATCCCCTATACTCATTCGGGCGTGCTTGCCTCGGCGCTGGCGATGGACAAGGACAAGGCGAAGCTTGTTGCCGCCGCCGCCGGCATTCCAGTTGCCGAATCGCAAGTCGTCAATCGTTTCGCCTTTCCCTCGGCGCATCCGATGAAGCCGCCCTATGTGGTGAAGCCTGTGCGTGAGGGCTCGAGCTTCGGCGTCGTCATCGTCACGGAAGATCAGGCGCATCCGCCGCAGGTCGTCAGTTCGCCCGAGTGGCACTATGGCGAAGAGGTGCTCGTCGAGCGCTACGTCTACGGTCGTGAACTTACTTGCGGCGTCATGGGCGAGACAGCGCTCGGCGTCACCGAGGTGGTGCCGCAGGGCCACAATTTTTATGATTACGACTCCAAGTACGCGGCCGGCGGTTCAAAACACGTCATCCCGGCGAAAATTTCACCGAATATTTACCAAAAAATACAAACATTGTCCCTAAGGGCGCATCAGGCAATCGGTTGTCGCGGCGTCAGTCGGTCCGACTTTCGTTACGACGATCGTTTCTCCGAAGACGGCGAAATCATCTGGCTGGAGGTCAATACCCAGCCAGGCATGACTCCAACCTCGCTTGTGCCCGAAATGGCCGGTCATGCCGGCTATTCCTTTGGTGAGTTTCTCCGGTGGATGGTGGAGGACGCGTCTTGTTTGCGTTGACAGTCAAGAGGATAGGGCGCCCCAGCCATCATGCCGTGCTTCCGGTCATGGAAGCCGAAGAGCGGTTCGTGCTGCCGCGTCCGCTGCGCCGCGTTACCCGTTTCCTGATCAGCCTCGGCAGCGGCCGCATCTACATCCCGGCCCACACGGGCACGGTTTCGGCGCTGGCTTTCCTGGCTGCGACGGGGCTTTACGGCATGTCGCTTGGCGGCCACACGGAAGCCGTCGCCCAGGCGACGACGACGGCGGCGGGTTTTGCGATCGAAGACGTGAAGGTCTCCGGCAATTCGGAGACCTCCGAAATCGAAATCCTGCAGTTGATCGGCCTCGACGGCACCACCTCGCTGGTCGCCCTCGACGTTGACGCCGCCCGCCGGAAGATCGCGCATCTCCCCTGGGTCGAAAGCGTCGAGGTCCGCAAGGTCTATCCCAAGACGATCGAGGTAAAACTCAAGGAGCGCCAGGCCTATGCGATCTGGCAGCACGGGCAGGAGCTTTCGCTGATCGAAAAGAACGGCAGCGTCATTGCACCGCTGCGCGACAACAAGTTTTCGGCGCTGCCGCTCGTCGTCGGCCGCGATGCGGAAACGGCAGCGGCGTCGCTCGGCGACGCCTTCGCCAAGTGGCCCGACGTGAAGGCCCGCGTGAAGGCCTATGTCTGGATATCAGGCCGGCGCTGGGACCTGCACATGGATAACGGCGTCGTCGTCAAGCTGCCGGAAGACGGTATCGACCAGGCGCTGGCGACGCTTTCGAAGTTCGACAAGGAGCATCAACTCCTGGAGCGGGACATTGCTGCGGTCGATCTCAGGCTGTCCGACAGAACCGCGATCCAGCTGACGCCGGAGGCGGCGGTCCGCCGACAGACGGCGGTGACGGAGCGTACCAAGGAATTGAAGAAGGCGGGGCAGAATATATGAGCTTGTTCGGTTCATCCCATTTCGGATTGCCGCGCCTGAAGCCGCTTTCGTCGAAGCGGTCGCATGTCGTCTCGGTGCTCGACATCGGCTCGACCAAGGTTGTCTGCATGATCGGCCGGCTGACGCCGCGCGAGGAAAGCCAGATCCTGCCGGGCCGCACGCACAATATCGAGATCATCGGCATCGGCCACCAGCGTTCCCGCGGCATCAAGACCGGCGTGATCGCCGATCTCGATGCGCTGGAAGGCGTCATTCGTCTCGCCGTCGACGCGGCGGAGCGCATGGCCGGGCTGACCGTCGAGAGCCTGATCGTCAATCTGACGGCCGGTCGTCTCGGCAGCGACATCTACACCGCGACGATCGATCTCGGCGGTCAGGAAGTCGAACTTAACGATCTGAAGAAGGTGTTGTCGGCAGCCTGCCAGCAGTCGCTGCGCCAGGACCGTTCTGTGCTGCATTCGCTGGCGACCGGCTTCTCGCTCGATGGCGAGCGCGGCATCCGCGATCCGCTGGCGATGTATGGCGATGCGCTCGGCGTCGACATGCATGTGGTTACGGCGGAGCGTTCGGCGCTGAAAAACCTCGAGCTCAGCGTCAACCGCGCGCATCTGTCGGTCGAGGGCATCGTTGCGACGCCCTATGCATCGGGCCTTGCCGCTCTCGTCGACGACGAGGTTGAACTCGGCTGCGCGGCGATCGACATGGGCGGCGGCACGACGACGATCTCGGTCTTTGCCGAGGGCAAGCTCGTTCATACCGACGCCGTCGGCCTCGGTGGTCATCACGTCACCACCGATCTGGCGCGCGGCCTGTCGACCCGCATCGAGGATGCGGAGCGGCTGAAGGTCGTGCATGCCACGGCGCTCTCGAATTCTTCCGACGAGCGTGAGCTGATCTCGATCCCGCCGATCGGCGAGGACGATCGCGACCAGCCGTCGCAGGTGCCGCGGGCGCTGGTGTCGCGCATCGTTTCGGCCCGAATCGAAGAGACGATGGAACTGATCCGCGACCGCATCCAGCGCTCCGGCTTCAGCCCGATCGTCGGCAAGCGCGTCGTCTTGACCGGCGGCGCGAGCCAGCTGACCGGCCTTGCCGATGTGGCGCGGCGCATTCTTGCCCGCAACGTCCGCATCGGCCGACCGATGGGCGTTTCGGGACTGCCGACGGCGGCCAAGGGCCCGGCTTTTTCGACGGCCGTCGGACTGATGATCTATCCGCAGGTCGCGGACATGGAGACACATGCGTCACAGAGCGGTCTGCTCATGTCGCTTGGAGGAAATAACAGCCGCATAGCCCGGATGGGCCAGTGGTTGAAGGAAAGCTTCTGAACATTGAGTGATTGGCCGGCGTGGCGATGCGGCCAGAGAGAGAAGGAACAGGTACCATGACCA
Organism: Rhizobium leguminosarum bv. trifolii WSM2297; assembly: GCF_000271845.1. The sequence goes on along the minus strand of NZ_JH719395.1, from coordinate 1,902,340 downwards.
TCAAGCTGCAAAAGCCTGACATCACAGAGCTGAAGCCGCGCATCACCGTATTCGGCGTCGGCGGCGGGGGCGGAAACGCCGTCAACAACATGATCACCGCCGGTCTCCAGGGCGTCGACTTCGTCGTTGCCAACACGGATGCCCAGGCGCTGACCATGACGAAGGCCGAACGGGTCATCCAGCTCGGCGCCAACGTCACCGAAGGCCTCGGCGCCGGTTCGCAGCCGGAAGTCGGCCGTGCGGCCGCCGAAGAGTGCATCGACGAGATCATCGATCACCTGAACGGCACGCATATGTGCTTCGTCACCGCCGGCATGGGTGGCGGCACCGGCACGGGCGCTGCTCCAGTCGTCGCACAGGCCGCCCGCAACAAGGGCATCCTGACGGTCGGCGTTGTCACCAAGCCGTTCCATTTCGAAGGCGGGCGCCGCATGCGCCTGGCCGAGATGGGCATCCAGGAACTGCAGAAGTCTGTCGATACGCTGATCGTCATTCCGAACCAGAACCTCTTCCGCATTGCCAACGACAAGACGACCTTCGCCGATGCCTTCGCGATGGCCGACCAGGTTCTCTATTCGGGCGTTGCCTGCATCACCGACCTGATGGTGAAGGAAGGTCTCATCAACCTCGACTTTGCCGACGTCCGCTCGGTCATGCGCGAAATGGGCCGCGCGATGATGGGCACCGGCGAAGCCTCCGGCTCCGGCCGCGCGCTGCAGGCCGCCGAGGCCGCAATTGCCAACCCGCTGCTCGACGAGACCTCGATGAAGGGTGCCCAGGGCCTGCTGATCTCCATCACCGGCGGTCGCGACCTCACCCTCTTCGAAGTCGACGAAGCCGCAACCCGCATCCGCGAAGAAGTCGATCCCGACGCCAACATCATCCTCGGCGCCACCTTCGACGAATCGCTTGAAGGCATCATCCGCGTCTCGGTCGTCGCAACCGGCATCGACCGGGCGATCAGCGAAGCGGCCGAGCGCAACCTTCAGCCGGCCGCAAGGCCTGCTATCCGTCCCTCCGCGGCTGTTGCTCCGGCAGCGGCCGCAGTTCAGCCTGCCCCCGTAATGCAGGCACCGAAGGTCGTCGATCCGATCGCGCAGACCATCCGCGAAGCGGAGATGGAACGCGAGCTCGAATTCCCGGCCCCGCGTGCTGCACCGGTACAACAGCCGGTGGTACAGCAGGAGACCTTCCGTCCGCAGAGCAAGATCTTCGCGCCTGCACCAGAAGCTCCGGTCCTGCGTCCTCAGGTGCAGCAGCAGGCTCCGGCGCCCGTCATGAGCCAGCCGGTCATGAGCCAGCCCGTCCAGCAGCAGCCGGTCCGGCAGGAGCCAATCATCCGTCAGGCGCCCGAACCGATGCGCATGCCGAAGGTCGAGGATTTCCCGCCGGTCGTCCAGGCCGAACTCGACCACCGCACGCAGCCGGCTTCGGCGCATGCAGCGGAAGAGCGCGGTCCGATGGGCCTGCTGAAGCGAATCACCAATTCGCTTGGCCGCCGCGACGACGAAGCCGTAGCCGCCGACATGACGGCAGCACCGCCGGCCGCTTCACAGCAGCGCCGTCCGCTGTCGCCTGAAGCAAGCCTCTACGCACCGCGCCGCGGCAATCTCGACGACCAGGGCCGGGCGGTTCCGCAGGCCCGGATGATGCAGGAAGACGACCAGCTGGAAATCCCGGCATTCCTGCGTCGCCAGTCGAATTGAGCGGCTGAATCAGCACCGTTCATGCCCGGGATCAAGGTCCCGGGCATTGCTGTTTTTCAGCCCTTGATTCGCAAGCGATTTCAATCGTGTGACTTCGTAACAAAGCGAAAGAAACAGTGATTTGGATTGGAGCGCCGGCACACGTAAGTATGGTGCAAGGAAACTGCCCCACGGGTCCTTTCGACAGGCTCGTTGTACAGAATGAACGATGACCGCGCCGATTGGGCAGACTGCGGTGCGGAAGAATAAAGGCAGAATTTATGGCAATTGGCTTGCTGGGTTTTCAAACGACGGTATCGCGTCCCGTGACGCTTTCGGGCATCGGAGTGCATTCGGGCGCTAATGTCTCGATCACGCTGAACCCGGCCGAATCGGATACCGGCGTCGTTTTCCAGCGCCTGCATGCCAATGGTGACATAACCGAACTCAAGGCCGTCTCCTCGCAGGTCGGCAATACGGATCTCTGCACCGTGCTCGGCTTCTCGCCCGCCCATTCGGTCGCGACGATCGAGCATGTCATGGCGGCGATTTATGCGCTCGGCCTCGACAATGTGGTGATCGAGGTGCAGGGCTCCGAAATGCCGATCATGGACGGCAGCTCGCTGCCCTTCGTCGAGGCGATCGAGCAGGTCGGTCTGGTTTCGCTCGGCGTCAAGCGCCGCTATATCCGGATCACCAAGCCGGTGCGAATCGAGCATGGCGGCTCCTGGAGCGAATTCCGTCCCTATGACGGCACGCGCTTCGAAGTCGAGATCGATTTCGACTGCCCGCTGATCGGCCGGCAGAAGTGGGCCGGCGACATGACCGCCGCCGTCTTCAAGGCCGAGCTTTCCCGCGCCCGCACATTCGGCTTCATGCGCGATGTCGAGCGTCTCTGGGCCTCGGGCCACGCGCTCGGCTCGTCGCTCGAAAATTCCGTCGTCATCTCGGATGACAATACCGTCATCAACGTCGAAGGCCTGCGTTACGCCAAGGACGAATTCGTCCGCCACAAGACGCTCGATGCCGTCGGCGATCTGTCGCTTGCCGGCGTTCAGTTCATCGGTTGCTACCGTTCCTATCGCGGCGGCCATAAGATGAATGCCAATGCGCTGAAGGCGCTGCTCGCCGATCCCTCCGCCTATGAGGTGGTGGAGACGTCGACACCGCGCCAGCGCGTCGCCGCCCGCGAAATGATTGCGGTCAGCGCTTCGGAATTCGCTCCCTGGTCGGCATGACCTCCAGCACATTCTCAAGACCAGGCCGCCTCTTTCCCGGAGGCGGTTTTTTTATGTCCGCGGGGTCCGATGCTTTACTGCCACAGGTCGGGGAAGAAGAGGAAAAGCCGGTCATTCCCCGGCTGCTGCCACAAAAATGCGTTAATGCCTTATCATTGCGTTGCTCTTGATGCACATTTGTGGCTAGAAACGCCAGCGAGGCGTGGCTGCCGTGGAGCGAGCGGCGGCAGTGGGGTTCTTTCGAATGGGTTATGCAGGATCTGAAGGTATGATGAAGACAGCGCGTGCTTTGTTCGCATCGCTTCTGGTGCTCAGCGCAGGCGCCTCGATATCCGGTTGCCAGTCGGACCCCGACATCGACATCACCAAGCTCGGTCTCGAAACCGATCCACCGGACGTGCTGTACACCCAGGGCCTTGCCAACATGAAGGCCGGCAACATGGCGGAAGCGTCGCGCAAGTTCGACGCCATCGACCGCGAGAACCCGTTCTCCGAATGGGCGCGCAAGGCGCTTGTGATGAGCACCTTCGTCAAATACCGCCAGGGCAAGCTCGACGATGCGCTTGCCTCCGGCAACCGCTACATGTCGCAATATCCGAAGTCCCAGGATGCCGCCTATGTGCAGTATCTTATCGGTCTCACCTATTCCAAGCAGATCGTCGACGTGACGCAGGACCAGCGCGCCTCGGCCAAGACGATCGAGGCGATGCAGGCCGTCATCGACAATTATCCGAACTCCGAATATGTCGACGACGCGCAGGCGAAGATCCGCTTTGCGCGCGACCAGCTCGCCGGCAAGGAAATGCAGATCGGCCGCTACTATATGGAGCGGAAGGAATATCTCGCTGCGATCTCGCGCTTCCGCATCGTCGTCGAGAAATATCCGAATACGAACCAGATCGAAGAGGCCCTGGCACGTCTTGTCGAGGCTTATTACGCGATGGGCATCGTCGACGAGGCGCAGACGGCCGCTGCCGTCCTCGGTCACAATTATCCCGACAGCCAGTGGTACGCCGATTCCTACAAGCTGCTGCAGACCGGTGGCGCCGAGCCGCGGGAAAACAAGGGCTCGTGGATCGCTGCGGCAGGCAAGAAACTCCTGCTCGGTTCATAAATCCAATGCTGATCCAGCTTTCGATCCGCGATATCGTCCTGATCGAGCGGCTGGATCTTGCCTTCGAGACCGGCCTTTCCGTGCTGACGGGTGAGACCGGGGCGGGCAAATCCATCCTGCTCGACAGCCTGTCGCTGGCGCTCGGTGGACGCGGCGACGGCGACCTGGTGCGCCATGGCGAGGACAAGGGCCAGGTGACGGCGGTGTTCGACGTCGGCATGGATCACGGCGCCCGCAAGCTCCTGCGTGAAAACGGCATCGATGACGAGGGCGACCTGATCTTCCGCCGCCAGCAATCGGCGGATGGGCGCACCAAGGCCTATGTCAACGACCAGCCGGTCAGCGTGCAGCTGATGCGCCAGGCGGGTCAGATGCTGGTTGAAATCCACGGCCAGCACGATGATCGCGCCCTTGTCGACACCAACGCCCACCGCACTCTGCTCGATGCCTTCGGGGGCCTTACCGACGAGGTTTCGGAGGTCGCCCGGCTCTATCGCCTGTGGCGCGACAGCGAGCGGACGCTGAAGAAACATCGCGAGAAGGTGGAAGGCGCGGCGCGCGAAGCCGACTATCTGCGCTCCTCCGTCGAGGAGCTCGAGAAACTCTCGCCGCAGGATGGCGAGGAAGACGAACTCGCCGATCGCCGGCAGAAGATGATGAAGGCCGAGCGAATCGCCGGCGATATTGCCGAGGCGTCCGAGTTCCTGAACGGCAATGCCTCGCCCGTGCCTCATATCGCCTCGCTGGTACGCCGGCTGGAGCGCAAGAGCCATGAGGCGCCGGGCCTGCTCGAAGACACCGTGACGCTGCTCGATGCCGCGCTCGACCAGCTCTCCAACGCCCAGATGGAAGTCGAGGCGGCGCTGCGCAAGACCGAGTACGATCCGAGAGAGCTGGAGCGGGTGGAGGAGCGGCTTTTCGCGCTCAGAGCCGCCTCGCGCAAATATTCCGTTCCCGTGACCGAGCTGCCGGCGCTCGCCGTCCGCATGATCGCCGATCTTGCCGACCTCGATGCGGGCGAGGAGAGGCTGGCCCGGCTCGAAGCCGAGGTCGGCCTGGCGCACGAGAATTACGATACGGCGGCGCGCTCACTCTCCGACAAGCGCCATCACGCCGGCACCGCACTGGCTGCGGCCGTCATGACCGAGCTGCCGGCGCTGAAGCTCGAACGCGCCCGTTTCATGGTCGAGATCACCACGAATGCGCAGGAGGCGCTCGCCGAAGGTATCGACGTCGTCGAGTTCCATGTCCAGACCAATCCGGGCACGCGGCCGGGCTCGATCATGAAGGTCGCGTCGGGCGGCGAACTGTCGCGTTTCCTACTGGCGCTGAAGGTGGCGCTCGCCGATCGCGGATCGGCCCCGACGCTCGTCTTCGACGAAATCGATACCGGCGTCGGCGGCGCCGTGGCCGATGCGATCGGTCAGCGGCTGAAGCGGCTCTCCGAGCGGGTCCAGGTGCTGTCGGTGACGCATGCGCCGCAGGTCGCAGCAAGGGCGGCGACGCATCTGTTGATTTCCAAGGGACCGGCGGCCGAGGGATCGGAGAAGATCGCCACGCGCGTGGCGACGATGGCGCACAAGGATCGCACCGAAGAGATCGCCCGCATGCTGGCCGGCGCTTCGGTAACCGAAGAGGCGAGGGCGGCGGCGAAACGGCTGCTGGCCGGCAACGGCTGATCGTCCGAACCGGCAGCGTTTCGCTTCGTGCTATGTGCAGCCTTCCCGATCAGTGGTGACCCGTTGCGATGCGCCTTTTCCACTTCAGCGATGATCCCGACATTGCCGTGTTCGAACCGCGCCCGGTCCGCATTGCCTCCATCCGCCCGGCAGGCCGGGAATGGCTGAACGGTCCGCTCGTCTGGGCGATCGATGGCGATCATGACTTCCTGTATCTCTTTCCGCGCGACTGCCCGCGCATCCTGATCTGGGCGATGCCAGAAACGCCGGAGTCGGAGCGGCGGCGCTGGCTCGGCGATTGGCGGGCTGCGGCCTTCATCGAGCGCGGTTGGCTGGAACGGCTCGAAGCGGAGACGATCCATCGCTATGAGATGCCGACTGAGGATTTCGAGGATCTCGGCGATGCGGGCATGTGGGTTTCCCGCAGACGCGTCATTCCTATGGAGCGGATTGCCGTGTCACGGCTCGATCGGGAGTTTGCGCCGCGCAGGGTGGAGCTTCGGGTGGTCGACAGCTTGCGGCGGCTGAAGAGCCTCTGGGACACCAGCCTGCATGTCAGCGGCATCCGGTTGCGCAATGCGAGGGATTGGGAATGGGGCGGATAGGGCGATCTCCTGTTACGCCTGCACGATACTCCAGCGTGTCTGCGCAGTTCACGGGCCTGAAATCTGGCGCCAACGCCCACCTCGAACTCCCTCATCCCTGTGTCCTCAGGGCTTTGCCCCGGGGGATGTCACCGGGATCCAGCGCGCCCAAGTCCTTGGGCGCAAGAGACCCTTCTTATTTCAAAATAGTCATTCACGGCGCAGACGCGCCGTGGCTGGATTCCTGTGACGGGCACAGGAATGAGGGCGGAGGGATTAGTGGCCCGTCAATGTTGTACGGCAATCTTCCCGGCAAAGCCGGCGTCGCCTCTCTTTTCATCCAGAAATTTTGCTCTAAAAACAATCGAGATTTTCTGGCCAGATTCCCTGGAGTGATATTCCATGTCCACCGAAGGTTCCGCCGTCGACACGTTGACGATCGAAGAGGTTGCCGCCGAGCTTGAGCGGCTGGCAAAGGAGATCGCGCATCACGATGCGCTCTACCACGGCAAGGACCGGCCGGAGATCTCGGATGCCGATTACGACGCGCTGAAGCGCCGCAACGATGCGCTGGAGGCGCGCTTTCCCGAGTTGATCCGTGAGGACAGCCCGTCGCGGCATGTGGGGGCGGCGCCCTCTGTCACCTTCTCACCCGTCGTCCATGCGCGGCCGATGTTGTCGCTCGACAACACGTTTTCGCAGGAGGACGTGCAGGATTTCGTCGCCGGCGTCTATCGCTTCCTCGGCCGCCTGCCGGACCAGTCGATCGCCTTTACCGCCGAGCCGAAGATCGACGGTCTGTCGATGTCGATCCGTTACGAGAACAGCCGCCTGGTGACGGCCGCGACGCGCGGCGACGGCACGACGGGGGAGAACGTCACCGCCAATATCCGGACGATTGCAGAAATCCCGAATGAGCTGCCGAAGGGCGTGCCGGCGGTGGTGGAGATCCGTGGCGAAGTCTATATGGCCAAGAGCGATTTCCTGGCGCTGAACCGGCAGATGGAGGCGGAGGGAAAGCAGACCTATGTCAATCCGCGCAATACGGCCGCCGGGTCGCTGCGCCAACTCGACGCCAAGGTGACGGCCAGCCGCAAGCTGAAATTCTTCGCCTATGCCTGGGGCGAGATGTCGGAAATGCCGGCCGATACGCAGTTTGCCATGGTGCAGACCTTCAAGGACTGGGGTTTTCCGGTGAACCCGCTGATGAAGCGGCTGAATTCGGTGGCCGACATCCTGGCGCATTATGACGAGATCGGCCTCGAGCGTCCGGATCTCGACTACGACATCGACGGCGTCGTCTACAAGGTCGACAGTCTCGAGCTGCAGGCGCGTCTCGGCTTCCGCTCGCGTTCGCCGCGCTGGGCGACTGCGCATAAATTTCCGGCCGAACAGGCCTTCACCGAGGTCGAGAAAATCGAGATCCAGGTCGGCCGCACCGGGGCGCTGACGCCGGTGGCGCGGCTGAAGCCGATCACCGTCGGCGGCGTCGTCGTCACCAATGCGACGCTGCACAATGAGGACTATATCAAGGGCATCGGCAATAGTGGCGAGCGCATCCGTCCGGAGGACCACGATATCCGCGAAGGCGATACCGTCATCGTCCAGCGCGCCGGCGACGTCATTCCGCAGATCCTTGACGTGGTGATGGAAAAGCGCGCGGCCACCGCCAGCGCATACGAGTTTCCGAAGACCTGCCCGGTCTGCGGCTCGCATGCGGTGCGCGAGGTCAACGAGAAGACCGGCAAGATGGATTCGGTGCGCCGTTGCACCGGCGGCTTCATCTGCCGGGCGCAGGCGACCGAGCATCTGAAGCACTTCGTCTCGCGCAACGCTTTCGATATCGAAGGGCTGGGCTCGAAGCAGATCGATTTCTTCTTCGAACACGAGGACGCGTCACTGCAGATCCGCACCGCGCCCGATATCTTCACGCTGGAGAGGCGCCAGCAGCAATCGCTGACCAAGCTTGAGAATATCGACGGCTTCGGCAAGGTCAGCGTCGGCAAGCTTTATGCGGCGATCAACGAGCGGCGCAGCATTGCGCTCCACCGCTTCATTTACGCGCTCGGCATCCGTCACGTCGGTGAGACCACGGCGAAGCTGCTGGCGCGCTCCTATAACAGCTACGAAGCCTTTGCGACCGTGATGAAGGAGGCGGCACCGCTTGCCGGCGACGCCTGGAACGATCTCAACGCCATCGAAGGCATCGGCGAGGTCGTGGCGCGCGCCATGGTGGAGTTCTACAAGGAACCGCGCAATATCGAGGTGATCACCCGGCTGCTTGAGGAAGTGACGCCCCAGCAGGCCGAACAGCCGGTGACAACAGGCAGCCCGGTCGCCGGCAAGACTGTGGTCTTTACCGGCTCGCTGGAAAAATTTACCCGCGACGAGGCGAAGGCGAGGGCGGAAAGCCTTGGCGCCAAGGTGGCGGGATCGGTCTCCAAGAAGACTGACATCGTCGTTGCCGGCCCGGGCGCCGGCTCCAAGCTCGACAAGGCGCGCGAACTCGGCGTGCAGACGATGGATGAGGACGAGTGGCTGGCGCTGATCAGTGGGTGAGAGACTGACGGCGGTGCCGTCAGCCTCGTTCACTCATAGGCTGAGCCGCGCCATCGTATAGGCGTCGACATATTCCCCCGATCGAAAGCCGAAGGCCTTCAGCAGGCCTTCCCTCTCGAAGCCGAATTTCCGGTAGAGGCCGATGGCGACATCGTTGTCGATATAGACCGTCAGTTCCAGCCGTTTGACATCCAGCCAGTCGTCGGCGGCATTGACCATCGCGCCAAGCATGATCCGTCCGAAGCCGCGGCCGGTGAAATCGTCATGCACGCCCATGCCGATGCTGGCGACGTGCTGCCTGCGGCCCGCGAGCCGGTTGAGGCCGCAATTGCCGACGATCTTGCCATTGAGGGTGACGACAAGGTTCAGCGCGCCCGGCGATGGATTTTCCATGTGTTTGCGAACCTCTTCCACCCTCTGGTACGGCGGCCGCAATGTGCCAGCCCGGTAGCCCGGCAGATTGATCAGATCGGTGATCTCTTCCGCATCGGATAGGCGGACGGCGCGGACAAGGACGCCGTCAGGCAGGCGCGCTCGGCGGCCAGGCTCATTCTCTTCATTTTCGGACATGGCTACTCTCCGTGGTTTCAGGAGGAAAGCCGAGTTCTTCTGAAAACCCTGCTCGCCTCGGCAGGGTTTTCGGGATGATCGGATCGCTGTTAACGCACCATCGCTCCCGCGTACCCTTCAAGGGTCGTGGTGTGATGGATAAGCGCTGCCATGGTCACGGAACCGATCATGGCGGAAAGTTTCGATATGTGGGTTGAAAAGTCAACCGTGCGTCGTGTCGAATTTGCGCGGCCGGAAGCAGGACGGTATTTCTTTTCTCCAGGAAATGATTCGGATTACTGATTTGAAGACCATCGCGATTGACTTCGAGACGGCGAACGAACAGCGCGGCAGCGCCTGTTCCGTCGGCCTTGCCTGGATCGAGGAGGGCAGGGTCACACGCGTCGAGGAACGGCTGATCCGGCCGCGCGAGATGCGCTTTTCCGGGATGAACGTTGCGATCCATGGCATCCGGCCGGAGCATGTCGAGGATGCGCCCGAGTTTCCCGAGGTGATGGACGAGTTCCACGAGGATATCAGCGGTGCGACGATGATCGCGCACAATGCCGCCTTCGATTTCAGCGTCTGGCGGGCGAGCCTCGATCTCTACCGGCAATCCTATCCGGAACTGACCTATCTCTGCAGCCTGAAGATGGCGCAACGGATCTGGCCGCATTTCCTTTCGCATAGGCTGAACCTGATCGCCGAACATCTCGGCCTGCGTTTCGTGCACCACAACGCCGCCGAGGATGCGGCCGTCTGCGCGGCCGCGGCGATCGAGATGGCGAAGGCGGTCAAGGCCAATGCCGTTCACGCCATACCGGCATTGATCGGCATGCGGCCCGGCCGGCTGACGGCACGGGCCTACGAGCCCTGCACCTGCCGGAAAGGCTGATCGTTTCCTCGGGCCGCCATTTCTTGCAAAGCATCGGGACGCACTTATGTAGAGTGCGGATCATTCAGGGAGCTGCCATGTCCAAGCCGCGCAATCTTCTTCTCGCCGCCTTTTCCTTCGCCGCGCTTTCCGCCGGTGCTGCCTCGGCCGAAGTCGTCGGCAAGGTCGGGGTCGACTGGATCGGCAACGACATCATCGTCGAGGCGGTCTCCGATCCTGAGGTCAAGGGCGTCACCTGCCACGTCACCTATTTCGACCGCAGCCTGATCGACCGGTTCAAGAACGGCAACTGGTTCGAAGATCCCTCCAACAATTCCATCGCCTGCCGGCAGACGGGGCCGATCGAGATCGGCAAGATCGACCTGTCCAAGGACGGCAGCGAAGTGTTCCGGCAGGGCATGTCGCTGATCTGGAAGACGCTGGTCGTCAACCGCATCTACGACAAGACCAACGACACGCTCATCTATCTCGCCCATTCCAGGGAATTGACGGATGGCTCGGCGAAGATGTCGATCTCGACGATTCCGCTCTATGGGCAGAACGTCACGTGGAAGAATGGGAAGCCGTAGGGGCGAGGTTTTCGGGTTTATCGAGCAGGTATGGGGCTTCTCCCCGAGCTCCCTCATCCCTGTGCTCGTCACAGGGATCCAGCGCGCCCAAGTCTTTGGGCGCGGGAGACTTTTCTCTTGAGACAGGAGAGTCATTCACCGCGCGGACGCGCGGTGGCTGGATCTCTGTGACAAGCACAGAGATGAGGGAGGAGAGGGTGTACCGTGGCTCGGAGCAGATGGAGTTGAATCGCGTCTCTCCAAACAAAAAGGCCCGGACGAGCCGGGCCTTTCAACATCAGTATAAAAGAATATCAAGCCGCCTGCGTCAGTTCGTCGGCGATAACCGTATCGAGGTTCAGGAAGCAGACCATGGTCTTCTCAAGTGCGACGATGCCGCGGCAGAAGGCGCGCTGGGCTTCCGGGATGATTTCCGGCGGCGGCTGCAGGTCTTCGCTCTTGATCGTCATCATGTCGGAAACCTGCTCGACCAGTAGGCCGACCAGTTTGCCGGCGATGTCAGTGACGATGATCGCCGATCGCTCGGAGGGTTCGGTCATCTTCATGCCGAGGCGGCAGGCCATGTCGATGACGGGGATGACCGCGCCGCGCAGGTTGATGAGGCCGAGCACGTAGGGCGGCGTGTGCGGCATCGGCGTCACCGGCGCCCAGCCGCGGATTTCGCGAATGGCCATGATGTCGATACAGAATTCCTGATCGCCCAGATGGAACGAAACGATTTCGAGATAAGAGCCCGACTGCTTGATGGCATTGTTGTTGTTCATGATCAGAATTCTTCCCAGTTGTCCCCGGCGGGAGAAGCGATGGCTTTGGCGGCAGAACCGCCGTTGAAGGCGCCCGCTGCACTGCCGATCGGGCTGCGCGCGGGAGATGGTCTCGAATGCGAGGCGGCATTTGCCTCTCGCGGCGTTTGCCGGGCGCTCATGCCCTGCCGGTCTTGAAACTGATCAGTCGCGTTTTCCGCGTCGATGGCTTGCGGCCGCCGTCTCAGTGACCTGACCATCTGCCTGATCGACGTATCGATTTCGTTCAGTTAAACCGATTGTTCGCGCGTAGAGGTTACGATTGATTTAACATGTTCGCCGATCGGCAAAACATCTTCGCACGCAGCCGTTGCCAATTCGCCGCCGATCCGCATCTCGTCGCCGGATTGTTCGATTAAGATCTTGATATTTTTGGCGGCGCCCGTGGCGCGTTCGCGCGTTTCCACCGTCGCCGCCGATCCGAGTAGGTGAGGCAATTCATCACGGGTCAGAAAACATATTCTTGAATTGCGCGCGTCCGGCCGAGACTATAATCACGCGGGGGCCATGGGGCGGCGGCGCATACCGCCGGGATCGAGGATCATTCCAATGAAGACATTTCGCATCGCCGTCTGGGTCGGTGTCCTGATACTTGCCGGAGTTCTCGGCTGGGTCAGGTGGTATCCTTTGAAATCGGGGGATGTGGCGGCGGAGGCGCCCTTCGGTGTTCCTTTCACCCTGGTCTCGCAGAGCGGCCAGCCGATCACCGAGCAGGCGCTGCGCGGCAAGCCGACGGCGCTGTTCTTCGGTTTCACCCATTGCCCCGAAGTCTGCCCGACGACGCTTTTCGAGCTGAACGGCTGGATGGAGAAGGTCGATCCGAAGGGCGATAAGCTGCAGGCTTACTTCGTGACCGTCGATCCGGAGCGCGACACGCCCCAAATCATGAATGAGTACGTTTCCAACGTCTCCAAGCGCATCACCGGCATTTCAGGCGCGCCCGAAAAGATTGCCGAGGTCATCAAGGGTTTTCGCGTCTACGCCAAGAAGGTGCCGGTCGATGAGAAGGATCCGAACGGCGACTATACGATGGATCATACCGCTTCGGTCTTCCTGCTCGATTCAGCCGGGCGGTTTGCCGGAACGATCGCCTATGGCGAAAACCCGGACACGGCGGTAAAGAAGCTGGAGAATCTCGTCAGCAAGGGGTGATGGTTTCAACGTGATGGGGCGTTGACTCGACCCGTGGCGGGCAACGGAAACGGGAAAGACCGCCTATCGTGAGTGAAATCCGCCTTTACGTGACGACGACCGAAAGCAAGGCCGAAGAGATCCTCGACCTTCTGAGCGCGGTCTTCGGCGAAGAAGACTTCGCCATCGGCACCACCGAGATCGACGAGAAGAAAGACATCTGGGAAGCCTCGATCTATATGATGGCCGAGGATGAGGCCGAAGTGCATTCCCGCGTCGAGGACGCATTGCAGGCCGCCTTTCCCGATAGCCGGCTGGAGCGGGAAGTCATCCCTGATGTCGACTGGGTGGTGAAGTCGCTGGAGGGGCTGAAGCCCGTCAGGGCAGGGCGCTTCCTGGTGCATGGCTCACATGACCGCGACAAGGTGCGCCCCGGCGATATTGCCATCGAGATCGATGCCGGCCAGGCCTTCGGAACCGGCCATCACGGCACGACGGCCGGCTGCCTCGAGGCGATCGACGCCGTGGTGCGCTCGCGTCCGGTCCGCAACGCGCTCGATCTCGGTACCGGTAGCGGCGTGCTGGCGATTGCAGTGCGCAAGCTTAAGAACATACCGGTGCTGGCGACCGACATCGACCCGATTGCGACGCGGGTGGCGGCAGAAAACGTGCGCCGCAACGGCATCGCCTCGGGCGTCGTCACCCGGACCGCGCCTGGCTTTCATTCGACGGCCTTTTCCGAGCATGGTCCCTTCGATCTCATCATCGCCAACATTCTCGCTCGGCCGCTGATCCGCATGGCGCCGAAGCTTGCGACGCATTTGGCGCCCGGCGGATCGGTCATCCTTTCGGGGATTCTCGCGGCGCAGCGCTGGAAGGTGATCGCCGCCTATAGCGGCGCGAGGCTCCGGCATGTCCGGACGATCTGGCGGAACGGCTGGGTGACGATCCATTTCGATCGGCCCTGATTTTGGGTGGTGAGGCGAGGGGCTTGTCCTGCAATACTGTCTTGCTTGAGGTGTAACGTCTCCTCCCCACCCTCACGAAGTCAGTTTGTGCGGATAGGAGCATGCATTTCTCCTCCCTCATTCCTGTGCTTGTCACAGGAATCCAGCCACCGCGCGTCCGCGCGGTGAATAACGTTCACACCTGCGAGGAAGTCTTCCGCGCCCAAGGACTTGGGCGCACTGGATTCCTGTGACAAGCACAGGAATGAGGGAGGGTGGAGTGGCGCTTTGCCAAACTTCCGGCCAAATTGATGGATGGCATCGGAAATGAAACCGCTTCTCGCTCTATCTTGAAGGAAAGTCTTCCAAAAACAAAAAAGGCGGTGCCGATGGCACCGCCTTGGACCGGTCTATCCGGTCAATGCCCGCGAGCTCAAGGAGGAGGAGCGCTCGAGCGGGCTCTACTGCATTCCAATAGGCCGGTCCGGGAGGGAGGAGACGGACGGGCTTTCAGACTTAGAACGCGTAGCTGGGGGTGCCCTTGTGGCGGGCGGCGCGCTGGCCGGCGCCGAGCAGCTTGAGGCTGTCCTCGTTCTGCGGGCGGCGGGCGCCGATCACGTGACGCACGGTCTGGCGTTCGCCAGCCTGCACCGGGCTGCTATATGCGAAGCGCGAGAGAGAGGCGGTCATTTCAAAAATTCCTTTGTTGCCGGTTCATCGCGAACCGTTCGATGGCTGCTATATAGCTATTTTGAAATCCGGAGGCAGAGGGTTTCGCTCATGGGAGCCATGCGGCTAATGCATAAAGCGTGCCAAATTAACTTTTCGCGTCACAGTTCTGTCAAAATATTGGGCGGCATCGAGGGTTTCGAGTCGTTTCGTCGCTTTTTCTCCCCATCGATTGAAATTTCGCTAACATGGCAGGCATCCCATTTGCCGGATTCGTCTCAACCATTCGGGTTTTCAGTATGTTTCAGTCTTTCGAGGTTACTTCCACGCCGCAATTCGGCAGGGATCGCGTATCGGCGCTGCGCGCTGCTTTCGATTCGCTCGGCATCGACGCCTTCCTCGTGCCGCGTGCCGATGAGTTCAACGGCGAATATGTTCCGGCATGTTCGGAGCGCTTGGCATGGCTGACCGGTTTCACCGGCTCGGCCGGCATTGCGATGATCCTGCGCACGCAGGCAATCGTCTTCGTCGACGGGCGCTATGTGACGCAGCTTGCCGATCAGGTCGACGGGGCGGTCTTCTCGGGCGGCGATCTCGTCAACGAGCCGCCGCATCTCTGGCTGGCCGCAAACGGAGCCAAGGGGCTTCGGCTCGGCATCGATCCCTGGCTGCATGCGGGTGCCGAGGTGCGCCGTTTGGAACGAGCGCTTTCGCAGATCGGCGGCACGCTGGTCTTCCTGCCGCACAATCCGCTCGACAGGCTCTGGGGCGACCGGCCGGCCGAGCCGCTCGGCGCGGTCAGCATCCAGAATGTCGCGCAGGCAGGCCTGCTTGCCAGGGATAAAATCGCGACGATCGCCGCCGACCTTTCGAAGAAGAATCTGGCGGCAGTGCTGATTGCCGATCCCTCCTCGGTCGCCTGGACCTTCAATATTCGCGGCGCCGACGTGCCGCATACGCCGCATCCGCTGGCGCGCGCTATCGTCCATGCCGACGGGCGGGCCGATCTTTTCCTCGACAAGCGCAAGACCGGCATCGAGCCTGAGGCCTATCTCGCGCAGATCTGCACACAGCTGCCGCCGTCGGCGCTGGAGGAGAGGCTCGCTGCCGTTTCCAGGGACGGCGGCCGTGTGCTGATCGACCCCGATATCGCCTCCTATGCGCTGGCCGAGATCATCCGCAAGGCGGGCGGCGAAGTGGTGGAGGGTACTGATCCCGCCAAGCTGCCGCGCGCGGTGAAGAACGAGGTCGAGATCAACGGCTCGGCCGCCGCGCATCTGCAGGATGGGGCGGCGATGGTGGAATTTCTCTATTGGCTGTCGCAGACAAAACCCGGCACGGTCAGCGAGATTGCCGCCGCAGAGCATCTCGAAGCGGCGCGCGCCCGCGTCGGCCAAAACATGCAGAACCCGTTGAAGGACATTTCCTTCGACACGATTTCCGGTGCCGGCGAACATGCGGCGATCATGCATTACCGGGTGACCACCGAAACCAACCGGATAATCGAAGCCGGCGAACTTTTCCTGATCGACTCAGGCGCGCAATATATCAACGGCACGACCGACATCACACGCACGGTCGGTATCGGCACCGTCTCGGAAGAGCATCGCCGCTTCTTCACGCTGGTGCTGAAGGGGATGATCCAGATCAGCACGGCGCGTTTCCCGAAAGGCACACGCGGCTGCGACCTCGATCCGCTGGCCCGCATCGCTTTGTGGCGGGCCGGCGCCGATTTCGCCCATGGCACCGGCCATGGCGTCGGCTCCTATCTCTCGGTGCATGAGGGGCCGCAGCGCATCTCCAGGCTTTCGACGCAGGAACTGCTGCCCGGTATGATCCTGTCGAACGAGCCTGGCTATTACCGGCCCGGCAGCTTCGGCATCCGCATCGAGAACCTGATCTATGTGCGCGCTGCCGAAGAGATCGATGGCGGCGATGCGGCCATGCTCGGCTTTGAAACGCTGACTTTCTGCCCGATCGACCGCAGTCTCGTCATTCCAGAGCTTCTCACCCATGACGAGTTGCACTGGTTCAACGACTATCACAGCCGCACTCGCGAAGCGCTGATGCCGCTGATCCACGGTCACGATGTCAAGGCGTGGCTCGAAAACGCGACGCTGCCGCTGGAATACTAAGGGAAAGTGCCTGGGCGCTGGCCGTGCCGCTAGCGCTCAGACCCCGATCGTGTGGCGCCAGGTCATCACCACAATCCAGGCGGCAACCAGCATCCATGTATGGGTGAAACGCAGGCCGACGAAGAGGGCGGCGATCAGCGCCAGCTTCGAGTCCCAGCCGCCGATGAAGAAGGCCGGTGCGACCAGCGTTGTCAGCACGGCGGCCGGTACGGCATTCAGCGCCGCCTCCATGCGCGGCGGTATGCTCTTCATCCGGGTGATGAGGATATAGCCGCCGATGCGGGTGGCAAAGGTCGCGGCTGCGGCCGCGAGGATGACGAGCGCCATGTGAAGATCGAATTCCATGGCTCAGACCTCGTGCATTTCGGATTGCAGGGCAGCGGCTTCGAGATCGGGCTCCTGTGGCGGCAATGGCAGCAGCGCGGCGAGCACGATACCGGCGGCCGCACCGAGACTGACATGCCAGGGTGAGCCGACATAGCGATAGGCAAGCACGGAAGCCACCGCGCTGACGAGCGCCACCGGCAGGAAATTGTCGCGTTTGCGGAAGCCGAGGACAATGCCGAGGAAATAGGCCGGCAGCAGGATATCGAGGCCGATCGCCTTGGGATCGCCGATGAAGCCGCCGAGCATGCCGCCGCCGACGCTGATCAGCACCCAAGGAATGTAGATGATGATGCCGAAACCGAAATACCAGGCGAAGGTCAGCGGTCTGCCGGCCTCGCTGCGCTTCACCGCTTCGGCAAATTGCGGATCGACGAGCAGGAAGAAGGTGAAGAATTTCTGGACCGGCGTGAAGTGGCCGATGTAGCGCGCCAAGGCCGCTGAATAGAGCACATGGCGGAAATTGACGGCGAGGATCGACAGCACGATCAGCCAGGCATGGACATTGTGGCCGAAGAGTTCGATGCCGACCATCTGGCTGGCGCCGGCATAGACAGTGGCGCTCATGAAGGCGACCTCGGGAAGCGACAAGCCGTTTTCGACCGCGAGCGCCCCGAACAGTGCGCCGAAGGGCGCCGATGCCAGCGCAACGGCGGAGCCGCCCCGCAAACCTTCAACAAAGTCGGCGCGATTCATATGGGGTGATCCTGTTGGAAATTCAGCTTTCACTTATGGACTATGGCTTGAAACGGCAATTGAATTTCGTTGATTGACCAATCGATTTCGCTGAACCATCAAGGTCCTGACCGCTTTTCGCAAAGAGGCACGTATGAAGAAGATCGAATTTTCTAGGGAAGAAAAGGTTGAGATCGTTTCGCGCATCCGCGCTTATTTCGACCGGGAACTCGATCCCATCGGCGCGTTGCCGGCGGAATTCCTGCTCGATTTCTTCGCCGAGGAGATTGGGCCATACTTCTACAATCGAGGCCTGAGAGATGCCCAAGCCGCTTTGCTGAAGCGAATGGAAGATGTGGCCGAGGATATTCATCTCCTTGAGAGAGAAGAACAATCCCAGTTTCCCGAAGGCTGATCAGAACTCCACGATTGACTTAACGTCAAATTATGTCCTCGCCGATATTGTCGCGACACTTTCGTTTACTGGGTTGAGTGTCATTTGGCCGTGATTGTCTCTGATGTCGATGAAGCTCGATCGACCGCGCTCGGCAAGTCGTTGATCTTCATCATCTGGCTTGCCCTGGCGGCTGCACTTTGCTGGTCTGAAATCGTCTGGCGCGACGAGGTTCGCGCGCTGTCGCTCGCTCTTCAGGGCGACAATTTCATCGATATGCTTCGCCTGATGCATGGCGAGGGTCATCCCGCTCTCTGGTATATTCTGCTGCGCGCCGCCTATATCGTGGTCGGCTCGCCTGTGGTCCTGAAGATCGTCGCGCTGACGATCGCAGCGGCTTCGGCCTATCTTCTTGTTTTCAGGCTGAAACTGCCGCTGTCCATTATGCTGCTGTCATTGTTCAGCAGCTTTTCGATTTTCGATTATGCCGCGATGTCGCGAAACTACGGCATCAGCATGCTGATCATTTTCCTCATTGTCCTGAGTTGGGAGAAAGGAGCACGCAACGGCATATTGCTCGGCCTGTTGTTTGCCTTGCTGGCAAATACCAACGTCCATTCGGTCGTCCTCGTGGGCGGCTTTCTCGCTTTTTGGTTTTTCGATTTGGTTCTGACGCGACCAGGTCTCCCCTGACGGCATATCGGGGCTTCGTTACAGCCGCCGCCATTGCAGCGGTTGGAGTTGTTCTCTGTGTGATAACGGTCTATCCGACATTCAATGATACGGGGCAGAACGATCTCAGCGGCGAGAATTTCGCTTTACTCGTCATTCGTGCTCTCGTCCTGCCTAGCTCGCATTTTATGGGGTTCTATCCTTACAGCGTCATCGAATTGATCGTTGCGTCGCCGTTGGCTTCACGTATTTTTTCAGCGTTGATATCCGTGCTCATCTTCGGCAGCCTGTTGGCGCTGGCGAACCGGCGACCGGCGATGATCGCAGCGGCAATGGTTCTCTTCGGGCTTTCGTTGCTTTTTACGCTTGTCTATCCCGGCGGATACAGACATCAGGTGCTCTGGCTGGTTTTCCTGATCGCGATCACGGCATTGACACGGCGCGGGGCGGGCGTTCCTGGCATCGAGGCTGTCGGCGGCCCCGTAAAGTTCGGGCGTTTTTGCTTCCTGATATTGCTGGCGCTGCAGGTCGTGTCCGGTATCGAAAGGGTCAATCTGGCATTCGTAGCCGAAATACCCCTGAGCCGCAGCAAGGATCTAGGTGCGTTCATTCAATCGCGTCCTGATCTCAAGGACGCGATCATCATGGCGGATCCAGACTATCTCGTGGAGGCCTTGCCCTATTACGTCTCCAATCGCACTTACCTGCTGCGGGAGGAGCGGTTCGGCGCCATCGTGCGATATACAAGGAACGCTCGGCTTTCGCTCAGCCTTGCCGATATTCTGCAAACGGCGCATCGATTGCAGCAGAGCGAGCATGTGCCTGTCGTCATTCTTCTTTCACAGCGGCTTGATCAGATAGCCGCGCCCGTCTCCCTGCGTGAAAAGCTACGTCTGGCGACTGTCCCTAACGCCGGAAGACATTTCTGCCTTCCAGAGCGCGACAAACCTCGTCAAGCGTTTGGGAGCGGTTGCCGGAAGCGATGAGACTTATGACGTCTACGTTCTGAAATAAGGGGCTGCCGGCAGCTTATTCGCGCAACACGTCGACGCTTTCGATCACAGCGATGCCTCGCGCCCGCATTTCCTCGATGGCGGCGGCGACGCCTTCGGGGGTGATGCCGCGGCTTGCATCCTCGATGAAGCGGACGCGGACACCGGGGATCATCTCCAGCGCGTCGAGCGCGGAGAACTTGACGCAATAGTCGGTCGCCAGCCCGCAGACGTCGAGATCGGTGACACCCTGGCCCTCGAGGAAATCGGCAAGGCCGGTCGAGGCATCGCGGTCGTTGTCGCGGAAGGCCGAATAGCTGTCGATATCGGGATCCTCGCCCTTCTGCTGGATCAGGTCGATCTCTTCGGATTTCAGCGCGGGATGCAGTTCGGCATCGAGCGTGCCCTGAATGCAGTGGTCGGGCCACATCATCTGCGGCTTGCCCGACAGTTCGCCCATCTCGAAAGGCGCGGCACCCGGATGGGCGGAAGCGAAACTGCCATGGCCCGGCGGATGCCAATCCTGCGAGGCGACGATCAGATCGTATTTACCGCTGTCGATCAGGCTGTTTGCGACGGGAACCACCTTGTCGCCATCCGCTACCGGCAGATTGCCGCCCGGACAGAAGCCATTCTGAATGTCGACGAGCAGCAGCGCTTTCATCAAGGCCAATCCCTTCGCTTATTCCAGTGTAAGACGCCAAGCATATTGAACGCATCAACTAGTGGATTTCCGAGCGCCGACGCGCAAGTGTTAATTCTGGTACTAGCGGTAGTGGCTGGCTGAAAAAGAATACGCTAATGCAATCAATGCGAGAGCCGGCTGCTCTCGTGTCGAAATGGAGGAAAGGCGGAAGACGCTTCTGCGTCTGGTGGATCGAGGCTCCCCCGGCGGAGCCCCTTGCCGAACTATGCCGCGGTCGCGTCGTCGGCTGCGGAATCATCTGCCACGGGAGATGCGCCGTAGGTATTGCGATGGGCTTGGAGGGCCGTCTGCATGTCGCTCAGCACTTTGGTGAGGAGAGGATCGCTGTCGCCTGAAGTGCTGATCTTACTCGGATCGGCGGCGAGGAATTCTGCCTCGCTCAACTTGCCGTCGCCATTGCTATCCATCGCGGCAAAGACGCCCTTGGAGGCGTCGTCGCTCTGATCGCCGCCGTCGTTCTGATCGTTGCTGCCGTCGGTCTTCTGCAGGGACAGCATCAGCGACAGGATGTCGGCGGTGATCTTCTTGACGATATCGGCGCTGCTGTCGCCGCTGTCGGTGGCGGTCGCAGTCGTGCCGGATGATGAGGACTGCGATGCGGCGGCGAGCTCGTCCGCCGAAATGACGCCGTCGCCATTCTTGTCGAGGCTGGAGAGCGGAGACTGGTACTGGGATAATGTGCTGCCGAGAGATGAAACACTCGTCACTTGAACCTCCTTCGAAAAGTTCGTCGTGAAGCCCATCTTTCATGGACGGGCAGATTCCCCGCTAAGCTGATTTGCGCAAAGCGTCAAAGCGACGTTTTGACACGTTAATTTTTCGCTTACCAAAGGTATCGTGTTGGAATTATTGTATTTTTACAGTTTTATGGGTTCGGCCTAACGGAGTTCTGCGCCGGCGATCACATCAGAACGCGTCGCCGCGGCTTTGCGCATTTCGTTCGCCGTGCCGGAAGCGCGATGCTAGAACTGGAGTTAGAGAATGATGTCGCCCGAAAACCGCTTCACTTTTCGGCGTCATGCCCTCGGCCGATCTTGCTCACGGCAGCGATTTCTGCCTTTCTTGCTCAGAAGCAAGCCGGAAGCGAAACCATGTCCGAGGCAGAGCCGAACGAGAAGATCGATGCGACGTTCCGCAACGGATCGCTGACGGCGGCCGGGATCATCCTCGGCTTTTCGCTTAATTTCATCAGTGTCTGGGTTTCCAATCCCAATGACTGGAGCAGCATCGATATCCCGCCGATGTTGTTCCTGACCATCGGCATAGCCATTCAGGTGAAGGTCTTTGCCGATCTCCTGGCGCGGGACTCGCTGCTTGCCGTCAAATACGATCGGTCGCGCCGGCTCTTTCTGATCGGATTGGGAATCGTCGCCGCGGGCATAGGCATCGCGCTCGTCAACGACATCCTGGGTCTTGGCAGGATGCGGATGCTCGGGTGAGCGTTTTCGCGCCGTGCTGACGGACGTCACACGCGCTCGACGAACCCGTCCAGGACCCGCTTCTGCCCGGCGCGGTCGAACTCGATCGTCAGCTTGTTGCCTTCGATGCCGGTGATGTTGCCGTTGCCGAATTTCATGTGGAATACCCGGTCCCCGAGGGTGAACTTTGACGGTTCCGAGGACGTCGATTTCGCCACCAGCTCGCCTTCGATCGTCCGTCCCTTCGGGCCGCTTTCGCCATAACCGATGCGTTCGACGGCGTGGCCGGAGCGGCTGCCCCAATTGTCGCGGGTGGCGTCGGTCTTGTTGGCCTGGGCGCGTTTCCAGCCGGGCGTGGAATAGGAATTGGCGAAGGGTTCGGCCTTGTCGAAACGGGACTGGCCGTAGCCGCCGCGGCCGTAACCGCCGTAGCTCTGTTCCATTTCGGCGACCTCGACATGGGTTTCCGGCAGCTCGTCGAGGAAACGTGAAGGCAGGGTCGATTGCCAGAGGCCATGGATGCGGCGGTTGGAGACGAACCAGATGTGGCAGCGGTGCTTGGCGCGGGTAATGCCGACATAGGCGAGGCGGCGTTCCTCCTCCAGACCGGCGCGGCCGCTTTCATCCAGCGAGCGCTGGTGGGGAAAGAGGCCTTCCTCCCAGCCGGGCAGGAAGACGGTGTCGAACTCAAGGCCCTTGGCCGAGTGCAGGGTCATGATCGAGACGGCGTCGAGGTTCTCGTTGGTCTCTGCATCCATCACAAGCGAGACGTGCTCGAGAAAGCCGCGCATCGACTCGAAGCTTTCCATCGAGCGGATCAGTTCCTTGAGGTTTTCCAGGCGGCCGGGGGCTTCGGCGCTCTTGTCGTTCTTCCACATATCGGTATAGCCGGACTCTTCGAGGATCTGCTCGGCAAGTTCTGTATGCGGTGTGTTTTCAAGCAGTTCCTGCCACCGGCGGAAAGATTGAATCACGTCGAAGAGGGCTTTGCGCGCCTTCGGCTTCAGCTCGTCGGTCTCGATGATGTCGGCGGCGGCCGCAAGCATCGGGATATCGCGGGCGCGGGCATAGTCGTGCAACGCGCGCACCGTCGTGTCGCCGAGGCCGCGCTTCGGGGTGTTGATGATGCGCTCGAAGGCGAGGTCGTCGGAGGCTTGAGCGACCAGGCGGAAATAGGCCATGGCATCGCGGATTTCGAGGCGCTCATAAAAGCGCGGGCCGCCGATGACGCGGTAGTTGAGGCCGAGGGTGACGAAGCGGTCTTCGAATTCGCGCATCTGGAAGGAGGCGCGCACGAGGATCGCCATGTCGTTCAAAAGATGCTTGCCGCGCTGAAGCTGCTCGATCTCCTCGCCGATGGCACGGGCTTCCTCCTCCGAATCCCAGGAGGCGTGGACCTGCACCTTGACATCGTCCGGATCGGAGCGGTCGGTGAACAGCGTCTTGCCCAAGCGGCCTTCATTATGGGCGATCAGATGGGCGGCGGCCCCGAGGATATGTTCGGTCGAACGGTAGTTGCGCTCGAGCTTGATGACCTTGGCGCCGGGGAAATCCTTTTCGAAGCGCAGGATGTTGTCGACCTCGGCGCCGCGCCAGCCATAAATCGACTGATCGTCGTCGCCGACGCAGCAGACGTTCTGCGGTTCGCCCCTGGCGCGCTGGGCGAGGAGGCGGAGCCACATATATTGGGCGGTGTTGGTGTCCTGGTACTCGTCGACGAGGATGTAACGGAAGCGGCCGTGATATTCCTTCAGGAGATCCGGGTTCTTGCGGAAGATCGCGATCGGATGCATCAGGAGGTCGCCGAAATCGCAGGCGTTCAGCGTCGTCAGGCGCGCCTGATAGGCGAAATAGAGATCGCGGCCGCGGCCATTGGCAAAGGCGCGGGCGTCACCCTCGGGGATATCGGCGGGGCCGAGACCCTTGTTCTTCCAGGTGTCGATCATGCCGGCGAACTGTTTGGCCGGCCAGCGCTTGTCGTCGAGACCTTCGGCCTGGATCAATTGCTTGATCAGGCGGACGACGTCATCGGTATCGAGAATGGTGAAATCGGAGCGCAGGCCGACGAGCTCGCCGTGGCGGCGCAGAAGTTTGACGCCGATCGAGTGGAAGGTGCCGAGCCAGGGCATGCCTTCGACGGCGCCGCCGACCAGCAGCGCGATGCGCTCTTTCATCTCGCGGGCGGCCTTGTTGGTGAAGGTGACGGCGAGGATCTGCGAAGGGAAGGCGCGGCCGGTATTGAGGATATGGGCAATGCGGGTTGTCAGCACGCGCGTCTTGCCGGTGCCGGCGCCGGCAAGCACGAGGACCGGGCCTTCCAGGGTTTCGACGGCTTCGGTCTGCTCGGGGTTCAGTCCGGCGAGATAATTCGGCCGGCTGCCGCCGTCGCGGGCCGCCATGGCGCGGGCGGCAATGCCGCCAGTGGCGGGGGGCCTTCCGGCGGGCGCGGCAGGCGGCTGCGGCTTGCGCGCCATCTCGCCCGGCTCTTCGTCGAAGAAGGGGATATCGTCGAAACTATTGCTCATGGCGCGTAATGTAGTGATTCGGGAGGGAAAGACCAGAAAAGATGTTCTGCTTTCATTCCCAAGCCGCCGGTATCCCAAGGGGTTTGCGCATGGCGGCCGGGCCGCTGGATACGGCAGCGGCGACACAATGCAAAAATTTCAGCTGCACTCTGTCGGAACCCACGCCGGCGGGGCGTCCTTGGATCATCGGACCGTGGTCCGGATCAATCGTCAACAAGGAGGCTGTATCATGGCGAAGGTCGTTTCAAATCTCTGGTTCGCCGAGGAAGCGCGCGAAGCCGTCGAATTCTACGTATCTGTCATCCCGGACTCCAGGATCGGCCGCACCACCATCCTGCCGGCGGAAACGCCGAGCGGGCCTCCCGGCAGTGTCGAGCTGATCGAGTTCACGCTCGGCGATCAGGCCTTTCTGGCGATGAAGGCCGGCCCGCTCGACAGCTTCAACCATTCCTTTTCGATCGCGATTCTGCTGGAGAGCCAGGCCGAGATCGATCGGGTCTGGGATGCCTTTCTCGCCAATGGCGGCATGCCGGAGGCCTGCGGCTGGCTGAAGGACCGCTGGGGTCTTTCCTGGCAGATCGTGCCGCGTATTCTTTCCGAAATGATCGCAGACGACAACTACGAGCGGGCCAAGCGCGTGACCGAGGTGATGCTCGGCATGGTCAAGATCGATGTCGCCGCGTTGGAGAAGGCATTCAACGGCTGAATCGCGCCGGCGGCTAACGATTCG
Organism: Rhizobium leguminosarum bv. trifolii WSM2297; assembly: GCF_000271845.1. The sequence continues at coordinate 1,877,287 of NZ_JH719395.1, read as the reverse complement.
AACGACTGGCTTACGGCCGCGATGCGGCCGTTTCCATCAGTCAGGTGCGGACCGGCACGTACTGTCCCGCATCGACTCTGCACAGATTTGGCTGCCAATCGTCGATTTTTCGAAAATTCGAATCACGGGCGACATTGCACACCCTTTTCATATTTCTGTCACGTCGCGAAATGTGCTGATACCGCACGGGTGCTTTTTTCAACTATAATGAGAAACAGTTTCGTAGAGTAAAAATAACCGGTGCATGCACGTTTTTGTGCGTTGCAAGAAACAGCCGGTGAGCGTCGAATATACCTACGAAATTATTGATTCTTAGGAACGTCGTAGCCATCTCGATGGTTATACGACTTTGAGCCTGCGGCATAACCTTACTGGAGGGCCCATGCTGAACGAATCCGTATTCGATGCGTTTACGCGCAGTTACGAAGCGCGCCGCGAAACCGATATGTCGGTCGCCGAGTATCTCGATCTCTGTAAAAAGGACCCGATCGCCTATGCCAATGCGACCGAGCGCCTGCTCGCCGCAATCGGTGAGCCGCAGATGGTCGACACCGCCAGGGATGCGCGGCTCGGCCGGATTTTCATGAACAGGACCATCCGGATCTATCCGGCCTTTGCCGGCTTTCACGGCATGGAAGAGACAATCGAACGCATCGTTTCCTTCTTCCGGCACGCGGCGCAGGGGCTCGAAGAGCGCAAGCAAATCCTCTACCTGCTCGGCCCGGTCGGCGGCGGCAAGTCGTCCTTGGCGGAGCGGCTGAAGCTGCTGATGGAGGTTCATCCGATCTACGTGCTGAAGGCGGGCGACGAGATCAGCCCCGTTTTCGAAAGCCCGCTCAACCTCTTCGATCCGGAGACGATGGGGTCGCTGCTCCAGGAGCAATACGGCATCCCGCTGCGGCGCCTGAACGGGCTGATGAGCCCCTGGTGCCTGAAGCGGCTCGACGACTTCGGCGGCGACATTTCCCGCTTCCGTGTCGTCAGAGTTCAACCTTCGCGGTTGCGCCAGATTGCCATCGCCAAGACCGAACCCGGAGACGAGAACAATCAGGATATTTCGTCGCTGGTCGGCAAGGTCGACATCCGCAAGCTGGAGACCTACTCCCAAAACGATCCGGACGCCTACAGCTATTCGGGCGGGCTCAACCGCGCCAATCAGGGCGTGCTTGAATTCGTCGAGATGTTCAAGGCCCCGATCAAGATGCTGCATCCGCTGCTGACGGCGACGCAGGAGGGGAACTATATTGGCTCCGAGAATATCGGCGCCATACCCTTTTCAGGCATCGTGCTTGCGCATTCGAACGAGGCGGAATGGCAGACCTTCAAGGCCAACAAGAACAACGAGGCCTTCATCGACCGTATCTGCGTGATCAAGGTGCCCTATTGCCTCCGGGTGACGGAAGAGCAGAAGATCTACGAGAAGCTGATCGAGGGATCGGAACTCGCCGATACGCCGTGCGCCCCGGCAACGCTCGAAATGCTGGCTCGCTTTTCAGTGCTTTCACGCCTGCGCAAGCACGAGAATTCGACGTTCTTCTCGAAGATGCGCACCTATGACGGCGAGAGCCTGAAAGAATCCGATCCGCGCGCCCGCAGCGTTCAGGAATACCGGGATGCCGCCGGCATCGATGAGGGCATGGACGGCATATCGACCCGCTTCGCCTTCAAGGTGCTCGCCTCCACCTTCAACCACGACACCACGGATATCGGCGCCGATCCCGTCCATCTGATGTATGTGCTGGAGCAGGCGATCCGCCGCGAGCAGTTCACCGACGATGTCGAGAAGCGATATCTGGAATTCATCAAGGCCGATCTTGCGCCGCGTTACGCAGAGTTCATTGGCAATGAGATTCAGAAGGCTTATCTTGAATCCTATGCGGACTACGGACAGAACCTGTTCGACCGCTACGTAGACTATGCCGATGCCTGGATCGAAGACGTGGACTTCAAGGATCCCGATACCGGCCAGCTTCTCGACCGCGAGCTCCTCAATCAGGAACTGACGAAAATCGAAAAGCCGGCGGGAATTGCCAATCCGAAGGATTTCCGCAACGAAATCGTCAAGTTCTCGTTGAGGTCGCGGGCAGCAAACGGCGGAAAAAATCCGTCATGGACGAGCTACGAGAAGATCCGGGAAGTGATCGAGAAACGTATGTTCTCGCAGGTCGAGGATCTTTTGCCGGTGATTTCCTTCGGCTCGAAGAAGGATTCGGAAACAGAAAAGAAGCACAGCGAATTCGTCTCGCGCATGGCCGCGCGGGGTTACACGGAGAGGCAGGTTCGGCGCCTCGTCGAATGGTACATGCGCGTCAAACAGGCAAGTTAATGTGGAGCCAATATGCACATTGTCGACCGTCGGCTAAATCCGCGCGGTAAAAGTCTGGAAAATCGGCAACGGTTTCTTCGGCGCATGAAAGGCGCCGTGCAGCAGGCGGTAAAACGGTCTCTGCAAAACCGAAACATTCGCGATGTGCTCGACGGCGGTGAGATCAGCCTGCCGATCGACGGAATGGCCGAGCCGAGCCTTCGCAAAGGCGAGGGCGGCACCGCCGATCACATCCTGCCCGGAAACAGGGCCTTCGTCGAAGGCGATATCATTCCGCGGCCGCCGGGCAGGAACGGTGGGAAACCAAAAGATGCGGGCGAAGGCGATGGTGAGGACGGTTTCCGTTTCGTGTTGACCCGGGAAGAGTTCCTGGATGTATTTCTCGACGACCTGGAACTCCCAGACCTTGCCAAACGGCGTCTAGCCGAAACCGAAGAGGAAACTCCGTACCGGGCCGGCTATTCCGTGTCCGGATCGCCATCCAACATCGCCGTCGGTCGCACGACGCGGCTGGCGATGATGCGCCGCGTCGCCCTTCACCGTCCGCGCCGCGAAGAGATCGAGGCCCTGCAGCGGCAGATCGACGAGTGCGAGGACGGCGAGAGCCGCCTGGCGCTCGAGGCGAAACTCAAAGCCCTGACGGAAAAAAGCCGGCGCATTCCCTATATCGATCCGCTCGACGTGCGGTACCGCCGTTTCGAAAACGAGCCGAAACCTGTGGCCAAAGCCGTGATGTTCTGCCTGATGGACGTCTCCGGCTCGATGTCGGAACACATGAAGGATCTCGCGAAGCGGTTCTACCTGCTGCTCTATCTTTTCCTGTCGAAGCGCTACAAGAAAGTGGAGATCGTCTTCATCCGCCATACCGACAAGGCCGAGGAAGTCGACGAGGAAACCTTCTTCTACGGTCCGGCGACCGGCGGCACGCTGGTCTCCAGCGCCCTTGCGGCGATGCGCGGGATCATCGCGGCGCGTTTCGATCCGGCAGAGTGGAACATCTACGGTGCCCAGGCCTCGGACGGCGACAACGCCCATTCGGACGGAAACCTGAGCGGATCGCTGCTGCGCGAGATTTTGCCGCTCTGCCAGTATTTCGCCTATATCGAAGTCGGCGAAGAGGGCGGCGACTCGTCGGTATCGCGTTCGCCGCTCTGGATGCTCTATGACGGCATTCGCTCCGAGCTGCTGCCGCTTTCGATGCGCAAGGTCTGCCGGCGAAGCGAAATATTTCCTGTTTTCCACGATCTCTTCCAGAAGCGTGACGCACAATCGAGGGTGACGCCATGACGATGACGGTGAGGCCAAAAGAGCGGCTGTTGTTCGAGGGGGCCGACTGGGACTTTTCAACGCTGCAGCGCATCCACGACGCCTGCGAGGAAATCGCGCTCGGCGAACTCGGCCTCGACGTCTATCCGAACCAGATCGAAGTCATCACTTCGGAGCAGATGCTGGATGCCTATTCGTCGACCGGCATGCCGCTGTTTTACCGCCATTGGTCTTTCGGCAAGCACTTCGCGCATCACGAAGCCTTCTACCGCCGCGGCATGCGCGACCTCGCCTATGAGATCGTCATCAACAGCTCTCCCTGCATCTCCTATCTGATGGAGGAGAATACGGCGACGATGCAAACGCTCGTCACCGCGCACGCGGCCTTCGGCCACAACCACTTCTTCAAGAACAATTATCTCTTCAAGCTCTGGACCGACGCAGAAGGAATCCTCGATTACCTCGATTTCGCCAAGGGTTATATCACTCGCTGCGAAGAGCGTTATGGCGAGACCGCCGTCGAGCGGACGCTCGATGCGGCGCATGCGCTGATGTCGCACGGGGTGCATCGCTATGCGGGCAAGACCACCATCGACCTTCGCCAGGAGGAGAAGCGGCAGCAGGAGCGCCGTGCCCACGAGGAGCAGATGTTCAACGATCTGTGGCGCACCGTTCCCGTCGGCAAGGCCAAAAAGGCGAGCGACGGCGGCCTGGAAAAGCGCCGCGCCGCGCTCGGCCTTCCGCAGGACAACATCCTTTATTTTCTTGAGAAAACCGCGCCGCGGCTGCAGCCATGGCAGCGCGAGATCCTTCGCATCGTCCGCCATGTCGCCCAATATTTCCATCCCCAGCGGCAGACCAAGGTGATGAACGAGGGAACCGCGACCTTCGTTCATTACCAGATCATGAACCGGCTTCACGAGCGGGGGCAGATCAGCGACGGAAACTTCCTCGAATTCTTGAAGTCGCATTCCAACGTGGTGTTCCAGCCGAGCTATGACGATCGGCGGTTCTCGGGCTTCAACCCCTATGCGCTCGGTTTTGCGATGATGCAGGATATCGAGAGGATCGTCACGAAGCCGACGGAGGAAGACCGCGCATGGTTCCCCGATATATCAGGACGCGGCGATGCGATGGCCGTGCTGCGCGACATCTGGGCCAATTACCGCGATGAGAGTTTCATCAGCCAATTCCTCAGCCCGAAGCTGATCCGCCAGTTCCGGCTGTTCCATCTCTACGATGATCCGGAACAGACGGAAGGGGTTCTGGTTTCGGCGATCCACAATGAGCGCGGATACCTGCGCATCCGCCGCCAGCTTTCCCGCGAATACGATATCGGCTGGACCGATCCGGCAATCGATATCGTCGACGTCGATCTCGCCGGTGACCGCCGCCTGCTGCTGCAACATATCATGATGAACGGCAGCTATCTTCAGGAAGCCGACACCAGGCTTGTCCTGCAGCATCTCGCCGATCTCTGGGGCTACGACGTGTCGCTTCAGGAAATCGATAGTTCGAACACCGTGGCGAGGGAGCACACAGCGAGCCCGCGCAAGATCGTTCAATAATCCCCGCTATGTCTCCAAGCCGCGGCTGCCATCGATAGCGTGCAATTATCGATGGTAACGACGACAAAGGCTTAGTAATTTACCGCCGCTGCAATCGCTCATCACTCACCGACATTCCACGTTTGCAGCGACCTTCCGGGAGCGGACAGCGCGGAGACGAGAGACCATGAGTGAAACGCGGCGCAAGCTGACGACGATCTTCTGTGCTGACGTGCAGGATTATACCCGGCTGATGGGGGCTGACGAGGAGGGGACGCTTGCGGCGCTGAAGCGCTGCCGGGAGGCGATGGGACGCCTGATCGAAAGCCATGGCGGCCGTGTCATCAACACCTGGGGCGATGGGCTGATCGCCGATTTCCCAAGCGTGGTCGAGGCGGTGCGCGCGGCCGTCGATACCCAGAACGAACTTGCCGGTTTCAACGCCCGCCGCCCGGAAGACGGACGCATGCTGTTCCGCATCGGCATCAATCTCGGAGATGTGATCGTCGAAGACGACGACATCTATGGCGACGGCGTCAACATCGCCGCACGGCTTCAGGCCTCGGCTTCAGCCGGCGGCATCGTCATCTCAAGCACCGTCTACGACCAGGTCCGCAACAAGGTCGCGGTCGGTTTTGAGTTTCTCGGGCCGCTGATGGTGAAGAACGTCGATGAAGGGGTGCCGAGCTACGCGGTGAAGATCGGCGATGCCAAGGACGAGACGCCGCCTCCCCAACGACCGGGCCCCGCGCGGCCGCAGCCGGTGGCTGAGATTGCCGATGCGGGCCCGTTACCTGGCAGACGCAGACTGTTCGCTGTGCTCGGCGTCGTCGCGGCGGTGCTGATCGGCATCAATCTTTTATCATGGCAGGGCGTTTTCTGGGCGCGCTTTCCGGTGCTTGCGCTCGCCGTCCTCGCGGCGTTCACCTGGAATCGCAACCAGATCCGGTTCAACCGGAAGATTACCTCGCTGGCGATCGTGGCGCTCGGCATTGTCGGCATCAACCTCTTCACCTGGTCGGGGCAGTTCTGGGCGGTTTGGCCGATACTGGGAATTGCAGCCGTCATCGGCTTGCGATGGTCAATGGGCCGATAGAGATTCAACCCGCATCGGCAGAGGTTTTTCACGGCATCTCGCCTGTCAATCGGCGGTGTCAAAGACACGGCGAGGGGTTGTTCAAGCAAAAGTGAGCGGCCGGGTTATTTCCATTCTTTGCTGATATTACAAATCGGTAATGCCGGCTGCTTATGCTTGCCGGTAAGCTGTAAACGCGCGATATTGTCGCATCAGACGGGAATCTTGATCCCGCGGCGCCTCTTTCGACCGACCCTGGTCCAACCTCGAGTCCCTCCGGAGACGTGCATGGCCTTTTGGAAGCAGTTTATACTTTCGCTCATCGTCATTGTTGCCGGTTTTGCCGCGTGGGTTTTCTTTGTGCCCGGTGCCGGCGATACGATGCGCGATGCGGGTATTCCAGACGGCATCGTTTCCAAGATCGCGCCGAAGGCGGAGACGGCGGATGCCGACGCTCCCGCCCGGGCGCAGGGCCAGCAGCGTGGCGAGGGACAAGGTCAGGGGCAGAACCGCCGCAATGGCGGCGGGCGCAACGGCGCCATTCTCGTCGCAACGCAGGCCGTCGTCCAGGGCGTCGTCAACGACCGGCTGAATGCCATCGGCACCGGGGATGCGATCCGTTCGGTCGCTGTGACCGCACAGGCATCGGGCACGATCCGTGAAATCCTCATCAAGTCGGGCGACAATGTGAAGGCCGGCCAGGTGCTCGCCAAGCTCGACAGCGAAGAACAGGTGATCGCCCGCGGTCAGGCTGATGTAGCGGTCAAGGCCGCCGTCGAGAAATCCAATCTCTATCACAACATCAAGTCCAGCGTGTCGCGCATGGACGTGTTCGATTCCGAGATCGCCGAGCAGGGGGCGCGGCTACAGCTGCAGGCCGCGGAACTCAATCTCGCACGGCGCAACATTATTGCGCCGATCGACGGTATCGTCGGCATCGTACCGGTCAATATCGGCGACAATGTCACGACGAGCATCCCGATCGTCACGCTCGACGACCGTTCGGAAATCCTCGTCGACTTCTGGGTGCCGGAGCGCTTCGCAAATACGGTGTCGGTCGGCCAGCCGGTCGAGGCGATGTCGGTGGCAAAGCCCGGACAGGTATTTTCAGGCATGGTCGAGGCCGTCGACAACCGCATCGACGCGGCAAGCCGCACGCTTCGCCTGCGCGCCAAGATCGACAACAGTTCGGATGAACTGCGCGCCGGCATGTCCTTCAGCGTCAGCATGAAATTTCCCGGCGACAAATATCCGGCGGTCGATCCGCAGTCGGTGCAGTGGGATTCGCAAGGCTCCTTCGTCTGGCTCGTCAACGACGACAAGTCGCACAAGGTGCGGGTCAGCGTCGTGCAGCGCAACCCGGATTTCGTGCTTGTCAAAGCCGATCTCAAGGACGGTGACAAGATCGTGACGCAGGGCCTGCAGCGCGTGCGTGAAGGCGGGGCGGTGCGCGTTTCCGCCGAAATGGCCTCGAATGGGGAGGCCGTCACCCGATGAGCGTGACCGAGATTCATCAGGATAGGGCCTCGGGAAAACAGAGTTTCACCGCGCTTTTCGTTCGCCGGCCAATCCTGGCGTTGGTGTTCAACACGCTGATGGTCGTCGCCGGCCTTGCGGCTTACGTCGGCGTCGAAGTGCGTGAACTGCCGGATGTCGACCGTCCCGTCGTCACCGTGCGCACGACCTTCGACGGTGCATCGCCGCAAACGATCGATCAGGAACTGACCAAGGTGATCGAGGGCGCGGTCGCGCGCGTCAGCGGGCTGAAATCGATCTCGTCGACCTCCTCCTTCGGCCTGAGCCGAGTGACGCTGGAATTCTCGGATGCGATCGATCTCGCGGTCGCCGCCAACGACGTGCGCGACGCGATCGGCCGGATCACCCAGAACCTGCCCGATGAAGCGGACGCGCCGCAGATCGTCAAGGCGGATTCGGATTCCTCGGCGATCATGCGCCTTGCCGTCACCTCCACCAAGCTCAACATGGACGACCTGACGCAGCTCGTCGAAAACGAGGTGATCGATCGCCTCGCTTCCGTCGACGGCGTCGCCGATGTCGAGGAATATGGCGACCAGGAGAAGGTCTTCCGCGTCGATGTCGACCAGGGCGCTCTGGCGAGCCGCGGGCTGACCATCGGCGACCTGACGAAGGCGCTCGACAATGCCGCGCTCGATGTGCCGGCCGGATCGCTGAAGAGCAATACGCAGGATATCGTGGTGCGCGCCACCGCCAACCTGCAGACGCCGGCGGATTTTTCCAACGTCATGCTGCAGGACCGCGTCCGGCTGGGCGACGTCGCGACGGTGACACTCGGACCGCGCGACGGCGAAACGGCGCTGCGCTCCAACGGCAAGCCCGGCATCGGCCTCGGCATCATCCGCCAGGCGCAATCCAACACGCTGAATATCTCGACCGGCATCAAGGCTGCCGTCGAGCAATTGTGGAAGACGCTGCCCGAGGGTACGACGATCGCGATCACTAGCGACGACGCCGTTTTCATCCAGGGTGCGATCCACGAGGTGGTTCTGGCGCTGGCGCTCGCCGCCATCATCGTTACCGCCGTCATCTATCTCTTCCTGCGCGACTGGCGGGCGACGTTGATCCCGGCGGTCAGCATGCCGGTGGCGCTGATCGGGACGCTGGCGGCGATCTATATGGTCGGTTTCTCCATCAATATCCTGACGCTGCTGGCGATCGTGCTGGCGACCGGCCTCGTCGTCGACGACGCGATCGTGGTGCTCGAAAACATCGTGCGGCGACGCGCCGAAGGCATGGGGCCGCGGGCGGCCGCCGTGCTTGGAACGCGCGAGGTTTTCTTCGCGGTTGTCGCGACGACCGCGACGCTTGCGGCCGTGTTCATCCCGCTCTCCTTCCTGCCGGGACAGGTCGGCGGCCTGTTCCGTGAATTCGGCTTCGTGCTCGCCTTCTCCGTCGGCCTGTCGTCGATCGTGGCGCTAACGCTTTGCCCGATGCTTGCCTCGCGCATGCTGACGAAGCCGATGCTCGAGGATCATGGTGCGCTCGGCCGTCTGGGCGGGGCGCTCGCCCGGCTCTACAAATGGGCGCTGCACGGCTGTCTCAATGCGCCGTTTGTCGTCATCCTGTTTTCAGTGATCTTTGCTGGTGCAGCCGTTATCGCGTTTTCGACCGTCAAGAGCGAACTGACGCCCGAAGAGGACCGGTCGATGGTGATGATGCGGCTGACGACGCCGCAGGGATCGAGCCTCGAATATACCCGCGACAAGATGCAACTCGTCGAAGAATATCTGCAGCCGCTGGTGACCAGCGGCGATATCCGCAACGTCTTCTCGATCTCCGGCCAGGGCGGTTCGCTGAACAGCGGCTTCATGGTGCTGACGCTCGCCCCCTGGGGAGAGCGCCAAAGGACGCAAGCCGAGATCGTCGGCGACATCAATCAGGCGGCAGCGAGGGTGCCGGCGCTGCGCGGTAACGCCATCTCCTCCAACAGCCTGCGCATCCGCGGCGCCGGCAGCGGCGTGCAGATGGCTCTGATCGGCAATGATCACGAGGCGCTGACGGCGGCAGCCGCCAAGCTGGTCCAGGCGCTCGACGCCACCGGCCAATACGATACGCCGCGGCTGACCAACGAGCCCAGCCAGGCGCAGGTGTCGGTGGCGATCGACCGCGAGCGCGCTTCCGATCTCGGCATCGACATCACGGGGCTTTCAACGGCGATCCAATCGCTGCTCGAAGGGCGCTCGGTGGTCGACGTCTTCGTTGACGGTGAATCCTATCCGGTGCTGCTGACCTCAACGACGCGGCCGATCGACGACCCCACAGACCTCGAAAACGTGTTCCTGAAGACGGGCGACGGCAAGATCGTGCCGATGTCGGTCATTGCCTCGATGAAGGAAGGTTCGGTCGCGCCGCAGCTGAACCGCGAGCAGCAGCTGGCCTCGGTGGCAATCACCGCCGGCCTGAAGAACGGCATGTCGCTCGGCGACGCGGTCAAACAGGTGACGGAACTTGCCGCACCGCTGCTGCCGGCGGGCTCGCGTCTGCTGCCGCTGGCGGAAGCCGCGACGCTGGAAGAGAATTCAAGCGGCATGGCGCTGACCTTCGGTTTTGCCATCGTCATCATCTTCCTGGTGCTGGCGGCGCAGTTCGAAAGCGTGCTGTCCTCGCTGATCATCATGTCGACGGTGCCGCTTGGTCTTGCCTGCGCCGTCTTCGCCCTTGTCATCACCGGCTCCAGCCTCAATATCTACAGCCAGATCGGCCTCGTGCTTCTGGTCGGCGTCATGGCGAAGAACGGCATTCTGATCGTCGAATTCGCCAATCAGCTGCGCGACCGGGGAGAGGACGTGCGCTCGTCGATCGAAAAGGCCTGCGCGTTGCGCCTCCGCCCTGTGATGATGACGATGATCGCCACCATCCTCGGTGGCGTGCCCTTGGTTTTTGCCCATGGCGCCGGCGCCGAAGCGCGCGTGGCACTCGGCTGGGTGATCGTCGGCGGTCTCGGCTTCGCGACGCTGGTGACGCTGTTCATCACGCCGGTCGCCTATCTGCTGCTCGCCCGCTTCGGCAAGCCGCATGCCCATGAGGAAGCCCGGCTGCACGAGGAGATGGCGGTGGCGACGCGGCCACGCGCTGTGCCCGACGAGGAGCAGTTGCAGGCCGCCGAATAGGCCTTTTATCCGAACTGAAGACGTCGCCGGATCCCATTCGGCGGCGTTTCTTATGGTGTATGAAACCTTGAAAAATAAGATAAATTACTTCTGAAGTTTAGCCGTTTGTTAAGCATAAACGGCAATGATCGTGACCAGCAACCGGCTGGTCTTCTTCGTTTCTTGAAGGCTGCAACGCGCTGGGCTCCCAGCGACCCCGGACATGAATGTCCGCGCGGCAACGGTTCATTTCTTGTGCAGTTTGCGTCCTGTTTGCGTTTTGGAGTTTAGTTCCCGTGAGTATTTATCAGCGCGTCTCCGTGGACGCGGCGCTTCATGTGCTGCGCGATATCAACCGGAATATGACGGTCACCCAAAACCACATCACGACCGGCATGCGTGTGGCAAAAGCCGCCGACAATGGCGCCTATTGGTCGGTCGCCACCACCGCCCGCACCGACAACAAGGCTGTTTCGGCGATCCAGGATGCGCTCGGCATGGCGGCGGCGACGATGGGCACAGCCTATACCGGCGTCGAGAACGTCATCGACGTCGTCTCCGAGATCAAAGCCAAGCTGGTTGCCGCGACCGAAGACGGCGTTGACAAGAACAAGGTCAACGAAGAGATCAAGCAGTTGCAGGAGCAGCTGCGCAGCGTTTCGGAATCGGCGACCTTCAACAGCGACAACTGGGTAATTCTCAACAACGACGCGACGCCGACGCAGCCGCGTCAGATCCCGGCCTCTTTCATCCGCAATGCCGACGGCACGGTCTCTGTGGGTATGCTGAGCTATCATATCGACAATACGCCCGTGGGGGCGACGACCTCCAAGGACGCGCGTTATTTGATCGACGATCGCGCCACCGGTTCGGGGGAATACGGCGTACTGACATCGGCCTATTTCGCCACCGAGCTCGGCGCTTCGCAGAATTATGTCCTGATGGAAAGCAAGAACGGCACCACGACCGGGCAGGTGGTGATCTCGCTTTCGGCCGCCACGACGAAGGGACAGATCGGCGAAATGATCAGTGTCGTCGATGCTGCGCTGACACAGCTGACGACGGTTGGTTCTGCCTTCGGCGCACTGGAGAAACGCATCAACCTGCAGAACGATTTTGCCACCAAACTGCACGACAACAACACCGCCGGAATCGGCCGGCTCGTCGATGCCGACATGGAGGAAGAGTCGAGCAAGCTCAAGGCGTTGCAAACGCAGCAGCAGCTTGGCCTGCAATCGCTGAACATCGCCAATGCGACTTACGACACCGTGCGGCAGCTGTTCCAGAATTTCTGATGGGGCGATTGGATGCTAGGGGTGGTGCTGCGCTGTCTATTCGATTGTTAATAGCCCAGGATACTGGCGGTCGATTTGGAGGGCGTGCCACCCACTCTCCCTCATTCCTGTGCTTGTCACAGGAATCCAGTGCGCCCAAGTCCTTGGGCGCGAAAGACTATTTCTCCTGTGGTATGGAGTCACTCACCGCGCAGACGCGCGGTGGCTGGATTCCTGTGACGAGCACAGGAATGAGGGGGATAGGTGGGCGCGCCTCAACGACTCCCGTAGAGACGTCAGTCGATCACCGCCCCGCAACCAGACAAGGACATGCAGGTTTGGCGAAGCCGGCGGGAGCGCTGTCCTTCGCTAAAACTGGTGATATCAGCGCATCGCCGCAACACGGCTGCTGTTTTGGCGCCTGAAATTCCCTTATCAACAGAGCATCTTCATTTTCTTGCCGCAATCCTTGCCATTTGCTCGCATCAGCTTCGAACGGAGACCATCCTGTCCATGATCAAGAAATTCCTACTTCTGGCTGTTGCAGCAAGCTATCTGAGCGCCTGCACCACCACCGACCCTTATACCGGCGAACAGAAGGTTTCCAATACGGCGGGTGGCGCGGCGCTTGGCGCGCTTGGCGGTGCTCTCGTCGGCGTGGCTGTCGGCGGCGGCGGCCACGGCAAGCGCAACGCAGCGCTGATCGGCGCCGGCGTCGGCGCGCTTGCCGGCGGCGCGATCGGCAATTACATGGACCAGCAGGAATCCGAGCTTCGCGCCCAGCTCGAAGGCACCGGCATTTCGGTGACCCGCAACGGCGACAACATCATCCTCAACATGCCGTCGAACATCACCTTCGATGTCGACCAGGATGCGGTGAAGCCGGGCTTCTATGCGACGCTGAATTCGGTGGCGATCGTGCTGCGCAAGTTCAATCGCACGCTGATCGACGTCAACGGCCACACGGATTCGACCGGCAGCCTGCAGCACAATCAAGACCTGTCGCAGCGCCGCGCGCTTTCCGTCGCCGATTATCTCGGCGGCCAGGGTATCGACCAGCGCCGCGTGTCGGCCGTCGGCTTCGGCCCGTCACAGCCCGTTGCCTCCAACGCAAGCGAGGCCGGCCGCGCCCAGAACCGTCGCGTCGAGATCCAGATCGCGCCGATCACACAGGGCTGAGCCTGTTTCGACAGTTGCTAGGGAAGGCCGGGTCCAGTGCCCGGCCGCCGACCCTCGATTGCCGACGGCTGTCAGCTGACGAAGCTGATGAGAACGGCGGCAATGACGGTCGCCAGGATGGCACCGTTGATCACGATAGAAGTCTGACGCGGCGACATCTTAAGGATCGCGCCGACGACCCCCGCTACAATGAGATTCACGAGAATCGTCAGAACGCCATTCTCGACATTCAACAATAAGAGCATGACGACTACCGTTACGATGCTCGACACGGCGATGATGACGAGGCCTTTCCAGGCTTGAGCCTCAGCATTCCTGGCGCCCAGCGCCCCGCCCACCGAACTCGCCAAGATAGTTACGACAGCCAATTCCGCTTCCGTCATTGATTCCTCCATCACCGATGGATGGAGTTATGATCGCTTGCCGAAAATTTCAACTCCTGGTCGACTGTGTGGTGATTGCTCTCTTCGGATGTAAGGCCGGGCACGCGATAGTGGGCGATGCGTCGAACCCCATCGACATGGCCAGCTCTTTAGTGCTGCATCGTCGCGCCCTTGGTGATCTTGTCGACGATCTTCTTTTCAGCGCGCAGCGCGATGCCGACCACTTTCGCATCCTCGGGCGCGAACTCGGCGAACACGGCGCGGTTGGCGGCGTCGTGGCCGGTCGCAAACATCTCCTCGATGAAGAGCGAAGCGGTGACATCGCGCTCCAGCGCGCGGCGGTGGATGGCCGACATTGCCGCCTCGTCGGCGGAGAGCACGATGATCGGCTGGGCCGATAATGGATTGTAGAGATTGCCGGCGCGGTCCTTGTAGGGTTCGCCGATGATCTCCGGATGTCCGCCGGCGACGCCGGTCATCAGGAAGGCGGTGACATTCAGTTTCTGCCAGCCGGCAAGATTGTTTCGCAGAACGACGGCAATTTTGGTATCAAACATCGGACAGTCTTTCACCTCGGGTTATGGAGTATCGGGCCGTTGAGCCAGGATCTACATCCGCAGGCCTTCGAAGGTCTTGAACGTTTGTGCGCGGGACCATCCGGCAACGCCATCCTGGCCGCGCCGGCCTTTCCCGGCATCGAGCGCATCGAGGCGCAGTTTTCGGGCAATGCCTTCGAACCGCACCGGCACGACACCTATGCGCTCGGCGTGACGCTGAAGGGCGTGCAAACATTCCGTTATCGCGGCGAGCGGCGCTTCAGCCAGCCGGGGCAGGTGATCGTGCTGCATCCCGACGAGGAGCATGACGGGGGGGCGGGGACCGATGACGGGCTGCAATACCGCATGCTCTACCTGGAGCCGTCGCTGCTTCTCGAATGCCTGGAGGCCGAAGGGGTCGGCCTGCCTTTCGTCGACGAACCCGTCATCGGCGATCCAGCGCTGGCGGGTGTGCTGTTCGCAGCTCTCGGCGAACTCGACCGGGAACTAGACGAACTTTTCGTCGACGATTTTCTGTCGCGGGTAACAAGTGGGCTTTCCAGGCATGCGCGTTTGCCGCGCCGGCCACTCGGAGCCGTGGCCTGGAGCCGGGCACGGGCGGCGCGGGACTATCTCGAGGCGCATGCAATGCGGCCGGTGCTTTCCCTAGAGCTGGAGGCGGTGACCGGGCTCGATCGTTTCGCGCTGTCGCGGCATTTCCGGGCGGCTTTCGCCACCAGCCCGCATCGTTATCTGCTGATGCGGCGGCTGCAGCAAGCACGCGCGATGATCGGCTCGGGCGAGGGGATTTCAGGCGCGGCGGCGGCAACGGGCTTTGCCGACCAGAGCCATCTTCACCGTCATTTCAAAAAGGCCTACGGCATGACGCCCGGCCAATGGGCGGCGCTGGCGCATAAACCCGGGCGCGCTAATTTTTAAGCAGGATTCTCCGCAAGCCCTGAACGGCGGGCGATGAAGCGGGCGAGGGTCGGGCCGATCAGCAGGATGACCAGGAAACGGCCGGTCTGCATCGCCATCACGAAGGGCACGTCGACATCGCTGGAGGCGGCGATGATGGCGACGGAATCGGCGCCGCCGGGGCTGGTGGCGAGATAGGCCGTCAGCGGATCGATGCCGGCGAAGATATGGAGGGCGGCCGCCATGCAGCCGCAGAGCGCCATCAGCAGCACGATGCAGGCGGAGACCCGCGGCAGGGCGCGCGCCACATGCTCAAGAATCGAGCGGGTGAACCGCAGGCCGATGCTCCAGCCGACGAGCGCATAGGCGAGGGCGAGCAGCCACATCGGCAGCTCGATCTTCAAGAGGCCGACGCCCTGCAGGAAGGCGCCGAGAAAGAGCGGCACGATGATCGTGCCGCCCTGGATGCCCAGGCGCCGGACGCCATAGGTACAAAAGGCCGCGAAAGCCATCGTCGCCGCAAAGGCCGGCCAGTCGACTGCGGGGAAGAGGATGAGCGGCGGCGGCTCGGCGTCGTCGGCCGCCACCCAAAGGCGCGAAATCACCGAGGCACCGACGGCGACGAAGACAACGCGCAGATATTGCATGAAGGCGACGAGGCGGGCATCGGCGCCATAGGCTTCCGACATGATGACCATGGCGGAGGCGCCGCCGGGCGAAGAGCCCCAGACCGCGGTCGTGCCTGGCAGCACCTGCCAGCGTGTCAGCAGCCAGCCGAGGCCGGTGGCGATGGCGATGACCGAGAAGATGAACAGCAGGAAAAGCGGTGCGTCTTTTGCCATGGTGCCGAGAATGTCGGGAGTGATGGTGCGCGCCATCATCAGGCCGACGAGGACCTGGCCGAATTGCAGCGGCCAGACCGGAATGCGAAGCTTTCCCTTGCCGGCGGTCAGCGCCAGCAGGATGGCGGCGGCCATCGGTCCGATCAGCAGCGAGGCGGGGAGGGCGAAGAATTCGAGGAAGACGGTGAAGGCGGTGGAAAGCGCCAGCAGCAGCGCCCATTTCGGCAGGCCGGCATCGCGGAGCAGGCGGCGTACGTCCCTGGATGGCATGATTCCCATATCTTTCCCGGCCGGTGCCAAGCCCTGAGGCTGAAGATGGGAGTAAGCTCCGGCATGACGAAGAGAGAGGCCGGCCGCAAGGACCGGCTGGCGCGGGTTTGGTATAGGTGGGTGCGAGGCGCGGGGTCAATTGCGAAATCTGGGTTCTCGCCGCCCGACGATGCCAAAGTGATTCATCCGGCCGCTTCAAACTATTGTTTTTCCACGTCATCGCTTGAAGTCGCCGAACGGTTTGGGCGAGATTAATCAGAGACGCACATGCCTGACGAGGAAATCGAGCAGCGCCCGCACGCGCGCCGGCAGCGGGCCGCCCTGGCCCATATAGACGGCGTGGAACTCCTCGATATCGCCGGGGTTGGCTGCTTCGAGCACAGGCACCAGCCGGCCGGCGTCGATATCGGCGCGCACGGTGAAGGCGGCGAGGCGGGCAAGGCCGGCGCCGGATAGCGCGAGATGCCGCATGGCTTCGCCGTCTCCGACCTGGACGCCAGGGGTGATCGGAACCATCACCGTGTCGCCGTCCTCGCGCAGCGGCCAGCCTTCGACGGCGCGGGCATAGGAAAAGCCGATGCGGCAATGGCGCCGGAGGTCGGCGACCGTATGCGGTTCGCCGTGGCGCTTGAGGTAATCCGGCGAGGCGACGATGATTTTGCCGGTGGAGCCGAGCTTGCGGGCGATCAGGCTGGAATTCTTCAAGGGGCCGGCGCGGATCGCGACGTCGGCGCGCTCCTCCATCAGGTCGACGATCCTGTCGGTATGGGAAATATCCAGCGTCACGGCGGGATGAAGCGCCCTGAAGGCCGGCACCAGTGGCGCCAGCACATGATTGCCGAAGGAGCCGCTGGTGTTGATGCGGATGCGGCCCGTGGCCTCCTCGCCGGTCGAGGCCTGGCGCTCGGCCTCGGCGATATCGGCAAGGATCGCAATGCTGCGCTCGTAAAAGGCGCAGCCTTCCGGCGTCAGTTGCAGCTTCCGCGTCGAGCGATTGACAAGTCGGGCGCCGAGGCGTGACTCCAGCCGGGCGACGAGCTTGCTGACGGCCGACGGCGTCATGCGTCGCGCCGTGGCGGCCGCGGTAAAGCCGCCGCGCTCGACGACGCTGACGAAGACTTCCATTTCGCCGGAGCGATTGATGTCCTGGCGGCTCATGATGAATTCAAGTCACAGATGATTTGCTTTAAGGCAAACTATATCAGCGAACGGGCCGGGTCTATCTCTTAGGAAACAAAGGAGACAGTCCATGGAATACAGGAATCTCGGCGCATCCGGCCTCCGGGTGCCGGCTTTGAGCTTCGGGGCCGGCACATTCGGCGGCAGCGGCCCGCTGTTCGGGGCATGGGGCACTACCGATGCGGAAGAGGCCCGGCGGCTCGTCGACATCTGCCTTGAAGCCGGCGTCAATCTCTTCGACACAGCCGACGTCTATTCGGCCGGCGCCTCCGAGGAGGTGCTCGGCCAGGCGATCCGCGGCCGGCGCGATTCCGTTCTGATCTCGACGAAGACGGCGCTGCCGATGGGCGAGGGGCCGCAGGACTGGGGAACGTCGCGGGCGCGGCTGATCCGCGCGACCGAGGATGCGCTGCGCCGCCTCGGAACCGATAATATTGATCTCCTGCAGCTTCACGCCTTCGATGCCTCGACGCCAGTGGAAGAAGTGCTGTCGACGCTCGACGGGCTCGTGTCATCAGGCAAGATCCGCTATGTCGGGGTTTCCAACTTTGCCGGCTGGGAGCTGATGAAGTCGCTCGCCGCCGCCGAGCGTCACGGCCATCCGCGTTATGTTGCCCATCAGGTTTATTATTCGCTGGCGGGGCGCGATTACGAATGGGAACTGATGCCGCTCGGCGCCGACCAGGGTGTCGGCGCCCTCGTCTGGAGCCCGCTGGCCTGGGGACGGCTGACCGGCAAGATCCGCCGTGGAGAGCCGCTGCCGAGGGAAAGCCGCCTGCACGAGACGGCGCAATATGGCCCGCCTGTCGACGACGAGAAGCTGTTCGATATTGTCGCGGTGCTGGATGCCATCGCGGAAGAGACCGGCAGGACGGTACCGCAGATCGCCATCAACTGGCTGCTTAACCGGCCGACGGTATCGAGCGTCATCATCGGTGCCCGCAACGAGGAACAGCTCAGGCAGAACCTCGGCGCGGTCGGCTGGAGCCTGTCGAAGGAGCAAGTCGAAAGGCTCGACGCCGTCAGCGCCGTGACGGCGCCCTATCCCTATTTCCCCTATCGGCGGCAGGAGGGTTTCGCGCGGCTCAATCCGCCGATCGTCTAGGCGGCGGACGGGCGTATAAGAAAAGGGGAATGAAATCTTCTGCCATTCTTAACTGGACAGCCGCTTTGACTTGCCGCATACCCAGCCTGCTGCGGTGCCGTAGTCTACGAAACACGATATGGTTTCTGCGGAATGGCAGGGAGATCAAAGGGATGGCGCTGAAGGACGCGAAAGCCGGCACACGCAACGAGGCGGGGATATCAGCCGTGCTCGGCATTCTCAAGCAGAGCTTCGGCGAGCGCTTCCAGACCGGCCAGTCCTTCCGCGAACAGCATGCCCACACGACCACCTACATCCCGCCGCAACTGCCGGACGGCGTGCTCTTCGCCGAGAGCGCCGAAGACGTGAAGGCGGCGGTCCGGGTGTGTGCGACCCATAAGGTGCCGGTGATCGGTTTCGGCGTCGGTACCTCGCTGGAGGGCCAGGTCAATGCCGCCAATGGCGGTATTTCGATCGATTTCAGCCGCATGAATCGGGTGCTCGAGGTCAATCCGGAAGATCTCGACTGCACCGTCGAGCCGGGTGTGACGCGCGAGGCGCTGAACATCCATCTGCGCGATACCGGCCTGTTTTTCCCGATCGATCCCGGCGCCAATGCCTCGATCGGCGGCATGGCCTCGACGCGGGCCTCCGGCACCAATGCCGTGCGTTATGGGACGATGAAGGACAATGTCCTTGCCGTCACCGCCGTCACCGCCAATGGCGAGGAGATCCGCACGGCCCGGCGCGCCCGCAAATCTTCCGCCGGCTACGACCTCACGCGGCTCTTCGTCGGCGCCGAAGGCACGCTCGGCATCCTGACCTCGGTGACGCTGCGCCTGCAGGCGATCCCGCAGAAGATCGCCGGTGGGGCCTGCGCCTTTCCGAGCGTCAAGGCCGCTTGCGATGCCGTCATTATGACGATCCAGATGGGCATTCCGGTGGCGCGCATCGAGCTGCTCGATACGATGCAGATGCGGGCCTGCAATGCCTATTCCAAGCTTTCCTACGCCGAAAGCCCAACGCTCTTCCTCGAATTTCACGGTACCGACGAGACGGTGCCGCTGCAATCGGCGGCCTTTGGCGAGATCGCGGCGGAATGCGGTGGGGGCGACTTCCTGTGGACCGCCAATGCCGAGGAGCGGACCAAGCTGTGGAAGGCGCGCCACGATGCCTATTGGTCCGCAAGGGCGCTGGCGCCCGGGCTTGCCGCACTTTCGACCGATGTTTGTGTTCCGATATCGCGGCTTGCCGATTGTGTTTCCGAAACGCAGGCCGATATCGAAGCCCACGGACTGCTCGGCCCGATCGTCGGCCATGCCGGCGACGGGAACTTCCATGTGCTGTTATTGTTCGACGATAACAGCGCCGAAGATATCGCCAAGGCTGAGAGTTTCGTTGAGCGGCTCAATCGGCGGGCGCTCGACATGGACGGGACGTGCACCGGCGAACACGGGATCGGGCAGGGCAAGATGGCGTTCCTCGAACAGGAGCTCGGGGGCACGGTGGATCTGATGCGACAGGTGAAACAGGCGCTCGATCCGGACGATATCTTCAATCCCGGCAAGATTTTCCACCATGGCTGAAAACGGAATATTCTCATGAACTTGGGCCTTGCCCCCGACATGAATAGCGCTAGTGTCAGCAAGATATTCCCGAATGGAGAATCCTTGTATTGATAGGCCGGTTCCTCGTCTTTCTGGGGGGAGTGATCGTCGTAGTGCTGTTTGCGGCGCTGCTTGCGCCGCTGTTCATCGACTGGACGGATTTCCGCAAGAATTTCGAGGATCAGGCAAGCCGCATCATCGGCAAGAAAGTCACCGTCTACGGCACGGTGGATGCGCGGCTCCTGCCGTTTCCGTCGGTCACGCTGCATGACGTGCGCGTCGGCCAGGAAGCGGACGGCACGCCGATCGTCAAGGTCGAGCAGTTCTCCATGGATGCGGAGCTTGCGCCTTTCCTGTCGGGTGAGGCGCTGATCTTCGACATGCGCGTCGTCAATCCGAAGGTGCGCCTGAGATTGCTCAAGGACGGCACGCTCGACTGGATGCGCGGCAGCCGCGCCGAAATACCGGCGAAAAACGTCGTTCTCGAAAACGTGCATGTCAATGGCGGCGAAGTCGAGTTCATCGACGACCAGTCCGGCCGTTCACGCCGCGTCACCGGCCTCAATGCGGAAATGTCGGCCAAGTCGCTGGCCGGCCCGTGGCGCATCGAGGGCAATGCGGCGCTCGACGGCGAGCATGGCAGCTTTTTGATCTCGAGCAGTCAGCCGGACGAAAAGGGCGTGCTGCGCATGCGCACGAAGCTTTCGCCGGATAAACACCCCGTCAGCATCGACCTCGATGGCGAACTGAAGCTCGTCGACAGCAAGCCGAACTATCAGGGGCAGCTTTCGGCGGCGATCGAAAACCGCAACAGCGCCAAGCCCGCCAACAAGAAGGAGCAGCCGCCACGCGTCAAGGGCCGCTTCGAGCTGACCAATGAACGCATCCGCATTCCCGAATACCGGATGGAGATCGGGCCGACGGACGATCCCTACGTCATATCGGGCGAGGCGACGCTCGATACCGGCAATGCGCCGGAATTCCTGTTGACCGCCGACGGGCAGCAGATCGACGTCAACCGCATCGGCAATCAGGGCGCGGCCGGCAAGACGACGCGCGATGCGGCGGTTTCGGCGCGTCAGCGGCTGAACTCGCTGATCGATGTCATCGGGCAGGTGCCGATCCCGCAGGTGCCGGGCAAGGCAAGTGTCAAGCTGCCGGCGATCGTCGCCGGCGATACGACGCTGCGCGACGTGCAGCTGGAACTCGAACCGGCCGGTACCGGGTGGATGATCGACAGCGCCACCGGCACGCTGCCGGGGCGCACGCAGGTGGAAGGCAAAGGCAAACTCCTGCTTCAGGGCGAAGCCTCGTTCAACGGCCAGATCGTGGTCGCCTCCAGCCAGCCGACGGGGCTCGCCTCTTGGCTTGCCGGGTCGGTCGATCCGGCCATCCGGCAATTGCGACAGGCGGGCTTTTCCGCCAATGTCAGCCTGACGCACGAGTTGCAGCGTTTCGAAAATCTTGAGATCGCCATCGGGCCGGCGACGCTGAAGGGCAGGCTGGAGCGGCAGGCGATCGAGGGTAAGACGCCGACCCTGTCGGTAGCATTGAACGGCGATACGCTGGATCTCGACGCGCTGCAGGCACTGAGCGGGCTCATGACCGGCCAGGATGCCGGTGACAATGTGCTCGACCACAAGATCGCCGCCCAGCTCAAGGCCGACAAGTTCACCGCCTTCGGCGTCGAAGCCGAGAATGTCGATACTACGTTCACGATCGCCGACGGGGCGCTGGCCGTCGACCGGCTGGCGATCAAGAATATCGCAGGCGCCGAACTGACGGCGACGGGCAGGGCGGAAGGCTCGCTGCTCGATTACAAGGGTGCGGGCGAGATCACCTTCAAATCGGCCGATCCCGGCGGCTTCTTCACGATGCTACGCGAGCACCTGCCGCACCACCCGGCGCTCGACCGGCTGGTGCGCAATGCCGGTTGGTACGGCAATACGGCGCTGCGCGGCGCGCTGACGCTGGGCGGCGACGAGGGGAATGCGTTGACGGTGACGCTTGCCGGCGTGTCGAACGGCAGCCGCGTCAATCTCGATTACCGCATGTCCGACCTGCTGGCGCTGACCGGCAACGGCACAACGAGCCTTGAGGCGACGCTTGAAAATGCCGTGCCGTCGATCCTGTTCGGCCAGGCCGGGCTCGACCCGCTGCCGGTCGATGTCGGCGCCAACGGCCGCCTGACGCTGAAAGTGAAGGCATCGGGCAACGATCCCGCCGATGCTGCGCTGACCTTTGCGACCGACCGGACGTCGTTTACCGCCAACGGCAAGGTCGATGTCCGGCCCGAGACTTTCATGAACGGTAAGATCGCGCTTTCGCTCGACAGCGCCGATCTCGACCCCTATCTCATCATGAACGGGATCGCCCTGCCGCAGACGGGAACCGGGCTGCCGTTCGGCCTGCAGGTCAATGCCGATGTCGATAGCGACAAGATCGTCCTTTCCGATCTCAAGGGCCATGCGGCCGACAATGAGTTTTCAGGCGCGCTGAATTTCGACCGGAAGGCTGCGAAGACGACGGCCAGCGGCGAGCTGACGCTCTCCAAGGCCGATGCCGGCTGGCTTGGCGAGGCAGTGTTCGGCCAGATCGTCGATCCCGCCAATGGCGCGCTGACGACGGCACCGCTCGGGCTGCCCGTCTTCAAGGATCTCGACGTCAACGTGAAGGTGACGGCCAAGCAGTTCTGGCCCGGTCTGCCGGAAACGGCGGTCACCGACTTCACCAGCAACGTCGCCTACAAGGGCAACGAGCTGCAGCTCAACGACATGGCCGGCAACTGGGACGGCGGAAAGCTTTCCGGCAATCTGCTGTTCACCAATGCCGACGGCACCGGCTTCCTACAGACGAAGCTTGCGCTTGCCGATTCCGATCTTGCCGGCGTCGTCTGGCTGCGCGACGGCGCGCCGATCGCCAATGGCAAATTCGGATTGTCGCTGTCGATGGAAGCCTCGGGCAAGACCATCGGCGAGATTGCCAGTTCGCTGAACGGTTCGGGCGAGCTGAGGCTCGGCGATACCAGCATACGCGGGCTGAACCTTGCCATCCTTCCGCCGCTGCTTGCCGCGACCGATACGATGCAGGAGCAGATCAATGCCGGCAAGGTGCATCCGATCGTCGAGACCCTGCTCAGCAACGGCGAGGCGAAACTGCCGCCGCTCGGCATCCCCTTCAACATCACCGACGGGACGCTGCGCGTGCAGAATGTCACCGTCGCCAACGATCTCGCCCGCATCACCGCCGATGCGCAGGTCGCGCTGCCGGAGGAACGGATCAGCGCGACGCTGGGCGTCGGGCTCAATCCCGGCGCGGAAGCGCTTTCCGGCGCCGAGCCGGCGCTCCGGCTGAATTTTTCCGGCATGCTGCCATCGCCAGGCAAGACGATGGATGTGACCGATATCACCAGCTATCTGTCGCTGCGCGCCTTTGAGCGCGAGCGCCGGCGCGTCGAACGGCTGCAGGCAATCGTGCTCGAAAAGCAGCGGCTGCGCCGCGAGGCGGCGCTCTACCGGTTCAACGACGCCGAGCGCGTCAAGGCGGCCGAAATCGAGCAACAACGGCAGGCGGAGGAAGAGCGACTGCGGGCATTGGCGCAGGCTGCGGCCGCCCAGAAGGCTGCTGCCGAGGCGGAGGTTGCACGCGCGGCGGAAGCCAAAGCGAAGGCGGATGCGCAGGCGCGGGCTGCCGCCGAGGCAGAGGCAGCGCGGCGCAGCGGACCGCCCGGTTCGCTCAATTTCGACCAGGTGCCGGGCGTTCAGGCGCAATGAAAGCCGATCGAGTTTAATCCCTCCGGGCCGCTCGGCTGTTTGTTTCGCTGACCTCCTCCTCCCAAAGTGCCGTGTTTCGAGCGCCATGGGAGCGGTCCGCGTTACGGCTGGGCGTTGGCGCCGGCCTTCGCCCAGGCCAGTACGTGCAGCCGCAGCGCCGAGGACAGATTGCTGTCCGGCGGCCGATGGTCATCGATTTCGGAAATCAGCGCCGCGAGCGGCATCGAGCGGTTGGCGGCGATCGTCTTCAGCTCGGCCCAGAATTCATCCTCCAGCGAGAAACTGGTGCGATGGCCGTGCAATGTCGCCGAATGCTTGCGGATCATGAAGCGGCTTCACACCTTGACTGGTTGGCAGATCGATTCAAGGAAACCGCGCAAGTGGCTGATCTCAATGCGTGTCGCCCGGAAGTGTGCAGCGGTGCCGGGACGACGACATGCATAAAAGCAAAAACCTTCACATTCCATTCCGGCTGTTCAAGCTGTGCGTGAAAGCTTCACGCACCGTCGTCATCGGTCTCAAGCCGGCCGTCGCGATGGGCCTTGTCGGCTTTTTCGTTGAGGCTGCGGGTAAGCTGCTTTTCTGCCTTGGTGCGGCCGAAGGAAATGCGGTTCTGTTCGGCCTGCGCCTCCTTTTCGGAGCGGGCCTGCTTCTTGCGGAATTGACGCAGGTTGACGATCTCGGCACTCATTCGGGGCCTAAATCCTTATGAAAATGGGAGGCTTGGCCTCCCTTCAAATCACTGCTTCTTGCGGAAGGAGTCGAGCGAGACGACAGAGCCCGCTTTTTTCTCTTCGCCATCGGCGGGTTTTGCACCGGCGGCCTCATCGGGCTTTCCAGCGGCGTCGACAGGATAGGCGGTGATTTCACCGGACGGCAGTTCCTCGCCATCGGCGAGCGGCACGTCGAATTCGAGCTCAAAATTGACGGAGGGATCGTAAAAGCCGCGGATCGCATTGAACGGGATGACCAGCTTTTCCGGAACGTCGGAAAAGGAAAGGCCGATCTCGAAATGCGTCTCAGTGATCTTGAGGTCCCAGAACTGGTGCTGGATGACGATGGTCATCTGCTCGGGATATTTCGACTTCAGGTGCTGGGAGATGCGTACGCCGGCAGCACCGGTGAGGAAGGTGATGAAGAAGTGATGGTCGCCGGGCAGGCGGCCCGTCGCTCCGACTTCCGCCAAAACTTTGCGGATGACGCCGCGAAGTGCATCCTGTGCCAGAATGTCGTAGCGGATATGGTCCTGCCCCATGCTTTTCCTGTCTTTCGTCGGTTCGGAAGTCTTTTCACAAGGTTATATGCCACGTCCGGGCGCCTTGGGAAAGACCGGAGCCGAGTCACGTTTTTCAGCAGCATACATGATTTCGGCGGCAGGGAGAAGGTGAAGGCTTCTGTTGCCAGGTGCCTTCGGACCCCGCCTAGAGGTGCGAACCACTAGGGCTTGATTTGAAGTGTCACACTGCGATTAAGCAGCGAGACGAGCTTCCGCATAGTTGTCGTTTGCAACTACAATTTAGCCCGATAACGGCGGTACAATGCCGAGCAAAAAGACGATCTTTACACCCTTGTCGATCCTGTTTCGCCCCCATCAAAAGCCGGCCTTCAAGGCCGCCGGTTTTTGGTGGAGGCGCCGGGTACCGCCCCCGGGTCCAATAGGTTTATTACACCGCTCATTTATCGCCATAGCCGGCCCGAAAGCCGGCAAGGCTGATATAGTGGTTTCCTCAGCCCAAGGAAAGGGCCAACGTCATAAAAGCGTTAAACGGCCCATCAGAAACATTGGGAAAATGCCCGACGGTGATTGGTATCCTGCGGCGAGAGGCTTAAATTAAGCCGAAACGGAATCAGCGCGACATGAAGCAATATCTCGATCTGCTCAGCCATGTGATGGAAAAGGGCTCCGACCGGGGCGACCGCACCGGTACCGGCACACGTTCGGTGTTCGGTTATCAGATGCGTTTCGATCTCGAAGAAGGCTTTCCCGTGCTGACCACGAAGAAGCTGCATCTGCGCTCGATCATTCACGAGCTTTTATGGTTCCTGAAGGGCGAGACGAATATCGGCTATCTCAAGGAGAACGGCGTTTCGATCTGGGATGAATGGGCCGACGAAAACGGCGATCTCGGGCCGGTCTACGGTGCCCAGTGGCGCTCCTGGCCGGCGCCGGATGGCGGCCACATCGACCAGATCGCCAATCTCGTCAAAGGCATCGTCAACAACCCGAATTCCCGCCGCCACATCGTCTCGGCCTGGAACCCGGCCGAAGTGGACGAGATGGCGCTGCCGCCCTGCCATTGCCTGTTCCAGTTCTATGTCGCCGATGGCAAGCTCTCCTGCCAGCTCTATCAGCGTTCGGCCGACATCTTCCTCGGCGTGGGTACCTTTTCCGACATCGCCTCTGTACCTTCCGCTACAATGCATTGATTCAACGAGTTTTTTAGGCCGAAGTCAATGGTACCGGTACCGCGTTGCTGGTTCCACTGAAATTCAGAAACTTCGAGCGATCGGCTCGCCCTTGCCACCGCTCGAATTCAGATTTCCAGGAAAGCAGCACATGGCACGCCATCCAGAATATCAGTACCTTGACCTTATCGAACACGTTCTCGCGAAGGGTGATCGACGTGTCGATAGAACGGGCGTTGGCACGCTCTCCACTTTTGGAGCGATGATGCGTTTCGACCTGTCAGACGGTAGGTTTCCGGTTTACACAACGAAGAGGGTATTCTGGAAAACTGCCGTAAAAGAGATGCTCTGGTTCCTTACGGGCCAGACGAACATCCAATCATTGCTACGAGAGAACGTTCGGATCTGGACCGACTGGCCGCTTGACAAGTATCGCCGTGCGACTGGAAGCGATGTGTCGCAAGAGGAGTTCGAAGCCAAGATCCTGGGGGATGACGATTTCGCCAAAGCATGGGGTGATCTCGGCCCGGTGTATGGTAAGCAGTGGCGTCGCTGGGTCGATGCAGAAGGCAAAGAGCATGATCAAATCGCCAGTGTAATTCAGACGCTTAGGACCAACCCTGCGAGCCGCAGGATGCTCTTCCACGCGTGGAATGTAGGCGAATTGGATCAGATGGCGCTCAGTCCCTGCCACATGACCTATCAATTCTATGTCAGCGGACTTGGTGCGGAAGGGTCTAAATCGAATCCTAAGCTCTCCCTGCTTGTCGGGCAGCGTTCTTGCGATCTGGGTTTAGGCAATCCTTTCAACATCGCGCAGGAGGCTGCACTCGTCCACATGGTCGCGCAGCAGGTGGATATGGAACCGGGCGAACTGGTGTGGGTCGGCGGCGACACGCATCTCTATCTGAACCACATGGATCTTGCGCGAGAACTGCTAAGCCGCGAACCTCGACCATTTCCGAAGTTGCGGCTGTTGCGCAAGCCGACGTCGATCGACGGGTATACAATCGATGATTTTGAAGTAACTGGATACGATCCTCACCCTCCCATCGAGGCGCCCGTCGCAGTCTAGCGTGTCGTTGCGCTCACAAGGTGGATTATGTGACCATGTGGTGCACGCTACGCTCACGAGGTAACTAAGTATTAACTGCGAGTCTGCAACCTTGCTATAAATGTGAGGTGGGGCGGCGCAATGCGGTATCAAGGGATCGATCAAATTGGCTGCGGGGGGGAGCAGGCGATTGATGTTGGTGGCGATCCGGTTCGAAACTGCGAGCTCGAGCCTGTCGAGGTGTCGAGCGCTCACTCCGAGCTGCTGAACAAGTTTTCGCAGGACACGTATCCCTCCGATGTAAAAGAGCTGGTTGAGCGCTTTCCTGTCATCGCTCCGCACCAACACTACCCCGCCGATGGGAAACGAGCTGGTCTCGTCAGGGTGTTGAACGAGTGCATTCGGAATGGAAAATTCCCAAGGTCTCGGAACAACCTATCCAAGATCCATCGAGATTTCCTGATCCGTACGGCAAACATTTCACCCGGTATGCTTCAGAAGTGTGACGGATTACTCAGGGATTATGACTCCATCCTCGACGAGGTCGAGCCTCAGCACAGGCGGACCGCGCATTGGTTCGCCCATGACCCGTTCGCTAAGGCAGTCGTTGAACGCTTTCCTTTACTGGCACCGCACCAGGGTTACCTACCAGGATCGATTTCCTCCCGGGTGGTACGATATCTAAATGGCTGTGTTGCAGGCGGCTCGTTTCCACGGTCGCCAAAAAATCCGCTGAGAATTTACCGTAACGCAGTAGCGGAAGCGGTCGGCTCTTCGGGCCTGTTCGACCAAAATCGGATAATCAAAGACTACGAGACCGTAATAGATATCGTGGAGCCGGGGAACTCGCTGGTGGGTCTTGCTGAGAGCAGTGACGATGTCAGCGACATCGTTGGACGGTACCCCGTTCTAGCAATACATCAAGCCTTTGCCAGAGATAGTGCGCCTTGGCGCCTGGTGAAAGTCTTGAATTTATGCCTGCGGAAAGGGTGTTTTCCCAGGTCTAACCACGATTACAGCAAAATCAGCCGCCCGTTCCTGTATGAGGAGGCTGGCGTTACAAGCGCGACCCTGTCTCTCCACCGTACGATCCTGCATGACTACGAAACGATAATCGACGTAATTGAAGAGAGAGCTGGACATAGGCTGTTTGACCCCGAGGTCTCCGCCATCGTGCAGCGCTTTCCGACATTGCGCCCGTACCAGAACCAAGGAAGCAACGCCCAGAGGACATTGGTGGCAGCGCTCAATAAATGCATCACGGTTGGCAAGTTTCCTAGAAGCAGGAAGGACAAATCCAAAATTGAGCGGGCATTTCTCTCGCGCGAGGTCGGTGTATCCCATCATACGATCATGAGGTACGAGAACGTACTGGTGGCTTATGAGGCCATCTTGGATGGGGTTGAACCAGATCTTGCGACGCCTATTGACTGTGAAGCGATCGATGATGCTGCTTTGGTCGCGAAACGATATCCATCGCTCCTGATACATCAGCAATACCCTGACCACGGCGCCAAAGCGATCGTGGTCAGGGTACTGAACAGATGTTTAGCGGAGCGCATGGTTCCCCACACTGAAGCTAGTTTGCTGCAAATTGACCGAGGCTACCTCCGCCATGCTACCGGGCTCTCTTCATTACAACTAAGTAAATGCTACGAAATCATCCATGATTACGAAGCCGTGACAGAAATGCTGGAGGAGGAATCCGCCCAGGGCATTCTCATAACCAGGGACGAGAACCTCGCAGCGGTTTTGGAGCAACATCCTGAGCTGGCAGTTCATCAAGAATATCGACGCGGAAGCGCCGCATATCGAGTGGTTCGGGAATTGAATCGGCAAATTGTTGCTGGCCAGCTCGATCGCAATGCTTCCGGCACGATACAGAAAAAGAGCATCGCGAGAAAACTGGGACTTACGACGCTCGGAACTCAAACCCTACAAAGTGTGTTCAGAGATTACGATGCGACATTGGGTCCGGAAGGCGGTTCCATCTCGAGTAAAATTCCGAGCATGCGCACGTGGTTCTTGGAGCAGATGCGTGATGGAACTTTGGAAACCCATTTGGGGAAGGTAAGTCGCCAACAATTCCTCACCGAGTTCGGCCTAAGCAACAATCACACAGTCCTGAAGCGAAGCAGCGCGATTTTGCAGCTTATAGCGGAGTATGATGCGAAAGTCAGCGAGACGTCATATCGATCTCGCTTGGACGTCGATCGCCTTGAGGCACTCCGTGTAGCTCTGCAGACCGACGTGGATTTTTGCCAGGATGGGAAGCGAATCAATCGGAGGTCGCTTGAGGAAAAGCTCGGCTTTGCTCGAGGTACTCTGGCGCGTTCTCCATATATCGAACTCGTTCTTAAGACACAGGCGCTGCTTGCCAAAGCCAGAGCGGCAGATGGCTTGGTGGTCAGAGCAGCGGGTCGAATGTTCAGGTTCAACTCTCTTTTGGAGATGGGTTGGTCTCATCGGGTCGCTCAGCGAGTCGCGCGAACGTTCGGTTCGATTTACGAGAAGAGCGCAAAGGAATACGCGAAGGGCCATTATTCTTCCTTGCTGACGTTGCTGGGATTCATGGGGAGAAACGCGTCGGAGCATTGTACGGCAGTCCGCCACGCGGTGGAGGCAGGACTTCCTCTCAAAGATCTCGCGGACGACTTCACCATAGCAGTTACGCAGGAATTCCGAGACTTCTTGGAGGGACGGTACTCCAACATTCGCTCGAGGAACACGCGATTGGCCAACGCTAATGTTGTGATCGTAAATCTCAGCAACAACGGAGTGTTCCCCCCAGTAACGCGTGGTATCCCGCAATATCGAGAAAAAAGTGGCTCACATCTGCTTTCCTTGGCCGAAGTCACACAGTCGACGGTGAACCTTCGCTCAGGCTCAAACGTCGACGATTATCTTCACTTTGCCACCTCCCAGCTTCAGCAAGCAGCGTCGGTGAGACAAATCGATATATCGGAGAAGGATCGATCTGCCTTCAGTCACGTGCTCCGAGAGGAACTCAACAGGCAGGATATAAAGGTTGCTGAGAACCCCGCACAAGTCATCCTGAAAGTTCTTGATAAACGGTTGGATGCAATTAGCGCAGCTTGCGCGTCCATAATGAAGCGCGGCCGAGCAATCTGGGAAAGAGGACGCCGGCTACTGGGGCGGGGGAATGACCTCGGGGGCGACGTTGAGATCATCTCACGGGGAGAGCATCCTGAGCCCTCGAAGCCGTCAGTCCGATATCCGCCAATGAGCGACAACCATGAGCAAGATCTTGCTGATGTTCTGAAGACCGTGGAGAGCCATTGTGGTTCCCTATGCCCATCGGGGGGGCGTAGGACAAACGATCCCTACCGCATCTTTCTCCTTAAGAAGATCGCGAGGTTGGCGGGAATTGGAACCAGAGATTTTCAAGAATTTCTCACTCCCAGTCCCCGTACTATTTCGGCAGTCCTCGCCCTCTACCTAATAGGTTCGGGCAGTAACGTCTCCGTGGGAAGGACGCTTCACGTCAACTCTATCGAGCCTGCGGAAGAGCCGCACCATAGCAAGGTAACCGGCTACAAGGCACGTGCTGGCGGGAAGCCAATATTTGCAGTGCTGGAAGATCGCTCCGACGCAATTGTCGGATTGAAGTGGATTAACGGTGCGTTCGGTTCAGTTGTCGCTACGGGCGACAATGCACGTATGCTCTTTAAGGTCAGAGGGTCTGACGATCAGTTCAAATGCATCGAGGAATGGGCATTTCGTTCAGAGTTCAAGAGGATCGTCTCGGAAGTTGCCGAGCTTGATGGCCTCAAAATCACGCCCAACATGCTTCGGCCTTCGGTTCTACTCAAGGCCGCGCTGGAATCCGATGGCGGAACTCATCTTTCTCGCGCCCTTGGGCAGCATGGAGAGAGGGTACATGAAGGATACGTAAACAAGTATCCTATCCGATACCTCCGCGATACGGACATCCGGCTCTTCATGCATGCGATGGAGACGGTAGTAATTCGCAACGTTGAAGAAGCCGAGGCGTTTTTGGGTGTCGATTCAGAAGGGATGACACGTCGAGTAGAAGCAGTCATGCGTACTGGCCTGGGTACGTTATGCGCTGATCGGTACGGCAAGCCAGGGAACGATGGGAAAATCTGCCAGTCCCTTGATTGCGTCAGTGGGTGCCCGCAACTCATCTTGATCGCCATTCCCAAAGAAATTGCGCTTCTGCAACTTTGGCAGCTCTCGCTCCGCCTAGTAGAGGGCGATTGGATCCGCGACAGGCCCGAACGCTGGGAAAAGGTATGGCTGCCCTGGTTGTGCTTCTGCGATGCCGTGGAAACCAAGATGCGGCAATCTTTCTCGTCTGTGTGGAGCGCCGCTTCGAAAATCTGCAGCGAGATGATGATGAATGAAAATTTCAAACCAATGAGGTTATTCTGATGCCAGTCCGTCTAAACACAACAGTCAAGGACAAGAGCGCGGCGATCGATCCCGATAGTCGTCGGCGCGTTTGGCTTGGCTCCGGATACGAGCAGCATGAATGGATCCTGCGTGACGCAGATGGGAAGGAAATCACAGTCTACTTCGATGTGAAGATGGCTGACGGACGGTCTCTAATTGAACACCCCTTACTGTATGCGACTGCCAAGGAGCTGCTCTTTTGGATCCG
Organism: Rhizobium leguminosarum bv. trifolii WSM2297; assembly: GCF_000271845.1. Next base: position 1,845,295 of record NZ_JH719395.1, on the reverse strand, counting down.
CGCCGCGGGCTACGCCAGTATCGGGACGGCCGTCACACACTACGGCTATGCAAAGACTCTCTTGCACATCTGCTACGGTCTTACCGCGCGCGGCTTCTACTCCTTTTCGGCTTGCACCGCACTCGATATCGAGATGATTTGCGCCGAAGGTGCCATGGGCGTTGACGGCATCCTTAGGGCGTCAACGATCATCAAGACGAAACTGGCGGAATACGATACCTGGCAGGACGTTCCTCTGGACTATTTGCGTCCCCGAAAGAAGGATTTCATTCTCGATCGGCTTATCGAAGCCTGTAATCTTCCGTTGAATTGGGCGCGGCGCGAACTTCACTCCGAACTGAAAGCTGCCACTGCCAGACTTAACGGAAAGACGATCGTCTCCGTAGCAGCGGCCAAGGAGAAGCCGGTTGTCTGGACGCAAATCAACTTGATCACCAGCCTATTCGATGCCCTGTACGCTTTGCGTGCTTTCATCAAAGCTCCATCGATCCGGTTTCGTCCTTTTCCCGAAGGGCCCTCGAAAAAGGCAATCGAGTTAGGGATTACGAGCGACCGGACGCCAATACCGCCTCCCGCGCTTGTAATGACCTTGCTTGAACAAGCGGTGCGCTTTGTGGCGCAGAACTGCCAACGGATCCGCGACCTGTATCACGCTAACCTCGCGGCCAGGAAAGCGGGTGCCTGGCACCGGAAAGACGCGGAAGCACTCAGACGGCAGATCGCGAAGCTCTCTCAAGCGTGCTTCATCCTTATTTCGGCGTTCACCGCTCGGCGAATGGACGAGATCAAGATGCTGGAGCGGGATTCTCTGGCAGGGAACGACGCCGACGGATGGTGGATGAGGTGCTACATAAACAAGAATGAGCGCCTCAGGACGTGGATTCCTATCCCTAACATCGTTGCGAGGGCCGTGGATGCGCTTTGTTCCTTCGATGCGGCGGAACTCGATCCTGAATCACTGCTTTTCGAATACGTCGATCCCGTATCTGGCAAGACTGCGACTCTCGTTCCTGAACAGCATCTCAACGAGTTTGCGCGGTCGGTTGGTGCTGTCGAATATGAAGTGGATGATGACAGTGGGCAAAAACTAAGCTGGCATTGGCAGACTCGCCAGTTTCGGAGGTTCTTCGCCGTCCTCTACATCTGGCGATACAAAGGGAAGTTCGAGAGCCTGTCGCATCACCTGCGGCATTTCAGCCTCGAGACCACGAACGACTACGTGATGTTGGACCACGACAACGCCCGAACATGGACGAAAGAGATCTGGAATTTTCGCATTGAGGTTGTTCGTGACTTGGTAACAGGCAGAACAACGTATGCGGGGCCGATGGGTGACAGACTGAACAAGCTTGCGAAGCGTCTTCGCACGAAGTTTTCCGAGGTCCAGATCGTGCCGGAGGTGTTGGCGAAAACGGTTATCCGTCAGTTGGATAAGATGAGTGTTGTCCTTACACCAAAGGCTTGGGTGACGTGTTGCTGCCCACGAACCGAAAACGGCTGCGGCAAGGCCGCCTGCCGTAAGCTTGCAGGCTTCGAACCGCGTTCAGTTGGGCCAGACTATGCTTCCGCAGGACCCACAGTCTGCCCCGGTTGCCCATGGGCGCTCATTGGGCCGGAGAACCTCAGCTTCGTAGATGAAGAGATTCACTACGGAACGATGGCTGCAAACGATGATGCGCCCACCATCTTCGGTGAGTTGCAAGCCGCAAACGTAGTCGCGCTGCGCAGCTTTCGAGATGGAACTGCGGCGTAGTCCCCCAATCTGTCTCACCTGGAGAATTTCAAATGTCGCTGTCGGTCAATGAGCGTCTCGCCTTGATGCGAGCCCGTTATCTCGAATGGTTGGTGGCTGGTGTGCCGCCAGAGGTCACTCTCCCTAAGTCATTCAGCGAAGTTCGTGATTGGTCGTGTCCAGAGTTTGGGATCTACGCCGTCTCGTCGAAGCGCGACTGGAACATGCAATCAAAGGCGTACGGCGGCGCGGTCCGTTACATCAATGAGCTTCTCTGCAAACTCCGAGACGCGCGTGAAATCGCTGACTCCAATGCCGATGGGAAGGGCACTGCCAAGCCGCGGGAATACAAGACTGAGAAGGAGAGGCGCCTTGTGGCTGAAGACAAACTTAGTGAAGCGCAGCAGAGGCTCATTGCGACTGCCACGCAGTACCATGAAGCGAAGCATGCCATGGAAGCGGAGCGCCAGCAGCGACAGGCATTGCAAGTCAGGAGTGACGAGAATGAGCGGAAACTGGCGACCGCAGAAAGGGAGAACGCTCAGCTCAAAAGGATGCTGTCCCAAAAGCAGAACCTCCTCCAAGTCGTGGAATGACTGTGTCGATCACGCCTTCAACTGCGACGCTGAGCAAATTGTACCGCGAACGCCTCGACTGTGTGCTCGCTGAAGCTGACCCGGCGGTTGTGCCGAGCTACAACCACCGCTTCTCGCGCCAATGGTTTGCGGAGCGGATCGGTTGTTCGCCAAAGACACTGACCCAAAGCCCAGCGCTTCGTACGCGGATCGAAAAATGGGAAAAGCAGTACCGTAGGAAGGCTGTCCACCGCCAGGGTGTCGAGCCCGCCAGTGATGCCTCGATCGTCGTGTTCAAGCGGAAGCTCAACACGGGTGCCATCCTGATGGTGGATGTGGCGGTTGGCTTGATCACGAAGCAAACCTATACCATCCCCACGCTCTGCTGGAACGGCGGACTGGATGAATGGGTTGCCGATTACGCTCGCCACCTTGTCGTCTGGGAGAAGCAAGAAGCCTCAAGCGTAGAGCAAGCCGTAAAGGCGCTTCGAATTTTCCGTCGACTACAACACAAGAGGAACGTTCGAGACAAAGCGGTGAATGACGAGTTGTTGCTCGCTTGGCAGATCGCTATGACATCGGCGGGCATCGGGGTCGCTCGTAGAAACTACTGCATTTCCGTTGTGCACGATTTTTTCAAATGGGCGGAGGAGCAAGGTCATTTGCTCTATCATGTCCAGGTGCGCTCTCGCCACGAGTATAGCAATCTTCCGGAGGACTACACTTTTCCACTGGGTAGCAACGAGGTCGAGGTAAAGCTGCCGCACGGGCATTCCTACCTGAAATGGGTTTCCCGTCTTCTGGAGCCGGGCGAAACCAGCACTTTCGGAAGCCGACATACGCCAACCGCGACCGAGGTGGAGAGCTTGCTTACAAAGGCAGAGGCAAGCGGGCGCAACTCAGCTCGAAACTTGCTGATGCTTCTCGTCGCCTTGGAAACAGGTGCACGTGTCAGCGAAATCGTCCAACTGAAGGTCGGCGATTTTCCTAATCTTGATGAACTGGCGCCGTTTATCGGATCAAACGCCCGATCGCATCTTCAGGTTAAAGTTGTTCGAAAAAATCAGGGCGTAGGAACCCTGCGTTTCAACAAGGAGCTAGTGCTAAGCATTGTCGCCTTCATTTACACTGATCCTCAGCGCCAGAAAATCGTCTCGGAAAGAAGGATCGGTCGCAATTCGAACGACGACGCGGTATTCCTCTCCGAAGAGGGAGGGCCGCTCAGCGAGGACAGCGTCACTCGGATCGGTGGCGGGGTATTCGCGGAAGCGGGCGTCGAGAATGCAAACATACATCGCCTTCGAGCGCGGTTCATCACCGAGGTAATTGAGCTTCAGCTCGATATGCTTGCGGAGGAGGGCGTCACTGTCAACCGCTCGGAAGCCTGGGAGAACCAGGTGCTGATGATGGCGGTCGAACTAATGGGACACTCGCATCCCATGTCCTTGCGGCCTTATCTCAACTCCGTTCTCAATCGAAGGTTAACGAAGGACGGGCGTGTGTTGGTCCGTTCACCGGAAGACCGGGAGCGCTCGCTAGAAAGACTAAGAAGCACGCTCACAGAGCGCGTGGTGCAACATTCCAAGCTTTCGGAAGCTGACCGCATGATCGCGAGCGGCGACAGAGCCGCTGCCGCGGTACTTTTGCAACAGGTCATTGACGCCTTGCGATTGGAGCCTGTCGGTCAGCTCTGACGGGCGCGAGATTGCAGCGACAGTTTCAAAACGTCTGCATTTATTATGATAGCCGCACAGGGTGAGGAACCCCATGAAATACAATCAGGCTGACATTCGAAATCTACTGCTTTTCTCTGTAGAGGATTGCTACGAAGCTGGACGAGCAGAAGGGCTTGCAGCGGGAAGCGCCGAGATGAGGCCGTTGCAACGCGATTTCGGACCCGCCGAGGAGCAACTAGCTTTAGGCCATTTCCTCCTCGACGGCGCATATGTCGAAGTTCGGGCCGATAGAGCCGACTTCGAGTCCGAAGCGCACATGCTCGCTTGGACTCAGGGCCTTTACCAGGGTGTCGCCGAGGCGAACGCTCTGGTCGGTTTCTCGACAGCAGTTGATGAGAATAATGGACGAGGGCGTCAGCATTACTTTTTTGTCCAATGCCTACGTCGCGCGGCGAGATCGTCAATTAAGACATCTATTTGGTCGGTCCTCAGGAGAAGCCTTTCGGCCCTGCGGCGTCCGCTATGGTAATTGCTGACGCTCTGGTGCGCACGAGTCAATGTCCGAACGACTGGAAGTCGAGGTGTCGCAGATCCTTGATGAAGAGCTCGAGCGTATGGTTTCAATGATGACGGAAGAACGTGAGCGACTTCTCGCTTTGGCAGCCGATGTTGTGACCCATCTTACCGTGAAGCTTGTGCGGAGTGGGATGGCGAAGGCAGCTTAAAGCCGCTGGCGCTTGGCGCGATGGCCTTCTCTGGATCCCGGACTGGCTTGAAACCCAGCTTTGGTTCTTCGCGACCGTAAGGATTCGTTAGCCGCGCTTGGATATCGACGAGCTCTCGACCAGCTTATGACACATGGAGCCCTGGAACAGTGTCAGGCCGAAGCTTTAGAACATCACGAAGATCTCCTGAGGGATGATCCCAATCGCGATGCCGAACTAGCTGTCTATGAAGTTGTGCTCCGGGTGCCGGATGTCGCTGCGACGATCCTCGTTCTTAACGGGTCCGCGAGTTTGCTGGATAAATGCCTGGTCAGTAAGAAGCTTGTCGCGGTGGTTGCCGGGTAGAGGACACGCCGTTGGCTAGGTCCGATTGGGAGACCATTGATGCGTCTCATTGGCCCAAGGGCGGGATAGGGTTCACCGTGAGCACCGCCCTCCTGAGGCCACGGAGCGTCGGTTCGATTGGGCTGCGGTCCTCCACTCCGGCCGGACGAGCTGCCGATTGATCCGAACTATCACGGCGAGGAATACGATCGGAATATGTCTCTGACATCGATCGAGACGACCCGCGAAATCCCATCCCAGCCCCGGTGAAAAGCCGCACACATGATCACGCATGGTGTGGTCGGGACGTCGTCAAGCGCATGGATGCGGCTTAAACCATGGTCCGGATGTGGCAATCTCTTGATCTTAAGGGCGTCGCGCGATACCAGAAATCAGGAAATCACGATCACCGGGTCGGCGTAAGCCGGACGGCCGTGAGAGCGCCCATGGACTCCGGGACAGCGGTGGAAAATCCGTCCTCCCGGAGTTTCTTATTTTAGTGGAGCGCGATGTGGCTCCAGGAGCGTCAACGCAGATGGATGAAGAAATCCCCGACGACGAGAGCTTCCTGAAAGTCGAAACGATCTTCAGCAAACATCCTGAGGCGCCAAGCGTCCTCGACTTTTCCGTTGTCCTGAGACGATACTCAGCCGATGAGGATGTGCCGGGACCATCCCTTGCCCATCTTAAGGGCTTTATTTTCCAGCCAGGATATCTGCCGGAGGACAACGAGGACGAAGGCTATTTCGACGTCTTCGACGAGCGTAGTCATCACGCCGCGATTGCCTGTCGGATACTCGTCGATGACAAGCCTTTCCTCGCGAAGGCGCTGAAGAAGGAAGCCGACCTAGACGAACTCGATGCGGTCGCTTATCTGGAACGGCTATGGGTGAACCCTTCATTGCGAGGGCATGGCATCGCTCTCCGACTCTTCCGGGAAGCGCAGCACGTCATCAGTCGCCCAGGGCTTCTCGTCATGGTGAAGGCGCACCCCGACGAGTTCGACAGGGGTTCCAATCAAAAGCTTGCCGCCTACTATCAGTCCGAAAAACAACTGTGCTTCCGGGAAATTTCCAAAAAGCACGAGGGATGGCTCGTCGCCGCGTGGCAGGATTCCGTGATCAATAAGAAGGACGAGAGCTTCTTCGATCTGGACATCAGGGAGACGCCCGCAGTCGACGAAATCGACTGAGTGCGGTCACTTCATCGGCCGAACAGCCACCCCAAAAGGCTCCGGCGCCTAGGCTCGTTAGGGAGTTGCCGCTGAGGCTCCTCACTCTTGTCCTCGTCGTTCCAGTTGGCAAACAGACGATCCATCTGCTCGGAATCCTCCTGCTTCTTCTCGGCGTTGAGCCGCTCGAGATCGCCCTTGAGCATGTCTTCGTAGAGTTCGGCGGCGGTGCTGTGCGTGGAAGGCTCACCCCAGAGTTCGCGCATCCATTTTCCATCGGTAGCTCCGAGGAGAAGGAGCTGGTTGAAACCCACACGATCATACGTGAGATCGAGACCAGCGAGGCGGACATAGGGAACGCGCTGGATGATGCCGTATCCGGCGTAGCTCGACATCGCCGCGAGATGGTGCAGTTCCCGGAGCAGATCCTCGTATCCTGTCTTCTCCTTGCGCGCCTTCCGGATCTTCATGCGCAGGGCTACGGCCATCTCGCGCCAAGCTGCGGGCAGGGGCAGATGGCGCCTTGCCATGGCATAGCGCTGATCGGGGTCGTCCTTGATGCGATCGAGGGCGTCGGACCAGAACTCCCCGTTCTCCGGCGCCGGGCCAGGAGCCTGCGATATGATGGTACCGTCAGGTTCTTCCCGCGTTGAGAAATCCCATATCTGGCGGTCGAGTGCTCGGGCCTCTTCGTCGGTTGTCGTCTCGACCCATAGCATCTGTGCTGTCACAGCAAGCTCGCCTGAAGGGATTCACCTTCCTTGGAGATGATGCTGGATCCGTAAGGCTCGCGCGACGTGATCATGATCACATCATCCGGCGCGGGGCGCGCGAGATGCTGGGCTTCCTCCCATGGCGCATTCATCCAGACGTCCGTCTCTTCCTTGGACAGCAGCAGGACGGGCATCGCTTTGAAGTGGACCGGCTTCACGACTTCGTTCGGGTCGGTCGTCAGGAAGCCGTATAAGTCGTCGGTCGTCAGCCCGTCCTTAACTTTCCGAACGCTGGTCCATTGAGGAACGTGGATCCCCGCGAAGAACATGAGTTCTTTCCCTTCGCCCCGGCCGAACCAGGCATTCGGGACTTTGCCACCCGGCTCCTGACTTTCTGGATCGGGTTCAGCGAACGTTGTCACGGGCACGATGCATCTGTGCTCGATGCCGAACCATTGCCTCCAGTGCTTGAGATTGAGCTTCCGGACGTTCGTTACGCCGCGATCAGGCTCCATTCGCACGAGTTCGTCCATATCGAAAGGCTTGCCCTTCGCGGCAAGCTTCGCGGCCCGGCCTGCAGCAGCTTCTTCCTGGACGCGCATCGGAGATGGCAGTCCCCAGCGGGCATGGACGAGCTGCTTGCGGCCGTCAGCGGCGTTGCGGACGATCGGCCCCATCTGGTCGGGGTTCATCTGGTACGCGGGCATGAGATTGATCATGCTCTCGGCATCAATCGCCCATTTCCGAACCCAGTCGATGTCGTCCATGCGGTAAAGATTGCACAAGCCAGCCACCTCGCCGTCAGTTGGGATGGGGCAACGTAGCCGACCGGTCCAAACCTGCCAACACCGGAGGTCTGGAAAGCGCCGAGGGCGGCACCTATCTCATATTCCACAGGATTCTCAGGGAGGTTACGATGCCACAACCTGCCCATTGCGCGGGTGAAGCTCCATTGGTCGAGATACTGGCCCCGACGAGGTTCTGTCGCGGAACAGCCGTCTGCGATTGTTGTCGTCAGAGAAAAAGCCGTGAAGAATTCGAAGAGGATGGATTCGGAATCTGTGCGGAATGTATCGGCTCGGATATAGTGGCCTTGGATTTCGTAGTTCGGTTTCGAGACGCCTAGCTCGCACCTTCGACGCTTGAGCCTGTTGGATGCAAGCAGGGAAACCGGGTGCCGCAATGATCGCCGTCCGCAGCAACGAGGCGGTCGCAGCCGAGCGCTGACATTCGCCGGAGGCGTGCGAATGTCACGCTGGCTCCGTGTTTCTTGATCAACTCAGCGCGGATGTAGGTGCCAGACCGATTGCATGCCCGGCACTCGACCTCGATGATGGGATCGCGCACATGGCGCAGGGGCGATGAAAGGTTCAGCGGTTTCTTGGGCTTCCCGGGCAACGCTCGCTCCATCAAACGGCCGCGTCTTTAGTCGGAGTTGGCAGCGAAGGCAATCCTTTCGCTGCCAACAAAATTTTTTCAATAAAGCCGGTGACTTACACGATTCGGCTACGTGTCTGATTCGGCGAGATAATCTTTCGTAAAACAAAAATTGTGGGACATTATTCCTATTCTGGGTCGTATTGACTCCGGTCCACGGAAGGAACAGAAGAGGAACATCACCGTTTGAACGACATGAAGTCGTACCTGTTCACAGCGATTTCGAGAGGATTCGTGATCGATGTTGGCTGCCCGCGAGCATGTTCTTGCCGATCTGCGCGAGCGCATTTCCGCCCTTCAGGGCGATAAGGCGAAGCATGTCGGCTGTCTGCCTTTCGGCGTGCCCGAGATCGATGCGGTGCTTCCTGGCAACGGTCTCGCTCATGGAGCGCTTCACGAATTCGCAGGCGGTGGTTCCGGTACAGTGGACGGAGCCGCCGCGGCGCTGTTCGCCGCCGGGATCGTTGCCCGGACAAAGGGCGACGTCGCCTGGTGCCTCACTCGGCCAGACCTCTTCATGCCTGCCTTGGCACAGGCCGGGCTTCATCCGAAGCGGGTCGTCTTTGTCGAAGGTGACAAGGAAGAGGATGTCCTGGCATCCATGGAGCAATGTCTGTCCTACGGCGGTCTCGGCGCGGTGGTCGGGGAACTCGTGCGTCTGCCGATGACGGCGTCTCGGCGCCTCCAGCTCGCTGCAGAGAAGACAGGGACGATGGCAATCGTAGTGCGGCGATGGAGAAGGCAGACGGAAGCCTCCGACTTCGGCCAGCCGACGGCGGCAATGACAAGATGGAGGGTGAGCGTGCTGCCATCCGAAGACCTTCCCGTTGCGGGAGTGGGTCGGGCGAGGTGGCTACTGGAATTGATGAGATCGCGTGCGGGCGAGTGTGCTGAGTTTGAAATTGGAGCCTGCGATGACAAGGGTCGTATCCATCTATCTACCGGATCTGCCAACAGATCGAATACGCCGGACCGATCCCTCTATTCCGCCTGAGCAAGGTATCGCGGTCATCGCGAAGTCCGGCTCGAAGCGGTGGGTGTCGGCCGCCGACGATGCGGCGCGCAAGGCCGGGGTAAGGGCAGGGATGCCCGCGGCCAAGGCTCAGGCGATCTTCCGCGATCTCATGATGGTCGATGCCGATCTTGTTGCTGACGCCATCGCACTCGAACGCATCGCTTTCTGGGCGCTGACGGTCTATTCCCCGATAGTGGCCGTCGACGGGATCGATGGCATCGTCATGGACACGGAAGGAGCCGATCACCTCCAAGGCGGTGAGGAGCCGATGCTCACCCGCGTCGCCAACCAGTTCAATGCGAAGGGCCTCAGGGCACGCGTTGCCATCGCGGACACCTGGGGCGCGGCCCACGCATGCGCTCGGGCGATCAACCGCGAGACTGTCATCATTCCACGAGGAGAGACCGTCCGGGCGGTCGAGAAGCTTCCACTCTCGCTGCTGCGATTGCCGGAAAAGATCACTGGCGATCTCAGAACGCTTGGCTTCCAGAGCATTGGTGAATTGGCGAACACCGCCCGGGCGCCACTCGCCCTGCGGTTTGGTCCCGAAATCGGTCGCCGTCTCGACCAGATGTTCGGCCGCGTGTCCGAGCCGATCGATCCCATACGCACGCCGGAGCTGATCGAAGTCTCGCGAGCATTTGCGGAGCCTATCGGGGCAGCGGAGACAATCAACAAGTACGTCGGCCGTCTCGTCGTCCAGCTTGTCGACGAACTGCAGAGGAAGGGTCTCGGCGTCCGCCGCTCCGATCTCATCATCGAAAAGGTCGATGGAACCCGTCAGGCCATCCGAGCAGGCACCGCCAAACCCGCCCGCGATGTCGCCTGGCTGACCAAGCTCTTCAGGGACCGGACGGAGAAGATCGAGCCTGGGTTCGGCATCGAGAAGCTCACGCTCGTCGCCGTGATGTCGGAGGCGCTCGAAGAGGAGCAGAAGTCGTCCAGCCTCGTGGAGGAACAGACGACGGACATCACGCCGCTGATCGACATCCTTGGAAACCGGGGACAGCGGGTCTATCGCGTCGCGCCTGTCGCTTCCGATGTGCCTGAGCGAAGCACGCAACGCATCGCCCCTGCAGCGGACGCAGTCGAAGAGAGCTGGGCGCTCCACTGGCGTCGTCCGGTTCGCCTGCTTGATCGTCCCGACCGGATCACGGCCATCGCCCTTACGCCCGACCACCCGCCGAGGAGTATCACCTGGCGTGGCAAGAGGCATAACGTGAAGAGGGCCGACGGCCCGGAACGCGTCTTCGGAGAGTGGTGGAAGCGCGACAGCGAGCTTGAGGCTGTTCGCGACTACTACGTCATCGAAAACGACGCTGGCAAGCGGTACTGGGTCTTCCGCTCGGGCGATGGCGTCGATCCGGAAACGGGCGACCGCCAGTGGTTCATGCACGGGATCTTCGCATGAAGTACGCCGAGCTCCAGGTCACGACACATTTCAGCTTCCTGCGCGGCGCGTCGTCGGCGGACGAATTGTTCACGATGGCCAAGGAACTGGGGATCGAGGCTCTTGGGATCGTCGACCGGAATTCGCTGGCCGGGATCGTCCGTGCACTCGAAGCGTCTCGGGCCACGGGCATCAGACTCGTCGTCGGCTGTCGGCTCGATCTGCAGGACGGAATGTCGATCCTTGTCTATCCGACCGACCGCGCGGCTTATTCCCGGCTGACGCGCCTCATTACGCTTGGGAAGAGCAGGGGCGGGAAGAATAACTGCATCCTGCATCTCGATGACGTTGCGCTTTATGCTGAAGGCCTCCTCGGGATACTGGTGCCGGATCTCCCGGACGAGACCTGCGCTGTCCGGTTGCGCAAGATGGCCGAAATCTTCGGAAATCGCGCCTACGTGTCCCTGTCGCTGCGCCGTCGGCCGAACGATCAGATGCGGCTGTTCGAGATCTCCAATCTCGCCTCGAAGCACCGGGTGCGGACGGTTGTTACGAACGACGTGCTTTTCCATGAACCCGGCCGCCGTCAGCTCCAAGACGTCGTCACATGCATCCGCAACAACACGACGATCGACGAAGTGGGTTTCGAGCGCGAGCGCCACGCCGACCGATATCTCAAACCTCCAGAGGAGATGCAGCGGCTATTCCCAAGCTACCCTGAAGCTCTCGCAAGAACTGTCGAAATCGTCGAACGCTGCAGATTCTCCCTTGAAGAGCTGACCTACCAGTATCCCGAGGAAGCCATCGTGCCCGGCATGGACGCCCAGCAGTCGCTCGAGCACTATGTCCGCGAATGCATTCCGAACAGATACCCCGAAGGCCTGCCGCAAAAGGTTCTCCGCGCGGTGAAGCACGAGCTCGATTTGATCAAAGAGATGAAGTACGCGCCTTACTTCCTGACTGTCTACTCGATCGTGAAATTCGCGCGCTCGCAGGGCATCCTCTGTCAGGGCCGTGGATCGGCCGCGAACTCGGCGATCTGCTACATCCTCGGCATCACAAGCATCGATCCCGAAACCAATGATCTCCTGTTCGAACGCTTCGTGAGCAAGGAGCGCGACGAGCCGCCGGATATCGACGTCGATTTCGAGCACGAACGCCGAGAGCAGGTCATCCAGTGGATTTACAAGACCTACGGCAAGGACAAGGCCGCCCTCTGCGCGACCGTCACACGTTACCGGGCCAAGGGAGCTATCCGAGATGTTGGCAAGGCGCTCGGTCTGCCTGAGGATGTCATCAAAGCTCTGTCGTCCGGTATGTGGTCGTGGTCAGAGGAGGTCAGCGACCGGAATGTGCGTGAGCTGAACCTGAACCCGAACGATCGTCGTCTCGTCCTGACACTCAAGCTCGCGCAGCAGCTCATGGGCGCGCCTCGCCATCTTGGCCAGCATCCCGGCGGCTTCGTCTTGACCCATGATCGCCTCGATGACCTCGTTCCCATCGAGCCAGCAAGTATGGTCGACCGCCAGATCATCGAGTGGGACAAAGACGACGTAGAAGCCCTGAAATTCATGAAGGTGGACGTCCTCGCGCTCGGCATGCTGACCTGCATGCAGAAGGCCTTCGACCTGATCCGCGAGCACAAAGACGACGATCTCGATCTCGCGACGATTCCGCAGGAGGACGCGGCGACCTATGCGATGATCCGCAAGGCCGACACGCTCGGGACCTTCCAGATCGAGAGCCGGGCGCAGATGTCGATGCTGCCGCGTCTGAAGCCCGAGACCTTCTATGACCTCGTGATCCAGGTGGCGATCGTTCGCCCAGGCCCAATCCAAGGCGACATGGTCCATCCCTATCTTCGGCGGCGCGAGGGCAAGGAGAAGCCTGAATATCCGACGCCCGAACTGGAGGCAGTGCTGAGCAAGACGCTCGGCGTGCCGCTGTTCCAAGAGAGCGCGATGAAGGTCGCCATGGTCTGCGCCGGGTTTACGGGCGGCGAGGCCGATCAGCTTCGCAAGTCTATGGCGACCTTCAAATTCACGGGCGGGGTCAGTCGGTTTCAAACAAAGCTCGTCGAGGGGATGGTAAACAACGGTTACACGAGGGAGTTCGCCGAACGCACGTTCAAGCAGCTCGAAGGTTTTGGATCCTACGGCTTCCCGGAAAGCCACGCGGCGTCCTTCGCGCTCATTGCCTATGCGTCGAGCTTCGTGAAGTGTCATTATCCCGACGTCTTCTGCGCCGCGTTGTTGAACAGCCAGCCGATGGGCTTCTACGCACCCGCCCAGATCGTTGGCGACGCCAAGGCCCACGGCGTCCTGATCCGGCCAGTCTGCATCAACCGATCCCGCTGGGACTGCACGCTTGAACGGATTGGCGGTACCGACCGCCACGCGGTCCGGCTCGGCATGCGCATGGTCAGGGGTTTGGCGGTCGCGGAGGTTGCCCGGATCGTGGCCGCGCGCATGATCAACGATTTCGAAACTGTCGACGATGTCTGGCGGCGCTCGAACGTTCCGACGGAGGCGCTCAACCAGCTTGCGGAGGCGGACGCTTTCCTGCCGTCGCTGAAGCTCCAGCGCCGGGACGCGATCTGGGCCATCAAGGCGCTTCGTGACGAACCGTTGCCGCTGTTTGTTGCTGCGGCCGAGCGGGAGTCCAAGGTCATCGCCGAGCAGCAGGAGCCGGAAGTCGAGCTTCGGCAGATGACCGAAGGCCACAACGTCGTCGAGGATTACGGCCACGTCGGGCTGACGCTCCGGGAACACCCGATCGCATTCCTCCGGCGGGATCTGCAGAAACGCAATATCGTCACCTGCTCGGAGGCCATGAACGCGCGTGACGGCCGCTGGCTGATGGCGGCGGGACTCGTCCTGGTGAGGCAGATGCCGGGGTCGGCCAAAGGTGTCATGTTTATCACTATCGAGGACGAGACGGGGCCAGCGAACGTGGTTGTCTGGCCATCGCTCTTCGAAAAGCGCCGCCGCGTTGTGCTGGGATCATCGCTGATGGCCATCAACGGCAAGATCCAGCGGGAAGGGGATGTCGTGCACCTGGTTGCCCAACAACTCTTCGATCTATCCGGAGACCTGTCAGGGCTGGCCGACCGCGAGATCGATGTGACGATCCCGACGGGGCGAGGGGACGAGTTCGCCCATGGATCGCCTGGAAATCCAGACTCAAGGGATAGGCCGAAGGCAGTACCGCAGCCGCGCGACATCTTCGTGGGGGATTCGCACATCGATACACTGAAAGTGAACGCAAGGAACTTCCACTGAAGGCCGCCGATGACGCCTTTCAGCCCAAAACTGACAGCCGAAACTACGGCCAGAAGCCAGCGGCGAGCGATCTCTAGGCGCCTGAATTGGCCGCTTCAGGCAAACGTCGTCGGACCAGCGTTTGCTCTAACTCGTCTCCCAACCATGGGTCCGGGTATACTGTTTCTATAACAGCGCGTCGCAGCGTGGGTACGTCGAGGCCAGCGTACCCCAACTGCTCGAGGCGTAGTTGGAGCAAAGCTGTGTCCATCTGCACCATCAAACGCGTCGAGCCGGTCATCTGACGGAGCGTCGTCAACATCGACGCGTAGGTCCTAAAGCCAAACGAAGAGGCAAGTGCTTCGTCGACGTGTGACGACCTGACAGTCGAATACCGTCCAAGGATCGACTTCTTGAGCATAGCTACGTTGGGTTGGGAGAATTTTATAATCTCGCAGAACATCGCGATCCCTTATCTGCGTCGACGTCTGCCGATTACACATCGACCACAAAAAGGGGTCGTCGCAGTCCAAATAATACGCCCTTCAACCCGGCAGCAGGTTCGGTAGGCAACCGCAATAATCGTAACAGTCACCTGACCGGAGATCAATGAAGTCCCAAGAGCTCCTTGCGAAGCATGTCCAGGATGGCCGCTAGTGGCGCGAAGCGGCCGCGAGTTCCCTCATGCGCAAACCCTAGGCCAACCGTTGGATAATCGGCGGCAACGGCGTTCGTTGCAGCTAGTCCGAAAGCAATCAGTACTATCTATTTCATAGAAACCTCTCCGCCGCTCCGATTTCTGCAATGGGCCGAAGACCTTTACGATGAAGATAGTGTCGGCAGACCCAGCCTAAGTGTGGATATCGACGCAAGAATACGCGTTTTGATTGCGAGAATCGGCTTCGTTCAAGTATCAATCCGATATGAACCTTGATGAGCAGCTCAAAACGAAGATCGCGAGTGAACTCCTGCGTCTGGAGGAGGACTGCGCGCATTCCGGCAAAGCCCATTTCAACGCCAGCGACCGCTGGAACCAGTTCAATTACTGGTTCGGGATACCGTCTGTGGTGATCAGCGCACTCGTCGGGACGGCACTCGTGAAGGACCATGTCATCTGGGCAAGCGTGGGTTCCGCGGCCGTCACCGTCCTTACGGCGCTCGTCACCTTTCTTAAGCCCGCGGAGAAAGCGACACTGCACAAGAGCAGCGGCGACCAGTACCTCACTCTCAAGAACGACTCCCGCGTCTTCCGTGAGATCACTTTACTGTGGAACGTCGAGGAATCCGCGGCGCTCGAAGGCCTCGAAGGCTTGACCAAGCGCCGTAACGAGCTGAACCAGGCAAGTCCGCTATTCGCAAACCGAGACTTCAGGAAAGCGAAGAAGGGTTTCGACGACGGGCAGTCGACGCACGCCGTGGACAAGGCTGCCCGATGAGCGTGAACTCCTATCTGGCGAGCCGGGCATCTTCCGCAGTCCTTTCTGAGGACGAGCGAAAGTCAATCAACACCTCAATTGCGGCGCTCGGAACCCGCCTGGATAGCTGGTTCCAGGTCGATGGCGACAAGCTACAGTCCCACTTCCGGTTCGGCTCCCAGACACGCGGCACGATCCTGCCGCGCCGCGATGATCAGCATTCGGACGTCGACTACATGGTCGTTTTCGAAAACGGCGGTCGGAAGCCGCAGAGCTATCTGGACCGTCTCAAGAAATTTGTCGAAGGTAAGTACAGTACCTCGGAAGTCTATCAGTCTAGCCCGACCATCGTGCTTGAGCTGAACCATATCAAGTTCGAGCTTGTCCCCGCGCAACACTATTACGGAAGCACCTATCAGATCCCGAACGGTCCGAACGACTGGCAGTCGACGAGCCCAAACGACTTCAACGCAACATTGGAGGAAAAGAACAAGGCCAACGGCTATCTGATCAAGCCAACGATCCGTCTGGCAAAGATCTGGAATGCGGCGAACGGCTACGTCTTCAATACCTATCTGTTCGAGAAGTGGATCTGCGATCGTAGCTTCTGGCTGGCGAGTAATCAGCGGGACTACCTTTTCACGGTGTTCGACAATTTGCAGGCGACCGAGTCAGCGGCCTGGCGCAACGAGCGCATCACGCGCGCCAAGAAGCTCGTAGCCGAGATCCGCGAGAACGAGTCACAGGGATATCCTTACCTTGCTGAGGCTGACGCCAAGAAGCTCATCCCGGGGTGATTTCGGCCTCGGTCAGGCCTATTCCAAGGATCCAGTTCAGGATTCGAACCGCAATCCAAAGGCGGCGGATACGCTGATTTTAATCGGTAATCTCAGTCAACATGCGCCGACGGCCTATCGCAACAGGCCGTCGCTCTCGAAATCGTCCCATCCGCTTAACCCATTCACAGCCTCGCCAGCGCTCTGTTCAACTTGTTTAGCTGTCTTTTGCTTCTTCAGCGAGCGCGTCAGCTTCGCCTGATACGCTGCGCGCCTCCGGTTTTCAGCCTTCGCTGCCGCGTCCTCCTCACGCCATTCGTCCACGGCGCCGCGGTCCAGCAGGTCTTCCACGATCCGGGGGTCGAATACGTGGAAGGTGATCCGTCTCGCTCGGCCTTGCAACCGGACCGTTCTCGTTCCCGCGCTCGGAAGACGTCCGTCCTGCAGCCAACGCTTCCTTTCTGAAGCTGTGATCGTCAGGATTTCCTCGATCTCGCGAGGAATGATCGGAAGGTCTGCGATGTCTTCCAGTGCCGCGGAGATGACGGACGAGGTCGCGCGGAACGCTGTCTTGGAAGTCTCAGGCATTACGAGGGTGAGTGCGCTCGACTGCATGTCCAGCGACTTCCTGACCGCGGCCGGCAGCCGGGAGCGTATCTCCTGCAGGATTCCCTTGACCCGGACAGCGGATCCCAGCGTCGCAGCCACCGGAAGCGACCACTCTCTGATCAGTTCGGGATCATCGCTTTCTTTCTTTGTGGTCGCTGTCTTGGGCATGCTGCAGCAGATGGTATCTGAAGGGTCGAGCGTCAACGGAACTCACGCTCATTTCCCACGTTTGCGAGCGAGGAGGAACCCCAATGTCCGTTCCGAACGAACCCATCGTGCCGCCGCCATCGCCCCCGCCTGTCGATAAGCCACCACACGATCCCGACCGCATTCCCGGCGAGGCGCCACCGCTTCCCGAGCCCGAGCCGGACGAGCCCGTCGGTCCAATCAGTCGTGCCGCCACCTCCCTTTGCCCGCCTTGGGGGACTGCTTTGCCGAGGCGTCCTCCAGCAGTCGGAGGAGCAGTCATGAGCGGCTGGCGTGATGACCTGAGGCTCAAGCTTGAAGAATTCGTGGATGCCCTTGTCGCGAATGGCGCGAAGCAGATTGAGGTCTACGGCGCTATTCAGAAGGAAGTCGACGAACGGCGAGCAGCGTATGATCGTGATCCGGATCCCGCCGACGACCAGCCCGCCGACGTCCGATGAGAACACCTACAACAAGTCTGCGATATCTCCGGGTAAGCTTCGAAGGGCCTTCGACGATGGGGTCGGACGAACGTACATCATTTGTTACTTCGCACCTGCGGTAATTATCATACGATTCAAAACGCTAAATAATAACAAAAATCAGTTGCTTACTCGAAGTTTCTCGACTACGTTTTTTACAGGGGATTTCCGAAATACCGGCCTCGCCGGCGATACTCAGCGGTTGTTTGGCCTCGCTTGAGGGAGGATGATGATCTTGTTTGTCCGACTTCGTTTCTTCGCATTGTTGCAGCAAGCGTGTGATCTCGGCTCGATCCGATACCGACCTACGACGGCAATCTGACGCGTCGTAAACCCTTTGTTCCACTTTTCTAAGATGGTGCTCCCGTGTGGCGTGCCCGAGGTTTGTTATGCAAAAGCAAGCTGTCGTATTCAATGGTCAGGAAGTCGGGATCGCGGTTCCTGTCGAAAACCGCCTCAAATTCATCGCTGTCCGCTTCAATGTCATCGACCTGGACAACAGGCTCTTCGACACGGTGACCGAAATCCGGCGCGCCATTACAGAGCATCTCGCCTCCAGCGGTCGTGCGGTCACCTCGCACTGAATGGCAGGAGATATTCTTCAACGTCACGGCACAACTGGGATTGCAGGCTCACTTATGAAACCCTGCAAAGCTGGCCGCGTTTCAACTTGTGGGGAGATGAGGAATGATGGTCACGAGCGTCCAAGAAACCGAATGGGCCGTGCTCTCGCTATCCGTTCAATCTTGGTTTAGGCACTACAAGGCCAAACCGGACGACAAGACATCGGAAATAATCTGCAGCGCGGCAATCGACCTTTTCAATCGCGGCCATCGTACCCAGGAGGAACTCACCAGTATATTAATCGCGCGGTTCCCCCTGATCGCGCCTGCGCCCGTAGCCCTCCATTAATCGATCCGCGGCACTGGGAAAATCTCGAATCCCACCGCACTCGAAATCGGATACAAGGCCAGCAACAGAGTCTGATAGGCACTGGATGACGCTTTACTGATTGGCGGGGTTAGGTCACGCGCCTTTTTCGTATTTCGGCGGTCGCCTCAGCTCTTGACAGAGACGACCCGGCTGGTTCCTGTACGCTTCCGGACAGATTAGGTGCCATTCGGAAATCGTCGGAGAAGCGCTGATCGGCGCCCTATGATGGACGGTGATGGGCTTCAGGCCAAAAGGAGGCGTCGTCGTCGGCACACTCTTCCGGGCTCGAGCCTTCTTTATGTCGAGACATCCAGTAAGCCCGTGCTACACTGCGCGCATATTCCGTCGGTTCTCTGCCGAACGGCAAGCCTTTCTCAGCCGAGAGCTCCCAAATCCGTCTTGTGAAAAGGACGGTGAATTCGTCTTCGTCCAGCATCTGCAAAAAAACAGAACCTCCGCAGCAGTCTGGTTGAGGATGGCGCAGAGTGCAGGGGGGTGGCAGGGGCCCGGCCTCTGCGCGATCGGTATTACATAACAGTCGATGAGTGACGATGGTTCCGGTACGCATTCGCTCACAAAAAGGCCCCGCGAGATTGCGGGGCGAGTTAGCGTGCATGGAAACGGGGACGAGAGGCTGCGAGTGGGCCTAGCCGTCCTCGCGCGTTGAACGCGCTGAAGCGAGGAAAGTTCCGGGCACCGCAACGCGGTCAGATTAGCAACCGCACCAAGGTGTCCTTGTCCTTCACCCCGTGCTGGAACGATTGGATAATACGGCTGGCCAGTTCCTCGCGGTCCCGGTCGGTGTTGAGTTGCTTTACCGAAATGACGTGATTGTAGACCCTCTGGCAGAGGGCGACCGCGGCGTCGTCCAGCGCGGTTTGTGATACATCCAACGGGAACATGATTAACCTCATTTCCCCCGGCCGATGTATGATAGGGGGCGGAGTACGCCTCTTCAATCGCAAGAGTGGTAACACATGAGTGAGCTCGGCGCGTGGTGGCGGCGTGGGTAATAATCAATCTTGGTCAATTGCTATTTAAGGCATTGCTGATGAAGTTGCGGCATGACGAAGCCTCGCAAACCTTCGCAGCCGCTGCTCGGTGACGTTGATGCGCCAATCCGGAGCAAGGCGCGCCGCCGCCGAGATCCCGCCCAGCCGCACCTCCTCCTCGATCCTATGCCTGCTCGCATCGATCCGTGCCTGGCGCTGCTGAAGCCGCGTCCGCCGAAAGGCCCGCAATGGACCTTCGAGGTCAAATGGGATGGCTATCGACTTGCCGTTCACATCGAGCAGTCCCGCGTTCGTATCCTCACGCGCGGCGGCCATGACTGGACGCATCGTTTCCCTGCAATCAAACAGGCAGCCGCCTGGCTTCCCGTTGGCACCGCAATCCTCGACGGCGAGGCCGTGGTTCTCGACGAGCAGGGCCGGTCGGATTTCGGCCTGCTGCAGCAATCGCTCGGCGGTCGCGGCGGCAAGATGTCGAGTGACGCCATCTTCATGGCTTTCGATCTGCTCTATTTCGACGGACACGATCTCAGAAATTCCGAACTCGAGATGCGCCGGCATCTGCTCGAGGAACTGGTGCCGGCCGGAGGGCAGGGCGATATCCGACTATCCGAGGAGATTGAGGCCGACGGCGACGCTCTCCTACGCCTAGCCTGCGAACACGACCTTGAAGGCATCATCGCGAAAGACCGCGACAGTACCTATCGAAGCGGCCGCCTCGGCGACTGGCTGAAGATCAAATGCATCCAGAGCGATGGCTTTGCGATCGTCGGCTATGAGAAGTCGACAGCATCCTTCGGCAGCATCGGGCGGCTCCTGCTCGCGGCGCGCAAAGGAGATCAACTCGTCTATGTCGGGGGAGTGGGAACCGGCTTTAACGAACGGTCAGCGAACGAGCTCCGTAAGCAGATGGACAAGCGGATCATCGGCAAGTCCGCTGTCGATACCGGAAGGAAGCAGAATGCAGTCTTCGTCCGGCCAGATCTTGTTGCCGAGATTGAATACCGGGCCTGGACCCATGACGGGAAGCTGCGCCATGCGTCGTACAAGGGGCTGCGCGAAGCCGCTGATCAACTGGCGGTTTATGAGTTCGACGACATACGCTAAGGCCCAACACCGGCCAGCCTAAGGCGTCTCGTCGGTCGGCAAACATCCGCCACCGCCTCAGTCAGTGGTAATGACTTCCACTTGATCCCTTCTATTCGGCCTTTTGATTCTCTTGGCCAGCAACACGTTCGCCGAGATCCCACCGCTCAGCATCCATAGAAAAACTATATTGGAAAAGGTGAGAAAATACGCATTTCCGAGAACTGTTGTCGAAGCGCCTGCACCGTAGACCGGCATAGGAATAACAAAAATAAAAGTAACGAATGTGAGCAGGTATACCAAGGATTTTTTCACGAAGCTCTTTGAATCAGCAACTATAACTTCTCGGCCTAATTTAGATGAGATGATATAAAGCGACAACAATAGTGTTTTCGCAAAGGTGAATGTGATCAGGGAAAACGAAAGGCACGTGTAAAGGGCGACCTGTTCCGGATGGTTTTCCGCCAGCCATGGCAGCTCATAGTGGTATTTGGGCAGAATAACCAAAATGTATCTTAGGTACGGGCTGACATGATCCAGTAAGCTTGCTCTGGTGACCCAAAGAAACAAGACGGAGATAGACAAAATAACCATATCGAGCGGTGGACCGCTAATATGGATCTCGTATCGTTTGATGAAAACCGGATTTTGAAGGCGAAAGAAAAGATCAACCCCGGCGAAACTTTTAAACATTTACGTCCAGCCTTTGCCCCGAACTATGCCTGAAAAAAATTAATCGAAGGGGCGGGGCACTTCGTAGTGAGGGTGGGCGGAGTCTGTCAAGCATAACGCCCGTCAACCATTCCCGTCGAGCAGATAGGTGTTCTTCGCCATCCACACCCGGACGATATACCTGATCGCGTCCTCGCCCGTCAGCACCAGCTCGCTCGAGACATTCCCTTCAGTGTCGTCATCGAGTGCGATTGAGGCGGCGTTGCGCACCAGCAGGGCAGCGCGACGCAACATGATCTGCAAATCGCGCGTCGAAACTTCCTCTATCCGGTCGGTGGCGTCTTCGACAAGGTGGAGATGGGCGACGGCGGCAATATCCAGCAGCTCGTCCTCAAAGCTTGTCAATGCGCCGTGATTGGACTCGAAGAGGTGAGATCGATGCAGATGGCCGGCGGAGTCTCCAGATCAAGGGTCCAACAGGTTGGTGGGACTATCGGTTTCATTGCGTCTGACTGCCACGCTATCAATCATCGCATTCCATGTCGGTAATCTCCTCAGCCAACACTTCAGCGTGCTCGGACAGAACGGCAGCCACGTTGTCGAGAAGCATCGCCAATTCGGGGTCGCTTTCGAAAAGCTGTTCCTGCTTAGCTTTCAGCTTCCCGATATAGAAATTGTGGATATGCAGTGAACCGGTCATCTGCGCGAGAGTTGCCATGCTGATGCTCCATTGCGAGTTTCGGCGGATAGTGCAGCACTATATGGTATCCGTAAGGTTCCAGTCACCCGCTCTACGGCCGGTTGCCGTCGGTGCGTTGTTGCCTTAGCATTTTGATGTCTTCTCCATTTGGATTCACCGAGCGATGCCGGAAGTGATCACAACGTGTCGACTCACGCGAGATACCGCTGGGCTGCTTGAGAACATCGCGGAAGAGGTCTTCGACGAGGAAATTAACCCTCAGTGGCTTGCTACCTATTTGGAATTGCCGGGGCACCTGATGATCATTGCGGTTTGCGGGAAGCAGGTCATCGGCCAGGTCGCAGCCTACGTTCACAGCCACCCCGATCAAGCGTCGGATGTTTACATCGACAATCTGGGCGTGGCTCCCCCTTTCCAGCGACGAGGTGTTGCGCGACGCCTCGTCGACGAGGTCTTTGCGTGGGGCAAAACGCTGGGATGTCACCAGGTGTGGATCGTTACAGACACAGAGAACATTGCCGCTCGCGCCCTCTACGAAGGTCGGGGGGCCGCAGCCGAGCCGATTGTGATGTTCTCCTATAAACTCTGACCTGCCGCCGATCGCGCTTTCTGCACCCAATCGAAGGGCAGACTTTTCCACCCAGCCCGGAACTTGCCTGCGTCCGCTAGTGGAGACTTCGCCACATGACAATTTGCCCGGAGGTAGGCGCGGAATTCCCGCGCCGTGTTACTCAGATTTGATCGCGAAGCGATTTGAATGAAGCGCGAAGCTCGGCGGTGAAAAGCTCCGGCTGCTCCCAAGCCGCGAAGTGGCCGCCCTTCGGCAGCCGATTGTAGTGAATCAGGTTAGGATAGGCCTTTTCAGCCCAGCTCTGGGGCGCCTGGTATATTTCGTCCGGGAAGGCGCTGACCGCGACCGGGATCTTGATCCCGCGCGGATCAAAGAAGCCGCCGCTCGGGTGATGTGCATTGTCCCAGTAAAGCCGCGCGGACGAAATCGCCGTATTTGTCAGCCAGTAGAGGGTGATATTGTCGAGTACGTCATCGGGCGTCAAACCTTCCTTCTCGCCGTCGATCGACCGCGCGATCATCCGGTAGCTTCTGATATCGTGGTCGAGCATCCAGGAAGCGAGGCCGATAGGTGAATCGACGATGCCGTAGAGCGTCTGCGGCCGGTTGTTCATCTCGATCGCGTAGCCGAGGCCGTTCTTGTAGAAATCGTCGAGCTGCTCATAGGCGCCCTTCTCATCGGCGGAAAGATCTGCCGGAGCCGGAGCACCTGACGACAGCAGCTTGGCGATATCGGCGGGCACGGTGGCGGCCATGTTCGTATGGATGCCGATGAGGCCCTGAGGCTCCTGCACCGCCATCAGTTCCGTCACCGCATTGCCCCAGTCGCCGCCTTGGGCAACGTATTTCGTGTAGCCGAGACGTTCCATCAGGACCGCCCAGGCCTTGGCAATCCGCGGCGGGTTCCATCCGGTTTCCCTGGGCTTGCCGGAGAAGCCGTAGCCAGGCAGCGAAGGAATGACGACGTGGAAGGCGTCGGCCTCGGTGCCGCTGAAGGCTGTCGGATCAGTGAGCGGCTTGATGATCTTCAACTGCTCGATCACCGAACCTGGCCAGCCATGCGTTATGACGATGGGCAGCGCGTTCTCGTGCTTCGACTTCACATGAATAAAGTGGATGTCGAGACCATCGATGTCCGTGATGAATTGCGGGAACGAATTGAGACGCGTTTCGATCTTGCGCCAGTCATGGCTCTTCCAGTGCTTGGCGAGCTTCTTGATCGTCCCGAGCCGGACACCCTGGCTGTCGTCCGCGACATTTTCCTCGTCGGGCAACCGGGCGGCAACGACGCGGCGATGAAGATCTGCGAGTTGCTCATCGGTGGCCGTGTATTTAAACGGCGTTATTCCGGGAGTTGCGCTCGTAGCAGTCGCTGCATTCGGTAGAATGCCGACGGCGCTTGCGGAGGCAGCGAGTGCAAGCAGAGTTCGGCGCGTGATGGCTGGTTGTGTCTGGGACATGACATCCTCCTGCATGTGTTTGCCCGGTGTCGCGAGACCCAAGGTCACACCAATGAGGACGTGCGAGCCATTGAACTATGGTATCTCCGATACCTTCGTATCGGCCTGTTTGAGGAAACGCGCGCGACGAAGCGACCAGGAGTACGCCAATTGCACCATCCGTACCGCACTCGCTGCAGCGTGTCAGGTCTTCGTCACCTTTGCGGCCCGCAAGGCTTCGTGAAGCTCGTCGTCGCTGAATGGTTTGGTTAGGCAATCGACCGCACCTTCCCTGAGCAGGCGCCTGCGGAGGTCTTCATCCCTTATCGCGGTAATGAAGATAATCGGGATATTTCGCCCTTTCGTCTTGAGCTCCTGCTGGAGTTCGGGGCCACTCATTTCGCGCATGGCGACGTCTAAGACTAGGCAATCGGCGAGAGTATACGCTGGTGAACTTAGAAACGATCTTGCTGAAGCGAACGCTTCCACCACCTGGACGCCCAACGCTCGGAGCAGATCGGGCAATGCCTCACGGACCGATTCATCATCATCAACAACTGCCACGAGTTTCAACTCGTCTGTCATCTCAGGTCGGCAACCTCGATCCGGATTGCTCGGCGATCATGTATTCCGAATACCAATCCGGCCATTTCCCGTCGTGGTTCCCCCCAGTTCGCTTCTCGTGCTCGCCGTGAGCGGCGGCGGCCCGGCGAAGCGCGCTCGCGAGGTCCGAAGTGGAAGTATAGGCGGCTCCGTTTGCATCGAGGCGGCCCGGAAGGCGTGCTGTGACCTCTTGAAACATCCAGCCGTTCCCATCCGGATCGCTGAAAGAGGCGAAGGAGCCATAGCTGGCGCGTGACGGGTGTGGGCCAGGCAGCCGATCTTCTGTCCCGTGGTGATGAAAGACACCGCCTGGATCGTGAAAAATGCCACTCACCTCAGCGCCGCGCGAGGCCAGAGCAGCATGTGCCATTTCAATGTCGGGTACAATTAGGTGAAGTCCCTGAGCCGACCCGGGTTGGGCCGAGGTAATCCCGGATCCGAAGATTACGGAGCAGGGCGATCCCGGCGGCGTGACCTGCACTACCCGGAAGCCATCTTTGCCGGACACGTCTGCGTCTAGTCGCCACCCGAGACCGGTGTAGAACGACTTGGCACGGTCAACGTCGGAAACAGGAATGACCACGACTTCGAGCTTCATGTCGAGCTCGCCGATAACGGGAGTCGTTGGTGTTACGCGTTCCTGAATAGTCATTTCGATCTCCGTCGACTGAACTTTTGCCGGCGGTTTCGCCGCGGCCAAGAGACGATGCGCCGCCGACTAAAGGCTGTCCATTATCCGATGGTGTCGGTCGCTGGGCTGAGCTTGGTCAATCCATAGGTATGCCGATACCATCGTGCAATAGCGTCTGAACCGCAATCCGGCGATCTCGAGTGCGCATTCCGATCAATACCAGCTCAACGGAGATCGACTGCCGCCTCGGCCCACTTTTCGGCCAGGGTTCCAGTGTAGTGGCCGCCGAGCCGCGTTTCGACCTCTGGCTTGGTTTGCAGCCCCCATCTCCATCCGGCGGCCGATTTTTTGCTGTGCGACGGGCCGCTGGATCGAGGAGATGAATGCATCCTACGGGCTCCGATCTCGGGATCATGGGAAGGCTGGCCAAGTCGACGAGGCGCTTGGTGTCGGCGATCGCCTGGCGGTCGACCCAGAGATGCGAGTAGCCAGGGCATCAACAAACGGATCCAGCTTGTCGTCGTCGAACGGTTGACGTAGTACTCCTCGGCGAGGACAACATTCACATCGTCAGCTCCCAGGAGCACCTCGAGCAGCGCGTCCGCGCCCCATCAGCCGCGGAGGCGGGGGCCACCCGCGGGACAAAATCGGAGCCGACTTCCCATTGCTAGAGGATCGCCTTTGTGTCGGTGGTCTGGCAGGACGCAGTCGGTCTCGCCCTCAGCGACGAATACGATCGAGCCGCCACGCCCGCTATATGGGACTGCTGACGGCTGTGTTCGCCATCGGCCAGATCACGGGGCCGCCAGTCGTAGGAGGGATCTGCGCCTGCCAGTCAAACTCTGACAGTGCGTTCGCGCTCGCACTGGGCATCGCAAGCAATACCCCCGGTCGTGAGAGCCATGATCCTGGTAGCCATGATCGTGATGTTTCGCGCCAAGATCCATCATCGGTTCAGGAACGCTAGTGGACCTCCCTAACGTCCTCGATCCTGAGCTTTGCTGCCATATTCACTAGATCCGGCAAAGATCGGGCGCTCATCTTGCGCATGACCTGGCCACGATGCGCCTTGACTGTGATTTCGCTAATATCGAGCTCGAAAGCAACCTGCTTGTTCAAAAGGCCTTTCACCACGCCGGACATGACTTCGCGCTCTCGCGGGGTCAGGGCATCGTAGCAGGCCTGAAGCCGCATCAACTCTTCTTCATCGCGAATGAGGGCCTGGCTCTGCGCAAGGGCTGACTGTATGGCCTCAAGAAGCGCCTCGGCGTCGATCGGCTTCGTCAAAAAATCAAGAGCGCCACCCTTCAGAGCCTTTACGGTCATGGGGACGTCGCCGAAGCCAGACACGAATATGATTGGCGTGCGGTTCCCACTCTTGGTGATGATGCACTGAAGATCCAAGCCGTTGAGGCCGGGCATGTTCACGTCCAAGACGAGGCAGCTTGGTCCCGCAATCGGCGTCGCAACCAGGAATGCCTGGGCAGAGTCGAAAAGAATTGGCCGCCACCCCGCAGAACCGATCAAAAGCTCCAGGGATTCGCGAACTGAAATATCGTCGTCAACCACGAAAACGGTCGGCCCGTCCAGGGTATTCAAGGGCGAGTTAGTCGCGTGAGTCATCGCCGAGATCATCCGGTACATGTGCTGCCTCCTTGATGAGGGCGCCAAGCTCATTGAGTGCAAAGACTATAACACGCGTAGGCGCGGGCTGCCCCGATGATTCATATCCCGCCCCCTTGGACGCAAACCATGCGAGTTTCTGGCCGAAAATCCATTGTACGATGGTATCGGCATTCGGTCCCAACTTCTCTCCACGGCACCACCGCACAATGGCACACGGGCCATCTCTTGAGCATGCTGAAAGGGTCGATCGAGCGTGCCGCCTCTTCTGGCCGGAGGAATTTGCGGCGCCCTACTGTGTCATCAAAGATGGCGGGGCAAGTATAACTGTCGCACATTTCAACGCCGGCGATCTCAAAGGCCTTGAATCGTCTGGCTTGGAGGGGAAACGCCGAGCATGGACAACCCGATGGTGGGCGTGCGCTTATATTGCTGGTGCTTCATTTGTACCGTATTGTAGATTACTGCGACGAGGGCGCGCAGGGCGGCGACTCATGCCAAGGACTTCAACGCGAGTAGACTACGAGATCCTTGTTGTCGAGGCGTTGCTCGATGCCTTGCTGGAAGGATTGAAGGTCGATTTTGCGGGCGTAGTCCTCGATGGCTCCGCTCGCAGTACTGCTTTCGAGATGATGCGGAGTTCAGCGGAATTCGATGTGAGCGATGTTCAGACCTGTATGGCGCGAGCGCGGTCGCCCGATACGGCTGCTTATCCTGACGCATTGACCGTTGCCGGAACCACGATATCCCTGTTTGTTACGCCTCTCAGCGCGCGAGCGGAAAGAGGACATTTGATCGTTGGCTCTCGGCGCCCCGGATTTCCGACCGAGCTTGAACGTCTAGTTTTGTCGCAAGCTGTGCTGCAGGCAATCGTCGGACTGGAACACGGGCAGTCGGCCGCCCGTCGCGTTGACGGGCCTTACGCGACCCGCGAAGCCGATCTGACGGAAGTGGTGAATTCGATTCCTGGTATGGCGTGGTCGGCCGCTCCCGATGGGTCGGTAGATTATTTCAACGGCAATTATCTGAGGTATGTCGGTCAAGACGCCGACAGCCTTCGTGGGATCGGCTGGACTGTCGCAGTTCATCCCGACGACATCAACGGACTCGTGGAGGAATGGGGTCGCATGTTGTCTTCGCGGCTGGGAGGCGAGGCCGAGGCCAGACTCCGGCGTTTCGATGGCGAATACCGTTGGTTCCTGTTCCGAACCAATCCGCTGCTGGACTCAGATGGGACGGTTGTTCGCTGGTACGGGTTAAATATCGATATCGAAGACCGAAAGCGTGCAGCCGAAGCGCTAGAAGCCAGCGAGTTCCACTTGCGTCAGCTTACTGAGACCATCCCTCAGGCGCTTTGGAGCGCAACGCCTGACGGCGCGATCAGGTATCTGAACAAGAGAGGTTTGGATTTCCTCGGCGTAAAGGCTGACGACCTAACGGACGGTTTCTGGTGGACCGAAGGACTTCACCCGGACCAAGTGGCTGGAATTATCCG
The DNA here is from genome assembly GCF_000271845.1 of Rhizobium leguminosarum bv. trifolii WSM2297. The sequence goes on along the minus strand of NZ_JH719395.1, from coordinate 1,817,047 downwards.
CATATGGCAACATTCGGTAGCCACAGGTGAGCCTTATAACGTCGAGGTTTTGAATCGCCACCCGGCCGATGAGGCATACCGCTGGGTGGACGTGAGGGCGCTGCCAATGCGCGATGAAAATAACAATATTCTCATGTGGTATGGCAGCCTGATCGATATCCATGATTGGAAGATGGCGCAGGAGGATATCGCATCTAGCGAGAGGAGACTGCGGCTTATCATCGACACGATTCCGGGAATGGTCTGGTCCGCTCTCCCCGACGGCGGAGCCAGTTTCGCAAATCGTCACTTCCGCACCTACCTTGGGTTGTCGATGGATGAAGCCAAGGAAGGGGGATGGGCGTCGGCGGTTCACCCGGACGATCTTCCGGAGCTGAGGGAGATTTGGCGGCGAATGGCGGAATCCTCGCAGCCCGGAGAGTGCGAGGCGCGATGGCGCCGCTTCGACGGAGAATACCGGTGGTTTCTATGCCGTGGCAACCCTCTCGTAGGCGCTGCTGGAAGCGTGGAGTGGTTTGGGATCAACGTCGACATACATGATCGGAAGATCGCACAGGATGAACTGCGTGAGGCACAGGCGGAGCTCACCCACATGACGCGTGTCATGGGTATGGGACAGCTCACGGCGGCCATTGCCCACGAGCTCAGCCAGCCACTCTCAGGCATACTGGTAAATGCCAGCGCAGGCCTGCGCATGCTGAGTAGGGATCCGCCCCAGGTGGAGAGTGCACAGGAAACGATCAAGCGGACAATCCGGGATGCAAATCGCGCTTCCGATGTGACGGAAAGAATCCGGGCGCTTTACAATAAAAGTGACCCCATCGTCGAGGTGGTGGACCTGAACGCTATTGCCCAGGAAGTCATCGGGTTCGCCCATAATGATTTGCGAAAGAATGGCGTCAACGTCAGGATCAGGCTCGCCTCAGATCTTCCGGCGGTGAGGGGCGACCGCGTGCAATTGCAGCAGGTTATCTTCAACTTCATCAAGAATGGCACTGAGGCGATGAGCGGCGTTGTCGGCCGTCCAAAAGACCTGGAAATTTCCACCGCCCGGGAGAAATCGGACCACGTCCGCCTTGCAGTCAAGGACGCCGGACTTGGCTTCGATCCCGTTATGTCAGAAAAGCTGTTCAGCCCCTTCTTCACTACGAAAACAAATGGCATGGGGGTAGGGCTGTCGGTTAGTCGCGCAATTGTCGAGAGCCATAGCGGGCGCCTATGGGCAGAGCCGAACGAGCAATATGGCGCGACATTCGCTTTCTCGATCCCCGCAGGCGAAGCGACAAGCGCCAGCACCAACACCAACCGGGACGGTTCTCAGTAAAGCGTCCTATGCGACGGATCAGACGCCGGATAAACCCCGATCTGAGCGTGCTGAGAGGATATCGTCTTGTTCAGATGGTAGACCATGAGACTTGGAAGAGTGGGCCAACCTTTTACGATCGCCGATCGTCGCCTCGGGTACACGTAGGTGCCGTGTTCCTGCCGATCGCTCTGAAAATCGGTCACCCTCCGGTCTAGCCGATGCCATTATTCAATATCGTTTGTTTCGATTGGGATCCTGAGTTGGTGTGGGCGCATAAGTTTCCTGTGCGATCGCCGCCAACTAAGATAGCTCGGGTGCTCAAGAGCTCAGCACTTGTCCGTATCGGCCCTAAACCGCATCGGAGATGCTGATTGACACCCGCGTGAACGGTGCCCTCCGGTGCGCAGCGTAGATCTGGACCAATACTAAGGTGTCGGCGATACCAACGTGCAAATGCGGCGGCCATCGATCCGTGAGATATTCCGCTCCTGTAGCCATCTCGCTGCGGAACCAAACGTTAGGAGCAGAACAATGAAGATTCTCATGGTATTCACATCGCACGACACGCTTGGAGACACCGGGCGCAAGACGGGCTTCTGGCTCGAAGAGGGCGCCGCGCCCTACTATGTCTTCCGCGATGCAGGCGTCGAACTTACACTCGCTTCGCCTAAAGGCGGACAGCCGCCGGTCGATCCGAAAAGCGACTTGCCGGAGAACCAGACGCCAGCCATGGCACGGTTCAAACAAGATCCGGCGGCACAGAGGAAGTTCGCCTCCACTTTGAATCTAAAGGATATGCGCTCAGAGAATTTCGATGCCGTCTTCTATCCGGGCGGCCACGGGCCAATGTGGGACCTGGTCGACAACACTGATTCCATTGCGTTGATCGAATCCTTCTACAATTCTGGCAAGCCGGTCGCAGCAGTCTGCCACGCACCTGCGGTGCTGCATCGCGTGACCTATAAGGGCGCGCCGATCGTCAAGGGCAAACGCGTCACTGGATTCACCAACACTGAGGAAGAAGAGGTGCAGCTCACCAAGGTTGTGCCGTTCCTGGTCGAGGACGAACTGAAACGGCTAGGAGGTCTTTTCGAAAAGAAGCCAAACTGGGAGAGCTTCGCGATCACGGACGGACGGCTGATCACGGGACAGAATCCGGCGTCTTCTACAGCCGGGGCTCAGGCTCTCGTCAAGCTTCTTTCGGGCGCGACCGCAGGGGTTAGCTCCACCGCTGCATGAACAGCAGTTGACAGCCGCGAAATCGTAGGACCCATTGTCGCGAAGCCATCGGGCTCTGCGGCGGCGCAGGGGCTTGGTGGGCCTCCAACACGCAGGCCAGCCATGGAGCAGAAGCATGTGCGGCCGGTCTGCAGGACCAATCGTGGCTTGGGTAATACTGAGATCCCGGCGTCGATCGGCTGCCTGGCATCCTGTGGGGCGGATGTCGCGCCGGGGCTTGGCCTGCTGCGCAGTAGCCTGCTCCCCGAGAATACTCGTGGCTGTCGAGTGAAAGGCGACACCGCCCAACGACACTGTCCCGCCGCTGAAACCGACCCGCCAAGATCGTTGTGTGCTTCGGCAGGCGGAACGGCCACTCGCCGGAAGGTGCCCGCTTGCCGGTGCACGGAACCGATCAGGTCGGGTTCCTGAGCGTCTTGAACGCGTTCCCTGGTTCGGCGACGGACAGCTCCGGCTGTTCCCGGGCGGCGGTGTCATTTTTTGGCGGAATCTCGAATCGAATTGGGATCCCTGCATCACAAGGCGCTGCTTCGATAGGAGACGGAGATGGAAGATCTAGCTTGCCGAGCTGCTTTAGAACGTCATTGGATAGCTTCCGACGCGGGCGATTTTGAAGTCGAGCATGAAATCTATAGTGACAACGCCGTGCTGGAATATCCACAATCGGGAGAGCGCATTGTCGGCCGCGGCAAAATACGGGAGAGCCGGTTCGTCCAGCCAAACCAAAAGCGGTTTACGGTCAAGCGCATTTTGGGAAATGGAAACCTCTGGGTCACGGAGTTCGTGCTGATCTACGACGGCAAGCCGTCTTACACCGTGAGCATAATGGAATTTCACGCGGGCCTCGTCGCTCAAGAAACGCAATACTTCGCGGATCCTTTTGCGCCGTCACCTACGCGTGCAAATCTCGTTGAGGCGATGACGCATACCCCGACGTCGCTCGCCCGATAGTCCTACGGTGTGGCCTGAATGTGGTCGGCTTGAACTTTCTCAACGCAAGAAGACCTTCCTGAAATCTATTTGACCGGATGGGACTTTGTCGGTGCCGGCGGTGCGGATGTCGTCGCGGCGATCGGCTACCGCTTCAACAACGGGGGCTGCCGTGGCGGGGTACCGCGTTTTGGTCGTAGACTACAGCAAGAACGGCTTTGTGTTCGACGTCGTTCAGCAGATCGGCTTTGGGCAGGCTTCGAAATGACGCTCTTCGGGCTTCATAGTGTAAACGGCAAGGAATCGGGGCACTTGCGTTACCTCTCTCGGCTTAGAGCCGCTATTAGTTTACATGCCGAGCGCCGGAAAACGCCACCTTTAGTTCAAAGGTGTGCGGAGCGTAGGATGGCGGCTGTTGGCGAATTATCGCACGGACGAGCGCACGCCCGATGCCTTGTCGACGGTGCTCAGCCCAGATGCCCTTAGGAAAGGGGACGGGTTGTGCCGTGCCCCCAGTCATGACAGCTACCCCGTCGGCGCAATCGACGACTGCAATCGCCCGTCGCATGTGGCGCAACAGGGGATGTTCTCATAGTCACGTCCGTCCCGGTTTGTCAGCAATCCTCGATAGTAGCTGTTCCAAGCTGTCTTCGTTGGTGACGCCATGTTGATAGAAATAGATAATCTGGGTTGCGAGCTCATCGCAGGCGTCAGCGCCCGTTATGTGTCCGGTGGCGCAGATATGATCGAAGACTCTTTTGCAGATCACAATATCTTCGTTCTGCAACGGTGCATCGTTCGCAGCGAAATCATCTCTGGTCATGGTTCAACACCCCCCAAGAAGATGTTTAGTTTCCAACATCGACCCTGAACGCAGGATGAAGACTATAATGGCGACGCGCACATTCCCGAGGGCCAGGTCGCCTGGCGGTCGCGACGGCGATGCCAAACACCGTCGTGGCGATCCTTCCGAACGAGAACGTCGCCGAACCATTGTACTTGCAAGCCGTTATCAAGGCGTCGGACAATCTGGACGGAGATGATGGAATGGCAAACTCCAAGCCAAAGCTCATAGGATTGAACCACATCGCCCTCGTGGTCGGCGACGTCGACGAGGCACTGCGCTTCTACGGCGCCGTCTTCTCCTTCGAACTACGCGGCTGCCACAAAGACGACGACGGCCGAGTGCAGATGGCCTTCCTGGACATGGGCGACCAGTTCCTCGCCCTTGCTCGTGGCAGGAAGCAAAGTCCCGATAAGGGCCGACACTTCGGTCTGGTAGTGGATGACCGTAGCGACGTGATGACTCTCGCCGCTGAAGCCGGTGCCACTGTTCCTGAGGGACGGCCCTTCAACTTCCTCGATCCCTGGGGAAACCACATCGAGGTCGTGGATTACCGCGACGTCCAGTTCACGAAGACGGATGCGGTCCTGAAGTCGATGGGCCTTAAGCTCGACAAGGGTCCAGAAGCTCTTGAAGAGCTCCGAAAGAAAGGGATCACGCCAAGCAAGGTCGAGGGTGCCGCGCGCGAAGTAGAAGAGCCTTCGAACGACTGGCCAGGCGCCGAACGCGAATAGTAGACCAAGTGTCGTCTGGACTCCGCCTGTATCCTTTGAGAGATCCGAGTCAATGGACGCGAAGCCAATATAGACCTACACGTTTCGCCTTCGGCGTAACCGATGTTCTCCTCCCACGTTGTCTCGCCTTCTTAATCTGTGATCGACTTTCCATGGATGAGCAGCAGGAGTTTCTCCATGGAGAGTACGTTGGAGGTTCTCACGACCAGGAAGTCTGGACGTGAGGTTCACAGGCACTGGCCAGACGAGGTGAAGGCGCAGATCGTTTCGGAGAGCTTGCGACCCGGTGCGATGGTGAACGAGGTCGCTGAGCGGTATGGCTTGAAGCCGAACCACCTGTCCAGTTTCTAGTCTGTGAATCGATCAATCGAAGTCGTGGCCTGGTAACACCGTTTACCCTTCGGCGATGATTGCGGCATTCTATTGGCCTTTCGAGCCGATGATGGAGGCGGATAATCCTCGACAGATTTTCCGTCATTGACGTTCAGGCCCGCCCGAACGAGCACTCAGTCGAGACCCGTTCGTTTCGGCCGAGTCCCGGCCATGCTAACTGCTTTCAGTTGTAGTCTGCCAAAAACCCGCTGCACATCGGGTGGCAATATTTTGCCGTTTATGCCCGGAGAATAAGCATTTCGAGGAATTCCAAGCTCTACTACTGCGCGATATTGTGGCAAGTCCGGGTGATCGAGGGCGATCGGCTCTCTGGGGACGTCTTGGATGGAGGGCAAGCCATTCGAGGCGATGGCTCCACAGTTTTGGACGCGCGACCGTATCGGGGTAGTTTGGGTTCGTCCATCGCTCAAAAGATATCGCTGCAGCTATGAGGTCGCCGATCTCAATTCGCGGAAATGCTCTGCCAATCTCTCGAGTGTGAATGCCCTGTTGAGCCCGCTCGTATTTGGAAGTACCCAGACGGACGCACCGGCAAATTTGTCGGGCTGCCGACCCCACTCGACGGTAGCTCGAGCTGCGATTGCAGCATACCCAGCTTTCCCTAGAAAAGCGAAGTTGTCGGGGGCAAGTTCTCTGATCTTTCGCTCTAGCGCAGACGCTGCGCTTAAATAATCTTGGCTTGTGAGCTCGCTGGCACTTTTCGTGGCGCGAGGCACTGCCGTCGTCAGCCCAAAGCCGTAGCTCAAGATTTCTCGCTCCTGTTCAGGCCGGAGTAAATCTGGCGTGAACCCAGCAAGATGCAGGACCCGCCAGAAACGATTGCTTCTGTTCGAGAAATTGTGGCCATCACGAACGGCCGAAAGTGCAGGGTTCAACCCGCAGAAGATCACGGAAAGCCCGGGCGCGAGAATGTCTGAGAAGCCGTTGACCCTCGCAGTCGCATCAATCACCGCGCTCATTCCATTCCGCCGTCATCTCTTAATCTGGGATGTAGACCTCGGACGCGCGTCGATCCGAGCCCAAGATAGTTGGTTCTCCAGACGACTCGCTTCCGTCATTCAGGCGGTCGAGGGATCGCCAAAGCGGCGATCTGTGTCATTGCCAGTCGGATCGTATCTGCCTGATGCAGTTCCCCGATCAGAAGTCGAAACCAGCTAAACCCGACCCAGAGGGAAAGTTTCTCATCGACGTGTTCGTAAGGGAACTCGCCACGCCCCGCCGCGGACGACAGCATCTGACGAACATCGGCAGTTCGCTCGGGCAGAAATTTATCCCGCAAGGCGCCAAGCGCTTCAGAGGTGCCCTGCGCCTCTGCAATCAAGCCTCGTAGAGCGGCACCGGCGGGGTGAGAGGCCCAAAACCGCCACAAGCTTTCTGTGTATTGAACCAGATCTTCGACCAAATTTCCCGTGTTGGGAACAGGCACAAAGGCTGACCGCTCCGCAGTATAGATCGCGACGAACAAGTCCGCTTTTGTTGGGTACCATCGATAGATCGTCGTCTTTCCTGATCCTGCCCGGCGGGCGACCTCATCGACGGAAAATCCGGCGTAACCCTTTTCCCAAATGAGTTCCTTGGCGGCTGCGAGGACGGCGGCCTCCGCTTCAGGGTTGCGGCGCGACCCGATGGACGTTCGTCTTTTGATTGAAGGTTTCGACTTGCTGACCATGAATAAGGCGTAGCTCAAATCAATATCTCTGATCAACAAAGAAACGATTGCTTGCGGTCGCATCGCGGTTTGTCCCGTGGTGGTCACCAGATACGTGGCTCCCGGGGCATGGCTGCGCCGAAAGTGGTTTTCTGACCGTCCAGGGCGGCATGATGCCGGGCGTCATTGCGAGGACAAGTACCAAGGACTCGTCCTCCCGTTCGAAAGACGGCGAGGGAAGGCTCAAGCGGCTGCCCGAGCGCCCGGTCGAGGGCCGGCCATTGGAGTTCCGTGCGCTGATCCACCACACGTCCCACACCAGTGCCCGCCCGGCTGCGAGCATGGATCGCATGGCCAGGAGGGCAGATGGGGCCCCGGCGTACAGCAGGAGATGGCATCGGTTGACAACTTCGGCCAAAAATCCGCTCATAGTCGCTTACCAATCATTTGCCGCTCACGGAGATCGCCGATTCAGGCTTGTTCGATCCGCGGGATGAAACCAGGCACGCCGGTGGTAACAACGTCATTGAACCGCACGTTCGTCGTGATTTCGTTCCGAAATTGCCGCATGGCGTCCTCCGGCAACGCGGAAATTTCGAAGTTCTCTTCAATCCGGCGCGGTTTGACGGAGGTCGTCAAGAAGGCCGTGCCGCGCTGTACGGCCCATGCCAGCGCGACTTGCGCAGGCGTCTTGTTGAGCTGCACCGCGATGGAAGTGATCACGGGATCCTCCAAAACCTTCGGATCCATTCCATGCCCCAAAGCGGCAAACGCCAACAGGACAATCCCGTGCTTGTTACAAAAATCAAGGAGTTCCCATTCGGGGAGGTATGGGTGGGATTCCACCTGCACCACCGCCGGCTTTATCCGCGCCGCTGCGACAATCTCCTTCAGCTTTTCCAGCGTCACGTCGGAAAGCCCGATCGCCCCGCACAAGCCCTCGTCGACGAGCTGCTCGAGCGCTTGCCACGTGTCGATCAACGAGAGTCCGGAATCGTAGACTATCTGACCGGTGCCATCTCTGGGATCCTGGTCATCGCCGGGTTTAAATGCGAACGGGGTATGAATGAGATAGCAATCGACATAGTCAACCTGTAGGCGCCGTCGGCTTGCCTCAAACGCACGCTTCACGCGCTCGGGACGATGATTCGTGTTCCAGAGTTTGGTGGTCACGAACACATCGCTCCGGCGAACCGTTCCCGCCGCGAAAGCTTCGCGCATGGCGTCGCCAACCACATCCTCATTTCGATACCGTTCCGCGCAATCGAGATGTCGGAACCCTACCGCGAGCGCGGCTGCAACAGCCTGCCTGGTGGCAAGCGGTTCGGGAATCAGTGTACCGAAGCCGACGGCGGGCATTGCACCGGTGCCATGGGAAAGCGGAATCCTCTTATAGCGGAGCATGTCGAGGGCTTCCATGATCTAACTCCTTCCATTCAAGGCGAAAGCGCGCCGGCGCGAGGCACCCCGCGCCGACTGCCGGACGTAAATGAGCGAAACAATACAAGGCCAGAGCGTCGAAGAGTTCCTACTTAGGGCCACTAGCCGTCCAGGCCAATTGTACCTTGGTGTCGAACGCAGATGTCGACGCGGGCGGGTTGTTCGCGCGACGATGACGAGGTCCATTTCAAAGTTCCTTATTTAGAAAGGCGAGAAATTCGCGGATGGTTTGGTCGTTGCGGCTATAGAACACCCACTGGCCAACGCGCCGCGTGGAGACCAGGCCGGCGCGCTGAAGTACGCCCAGATGAGAGGAGACGGTCGACTGAGAAAGACCGGATCGCTCGAATTGGCTTGCGCTGACCCCCATCTCCAGCGGTTGTTCTTGAGCTTGGAAATGCTCTTTTGGGCGCTTTAGCCACCGCAGGATTTCCACCCGTGTTTGATTGGAAAGCGCCTTGAGAATCTGATGTCCGTCCATGGCGCGCCCGCTATGCCGGTTGATTGTGCGAGGACGACGTCGTCAGCGGATGTGGTGGCGAGGCGGTCATCAACGAGACGACAAACAGTCCAGCGATCGCAGCGACAAATGTGATCCAGAAGCCGTCTATGTAAGCTTGCACATGGGCCTCCCTCTGGATGATGCCGGCAAGTACGCCAACACCGCGTTTTACGACATCAGCTTGAGAACCCCCCGTCTCCAAGCCGGAGCCCAACCGAATGAGCATCGAGTTCCACCCGGGCGTCGCCCCGGTGACATGCAGCCCGATCAGGTATGAATGCAGTTGTTCACGCTGACGCACCCACGTCGTCATCGCGGTTGCAACCGTCTCTGAACACATCAAGCGAACAACCTGAACATAGGCGGTAAGAGCGATGGCGCGGGCTGGATTTACATTGCTGAACAAGGTCGCGACGGCGGCCATGAACACGATTTCCTCGCCAAACGTCTGTAGGACGATGATCAGCCTGAACTCCGGAAGCGACCACAGATTGGTCAATTGCGTGCCCAGCCACGCCGAAAACGCGAAACAAATGAATCCTATCATTAGCGTGGTCCGTTGTTTGACGCTCCGCACGAGAGCCACTGCGGTGGCGGTCGCCGTTGCAAGCAGGAGGACGCAATAGGGCATCGAGAAGTCGCCGATCTGCTCCGGACGCAGATGCGCCACGTTGACCAGGAAATTGGGCTCCAGCAGAGAGCTTCCAAGGCTGGCGGTCATGAAGCAGGCGATGGCGGCGAAGCCGAGCGCGATGTTGCGCGAAAAAAGGATCGAAACGTGCGCCCAGGGCTCCGTGACGCGGGATTCGTGCCACAGGAAGACGACAGCCTGAAACGCCGCGGCTGACAGAAGGGTTACGACGAGGCCGGATCGAAACCAATCCAGGCGGTTGCCTTGGTCAAGGGCGAAATAGAGTGTCGTCAAGGCCGTGCCGAAGATCGCCATCCCACCCCAATCGGCGCGTTTGAGGAGTTCCCGATCAATCTCGGTCGGCCTCCCGCCGAGCCAGAAGAGGATGCCGATCACTGGCGCGACAATTGCTCCTTGCCAGTACAGCCATTGCCATCCGATGGTCTGAGAGTAACTGCCCGCAGTATAAAGACCCAGATTCTGCGCGAATGGAATTCTGAGAACGTAGAATGCGAGTGCAAATATCCAGAACTTTCGGTCCAGATTACGAAACGCCGTCATCAGTGTGGCGCCAACGAAGAGGCCCAGCAGGATCGCCCTGACAGCGTGGAGCGCCACCAGAATCTCGAAGTTGCTAACGAAAGGGATGAGTATCGAGACAACCGAATAGAGGACGGTTGGTCCGACCATCATCCGTTTCACTCCGAAAGCCGCGATCAGCCATCCCACCGACGGCGCAATAAGAACCTGCGGCGCCGTCGCAAAGGTTGCCAGCCAAGATCCTTCGTCGAAGCTTAAGCCGAATGCACCACGTAGGTCGGACAGTCCAATGCTGGCCGTGCGCACGTCGAAAGCAGTCAGAATCGACGACATGACCATGGCCACGGCGATAAAGCCTTGTCGCGGCAAATCCCCTGGAGACTGAAACCTAGGCATCATTTCCCCCTTTGCGTGTGGTGATGTGCGTTACGACGGACATGCCGGGCCGGAGTCGGTCAAAGTTGGTTTGCGTCGGATCGAGCTCGATACGTACAGTCAGACGTTGGGCGATTTTGGTGAAGTTTCCGGTCGCGTTATCCGGGGGCAGGAGCGCAAAGGTCGATCCGCTCGCAGGAGATATTTTCGAAACGGTTCCGTGGAGCATTTCGCCTGGAAGCAGGTCGACCGAAATGTCGACGGGCTGTCCTTCCCGGACCCAGGCCAACTGGTTTTCCTTATAATTTGCGAGAATGTAGATACGCGGTAATGGCACGATTGAGATCATGCTCGTACCGGCGCTGACGTAGTTTCCAAGTTGAACGTTGCGTCGTGCGACGACCCCGTCGACGGGTGCGCGTACGTCCGCGTAGCTCAGCTCGAGTTCGTTGGCGGCCACTTCCGCTGCTGCGGTATCGACGTTCGCCTGCAGCGCTTTGCGTTGTTTCGCAAGGATGTCCAGTTGCGCGCGTTGTGCTGCGACCGTCGCTTCCGTCAACTTGGAATTGGCAAGGGCGCGATCGTGGGCCGCAGTCGCCTTTTCCAGGTTTTGAAGCGAACTTGCACCGCTTTCGAGGCCGAGCCTGGTCTGACGGCGCCACTCTTTGTCCGTCTCGATCTCGTCAGCTTCGGAAGCTTGCCGCTGGGCCATCGCAACGTCGATCTGGGCGAGTTGGAACGAGCGCTGGCTATCATTGTTCGCCAACTGCGCCAGAGCAGCCTCTAACCTTGCCTTCGAGGCGCGGAGCGCGACTTCATAAGGGGCGTGATCGATAGAGAACAGCAAGTCTCCGGCTTTGACATGTGCATAGTCGCCCACGGTGACCAGCTCGATCGTGCCGCTTACGCGGGCGCCCACGGAGGAGACGTCCGCATAGACGGCCGCGTCGTCCGTAGATTGGACGGTCTGGCCGGCGATCCAGGAATCCCAATTTGCTCCGGCGCCGGCGATCACTGCCAATGCGACTCCGATCGCCGATATCGGCACGAGGAGCGATCTCACGTCGGCCGTTCTTGCCGAAGGGGTTGGGGAGGGCGCGGGCGGCAGCGTCTCTTGCTGAGGGACAGGATCCAATGCCGTTGCGTTCATCGGGTTCGGCAAAGGTTCGTTCAGTCGGTTCTTCGTTTTCGACAAGGGCATTTTTTTCGTCCCTTCCAAAGGACTTACAGATCCGGAACTCGTTCACCCACATCGGCGTAATTATCCGATCGTCGATGCGCCCAGCGCCTCGACGTCTTGGTGGAACTCGGAGTGTTGTTTCCAAAAACCTCTAAGATCGGCGAGATCAGAAGAGGTGCTGCTTATATAGACGATCCGTATCGTTTCATCAAGGACTCAATCTGAATATTGCGAAGCGTTTGGACTGGCGGCGGCGTGGGCGTCTGAAGAGGTTTCGGCGCGGGGGGCCCCGGTCGGGCACAAGCACCGGCTAATGATCTTATCGCGCGCAGTCGGAAAAGGACACGAAGCGAAGGTATCGGTGATACCATCGTATAATGGATTGCGGACGCCTTCAGTTGTTCTCTGTCTCGACGGTTCATGCAGTCGTGAAGGCAGCCGACCGAAAGGGTCCTTGGAGGTCGAGTCGTCTGTTCGGACGATCAATCGAAATGAATCGCCTTTTGATCATCGCCGGAGAGCACAGCCATGATACGTCTGCTTTCGATCAACGTCGGCTTGCCGCGGGACGTCCAATGGCAAGGCAGGACGGTCAACACTGCCGTCTGGAAGTCGCCTGTGGAGGGACGGCGAATAGTCCGGCGCCTGAACATCGAAGGCGACGGGCAGGCCGACCTTGCCGGACACGGCGGCGAACATCGGGCGGTGTTCGTCTACCAAATCGATTCCTATCGCTATTGGGAAAAGCACCTGGGGCGCCGCGACTTCGTCTATGGCCAGTTTGGAGAAAATTTCACCGTCGACGGCTTGGCGGATACAGAGGTCTGCATCGGAGACCGGTACCGTATCGGCGCCGCCCTTTTTGAGGTCACACAGCCGCGTGTCACCTGCTACCGATTGGGTATCAGAATGGAGGTTCCGGAAATGGCCGCACTCGTGGTTAGCCACGGAAGGCCTGGCTTTTATTTCCGTGTCCTGGAAGAAGGGGAAGTTCAGGCGGGCGATGAAATTGCGAAAGTGGCCTCGGGCACCGAGGGCACCGAGGGCATGACCGTGGCCGAGATCAATTCTCTTCTTTACAAGCCGCCTCACCCTCGCGACATGCTTGAGCGCGCAATGCGGATCCCGGAACTGAGCACCGGATGGCGAAGGTCCTTCGGGGCCTTGCTGTCGCAGTCCGAAAACGAGGGCGCGCCGAGCGGAAACGCCGGACTGACGGGACCTTCCTATATGGCTCCTGCTTGGGCGGGTTTTCGTTCGCTTCGCGTGTTGCGCAAGGTGCGTGAGACCGACAGCGTGACGTCTCTCGTTCTCGAGCCGAGCGACGGCCAGCAGGTAACAACGTTCCTTCCAGGACAGTTCGTCGTATTACGGCTACGACCCCGATCAGGGCCAACCATTTTGCGCAGCTATTCGCTCTCGGGTGGCGCGAGTCTTGGTCGCTACCGCGTGAGCGTCAAGCGCGAGGGGCATGGACTTGCGAGCAAGTTCATTGCCGAAAATGTGGATGCTGGCGACCTCGTGGAAATGAGCGCCCCGCGCGGCGACTTCAAACTGTTGCCAGGCGAGGCACCGATCGTACTGCTGAGCGCCGGTATTGGCGCGACGCCGTTGCTCGCCATGCTTCACGCGCTGGCTAGTGAGACTTCGACGAGGAGGATCTGGTGGATATATGGCGCGCGCAACGGCCGCGAGCATCCTTTCGCCGAAGAGGTGGACGAACTGCTCAGCCGGCTGCGCAACACTCATCGGCACATATGCTACAGCGCGCCCGACCCTGGTGATCAACAGGGCAAGGACTACAACGGCACTGGTCGTATGGATGTGGCAATGCTGGAAAGGCTTGGCCTGCCATTGGACGCCGACTTTTATCTTTGCGGACCGATGGGGTTCATGAAGGACCTGACGGCCGGTCTCCTGGGACTCGGGGTTGAGCAACGTCGCATCCACACCGAAGTTTTCGGGGCAGGCCCGTCAGTCACTCCAGGCATCGCGGCCTCCCAGCAACAGCGGCCCCATGTACCCGCAGGGCCGGCAGGTTCGGGACCCTTGGTTTCGTTCGCCCGGACCGGTCTCAATGTGCCCTGGGGCGCGACGTACCCAAGCCTCCTTGAGATGGCCGAGGCTTGTGACATTCCCGTTCGATGGTCCTGCCGTACCGGCGTCTGCCACACGTGCGAAACCGGAATCGTCTCTGGATGTGTTTCTTATAGCCCAGAACCGATCGATGCGCCTGCGAATGGAAACGTGCTGCTCTGCTGCTCGAGGCCGGTGGGCGACGTTGTGATCGATCTGTAACGAAAGAATGGCCATGAAACGAAATGAGAAGGGAAGGATAGAAGATGAGATCGGACATCGCACCGGGAGCCGTCCTTCCGGATTATGAGCTGAGCGATCATACGGGCAAGCGTCGAAAACTCTCAGAGTTACAGGGATGGCAACCCATGGTGCTGGTCCTTAGCCGCGGCAGCTTTTGTCCCAAGGACCGCCGTCAAGCCGAAGGTCTGCTGCAACTCCATCGCGAGATGGAGGTCGGATATTGCACCATGGTGACGATCAGTACCGACAGCATCGCCGAAACGCACGAGTTTCGCAGCGGTGTCGGCGCCCATTGGCCATTTCTTTCCGATGCAAGGCGCATCGTCCAGAAGGATCTGGACATCGCCGAATATACGGATCCCCATCACAATCCAATGATCCCGCATGTCATCGTGGTGGAGCCAGGCCTCATCATTTACAAGATCTACAACGGGTACTGGTTCTTCGGCCGACCGACCGTCGAAGATCTTCGACAGGATTTGCGGGCGGTCTGCAGAAAGTGCCTTCCGGACTGGGACATCATGCAGCCCGAACTGCGGCTGGCATGGCAGCAAGGACGCAAGGAGCTGTTCTACCCCTATGGCAAATCCTTCGTAGAGATACTTGGCGACGAGGGCTGAGTCCTCGAGAGCGGTAACGCCGGAGCAGAAGGACCCATTCATGGAACGAATTCATCCGGATGACCTACCCCTATGTTCCGAGGAGATCGCCGTTTGCCAACGTGCGTTGGAGATAGTGAACCTAGAGAATGGCTTTGAAAGGGCTTCGGACGAAAGCGACTTTCTGGCATGGCGGGTGATCGGCTTCTACCGGCGAGGCGTGCAGGACCCTGGTGAACTCGTTAGACTGCTCAGACAATCCGCCGCACGGATCGCGTGACCGAAACGACGCCGGATTGACCGACCGCTAGGTTAATCCGATCAAACATATCTTGCCTGTAAGCGATACGCCCAAATGCGATTGGACCTGTCCATGGAGCAGACTATGTTCAATCGTGCAATCCGATAGCTTCCACCGACCGACATGCCAACCAGAACAGGCATCCATTCATGACCAAAGGTTCCGATCTCCTAGTCGCCGCACTTGCGAACGAGGGCGTTCAGCGCATCTTCGGCATTCCCGGCGAAGAAAATCTCGACGTCGTCGAGTCCATTCGCAAATCATCAATCCAGCTCGTGCTCACACGGCACGAACAGGCGGCAGCCTTCATGGCCGCGACATATGGCCGTCTGACTGGCAAACCGGGCGTGTGCTTGACGACGCTCGGACCAGGTGCGCTAAACCTTTCGACAGGCGCGGCCTACGCGCTGCTGGGGGCGATGCCGATGGTGATGATCACTGGCCAGAAAGGCGTACTGTCGTCCCGTCAGGCCCGCTTCCAGGTAGTCGATGTCGTGGCATCGATGAAGCCGCTCACCAAGCTCACGCGGCAGATCGTGTCGCCCCATATGATCCCAACTATGGTGAGGGAGGCGTTCCGGATCGCACAGGAGGAGAGACCGGGACCGGTTCATCTCGAGCTTCCGGAAGACATTGCGGCGGAAGAATGCGAGGACGTGGCGCTGGTGGCGCCGCACCAACTCGAACTGCCAACCGCAAGCGACGCTGCGCTCGACCGCGCGGCCGCCCTCATCATGGCTGCCAAGCGGCCGCTGCTGATGTTCGGAGCGGCTTCCTCCCGGCCCCGATCGACATCCGAAATCGCGCAGTTCGTCACAAGAACCCGCATTCCGTTCTTCACGACCCAGATGGGGAAGGGGACGGTCCCGGGCGGGACCGAACTCTACATGGGCACCGCAGCTCTGTCGGAGCGCGACTATGTCCACGAGGCGATCGAGCAGGCCGATCTTATCGTCACGATCGGGCACGACACCATCGAAAAGCCCCCCTTCATCATGGGCAAGGGGGGGCCGAGCGTCGTTCATGTCGGATACCAGCCAGCGACCGTCGAGCAGGTCTACTTTCCGCAGGCCGAGATCATCGGCGACATGGGGCCATCGCTGAAAGCCCTTGCAGATCGCGTAGAAGGAAGGCTGCCCAACGCAGGCGCTCTCCTTTACTTGCGGCCACGCATTCTGGAGCGCCTTGCAGCAAGGGCGACGGAGGAGCGTTTTACACCCCAGCGCCTCGTCCACGACATTCGCGAGGTCATGCCGGATGACGGTATCCTCGCACTCGACAATGGCATGTACAAGATATGGTTTGCCCGCAACTACAGGACCCGCATGGCAAATACCCTGTTGCTGGACAATGCTCTTGCAACGATGGGGGCTGGGCTTCCGTCCGCCATGGTGGCCTCGATGCTTTATCCGCAGCGGCGCGTCATGGCGATCTGCGGCGACGGCGGATTCATGATGAATTCGCAGGAGCTGGAGACGGCGGTCCGGCTGAAGCTCAACCTCGTCGTCCTCGTGATCGAGGACAATGCGTACGGAATGATCCGCTGGAAACAGGCCGTCGATGAGTTTCCGGATTTCGGCATGACGTTCGGCAATCCGGATTTCGTCAAGTATGCCGAATCCTACGGCGCCAAGGCTACGAGGGTCGATGACATCAGGGGGTTCAAGAACAGCCTCGAAGCTGCGTTCAACGGCGGAGGTGTCCATCTCGTCAACGTTCCTGTGGACTACTCGGAAAATGAACGGGTGCTGGTCAAGGAGCTTCGAGAACGGCTGCCGGTAACATCGGAGACGTAAGATGTCGCCTCTTTAAAGATTTTTCAGGCGTTCGATTGCGAACTCATCGGGGATGTTGCAGCCGAAGGCGCCGCGACCGTCGACCGCAAGATCGGCATCGCCAGCAAAGCTTTCGACGACCGGGACGCGTGGCCTACCGTGCATAGACGTCGATTCCGGGGAAAAGGCGTCAGAGCTCTTAAGGAAGAGCAGCGACCGTTTGCCATGACAATCACAAGTGAAGGCGGAAAGCAGCCAGACGCAATCAACGCATCATGCGAGCGATTGACGGGTTCACCGCCCTGAGAACCGCGCAAGGATTCGATCCCTCGTGAACGCCCGCGCATCAAAACGGCCGGCCGTCGAGACCGGCCGTGTCGAATCCATTGGCGTACGAGCTATTCCTCACTTGTCCGCCAAGCTCTGCGTGTAATGAGCCAGTCTGCCCTCGACATCCGCATTTGTTTGAAGCCCCAGCTCCATCAGCTTCCCGATCTTTGCCTGCGCTACCGGACGTTGCACCGACGTGATGAAGGCATCCCATCCGGCGCCAATCTCCGGATCCGAGGGAAGGCTTGCGAAATCGACGAGCCGTTTGGTGTCCGCGATCGCCTGGCGGTCGAAACCTGATATTCTCAGAGCAAGAGCGTCGACGAACCCATCCAACTGATCGTCGGGCAGCGAGCGATTGACGTAACCATACCTTTCTGCGAGATCTCCGTCGATGTCGTCCGCCCCTAAAAGGACCTCAAGTGCTCGTCCGCGCCCCATCAATCGGGGAAGCCTGGCCATCGGACCGCCACCAGGCACAAGTCCGGCCCCGACTTCCCATTGAGACAGGATAGCCTTCTCGCGGCTCGCGAAGCGCATGTCGCTCGCAAGCGCCAGTTCGCTGCCGACTCCCGTCGCTCTACCGCGGATAAGACTGATGGAAACGACCGGCGATTTACTCAGCCGTACCAGCATGTCGGGCAGGGGATGAAGACCGGTCGGTCCGGGCGGCAAGCCGGTGGAGTCCGCCAACGGCGGCGTGAAGTTGTAGTGGGTGAGGAAAAATCCTGGAACTGCGCTGTCGAAGACCACGACCTTGAGTTTTGGATCGGTTTCGATTGCCGAAATCACTTTTTCGAGTTGAGGGATATTTTCAGGCCCGAAGATGTTGAACGGCGGATTGTCGAAGGTAACGCGCCAGTAGCCGGGCGTGCGCCGATCGATCCTGATCTGTTGTGATGCCTCACCTTGTAATTTCGTTTGTTCAGCTGAGTTGGCTTTCACAGGGGTCGTTGCTTCGCCTGCAAGTGCAAATGCGGGAAGCATCAGCAACGCCGCTGCGCCAATGAACTTTGATGGCCTTGCAACGTGGCGGAGATTCGGGCCGGGGCCGACCCTTGCATGCGTCTCGATGTTCATGATTGCCTCCATCTCTTCGGTTGATGAATAGAAGGTTTACTACCGCGCGACCTCGAAAATGAGCTCGATCTCCACAGGCATCCCCAACGGCAAGCTGGCGACGCCTAACACGACGCGCGGGGGTATTTTCTCGGCCCCGAAGATGTCCCGGAGCAGTTCGGATGCGCCGTCGGCGACCTTGGGGTGCTCCTGAAAATGTTCCGCAGTGGAGATGTAGACGCCGAGCTTGGCGATGCGGCCTATCGCCTCCAATGTGCCCAAATGGGATTTCGCGGCGGCCAGGCCGCTCAGGCAGGCCACCCTCGCGGCGTCGTAGCCTTCCGATAGAGTAAGCTCGGTACCGACCCGCCCCGTGTATTTCGGCTCGTGACCGATCACCGGCAGCATGCCGCTCAGGAACAGCAGCGACCCGCACTGAATGGCCTCGACATAGGCGCCGAACGGGGTCGGTGGAGGAGGGAGAGAGATGCCCAGTTCCAGCAGCCGGCGCTCCGGGCCTCCGGCCGCTTGCGGCGCGCCTACCATTTTCCAAGATGTGCGCCGTTGTCGACGTGCAGCACCTCCCCGGTGATACCGGCCGCTTCGGTCAGATACACGACTGCGTTGACGATCTCCTGGACGCCGGAAATTGTGCCCATCGGCGACAGCGTTTTGAGAAAGTCTTTGGGATCGTTTTCGTGTAACGGCGTATCGACGATGCCTGGCGCGACCGCGTTCACCCGGATATTGTCTTTCGCAAATTCCATCGCCAGATTCTTCGTGATGGCGTTGATGCCGCCTTTGGTGATCATGGCTACCGAGGCGGTGACCCCGGCGATGGGATGATCAGTCAGGGAAGTCGTTATGCTGACGATGCTGCCCCCGGTTCGTTGACGGAGCATCTGCCTGACTGCGAGTTGAGTGAGATGGATGAATCCCTCGACGTTCGTCGAGGAAAGCCGCCGGAAATCGTCGATCGTGTATTCCAGAAACGGCTTGGTCAGAAAGATGCCAGCGTTGTTGACGAGTGCATCGATCGATCCGAATTTGTCTATCGCCACGCCTGCCACTTTTTCGGCCGTATTGGGGTCGCCGATGTCGCCGTCGACGAGTGCCACCGGACTTGAACGATCGAATCCAGACGTCTCGCTGATGCGTCGCGACGTCGCGACGACATTGTAGCCCCGCTCAAGAAACGTTCTCACCATCCCTGCGCCAATTCCTTGGGATGCGCCGGTAATCAGGATTGTCTTCTGCGAACTCATTCCTGCCTCCATGGATGCCGAATTTTACGAGACGCCGAAGCTCCTCGCCAGCCGTCTGCGCAGCGGGCGTTCAGGGCTTATCCCATAGAATTCCAGTGTTGATGTTTAGGCGTCTCGGGTCTGGCTACTTCCGTACTGCGCCGGATTTAACCGGTTGCTTGACCGCAAAGACGATCGCGCGAAACCTTACAAAAGACCATTGTACCAAGGTGTCGCCGATACCTTTGGATAGGTGGATACCAAACTGCCTTAGAAGGATGGCGATGCCAACGAAGGGACAGAAAAGGTTTCGCGATGGGAACGGCGCTGTACACCACACGTCACGATGCTCTCTCAGGCCGCTCGCAAGGCGAGCGAATGTGAAAGAACGGAACCGCAAGGAAAAGAGCAGCCGATATCGCATCCGCGGAGGCGACGGATCTGCTTCGCAGCCTTCGCCTCGGCGACAAAGGGGCTAGTACCTCAGTGTGTGGCGCAGAGCTGTGCGAGACCCGCTCGTGTAGCAGACTGCGAAAACTCGTCGAATTCGAAATGGAACGTCCCTGGAATACGAAGCCTATAGGTGCCGAATTTGAAATACGGCCCAGCAAGGGGAAAGTTGTCCTTCTTCTTCAGCGTCGCGCCGATGTTGCCTTTGACCGAGACGATCTTCTGACCGTTCGCCCAGACGTCGATTTCGGCGGCCCGACGTGGTCCGTATTCATTGTCGGTTCGGCCCGGCTTCACGCGATAGATCATGTCGACCCAATCCTTGCGCGGATCGGGCAGCGGGCGGTTCGCTTCCGGAACGATCTCGATGTCCGCCTTGCCGATGTACTTTTCGGGCTCGGCGACGAACGAAAGGGACCGGAATTGAGAAACCAGGTCGCCGTTTTCATGAAGGCCGAGAGCCTCCGACAGGGCCTTCGCGTCTCCGCCCTTCGCTTCCGGTCCCATACTCTGCATTAGACTCTGGCTGAAAAACTGCTTCGAGACTTCCGGAGCGTTCCTGCTGATCAGGTCGAGCGACTGCAGGGACTTGATAGCATTCACGTTCTGCTCGTTGAACTCTAGGTTTCCAAGTAGGTTCTGCGCGCTGAGGAGGGCGTCGGGATCACCCTCCGCCTTGGCGATCACACGTCGGACATCGTTGTCCTGGACCGTGATATGGAAGACGCCGTTGTCGAAGCGCTGCGCGATCATTGGGCTACTGTCTCCCGGACCTTTCCATTGCCCGATGACGGATCGTGCGCTGCCCTTGGATGGTACGTCACCTGTGATCTTGAAGCTGAACGAGAACCATACCTCATCGCCGAAATTCGGCCAGGTCTTCTTGACTGTGCGAAGTTCTGCCCTCTGGCAGTCGTCTTCGCATTCGAGGCCGTCGTCGCCGTCTTTCGTGACGATGTCGATCGCAGCGTTCCCGCAGCGCCCAGGTTTGGTGAACTCGATCTGGCGCGAGAGAACCTGCTGTGTCGTCCACTTTGAGGGATCCACTTTGGAGCCGTCGAAGTGGTCATCCAGTCCGGCAGCAGCGCACGCGACGCCGCTCAGACTCATCATAGCTGTAAGTAAGATCGATCTCATCCGTGTCCCCCCAGATCAATGAGACGCAAAATTGATAGCACGTTCGCTGTAAAGTTGAATATCGGCTCGTTGGACTTTTTCGGGTGTAACTTCTGTGACAAACGGATTCTGCGAATCGAGCACGTTCAGATACCCTCCCTCTCCAATCCGCGTCCCACCTTTGAGCAGAGACAACGTGGAGCCCTGTTACTGGTTACGTTATAACTCCGTACCGCCGCCCCAGCTTCTCAAGGAGGCCAACCGTTCTGTCGATCTGCTCATACGAATGAGATTCGTTCAGAATGAACCGGAACCTGACCTCCGAATGTTTCACGACGGGGTAGGCCACCGATGTCGTGAAAATTCCCTCGTGAAACATATCCTGCCCCATCCTTAGAAGGGTGTCGGAGTCACGAATGAAGACGGGGATGATAGGACTGGTGCCTTGCCCGATATCTAGCCCGAGATCACGAAGCTTTCCGCGCATGTATGAGACCTTCGACCACAGGGATTGCAGTAAGTGTGGCGTCTCTTCGATGACGTCCATTGCCGCGATGATCGCCGCGACGTCGGCGGGAGGGATTGCGGCCTGAAAGAGGTAGGCGTTGGCTTCGACTTGAACGAACGTTTTGAAGGCGTGGCTCGTGGCGACTACTCCGCCGATCGCAGCCGTGCTCTTGGAGAGCGTCGTCATGACGAAGTCCACATGATCCGTCAGACCGAGTTTCCTGCAAAGCGTCCGCTCCGGGTGGAGACCAAACGAATGGGCCTCATCGACGAAGAGCAGAAAATCGTGCTGGGATTTGAGATCGCATATTGCCTGAAGGCGGGATTCCTCGCCGGACATCGAATAGATTGATTCAACGACTACGAAGACGTTCTCATATTGGCCAGCATATCGGTCGAGCTTTCGCGCCAGATCGCTGATGTCGTTGTGTCTGAATGGCAAGAATTTCGCGCCTGAGAGCTTGATGCCGTCGATGATGGATGCGTGGCACTCGCGATCGAACAGGACGAAGCAGGACGGTCCCTTTGCTAACCCTGATATAGCTCCCACGTTGGCGCTATACCCCGTCGGGAAAAGCAAAGCCGCCTCTTTGCCCAGCCATGACGCTAATCGCTTTTCAGCTTGCTTGTGGAGGCTGCAGTGCCCACCGCTCATCGCAGAGGTGCCACACCCGGTTCCGAACTGCTGCAGGGCTTTCGAAGCGGCGTCGACCACCGTGGGATGACGATTGAGCCCGAGGTAATGGTTGACTGGCCAGATGATGCAATCCCGCTCCACCGTGTAAGCGTCGCTTTTCACCACCCCGGCTGAATTGCTACCTCTCTCGGTGAAGTTGTCGTAACACCAGACGCCTGAAATCGACTGCTGGCTCTTCACTTCGTGGTATGCATCTGCAACCGCCGTCACCTTCGAAATTCCGAGGTCTTGGCAATCTCTACGTACAAGGCCAATCTGGCGGTTATCGCCCGCCACCATTGTGGCGAGATCATGATCGCCGAGAGCTACTTTAAGTTTTTCAAGCATGACGTCCCCTATAAATTCGCGCTTAAATTTCAATCATCGATGGGCGTTGCCACAAAGGACAGAGGATGCCGCATAGTGCGACGGTCGCTTGTTTCCGCTGGCGTGCGGCCTGCGGAAACTGCGAAAAACCATCTGAGACCCTTGCGGTGGCAAGCCTTGAACCGTGAGGTGTGTTTGCCCGACTTTTCCAAGGGGGATCGGCTAAACTTGTTAGTAAGCTTCTGGTCGGCCATAGTGCAGCCGGAAAGAAGGACTGCGGCTCCTACAGCGATAGCAAACATGTGTCCCCCCAAACATCAACCGCGTAACGGTAATGGCAGGCGGCGATAGCCGCGTCCTCCAATTGGAGTAGCGATCAGATATTCGCCAATGCAGTTTAGGGGGATAGCACCTGTCCGCTATCCGTCGGTTGCCTTCGGGTTAGCGATCCTGCGGCGTTTCAACCGCAGACTTAGCTGCAACCACGATCTCGGTACTGAACTCGGCCGAGCCTCCAGATTTCAGCAGCTTGATCGAGCCGCTGCATGATCCGACGGGCTTGTCAAAGTTGCTCCGCTCGCGCGGGGCCCGATGCTAAGGCAACGGTCGTGGGCAAGAACAAGCAAAGCCACCATTTGCAAATGAGGGTATTGTGGGCCAAGTTGCTGTCATTTGGGGAATTTCAACTAAAGGCGGATGAACGTGGACATAGAACTACTGGGCAAGGCTACCGATCTACTGTTCGAGGCATCCATCGGCATCACGCCTTGGCATGATGCGCTGGACGTTTTTGCACGAGGGGGCGGTGCGGCTGGAGCAAACATCATGCCCATTCGCGCTCAGGTCCCCGGTTCCATCGAGTTCACCCACAATGCCAAGGAAATGACGGAGTTCTATCTCCGAAACGAACTCTACAAAACCTGTGTTCGTGCCAGAGGCATTCCTGCCCTTGAACGGAAAGGAATCATGACCGATAAGGATTGCGCAACGGAAGATGAATATCGGACAGATCCTTACTATCAGGAATTCCTGCGGCCACATGGTTTCTTTTATGGTGCTTATGTGGGCTTCAATATAGACAACGATCTTTATGCCATTCTTCTTAATCGGGGGGTCGATGACGTACCCTTCTCCGAGGAGGAGCAGGCGATCCTACACCGCTTTCGCAATCAGATGTCCGTGGCCGGAACGGTGGCTCGAAAACTTGCGCACACTAAAATAGAAGCGATGGACGACGCATTCGATCTGGTGGATGTAGCGGGATTGTTTTTTGACCGGGCCGGCAACATTATCCGGGTCAATGCGAAAGCACAAACCATGTTCGGGCATGGTATCAATCTCAGGCAGGGGCAGATTTCAACTCCGCGCGGCGGAGACGGTGCTCGTGTGAGAGCGGCGGCCTGCGGCGCCATTCAGCACCCAGGCGGAACCGCCAATGGCGATGGGCTTATCAGGCTGGCCCGTGATGGCAGACGTGATCTTGTTTTGAAGATACACAGACTGCGCGGCAGCCTACTGGATGTCTTCAATACCGGATGGGCGCTGGGAATCCTGGTCGATCCCGATGAAAATCAACGTCCGGATGACATGCGCGTTGCACGTGCTTTATTTGGCTTAACACGAACCGAAGCCAAGATTGCAAGTCTCCTTGCTACAGGTAAGGAGCTGAGCCACGTCGCAGACATTTGCAAAGTAACCTATGAGACCGCAAGGACGCATCTTCGAGC
Organism: Rhizobium leguminosarum bv. trifolii WSM2297; assembly: GCF_000271845.1. Next base: position 1,792,855 of record NZ_JH719395.1, on the reverse strand, counting down.
TATCTTTACGAAAACAGATACTTCCAAGCAGGGGCAGTTGATTGCGCTACTCAATAAACTCAACTGAGCACACCGGACATCGACCGACCATCAGTTTCACCTGTCGATGTTCGTTAGACACCCGACTTGACGGCAGCAGGCACCGCGCCCTCGCAAGTTGCTTGTCATGGCCAGTCAGTGGGGAAGCCCATGCGTTGCGCAATGGCCATCATCGGCAACATCACGCCGATGTAGGCGTCGCGAAGCACCCGAATGTTAGAGAGCTCGCCCGCTGGCAAGCGGAGATCAGTGCAGTATTGGTCGAGAAACGTTTTCTCGGTGTTTCGGGCAGACGGTAGTACCCCATTGATGATGCTGTGATGCACGAGCACCAGGCTCTCGAGATATGTTTGTTTGGGCAGCCGAGCTCCCTTCGCCGAATTGACCGATCTCGCAACGGGCACGAGATTCCAAATGCGATCATGACCCACGAAGCTGCGAGGCAGAAAATGATCAAGACTCAGGTCACCTTCAGCCACGCGTTGCTGCGTGTAAATGCATTCAAGCGGTATGCCCGACATCCCTTTGAGGAAAAATTTTCGCTCGAGGGTCAAACTAATCCGCCGAGAAGGGGACCCAGCTTCTCCATGCTGACGGGTACATTAGGATTTCGGGCCTGCATCCATCCCAGCCAGGCGCTGTCGGCCCATCCACTGACAATCGGCAGGTTGGCGACTAGATATTTATGCCACGGTTCATAAAGTTCGATACCGTCACTTCGGATCCGATAGAGCGGCGGATGTTTCGCATCTTTTTTCCAAGGACTGAGCAATGCTCCTGGTACGTAGCGTAGCGATCCCCTCGATTGCTCTCGATTGACCCACAGGCGTGAGAGTTCATGCGCCTCTTGCATCGACAGCTTCTCGTGGAGCGCGTCGCCGATTGTGTGGAGAAGCGCAGTCAGTGTGTCATTGGTGGCCGCATTGCCGATCGACAGGCGACTGACGATGGCGGGCCACCAAGCGGCGACGATCATCTCTGCTAGGATCTCATCAAATCGAATATGCTCGCATCTGTCTTTGTGCAATCTCGCGAGAATCCCCGAAAAAAGAGGAATTTGTAGGACTGCGTACAGTTTCGAAAGAGCTGGGCGAGGCGATCGACATCGACCCCTTCTTGCGTGGGTAGACTAATACTCATGAGCCTAGGCTGTTGTATTCGACGAAAATGATCGGTTTCAATGGAGCCTCACCGCTTGCCTTTCGTATTCAGTTCAAATTTACACAATCAGCTCGCAACTTCCACCACAGAGGTCGTTCGTTCGCCGAAGAGGTCCAGCGAATTCAGCCGCACTCGGGCATCGGCTGGATGCCACCCCGCCGAATTCGCTCAGACCATCAACCCGCGACGTGCTGCGGTTTTGCGCAGCCGGAATGGCTCCGGACCGCAACCCGCGGCTACCCCAAATACAGCAACCCAAACCGCCGGAGCGAACGCAAAATTGGATAAAACTTGGGGGCGAGGTCAAGCCACTGGCTTGGTTTCAGGCTTGTCAGGCGGCGTATCCTTCACGCAGGTCTCATGACGCTCAGATTTATGCTCGCTCCGTGCCTCGTCGTCTCGGATAGGGTGGCGACCGGACGGACATGTCGTTGCGGCATCTGGCCAGCGCGGCATGCTCACAATCTGCCGCCGCCGTGCACTCGGTCAGAGGCAGTTCCGGGATCGCGTTGCCGCACTCGGACACCCGACATTTATGACTTCAGGGCCGCTCAACGGAGAAATAAGGCCAGGGGCCGGGGATTCCGGGCAGATCGAGCTGTCCACGTAGATCAAAGGAGAGGTTTGCACCGACAACGAGATCGCGCACGGTGCGGGAGGCGATGATATCTCCCGGCCTTGCGCAGTCCGCAAATCCTGCGGCAAGCCGAAGGACCGGACCCGCATAGAGGCCGCGTTGCCGTTCGCATTCGCCGATATGAATGCCTGCGCGAACATCTAAGCCGAGGTGATGCAGCCGGCCGCGAAGACACAATGCACAGGTGATCGCCTGGCTGGGCTGCCGGAACGCAGCGATAAGTCCGGATTCCCGCAGGTCAATCGTCTCGCCGTCGTCGGCGCGAAGCTGTCGAACGGCGTCGTCCTGCCAATCTTTCACTCGACCGGAGGATGCGCCTTGAACATCGAAGTGCAAGACCGTCAGCAAGGCGCTCTCGGTCGGGGCTGGCGGCGCGGAGACTAGGAACCGCTGGATTTTGTCGATCAGCCGATCGGAATCTGCGCCCCAGATGATATGGTCATCGCCGGGCAGTTCGACATATGTCGCGCCGGGAATGCGGCTTGCCAGATAACGCCCTTCTTCGGGCTTGACCCAGCGGTCGCCGGTTCGATGGGTGATCAGGGTCGGAACTCGGATCGCGGGAAGGATATCGCGCGCGTCGATCTCGACGCCCCAGCGCCACAAGGAGATCGCATCGGCGGGGGATGCCGAATTTCGCAGGTACCCGCAAACCATTCGCGTTCGACCATATTGTCGATGAGGCTCGGGGCCGCCCGGCCGAGGTCCGCCGGGCGACCCCAATCCCGCTCGATGGCAAGAAGTTCCTCTTCGAGTTCCTCTCGGGTACGTCCCCAGGGGTAATCCGGTGACCAGAGACCCCGCGCATAGGCTCCGTGTAGGATGAGGGCAGCCGTACGTTCGGGATAGGTCGCGGCGAACAGCATGCACATGACTCCGCCCTCCGAGCTGCCGAACAGGACTGTCATTTGCGATCCGACAGCATCCAGCACAGCGCGGACATCCTGCATGCGCTGCTCGAGGGTCGGAACACCGGTGCCACGGTCCGATAAGCCCGTGCCGCGCTTGTCGATGCGGATGAGGCGACAGAAGGAACCGAGACGGTGCAGGACGCCCGACAGTCTCGACGAGTCCCAGGCGTAGTCGAGATTGGAAACCCAGCCTTGCACATAAACTACGTCGAAGGGACCCTCCCCCGTCACCTGGTAGGCGATGCTAACCCCGTCCGATTTCACATAGCGGGTTTGAGGGCGGGCTTCGAACGACGCTCCCTCCTCTGGTGATCGCCCGCCAGGCTGCGCTATGCGGCGCGCCAGCAAATCTCGGTAGAGTGCCCGCGTTTCGGGCTCGGGCTGCACGCCGAGCTGCTTGCGCAACGTATCGGCGCAACTGCGGTATTGTGCGAGGGCGAGATTGAAACGTCCCGTCGCCGCATAAGCGCGCATCAGCGTGCGGTGCACATCTTCCCGTAACGGCTCCAGCGAGAGCAGCCGCGTTGCAGCGGGGATGGAGGCGCCCGGTTCGTTCCCACCAACGTGGCAGGTAATGAGCTTTTCCAGAACGGCAGTGGCGGTGATCCGTAGCCGTTCCCTTTCGGTGCGAAGCCAATCCTCGAATGGCTCTTCCCCAAGGTTGAAGCCTTCGAGGAGCTCCCCGGAATAGAGAGCGATTGCCTGTTCGAGGTCCTCGGTCGCGGAGCTGGCAGCCAAGGCCTCAAACCGCCTGACGTCAAGTTCGCCGTCGCCGAGATCGAGCGCCACCAGGTCGCCTTCGATCCGGAACCATTCTCGTCCGGTCGCCTGCAACGCTCGCCGCAGGACGGACAAGGTTTGCCGCAGATTCGCGCGGGCCTGCTCTTCTCCCGTCCCGCCCCACAGCAGGGCGGCGAGTTTTTCGCGCGATTGGGGCTGTCCGGCCTGGAGCGCCAGATAGGCCATCAAAGCACGAGCTTTGCGTGTAGACGCTGGCGACCCCGCAACAAGGCCCGCGCAAGCGAAGCCACCCAGCAGGGAGAGGAAAGGGCGCTTCATCGAATCCGCCATAGCCATCGCTTTTACGAATCCATCACATCCGGCCACACGTCCCTTTGACGGCGATGGAGGATCGTTGCGGACCGCGCCGCACGTCGAGGTAGGAGGGTAGTGCAATGAGCTTCATCCGTAAAGGCGAAGAGGGCATGCTAGAGGCAGTCGAGCGGCGGGTGCGTTGGCGCGCGCGACTGCGTGATCTATGGGTTGCAGCCATCAATCCGGTCGTTCCGTGGTACCGGCTAAATGAACATCTCCTGCGCGATATCGGCAAGAGCGCCGCCGATGCCGAGCGGGAGGCCTACATCAGAAGTTTTGGTTCGTTCCGTCGGTTTCGTTTCCCATATCGCGAATAGAACGGCGGCGATCCGGTGGCCAGCATCGCAAGCAAACGGATCCGAGACGCAACGGCAATCATGGGGAAGGCAATGCCGGCCACAGGCGTGAGACCGTGAAGATTTGACCTTCACGGAAACAGGCAGGTTAAGCTCTACGCAGCTCTATCGCCAAACTCAACGACGATCTCGGCCGCCTCAAGCCGAGCGGACGTTTTGTAGGGGTAATGCTTCCAGCACCACCAGTCGCCGTGATCCCCTTTCGTGAACCCGAAGCCAGCCCAGTCTCCACAGTGGCACTTCCTGGCGATGAGGGTAGGCGCACTCGATAGAGTTTTTCGTTCTATGTCGCTCATCGTTGCCTCCACATCTTGTTCACTTTTTGTTCTATTTCGATCGAGTTGTCAAACGACTTTGTTGCCACTCACCTGTTCACGAAGACAGAAGCCACATGCTGCGGCAAGTTCTCAAGTCGTCGATCCACGGCTGCACACGCATCGCAGCAGTATCGGAACCGTTTCGGCGCGGACTCCTTGCTAAAGGCCCAGTTCAGGATTTTCATGCCGAGGGTGAGACGGGGCTTCACCTTCGGCCCTTCGAAATATTCGACTATCCCTTGGCGGAAACATTCCCTTGAGGCGAGAAGATCTGTCAGATCCTCGATCTGTGAATACCGTTGCTGCAACATGGAGCGCGCCGCCGATGCGTCCAGGCTGGAGCCGTTGGCAGTCTTCTCGGCAATGAATCTCAGAAGTCCGACATCCTGGCGGTGACCGCGCCCGCCTTCGGTGAAGGTAACCGCGACGGACTGCTTGCCATCGCGCCCAGCTCGACCGAATTCCTGGAGGTAGTCTTCGACTGAGGCGGGCTGCTGCCAGTGGATGACGAGGCGGACATCGGGAACATCCAACCCCATGCCGAAGGCGTTCGTGCAGATGATGTGGTTGACAATCGGACGGCTCTCGCCCTGGAAGCGCTTAAGCAGTTCCTGCCGTTCCCACTCGTTGCCGAGCCTTGAGTGGTAGAACGGAATTTCGAGCCCGTTATTGCGCAGATCCGCCTGCAGCTCGTGGCCAACCTTCGCGGTGGGCACGAAGATCATGGCTTTCCTACCCGCGAAAACGGGAAGGCGGAGGAGAGCGGCGATCTCGTGATGGCGAGCAGATCTCGCCGCCATCCATCGGACAAGGGCGATGTTCGGCCGATCCACGCCGCGAACGAAGACTTCCGCATCTTCGATTCCGAGCGAGGCGAGAATGCGCTGCTGCATCGCCTGGCCTGCTGTAGCCGTGAAGGCGAGAACTGGCGGCGAGCCGAGGCTCTTCCGGACTTCGGCAAGTCGGCCGTACTCCGGCCGGAAGTCTCTTCCCCACGCGTCGACGCAGTGGGCCTCATCCACCACCAGGAACTCAGGTTCGCTATCGGAAAGCAGCGTTCGCTCGCTCTTGCTTTTCACGAAGAAGCGCTCGGGAGCCAGATAGAGGAATTTTACCGCGTTCACCCCAACCATGTCGTAGCGGATTTCCTTTTCCTCGACGCTAAGGGCGCTGTTAACGAAGGTCGCCGGGATTTTTCTTCGGAGTAAGCCGGAAACCTGATCGCTCATGAGCGTCTTCAAGGGGCTCACGACGATGGTGCAGCCTCGCCTTAGCAGTGCGGGGATCTGGAAGCAGAGCGACTTCCCCGACCCGGTAGGACTGACCACGAGGATGGACTTGCCGGAGAGAGCGGCGAGCACGATGGGAAGCTGGCCTCCTCGGAAGTGCGATGTGCCGAATAGCCGAAGGACTGGCCCGAAATTCATATCGGATTCGAGAGAACTAGCATCGCGGTCGAGCCATCGTGCGAGGCGCATGGCCCAACGTTCGATCGCGCGCCGTGCAAGACCTCCGGCGAGGTTCGGATGATGGGCTGCGTGGCAGCCGTCGCACAGGGTCACGAGGTTCGAAGGTTCATCGGAGCCGCCCATGGATCTCGGAAGTAGATGATGCACATCGGCATCGCGCGACTTGACCCTCGTCGAGCACGAAACGCATTTGTATCCGTCCCGCGCAAGCACAAGGCGGCGGGTGTCTTTCCAATCATCCATAGGACGCGTCCCAGCAACAGTAATCGTCCGGACAATTTGAAGGAGAGTTGCTGAAAAAGCGTAAGTGGGGACGATAGCGCGATCGACCAAAGACTCTGAATGTTGCACGTTTTGACTGTATCAACGCACCCAGTCGCCTAGATATATCATCGCCGCGAAGGCGGCAGGAGACGCAGCAGCTTGTGACTTGCTATGCCTTCAACAAAATCTTGCGACGACTCATTAGGCTGATTACCCTGTCCATGCTCGCGCCGAGGCGCCGTTGCATAGGCCGTTTCGCTGCCGCAACATTTTCTCCGAGCATACTTCCGCTGAACTGGAGAATCCGACATGCTTGCAGAATCTCATACGACACCGGATCCCCACCCCGTCGACGCAGCTATGGCTTGGCACGGCGGGGATCCGCGCGCGACAATCGATGCTCTTCTCAATGATCGCGAACGGCTGTGCGAACAACTTGCTATCGCCCGGGCATGCATCAGCAGGGGTTATACGCGCGGCTGGCTGCCCGGCACGGAATTCGAGGGGGGATGACCATAACTTCGGAGACAAGCAGCGTCCCGGGGTTCGTCGCAGAACTTGTTAGGTCGGCGAATGAAGTCGACCGACTGACCTCGGACGAAATCGAGAGTTTGTTGCTTCGTGCGATTACCACGGTACGCGATCTGCGCGAGCAAGCTGGCATCCCCGGAAGTGGAACCGAACACGATGCGATCATCCGTCTGAACGCTGCCTCAACGGGCGTGACCACATTTTCCCAAGCGAATATCTCAGCAATCCTTCGCGAAGCCGCCGATATGGTTCGGACACTCTGGATCGTCGTCGACAGCGGGACCGTTGTCAGCTTGAAACCGTCATGGCCGAGCAGCAGCGATCGTTCATGATGGGATCCAGCGATGCAGACTCGTTCGTTTCCCATACCAACTCTCCGTTGCACGCCTAGGCGACACCCTGTTTTCTCGCCGTCCCCGTCATGCCGTGTGAAACCGCAGGATTCGATGGCCATTCTCTTCAAGACCGCAATCAACGAAAACTCAGCATTCGAGATGATTGGAACAGGCATTGTCCGGCGCCTACCAATATGACGGCTATCTCAATGTAATCAGCGATGGGGGCGAGAAGGCATTTTCCTGGGGGCCGGCAATGCATGCTGAAGGATTCAAGGAAGAGGTCAGCGAAATCCTCCGGCAGACTTGGGATGCTGCCCGCTTCTGGGTCATTTATGAGCGCCGCGAAGACCGGAAGGATCCGGAAGCAACTGGCATCCGGAACGCGGCTTTCCGGCTGACCCGTGGATACAGCGGCGTTATCGTTGTTACGCTTAGCCTTCTTGGAAAGCGCGACAGTGCTAACGACCTAGAGCTCGTCTTCATCTGCTTCGAGCAGGATTTTCACAGGAGGAACTTTCGCGTGCGCTACGAGGGTAAGCCGATCCCACGCCAGGATTGATGCTTCTCGAAGACGAGTTTCTCATGCGTGCGACCCGTTCAACGTTCGACTTGAAGGCGAGGGGCGGTCAAGCATTGAAAGGCATCTTCTTCGGTGTGAGCTAACCTGCGCTCATTGCTGAAGATGGTTCTCCGGTTATGCAGGTGTGTAACACGGTACGCCGACAATTAAGCAATCTTGCAAGAAAAAGTTGAAAGCCCTGCCTCGGCGGCGTTAGTTTTCGACCGCCTGGGGAATTCAAAATGTCTTTCACTTACAGAGTAATCATAGCCACCGGTCTGTCCATGGCCATTGCCTCGTCCTGCTTTGCCGACGAGCCGAGCTCGTCGGCACGGGATTTGCGGTGACCAGCGATGGGTGGATCCTGACAAACGCCCATGTGGTCCAGGATTGTGGGCGGATTGAGGTGAAGGGGAAGGGCGATGCTGCCGATCCCCGCATCGATGAGATCAATGATCTGGCGGTGGTAAAAATATCCGGTGGGGAACTGAAGCCTTTGGCTTTCCGGAAGTCGCCAACGAGGCTCGGCGAGGACATCGTTGCCGTAGGCTATCCGCTGGCAACCCTTCTTGCAGACTCCGTGAAGATCACCACAGGCAATGTCAACGCGCTCGCAGGGATCCGAAACGACACCAGATACATTCAGATTTCGACGCCGATCCAACCAGGCAACTCCGGAGGTCCGGTCGTGGATCGCGATGGATATCTGCTTGGGATCACGAGTGCTACGCTCTCGAAGAAGACTGCGGACGATATCGGTATCACTGCGCAAAACGTCAACTTTGCGATCCGCGCATCGGTCGCCGAGCTGTTCATGGAATCTCAGAGCCTCGTCGCCCAAACACCGGAAAACGCTGAAAAATCGGAACCGGTTTCGACCGCAGATCTGGCCGACCGCGTTACCCCCTCCGTCTTCCAGATACTGTGCTATCCCAAAGCGGTCGCTCCGGCGACGGCAATGACGCCCAAGGCGCCAGATGTTGAGCAACAGCCGCCGTCGAGGTCGGCAAACCTGCCGACGAATAGGGCCTCTAGCGAAGAAGCATCGCTCGACGTTCCTCTAGCCAGAAGCGGATTCGTGCGTCATCCGAAAGGAGTCGCGCCGATCAAAATGACGGCCACCGGCGATTCGAAGACGACCGGACAGGTGCCCAATGGAAGCCCTGTCGTCGTGACCGAAGTGCTCGGCGACTGGTATCAGGTCACAATCGGCGGGGCGAGCGGGTACATGCACTACTCGTGGGTGCGGATAGACCAGTTCGATGAGCCTGCGAGCGACGGACGTTTCGTCCAGATCAAATCCTTCCGGACACTCGACGATGCCCGCTTATTCATCAAAGGATCCGCGGTCCCGCTGTCCGCGCATCTGGCCGCCAACGGATGGATCGCCGTGACGCTTCATGACGTTTATGGCGAGCAGGAGGCCAAGGATCTGTCCAACGCCTTGAAAGCACAAGGCCTGATCGCAAAGGACGCGATGGTGACGTACGGAAACTCGTATGTCCGCAAGGTCTGCTGCGACTGACACTACAGGAGGGAATGCAATGAAATCGCTGTTTCGCCATCTTGGACTGGGTCTCTGCGCTACGACCATTTCGGTCGCTGTGTCTCCTGCCGCCGCTGCCGAGGACCATTCGATTTACTACGGGTCACGCGCGGGGATGCACCTGACGACAGTATCCAAAACGGGAATCGGGACAGCCAATGCCGTGATCATCGTCGAGCACACGCCGAAGGACGCCAAGGCTTTCTGCGTGGAGTACGCAATGGACAACTCCATGGCTTGCGTGAAGCGCACGATGGCGGAAGTCAAAGTAGGCGATCGAGTAACGGGGAATTGCCGGAAGCGTACCTGGACCGACATGTACGGCCAAGCCTATGCATTCGAGGGGCCAAGGCAATCCGACGACATCATGGCCGACTATGCCGTCCGTGACCTGAAGTCGGGCGAGATCCTCGACGGTTCGTCGGCGTCCGGATACGATGTTGCACTTACTGTCTTCCAACAGCTCTGCCCAGGTATCGCAAAATGAAAAACGGGCTGCTTTCCAAGCTCGCGCCGATTGGTCTGGCCTGCTTTCTTTCAAATGCGGCAGCATGCGCCGACTTCTCTTATGAAGGATTGAAAGGTGGCCTAACCGCTGAAGCTCGATTTCATTTGAAGGGCGAAATCGATCAGGGAGATGCGCAGCGTCTCGATGCCGCCCTCAGTTCCTCTGGCATCACCCACGAGCAGGATCCATGGCGAAAGATTGTCGTGTCGCTCGACAGTCCTGGCGGATCCTACGACGAGGGCCTCGATCTTGCCCTGGCATTCCGCAGACGAGGCATATCCACGGTGGTGCGCTCCGGTGGACAGTGCCTTTCAGCCTGCGCAATCGCCTTTCTAGGCGGGACCGCACTTCCGAAGGATCCCAACCCGATAAGTGAAGATGATCCCCTGCCGGACCAGCTTCCGGACCGATCACTTGAACCTGGAGCTTTGCTCGGGTTTCATGCTCCCTACCTTGACCTCCCGAGCGACAATTACGATGCGGCGACGGTCGCCTATGCGTATCGTTCTGCGGTGCTCGGCATATCGAGGCTGGTCGCAATTGCGGACAGGCTCTACGTCGTTCCCGCGGAATTGCCAAAGCTCCTTGCGCCATCGAAGGACGAGCTCTTCGTTGCCGACGATGCGGACAGCGTCCGAGTCCTAGGCATCGACTATGATGAGCGTTCATATCAGATGCGGGACAAGCCCGGGGTCACACGCTCGATGATCGTGAATGGGTGCGTGAACCGATACTACCATCTCAACCGAAGGAGCAGCCAACAGGGCTTCGCAGTCGCAAAGGCGACGATAGACGAGTTTATCGAAGGCTCTCAGCTCATGGAAAACGGCGAGGACAAGATCGCATTCGGAACCCACCAGTTTCGCCAAGGCACCATCAAGACCTGGATAGCTTACCTTCCAATCGCCAAAACCGCAGATGGCAAGAATTTCGTCTGGTGCCTTTTCGCCCCCGATCCATCTGATCTCAAGACCTTTTACAAGGCCGCGGGATCGGTCGAGGAACTGTTCGCGAGTTTCAAGGGAAAGGGCGATCTTATGACGTTGTCAACCGACAGCGACATGATCGCGCCCTCAACAGGCGATTGGATCTACGACATGATCCGCGACATCGACCTCGTCCCGCCCGATACGAAACTGCGCAGCGTTGCCAGCGTTCTTGATCAGTATTTCGCTTCCGAAAAGGTGATGAACTGGAAAGCCCGTTGAAACGTCGCATGCGTCTGATCCTGGGCACATCCGCATTTCTTCTGGCGGCGATGGTGGCCGCACAGGCCACGAATACACCCTGTAGCGGCCGCAAGGGCGGCATTGCTGGTTGCCAAGGCGACACGTTTATTTGCAACGACGGCTCGGTCAGCGCGAGCAAGCGATCGTGTCCTGCGTACATGGGAGGCGCCGTGGGCCTACTTGGCGGGGCATCCCCCCAAATGAGGCCTGCTGACGACGGACAGTGTTCTTGTCGGTCGGGTGCATAATGCACCGGTCCGCGAGGCGGGCAGTACTGCATGACTGACAGTGGGCAAAAAAGCTATCTGAGGCATTGAGCGCCGCTAAGGCGAACGCTTCTCACGAGGAAGGGACTTGGATTGAGATCAGTTCTCGGAATCGATGCCGCGTGGACAGAACGCGAGCCCAGCGGCGTCGCGTTGATCTCGGATGATGGCTCCGGTTGGAAGCTCGTCGATGTCGCATCGTCCTATGATGCCTTCACTCGGCTCGACCAAGTCCAAAGGATCGCCAGACATCGCGGATCAATCCCCGATTGGTCAGCCATCATCCAAACTGCCACGAGCAAGATCGGCTCCCCGATCAATGTAGTTGCCATTGACATGCCATTGGCCACGTCTCCGATCGTCGGCCGACGCGCGTCCGATAACGAGATCTCGAAGATCTATGGCGCAAGGCACGCCAGCACCCACACGCCTAGCGCGTCGGATCCGCGAAATCGTCTCCCGTGATGCAGATCGGATGATCAAGCTTGATGATATAGCCTGGCTCTGGTGTGTCGCCCTTTTGGACGTCCTCGAACTCCGGGGGCCCACCGAAGATTCGATGGGTAAGATGCCCGCTCAGCCGAGAGGGTTGCTGCTTGGACAAGTCGTAACAGGCAGCCTGCGTGGATGACGCATAGGCAAATGCCGCAGCCGCGATGCTGATAATGGCGTATGTTTTCATCGGATAGCCCCCGGTATTGCCGCCGACGATAAATCGGTTCCCGTGGAGATGGAAGGACGTGCAGCATCTGATCAAACAACTGCACCTGCTCGAGCACGGCGAATTTTCTTGCGGGCCGATACAACTTTACCTTTCAGCTTCACTGCATTTTATGCCGATCCCCTTAAACGAGTAGGCATAAGATTTTCGATTATTTGGGGAAGAAATGGATCGCCACGCTTTAGTAGCCCTGTCTCTTGCAGTTCTCCCTGCTCATGCTTTTGCAACCGACTGGAGCCAGGCCGATGTCGACAAGGCCCTGGTCATCATCGACAAAGCCGAAAGCGGCATGTCCGAGTGCTTACACAGTGCAGGGACTAAGATCGCCTACGACATCAAGCAGATCGACCTCAACAAGGATGGCGTCAACGAGCTGGTCGTAACCGCCTATCCGGATGTACTCGCAAATGGTTCGTCTACCTGTTTCGGTCCTTCTGGTTCGGACGTCCACCTTCTGATTTCCGACGGAGCTGGCGGCTGGAAGCACGAATTCGGCTTCGACATGACCGAGCTCGTGCCCCACGAAAGCAACACCGAGTGGCCCGACCTCGAGTTCTCCATGAGCGCGTCTTGCTTTCCGATATGGCGCTACTACCAGGGCTCATATGCCATGTGGAAGGTGTGCGACGGCAACAAGCTGATCTACGCGGACGTGGCTCCGTGGATCAAGGAAGGCGCCGTGCCGCGTGATGCCGGAGCTGAGAAACAGGCTTCGTCCAAGAAGCAGCCCTCTGCCTATGTGCATGAAGGCGATCTCAGCGGAGCAGAGTTCGATCACAATGGTTCACTGATGGCAGTAGACCCGAAGCGGGGGCTCATCATCTACAAGGAGCCCAAGGCTTCCATCCGCGATGTCGTCAAGCCGGGCGACGTTCTCGTCATGGCGGAGAAGCCCTGGGACATGTACGACACGAACGCCAGGATTGTCGGAACCTCTTGGGTCTTCAAGAAGGGATGCGCGCCTGTTGGATATCGGGTCGAGGGTGGCCTGGGGCAGTCATGGCATACCATCGTTCTGCGCGGCGAAGCTCCCGTGCGTAAGAAGGGCACCTGCGAAGTGGCGGGCCTCTCGAAGACGAGCGCCAATGCCGAACTACGGTTCGAAAACGTAGAAGACTGATTTCAACGAAAAGCGATCAGTGACGATAGCGCCAGCGCGCTCCAGGTTGTTGGAGTTCGCTCCCGCTATGCCGTCCGACAACCGTGCACGAATATGGGGGATACATGGATCAGACTGTTGCCAAGATATCGTCGCCTGCACTCAAGGTGTTCGATGAGGAGTTGAAGACTGCACTCGCACCAATAGCGATGTTCGCGGGTCTCGAAACTCTCCCGCTTGTGGTGAAGTCTCCGGAACTCAAGCGGTCGACTGCGGCGGTGAATATCGAGTTCCTCGTCACGACCGACTTCCGCACGCAGCGGTTCGCCGGGCATCCCGCCAACGCAAGTCACATTCCGATCGTGAACAACCCGCAAGCGCTGGTGAAGGAAAAAGCCGACGCCCGGTTCCGCGAGGCGCTTGACACAAGTTCGCTGCGTGGCGTTCTGCGCGAAGGCGTCGTCGGAAACGGTGCGCAGATCGTGTGCGACGAGGCCTACGCACTCTCCCAGAGCAACTGCGGCTGCGGTGACGGAACCGTCGACTGCCGCGGATGCAATACTACCGGGCGCATGACCTGCAAGAACTGCGAGTTCAGCTTCTCCGCAGGTGCCGGTAAGGTCACATGCTACGGATGCCACGGTCAGAAGGGCAGCCGCGACGTAGACGGCAAGTGGTTTAACTGCGGTAAATGCGGCGGACACGGCACCACATGGTGCGGATGGTGCGGCGGCACGGAGCAGAGAACTTGCGACAGCTGCGGCGGACACGGCGTCCACACTTGCAAAACTTGCGCAGGCAACGGGTTCTTCACCGATGCCTATTTCTTCAAGATGGAAATGACACCAGTCATCGGAAGCGTTGCAACCAAACTTCCCCCGCATGCCGCCGAGTGTGTGAAGGAGTGGATCGCTTCCGGATTAAAGGCTCATGCGGCAGACAAGACAAACCCCGTTCTCCCGTGGTCGGATTTCCAGACCACGAAGGCATCGTATTCAGGCTGGAAGGATGGCGTATATCGGGCCACGCTTCCGATTTCCTGCGAGATTACCCACGCCGATCTCGAAGCCGAATACAGCGGATCGCCTTCGGCCGTTTCCTATGTACGAATCCATGAGCCAAGATTCACGTTTCCCAACTTCCTTGACTATGAACTCCTCAGGATCGCCGCGAAGACCGATCGCCTCGCCGCGGGGCGTCCGTCTGCGTTCCTGCGCGAGATCTCGAACGTGAAGGGTTTGACAGGAGGCCTTAGAGATTTCGTGTCGACAAACAGTTGGCGCGAATACTGGGTCGATGAAACTGCGGCCAAGATGAAGGGCGCGGTATCGATAAAATGTCTCGATCGGATCGCAAGGGACTATCAAAAGAGCCTGCTGAGATTTGAAAGTAAGGCTGTTGCACAGTCCCTTTTTACCATGACGCCACTGGTTTCGGCATTCGCCGCAGTTCTCTGGTACTTCGGCATGTTCGCTTGGCTTATGGACTTCACCCGAGATACGCGGGTAGTCCTCTTCTTCCTAACCGGTCTGTTTTTCGCGGTGGTGATGAACTACGCCGTCCGGTACAGCACTCGCAGGAAGGTCGAGCAGGAGGTGAACGGCATATCGTCGCTCACACTCGGAATGCCAGGTCGACTGGGGTGTTTCGCCGTCGGCCTCCTGATCGCCCATGTGGGATTGTGGACTTCAGCTGTATATCAGTGAGCACCAACGGCATTAGCATCGGCGCCAAGAGGCCGTTGGCCTGCAGCGATAATTAAGTCTTCATTGTGGGCCCCGGCGGCGCCATGTAGTCTCGCGCCAAGCCGACAGGTCGGCAATGACACGCAGCGATTCGATGGCAATTCTCTTCAAGACTGCAATCAGCGAAAACTCCGCATTCGAAATGATCGAACAGGCGCTGTCGGGTGCCTACCAGTATGACGGCTATCTCAACGTTGTCAGCGATTCCGGCGAGAAGGCATTGTCCTGGGGTCCCGCAATGCATGCCGAGGAATTCAAGGCAGAGATCAGCGAGATCCTGAGGCAAACCTGGGATGCCGCGCGCTTCTGGTCGTGTACGAGCGCCGCGACGACCGGAAGGATACGGAAACAGCCGAAATGCGCAACGTGGCGTTTCGCCTGACCCGTGGGTACAGCGGGGTCATCGTTGTCACGCTCAGCTTACTGGGGAAACGTGATAGCGCGAACGACCTCGAGCTGGTCTTCGTCTGTTTCGAGCAGGACTTCCACAGGCGAAATTTTCGAGTGCGCTTCGAGGGGAAGCCCGTTCCTATTAGGATTGGTGTGGCGCGAGATTGTATATGCTGAGCGACAGCAGGGGCCGACATTGAAGGGGATTTTCGACACCAAGCGGGACTCGGGTTACAAAGACGATATCGCGTTCCGATATCACTTTCCCAAACCATACCGTCACATCGCTGAATCCTTGGTAGGTGAGTGGATCATCTATCGAGAACCGCAACGCAATGGTGGTCGCCGGGCTTACGTCGCGACAGCGAAGGTCGTTGCCATCCACGATGATCCTGAAGATCCCAGTCACGCTTACGCGGTCATGGCTCAGTATGAAGAACTCGACGAACCCGTGCCGTTCGTTCGTGACGGCAGTTACTGGGAGGCGTCGCTACGTTTGATACCGGATCGGACGCGCGTCGGCGCCTACCTGCAAGGTAAATCGATCCGGACAATTCCCGATGCCGACTTCGCTGCGATCGTGCGAGCGGGCCTTTCCGAAACACTGGCGGCCGACAATGCAATACGTCTCGAACTCGATCCCGGCCACGTGGACGGCCCCACCCAGGAGTTGCTCGATCTCCCGCTCGTCGAGCAGGAGCGCCGCATCGAGCAGATCCTGATGAACCGCAAAATCCGGGAGGCCAGCTTCCGGCGTAAGGTGTGCGACGCGTACGACAGCCGCTGCGCGATCACGGGTCTCCGGATCGTCAATGGCGGCGGCAAGTCCGAGGCCCAGGCTGCACACATATGGTCGGTTGCTGACGGCGGGCCGGATGTCGTCCAGAATGGCATCGCACTCTCGGCCACGGTGCACTGGCTCTTCGACAGGCATCTGATCTCGCTGACGGACGATTATCGAATCCTTGTGTCGCACAACAAGGTGCCGTCGGAGCTGCGGACGCTGTTCGCGAAGCAGATGGATCGAATCCACCTGCCGAAGGATTCGAGGCTCTGGCCGCATCCAGCATATGTTGCCAAGCATAGGGAGAGATTCAGCTCCATTTGATGGTAAAAGCGCCCCGAAGCCCGGTGGTTCTTCAACGGAGTGACGGGAGAGCGGGGTGCCGACATCACTGCCTGCATCCCGCCCGTATGTTGTCAGAACACTATGTTCTCGGCAGTGATCAGGTTCACCTTGTTCGTGTCCTTGCCGCGCATTCGCAGAGCGTAGCCACGACGAACGTAGTCAGCCGCTTCCGTTTCTGATCTCACGCGGATGGCGTTGCTCGCATGATGCCGGACGCGTCCGAAATAGCCGATCCAATCGAGCGATTCATCGCGTTCGTCCTGATGCTGGATTTCGTGGATCGGCTTCAGTTCGGTTAGCAGGTCGTATGCCCGGCGAACCGTCCGGTTGAAGTGCGTCCCGTCGATAGCGATGGACGAAAGGAAAGCATCCGCGCCTTCCCAAGGGTTGCTTGCCATGTTCACGAGAAAGCCGGAGGCGTCAGCGGGAACCTTGATACCCAGAAAGGCCTCGGCAGCCTTCGTGGCGTTTGGAACGGCGCCCAGCATGTTCATCATGCCGTCGGCAACCAACAGCATTGCGAGAGGTCACTGCCCATGATCGCGGTCTCGATGGGACCCGCGGTTATACCGATCTATATAACTCGAATTAGGTATCGCCCACCTAGGGGCGGCAACTTCCGATTATATCATCGTAGGAGTACATTCTACGGGCGACTGATGCCTTGGGCGAGGCCGCAGATGGGACGAATATTGAAAACAGTAGTATTTTGGATGGCCCTGTACAGCATCGCCATTGGCGACGTGTCGAGGATGCTCAGGACAAGTTCCTGAACCAAGCCGTGGCGAATAGCTCCCTGTTTGTAAATGGGCTTGCCAGCGACGCGACTACCGCGGTTCAGCAAGCACTTACAAACGCCGATAAAGCGAAGAGGGACGCCGCGCGGACTGTCATCAAGGCGGCGAACGATGGTATCGATGCCGTGAACGCGGCGGAGCGGTTTGCTGAACGCCAAGTAAAAGGAATTCCAGACGTTCTGAGCGCTGCTCAGAAGCGTGTTCGCGAAGGAAAGGTAGTCGATGCGATCTGGCACATCGGTATCGATCAAATGAGGAACACAAACAAAAACGCTTCCCAGCTTACCCAAGAAAGCGAGCTTGCGAACCAAGTGGCACAAGGCGCTGCGGCGACTTATGGAGGGCCGGGAGGAGCTGCCGCCTACGCTGCTTGGAAGACGTACAATGACACCCACGGAAACGTCGACCTTGCCATAAAAGCGGGGATGTACGCAGCGGCAACAAGTGAATTCAGCGCCGGCGTTGGGGCAATGCCGACAGGAACGATAAGTGAAGTGGGAAAGAAGGCGGCGGTAGCAGGCGCCTTGGGTGGCCTCGCTGTCGCCGCGTCTGGTGGAAGCAATGAAGACGCTTTGAAAGCGTTTGTCGCATCCGGTGGTGCGGTTATTGTTCAGTCCGGTCAAGCTTACGTTCAGAAAGAATATGTCGACCCTAAGATTGCCGAAGGTGATGCGTATTGCACGAAGCTGGTCAACGAGAGCTGTTCGGAGGGCGCGGCTTGGGTAGTCTCTGCGAAGGCGACCGCAGAGCAAGCACTTAAGGATCCAGGCGGTACATCAGTTCAATTCACCGGGAACCACGAGTGGGCAATCTCTTGGAATAAATACGCCTTCGGAAATGAAGCTGGGGCGCCAGCGGTTGCCCTGACATATGTAGGAGAGGGATCACCTTACTTCGGCAAAATGCAGGAAGTGTTGGACAAATCAGAGTTGTCGGTAGACCTCCACGCCTCCTTACCGGATACGTCTACTGAGACCTTCGGCTGGGTGTACCTTGGTGAATATCTGGGCGGAACGTGGAAACAGCCTCGCTCGAACGAATTGGCCGGCAGAGCGCCTGAGGAAGTCTCAAGCAACGACATCACGCTGACCAGGGACGTGAACGTCCGGACGTCCGCATTTCACGTCATAGACAAACGCTGCAACTTTGATGAGAGCCCGATAATTGGTCAGCTCCGGTACGGAACCACGATCCGTATCACGAAAATATACAGACTCCCCGGATGTACATCGTACGTTTGGGCGGAAATCCACGACTGAATGTCGAACCCATTTTGTACGCGTCGTCACCAGCCGGAATATAATTTGCCCATCTGCATGATGCTGTCTGCGACGATCCGGACGAGGTGAGGGCGTAGTCTGGTCTCGATCGAAGCGAGTCTGTGTAATTTTGTGAAGCGGGGATTGCCGAGAAGCGTGGCGACGGGTGGTTTCCCCGGGGGACGAGATTCCACGGCTCCGATCAGGCGACCCAGCTGTGCCGGACGCTGATGTCCACTATTTGCCCAAAAGCCAGCCGAGTAGTCCCTTCCGCGCAGGTCGCCGGAGAGCAGCCCGCGTGGCTGGCGATGTAGTAGTCCTCTGCGACGGCGCTGGCTAAGGTCTCATGGCTGGGGTCTGACGCGGCGGAGTCGACGGAACAGCTCTGACGGTCGCAGGCGATCTAAAGGGTGCCATGACATCTTTGTCGATCCTCACGAAAGGGCGGAAGGGAATTGGCAGAATTCTGGTTGATGCCACTGGCGTCGAACTCCGGAAGAGGGAGCGACCCAGATTCGTCCTTTCGACGGCCTACTGGAATGAAGCTGGGAGGCAGCTCTTCGTCGCAGCGGGTTATCGGCCCACGATGATAGAAATGACGTTGCAAGTTGAGAAGTAAATCTCGTCAGCCCGGTGCTTCCTGTAACGAAATTCCAATAACGCAACGCGAGGCTCGCGCGGAGTCGACGTGCTGCTCCCACAGAAGTTGCATTTCCTATTTTCTTGTGCCAGATCATTTGCCATGGGGATCAAAGCAGTTACAACAAGCCTACCTGACCAACTTGATGCCATTTTCGGCCCGTGTCTGCCTGCTGGGCAGCCAGTGAAGCCTCAAGAGTTCCAGCTGCGTCCCGCAAGCGTTCAGAAGCTCGAGCACGACACCGCGCCAGTCTTGAAGCAATATCTGGATACGGCAACGACAGGTCTGCTGCTCTCTGGTGCTGTACATCGCGTTCACCCGATCCTCTGGCTCGTTGACCACGCAGGAGATGTTTGGTTTGCCGTCGAAGAAGTCGTGAGCGAAGAAACTGGTGAGCTTCTTTATACCATGGCTAGAGGTTCCCATATACCTTCAGGGCATGTGAAGCTCGGCCACCCGTCGCTCCTCATTTCCACCACGAATAAATCTGCCCGGATCGGTGGAGAGATTAAGTATTTTCCAGCGACGCAGACCTGGAAGATTTCGAATCGCTCGGGAAGGTATGGTACTCGTCCACATCAGACAGAGGCCCACCTCCAAGCTGTAGCCGAACGATTTTCCGAATTCGGAATTGAGCTCACACCAAACTTTTGGACACCATGAGGTGACAATGACAGAGCTTTGGAACCTAGAGCCGGAGGACTTGCCAAATCTGAAGTCCGCGGTTGCACACAATCGCAAGGCGTACGACGATTTTCTCGCGAGTGTAGTTTCCTATCTATCGAGAACAGCGGCAGACGGTGGCGCTAACGACGACCTGCTCTACACGACGGGCCTTGTCTTGGCGAAAGGGAATATTTGGGACGAGGTGCCTCCTGCGGACCTGGCTACTCGCGTTGGCCAGAAGGCACGTCGGGATGTCCTCGGGATCTTCTTTCGAACTGTCCCCGGCTACTTATCGGCTGTGCTTTCAGAGATCGAGCTCGCGAAGACGTCGCGTGGTAAGATGTTTGTCTCCAAGGTTGAACGGGGGTCAATCCTCGAAGTTGACCCGCGCAGAGAACCCGCGGGGAAGTGGGTTATCAGAGATAAGTCTCAATCACGAATCTACTCTGACCCCGTGATTGGTCACTGGACTTGGCCCGAAAGCGGATCGGTGAAGGCGCAGAACGCAGCGAAAAGAGCAAAGATCAAAGTGAATGCTGTGTTTGTGCAATACGAGGGAAAACTATTCGCGGAAGTGGATATGCCATCTCGACGCAAAGCCACTGATAAAGCGACGAGGCCGACCCGCCAAAAATAATCGGTCACTGGAACGGCAAATGCCGCGGAGAAGCCGCCCCGAAGCGAGGGATTTTGTAGAACCCGGACGCTTGAGATTCATTTCGACTTGAGAGTAGCCGCGGCCCGAACCCGGATAAACGAAATGGCCAAGAGAACGAAAGTCTGGGACGCCGATTGGGAGGTGATGTCCACCCTCGGTGAAGGGACAAGGCCATGTGCACTTGGTCCGTAAGCGAGGCGCTGTCAACGACACCGTTTTCGTATTGAAGGCATTGAAAAACAATAACAGCATGGAGCGTCGTGCCAGAATGCGACGTGAAGTCACTGTTGGTGAAACGATGCCGCATCCGTCGACGCCACGTGTCATTGCCCACGACACGCACCAGAACCTAGACTCGGAGGTGCCGCTGTACGCTGTCTTCGAGTTCACAGGCGGAACTACGCTCCAGGCGCATTTCGAGGAGCGCCTGGTTCCTATGTAAAGCCGCTGTATAAACGCTCTGTGGAAAGTATCTTGAGGTCCTCGTTTCTTCAATGAAATTGATTGCTGCTCTCGCACGTCCCTACTACCATCACTGGTATTGCTTGATTGGCGCTCGGAGACGACGTGGACAGCCTGTTCAAAGAAGACCTCGAAATCGCGCTTCCGGCGCAATATGAAATCGCAGGCAAAATCCACGGGGCAACGTTGCGGCAACTTCGGTACAAGGGGCGTCGAGAGCGCTTCATGGCTAACGAGTTCTCGGATAAGCGCCTGAGGGGCGTGTTCCTTCGCTCGATCGATGACACTCGGAAGATCGCGGTCATCCCACGCAAGACGAATGCCGACCTGGGAGAGGTCGAGGTCCTCCGTCACCCGGCGGCAGAAACCGTCGGCGAATTGAGGCGCGACGACCAACCGGGCTCATGGGTGTTCCCGCTCGCCACGAAGCCCGAGGCACTCTCTGCGGAAGAGTTCGCGCCAGTGCTCGGCGAGGTTCGCGGCTCATGGCGAGATGCATTCACGTTTCGAGAGGAGCGGCTCGTCGGCGATGTTGTCACGCAAACGGGACTACGGAAACCGCAGATCGGTGCCATTCACGCGACGCTTGGCCATTGGACTGCCTCGAGTGCGCCAGCGACCGTCGTGATGCCTACGGGCACCGGAAAAACTGAAACTATGCTCGCTCTCCTCGTGGTAGCGCAGCCTGAGCGCTTGCTCGTAGTCGTTCCCAGCGATGCGCTGCGCACCCAGATTTCTGACAAGTTCCTGAGTTTGGGCGTCTTGAAGGATAGCGGATGCCTGGCTGCGGACGCGCGGCTTCCTGTGGTCGCTGTCATGGATTCAATCCCCAAGTCGCCAACTGAAGTCGATGACATTTTCCTCAGAGCAAACCTCATCGTAACGACGATGGACGCGGCCGCGCAGGCCGATCCGGCGGTTCAAATCAGGATGGCCGAACTCACCAGCCATTTATTCGTGGACGAAGCCCATCATATAGGAGCAAGAACATGGCGTGAGTTCAAAGGGCAGTTCACCAACAGCCTGATCCTGCAATTCACGGCGACCCCGTATCGTACCGACGGGCGTCGTGTGGACGGCAAGTTCATCTACGTCTACCCACTGGCGAAGGCATATGCGGAAGGCTATTTCAAGAAGATCCGCTTCGAGGCGGTTTACGGTCTCAACCGTGAAGACGCGGACGAACGGATAATCGACCGGGTCAAGGCTACGCTCCTTCGCGATAAGGCTGCGGGACACGACCATCTCGTGATGGCCAGATGCCGAACGATTGACATCGCAATCGATGTACACCGCCTGTATCTGCAACGAGCCGGGGCCTTCAATCCTGTGGTCGTTCACAGTCGGATGTCGAAGACCACAAGAGACGATGCCTTGAAGCGGCTACGGTCTGGACAGAGCAAGATTGTCGTCTGCGTCGACATGCTGGGCGAGGGATTCGACCTTCCAGATCTGAAGATCGCTGCCCTCCATGACAAGCACAAGAGCGAGGCCATTACAGTCCAGTTCGTCGGCCGCTTCACGCGGACGCGCACCGATCTAGGCGATGCGACCATCATTGCCAATGTCGTCGCGCCCGGAATGCGTGACAGCCTCCGCGCGCTCTATGCCGAAGACGCCGATTGGAACTTTATCCTCGAGGGCCTTGGTACGCGCAATACAAAGCGTGAGGAGCGGCGGCAGGAGGTTTTCGAGGGCTTCGACGAGCCACCTACCGACTTCCCCCTGGACTCGCTTACTCCGCGTCTCAGCGCCGTCGTCTACGAGACGTCGTGCGAGCGGTGGGACCCCTCATTGATCCTCGATGCATATCCACCCGGAACGATCGTCGATGGACCGTCGATCAATCAGGCGGAACGAGTGGCTGTCTTCGTTCGGCGGGAGGAGGAAAAGCTCAAATGGACGTCCCAGCGCCAGCCCGTAAACACGGCGTACCATCTCTACGCGTGCCATTGGGATGACGAGAGGCAGCTCCTGTTTATTACGAGCTCGAACCTCAGCGATCTTCACACGAAACTAGCCGAGACGATCGCCGGACCATCGCCGAAGAGAATCCGGGGCGAGCAGATCTTCCGCGTGCTTGACGGATACAAGCGGTTGATGTTGAGCCAGCTCGGCCTGTCCGAGGCCGTGCGAAAGCCAATTCGGTATTCGCAGTTCATGGGAAGCGATATCGCACCGATGCTCTTCGACGATCCGGCAAACCGGGGTCGAATGAAGACCAACATCTTCGGACAAGGCTACAATCATCGGGGCAAGTCCACCATGGGCTGCTCGATCAAGGGCAAAATCTGGTCGTACGAGTCCGTACACGGATTCAGCGGCTGGATCGATTGGTGCAGGGAGGTCGGCATGAAGCTGCTCGACACCTCGATCACCACGAACGGCATCGTCCGCCGCCTTGTCTTGCCGACGCGCCAGCAGCAGATGCCGGACAAGCACGCCACTGCGGTGAACTGGCCGGAGGCGGTGCTCCATAGCCAGGACGACAAGATCGACATCGTTATCGATGGGAAGTCGATCCCGATCTATGACTGCGACATCCGTATCGCCGCCCAGGCACCCGGCAGTGACATCGTGCTCAGGGTTGGCAATGACACGTCGTTTGCCGACCTGGTCATGACGATCGACAAGGCTGGTGCGCACTATAGCGGGGCGGGCAACGCAGGAGTCAGGATAGGCAAGAAGACGAAGCCTCTGGTCGACTGGTTCAAGGAGGACCCGCCGCACATCTACTACGCCGACGGCGACATGTTGCTCGACTTCGAGCTCCTCAAGCTGCCGGACGATCACGTTCCGGCGTTCGATCCCGATCGTCTTATTGCGATGGACTGGACTGGAACCAACATTCGCGTGGAATCGCAGGGCGCCTCCAAGGATCCTTCCAGCATCCAGCGCCGGGTTATCGAGGATCTGCTGGCGAACCATTCCTACGACGTGATCTTCGACGATGATGGTTCCGGCGAGACTGCCGATGTCGTCGCGATCAAGAGGTCCGGGGACACGCTGAAAGTCGATATGTTCCACTGCAAGTATTCCAGCGAGGCAAGCCCGTCCGCGCGCGTCGCCGACCTCTACGCGGTCTGCGGGCAGACGCAGAAGGCCATCCGTTGGCGAGAACGTCCGGATCGCTTGCTCGAGCGCTTGAAGAACCGCGAAGACGAGAGCAGGCAGCGTCGCGGGGTGTCGAGACTCGAGAAGGGCAGCGTTCAGGATCTGATCAGCTGGCTCAACAGGTGGGACGAGTTCGACTACCAGTATGAGATGACGGTCGTCCAGCCGGGCTATTCGAAAGCTGAGGCTTTGAAGCGCCGGGAGAAGGGGCAGTTCGAGTTATTGGCTGCCACGCAATCGCTCCTGATGGACACGTGGGCGATCCCGTTTACGTTCCACTGCAGCGCGTGACGGACGCGCCGATTCTCCTTCGATAAGCCCCAATCAATTTTGGCGAGGAACGATTGCGGCCAGTCAAGGTCGGAGTTAGGCAAAGGTGGCGCCGTGCTCTGCCTGTCCCAAAAGGGTCGTTGGCATTTCTACCGATCGCGGTCGCAAAGACACGAATTCGAGCGATCTTCTGCTTTAAAAATCTGGATCCGCTGGGGCCGTATAGACGAGATGATCGACCTTGTGATCTTCGGTGCCGAAGCTAACACCTGTGATCACGCGCACTTCGAGATCTTTTGGGGTAATATGGAGCGTCACGTCGCGTCCACTGCCGAAGTCGATGTCGTTGTCCCTATCGGTCGGAGGATCCCAAAACCCGCTGAAGATGTCCGTAGATTCAGTTTTAGGCATCTTTTTTTCTTCGGGCCGCAGGCGCCAGACCACAGAGTACTCTCTGGACCAACCTTCATCGTCCTCATGGGCTGTATGGACGTCGGTTTCGGCTCCGTCCGGGATCAGGATCGTTTCCACCAGGGACGCTTTGTGGAAGAGGACAACATTCGGTTTGCCATCCGCGACCTGAACCGACGGGAAGATGATACCATCGAGGGGAGTTACGGTATCTGTTGCAAGGAAATCGGCGATCGCTTGTGTCGGAAGGTACTCGAATTCCTGGTCGTCAGGCATGACCGGTCTCGCCATTCGCCTGCTAAGGCTCCGTAGAAACATCCTGCGGCTGAGAACGTTAGCGTAGTCAGGGTCGAAGTAACTTCCAGCTGATCCGACGCCGCCGAGTGCGGTGAGGTCGAGGAGGCGCAGTGGCCGGACGACCTGAAACTTTCCGATGACGACCTCGCTTCCGACTGGCGGCCTGACTTCAGCTACCGCCGTTTCAGGGTCAGTGGCGCCGTAGAACACCGAAATTCCCCGTGCGTTCATACGGCCTGAAGCCGCGAATGGGGAGGGAGGAGGGCCGAGCTCCTTATCCGGTCGAAGAAGTGCTGCTTCGAGCTTCCTGGAAGATTGAAACGCTCGCGCCCGAAACAGGAACTCATATGGCGTTCCGGGGCCGCCATTCACGACCAACGGCGAATTCCTCCGCGTTTTCATCAGATGGACCCCTTCGAAGACGCTCGTCAGGACCCTTAAGGCATGAGCGCTGAAAAATCTCGCTTCAGTCTTCAACAAACGTTCGAATGAGAACCACGTCTCCTGCCACTCGCGGTCGTCGGCCTCAATCTCATGATAGTACAGATCGCTGTCGTACTCCGTGGTCTCACCGATCTGGGCGGCCTCAAAATCCTTATATCGATCTTCAAGTACGCTCTGTATATCGGCAGCAGCACACTCAGGTATTTCCGCGGTGTTCATGATCGCATAGACTATTTGTTCGCCTTCGGGTTCGAAGTCAAAACTGCTCTCTGAATCCTTGCTCATCGCCCACTCGTAGCCGTTCATCTCCATGCGAGAACGTGAGAAGTGGCGTTGGAACGCACCGTCGACCCGATCGCTAATTGCACCGATGTTGAATGTCGGACCTTCTTCGCCACAGTAGTCGCAAGTAAGGACCAATCCGTCTCTCGCGATTTCGGCGCTGAGAAAAGGTTCTCCTACGCAGTCAGTGCAGAGCAGCTTGCCTTCGTGATCGTCGTGCATAGTCGAATCCAGGTCATATTGATTGGTGCGCACAGATAATCAGGTTCGGCTACACTTCCAACAGATTCCGTCGTTTCCGCCTTTTCATCGGCGCCGTTTCGTTTCTGTCGGCAGTTGATGCAATTCAACCCAGTGCAGTGGCTACCTTGGCTGGGCAAGTTCGAGCGCTTCTTCAAGATAATGCCTGTGCATAAGCTGACGCTTCTTCGGTGTCTGTTTAACGGCGGAGCATTTTTCTCTACTTGGAAAGCCGAGGTGTTTGCCTGCACTGTAACTCTGTTCGATTGGTCCGCTTTTGGATCCATTCATCGAGTGATGAGCAAAATTGCCGACGACTGGGGTCCAAGGGCGATTTCGCATCGGTGATTGGTCGGGCTGTGATCTCTGCTGCGTAGGCGTTATTCGGTGGCCAACGAATCCTTGCGCGTAATTGTTGACAACGGCGCGCGCTTGCCGGCATCTCGAATCCATGGATTCGACTTCGGAGATAATGATAGCCCTCAGGGCGGGCAGGGCACTCCTTGGCCTAAGTCAAGAGGAGCTTGCAAATTTGGCTGGCGTGAGCCGACAGATTCTGGTCAGGATAGAGAAGTGCGAGCAGAATATACTCGTGGAATCCATATCAAAGGTTCGGGCCGCGCTTGAGGCCGAAGGAATCGTATTCATTGACGGCAACCCCGATCGCGGGCCTGGCGTGGCGGTGAGCCGTCACCTCCGTGATTCAGCTCTCGCGAAGAGGTCGGAAACAACCTAATCCGGCGCTTCCCGCTAGGGGAGTCTCGAGCAAATCAGTTACGATCTGGAAACGCACGGCGCGATATCGCGCTCAGTCGTTATGTTTCTCGGGTACACTGGAAATCTGGCAGATTGCTTCCATAACCTCCGAGCCCGGTAGCAACTGGCGTCTCACCAGTTTGTCCACTAGCTCGAGGCATGCGTCCCTGCGATCCTCAAGAATTGCTTTCGCCCTATCGAACTGATCACGGAGGATGACTTCGACCTCAGCCATCAATGAACTGTCGACCTGCCTGATCTCGTTTGTATCGAGACTACTAGCTGGCCCGTAAGAGGCGAGGTTTTTGCCCATGCCATATGACCGCTCCAACGCGATGGCGATTTTTGTCGCCTCGTGCAGGTCGGATCCCGCGCCGCCGGAAGCGCCATCGTCCCAACAGCCCAGGAAAACGTGCTCGGCTGCGATGCCGCCCATGGTCATCGCAATAATGTCTAAGTAGTGATCTTTGGTGCGGCGGGCCCAGACATTGCGTGCGAATACAGCTTGGCCAACATGCTGTCGGGTCTGATCAAGCCTCAGTGTGGACGCAATAGAAACGGTCGAGAGGGACATCCCAAGCGCCGCGCCAACAATGGCGTGGCCAATCTCGTGGATTGCATTGATCCGAATGACATCCGGTGGCACGGGGACAGCAGGCGGAACATGACGAAAGACGTCGGCTGGCGTTAGGGGATGTCGCCCACGCCTTGCATTCCGGCGGGCGTACCGAACTATCTGTTGGATGTCCGCTCCCGTCATGCCCTCGGTCGCCGCGGCAAAGGCGCGGTGGTCCTTGGCGGAAAGCTCTTCCCGCAAATGCATGCGAAAGATCGCTGCACGGGCGTCTGCATCTGGCAGACCAATCCGGACTTGGCGGTCAAGACGGCCTGGCCTCGTGATAGCGGGATCAATCCAACCTGGATTGTTGCAGGCTCCGACTACAACGACCCCCTCTCGACCTTCTAGGCCATCAAGCTGCTCGAGTAAGCCATTGATCGCCTTGATGTCGTAGGATGCATTATCGCTGTCGACGGTGTTGCGGTCTCCGAAGGCATCGAGTTCATCGATGAAGAGAATCGATGGCGTCATCTTGCGGGCCTCCCCGAAGCTCCCCTGCATCGCTTTGAGGAAATCGCCTAGGTGGCCCTTCGCTTGCCATTTTGCATATGAAGCGACGACGAGTGCCATCTTGCAGGTGCGTGCAAGTGCTCTAGCAAAGACGGTCTTTCCCACCCCCGGTGGCCCCGACAACAAAATTCCGCGATCGACATCGTCCCAAGATAACGATCCGGTGCTCCAGTCTCCGACGTCGCGCGCGAGGTCCAGACCCCAGTTCTTTGCTTCTCCATATCCTTCCATCCGTTCAAGCGAGATCGTCTCGTCGATGATCGTCCTTTTCACAGATGCGCTTAGCGGCGCGGCTTGAAGCTTGCGAAGGCTCGAGAGGACCCGCGAAATAGGACGTCCGCGTACGACGGCCAATTTCAGGTGCCGCCAATCGCTTCGCGCAAGAAGTTCGGCATCTTCTGAACCGATTTCTAGCTTATAAATCCATTTGACAATGCCCTGGACCATCCGGATGGAGGGCACATCCAGATGAGTGACGCTATCGAATGCGATGGCAACCTCTTGGGGTACAGATTCGCCATCCTTAAACAGCACGATTGTCCGCCTGTTGGCGAAGTCATCAAGAATGCTGTCATACGTTTCCGGCTTTTCGTCGCCAATGTAGGCGCGATCAGAAACTCGGAAGTTGTCCAAAGGATTCAAATGTGCCGCCGCGGCTCGCAGGTATATGGCCTTGTCCTCCCAGCGCGGGAGCACAAGAGCGACTGCGAAACGGTCTGAACGCGCGTACGGACGAATTGCGCGTTCGATACTCGCATAGGCAAGGTATTCCGGCAGAGCGAATCCCTGACGGTTGCGGGGGATATCCATAACGTCGTTCCGAATTCGGGAGGTTCGGCAAATGCTTTTCTCTGCAGCAAGGAGCGCATGACTCTGCTCGTGGTCGTCAGGTGTTCGGAGGCTGCCCATTTGGCCAACCAATTTTTACCGACCTGTGGGAAACAGCATTATTGGCCAGGGACATGATCCGATCGCGTTCTCCGCCGAGGATCTCAAGAGCGCGTCGATACTCAGCGTCGAGAATTCGCAAAGCCTGCTTCTCAAGCCGTTCGGGCAGCGCGTTGTACCCAAGGGTATCGACCGCGGCGAGGTAACCCGGAGTCTTTCCGAATCCAAAGCTTCCAACCATTCGCCGTGCGATTGCTGTTACCCGTTCGATGTCGCTTCCAAAGATGCCACCTGAATCAACCGAGCGATCATTGAACACAACAACTTCAGCCGCCATCCCGCCGTATCCGACCGCGATGCGGTTCAGCAGACTCGTCTCGGTCGGAAGGCGATCCTCTATCAAGTCAAAGTCCGTCATTCCGCCAAGATACCAAGCAGCAGGATCGAAAACCCGCGAGAGCGCGATTGTCGCGCTGGATGCGTATCCAACGGAGAGAGCCACCAATGCATGGCCTACCTCATGAACAGCAAGCCGAAGTAATTCTTTCTCTGTGTAGCGGCTTGCGCTCGCGGGCGGTGCGACGCCTCGCTCTCCAGCAGTCTGTTCAATGGATGTCAGCGCCGCATTCGCGGCATGAGGCGACGTGGATTGCCGACCATCTTCTTGCTTCGAAGACATCTCAATGGCCGCCTTTTGCCGATTGCTGCTTCAAACCATGCGAGCGAGTGTAGCTCGGCGCGACGCCACGGTCGGGTTTTATATAGAGGGGCCAGTTGGTACTCATCCACTCACCGTCCATCGTGTGCAAGTGCCCCCTGTACAATACCGCTGAGCTCAATGCAGGCCCAGCCAGCCCGCAGGAGGTCAAGACGGGCGCGCCCGCTACAGTCGCTTCGCAAGGTTCTAGTCCAGTCCATTGCAGGTGGACGCAGGTAGGTGCGGTTACTGGAGGATCCATAAGGCTTGAGATCAAGTGCATTCCAGTCCCCATGACTAAACAGCTCCGCGCGTCGTTCGGATAAGAAGTATGAGTCTTTCAGTGTCGATGTCTGTGCCCCGAAAGGTAAAAGTTGACAGCGCCCCCAACTCCACAAGGATTTCAGCTGGATCAAATTGTTTATATGGTGAGCATTATGTCATGTCATCCTGAATGTCAACATTTATTGCGGGGCTGAAATTACTCGGCGCAAGTTCCATCGACGACCGAACATTGGAGTGGGCGCTCGCAAACTAATGCCCGTTCCGGGCACCGCGGCGAAGGTCGTGACTTTCGAGGGTAAAGCCTGCTTCGGGTTCGCGCGAACGAGAGGGGCCGACGGCGCGCATATGCGCGGCTTCCGGCCTTCTCATTCTAGTCATCCGAATCAAAGCCAGCCCGTTTTACATTCATCTCGCGTACTGTTGCGGGAGACGAACTCACAAAAACGGAATTCGCTGACGCGAATGCTTATATTTGTTCGGCCACTCGTGGCTGTCCCCGTAAAGGCACGCTCGTTGCACTCGCTCTAAAGGCCTTGACTGGGCCATCCTCTCGTAGCGTTTGCTTGGGAACAGCAAGGCCAGATGTGGCCTCGCTGCCCACATTCGACTAGCGGTGCCTCGAGCGAACGTTCTACATCGTAGACTGGCCCTTACAGTTCGTGCGATGATTAGGCATTCAACAGATTCTGGAATCCGGCATCCGTGAGGTACTGACTTATGAAAAATAGTGATGATGTCGGAAAACCTTTCAACATCGCCTCCTATGCGCTTTTGACGATGATGGTGGCTCAGGTGACTGGGCTGAAGCCTGGCGATTTTATCCACACGCTGGGCGACGCGCATCTCTATCATAACCATTTCGAACAGGCGAAGCTGCAGCTGGCGCGCCGGCCGAAGCCGCTGCCGTTCATGCGCATCAATCCCGATGTGAAGGACATCTTCGGCTTCACCTTCGACGATTTCGAGCTGATCGGCTACGAGGCCGATGCCAGCATCAAGGCGCCGATCGCCGTCTGATCCGGGACATTGCATGGCCGACATCCGCAGGACCATTATCGCCGCCGTTGCCCGCAACGGCATCATCGGCCGCGATGGCGACATGCCCTGGCGGCTGTCGAGCGATCTCAAGCGCTTCAAGGCGATGACATTGGGCAAACCTGTGGTGATGGGCCGCAAGACCTATGATTCGATCGGCAAGCCGCTGCCGGGGCGGCCGAACGTCGTCATCTCCAGGCAGGCGGCGATAGACCATCCCGATGTCTCCATGGCGCACTCGCTGCCGGAGGCGATGACGGCGGCCGAAAGGCTGGCGCGCGAAACCGGCGTCGACGAGGTCTGCATCCTCGGCGGCGGGCAGGTCTATGCGCAGGCGATCGGCCTTGCCGACCGGATGTGCATTACGCATGTCGAGGCAGACCTTGACGGAGACGCGTCTTTTCCCGTCATCGATCCCGACATCTGGCAGGCGGGGGAGGCGATCGCGGTTGCGGCCGGCGAGAAGGATACCTATCCCACGCGCTACGTGGTCTATGAGCGCCGACGCGCCTGAAAATGAACTATTTTCCAATTAAATTGACCAAGTTTCTCACGTTGCGTTGAAAGCCGATGCGGCGATACTTATAACGGTCCCAACGCATCCACCGGTCAGCCCCCACGGTTCCGGATGCGTGGAAGACTTAACGAACAACGAGGTTTTGATGCCCTGGAGCAATCAGAATGGCGGCGGCGGCCCTTGGGGCGGCGGCGGCGGTAATAATAATCAGGGACCATGGGGCCAGGGGCCGAACCGCCCGCGCGGCGGCGGCAAGGGCGGACCGCCCGACCTGGAAGACATTATTCGGCGCGGACAGGACCAACTGCGCAATATCGTTCCTGGCGGTTTCAAC
Source organism: Rhizobium leguminosarum bv. trifolii WSM2297 (assembly GCF_000271845.1). The sequence goes on along the minus strand of NZ_JH719395.1, from coordinate 1,761,364 downwards.
GGCGGCGTGGCGGTGATCGTTGCGGCGGTCGTCGCCGTCTTCTGGCTGATCCAGTGCGTCTACGTGGTGCAGCCGGACGAACGCGGCGTCGAGCTGCGGTTCGGCAAGCCGAAGGAAGAGATCTCGATGCCCGGCCTGCATTTCCATTTCTGGCCGATGGAATCCGTCGAGACGGTCAAGGTGACCGTGCAACAGCTGAATATCGGGGCGACCTCGGCATCGTCTTCGAACGGCCTGATGCTCTCAAGCGACAAGAGCGTCATCAATGTGCAGTTTGCCGTCTTCTACACGGTCAGTGATCCGAAGGCCTATCTTTTCAACGTTGAAAATCCGGCAGAGACCCTGCAGCAGGTTTCCGACAGCGCGATGCGCGAAATCGTCGGGCGGCGTCCGGCGCAGGACGCCTTCCGCAGCAATCGCCAGCCGATCGAAGTGGATGTTCTCAATATCGTGCAGGATACGATGAATCGCTATGGCGCAGGCGTGACCGTCACCGGCGTGACGATTCAGAACGTGGCGCCGCCGCGTGAAGTCGCCGATGCCTTCGAAGAAGTGCAGCGTGCCGGCCGGGACCGCGACAGCACGATCGAAGACGCCAACCGCTACACGAACCAGAAGCTCGGCCAGGCGCGGGGCGATGCGGCGCGAATTCGTGAAGATGCGGCCGCCTACAAGAACCGCGTCGTGAAGGAGGCGGAAGGTGAAGCCCAGCGCTTCACTGCGATCAACGACGAATATTCGAAGGCTCCCGAAGTGACCCGCAAGCGGCTGTTCATCGAAACGATGGAGCAGGTGCTGAAGAGCTCGAAGAAGGTCATCATCGACGAGAAGCAGGGTGTGTTGCCCTATCTGCCGCTCAATGAGCTCGGCAAGCCGGCGCAGCAGGGAGGTTGAACCATGACATCGAACAGACTTCCCATCATTCTCCTCATCCTCGCCATCGTGCTGGTCGGGCTCTATTCGTCGATCTTCGTGGTGAATGCCCGCGAGCAGGCAATCGTCGTCCGCTTCGGCCAGATCCAGACGGTCAAAACCGAACCCGGCATCTATTTCAAGCTGCCCTTCGGCTTCATGGATGCCGATCGCGTCCAGCTGGTCGAAAAGCAGGCGCTGAGGCTTGATCTCGATAATATCCGCGTTCAGGTTCAGGATGGCCAGACCTTCGACGTCGATGCCTTCGTGATCTACAATATCTCGGATGTCCGCCGCTTCCGCGAAACGGTCTCGGGTGACCGCGAAGCCGCGGAAGCGCGGTTGAGGGCGCAGCTCGATTCATCGCTTCGCCGTGTCTACGGTCTGCGCGACTACAATGCGGCGCTCTCGGAAGAGCGTGTCGCGATGATGCTGGAGATCCGCGACGACCTGCGCACGGATGCCGAAAATCTCGGCCTGCATATCGACGATGTTCGCATCCGCCGCACTGACCTTTCTCCCGAGGTTGCGCCAAACACTTACAACGCCATGCGCTCGGAACGCCTGGCCGAAGCCGAGCGTATCCGCGCGGAGGGCAATGAAGAAGGCCAGCGGCGCCGGGCCGTCGCCGACCGCCAGGTCGTCGAGTTTACCGCGGGCGCCCAGCGCGACGCGGAAATCCTGCGCGGTCAAGGCGATGCGGAACGCAACCGCGTCTTCGCCGACGCCTTCAACAAGGATCCGGCTTTCTTCGAGTTCTATCGCTCGATGGCGGCTTATTCCTCAGCGCTTTCATCGCAGGACACGACGCTGGTGTTGTCGCCGAATACGGAATTCTTCCGTTATTTCGACAATGCCGCCGGCACCCTGAAAGCGCCGGCAAATCCGGCTGCGGCAGCTCCCGGCGCGGCTACCCCAGTAGCACCCGCCCAGCCAGCGAACTGACGCCACGGGATGCCATTCGCATCCCCACAATCCTGAAAGGGCCGGCCCGGGTGCCGGCCCTTTTTTCGTGGAAAGGTCGAGAGAATCAGGCTTTTGCGAGGGTACGTCATATTGCACGGGGATTTCGCGAAAAGGTGATTTCGCCCTCCATCATTCCGCCTTATGCTGGTGCTCAATGTGCGCATTTACCCCTTATGAGGAAGCTTGATGGCCCCCACGAATCGCTCGCCCTTCAGACGAACGCTCGCGCTTATGGCCAGCGCTGCAATTCTTGCGCATGCCGGCATGAACGGGGTCGCCTATGGGCAAACCGCGCCGCAGACGACAGCGCCGGGAGTTGTTGCACCTGCTCCGGCTACTCCGGAAACGCCTGCTCCTGCTCCTGCGCCGCCTGCAGCCGCTGCACCGCAGCCGGCTCTTCCAATTCAAGCCGGAGCGCCGAACAACGGTCCGGCTTCGGTCGCCGATCTCGCCGAAGGGCTGCTCGACGCCGTGGTCAACATCTCGACCTCGCAGAACGTGAAGGACGACGAGGGCGTCGGCCCGGCGCCGCGCGCGCCCGACGGCTCGCCTTTCCAGGAGTTCTTCAATGACTTCTTCGACAAGAAGCAGGGCAACAAGGGTGGCAACCATAATGTCAGCTCGCTCGGCTCCGGCTTCGTCATCGACCCGACCGGCTATATCGTCACCAACAACCATGTGATCGAGGGCGCCGACGATATTGAAGTCAACTTCGCCAATGGGTCGAAGCTCAAGGCAAAGCTGATCGGCACGGATACGAAGACCGACCTTTCAGTGCTGAAGGTCGAACCGAAGGCGCCGCTGAAATCGGTGAAATTCGGCGATTCCAGCACGATGCGCATCGGCGACTGGGTGATGGCGATCGGCAATCCGTTCGGCTTCGGCGGTTCGGTGACGGTCGGCATTATTTCCGGGCGCGGCCGCAATATCAATGCCGGGCCCTATGACAACTTCATCCAGACGGATGCGGCGATCAACAAAGGCAATTCCGGCGGACCGCTCTTCAACATGAAGGGCGAGGTGATCGGCATCAATACGGCGATCATTTCGCCGAGCGGCGGCTCGATCGGCATCGGCTTCTCGGTACCCTCCGAGCTTGCCTCCGGCGTCGTCGACCAATTGCGTGAATATGGTGAGACGCGGCGCGGCTGGCTCGGCGTGCGCATCCAGCCGGTCACCGACGATATCGCCGACAGCCTCGGGCTCGACACCGCCAAGGGCGCGCTGGTCGCCGGCGTCATCAAGGGCGGACCGGTCGATGATGGCTCGATCAAGGCGGGTGACGTAATTTTGAAATTCGACGGCAAGACCGTCAGCGAAATGCGCGATCTGCCGCGCGTCGTAGCGGAAAGTACGGTCGGCAAGGAAGTCGACGTGGTGGTGCTACGCGACGGCAAGGAGCAGACCGTAAAGGTGAAGCTCGGCCGTCTCGAGGACAGCGATCAGGCGGCTGCATCCGGCGACGCGGCACCCGATGGTTCGCAGGATGACGGGGTGATCACCCCGGATCCGGGCGAGAACAACGACATGGACGAGCCGGATTCCGGCGATCAGGCCCAGCCCGCACCGGGCGCGCCGGCGCCCGACCAACACCAGGGCCAGGTGTCACCGGATACGGCCACGCCGAAGAACGTGCTCGGCCTGTCGCTGTCGCTTTTGAGCGCCGAGACGCGCAAGGCTTTCGGCATTGCCGAGAGCGTCGACGGGGTCGTCGTGACGGAGGTGACGCCCGGCTCCGCTTCGGCCGAAAAGGGTCTGAAGCCCGGCGACGTGATCGTCGAGGTGGCTCAGGAGTTCATGAAGTCGCCGGACGCGGTCGCCGCCAAGGTAAAGTCGCTGAAGCAGGAAGGCCGCCGCAACGCCCAGCTGATGATCGCATCGGCGAATGGCGATCTGCGGTTTGTAGCGGTGCCGATGGAATAAGCGGGTAGGGGGACAGGCCACTAAGACGAGGAGCGACGAGATATCATTGATACAGTCGCGGCTTGCTCCCTCTTCTCCCAGCGGGGAGAAGGTGGCCCGTAGGGTCGGATGAGGGGGCGGCCCGGCATGCCATTCATTGCTCTTCGCATGCGCTCAGCGCATTCGCGGCTTTGCCGCTCACCCCCTCAACCGCCTGCCGGCACCTTTGTAACTTCCCTTTGTCCGCTATTGGCGCTGTAATGCCGGTTGCGGTGGCGGATGGAAGACCGATGCATCTTTGGGCGTGCGAGCCCGTGGGAGAGCGTGGGTCTCCATCCGCTGTTCCATTGAACCCGAACAGTCGCCGGGGCCGCTTGCGAAGGCAAAGCCCGATTAGGCAAGGATGGGATCAGATGGAGATTGTCGTCGGAATCGACGTTTCGAAAGAGCGCCTGGATGTTGCGGTGCTGCCGCAAGGGGAGGTCTTTGCCGTCAGCAACGACCATGTCGGCATCGAGGAGTTGGTCGCCCGGCTCAAAGCCATCGGTGCCGATGTGATTGGGTTGGAGGCGACCGGCGGCTACGAGATGTTGGCGGTGGCTGGGCTGTCGGCCGCCGGATTGACCGTCCTCGTCGTCAATCCGGCGCAAGTGCGCGCCTATGCCCATGCGATCGGCCGCAGGGCCAAGACCGATCCGATCGATGCCGCCGTCATCGCCGCCTTCATTCTCGCGACGAAGCCCGAGATCCGGCCGTTGCGCGATGCCCAGACGCAAGCCCTGTCGGAGCTCGTGGCCCGCCGGCGCCAGATCGTGCAGATGACCGTTGCCGAGGAGAACCGGTTGCGCATGGCATTGGCTAAGCCGGCGCAGAAGAGCATCAAGCGCCTGCTCGTAGCCTTGCGCCGCGAGCTCGAAAGCCTCGATGCCGATCTCGACAGCCATATCCGCAAGTCGCCGGTCTGGCGGCTGCGGGAGGAACTGTTGACCTCGGTGCCGGGTGTCGGGGCGACGACAGCGCGTACGCTGCTGGCCGAGTTGCCGGAACTCGGCAGCCTCAATCGACGCCAGATCGCTTCGCTGGCTGGTCTTGCGCCATGGACGCGGCAGTCGGGGAAATGGAAAGGCAAGAGCTTCATCGGTGGCGGCAGGGGCAAGGTCCGGGCCGTCCTGTTCATGGCCGCGCTCGTCGCCGCTCGCTACAACCCGGCTCTCAAGACCTTCCGCGATCGCCTGGTCGCGGCCGGCAAGCCGAAAATCGTCGCGACCGTCGCAACCATGCGCAAATTACTCACCATCCTCAACGCCATTATTAGGGACGGACGATCATGGCAAAATGCTTGACAAACAAGACAGTCGCTCTCCCCGCTGGGGAGAAGAGACGCGTGGCAGCGCCTTGCCGTCTCTCTTTGACCTGCAGCAAGATATAGCGGGCGAAGGGGCTTCCGTATGTCTGCTCTGGCGCGATGTCACCTTCACGCAGTCACGAAATCCGTCTTCCTATACCCCTGGATATAAAGCAGCGCGGTGAGGTCGGCGTGGTTGATGCGCATCTGCGCCTGGGCAGCGACGGTGGGCTTGGCGTGCAGGGCGACGCCCGCGCCGGCGAGCTGCAGCATGCCGAGGTCGTTGGCGCCGTCGCCGACGGCGAGCGCGTCTTGCGGCGAAATGCCGAGGTGAGCCGAAATCTCGTTCAGCGCGTCGACCTTCGCCTGCTTGCCAAGGATCGGTTCGGCGACGAAGCCGGAGAGGACGCCGCCATCTTCGAGCAGCGTGTTGGCGCGGTTCTCATCGAAGCCGAGGGTGGCGGCGATACGGCTGGTGAAGACGGTGAAGCCGCCGGAGACCAGCGCGGTGTAATGGCCTTTCGATTTCATGGTGGCGATCAGTTCCGGGCCGCCCGGGGTCAGCGTGATGCGCTTGGCGATGACCTCGTCGACGACCGATATCGGCAGGCCCTTCAGCAGGGCGACACGCTCCCGCAGCGCCGGTTCGAAAGCGATCTCGCCGTTCATGGCGCGGGCGGTAATGGTCGCAACCTTGTCCTTCAGGCCGACTTCGGCTGCAAGTTCGTCGATGCATTCCTGGCCGATCATGGTCGAATCCATGTCGGCGATCAGCAGCTTCTTGCGGCGGGTCTCCTGCTCCTGAATGACGAGGTCGATCGGCAAGCCTGATATGTCGGCAAGAATATTGGCCTCGGCGGCTTGCGCATCCGTGCCGTCACGCAGCGCGATGTCGCAAGCGATGCCGTCGGCCAGCCAGTAAAGGCCGGAAGCGTTCACTGCCTCGGCCGCCTGTTCGGCGATCTTGGAGGTCAGCACGGGATTTGACGGATTGGCAACAAGCGTGGCAACGAGGGCCATGATGGAAAACCTTCTGAGCACAGTGAACGCGATCCTGATAACCGGGCCGACCGCCAGCGGCAAGTCCGCGCTGGCCGTCGAATTGGCCAAGCGCCATAACGGCGCGGTCGTCAATGCCGATAGTATGCAGGTCTACGACACTCTGCGGGTGCTGACCGCGCGCCCGTCGGAAGAAGAGATGCAGGGTGTTCCGCATCACCTCTACGGCCATGTGCCGGCAGGTGCGGCCTATTCTACGGGAACCTGGCTTCGCGATGTCTCGGCGCTGCTGCCGGCGCTGAGGGCAGCCGGACGGCTGCCGGTCTTCGTCGGCGGCACCGGGCTTTATTTCAAGGCGCTGACGGGTGGCCTCTCCGATATGCCCCGGATACCGGAGGCACTGCGCGAGGAACTCAGGACGCGGCTGCTGCAGGAGGGGCCGGAGGAGCTCTATGCCGAACTCGCCGAGGCTGATCCCGCCATGGCGGCCAGTCTCAACCGCCAAGACGGGCAACGCATCGTCCGGGCGCTTGAAGTGGTCAAGGCAACGGGGCGATCGATCGCCGATTTCCAGGGCCGGTCGGGACCGGTTGTGATCGACGGCGCCCAGGCTCGCAAGATCGTCGTGCTGCCGGATCGGGCGGTGCTGCATCAGCGCATCAACGGCCGATTCGAACAGATGCTGCGCCAAGGCGCGGAAGACGAGGTGAGGGCGCTGCTGGCGCTCGACCTGCCGGCCGAGGCGCCTGTGATGAAGGCCATCGGCGTCTCGCAAATTGCGGCGATGCTGACGGGCGAGATCACGCGTGACGAGGTACTGGAGAAGGGTGCTGCGGCGACGCGGCAATATGCCAAGCGGCAAATGACATGGTTCCGCAACCAAATGGACGACAGCTGGGAACGGCTGACGGTTTAGGATGAGGAACGCCGCGCCACCCGCTATCTGGCGCCGGATCGCGCCTGCTGTTTTCACATTGACTGCCTTTCAGAGGATCGCATCATGTCTTCAGTTTCGCCATTTCACGGTCTTTCGGCCTTTCCGCCAACGCCGGCCGACATCAATGGCCGGGTGAACACGGAAGCGCTCTGCCGCCTTCTCGAGCCTCTGTGTGATGCCGGTGTCGCCTCCATCGGCCTTCTTGGCAGCACCGGGATCTATGCCTATCTCGTGCGCGAGGAGCGGTTGCGGGCCGTCAAGGCGGCGGTCGAATGCGTTCAGGGGCGTGTTCCCATCGTCGTCGGCGTCGGGGCTCTTCGGACGGACCATGCCATCGATCTCGCCAGGGATGCCAAGACCGCCGGTGCAGACGCGCTTCTGCTCGCGCCCGTGTCCTACACGCCGCTCACCCAGGAAGAAGCCTACCAGCATTTCCTCGCGATCACGAAAGCGGCGGCGCTGCCGCTTTGCATCTACAACAATCCCGGCACGACCCACTTCACCTTCAGCCGGGATCTTCTGCAGCGCCTATCCGATATCGAGACAATCCGGGCGGTGAAGATGCCCTTGCCGGCCGACGGCGATGTGCGGGGGGAACTCGCGGCATTACGTGAAAAGACCGGTCTCGCGATCGGCTATAGCGGCGACTGGGGCGCGGCCGAAGCGCTGCTTTCCGGCGCTGATGCCTGGTATAGCGTCATCGCCGGTCTGCTGCCGCGTACTGCCCTTGCCTTGACCAAGGCGGCGATTGCAGGCGACGGCAATGAGACACGCAGGCTCGATGGGCTGCTTGAGCCGCTTTGGAAGTTGTTCAAGGAATTCGGAAGCATCCGTGTGGTCTATACGCTGGTCGAGCATCTTTTGCTAGCCGAAGCAGCGCTGCCGCGGCCTCTCTTGCCGCTTGGGCCGACGGAGCGGCAGCTTGTGCTCGAGCTTGCCGAGCCGCTGACAGCGCTGGAGCATCAATCCTTGTTGTAAAGGCTGCTCAGCGGTTTTTTCAGAATGCTTTCGCGCAGCGACGTGCCGGGCTCCCGGCGGGAGATCGCGGGCTGATCCGTCGGCGGTGCCGGCCGGGGAAAGACCGGCTCTTCGCGGCGCATCTCGCGGCGGAGTGCGTCCAGCCGGGGATCGATCGAGGGCGACACTGCGGGGTCCAGCCGCGGCGCCTGCGGCAGCAGTTCACGCCGATAGGATTCGAGCTGAGCGGAGGACGGATCAGGCGGCGCGTAGGGCTTTGCCTCCAGATCCTCGTCGGCTGCATCGGCCTCGTCGGAACTCGTGACGGACGACGCATAACTCTGCTGGAAATTCGAAATGTCGGGTCCGACGGTTACCGCACGCATGCGGGTGACGATCTTGCGCAGATCGACGGTATCCGGATCTTCTTCGCTGTGTTTGCTGTTGGCGCTGGCAGCCTTCGGCAGGAGGTTTTCTTCGACGCGGGAAAAGCGCATGCGCATCGGCACGCTGATCGCCTCGCCGAAGGCGATCGCTTCGCCGTTGCCGATCGAGGAGATGAAGCTCGTCGTCGAGATCGACGAGTTCGGGATGGCGGAGCGGATGATTTCCTGGTCGCGGTCGTTGGCCAGGCGCATAGCAAAGAGTGTCGAGCACTGCGACAGGATCGTCTGGTCGAGTTCGCCGGGCCGCTGAGTGATGATCCCCAGCGAGACGCCGTATTTGCGGCCCTCCTTGGCGATGCGGGCGATCGCCTGGCGCGTCGGCACGAAGCCGAGCGTTGGATCTGATGGGATGTAGCGGTGGGCCTCCTCGCAGACGACGAGCATGTGAATGGCGCCTTCGCTCCACAGTGCCACCTCGAAGGCCATGCGGCAGAGCACCGAAGCGACCGAGTTGACCACCTCGGAGGGAATGCCGGCCAGCTGGAAGGTGCAGATCGGCCGGTTCTCGCCGGGGATGCGGAAGATCTGTGCGATCGTCTCGGTGATCGTGTCGCTGATCGTGTTGTTGGAGAACATGAAGTGATAGCGCGGATCGTTGATCGCAGCGATGAGCCGCATCTTCAGCGAACGCAGGAAGGGCTTTTCCGTGCGACCTTCCAGGCGGCCGATGCGCTCGTCGATCAGCGCCAGCAGATCGGCCATGCGGTAGGGGACGGGCGTGTCCGCGGTGATCGAGCTCTTTTCCGTGGTGCGGCGCACTAGCGAATTGTCGCTGCCGCGGAAGGCGCGCTTGGCCTCCGGCAGGATATCGCGCAGCATGTCGAGCTCTTCCGGCACCGGCGGGCGACCGCGAAAGACGACTTCGGCGAATTCTTCCAGCCGCATCAGCCAGAAGGGCAGGTCGAGCGTATCGGTATCGATCGTGACGGCGTGCTTGGGAAAGGCGGCGGCGAATTCGTTATGCGGATCGAGGATCAGCACGCGCAGTTTCGGGTTGGCCGCGATCGCCTTGTGCAGCAGCAGCGACACGGCCGTCGACTTGCCAACGCCGGTGGAGCCGACGACGGCAAAGTGCTTGGAGAGCATCGAGGGGATATGGATCGACGCATCGATGCTTTCGTCCTGGGTCAGCTTGCCGATGACGGCGGTCGTACCCTCGCCGGCATCATAGATGCGCATCAGGTCGGCCGAGCGGATGCGGTGGGCAATGGCGCCGAGATAGGGATAACGCGAAATACCGGTCGAGAATTCCTCGCGCCCGTCCTCATCGACACGGACTTCGCCGAGCAGCTCGGTCTCGATCTTGAAAGTGTTGTCCTCGCCTTCGCCCCAGGCGTGGCTGCCGGTGTTCATCTGATAGACGAGGGCAACGACGCGGTTGCGGCCGACGCTGATCGAAATCAGCCGGCCGACGGACCAGAGTTCGGTAAGATCGGTGCCGCCCTGTTCGGCAACGGCAGCAATTGTCGCCCGCGAGCCGCTGCACGCAACAACGCGGCCGAGAAAGCGATTCCCCGGCGCATGGCCATCGCGGCGATCATGCTCGCCTGCCTTGCCAGACATGCGCAAGTCGTTGTTGAGCAAAGGGCTACTCCTTGCAATGGGGGGAAAGAATAAAGCCGATCCTTTAACAAAACCTTCCAAGCATGGTTTTTAGGAGGTAAAGGAGCGCGAACGGATTTTTATTGCGGCATGCGTTGACGCTGCGAAATTTTCTGTCTATCACTTCCGACCATGAAAATCGCAACGGCTCTTATCGTGGTGGGAAAGCGCATGGGCAGGATGGTGTAACCATCCGGCGGTAGCCACCCATGCGCTAGATGACAGGCTCCTCCGGGGCCTTTTTTTATGCCCGAAATTCGGGCTTCCGGCCACAAACGCAAATCCCAGCATCAAACGGAACAGACAGATGAGCACGGACAATCAGGCGGCAGGCAATCGGATGACGGGAGCGGAGATCGTTCTCAAGGCGCTGAAGGACAATGGCGTCGAACATATCTTCGGCTATCCCGGCGGCGCCGTCCTGCCGATCTACGACGAGATCTTCCAGCAGGAAGAGGTCAAGCACATCCTCGTCCGCCACGAGCAGGGGGCAGGCCATGCGGCCGAAGGTTATGCCCGCTCCACCGGTAAGGTCGGCGTCATGCTGGTCACCTCGGGCCCAGGCGCCACCAATGCGGTCACGCCGCTGCAGGACGCGCTGATGGATTCGATCCCGCTCGTCTGCCTGACCGGTCAGGTCCCGACCCCGCTGATCGGCTCCGACGCCTTCCAGGAATGCGATACGGTCGGCATCACCCGGCCCTGCACCAAGCACAACTGGCTGGTCAAGGACGTCAACCAGCTCGCCGCCGTCATTCACGAGGCCTTCCGCATCGCCCAGTCCGGCCGTCCGGGCCCGGTCGTCGTCGATATCCCGAAAGACGTGCAGTTTGCGACTGGCACCTACACGCCGCCCGCCGATTACGCGATCCAGAAAAGCTACCAGCCGAAGATCCAGGGCGACCTCAACCAGATCCATGCGGCGATCGAGTTGATGGCGACTGCCCGCCGTCCGATCATCTATTCCGGCGGCGGCGTCGTCAATTCCGGCCCCGAGGCCTCCAAGCTGCTGCGCGAACTGGTCGAGCTCACCGATTTCCCGATCACCTCGACGCTGATGGGCCTCGGCGCCTATCCGGCTTCCGGCAAGAACTGGCTGAAGATGCTCGGCATGCACGGCTCCTACGAGGCCAACATGGCGATGCACGACTGCGACGTCATGGTCTGCATCGGCGCCCGCTTCGACGACCGCATCACCGGCCGCCTCAACGCCTTTTCGCCGAACTCGAAGAAGATCCATATCGATATCGATCCCTCTTCGATCAACAAGAACGTCCGGGTCGATATCGGCATCCGCGGCGATGTCGGCCATGTCCTCGAAGACATGGTTCGCCTGTGGCGGGCGCTGCCCAAGAAGCCGGAGAAGAACCGTCTCGAAGACTGGTGGACCGATATCGCCCGCTGGCGGGCGCGCAACTCCTTCGCCTATACGAAGAGCAACGATGTCATCATGCCGCAATATGCGCTGGAACGGCTCTATGCGCATACCAAGGACCGCGATACCTACATCACCACCGAAGTCGGCCAGCACCAGATGTGGGCGGCGCAGTTCTTCGGCTTCGAGCAGCCGAACCGCTGGATGACTTCAGGCGGCCTCGGCACGATGGGTTACGGCCTGCCGGCCGCACTCGGCGTGCAGATCGCCCATCCCGACAGCCTCGTCATCGACATTGCCGGCGACGCCTCGATCCAGATGTGCATCCAGGAAATGTCGGCGGCGATCCAGCACGATGCGCCGATCAAGATCTTCATCATGAACAACCAGTATATGGGCATGGTGCGCCAGTGGCAGCAGCTGCTGCACGGCAATCGTCTGTCGAACTCCTATACCGAGGCGATGCCCGATTTCGTCAAGCTGGCGGAAGCCTATGGCGCCGTCGGCCTGCGCTGCGAAAAGCCGGATCAGCTCGACGACACTATTCTGGAGATGATCGAGGTCAGAAAACCGGTCATTTTCGATTGCCGTGTCGCCAATCTCGCCAACTGCTTCCCGATGATCCCTTCGGGCAAAGCGCACAATGAGATGCTGTTGCCGGACGAAGCCACCGACGAAGCGGTCGCCAATGCGATCGACGCCAAGGGCCGCGCGCTCGTCTGACATTTTTAATTTGCGCATAAGCCTTTCCGAAAATCGGTTCAGATTTTCGGGGTTATGCGGCAGGGAAGAGGAAACTCAAGACCATGAACGCACACCTACAGCCCACGGGGTCCGCTTACTTCATCTCGCCGGAAACGGCGGCAATCGAAAGCCACACGCTTTCCATTCTCGTCGACAACGAGCCGGGCGTTCTCGCCCGGGTCATCGGCCTATTTTCCGGCCGCGGCTACAATATCGAGAGCCTGACGGTCTCCGAGACCGAACACCAGGCGCATCTTTCCCGCATCACCATCGTCACACGCGGCACGCCGCACGTGCTGGAACAGATCAAGGCGCAGCTCGAGCGCATCGTGCCGGTGCACCGCGTCGTCGACCTGACGGTGCGTGCCCGCGAACTCGGTCAGGAACGGCCGATCGAGCGCGAAGTGGCTCTGGTGAAGGTGATCGGCGAGGGCGAGATGCGCGCCGAGACGTTGCGTCTTGCCGATGCCTTCCATGCCAAGGTCGTCGACGCGACGATCGATCACTTCATTCTGGAGATCACCGGCAAGTCGTCCAAGATCGACCAGTTCGTAGCGATCATGAAGCCGCTCGGCCTGATCGAAGTCTGCCGCACCGGCATCGCGGCGATGAACCGCGGCGCGCAGGGGATGTGAGGCTGCATTAGGAACGGAGTTGGCGCGGCATATCTCTTCTCCCCAACGGGGAGAAGGTGCCGGCACGCGGATGAGGGGGCTGTACGGCACGACGTCGGCCACGTGATTGGGCGATACGTTTCCTCCTCGTCATTGCCGCGAACTCCTTGGACGAAGCAGTAAGGAATGAAGGTGGAGAGGGTGTGCCGCCGGCCCCCTCATCCGCCCTACGGGCACCTTCTCCCCGCTGGGGAGAAGAGGGAATCGAGATGCTGCGGCATATTATCGGATAGGCGTGGAACAGTTCGAGCCGCTGGAGATCACAGCATCTCCAACGGCTTTTTCCTTGCCGGCGGCGGGAAGGCGGCGTCGAGTGCCTGCCAGTCCTCATCGGTGATATCGAGTGAGACGCAGTCGCGGTTCTCAGCCGCGCGTTCGACATTTGAGGTCTTCGGGATGACGATGACGCCGTCGCGTTCGAGCAGGAAGGCGAGCGCCAGTTGGGCGGGTGTCGCCTGATAGGCCTTGGCGATGCGGATAAGCTCGGGATGGTGCAGGATATGTCCCTGCTCGATCGGCGAATAGGCCATAACGGGAATGCCCCGGCTCTGACACCAGGGCAAGAGGTCGAATTCGACGCCGCGGCGGGAGAGATTGTAGAGCACCTGATTGGCGGCGACGTTGGCGCCATCGGGCACGCCAAGCAATTCCTCCATGTCGTCGGTGTCGAAGTTGGAGACGCCCCAGGCGCCGATCTTGCCGGATGCCTTCAGCATCTCGAAGGCCGCGACCGTCTCGGCGAGCGGATAGTTGCCGCGCCAGTGCAGGAGATAAAGATCGATGTGGTCGGTGCCGAGCCGTTCGAGGCTGTGCTCGCAGGCCTCGATCGTGCCCTTCAGGCTGGCATTCCAGGGATAGACCTTACTGACGATGAAGACCTCGTCGCGCCGTCCCGTGATTGCCTGGCCGACGATCTCCTCGGCGCCGCCGTCGCCATACATTTCGGCGGTGTCGATCAGCGTCATGCCGAGATCGATGCCGGCCCTGAGGCTTTCGATCTCGGCGCTCGCATGGCCGGCATCCTCGCCCATGGCCCAAGTTCCCTGGCCGAGCGCCGGCACTTGCGCGCCGTTCGGGAAGGTGATTGTCGGGATCGGGTCGTCTTGCATGATCTTTTCCATTTTGCAGGAGATTGGGGCCAATTCTTATCTTTCAAGTAATCCTGTCACCATGACAATGATGTAATGGCATCAGCAATTTAGGACAGTTAGATTGACCTAAATAAAACCAGCCAGGAAGAATGGCCGGTCCCCGGGAGGTTTCATGCCGCTGGATACGTTTTTCGCCCTCGTAGTCTTTGCCTTCACGACGTCGATCACGCCGGGGCCGAACAATATGATGCTCTTCGCATCGGGCGTGAATTTCGGCTTCCGCAGAACGATCCCGCATATGTTCGGCATCGGCGTCGGCTTCTTCTCGCTGCTCATCGGCGTCGGCCTCGGTCTCGGCGCACTGCTGCACACGGTGCCTGTCGCCTATACGGTGCTGAAATTTGCCGGCGGCGCCTATCTCGTCTGGATCGCCTGGAAGATCGCCTCGTCGCGGTCGCTCAGCGAAGGCCGCAGCGGCGTCGAGCCGATGTCGTTCTTTTCGGCGGCCGCCTTCCAGTGGGTCAATCCGAAAGCCTGGGTGATGGCGGTCACGGCGATGGCGACCTATACCAATCCTGAGCTCTATCTCGTCAGCGTGCTCATCGTCGGCCTGGCTTTTGCCGCAGTCAATGTACCGAGCGTTTCCACCTGGGCAGGTTTCGGCTCGGCGCTGAGGGAATGGCTTTCCGATCCGATGCGGCTGAAATGGTTCAATATCAGCATGGCGGTGCTGTTGGTGGCGAGCCTCTGGCCGATGTTAAAATAGGGAGATCGCCGGTTTCGTCAGCATCAGCCAGAGAATGCCGACGACAGCGAAGAAGGCTGGAAAGCCGAAGGCGAACCAGATGCGGTAGAGACTGAAATAGGCGGACGGCAGGGCGCTTGTCGATGCCGCGGCAGCACGGGCGAGATCGCGAAGCCGGATCTGGATCCAGACGACCGGCAGCCAGAACAGGCCGGTGACGATATAAAGCAGCAGCGACAGGGCGATCCAGCCTTCCGACAGCTGCCAGCCGATCGAGCGCGCCAGTAGATATCCGGTCACGGGCTGGAAAATGGCGGCGGTGGCAGTGAAGATCGTATCGGCAACGACGACGGTTCCGGCGACATGGGCGATCAGGATAGGATCACGCGTGCGATGTGCCATCACCATGAAAAAGGCGATGCCGGCGCCGGTACCGAAGAGCACCGTCGCGCCGACGACATGGGCAAGCAGCAGCCATTGTTCCAGCATCAACGTTCATCCAGGGTGGCAAGGGCTGTCAGCGTCAGCAGGATCGACGGCAGCACCTTGACGAGGACGCCAAGCGGATCGAGCCAGAGCGCCGGCTCGAGCAGGCTGGCGCCGATGAGATAGGCGAAAGAGACGGCCAGCATGCCGAGAAGGGCGCGTTTGGCCAGTGGTCGGACAAGCACGGCAGCGCCGAGCGCGATGTCTATGAGGCAGGTCGCAAGCGTCAGCACCGTTGCCGCCGTCTCCGGCATGAACGGCAGGAAGTGGGCGGATGTATTCTCCAGCGCCAGCAACGGGATCAGGCCGGAGAGCAGCCAGAAGGTGGAGAGGCCTGATATGACGAGCGGCTTCAGAAGATAGAGCCGGGCAAACCAGAGATCCTGCACGCCGGAGGGATTGGCCGAGAGGGTTGCCGCCGCCGATGTCGCGGTCAGGCCGCTTTTCGCCTTTAGCGCTTCGTATGCCCTCCGACATGACGGTCATCGCCGTCGAGCGCAGCGGTGAACGCCAGCCGAGCAGCCCCGCCAAATCGGCAAACCGGGTCACCGGCCTCGCAAGCCACGGGCTAAGGGAAAAGACGCGGGCGGGCGGCAGGCCCAGCCATTGCCGGTGAAGACGCACGAGATCGGCGAGCGTCAGCACCTCGCCGGCGGCAAGATTGACATCCCCGCGGAGGCCACCTGTGACCGCTTGCGACACGGCTTCCGCCACATCGTCCACCGAAAGCGTTTCGACCGGACTGTCGGCATGGACGAGCGGCAGCGCCAGCGGACAGGCGGCAAGCGCCCTGAGCAGCGACGAGCCGCCATGGGCATTGCGGCCGAGAACGAGGGCAGGGCGGAGGATGAGATGAGGCAGGCCGCTTGCCACCAGCGCCTCGTCGGCCCACCGCTTGGTGGCGAGGAAGGGCAGATCTCCAGCCGCTCCCGCCGTCCTTGCCGATATCTGCACGAGCAGAGGCTGCGATGTCCGTTTGGCGGCGGCATAGAGCGCCAGCATCGCCTCGGCTTGCGTGGCCGCCAGATCGTCCGACAGGCCATCCTGCAGGGCGCCGGCGCAATTGACGACGGCGTGCTGATCCTTGAGGAGCTCGTGCCAGTCCTCGGGCTTCGTCATGCGGGACAGATCGGCGCGCCGCCAGTCGATCGCCGGCTGCTTCAGACGGGCACGCGCGGGATTGCGGCCAAGCCCCGTCACGACGTGGGCATCGGCGACGAGCCGGGCCGCGACGACGGAGCCAATGAAGCCGGTTGCGCCGAGAATCAGAATGTTCATGGCGGGAGATTAGCGGAAAAGTTTGAGGCGGATAGGAGGGCTTGGCGGAGTTGTGGTGTATGATAGAAAGAGGAGAGAAGACGTTTTTGCGGAGTGAGACGTTGCCACGATTCCCCTTCTCCCCAGCGGAGAGAAGATGCCGGCAGGCCGATGAGGGGGGGAGCGGCAAAGCCGCGAATGCACGGAGCGTAAGCGAAGGGCAACAATGAATGGTGTGCCCTGCGGCCCCCTCATCCGACCCTTCGGGCCACCTTCTCCCCGCTGGGTAGAAGGGGTGTCCCGGCCGCCGCCGAGAGAAGAAACGGACGCCGCCTGTCTGCGGTTCCGGGAGGATATCGCCTTGCACGACCATGACCACGACGACCATCACGAGCACCACCACGACAACCACTACTCCGACATGCAGGCCCGCGTAAAAGCGCTGGAAACGCTGCTAACGGAGAAAGGTCTCATCGATCCGGCGGCGATTGACGCGATTGTCGAGACCTATGAGACGAAGGTGGGGCCGCGGAATGGCGCGCATGTCGTCGCCAAAGCATGGAGCGATGCCGATTTCGCCGACTGGCTGAAGCGCGATGCGACGGCGGCGATTGCGAGCCTCGGTTATACCGGCCGGCAGGGCGAGCATATGCGCGCCGTCTTCAACACGGCTGAGACCCATAACCTGATCGTCTGCACGCTCTGCTCCTGTTATCCTTGGTCGGTGCTCGGCCTGCCGCCGGTCTGGTACAAGGCGCCGGCCTATCGCTCGCGCGCCGTCATCGATCCGCGCGGTGTGCTTGCCGAATTCGGGCTGACGTTGCCCGAGGCGAAGAAGATCCGCGTCTGGGATTCGACAGCGGAGCTGCGTTATCTCGTTATCCCGGAGCGGCCGGAAGGCACGGAAGGCATGGACGAGGCGGCGCTTGCTGGTCTCGTCAGCCGCGATGCGATGATAGGCACGGCAGTTGCCGGCACCCCGAAGGTCTCGGCTACCGGCAGCCCCGAGGTTCTTCCATGAACGGACCGCACGATCTCGGCGGGCAGATGGGCTTCGGGCCCGTCGCGCCCGAAAAGGACGAACCCTGTTTCCATGCCGAATGGGAAAAGCGGGCACTCGGCATCACGCTTTCCTGCGGTGCCTTCGGCGCATGGACGATCGATGAAAGCCGGCATGCGCGCGAAAACATTCCGCCGGCCGATTATCTTGCCGCCAGCTATTACGAGATCTGGATCCGTGGTGTCTCGACGTTGCTTGCGCGGCATGTTTTTGCGACGCGCGAGGAGCTGCTGTCCGGGCGAAAGCTGCAGGATGGCGCGGTGCCGAAACGGGTGCTGAAGGCGGAGATGGTGCCGGGCGCCCTGGCGAAAGGTGGGCCTTGCGATCGTCCTGTCGAAACCGCACCGCGCTTTGCGGTCGGCGAGACGGTGAGGACGAAGAATTTCAATCCGGCCACCCATACGCGGCTGCCGCGTTATGCGCGCGCCAAGACGGGTGTCGTCGAGGCGGTGCAAGGGGCTTTCGTCTTCCCCGACGACAATGCGCATGGCAGAGGCGAGAATCCGCAGTGGCTTTATACGGTCGTCTTCGGCGGCGGTGAGATCTGGGGTGAGGGAGCGGATCCGTCGCTGACGGTGTCCATCGATGCGTGGGAGAGCTATCTTGAGCGTTTGTGAGACGCCGTCTCAGTTGGCGCAATCACCAGGTTTGCCGAGGTCGCCGGAGGGTGATCCGGTTTTTCCCGAGCCTTGGGCGGCGGACGCTTTCGCCATGACTGTGCATCTGCATGAGAAGGGGTTGTTCGCCTGGGGCGAATGGGCTGAGACCCTGTCTAAGGAGTTGCATAAGCCCGGCCGCGCTAAAGATGGCAGCGATTATTTCGATTGCTGGGTGGCGGCCCTTTGCGAACTGCTCGTCAGCCGCGGCATGGCGGATGCATCCGTCATTCTCGACCTGCAGCAGAGCTGGCAGCGGGCCGCCGAAGCCACGCCGCACGGGCAGCCGATCGAACTTGCCAACGATCCGTTGCGCTGATCGTCACGACGGAAACTGCCTGTAGCACTCCTCGGCAACACCGCGCAGCGTCTCACGCGTGATCTCGCCGGTAACGGCATAACCGAGTTCGCCGTCGATCCAGTAGAAGGTTTCGATATTGCCCGAGGAGGCGAAGCGGAAGCTCGTCGTGCGGTTTTCGGTGTTGCGGCCGACGATGACGGTCAGGCGTTCGCCCCCCTGGTTCTCGTACATGAACATGGCGCCCGGCCTGCCATCGACCGGCAGCAGGCGCCCGCCGACCAGCTTGAAACCGAGCGGCTGCAGGTTCGGGATCTTCAGGTTCTGGATCGCCAGGCGTTTGCCGAGCCAGGTGGCGAGATGGGCCTCTTCGTCGGCAAAGACCTCGACCGGGTGACGAACCTCGGCGGCGTAGACCATGAACGCTGTCTCGGCCTGTTTCGGCAGGCTTTCGGAGCTGGCAAGCTGCAGGTCCGGCCTTTCCAGCAGTGTGGGGACATAATGGCCGCTGACGCCGCCGAGCGCGAAGACGACGAGGGCCGCGGCGGCGATCGCCCAGCGTTTCGGTGTAGAGGAGACGGCGCGTGTGTGGGCGACGAGCAGGGGGTCGGTGTCCTTCGCCTGCTCGTAGCCTGAAAACAGCGACCGGATGCCGCTACTCTGCGCCTGCCATTCGGCGACCATCGCCGCCTCGTCGGGATTATCCGCAAGGAATGCCTCGACGCGGGCACGTGCGGTTTCCGGCAGCTGGCCGTCGGCATAAGCGTGAAGATCGGCTTCGGTGACGATCGGGTTGGCTTCGTTCATTTCGGTCTCCGAAGCGTAATGACGTTGTCGGCCTTCAGCCGCTCGGCGACGCGCTGACGGGCGCGTGACAGCCGGGACATGACGGTGCCGATCGGAATGTCGAGGGAAGCGGCAACCTCGCTATAAGAGTATCCTTCGATGACCACGAGCATCAGCACGGCGCGGTGCTCCTCCGAAAGGCTGTTCAATGCGTTATCGAGCCGCGCGCGCTCCAGCGGATCGGCCGGCGGCTCGGGAGCGGCCATATCCCCGGCGGCGTCAAGCTCGACCAGGCCGTCGCGCGCCCTGCCGCGCCGCCCGTTGCGGTAGAGATTGGTCATAATGGTCAGGACCCAGCCGCGCAGGTTGAGGCCGCGCCATTGGCCGCGGCGCGCCAACACTTTCTCGACACAGTCCTGGAGCAGATCCTCGCCATCGGCATCCGACCGCGTCAGGCTGCGCGAATAGCGCCTGAGCGAGGGGAGGAGGGCCAGGATCTGGCCCTCGAAACTTTCGGGTGCGGGTGTTTTCACGCCAGCCGCTTTCTGATGATCAAGGCCCCTGCAATCAAGGCTCCTGTGATCAAGGTTTGGCAAGGTCCCAGTTGCCGCCGACGCCATCGCCGGTGATGTCGCCCATCTTCTTGTCCTTGACCCAGTAATAAAGCGGCATGCCGTCCTTGGCCCATTGCTTCGTGCCATCCTTGCGGTCGATGATCGAATATGCACCATCGGCCTTGGCACCGGAAGCGGCCATCAGCGGCGGCCAGTTCTTGGCGCAATCGTCGTTGCAGTTGGAAACGCCCTTGGCGTCCTTCTTGAAGGTGTAGAGCGTCATGCCGTTTTCGCCGGCAAGAACCTTGCCCTTGGCGGATTCCACTTCCTTGACAGGAGCGGCCGCGAAAGAAGCGTTTGCGGCGAGGGCTGCGGCGGCCACGACGGACAGGAATTTCACGGATTTCATGATGTCTCTCCTCAGGTTGGGCACGCAATTTTGCGATACCTGAGATGAGACACGGCGCGCGGCGGTTTTATTCCGCATGCAGGCAAAAGTTTTATCGCCGGCGGGTGATCATTCGCTCTAAATAAACCCTGAGTGATTGACCGTCGGCACCAATGGGGCGGATTCGACTCCCGCAACACGCTGCTTTTGCCGGTCATTTACATCAAATCCATTTTCGGATATAGTATATCCTTAATACCATTCGCAGAACCAGCCATCACACGAGTTGCTGCATGATCCTGAAAAGCCAGGTCGAGTGGGCGCTCCACTGTTGCGCCATTCTCGCGGGCCTGCCCGAGGGCAGGTACCTTTCCACCAAGGCGCTCGCGGAGCTTCATGGCCTGCCGAAGGAATATCTCTCCAAGGCGCTGCAGGGCCTTTCTCAGGCCTCGCTGGTCGATACCACGCTCGGTCCGAGCGGCGGCTACAGGCTTGCCAGACCCTCGTCCGAGATCAATTTTCTCGATATCGTCGAGGCGGTCGAGGGAAAGGCGCGCAGTTTCACCTGCACGAACATCCGGGAGAACAATCCCTGCCGGCCGGCGGGCTATTGCGACAGCAAGCCCTGTGCGGTCGCCCGCATCATGTGGGAAGCCGACGAGGCCTGGCGCGATACGCTGCGGCGCGTCCGGCTTTCCGATCTGGTCGGCACCTTGTCCGAGGAAGTGCCAGCCGAGCTTTGGCAGAGTACCTTCGAATGGGTTCTCAAGCGCGCCGGCTAATTACCCTCTGAAGATTGTCCTGATGGTTTTCAGAATGGCGTGCGCGCTGTGGGCGGGTTCCGGGGGCAGGGCGGCGTCGCGAAAGCGCTCCGCGCGGCTGGCGAGGTCTTCGGCGATTTCTTCCGCCAGCGCCGGACGCTGATTCAGCAACGGTGCGAAGGCCTCCTGATCGATTTCATAGACCGTCACCGGGGTCAGAGCCTCCAGGGTGCAGACTTCCTGTATGCCGGCGAGCAGTCCGGTCTCTCCGAAGAAATCACCTGGCGCGAGCCGCCCGCGTTCCCCATCTCCGTGCCGCGCCGCAATAATGCCGGCCCGCACCATCATCAGCGACGGCAGCATTTCGCCCTCCCGCACGATCACGTCGCCCTTGCGGAATTCACGAACGGCGGTGGTCTCGGCAAGCTTCTGCTTTTCATCTGCCGTCAGCGTCGCAAAGATCGGAATGGCCTCGATCAGTTCGAGCGGTGTCACGCGGGGTGGCCGTGCGCTCTCCTCGGTCGGCAGACCGCCCGTCAGGACCGAGGCCGCCGCCGGAACGGCCAGGAGCAGGCCGGCGGATTTGCAGTGGCGATAGACGAGATCGAGCACCTCGTTTCGCGCCGCTACACGCCGGCTGGGGCTCGTCACTCGAAACTGCAGCTCAACTTCGAGCGCGGTGGCGTCCAGCCCTTTCAATGCCACGACCGGCGGCGGGTCGCGCACGATCGAATTGCAGCTCGTCAGCGCCGATAACATGACTTGGCGGACCGATGCCGGCATCCGTGTCGGGGCGATGCGGATAGTGAGGACAAGGAGATGGCTCTCGTCCGGCCGGCTGACATTCGTCAGGCCGAGCTTGGCGAGAAAACTGTTCGGCAAAACGACGACATTGTTGGCGCTGGTCAGTATATGCGTCGCGCGCCAGTTGCTCTCGACGACGCGCCCTTCCGTGCCATCGCTCAAAAGAATCCAGTCGCCGATGACATAGGGCCGACCGAGGGTCAGCGCGATCCCGGAGAAAACGTCGGCGAGCGTGTTTTGGAGCGCGAGACCCAGAATGATGGCGACCACACCCGAGGTGGCAACGAGGGTGCCGATCGGCACGCCGAAGACGAAGGCTAGAACCGACAGGGCCATGCCGATATAGACGACGCCGATGACGAGATCCTGTAGCAAGCGGGCCTCTCGGGGACTGCCTTCCAGAACCAGATACAGCCTTATGAAACCGATGACAGCCCATGCAAGATGAACCCACCAGAGCGTTTTCGCGACAATGACGAGCAAGGCTTGCGGATCCTCGGACCCGTGTCCTTGAAACCGGTGGGGTTCGATGCCGCTGCCGACGAGGATCAGCGTCATCACTGCAAAAAAGACGATTTGCACCACCAGCCGTGTTGTCGGCCGCTGGCTGGAGAGGAAATACCAGACGAGGATGCCGGCGAAGCCGATCACGATGAGGGAAACCAGCGGCTTGCCGAAGAGCGCGTCGTAGATCATCTCTGTCTCCGGGTAGGGCGGCACATGATTGAGCATGTCGGCCGTTCGCGCAAGCATCCGCCTCGCGCAGACGGCTTTGGAGCCGCTTACTTCTTCAGGGGATAGGTCAGCTCTTTCTGATTGGTGTCGACGACGAACACGGCGAGCAGGCGGGCGGGCTTCGTTTTGCTGCCGTTGGCGCTGACGCCGTGACGGTCGCCAGGCATTTCCGAAAAACTCTCGCCCGCCTGATAGACCTTGACCGGGCCGTCATTGACCTGGCTGCGGATCGCGCCTTCGAGCACCGTGGCGTAGATGAAGGCCGTATCGGGATGGGTGTGGCCGTCGGAGAAACCGCCCGGACCGTATTCGACCAGCACGCCCTTGATGCTCTTGCCCGGCACGTTCGGAAGCTCGTGCTCATAGACGAGCGTGACCTTCGCTGCCCTGCCGCCGTCGTCGGCGCTGACGCCGGTGGCAGCCAGGCAGGCGAGGGTGGCGGCGATGAATGTTGTTTTGATCATGGGAATCTCCTTGTTGCTGGGTGAGAAGGACGGCCGGTGTGGCCGCGCCCCGGCGCATGCCAATCACTTCGGCTGGGCTGACTTGGCGAACCATTGTTCGAAGGTGATCGAACCCAGGCGTGGATCGTTGTCGGAAACGAGCGACTGGTCGTTGAGCCTGGCGCCGAAATATCTCGCCTCGGCATCGGCCTCGACGGTCCTTGGGTCCTTCATCGCCTTCAGATAGCGGGCGACGAGCTCGCTCAGGTGGGCGCGTTCCGGACCTGATATCTCGATCGTGGCGTTGGCGGGAGCGGCGAGCGCTACGTCGGCCATGACATCGGCGACGTCGTCGGAAGCGATCGGCTGCACATAGGCTGGCGACAGGCGGACGGTCTGACCGACCGTGCCCGATTGGGCGATGCCGTTCAGGAATTCCATGAACTGCGTCGAGTGCACAATGGTATAAGGAATGCCTGCGGCCTTGATCAGCTTTTCCTGGGCGAGCTTGCCGCGGAAATAGCCGCTTTCCTGCAGGCGCTCGGTGCCGACGACGGAAAGAGCGATATGGTGCTTCACGCCGGCGGTCTTTTCAGCGGCGAGAAGATTACGGCCGGAGGTCTCGAAGAATTCGAGCACGGCTTTGTCTTCGAAGGAGGGCGAATTGGCAAGGTCGAGCACGACTTCGGCGCCTGTAAGCGCGTCTGCCAGTCCTTCTCCGGTGATCGTGTTGACGCCTGAGTTCGGCGAGGCGGCAATGACCTCATGTTCGCGCTGGCGCAGGCGTTCGACAGTCTTCGAACCGATGAGGCCGGTTCCGCCGATGACAACGATTTTCATAACAGATCTCCGTTCGCTGCCGGAGTGCGGCAACGTGAAAGGTTAATCTTCTCAATGAATTGTGAGGGTTAGTTCAGCCCTGCTTTATCGAGGCCGTAGGCCTTGTCGGCAGAACCGGGAACGGTCTTGAAGCCGACATTGACGCGGTTCCAGGCATTGATGGCCATGACCACGAAGGTCAGGTCGGAGATTTCCTTTTCGGAAAGCTGGCCGCGAACCCGTTCATAGATCTCGTCGGGAATGCCGCCCTCGGCAAGTTTCGTCAGTGCTTCGGTCCAGGCAAGGGCTGCACGCTCGCGGGGGATGAACAGGTTCGATTCCCGCCAGATAGCGACGTGATGGAGCCGCAGTTCCGTCTCGCCGAGGATCTTGGCCTGCTTCACATGCATATCGAGGCAAAAGCCGCATCCATTGATCTGTGAAGCGCGGATCTCGATGAGGGCCTGCAGCTTTTCGTCGATCACGCTGCTCCGCAGCGCCATGCTGAATTCCATGAACTTCTTGAAAAGCTCGGGGGACTGCTGGGCGTAGTTCAATCGCTGGGTCATGTCTCTCTCCATTTAAGGATATTTAGTATCCTTATGGATAAAGGATATCCTTAATTGCTGGACTGTAAAGCCATTCTCGCTTAGTCTGCCTGCATAAAGCCTATGCGCAAAAGTATGAGGGGCAGGGATGGATATCGTTTCGGCATTGCGGACCTTTCAGCGTGTCGTGGAGACGGGCTCGTTTTCGGCGGCGGCACACGATCTCGACGTGACGCAGCCGGCGGTGTCTCGGCAGGTCGCAGCCCTTGAGGGGCATTTCAACACCCGCTTCCTGCACCGCACGACGAGCGGCCTGTCGCTGACGGCCGAGGGGGAGCGCATGCTGCCGATGGCGCTCAGGATACTCGAAGCGGTAGAGGAACTCGGCGATGCGGCCGGATCGGATGGCGCGATGGCTTCCGGAAAGGTCAGGCTCAGCGTTCCGGCGCCGCTCGGCCTCTACCTCAGCGAGCGGCTGGGCGATCTTCTTGCTGCTCAGCCGAAACTCTCGGTCGAACTGCTCTTGAGGGAGCAGAGTTCCGATATGATCGAGGAGCGCCTCGACCTCGAAGTGCGCCTCGGCTCCGTTGCCGACAGCAGCCTTGTCTGCCGGCGGATCGGCTGGACGACGGCCTTCCTCGTCGCATCGCCCGCCTATCTCGCGCGCAGGGCCCCGCCACGCGCACCCAAGGACGTCAAGGACCATGAGTGCCTGTGCTACAACAGGGCGGGCGACTTCTCGACGTGGTCGTTCTCGAACGGCTCCGAAGACATTTCGGTTCGGATCTCGCCGCGGCTGACCGCCTGCAGTGCCGTTGCCATTCATAGAGCGGCGCTTGCCGGCGCGGGTCTGGCGGTGCTCTCCCATATCATTGCCGTGCCCGATATCGCCGCCGGCCGGCTGATCCCGGTGATGGAGGATTTTCAGCCGAGCCGGCTGCCGATCACCGTCGTCTATCCCTCAAGACGGAACATGCCGCTGCGCGTCAAAACGGTTCTGGACTTTCTGACCGATGTCATCGGGCGAGACCCGTCGATGTGCGCCAGCGGCATGGACCGGCGGTGGGACGGATGATCGTCCCGCGGGCGATTTGCCGTTTTCCGCCTTGCCTAACGGCCGCGAATCCTGCCAAGTCGTCCGATCATGCAATTTGCGCCGCAACAAGACGAAGCCCTCAAGGCTGTTTCGAAATGGCTGAATGAAGGGCGCTCGCCGCTCTTTCGCCTGTTCGGCTATGCCGGAACGGGGAAGACGACGCTTGCCAGGCATTTCGCCGAGAATGTCGACGGCGACGTGCTGTTTGCCGCCTTCACCGGCAAGGCGGCGCAAGTGCTGCGTTCGCGCGGCGCCTCCAATGCCAAGACGATCCATTCGCTGATCTACCGGCCGCGCGGCGAAGAGGCGGTCGAGGACGAGGAAACCGGCAAGACCTCGATCGCGCCGATGTTTTCGATCAACCGGCAGAGCCCGGTCGCCAAGGCGGCGCTGATCATCGTCGACGAATGCTCGATGGTGGACGAGGCGCTCGGCAAGGATCTCATGAGCTTCGGCACGCCGATCCTGGTGCTCGGCGATCCCGGTCAGCTGCCGCCGGTCAGCGGCGGCGGTTACTTCACCAATCAGGACCCCGATTACCTGCTCACCGATATTCACCGGCAGGCGCGCGACAATCCGATCATCAAGCTCGCCATGCAGGTGCGCGAAGGCAACGAGGTGATGTACGGCGATTACGGCACGGCCAAGGTGATCTCGAAAAACGAGGTGACTCAGGATCTGGTGATGAAAGCCGATCAGGTGCTCGTCGGCACCAACCGGACGCGGCGGCGTTACAATCAGCGCCTGCGCGAGTTGAAAGGTTTCAATGCCGAGTATCCGCAGACTGGCGACAAGCTCGTCTGCCTCCGCAATGATCCCGCCAAGGGCCTGCTTAACGGCTCGCTCTGGCAGGTAATGACCTCGTCCAAGGAAACCACGAAACCCGGGATCAACCTGCTGGTCCGTCCCGAAGACGACGACATGGACCGCGGGGCGGCGAAGATCAAGCTGTTGAAGCAGGCCTTCGAAGATGTCGAGGGCGAGATCCCCTGGAATACCCGCAAGCGCTACGACGAGTTCGACTACGGCTATGCGCTGACCGTTCACAAGGCGCAGGGCTCGCAGTGGAATGACGTCGTGCTGTTCGACGAGAGCTGGGCCTTTCGCGATACGCGGGAACGCTGGCTCTATACCGCGATTACCCGCGCTGCGGAGACGCTGACGATCGTGCGCTGATCCCGGTCAGGATGGGGAAGGGACGGTGGCGGCCGTCGGGGCGTGGTCCGTGCTTTAAGCTTGCACGATTCCGAGCAGAACGGCCTTGGCGATCGCCTGGAAGCGGTTGTTGGCGCGGAATTTCAGAATAATTCCGGCTTCGAGATCCCTGGTCTCGTCATGCTTCAGGTCGAGCGCCCGGGCGATGCGCTGGGTGGAATAACCCTCCGCCATCAGTTCCAGGCAACGCCGCTCCTGCTGGGTCAGGCTTGAACTGTCCTGGTTGTCGTTGAGCGGCGGCTCTTCGATACCGTCGTCGTAATCGAGAAGGTCGCCCACCTGCTGGAGTTGGCGGTGCAGCGTCGACATCTCCGCCGTCAGCTCGCGCTTGCGCACCTGCAGCGCCTCGCGGAACATCGCCTCGGCCCTTTCCTGCGAATCGGCCTTGCGAAGCTCGTCCATTAATTCCTGGATGACGGCGATCGGCATGCCAGTCTCGCGGCAGACGGTGATGACGGCCATGCGCATCACGTCGTCCTGGCCGTAGACCCGCATCAGGCCGATGCGATTGGCCGAAAGCAACCCCTTTTCTTCATAAAAATGCAGTGTCCTGTGCGTAACGCCGAATGCGTTGGCCATATCGGCGATTGGCACCGGACCGTCCGGTAGATCCGGCGGCAGCGCGGCCGAAGGCAGAAACCGGTATTTCGACCGGGCCTCCGAAGCGATACCGGCGGCAGCAAACAGGCGTTTGGAACCGTCTGGCATGAACCCTCCTAGGGCATCGTGTTGCACCTCATGCGGATTTGCCAGTTGCTTCCCAGGCGCGGCGAGTGGGGTCTTCCTCTGGGCGTTCTTGGTCAGTAGGAAAGAAGCAGTACGCGGCCTACGTTTACGCGATACAATGTCCACGTTATGCGTGAACGATCTCTTTTATAAGTGCTAAAAATAATCTCTTTTAAATGGGATAGCAACGCGACCACATATTTTACGCCGGTTGCCGGGTGTGTTGCAGCAAAACATCTGCTGCACTGCAGTATTTGCCGATCGTCTTCAAAGACGACGGGAATTACTATTTGCGGTACGCGCGGGGTGAATGCCCGGCTCCATCAGCGATCTGCATCGCATCCATCTGCGAATCTCGTTGGCCATCGCGCGGCACTTGGCTTAAAAGCAGGGCCTCTGATTTCCGCGACCGATGGATATAAATCATGCCCGCTAAGCTCTCCGTGAACCTCAACGCCATCGCCATGCTGCGCAACCGACGCGGCTTGCCCTGGCCGAGCGTCGAAGCGCTCGGGCGTATTGCGCTGAGATCCGGCGCCAGCGGGTTGACGGTGCATCCGCGCCCCGACCAGCGGCATATCCGCTTTTCCGATCTGCCTGTCATCCGCAACCTGATCGACGACGAATTCCCTACGGCCGAGTTCAACATCGAGGGTTACCCCACAGAGGAATTCTTCGGGCTCTGCGCCGGCGCGGCCTCCGAGCAGGTGACGCTGGTGCCTGACGATCCCGCACAGGCGACTTCCGATCACGGCTGGGATTTCCGCAAGCACGAGGCCTTCCTGCGCGAAGCCGTCGCACGGCTGAAGACGATGGGATGCCGGGTGTCGCTGTTTGCCGACGGCGATGGCGATGCTGAAGCAGTCGAGATCGCCAAGGCGGTCGGCGCCGACCGGATCGAGCTCTACACCGGCCCCTATGGCGGCTGCTACGACGCGCCGGAGCGAGTAGCCCCGCTCCTCGAAGCGCTGGGACGAACCGCGGACGCGGCCCTGGCGATCGGCCTTGCCGTCAATGCCGGTCACGATCTGACGGTCGCAAACCTGCCCGCGCTGGTGAAGCGCATTCCTGATCTGGCTGAGGTTTCGATCGGCCACGGGCTGACCGCCGATGCGCTGGAATACGGCATG
Organism: Rhizobium leguminosarum bv. trifolii WSM2297; assembly: GCF_000271845.1. The sequence continues at coordinate 1,732,907 of NZ_JH719395.1, read as the reverse complement.
GCGGAAACGGTGCGGCGGTTTTGCAGAGCTTGCGGGCAGGCGGTTTAAGGAAGGGTTGTTTCCTTCTTGCGTATTGGCGGCGACTAATCGGCCACATTTCCAACACACGAGCATCTCCTAGTTCTTTCAACCGGGGGGGTGCTAGGTGAAAGTTGTTACTCGTCAACTTATGTTTGTCGTGGCGGCATGGGCGTGTTTGCTCTGCTTCGTTGGAACCGGCGTCGCCGATCCCCGACCGGAAAGATGGGTGGAAAGGTGCGGCGGCGTCTACGCTCTCTGCGGCTATATCGACAGAGCGACGTTAGAACCGCGGATCGATCGCAAGTTCGAAGTTGCGCTTCCTTTCTCGGAGGGGCTGGCCGCTGTGCGCTCCGAGGGGAAATTCGGCTATATCAATTCGAGTGGCGAGATGGTGATCGCGCCTGCGTTCGACCTTGCCCGGGGATTTCGCAAAGGCCACGCCGAAGTGGTGGTCGGTGACAAGGCAGGAATTATCGACAGAACGGGAAAGTTTCTGCTGTCACCGAACTATGCGCGCGCCATTCCATTCGGGGCCGGGGCGGCGCTCGTTCGTCCCGGCAAAGCGGTCGCAGGGGATTCTTTTGGCATGCTGCGTTTCACGTTCGGCGAACTGTTGCTTGAGAGGAACAATCCACCTTATCTGCTCGTCGATCTGCCTTCAGGAAAGATCCTGAAGGACGAGCTGGCCATTAAAGAATTCGAATTCGGCACTTTCGTTTGGGCAGCTCAACCCGGAGATAAACGATACGGATTGCTTGCTCCCGACGGAACCTGGAAACTCGAGCCTCGCTTCGAAACAGCCAGCAAACTCGGTGGAGGAAGAGCAATTGTCTGTTATGGCGGTTTGACAGGACACAAAGGCCAGTCCAGCCAACGTGACCGGGCCGACGCCACCCAATGCGGCGTGATCGGCCGGGACGGCCAAACTATTCTCGCCCCCCAGCAATTTTGGATCCAGGATTATCGAAACGGGTTTTACCGTGTGGCCAGAGACCAGAAATTTGGCGTCCTTGACGAGGCGGGACGGTTGCTTGGTGGGCGTATGTTTGACGATGCGAGACTGCCGGATTATTCCGGTGAGGTGGCCAGGATATCGGTGGACGGCCAGTGGATCGGGCTCAACCGGGCCGGGAATCTGGTGCCCGACCCCGAGGACGGCGAGGCGTGGGCGGCATGTCCTTCGGGTATCAAATTCATCCACCGCGGCAACCTTATTCAGGTCGTTGGAGCGGATGGAAAGCCGACGGTTTCGTATCTTTTTGACAACACGTACATGACTTGCGAATTCCCCGTATCGGTTCGGTACAATGGAAAATGGGGGTTTCTCAAGCAGGACGGTAAACTGCTTGTCGATCCGCCATCATTTCAGAGCCGATCTGGTTTCAGCGGTGGCTATGCCGGCGTCAATGTTCAGGGCAAATGGGGAATACTGGACGCCAACGGTGTGTTGGCCCTCGCTCCGCAGTTCGATGAGCTGCAGTCCGATTCCGGTGTCTATGCGGTATCGAAGGATGGGCGGAAGTTTTGGATCGACGCATCAGGACGTGAAGTCTCCGAGCCGCGCCGCCTGGAAGACCGGCGATCAAAGTTGCGTTGCGGACGCGATGGCGGACAGCTCGTCTCGAGGAATTCGAACGGAACCTTGCTTTGGGGCATTGAGGATGCCGCCGGGAACACTGTCGTCGAGCCGAAATATCGGGCCATCACCTGTTTCCAGAATGGTCTCGCATGGGTTCCGCTCGACGAAAGACGAGAATGGTGTGCAATCGATCGGAATGAGCGGACACGCGAGAGCGTCGCGTGCGTCAAGAACTGGCCTGACAGCAATACCGCCGACGCGCGAACTGAGACAATGTCCGACGATCCCTATGAAAGCGGTGTGCTTTGGATGCGGGCCGAGCTTGAATACGGACTTGACCTCAGGGAAAAACCGCCTGGCTACGCTTCGCAATTCTGAGGGGCGACCTCTGGCGCGTCGGCGATTCATCTGCCGTGATGAGCGATCCAGCATCCATAATCGGAGTCCGCTCATCCCTGCGGCGAGCGCAGGGATGAGCGGAAAGCTCAATGGCCTCCGGCATTGCCCGAAACCGTCAAAGCAGCCTTGTGCGTCACGAAGAAATCCTTCAGCGATTGCGGCTGTTTTCCGGTCAGCTTGTTGAAGTCTTCGGTGACGATGTCGAACTTGCCGGCGCGGATGTTGGCGTCGGCCGACACAAGCATGTCGGCGACGAAGCCGGGGAGACCGGCGCCGCGCATGCCCTGGCCGAGCTGCTCGTCGTTGACGTCGACCACTTCGAGCGGCTTGCCGGCGGCTTCGGAGACGATGGCGGCGACCTGGCGGTTGTTCAGCGATTGCGTGCCCGTCAGCGTGTAGGTGGCGCTCTCGGAGGTGCCGGAGGCAAGGGCGGCGGCGATCGCCAGCGCGCAGTCGTCACGCGAGATGGTTGCAACCTTGCCGTCGCGGGTGGCGCTGTACCATTTGCCGCCCTGCAGGTTGTGCGGCATGCCGTGCAGGTAATTGTCGTGATACCAGGCGTCGCGGATAATCGTGTAGCCGATGCCGCTTGCCTTGATGGCGTTTTCGCTGCCGAGATGATCCGGCGCGAAGGTGACGAGCGAATCGTCCGGCGCCGGCATCGATGTATAGGCGATGTGCTTGACGCCGGCCTTGGCAGCAGCGGCGACGGCCGCCTTGTGCTGGGTAAGACGTTTGCCGGGGGTATCCAGCGCGTCGGTGCTGATGATCAGCAGCCGGTCGACGCCTGAAAAAGCCTTCTCCAAGCCGGCCACATCATCGAAATCGGCCTTGCGGGTAACGACGCCCCTCTTCTCGAGATTGGAAAGCTTTTCGGGGCTGCGCGTCGCCGCAACGATGTTGCCCGGAGCGACCTTGTAGGTTTCGATGAGGTGGTGGATGACACGCTGGCCGAGCTGTCCGGCAGCACCGGTGACCAGGATGGTTTCGCTCATACGTCGTTTCCTTCTGTGTTTTGGCGGTGGTCTCAAAAAGAGAGTAACACTAGAATAGGAATTGACTTGGCGGTGTAAAGGAGGCAGTTTTTCGGCTCTACGTTACCAAAAGGGAACCAGCAGATGAGCAGCGCCGTCCTCAGTCTGAAGAACAGGATGCCGGGGATGCGGCGTGAGATCGATCTCGCCGGCCTCGATTTTTCCAATTGTCCGGTCAGGGACATGATGCAGCAGATCGGCGGCAAATGGTCGACGCTGCTGCTGGAAGTGTTGGCGGCCGAGCCCCGCCGCTTCGGCGAGCTGCGGCGCATGCTTCCCGATATTTCGCAGCGCATGCTGACCCAGACGCTGCGCGACCTGCAGAGGGACGGTTATGTCCATCGCCAAGTCTTCCCGACCAAGCCACCAAGTGTCGAATATTCGATGACGGAACTCGGCCGTTCGCTCTACCTGCCGTTGTCGCAGCTGTTGAACTGGGCGGAGGCCAACCATGATGCCGTTCGCGCCGCCCGTTCGCGTTTCGATTCCGCCGATAGCTAAAGTCGTTGACCGGCCGTAAACGGCGATTATCGCGTCGGTCGCATGAACAGCGTCCGGAACAATTCCTCCGATCGCTGCAAACCTTCGTCACTCAGAACGACGGACTTGGCCTTGCCGGCCGGATTTTGAATCAGACCCTTCTGATGCAATCGATCCATCACGCCCCAGTCAAAACCTTTCCAGGCGCGATCCCCGTCATGCAGCGTCAGCCACAGCAAGGCGAGAACGGTATCGTCGATCTTTTCTTCATCGATTTCCATGCCGGCACGTCCATTGTGAAAATGAGAAAATCATCCTGCCTCTCACATTAACCCATAGCCCCGAAATCGACACCGATTTTCGGGGCTATGTGTCGGCCCTTTCTACTTGCTGCGCGCTTCCGTCAGGAACAGCAGGAAGGCGAGCGCCGGGAAAGCGAAACCGATCCAGGCGGTCATCGTCCAGCCGCCGGTCGCATAGGCCCAACCGCCGAGCGCCGAGCCGAGCGCGCCGCCGGCAAAGAAGGTGGCCATGAACAGGCCGTTCAGCCGGCTGCGGTGTTCCGGGTTCAGGCCATAGATGGCGCGCTGGCCGCAGACGAGATTGGTCGTCACCCCGAAATCGAGCATGATCGCCGCCACGGTCAGGAGGATCAGGGCGGTGAGCGAGCCGTCGCCGGCGAAATGGCTGATCAGGAAGGAAGCCATGCCGAGCAGCATGGCAAGCGTCGAGGCGATTTTCGTCATACCGCGATCGGCAAGCCGGCCGGCGATCGGCGAGGCGACGGCGCCGGCGGCACCGGCGAGCGCGAAGAGGGCGATGCCGTTCTGAGTCAGTCCGAAGGCCGGGCTTGCGAGCAATAGCGGCGTCGTGGTCCAGAACAGGCTGAAGGCGCCGAACATGCCGGCCTGATAGAGTGCCCGGCGCTGCAGCACGCGCGACGTCATGGCGAGATGGCCCATGGACGCGAGCAGTTCGCCGTAGCGCAGCTTGGTATTCGGCCGGCGGACCGGCAAGTTGGCGCGCAGGATGACGGCGAGCACGATCATCAGCGCTGCAGTGACGTAATAGACCGTGTGCCAGGATGACGCCTCCGCGACGAAGCTTGCGAAGGGGCGGGCGAGCATGATGCCGCAGAGCAGGCCGCTCATGACATTGCCGACGACCTGTCCGCGCGTCGCATCGGGCGCCATGTTGGCGGCAAAGGGAACCAGGACCTGAACGGCGACCGATGATAGGCCGATGCAGAGCGAGGCGACGAGGAAGGCCGTGGGTGTTGAAGCCAGTGCCGCGCCGATCAGCGCAACGGCGGAGACGGCAACCAGCAGCAGCACAAGCCGGCGGTTCTCCGTGAGGTCACCGAGCGGCACGATCAGCAGCAGGCCGAGGCCGTAGCCGATCTGCGTCAGCGTGACGATCAGGCCGGTTGCGGCCGGCGTGAAGCCGAGCTCGGCACTGATTAAGCCGGCAAGCGGCTGGCCATAATAGAGATTGGCGGCCACCAGCCCGCAGGCGGCGGCGAAAAGGAAGGTGAGCCAGGGGGAGAGCGCCCGTGGAATGGCCTTATCCGGCGCGGTGGCTGAAATGCTCATCAGAAACTCCGGTATGGTTGAAAGGATTTATCGCAAATCGGTCTGGCGGCGGCCACCCGTTTCCAGGCGGCGTGCGGGGAAATGTCAGGTCACCAGCTTCATCGCGGCTTCGGCTGCGGCAGCCATTTCTTCGCCGCTGCGCCCGGTCTTGCCGATGACACGCATGCCCTTGGTGAGGCAGAGAAGCGCAAGTGCTGCCGCCGATATATCGACATCACCCGAAATCGAGCCGTCGGACTGGCCGAGGCGGATGAGGTCGGCGAGAAGCGTCTCGTCGGTGATGAAGGCGGTGGCGACACGTTCGGCCGCCTCTTCGTCGAAGAGGGCGAGATCGCCGGCGCTGCCGACGACGAGGCAGCCCTGCCTGCCGATTTCACCGTGCGAAGAGCCGGCAAAGAAGGTGATGAGCGCATGGAGCTTGTCGCGGCCGGTCTCAGCACTTGCCAGCCTGGCATCGAGCAGGCCGCGACGCACGGCGCGGTAGCGGTCGAAGGCAGCGAGGAAGATGCCGCGTTTGTCGCCGAAGGCCTTGTAGACGCTGCCGGCGGCCAGCCCCATGGCCTCGGTGAGTTCGCTGATCGAGGCCGCATGATAGCCGCGCTCGGAAAAGACGCGCAACGCCGCGTCGAGGGCCGCCTCGGCGTCGAATTCCCGCGGACGGCCGCGGCTCCGGGCCTTCTCTTGGAGTGTCGTTGTTTTCATGCTGCCTAATTAGGAAATGATCGTTTCCAAATCAAGCGAAATTTTGCGACGCAGCAAATCAGAGGGCGAGAACCCAGGTCTGGCCATTCGCTTCGGGGCCGAACATTCGATGTCTCTCTTCGGAGACAAGGCGAAAGCCGGCATTGATATAGATGGCGCGGGCCGTCTCCAGCATGTCATTGGTCCAGAGCGAAAGTTGGCGGTAGCCCTTCTGCCTGCAAAAGCGGATGCATTCGTCGACCAGCAGCTTGCCCAGCCCGAGGCCGCGGGCTGATTTGTCGACGTAGAGCAGTCGCAGCTTGGCGACGCCGTCGCCGCCATTGGTGACAAGGACCGAGCCGACATTGACGCCGCCGCGTTCGGCGATCCAGCAATATTCCAGGGCACGATCGAAGTTGGCGAGGAATTTGCCGCCGACCTCGGCGACCAGCGCCTCGAAGCGCAGGTCCCAGCCATATTCCTCGGTGTAGAAACGGCTCTGGCTCTGAACGATCCAACCGATATCGCCGGCGCGGTGGGCGCGGATGACAGCGGGCGCCGGCTTCGCCGCCGGATCGAGCAGGGCGCGGATCGTGTCCATGGCCGAAACGACCGCTTGCGGCTCGCCGACCGCCAGATTGTCAAAACGGGCGGCGATCTGGGCATTGGCGCGCCTCCCGAGTTCTTCGAATTGCTCTTGTCCCCGATCGGTGACGTTGATGATTTGGCTGCGTAGATCGGCCGGATCGGGACTGGTTTCGATCAGCCCTTCGGCGCGAAAGCGCTTGAGGATGCGGCTGAGATAAGCCGGGTCGAGATGCAAGTCGCGGACAAGGGCTGTGGCGCTGACGCCGTTATGCGAGCCGATCTCGAAGAGAATGCGGGCATCTGTCAGGGTGAAGGGCGAGTCGAGATAGGCCTTGTTCAAGAGGCCGAGGAAGTTCGTGTAGAAGCGGTTGAAATCACGGGCGGTTTCGATGAGAGCGGTATCGGACATGGTAAGCTCCAGATGGAGATCTCATGCTGATGGCAAGTTGGCCAACCACTCCTCCGTCATGCTCGGGCTTGTCCCGAGCATCTGCTTCCGGTCGACAGCAGATCCTCGGCACAAGGCCGAGGATGACGCCGAGTAAGGAAAACCAGACTCGTCAATCAACTGAGGCCTTCAGACGAAGACCTTTGTCATGCATTTAGTTGACTGAGTCAACTAAATTATCCGTCCACTTCAGGCGGCTTCCTCGTTCACTTCGTCTACGCCGAGCGCGAACTCGACCGCCGCCCGGGCATGGATCGCAGTCGTGTCGAAGCCCGGCAGTGGCAGACGCTCGGGATCGAGGATCAGGCAGATCTCGGTGCAGCCGAGGATGATGCTGTCGGCGCCATTGTCGACTGCGCGGTCGATGATATCGATCAGCTTTTCGCGGGAGCTGCCGAGCACCCTGCCGGCACAGAGTTCGTTGAAGATGATGTCGTGCACAGTGGTGCGGTCGGCGGCGTCGGGCACCATGACGTCGAGGCCAAGGCGTTTCATGCGATCGGCGTAGAAGCCGTGCTCCATCGTATAGCGGGTGGCAAGCAGCAGCGGACGCTTGCGGCCGGCCGCATGCAGCGATTTCGCCGTCTCGTCGATGATGTTGATCAGCGGCACGGAGACCTGGGCGGCGACTTCATCTGCTATCAGGTGCATGGTGTTGGTGCAGATCAGGATGCAGCCTGCGCCGCCAGCCTGCAGGCGCTCGGCCACGTTGCCGAGGCGGCGGGCGGCCCCATCCCAATCGCCGGCCTTCTGAAGCGCGACGACATCCTCAAAATTGACCGAATGCAGAATGAGTTCGGCTGAGGCGAGACCGCCCTTGCGGGCCCGCACCATCTCGTTGACCAGGCGGTAATAGACCGCCGAACTTTCGAAACTCATGCCGCCGATCAGGCCGATCGTTTCCATCTCTTCATGCTCCTCATGCTTCGAGTTGCGAAAATAATGCCGCAATGCCGGCGGGGTGTGTTTGCTTTATTTGTCTTATCCGTCCAATATATGCTATTATTTTGCGCGATTTGGAGAGATTGCGCAAAACCAGGGCGGAAGTCTATTTCTCACACATGCTGGATGATCGCGACAGACGCATTCTCGACATGCTGCAAAAGGATGCAGGCATATCCGTGACCGATCTGGCCGAGCGCGTGGCGTTGTCGGTATCGGCCTGCTCGCGGCGGATCCAGCGGCTGGAGGAGAGCGGCTATATTGCCAGGCGCATCGTCGTGCTCGACCGGGAAAAGATGGGGGTGCCGACGACGGTCTTTGCGCTGGTCAAGACGGCGCATCATTCCGACGAATGGACGGAAACCTTCCGCCGGATCATCGCCGACATTCCCGAGATCGTCGAGGCGCACCGGATGACCGGCAATCACGATTACATCCTGAAGATCGTGCTGCCGCGCGTCGAGCATTACGACGTGATCTACAAGCAGATCGTGCGCAAGCTCGAACTCTTCGACGTCTCGGCGTCGATCTCGATGGAAGAATTGAAACATGGAATGGCGATACCGGTGAGCTACGCCCGGTAAAACGTCATTTGAAGGGGCATGACAGTATGAGTGATAGCGATATTCGCAGCTTTTTCATGCCGAGGGAAAAGCTCCTCTGGTCCGGGCGCCCCGCCCAAGGGTTTCTTTTGACATCAAGGGATTTCCTTCTCGTGCCGTTCTCGCTTTTCTGGGGCGGCTTTGCGATCTTCTGGGAAATCACTGCCATCAGCACCGAAACGCCGGTTTTCACAAAATTATGGGGCATTCCGTTCGTGCTCATGGGCCTCTACATAATGGCGGGACGTTTCGTCATCGATGCGGCGGTGCGGGCGCGGACGGAATACGTGCTGACCGACAGACGCGTGATCATTCGCAGAAGCGGGCTCTTTCGACATTTGTCCATCAACCAGCTCGAACTCCTACCGTCGATCAGCCTTGAAGAAGGCAGCCGCGGCAGGGGTACGATCAAGTTCGGCGTAGCGTCCAACAGGAGGATGAGCGGCTGGACTCCCGGTCTAGCCAGCGAACCCCAGTTTCTGGGGATCGATGATGCGCGGCACGTTTACAGTCTGCTGGAAAAGGCGCGGTTGGATTTCACGAAGAGCCGATAATAATCAGTGCCATTATAGGCGATTAAATTTGTCTCAATATGGAACGTTTGTCGACATATAGCGTTCACCTTTGGTTCAGGAGGGGGAAGATGTATCCTCCACTTGGAGAAGTAGAGGAGAACAGTCATGAGAAAGCTAACCGTTGTTGCGTTAAGCTTGATCATCGGTGTCCCCGGCATCACACCGGCTCAGGCGTTTCCGGCCATCAACCCACCCAGGATCGAAGCACAACAGCAGATAGAGCAGGTGCAGTGGCGTGGCCGCGGCGGCCACTGGGGTGGCGGCCATTACCGAGGCGGCTATTACGGTGGGCACCATCATAATCATGGAGGAGACTGGGGCTGGGCCTTGGGTGGTCTCGCTGTCGGTACCATCATTGGCGGCGCCTTGGCACAGCCCTATTACGGCGGCTCGTACTACGGGTCATCCTACGGCGGCTACTACGGCTCGCCCTACGGCGGCTATTATGGCTCGCCCTACGGCTACCGCCGGCCCTATTACGGCTACTACGGCCGGCCCTATCGGAACTATGCATCGTCAGCCTATTATGGAGGGGGCGGCAGCCACGAGAGTTGGTGCTATGCGCGCTATCGCTCGTACAGGGCGTTCGACAATACCTTCCAGCCCTATCACGGACCCCGTCGCCAGTGCGTCGGTCCCTATTGATTTGGCACGTTAGGCATATGCCGCTGTGAACGGGTTGCGGGGACCGTCTTGCGACCCGTTCGCAGCGGCATGTCTGCGTCGCTGCCCAGCCGAAATTCGCTCTGGGCAGCTATGACGCCGCCGGACTTGCGCTCCATAAGCCGACAATCTGAGCGCCGTCGACTGCGATCGGCGCAGGGGAGACATGCCGAAACGGCGGTTGCAACCATTGCGCCGATGGCCACATTTGGTTTTGAGCGAAATGGCGCAAAGGGGCATGTCATGAGCGATCATCACGTCGTCGTTGTCGGCGGCGGTTTCGGTGGGCTGCAGCTGGTCAACGGGTTAAAAGGGGCGGGCGTCAGGATCACGCTCGTCGACCGGCGCAACCATCATCTCTTCCAGCCGCTGCTCTATCAGGTGGCGACGACCATTCTCTCCACCTCCGAGATCGCCTGGCCGATCCGACGCCTCTATGCCGACCGGCCGGATGTGACGGTGCTGCTTGGCGAGGTCGCCGATGTCGACAGTAGCGCAAAGACCGTTTCCTTACGCGGCGGCATGACTCTGGGTTACGATACGCTGGTGCTGGCGACCGGGGCGACGCATGCCTATTTCGGCCATGACGAATGGGAGCCGGTGGCGCCGGGCCTGAAGACGCTGGAAGATGCGACGACGATCCGCCGGCGCGTGCTGCTCGCCTTCGAGAAGGCGGAGATGGAGAGCGATCCTGCCGTTCGCGACGCGCTGCTGACCTTCACCATCGTCGGCGCCGGTCCGACCGGCGTCGAGCTTGCCGGCATCATCGCCGAGCTCGCGCATTTCACGCTGCCGAAGGAGTTCCGCAATATCGATACACGCAAGACCCGCGTCGTGCTGGTCGAGGCCGGCCCGCGGGTGCTGCCGACATTCGCCGAGGAGCTCTCGGCCTATGCGCAAAAGGCGCTGGAGAAACTCGGCGTCGAGATCCATCTCGGCAGGCCCGTGACCGAGTGCAGCGCCGACGGCGTCAAGATCGGCGAGACATTCGTTGCCAGCCGGACGATCGTCTGGGCCGCCGGCGTCACTGCCTCGCCAGCAGCGCTCTGGCTTGGCGTGCCGGCCGATCGGGCGGGGCGCGTCGTCGTCGAAAAGGATCTGAGCGCGCCCGGTCTGCCCGACGTCTTCGTCATCGGTGACACCGCCTCGGTCTTGCGCGAGGACGGCAAGCCGGTGCCGGGCATTGCGCCGGCGGCCAAGCAACAGGGCGGTTACGTCGCCAAGGTCATCCACGCCCGCCTATCGGGCAAACCGGCGCCTGCGCCCTTCCGCTACCGGCACCAGGGCAGCCTGGCGACGATCGGCCAGAGTGCCGCGATCATCGATTTCGGCCGGATCAAGCTGAAGGGCTGGATCGCCTGGTGGATCTGGGGCCTTGCCCATATCTACTTCCTGATCGGCACCCGCTCACGCTTCTCCGTCGCCTGGAGCTGGCTGTGGATCTATCTCAGCGGCCAGCACAGCGCTCGGCTGATCACCCAGCGGGAGACGATGCGGGAGGAGGGGTAGTCTGCTTCTTTTCGTCAAGCTGAAGGACGGCGGGAGAGGGTGTGCCGTGTGGCACCCCCCTCTGCCCTGCCGGGCATCTCTCCAACAAGTGGGGAGATTGGCTGGGCGCGATTGCTTCCCCAAACAACGACCGCATAGTTATTCGATACAGCAGAGAGGGACGGATGATCCAACCGCTTGCCAATCTCCACCCTTGTGGGGGAGATGCCCGGCAGGGCAGAGGGGGGTGCCTCACGGCATGCCGACACAGGAAACCATCCTCGGCGCGCCCGCGCCTCCGATGCATTACACCCAAGCTTGACACATCTCCCCACACCGCCTTAGCATCCCGCCCGCGTCTTCTCACCACCTGGGGTGTCGCATCCAGCCGTAGCAACGGATAGAGGTTCCAATGCGCCGATTCACTTCTCACGAAAATCACATCCGAAATTCTGAGAAGTTGGTGGTTCATGTGCACTTTGAATCTGGGCATTCTCGCCCATGTCGATGCAGGCAAGACTAGCCTTACCGAAAGACTCCTTTTCGACGCCGGCGTCATCGACAAACTCGGCAGCGTCGATACCGGCAATACACAGACGGACACGCTCGAACTCGAGCGACAGCGCGGCATCACGATCAGGGCCGCGGTGGTGTCGTTTGCGATCGGCGACAGAACCGTCAATCTGATCGACACACCCGGCCACCCCGATTTCATCGCCGAGGTCGAGCGGGTGTTGGGATTGCTGGACGCCGCGCTTGTCGTCGTTTCGGCGGTCGAAGGCGTGCAGGCGCAGACGCGCGTGCTGGTGCGGGCGTTGCGGCGTCTCGGCGTTCCCTTCGTCTTCTTCGTCAACAAGGTCGATCGTCTCGGCGCCCGGTTTCCGGACGTGGTGGAGGCGCTTGCCGCGCAACTCTCGATCCGGCCGATCGCCATATCTTCGGTCGTCGATGCGGGAACCAAGCTCGCCCGGGTCGAGGCGTTGGCTGTGGGATGCGAGCCGCTTTTTTCGACGCTCTGCGAGGCGCTCGGGGAAAACGACCAAGCGTTGCTCGATGATTATGTGCTCGCGCCCGAGCGCCTGACCGAGGAAAGGCTCGGACGCGCTCTGGCAGACCAGATGGCAAGCGGCCTGGTCCATCCGGTCTTTGCGGGGGCGGCGATGACCGGCGTCGGCGTATCAGCCCTGGCGTCGGCCATTGCGACGATCCTGCCCGAGCGGGGACCCGATCCGGATGGTCCGGTCGCTGGCAAGATCTTCAAGATCGAGCGGGGCTGGGGCGGGGAAAAATTGTGTTATCTCTCCCTGACCTCCGGCACGGTGCTGCTTCGGCAATATCTCGATCTGCCGAAAGGCCCGGAAAGGGTGACCGCGATCCACGTGTTTGAGGACGGCCGGGTTCGTGGTGCCGAGAGCCTCCGTGCCGGGCAGATTGCGCGCGTCAGCGGCCTAACAGGTGCCCGGATCGGCGATGCGGTGGGCAGCGATCCGCTCGCAGGCGGGCGGGTGCACTTCGCGCCGCCGACCCTCGAAACCCGCGTCCTCGCCCGCCGCCCTTCCGACAAGTCGGCGCTCTGGCTGGCGCTGAACCAGCTGGCCGAACAGGATCCGCTGATCAATCTACGCCGCAACGAAGAGACGGACGAGGTCTTCGTCTCGCTCTACGGCGAGGTGCAGAAAGAGGTCATCCAATCTACCTTGCTCACGGATTTCGGCCTCGAGGCAGGCTTCGAGGAAAGCACGGTCATCCTGGTGGAGAGGCCTGTGGGGATCGGGACCGGCCTGCAGATTCTCTTCAAGGAGCCCAATCCGTTTCTGGCGACCGTCGGCCTGCGGGTCGAACGGCGTCCTGCCGGGGCGGGCAACAGCTTTGCGCTCGAAGTGGATGTCGGCCAAATGCCTGCAGCCTTCTATCGGGCGGTCGAAGAAACCGTCTTCGAAACGCTGAAACAGGGTATTTCAGGCTGGCAGGTCATCGATTGCCACGTGGCGATGACAGCGGCTCGGCACAGCTCGCCCGCCAGCACTGCCGCCGATTTTCGGCAGCTGACGCCCTGGGTGTTGGCCACGGCGCTATCGGCCGCTCAAACCGTCGTCTGCGAGCCGGTCGACCGCTTTCACCTGGAAGCGCCTGTCGAGAGCCTGAGCAGCGTGCTCACCTTGCTGGCGAAAACCGCTGCGGCGACATCGGATTCCGTGATCGCCGATGGCGTCGCCCGGCTCGAAGGCACCATGGCCTCTCAGATGGTGCGGACCGTCCAGCAGCAATTGCCGGGGCTGACGAGCGGGGCGGGGACGATGGAAACCGCTTTCGATCATTACGCCCCGATAGCCTGCCCGCCGCGCTTGCGGCTGCGCTCAGGGCCTGATCCGTTCAACCCGGTCGAATATCTGCTGCGTTTGCGGGGGAGTGCGTAACGGGCGCATTTGGTCATGGGATGGGGGCACCCCCTGTGCCCTGCCCGGGATCTCCCCCACAAGTGGGGAGATCGGCAAGAAGCCATGCTTCGCCCTAAATTGGCGGTTCATGTGACGGTCGGTTGTTTGGGGAAGCCAGCCGATCTCCACCCTTGTGGGGGAGATGCCCGGCAGGGCAGAGGGGGTGCCCACGGCATGCCGGTAAAGGATCCAGCCATCGCGCGTCCGCACAGAAGAAAAAGAGAAAACTGTCGAAGCACTGGCCCGGGCCGGAGCGGTTTTTGCGGGCGATGCTTCGAGGCTCATCCCTATGGGTTGCGCACCTCAGCATGAGGGAGGTTGCGTATGCCGCATAAAAGGCGGCCCTTTCGAGCCGCCTTCCATTTTCCTCAGGCCGCCAGCGAGGCGATGTCGATGACGAAGCGATAGCGGACGTCGCTCTTCAGGACGCGTTCATAGGCTTCATTGACCTGATCGATGTTGATCTTCTCGATCTCGGACACGATGTTGTGCTTGCCGCAGAAGTCGAGCATTTCCTGCGTTTCCTTGATCGAGCCGATCATCGAGCCGGAAATGCTCTTGCGGCCGGGGACCAGCGAGAAGGCGTGAACCGGGATCGGGTTTTCGGGAACGCCGACGACCACGAAGGAACCATCCACCTTCAGAAGGCTGAGATAGGCATTCCAGTCAATCTCGGCGCTGACGGTGCAGATGATCAGGTCGAACGTGCCGGCGAGCTTCGTGAAGGTTTCCGGGTCGTTGGTGGCGTAATATTCCTTAGCGCCGAGCTTCAAGCCGTCTTCTTTCTTGGAAAGGCTCTGGGAGAGAACGGTGATATCAGCGCCCATGGCCGAACCCAGCTTCACGCCCATGTGGCCGAGGCCGCCCATGCCGACGATCGCGACCTTCTTGCCCGGGCCGGCATTCCAGTGACGCAGCGGCGAATAGAGCGTGATGCCGGCGCAGAGCAGCGGCGCGGAGGCGTCGAGCGGCAGATTGTCCGGGATGGACATGACATAGCCCTCCTTGACGACGATCGAGTCGGAATAGCCGCCCTGGGTGCGCGTCTTGCCGTCAGCTTCGAAGTCATTGTAGGTGCCGCTGAAGCCCGGCATGTACTGTTCGCGGTCGAGGTCGCGTTCGGCGCAGCCGATGCAGGAATCGACGAAGCAGCCGACGCCGACGCGGTCGCCGACCTTGAACTTGGTCACGGCGGAGCCGACGGCCGAGACGATGCCGGCGATCTCATGGCCGGGCACGATCGGATAGACGGCGTTCTTCCACTCGTTGCGGACAGTATGGATGTCCGAATGGCAGATGCCGGCAAACTTGATGTCGATGACGACGTCATCCGGGTTCGGGTTGCGGCGTTCGAAGGTGAAAGGGGTCAGCGGCTTGGAAGCGTCGGTGGCGGCGTAGCCTCTTGCAATAGGCATGGGAACCTTCCTTTTCGTTTTGCGAGGGGGTTGAGCGGATGGCGGACTATTGCCCGGATGTGGGCAAGGGCGTTAGAGCGATCCTCTCAGCTTCTTGCACGATCCTGCAAAAGTGAGGCGCCCGCCTGTTTGCGAAATGGCAAAGACACTCTAGATAAGGGCAGTATCGCCGCGTCAGCCAGCTTACAATCAGACAGCTGACAGAGAGAGTTGCCGCATGACTTTGCCTTTCAGCCCCTATCAGGAAATCGTCGATATCGCGATGCGCTTCGCGCCTGGCGACGGCGAGTTCTCCACTGCCATCGGCAATCTTCACGTCAGCCGCCGGTCTAGGCCCAGCGATCCCTTGCACAGCAGCTACCGGCCCTGTTTTGCCTTCGTGCTGCAGGGAGCCAAGAGCCTGCAGCTCGGCACGGAACTGATCAGCTACGGCACCGGGGATTATCTCCTGACCTCGCTCGACCTGCCCGTCGCCTGGCGGGTCACGGAGGCAAGTCCCGAGGTTCCGCATCTCTGCCTGGGGCTGGCTATCGATTCCGAAAAACTTTTGGAGTTACTCAGCCGCATCGATATTCCGCGTCCGGCTGCCCATACCGACGGGCAGCGCGGGATGGTGGTGAACGTCGCGCCGCCGGAGCTTATGGACGCCGCCGTCCGCCTGCTGCGCTTGCTCGATCGTCCAGGCGACATTCCCGCCATGGCGCCGCTGATCGAGCAGGAAATCCTCTACCGGGTTCTGACCGGGCCGCATGGTGCCCGGCTGATCAACATCGCGACCGCTGACAGCCACAGCAACAGGATCGCGCGCGCCGTCGCCTGGCTGAAGGAGAATTTTGCGCGGCCGCTGCGCATCGAGGATCTTGCCGAGCGCGTCAGCATGAGCGTCTCCTCCTTCCACCATCACTTCAAATCGGTCACGGCGATGACGCCGGTGCAGTATCAGAAGCAGCTCCGCCTGCACGAGGCGCGCCGGCTGATGTTCGTGGAGCGTCTCGATGCCGGCACGGCGGGCCACCGGGTCGGCTATCAGAGCCCGTCGCAGTTCAGCCGCGAATACAGCCGCCTCTACGGTGCATCGCCCGCCCGCGATGTCGACGGCGGGCGTGAGATCATGGCGGCGGAATAGCGTCAAAGGACGTTCGGCGGCAGCGCTCCGGTCATTAAAGGATGTTTGACGTTTCCCAGCTAGGCTGGCGCTATCAATCAAGCAGGCACCGCCGTCCGCATGACGCAAGCACCGTCTCTTTCCATCGTCGCGCCTTGTCACAACGAGGAAGAGGGGCTGCGCGAGTTCTGCCGCCGCGCTGCCGCTGCCGCGCATAGCGTTGCCGGCGACGCCTTCGAACTCATCCTCGTCGATGACGGCTCGTCCGACGGCACATGGGAGATCATTTCGGATCTGGCGGCAAAAGTGCCGCAGGTGCTCGGCGTTCGTCTGCTGCGCAATCACGGCCACCAGCTGGCATCGACGGCGGGGCTGTCGGCGTCACGGGGCGAACGTGTGCTCCTGATCGACGCCGATCTTCAGGATCCGCCCGAGCTGCTTTTGATGATGATGCCGATCATGGAACGCGGCGCCGATGTCGTTTACGGCCAGCGCACGCGCCGCGACGGCGAAAGCTGGTTCAAGCTCGCCTCCGCTTCGCTTTTCTATCGCGCGCTTTCCAGGCTCGCTTCGGTGACCATCCCGCGCGATACCGGCGATTTCCGGCTGATGCGTCGGCGCGTCGTCGATATTCTGCTGGCGATGCCGGAGCGCGATCGTTTCATTCGCGGCATGGTCAGCTGGATCGGCGGCAGGCAGGTGGCACTGCCTTATGAGCGGGACGCCCGTTTTGCCGGCACGACGAAATATCCGCTGCGCAAGATGATCAATTTCGCGCTCGATGCGATCACCAGCTTTTCCACGACGCCGCTGCGCATCGCCACATGGCTCGGCATGATCAGCGCCGGCGTCGCGATAGCGCTGCTCGTTTTTACCTTCGTTCGCTGGCTGCAGAACGAGACGGTCACCGGCTGGTCGTCGATCATGGCCGCTGTCAGCGCCTTCAGCGCCATCCAGCTGATCTGCATCGGTATCATCGGCGAATATCTCGGCCGTCTTGTGCAGGAGAGCAAGCGGCGGCCGATGTTCATGATCGAGACCATCCTGCGCGGCGGCGATCATGTCGAGCTGCCGACGGCTTTCTCGGAGATGAACGCCGGCGACAAGCGCTCCGCGCTGGATGCGGCCTTTGCATCCGGCGAGTCATCCGCGCCGCAGAAGAGCGGGCCGCAACGGAACAGTCGGATCGGCTGATGGACCGGATTTTTGGGTCTCCTCCTCTTGTCGCGGCCGAGCCTGCGGAATTGATCGCCCGACAGGATTCCACCGTTGCGATCCTTGCTTTCGTCGCGCTTGCCGCGGCCCTGGTGGTGCTGTTTCGCTTCCCGCCGGTGCTCGACTACCCCAATCATTACGCCCGCATTTGGCTCCTTTCCGGCGGGATCGGCGAGCAGCCGTTTCCCGAAATCTACGCGATCGATTGGAACCGCACCTTCACCAATGTCGGGATCGATCTTCTGGCGACTTCGGTAGGGCCGCTGGCCGGCGCCGACAGGCTGGCGCGGGCTTTGCTTTTCCTGGCCATCGTGCTGCCGCCGCTCGGCGCGATCGCCCTGCACCGCGCGCTTTTCGGCGGCCGGCACTATTGGCAGATCGCCATGCTGTCGCTTGGCTGGTGCGCCACGATGATCGGCGGCTTCATTAACTTCCAGATCGGCCTCGGCATGGCCTTGTTCTTCGCCTGCGCCGACCTGCGGCTGCAGCGCCGAAATCCGGTTCTGCTTTTTGCCTGGCGGCTTGCCGCCGCACTGCTGCTGACGGTGATGCACATCTTCTCGCTCGGCTTCTATATGGCGATCGTCTGCGGCCTCGAATTTTCCTGGCGTTTCGACATAGTGCGATCGAAGGCAGGGCTGCTGAGGCTTGCCGGCCGTTT
This sequence comes from Rhizobium leguminosarum bv. trifolii WSM2297, assembly GCF_000271845.1. The sequence goes on along the minus strand of NZ_JH719395.1, from coordinate 1,714,981 downwards.
GACGCTGGCGATTGGCGCCTGCGCCTTGCCGCCGTTCGCGCTCTATCTCCGCACGACCGCTTTGCCGAACGCCGGCGGCGATGGCCTTGGCCTTGTCTGGAACGATGGCGTCGTCCCCATCGTCATGAACCTGCTTTCCGCCATCACCACCTACGTCCCGATGGTGGATGTCCTGCTGTTTTTGCCGCTGATCCTCGTCTGCACCCGCGCCGTTCGCGCCGGCGATATTCGCATGCATGCGGGCCTTGCTGTCGTCGCCGGCGGGTTGCTGCTTCTCTCTTGTGCCGCACCGCTCCACATGCTGGGCACCGGGTGGATCAGCTGGCGTTTTCCGATCATGACGGCGCTGGTCGCCATGGCGATGGCGTGCCCCTTCGCCAATTTGCCCCGCCGGCAGGCTCTGTTGTTGGCGCTTGTCGTCAATCTCGCGGTTTTCGGCCGGACGGGCTGGATCGGCTGGAATTGGTGGCTGGCGCAGAAGGATGCCGCTGCCGTTGAGACCGTGTTGAAAAAAGTGCCGGCCGGCGCGGCCGTTCTGCCTCTAGGACACGAAGCCGAGATAGTCGGCGATCTTGCCCACTCCAACCGGCATTTTGCCTGGGGACTGGATACCTTCCGGCACCTGCCAACGCTTGCCGTACCCTTCTCGCATGCTTTCGTACCGACGCTCTTCACGGCAAAAGGCAAGCAGCCGCTCTCCGTTCTGCCGCCTTGGTCGGAGATCGCGGTTCCCGAGGGAAATCTGGTGCCGATCAGTGTGCTCTCATGCCCCGACATGATGCAGCAATATAGAGGCTATGCGCCTTATCTCTCTGACTGGCGCAGGCGTTTCGATTTCATCCTCGTCGCCAATGCCGATATTCCCGACCGGTATGTCGGCGCCTTGATGCCGGCAGGGCTGACGCTGATCGAGGACGCCGGCTTCGCGAAGCTCTACGCAATCGACAAGGCGGCGCCGGCAGCGCCTCTCTCGGTCCCCGCCGGTTGCGCTACGGCTCTATGAACCGCTGCGCGCCCGGAGATCGAGCGCAAGCTGTTGTGCTTGCCTGGCCGTCTCTTCGTCGCAAATCAGCACGTTTCCCAAGCCGGACAGCAACACGGCGGCGATAGCCTGCGCCTTGTTCAGGCCCCCCGACGCGAAAATGACGTTCGGAATGGCGCGCAGGGCTTCGAGTTCGGGAGCGATTGCGCATTTGTTGATCGCGTGTTCGATCGGCCGCCCGGATTTGTCGACGAACTGGCCGAGCACGTCACCACAGGCGCCGGCTGCGATCAGTTCCTCTATATTTGTGCTGCTCGGCAAGCCGTAACGCATCAGCAGCGAACGTTCGGTCATGTCACCGATGCTGAGCACGATGACGTCATTGGCCTCGATCTGCCGAAAGGCCGTCTCGAAGACATCCTGCCTGATAATCGCCGTCCGCGACTCGGGGCTGCCGGCATAGATCGGCCCAGCAAGATAAGAGCACTCGGCATTGAGCTGGCGGGCAAGATCGCTCGCAATGTCGAAGGTATTGATTTCGATGCCGTGCGTCAGCCCGCCCATGACCGAGTTGACGCAGATATCAGGCCGCCTGAGCGAGGGCATGTGACGCACCATTTCGCGAAGCGTCGCTCCCCAACCGACGCCGACGCCGGTTATATTGCCGCCGTTCAGCAATTGCACGAGATAATCGGCTGCCGCCTGGCCGAGCAGGACGGGGATCAGCTCCTGGTCTTCGGGGGTCGGCACGATGATCGCGCGGTTGAGCGAGAATTCCGCCGCCAGCTGCTGTTCCAGGGCGACGCAGGAGGTCAGCCGGGAATTGAGGGTGATCGTCACAAGGCCCGATCGGCGCGCCTCGGCAATGATCTTGTTGACGCGAAGCCTGTTGGTTGAAAGCGCCTCTGCAATCTCACCCTGGGTACGTCCCTCCATGTAATAGAGCCAGACCACGCGCACCTGCATCTGCTCGTCGGGGAGCGCTATGGGCTGCAAAGAAGCACCTCTGTTCTGTGACATGCAATAATCTGCGCCTCCAATTCGATGGCCATCGATCTCAAATCCCTGACGCTTGTCAATCGCAAGGGGCAGTCGTCATCCGCTTCACTCCCCTCAATCGGTTCGCCGGCCAGTCATCTTGTTGAACGGATGCAAACCGTCCCTTTTTACATGACACGAAGTTCGATCGCCTTCCTGCAGACGCCGATCGGTAGGGACGCTCGCCACGATGCGCTTGTCGCTGCCATCGATGCGCAGATGCACGTTGTTCTCGTCACCCACGGTTTCGATCAATTCGACATGGGCGTCGAACCGGAGATCATGCGTTGACCCATCGCCGAGGTTGATGGCACTCGGCCGCACACCGATGAGGTCCGTGTCTCTGGGAAGCGCGACCTCGCAGCTTCCCAGCTCGTCGAGATCGATCAGGTTCATCGGCGGAGAGCCGATGAAGCCGGCAACGAAAACGGTTTCAGGACGGCGATAGACCTCGATTGGTGTCCCGATCTGCTCGATCCGGCCGCCGTTCATGACGACCAGCCTGTCGGCGAGCGTCATGGCCTCGAGCTGGTCATGCGTGACATAGAGGCTTGTGGTCTTCAGCTGCCGCTGCAGCCGGCGGATTTCGACCCGCATTTGCACGCGAAGCTTCGCATCGAGGTTGGATAAGGGTTCATCGAACAGAAAGGCGGCGGGATCGCGGACGATGGCACGTCCCATAGCCACGCGTTGGCGCTGTCCGCCCGAGAGCTGGCGGGGGTGGCGCTCGAGGAAGTCTCCGATTTCCAGGATGCCGGCGGCGTTGGCGATCCGCCGGTCAATCTCGTCGCGCGGCACGCGGCGATTCTTGAGTCCGTATTCGAGATTCTGCCGAACGGTCATGTGCGGATAGAGCGCGTAATTCTGAAACACCATGGCGATGTTGCGATCGGCCGGATCGATGTGGCCGACATCGCTGCCTGATATCCTGAGGTGCCCGGAGCTTATGGCTTCGAGGCCGGCAATCATCCGCAGCAAGGTCGATTTTCCGCATCCCGAAGGCCCGACAAGCACGATCATTTCGCCGTCTGCGACGGTGAGATTGATCCCCTTTACCGCCGGAACCGCTCCGTAATTCTTCTTTAGATCGATCAGTTCGATAGCTGCCATGGCATCCTCCTCCAGCATCGTCATACATTTGTAACATGCTATTGACATTTGTAACAAGTAACCCCAACCTTGTTTTCGCCACTCTGGGAGGGGTTGACCGGCGCTGGACGTGCCGGTCGGCGAACAACGGCAATGGAGAGGAAAACGAAATGACGGCAAAGTCTTCGATGGGCGCCCGAATTGGGCGGACGATCCGGTCGTTCGCGGCAGGTGCTACACTGATGACGCTGGGATTGGCCAATGCTGGCGACGCCAGCGCGGCCGATCGCGTCAAGATCGAATGGTGGAATGCGGCCGGCGGCCGCCTCGCCGAGATCACCAACAAGCTGATTGCCGACTTCAACGCCTCGCAGGACAAATATGAGGTCGTCGGCATCGGCAAAGGCAATTACGAGGAGACCATGGCGGCGATGGTGGCCGCCTACCGTGTCCACCAGCAGCCGGTGCTGATCCAGGCAGCCGAGCGGGGCTTCCTGACCATGTACAATTCCGGCGCCATCATTCCGGTGCCGGAGCTGATGGAGAAGGAAGGTTACAAGATCGACTGGAACGATTTCCTCGCCCCGGTGGCCGGCTTCTACCTCGTCGACGGCAAGCCGGCGGCGATGCCCTTCAACAGCTCGACGCCGATCTTCTGGTACAATGCCGATCACTTCAAGGCAGCCGGCTTCGACAAGCCGGGCGAGACTTGGCAGGAGCTCGACAAGCAGCTCAGCGCCATCAAGGAGAAGGGAATTTCGAAGTGCCAGATGGCACTCGCAAACGACTTCTATTGGAGCCTGATCGAAAACTACGCGGCGATCCAGGACCAGCCTTACGGCACCAAGGCAAATGGCTTCGGCGGTCTCGATACCGAGTTCATCTTCAACAAGAGCCCACTGGTCGTTAGTCAGTTGACGCGCCTCAAGACGTGGCTCGATGCCGGCATCCTGCAGATTGCCGGCCAGGGCCTCTCGCCCGACCAGTTGTTCACGTCCGGCACCTGCTCGACCTATGTCGCCTCCACCGCGGCGCATGCCGCCGTCGAGAGCGGCGCAAAATTCAATTGGAGCGCGACGTTCCTGCCGCATGAAGAGGGCATCGAGCCGAAGAACAGCACCATCGGTGGCGGCGCGCTCTGGGTCCTGAAAGGCAAGTCGGAGGAAGAATATGCCGGTGCTGCCGCCTTCTTGAATTTCCTCGCTTCACCGAAGACTCAGGTCTGGTGGAGTAAGCAGACCGGTTACGTTCCGGTCACGAACGCCGCCTATGAACAGGCCAAGTCCGAGGGCTATTTCAAGGATCACCCGACCCGCGAGATTGCCATTCTTCAGCTCACGCGGGGCACGCCGACGGACAACTCGCGCGGCTTCCGCTTCGGCAATCACAATCAGTCGATGGCGCTTCTGGTGGAAGAGATCCAGGGTGTGTGGACCGGCCAGAAGACACCGCAGCAGGCGCTGGATGCGGCGGCGGCCCGTGGAAACCAGATCCTTCGCCAGTACGAGCAGCTTCATGCAGCAAAGTAGCACCTTCGGAAAGATGGGGGGCGCCGCCAGGCGCCTTCGCATCCCGAATATTCTGTCGGCAGGCCGCAGGAGCGTGCAGCCCTCGGAGGCCGGGTTGAAGTCGGCTCATTTCAACAAGCCGTGGCTCGCCTTCGGCCTTGTCGCGCCGCAGCTGCTGATCCTCCTGTTCTTCTTTTTCATCCCGTCCTACAAGGCACTGTCGCTGGCCTTCGTTCAGGTCGATCCCTTCGGCGGCACTGAGATCTTCGTCGGTCTGGAGAATTTCTACAATCTGTTCGCAAGTCCGGAATATCGCGGAAGCGCGCTATTCACGCTGTGGTTCACCATTGCCCAGAACGCCGCGACGCTTCTGCTTGCCGGTCTCTTTGCCTTCGCGACCGATTTCGTGATCAGGGGCAGGGGTATTTATAAGAGCATCATTCTGTTGCCTTATGCGATCGCCCCTGTCATCTCAGGGGTGATCTGGGCCTTCCTGTTCAATCCTGCGGTGGGGCCGATTGCGCAGTTTCTGCATGGGCTCGGGGTCGAATGGGATCCGAACCGGCGTCCGTTCGATGCGCAGCTGCTGGTTACCATCGCCTCGGTCTGGAAGAACGTCTGCTACAACTATATCTTCCTCGTCGCCGCGTTGCTGGCCGTGCCCGTCTCGCTGCTGGAGGCAGCAAAGCTCGACGGCGCAAGACCCGTTCGCCGCTTCTTCACGATTTCGCTCCCTTTGATCTCGCCGACGATCTTCTTCCTCGTGGTGATGAACTTCGTCTACGGACTGTTCGAAACCTTCGGTATCATCGACGCGGTCACCCGCGGTGGCCCCGCGGGGGCAACGAACAGCCTGGTCTACAAAGTCTATCAGGACGGCTTCGTGCAACTGGACCTCGGCTCGTCGGCCGCCCAGTCCGTGCTGCTGATGCTGATCGCCGTCCTGTTCACCATCGTTCAATTCCGCGCCCTCGAGCGCCGGGTCAATTACCTGGTGTAGTCATGCCCGAACGTCATCTCGGCCTTTCGATCTGCTGCCATGCGATCTTGCTCATCGGCGCAGTTTTCGTCTGCCTGCCGCTCTACTTCGCCTTCGTCGCCGGCTCGCTCACCTTGCAGGAGGTTCAGCAGGCGCCGTTTCCGCTGACGCCGGGTTCGCATTTTTTCGAAAATCTCGCCGCCGCCTGGCAGCAGGGCGAGTTCTCCAAACTGTTCCTGAATTCGATCATCGTCACCGCCGGCATCGTCATCGGCAAGTTGGCGATCTCGCTGATCGCCGCATTCGGCGTGACTTATTTCCGCTTCCCGTTTCGCATGACGGCGTTCTGGCTGATTTTCGTGTCGCTGATGCTGCCGGTCGAGGTCCGCATCATTCCGACCTATGAAGCGGTCGCCGATGCCGCCGGGCCGGTTCGGTGGTTCGCGGGGACGATCGGTCTTTCCGCTGTCGTCGAACGGCTGACGGGATACAGCATCGAAGCCTCGTTGAAATGGAATATGGTCAACAGCTATGCCGGCCTGATCCTGCCGCTGATCGCCTCTGCCTCGGCAACCTTCCTGTTCCGGCAGTTCTTCCTGACCGTTCCCGACGAACTCTGCGAGGCGGCCAAACTCGATGGCGCCGGCCCGCTGAAATTTTTCAAGGATATCCTCCTTCCGCTGTCGAGCGCCAACATCGCAGCCCTGTCGATCATCCTGTTTCTCTACGGTTGGAACCAGTATTTGTGGCCGCTGCTCTTTACCACCGACAAGGAGATGGGAACCGCGGTGCTCGGGCTGAAGCAACTCGTCCCCGTCTCGGACTCCGCACCCGCCTGGAACATTGCGATGAGCGCTGCACTGCTCGTCATGCTTCCGCCTGCGGCCGTCATTCTCTTCATGCAACGCTGGTTCACCAAGGGGCTGGTGGACTCCGGAAAGTAACACGCCGATCTCAAGGATATTCAGACGATGGTGCATATCATCGGCCACCGCGGTGGCCGCAACCTCTGGCCCGAAAACAGTCTTTCTGGCTTTCGCAAACTCGCGCAAATGCCGGTTGACGGCGTGGAGTTCGACATCCACCTGACGCGTTCGGGCGAGACGCTCGTTATTCACGACCCGACGCTCGAGCGTACGACGGATGCGCAAGGCCCGGTCGCCGATCTCGACCCCGGAAAACATCGTGACGTCCACCTCAAGGAGAGCGACGGGGAGACGATCCCGACGCTGGAAGAGGTGCTTGCCGTCTTCAAGGGCACGGGGCTCGAGCTTCATATCGAACTGAAGAGCCATGCCGATGGAACGCCTTATGAGGGGCTTGCCGCCAGGGCATTTGCCGTCGTCGAGCGGCTTGATCTGGCTGAGCGCTCGATCTTGACGAGCTTTCATCCTGATGTACTTGTCGATATTCGCAAGGCCGCCCCTTTAATTCGCACCTTGTCGTCCTTCGATGCCAAATCGGCAGAGCGTCTCGGCCTGACGAGCGGCCTCAGCCTGATGAAACAATGTTCGGATATTATCGCCATCGAAAAGTCGCTGCTTCAGGCGCAGTGGGATGAGATCACCCAACTCGTGCCGCTCGACCGTCTCGGCGCCTGGGTTCCGAACGAATTGAGCGATCTCGAATACTGGCTTGCCAAACCGATCCGGCAGATCACCACCGACCGGCCGGATCTCGCCTTGCAGGCGCGGGGGTGAGGCATGCTCAATAGCCGCATCGATTATCCCGGTATGCCGGGGGCCATGGATAACATCGACCTCGTGATCTTCGATTGCGATGGGGTGCTGATCGACAGCGAGCCGATCGCCAGCCGCACACTGGCCGAAACCTTGCAAGGCGCCGGTATCGCGATCAGCGCAGCGGAGGCCCATATCAAATTCACCGGCAATTCCGAAAGCATCATCGCCGAGATGTGCCGGCGCGATTACGGAATTATCGATATAGCCGCGCTGTTTCAGACATGGCATCTGCATCTGTTCGACGAATTCGCGCGCTCGCTGACGCCAATTCCAGGTATCTCCGCCATCGTCCATAATCTCAACCGGCCGAAATGCGTCGCATCAAACAGCACGATGCAGCGGCTGCGCAACAGCCTGGGCAAACTTGATCTGTGGAGCGCCTTCGGCGAGAGTGTCTTCAGTGCCGAACTCGTTCCCCGGCCGAAGCCGGCGCCGGACCTCCTGCTGCATTGCGCCGAGCGTTTCCGGGCCCGCCCGGCCAAATGCGTCATGATCGACGACAGCGCTCATGGCGTTGCGGCAGCTGTAGCCGCAGGCATGACGGCGGTTGGATTCGTCGACCCGGCCGATCCGAGAGCTGGCCGCCGTGCGGTGCTGGACGCTGCCGGAGCGGTCGCCATTGCGACCGGGGCAGATGAGCTCGCCGCCATTCTGGAAAATGTCGGAGAGAAGCTGTGACGACGATCGTCTCGGGAAGAGGTCGCGTTTGGCCAGGCCCGCGCCTCGCTCTCCTTGTCATGTCATCGCGACTGCGTAATGTCATGACGCGGCGATCTTTCCAGAAATAGACCTGGAAGATCGGCCGCAGCTGCCAATCAACCCGATCTGAAACGAGAGACCATGAGCGATACATCTCATACCCCGGAAGCCGGCGCCAAATATGTCATCGGCGTCGATGTCGGCACCGGCAGCGCCCGGGCGGGCCTGTTCGATATGGCCGGCAGCATGCTTGCCTCTGCCAAGCGGAATATCAGCCTGTTTCACGAACCGGGTTCCATCGTCGAGCAATCGAGCAGCGAAATCTGGAGCGCCGTGTGTGCGGCCGTGCGGGAGGCGGTTGCCGTAGCCGGTGTCGATCCGGCTTCCGTGCTCGGCTTGGGATTCGACGCCACCTGCTCGCTCGTCGTGCTCGGCGAAGGCGGCAAGCCGCTCCCCGTCGGGCCTTCGGAGAATCCGGACCGAGATATCATCGTGTGGATGGACCACCGCGCCGTCGCGCAGGCGGAGCGCATCAATGCGTTCGGGCATGACGTGCTGCGTTACGTCGGCGGCCGCATTTCGCCCGAGATGGAAACGCCGAAGCTCCTCTGGCTCAAGGAAAATCGGCCTCAGGTGTTCGATGCTGCCTGGCAATTCTTCGATCTTGCGGATTTCCTGACTTGGCGGGCGACCGGCGATCTGTCGCGTTCGACTTGCACGGTCACCTGCAAGTGGACCTATCTCGCCCATGAAAAGCGCTGGGACAGCAGCTATTTCCACCAGATCGGCCTCGGCGTGCTGGCGGAGGAAGGTTTTGCCCGCATCGGCAAGACTATCGTCGAGCCCGGTTCGGCGCTTGGTGAGGGACTGACCGCTAATGCGGCAGAAGAGCTCGGCCTGACACCCGGAACGGCCGTCGCCGCCGGGTTGATCGATGCCCATGCCGGGGGTGTCGGAACGGTCGGCGCCGATCCGCAGGCCAACCTTGCCTATGTCTTCGGGACCTCGTCCTGCACGATGACCTCAACGACAGAACCGTCTTTCGTTCCCGGTGTCTGGGGACCTTATTATTCGGCAATGGTGCCGGGTCTGTGGCTGAATGAAGGCGGCCAGAGTGCTGCCGGCGCGGCGATCGACCATCTCCTCTCGTTCCATCCGGCGGCCGGCGAGGCGAGGGAGCTTGCGAAGAGCGCGGGCGTTCCGCTGCCGGTTCTGCTTGCTGACATGGCCGCCCGCAAGGCGGGCCGTTCTTCCGATGCCGTCAAGCTGACGACGGGGCTGCACGTCGTTCCCGAATTCCTCGGCAACCGCGCGCCTTTTGCCGATCCGCATGCCCGGGCGATCATTGCCGGTCTCGGCATGGAGCGGGATGTCGACAACCTGGTCTCCTTCTACATCGCCGGGCTTTGCGGCATCGGCTACGGCCTCAGGCAAATCATCGAAACGCAGGCCGAGGCGGGCGTGACCGTCGATAACATTGTCATCAGCGGCGGCGCCGGCCAGCACGATTTCGTCCGCCAGGTGCTCGCCGATGCGAGCGGCAAGCCGGTGGTGGCCACGAGGGCCGAAGAGCCGGTGTTGCTGGGAGCGGCCATCCTTGCCGCCGTCGCCGGCCGGCGATTTGCCGATGTCGGCGCGGCGATGAGCGAGCTCACCAGGGTGGAAACACGTTTTCAGCCGTCCGAGGGTGAGATTTCCGATCTCCACCGCAAGCGTTACGAAGCATTCAAGGAGCTTCAGACACTGGCGCGCAAGCTTCGCAGCGATGGCTGACAGCGTCGCAGCAGGTTTGTCGCGTCCGATGGTCGGCATCGTCTAATTGTTGATGGCGATGATCGCCCAATGGCTGTTGTCGCAGGCATTATCCTCGCAGACCGCGCCCATCCAGATGGCGCCGTTTGCGAGCATGACGCCGTCGCTGTTGACGAAGAGATCCTGATATTGCTGTCGCCCGACGGCGCGGCGCGTCTCCGGCGTCACCAGATCGTCGAAATTCTCGATGAAATCCTCAGCGTTCTCGACTTCATAAGTCTCGCCGTTGGCTTTGACGGTCAGCGGATATTCGGCAAGACCGGCGATGGATTCGGCGTCATGTGAGCGCATGGCCTGCACGAGCTGGCGCAGCGGCCGGTCGAAGGCCTCGGCATTGCCGTGCAGCTCCTCGATCCTGTTATAGACCTCGTTTTCCGACTGCGCGAAGGCGCCGGCGCTGAGGAGCGATGCTCCCAGGATGACTGCTCCGGCGACGAGAAAGGCGGCAGGCAAGCGCGACATGGAAAGCTCCCGGCAATGGCATGGGCGACATTATGCGATGCTGACGGATGCGCGCCTATCCCATTCTGGTGTCTCCCCGAGCTTTCCCGTTAAAAATCTGCCGGGCCTGCTTGACGGCTCGATCGGTTTGTCGCATAAACCTCACGAACCGTACCGTACGGTACGTATATGGGAGCATTGACCGTGTCCGTCGATACCGCAGAGCCGAGCGAGTTTTCGCCGCGCCAGAACGCCGTTCTGGAGCAGGCGCTGCGGCTGCTTGTCGATGGCGGCGAGAAGGCGCTGACGACTTCGGGTGTCGCGCGTGCCGCCAATTGCTCGAAGGAAAGCCTCTATAAGTGGTTCGGCGACCGCGACGGACTGCTGTCGGCGATGATTGCCTATCAGGCGAGCAAGGTGCGCACCTTCGAGCGTAATGGCGAGCGGCTGACGGCGGCGAGCCTGCACGACCATGTCGTCATTTTCGCGCGTGACCTGCTGGAGGTGCTGGCCGGCGATGTCTCGCTGGCGCTGAACCGGCTGGCGATCGGCCAGTCGAACCGCGACGGTTCGAAGCTCGGAAAGCTACTGCTCGAGCGCGGCCGCCGCCAGATCGACCGCCGCGCCATGGCGCTGATCGATGCCGGAAAGAGGGCAGGGCTGCTGCGTTTTTCCGATGCCGATGAGGCTTATCACACGCTTTACGGCCTTGTTGTTTCCGACCTGCATGTGCGCATGCTGCTCGGCGAACCGGGCCTCAAGGATACCGCGCGCCAGGCGGAGAGGGCGGTCACCGCCTTCCTCCGGCTCTACGGCACGGACAAGGTTCTGGCGGAGATGCCGGTTCTCGGCTGATTTCGCCTTAATGACAGTCAACATGACAAGCACAAGGGAAGGAACTTCAAATGCGCGTCTACTACGATCGTGATGCCGATCTCAACCTCATCAAGGCCAAGAAGGTCGCCGTCATTGGCTACGGCTCGCAGGGCCGTGCCCATGCGCTGAACCTCAAGGACAGCGGCGCCCAGAACCTCGTCATCGCCCTCAAGGCCGGTTCGCCCACAGTCAAGAAGGCCGAAGCCGATGGCTTCAAGGTCATGACGGTTGCCGAAGCTGCCGGCTGGGCCGACCTGATGATGATGGCAACCCCCGACGAACTGCAGGCCGACATCTACAAGACCGATATCGCTGCGAACATCCGCGACGGCGCTGCCATCGCCTTCGCTCACGGCCTCAACGTTCACTTCGGCCTGATCGAGCCGAAGGCTTCGGTCGACGTCGTCATGATCGCGCCGAAGGGCCCGGGCCACACGGTTCGCGGCGAATACCAGAAGGGCGGCGGCGTTCCCTGCCTCGTCGCCGTTCACCAGAACGCGTCCGGCAATGCGCTTGAACTGGCGCTCTCTTACGCCTGCGGCGTCGGCGGCGGCCGTTCGGGCATCATCGAAACCAACTTCCGCGAAGAGTGCGAAACCGACCTCTTCGGCGAACAGGTCGTTCTCTGCGGCGGTCTGGTCGAGCTCATCCGCGCCGGTTTCGAAACGCTCACGGAAGCTGGTTATGCGCCTGAGATGGCCTATTTCGAATGCCTGCACGAAGTGAAGCTGATCGTCGACCTGATCTATGAAGGCGGCATCGCCAACATGAACTACTCGATCTCCAACACGGCCGAGTGGGGCGAATACGTCACCGGTCCGCGCATCATCACCGAAGAAACCAAGGCTGAGATGAAGCGCGTCCTGAAGGACATTCAGACCGGCAAGTTCACCTCCGAGTGGATGCAGGAATACCGCTCCGGCGCTGCCCGCTTCAAGGGCATCCGCCGCAACAACGACAGCCATCAGATCGAGGAAGTCGGCGCCAAGCTGCGTGGCATGATGCCCTGGATCGGCAAGAACAAGCTGGTCGACAAGTCGGTCAACTAAGTCGTTCTAGACGATTGCGAGAGGCCGGGGCGAAAGCTCCGGCCTTTATCGTTCTGCGCTCACAGTCAGCCAGCGGGTCGGCTTGCCGTCATAGCCGCCGCCATCGCTTTCCTCGATGGCGAGGTTGCGCCAGCCGTCTTTCGTTAAAAGCTCCGACAGCCATCCGCCGGAGGGGTAGTTGTAGTAACGCCCGAAGCCGTCATGGCCCTCGGCTTCCCCCGCCTTGAAGCTTGCGTAAAGGAGGCCGCCGGTTCTGAGCGCGCGGTGGATGCGGGCGAAGACATCGGGCAGCCCAGCCCGCGGGACGTGGAGAAGGCTCGCATGCGCCCAGACGCCGTCGAAGGCGCGGTCGGCGTCGAGCTCTTGGAACAGCATGACCTTCACCTGCCTGCCGATCAACACTTCCGCCTGCCTTGCAAGCTCGGCCGAGCCATCCGTCGGCGTCACGTCGAAACCCTGCGACAGCATATAGGCGCTGTCCTGGCCGCCACCGCAGCCGAGTTCGAGGATTGCGCCACCCGGTGCGATACCGGCGAGGAAGGCATCGAGCTGCTGTTTGGGCAGGCTGCGCGCCCGGCTGGCGTATGTCGCGGCATTTTCCTCGTAAAAGGCGGAAGTGCTGTCACTGGGCATGCGGGCCGGCCGATCGTCGGTTTGATTGAAGGTGTCTATCGGGAAGCCGGTCGGCGCCGATGATGTCGATGACGAGGATGCCGTCCGGTATTTCGCGGTAGAAAGCGACGTGGCGCATGTGGAGGAGGCGGCGGAGGCCGGATCCGAGTTCGTCGCACTCGTCTCCCATGGAGGGCACGCGCGAAAGAAGCACGAAAATCCTGTCCCAATCGAGAAGATAGGCATCCGCCTGCGCCTCGCCGAAATGCAGGCTGGCATATTCATCGATGCCTGACAGCACGGCGTCTGCGGTCCGGGTCAGCCTATAGCGGGGTGTCACGCAGCTTCGCCTTCGTTTCCAGCAGAATGTCGGCAATGCGCCGGTCGCTGATGCCGCTCTCCTCAGCCTGCCTCAGGATATCACGCAGTTCGTCGTCGTCGAGCTTGCGGTGGTTCTGATCCTTCAGGACGAGTTCCGCCAGATATGCGCCGGCACTGCTGTATCTGCCGCTTGCAACACGGCGTGCGACGTAGTCCGCCAGATTATCCGGAAGCATGATCGTCATTTTTGCCATTGAATTCGGTGCCGTCCGTAGATGCCGGCTCAGCGCCCCTGCTGCCAGATTCCCATTCCCCGCATTGTGATAGAAGCGTTGTGCGCCGCCGTCGAGCACTTGGGTCACATCAAGGTCGGTCTTTTTTATCCATATCGATGATGCGCTCGAGACCCTTGAAACGGGCGTCGCGCGCGTCAGGATCTCAGCCATCAAGTCGCATAGATGATCGCGCTGGCGGGGGGGCGAGTCTGAGAGCTGCCGCCAGCCCGACTGCATTGCGGGCGAGGCCGAGAACGGCGCCCACCCTGTCGGTGTCGGCGCCGCCGTTCGCGTGGAAGGTCTGGAGTTCAGGCCGGAATGAGGCGCGTCCAGCCGTGCTCATCATTCGTTACGCCCTTCTGCAGACCGACGAGCTGCTGGCGCAGTTCGCTGGTCAGCTTGCCGGTCTGTCCGTCTCCGACCAGAAACTCGCCGCCGGCATGCCGAACCAGGCCGATGCCCGCCAGGACTGCGGCAGTGCCGCAAGCGAACGCTTCGACGAGCCTGCCGCTGGCGGCATCCTCTTGCCATTCCGCGAAGGAGTAGGGACGCTGCTCCACGCGCAACCCCCTTTCTTCGGCGAGCACAATGACGGAGGCCCGGGTGATACCCGGCAGGATCGTGCCGCCAAGAGGCGGGGTCACTATCGATCCATCGTTCATCACGAAGAAGACGTTCATGCCGCCGAGTTCTTCGACCCAGCGATGCTCTGCGGCGTCCAGGAAGACGACCTGATCGCAACCCTTCTTCGAAGCCTCGGCTTGCGCCACGAGGCTGGCTGCGTAGTTTCCGCCGCATTTCGCAGCGCCGGTGCCGCCGCTGGCTGCACGGGTGTATTCGGTCTCGACCCAAAGGGAGACGGCCTTCGCGCCGCCCTTGAAGTAGGCGCCGACCGGAGAGGCGATGACGCAGAAGACATATTCCTGAGCCGGACGGACACCGAGAAACGCCTCGTTGGCGAACATGAAGGGGCGAAGGTACAGGCTGGCGTCGCCGGACGGAATCCAGGCCTTGTCGATGCTGACCAGTGCTTCGACCGCCTTCAGGAAGAGTTCCTCGGGCACAGGAGGCATCGCCATGCGGGTCGCCGACTGCGCGAAGCGGCGTGCGTTCTCTTCAGGCCGAAAGAGCAGAATCCGGCCATCGTCTGCCTTGTAGGCCTTCATGCCCTCGAAGATTTCCTGAGCGTAGTGCAGCACGGCGCTTGCCGGATCGAGTTCCAGGGGGCGGCGCGGCGTCACCTTCGCATCGTGCCAACCCTTGTCGGCCGTCCAGCGTGCCAGCACCATGTGATCGGTGAAGATCTTGCCGAAGCCGGGTGTTTCCAGTGCCTTGATGCGATCGGCGTCGGGGACGGGAGACTTGTGGAGTTCGATGTTGATTTCAGGAGAGGTCGACGTCGCGGTCATGCTGGCACCTTGATAGTCCATTGAATAATGGGCGGCACACTACTGCCCCCGGGCCGGTTTTGGAAAGGTCTGAATCGGCCGGTTTCCGCTTTTGATCAGAGGAATAGTCGCTCGAAGCGGCAAATTTTCACGCAACCGGGCAGGCCATTGCGTGAAAGCTCCAACGCCTACCCAACTGGTTCGGGCTCTCGAATGCCGGATCTTCAAACTTTGTCTCAGCGACAAGAAAATAGGTCAGTATTATTGACATAAATTCCCCCCCGTGATCAGCTACGGATATTAGAAAATACGAGGAAACCCCATGCTGAACTGGGACACCATGTTTGCGTCGCGCTCGTCGCGCATGCGCGCATCCGAAATCCGCGAGCTCCTGAAGCTTCTCGACCGGCCCGACATCATTTCCTTCGCCGGCGGCATTCCGGATCCGGCGCTGTTTCCCGATCAGGAATTCAAACAGGCCTATGCCGATATTTTCGATGGCGCTGCCGTCAATTCGGCGCTGCAATATTCGGTCAGCGAGGGCTACAAGCCGCTGCGCGAGTGGCTGGTGCGGCAGATGGCCGATCTCGGCATCCCCTGCGAACTCGACAATGTCTTCATCGTCTCCGGCTCGCAGCAGGGTCTCGATTATCTCGGCAAGCTGTTCCTGTCGCCTGATGATACCGCGCTCGTGACATGGCCGACCTATCTTGGCGCGCTGCAGGCCTTCAACGCCTATGAGCCGGCCTACGACCAGCTGACGCCGAACGGCAACCGGACGCCGGAGTCCTACCGCGCGGCTGCGGGCGCTGCCGGCGGCAAGGTGAAGTTCGCCTATCTCTCCGCCGACTTCTCCAACCCGACCGGCGAAACGGTCGATCTCGAGGGCCGCCGGAAGGTTTTGGCGCTGGCCGAAGAGCTCGACATCGCCGTCATCGAGGATGCGGCCTATCAGTCGCTGCGCTACGATAGCGATCCGATCCCGCCGATCCTGGCGCTGGAGATCGCTGAGAAGGGCGACATCAACACCACGCGTACGATCTATTGCGGCAGCTTCTCCAAGACGCTGGCGCCCGGCCTTCGCGTCGGCTTCATCGTCGCCAACGCGCCCGTCATCCGCAAGCTGGTGCTGATGAAGCAGGCAGCCGACCTGCATTCTTCGACGATCAACCAGATGGCGATCGCTGATGTTGCCGAGCGCGGCTTTGATGTCCAGGTCGCCAAGATCAAGGCCGCTTACATGAAGCGCCGCGACTGCATGCTGGCAGCTCTGGAAAAATATATGCCCGAGGGCACGAGCTGGACCAAGCCGGAAGGCGGCATGTTCATCTGGATCACGCTGCCGGAAGGCATGGACGGCGCCAAGCTCCTGGCGAAATCGCTCGAAACCGCCAAGGTGGCCTTCGTGCCCGGCAAGGCCTTCTTCGCCGACGGCTCCGGCGCCAACACCTTCCGCGTCAGCTTCTCCTGCGCCAACGAGCAGATGATCGAGGACGGGATCGGCCGTCTGGGCGCGTTGATCTCGGCCGAGATTGGTGGGTGATCGTTTTTGATTGAGGGAGGGGCACCTCACTATCTTCCCTCATTCCTGTGCTCGTCACAGGAATCCAGCCACGGCGCGCCCGCGCCGTGAATGACTCCGCATTCGGGAAGGAAGTCTCCCGCGCCCAAAGACTTGGGCGCACTGGATTCCTGTGACGAGCACAGGAATGAGGGAGGAGAGGGAGCCAGCCAAACGCCAATCAAAAGATCGTCGTCCAGCCCTCATTTGCCGTCTCGCTCTTGCCGTAGCCGACGCGGTCGGCCACGGCGCCGTCGGCATTGCGCAGGATGATGTCGCCGCCTCTGTTGGCAAGCTGCGGGCCGCCGCTTCCGGCATCGAGCGCTATGGTGCGGATCTCGCCGGCCTCAAGCGTTCCCGACAGTGTCTGGGTCCTGCCATTTTCGTCCTCCAGCTTCCAGCCGTCCAGCGATGCCGCCATGTCGGAGCGGTTGATGATCGTCACCGTCTCGGCCTCGGTGCCACCTTCGCCGTTCACCGGATTGATCAGCGCGGCGAGGATGCGTAGGGACGAGGCGACGACCGGTTGCGGCCGGCGGGTGCCTTCGCCGCGGCCCTGGCCGCCGCGGTTGTCGGAAACCGGATGGCCGGTTGCCGCATCGGTGTTCCAGTTCTGCGACTGGAAGCAGAGGAAGATCGCCGCCCATTCGTCGGTATCGTTGAAATGGACGAGCAGTGCGCCGTCCTGGTTCGGCCCGTTGGTGGCCTTGAAGCTGCCGCCGTCACCCTGGTTCATGTGGATGTCGTGAATGCCGTTGCCCGGCTCGAAATCGAAATATTGGTCGGGCTTGTTGTTCTCCGGGCCCCAGGCCTCACCGAAGGCGTAGAAATGCACGTCCGAATCGGCAATGCCTTCCTGGACGATCGGCTCGATGAAATCACGCAGGTCGTTCTTCGGGCCGGACAGTTGGAAGGGCGCGACATCCATGTCTTCGCGTTCGATCAGCCCGCCGCGGACATAATCGATCGCAAGCTCCGGACGGTCCTTGCGGATGTCGGTCAGGCCCATCGGCAGTTCTTCGAGCGCCTCGGTCAGCGCGAGGTGCTTGAAATCGACGATATTGGCGTAGAGTAGGTCGTGCGGCGATTCCTTGGAGCGGACGTTGAGCGCGATGCGGTAGCTGATGCCGTTCGCCTCGATACGGATCTCGATGTGGGGATCGTTGTCGTCGTCCAGAGCGAGTGCGCTCGCCGTACCCTTCAGGACCTTGTAATTCTTCAGCACGGCGAACCTCGCGGGGAGTAGCGGGGTCCTACGGTAACACGGCGAAAGTGCATCTTTTATGACGCTATCCTTCGCCGTGCAAAGCGTGATCCATGATTGCCTATTGCTTGAGATGCGGGCCGAAAAGTTCGAGATCGGCTTCACCGAGCCTGTCGCTCGCCGTGTTCAGCTGGTGCCAGTAGGGATAAATCACCGGCGGCAGGCTGACGGCGTCGAGGCGGTTGCGCTCGTCCTCTGTCAGCTTCAGCTCGGCGGCGGCGATATTGTCGCGGAACTGGGCTTCGGTGCGGCCGCCGATGATGACCGAAGTCACCGCTTTTCGGCCGATCAGCCAGGCAAGCGCCACTTGAGCGGCCGAGACCCCGCGCTCCTCGCCGATCGCGACCAGCGTTTCGACGATGTTCCAGAGGCGGTTTTCGTCGCGGATCGGCGGTTCGGTCCAGCCGGCGAACTGGCGCGTGCCTTCCGGTGCTGCCTGGTTGCGGCGGTGTTTGCCCGAGAGCAGACCGCCGGCAAGCGGGCTCCAGACCAGCACGCCGAGGCCTTGGTCGATCGAAATCGGCAGCAGCTCGTATTCGGCGTCGCGCGCTTCCAGCGTGTAATGGATCTGCTGGCTGACGAAGCGCTGGTAGCGGTGCTCGTTGGCAATGCCGAGCGCCTTCATGATGTGCCAGCCGGAATAGTTCGAGCAGCCGACATAACGCACCTTGCCCTGCCGGATCAGGGTATCAAGCGCTTCCATCGTCTCTTCGAGCGGCGTCTGGCCGTCCCATTCATGCACTTGGTAGAGATCGATAACGTCGGTCTTCAGGCGCTTCAGGCTCGCCTCGCATTCGCGGATCAGATGGTAGCGCGACAGGCCGCGGTCGTTCGGGCCGTCACCCATGCCGAAGCGGGCCTTGGTGGCGAGCAGGACACCTTGCGGCCGCCTGCCGGCGAGCGCATCGCCAATGATGTTTTCGCATTCGCCTGAGGAATAGACGTTGGCGGTGTCGATCAGATTGATGCCGGCATCGATGCACATATCGATCATCTTCTTCGCCTCGGAGACGCCGAGATCGCCGACCATCTTCGCCCAGCCGACGCCGCCGAAAGTCATCGTGCCCATGGTCAAAGTCGAAACCTTCAGGCCGGAACGGCCAAGCAGACGATATTCCATTGAAACTCCTCCTTCACCGAAACGGGATTGACGTACCTCAACGCTGTAGAATGACATATGGTGGCGTGTTCACGCCGGCGTGAGGGGTAGGCGAGATTGCGGGCGCTGAGACTCCGATCGGTCAAGGGTCGCTGGGCCACGCGGCAGATCGTACAATATGGGATCGGCTTGTCGATGGAAATCGTCCTGGCGTGGCGACGACGCGGTGGGCGCCGCCTTGCCTCAGCTCTCGTCCTTGTCCTTCTTGTGAATGTTGTCGCGGAGCGACGCGATCGTATCGCGAATCTTGCTCACGGTCTCGGCGTCGAGACCGACGGCTTTGCCGATGCAGTGGAACACATGGGCGGCGCGGCTCTTGAGGGCCTGCCCCTTCTGTGTCAGACGCAAGAGCACCTGGCGCTCATCGGCGGGATTTCGGTTGCGGGTGACGAGGCCGACATTTTCCAGCCGCTTCAAGAGCGGAGTGAGGGTGCTGGAGTCAAGAAAAAGCGTCTCGCCGAGATCCTTCACCGTGCGATCGTCACGCGTCCAAAGGGCGGTCATCACAAGGAATTGCGGATAGGTCAGATCCAGCTCGTCGAGCAGGGGACGGTAAAGCTGGTTGAAGGCGTGGCCTGCCGAATAGATTGAAAAGCAAAGCATTTCATCGATCTTCGGCACGTCGGCGAGATCATTCGATGGGGTGTCTTTCATCACGCTCTCCTCTAACTTCAATATAATTTGTGCACGATCTATTTGCAAGCTATTGACGCCGCAAACAAGGGAGACTATTTATATAGCGTACAAATAAATCGCTTACAAATTAAATGCTGAAGGGAGTAGGTTACGGCCTGTGGCTCCTGGTTCGGCTCCCATTGCTCAACCGACGAAAGGAAATGACCCATGTTCAAGTTTGCCGCTGTCGCCGCCCTGGCGGGCGCACTTCTTTCCGGTGCTGCCGTCGCTCAGCCGGCCAAGCCGACCGTCGTCCTCGTCCACGGCGCCTTTGCCGATTCATCGAGCTGGAACGGCGTCGTCGAAATCCTGCGCAAGGATGGCTTCCCGGTCGTTGCTGCCGCCAATCCGCTGCGCAGCGTCTCGAGCGACGCCGCCTATGTGTCCGATGTCGTCGGCAGCATCGCCGGCCCCGTCGTCCTCGTCGGCCATTCCTATGGAGGGCAGGTGATCTCGACCGCCGCGAATGGCCATGACAACGTCAAGTCTCTGGTCTATGTCGCCGCCTTCGCGCCGGCAGCCGGGGAATCGGTCGCAGATCTCGCCGGCAAGTTTCCCGGCGGCTCGCTGGCCGGTGCGCTGGCGGCGCCGGTGAAACTCAGCGCAGGCGGTGTCGATCTCTATATCGACCAGGCCAAATTCCATGACCAGTTCGCCAGCGACGTGCCGGCCGAACAGGCCGCCCTGATGGCGGCGGCCCAGCGGCCGATCACGGAAGCGGCCCTGACCGAAAAATCCGGCGAGCCCGCCTGGAAGACGCTGCCGTCATGGTTTGTCTACGGCACCGGCGACAAGAACATCCCGGCCGCAGCCCTTGGGTTCATGGCCGAGAGGGCAGGCTCCAAGCGGACTGTCGTGGTCGAGGGCGCGTCCCATGTCGTGATGGTTTCGCAGCCGCAGAAGGTGGCGGAGCTCATCGAAGAGGCCGCGAAGTAACGCCAACGCAGTGGCGCAGGGCGTGAGCAGCCGCTGCGCCCTGTCACATCTCTGTCAACGACCCCTAATAAGGGAGGGGCGACGCAATCCCGAGGACCCCTCCCATGAAAACGATCGTTTCCGCCGCAGCGCTTCTCGCCGCGAGCCTGTTTGCCATTCCGGCTTCGGCCGCAAACCTCGTTCTCTATACCAGCCAGCCGAACGAAGATGCTCAGGCGACGGTCGATGGTTTCATGGCCGCCAATCCCGATATCAAGGTCGACTGGGTCCGTGACGGTACGCCGAAGATCATGGCCAAACTCCAGGCCGAGATCCAGGCCGGCAATCCGGTTGCCGATATTCTCCTGATCGCCGACGTGGTCACGCTGGAACGCCTCAAGGAAGACGGCAAGCTGATGGCCTACAAGTCGCCGGAGGCTGCCCAGTACGACGCCGCGCTCTATGACGCCGACGGCTATTACTATTCGACCAAGCTCATCACCACCGGCATCATGTACAACACCTCGGCCGCGATGAAGCCTGCGAGCTGGAAGGATCTGACCAAGCCGGAAGCCAAGGGCCTCGTCACCATGCCGAGCCCGCTTGCTTCGGGTGCAGCGCTCATCCACGCCCAGACGCTTGCCGCCGTTCCCGGCCTCGGCTGGGACTTCTACAAGTCGCTCGCGGAAAACGGTGCGATCGCTGCCGGCGGCAACGGCGCCGTGCTGAAGTCGGTCGCCTCAGGCGAGAAGGCTTACGGCATGGTCGTCGATTACCTGCCGATCCGCGAGAAGGCCAAAGGCGCTCCCGTCGAGTTCGTCTTCCCGAGCGAAGGCGTATCGGCCGTTACCGAGCCGGTCGGCATCCTTGCCAGCACCAAAAACGCCGATGCCGCCAGGAAGTTCGTCGATTACGTGCTCTCCGAAAAGGGCCAGGAGGGTTTCCTCAAGCTCGGCTACATCCCGGCCCGCAACGGCATGAAGGTGCCGGAAGGTTTCCCGGCGCGCGACACCATCAACGTCCTGCCGATCAAGGCCGCAGAGGCGCTGAAGAATACCGACCAGGATCTGAAGACCTTCTCGGGCATCTACGGCTCGAACTGATCCTTCCATGCGCGGCTATGTCAAAACCGGAAACAGCCAGCCCGCGTGGCTGTTTCCGTTTGTCGTCTTTACGGTCCTGATCCTCAGCGTGCTGCCGCTCGCCCGCCTAACCATGGCCGGGATAGCGGCCTTCGCCAATGGCAGCGTTCTGACTGTGCTCGGCGACCCGTCGCTCTGGTCGGCGACCTATTACACCATCGTCGCTGCAATTCTCGGCACGATCATCTCGCTTATCATTGGCTGCCTCTTCGCCTTTCTGCTGACGCTGACCGATATTCGCGGCAAGGGGCTGCTCAGCTTCTTCTTCGTGCTGCCGATGATGATCCCGCCGCAGGTGACCGCGCTGGCTTGGCTGCAGATGTCGGGGCCATCGAGCCCGCTCCTCAAGGCTCTCTCGATCGCCCCGCCAATGGGCTCGCCGCAGCCGCTCTATTCGGTGGGTGGCATCGCGCTGCTCTATGGCGTGCAGCATGCGCCGCTGGTCTATCTGGCGCTCCGGGCCGGCCTGATGACGCTGCCGCGCGACGGGGTCGAGGCTGCGCGGCTTTCCGGCGCCTCCGGCGTGCGGGTATTCCGCGATATCATCCTGCCCTTATCGCTGCCCGGCATCATTGCCGGGGCGGCGATCTCCTTCGTCTCCTGCACCGGCAATTTTGGCATTCCCGCCATTCTCGGCATTCCAGCCTCGATCTTCACGCTGCCGACGCTGATCTTCACCAAATTCTCGGCCTTCACCAGCCGCACCTTCGGCGATGTCGCCGTGCTCTCAGGCATCATCGCGATGATCTCGGTCGCCGGCCTGATGATCCAGGATCGGGCGCTGCGCGGCCGCGATTATCGCGTGATCGGGCTATCGGGGGCGAGTGCCGCCTTCGAGCTCGGCGCCTGGCGCTTCCTCTTCACGCCGCTGCTTTGGGCGATCCTGTTTTTCATGCTGGCCGCACCCTTCTTTGCGCTCGTCGCCGGCGCGCTGGTGCCGGCCTATGGCGTGCCGCTCACCTTCAAGACCATGTCGCTGCATGCCTTCGAGGAGATCCTCTTCCGCCAGGCGGTGACGCGCACCGCCTTTATCAATTCGCTGTCGCTGGCGACCGCCACCGCACTTTGTCTCCTGCTGGTGACAGTGCTTGCGGCCTACGCGCTGACGCGGCGGAAGGATATGGCTTCGCGCATCGTCTCCAGCCTGATCGAGATACCCTATTCGCTGCCGGGCATCGTCATGGCCGTGTCCTTCATCCTGGTATTCGCCGCCCCGATCCCGTTCCTGCACATCTCGCTCTACGGCACCATCTGGATCATCCTGATTGCCTATTTCCCCTCCTTCTTCGCCGTCAGCCTGAAACCCGTCGTCAGCGCTTTCCACCAGCTCGACCCGGCGCTGGAAGAGGCGGCACGGCTTTCCGGCGCCGGCTTCTTCCGCAGGCTTTTCGATATCATCGTGCCGCTGATTGCGCCCGCCGCCGGCGCCTCGGTCATCCTCGTCTTCCTGATCGCCTGCAACGAGTTGACGATCTCCGCGCTGCTCTGGTCGGCCGGCACGCAGACGCTCGGTGTCGCCATCTACAATCTCGACGACAGCGGTAATTCCGACCTTGCTTCGGCGCTCTCCGTGCTCGTCGTGCTCATGGTCGTCGTCATGATGCTGCTGCTCGAACTGCTGGCCAAACGCCTGCCGAAAGGGGTGGTCCCATGGCGAAGCTGATCCTCAACCAGGTGGCCAAGGATTTCGGCACCGGCCGGGCCGCCGTCAGCGGCTTTTCGCTCGATGTGCGCGAGGGCGGCTTCCTGGCGCTGCTCGGGCCTTCCGGCTGCGGCAAGACGACGGTACTGCGGATGATCGCCGGTTTCGAGACGCCCTCCGACGGCTCGATCCATCTCGGCGAACGGCTGCTTGCCGATGCAGCGCAAGCGCTGCCGCCGGAAAAGCGCAACATGGCGATGGTCTTCCAGTCCTATGCGCTCTGGCCGCATATGAGCGTCGCCGACAATGTCGGCTACCCCCTGAAAGTGCGCGGTGTCTCGGGTGAGGCCTATCGGGCGAAAGTGCGCGAGGCGCTTTCCACCGTGCGCCTCGTCGATTACGCCGACCGGCGGCCGGCCGATCTCTCCGGCGGCCAGCGCCAGCGCGTGGCGCTCGCCCGCTGCCTGGTGACATCGCCCGATGTCGTGCTGCTCGACGAGCCGCTCGCCAATCTCGACCGGCATCTGAAGCAGGAGATGGAGGAGACGTTTCGCGAGTTCCACCAGCGCTCCGGCGCGACGATGATCTACGTCACCCACGACCAGAGCGAGGCGATGGCGCTGGCGACCGACGTTGCCGTGATGTCCGAGGGGCGCCTGCTGCAGGTGGCGCCGCCGGCCGAAATTTACGCCCGGCCGGAGGGGCGCATTGTCGGCGGCCTGATCGGACGCGGCGCCGTTCTCACGCTGCCGGTCTTGGGCGGCGAGCGTCATCTGGAGTGGGACGAGCTGCAGGATGCGCTACAAGCGGCCAATACCGATGGCGCCGATATTCTGGTGCGGCCGGAGGATGTGACCATCGGCGGTGAGGGGGCTCCGGCGACCGTCGAAGCCGTGCTTTTCGAGGGCGAGCGTCATGCCGTCAAGCTCACGCTCGGCAACGGCCAGACGTTGCGCGCCTTCAGCCGCGTGGCTCTCGTGCCCGGTGAAGCGGTACGCGTCGTCATCCGTGCCGGGTGGCGGCTTTGATCGAGATAATCGCATCGGGAGCTGTAAGAGGGGCGGTTATTCGCATTTTTCTTGGCCCTGCCATCTTTTCCTGCGGCTTTTGCTGGATAAGGTACCGCACGCAACCGGATCCTTTTCATGTCGCTTCGCCTTGGCACCTTCAATGTCGAAAACCTGCTGACCCGTTTCGATTTCACCGGCTTCCGCAACCAGCTGCGCCAGGACCGCGTCATCAAGCTTTTCCAGGTGTCGAGCGAGGGCGTCTATCAGCAGCTCGAGCAGGCGCGGGTGATCGCCGCGACCGACGACACGCGGCAGATGACGGCGCTGGCGATCGCCGATGCGGATGCCGATATCCTCTGCCTGCAGGAAATCGACAACATGGCCGCGTTGCAGGCCTTCGAATACGGCTATCTGTTCCGCATGGTCGGAAACGGCTACCGGCAGAAATTTCTGGTCGAGGGCAATGACAGCCGCGGCATCGATGTCGCCGTCTTGATGCGCGAGGAAACGCGCGACGGCCAGAAGATCGAGCTCAAGGACATCCGCAGCCATGCGATGACGACCTATCGCGATCTCGATCTCTTCGACGACGAACTGGCGCTCACCAACCGCATCGACGACAAGATCTTCAAACGCGACTGCCTGGAGCTCGATCTGCTGATCGGCGGCCGGCCGTTCTCGCTCTATGTTGTGCATTTCAAATCGATGGGCAATCCGCGCGACGGGCTCGACGGGCGGCAATCGACGATGCCGATCCGCCGCGCCGAGGCGCGCGCCGTGCGCCGTATCATCGAGGATCGCTTCGGGGCCGGCCATACGGGCAAGAAGAGTTTTGCCATCTGTGGCGACATGAACGACTACCAGGAGCGCGTCGATGTCATCGGCCGCCGCGGGGCCGGCTATCGTTTCGAGCATCAGGACGAGGCCGAAAGCGCGCTCGACGTTTTCAGCCATGACGGTTTTGCCGAAAACGTCGTGCGCCGCCGTGCGCCCCTCGACCGCTGGACGCTCTATCATACGCGCGGGCCGCAGGAGCAGTGGCTCTGCCAGCTCGATTATCTCTGGCTTTCGCCTGATCTCGCCGCCCACAATGCCAGCCGCCTGCCTGACATCATCCGCAGCGGCCAGCCCTATCGCACCATCTTCCCGCCGGGGCAGGAAGTGGAACGTTATCCGCGCACCGGCTGGGACCGGCCGAAGGCGTCCGATCACTGCCCCGTCGTCATGACACTGGATCTCCCTTGAAAGCGAACATGAAAACCAATTTGAACATGAATTTTGCAAACAGCGATTTCTCCGATGATTTCGCCGGCTGGCCGCCGGAGGCTACCGTCTTTCCGATTGCCGGCGTCGATTTGCGCATCCTGCCCGGCAGCCACCCCTTGGTCCTTGCCGAGGAAGCGGCGATCCGCGAGAACTGGGCCAAGGAAACCGCCGCCAACCCGGCGCTCTTCGATGGGCGTCTGGTGTTCCAGCAGGGGCTGTCGTTCGGTGAAGACGGGATATCGGGGGAGGGCTACGTCACTCCCTTTTCCGCTTTCATGTGGTGGCGCCGGCAGCCGCAGCGCCAAGGCGGCCTGCACATCTTCGCCTATCCGGTGCTCGAAAGCGCCGACGGCGCGCTGGTGGCGATTCGTATGGGCGCCCATACTGCCAATCCCGGCCAGGTCTATTTCGCCGCCGGCTCGCTGGAGCCTGAAGATATCGTCGACGGACGTTGTGACATCGAGGCCAATATGCGCCGCGAGGTCCATGAGGAGACCGGATTGGATCTGGCCCATGCGGTGGCGGGGCCGGGGCTCTACGCCAGCCACGCCAGGCGCACCGTAACGCTCATGCGGCTCTTCCGCTTCGACATGACGGCGGATGAGATGGTGAAGCGGATCGAGGCCCACATGCTGGTCGCCGAGGACAAGGAGATCGCCGGTGCGGTGGCGATCCGCTCCGCCGATCCGACGGCGCATCCTTATAACGTCGCCATGCTGCCGGTGATTGAGTGGTATTTCGGCAAGGCGGGCTCATAAGAGGCGGAAGCTGGAGCCTCGAATGACACGCTCCAGCTTGGCTCCTTGCATCCATCTGACTTACCGCCTTGCACTCGGCCGTTTGGTCGGGCAGGTTGGCGGCGCGATGACCGATTCAAGGAGGCCGATGTGGCGCGAAGCTACAGCGTCTATGACGTGTTCACCGATCGAAAGCTTGCGGGCAACCCGCTGGCGGTGATCTTCGACGGAGACGATCTCAGCGACGAGGCGATGCAGGCGATTACCCGGGAGATCAATCTCTCCGAGACGGTGTTCGTGCAGCCTTCGAGCAATCCCGCTTATGCGGCGAAGCTCAGGATCTTCACGCCGGGCCGCGAATTGCCCTTTGCCGGCCATCCGACGGTCGGAACGGCCGTGGCGCTCGCCGAACGGGCGAATGGCGCCACGACCCGCGATCTCGTCACGGTGCTGGAGGAAAATGTCGGGCCGGTGCGCTGCGCCGTGCGGCTGAGGGAGGGCGAGGCGAGCTTTGCCGAATTCGATCTGCCGCGCAAATCGCAGCAGGCGGTCATGCCGCTCGACAAGCTCGGGATGGCCGATGCGCTGTCGCTGAAGGTCACCGAGATCGGCTTCGAAAATCACGTGCCCTCGATCTGGAGCGCCGGCGTTCCCTTCCTGCTTATTCCCGTCCACGACGTCGGCGCGGCGCAGCGGGTGGAATTCGATCCGCAGCTCTGGGAAAAGATCGTGCCCTTCGTCGACGGCGCGCTGGCTTCCGCCTATGTCTATTGCCGCGGCGGCGTCAACCACGTGGCGAAGTTCCATGCGCGCATGTTCGCAACCGGCATGGGCATCGTCGAAGACCCGGCCACCGGTTCGGCGGCGGCGGCACTCTCCGGCGCGATCCACCATTTCGACCGGCTGACGGACGGGCATCACCCGATCATGATCGAGCAAGGCGTCGAGATGGGCCGGCCATCCTTCATCCATCTGCATATCGATGTCGACGGCGGGACGATCTCCAACGCGCGGATCGGCGGCCAGGCAGTGCGGCTGGCCAGCGGCACGCTCGACCTTTGATTTCATCAGAGCGGCCCGCGTGCCGATAGGCCGCGCCAACGACGCTCTATGCGTTTGAATCTGCGGATAATCCTTTGCGAAAACCGGGTCCGATTTTCGGGGCTGCGTGCTGCATTTCAGTCATGCCGAAAAATCTTTGCAATTAACCAAAGAAATTTCGCCGATGCGCTGGACAAGCCTGCCGATCCTGTTTATACGCCCCGTCACACCGCGCAGCCAAGCGCGAACGGGTGATTAGCTCAGTTGGTAGAGCAGCTGACTCTTAATCAGCGGGTCGTAGGTTCGAGCCCTACATCACCCACCAAATCTCTTGAAAAGATTGATGTTTTCGAATTCAGGCCGGATTTTCCGGCCTGCTGGAAATGATTGTGGAAGCGGGCGACATGGTCGGAGTTGTGCGCCGGGCTGGCCGCATCGACCAGCGCGCCCTATCTTCCTCTCGCATATCGGGAGGGGGCCATGAGAAGCGTCATTTTTGCGATCGCCCTGTCTCTGCCGTTGCCGGCCTTCGCCGCCGGCGTGACGAACGTCAAAGCAGGCGATCATAGCTGCGGCGAGATTGCGCAGATCATTCGCCAGAGCAAAAAGGTGTTTGTCCGTGTCGGCTTCGGCGGCCGCAGCTTCCGTTATCCGCCGGCTCAATGCAGCCTTGGCGACAAGCGCACCACGACCAGTTTTCGCGATGCTGAGGGAAAGCAGTGCATTCTCGACTATGCCTGCGTCCTCGATCCCGCCTCGTCCTACAATTTTCCCTGAAGTTCCATGTTTTCAATCGCCACCGCTGAGTTTCACGCCGGCCAGCCAAAGGCCCCCGAGGATGACAATCACCGAGCCCGCCATCAGTGCGATCGGCGGTCCATATTCCGAGAGAGGTTGCGAGGCGTTGAGTCTGGTGACATGGACCGCCACAATGGCAAGCTTTGCGGCGATCAGAAGGGCGAGGGCGGCATTTCTGACGTTTTGCCTGATCTTTGGCCAGTCGGGCGATGCACCGATCTTCTGCGCCGCGGCCGCCTTAATCCGTGGCTCAGGTGATGCGGGGCGTCTGCGTCCGAAGGTCGGTTTCATGGTCGGCAGCATAGACGAAACATCTTAATGGATAGGATGAGGGCATCGCAGGCGAGGCGGGAGTTCATTGCGCGGGCGTTCCCGACAATCCGTTGAAGAGCGATCCACCTTTCTCTAAAGCGTGTGGGAGCACGAAGGAGACGGGCGATTCAGACGGCATGACTTGGGTGGTTGCCGACTCGCCGCAGGGGGCCTTGCGCTCTACCTTCGCTTCTCACAGTCAGGAGTTTTCATGAAAAGCATTTTTCTAGCCGTCGCTCTGTTGTCTCCGTCGGCGGCCCTTGCCGTCGAAGCGGTGGAGGTCAATGCCAGGGATCATAGTTGCGAGCAGCTTGCGCAGATCATCCGCAAGGACAAGGCGGTGTTCCTGCGCATGGGATTTGGCGGCCGCAGTTTCCGTTATCCGCCGGCCAGGTGCAATCTCGGCGACAAGTACGACACCGCAAGGGTCAGGGATGCGAACGGCAAGATGTGCCTCCTCGACTACGAGTGCGTGTACGATCCCCAGTCCTTCTATAACAGGATCCCGAAATAAGTTCCGATCAAAGCCCGGCCAAATACGGTTCCCGGCATTCTTTCGGATTTCCTCGGACAAATCGGTGTGAATACCGGACTCGCGTCGATGACCAGGTCAAGAAAAAAGGCCGGGCGAAATTCGCACCGACCTTCCTCGATCAGTCTCCATGACGGCTGCCAGTACATCCGTGGTCAGCCGTCAGAGACAGATATGATAGCCCTTAAGTAGGGTTTGCTTAAAAATTCTTCAAGAGCGCGCAGCGGCGAAGCCGGCGCTAGGCCGGCTTCGTTCGACCGCGTTACTGCTGGGCCGGGGCAGCCGGTGTAGCAGGTGCCGGCGTGGCAGGTGCTGCCGGTGCCGGTGTAGCGCTGTTGTCAGCCGGAGCGATCGGCTTGACCGGCGCGGGCTCGGATTGGGTCGTGGAAGCTGTCGTATCCGGAGATGTGCCCGGAGTGCTCCACTGCGAATAGGCGAATGCAGCGACAGCGATCACGGCCAATGCAGCGACCCAGACAACCCACGTATTATTGGTGCGCGCGCTTGGCGTGGTGCGCAGATCCAGATTTGGGTTCAGCGGGCGGTTGGGGTCGTTGGCATTATTGGGGTCGTACGTCATGGTACTTTCTCCTCTTTCGGTGACAGAAGAATGCCGAAGTGGGCTTTTTGTTCCATGTCGGGACTGAAGCGTCTGTATTGGCAGGAATTTCAGCGTGAGGGCGGTGGGCGAGAGCAGCTTTTTGGCAGTCCGGTGAGCCTTTGGCGGGAGGGCGGTTTGCCGGCGGTGGATTGCTGCAACGAGCAATGCTGCGGCGGGCTCTTCGAGGCTCCGCCCTCGAAGGGCCGCGGGATCGCAGCGCCACAGCTGAAGCGCGTGCTTGACAGGGTGGGGTCCGTTTGCCAATGCTTCTGCATGGGGTTGCGATCACCCCACGAGGCGTCATGCTGAAGAATCGCGTCCAGTAAACCGATCAACGGAGGACGCGCCATGCCGTCATTTCTCGAAATTTCTCCCGACAAGCTCAACCGCCTCATCGGAACTCCCGGTGCGCCTGCCATCGTCGACGTGCGCACGGAGGAGGATTTCGCGCTCGATCCGCGCCTGGTGCCGGGCTCGATCCGGCGCAGCCATGCCGACGTTGCATCCTGGGCGTCCAGCATCGATGCGGATGCCGTCGTCGTGGTCTGCCAGAGGGGCGCCAAGCTCAGCCACGGCGTTGCGGCTTATCTCAGACATGCCGGGATCGACGCGGAAAGCCTCGAAGGCGGCTTCGAAGCCTGGATCGCCGGCGGGCTGGCGGTGCCCGAGGCAAAGCTACCGCGCCGAGACGCACAAGGTCGCACCGTCTGGGTAACGCGGTCGCGGCCGAAGATCGACCGCATCGCCTGTCCCTGGCTGATCCGGCGCTTCGTCGATCCAGATGCCGTCTTTCTGTTCGTGCCGACCTCCGAGGTTCTTGCGGTCGGCGACCGCTTCGAGGCCGTGCCCTTCGATATCGAAGGCGTGTTCTGGAGCCATCGCGACGAGCTTTGCACCTTCGACGTGATGATCGAGGAGTTCGGGCTGGCATCGGCGCCGCTGCTGCACCTCGCAAGGATCGTCCGGGCGGCCGATACTGCCAGGCTCGATCTCGCGCCCGAGGCGCCCGGCCTGCTCGCCGCTTCGCTCGGCCTCTCCAGAATGTATTCCGACGATCTGGAGCAGCTCGAGGCCGGAATGCTTCTCTACGACGCCTTCTACCGCTGGTGCCGTGATGCGACCGAGGAAACCCACAACTGGCCCTCGCCGAAGAAGGGGGCGTGAGATGGCAGAGATGACAGGGAGTACGCCTGCCGGTGAGACGGCGGAGAAGGACGCGGGCGAGGGGCATTATCACGGTGTCCCGTTCGCCGACGCCCTCAGGGTGTGGCTGCGCGTCGCGGCCTTAAGCTTCGGCGGCCCGGCCGGCCAGATCGCCGTCATGCACCGGATCATCGTCGACGAGAAACGCTGGATCGGCGAGCACCGTTTCCTGCACGCGCTGAACTATTGCATGCTGCTTCCCGGGCCGGAGGCGCAGCAGCTCGCCATTTATATCGGCTGGCTGATGCATCGCACGCTGGGCGGCCTCGTCGCCGGCATTCTGTTCGTGCTGCCGGGCTTTCTGTCGATCCTCGGCCTCAGCTATATCTACTCGGCCTACGGCAATGTCGGCATCGTCGCCGGCTTGTTCTTCGGGCTGAAGGCGGCGGTGCTTGCCGTCGTCGTGCAGGCGGTCATCCGCATCGGCAGCCGGGCGCTGAAAAATCGGGTGATGGTCGGCATCGCGGCCGCGGCCTTCATCGCCATCTTCTTTCTGCACGTGCCGTTCCCGCTGATCGTGCTCGCCGCCGGCATCGCAGGTTTCCTCGGCGGCAGGCTCGGGCTTTCAGCCTTCAAGGCGGGCGGCGGCCACAAGGCGGGAAGCGGCCCGGTGCTCTCGGATGCCGAGTCGGCGCTCGGCGAGGGCATCCCAGCGCACGCGCGTCCGAACCTTGCATGGTCGCTGCGCATGTCGGCGGTGTTCCTTGCCCTCTGGATCGTGCCTGTTGCGGCGGTCTATCTCGCTTTTGGGCCGGGCAACGTCCTTACCGAGATCGGTCTGTTCTTTAGCAAGATGGCGGTCGTCACCTTCGGTGGGGCTTATGCGGTGCTGGCCTACGTCGCGCAGGAGGCCGTGCAGCATTTCGGCTGGCTGAAACCCGGCGAGATGCTCGACGGTCTCGGCATGGCCGAGACGACGCCGGGGCCGCTCATCATGGTCGTCCAGTTCGTCGGTTTCATGGGCGCCTACCGCGATCCGGGAGCGCTGAACCCGATGCTGGCCGCCACGCTCGCGGCGATGCTGACGACTTGGGTGACCTTTGTACCCTGTTTTCTCTGGATCTTTCTCGGCGCGCCGTTCATCGAAAAATTGCGCGGCAATGTCGCGCTCGCAGGCGCAATGTCGGCCATCACGGCTGCGGTGGTCGGGGTCATTCTCAACCTCGCCATCTGGTTCGGCCTGCACACGCTGTTTGCCGAGGTCGCGAGTGTCAGCCTCGCAGGCTTGCGGCTCGATATCCCGGTGCTGCAATCGGCGGTGCCGGCGGCCATGGCGCTGTCGGCCGCCGGCGCCATCGCGATCTTCCGGTTCAAGACGTCGGTCATCACCACGTTGCTTGCCTGCGCGATATCGGGAATGCTCTGGACGCTTGCGGTGGGCTAGCCTTCCGCGGGGATGCGCGTCGCCAGCATCTTGTCGATGCGCATGCCGTCCATATCCAGCACTTCGAAGCGCCAGCTATCGAAAACGAAGGTTTCGCCGGCCTCGGGGATATGCTGGAGCTGATGCAGCGCGAAACCCGCAAGCGTATGGAAATCGGCATCCGGACGATCGCGCAGGCCCAGCCGTTCGAAGGCGTCGAAGGCCGGCATCATCGCATCGATCAACAACGACCCGTCTTCCCGCACGACGATGTCCGGCTCTTCGTTGGATCCCGGCAGGTCGCCGGCGATGGCTTCGAGCAGGTCGGTCTGGGTGACGATACCCTCCAGGCTGCCATATTCATCGATGACGATGGCGAGCCGCACGGGTGAGGCCTTGAAACTGTCGAGCACGCGCACGACCGAGGTGCCCTCATGCAGCACCAGCGGCTGCTTGATCACCTCCATCGGCCGGACCTTGCCGCCGTCGAGAACCTGGTCGAGAAGGTCCTTCTTCAACACCATGCCGATCGGTTCGTCGATCGAGCCGCGGGCGACCAGCAATTGTTCGTGGCCGCATTCACGGATGGTCTTCAGGATCTCGGCCTCGCTGTCGTCGGCATCGAACCATTCGATATCGAGACGCGGGGTCATGATGTCGGAGATCGGCCTGTCGCCGATGTTGAAGACCCGCTCGACGAGCTGCTGCTGCACCTGGTTCAGAAGGCCGGCTTCCTGGCTTTCGGCGACCAGCAGCTTGAGCTCCTGCGGCGAATGGAACGACGATTCCCCGGTTCCGGCGCGAAGGCCGACGCCCCGCAGCACAAGATTGCCCATGCCGTTCAGAACAAAGATCGCCGGCTTGAACAGCACCAGGAAGAGCCCCAGTGGACGCACGACGGCAAGCGAAGTGGCCTCGCTACGCTGAAGCGCCAGGCTTTTCGGCGCCAGCTCGCCCAGCACGATGTGAAGGGCCGTGATGATGACGAAAGCAATGACGATGGCGACGGTATGCGCGCCCGTTGCCGCCCATTGCCCCGGCAGCCAGGACAGCAGGGGCTCGATCAGGTGGGCAAGCGCCGGCTCGCCGACCCAGCCAAGCGCCAGCGACGAGATGGTGATGCCGAGCTGGGTGGCGGCGAGGTTGGCGTCGAGATTGTCGACGGCGCGCTGGAGGGCGGAGGCATTCATCCGGCCTGCCGCCGCAAGTTCGGTGACACGGCTGCGCCTGACCGAAACCAGCGCGAATTCCGCGGCGACGAAGAAGCCGTTGGCGGCGACGAGAAGAAGCACGGCTAATATCCCGACATAGTCGAAGACCCCGCCCGCGGATTCGGACATGTTTTCCCTACCTCTGAATTGATCCGAGTCCGAAACTACACGCTCGGACAGAGGTAGCAAGGCGCGGCGGCCATTCTTGCTGCGAGCGATGTCGGTGTCGGCCTGCTCGTCAGGATCTTGCGGGCGATTTGCCCGATACGGAGAGCATGATCGCTGCCGCGGCAATCATCTCTTCGGCGGTTCGAAGAGTTCGATCGGATTTCCAGCCGGGTCTTCGAGCAGGATCTGCTTGCCGCCAATGCCCTGGACGATTTCGTTGCGAAAAGACGCGCCGGCCTGGCGCAGCTTTGCGACCTCCGCCTCCAGGTCCGCGACCTCGATCTGGATGCGATTCCATCCGCCGGGTTCCGGCGTTCGCCCGTCCGGCATTGCCTGGGAGGCTCCGCCCGGCCCCAGCATGCCGCTGATGAGCAGACGAAAACCGTCCCGGGTCAGGATGGCGAAGCTGGGGGCGGGGTGAAGAGCGACCTGGAAGCCGAGATGTCTCGTGTAGAATTCCAAGGCGGCGTCGACGTCGTCGACGATATAGCGCATGCTGATGCCGGGCATGGTTTCCTCCATCATTTTTTGCGTTGTCTCGAACGCACTCGCGACCTCCGATGAAGCTGAGGGCCCTGATCGGCTGTGCGCAAGACGCGCGATGATTTTGAATCTGCGCTCATTCTCTCCGAAAATCGAATCCGATCGACAGGGCGGTGCGTCGACCGTGCCGGCTTGGGAAAACGGCTATTCGTAAGGTGTGTAAGCCTCATCTAAAATACAAGAATCTGGCCACAAGCTCCCGGATTCCATTACGAAAGTTTAATTTTAATTTCAGTTTCGGTTCATCTTTTCGGCCCTAGTTTTCTCCCGTGCCCAACATGAGGAACCCCCACATGAAAAAGATTTTTGCAGCTCTGCTTTCCGCCTCCTTCCTTCTGTCGCCGATGGTTGTCTCCCAAGCCAGCGCCGACGATTATCGCCGTCCGCCTGTCGTCGTGCACAAGAAGGTCGTCGTCCAGAAGACGGTCATCCGGCCGCATTGGAAGAAGGGATATCGCGTCAACGCCAGCGAGCGTCGCCGCTTCCACGACGTCAACGACTACCGCCGCTACCGTCTGGCACCGCCGCCGCGCGGCTATCGCTGGGTCCGCGCCGACAACGACTACCTGCTGATCGGCGTCACCAGTGGCGTGATCTCCAGCATTGTTGGTGGTCGTTGATTGTGGATACGAGGAGGGCGGCTTCGGCCGCCCTTTCCGGTTTTGAGACGAAGGGCGGAAAGGGGCGTGCCGTGTGGCACCCCCCTCTGCCCTGCCGGGCATCTCCCCCACAGGTGGGGAGATTGGCTGGGCGCAACGGCTTCCCCAAACAATTAGCGTTAGCCTGACGAAGCGGTATGTGCAGGAAGGTCAGGCCACGTCCGATCTCTCCCCTTGTCGGGGAGATGCCCGGCAGGGCAGAGGGGGGTGTCAAGCACACTGACGCTGGTGGAAGGAAAGGCATGGCAAATTGCTCAAAATCACGCGTAATAAGCCTTTTGCCCATCCTCCAGCCATTCCCGTCACTCCTGCCTACGTGGCATCACCCGCTCCGCGATAATGCCGAGCAATCCCCTTGCTTTGCGCTGTGTCTCGGTCGCTCCCTCATGCGTCGACGGATGCAGCCCCTCGATCGGCGGCAACGGATCACACTCCGTGCAGACGCAGCGGTAGGGTTTGATAACCGGTGCCTTCATGCCGCCTGGCGGCTCCAGCTGGCGAAGGGGTCGGGTAGGTTGCGCCAGCGATCGGGCGCGAAGACCTCGGTCTCGATGAGGCAGGCGTCGAGTTCTCTCCTGATCCAGGCCTCGTCCATCGGATCAGCGCCGATGAAGACGATTTCCTGGCGGCGGTCGCCCCAGACGGGGTCGAGATAGGGGTCGATGGCATTCTTGAAGCCCGGTTCATCCGGCCATTGTTCGCGCGGCACCGCCGCCCACCAGAGACCCATCTTGCCGGTGCGCACGAGCGCGCCCGCCTGGCTGATCTCGCCGACATGATGCGGCCGCGTCGCCAGCCAGAAGAAGCCTTTGGCTCGCACCACGCCCGGCCATGTGAGATCGAGAAAGGCCTGCAATTTTGCCGGATGGAAGGGCCGCTTTTCGCGGTAGACAAAGGAGCGGATGCCGTATTCCTCGGTCTCCGGCACGTGGTCCTTGAAGCCGTGCAGTTCCTTGTACCAGAGCGGATGGGTCTCGGCCCTGTCGATATCGAAGCGGCCGGTGCCGAGCGCCTCCTCTAACGCCACCTTGCCGAAATCCGCCTCGATCAGCGTCGCATCGGGGTTGAGGCCGGTGATGATTTTTCGCGCGGCGTCGCGTTCCTTTTCGCTTGCCGTGCCGATCTTGTTCAGCACCACGACATCGGCGAATTCGATCTGCTCGACCAGCAGGTCGACGATGGTTCTGGTATCGCCGTCGCCTGCCGTTTCGCCGCGGTCGGCGAGGAAATCGGCCGAGGCATAATCGGCAAGCAGGTTGGCGGCGTCGACGACGGTCACCATCGTATCGAGCCTTGCGACGTCGGAAAGGCTCTGACCGTTCTCGTCGCGGAATTCGAAGGTGGTGGCGACCGGCAGGGGGTCGGCGATGCCTGTAGATTCGATCAGCAGGTAATCGAAACGGCCTTGGGTCGCCAGATCGCGCACCTCCTTCAAAAGGTCGTCGCGCAGCGTGCAGCAGATGCAGCCATTGGTCATCTCGACCAACTGCTCATCGGTGCGAGAGAGATTGGCGCCGCCATCGCGCACGAGGGCGGCGTCGATATTCACCTCGCTCATGTCGTTGACGATGACGGCGACGCGCAAGCCGTCGCGATTGGCGAGCACGTGATTCAGCAGCGTCGTCTTGCCTGCACCGAGAAAGCCGGAGAGCACCGTGACCGGAAGTCTGTTGTCCATGAAACCTCACATGTTAATGTTATATCATTACATAGATGGAGCCGAAAAAAGGCGGAACGGGGTCATCCGCCTCTTTCCGCCTCAGTTCTCCACGCAGTGCCGCATGACAATCATGCGCTGGAGAGGCAATCCTTCATGCTCTCGGCGATGCCGCGCATGAGGGTGAAGTAGAGATCGGGACCGGCCTTCAGCGTTGCGGCTTCGGGGTCGAGCACGCCGGATCTGGCGTTCGTGCCCTCGATAACGACATTGACCAGGCGTGGCTCGAATTGCGGTTCGGCAAAGACGCAGGTGGCGCCGAGTTCGCCGACCTTGCGGTGGATTTCCGAAACGCGCTCGGCACCGGGAATGGTTTCCGGGCTGACGGTGATCGAACCAGCGACGCGGATGCCGTAGCGGTGCTCGAAATACTGGTAGGCGTCGTGGAAGACGATGAAGGGCTTGTCCTTGACGGGAGCGACGGTGGCGGCGATTTCCGTGTCCAGCGCCGTCAGCTTATCATCAAGCGCCTTGGCATTGGCCTGGTAGGTCAGCGCATTGGCGGGGTCAGCGGCGACCAGCGTCGTGGTGATCACGGCAGCCATGGCTTTGGCATTCATCGGGTCGAGCCAGAGATGCGTGTCGAAGGCGCCATGGTCATGGTCACTGTCCTGTCCGTGGTCATCATCATGCCCGGTGTCGGCGGCATGATCGTGATCCTCACCTTCGGCGGAAGCGTCATGGTGCTCATCACCATCTTCATGCGGCTCGAAGGCGCCGCCTTCGCGGAAGGGCAGCTTGACGAGGCCGGGGGCATGGTCGAGTTCGGCGATGCTGGCCTTCGAGCCCAGCGC
Organism: Rhizobium leguminosarum bv. trifolii WSM2297; assembly: GCF_000271845.1. The sequence continues at coordinate 1,677,857 of NZ_JH719395.1, read as the reverse complement.
CTCCAGCGGTTTTTCCAGGAAAGCCTCGAGGCCGGGCCCGGTCCAGAAGATCACCTTGGCCTCCTGCAGCGCGCGCGCATTCGACGGCTTCAGGCTGTAGGTATGCGGGGAGGCGGCGCCATCGACGATCAGTTCCGGTTCGCCCACGCCCTGCATGATCGCCGCAACCAGCGAATGGATCGGCTTGATCGAGGTGACAACGACCGGCGCGTCGGCCGCTCGCATCGTGCCGGCAAAAAGCAAGGCAGGGACCGCCAGCGCCGGCAGGGCGAGAGCGACCGGAATTCTCAAGGCCAAGATCTTCAGGGCTGGGCCCAGGGTGCGCTTCATCGAATGCTCCGCTTGAATTGCAGATGTTATGTTATTACATCAATTGCGTTATGCTATAACGTGTGCAATAGCAGGATGCAACAGCGCTGTCGGAAAATTTGATGCTCTCTCCCGCAAATACGAAGGGCGAACCGCTGGTTTCGCTCGAAAATGTCGGCGTTCTGCGCAACGGCCGCTGGCTTGTGCGCGGTGTCGAATTTTCCGTCTCGCGCGGCGAGATCGTCACTCTGATCGGGCCGAACGGCTCCGGCAAGTCGACCAGCGCCAAGGCGGCGATCGGTGTGCTGAAGCCGAATGAGGGCAGGGTGGAGCGTCTTGCCGGTCTGAAGGTCGGCTATGTCCCGCAGAAGCTTGCGATCGACTGGACGCTGCCGCTTTCGGTGCGCCGGCTGATGACGCTGACCGGGCCCCTGCCGGAAAGCGACATGCGTGCGGCACTCGAAGCCGCCGGCATCGACCATATGCTTGACGCCGAGGTGCACCATCTCTCCGGGGGCGAATTCCAGCGGGCGCTGATGGCCCGCGCCATTGCCCGCAAACCCGATCTGCTCGTGCTCGACGAGCCGGTGCAGGGCGTCGATTTCTCCGGCGAGATCGCGCTCTACGATCTGATCAAATCGATCCGCAACGCCAGCGGCTGCGGCATCCTGCTGATCTCGCACGATCTGCATGTGGTCATGGCCGAGACCGACACGGTCATTTGCCTCAACGGCCATGTCTGCTGCCGCGGCACGCCCGAAGCCGTCAGCCGCAGCCCGGAATATGTGCGCCTGTTCGGCAGCCGCGCAGCGCAGACGCTTGCCGTCTACAGCCATCACCATGACCATACGCACCTGCCGGATGGGCGTGTGCAGCATGCCGACGGCACGGTGACCGATCATTGCCACCCCGATGACGGGCATCACGCTCATGCTGGCCATGAGCACGCTCATGCTGGCGATGAGCACGCGCATGACGGTCATGCGCACGACCATGCTCATGATCACGACGACCACCATGGACATGGACACGCGCATGCCCATTCCCACCGTGGGGAGGGCCGCCATGCTTGACGATTTCTTTGTGCGCGCCATCCTCGCTGGCGTCGGGCTGGCGCTGACGACGGGGCCGCTCGGCTGCTTCATCATCTGGCGGCGCATGGCCTATTTCGGCGATACGATCGCCCATTCGGCGCTGCTCGGCGTCGCACTTTCGCTGCTCTTCGAACTCAATCTGACGCTGGCCGTCTTTGCCGTCGCAGCCCTCGTATCGGTGCTGCTGCTCTTCCTGCAGAAACGTCAGGCGCTGTCGGCCGATGCGCTGCTCGGCATCCTTTCGCATGCCACATTGGCGATCGGCCTCGTCATGGTCGCCTTCATGAGCTGGGTGCGGATCGATCTTATCGCCTTCCTGTTCGGCGACATTCTCGCGGTTTCCTCGACCGACATCGCGCTGATCTGGGGTGGTGGGCTGTTCGTGCTCGTGGCAATGGCCTGGCTCTGGCGGCCGCTGCTGGCGGCGACAGTCAATGCCGAGCTTGCCGAGGCCGAGGGCCTGAAGCCGGAGCGGGCGCGGCTGTTCTTCATGCTTTTGATGGCCGTCGTCATCGCCATCGCCATGAAGATCGTCGGCATCATGCTGATCACCTCGCTGCTGATCATTCCGGCGGCTGCGGCGCGGCGCTTTTCGGCGACGCCGGAGATCATGGCGGTGCTCGCCTCGGTCATCGGGGCCATTGCCGTCGTCGGCGGGCTGTTCGGCTCGCTCACCTACGACACGCCGTCGGGTCCGTCGATCGTGGTCGCGGCGCTGATCCTCTTCATTCTCAGCCTGCTTCCCCTCAGGCGGCACCGCGCAGTCATGCAAGGATAAGGCTCATGACGACACCGCAACTCACCAAGAACCAGTCGCTGGTCTTCGACGTGCTCGAAAAGGCCGAAGGGCCGCTCAGCGCCTATACCATCCTCGACAAGCTGCGTGACCACGGTTTTCGCGCACCGCTGCAGGTTTACCGGGCGCTGGAAAAGCTGCTCGAATACGGTGTCGTGCACCGGCTCGAAAGCATCAATTCCTTCGTTGCCTGCGCCCATCCGGGCGACGACTGCCACAGCCACGGCATCGTCGCCTTCGCCATCTGCGAAAGCTGCGGCCAGGTGATGGAATTCCACGACCACGAGGTCGACCACCGGCTGATGGGCTGGGTGCGAGGCCAAAAATTCAAGCCGGAGAAGACGACGATCGAGATCCGCGGATTGTGTCAGGCTTGTGCTGCGTAAAGCGCGGGCCGGAATGAGGTCGCTTCACCTGGCTCAATGCTATGCTTGTCGCGGGAATCCAACCACCGCGCGTCCGAGCGGTGAATGGCTCCTATGAATGCGAAGTGTCTTTCGCTTATCTTCCTGAAAGTGATGGAGTCGACGGAAACTCAAACGTGACAAAAGATGAGGCCGGAAACCGGCCTCATCTTTTGCATTCTTTCGCCGGTCGAGTTTACTCCCGGCCAGCGTTAGGTCAGCCCTTGCCGGGGCCGCCATTGTCGCTCTTGCCGGGGCCGCCATTGTCGCTCTTGCCGGAGCCGCCATTGTCGCTCTTGCCGGAACCGCCATTGTCGCTCTTGCCGGAACCGCCATTGTCGCTCTTGCCGGAGCCGCCATTGTCGCTCTTGCCGGAACCGCCATTGTCGCCCTTGTCGGAGCCGCCATTGTCGCTCTTGCCGGAGCCGCCATTGTCGCTCTTGCCGGAACCGCCATTGTCGCTGTTGCCGGAACCGCCATTGTCGCTCTTGCCGGAGCCGCCATTGTCGCTCTTGCCGGAACCGCCATTGTCGCTGTTGCCGGAACCGCCATTGTCGCTCTTGCCGGAACCGCCGTTGTCGCTGTTGCCGGAACCGCCATTGTCGCTGTTGCCGGAACCGCCATTGTCGCTCTTGCCGGAACCGCCATTGTCGCTGTTGCCGGAACCGCCATTGTCGCTCTTGCCGGAACCACCATTGTCACTCTTGCCGGAACCGCCGTTGTCGTTCTTGCCGGGGCCGTCGTTGTCGCCCTTGCCGGGACCACCCTTGCCATCCTTGCCGTGGTCGCGGTCTTTTCCACCCTTGCCGCCGCCGTGATCATCGCGGTCCTTGCCGCCGTGATCGTCCTTTCCGTGGTGGCCCTTGCCATCCTTGCCGTGGTCGTGGTCTTTTCCGCCCTTGCCGCCGCCGTGATCATCGTGATCCTTGCCGCCGTGGTCGTTCTTTCCGTGGTGGTCATCCTTGCCCGGGTCTTGATCTTTTCCGCCGGTGTCGTCGCCCTGATCGGCGCCTTCGCCGCTGCCACCGCTGTTGCTATTGCCATCGTTCCCATTGCTGGCGACCGAACCGGTGTTGGATGTCTTCTTGCCGCCGCCAACGTTTTGGCTGCCGTGATCGCTATCGTTGGGACTGAATTTGCTATCGGCCTGAATTGCTCTGGTCGGCATGCACAACCTGTATTCGAGTGTGCCGCGAACTGCGCTGCCGCAATTAACGACAGCCGGGGCTGCCGTTGCCAAGCTGCTGCTTGCCAGAAGGGAAGCAATGGCAAGGCCGAATTTCGATGCTCTGCTGATCATTTTACGCGTCTCCCAAGGTTAACCGAATGTTAATGGGGAGAGTTCTTATACTAACAATGAATTAACGTGAAGAATAAACAATGGTTAATCTGTATCTGTTATATAATACGGTTAAATTCGTAAGTATAAAATTTTAATAAATTTTTATCCCGCCTCTGTTATAGTCGCGGGACAAATAAGGGAATCGGCTATGAAGCGTCTCTTTTCTCTTGCTGCAGTTTTATTCATTCTTGTGCCTTTTCAGGCGGTTGCTGGATCATCGCTGCCGGTGACGAGAAGCATCGGCGCACCAGTTGGATTCGCCGCAGCCTGCGCCAAGTACAAGTGGCTGTGCGGCAGGACGGCGGCGCAACAGCCGAACGACACGGCAGGGATGGCGCTTCTTCAAAAGGTCAATCGTGCTGTAAATGGACGCATTATCCCTGCGGAAGATCGCCCGTCTTCCGGAAACAAGGATGTTTGGTCCCTGCCGGTTGCCGGCCGTGGCGACTGTGAGGACTACGCCCTCCAGAAGATGAAGGACCTGATCGAGGCTGGTTTTCCATCGCACAGGTTGGCGCTGTCCGTGGTCATTGGACCGCATGATCAAAACCATGTCGTTCTCATTGCCCGGACGGATGGCGGTGACTACGTGCTCGACAATCTGACCAGTGCCGTGAGGCCCTGGCGCATGACGGGCTATACGTTTCTGGCCACTCAGGATTTCCAATCGCGCACGGGCTGGCGCGTGACGCTTGCCGGTCCGCGGGCAGGTGAGTTCTCCTGAACCGGACGCGGCGTCGTTCAAACGCCAAGCCTGGCGCTACCTCGATCAACGCCCAAATCGGGTGCAGATAGCGGGAAATTCGACGAAGAATTGTGTGTCCAACGAGATCCTCGGCGAGTGCCTGGTGTAAGAATCGGAAACACTTTGTGACTAAGTGTCTCCAAAAGCAGCGTTTTTTGACTTGCCGCGTCAGCAGAGATGAAGGATATTCTGCAAACGTTGAGGGAAGCCTTCATGATCAGAATGATTGAAAACCCTGCCGAACTGGCTGGCGAAGATATCACCGGCAAATATATTCTCCGAAGGCTGAACTATCATTGGTTCGCCTACGGCAAAGCGGCCATTGTGACCGCCTGCAAGGGAACGATCCTGCATCTCGAGCGGGAAGAAACGATCTATTCCGAGCGTTGGGGCCGTCGCGCCTATACCGGAACCGGCAAGCGTTACCCCGGCGGCATCTGTCCCATTTCTGCCGTCGCCTGCGTCTGTGATACGCCCGACGACGTCAACGCTGTCATTCAACTGGATGTCGAAGCCCAGGACGAATTCTATCAGCTGATCGCCAAGGCGGAAGCCAGGGTTCAGGCGCTTGCCGCTTCCTCACGAAACAGCCAGTTTTTGGAAGCGGCCGAGTAGGGCGGTTTTTCAACGATATAAGGTATTGCCGCCACGGCAGTCTCCGGCAACGCGAACGCGGGATACGTTGGGTTGCCATCGGGTTGCGCTTGGGGAGAAGAGGGAGCAACCGGCAGCCTCAACTCTCCATCAACGACGGGAAGAACTGAGGCACCGTCTCAAATCTCGTTCCGTGCCTGACCGTCGAAGGACGGGGGCTGGCGGCCCGTGTCACATACGGCGATGTGGATGGCGACAGCGGAACTGCCATAACCAAATCAACCCGCGACCCTACCTTTCTGACAGAAACTGCCGACAAGCAGGAGCAGTCGCGTGACCAAGACTGAACTCTCGGACCTCTATCGCGGCTACATCGCCTGCCTGAACAGGCAGGACTGGCCGAAACTCGGGCAGTTCGTCGATGATGGCGCGGTGCATAACGGCCGGCGGCTCGGGGTGTCGGGTTACGTCGAAATGCTGGAGCGGGATTTCGATGACATTCCCGATCTCTATTTCAATGTTGTGACGCTGGTTGCCGATCCGCCTTACGTTGCGTGCCGGCTCGGCTTCGACTGCGCGCCGAAGGGAAAGTTCCTCGGGCTCGACGTGAACGGCCGACGCCTTTCCTTCGCCGAGAACGTGATCTACGAATTTCGCGGCGGAAAGATCGTCGAGGTCTGGTCGGTCATCGACAAGGCGGCGATCGAAGCCCAGCTTCGGGGCGAGAGCTGATCGCCCGACCTTGAAGTGGGCGTATATCCCGAGGAGAAAGGAGCGGCGGTCATGACACGGCAGGACATCCGCCCCGTTCAGATATTCGCAGCCGCAGCGCCATCGCTCGGATCGCTTGCGATAACCATCGCCCTGATGTTTGCCGCGCTCTTCTGGCCAGCCGGCAGGCTCGATTGGCCGCGGGGCTGGATGTTTCTCGGCCTCTTTCTTGCGCTGACATTTGTCGCGATGATCTGGATCTGGCGCGTGAACCCGGAACTGTTTGCGGCGCGCAGCCGATACCAGAAAGGCACCAAGGCCTGGGACGCCGTGGTGGCGACACTGACGATCATCCTCTTTGCGGCCATTCTTCTTCCGGTCGGCGCCTTCGATGACGGGCGTTTCCATTGGGCGCCGCAGCCCGATTGGGTCGTTTTCATCGGCTATATCCTGATGACATCGGGCTATTTGGGCCCGACCTGGGCGCAGTCCGTCAACCGGCACTTCGAGCCGACGGTGCGCATCCAAACCGATCGCGACCATAAGGTGATCGACACCGGCCCCTATGCGGTCATCCGCCACCCCGGATACGCCTTCGCCATCGTGCTGGGCATCGGAATGGCGCTGTCGCTTGGCTCGCTCTACGCGCTGATCCCCGTGGGGCTGCTGGTCGTGGTGCTTTTCGGCCGGACGCTGGGGGAGGAGGCGGAATTGCGCAAGGGGCTCGAGGGATATGCCGAGTATATGGGGCGGGTGCGCTGGCGCTGGATTCCGGGGATTTGGTGAGCGCCAGACTTTACTTCTCTTCTTTGCAGGCGTGCCGTGGGACACCCATCACCTCTCTCCGGCCTCATCCTGAAGTAGCCCGCAAAGGGCCTCGAAGGGCGAGGACGCCCGCAATTCCCAGCTAATCACCCAATGACCTTCAGATCCCGCGCAAACCGCTGCCAGTTCGCCACATAATTTTCCGCCGAACGGCGAATACTCTCGACAGCCTTCTCATCCAGCACGCGCACGACGCGGGCAGGTGCTCCGACGATCAGGGAGTTGTCGGGAAATTCCTTGCCTTCGGTGACCAGCGCATTGGCGCCGACCAGGCAGTTGCTGCCGATCTTCCCGCCGTTCAGGATGGTGGCGCCCATGCCGATCAGCACGTTGTCGCCGAGCGTGCAGCCGTGGAGGATGGCGTGGTGGCCGATGGTGCAGCCTTTGCCCGTGGTCAGCGGGAAGCCCATGTCGGTATGGGCCATCACGCCTTCCTGGATGTTGGTGCCGGCGCCAATGGTGATCCGCTCATCGTCGCCGCGCAGCACCGAGCCGAACCAGATGCCGACATTCTCGCCGAGCTCGATGTCGCCGATCACATGCGCATCCGGCGCGATCCAGTGAAAGCCGGCGGGCGGTAGCTTCGGGGTCAGTCCGCCCAGGGCGTAGATCGGCATGGTATCCTCCGCTCAGATGACCTCGACCGACAGCGTTGCCACGCCGTCGATGCCGCAGGTGATGCGGTCGCCCCTGGCAACCGCGCCGACGCCGGCTGGTGTGCCGGTCATGATCACATCGCCCGGCGCCAGCACGAAGAGCTTCGAGAGCTCGGCGATGATCTCAGGCGCCTTCCAGATCATCTGGTTGAGGTCACCGTCCTGGACGCGCTTGCCGTTCTGCTCCAGCCAGATCCGGCCATCGGCGGGATGACCGAGGCGGCTTGCCGGCACGATCGCCGAGACGGGGGCGGAACGTTCGAAGGCCTTGGCGAGCTCCCAGGGGCGGCCGAGCTTCTTGGCTTCTCCCTGCAGGTCACGACGGGTGAAATCGATGCCGACGGCATAACCGTAAATGCAGTCGAGCGCATCTGCGGCCTGAATGTCAGCGCCGCCGGATCTCAGCGCCAGCACGCATTCGACCTCGTAATGCACATCATTAGAGAGCGGCGGATAGGGAAAAGCATTACCTGCCGGCAGCAGGTTATCGGCATTCTTCTGGAAGAAGAAGGGCGGCTCGCGGGAGGGATCATGGCCCATCTCGATCGCATGGTCAGCATAGTTGCGCCCGACGCAATAAACGCGTCGCACCGGAAAGCGCTCATCGGTGCCCTCGACCGGCAGCAGAACCGGTGCGGGGCGCGGAATGACGGTGGCGGGATGGGGCATGGCGGGCCTTCCTGTTCAACGAGTCTTTCGGTGATCTTAGACGGAAAACAGTGCGGCGGGGAAGCGTGCTTGACAGATTGACGCTGTTGCCGACGATCGATAACTTGCATTCATGAGCAGGATTTTCACAGTCTCCACGATGTCTACGACCACCGTTTGGCGGTGGGTGGCAGGCGCGTGAACTGAATTCCGTTCATTGCAGAAGACACCAACCCGCCGGAAACGAGCGGGCTTTTTGTTGCCGCTCGTCTCCCGCATTCGAGGACGAGAACATGGACGATATTGCGAAACAGATACTTGCCGAGCGGGCGCTCGCCGCCGCCCGCCGCTCTCTCGCCAGCCGCTATGCCGGGGCCGCCTTCGCCTATGTCTCCGGCTCCATTATGCGCGGCGAGGGGACCGAGTTTTCGGATATCGATCTGGTCGTCGTGTTTCCGGCGCTGGAAAGAGCTTGGCGGGAATCATTCACGGAGGACGAGTTTCCGGTCGAGACCTTCATCCATGATCCGCAGACGCTGGCGCATTATCTCCATCAGGATGCCGAGAGCGGTTATCCCATCATGGGCAATATGGTTACGACGGGCAGCATATTGGGGCCGGATTTCGAGCGTGCCCGCGCTATCCAGGAAAAGGCGGCAGGCATGCTGGCGGCGGGGCCGAAACCGCTGGCCGGTCCGACCTATGACGCGTTGCGCTATCAGGTGACTGATCTTGCCGACGATCTGCGCGGCAAGCGCCCGCCCGAAGAGGTTGCCGCCATTGCCGCACAACTCTACCAGAAGCTCGCCGATCTCATTCTGCTCGGGCATGGCCAATGGGCCGGCCGGGGAAAATGGGCGCCCCGTGTTCTCATCAAATTCGACCCGCAATTGGCGAGCGAATTCGACACGGCGTTCAGACTGGCGGTCCAGGGTGACGGAGCCCGGCTCCTCGATCTGGCCGACCGGACGCTCGCTTCGCACGGCGGCCGTTATTTTGATGGATACAGGCAGGACGCTCCGCTGGATGCGCGACGCCGGGAATAGACGTGCTGTCAGCGAAGGTAAGGCCCGAGAAAACCTCATCCTGAGATGCACTGTTAGGGGCTCGAAGGGCGGGTTGGGTGCGGCGACGTCGGGTGATTGCAAGGAGCGGCGTACGGCGTGTCCTTAGAGCTTCGGCCTTGGCCTGCGCGCCTCACGATGAGGAGCCCTGGAGGATGCCGCTTTACCTTCACCGGATGGGCGATTCTCGCATTGCGGCAAGAGACAGGGCATTCACCCCCGCGTGGTCATCCAGACCCCCACCATCGTCACCGCCAGGCCGATGAACATCGTTGCCGTCAGCGGCTCGGAGAAGAGAGCCCACGCCCATAACATGGTGACGGGCGGGCTGAGGTAGATGACGGCGCTGACCTGCGCCACCGGGAATAGCCGCAGACTGGTGTAATAGACGGAATAGGCGCAGAAGGTCGCAAACAGCACGAGCCATGCCATGCCGATGGCGAATTCGGCGGTCATCGGCGGGGCGATGTTGCCCTGCAGTAGGGCGCAGAGGGAAAACAGGGCCGAGCCGGTCAGCGTCTGGATGCAGAGGCTCTGGTGCACGGGCATATGCTCCGTGCGCCGGCGACGGTAGAGAACGGAGGCCAGCGCAAAAACCAGCATCGAGCCGACCGTCAGCCCATAGGCCCAGAACGGAGCTTCGCCGAAGCTCAGGCTTTCGAGCGAAACAAGCAATACGCCCGCCACCGCAATCGCCGTCCCCAGCCATTGCCGCCGCGTCAGCCGCTCGCCGAGGAGCGGTTGCGACAGGCAGGCAATCGCCAGCGGCAGGAGGTCGGAAATCAGCGCGACCAGCCCTGTCGGCACACGCTGCTCGATGGCGAGCGCGAAGCCGCCGAGATAGAGGAAGACCGACATCACGCCGAAGAGCATCTCACCGAACACGCCGCGCAGAGACATCCGCGGCCCGATGGCCAAGGCGAAGGGCAGCAGTATCAGACCCGAGAGAAGGGTGCGCCAGAACAGGACCAGCACGACGCTCGCCTCTTCACTGGCATAGCGGATGCCGACGAAACCGGAACTCCAGCTGATCACCAGAAGCGTGGCCAGAACCGGCCAGAGGAAGCGGTGATGCGGCGCGGATCGGGCGATGGCTTGATCGGTCATGGGATGCTCTATTTGATAAGTTCGTTGAGCCATAGGCCAAGCGGAACGGCATCGCACATGACAAATTTCGATCGCGATATGACACATCTGCCTATTTGTCGATGGTGGCTTGCAAGCGTCACGGCCTCCATGCATAGCTTGGCAATACAGTCAGCCGAGGGCTTCTCGTGACGGAACTCAACAGTCGACGATTGGAAATAGACGCGCTGCGCGTCCTGTGGTCCGTTCGCCGCCACGGCGGGATCACCCGCGCCGCCGAGGCGCTCGGCCTGTCGCAATCGGCCGTCAGCCACAAGATCAAGCGGCTGGAGACTAGCCTCGATTGCGACCTGCTGAGCCGCAGGCCGGGAGCGCCGATGTTTACCGCTGCCGGCGAGGATTTGCTCGATTATGCCGAACGCATCCTCGGCCTGCATGACGAAGCGCTTCTCAGCCTGACGAAAACGCCACTCGCCGGGCGCATCGCGCTGGGGCTGACCGAGGATACGACCTGCAGCGATCTGGCCCGGATATTGGGCCGGTTTCGACGGCTGCATCCCGATGTCGCCGTGCGCACCAAGGTCAGGATGAGCCTGGTGCTGAGGGCGATGCTGGAGCGGGGAGAACTCGACGCCGCAATCGTGCAGATCTTTGCCCACGAGGTTCGCCCGACCGACACCGTGCTTTTCCGCGAGCAGCTCTACTGGGTGAAGCATCCGGATCTCGTTCTGCCGCCGGGTGGCCCCATCCCTTTCCTGTCCTTCGACGACGAATGCTTCTACCGCCAATGGGCGCTCGATATCGGCCAGGATGGCGATACGCTGCTCGAAACGGTCTTCGAATGCGCAAGCGCCGCCGGCATCGTCTCGGCCGTCACCTCGGCCCTTGGCGTGGCGCTTCTCAACGGGCGCCACCTCCGCCCTGAGATGGAGATCATCACCAACCACCTGCCGGCGCCTCCCGCCTTGGCCTATGTCGTGCGCCGCGCCCGAAAGGCGCGAAATCCGGCGCTCGATACGCTGGTCGCCGAGATCGAGAATGAAATCAGCCGGTATGGCGGGCTGACTTTGGCGAGTTGATTTGCTGGTACTGGTCGGAAGCTTCCAGTGTGCAGCCTCCATCACAATTCTGCTTCCCATCGGTTGCAGTCAGTGGTCATGCCATCTCTTTAGGACAGCGAGCAAGTGAACGGCTCGCGCCATTGCAATACCCTGCCAGTTGGTTAAAGCTGAATTGTAATATTATTAAAACCAGAGGATGAAAGAAGAATGCCGGGGGCGCGATTTTTCAGAGCAAGCCATATTCTAATGCCCATACTTTCCGTAACTTTAGGTCTTTCCGGATGTGTCACTACCAAGAATGGTGTCCAGGTTTCCGCGGATCACAGTCGCGCCGTCAGTGGCGAGCGGACAAAAATGGGCCAGTCTTACAATTTGAATGCGGATTGCACCGCGGCGACGATGGCGAAGATAAAGTTGGTGCAAGCCCCGGCGCACGGTTCGGTTGAATTCGTTAACGAAAAGATTTCTTCACATTACCCGACAGGTGCCCCGCAGATCAGGTGCAATTCCAGGAAATCTCCTGGCGTGTCCGAATATTATACGTCCAACAGCGGATACTCTGGAAAGGATATGTATAAGGTCAGAGTGTCCTACGGCGAAGGAACCATCAAGGACGTAACCGTCAATATCAACGTGATAAAGAACTGACGTAAGCCGCCGGTACTTTCCAAATCGGTCGTTCAAGCGACGCAGTGGCGCATCTGCAGGTGCGCTGCCTTGGAAAATATGCCTAGCCGAGAGCACCTTGCTCCGCGCAAATCCTGTCGACCAGAGCATCCAGTTCACCCCGCGGCGGGCGGCTCTTCGCCATGCGCTGCTTGAGGTGCATGATCGAGTCGGCCAGGATTTCATCCAGGCTCTCGGCGCAGGTGAAATCGCCCGCCACGCGCTTGACCTTGGAGTTGTCGAAAATGGCCGTCCAGGCCTTGTCGCCAAGGAGAGGGCCGATCCATTCCGGATTGTACCGGATTAGCGTGTCGGTCGGCACGTGGACGATCTTCGCCTCGACGCCGAGCAGTCTGGCGATGGTCTTCTGGATGTCGTCCCAGGTATGGGCGCGGTCGGAGGTGATGTGGAAAATCTCGTTCAGCGCTGCTTGCTTGCCGAAAAGGCCGACGAAAGGCACGGCGAGATCGACTGAGCGGGTGAGCGTCCAGGGCGTGTGGCCGTCGCCCGCGACAATGATAGGCTCGCCATCCAGCATGCGTCTCGCCATGACGTCCGCGTCGCCCATCATGATCGGCAGGCCGGTGCGGACGGTGTGGCTGGGGCGGACGATCGTCCAGCCGAGGTTGCCGGATTTCTGGAGCAGTTCCTCGCAGGCGATCTTCGCCTGGCTATAGGGCCAGTAGGGATTGATCGCCGGCGTCTCCTCGGTGATCACGTAGTGACGCGGCGGTTTTTCATAGACCGAGGCCGAGGAGATGAAGATGTACTGGCCGCAATGGCCTGAGAATACCTCGATGTCGCGCCCAACCTGATCCGGCGTGAAGGCGATGAACTGGCAGACGACATCACAATTGGCCTTGGCGAGATCGGCATAGGCGCTCGATCCGAGCTCCCCGACGATCGAGGTTACCCCGGCAGGCAAGGCGGCGCTTCGCAAGCCGCGATTGAAGACGCTGACATGATGGCCCGCGGCAATGGCGCGTTCGACGCATGGATAGGAGATTTGGCCGGTGCCGCCAATGAAGAGAACTTTCAAAGCCATGGGGGTGACCTCGGGGTCTATGGGCAGGAACTGCGATCACCCTTCATAGCGCGAAAGAAGGTGGTCGTCTCCCGCAAATCTCCGCCGAGAGCATGGGGCCGAGAGCATAGGAATGAGCGGCGGCGGCAATACTTCGGATCGCCGCCGCGCGGACCGGGCAGCGCCTATGCATGTGCCTTGCGGCGGGCTGCGACGACGAGCCAGATCGAGGACAACAGGAAGTAGAAGGCGCCGAACCCGGCATAGGGCAAGATATCGAGGATCGTCGGCGCGGTGGCGGCAAACGACTGGCTGATCATGAAGCCACCGGCAAGGGCCGATTGCGCACCGCTCAGGATCATCACCCATTGGGCGCCGTAGGTGCGCCAGCGCCTCACGCCGGTATTGAGCTGCAACAGGCCCGAGAGGATCGCCCAAGCCCCGAACACGGCGAGGACCGCGTAGGTGCTATTGCTGAGCGCGATGATGACGGCGAGTGCCGTGACGGTGCTGACCGCGACATTCAGCGTCTGAGACGGGTTGGCCTGCAGGCCGCCGTTCACCCGGGCATCGATCAGATTGGCGAGCGCATCCCACAAGGGATAGGCCACCAGCAGAAAGGCCACGGCGCGTGGCTGCCCGGCAAGGAGGATGGCGGCGGCAATCCAGACCATCGAGAAGGCGGCGCGGGTGAAATAATAGGATCTCAGCCAGTTGGACTGGAAGGAGGCTGGAGTTTGCATCGGGAGATTCCTTATGATTTGCCTGCCTACTAGTAGGTAGATAGAAAGGTGGAGTCAACGCGCCGTCCGCACACTTTGTTGTGATAGCCGTGATGCAGTGAGAGGCTTGACAATCTGCCTACCAGAAGGTAGGCGACGTTATGAAATCAATGGCTTCGACGTCCGACAAAATCCTCGACATCGCGCAGTCGCTCATCGTGGCAGGAGGCTATAACGGCTTCAGCTATGCCGACATCTCGGCTGCGATCGGTATCAGGAAAGCGAGCATCCACCATCATTTTCCGACCAAGGCCGAGCTGGTCGCGGCGCTGGTGGAGCGCTACATCAACCAGGCGCAGGCGGGTCTGCAGTCGGTGCGCGAGCAGGCCGCAAGCCCGGCCGATCAGCTGCAATTCTATATCGGCTATTGGAACACATGCATTCGCGACGCCTCGCGGCCCTTCTGCGTCTGCGCGATGCTTGCCAGCGAAATGCAGATGCTGCCGGACGAGGTTGCCTCCCCTGTCCGCGCCCATTTCCAGGGTCTCGCGGCATGGCTTAGCTCAGTGCTACAGGACGGGGTCGAGCAGGGCCAGTTCCAGTTGGACAAGCGGCCGGAAGAGCAAGCGCAAATGCTGATGGCCTCGGTTCATGGGGCGATGCTCTCGGCGAGGGCGCTTGGCGATCCCGGGCTTTTCATCGCAGTCGTTGCCCCTGAAGTTGCGAGGCTGCGGGCAATCGGTCGCTAGGGCGTCGGACAATGATAAGCTGAGGCTCGTCGAGGCGTGACGTCCGGATATTCATATAGCGGTTTCCGGAATTGGATGAGAGATGCGCGAAAAGGAGTTCCATGGCGCTGCGTCGCCGGCGCCGAGGCAGACGACGAGGTTGAGGCTCAGAATTCCTCAGCCAGCGGACATTCATTTCCTGGCCGAACTTTTTTCACGTCCGGAACTGGTCGCGCATCGGCCCGTGCCCCGGCCGGACTCGCCGGAAGAAAGTGCGGCGCGGCTTGCGCGCGATATCAAGCATTGGAAAGAGCACGGCTTCGGGCGCTGGGCGGTCGAGACGGAGGGGGCGCTGATCGGTTTCGGCGGCGTGACCATTTCCCGAGATTTCGATGGCCTCAATCTTTCCTATCATCTGCAGCCCGAAAGCTGGGGGCGGGGCTATGCCACAGAACTGGTCAGAGAATCCCTGGCCTTTGCCTTTGACGACTTACATGTGGACCGTGAGATCGGGTTGGTCCGCTCGGCCAACGCCGCGTCAAAACAGGTTCTTGAGAAATGCGGCTTCCGTTTTGAACGCGAGGTCATGCTCCATGACGCGCCGACCAACCTCTATGCGATTGATGAACGTAGGATCTGATAGCAACGCTCACACCGAATGCCCTGCTATGGTTTCTTTCGCGCCATCTGCTGACGGCTCGGCTTGGTAGCGCTTGAATACGCCTGCACTCTCTGAGAGTGTGATCGAATTGCTATTGACTACAAGCGAGATGCTGAATGCGCATTTCTTCTCTACCGGAACCTCCATACTACATGGTGAGCTTTACGTCTCAGCGAACCGATATAGCCGACGGTTACGGTGAGATGGGTTATGCAATGACCGAACTCGCAAGTCGACAGCCGGGCTATCTTGGTTTCGAAAGTGCCCGCGGAGCAGATGGCTTCGGGATATTGATCTCTTACTGGAAGGACGAAGGAAGCATCCGCAATTGGAAGTCCGTCGTCGATCACGTCGAGGCACAGCGTCGAGGACGCCAAGATTGGTATTCCCGATATGAAATTCGCGTTGCGCTCGTGCAGCGGGCCTATGGGTTTGACATCGAGAAGCAGTCGATTACAGGCGATTGAGATCCTCCGGTTGCGTGAACCCCGCCCTGCAGATCCGTCATTCTCCGCCTTCGGTCAGCGCGTCCCTGACGATCGCATAATAGCCGGAAAGTTCGGGAATATCCGCGGCCAGTCTGTCGAAGACCACATCCAACGGCACCAGCGTCCCGGCATACTTCGCCTCGATGAAGGCCTGGTGGGCGGTGAGCGCTTCTGCGTCGGCCTTGTGCACGACGGTGAAGACGGGTGAGGGGACGGTGCGGCCTTTGACGATGATGCGGTCGAGTTCGACGACGGTGTAGGTGTCGGCGACGAGCCTTGCGGTTTCCTCACCGAGCAGGAGCGCTACGCCGTAATTCTTCGAAGCGCCTTCGAGGCGGGAGGCAAGGTTGACGCTGTCGCCAAGGCAGGAATAATCGAAGCGGCGGGTCGAGCCCATGTTGCCGACGATGCATTCGCCGGTGTTGATGCCGACGCCCATCTTCAAGACGTGCGGCTTGCGGCCAAGTGTGGCCGCCTCCCGCTCCAGCTGGGTATTCAACCTCGAAATCGCCGCCTGCATGGCGAGTGAGGCGCGCACGGCGTGAAGCGCGTGGTCGGGATCGTCGAGCGGCGCATTCCAGAAAGCCATGATGCAGTCGCCCATATATTTGTCGATCGTGCCGCCGTGATCCATCACCACGTCGGAGAGCGGCGTCAGCAGCCGGTTGATCAGGCCGGTCAGTTGCTCCGGATCGTCCTTCAGCGTCTCGGCAATGGTGGTGAACCCCCGCACATCGGAAAATAGCACCGAGAGCGTGCGCCGCTCGCCGCCGAGCTTCAGCTGCGAGGGGTCGTTCGACAGCCGCTTCACGAGATCGGGCGAGATATACTGGGCGAAGGCGCGGATGATCTGGCGCTTGTTGCGGCGCTCCTCGGCATAATCGAAGGCGGCTTGGCCGAAGACGACCGAGATATAAGCGATCGTGGGCCCGAGCGGCGAGACGAAGACATGGGCAAGCCGGATGCCGGCAAAGCTGACGGCCGCGAAGGCGAGGAGGGCCGCCGCGCTGGTCACGATCGTCAGCCATCCCGTCGAGCGCCAGACGGTTGTGGCGGCCAGCAGCACCGATATCAGGATGCAGGCGGCAACCGTCGGCAGGCGGGCTTCCGCGATCGACAGGCCCGCGCGGATATTGTCATAGATCGTCGCCTGAATCTCGACACCGGAGACGAGCTTGCCGGTGTGGACGGTATAGGGTGTCGCAAAGGCATCGACACCCCCCTTGTCGATCGCGGGCGCATTCTGCAGGCTGAGGCCGACGAGAACGACGCGGCCCTTGAAATAACCCGGCGGCAGCAAATTCTCAGGATCGAGCGCCTGGTAATAGGAGACGGTGGGATAGCTGCGGGCCGGGCCGAAGGATTGGATAAGCCGGCCGGCCGGCAAGTCCGCGTTTGCTGCTCCCGACGCCGCCTTCATCAGCATGGCGGCAAAGCCGTCCTCATAGCCCGGAATGCGCCGGAACATGCCATCGCCGCTGAGATCGATCGAGGCGATGCCGGTCACAGCACCCGCTTGCGTCAGCTGCGGCAGCGGTGTGGCACGGATCAGCTGCGACGCCTGCGGTGTTTCGATCAGCGTTTCATCGCCGGCGAGCACGACATCCGGGCCGACCGCCTTGGCGATCGCCGCGTCGTTGTCGGAGTTAGAGGGTTCGGCCATGATGATGTCGAGGCCGATGACGCGGGCGCCGGCCGCACGCAGCTGGTTCACGAGCGCGGCATGCAGGCTGCGCGGCCAAGGCCATTGCGCATTGATATCGGCAAGCGAAGGCTCATCGATCGCAACGATGACGGGCCCGTCCGCGGGCGGACGGGGATCGTCGACGGTCGAGAGATAGTCGAAGCTTCTGAGTTCCAGCAGCGACCAGGCGGGCAGGCGCGACAGCAGCGAAATGGCGATCAGCGTGGTCAGCGACAGCACCAGCAGCCTCAGATGCCGGCTCCTGATCTGCCTGGCCTGCCGAGGCTTGTCCCGCACCCGCATCAGAAGCGGACTTTGAGCGTGCCCTTGAAGGCGCGGCCCCAGCCGGGCACGCCCGGCGTGATCTCGAAATCTTCGTCGAGCAGATTATAGGCGGATGCCTCCAGCGCCATGCGCTTGTCGAATGGTTCCCAGATCAAGTGGGCGTCGAGGCTCCAGTAATCGTCGAGTTTCGTGCCGAACCGATCGCCGTCGCGCTCGCCGATATAGTTGGCGGCAACCGTTGCCTTGACCTTGGCTTCATTGACCCAGGTCAGCGCAATCTGCCCGGAATTCTGCGGTATGAAAGGAAGGGGGCCGCCATAGATCGGCTCAAGCGGATCCCTGTTTTCCGAATCCATATAGGCGTAGGTGGCCGAAAGGCCGAAACCGTTGCCGAGCGCGACGTTGGCGGTGACGGCAGCGCGATCGATGCTACCGCGTGAGATTGGCAGGCTGGTATCCGAGGGAAGCGAGATCAGCGGAAAATCGATCGAGAAATCATGCAGTTCCTGATGCTGGTACTCGACCGAAGTGAAGAAGCGGTCGGTCCATTCGGCATCCCATTGCAGCGCTACCGTATCGGTGTAGCCTTCGATGCCGACCGAGAACTGGTTTGGCTGCAAGCCGAGGATGCCGATCGGGGCAAGGGTTGCAACGCCGGTATCGAGGCTCTGGCGCATGAAGGCGGCGCGCAGCCAATGGTTCTGGACGGGCGCCCAAGCAAGGCCGAAACGCGGCTCCAGCCGGCTGATATCGATGCCGTCGCCCTCCAGGCGCGTGGCGAACAGCGCATATTCGCCCTTCAGATCGGGCGTGATCTCGTGCAGCACGTCGACATAGGCGCGGCCAATGTTGACGCGGTTGCTGAATGTATCCGGGCCATCCGTGATTTCAGGAAAGATCGGGACAAGGGGAACAAGTTCATGAAGACGGGAGAACGTCGTCACGCTGGAATCGACCCAGCCACCTTCGATCCCGTATCGCCAGGTCAGCGGTCCACTGCCGATAGAATGGCTCAGAGCTGCAATATAGGTTCTGGAGGACAGATCCTCGCTGGTGTCCAGGAAGGGGATAATATCGGGATCGGGCAAGCCGAGAAGCAACGAATCATCAAACCGAAGGGCGCTTGTTGTCTGCGATTTGCTTTCCGAATAGAGCAAGGCACCGTTCAATATGTTTTCATAGCCGAAGGTATGGCTCCAGCCGACGCCGGCATTGGTCCTCTCGATGACATCGCGCCGGTCGGTATATAGAGGCAGGTCGATGGTCCGAATCGGCACGCCTCCGAAGATGAGAAGGTCTGTCAGCGCCGTACTTTCCGACTGCGCGTTTAACGTTCCATCGTTTTTGCCATGGTTCACGAAGGTCACCACGCGATCGTCAGGCGTGACGGTTGCCGTCAGATAGCCGTTGGCGCTCAGCAGTTTATTGTCGGTCGCATATCCACCGACGTCACGGTAGTCGCCATCGAGCGCTAGCTCTTCCCAGGTCAGGTTGCCGTAGAAGCTGATGGGAATCGTCGCGTTCGAATAGCCCTGGATTTCGGCTTCGCCGATGCGCCGCGTGTGGCCGTCGACGCTGTTGATGCCGCCGCCGAGCGAGCCTTCGATGAAGGGCACTTCGAACAGCGATGCGGAGCGCGAACGGCCGGACAGCATGTGCGGAGAGAGAAGCAAGCCCTGGATGAAGGAGGAGTAGCTCGACGCGTTGCCACGGTTCTGGATGACATTGTCGTCGCTGAAGCTCGTCGCGTTGACGAAAGGGAAGATGCTGCCCTTGATCGACTGATCGATATAACCGCTGCCTTTGAAAGGATCGAAGACGGCATCACCATAATAGCGGCCCCAGGCATCCAGCCCCTGCAGGCGGAAGGCGTCGTTCAGCGTCGAGCCGGCGCTCGCATTGGCGCCGAGCGCGCTGTAATCGCCGCCGCGCGCCCTGGAGCGGCGGAGAAACTCCTGCGCATTGCGGATCGCGCCCTCGGCGTCATAATCGTCGATGTCGACGGCGGTGCGGAAGGCCGGAATGACCGGATCGTTCTTGTCGAGCCGGTCGGCATTGTCGAGCGCCTGCTCGGAGGGGATGCGGTCGCCCTTTTCGTAATGGGCGGCGGCGAGCATCAGCTGCGATTGAGAATGCGCCGGATTGGCGGTGCTGGCCGCCAGCAGGTCGTCCAGGGCCTTATCGCGCTCGCCGGTCTGCAGGTAGTAGCGGCCGCGGGCGAGAAGGGCGATGTCGAAGCCCGGATCGGCGGCGAGTGCCGCATCAATCTCCCGCTTGGCATCCTTCATCCTTGACTGGTCGAGATAGAGGATGGCGAGATTGGCGTGGGGGACGGGATCTTGCGGGTCGAGCGCGATCGCCTTGAGGAAGGCAGCTTCTGCCTCGCCATTGGCATCGCGGGCGCTCTGCAGCAGGCCCATCGAGTTCAGCGACCCGGATGCGCCGGGCGCAAGCTCGATGGCGCGGTTCAGGTCGGCAAGGGCGCCGTCGATATCGCTCTTGTATCCGGCCTTGTAGGCGGCACGCGCGGCAAGGGCGATTGGATGGTTCGGGTCGAGCGCCAAAGCACGGTCGACCGCCTGCTGCATTTGTTCGCGATCGTCGATCAACTGTGCGAGTTGGGCACGGATCGCGGGCAGGGTGGGATCGTCGGGAAAGCGTTTCTCGGCTTGCCTGATGATGTCGATGGCGGCGCGGGGATTTTCCAGGAAGCCTGCCGTATAGGCCTGCATGATCGCGCCATAGGGGCCGACAGCTTCCGATGGCGGTTTTTCGACATGGGCGGGATCGGCAAGCGAGCGGGCGAAATAGCCGCCATATTGCGCCATGCTGCGGCGGGCCGGGTCGAGATGCGGCATCGCCGATGCAAACAGCCTTGCGGCGTCGTCATAACGCTTTTCGGAACCGGCGATGGTGGCGTCGATCAGGTCGGCACGCGCCTTCTGGGCCGATGTCAGCTTGCGGCGGCGAACCTCCTGGAGGGTTGCTGCCGCCACTTGCCTTCCGTCGAAGGCGCTCTGCACTTCGGCGAGCACCAGCCAGTCCTCGGTGGTGCGGCGCTCGGGCGGCAAGGCGAGCAGCCGGCGACGTTCGTCGGCCATGCGGCCTGCCGGCAGCGGCGAGGTCGGCATCAGGCCGAAGCCGTCGCGCAGGTTCAGGTAAAACAGCATCTGCTCGCGGTCATCAGGCGTGACGATGACGAGCTTGCGCGGCGCCTGGCCAATGGTCGCCACCGCTCCTTCGCCCTCGTTCACCTCGACACTGCCCTGCGGGTTGCTGAGCGCCACGCGGCCTTCGAGCACGATCATCGAGGTTTTGCTGCCCTCGACGGTCATCGTCCAGTCCGTGCCGCGGATGGCGGCTGCGGCCGCAGGGGTCTCGACCGTCAGGCCCTGGCCGCCGCGCTCGGCACGCGCCCAGATCGTTCCCGATTGCAGCTCCAGTGTCGTGTCGCCGGTGGCGGCCATTTTCTTGACCTGCAGCGATGAATTGCGGCCGAGGCGAACCTGGGTGTGATCGGAAAAGACGATGGCGAGCTGGCCGTTGGCATTGGTGCGCAGCACGTCGCCGGTCAGGAGATCCTGATTGATGTCGACGACACGCCAATTCGACACGTCGATAAAGCGGACCTCTTCGCCGGTCTTGCGGGCGATGACGGAGCCGGCGACCGGTGTTGCACGCTGCAGCGGCTCGGCCATCGCCGGCGGTGCGAAACCAGGCAGAGCAAGCGCCAGCGCCACTCCTGCGCGAAAGATGTGTTTGGAATGCCCCCGCATGACCTCAACCCCATATCCCGCTTCCCCTTTGTCGGTGTAGAAAAGAAAAGTCAAGCTCGTTGCACACGTGTTCTTGCTTTCTCTGCCAAGTGTAATATCAGGGAAACACTTGAGGGTGGAGTATTCACGTGAGCGACTTCGAAACTGCAACTGAGGTTATGCTGAGTCAGCCGTCGAGCGCGGATATAGGTGTCGAGTATTTCGACCATATCAAGAAAATCAATGATATATTTTACGATCAGATCAAGATATCCGATCAAAAGGCCGCCTATATCTTTACCTTTATGCTGGCTTTCCTGGTAAGTTCCAGCGAGGTGAGGGCGGTCTTCAGCCCGGCGCGTTATATCGCCGGCACGTCGGGGAGCATGCTGTTTTCTGGCCTGCTGGCCGCAGCCTCGGTCTTTTCCATTCTGTCGGCGATCCTCGTGGTGCTGCCGCGCCGTCTCGATACCTCGACCTCGCTGTTCTGGGGCGCCTGGCACAACCACCGCGATCTGTTCTTCGACGCGGCGCTCAGGCGTGACGAGCGCTATCTCTTCGATCAATATCTCGAAAACGCCAACATCCTCTCCACCATCGCCCGCAACAAATACCGCTGCGTCACCTTCGCGTTTCGCGGGTTGATGGTGAGTGTCATTGCTTATGTGTTGTTGTTGGTGGCGGTGTGAGGTGCTGTTGGCGATTGGGCCTATTGGTTGGCTGGCGCCAGCGACCTTCTTCGTCACCCGTATCGTTTGAGGTTGCGATGGGGAGACGAACCCGATGCCAGCCCCTCACCCTAACCCTCATATGCGCTAGGTTAGGGCTGGACATGAGGAATCTGGTTATGATTCAAGCTTGGGATGACGATTCGTCCTGAGATTTTGGATCATTGGTCGGAAGTGAGCGCTTGGCTTCCGGCGGGTTTTGACCTGGAAGCAACGGCGCGGTTGCGCGGCGCTTTCACGCGGGTGCGGGAAATCAAGAACGCCGAGACGCTGTTGCGGCTGGCGCTTGCCTATGGCGGCCTTGGTATGTCGCTACGCGAGACCTGTGCATGGGCCGAAGCGGGCGGGATCGCCCGCTTGTCCGACCCATCGCTGCTCGAGCGGCTATGCAAAGCAGCCCCTTGGCTTGGCGACATCGTGGCCACGCTGATTGCCGAGCAGACTAAGGTGCCGGCAGGGCGCTGGGCGGGGTATCGCTTGCGTGTGCTCGATGGAACGTCGATCTGCCACCCGGGCGCTGACCGCACGACGTGGCGGTTGCATGTCGGCTACGACCTGGCAACGGCTCAGGTCGATCAGCTTGAGTTGACCGACATCCATGGTGCCGAGAACCTTCAGCGCCTCACCTACGCACCCGGTAATATCGTGCTGGCCGATCGCTACTATGCAAGACCGCGCGATCTGCGGCCCGTGATCGACGCCGGCGCAGACTTCATCGTGCGGACCGGCTGGAACTCGTTGCGGCTGTTGCAGCCGAATGGCGATCCCTTTGATCTGTTTGCCGCGCTCGCCGCTCAGCAAGAACAGGAAAGTGAACTCAAGGTTCGTATCCACGAAGGCGTGAAGGCGGCGACGCCACTGGTCCTGCGCCTGGTTATCCGGCGCAAGGATCCGCAACAGGTGGAAGCCGAGCACAAACGCCTGCTCAAGGACGCCAGCAAGCGCGGCAAACAACCCGATCCGCGCAGTCTGGAGGCGGCGAAGTACATTCTGCTGCTGACCTCGCTGCCGGCCGCCACCTTCCCGCCGACAGATATTCTCACCCTTTATCGCTTCCGTTGGCAAATCGAGCTGGCGTTCAAACGGTTCAAGAGCCTGGCCGGCCTCGACAGCTTGCCGGCCAAGAAGCCAGAACTGGCGCAGGCTTGGCTCTACGCCAGACTGATCGTGGCCATCATCGCCGAACAGATTGCCGGGCAAGTCCCGGACTCTCCCCCCTCTGGATACGCCAATCCCACAGGCAAGCCCGTCACGCTGGCGTCTCATGAAGATAGCCCTGAGCACCATTCACGCCGCCATCCGCGGATTGCTGCTGTGGCAGGCCGTCTGTAATCTCGTCACCCGAAGTCGGCGCCACCTCTGTGAGCCGCCACGCCGACGTCGAAAACAATGCGATTATCTGAATGCTCGCCTAACCTAGCGCATATGACCCTAACCCTCTCCCCGTTCTGACGGGGAGAGGGGACGTGCCCTGCGAGACGTTGGCGAGGAACGGAGAGGTCGCGGCATATCCCCTTCGCCCCGCGTGCGGGGAGAAGGTGCCGGCAGGCGGATGAGGGGCGGCCCGCTTTCAACCATCGACCTCAAGAACAAGCTCAAGTTCGACAGGCACGCCAAGCGGCAGGCTGGCGACGCCGAGGACGACTCGGCCGGAGAGCTTTTCCTCGCCGAAGACCTGGAGCAGCATTTGCGACGCTCCGTCCGCGACCTTCGGATGATCGCGGAAATCGCCTTCGGTGGCGATGTAGACGCCGAGCTTGACGACTTTTGCGACCCTGTCCAGCGAGCCGAGATAGTCCTTGGCGGCCGCAAGTGCGCTGAGCGCCGCCGTTTCGGCGGCTTTCCTGCCGTCTTCAGCCGTCAGGACGCCACCGACGCGGCCGATATAGCGCGGCTCGCGGTTGATAACCGGCAACATGCCGCTGAAGAAGACCAGATTGCCTGATCTGACCGCCTCGACATAGGCCCCCAGGGGTGTCGGCTGGGGGGGAAGCACAATGCCGAGTTCCTGCAGCCGTCGTTCCGCGCCGGCTGCCAACGCTTTCACTTGGTTTACCATTTGCCCAGATGTGCGCCGCCGTCGACGTGCAGCACCTCCCCGGTTACGCGCGGAGCTTCGGTTAGGAAGACGACCGCATCGACAATTTCCTCGACGTTGGAAATGCCAGCCATCGGCGACAGCGTGCTCAGGAAGTCCTTCGGATTGTCCTTGTGCAGCGGCGTGTCCACGACACCGGGAGCGACAATATTGAAGCGAATTCCTTGGTTCGCATATTCCATCGCCAGGTTCTTGGAGATGGCGTTGATGCCGCCCTTTGTCATCATCGACACCGAGGCGGAGAAGCCGGCGATCGGGTGATCGGTCAATGGCGTGGTGATGCTGACGACGCTGCCGCCGGTTTTCTGTGCGAGCATCTGTGCGACGACCCGTTGCGTCAGGTGGATGAAGCCCTCGAGATTGGTCGACGACAACTTCCTGAAGTCGTCCATGGTGAAATCGACGAACGGCTTGGCCAGGAAGATACCGGCATTGTTGACGAGGGCGTCGATCGAGCCGAACCGGGCGATCGCGGTTTTAGCTACCTGTGCCGCGGTCTCGGCATCGCCGATGTCGCCGTCGACAACCGCCAGTCTTTCCGAAACTTGAAAGGCATCCGAGGCGCTGACCTGGCGCGAGGTGGCGACAACATTGTAGCCGCGCTCGATGAAGGCGTTGACGAGCCCGGCTCCGATACCCTGGGAGGCGCCCGTGACGATGACAGTCTTTCTCGTAGTCATGTTGAACTCCATAATTTGGTCGGGCAACGGAGGTCTTGCGCTTGCGAGGCCGGGTCGCTCGAGACGGGGCGGCTGCGAATGCGCCTCCATCGGGTTGTGATTGTTTTCGCAGGGTGAATATGGCGAAAACTTCATTCCCCGATTAGATGGAAATATCTGGAATCTCTTTTGCATCCATGCAAAAATGGCGACATGGCAGACCTCAACGACATCGCCGTTTTCGTGACGGTGGCGCGGTACGGCAGCTTCAGCCGCGCCGCCCATTCCCTCGGCATGCCGGTGTCGACCGTCAGCCGGAAGGTGACGTCGCTGGAGGAGCAACTCGGCGTGACGCTGCTGCAGCGGACGACCCGCAAGCTCAGCCTGACCGCCCAGGGCCGTGCCTATTTTGATCAGTGCAGCGAGCCGCTCGCCCATCTTATGGACGCCGAGCAGGCACTGACGGAAACACAGAGAAAGCCGGAAGGCTTGCTGAAGATCTCCGTGCCCGTCATCTTCGGGCAGGAGGTCTTCTACGAATTCGTTTCGGCTTTCCTGAAGACCTATCCCGAAATCCGGATCGATCTCTTCGTCACCAACCTGTTCCTCGATCTGATCGCCGAGAATATCGATCTCGGCATCCGCTTCGGCGAGCTCAAGGATTCCTCGATCGTCGCGCAGCGGCTTGGAAAGAGCGTGCGCTATCTGGTCGCCGCGCCGGACTATATGAAGGGTAGGGCGCCTCCCTCAAAGCCCGAAGACCTGAAGGACCACCAGTGCGTGCTGCTGAACGGCCGCAACGGCGAAGCGGAATGGCATCTCGTCAGCGGCCGCAAATCGGTCCGCCAGCAGGTGTCGGGGCCGGTCTCGAGCCGGGATTTCGAGGCGGTGAGCGCCTTCACTTATCGAGGACACGGGATCGGGCTGTTGCCTTCCACCTATTGCGACGAGCAGATCAAAAGAGGCGAACTGATCCGCCTGCTGCCGGACTGGTCCTCGGAGGAAATTTTCGTGCATGCGGTCTATCCCACACGCCGCTTCCTGCCCCTGCGCCTGCAGGTCTTTCTGGAGGCGCTGAAGGCGTGGAAGACGCCCTTGTGGCTTCCCCTGCATTGAGCCTCCTGATGCCATCACCGAAAATTGAAGCCGCGCACCTGGGCGGGAGTCCCGAGTCGATCCAGCTGTGTTAGAGTTCGCTGACTTAGATGGCGCGGGGATTTGCCGATGCTGACGACAGTTGCGGTGCTCATGGGTCTTTCCGGCCTCGTCCCGACAGCGCAGGCAGCGGCAAACGAGGTCGACGTCAGCCTCGTACTTGCCGTCGACACCTCGCGGTCGATGGATTTCGAAGAGATCGGCATTCAGCGCGAGGGCTATGTCGAGGCGCTCAAGCACAAGGAATTCCTTGATGCGGTTAAAGGCGGTCTGACCGGCCGCATTGCCATCAGCTATTTCGAATGGGCAGGCTATGTCGTCGAGGATTCGGTGATCGACTGGCAGGTGATCGAGACGGAAGAGGACGCGATCGCTTTTGCCGGCAAGCTCGAAGCTCGGCCGGTCGCCACGCAACGGCGTACTTCCATATCCACGGCGATCAGCCAGGGCGCCAGCATGATCATCGCCAGCCCGTTTCGGGGCAGGCGGGAGGTCATCGACGTTTCCGGCGACGGCCCGAACAACTCGGGCAATCCGGTCACGCCGGCCCGAGATAGGGCGGTTGAAGCCGGGATGATCATCAATGGCCTTGCCATCATGCTGCGGCCCTCCGATGCCCCCAACGGGCTCGACACATATTATGCCGACTGCGTGATCGGCGGCCCCGGCGCCTTCGTCCTGCCGGTCCGCAAGATCGAGGATTTCGCCGTTGCCGTGCGCCGCAAGCTGGTGCTGGAGATCAGCGGCCTTTCGCCACCGGTGACGGTGCAGAGAATTGCCGGCGCTGACACCGGTACCGACTGCCTGATCGGCGAAAAGCAGTGGCGGGACATGTTCGAGCGCTGAGTTGCGCGCTGCGGATGCGACTTGGGATGCAATGACATGCCGTATGGTTCCCCGGCCGTCCTCCAGCGGGGCGGGTGCTCCCAGCGTCTGCCGCCTCCTACAATGGCAGCTCTCTGCCGGCTTGTTCGCTGACCATGTATTCGGCGTACCAGTCCGCCCAGCCTTCGTCATGCTTGCCGCCGTTGCGCTTCTCGTGTTCGCCGTGGGCGATTGACGCGCGGCGGAGGGCGGACGCCAGGTCGCTCGAAGTCGCAAAGGCCGTCTCATCGGCGTCGATGCGTCCCGGCAGGCGCGCGGTGACTTCCTGGAACAGCCAGCCGTTGCCGTCGGGATCCTTGAACGAAGCGAAAGAGCGATAGCTGCGGTGCTCGGGATCGCGGCCGGCGACGCGCAGCCGCCCGAACAGATAGGGCTCGTCCTTACCGGCATAGACGCCGGCAGCGTCATGGAACACGTCGCTGACTTCGATGCCGCGGGCAATGAGATCGCGGCGGGCGGCCTCGATGTCGGAGACGATGAGGTAGAGCCCCTGGGCGGATCCGGGCGGCGCCGCGGTAACGTTCTTGCCGAAAATGATCGCGCAGCCGGAGCCGGGCGGGGTAAACTGGATCACCCGGAAATCGGCATCATTGGCAAAGTCGGCGTCAAGCCGCCAGCCCAGGCTCTGGTAAAAGCGTTTGGCGCGATCGACGTCGGCAACGGGGATGACGACCACTTCGAGTTTGGTGTCGACCGGCCGTGTTTTCGGAATTTCGATGGGGGGTTCACTGCGCATTGCATTGCTCATCTTCAGCTCCTTGAGGTTTGGATGCATTAAGAATGGCGATACATGTCGGCGATGAGTGGACCACAGCGCGGCGAGGGCGTCGAATCAATTATTCTGTCGAAATAGACCCGGTGAGACGGCGGGATCGATCCCGCCGCCTCGGTTCGAAGGAGCCGCCTTCTTACGCGGCAAGAGCGGCGCGAGTCTTCCCGATGGTGAGCGCGGCCTTTGCGGCCTCACGTCCCTTCTCGACGAAGTGCGCGCGATAGATCTGCTTATGGTGTTCGGTTTCCTGATATTGATGTGGCGTCAGCGAAACCGACAGCACCGGCACGCCGGTATCCATGCCGGCGCGCATCAGCCCATCGACCACGGCCTGGGCGACGAATTCGTGGCGATAAATTCCGCCGTCGACAACGAAAGCGGCGGCAATGACGGCGCCGTAGCGGCCGGTTGCGGCGAGGTCGCGCGACAGCAACGGCATTTCGAACGCGCCTGGAACATCGAACACATCGACCTGCTCGGGCGGCACGAGCTGGTAGAAGCCGTCAAGGGCGCGGTCGACGATGTCGGCGTGCCAGCTGGCTTTGATAAAGGCATAACGGGTGGGTGTCATGGTAATCTCCTTTGGCGAACAGACACATCACCCAAGGCGATCACGAACGTCCCCGACAGCCGCAAGGGCGGCAGGAACGTACGTTCTCTTTCATCCGGACTATAACCGTCGGCTCAGGCATCTCACCTGATCTGCTGACCCTTCCGAAGAAGGCGCTCGCGGGCTCGCAATCGAAACTGCATACCGCCGGTAGGGACTTTCACCCCGCCCTGAGAACGGCGGGGACAATAGGGGCAAGGTGGCGGGCTGGCAATAGGGTGAAATGCTTTCATTGTGGGGGTGAGCGACAATAGGAGCGAGTGCGCAGAGCGCGAGCGAAGGACACAGTGAGCAGCCGGCGTCGGAGAGGAATGTCGCCGTCGCCCTTGCTGAGTGTACACGTTTGCCTACATGCTTCCGATGAGGACACCCACGTCAAAACAGCATGACCCGCTGATCCCGCCTGAGGCGAGGGCAGCGCCATAGCAAACCATGGGAGAGAGACATGCAAGATCCCCTCGTCGTTCACCGCGAGGCGCATATCGCGGCGCCGCCGGCCGCGGTGTTTGCGCTGATGACCGACCCGGAAAAGATTCTGCGCTGGATGGGGACGGAGGCTCAGGTCGAGCCGCAGCCGGGCGGGCTCTACCTCGTCAACGTTACCGGCGCCCGCTTTGCGCGCGGCTCGTTTCGCGAGGTGGTGCCGGTTCATCGCCTTGCCTACAGCTTCGGCTGGGACGGCAGCGAGGTGGTGCCGCCGGGCTCCAGCCTGGTCGAGATCGACCTGATCGAGCAAGGGGGCGGAACGCTGCTGCGGCTCACCCATAGCGGCCTGCCGAGCGCCGATCAATGCGCCGGCCATGCCGAAGGCTGGGCGCATTATCTCGGGCGGCTGATCGAGGTCGCCGCCGGGCGCGATCCGGGTCCTGACCGTTTTCATGGCAGGACATGAACGATGTCTTGCAGGTGGCGTGGCGACCTGAAGCGCCTGTCGGTGCGGGCAAAGCGGCCGGTTGGAGTCCGATCGGCCGTCTGAAAGCGCTCGTTTTCTACCCGCAAACATGAACGCACAGTTCATCCCCAGTTCAATTTGGCAGCCCTAGGGTGGTCATGGCTGGATTGAATTGGAGTTCGTTATGAAGGCACTTTCTATCGCGGCTGCCTTGCTCGCTGGCAGCCTTTCGATCGGCACGGCTGAGGCGATGCCGATGGGGACAATCAATGTAGAGAGCAAAGTCACAAGCGATGTCACGAAGGTCGACTACGCCTGTGGCCGCGGCTGGCATCTGACCCGCTGGGGTGAATGCCGGCGCAGCTGGCGACGCCCGCCGGTGGCTTACTACTACGGTGGCCCGCCCCGCTGGGGCTGGGAGCGGCGCCACGGGGGTTGGGATGGCCCGCGCGGCCGCCATGAGCGGCGCTGGGATCGCGACCGCCGCTGGCGTGATGATGACTAAGACCCTCGTTCAGAGGTAAATATCGAGAGGCCGGTGCGATGTTTCGCCCGGCCTTTTTCATGAAAGCTGGCAATTGTCCGGTTCGGTCAGATCGTGCTGACGAGCCAGTGTTTGCCGTCGATCAATTCTTCGAGTTCGACAGGATCCTTGACGCCGAATTCATACCATTCGACAAGTTCCTTCGCCTTGCGGCTGCTCTCCTCCGCGGTCAGCTCGACCTGATACCTTTCGCACCACCGCCGAAGGATCGACGTCAGCAGCGTCATGTCATTGCCATCCAGCGGATCTTTCGGCCAGAATATCGTGCCCATGTACCCCTCAATCACACGATGACGAATGCCGCATATATGGAATCAAAACCGCGCAAGTTTAAAGTGTTATTTTTCGTTTTGCTCTGAGATGAGATTCTCGACAGGATCAGGGCCTCGGGAGGGGTTCTTGCGGACCTCCCGGAGCGATGTCATGTTGCGGCATGGATCTGCCGTCTCCCCTTGCCTGGCTGGTTGACGAGGCCGGTGCCTCGCCTGGTCCCGAACGATTTCTGGCCGAGCTCGGGCGCCGGCTTTTGGCTGACGGCCTGCCGCTTTCGGGCGGCGCGCTGACGCTTTCGGTGCCGCATCCGATCATCGCACGGCGCACCTGGCTGTGGCGGGCCGAGACCGGGGCCGTCATTGAGGCCTTGGCCTTTGCTGCAGCTCCGCAGAGCGAGGCCGGGCGCGAGTGGCTGGCCGGGCTCGGGCCGGTGTGGGAAGAGAGGATCGGGCGGGATAATCAGGCATCGGATGGCCCGCTGCTCGGCTGGGCGGGGGTTGCCAACGGGGCAGGGGACAGCGCATTCGGCCCGGCCGAGATCAGCAGGCTGCGCGAGGTCGCGCGTTTTGCTGCCGCGCCGCTCGCCGCACTTGCTGCGCGGGAGGCGCGGGCCGCGCTGCTTGAAGCCTATCTCGGCCGGCGCAGTGCCGCCCGGGTGCAGGCCGGCGCACTTGCCCGCGGCACCGGCGAGACCATCCGCGCCGCTCTTCTTTGTGCCGATCTTCGCGACTTCACCGCGCTCTCCGAGGTGACCGAGCCGCATGCGATGATTGCGATACTCGACGCCTATTTCGACCGCGTCGCCGGCGCCGTGCACGCCTTCGGCGGCGAGGTGCTGAAATTCATCGGCGACGGCGTGCTGGCGATCTTTCCGGTCACGCCTGCTGCAGGCGAGGCCCAGGGCGACCGTGACGCCTGCGAGGCCGCATTGCGGGCCGTTGCCGCCAGCCGTGCCGGCATGGCCCATCTCGACCAGCTGCGCCAGGCGCAGGGGCTGGCGCCGTTGCCGTTCGGCGCATCGCTGCATTTCGGGGAGATCCTGTGGGGCAATATCGGCGCGGCCGACCGGCTGGACTTTACCGCTATCGGCCCCGCGGTCAATCTGGTCAGCCGGCTGGAAGGGCTCTGCAAACCGCTCGGCCGAACTGTGCTGATTTCCGGCGCGGTTGCCGCGAATACGACGACCGCCTTGATGCCGCTCGGAGAACACAGCCTCCGCGGCATCGCCGACCCTTGCGCGGTCTTCACCCTGCGGGAGGATTGAGCCTGCGGGCAGGCGCATCATTTTTGCAAAGAAATGTTTGCAAATATATGTTTGCAATTATATGCTTGAAGCATGAGAGATCCGAACCCTAAGCCATCCGCAGATGCCGTCGCCTCCCGCACCGTCAGCCGCGTCGTGCCCGAACCGACCGCGCTGAAGGCCTTGGCGCATCCTGTTCGGCTGCGCATGCTCGGCATGCTGAGGATCGACGGTCCTGCCACGGCGACACAGCTGGCCGCGCGGCTGGGCTTGAACAGCGGGGCGACGAGTTATCATCTGCGCCAGCTTGCCCAATATGGCTTCATAGAGGAGGCGCCGCATGCGTCACGGCGCGACCGCTGGTGGCGCGCCAGCCATGAGCTTACCTCGGTGCCGCCAAGCGAGGCCGAGGGGGAGGCGCTCGATCTCGACCTCGCATTCAACCAGGCGGCACTCTCGCTGCAGGTCGGCCAGATGCAGCAGGCGCTGGAGGAATATGCCGAACTGCCGGCCGAATGGCGTAAGGCGACTGCTGCCGATGACATCATTATTCCAATGACGGCGGCACAGGCCGAGGCTCTGACGAAACGGCTGACCGACATCATCCTGGAAGCGATGCGGGCTGCCCCGCCGCTGGGCGAGGCGGCGCATCGGAATTCTGACATCGTGCCTTTCTATGTCATGCTGCACGCCTTCCCCTTTCCGGGTCGCCTTCCGCATCGCGAAGCGGAGGACGAGCCGTGAGGAGGGCCAGGCCTTTCCTGGCACTTGCCGCAGCCGAGACGTGTTCGCTTTCCGGCACGCGGCTATCGACCATCGCCATTCCCTGGCTGGTGCTGAGCACGACGGGCAGCCCTGTCCTGACAGGGCTGACGGCGATGATGGAGATGCTGCCCTATGTCGTCGCAAAGGCGCTCGGCGGGCCGCTGATCGACCGCGTCGGCGCCAAGCGCATCGCCATTGCCTGCGACACCGCCTCGGTGGCCGTTGTAGGACTGGTGCCGCTGCTCGATTTTTTCGGCCTGCTCGGCATGCCGGTGCTGCTGCCTATCGTCTTTGCCATGGGCGTGCTGCGTGGGCCGTCCGACGCCGCCAAACAGGCGATGGTTCCCGACATCGCCAGGCTCGCGAATGTGCCGCTCGAGCGGGTGACTGGCGTTGCCAGCGCCATCGAGCGGCTGGCCTCGACGGCGGGTGCTGCCGGTGCCGGCGCACTGATCGGCCTGATCGGCCCGGGTCAGGCGCTCCTCGTCAATGCCGCCACCTTCGCCGCCGCCGCTCTGATCGTTGCAGTCGGCATCCCCGATATGCGGCGCAAGCCCGAGTTATCCGGTGCACCGGGCGGCCGCCCGGCCGAAAAAGCCTCCTATCTCGACGATCTCAGCGAAGGCTGGCGCTTTCTGCGCGGCGATGCGGTGCTCGTCAGCATCGTCGTCATGGTGGCGATCACCAATCTGCTGGATCAGGCCTATCATGCGGTGCTGCTGCCGGTCTGGACACGCGATTCCGGCCACGGTCCGGAACTGCTGGGAGCGATGTTTGCGGCATTTACAGGCGCCTCGATCGCAGGTGCGGCGATTGCCGCAGCGGTCGGCGAACGGATGCCGCGCCTGATCGTCTACACCGTGGCATTCCTGTTGACCGGCTTTCCGCGTTTTCTCGTGACCGCGCTGGATGCGCCGCTCGGCCTCGTCTTTACAATCCTGGCCATAGCAGGCTTCGCCTCGGGCTTCCTCAACCCGATCCTGTCGGCGGTGATCTTCGAGCGCATCCCCAAACTGCTGACCGGCCGCGTCATCGCAATGAACACCGCCCTCTGCTTCGCCCTCATTCCCTTCGGCGGTCTCGTCGGCGGCGCGCTCATCAGCACGATCGGTCTTGCCGCGGCGCTGCTGTTCACCGGGTTTGCCTATCTCGTCGCAACGCTGCTTCCCCTTGGCCTGAAAAGTTTCCGCGGTTTCGACCGGGCGCTTGCCGATGCCGGTGCTTCCGTATCAAGGCGATGAGCGCGCGCCCGACCTCTCGTGCCCCAGCGCCTCGACCATCAGATCGATAAACCGGTGGATGCGCGGTTCCAGCAGCCGCTTATCGGGATAGAGCGTGACGATCTTGGCATCATCGGCTTCAAGGTCGGGCAGGACCTGCCGAAGACGCCCGGCTGCGAGATCGCCGGCGATGAGAAAATCGGGCAGGAGCGCGATACCCAATCCCGCCAGGGCAGCGTCGCGGATCGCCTCGCCGCTGTCGAGCCTCAGGCGGCTGCGTCCCTGCGCCTTGATCCAGGAACTGCCCTTGCCGCGAAAACGCCAGCCTTGCCTCTGGTTGCGGCTGGCGAAAATCAGGCAGTCATGGGCTGCGAGGTCGTCGATTTCGCGCGGTTCGCCGCGCTCGGCAAGATAGGACGGCGAGGCGCAGAGGCGCGTACCGTAGGTGGCGATCACGCGCGAGGCCAGCCGGGTGTCCGACGCCGCGGCGCCGATCCGGATCGCCAGATCGAAGCCTTCCTCGATGATGTCGGCGAGGTGATCGGAAAAGCTCACTTCGACCTGGATGTCGGGCCAGGCCTGAAGATATTTCTCCAGCAGCGGCAGCACGACGAGCCGCCCGAAGGCATCGGGTACGGTCAGTCTGAGAACGCCGCGCGGCACGCCGCTCTGGCCTCCCACACTCGCTTCGGCCTCGTCGACCGACGCGAGGATCTGCAAGCCGCGCTCGTAGAATACCCGCCCTTCATCGGTCAGGCTCAGCGTTCTCGTCGTGCGGTTGAGCAGACGGGCGCCGAGCCGGTCTTCCAGGCGGATGACGGCCTTTCCCGCCGCCGAGCGGGACAGGCCCATGGCCTGCCCGCCGGCGATAAAACTTCCGGCATCGACGACGGCCATGAAGATCAGGATGTCGTTCAGGTTCGTGCGCGGCATCAGGCAACTCGAGCGGTTCGGTCCCAGCCATAAGTCGGTCAGTCATGCAACCGATTCAAGGCTCGGACCATCAACGCTCACGGCGGCAGTAAGGTCCCGACGCTTGGCTGCTCTGTTGGCAGCCGCCGGTCCGACCTCTCCGAGAGCGCGTCTGCTGCGCAGCCGGCGCTGGTATTGACCGCAGCGGAATTTGGCCGCCGGGGGCGCTGAAACCGGGCTACAGCATATCGCCGAGGCTCCAATGGTTGTTCCATCGGGCGTCGATCTCGTCGTCGACATTTTGATATCTTATGTCGGTGGAGAGGCGCAGCCGCCGGCTGCTGTCCTGGTTGGTGGTCGAGGCGTGGATCATATAGGGCGAGTGGAGCACAACGTCGCCGGCCTCATAATCGGCGGCGAGCCAGCGGGTGTCGAAGCGCTCGGCCATATCTGGGAGATCCTTCGAGACCCAGCCGCCTTCCTTCATGTAGCTGTTATAGGCACTGATCCGCTCTTCAGGGGAAAGATTGCCGCTTGCGGCCTGGAACTCGGCCTCCATCTTGACGCCCAGCGCGTGCGAGCCTTCGAGGTAGACGAGGCCGCCCATCTCGGCAGGGATGTCGCCGATCGGGATCCAGGCCGTCACCAGGCGACGGGTGCCGCCGCGGAGATAGACGAGATCGTAGTGAGCGGGTGTGGCGGTCGGCGATCCCGGCTGGGTGAAACGCATGATCTTGCGCTTGTGCAGATAGGAGATGCCTTGCAGCAAATCATCCATGAAACGGGTGAGCGGCGGCTGCGCGCAAAAACCTTCATAGGCGGCGGAACGGACAAGCGACATCAGGCGCCGGTCCGCCAGGCTCCAGTCGAAGCTGGCGGCCGACGCAATGCCTTGGGAAAAATCGCTGCCGGGCTCGACCAGTCCCGTCACGGCGAGGCGTTCGAAGACCCAGCCGCGGAAATCGATGACATCGGCCCGCGGCAGAAGCCCTTTCAGCCAGACATAGCCGTCGTTCTGGTAGCGGCGGCGGATGGCGTCGACGCCGATGGCGAGATCGGTCGGTGTGAGCCAGCCCATCCGCTCCGCAGCCAAGGTCTTGCCGTGGGCGGCAAGGGGAAATTCCGGTGTTCGGGCCTGCATGGCTTTAGCGGCAATCGACATTTCAGCCTTCTCCAGCTTGAATTGACTTGCCATGAAATAGCTGATCTGCAGGGATAACCGACATAGAGGAAATAGCTAGCTGGACTTTTCGCTCATCATGAGAGACGCCGAGGCCATCTACAGAACTCCGCTTGGCGCAGCCGGCGGACTGGCGGTCACCGGAAGTGGCAGGCAGCATGCCCGCCATGCCGTGACCGACCGAAAACTTCCGAGTTTCGCCGTCGTGCTGGTGGAGCGCGGGCAGGGCTGGCTGGAGACCGCCGCCAGCGGGCGCCTCAGCCTGACCGGGCCTGCTCTGTTCTGGCTGTTTCCCAACCGCTCCCATTCCTACGCTCCTGACGAAGGCGGCTGGGACGAGCGCTGGGCGCTTTTCGAAGGATCCTTCACGCGGGACTTCGTGAGGCTAAGGATCATTGCCGAGCGACACCCGGTCGTCGCCTTGCATCGCCTCGATGAAGTGGCGCGGCTTTTCGGG
This sequence comes from Rhizobium leguminosarum bv. trifolii WSM2297, assembly GCF_000271845.1. The sequence continues at coordinate 1,642,116 of NZ_JH719395.1, read as the reverse complement.
ACGCTGCACTCCGATCTGCTTGAGGATACTCATCTGGGGCAGGCGTCGGCGGCATTGATGCTGCATCGCATCGTCATATCAGCCGCCAGGCAGGCAATTGGGGTGGAAGATCGACGCCGGGAAAGACCCGACATGGCCGTGATCGTGGAAGCGCTGCGGCGGCGGGCGATGGAACCGCTCGACCTCGCCGCCTTTGCCGCCGAGCACGGGATGTCTCCGGCAACATTGCGCCGGCGGTTCACGCTTGAAACAGGACTGCCGCCCAAGACATTTCAGCTTCGGGCCCGCATGGACCATGCCAAACAGCTGCTGGCCACCACCGACGAAAAAATCGAAACGGTTGCCGCCATGATCGGTCTGGATGACCCATTTTATTTTTCACGGGTCTTCCACGAGCGCGAGGGCTGCAGTCCTCGCGAATTCCGCGCTCGATACAGGCGGATGTGAGCACCCGGTGCCATTGCCCGGCGCGTCAGCGCCAGCCAAGCGCCGGGGCGATGTGGGTCAGAATTGCCTCGATGACATGGGCGTTGTAGGCGACGCCGAGCTGGTTGGGGACGGTGAGCAGCAGCGTGTCAGCCTCGGCGATCGCCTGGTCTTTGGCAAGCTGCCGGATCAGAACGTCGGGTTCGGCGGCATAGCTGCGGCCGAAGATTGCCCGGGTCTTCTCATCGATGAAACCGATCTTGTCGTCCTCGTCGTTGCCATAGCCGAAATAGGCGCGATCGCGGTCGTCGACGAGTGCGAAGATGCTGCGGCTGACCGAAACGCGCGGCTGGCGCGTATGGCCGGCTTCCTTCCAGGCCTCGCGGTAAGCACGGATCTGGTCGGCCTGCTGGACGTGGAACGGCTCTCCCGTCTCGTCGTCCTTCAGCGTCGAACTCTGCAGGTTCATGCCGAGCTTGGCCGCCCAGACAGCGGTGGCATTGGAGCTTGCGCCCCACCAGATCCGCTCGCGCAGCCCCTCCGAATGCGGCTCGAGACGCAGCAGGCCGGGCGGGTTCGGAAACATCGGCCGCGGATTCGGCTTGGCAAAACCTTCGCCGCGCAGGATCTCAAGAAAGACTTCGGCGTGGTGGCGAGCCATGTCTGCCTCGCTCTGGCCTTCGGGCGGGGCATAGCCGAAATGGCGCCAGCCATCGATCACCTGTTCCGGCGAGCCGCGGCTGATGCCGAGCTGCAGCCGGCCACCGGCGATGAGGTCGGCCGCACCAGCGTCTTCGGCCATATAAAGCGGGTTTTCGTAGCGCATGTCGATAACGGCGGTGCCGATCTCGATCCGGCTGGTTCTTGCGCCGACGGCTGATAGCAGTGGAAAGGGCGCGGCCAGCTGCCGGGCGAAGTGGTGCACCCGGAAATACGCCCCGTCGGCTCCGAGTTCTTCAGCCGCGACGGCAAGGTCGATCGACTGCAGCAGCGCATCGCCGGCCGAGCGCGTCTGCGATTGAGGCGAGGGCGTCCAGTGCCCGAACGAGAGGAAACCGATCTTCTTCATGCCGATGCCGCACCTTGATCCGTTGTATCTGGGTTCGACCGGTCATCGCACAGTTTCGGCCCAGAAGACAATCGGAACCGGCGATGGCCGCCCTCGTCCTTCGAGGCCCCTGCGGGGCAAGGATGAGGGCGGAGGGAGGTTGCGGCTTGCCTCGCCGGAGGACGTCGCGGTGAGCTTCATCCCTGAGGCAGCATCACGCATTGCAATCGCGGGCCTTACGCAAGGCCCGCGGCCGGATTCTACTCTGAGCCCTATCCCACAGCGCCGAACGCCACCTTGCCGTCGTTCAGGAAACACGTCTTGTCGAACAGCGTCAGATCCAGCGGGTTCGGCAACCTGATGTCGGCGATGTCAGGCAGGAGCTTCTGCGACTGCTCGAACGATCGGTCGATCTGAGAGATGAAGACCATGATCAAACCGCGGTCATGGGCGAAGGCTTTCAGAGTGCGGATCTGGGCGGAGAGTTCGGGATTTTCCCGCTTCTGGTCGAGCAGTTGGAGGTAGTCGATGACCACGAGGGTGCCGCGCGGGGCAGAGGCCAGTCTTCCGGTGATGTAGCTGGCGCTGATGGCGTCGGAGCCGTCGAATTCGAACAGGTGGTCGAACTGAGTCTGTTCCACGCCGATGGCGCGGAAGCGGTCATGCACGTCCTTTTCGGTATATTCCAGTGAGAAGAACACGCCGGGACTGCCCGATTTCATCGCCTCTACCGCGAGTTCGAGGCCCATCAGGGTTTTGCCGTGGCCGGGCCGGGCGCCGACGAGCAGGAGATCGCCCGGTAGCAACCGCGCAAAGAGCTTGCCGGCGGGTGGCTCCGCCGATGCTTTTGCTGCCAGCAGGCTCCAGCTGCCGTAGCCCTCGTCACGGGCGATGCGGTCGAGTGCCTGGTTGAGCGGTATTTTCTCGGTGCGCGACAGCGTCTTGGCCTTGCGCTTGAGGTGATAGATAGGCGCGGACATCTTCATTCATAAACCTCCTATTGCGAGCGGCTTTCGCAATCCCTCCTTATGCCAGGTGCTCGAACAGTCGGTTCGATGTGAGGTAGCCCCGCATGATATCTGCTTTCCCGAGCGGAGGGAGGAGGCGTGGGCAGCGCCGGAATCAGATCATAGCGGAGGATCGGTCCGGCGAAAATCAGCAGCGTCGTCTCCGGGCGAAAAATGTACGAGCTTCTCAAGCGAAAGCAGAGGCAATCGCCGCAAGCGTTTGAGCGGGAGTCGGTTTCTGCTCGCGCCAATAAACCCCGGAGGTCAATAATAGGCCGATTTGAACGGGGCGATGGCCGCCCCCATGGCCGAGGCGTCGCTTGAAATTTCCGTGATGATCAGCTTCGGGCGGGGGCGGGGCACGCCGTAGCGCGGGCGGTCGTAGATCTCGGTGCGGTCGATCAGCATCTGCGCCAGAAGGTAGGGAACTTGGCCGCCGAAGACGATCGCCTGCGGATCGAAAATCGCCCAGATCGCATTGATGAGGCGGCTATAGGCCGGCGTCACCTCATCGACCCATTCCGCGACACCTGGCCATTTTGGATCGAAATGCTTGCGCATATAGCTGATCGAGGGAACATCGACGCCGTTTTGGGTGAGCCTTTCGATCAGATACTGCAAGGCAGGCCGGCGTTTGCTTTCCTCCGGGTCATATATGCCGGAGAATTCGCCGGCATTGCCGATGCCGTTGTGCAGCAATTCGCCGTTACTGACGAGGCCGCCGCCGAAGCCGTAATTGAAGCTCAGATAAGCGAAGTGCTTGATATAGCGGCCGGCGCCGAACATGGATTCGGCGACCGTTCCGGTTTTGGCGCCATTCTGCACCCAGACCGGCTTGCCGAAGAATTCCGTCAAGAGCGGCCCGAGCTCGATCAGCGACCACTCGTGCAGTGGCAGCGGCGCGTTGTAACGCGTGCCGCTGACGTGAAAGCCGGCAATGGCAAAGCCGATGCCGAAGAAGGTCTCTTCCGAAAGATCGTTCGCCTTCTGATGTTCGCTCAGCTGCTCGCGCACGAGAGCGAGCGCCTCGGCCATCGTGCGCTCCCGCAGGACGACACTGCTTTCGGCCAGAACATTGCCTGAAATATCCATCAGGCAGATGCCGATCACATCGGTATTGACCGAGATGCCGCAGGAATAGGCGTGACGGCCGTTGAGCCGCAGCGTCGGGCTCGGCTGGCCGCGGCCGGCGCCGGGTTTGGGCGAGCCGAAGGAAACGATGCCGCGTTCCTCCAGCTGGTCGATGATCCTATAGACGGATTGCTGGGTGAGGTCGGTGTGGGCGGTGACTTCGGAGCGGGAAAGGCCGGGATTGCGCCAGATCAACTTGAGGAGGTCGCGTTCGTTGGAAGAAACGGTGCCGCCGCCTTCGCGCAGGAAATTCCGGCCGATCAGGGGCTCGGGGAAATAGGCCATTTCAGCACCTCTTTCGTCAGTAAATTACTATAGGCGTGTAATAATTTCCGTCGCTGCCGCCGGCGTTTCCCTCATGCAGCCCATAGCAGCGCCGTTGCTTCGCCGCAAGAGTGGTCGCGCCGTCACTAAATTGTTACACGTAATGTGTAGTAATCCGGCCGTCACGGCGACGGGCTCGAACCCGGCCGATCAAAACAGGCGAGGGCAAGATGAAGATTACCATTGTGGCGGCTGCGGCCGCGCTGATGGCGGGGGCGTGTTCTGCGCAGGCCGCCAATATCGAATTCTGGTATGGCAATACGGGTGTCGTTGAGACGGCGATCCAGGACCAGTGCAAGGCGTTCAATGCCGCGCAATCCGAGCATCACATCACCTGCGTCGGCCAGGGCAGCTACGAAGTGTCGATGCAGAAGGCGATCGCCGCTTTCCGCGCCAACAACCATCCCGTGCTCATCCAGTTCTTCGACGCCGGCACGCTCGACCTGATGCTGTCGGACGCCGTCCTCCCGGTCCAGGACGTGCTGCCCGATGTGAAGTGGGACAATTATATCAGCGGCGCGCGCGCCTATTACGAAACCTCCGCCGGCGAGCTTTTCGCGCAGCCTTACAATGCCTCTACGCTGCTCTTCTACACCAACAAGACCGAACTCGAGAAAGCCGGCATCACCAAGACGCCGACGACCTGGGAAGAGATCATCGAGGCTGCCCGCAAGCTTGGCTTCGGGCCATGCCTGCCCGTTCGCCACCGATGGCGACACCTGGCGCGTGCTGGAGCAGTTCTCCGCCCGCCACGGCCTGCCGATCGCCTCCAAACATAACGGCTTTGACGGCCTCGATGCCGAATATGTCTTCAACACCACCTTTGCCGCCAAGCATCTGCAGAACCTGGTCGACTGGCGCAAGGAAGGTCTCGTCAAGCTCGGGACCGACACCAAGGCTGGCAATTTCACCGCCGCCTTCAACGCCGGCGAATGCGCCATGATGGAGAATTCGTCGGGCTCCTACACCGCTTCCGCCAAGGCTTTCGACGGCAAATATGAACTCACCGTCGCCCTGGCGCCGATGTATGAGGGTTATGAGCGCCACAACACCTTCGTCGGCGGCGCCTCGATCTACATCATGAAGGGCCATGACAAGACCGAAGTCGAAGGCGCCAAGGCCTTCCTCGATTTCGTGCGCCGTCCCGAACAGCAGATGGCCTTCACATCAGCCACCGGCTACGTGCCCGTCACCAACGACGTGATGGATGCGATCGCAAAAAGCGGCGAGGCGAATTCTCCGAAATATGCGACGGCCGCCGTTGGCATCCAATCGATGAACCAACCGCGCACGCCGGATACTCGCGGCATCCGCCTCGGCTTCTACGTACAGTTTCGTCAGGTCTTCATGGAAGAGACCCAGAAGGCCTTTGCCGGCGACGAGACCATGCAGGCAGCGCTCGATAACGCCAAGAAGCGCGGCGACGAACTGCTGCGCCGCTTCGAGCAGACCTATAAGGGCGTGAAGCTGCTCTGATCCGAACTCCCGCACGGAGCGCTCCCCCCGTTCCGTGCGGCCTTCCAATGCAGGGCTTCTCCATGACCTCGGAATCTTCGCTTTTCAGCCATCGCTGGCTGCCGCTTCTCCTGGTGGCGCCGCTCATGCTGCTGATCGTGCTGTTCTTCTATGTGCCTGTCTTTCAGGCCTTCTACTGGTCGTTCTTCCTCGAGCGCCCGTTCGGCGGCGGATCGATGTTCGTCGGCTGGCAGAATTTCGCCCGCGTGCTGTCCGATCCCGAATTCTGGGAGGCCGGCAGGCGCACCATCATCTTCATGGTCACCGCCTCCTCTCTGTCGGTGCTGATCCCGCTGATCCTGGCGGTCGCGGCCGACCGGAAGATCCGCATGTCGCTGCCGGCGCGCAACGTTCTGGTCTGGCCGAAGGCCGTGGCCGGCGCCTCGATCGGCGTCGTCTTCACCTTCATCTTCAATCCCTTCGTCGGCATCCTGGCGCCGCTCAACGCCGCCTTTCCCGGCATATGGGCGCCCGGCATCAATGGCACGGATGCCTTCATCACGCTGATATCGGCGCATGTCTGGGGCGGCATCCCATTCAATTTCGTCATCCTGCTCGCCGGCCTGCAGTCGATCCCGCGCACCATGCACCAGGCAGCGGCGATGGATGGGGCAGGGCCGTGGCGGCGGATCTTCGACGTACAGTTGCCGCTGATTGCGCCGCAGCTCTTCCTGACGCTGGTGCTGGAGTTCACCGAAAGCGTCACCTCGGCCTTCGCGCTGATCGATACGATCACCAAAGGCGGCCCGGGCGGCTCGACGACGCTGCTGGTCTACAAGATCTATTCCGACGGCTTCACCGGCTACGACCTGTCCGGCGCCTCGACGCAGACGGCGATCCTGATGGTCTTCGTCATCATCCTCACCGCCGCCCAGTTTTTCCTGCTCGGCCGGCGCGTCAATTACGACAGGTGAACCATGATCGAAAACGCACGTTCTCTCAACATCGCCGCCAGCCTCATCCTGATCGTCGGCATCGTCTACATCATCGGGCCGCTCTACCTGACGCTGTCGACCGCCTCGCAATCCTACGAATTCATGCTGCGCAACGGGCTGGCCTGGTATCCCGGCGACCGGCTGTTTTCCAACATGGCGCGGGTGTTTGCCGAAACGCATATCCCGGTCCAGATGCTCAACAGCATGCTGACCGCCTTCAGCATCGCGATCTTTACCTGCATCCTGTCGTTTCTCTCGGCCTATGCCATCGTCTATTTCCGTATCCGCTGGGCGGGGGCGGCCTTTGCGCTGATCCTCGCGACCATCATGCTGCCGCTCGATATCCGCGTCATCACCACCTACCAGGTGGCCGCCAACGTGTTTTCGCCCATCAACGCGCTGCTCGATGTCGCCGGCCTGAACGGGCTGATCGCCCAGACCTTCGGCGCGCCGGTGAAGCTCGAATGGAGCGTGCTGAACACGCATTTCGGCCTCGTCGCGCCGCTTTTGGCGCACGGCACCGGCACCTTCCTGTTCCGCCAGTTCTTCCTCACTCTGCCGAAGGATTTGTTCAAGGCGGCGCGCATGGATGGGGCAGGGCCGATCCGCTTCCTGTTCGATATCCTGCTGCCCTTGTCGCGCACCAGCTTCGCAGCACTCTTTGTGCTGACCTTCCTCAGCGGTTGGACGCAATATCTCTGGCCGCTGGTCGCCGCCTCGACACCCGACATGCAGACCGCCGTCGTCGGCCTGGCGCGGCTCATTCCCGACGCTGACGGGCAGATCCCCGATTTCCCGATGATCATGGCCGCCACCGTCGTTGTTTCAATCATTCCGCTCGTGATGATCGCGCTTTTGCAGCGCTACCTCGTCCAGGGCCTCGTTCTCACGGAGAAATGACCATGAACGCCATCGACATGGCCATCCGCGCCGCTGCCGCCGACATCACGCTCTCAGGCGTCACCAAGGCCTATGACGCCGAAGCCACGGTCATTCCTGCAATGGATGTGGAACTGAGAGCTGGCGAATTCACCGTCGTGCTCGGCCCGTCCGGCTGCGGCAAGTCCACGCTGCTGCAGATGATCGCCGGTCTCGAACGGGTGAGCGGCGGCAGGATACTGATCGGCGGCCGCGAGGTGCAGGATCTGGAGCCGAAACATCGCGGCTGCGCCATGGTGTTCCAGAATTATGCGCTCTATCCGCATATGAGCGTCTTCGACAACATCGCCTACAGCCTCAAAGTATCAGGCATGGCGAAGGCCGAGAGGGCCGAGCGGGTCGGCGCGGTGGCAAAGATGCTCGGGCTTGCCGATTATCTCAGCCGCAAGCCGGGGCAATTGTCCGGCGGCCAGCGCCAGCGCGTCGCGATCGGCCGCGCCATCGTGCGCGAACCGGGCGTGCTGCTGTTCGACGAGCCGCTTTCCAATCTCGATGCGCAGCTGCGCCATGACATGCGCGTCGAGCTCGCCGAACTGCACCGCCGTATCGGCGCCACCACCGTCTTCGTCACCCACGACCAGGTGGAGGCGATGACGCTTGCCGACCGCATCCTCATTCTCAACAAGGGGCGGATCGAGCAGTTCGATACGCCGAAGGCGATCTATCATCACCCGGCCTCGGTGTTCGTCGCAAAATTCATCGGCGCGCCGCCGATGAACATCCTGCCCGTCAGCGGCGACGGCGCCATGCTCAGGCTCGCCGACGGGCAGGTGGTGGCGGAAGCGCCGCTCACAGGCGCCTATCAGCTCGGCATCCGGCCCGAGGATATCCTCATCGGCGGCCAGGGGGTGGGGCAGCCGCCTGCGCTTAACGCGGCCCTGCGTTTTCGCGAGGATCTCGGCTCGCACGCGATCCTGGCGGCCGAACTCGGCGAATCACTCGTCCGGATCGCCACACCCTTCGGCGTCGAAATATCAGACCATAGCCAGCTCACTCTCCATTTCCCGGCCTCCCGCCTGCATCTCTTCGATGCGGCGAGCGGCGGGGCCATACCAGGCGCACTCGGCGCAAACTAAAGGAAATACCATGAAATATATCGACCACATTGCCGACCCGTCGCGTCCCTGCGCCATCGTTGCCCATCGCGGCGCCTGGCATCATGCTCCCGAGAACAGCCTTGCCGCGATCGAAAACGCCATTGCCGGCGGTTATGACATCGTCGAGATCGATATCCGCCAGAGCGCCGACGGCGTGCTGTTCATCCTGCATGACGATACGCTCGAGCGCATGGCCGGCGTCGATCGCATTCCCGAGGAGATGACGATCGCCGAGATCACCAGCCTGCCGCTGCGCATGGCCGATGGCGGGCCGGACCAGCCGTTCACGACGCACACCATTCCGACGCTGGAACAGGTGCTCGAAACCGTGCGCGGCCGCATCTTCGTCGACCTCGACCTCAAGCATCTCGAAATGATGGATATCGTCGCCGCCAAGGTCAGGGAGATGGGCATGGCCGATCAGGTCGACCTCAAGGCCCCCGCCGGCACGCCGGAGGCGCTGGCCTGGCTTGCAAGGCAGAATGGGATCGATGGGGTTCCGTTCATGGGCCAGGCGTTCTTCCGGAACGGCAGCGCCGATCAGACTGCCGAAGCGGTTCTTTCGGCGCGCCCCTTCATGTGCGAAGCCAAGTTCGATCAGCTGGAAACCCTCGCCGGCCAGCACGAGCGCCTGCGTAGCGCCGGCATCTCGCTCTGGGTCAATACGCTCGATCCGGTCTCCTGCTGCGGCCTCACCGATAGTGCTGCGCTTGCCGATCCTGATGCGATCTGGGGCAGGATGATGGCAGCTGGCATCAGTGTCATCCAGACCGACCAGCCGGCGGCGCTCAAGACCTATATCGAGGCGCGCCAGAAGTGAGGCAGATCCCGGACGAGCTATTTTCCGCAGTGATGCAGGATATGCGCGGGGCGGCGGAGGCAGAGATCCTGCCCCGCTTCCTCGGCGTCACCGCCGAGGGCATCCGCACCAAGACCGCGCCTGACGATCTGGTGACCGATGCCGATCTCGGCGCCGAGCGGCGGCTGACCGAGGCGCTTTCGGCGCGTTTCCCCGAGGCGTTGATCGTGGGCGAAGAAGCGGTCTCGGCCGATCCCGCCATTCTGCCACGGCTTGGGCAAGCCGATCTCGCCGTCATCATCGATCCGGTCGACGGCACCTGGAATTTCGCCCACGGCCTGCCGCTGTTCGGCATGATTGTGGCGATCGTTTCAGGCGGAGAAATTGTCGCCGGGCTGATCCACTACCCCGTCACCGGTGATTTTCTCGCCGCGCGGAAGGGCGCGGGCGCATGGCACATCGCCCGCGATGGCACGGAGACAAGGCTCAGCGTCGCCGCACCCGCACCTGTGGAGGAGATGCACGGCCTCGTACCCCTGCACATGTTCCCGATTGAGGAGCAGCCGGTCCATGCGCAGCGCCTGCTGCACTTTGCCCGCACCACCACATGGCGCTGCTCGGCCTATGAATACCGGGCGGTGGCATCTGGGGCGATGAGCTTTGCCCTGAACGCCGAGCTCAAACCCTGGGACCACGCCGCCGGCGTGCTGATCCACCGCGAAGCCGGCGGTTATGGCGCACTGCTCACTGGCGAAGCTTATCACCCGACGATGACCAGGGGCCGGTTGTTGCTGGCGCCGGATGCGGCAAGCTGGGAAGCGATCCGGCAAGTGTTTGCGGAGGGATAGTATCGGTCGCGCTTCGGCGCGGTGCTCGGCCGGATGCAGTTGAAGCGGAAGGAGAAGCAATCGCGGTAAATGCCGGAGACGGAGTCGGTTTTCGCGATGCGGCGCGTTTTGCGTTTGTTATGATGCGGCCGACGGCGAGGGGGCCTGCGCTCCGGTGCCACGCCCTGCGCGCCTTTTGGTTATTCGCCGCCGGCCATCGCATTGCCGTCGAAAGGGTTGGAACATGCGCTACACGTTTGCCATAGGCGATATTCACGGCTGTATCGATCCGCTCGACAGCATGATCGATCGCATCGAGACTTATGCCCCCGAGGGGACAGTGGTTTTCGTCGGCGACTATATCGATCGCGGGCCTGACAGCAAAAGTGTCCTGGACCGGATCATTGCCGGTCCATCGGGCCAGTGGTCGTGGATCTGCCTCAAAGGCAATCATGAGGACATGATGGTCGCTGCCTATGCCGACAGCGACAACAGAGCCCAATGGCTCGGCAATGGCGGGCTGGAAACCGAAATATCCTATGGCGGTAGGGTTCCGCCCGAGCACCTGCAATGGGCGGCCAATCGCCCGCTGCTGTATGTCGATCAGCATCGCATCTTCGTCCATGCCGGCGTCGATCCGGCAGTGCCGTTGGAGAAGCAGTGTGAGGACGATCTTCTCTGGATCCGGTTCCCTCCCGGTGAGTCTGGCGACTATTGGGGCAAACACCTCGTTCACGGCCATACACCGTCACTGTCCAACCCGGTGACGACAGGAAACCGCACCAACATCGACAGCGCCTGCGTGTTTGGCGGCAAGCTCTCGTGCGCAGTGTTCGATGACGATATTGCCGGCGGTCCGATCGGGTTTATCGAGGTGAGGGCATGAACTTGGGTCCGTCGGCAGGGAGATAATGCCGGAGACGGCTGAGCGGCGATGTTCAGCGGGAAAGCCTATCGCCCCGTCATGACTCTTCAGCAGAAAGTTTGGCGAGAACGCCATCCCAATCTCCGTCATTCCTGTGACGAGCACAGGAATGACGGAGGAGAGATGTGGCGGCGCTTGGCACCATTACCGACGGCTCAGGCCCGCCAGCCGGCGGCGAGCCGCAACCAGGGGGCCAGGTGGAAGCCGCTCATCAGCAGATACATCGGCACCATTCCTCCGATCTGGAAGGTATCCGGCGTCATCGTGCAGATCATGTCGGCTCCGCCGGACGCAGCGGTCAGCAGCGCCATGAGCGCGAATGTCGGGGCGGCGGCGAGCGACAGCCGGTCGGAGAGGGCGGCGATCCTGCCGGCTGGGCTAGCCATACTCGCGCCCGCCTTACCAACTGATCCGTCGGCGGCGGCGGCCAGCGACAGCCATTCGGCGGCGTTGATAGCGGCGTTGCCGTCGCCTTTCTTCGGGGTGTGAGCGGAAGCGAACATCGGCCTCACTCCTTGCCGTAACGGTCGTGATGGCGCCACCAGATGCCGGTTTCGTTGCGGCCCTTGGGTGCCCGGTCGAGCCATTGATACATGCCCCAGAGCCCGTCCAGCCCGCGGGCATAACTGGAATAGCTGTGATAGACGGCGCCGTCGATCAGCTCGAAGGCGCTGACGCCCGGCCGGTCGCGGGTGTAGGTCATGACATCGGTGCCGGTCATGGCGGCGATTTGGGCGACCGGGCCTTCTCCCTCAGGCTGCTGCCATTGCTGCACGATTTGGCCGGCGAGCGGTTCGGGGGCGGGCGGCTCGCGGCGATAGTTGTATTCTATATCGCCCTGACGTTGCTCTTCGGCGCTGAACCAGACACTGAAATCGCCATTGAAATCGCTGCCGAAGGACGAGGCCCAGGGGAAGCTCCAGTCCATCCGCCGCTTGAACGCCTGAAGCTTGGCGAGGGGCGCGCGCGACACCGCCCAAAAGGCGACGTCGTGGTTTTCGAGATGGACGAAGACGCCATTGAAACCGTCGGCAATTGACGAGCAGGACGGGCATCCGGCGCTGTAATCCGGCCCGAACATGAAATGATAGACGAGAAGCTGTGAACGGCCGCCGAAGAGATCCTTCAGCGAGACGTTGCCGCCGTCGGTGTCGAAGCGGTATTCCTTGTCAATCCCAACACGCGGCAATTGCTGGCGCTTGACCGCCAGCGCGTCGCTCCGCCGCGTCAATTCCTTCTCCTCCTCGAGCAAATCGAGCCTTGCTGCCAGCCACTGCTGGCGTGTTGCGTTGAGCTGTGCCGTCATGGGTCTTCTCCTTTGCCTGTTTATCGTCGTAGCATCCGGCGCGGATTGCCTGCCGGTCCCAAGCAGATTACGGCCGGGCAGCGAAATGGCGGGAGTGACAAGTGTGACGGGATTTGAATGGACTCGCTGATCACAGCCGCGGCACGGGCGCTGGCATCGGGTGATGCGCTTGGCGCGCTGAAGCGGGTGGCGTTGCGTGACGACGCGCCGGCGCTGGCGCTGCGCGGCATTGCGATGGCGCAGCTTGGCGACCTCGTGCGCGCCAAGGCGCTGTTGAAGAGTGCGGCGCGCGCCTTCGGCCCGCGGGAGGCGGTGGCGCGGGCGCGTTGCGTGGTCGCCGAGGCCGAGATCGCACTCGTCTCGCGCGACCTCATCTGGCCGCCGAAGGCGTTGGAAGCGGCGCGCAGGGTGCTGGAAGCGCATGGCGACAGGATCAATGCCGCCCATGCGGGCAATGTCGCCATTCGCAGGCTGGTGCTGATCGGCCGCCTCGACGAGGCCGAGCGCGCGCTCGCAGCCCTCGATCCAACACCGCTGCCGCCGGCGCTGCGGGCTGCCCACGAGCTGGTGGGCGTCGGCATCGCCGTTCGGCGCTTACAGACGCAGGCAGCGCGCACCGCCCTCGATCGGGCAAGGCTGGCGGCGCGCGCGGCCGCTATCCCCGCTTTGACGGCGGAGGTCGAAACCGCCGCGCTGGTGCTTGACACCCCGGCGGCACGGCTGATGTCACACGGAGAGGAACACCCGCTGCTGCTCGCCGAGGTGGAGGCGCTGCTTTCCTCCGGCACACTTGTCGTCGATGCCTGCCGCCACGTGGTGTGGAACGCGGGCGCCGCCGTCTCGCTGGCGACGCGTCCGGTGCTGTTTGCCCTTGCCCGCACGCTCGCCGAAGCCTGGCCGGGGGATGTGGCAAGGGGCACGCTGATAACGCGCGCCTTTCGCGGCAAGCATGCCGATGAATCGCATCGTGCGCGGCTGCGGGTCGAGATCGGCCGGCTGCGCGCTGAACTGCGGGGACTGGCGGAGGTTTCGGCAACGAAGCGCGGTTTCTCGCTTTCGCCCTGCGGCGCCGGTGAGATTTCCGTGATGGCGCCACTGGTCGAAGGGCCTTACGGGGCGGTGCTGGCATTTCTTGCCGACGGAGAGGCGTGGTCGAGTTCGGCGCTGGCGATCGCGCTCGGAGCCAGCTCCCGCACCGTGCAGCGGGCGTTGGATTCGCTTGCCGGCGAAGGCAAGGTGCAATCGCTGGGGCGCGGGCGAGTGCGGCGCTGGATGAGCCCGCCATTATCGGGTTTCCCGACCATCTTGTTACTCCCCGGACCGCTGCCGAGCGACTAGGATGGCGCAAGTTACAGGGTGGAATGACAGGGAAAGAAGAGATGAAAAAATCAGCTGCGAATATCCTGCGTGAATATGGACCTTTTCCCGGCGCCGAGCGCGTCAACGGCGTCACCTTCGATGGCGAGCACGTCTGGTTTGCCTCGGGTGACCGCCTGAGCGCGCTTGATCCCGAAAGCGGCGAGGTGGTGCACTCCATTGAGGTCGCGTCTCATGCCGGAACCGCCTTCGACGGTGAGTTTCTCTATCAGATTGCCGAGGACGTCATTCACAAGGTCGACCCGAAGACCGGCCGCATCCTTGCCACCATCCCGGCGCCCGGCAATGGCGGCGATTCCGGCCTTGCCTGGGCCGAAGGCACGCTCTGGGTCGGCCAGCACCGCGGCCGCAGGATCCATCAGATCGACCCGGAGACCGGCAAGATCCTGCGCACCATCGAATCCAACCGCGTCGTGACAGGCGTCACCTGGGTCGACGGCCAGCTCTGGCATGGCACATGGGAGGGCGACGACAGCGACGTCAGGCGCATCGACCCTGAAACGGGGGAAGTGCTGGAGCGGCTCGACATGCCCGAAGGCACCGGCGTCTCCGGCCTCGAATCCGACGGCGGCGATTGCTTCTTCTGCGGCGGCGGAGGCAGCGGCAAGATCCGCGCGGTGCGGCGGCCGGGGTGAGGTGGTGCGCCGCCGGTGTGAACATACGCCACTCGGCAAAGCGGCAGCTAACCGATCGCCGTCACTTCGGCGCCGCGGGATCGGAGGTCGCCGAGGATACTGTAGGGACCGTTCAGCAGACCGATCGGCAGGATAATGAAGGCATTCGTGCCTGCCGGCAGCTTGGCGATCCGCTCGATCAGAAGCGTTCGCAGTTTGTCCGTGTCCATCAGATCGGTGGGCGTGACGACGCCCTTGGCGGTGATTTCCTCTCCGAGGCTGGCGATCTCGCGGCTTTTCCGCCCTTTGTAGAGTTCGTCGAAATAGCCGCCGATCGGTCCGATCCGGCGGCGCAGGTCGAGGAGATAGCTGATCGGGGCAGGGCCAACGGAATTGATGGTCTCCAGGGTCATCGGCCTTTGTGCGGCCTGCACTTCGGCGTCTGATGTGAGCGACTTCACATCGCGCCCGATCGATGCGCCGTATTTTGCAAGCGCCAGGCCGATGCTCGGCGCGCCCGGCCCGAAGGCATGCTGTCCTTCGCCAAGGAGCAGCAGGCTCACCTCGAAACCGGAGATCTTGTCGAGCGAACCCTTCGCCGGCGATGCGCCGAGGACGGTCTTGAACTCCTCCTGATAGGGCTGCGTCAGGCCCGGCAGGACAGGCTTGAGATCGCTGTTCTTGAACTTGGCGGTCGACAAGGTGAGGTTCGGATTGATGTCGATGAGAATTGTCTTGGACTGATCGACCAGGGTTTTTCCTTCGGCGACGATGTCTGGAAAAGTGTCGGCGCGGATGCGCACGTAGCCGAAGAGCACGTGATCGTTTCCGGGGGATTTGACGCGCCAGAAGACGGCATTCTCCTCGTCTGCGGCAAACGCCATTTCCGGCAGGAAAGGCACAACCGCAACGGCTGCAAACTGTCGGCGGGTGATGTGCATGGCTGCCTCCTCGCTGACTATGCACGGCGATGCTTTCGCCTCGGACTAATCGCAGGACGGAAGAATTTGTTCCGTTCGTTGCGATATTCTCGGTTAAGATGTTGATTTCGTGTCGGAGCCGGATGAGGCGGGGAGCGCCAATAGGAGCCAATGCCCCGACGGGCATAAATAGCGTGCCGACGTTACGCTGATCTACGCCGACCCACTATCATCGAACAAAAGCGCCATGCTGACCGCATCGATATACCGACCGTCGATACGCGCTGCACACCGAACTATTCCCTCGCTGGCAAATCCCACTTTTTCGTAGAGAGCGATCGCGCGGTTGTTGTCTTCGTAGACATCGAGCTCAACCCGCATGAAGCCGGCCTCTCGCGCCGCTTTCAATGTCGTTTCGATCAGTGCTCTTCCCAGGCCCTTGCCCCGATAGGCGGGAAGGATCCCCATTCCAAGCTTTCCGCGATGGGCGTGCGACGGAAAGAAATGGCGGCTGATGTCGCACCAGCCGACAACCTCGTCTTGGGCGATAGCAACGAATTGCGGATTGCCTTTTGCAATCATGCCCATCACGAACGCGCGCGTCTCCGGCAGCGGCGTTGCTTCCAGCATGGACAGGTATTTTTTCTCCCGCGCGACGACGTCGAGCGCGCGATGAAAGCTGTCGATGTGCGCGGCAGCGATCGGTGCGATCCTGATGCCTGCCGTATCTGACGACGCTACGATGTCCATGCGCTTCTCCTTCAACGATCGCGACTGCCTTCGGAGACATGCCGCGGATCTCAGGGGAGCGTATAATTCACGGTCCGTCAACCTTTGCGTGTCAATTTCTCGGCGGCGGGTGCCATCAAAAGGTTGCAGATATTGAAGGTCAGGCTAACATCCCACATTACCTTCGTCCTGGTGACGCTCACCTGTGCGGCGGCTGTGTTGCTGTGCGGATTTGCGTGGCTCGCCGCCATAAAGGTCGACGATCTCTCGCTGCGCCGGCAGGCCGACTTTGTCGGCCAAGGATTGGAAGAGCAGATCGCGGCGCTTCCTCGGGAGCAGGAAAGCATTGCCAAATGGGACGACGCCTTCCTTTATGCCAAGCAGCGGAACCATGAATGGCTGCTCGACAATGTCGGCCTGTGGACGAGCCGGTATTTCGGGCACGACAGGACCTATATCTTTGACGATACCAATCGCCTGATGTTTGCGTTCCGCGACGGCGCGGACGCCATGCCGCCGCGGCTTGGCAGCGACGACGGCCAGGAAATGACCGCGCTCGCCGGAGCGATGCGCGCAGTTCTTGTCGAGCAGGCTGCAAATCCCGGCATTAAACCGCTTGGTCAACTGGCGACGGTTCGCACCATCATGATCGGCAATCGGCCGGCGATCGCAAGTGCGCGGCCCATTCTGCCGAGCTCGGCCAGAATGCAGATCGAGGCGGGCGAGGAGTTCATCGCCGTCTCGGTCAAGTTCATCGATGGAAAAGCCGCCGAAAGCATTTCCCATTATGCGCGCCTCGAGGGGCTGCATTTCGCGCTGAAAAGTAAAGACGAGCGGGCCCAAGTGCCAATTTCGTCCTATGACGGCGGCACGATCGGCTATCTCGTCTGGCCGCCGATCCTGCCCGGATTCATGCTGCTTCAACAGATCGCGCCGGCTGGGCTTGGCTGCCTGGCGCTGCTGATCGCTGTCGTCTTCTGGCTCGGACGAGGTCTGCATCGCACCTCGCTGACCCTGCTGGACAGCCAGGCTGAACTCACCCACCACCGCAACCACCTGGAAGAAATGGTGGCCGATCGAACGGCCGAGATCGAACGGCAGAGGGAGGAACTGGACCGGCTGCTGGTGCACGAACGCCAGGTGAATGCGCTGCAGCGCCAGTTCGTCGCCATGGCCTCGCATGAGTTTCGCACGCCGCTCGCGATCATCGACGCTGCCGCCCAGCGGCTCTGCCGCTCGACCACCAATGTCAGCGGCGATTACGTTCACGAAAAAGCCGGCGTGATCCGCAGCGCGGTGGTGCGCATGGTCGATCTGATGGAGAGCATCCTCGCCAGCGGTCGGCTCGAAACCGGACAGATTACATTGAAGCGGAGTGAAGGTGATCTGAAAGCCTTGCTCCTCAGCTGCTGCGACAGACAGCGCCAGCTCAGCCGCTCGCATCTGTTCCATCTCGATCTCGCGCCGATACCCGAGAATTTGACGTTCGACCGCAGCGCGATGGAACAGGTCTTCACCAACCTGATTTCGAACGCCGTCAAATATTCGCCCAACGCGCCTGACATTCATGTTCGCGCCCGGGCCGATGAGAAGACGCTGGAGATCGCCATCTCCGACAGCGGCATCGGTATGGATGCCGATGATCTGCCGAAGCTGTTCCAGCCCTATTATCGCGCCCGCAGCGCGACGGGCATTGCCGGAACCGGCATCGGGCTCAACGTCGTCAAGCAGGTCGTCGAACTGCATGGCGGTACTGTCGAGGTGACGAGCGAGCTCGGTAACGGCACAACATTTACCATTCGTCTGCCAATAGGCTCCCTATTGTCGGATCAACACGTCGCAGCTTAGGGAAAAGCTTATGGTTACAGTCCTGTGCATAGAAGATGAAGTCGAGATCCGGAACCTCCTCGTCGAAGAGTTGAGCGAAGCCGGCTACAGGACGCTCGAGGCCTCGAACGGCGCCGAAGGGCTGGAAATGATCCTGTCCAAATGGCCAGACATCGTCATCAGCGATATTTCCATGCCGGTGATGGACGGGCACCAGCTCCTGGCCGAAATTCAGATCAATCACCCCGAGCTCTCCAACATCCCCTTCATCCTGCTGACGGCGCTGACCGACCGGGAAAACACACTGGCCGGCTTACGCGCCGGGGCGGCAGACTACCTGACGAAACCACTCGACTTCGATCTGCTGCTCGCCAAGCTCGAAGGCTGCGTGACCCGTCTGGGTAACGACAAGGCGGTCAATCGATCGTTTTGATGGGTGCTGCTGAAAGACAATGATTACGGTTGTGCCGTGTTGCCCCCTCATCCGACCCTTCGGGCCACCTTCTCCCCGCTGGGGAGAAGAGGGGAGCGCGGGGTTACTCCCTTGTTCCGGAGCTGTGCGGATATAGAGGGCGAGACGCCGCACGATTCCCCTTCTCCCCAGCGGGGAGAAGATGCCGGCAGGCAGATGAGGGGGTGAGCGACGGTCGGAGCGAATGCACGAAGCGTAAGCGACGGGCAACGACGACTCCGTTCGCTCTCATCCGCTATGCCTGCGCAACACATCCCCCAGCACCGCAAACACCCGCGCATCCAACATCTGCGACACGTTGAACCGCATGAAATTCGTCGCCGATTGCGACAGGCTGAAGGCGTTTCCCGGCGCCAGAACGATCCTCTTTTCCAGTGCCGCCCGCGCCACATCAGCCGCGTCGATGCCATCGGGCAGGCGGCACCAGAGGAACATTCCGGCCTGCGGCTCCAGCCAAGGCGTTATCTCCAAGTTCTTCAGCTTTGTCGTCACCTCGCTCATCGCCCGGGAGAGCCGCTGTCGCAGCGTCTCCATGTGTTTGCGATAGCTGCCGTCACTCAAGACATTCAGCACCAGTTCCGCCGTCAACCGGCCGCCGCCGAAGGACGTGGCGATCTTGAGATCGGTCAACCCGTCGATCCATTCGGGTTTGGCGGCAACGAAGCCGCAGCGGGCCGAGGCCGACAGGGTTTTGGAAAAGCTGCCGATGTGGATGACCCGCTCGAGCCCGTCGAAGGCGGCCAGGCGGGGTGCCGGGGTGTACTCGAAATCGGCGAAGATATCGTCCTCGATGATGGTGAGGTCGAACTGGTCGGCGAGTTTCAGAAGCCCGTGGGCCGTCACCGGGGAAAGCGTTGCGCCTGTCGGATTGTGGATGGCGGAGTTGGTGATGTAGAGCCGCGGCCGCTCCGCGGCGACGACCTGCGCAAACAGCTCGATATCGGGGCCGGAGGGCGTATAGGGGACGCCGACGATCTTTGCCCGGTGGGCTCGCAGCAAAGCGTGAAAATTGAAATAGCAGGGATCGTCGACCAACACTGTGTCGCCGGGTTCCAGGAGGAAGCGGCAGAGCAGGTCGATTGCCTGCGTGCCGGAATCGGCCAGCATGATCTGATCCGGGGAGGCCTCGATCCCGCGTTCGCCCATGCGCCGCGAAATCAGCTGGCGCAGCGGCGGCAGGCCAAGCGGCGAGCCATAATCGGCAAGTGCTGGCCCGTCGGCGCGGGCAAGCGTTCTGAGCCCGCGGCGCATGCCTTCCCCAGGCAGCCAGGAGGGCGGCAGCCAGCCGCAACCGGGCTTCAGGTCGGTTTCATCAGCCTCCAGCGATTGCCGCGATATCCAGAAGGGGTCGACTGCCCGCTCGAGCTTCGGCCCGACCTCGGCAAGGGCAAAGGGTGCTGCCTGGTTGGCGACGTAAAAGCCCGAGCCCGGCCTTGCCAGGATCGCGCCTTCAGCGACCAGACGCTCATAGGCGTCGACGACGGTCGATGTCGACAGTTTCAGCGACGCCGCCAGTCCCCGGACGGAAGGCAGCTTGGCGCCCGGCGTCAGGCTGCGCCCGGCGATGCGTTGCCTAATCGTCGCCATGACCATCTCGACGCGGGTGCGTCCCGCTATGCTCTCATCCATCCGTACTGGCCTGCGCACCATAACAGTTTTGCCAAACTGTATCAGACTGTCACTGTTTTAGTCAGTCGTATCGGCCGATAAACAGGGCAACAATAGCAGGAGCGCAGCGCAGCATGGACCGCATGGCATCGGGATGGATCAATGGTTTTATCGGTGTGGTGATCTTCAGCGGATCGCTGCCGGCGACCCGCGTGGCGGTGATGCAGTTCGATCCGGTCTTTCTGACCGTCGCGCGTGCGGCGATCGCCGGCATTCTGGCGCTTGGCCTGCTGATCGCCTTCCGAGAGAAGCGGCCGTGCCGGCGCGATCTTCTCTCTCTTGTCGTCGTGGCGTTCGGCGTCGTGGTCGGTTTTCCGCTGCTGACGGCGCTGGCCCTGCAGCATGTCACATCAGCCCATTCCATCGTCTTCATCGGCCTGCTGCCGCTGGCAACGGCGATCTTCGGGGTGGTCCGCGGCGGAGAACGCCCGAAACCGGCCTTCTGGCTGTTCTCCGTTCTGGGCAGCGCGCTTGTGGCGGGCTTCGCCTTGACGCAGGGCCTGACGGCATCACCGATCGGTGACCTGCTGATGCTGGCGGCAATCGTTGTCTGCGGCCTCGGCTATGCCGAAGGCGGCCGGCTTTCGCGCACGCTCGGCGGCTGGCAGGTGATTTCCTGGGCACTGGTGCTGTCGCTGCCGGTTATGGCCGTGGTGGCGTTTCTTTACCGGCCGGCAAGCTTGGCGGGCATCGAAACGCCGGCGCTGATCGGCCTTGGCTATGTCTCGCTGTTCTCGATGCTGATCGGCTTCATCTTCTGGTATCGCGGCCTCTCGCAGGGCGGCATCGCCGCCGTCGGCCAGCTGCAGCTGCTCCAGCCGTTCTTCGGCCTGGCGCTCGCCGCCACCCTGCTGCATGAGTCTGTGACGTGGAGCATGCTGGCCGTGACGGTCGCTGTCATTTTGTGCGTGGCCGGGGCAAGGAGATTTGCGCGCTAGAGCAATTCCAGGAAAAGTGCGAAGCGGTTTTCCGTCCGGGATTGCGTAAAAACAAAAGGGCAGTTCGGTCGCTTCCGTAAAAACCTGACCCGCTCTAGGAGAGGATCTGTAGCGCTCTGCCGCAGCAGAATTTCACACTGGCCGGCATGTCGACGGTCACAAAGCCGCCGTTCAATCGTCAGCAAATGGCCGCGTTGCCGCCGCATCGTGCCCTCTTAAAGGTTCCATCGTCGCGACCTCGCCAGCCTTTGAGCGGCTGGCGGTCGACCGAGGCGGCTTGCTGCCGATCAAATCATGCACGTGAAAAGGAACGAATATGATAACTCGTTACACACCCGTCGCAACGATGACCGCTGCGGTCTTCAGCCTGCTTGCTTTCAGCCCGGCATTCGCCGTGGAGACGGCCCAGGCGCAAGCCCAGCCGCCGGCACAGGGCCAGGCGCCGATGCAGGGGCAGAGCGGCGGCACGGCTGCGCCCGCCGCCGTCAGCGATCAGAAACTCGAGGCCTTTGCCGTTGCCTATCTGCAGGTCGACAAGGTCAGGCAGGAATATTCAGCCAAGATCGGCGCGACGAAGGACGAGGCTGCAAAGCAGAAGCTGCAGCAAGAAGCCAAGAAGCAGATGGTCGACACCGTCCAAGCCTCAAACGACATCTCCGTCGAGGAATATTCCTCGATCCTGACCGCCGCCCAGAGCGACCCGGCGCTGGCCAAGAAGGTTCTGGAAAAGATCGGTACCCCGCCGCCCGCGCCGGCACAGCAGCAGCAATAGGGCTGCGCGCTTCTGCATAATCCTTAAATCGGAATAGATTGAACGATAAAATGATGCGGTAATTCAAAATGTTACCGCATCAGTCAAACGGCCGGCATCTGTCGCTGACGAGCGGAGAAGGGGAGTTGCTGCGGTTGGCTGGCGTAATTGTTGATTGGCGGAGCGAGGGCATCGCTTGACCCAAGCGATGCCCTGGCTTGATTGCCCCAGCCTTTAACGTCACGTTGCCTCGAGTACCATGTTGAGCGGCGTCTGGGCCGCGCGCCTGATCTGGGTGAAACCGCCCGAGCGGATTACGTCAGCCAGCCGCCGTTCGCCTGCTTGAGCGCCAAGTGCCAGCCCGGTCTCCTGCGCCAGCGAAGTGGGAACGCAGATCATCGTCGAGGCCGAGTAGTAGAGCCGTCCGACTGGATTGATGTTCTCCTCGAGCGTATCGCCGGCCATCGGCTCGACGACCATCCAGGTGCCGCCGTCCTTCAACGCCCTTCTTATGTGAGAGGCTGCGGCTTTCGGGTCGCCCATGTCGTGCAGGCAATCGAAGCAGGTGATCAGATCGAAGTCCCGCCCGTTAAAATCCTGCGCCCGGCCGACCTCGAAATGCAGGTTCGTCAAACCATGCGCCTCGGCATGGGCTTTCGCCGCCGCAATCGAGCCCATATGGAAGTCGTAGCCGGTGAACCGGGACTTGGGAAAGGCCTGCGCCATCAGGATCGTCGACAGTCCATGCCCGCATCCGACGTCGGCCACCTCAGCACCTGACGTCAACTTGTCGATGACGCCATCGAGTGCCGGCAGCCAGTCCTGGACGAGGGCATTGACGTAACCCGGGCGGAACAGCCGCGCGACGGCGCAGAACATGCAGCCGGCCTGATCGCCCCAGGCAACGCCCCGGCCGGTCTTGAACGCGGCCTGCACCTTCGGCTGGTTCTCGACCATGGCGGCAGCGGTATCGAAGGCGCCGATCAGATTGACCGGGCTGTCCGGCTCCGCAAAGATGAAGGCCTGCTCCGGCGTCAGCGAGAACCGCCCTTGCTCGTGCGAGATATAGCCCGAGGCGGTTTGTGCCGACAGCCACTCGCGCACATAACGCGACGCGCATCCCGCCGCATCGGCAAGTTCGTCGGCCTTCGCCGGCCCGATCTCCTTCAGCGTCTTGTACAGGCCGAGCGCATCGCCGATCCGCACCAGCGGCACGCTGACGGCTCCGCCAAGATCGCCAAGTACACGGCCCACGAGTTCATTGAGCGTCGTTTCATTGATAGCTGTCATGTCGAAATTCCTCCCGGACTTCGGACGGCCTCCTGCCGCCGATCATTCCAAGCATGAAGCCCATCGTCTGGGCGGTCATGGGTCGGCCGTCCCACGCCAGCCCGGAAATGTGCCTATGCGGGAGGACGGATGTCCCGTCCGCGCCGGATAAAGGCAGTATCTGTCTGCTGCGCCAGCTATCCCGAGAGCGCGATGACGATCGCCTGTGAGCGGCTATGCACACCAAGTTTGCTGAAGATCACCGACAGCTGGTTGCGCACGGTCTTGACGCTCTTGCCGAGCCGCTCCGCGATCGCGCGGTTGTCGAGCCCCTCGGCGACCAGGTCGAGAAGCGCCGTCTCGGCGGGCGTCAGGCCGGCGTCCCGGACGGCCCGCGACCGCACGGATTGATCCTGTCCCAGGAAGGCAGCAAGTTCTCCCTGGAAGACGCTCCAGGCGGGCTCGTCGGGCAGGAGCACATGGTTCTTGCTTTCCAGCGGCACGAAGATTGCGCCGGGGATCGTGGCGGCAAGCTTGCAGCCCTGGTCGAACGGCACACGCATGTCGCCGCGGCAATGCGCGATCAAGGTCGGCACGGAAAGCTTGGCGGCAAGGTCCATGACATCGATCCCCTGCATCTGCCAGAGCAGTTGCGCGGCGACATCGGGCGCTGCCGTATGGCGCTCGAGATCGCCCCACCAGCGATGCTGTTCAGCCGTGCCATCGGGGATGAAGAGGTTGGTGAAGAACCGGCAGAACGCTGGATTGTCGCGTCCCCAGCCGACGCGAACGAAATTGACGAGCATCTCGGACTCCAGCCGCTCGGCATCGGTCTGGGACCTGGCGCGGGAGCCCTGGCCGTAGGCGTTCAGAAGGACGAGATGCGATACCCGCTGGGGATGGCGCAAGGCATAGGCGATGCCGAGCGCGCCGCCCTGCGAGAGGCAGAGGAGGACGAAACGCGGCTCCTCGATCGACGCCGCCACGGCATCGAGATCCGTGTGCCAGGCCTCGACCGAGAGGTCGGAGACATGCCGGTCCGAAAGGCCGCAGCCGCGCGGATCGTAACGCACGAAGCGATTGTTGGCTGAAAGCGCCTCGAGCCACGGCCGCCACACCGGGCTTTCCAGATCGTAATCGACATGGCTCAGCCAGTGCGCCGCCCGCAGGATCACCTGTCCTTTCCCGCAAGAGGCAACGGCGATCCGCGTGCCGTCCTCAGAGGTGCAGAACCGTATGGTCTGGCTGAGTTTCATCGGCCGAGAATATCTCAGGCAAAGGCCGCATGACAGGCCTATCTCGTGACCTGCGGCGCCTTCGCGCCGCCGTGCCAATTCTGGCGAGGTCTCACTTGGCCGGCACCACCAGTGTCTCTCCCTTGCGGACGATATAGGTCGCCAGCTCCGAAGCCTTGCCGCTGCCGACGTTCCTTGCCGAGTGGACGACGCCTGAAGGAATGAACAGGGATTGGCCGGCGTTAAGGGTCACTGGCCGCCGGCCGTCGAGCTGGTATTCCAGCGTTCCCTCGATGACGAAGGCGATCTCTTCGCCGGGGTGCGAATGCCTGGGGGCGAGAACGCCGGGAGCCAGATCAACGCGCACCTGAACGGCCTCGTGGCCGGGCACATCGATATCGTTGCTGATAAGATCGGTACGCTCTATCGGCTGTTCCGCCTGCACTGCTGCCGCGCCGCCGAGAACAGAGGCGAGCACTATTGCCTGGATCATTTTCATTTTGTCATCCTTCCTGAATTGACCTTTCGCGGCCTCATCGGGTCGCATCGTCATTTCAGTCGATGATTGAACCTGGGATGTGTCGGGAAACCGGCATTTTTGTAAGCCAGTGTATCTGCGGTGCGGCTGGGTGATCTGCGTAAGGTTGAGGTCGTGCCGTACAAGCCCCCTCTGGCCTGCCGGCCATCTCTCCCACAGGTGGGGAGATCGGCTGGGCGCACGGGCTTCCTCAAACAATCACCGATTCTGCCAGACGAATTGGTAAGTGGGCAGGAAGAGTGGGCGGCTTGTGATCTCCCCACCTGTGGGAGAGATGCCCGGCAGGGCAGAGGGGGGCGCCGCACGGTCTGTCCGACAAGGCGACCCGCCGCTCACCCGTATCTCAAGCCGCCGACGTCGAGCCTCTAACTCCTGCCAGAGTCGCAATATCCGTCACCCCGCCCGATGATTCGAAGTCGAAGATCTTCTGCGTCACCAGCGCGGCGGCGCCCCGGGCCCAGGAGTTGTCCTCCCAGTCGGGCAAAAGCGGCGGGGCGGTGCGGAAGGTTCGGGCCGCGAGCGCTTCGCGGAGCGGCGTCAGGAAGGGGTCGCCGAGCGAGACGGCTTCGCCGCCGGCGACGATGACTTCGGGGTCGGTGATGTTGACGAGATTGGCAAGGGCGGTGCCGATGCCGCGGCCGGAATCTCCGACGAGGGCGGTGGCGGTCGCGTCGCCTGAGGCGAGGGCGTCGCAGAGTTCGGGGAGGCCGAGTTCCTCGCCGCCGCCGGTTGCTTCGCGCCAGCGGCGCAGCATCGACAGTTCCGAGTGATAGGCCATCAGACAGCCGCGTTTGCCGCATTCGCAGAGCCGGCCGCCTTCCTCAAAAAGCGTATGGCCGAATTTGCCGGCAGCACCATTGGCGCCGCGATAGAGTTTGCCGTCGATCACCAGCGCGCAGCTGATGCCGACGCCG
This sequence comes from Rhizobium leguminosarum bv. trifolii WSM2297, assembly GCF_000271845.1. Next base: position 1,616,585 of record NZ_JH719395.1, on the reverse strand, counting down.
ACAGCGAGCACCGCCATGTTGCGGTGCTGGCGGCCGAGCCCGAACAACTGCTGGGCGATGGCATAGGCGTTGGTATCGTCTTCCAGCCAGACCGGCACATGCACGCGGGCAGCCAGCAGCGAGGCGAGGGGGACGTTGTTCCAGCCGAAGCGGTGGCTGCGCACGCAGGCGGTCTGTTCGTGATTGATGACGCCGGGCATGGAGATGCCGATGCCGGCGAGCTTGGCGTCGGGCCGGCCGGCGAGTTTGACCAGTTCGGGCACGGTGCCGGCCAAGAGGTCGGCGACCTTGTCAGGATCGTGGCCGGCAAGGCTGACCCGCATGGCGGCGACCGGGTTGGTGGCAAGGTCGGTCGCCACGCACTCCACCGAATCCACCATCAGCTTGAAGCCGACTGCAAGCGCGTGTTCGTAGTTGATATCGACCGGGATCGGCCGGCGGCCGGTGAGGCCGGGCACGGTCTTGCCTTCGACGACGATGCCTTCCTCCAGAAGGTCGGTGACGACGAATGTGACGGCGGCCGGGCTCAGGCCGATGACGGTGGCGATGTCGGCGCGGCTCCTCGGCCCTTCACGGCGGAGAAGGTTGAGGATGAGGCGTCGGTTCATGGCTCTCGCCGTGGTCTGGTCGCCTTTTAACTTCACGATGCATTCCTTAATTTTGTAAATTAATTATTGCGGGCTGCTGAGATCTATGCATAAGTTCGGCCGCCGATCAACTCAGCCAAGCGGATTATCGCTGGAATTGCGGGTGGATCGCAACGCTGAAAACCTGGTCGGTCGTTTCACGGAGGAGGCGGCGGTCGGGAGATGTCGATCGATCAACTGGGAGGAATTCAATGACATTTTTGAAGCAATTTCCGTCGACCACCCGCAGACGCTTCCTGAAGGGCGCGGGCCTGGTTTCTGCCGCAGCCGTCACCGGCAGCTTTCCCATTCCTGCGATCGCGCAGGCCCAGGAGGTGACGATGATCTCCGACGAAAACAATGCGGCCGCACTCGACGCGCTGAAGGCGATAGCGGCTGGCTTCAGCAAGGAAGCTGGCGTCAATGTCGTCATCAACAATATGGATCACGAGGCCCACAAGACGGCGATCCGCAACTATCTCGTCGCCGGCGCCCCCGATGTCTGCTCCTGGTTCTCAGGCAACCGCATGCGCGCCTTCGTCAAGCGCGGCCTGTTCGACGATATCTCCGATCTCTTCGAGAAGGAAAAATACAAGGACGTGCTGGGGGCGACGGCCGGCGCCGTCACCGAAGACGGCAAGCAGTACGGGCTTCCCACAGGCGGCACGCTCTGGGGCATGTTCTACCGCAAGGACGTGTTCGAGCAGCATGGCCTGACCGTGCCGAAAACGGCCGAGGAGTTCATGGCCTATGGCGACAAGTGCAAGGCCGCCGGCATCACCCCGGTTGCGATGGGCACCAAGGAATTGTGGCCGGCGGCCGGCTGGTTCGACCAGATGAATCTGCGCATCAATGGCCTCGACAAACATTTGGCGCTGATGAACGGCGAGATGAGCTATCTCGATCCGGCGCTCACCCCCGTCTTCGACCAGTGGGAAGCGATGATATCAAAGGGCTTCTTCACGCCGAACCACACCTCCTTCGGCTGGCAGGAGGCCGCAGCGCTGCTGGCGCAGAAGAAGGCCGGCATGATGAACCTCGGCGCCTTTCTGCGCTCGGCCTTCACCGAAGCGGACCTGCCGCAGCTTGGCTACGCGACGTTCCCGGTGCTCGATTCCAAGGTCGGCCACTTCGAGGAGTTCTCGGTCAATTCGATCCACATTCCCGCCAAGGCGAAGAACAAGCAGGGCGCCCGCGAATTCCTCGCCTATTTCTATCGGCCGGAAAACCTGGCCACCTATCTGGAGCCGGGCGGCAACGTGCCGCCGCGCAACGACCTGCCGCCGAGCAAGGATCCGCTCGTCAATATCGCCGTGGAGACGATGAAGACGGTGCAGGGCACCTCGCAATATTACGACCGCGACAGCGACCCGGATATGGCCCAGGCCGGCCTGGTCGGCTTCCAGGAATTCATGGCCAAGCCCGACCGGCGCAAGGCGATCCTCACCCGGCTCGAGGGCACGCGCAAGCGGATTTACAAGATTTGAGCCAAGGCGCCTTGAGGCTGCCTCTCACCCTAACCCTCTCCCCGCTTGCGGGGAGAGGGGACGTGCCCTGCGCGACGTTGGCGAGGGACGGAGAGGTTGCGGCATTTCCCCTTCGCCCCGTTTACGGGGAGAAGGTGGCGGCAGCCGGATGAGGGGCAGCCCGACACGGGCAGCCGGATGAGGGGCAGGCTTCGCCGCTTGCCTTGTCCTAAATGAGGTTCTGGACATGCAGACATTATGGCGCCGCCAGCGTTGGTGGCTGACCCCGGTTTTGCTGATCGCGCCGGCGATCCTGCTCTTCTTCACCGTCATCCTGCTGTCGGCGGTGCGCAGCGTCTGGATCAGTTTTCACGAGTGGGACGGTTTCGGGCCGATGGTCTGGATCGGGCTTGGCAATTACGTCGAGCTCTACAACGATCCGCAATTCTACGTGTCGCTGAAAAACAACCTGATCTGGCTGGTGATGTTCATGGCCGCCCCGCCGATCGGGCTCGCCATCGCGCTCTTGGTCAATCAGAAAATCCGCGGCATGCGCTTTTTGAAGTCGCTGTTCTTCATTCCGCTGGTGCTCGCCTCGGTGACGGTCGGTGTCGTCTTCACCTGGGTGTATACGCCGGAATTCGGGCTGCTGGCGCTGATCTTCCGGGCCTTCGGGGCGACGGCGCCGGCGGTGCTGTCCGACGAACATTTCGTCACCTTCGCCATCGTCATTGCCGCGCTCTGGCCGCAGATCACCTTCTGCATGGTGCTCTATCTCGCCGGCCTCAACAATTTGAGCGAAGAGCTGATCGGCGCCGGCCGCGTCGATGGCGCACGGGGCTGGAACATGCTGTGGCACATCGTGCTGCCGCAGCTGACGCAGGTCACCTTCATCGCCATTGCCGTTACCGTCGTCGGTGCGCTGCGCTCCTTCGACATGGTGTCGGTGATGACATCGGGCGGGCCGTTCGGCTCGTCCTCGGTGCTCGCCTACCAGATGTACGAGCAGTCGATCTTCTCCTACCGCTTCGGTTACGGCGCGGCGATCGCCTCGGTGCTCTTCGTGATCATGGCCGTCTTCATCGCCTGGTATCTCAGCCACATCATCCGCAGCGAAGAAAGGGGAGGCTGATGTATCCTCGTCCCATTCCCGAAGCCGCCGTCTGGCAGCGCCGCCTCTATGTGCTTGCCGTCGTCATCGTGCTGTTGCTCTGGCTCTGCCCGCTGTTTGCGATCATCCTCACCTCCTTCCGCTCGACCGAGGATGTCATGGGCGGCAATCTGTGGGGCTGGCCGACCGGCATCGGCGTCATCGACAATTACACCGATGTCTTCACCCAGACGCCGATGGCCCGCTACTTCCTCAACAGCCTGATCATCACCATCCCCTCGGTGATCGGCGTGCTGGCGCTCTCGACGCTCGCCGGCTACGTGCTGTCGCGCTACCGCTTTCCCGGCAATATGCTGATCTTCGCGCTGTTCGTCGGCGGCAATTTCCTGCCGCATCAGATCATGATGATCCCGGTGCGCGACCTGATGGTGCAGCTCGACCTGATCGACACCACGGCGGCGCTGATCATCTTCCACGTCGCCTTCCAGACCGGCTTTGCGACGCTGTTCATGCGCAATTTCATCGCCGCCCTTCCGGACGAACTGTTCCAGGCTGCCCGCGCCGAGGGGGCGTCGCCGTTTCAGACGCTCATCCATGTGGCGATCCCGCTGGTGCGGCCGGCGCTGGCAGCCCTTGCCATCCTGATCTTCACCTTCATCTGGAACGATTATTTCTGGGCCGTGGTGCTGACCGTCAGCGACAGCGTCAAGCCGGTGACGGCGGGCCTTGCCAATCTGCGCGGCGAATGGGTCTCGGCCTGGAACCTGATTTCAGCAGGCACCATCGTCGTCGCCGTGCCGCCGGTCGTGATGTTCTTCCTGATGCAGCGTCACTTCATCGCCGGCCTGACCATGGGCGCGGTGAAGGGATGAGCGAGCGTCTTCAGTTTCAACAAGAGAGGGCCGCGATATGACCAGTCTCGAACTCCTAGATATCAACAAGAATTACGGCGCCTATCATGCGCTGCGCGGTATCGATCTTTCCGTGGCGCAAGGCGAGTTCATCGTCATGGTCGGGCCGTCGGGCTGCGGCAAGTCCACGCTGTTGAAGTCGATCGCCGGCCTGGAGGCGATTTCCTCCGGCCAGATCCTGATCAACGGCCGTGATGTCAGCAAGCAGGAGCCGGGCGATCGTGGTATTGCCATGGTCTTCCAATCCTATGCGCTCTATCCGCATATGACGGTGGCCGAGAATATGGGCTTCGGCCTCAGGATGGCGAAACGCCCGAAGGCCGAAATCGAGGCCGCCGTGGCGCGCGCCGCCAAAATCCTCAGGATCACCGACCAGCTGGATAAACGGCCGAAACAGCTTTCCGGCGGCCAGCGGCAGCGCGTGGCGATCGGCCGGGCGATCACCCGCTCGCCCGAGGTCTTCCTGTTCGATGAGCCGCTGTCGAACCTCGATGCGGCGCTCCGCACCCAGATGCGCGTCGAATTGAGCAGCCTGCATGCCGAACTCGGCGCCACCATGGTCTATGTCACCCACGATCAGGTGGAGGCGATGACCATGGCAAGCCGGATCGTCGTGTTGAACCAGGGCATCATCGAGCAGGTCGGCTCGCCGCTGGAGCTCTACCGCAACCCCGACAATCTCTTCGTCTCCGGCTTCCTCGGTGCACCCAGAATGAATTTCCTCGGCGTCACCGTCGACGAGGTTTCCGGCCGCAACGTCACCGTCTCCGCACCGGGCCTCGTGCCGGTAACGGTCGAGCTGGCGGCGGCGACGGCGCTGCCGAAAGGCAGCGATCTCACGCTCGGCGTCCGGCCGGAGGCGATCTCGATGGTCGCCGATGGCGGCGAGGGCGGGGCGATCCACGGCCAGATCCGGCTGGTCGAGCATCTCGGCCGCGAAACCATCCTTTATGTCGATGCCGGCAATCTCCGCACCATCGCCTCGGAGAGCGGCACCGGCAACATCACGGCGCAGCTCTCCTACGTCGCGCCCTTTGCCGCCGAGCAGAACGTCGCGCTGAAGCTCGACGCCCGCGAACTCTATCTCTTTTCATCCGAAGGCGGCCGCACGATCAGCGCCCGCAAGACCATTCTCGACAGATAAGGAAAGACATCCGTGTCCGACAAGACCCTCTCCGTATGGAACACCGTCAAGACCGACCGCTTCCTCGTCGGTGCGCCGCACTATCCCGAACATGTCGATGAAAGCTATTGGGAGCGCGACGCCGAGCGCATGGCCAAAGCCGGCTTCAACGTCGTCAGAATGGCCGAATTCGCCTGGCACATTCTCGAGCCGAAGCTCGGCACCTTCGACTTCGACCTGTTCGACCGCGCCATATCAATCCTCGGGCGCCACGGCATCGACACCATCATGTGCACGCCGACGGCGACACCGCCGCGCTGGCTGACATCCGCGCACCCCGAGATTTTAAGGGTCGACGGCAAGGGCCGGCCGATGAGCCACGGCTCGCGCCAGCACTGCGACACGGCAAGCCCGGTCTTCCGCGAGCACAGCAAGCGCATCACCCAGGCTATGGCCGAGCACTATCGCGACAATCCCTTCGTCGTCGGCTGGCAGACCGACAACGAACTGAACACCAGCATGCCGGAGAGTTTTTCCCAGGCGACGCTCACCGAATTCCAAGCCTTCCTCGCCGACAGATACCGCGAGATATCAAAGCTCAACACCGCCTGGGGCGGCGATTTCTGGGCGACGGCCTATGACAGCTTCGACCAGGTGGTGCTGCCGATCGAGTTCGGCCCGACCTTCCCAAGCCCTGGCCATCTGCAGGATTACCACCGCTTCCTGGCCTTCTCGACGGCGCGTTTCCAGCACGACCAGGTCGAGATCCTGCGCGCCGTCAAACCGTCCTGGTTCGTCTTCCACAATCTCGGCGGCTTGAGGGATATCGATTTCCGCGGCCAGTTCAGCAAGGATCTCGATTTCGTCGGCTATGACATCTATCCGATGCTCTATGACGAGTTCATGCGGCTCGGCAACCACGCCAAGGTGCAGGCGCTGCACCTCGATATCTGCCGCGGCTTTTCCGGCAATTACATCGTGCCCGAGCAGCAATCGGGCTTCGGCAGCCAGCCGGGCTTCTGCACGCTGACGCCGGAGCCGGGCGAGCTGCGCCGCATGGCGCTCTCCTCCGTTGCCCACGGCGCTGACGGCCTGATGTTCTTCCGCTGGCGGCCGGCCCATTTCGGCGCCGAGATCTACTGGATGGGCATCATCGACCATGACGATATCGGCCGCCATCGCTATGAGGAGGCCACGCGCTTTGCGACCGAGATGACGGCGCTGCAGCCGAAGATCCTCGGCACCTATGTGCGCATGGATGTCGGCATCGCCGGCTCCGACTTCGACAATCAGGAAGCCCACAAGACCTATCCGATCGGTCTGCCGAGCCCGCAGGACGATGCGATCCTGCTGCACCAATATTGCTTTGATCGCGGCATCGCCTGCGGCTTCATCCATCCCGAGGACGATCTTTCCAGGCTGAAGCTCTTCTATATCCCCCATTGGGTGATGTGGAAGGACGAATGGACGGCCAAGCTCAAAGCTTTCGCCGCATCCGGCGGCACAGTCGTCATCGGCGCCCGCACCGGCACCCGCACGCAAGACAACCACGTCATCCGCGAGACCGCGCCGGGCACCGCACTTTCGAAACTGACCGGCGTGCGCGTCGAAGATTTCGGCCGTCTCGCAGCCCCCGGCGCCAACGGCCTGTTCGATGTGATGGAGCGCTCCGGCGGCCTGGTCATCCCGCCGAACAAGCCGGCCGAAAGCAACCGCCGCCAGCGCCGCTTCAAGATCGGCAACCGCGAAATGGTCGGCGGCCACTTCTATGAAAACCTCACCATCGACCCCGACGTCGAAGTCATCGCCGCCTGGTCCAACCGCTATGCCGAAGGCCAGCCGATGGCGACCTCCCGCAAGGTCGGCAAAGGCCAGGTGGTCTATCTCGGCACCTATTTGACGCCCGATCTGACCGAGGCGCTGACCGAACGCCTGTTTGCCTCAGCCGGCATCGAGCCACTGGTCGGCGGCCTGCCCGAGGGTGTTGAGGTAACGATGCGAATGAATACCGAGCGGCGGCTGCTCTTCGTGCAGAACTATACCGATCAGCCGGCGACAATCGGCGGCGTGCCGGCCGGGCGGGATTTGCTGGATGGTGAGAAGAGGGTGATGGGGAGGCTGGAGCTTGGGGGGTATGGCTGTGCGATTGTGGAGCTGGAGGGGTGAGGTTTCGGTTCGATGAGCCAGAGAGCTGCCCCTCACCCTAACCCTCATATGCGCTAGGTTAGGCGGGCATTCAGATAATCGCATTGTTTTCGACGTCGGCGTGGCGGCTCACAGAGGTGGCGCCGACTTCGGGTGACGAGATTACAGACGGCCTGCCACAGCAGCGATCCGCGGATGGCGGCGTGAATGGTGCTCAGGGCGATCTTCATGAGACGCCAGCGTGACGGGCTTGCCTGTGGGATTGGCGTATCCAGAGGGGGGAGAGTCCGGGACTTGCCCGGCAATCTGTTCGGCGATGATGGCCACGATCAGTCTGGCGTAGAGCCAAGCCTGCGCCAGTTCTGGCTTCTTGGCCGGCAAGCTGTCGAGACCGGCCAGGCTCTTGAAGCGTTTGAACGCCAGCTCGATTTGCCAACGGAAGCGATAAAGGGTGAGAATATCTGTCGGCGGGAAGGTGGCCGGCAGCGAGGTCAGCAGCAGAATGTACTTCGCCGCCTCCAGACTGCGCGGATCGGGTTGTTTGCCGCGCTTGCTGGCGTCCTTGAGCAGGCGTTTGTGCTCGGCTTCCACCTGTTGCGGATCCTTGCGCCGGATAACCAGGCGCAGGACCAGTGGCGTCGCCGCCTTCACGCCTTCGTGGATACGAACCTTGAGTTCACTTTCCTGTTCTTGCTGAGCAGCGAGCGCGGCAAACAAATCAAAGGGATCGCCATTCGGCTGCAGCAGACGCAACGAATTCCAGCCGGTTCGCACGATGAAGTCTGCGCCGGCGTCGATCACCGGCCGCAGATCGCGCGGTCTTGCATAGTAGCGATCGGCCAGCACGATATTACCGGGTGCGTAGGTGAGGCGCTGAAGGTTCTCGGCACCATGGATGTCGGTCAACTCAAGCTGATCGACTTGAGCCGTTGCCAGGTCGTAGCCGACATGCAACCGCCATGTCGTGCGGTCAGCGCCCGGGTGGCAGATCGACGTTCCATCGAGCACACGCAAGCGATACCCCGCCAGCGCCCTGCCGGCACCTTAGTCTGCTCGGC
>NZ_JH719395.1:1465768-1608045 GCF_000271845.1 Rhizobium leguminosarum bv. trifolii WSM2297 | reverse complement strand
GCGATACCCCGCCCAGCGCCCTGCCGGCACCTTAGTCTGCTCGGCAATCAGCGTGGCCACGATGTCGCCAAGCCAAGGGGCTGCTTTGCATAGCCGCTCGAGCAGCGATGGGTCGGACAAGCGGGCGATCCCGCCCGCTTCGGCCCATGCACAGGTCTCGCGTAGCGACATACCAAGGCCGCCATAGGCAAGCGCCAGCCGCAACAGCGTCTCGGCGTTCTTGATTTCCCGCACCCGCGTGAAAGCGCCGCGCAACCGAGCCGTTGCTTCCAGGTCAAAACCCGCCGGAAGCCAAGCGCTCACTTCCGACCAATGATCCAAAATCTCAGGACGAATCGTCATCCCAAGCTTGAATCATAACCAGATTCCTCATGTCCAGCCCTAACCTAGCGCATATGAGGGTTAGGGTGAGGGGCATGCTGCGATCTCCCAGTTTTGAGGAAGCGTTCTAATGTTCTTCCTACACGGCCGGCTTGCCGTGGCAGCCCCCTCTGCCCTGCCGGGCATCTCCCCCACAGGTGGGGAGATCGGCAAGTGGCGGGACCTTCCCGTCTCTCCACCGTCTCGCCGGACGGAGACGCCCGTTGTTTGAGGAAGCCAGCACGCCCAGCCAATCTCCCCACCTGTGGGGGGTCCGAAGGACGGGTCGAGACCCGTGGCTCGACCCCGGGCCCGGCAGGGCAGAGGGGGGCTACCACGGCACGACTTCTCCGCCGTCATTCCTCGGATTTCACGCTGCGGCATTCCGCTGCTTAACCGCGAGCCGATAGCGCATTGAACTTGTAAGAACGCCATCCCCCGCGTTCAACGCGCCACCTTACGAAAATGTATAGTCCGGGCGAGGTGCCCGTGAGATTTCCGGCGCAGGCTTGGCGCAGTTGTTGCCAAGTTGAAGGCTAGATTTCTCATGAATATGCGCGCCACACCTGCCGCCCTGATGCCGGCGATCCATCCGGTCAGCCTGCGGGTCGATACCTACCTGATCAATCTCGACCGCGCGCCCTTGCGCCGGTTTCGCATGGAGCGGCTGCTGGTGGGCATCGGTCTTGCGTTTGAGCGGGTGGCGGCGGTGGATGGCGCGGCGCTCAGCCTGCCGCATCCGGATTTTGACGAAGCCGCCTATGTGAGCCGGCACGGCCGCCGGCCGAACCCTTTCGAGATCGGCTGTTTTTTCAGCCATGTCGAATGCGCCAGGCGCTTCCTCTCCGGCAATGCCGAATTCGCGCTCATGCTGGAAGACGACCTCGATTTCGACGACGATCTGGCCGAGGTGATCGAGGCCGCCCTTCGACACCAGACGCGCTGGGACATCCTGCGTCTTTCCACCGTCAACACCGGGCGAAAGCACAGGGTGGAGCGGCTGACGGCGTCGCACTCGCTTGTCATCGCGCTCACCCGCGAGAAGGGCTCCGGTGCCTATCTGATCAACCGCAAGGCGGCCGGCTGGATTGCCGGGGCGATGCTGCCGATGCGGCTGCCATATGATCTCGCCTTCGACCTGGAGTTCGATGAGGGCTGAGCGCCTGCTTCGTCGATCCGCTGCCGGTCAGTCAAAGGGCCGATCCCTGCTCGCAGATCCAGGCCGGGCTTTCGGCCTACCGGCTTGGCCGCCGCCGGCCGTGGAGCGTGTTGCCCTATCGCGCGGCGGCCGAAATACGCCGCTTTGCGCTGCGCTTCAGCCGCCTCGCGGCGTGGAGGATGAGAGGTCAGGACCGTTCTGTCGAGAGCAGCGGAAAGCCGATCGAGACGATAAGGCCGGGCTGATTGTCGGCCATGCTGATCTCAGCCGCATGCAGCTCGGCGATCGCCTTGACGAGGCTGAGCCCGAGGCCGCTTCCGGGTGTCGTGCGGCTCTTGTCCAGCCGGTAGAGCCGCCGAAAGACCTTCTCCCTTTCGCCGGCCGGAATGCCCGGGCCGGTATCGGCGACCGAGAGGATGGCGCGATCGTGCTGGCGGCGCAGCGAAACCGCGATATCAGTTCCGGCCGGGCAATGGTTGATCGCATTCTCCACCAGATTGGCGATCATCTGGGTCAGCAGATCGCGGTCGCCGCGGATGATGGCGGGACAGCGCGCCGTTATCCGCAGCGATTTCAGCGCGTCTTCGGCGACATCGACATAGACTTCGGAAATCGTCGCCAGCACGGCATCGAGATCGGTCGCCTGGAAGCGCTCCTTGCGGGCGCCGGCCTCGATCTGCGAAATGCGCAGCAGCGCCTCGAAGGTCGCGTTGATCCGGTCGCTCTCGTTTCTGGCTTCGTCGAGAAGGGCCGAGACATCCGCCTGCCGGTCGTTGCCGGCCACTGCCGCATCCAGCGTCAGGCGCAGCCGGTTGAGCGGCGTTTTCAGATCGTGGGCGATATCGGCGCTCACCTGCCGCATGCTGTCGACCAGGGTCTGCAGCCGCCCGAGCGCCGCGTTGATCTGGATCGCCACCGTATCGAGATCGTCGCCGTTTCCGCTGATCGGAATGCGGGCGTCAAGCGCGCCGTGGGAGACCTCGTTCATGGTCAGCGCCACCCTGTCCAGCCGCGCCTGGGCGCGAAGGGCCAGAAACATGCCGCCGCCGATCGCCGTTGCCACGACGATCGCGCCGGCCCATTCGAAACTGACCAGGACGATCCTCAGCATCTCCTCGACATCGTTGAAGTTTTCGCCGACCACCAGGCTGTAGGGGCCGAGCGTCGACACCTGCATCCGGTAGCGCTCATGCCCCTTCAGCCCGACATCGCGCGAGGTGACGGTATAGACGCCGTTCGGGATCGGCGGTGCGGCGAAATTGCCGGCGAGTTTTTTGCCGGCATGGTCGGTCAGCGAATAAAGCCCGTCGGAGGTCGACTGGAAGCTGGCATAATTGTTCAGCGTGTTGATCAGATCCTCGGTGTCACCGGGCTGGTAGGTCGAGACAATCAGTGAGTTCATCTCGGTGAGCGACTGTTCGAGATCGCGGCCAAGGCCGAGGTTCAGCATGTGATAGATGATCGCGCCGCTCAAAAAGAAGGTGACGACGAAAAGCACGCCGAAGGTGACGGCAAGCCGGAACGGCGTGCTCCGGCGCAGGCTGGAGAATGATGCCGAAAAATGGCTGCGGTCGGGAAACGTCATTCTGATCTAGCGCGGGGCATGCAGGCTGTATCCGGTGTTGCGGACCGTGTGCAGAAGCTGGGCCTGGAACGGCTTGTCGACCTTGGCCCTGAGGCGGCTGATATGGGTTTCGACGACGCTGGTCTTCGGATCGAAGTGGAAATCCCAGACGCGCTCCAACAGCATCGTCTTGGTGATGACCCGGCCTTCGCCGCGCATCAGCACCTCGAGCAGGGTGAATTCGCGCGGCTGCAGCTCGATCACCTGGCCGGCGCGGCGCGCCTCGCGCCGGATCAGATCGAGCTCGAGATCGGCAACCCTCAGCACCGTCTTCTGCTCCTGCACCGGCGGCCGGCGGCCGAGCGCATTGACGCGGGCCAGAAGCTCGGAGAAGGCAAAGGGCTTGGTGAGATAGTCGTCGCCGCCCGCCTCCAGCCCCTCGACCCGATCGTCGACGCCACCGATCGACGTCAGGAACAGCGCCGAGGTGCCGACCTTGGCCGCCCGGAGCGAGCGAACGATCGCCAGCCCATCGAGCCCAGGCAGCATACGATCGACAACGATAACGTCATAGGCCTCACGCTGCGCCTGAAACAGCCCATCGCGGCCGTCGCCGATGACGTCGCAGACATGGCCTGCTTCGGAAAGGCCCTTGGCGATATAATCGGACGTCTTCCGATCGTCCTCGATAAGCAGGATCCGCATCAGCCCGATCATTCCCGGCAGGTGTGCGGGCAATCTAGCGGAGCGGACGGCTGAGCGACAACTTACGGATTGGTAAGGTGGGGCGGGCGTTAGGCGACGAGTCAGCGTCGCCCGCCGACACAGGGCTTTAGAATTCCCTCGCCGGAAGGCTGACCGATCTTGGCCTTATCGTTGCTCTTATTCAGCCCGTTTCCTAAATCCCCGACCCGTCGAGTTGCTGGGCGTCGTCGCCTTCCCAAGGTGAGGGCATCGAGAGGCGCGCGAGATTGGCCGAGGGCATCGGCATCCAACACTTCAATTCCGGCTCGGCATATTCGATGATCTGGCCGGGAGAGGAATCCGAGGCGCGCCAGCCTTCTGCGCCGAACTGATCGCCATGCGACCAATAGGCGAGGTCAACTTCCGCCGGCCCCTGTTCGGACGGGCGGATGGTGACCAGGATCCGACTGCCGTCTTTCGGTGCGCTGGCCATGCTGCGCCAACGGTCTGCCTCGTCCATTTTTTGCCTCCTGCCTTGCTGCAGCTGCAACTGTCGCCTCGCCATCGAAAGCGGTCAACTCAAACTTTTTGGGGTCGTTCGCTATCGATGGCAGTTTAAGCTATCCTGATGTCCCGGGATGGAGAATTAGCGCATGGCGAAGCTTGTCTTCGGAATGAACATCTCCCTGGACGGCTATGTCGATCACCAGGAATTTGCGCCCGATCCCGTCCTCTTTCGCCACTGGATCGAGCACGTGCGCGGCCTGACGGGAAGCCTCTATGGCCGCCGCCTGTACGAGGCGATGCGCTACTGGGACGAAGACCATGCCGAATGGACCCCGGAGCTGCGCGAGTTTGCAATCGCATGGCGGAGCCAGCCGAAATGGGTCGTGTCGCGCTCGTTGACGTCGGTCGGACCCAATGCCACGCTGATCGCGCAGGACATCGAGACGGTGATCCGCGGGCTGAAGGCGGGGCTTGGCGGGGAAATTCAAGTCGGCGGGCCGGAGCTGGCGGGAAGTCTGACCGACCTTGGCCTGATCGACGAGTATCGGCTCTACTTTCACCCGGTGGTGCTCGGCCGCGGCAAGCCGTTCTTCACCGGTCCGCGGCCGCGGCTGCGCCTTGTCGCCAGCGATTTGATCGGCGGGGAGGCGGTGCGGTTGACGTATGTTCCTGGTTGATGGGGGATTGGGCTAAAGTGAAAGTGGTGCCGTGTAGCCCCCTCATCCGACCCTTCGGGCCACCCCACCGGGGTCGAGCCACGGGTCTCGACCCGTCCTTCGGACCCCCGCTGGGGAGAAGAGGGGAGCAAGGCGCGCCGACTCTGCCAAAACGAAATCCTTTTCTCCATGGCACTCCATCCAATGGAGTCGATGGCGAAGCGGCATTCTCCCTCTTCTCTCCAGCGGGGGGAGAAGGTGGCCCGCAGGGTCGGATGAGGGGGCCACACGGCATGGTGCCAATGACGATCAGCTATGGAACCACAGTACGGAAACGCCAGGGCAAAACCCTGGCGTTTCGGTTCAGGCCACCAGGCCCTTGGTCAGCTCCAGCGCCTGCCGCTCGAACAGCCGGCGGTAGATGCCGTCGTGGCGGCGGATCAGCGCCTGGTGGTCGCCTTCTTCGGCGATCTCGCCCTTGTCGAAGACCAGCAGCCGGTCGAGCGCCCGCACTGTGGACAGGCGATGGGCGATGACAAGTGTGGTGCGGCCGTCCATCAGCCGTTCCATCGCCTGCTGGATCTGCACTTCGCTCTCGCTGTCGAGGCTTGATGTCGCCTCGTCGAGGATCAGGATCGGCGCATCGGCGAGGAAAGCGCGGGCGATGGCGACGCGCTGCCGTTCGCCGCCCGACAGTTTGACGCCGCGTTCTCCCACCATCGTCTCATAGCCCTTGGGAAGGCTCATGATGAACTCATGGGCGCTCGCCTGTTTTGCCGCCTGCTCGATCTCGCGCCGCGAGGCACTCGGCCTGCTATAGGCGATGTTTTCGGCCAGCGTGCGGTGAAACAGGATCGGCTCCTGCTGCACGATGGCGATCTGGCTGCGCAGGCTGGATTGCCTGACTTGGGCGATATCCTGCCCGTCGATGCGGATTGCGCCCGAATTGACGTCGTAAAGGCGCTGGATGAGCTTGACGAAGGTCGTCTTGCCCGAACCCGAATGCCCGACCAGCCCCACACGCTCGCCCGGCTTGATGGTGACCGAAAAGTCCTCATAAAGCGGGCTCGGATGAGCGCCATATTGGAAGGTGATGCGATCGAAGACGATCTCGCCCTTGCCAATCTGGATCGGTGTGGCGCCCGGCCTGTCCTCGATCCCGAGCGGCATCTTGTCGAGCAGCACCAGCTCTTCCATGTCGTTGACGGCACGCTGCAGATTGCGGATGTCCTGGCCGACATTGCGCAGATAGCCCTGCAGGACGAAGAACATCGCCAGCACGAAGGTGACGTCGCCAGGCGTCGCCAGCCCCTGCTGCCACATGATGAGGCCCGTTCCCAGGATGCCGGCCTGCATGGAGACCATCATGAAGCCCTGGATCGTGCCGCTCAACGTGCCGCGCTTCCATGTCCGCCGCGTGCGGCTGTCCCACGTGCCGAGCACGCGGCCGAGCCGGATCTCCTCGCGGCTTTCGGCGCCGAATGCCTTGACCACCGAGTTGCAGCTGATCGCATCGGCCAGCGCGCCGCCGAGCTTGGTATCCCAGGCATTGGCAAGCCTTGCCGCCGGCGACACGAAGCCCATCGAAAGCGCCACGGTCACGCCGATATAGACCAGCGATCCCAGACTGACGATCAGCCCCATGACCGGCCAATAGCTGCCGAGCACGATGCTGGCGCCGACCAGCATGACGATCGACGGCAAGAGGGCGACCAGCAGCAGGTCGTTGAGCGAATCCAGCGCCCACATGCCGCGCGTGATCTTGCGCACGGTCGAGCCGGCAAAGCTGTTGGCGTGCCAATCGGTGGAGAAGCGCTGCACCTTGTGGAAGCCGCCATTGGTCACATCCGCCATGGTGCGCAGCGTCAGCCGGATGATGCCGTTGAAGATGAAATAGCGCAGCGCCACGCTGGTGAAGCCCAGAGCAACGACGATGACGAAGGCGCTGAGCGCGCCGTCGGCCGCATTCGTGCCGGCGATGGCATCGACGATCTGGCCGGAGAACACCGGCACCATGACTTCGGCCAGCGTGCTCGATATCACCAGCACGATGATCAACCCCACCAAATCAGGCCGGTGGGTCCAATGATGAAAGATAAAGCCGAGCACGTTGCGATAGGCATCGGCGCGGAAATCGAGCTTCTTGCGAGTCATTTGAACCAACCCGGCCGCATATCGGCAACCGGTCCTCAAAAACGAGAGTTAAATGGCACAGCCCAAGCGGGAGACGAAATGATCCCGTCAGATCAATCGGGCTATGAAGGGAGAAAACCGCATGTCGGGCGCGCTCGAGGCGGGCCGCGAATGGAAATGACCTAGCGTCGGGTCATTCCGCACGGGAGGATTTTGGTGAATACTGATTTCATGCAATGCCTCCCTTATGTTCGATCTGACGCGGTAAGCCTCTTGTAGCGAAGGCAATGGCGCTTGCCAACCGGGAAATTACAACCTGACAGAAAGTGATGCGAAAACGACACAATCTGTAACGTGCAGGTTTATGCGAGCGCCGCTTGCCGCCAGTTTCTCCGAGCCGATACCGGGCATGTTATGCCAGAGCCGAAAGGTCGGTCGGCTCCGGTTTTGCGCCCGCTGCCGTCAGCATCGCGTGGATCTGGCCGCGGTGGTGGGTCTGATGGTTGAAGAGTTCGATCGCACACTGCGCCTTCGGCTTCTCGACCCGCCTCGCTCCGTCGCCGGGATACCAGACAAGCATGCCGTCAAGCTCCGCGTCGCGCAATCGTTCCGCCCAGGCTTCGATTTCAGCATTGCGTTGCAGACGCAGGGTCTTGAAGGCGTGCCAATCCGATGGGCTTGTCAGCGAGTGGGTGATGTTTTCCTCGGGGCGCTCATTGCCCTTCAATCGCTCCAGTATCAGGGCGTCGGCCCAATAAAGATGGTTCAGCGTTGCTGCGATCGATTGGAAGAACGCCCCGCGATCCTTCCAGCGCTCGGCATGCGTCAGCCCGTCGGCGGCGGTGACGAGAGAGCTATTCTGCCAGCTGTTGTAGCGGGCCATGAGTCGGCAATATCCAGCTGAGATCATTGTCTCGGGCTCCAATGGTTAGCGATGTGGGGGGAGATCGGCGAATGGCGGGGAAGACCCATGGGGGCGTTCGTGCTCTGTCGCCTGCGCCAATGAAAGGCGCGCCGTGCTATTCGGCACGGACACCGATCAGTCTATCCTAAAGCAGCATCGGCGCAAATGCCGGATGAGATTTTCCTTTTTGAGGGACGCCCGCTCATGGCGCGCTGCAGTCGCGGGAGGCTCCACGCAACCCGTCGCTGAATTGCCGCTGAGCTCATCCCACCCTCCGTCCTCCTCGGTCTTGACCCGAGGATCCACGCCGCCCCTCCAGATCCCGGGCTCAAGGCCAGGCCTGTCCGGCCGAGGCGGATGGCTGCCCCTAACCCTAACCCTCTCCCCGTAATGACGGGGAGAGGGGACGTGCCCTGCGAGAGGTTGGCGAGGGACGGAGAGGTTGCGGCAAATCACCCGCAAGCGGGGAAAAGGTGCCGGCAGGCGGATGAGCGGCGCCGCAAAAACCGGCAGAAATTCAATAGAATCAATACCATCGACTGATCCTCAGTCTTTGATCTCCCCGACAAGCTCCCATATGTCGACCTTCTCGGCGCGGCCCTTGAGGGGGGCGAGACCGAGGGGGCGGAAGTCGAAGCGGTCGGCGACGGCGTTGCGGGTGGCGGTGCTGACCAGGATCGATGTGTTGAGCTCCTTGTTCAATCCTTCCAGCCGTGACGCGACATTGATCGTATCGCCCATCGCCGTGTATTGCTGCCGCGAAATGGCGCCGAAGCTGCCGACGACGGCCGGGCCGGTGTGCAATCCAAATCGGGTGACGAGTTCGGGGCGGCCATTCCTGAGATTGGCTTCGTTCAGGTCGTCGATCGCCGCTTTCATGGCCAGCGCGCATCGACAGCCGTTTTCGGCATGTCTGATATCGTCGACCGGGGCGTTCCACATGACGAAAATGGAATCGCCGAGATATTGCACGACGGTGCCGCCATGGCGTTCGGCGATGGTGTTCAGCAGTTCGAAATAGGCCGAAAGGGTGTCGACCACCTCCTCGGGCGAATGTTGTTCGGAGATGGTCGTGAAGTCCTTGATGTCGGTGAACAGTGCGGTGACATCCTGCCGCTTCGCCCTGACGATCGTTCTCGTTTCGGGATTGACGATCTGCCGGACCACTTCACGCGGCACATAGAGGGCAAACTGACCGATGGCATGACGGCTGGCGACCAGCGCATTCGCCAGCGTGTTGATCTCCGATATCCACGAATGCGACTCGCCCTTCTCGCTGACATCCAGATCGCCGATCCTGCGCGCCTCGTCGGCCAGGCGATAGAGAGAGCGGCTGACCATGCGAGACAGCGCGACGGATGCGGCGACACCGGCGAGCACGAAGGCGGCGGCAACGAAAAGATTGCGCACCAGCAGCCGATTGGCCACAGCCACCAGATCCTCCAGCGGCACGACGATTGCGGCCTTGCTTCCCATAAACAGGCCCGACACGCCGACCGGGGCGATCTGTACCAGATGGGTTTCGCCGTCGAAATCGACCCGCGCCAGGCCGCCGTCGGCAAAGGCCGGATCCTGCGTCAGCTGCGCCACGGTTTCGAGGCTCGGGTCGAAACTGTTTGCCGTCGCGGCAAAGGCCCCTGAGGTTCTCGACCACAATGCGATGATCCTGCGCATGATATCAGGGTCGGAATGGGCGACGAGATTGCCGCCGGCATCGATGATGTAGGCCCGGGCATGCGGCGAAATCTCAGCTGCATCCAGCAGCCGGCTGACGGTCTGCAGGTGAATGTTGATGCCGATGACGACCTGGCCGTCCTCCCGCATCGGGGCTGCGATCGCCAGCGTTGGAACTTTGAGCGTTCCGGTGACATAGGGGCCGACGGAAACCGGCGCGCCGTCTTGAATCACCGATTGATACCAGGGGCTTTGCCGCGGATCGAACGATCTATCCTCGACATTGCGCTCCCCGATCATCTTTGTATCGCTGTCGAGAAAACCGAGCGTCGAGATGGTATCGGCCGCTGGTCTGCGGGCGATCATCCGGATCGCGAAAGCCGTGCCATCGGGTGCGGCGAGCGTCTGGCGGACGTCGCGCCGGGCCGTATTGATCACCTGCAGGTAGGAGCCATCGGGATAGCCGGCGTAAATGCTGGTGGCGTTCGGGACGTTTCTGAGAACCTCCTGAAAGAATTGCTGTTTTGCCTGGATATCCTGAGGCGGCGGGGAAACGAGCTGCGGCAGGGTGGTTGCCAGCGCCACCGCCTCGGTGCCGCCCTGCAGCGCATTGCGGTATCCCTCGATCAGCCGCAGGCTCATCTGACGCATCTGCTGCGCGCCGGCGCTGACGGCTGCCTCGCTGCCATGGCTGAACGCCATCCAGATGATCGGCGCCGACGTAAAAAGCAGCGACGCGACGACGAGGACGCCGAGATGCAGTCTTAGGGGTTTGGACCAGCGCACGCGATTTCCCCCGAAATGCGGACACGTCTCAGCAGTATAGCGCAATACCTGTTTTGCGGGCCTGCTTGTCGGCCTGCCTTGCAGAGCTTTGGCAAGCGGCAACGAACATACCCGACGATATCAGCTAACTGCTTTTTGAAGACTTGCACAAGCTGGCGATATCAGCTCTCCCGCTTTGAGGAGGGGTGGGCTCAGCTTTTATAGTCGGGCTCGCTGCGATCGAGCGTGCGTTTCACCGCCTGCAGATGCAGCCGGGCCGACTCCGGGTCTCCTTCGCGCATCTGCCGATAGGCCGCTTCGGCGATCTCAGGTGCGACGGCAAGGACCTGGCGGCCCGTCGACAAAGCCAGCGTCTGCACCTCGCAGGCGCGCTCGAGATAATAGAGGTCGTCCCAGGCCTCGGCGATATTGGGTGCACAGACCATCACGCCGTGGTGCTTCATGAAGACGATATCGGCATCGCCGATCGCTGCAGCGATCCGATCGCCCTCGCGCGCATCGAGCGCCAGACCGTTGTAATCGCGGTCGACGGCTGTGCGTCCATAGAATTTCAGCGCGGTCTGCCCGGCAAAGATCAGCGGCTCGCCTTCGGTCATCGAAAGGGCGGTGGCATAGGGCATATGGGTGTGGAACGCCGCCTTGGCGCGCGGAATATTCTTGTGAATCCTGGCGTGGATGTAAAAGGCGGTGGCCTCGGGCTGACCGCTGCCCGACACGACGTTGCCGTGAAAATCGCAGATCAACAACATCGAAGCCGTCAGTTCGGCGAAGGCGTAGCCATAGGGATTGACGATGAACAGGTCGTCATAACCGGGAACCACGGCCGAGAAGTGGTTGCAGATCCCTTCCTCCATGCCGAGCCTTGCCGCCATCCGGAAGCAGGCTGCCAGATCCACGCGGGCCTGCCAGATTTCCTTCGTATCGAGTGTCGGCTGGTTGGGGCCGGCGGCGGGCGAGGGGGTCGTGTTGAGCGAGTGGGCCATGGGATCGTTTCAGATTGGTGTCGCGGAGAGCTTATTCGAATTACGCCCGCATGATCCTGGCATCAAGCCCAGTTTGCGGGCTAACTGCTGATAAAGAAATCGCGCCCGGCATAGTCGATTTTAACATAGGCAAGCCGTTCGGCCTCCTTGGGCAAGGCAAGCGCAAAGGTTACGCCTTCCTGCTTCAGGACCATCCGTCCCTGCAGCTTGTCAGCCTCCAGCGCTCCCAAATAAAGATGGATGCCGAGCTCGGTGACCTGCCCGGTCGTTTCGTTGGTGGACACAGCCGGCAATGCCCATTCAATCGATGGTATCAATTCCCTATCGCGCTCGCTTCGCGACATGTATTCACCGAACCTGCGGACTTCGTTCAGCGCCTTTCGAGTGAGCAAGACCTTCATATCATGATCCTCCGATAGCCGTAGATGATTCCAGCTACGCAAGGCGCGCGGCGGGCAACTTTCGGCCCGAAGCGCTCATTGCATCGTTTGCGCTTGTGTCGGCGATGGCCGCGCTAGACCACGTCATCGGCCGAAATGTGCTTAACTTCGGTAATTCTCAACAGTGGGATCTCGGCGCGCTCGTTTGCCTCCTTGACGTCTTGCTCCGACGAAGCATCGAACAGGCAGAATGATCGTTCCTCGGACGGTACGAATGTCGAGCGAAGATAACGTACTGGCTTACCCTGGCTGGTCATCTCCGCGGTGACGTTCTTCGCGCGCGACGCCGCCGCACTGAGCTGTTCGGGCGTGATTCCTGGCAGGTGTCTTTCGACCATGTATTGTGGCATGATGATTGTCCTTAGATTGAGCGATGAACAGCAAGCGTTTGAACATGTTGCACGATCGCTTTGAACTTCCGGCCGTTGCGAATGGACATCTACTTTGCCGCCGTATTCACTGACCTCGTCCGACACTCAGCGGTTTGGAACAGGGTTTCGCGCGACACGATCACCAACGCAATTGCGGAATATCGATACCTGTCTCAGATGCTTGCCAGCCAATACGGACGGCGACACGAGAACTTTACAGGCGACGGGCATCTTTATCTATTCGAATCTGCTGATGTAGCAGTCCACTTCTCGTTGAAGCTAATCGCCTATTGGAAGCAACGGCGGCGTCACTTGACGTCCAGCCAGGCGCACGACCTTCCAATCCGGGTGGGTTGCCACTTCGGTGAGTGCTCCCGAATGCACGATGACGATGCCTGGATCGGTCGTGCCCTGAACATCGCGAAGCGGGTGGAATCATGCGCCGAGCCCGATACTCTCTTCGTCACGCAGACCGTCCTCGATCTCATCGATTTGCCGGTCTATCTCTTCCACGAGGTCGACGTCTTCGAGCTCAAAGGCGATTACCTGCCGAGGCGGCATCTCTATCGGATCGTGTCAGTCGACCACACGGCACTTGCTGCACGGTCCGAAGAGCGGATGACAGCCGAAGACTGGTTCTTGAAAGGGGCCGGGATCGCCGGCACGGATGGGCGGGCGTTGGAAGAGGAGCGGCATTGCTACGAAAAGGCATTGGAGCTTCGTGCGGACTATCCGGAAGCGCACAACAACCTCGGCGTCATCCTGAAAGCCGCTGGTGACAGAACCGCCGCCGAAGCCCGCTATCTGGATGCCGTTCGTCTCTGGCCGCACTATCCGGAAGCTCACTACAACTTGGCGATACTTCTTCAAGAAACTGACCGCCCTGATGAAGCGACGGCGCATTATCGGCAGGCCCTGAAGTGTCGCCCAGACTATGTGGAGTCTGGCTGGTCTTTTCGACGAATGGGGAGATCGGTTCGAAGCGCATCAGCACTTCCAAGAGGCATTGCGGCTTCGGCCCAGCTTTGCCGAAGCGCACAACAATTTCGGTGTCTTCCTTGAGAAGCACGGTGCCGCGGAAGAGGCTGAATCGCATTACAGATACGCGCTGGAGCTGAGCTCGGATTACGCCGAAGCTCACTACAACTACGCGATGCTTCTCGAAGGGCGGGACGTCGATGCGGCAGAATTACATTATCGTGCAGCCTTGAAATTGTCGCCGGGATACGCGGAAGCCCACAATAATCTGGGGGTTCTTCTTCACGAGAAGGGCGATCTATCGGATGCAAAGTCGCATTATCTCAGCGCTATAAGATTGCGTCCCTTCGAGCCGCAGACATATCGGAACCTATCCCTTCTGCTGGCAGCGATGGGCGAGGAAGAACAGGCTGAACGATATGCCAGGAAATCAGACGAACTCTCTTCAGGTTGATCTGATGTTGCGCGCTTTAGGCCAGCACCGGGCCTTCTTCGTGATCGCTCCGAACCAGCAGCAAATGACGAATTTCATTGTTTGGGCACCAGGCCATCGAGCAGGAAGTCGAGGCCTTTGCTGAAGGCGCCGTCCCAATCATTGTCCA
The DNA here is from genome assembly GCF_000271845.1 of Rhizobium leguminosarum bv. trifolii WSM2297. The sequence continues at coordinate 1,594,244 of NZ_JH719395.1, read as the reverse complement.
GCAGCAGCCGGGAGCGTTCGATTGTCGGGTAGTGTTGGCTGAGAGCCGAGAGGCGCTGCTGCGCGGCGGCTCTGTCTTCGTCGGAGAGTTCGAAGCTTGCCCGGGTGGTGGTCGCGCCGATCACATAATTCCAGAGCGACCATATTGCGACGTTCAGGTCGGCGTCCGCCACGCCGGCTCTGGACAGGGTGCTGCTCAGCAGTTCCATGCGAAAAAGGATGTTCGGGCCGAGCGCCCGGCGCGGCAAAAGCGCCGCCGACCAGGGATGGCGCAGCATGCAGGCGCGCCAGTCTTCGAGCATATGAACGACGTCTCCGCGCCAGTCGTGAGCCTCATCCGCTGGCGCCGGGCCGCGACATGCCAGCACCGAATCGAGCGCCAGATCGAAGACCTCCTCCTTGTTGCCGACGTGCCAATAGAGGCTCATCGCACCGGCGCCGAGGCGATCGGCCAGCCGGCGCATCTTCAATCCGTCAATGCCTTCGGCATCCAGCAGATCGATCGCGGTTGCCACGATCCGTTCCAGCGAGAGGGGCTGTTCACTGCGCGGCTCCGCCTCGGATGGAGGAGACACGTTACGTTCAGACCGCTTGCTCTGCCCGCCGCTGCGTTTGGCTGCCATCCGTTTTTCCCAAGCGCGTCGCATCAATCTTGATGCCACGCGCTTTCGGCCTTTGTTTTGTGCATGTCGTTATCCCGGAAGCACACTTCCGAGCGGCAAGCATTCGCTGATCGAGAGCGTCGATTTAAGCCGACAATGCGATGAATGTCGATCCTGCCGGATTGACTCGTACGATGTACGGTGCAAGTTAATCGTACGTCGTACGAGTCACCTCGTATCGGCCATAGCTCACGGTTCAAGAGAAAATCATGTCACGCGCAAACAAGCACCTGCTCATTGGAGGGCTCCTCATCATGACCATTGGAATTCCGGCTGCGACGACAGCCAATGCGAACGATCTCGAGCTTCAGATCGTCAACCCGAAAACCCTCTACGACCCCACGCCGAACGGCTACAGCACGGCGGTGATCGTGCCGCGGCAAGGCCGGCTGGCCTATATCTCCGGTCAGGGCGGGCAGGACAGCACCGGGGCCCTGTCGCCGGATTTCGCCGTCCAGGTGAAGCAGGCCTATGCGAATTTGCGCACCGCCTTGGATGCGCTTGGCGCCAGGCCCGATCAGGTCGCCAAACTGACGGTCTTCGTCGTCGACCACGATATGTCGAAGCTTGCGGTTCTGACCGAAAACGTCAAGGCGATGTTCGGCGCAGCGCTGCCGGCGCAGACTTTGATTCCGGTGCCCAAACTGGCGATCGACCCGATGCTCTTCGAGGTCGAAGCCGTCGTCGTTTTGGACTAGCCGCGGCCAGGACTGGCGCGGCGCTTGATCAGGCTGGAACGGTTTACGGGAGCGTAGACCGCTCCCCAGCCCCTAACCTAAATGTGGAATATCAAACTTTGGTTCAAAGCTTTGCTATGCAAACGTAGGTACTCCGTGTGGTCGGCGCAGCAGAAGTTTGATTTCACTTCCACGCAGCCGCGCTGTATCCTGATCCATTGCCGTGATGCGTGGCGGCACATGAAGAGGCGGGTCGAACATCGGCCTGGCTCTTCAGGCGCAGGTTAGTAGCAAAAACAACCAATCGAGGTATCGAAAAGATCGCGCGTTTTGGAAATCAGTGCGCAACCTCGCGGCGTTTTTCGAGGGGCTGCCTCCAAGGAGGTATGCAATGACACTCGCCACATCAGCATTACACCTGATCACAGTTGGGGCGATCTCCGTCTGCACTATCGTTCGAACCGACGCCCATGAAGCAAAGAGCGGCTGGACCTATCCTCCTGCGTGCTGCAGAGCTCAGGGTCTGGTTGGAGATTGCCAGGCCATTCCCACTCAGGGCATCAGTCGAGGGCCTCGCGGCTTTTCCGTCTTCCTGCATCCGGGGGACCACTACCTCGCGACACAGCCACACCTGTTCTTCATCCCGTATGGGAACGAAATCCCCTCCGGAGATGGCCGGTATCATATCTGCCTTCATCCGACGGAAAACGACGTAAACTGCTTCTTCTCGCCGCCTGACAGTTCCTGACCAGCCTTGCAAGCGGGACCCGCTAGCTTGCCTTCGCTCTGGCCTTTTGTTTTTACGTATTCCGGTCGGAAAACCGCTTCGCACTTTTCCTGGATGGCTCCAGTGCCGTCAACCCGCCTTCGGCTGCCCGGGGATCTGTGCGTAGGCCAGCAGAATGGCCTTGATCAGCCCCGGGAAGCGCTCGTCCAGCTCGGTGCAGCGGGTTTGATTGTGCATCTCGATACCCTGGCGCTCGCTGAGGATCAGCCCGGATTCGCGCAATACCTTGAAATGGTTCGACAGCGATGACTTGGGGATGACCCGGTCGCCGAGCTGGGCGAGCGCCGAACAGGTGCCGCCACCGGAGGCGCCGGCAAGCTGCGCGTAGATGGCAACGCGCTCCGGATCCGAAAGCGCATAGAGGATCGCTTCGGGCCGGATGTCTTCAAGGGCGGGGTGAAACAGCGGTCTCATGAATTTTATATAGCGTGCCTTGACATTAAGATCAACAGTTCCGAATTTCTGATCTACGGAACAAGACCGCCAATTCCGGCGGCAGTCCGGATCAGAAGGATTGAGATATGGCTAAGCTCACGGGAAAGGTTGCTGTGGTCACGGGCGCCTCCAAAGGCATCGGCGCTGCGATCGCCAAGGCATTCGCAGCCGAAGGTGCACAAGTGGTGGTGAATTACGCCTCGAGCAAGGCGGGAGCGGATGCCGTGGTTGCGGCGATCGGGGCGGCCGGCGGCAAGGCGATCGCGGTGCAGGGCGATGTGTCCAAATCCGAACAGGCGCAGGGCGTGGTCGATGCCGCGGTCAAGGAATTCGGCAAGCTCGACGTGCTGGTCAACAACTCCGGCGTCTATGAATTCGCCCCGATCGGCGAGGTGACCGAGGAGCACTATCGCCGCATGTTCGACGTCAATGTTCTCGGCGTTCTGCTGACCACCCAGGCGGCGGCCAAACATCTCGGCGAGGGCGGCAGCGTCATCAACATCTCCTCGGTGGTCACCAGCCTGGGGCTGCCGGCCTCGGCCGTCTACACCGGCACCAAGGGCGCCGTCGAGGGAATCAACAGCGTGCTTGCCAAGGAGCTTGGCCCGCGCAAGATCCGCGTCAACGCCATCCTGCCGGGCATGGTCGAGACCGAAGGCACGCATACGGCCGGCGTCATCGGCTCGGATTTGCAACAGACCATGGTCGCCCAGACGCCGCTCGGCCGCATCGGCCAGCCGGACGATATTGCGGACATTGCCGTGTTTCTTGCTTCCGACGATGCCCGCTGGCTGACCGGCGAACGCCTGGTCGCCAGCGGCGGTTTCCGCTGAGATGGGACTGAAAGCGCGCGCTTCTTGAGCGCGCGCATACTCGGCTACCGGCCCACTCACCCTCCGTCGTCCTCGGGCTTGACCCGAGGACCCACGCCGGCATCATCGGCTGTGGCCATGGATTCAGCCGCCATTCCGCCCCATGCCGGTGATTAGATCACGAATTCCTCCTCGTATGTCTGTGCTCGGGAACGACCGTGACCTCCACCGGAATGATCCAATTGGCCGCGTAGCTCTCGCAATCGGAACGCTGGAGGTCGGGCTGCACGCGCCCCGCCCCATCGATCGCGCGACATCGCAGTGTATATCGCCCTACGAGTGCAGAAACGCTGCTGCAAACGAGCGGCAGATCAGCAAGCGATTGTCCTTCGCGGGCACTGGGGCAACAGATCAGTCCGGTTGTTTGATCTCGATAGGGCTTTTCATGATGATTTCATGATGCGGGAACGGGATAGCGACACCAGCATTCTTGAAGGCATCCCACAGCGCCATCAGGACTTGCCCACGAACATTAGTCAGCCCGTTCGCGGGATCCGAGATCCAGAAGCGAAGCCGAAAGTCGAGCGACGACGCGCCAAAGCCGGTCAGCCAGCAGACGGGCGGCTTATACTGATTTGCGACCCGGGGCACCGTCGATGCCGTCGCAATGGCGATCTTCACGACTTGATGGGGATCGCTGTCATAGGACGTTCCGAAGTCGACGTCTATTCGTACATAATCACTCGAGAACGACCAGTTGACCACCTGCTGCGATATAAAGTCTTCGTTCGGAATGAGGTATTCCTTGCCATCGCGGGTGATGACAGAAACAAACCGCGAGCGCAGGTCACGGATCGACCCGAACGTGTCGCCAAGCGTGATCGTGTCACCCGGCTTGATTGACTTGTCGATCAAGATGATAATGCCGGATATGAAGTTTGATACCACTTTTTGAAGGCCGAAGCCGATTCCGACGCCGACTGCGCCCGAGAAAATGGTCAGCGCCGTAAGGTCGACCCCGGTCGCCGACAACGCGATGGCTCCCGCGATTATGATCAGGCTGATCTTGATGACTTTGCTGATCAACACCTTGATGGAAGGCGACAAATCGAACGCTTGGGGATTGTCCCCGCCCGCTGTCACGTCTCCGGCAGGCCAGCCTTTCGGAAGCCGTCGACAAAGTGGTCTCGTACAGACGCATCGCGTAGCGGCTGGGAGCTGAGCCAATGGCCGATCGTGAAATGAGGGTGGGCGATCAGGAACAACTCTGCTTCCCGCCGCGCCTCCTCATGGTGGCCCAACTGCGCAAGCGCAGCAGCCAGGAATTTGCGTGAGTTGGTACGATACGTGTCTTTTCTGCGCAGTGTAGCGGTTGCCGCCTCATAGTCACGCGCGGCGTATTGCGCCTGCCCAAGATGACAAAGATACCAGCAGGCCGGATAGGGATTGAGCCGCAAAGCTTTTTCGATCTGCGCCAGTCCGTCGGCAATCCTGCCGTCCAGCACAGACATATCCGACATGGCGGCCCAGGTGTCGGCGTGGTTGGGGTCGAGTTCCAGGGCCTTGGCGAAGGCGGCCTCCGATTCCTCCCATCGCCGCTCATAAGCCAAAATGGTCCCCAGAACATAACGGCAGCCGGCATCGTTGGGATCCAGGTCGACCGCCTTCTGCGCTGATGTCGCCGCCATCTTCCGGTTCGGATCTTCGGGCTCGCCGAAATGAGTCCAGGCGAGCCAACGGTTATAGGCGAGCAGACCGAGCGCCTCGGCATATGATGGCTCGAGCTTGACCGCGCGTTGGAGCAGCATATAGGCCTCACGCTCGGTTTGCGGCGACTCTTCCGTCAGCAGGCGGGCGCGCACACACAGATCGTACGCCTCGAAGTTCTTCGGCCGATTGCGCGGCGTCGGGATGGTCAGCCGGCCGACGAGGGCTTCAACAATCTTGGCGTTGACTTCATCCTGTAATTCGAAAACATCTTCCACCGTCCGGTCAAATCGCTCGGCCCACAAGTGCCCGCCGCCAAGCGCGTCGACCAATTGGGCATTGATGCGGACACGGCCCATTGCGCGTCTGGCGCTCCCCTCGAGGACGTAGCGGACGCCGAGTTCCTGGGCGACCAGCTTTACGCTGACCGGCTTGCCCTTGTAGCCGTACACGGAATTGCGCGCGATGACGAACAGGCCAGCCGTACGGGACAGGTCGGTGATCAGGTCTTCGGTCAAGCCGTCGACGAAAGGCGCGTCCGCTTCATCCCCACTCATATTCGTGAACGGCAATACAGCGATCGAGGGATTTTCCGGCAGCGGCAATATGCTCTGCAGCGCACCCGGCCAATGCCACACGTGGACCGGGCGGGTCAGGTTCTTCAGGTAGCGTTCGCCTGCATCGAAGAACCGCTCGTCGATCTTGCCGAGGATCTCGCCGTGAACGCTGGCTGAAATGCAGATGCCTCCCGGCGCGGCCTGTGTCTCGAGGCGCGCCGCGACATTGACCCCGTCGCCGAGGACGTCTGAACCCTCGTCAATGACATCTCCGAGATTGACGCCTATACGCAGAAGCAGGCGCCGGTTTCCGGAAGCCTCGACAGCAGTCGTGGCTCGTTGCATTTCCAACGCTGCTGCGACCGCTTCCACCGCGCTGCCGAATTCGATCAGGAAGCCGTCGCCCACGACCTTGAAGATGCGACCGTTGTGACCCTTCACCGCCGGCTCGATAACGCCGGAACGGAGTTCCCTGAGGTTCTCAAGCGTTGCGACTTCGTCAGCCTCCATCAGGCGTGAATAGCCCACCACATCGGCAACGACGATGGCGGCAAGGCGGCGCTGAAGAGAATGATCCGTCATGTGAGGACAAGCCTAACGACCGAATTAGCAAGTTATTGTTCAACCGCGGGTGAGTCAACAAATGGCAAGAGGGAATGCTCAGGCGACCTCCTCCATCAAGCCGTCATCCCTCTTTGTGACCGCCCGCTTGAACGTCTGGTGATGGGCGGCGAACGGCTGGCCGCAAGCGGCGGGTTCCGCTGAGATGGGAGTGAAAAGCGCGCGCTTCCTCCCACCCTCCGTCGCCCTCGGGCTTGACCCGAGGACCCACGCCGGCATCATCGGCTGTGGCCCTGGATTCCAGGCTCAAGGCCTGGAATGACGAGGCCGGGGTGCGTTTCCGCCCAACTCGCCGGCGGCGCAGTGACTGGCAAATCGCTACAATTATCGGCTTTGGCGCAATCATCGCTAGCGCTGCGATCGGGCAGAGAGCACGTTTACGAATGTCAGACGGCCGTTTCCTGCGGTGTCGCCCGATTCGTGGCAGTGGCAAACTCACGTGCAGCCTGGATGAACGCTGTAAAAGCGGCAGATGGGTTCTTTCGGTCAGGGTAGTAAAGCGCCAGCGGCGCCAAATTTGGGGTCCAGTCTTCGAGAACTCGGACAAGTCGCCCAGCGGCAATGTCATCACGCACGTCTGCCTCCATGACATACCCGAGTCCGATGCCATTCTGCGCAGCGATCCGCACAAGGCTCGGCTCATCGAGGGTGATGGCGCCCTGGACGTCGATCTGTAGAGGGGTTCCGTCCTTCTCAAATCGCCAACGCAACAAGGCGTTGTTGGGAAGGCGCGCGCGGATGCACCGGAACCGGTAAAGGTCGTTCGGTACGGTCGGTTTGCCGTGGATGCGCAGAAAATCGGGTGAAGCGACGACCGCATTCTCACGCCGCAGCCCAAGCGATACGGCGATCATGTCGGTGGGCACGAGATCCGCTGACCTGAGCCCCATGTCAAAACCGCAGGCGATGACGTCGACCAGTTTTCCCTCCGTAACCAGATCGATATGCACCTGAGGATAGCGCTGCAGAAACGATAGGATGAGCGGCGCCATCACCTCGCGGGCTGCCGATGCAAAGGCGTTGATGCGCAGAGTCCCTGATGGCGTTTGCTGAAGCGACTGTGCGGCTAGCATGGCGTCGTGGATATCCGTCATCGCCGGCCCGACCCTTTCGACGAAAGTCTTTCCCGCATCGGTGAGCGACACGCTTCGCGTCGTGCGGTTGAACAGGCGGATGCCCAAGCGTTGTTCAAGCTTGGCGATAGCCTTGCTCAGAGCCGTCGTAGACATGCCGAGATCCAGCGCTGCGGCACGAAAAGACCCGTGCCGTGCGATGCTCAGAACGGCATCCAGGTCGGAAAGGATGTCACGCGTCATTATCCCTCTTTTCGCAATTCCTCGTTCCTGTTTGTCCCAGTTATCGCCGCGTTCGTCCAGGCATAGATTATCCCGTGCCGGCCCAAAAAGAGGTCGGGACCGCAGCGACAAGGCTGCACAGACGACCTGGAGACCCGAAATGACAATCAAAATGCCCGAAAGCATCGAGGCCTATTTCATTGCCGACCGTGACGGCGGCCCCGACGAACTCGCTGCCGTTTTCGCCGAAAACGCCATCGTGAAGGACGCTGGCGAGACCCTCATCGGTCATGAAGCTATCCGCCAGTGGAAGGTCGATTACACCCAGAAATACGGCCCCACCACAACGGATCCCTTCTTCATTGCCACCGAGAACGGCAAGACCCAGGTGACGGCGCATGTCGCCGGCGACTTCCCCGGCAGCCCGATCGATCTGCGCTACTTCTTCGTCATCGCCGGCGACAAGATCGCCGAACTGGAGATCACGGTATGACCCCTTTTCTCACACTGCAGGGCCGTCGGACCTTGATTACGGGCGGTACCTTGGGTGCCGGCGCCGCGACCGTGGCGCTCTTCCGGGAGCTGGGAGCACGCGTGTTGACGACGGCGCGCACCAAGCCGGCATATTTTGCCTGTGACGCTTTCGTTGCAGCTGACCTGACCACCAAAGAGGGGGTTCAGGCCGTAGTGGATGCGGTTCATCGGGAACTCGGCGGGATCGATATTCTTGTAAATGTTTTGGGTGGCTCGTCCGCCCCTGCGGGTGGCTTTGCCGCGCTCACCGACGAGGAATGGGACAAGGAGTTCAACCTCAACTTCTTCCCGGCGGTGAGGCTGGATCGCGCTCTCATTCCTGGCATGATCGCTCAGGGGAGCGGCGTGGTCATCCATGTCACCTCGATCCAGAACCGCCTGCCGCTGCCCGAGGCGACCACCGGCTATGCGTCTGCAAAGGCCGCGCTCAATACCTATAGCAAGAGCCTCTCCAAGGAAGTCTCGCCGAAGGGAGTACGGGTGGTTCGGGTTTCCCCCGGCTGGATCGCAAGTCCCAATTCGAATGGTCTCGCCCAGCGCATCGCCGAGGAAGCCGGCATCAGCTATGACGAGGCGATAGATGTCATCATGAAGTCGCTTGGCGGGATCCCGTTGGGACGACCGGCCGCGCCGGAAGAGGTCGCCGACCTGATCGCGTTCCTGGCATCTGACCGAGCAACCTCCATCACGGGAACCGAGCATGTGATCGATGGCGGGACTGTCCCGACCGCTTGAGCACACGACGGTGTTCCGGCCGTCACGGCCTCCGTAGAGCAGACCATTCTACCGCGACCGCAGGTCAGGCGGGTGGATCCTACCCGCCGATCTGGGAGTAGATCGCGTCACCCGACTATCCGGGTGCACTCTCACATAATCGACCGCACCGCTCCACCCAAAACTCTCGGCGGGCGTTTTAAGTCGATGCCGTTATTTACTGCCCATCGCCCAACATTTGTCGCGCTTAACGCGTTTCGTATGCTGCGGCACAATCACGTGCCCATGGAGGTGACCATGACCAGATTTGCGCTTTACGTTCCGCTTGAGGCAAAGCCCGGCAAGGAACAGGAGGTCGCCGATTTTCTGCGGTCAGCTTTACCACTGGTCAATGCCGAGCCCGGCACGATTTCCTGGTATGCGATACAGGAAGGCCCAGTTCGTTTGCAATCTTCGATACGTTCGACGATGAGGACGGGAGGGAGGCCCACTTAAATGGCCAAGTCGCTGCGGCTTTAATGGCGAAGGCAGAGGCAGGGGACCTGTTCGCCAAACCGCCCCAGATATACAAGCTGTCTATCCTTGCGGACAAGCGGCCATAGGCGCCGTTCTATCGTCGCGATACTAACCGTAGGAAAAGGCGAGCGCCCGGTCTCACCGACGAAATGATCGGCGGCACGGCTTTTGGGTGTGTCAACGTCGCCCGCACCGGAATGGGGTCGGACCCGGCCAGTCTGCAAAGCGCCCCCATTTCGGTCGTGGAAGTCGATCTCGACGTTTCCCGGTAGCGGACATGTCCTGTGACCGCGCTGTGCGTGGCGTCGCGACGAGCCTCCGAGCACCTCTCAGCAACGCGGTCAAAGGCTGTGGGGTTGTTAAATGATTACAGCTTTGAGCATCCCCTGATTTCGTGCAGGCAATCCTCAGGCAGCCGAGCGTTAGCGCACCGGCCCCGTCACCTAAACTATGTTGCCATCCGCCTTGTTTCGTGGCCTTCTCGCAGCTGGATTCTGGCCGGGTGTTTGGAACTAATGACGGGCGAGACTGTTTCAGCTGTGACTTTGACGCTGCCCTCCTGGCCGGTTAAGCCTAGATTTGAGGAGACTCGCATCATGAAGAATTCGTCCAGATTTCGTTCAGTCGCGGCTGCGGTGATCGCTGCAGCAGGAATCAGCTTTGCCGGGTCCGCGCATGCCGACAGCGGTACGATCAGATTCTCAGTCTACAAGGCTGCCTTCTTTGTGGGCGGTTCTGGAGGCGAGGGCACGCTGACCTTCCATGGTCGCCACTATCCGGTCTCTGTCGGCGGCATCTCGGGCGGCCTCGCCTTCGGGGCTTCTAAGACCTATTTCCATGGTACCGTTCGCCACATTCGCCGCGCCCGAGATGTGACGGGTGTTTACGGTGCGGCAGGCGGTGGCGGCGCGCTCGGCAAAGGGGCCCAGGTGATTGTCATGACCAATGACAAGGGCGCCCAGCTCGAACTCTCAGGCAAGCAAGTCGGCCTGCAAGTCAACGCCGATCTCAGCGGTTTGGCCATCACGGTGAAGTAAGGGCCACTGCTCCGTTCGTCGTCGCAGCAGTCCGGCTATTACCCCGAATGGGAAGAGTCGGCTTTCAGTTTTACCAGCTCGGAAGCGACCGTTCCACTGTCGGCCCCAAATCGGTCATTCGTTCTCGGCCGCAGCCGAGCCTGCTGCTGTAACATTTGAGATATGGGGCTTCTGCTAAGGACGCGGTCGTCGGTTCGTATCCCATCAACTGCAACTTGCGTGGAATCGATGAACGCGACGCGTTTGCCGCCAAGCTGGCGCGGCAGCCCGCACGTTCACGCCTAACGACTTGTGGGCGTAGTTTCAGAGTCTCTGGATGGATCGCTTGGATGCGTCTGCAGCCCCTGCGGTCATCCCCGCTGGCAATTCGGGAACAGCTCCTACGTCTCCAGTCAAAGCGTTCTGAACTGAACACCTCTGGCGCCTTGCAGCGGTTCAGGGCATCCTATGATGGCTGAAAATTGTGTTTATGGCAGTTGGAGGAATGCCGATGCGCTGCTTTACCGTGCTTGGACCCTCGCAGACCGGAAAATCAACAGTCGCGGAAAAGCTCGGCTCCCTCGAGGGGACGCCGAGAAAATCCAGGTCCCCTTATGGATTGAACCTCACAGAATTCACCTTTGGAAACGAGGCGTGGTGTGCGCTGGATGCGCCAGGACCCAACGAAGCGTTGGCGCATGCACAGCACGCGCTTCTTGCCAGCGACGCCTGCATCCTGTGCGTTTCATCGGCACCCGAGGAGGCCGTGCTAGCCGCGCCCTATCTGCGGATAGTCGAAGCCTCGGGGACGCCGTGCATCCTCTTCGTCAACCGAATGGACGAACCGAGAGGACGGCTGAGGGACGTGATCGCCGCGCTTCAAGACTACGCCAACCACACGCTTTTGCTTCGCCAGATCCCGATCCGCGAGGGAGACAGGATCATAGGCAGTTGCGATCTGATTTCGGAACGGGCGTGGCGCTACCGGGAAGGCCAGACTTCGGCGCTGATCGCAATCCCCGAAACCGCCGCCGAGCGCGAGCACGAAGCGCGCAGCGAACTCCTGGAACACCTGTCCGAATTCGATGACTGGCTTCTCGAGGAACTGATCGAAGATCGCGAGCCGCCCAGCGACGCGCTTTATGCCATTTCATCGCGGGTTCTGAGCGAAAACAGGATTATTCCAGTCCTGATCGGTGCCGCAAGTCACGGCAACGGCATGATGAGGCTGATGAAGGCGCTGCGCCACGAGGCGCCGCCGGTCGGGATTCTCAGACAGCGCCTGGCTCGTGCGGGCAATGTCGATGAAAACAAGCTGACCGCCGTGAGCTTCCATGCCTATCATCGTCAGAATATCGGCAAGACGGTGCTGGTGCGTGCGTTTGGCGAGGGACTGCGGCAAGGCGCATCATTGGGCGGCTCCGGCCTCGGCGCCGTGCAGGATCCCGCAAACGGACGGTCCGGCTCGGCGATCGTGCCTGCACCGGGGGATGTCTTCGCAACAGTCAAGTCCGACCACTTGCCCGTCCCGTCGCTGTTGACATCAGGTGCGACGGTCGCCCCGCCCGAATGGACCGAGCCACCGACGCCGATGCTTGAAAGGATCCTGGTCCCGGGCAGCGAACGCGATGAAAACAAGCTCTCCGAAACGCTGGCAAAACTTTCCGAGACGGACCGCGGTCTTGTCGTTTTGCACGAGGAAGGCACGGGCGCCCAGCTCGTCCGCGCCCAGGGCCCGGTCCATCTGCGCGATCTCTGCCGAACCCTGTCCGACGTCTTCCACATCGACGTAACCGATCGAACGCCCAGCCCGATCTACCGCGAGACAATCGCCAAGCCGTCCGAGGTTCACTACCGGCATCGCAAACAGACCGGCGGTGCCGGGCAATTCGCGGATGTGAAGCTGAGCATTCGCCCCAACGAGCGCGGCCGGGGCTTCACCTTCAGCGAAACCGTCAAGGGTGGCGTCGTTCCCCGCAACTACATCCCTGCCGTCGAAGCAGGCGCGCGCGAAGCGATGGAGAAAGGGCCGCTCGGCTTTGAGGTCATCGATGTCGGCGTAACGCTGTTCGATGGTCAGTACCATGCCGTCGACAGTTCGGAACACGCCTTCAGGACGGCGTCGAAAATGGGAGTGCGACAGGCGCTTTCCGAAGGCTCGGCCGTTTTGATGCAGCCGGTCTTCCGCAGCGAAATTCACATTCCGTCGATCTATTCCGGCAGCCTCGTCCAGATCGTCTCCGCTCTCAAGGGGCAGGTTCTCGGCTTCGACCGGGATGAAACCGCGAAGGGATGGGACATCTTCCGGGCACTTATTCCGGGCGGCGCACTGGACGATCTGGCGCGGGCGCTGCGCGCGGCGACGCAGGGCATCGGTTACTTTTCCAAGACCTTCGATCACTTCGAGGAGCTATACGGCAAGGAAGCGGACGCCATCGTGAGGGCACGCGAGGAACCAGGCGTCGCACACTGAAACGTAGCCGCTGGATGCGGCCGAGCGGGCACTGCTCGGATCCTCGAACTATCTCGGGTGCCGCAACGCGGTCGGTCTCGACCACCGGCTGCGGCAATGCCGCAGCGATGAGGCCGGGATTATTCCTTCGGCGGCCCGCCCCGCCGCTCCAGCGCCGTCTTGCGGATGGTCTCTGCGATCTCCGGACTACTGCTCGACAACATCTGGAAATCCACGGCGTAGAGCGACAGCAGCGATACCTCGGTTGCTGCGGTGACCGTCGCTGAGCGTGGTTCGCCGCTGATCAGCGCCATCTCGCCAAAGAAGTTTCCGGCACCGAGTTCCACTGGATGGTCGGGTGTGGCCACGGTGACCCGCCCTTCGACAATGAAAAACATCTGATCGCCAACATCGCCCTTGCGGCAGATCACGGCACCTGCGGGGACAATGCGCGGTCGCAACGCCCGAACGATCTCGATCAGTGCGGCGGAACCAAGCTTCTGGAACAGGGGTACGGCAGCGACCAATTGCCAGTTGCGAACGAAGTCTTGGCGGCGAACCTCTTCGTAGAAGCCGGTGGCGAGGATGCCGGCCCAAAGTGCAAAAATACCGATCCCGCTCATCATCACCAATCCGCCCAGAACTCGACCTGCAAGGCTCTGCGGGATCTCGTCACCGTAGCCGGTCGTCGACAGCGTCACGACCGCCCACCACATCGCCTGCGGAATGCTGCCGAACTTATCGGGCTGGACGTCCCGCTCGAGGATATAACCGGCCAACGCAGCGCCAAAAAGAACGATGCCGAACACCGATGTCACGCCAATCAGATTGCGCGATTCATTCGCGACCACCTTTGCCAGCAGCCTGAAGAAGGTCGAGTCACGCAACGGCTTGAGAAGCCAAATGGCGCAATAGAGGTTTCGATCACGGGACCCAACGAACAAGAATGCAGCAGCCGGAACCAGAACCGCCAGCAAATCGATCACGAGGGCCGGGATCCCGCCCGACCAGCGGTGTCGCGAAAGCAATGTGCCGCTCAATTGGAGGACATAGGCCAGCCAAATGGCCGCAAGTAGCAGCTCAAAGACAAGCCTCTCCTGTCCAGTAAGGCCCTGCGTCGTCAGTGCGGCAACGACCAAGAGACCGATTGTAGCGAACAGCGCGTTGAGCGGCGTCGAAATCTTTGAGAAAGGCACTGCCGACATTACATACTCCCAACCGCCCGGCATTCGTCGACAATAGATACCTTCGGGGCACACGCAAGGGAACGGGGGACTGATGGCGTTGCTGACGGCAGCATTCACCACAGTCAGGCCACCATTTGCTTTTGCTCTCACCGCTCTACCTCAATCGACAGAGACAGTGGAGGAAAGCAGTGCGTAAGCCGATCATATTATTTGCCTTTGGCGCGTTCGCCTTGCCCGCAAATGCGATGGCGCAGTCGCCTGAGCTCGAGAATACCTGCAAATCCGTGGCAAAGAGCTTCTTCATGACCGATCAGCTCGCTATCGGCACCGTGCAATCCTTTCCCGAGTTGAAGCCGCCGGGTGTCCGCATGTCGTATTCGACGCGGCAGGGAACGGCGCCGGCCGAAATGACCGACATATTCGACTGCGAGTTCGACAAGGCGGACAAGCCGCACAACCTGGTGCGCTTCTGCGTGTCGAGCACGTGCTATTCACCGAACGTCGATGACGCTGACCGCAAGCGCCGCTTTGACGAAATGCGCATTCTTCTCAACCGCGCTGAGAAATAGGATTGCGCCGTGCTCGGCCTGATGCCGATCACACCGGCCGATGCGCCGGCGCTTGCACCAGCCGTGCTTTGGGTATTGTCGCGGCTGTGCAATCGATATTCGGATTGCAGGGGGCTATTTTGTCGGCGCCTATTCAGAGCCTGCGAGCTTCCAGCCGCCGCTTGTCGCGCCCGACATAGTCGGAGCCCAGCTTTGTCAGACGGAATTGTCGTTTCTGAAATTCCCCGCGGATCAAGATGAAGCCTTGTTCTTCGGCTTCGCTCAATGTCTTCAGGCTTGTGCCTTTCGGGGGAGACTGCCAATCCAGGCCATCGGCGCTGTGCAGCAAGACCATTATCTTGATAATTGTGCTTCTCCATGTCGATGCCGACAGCCGTCCCGGCGTCCGGTAAAAGCCATTGATTTAAAATCGTTATTTTGGCTGGTCCGGAGTTTCGCAAGAGCTGTTTTATAAAAGCTCCAATAGGCCTGGTCAATTCAATCGCTGATGCCAGCCACTTGGCGCGGGAGATATCCGCGCTACCTCCCGCCGCGGCAATGGAGGAAGATCATGAAAATGCGTAAATTCGCGCTGACGGACGCTTCGCTGGAGCGTTCCCCTGGGCAAGAGGCAGATATCTTCGTCGGCAATCTGGTCGACGAACAGCAAGGCGGGCCGGTCAGCATCGGCTACGGACGCTACGCGCCCGGCCAGAGCCTCACCGAGACCATTGATGTTGACGACGTCATGATCGTTCTCGAAGGACGGCTCTCGGTTTCGACAGAGGCCGGAACCGTCACCGCCGGGCCGGGCGAGATCGTCTACATGCCCAAGGGCGAAACGGTGACCATCCGCTCGCACGAGGAGGGCGCGCTCACCGCCTTTGTCACCTATCCGCATTGGCGCCCGGCGCATGCATAGGCGGCGGCGCTTCGGCCCATTGCCTGTCACGGCGTTTTTCCTGTGACGGCAGTTGGCCGGGCTCGATAAATTCACGCGCCGTCGCGAACGCCTTTTACCCTCGCAAGAGTGTCCTTCGCCCGTGCCCTCTCAGGCCGGGAAAGGGTTTCGCCACGCATCCAGCTCTTCAAGCCGCTCGTACCAGGTTTGGATATGCCGAAACTCGGCGAGGGGAATCTCGGCAGCGGCTGCATAAGGAAGTGCAGCGGCCAAGGCGAAATCCGCCACAGTCAGGGTCTTGCCGACGGCGACGCTATTCTTGGCCAGATGATCGTCGAGCACGCGACCATGGAGTCGAAAACTCGTTTTCGCATCTTCGATGACGGCAACGTCGGGCTCCCCGCCGAACAACGGCTTGATCAATTTTTCGAACCACAGCGTTGCCCCGTGCCGGGTGAAATGGCTGGCATCCCAGCTTAACCAGCGCAGCACGTCGATCTGCCGGTGGTCATGCGGCCAGAAATCCGATGCGACTGTGTCGGACAGCCTGCACATGATGGCGTTCGCTTCCCATAAACTTCCGGCCTCATCCTGCAGCACCGGGACTTTGCCGTTCGGGTTCAGCGCCAGGAATTCTGCGCTGCGCTGTTCTCCGCTTGCCAGGTCGACCCTGACGAACTCGACGTCGGCTTTCAGAAAACGAGCGGCGGCGCAGGCCTTCCGGGGATTGAGCGTCTCGCAATAGTAGAGCTTCATCGCCGCCTCACGCATGGTTCGCCCCTTCGGATTCAGTCCCGAGAAAAATGCTCAATCGCTCGAAGCTTTGCGACCAGCCGGCTTCATGACCCTCCAGTGATGATGCGCTTGCAAATCCGCTCTGCCGAAACGTCATTTCCGTGCCTCCGTCGCTTTCCCGGAAGGTGATGGTGACGACCGTTTCCGGGCTGTTTTCGCCGGTTGCGGTCTCCCAGGCATGGGTGAAGACAAGCCTGTGCGGCGGCTCGACCTCCAGATATTTGCCGCCGACCCAATGTTCCTCTCCATCTGGTGAAATCAGGCAGGCGCGATGTCTGCCGCCGGGCCAGGTCTCAAGTCGGTCGCCCACCGCCTTGAAACCGTGAGGACCGCACCATTGCGCCAAGGCGTTCGGGTCGGTCCATGCCCTGAAAACAAGATCGCATGGGGCATTGAACCTTCGTACCAGCACCAGCTCGCGGGTGTTGTCGGTGTCGGTTTCCGAATTAGTCATTTTCGTATCCTTGTACCTTGGATAGATAGTCATCGAGACGATCAAAGCTTTGATCCCAGAAGCGTCTGTAATCGGCGATCCAATCAGCAATTGTCTTCAACGCGGCCGGCTCGAGCACACGAGGCCGCGAATTCGCTTCACGGCCGGAGCGGATCAATCCCGCCTGTTCCAGCACCTTGAGATGCTTTGATATGGCAGGCTGGGACAGTTCGAAGGGATCAGCGAGTTCGGCCACCGTGGCCTTGCCATTCGCAAGCCGCCCAAGAATTGCTCTCCTCGTCGGATCGGAAAGCGCGGAGAAAATCGCATCCAGACTGTCGTCCATATATCACCATGTAGCTATATAGCCATATGGATATATTGCATGCAGCGAAATGTCAAAGGCAATTGTGATGGATTGGCAATGACGGGAAAAAGTTCGACCCTTCGCAATAAAGCGGGACGCGTCCTTAAGCAGGCATTGCAGCCGCGTCGTATTTAGGGCCCGTTTCCTTGCAGCGCTTCCACAAAACGGATCACGTCCCCGACCAGCCTATCGTTCAAGATATCGTTGTGACCCGCACCGTCATAGATCAACATCTGCTTGGGCTCGGGTGCGATGCCGTACAGCGCCTGCCCTGAAGAAAGCGGGATGCTGTCATCAAGCCGGCCGTGGATAAACAACTTTGGTTGTCTGACTTTGCCTATGTTGAAGTCCGAGCGAAAGGGATCCTTGAGAAGAGCCTCGACCGGGAGGAACGGATAATGCGTCTGCGCAACCGACAGAACCGACAGGTACGGAGACACGAGAATGACGCCGACGGCCGGGAATGCGGTGTTCGAACGCTGAGATTGAAGCCTTCGAAGCTGGGCTGTCTGCGGCTTCGTTGGGTCGGATAACGAAAGAGCGCCGGGAAAGCGGCACGGCCTATCTGATCGAGGGCCAAAACATGTGGATGACGGTGGTGGTCATACACAATGGCACGCCGCAGGATGTCTCGAATACGTGGGTCGAGACTTCGGTCGTCAAAGGGCCTTAGAGCCTGAGCAAGGAACAAAATCCGCATGGCGAGGTTGGTCTTGCGATAAGGCACGAAAACAATGGGAGGAACTCATGCGGAAATCTCTTCAGTTTATCCTGATCGGCCTGGCCGGCATGACCGGCTTGACAATCTCGCCAACGATCGCGGCGGCGCAGGATATGGAACTGCGCATCGGCCCCGGCGGGGTCGGCGTTTACGATCGCGATCGTGATCGTGACCGCTATGATCGCTATGACCGTCGCGGCCCGCGCGGCTGCGATCCGGGTGATGCGCTCGATATTGCCCGCGGCGAAGGACTTCATCGGGCGCAGGTCGTCCGCATGTCGCCGCGCAGCATCGTCGTCCAGGGCATGACGCGCCGCGGACCGGAGCGGATGATCTTTGCAAATCGGCGCGGTTGCCCGGAAATCTGACCAGCGCGTGAGCAGCAAGGTGGACGGCCGGGCCTTTAAGAGCCCGGCGCGGAACCTTTGGGCGCTCCGGACATTGCTGCCCATGTGGCACTCTGCCTGGGTCGCCTGCAGCCTTTAACACCATGGGAGGATTTCATCATGATGAGCGGTCAATTGAAGGCGCTTCTCGCCGTTCTTGCCGTTGCCGGCTACCAGAACCGAGACAAGATCGGGGAACTCCTGCGCGGCATCCAGAACCCGCAGCAGGCCAACCCCCAGCCGGATGGCCCCGGAGGCCAGCAGCCCGGTGGGCTTGGCGGCATCCTCGGTGGGTTGGGCGGCTCCGGTGGTCTTGGCGGACTTCTCGGCGGGCTGACCTCCGGCGGCATCGTCAGCGGCGGTCTCGGCGATCTCCTCAAAACCTTTCAGCAGAACGGCCATGGCGACAAGATCGACTCATGGGTAAAGCCCGGCCAGAATGCCGAGATCGATGACGGCCAGCTCGCCGAAGCCCTCGGCCCGGATGTTTTGAACGAAATCGCCAGAAACACCGGCCTTTCGCATGAAGAGATTCTCGGGCGACTGAGGCGCGATCTCCCGAAGGCCGTCGACGATTTGACCCCGGAGGGGAAGGTGCCCACGGAGGAAGAGGCGTTTATGTCTTCGGCGAGCCAGGCGACCAGCTCCGGGCGACCGAGCGGTTTTTAGTCTTGGGCTAAGGCGCGCGACCGGCAGTCGGTCGGCGCGCCTTTGCTGTGAAGAAAGCGAGCGGAAGCGCACTCTCATAATCCGCTGATTTACCGCAGAGTTCACCCCACCCTCCGTCCTCCTCGGGCTTGACCCGAGGATCCACGACGGCCCATCGGCAGCGGGCATGGATTCCAGGCTCAAGGCCTGGAATGACGGAGATTGGGGTGCGCTGGTGCCACACTCGCCGCTGGCGCATACGATGTTGTCTCGCACCAGATCGCGAGGTTTTCGCTAGTCCAACAGGTACTTTCGCAGGAAGGCGTGAACGCTGCGGATGGACTTTGGTGCGGCGTCGGGATTGTATTTTTCGATATGTCCCAACACCTTTCTTCCCACGGCGAATTCCGGCGCATCGAAATCGTGGTACGTGCCCTTGTAGATATTGAGCTCGATCGGCGGGCTGTCGTCACTCAGCCGGGCAAGCCTCTTCCGGCATCGTTCCGTCGGGCTCCAATTGTCCCGGTCGCCCGTCAAAATCAGGATCGGCACCGTCGCATCGCCCTGGGTTGCCGCGCAGACCGGGTAATAGGCAACCGCCGCCCTGAATTTGTGATCCATCAGCTGTTCATTGCCTTCGATTTTTGTTCCCTCCAGGGTCGCGGTGCCGCCGGCCGAAAAGCCCATCAGGGCGACGCGCTGCGCATCGACGAAGCTCGATTTCGATAAGAATTCCAAAGCGCCATAGGCGTCGAAGACGCGATCGGGGAGGGAACTTTGACACGCATCTGTGATGTTGCGGGTGGTGAAGCTATCAACAACAAGCACGACGTAACCCCAGGAGACCAGCCGTTTCGGCCAAAGCTCTTTGACGCTCAGACGCATGCCATCGCAGCCATGCAGGACGACGACCGCCGGGAAAGGGCCATCGCCCTCCGGGCGGGATAAATATCCCTGCAATGGCGTGCCCTGCGGTTGAGCAAGAATTTCTCCTTGTTCCGCAGCCTTGCGTATTCGCAATGGGCTTAGTTTTGCAGGAACGCTTTCGAACCGCACCAATTCGTCGGCATCAGCCGGGTTTGCCGGGAGCGTGACGCCGAGGAAAGCGGCAAGGCAAAGAACAAATCCCGCGGTTTTCACTGACGCCTCCATCGTTTGACCGACGGTCTGCTATTCTACGCCGGAGCCGAGGGTTGGCAAAGCTGGGCCCTTGATCACCCCCTGACACGTCAGTTATGACTACTGTAAATCCACGCTGCGAGATTTGAATTCAGAGGTGATGTCGACAAGCAAGTTGGCGCGCCCCTTCGAACGATGGATCGCTTAGAAAGCGGTCATTTCTGAAGTCCGGACAGCTTCCTCAGATCGTCGTTGATCCTGCTCTGCCATCCTTTTCCACCTGACCGATAATGGTCGATCACATCGGGATCGAGCCGGATGGTGATGGTCTGCTTCGTCTGTTCGAGCGCCGGCCGGCCTCGGCCTCGGCGCACTTCGTCGACATGGTCGAAAAACGCTTTCGGCAGGACTTCTGCCGCAGGGCGGGCCGATGCAAGCTCTTCGTCGGTCAGTTCGGGGCTGTCGACGGCATCCCAGTCCTCTTTCGAATAGCCATTGCCGGGCTGAAATTTCGTCCTGACTGGATATTTTGCGGTCATGGAAGCACCTTCCTTTCCTTATTGCTGGCCGGGCGAAAGCTGATGATCGAAACGGCCTCGCTGCCGAGCAGCGCATAGATCACGACGGCGGTTCCGTCTTCATAATAGCCGATCGCCTTGAAACGACCGTCGCGGCTGCTGGTGATGACGGCATTCCTCCAATCGAAGAGATAGACGTCGTCGAAATCGAAGCCATGCTTCTGAAGATTGGCGATCCTCTTGGCTTCGTCCCAGGTCATTTTCATAATTTGTATGTACATTAATTTGCGGCGTCATGCAAATAAATGTACGTACAAAAAAGCAATTTCACTACTTTTTGCCGAACCAGTGTCGAAGAGAATTTCTACGCTTGAAAGCGCTTGATCATCGCCCAACCGATCGTTTAAAACTACCGTAAATCCAAGCTGCGAAATTTGAGTCCAAAGGTGATGTCGACGGTCAAGGTCGGCGCCGCCCGTCGAACTTATGCGCTGTTCGCCACGCTTGCGAACCGGTCAGCGGCTGAACCGCCACCGCAGATTTGCCGCGGAGCTTACCCCTTGCTCCGTCATCCTCGGGCTTGACCTGGCTTGACCCGTTGGCCTCCATTGGCAGCGGGCATGGATCCCAGGCTCAAAGGCCTGGGATGAAGGAGGGTGGGGAGCGCCTTTTGCCAAATCTAGCTAAGCAGCGCGTCATGCGGCCGTGCCGGCAAGCCCACCCCTCACAAGGAGGACCACAATGGACCCTTCGATTGCTCCGGCCTCGCGGGCGGTTGTGGTGACGCCGAATGATAGTGCGATTGTTGGCGCGCGAGCGCTCTATATCGGCACGGCGGGTGATGTGGCGATTGCGCTGCAGCGGGATGTGGATCCGGTGATCTTCAAGAGCGTGCCGGCCGGGACAATCCTGCCGGTGCATGCGGCGATCGTGGCGCTGACCGGGACCACGGCATCGAATATCATTGCGTTGTTCTGAGCTTCAGAAGCGGACCCGATGGGCAGACCGACCAAGTTCACCCAGGCGCTGGCCGAGACGATCTGCGAGCGCATTGCCGACAGGGAAAGCCTGCGGTCGATCTGCCGGGATGAGGATATGCCGGCGAAATCGACGGTGCTCTCCTGGCTTGCCGATGACGGCAAGGCGGCGTTTCGGGCGCGCTATGCGCTGGCCCGCGAGATCCTGGCCGACGGCTTCGTCGATGAGATGGTCGAGATCGCCGACGACCGCAGCAATGACTGGATCGAAAAGAAGAACGCCGCCGGCGAGACCACCGGCTGGCAGGAGAATGGCGAGGCGATCCGGCGGTCGCAGCTGCGCATCGCCACCCGTCAGTGGGTGGCCGAGAAGTTGAAGCCTAGGAAATACGGCGCCAAGGTCGAGCTCGAACATGGCGTGACCGGCGAAGTCTCGCAGCTGCTGGATGATATCAATGGCAAGACGCGCGGACTTCCAAACGGCGGTTGACCAGTTTTCCGACTGGCGCTGGCGGCTGAACAACCTCTATTGGATCACCGACAAAGCCGGCCGGCGCGTCAGGTTCGAGATGAACTGGACGCAGATGACGTTCTTCGAGCAGATGCATTATCTGAATGTGCTGCTGAAAGCCCGCCAGTTGGGGCTGACGACCTTCATCCAGATATTCATGCTCGATGCCTGCGTCTTCAACCGGGATATCCGCGCCGGCACCATCGCCCATACGCTCGGCGACGTGCAGACGATCTTCCGGGACAAGGTGAAATACCCCTACGACAATCTGCCGGATGGTATCCGCAATGCCGTGCCCGTCGTCAGAGGCAATCAGACCGAATTGCTGCTTGCCAACAATTCGAGCATTCGTGTCGGGACGTCGCTGAGATCGGGAACGCTGCAATATCTGCATATCTCCGAATATGGAAAGCTGTGCGCCAAATATCCGGAGAAGGCGAGGGAAGTCCGGACCGGCGCCTTGAATACGGTGCAGGCCGGCCAGCTGGTCTTCGTCGAAAGCACGGCGGAAGGCCAGGAGGGGCATTTCTACGCGCTCTGCGAGGATGCCCAGGTCAAGGAGCGCCAGGCAGCAAAGCTGACCGAAATGGACTTCAAGTTTCATTTCTTCCCGTGGTGGAAGGAGCCGCAATATGCGATCGCGCCCGAAGGCGTCATCATCAGCGATGCTTTCGTCAAATATTTCCGCCAGCTCGGCGAACAGGGGATCACCCTGACGGACCGGCAGAGGGCCTGGTACGTCAAGAAGGCCGAAACCCAGCTCGGCGACATGAAGCGTGAATATCCCTCGACGCCTGCCGAAGCTTTCGAGGCAAGCGTCGACGGTGCCTATTACGCCGACCAGATGGCGGTGGCCGATGCCGAAGAGCGCATCGGGGTTTTCCCGCATGTCGAGGGTTATCCGGTCCACACCATCTCCGACATCGGCATGGACGATGCCAACAGCGTCTGGCTGTTTCAGGTGCTGCCCGGCCGGGTCCGGATGATCGGTTATTTCGAGCATACCGGCACCGGCATGGACGGCATGCTCGACGAGCTGGAGCGGCGCAGCGGCGAGCATGGTTATGTCTACGGCGTCCACAACATGCCGCATGACATCAAGGTGCGGGAATGGACGCGCGGCGGCATGACCCGCATCGAAATCATGCTGAAAGAGGTGAGGGCCCGCGGCCTCGGCACGGTCCGCAAGGTCGAGCGCGCCTATGTGCACGACCGCATCAACGCCACGCGGCGCATCCTGGCGAGCGTCGAGTTCGACCAGGCCGGCTGCACCGAGGGCATCAAGTGCCTCAGGAACTACCGCAAGGACTGGGACGAGGATCTGAGCGTTTTTCGCGACGAGCCGCTGCACAACTGGGCTTCGCATGGTGCGGATGCTTTCGGCGGTCTGGCGATCATTTTCACCGGACTGGCGCCCGAGCCTCTGCGGCCCGAACGTAAGCCGCTGCCGACATTCCAGACGATGACATTCAACGAATTTGCCGATTCCACCCCTAGACATAGCGAGCGTGTTTGATGGAAGACGAGATAACGGCGTCAGAGGGTGGAGAGCGGTGGGACCCGGCAAAGGTCGGCGCCCGTTGGCAGCAGGAACTCGAGCGCGCCCAGCGCTATTTCAAATCCTGGCACGACCGCTGCGTCAAGATCGAGAAGATCTATCTCGACCAGCAGTCCGACCAGACGAGCGCGGCCAAGCGCCTTTCCGATGCTCTGGGCCAACACCTCGGTGATGCAGCCGGCCGTCTATGCCCGTGTGCCGCAGCCGGTGGTCGAGCGCCGCTTCAAGGATGCCCAGCCGGTGGCGCGCATCGCTTCGGAGGTCGTCGAACGCAATCTCGCCTATACGGGCGATGAAGCCGATATCGATTCCATCATGCGGGCGGTGCGCGACGATTTCCTGCTCTGTGCCCTCGGTACCGTGTGGCTGCGTTATGAGGCCGATTTCGAGCCGCTCGACATGGGCGTCGAACCCTCCAGCCCGCCGGCTGGGCAAAGTGTTGGCGAGGGCATGCCCGGCGGTGTCATCGGCGAGATGGGCGCCATCGGCGGCCCTCAGCCGGAGGTGATCGCCGACGAGCGTGTCTGCATCGACTATGTCCACTGGTCGGATTTCCTGCATTCGCCGGCCCGCCGCTGGAAGGACGTCACCTGGGTGGCGCGGCGCGTGCCGATGACCGACGAAGAGATGGAGAAGCGCTTCGGCCGCGAGGCGATGACATCGCGCGCGGCAGAAGGTGCTGCCGGTAAAAAGGGCGCCAGCCAGGCGGAGCGGGCCGAAAACGAAGGCAAGACCCATATCTGGGAGATCTGGTGCAAGAGCGAGAACTATACCGTCTGGATCGCCGACGGTTCGCCGGCGGCGCTCGAAGTCTCGGAGCCGCCGCTTGATCTCAACCATTTCTGGCCGTGCCCGCGCCCGGCCTATCGCACGATGTCGACGAGCTCGCTGATCCCGGTTCCCGACTATGTCTATTACCAGCAGCAATGCGACGAGATCGATCTGCTGACCAAGCGCATCAACAAGCTGACCGATCAACTGCGGCTGAAGATCTTCTATCCCTCCGGCGACGGCGCGATTTCGCCGGCGATCGAAAAGGCGATGCGGCCGGAAAACGATATGGTCATGGTGCCGATCCCGGAATGGGCTGCCTTCACCGACAAGGGCGGCTCGAAAGCGATCGTGACGCTGCCGATCGACGAGGTGCAGAAGGTGATCGTTGCCTGCATGGCGGCGCGCAAGCAGCTGATCGAGGATGTCTACCAGATCACCGGCATCTCCGACATCGTCCGCGGCGACACCCAGGCCTCGGAGACGGCGACGGCGCAGCGGATCAAGAGCCAATGGGGCTCGATCCGCATCCGCGACCGCCAGGCCGAGCTGGCGCGTTTTGCCCGCGACATCATCCGCCTTGCCGGCGAAATCATCTGTGACCAGTTCCAGCCGGAAACGCTGATGCTGGTGAGCGGCATCAAGCTGCCGACAATGGCTGAGAAGCAGCAGGTGCAGATGCAGGTGCAGCAGATGCAGATGGCGGCGCAGCAGGCGGCCATGCGGGCCCAGCAGATCGGCCAGCCGGCCCCCGAAATGGCGCCGCCCGAAATGCCGCCGCAGCTGCAGCAGATGATCCTCTCGCCTTCGATCGACGAGGTGGTGCAGCTGCTGCGCAACGACAGCATTCGCGGCTTCCAGATCGATATCGAAACGGATTCGACGATCGAGCCCGACGAGGATGCCGAAAAGCAGCGCCGCATGGAATTCGTGCAGATGGTCGGCGGCTTCATGCAGCAGGCCGGCGCGATGGCGCAGCAGAGCCCGATGCTGGTGCCCGTGATGGTCGAGACGCTGCTCTTTGCCGCCCGCGGCTTCAGGGCCGGCCGTCAGCTGGAGAGCACGCTGGAGCAGGTGGGCGCCCAGCTTTCCCAGGCGGCCAGCGCCCCGAAACCGGAGTCGCAGCCGGCACCCGGCGAGATGATCAAGCTGAAGACGGCCGAGGTGAAGGCGGGTGCGGAACAGCGCAAGGCCGAGCTCGGCGTCGCCGAGGCTGAGATCGAGCATCGCGCCACGATCGAGCAGGCGCGCGGCGAAATGGCGGCGCAGGCGATCGACCGGATGCGCGCCGCGCAGTCCCTCTACCAATAAGCGTGCGGGAGAAAAGCATGAGAGAACGCTATTGCCGCGTCTGCGGCGGCTGGCACCAGCTCGACCAATGGCCGCAGTATTGCCTGCCGGCGCAAAACCCGGCGCAGTCGGATCTGCCGGCGCCGCATTTCGTCAGCGACAGCATCGATATCCAGTCGATGCATGACGGCCGGCATTACACCTCGAAAGCCAAGTTGCGTTCAGAGTACCGCGCGGCCGGCGTGGAAGAAATCGGCAATGAAAAGCCGCAGCCGATCGAGAAGCCGAAGACGGATCGAACGGCGATCCGCAATGAATTGCGGCGGGTACACGCCGAATACAACGCCTGAACCGGGCATCAATCCCCGAAATAGGAAACTTTCCCAATGGATATGGAAGACCTGAACGAGGCCGACAACGGCAGCGAAGATTTTGGTGCGTTCGACGACAAGCCAGTGAGTATCCGCGACAGCCTGAAGGCGGCGATCGACACCGTCGAAGGCAATGGGCCGGACGACCTCACGGCCCAGCCGCGCGACGGCGAAAACGGCCGCTTCGTCGCCAAGGGGCAGGAGCAGCCCGCAGCAGCGGCAAAGGCAGGGCAGGCGCCCGCGGCAAATGCGGCACGGCAGACGCCGGAGATGCAGGGCCGCGAACAGCCCGCAGCCATCGGCAGCCGGGTTCCGCCCGGCTGGTCGGATCATGGCGCGTACATCGTCCTGCTGCGACGCGGCGATCGATACTTACTCAGCCTGGGTGTCGCCCTCACGCGGCGGCTGCTGGCCCGGTATGCTGGAATTGCCAAGCACGACGCTGACAGTCCAGGCCGGCACGGACGGCGTTGCGACCTACAACGCCATCACCGTGGCGGATGCGAGCTTCCTTCGAGCAGAGCAGACCATCAATCTCTATTCCGGCCTCGATGGCGTCGCGCGCCTCAGCACACAGGTCATCGCCGGCATCTCCGGCAATGTGATCACATATCAAGGCACGGGCGCGGTTGTGATGCCATGGGAACGCTCGTCCGCCCGGCCGCGTCGATCGGGGAAAACACGCCTGCGTCCATGGTGCACCCGCAGCCCGTTATGATTGACCGCATCGTGGCTGGCATCGCCCAGTCCGAAAAAACGAAATTCGTAACCTAGAGGCACCCAGCATGAACACGTCTGACTTCGACCCCCGGCTGCATCAGCAGATGGGGGAACTGCTCGCAGAGGTCCGCAATCTCAGGGATGCTTTCCGGCAATCGGAAATCAAATCCGACAACAGCCGGTCGCAGATGCATGGCCGGCTCGATCTGCTCGTCGATCGCGTTGGCAAGGTCGAAGGCACTGTCTCCGCGGTGCAGGAGGATATTTCGGAAATGCGGCCGGTGACGGATGACGTCCGCCGGTGGAAGCTTATGGGGCTGGGCGCGCTCGGGATCGTCGGGATCGGGGCCTCCGCGCTCACCTTCATCATCACCAAATTTGGGGCGTCTGCTGCCGGGTGGTTTGTCGGAAAATAGAGGCAAAGGCTCGCTGTAAGCTGACCATTGCATTTGCTTCCGCGGCACGGGAGCCAAAAAAAGCCCCGCCGGGGCGGGGCAGTTTGACAAAGACGGATCGCACAGGAGGAACACCCATGCTTTCCTGCTAATATAACGAATGAGGGAGCGGTTAGGTTCCGGTACAGTGTCGTATTGAGGATATTCCGCTCGTCGCACCAGCCATTCCGCTGCCCGGGCGCCCATGTCTGCGCCAACCCTTCTCTGCCAGGTGGTCGCGCCAGCAGTACGGCAATCCGATCGACTCGGATCAGGAACCGACGCTGCTCTATTTGCGTCCTGAGTGAATCGAGCCCTTTAAATTTTAGACTTTGCTAACGAACAAATCCGCATCGTGCTGGTTCTTCTTTCAGGAGGAAACAGTCATGAAGAGCATGAACAATCGCCAGGTTCGCATTCCCGGTCCGCGGGAGCATGATATTGCAGAACATTGCCGCAAGTTCGGGATCGGTCCGGCCGAGGAGAAGAAGCTGAAGAAACTTCTCGGGTCCCATGCGCCGCTCCACGAGATCCAGGCCAACGCTTCGCCGCGCCAGCCGCGGTGGCGGTAGCGGGCGACGACGCGTCAAGCCGAGCCCTTCACGCCGCGTTACGGCGATGATTTAAAGATTGAGCGGAGTGAGCAATGCCCGCCAGGACCAGGGACAGAAATCCCGTCGGCGGGCTTCCGAGGTGAACGATAACATGCTTACGCCGCTTCATTCGCTGAAAGCCCCGCTCTAGCGGGGTTTTTGCTGGCAATATGATGGAGATTTCATTTTCGCTGGGGGAGAGTCATACCAGTCTAGCGATTGGAATATAACAGGAACAATTATCGCTTGTTCCTCCAGCAGATGTGCCCGTAGGCGGGTGATTTTCAGCCCCGTTTCCGCTGGAACTTCCGACAGGTACCGGCGTTGTGGCCGACGGACCGTGCAGCAGGTCTCGTCTCCTGTACCACTGCTGCTACCCCTGCAGATGCTGTGCGGTCCACTTAATCCCTGCGATGATGCAGGCGGCTTGCACCAGAGTGTGCACCTGCGGCTCGCCCGCGCGGGGCGCGGGCGGGGCAAAGCCCAAGTGAACGGGATGATTTTAAGCCGACCCGGCCTAAAATCATCCCGTTCTCAATGAACGAGCTGGAGCATGATGTTGTCCGAAAACGGCGCGCACTTTTTTCGGCATCAGCTCTGATGGCGTGGCTGCCGCGACAGCATGAGAATGTAGTCGTCGGCGATATCGGCAATCACCATCGCGGCTTCCGCCGGCTGATAGCCCTTGCCGACCGCCTCACCGACGATCTTCATCACGGCCGATTCAAGCGCTTCCCGGCAGTCGGGAAGAGTTTCGACATGCGGGCATTCGGCACGAAATTCCAAGACGTTGTTCATCGCATACCCTCCATTTGATCTTGCTCGGTCCCTCTGCATGAAAGCCGGCCTCTCCGCTAAGAGGCCGGCCAGGGGACGAACTGCTTCAGGAACCAAAATGTTTTCCTGAAGATACGATGGCATAGGGCTCGATCTATTCAAGCGCATGCTGATATTAAGGTAAGCCAGTAGGGTTAATTCGTCCGCCGAGATGCCTGCTTCAGGCGCTGATGCGGCGGCCGGCCTTGTCTGCCTCTTTGCGATTGGCACCATATTTTTCGATGATGACCTTGGCATCCTCGTTGGAAATGCGGTGTTTCTTGGCGAAGTAGATCACATCATAGGGTCCGTCGGTGCCGGCGGCCTTCTTCGGTTTGTCATTGGTCATGATTTTTCCTTTCATGGAAATGTTGAGCTGAATGTCGCGCCCTGTCGGGACGCGCCAGCTTGATGCCGAAATGTGTCAGCGGTTTTCGAGCGGCATCCTCATCGAGGAGAGCCGCATCACGTCAACGTCAGCCCGAATTGGCTTCGTTCCCTGTTACCGATGAGATCTGGCGGTCGTATGTTTTTCCCAGATCTGCGTTGCCTGCGCCGCGGTGCCGGTCTCGTGGAAGCGCAACAGGTGAAGTCCTTCGGCCCTTCGTTTTTCGTCGAAGGCGCTGTTTTCGTAGTCGGCGCCTTCGACGATGCTCTCGCTGTGAAGAACGGCCTTCAACTCCCCGACGAAGTGTCCGGTGATGTTGAAAAGCGCTTCATTCTGAGGTGCCTGGTTCATTATAATCCCTTTGGGTGTCGCGTCCCATTAAACGCGCAATGCCGGTTCGGCAGCCGCGTTGGTAAAATGCATCAAGCAATCCGCGCCCCTATGGGAAGGCTGGTATCGGACAGCGCTTAGCCGTGTCTATCTGGAGTTCCATATATGGTGCAGCGACGCCGCCCTGCAAATCGAGGAATACGGCGCGGCAAGTCAGAAGCCTGCACCTTAGACCACTTGCCTCGCCGA
Organism: Rhizobium leguminosarum bv. trifolii WSM2297; assembly: GCF_000271845.1. Next base: position 1,564,829 of record NZ_JH719395.1, on the reverse strand, counting down.
TACCATGCCAATCGGCGAGACCGAAATATCGTCGCGCCGGCTTGGAGTTCGCTTTCCAGATTAAGGCAAGCGATCCGGGTTCCCGCCGTTTACCGCAACGAGGCGCAGATGCGTGGTGGTCTTGCCGCAGGGATGGCGGGGCTGGAGGCCGGTGAACACAATGGTTTCGCTGAGCATCGCTTCGATCAGCTTCAGGCGGTCGAGTTTCCTTCTTTGATTGTCGTAGAGCCTGTCCAGTAGCGCGTAGGCCGGTCCTGCCGGGCTGCCTTTGAGCTCGAGTGTCCTGATGATCATTTCCTGATGGGTAATGCGGTGCGCGGCCTCGACGATATGGCAACGGGCGAGCTTCAGGTCTTTCGGGCGGTATCGTGTGGAACCCATATGCTTTCCCCCTGTCTCATCCGGCAGCAGCAGGACGATGGCCGTCTCTGCTCGCCGCATTCCAGCGATCAGCGAAAGTCTTCGGCCTTGAGCGTCAAGTTGTTACCGCGCCGATGCTGATAAGCTCTCGATGCGGCCTCCTGAATCGAAGAACGCGCGGCATCGAAGGCATTGAGGTATGCGGCCTCGGAAGAACCCTGCTTGATCGCACTGCCAAGTGCTGCTTCTTCGACCAGAAATCGAACCTCGAACATACCATCATAACCGATAAAGCGGACACCTTTTCTCGCCTCGTCGAAACTGCGGCTTCTGTTGGGAAAGGTAAGTGCCATTTTGCTGATCCTTTGGTGAGCGCCTGCCATCTGCGAAACCCCGGCGCAGGCCCATCGGCCAGGCGCAAACCGTGCGGCAGATGGGCGATCCGTCTCTCCGGTGATCTATGGGAGCCCGCTTTCACTCAGTGCCGATGGCTCTTTGGCGGTCGCTTCACCGTTGAACCGCATGATGCGTATCTCCTGCCTCTAAAAATGGGTCCCGCCGCGGCGTTATCAATGGCGGCCGGCGAGGAAGTGCGGTGAGGGGGAAAAGGGCGTCGCCAATCCGATGCGATAAACCGCAGCGGCCACACCGGCGGTTTTAAGCGAAAAGCCCGCTTCAAGCAGGCTTTTCGTTCTGCGGCGAGTTCAGGCGATCGTCAGGCCGCGGCAAAGGGCACTGCGACGAAGGTTTTGTTACCAGGCGCGGCCGTTCAGGCCGCGGTAAAGGGCACTGCGACGAAGGTTTTACTACCGTCGCGTTCGACGAGCAGCAGCACCGACTTGCGGCCTGATTTACCGGCCTCGGCAATCGCCGTCTTGGCGTCGCGGCTGTTGTGGACCGGCCGATCGTTGACCGAGACGATGACATCGCCCGCCTGAATGCCGGCGGCCGCGGCCGACTTGTCGGGATCGACGCTGGCGACCACCGCGCCGCTGACCGAGCGTGGCAGGTCGAGCTGCTGGCGCATGTCGGGCGTCAGCTCGGCAAGGCCGAGGCCGAGGCTCGGCTGACCGCTGCTCCAGCCCTTGTTGTCCGGGCTTTCGGCGGCGGCTTGTTTCTGGCCGTCCTCATTGCCGCCGACGGTGACATTGAGATCGATCACCTTGCCTTCGCGCCAGATGCCAAGGGATTTTTTGGCGCCCGGCGAAAGATCGGCGACCAGCCGCGACAGGTCCTTCGGCGTCTTGACGGTCTCGCCGCCGACCGACGTGATGATATCGCCCGGCTTCACGCCGGCATGGGCCGCCGGCGTATCGGCGGTGACGGCGGCAACCAGTGCGCCGCCTGACTTGTCGAGGCCGACGGCATCGGCGACGTCTTTCGTCACCGGCTGGATCTGTACGCCGAGATAGCCGTGATCGATCGAGCCGTCCTTCTGCAGCTTGGCGACGATATCCTTCGCCTCGTCGGACGGAATGGCGAAGCCGACGCCGACACTGCCGCCGTTCGGCGAATAGATCGCGGTGTTGATGCCGACGACATTGCCGCTGCGGTCGACCAGCGGCCCGCCTGAGTTACCATGGTTGATCGGCGCGTCGATCTGGATGAAATCGTCATAGGGCCCGCTGTGCAGGTCGCGGCCGCGCGCCGAGACGATGCCCGCCGTCACCGTGGTGCCGATGCCGAAGGGATTGCCGATCGCCAGGATCTGGTCGCCGAGCTTCAATTTATCGGAATCACCCCAGGCAATGGTCTGCAGCGGCTTGGGCGCCTCGATCTTTAAGACGGCGACATCGGATTTCGGGTCGGTGCCGAGCAGCTTGGCCGGCAGTTCCGTGCCGTCATCGAGCGTCACCTTGATGTCGACGGCCTTGTCGATGACATGGTTGTTGGTGACGATGACGCCGTCCGGGCTGATGATGAAGCCGGAACCCAGCGCCATGGCCTGCTGCGAAGGCCGGCTTTTCGGCGCCTGGCGCGGCAGCGGGATCCCCTGATCCTCGAAGAACTGGCGGAACTGCTCGTCCATCGGCGAATCCTGTTGGTCCGCGCTGACATCGGTCGCCTTCATCGTGGTGGTGATGGTGACGACGGCAGGCTTGTCGGCATCGACGATCGAGGCGAAGGAGCCGCTGGCTGCGAGAACGCCGCCGGCATCGGCCGGTGCGGCAGAGGCGTTCGAGGCGTCGATGGTGAAGGGCAGGCATGCCGCGCCGGCGATGATGGCAGCCCCGATGAGGGCTGCGGCGCGATGCTTGCGGAGGATATGTGGGATGTGTGACATGGGGCATGGTCCCTTGCGAGAGCGTTGTGTGATGGCGTCGGGGTTCCATGTCTTGGGACCTGGCGTCGGATGGCGTTCGGCGCCAATTCATCTCATCGCAGCGCAGTCGTGGGGTGGCGACCGGGCGAATGCAAGAATTCGCGCTCGGGATTCATATGATCGCGGCCGGTGGATTTACAAATTAAATATTGATCATGTTTATATTGCCGATTTGTAAGACATGACTGGAACACCGCCCGCTCGTATTTCCCGCGATACGATCGAGCGGCTCTTCCCACAATTTATTCGTGGATTCTGTTGCTAATTTAAAACGTTAGTAGACTCTAAATTATTTATTCTTCAGAAAGCAAAGGCCGCGAATCGAGGGTTGGTGAGTCTCGCGGGCAGCATTTGAGGAACAATGAACAAGTCAGTGGGGCCGGGGCGGACCGCCAGGCGGGGCGCGCAAGTGAAATTGACCGATGTGGCGAAGAAGGTGGGTGTCAGCCCCATCACCATTTCGCGCGCGCTTCGCAATCCCGGGATCGTTTCGGACGATCTGCGCGAGGTTATTCTGCGCACGGTCGACGAGATGGGCTATATTCCCAATCTTGCCGCCCGGGCGCTGGCCGGCCGCCACAACGGCGTCATCGGCGTCATCACGCCCGCCTTGCACCAGTACGGTTTCACCGACCTGATGATCGGGATCGAGGATCGCTTCCGCGACACCGAATTCACCCTGCAATATTCGAATACGCTGCGCCATGCCGAGGGCGAGGCGGGGCTGCTGAAATCTTTCCTGACGCAGAAACCGGCGGGCGTCATCATCGCCGGCGCCGAATCCTATCATAATCTTTTGCCGCTGATCGAAGGTGCGGCCTGTCCCATCGCCCATGTTGCCGATCTCAGCCAGGAGCCGCAAACGCTGGTCGTCGGCCTCGATCATTATACGGCTGGCGCCGAACCCACCCGTTTCCTGTTGTCGAGGGGCTATAGGAAGATCGCTTTCATGGGCCGCGGCGCCGATGTCCGCTCGCGCCGCCGCATCGAAGGCTATGAGGCGGCGATGCGGGAAGCCGGGTGTTTCAACCCCGATCTCATCATCGGCGGCGATGCGGCAAGCCGCACCGGCCTCGGCAGGGAGCTGTTTTCGCTCCTGTTGCAGCGCGTACCCGATCTCGATGCCGTCTTTGCCCAGAGCGACGAGATGGCGCTCGGCGTGCTGATCGAATGCAAGGAGCGCGGCGTCCGCGTGCCGCAGGATGTCGGCATCTGCGGCTTTAACGATCTGGAATTCTCGGCCTTCACCGAGCCGTCGCTGACGACGGTGCACATTCCGCGCTACGAGATCGGCTACCGCGTCGCCGACATGCTGCTGCGCGCCGTCCGCGACGAGCCGCCTGATGACGACAAGGCCGACTTGGGCTTTACCATTATTGCGCGCGGTTCGACGCGGTAATTTGGTGCGTGCCACGACAATAGACGTGGAGCCGAGCCTTGCGGAGGCCTGCACTGGGCGCAGTCAGGATTATTCCGTATAAGGACCGGATGACAACCACTGTGCTGAAAAATGGATAAGGCGGGCCTGTCATTTGACAGAATGCGCACCTTTGTTCGCGTCGCCGAGCGCGGCAACCTGTCGATGGTCGCAAGGGAGCTGGGTGTCGGCCAATCCACCGTGACGCGGCACCTCACCGAACTTGAGGAGGCTGTCGGCGTGCCGCTTCTCAGCCGCACCACACGACGCGTCACCTTAACCGAGGAAGGCAGTCGCTATTATACCAACTGCCTTCAGATATTGCGCCTGGTCGAACAGGCTGCTGAAGAAGCCAGAGATGCGCGTCAGGCCCCCGCCGGCGCAGTTCGCCTTTCCTGTACGGCAGCGCTTGGCGTCATGCATGTCACGCGGATGATCTTCGACTTTCAGGACAGGCATCCGGACATCCGCGTCGACCTCAACCTGACGGACGAGCGTATCGACCTGGTGCGCGAAGGCGTTGACGTGGCGCTCCGTCTTGGACCTCTCGCCGACAGCACAATGAAACTTCATGCGCTCGGAGAGAGCCAGCGGCTGCTGGTCGGCGCTCCGGCTTATTTGTCCGCCATCGGGCGGCCGGAGCGCCCGGCCGATCTGTCACGCTACGAAACCGTCGTGATGTCCAACGTCGCAGGCAGCAATCAGCTCCTTCTTTCCTCCCCCGATGGCACCAGCCTGATGGTCCCTGTCAGCGGTCGGCTGCGAGTCGATCACGGGCTCGCGGCGCGCGAAGCCCTTGCCGCCGGACGCGGCATTGGCCCTACCCATCTCTGGCTGATTCACGATCTTCTGGACGACGGCCGGCTCGAGGTCGTGCTTGGCGACTATCGGCCTTCGCCGGTGCCGGTGAGCCTGCTGATCGTTCCGGAGCGTGCAGCCATTGCCCGCGTTCGGCTGCTCGTCGACTTTCTTGCCGCTGAGATTTCCAAACTGCCGGGAATCCGGAAATCGTAAGCGTTTGTTTTCAACCATGTCGCGCAAAAGCGCTGCCGCGCTTTTGCGCGACATGGTTCAACCTCCGAAAGACCGCTTGTCGCCGCGCCACCCCGTCGTCCGCAGAAACTGCTCCCAGTTGAGCGTCTCGGGATTCAGGCGACGGCTCCATTCGAGATCGTGCTCCTTGCCGAAATAGCCATACTCGACAGCATATTCGACCATCCCGAGAATCTCTCGAACGAGAAATTCGTTGGCGGAAAAATCCGGAAAATAGTGCAGCAAGCCGTCTCTGGTGAAAGCATTTCGATACTCGGCCTTGAGGCCGGTCACGCGTTGAAAAGTTTCGACCATCTCCCGCGGAGAAATGATATCGCCGACGATCGGCAGCGTTTTGCCGTTGTAGCGCTCGGGGTTCGAGAAGATTTCGAGGACAACAGGCCCGGTCGCCGTCAGCGGATCGACAAAGGGTGCTGCGAAATCTTCCGGCAGATAAATCGGCAAGAGCAGGGTGTCGCCTTCCATGCGCGGCGCATAATACTCGAGAAGATTGGTGTAGAAGAATGCCAGCATGATGAAGGAATGAGAGATCGGCAGGCCGCGAATATAATCTGCAACGCGCGCCTTGTCGGTGAAATGCGGCGCATATTTCGTCCCACCGGCGATCTTGTCGACATTCTCGAGCGTGCTGAAAACAATGTGCCCGACGCCGGCCTCCGCGGCCGCATCCGCCAGTTGTCGGCCGAGAGGAGCCTCGATCGTCTCCGGCGGGGCGAGCGGCGGCGTCATCAGAAATGCGCCATCTGCGCCCTTGAATCCAGCAACGAGTTCCTTCTGACGGCCGAGTTCGAGAGGCACCGTGGCGATTTCAGCGCCGAGTTTCTCCAGACGTAGAGCTTCGGGCGAATCCTTTCTCCGGGTGAAAGCGCGGACACGGAAACGTTGGCTCTCAAGAAGTGTCGCAACGACACTGCGCCCCTGTTTGCTGGTTGCACCGGTAACCGCGATCAGCGGCTTACTGTCTGTAGACATGGCTTCATCCTTTTCCCTGTCATTCGCCGCCCGATCGGCGGCGTCGTTACAAGCCAGGGCCGTCGGTCCGTGCCGATAGCCCAGCTTTGACAGCGGGTACCTTATCGAAACAGCTTCTTTTGATGTAGATCGCTGAAATGCATAAGATAATGCCATTTTATGGATAAGTGCCCCGCCAGCGCCGAGACAAGCAGGCAGCCCATACCGCGCTCCGATATCGGCTAGCGCGTTGCCGACATCCGCTGCGCGCCGTCCGCGACGAGCCGGCTGAACGGGGCGAGGGGACGTGCCCTGCGAGAGGGTGGCGGGGGACGGAGAGGTTGCCGCCTATCCCCTTCGCCCCGCAAGCGGGGAGAAGGTGGCGGCAGCCGGATGAGGGGCAGGTCGGCCCGCTTAGATATCGCTGGCAGCGCTCGACCAGAGGTCGGCCGCTTCGGCTGCCGTCATGCGGCGCACCTCGGCCTCATGGCTGCGGCTGGCGAAGAGTTCGCTGGCCATGATCTGTTCGGCGAGATCGGCCGGCAGCGAGAGGATGACGCGGCCTTCGCCGTTGTGCAGGCCGCCGAGTTCGGTGCGTTTGCCGGTCACCATGCCGCCCGCGACCGTATTGTTGGTCTCGGGGTCGATCAGGATGAACGAGCCGGACAGCCGGTTCTGCTCATAGGGGTCGAAGATCGCCGCTTCGTCGAAAACCAGGCGCACTTTGCCGATGGCGTTCATGTAGAGCCGCTGGGCGGCGTTCCAGGTGCCGGTCTTCAATTCGAGCTGGCTGAGCGGCTGCACCTGGACGCGCTGGCGGCGGCTGCCGCTCTTCAGCCAGTAGCGCTTGCCGGGCTCGATGCCCTCCGGCTGCAGCGCGACGATCTGCGCGTCGAAGGCAAGGCCGACCTGCGGCTGAGCGTCGATCGAGACGATCATGTCGCCGCGCGCCACATCGACCTGGCGATCGAGCACCAGCGTGATCGCGTCGCCGGCAACTGCAGCATTGCGCACCAGATCGAAGGTGACGATCTTGGAGACATTGGCGACCATGCCGGACGGCAGGATCATCACGCTGTCGCCCGGCTTGACCGAGCCGCCGGCAACCGTGCCCTGATAGCCGCGGAAGCTTTCGCCCGGACGTGACACGCGCTGGACGGACAGGCGGAAACCGACCGTCTGCGACGAGCGCACGGTGGCAAGCTCCAGCGTCTCTACCAGCGTCGGGCCGCTGTACCAGGGCATGGCGGTCTGGCCGGAATAGACGACGTTTTCGCCCTTCAGCGCCGACATCGGAATGGCGGTGATCTGCTTGACGCCGAGCGACAGCGCAAATTCCCGGAATTCATGGGTGATCTTGTCGAAGCCGGCGCGGTCGTAGGCCGTCAGGTCGATCTTGTTGACGGCGAGCACGAACTGCTTGATCCCGAGCAGCGAGGCGATCGTCGCGTGACGGCGCGTCTGCTCGAGAATGCCGAAACGCGCATCGACCAGCAGGATGGCGAGATCGGCGGTCGAGGCGCCGGTCGCCATGTTGCGGGTATATTGCTCGTGGCCGGGCGTATCGGCGACGATGAAGGAGCGCTTGTCGGTCGAGAAATAGCGATAGGCGACATCGATGGTGATGCCCTGTTCGCGCTCGGCCTGCAGGCCGTCGAGCAAGAGCGCGAAGTCGGGCAGGCCGAGATCGTTCTGCTTGCCGGTGGAATCGCGCTGCAGCGTGGCGGCCTGGTCTTCCTTGACCGCCTTGGTGTCCCAGAGCAGGCGGCCGATCAGGGTCGACTTGCCGTCATCGACGCTGCCGCAGGTGATCAGCCGCAGCGGGCGCGTGTCGCGCTGGGCCTTCTGCGGCTCGGCGGCGGGCAGGCTGACGACGGTGGCGGCCGAGACGGCGGTTTGGGCTGCGGTCATCTCAGAAATATCCTTCACGCTTCTTCTTTTCCATGGAGCCGGACTGGTCGCGATCGATAGCGCGGCCCTGGCGTTCGGACACCGTTGCAATTTCGAGTTCGGCGATCACCTCTTCGAGGGTGGTCGCCTGGGAACGGATGGCGCCGGTCAGCGGGAAGTCGCCGAGCGTGCGGAAGCGGATCATGCCTTCCTGGCGCACTTCGCCGGGCAGCAGCTCAAGGCGCGGATCCTCGGCCAGGATCATCATGCCGTCGCGTTCGACGAAAGGCCGCGTCTTGGCGTAATAGAGCGGCACCAGCGGAATGTCCTCGGCCTGGATATAGCGCCAGATATCGACCTCCGTCCAGTTCGACAACGGGAAGGCGCGCACGCTCTCACCCTTGCGGATCATACCATTATAGACGTTCCACAGTTCCGGCCGCTGGTTACGCGGGTCCCAACGGTGATCGGGGGTGCGGAAGGAATAGATGCGCTCCTTGGCGCGGCTTGCTTCCTCGTCGCGGCGCGCGCCGCCGAAAGCGGCGTCGAACTGGCCGGCATCGAGCGCCTGGCGCAGGCCCTCGGTCTTCATGATGTCGGTGAAGGCGGCCGAACCATGGGTGAAGGGCGTGATGTTTTCCGCCGCACCGCGCGGATTGATATGCTCGATCAGGTCGAGATCGTATTTCCTGGCGGTCTCATCGCGGAAGGCGATCATCTCGCGGAATTTCCAGCCGGTGTTCACATGCAGCAGCGGGAAGGGCACGCGGCCGGGATAAAAGGCCTTGCGCGCCAGATGCAGCAGCACCGAAGAATCCTTGCCGATCGAATAGAGCATGACGGGACGCTCGAATTCGGCCGCAACCTCACGGAAAATGTGGATGGATTCGTTTTCCAGCGCCTTCAGATGCGGGTCGAGCGGCGCCTTGGCGCTCTGCGGGTTGCTGAGTTCCGTATCCGGACGGCTATCGGGCATGTCTTACTCCAGACTGTCGGTCGTTTGCGGCGGCCGCAAAACAATTCCTTGATGTTGGCTTTCCCAAGGCTGCGGCGGTGGCCGCGCTTCGAATTGGGATAGCCGTGAAGTTGGTTATATCGCGGCGATCGCCGCTGCCTCTTCGGCGACATGCAGGCCGCATTCGCGCGTCTCGTCCTGCTCCCACCACCAGCGGCCGGCGCGTTCCGGCTCGCCGGGCTTGATCGCCCGGGTGCAGGGCTCGCAGCCGATGGAGGGATAGCCGCGGGCATGCAGCGGGTTGACCGGCACGCCGTTTTCGGAGACGAAGGCCTTGATCGCCTCGAGATCCCAATCGGCGAGCGGATTGACCTTCAGCAGGTGCCGTTCGGCGTCATATTCGGCAAAGGGCGTCTCGGCGCGGTTGGCCGATTGGCCGCGGCGCAGGCCGGTGATCCAGATCGTGGCACCTTCGAGTGCGCGCGCAAGCGGCTTCAGCTTGCGCACGCCGCAACAGGCATGCCGGGCCTCGACGCTTTCGTAAAAGCCATTGAGGCCGTATTGCGCCGCATAGGCCTCGATATCGGCCTTTTCGGGCTCGTAGCGCTGGATCTGAATATCGTATTGGCTTTCCGTCTCGGCAATCAGCGATAGCGTTTCGGCAAACAGCCGGCCGGTCTGCAGCGTCGCAACATCGATCGGCAGGCGATGCGTGCCGATCTCGGCGGTAATCACCTGGTCCTCGATGCCGAGCGAGGTGGTGAACACCACGCGGCCGCCAAGCCCGGCGACCAGCGACAGACGTCCGGCCAGGTCGAGACCCGCCAGCCTGTCGTTCAGCGCTTCGGCTTCAGCAATCGGCCCTTCTTCCGCAATCTTATTGATAACAGTCATGAGAATCCTGTCCTTTGTTGACCGGAGTATCGCAGTTCGATCCTGGATCGGACAGAAAAAGGGATTTCGAAAGCTGCGGCCGGAGGAGCAAATATCTCTCCGAAGCTGCCGCAATGCAAAAAAAAGCCGCCCGAGGACAGAAATCCTCGCGAACAGCTGGTATGTCTATAAAAATAGTAGAGTTACACGCAGCCTGTCAATCCGAAATTTGAAGTGATGCCGAAAAAGGTGCGGAACGCGCGGTTTAGGCGTAGATTACCGGACGTTGGCCGAGGGCGAAAAACAAGGCCAAAACGCTTATTCCTCAAGGCTTTCTCCGGCGCATTCAAATTCCGTTCATGCTGGTTGTGCCATAGAGGCAAAAGTACTTCCGTAGCGGTGCGAAGAATCGCGCCGCCTGTGTGTGTCGATGGTCTGAGATGATTACGCAAAAGGCGAAATATGCGCTGCGGGCGCTGACGGCTCTGGCTGATGCCGATGCCGACGAACCGGTGATGATTTCCGATATCGCCGCGCAGCAGAAGATCCCGAAGAAGTTCCTCGAACAGATCCTGCTCGACCTGAAACATCACGGCATCGTCGTCAGCCGCCGCGGCAAGCAGGGCGGATATCTGCTGCTGAAACCCGCCCACACCATCACCTTCGGCGAGATCCTGCGCATCGTCGACGGCCCGATCGCGCCGCTCCCGTGCCTGTCGATCACCGCCTACCGCCGATGCGACGATTGCGACGGCGAACAGAACTGCCAGATCCGCCACGTCTTCGCCAAAGTGGCCGACGCTACACGAAAGGTGCTGTTCTCCACAACCATCGCCGACGCCGCCCAGCCCACCCACAGCGCCGAAGTCACCCGGCTGCTGGCCTGATCAGCGCCAGCAGGTTTCTTGAGCACGACGAAACGTCGGCTTGAGCACGACGAACGTCGGCTTGCGATCCCCTGAACCAAGCAATATTCAGACTTGATATTTCACCCTCAGAGGGTAATTTAAGATATGGAGAAACGGAAGGCTCACTATGACCTTGCTGCGGTGATTGCCGTTGTCGCGGAGCGAAAGGCGGCGGCATTCACGAAAAGCGCTCTCGACGGCGGAAGGTCGATGGGACTTACCAGCTCGGAAATGATCAAAGCGGTTTGTGCGCTGAAGAGCCATCATCTCTACAAGTCGATGACGACTTATAACGACAATACCGTCTGGCAGGACGTTTATCACGCCGATACGCCGGCTGGAAAGGCTTATGTCAAGCTGACGTTGCGGGCAGACGGCGCGCCGGAATCCAATTCAAGGAGTTATGACAATGGCGAGGCTATGTGTTTGCTGCGACGCTAAAGGGGAAATGACGTCGTTCTTCAACGAGACCCATCAGGTTACTTTTCGTGATTTGAAAGCGGATGTCGAAGGTTTGTCGGGTTTGCGTTGCGGCGCATGCGGTGAAATCGAGTATGACCAGCCGAGCGCGGAGCGTTATGCTGAGGCTGGTGATGCGCTGGTCTTGGAGGCTAGGCGAATGGTTGGCGAAGATTTGCGCCGCATTCGCAAGAAGCTGCGCATCAATCAGACTGAGGCATCTGCCCTGACAGGTGGCGGGCACAATGCATTCTCTCGATATGAGACAGGAAAAGTCAGCCCGCCGCCTGCGGTGGTCAACCTTTTCCGCATGCTCGAACGGCACCCTGAAGATATCAAGGAACTGAGACGCGCCTAAGTCTACCGTTGTCTCGACGACCGTTGCGGATGCCGCCACAGCGCCGAAGTCACTCGGCTGCTGGCCTGATCAGCTTTCCACCGTTTCCCTGGCGCGCCGGGCCCTGATCGCCGCGGCGACGAAGACGCGTGACAGGCCGTGATAGAGCGGCTCGCGTGAGAGGATGCGCGAGGTGATGTAGCCGATCATCGATACCGCCATGATCGGGATGACGGCCTGGTGATCGCCGGTCATTTCGAGGATGATGACGAAGGCCGTCATCGGCGCCTGCACCACGCCGGAGAAATATCCGGCCATGCCGAGAATGGCTGCAAGGGCGATACTGCTGCCCAAGAGGGAGCCGACCGTGCTGCCGAAGCCGGCGCCGACGGCGAGCGAGGGCGCGAAGATGCCGCCCGGAATTCCCGAAATCATCGACAGGAAGCCGGCAAGGAGCTTTTCCAGGAAGAACAGCAGGGGCAGGGGATTGCCCTCGACGGCGCCCTTCGCCTGGTCGTAGCCCGTTCCGAAGGTCGTGCCATCGGACAGGATGCCGATCACCGCGACGGCAAGGCCGCAGGCCGTTGCCAGCATGACCATCCGCCGCAGCGGCTGCGGATGCGCCCATCGGCGAACATGCTGCCCGAGATGCAGCGCAAGTCCGCTGAAAACAGCCCCCAATGCGCCGCCGCCGATGCCGCAGACGAGCACCAGTTCCCAGTCGCGCACCGAGGTGGGAGCGACCGCGGTGGAGCCGAAATAGCTATAGCTGCCGGCAAGCCCGAGGGCGGCAAGGCCCGAAAGGATGACGGCGGTCAGCACCAGGCCGTTGGCGCGCGATTCATAGGTCCGGCTCATTTCCTCGATCGCAAAGACGACACCGGCGAGCGGCGTGTTGAAGGCGGCGGCGATGCCGGCCGCCGAGCCGGCGAGGATCAGCCCGCGGGCCTGCGCCATGCCGCCGAAGCGGGCGACGGCCAGCATGATCGAGGCGCCCACCTGCACGGTCGGGCCCTCGCGGCCGATCGATGCGCCGCTCGCGAGCCCCAGCACGGTCAGCACGATCTTGCCGACGACGAGGCGCAGCGACAGCAGGCGCGCCCGGTCGTCCGGATCGCGCAGATGCCGCGCGGCGATCGCCTGCGGAATGCCGCTGCCCTGGGCGTTCGGGAAAAACGTCGCGGCGAGATAGGCCGACAGCATGAAGCCGAGCGGGGTGATGACGAGCGGCAGCAGAAAACTCCATTCTCCCGAAGCCGTCACGCCGGCAAAGGCGTGTTGCGCGAGATCCGCGAGCCTGGCGAAGCCGACGCTGATGAGGCCGATCGCAACCGCACCGAACCAGAAAATCAGCCGCGGACGCCAGAGCGAAAAGGAGCCCCACAGGACACGGGATCTGCGAAGAAGTCTGGACTTGCGATAGGACACTGGCATGCCGAGGACCATTTGGGATGACCTCTTCCTAAACCGGTTTGCCGGGAGGGGACCACCTCTTTCTTCAAGATTTGGTGAAATACCTTTTCTTCCCGCCGGCATGCTCCACCTGCCTGCCCATTCGGGTAGGGAGAACATCATGTTCAAAATTTCAGCACAGCGGCTATTGGCTGCGGCCATGCTCTCGGCGGTTTTCGCCACAGGCGCTGCCGCCCATCACGGCTGGTCGTGGGCCGAGGCGGACCAGATCGAGCTCCGCGGCACCATTGAGAAGATCTCGATGGGCGGGCCGCATCCGACCCTCGACATCGCAACCGCCGATGACGGCGTCTGGCGCGTCGAACTCGGCAATCCGCGCCAGACGGAACGCTCCGGCTTCGTCGAAGACGTCGCCAAGCCCGGCGATCAGGTCGTGGCGCTCGGAAATCGTTCGCAGGATCGCAGCGAGAAGCGGATGAAAGCGGTGCGCATCACCATCGGCGAGAAGCGCTACGATATTTATCCCGACCGCATCCGGACGAACTGACCAAGGCGAACCGAGCTGTGATCGACATTCTCGAATGGCTGTCGGCCACCACACCCGCGGTCGCGCTTCGGCGCTCCGGAACGCTCTATATGTTCGTCAATGCCGCGCATATTCTGGCGATCGGCCTTCTCGTCGGCGCCATTCTGCCGCTCGATCTGAGGCTCGCCGGCTTCTTCCGCAAGGTGCCGGTCGACATCGTCGCGCCGTTTCTCTCCCGCTCCGCCGGCCTCGGCCTTGCCGCGGCTATTGTTACCGGTTTCTGGCTCTTCAGCGTCCGGCCGGTCGAATATGCCGCCAACCCGGCCTTCCTCGCCAAGCTTTGCCTGATCACCTTTGGATTACTCAACGTGCTGGTGGTGCACGCTGGTCAGGGGTGGCGAACGGTAACCACGGTCGGCATTCCACGCCCTGCGATCAGAGTTGCGGCGGCTCTGTCGGCGGCGACATGGATCGCCGCACTTGTGGCGGGGCGCTGGATCGGATTTCTCTGATGCGATCGCTCCCGACTTTGTCAGCCCAGGCACGTATGGTGGTGGCAGTGGACGGGAGTTGAATATGACACGCTGATCCGTCATATTGCATCGTAAATGCAACGCATGAGGAAGTCATGAAAACGGCATCGCTCCCGTCTCTGCGCGTGGATCCTGAATTGCGCGCCGCCGCCGAAAGCGTTCTAAAAGAAGGCGAGAGCTTGTCGTCGCTGATGGAGGACTCTCTTCGCCGCCAGATCGATTATAGAAGGACCCAGGCGGAGTTCATCGCGCGGGGGCTGGCCGGCTTGGCGGAAGCGCAGCGGACTGGTGTGTTTTACACAACGGACGATATTCAGGAGTTGATGCGCAAAAAGCTTGAAAAGGCGAAAGCGCGTAAAGCCGCACAGCAGAAATGACCTTCGAGCTGAAGTACACCCAAACCTTCTATGAAGATCTGGACCGGCTTGCCGATTTTCTCATCGAATATAATCCGGATTTGGCCGAACGTGCCCTCAACGCTATCCAAAAAGCTTTGACGATACTCGAGGATTTCCCGCTTATCGCCAGACGCGCATCTGCGGATGATCCATTGCTGCGCGAGCTCGTCGTACCATTCGGTTCAGCCGGATATGTCATTCTTTTCAAAGTGGTCAACGAAACGAGTGTGGTTGTCCTCGCCGTCCGTCACCAGCGCGAGGAAGATTACCACTGACTATCGATCGCTGACCGCCGCCCGCGGATTGACCCATGGCTCCTGGTTCGAGCGCGCCAGCGGCTGTTTGCCGAGGATATGGTCGGCGGCCTTCTCGCCGGTCATGATCGAGGGGCCGTTCAGGTTGCCGTAGGTGACGTGCGGGAAGATCGAGCTGTCGGCGACGCGAAGACCGTCGACGCCGATCACCCGGGTTTGCGGATCGACCACCGCCATCGGATCGTCCTTGGCGCCCATCTTGCAGGTGCCGCAGGGGTGATAGGCGCTTTCCAGGTGTTCGCGCAGGAAGGCGTCGATCTCATCGTCGCTTTGCACGCCTTCACCGGGCTGGATCTCGGCGCCGCGATAGTCGTCGAAGGCGCTCTGACCGAAGAGCTCGCGGGTCAGCCGCACGCAATGGCGGAATTTCTCCCAGTCCTCGGCATGGCTCATATAGTTGAAGCGCAGCACCGGCTCGGCCTTGGGGTCATCCGAGCGCAGCGTCACGCTGCCGCGCGATTTCGACAGATTGTAGCCGACATGCACCTGGAAGCCGTGGCTTTTGGCCGCCGCCTTGCCGTCATAGCTGATTGCCACCGGCAGGAAGTGATACTGGATATCGGGCTGTTTCAGCCCGGGAGCCGAGCGCAGGAAGGCGCAAGCCTCGAACTGGTTGGAGGCGCCGAGCCCGCCCTTGGAAAGCAGCCATTGCGCGCCCGCCACCCCCTGCCAGAACCATGGCAGCCAGGAATAGAGCGACACCGGCTTGGTGCTCACCTGCTGGAAATAGAATTCCATATGGTCCTGCAGATTGGCGCCGACACCCGGCCGGTCTGCCTTCACCGCAATTCCCATCTCCTTAAGATGCTCCGCGGGGCCGATGCCGGACAGCATCAAGAGCTTCGGCGAATTGAACGAGGAGGCCGAGACGATCACTTCGCGGTTGGCCTTGACCACCTCTATCTTGCCGTTGCGTTCGATCTCGACGCCGGTGGCACGTCCGTCCTCGATCACGATCTTGCGGGCGAAACCGTAGACGATCCCGACATTTTTCCGCTTCAGCGCCGGCTTCAGATAGGCGTTGGCCGCAGACCAGCGGCGGCCGGAAAAGATGGTCTGCTCCATCAGCCCGAAGCCTTCCTGCTTGCTGCCGTTATAATCCTCGGTCGTCTCGAAGCCCGCCTGTTTGCCGGCCTCGATGAAGGCACGGAACAGCGGGTTGGTGAAACCGCCGCGCTGCACGTGCAGCGGCCCGTCGGTGCCGCGCCAGCCGTCCTCGCCGCCATGCGAATGCTCCATCCGCTTGAAATAGGGAAGCACATCGGCATAGGCCCAGCCGCTGGCGCCGAGCTCCTCCCAGCGATTGAAATCCTCGGCATGGCCGCGCACATAGACCATGCCGTTGATCGAGGAGGAGCCACCGATTACCTTGCCGCGCGGCGCGGTGACGCGCCGGTTGTTGAGGTTCGGCTCCGGCTCGGACAGATAACCCCAATTATAACGCTTCATGCTCATCGGCCAGGCAAGCGCTGCCGGCATCTGGATGAACGGCCCGAAATCGCTGCCGCCCGCCTCGATGACAAGAACGCTGTTCTTGCCGTCCTCGGAAAGGCGATAGGCGAGGGCGGAACCGGCGGAGCCGGAGCCGATGATGACGAAATCTGCTTGTTGCATGACGTTCCCTTGGATTTTTTTGCAACCGTGCGAAGACACTGGGGATTAAGACCCCGCCCCAACCCCTCCCACAAGGGGGAGGGGCTAACTTGTGGCACCGGTATTGCCCTCCTTCGATCGCATCGCTTGCGGCGCGGATTTTGGGGTGAGGCGGAGCGGCAAGTTAAGCCCCTCCCCCTTGTGGGGAGGGGTTGGGGCGGGGTCTTCCACTTCAATAAGGCGCCACCACCGGCCCCATACCGACGTAGACCGTCTTCAGCTCGGAATAATGCTCCAGCGCGGCCAGCGAATTCTCGCGGCCGAAGCCGGATTGTTTCGAGCCGCCGAAGGGGATTTCTACCGGGCAGAGATTATAGGTGTTGATCCAGAGCGTGCCCGCTTCCAACCGGTCGACGACGCGGTGGGCGCGGGTGAGGTCGGCGGTGAAGACGCCGCCGGACAGGCCGAATTCGCTGGCATTGGCCCGCGCGATCACTTCATCCTCATCGTCGAAGTCGAGCACCGACATCACCGGCCCGAAGATTTCCTCGCGGGCGATGGTCATGTCGTCGGTGACATCGGCAAACACCGTCGGCTGCACATAATAACCTTCGCCGGAGACGTTGTTCGGAATGCCGCCGCCGGCAACAAGCGTTGCGCCTTCGGCCTTGCCCTTCTCGATATAGGCGATCACCTTCTCGCGCTGCGCCCAGGAGACCATCGGCCCGACCTGCGTCGCCTCATCCAGCGGATCGCCGATCAGCATCGCTTCGGTGCGCGTCTTCAGCCGCTTGAGGAATTCGGTTTTGATCGCCTTCTGCACGAAGACTCGGGTACCGTTCGAGCAGACCTGGCCGGTGGAATAGAAATTGCCGAGCATCGCCCCGCCGACTGCCGAGTCGAGATCGGCGTCGTCGAAGACGATGAGCGGCGACTTGCCACCGAGTTCCATCGTCACGTGCTTGAGATTGCCGGCTGCAGCCGCCGCCACCCTGCGTCCGGTCGGTACCGATCCGGTCAGCGACACCTTGGCGACATCGGCATGGTTGACGAGCAGCGGCCCGGTGTCGCGGTCGCCCTGGATGACGTTGAACAGGCCCTTCGGCAGCCCGGCCTCATGCAGGATTTCGGCGATCTTCAGGGCGCCGAGCGGGGTGTTCTCGGAGGGCTTGAACACCATGGCATTGCCGCAGATGAGCGCCGGGGCGGCTTTCCAGCAGGTGATCTGCTGGGGATAGTTCCAGGCGCCGATGCCGACGCAGACGCCGAGGGGCACGCGCTTGGTATAGGCAAAATCCTGCCCGAGCGGGATATGGGCGCCGTTGAGGCCGGCCGGTGCGACGCCGCCGAAAAATTCGAAGGCATCCGCGCCCGAGGTCGGGTCGGCGACAACAGTCTCCTGGATCGGCTTGCCGGTATCGAGGGTTTCCAGTTCCGACAGCGCCCGGTTCCGCTCGCGCATGATCTCGGCGGCGCGTTTGAGGATACGGCCGCGCGCCATCGGGCTCATCGCCGCCCATTCCGGCTGGGCGCGTTTGGCCGCTGCAATCGCCTTTTCGACGATCGCAGGCGTTGCCGCGTGCAGCCGGGCGATGACCTCGCCGGTCGCCGGATAAAGGCTCTCGATGACGGTGCCGTCGGCATCCTCGACATATTCGCCGTCGATGAAGTGCGAGGCTTTCGGCTGGGCTTTCATGTCAATTGTCCTTCGGGTGGTTCGATCTGGTGGTCCCTTCTCCCCTCGGGGAGAAGGTGGCCCGCAGGGCCGGATGAGGGGGCAGCAGTCTCGGCCTTTCGGCCGTTCGCTCCTGCGTCGCTCACCCCCTCATCTGTCCTTCGGACATCTTCTCCCCGCCGGGGAGAAGGGGAGGTGGCGGCCAAAAGCGCATTCAGGTAATCCTCTGTCAGCGCGATCGAGGCTTCGATGCCGATCGGCGCCGATTTCAGACTTTGCCTGATATAGAGCCCGTCGATCATCGCCGCTGCGCCCTCGGCGATGCGTTCTGCGGCGTCGGTGGGCAGCAGCGCCTTGAGATCGGCAAGCAGGTTGGAGCGCAGCCGCCGGGCGTAGATCACCAGGAAACGCCGCGTTTCCTCCGAGCGCTGCGCTTCGGCGTAAAAGGCAAGCCAGGCGGCAATCGTGCCCGGCGCGAACTGGTCGGCGTGGAAATTGACGCGGATGACCGCCGAAAGCCGGGCGCGCGGTGTCTTCGCCGCCTTTAGCGCCGCCACCGTATCGCGGCGCAACTGTCTGAGCAGCGAGCGGATCGTCTCGATCAGCAATTGCTCCTTGCTGCCGAAATAATGATGGGCAAGGGCTGGCGACACGCCGGCCTGGCGGGCAATGTCGGACATGGTGACGGCCAGCGAGCCGTGATCGCCGATCACCCGCAGCGCCGCATCGACCAGCGCCTTGCGGCGCACCGGCTCCATTCCGACCTTCGGCAAACCGCCAACTCCCCTGAAATTTCGACTAGAGTATTTTTGATTGAGTGATCAATCAACAAAAATCTTTCGCGATTTGCCCGGCCGCCGATCTTTCCCCGAACAATTGCTGCAACATATCCTTTCCCAACCGGAGGTGCGTCATGGCCGATGTCTTCAATGCAGTGCCCACATCCTCTCTGCAGTCGAAATGGATCTGGTTCGTCGGCCTCGGCGTGTTGCTGCTCGTCTGCGGTCTGATCGCGCTTGGCAATCTGATGCTCGCCACCGTCATCTCGGTCTATTATGTCGGCATGCTCATGCTGTTCGGCGGCGTGATCTATCTCGTCCACGCCTTCCAGGTGCGCGGCTGGGATCACGTGCTTTTCTGGGCGCTGAGCGGTCTGCTCTATGTGCTGGCCGGCATCTGCGCCTTCGTCAATCCCATCCTCACCTCGGCAGCGCTGACGCTGTTTCTTTCACTTGCGCTCGTCATTGCCGGCGTCTTCCGCACCTGGGTCGGGATGCGTATGAAGCCGATCAAGGGTTGGCGATGGATCGTCGCCAGCGGCGTCATTACAGCGCTTGCCGGTTTCGTCATCGCCCTCGGCTGGCCGGTCAACAGCCTCTGGATCCTTGGCCTGTTCCTGGCCGCCGATCTCATCATCCAGGGTTGGACGATAATTGCCTTCGGCCTCGGCATTCGCAGTGGAACAGGGGAGAGCGTTGCCTCTGCGCCGCATTCCGATCGTTCTTTTTGACAAGGGGATAACAGGGGATTAGACTTTAGAGGTATGTGCGATCACCGCAAATGGTCATGCGTCCCCCAAAGGCAGGGTTCTGCCTGAATAAAAAAGGGAGGAAGTTCATGCCGATGGTCACCGTTTCCATCTCACCGCAACAGGCAGCGGGCATCCGCGCCGCCGTCGACAATGGCGGTTATGCCTCAAGCAGCGAGGTCGTCCGCGAGGCGCTGCGCCTCTGGGATACCGCCCGCAAGCTCAACGAATTCCGCGACGATGTGCTCGACGACGAGGGCACTCCGTCCAGCGGCAGATGTGTCGCCGATATGTTCGCCGATCACGAGGCGGAGCGCCGCCGCACCGCCTGAACAAGCGCCTGATTGTATTTTGCAATTCAGTTAAACGCGGAACGCGTGGCGATGGCCTGCGTCTTCACAAAACTTTCATATTGGCGAAAGGGTTCATTGATCCTTCCACGGCATTTTCGTGACCAACAAGAACAAGTCACAGTGGAGATCAGCATGTCCCTGGCTGCCACCGTCGGGCCCGGCGTTCTGCGCCGCTATGCCAGCGACCAGATCGTCACACTGGCCAAGCTCGTTGTCGAAAACGCCTTCCAGCCGATCGTCGAGGCCGGCACCGGCACGGTTTTCGGTTACGAATCCCTGATGCGCGGCCAGGAGCGCATCGGCTACGATACGCCGGTCGACATCCTCGACGAAGCCCATCAGGCCGGCCAGCTGCTGCAGCTCGAACAGATGCTGGCAAGCCGCGCGCTCGCCAAATTCGCCACACTGTCGAATTTTTCCACCGCGACGCTGTTCCTCAATCTAGACGTCCGGCTGATCCCGCATGGCGAACACCTGGTCGAAAGCCTGCTGCAGCACCTGCGGAAGGCCGATATCCCGCCGTCCTCCGTCTGCTTCGAATTCTCCGAGCGGTTCGACAATACCAGCGTGCCGGAGTTTGCCGGCCTGGTTTCGAAGCTGCGCAAGGCCGGCTTCAAGCTGGCGATCGACGATTTCGGCGTCGGCCACGGCGAGATGAAGCTGCTGTGCGATTATGCCGTCGATTATCTGAAGATCGACCGGCATTTCGTCGCCGAGATCGACCGTAGCCCCCGTAAGCGCCATCTGCTGAAGAGCATCGTCAATATCGCCCATGTGCTCGGCACCCGCGTCATCGCCGAAGGCATCGAGACCGAGGCCGAATTCATCGCCTGCCGCGAATATGGCGTTGATCTCGTCCAGGGTTGGTTTATCTCCCGCCCGACGACGCATATTTCCGAGCTGGCGCCGTCCTTCCCGCATCTGCAGGAGCTTGGTAAAAGCAAGCCCGGCAGCCAGTCGCTCGACGAAATCCTCATCCGCAAGCAGATCGAACTCTTGCCGACGGTGTATGAGAACGACAGCATCGACAGCGTCTTCGAACTCTTCCGCCGCAATCCGCGCCAGGCTTTCTTTCCGGTGCTCAACGCCAATGACGAGCCGCGCGGCATCATCCACGAGCAGCACCTCAAGGAATATATCTATCAGCCGTTCGGGCGCGATCTCCTGAAGAACAAGATGTATGAGCGCAGCATCTCGCATTTCGTCGAGATGGCGCCGATCGTCGGCCTCGACAGCGATGCCGAGCAGCTGATGGCGATCTTTGCCAATATGGAAGGCAGCAACTGCCTGATCCTCACCGACAACATGCGTTATGCCGGCGTCGTCTCCGCCGCCTCGCTGATCAAGGTCATCAACGAGAAGCAACTGAAAACCGCCCAGGATCAGAACCCGCTGACCGGCCTGCCGGGCAATCGCGCCATCCGCGATTTCATGCGCCAGTCCGGCCGCGACGGTGATGAGGTTCGTCATTTCTGCTATTGCGATTTCGACAATTTCAAGCCGTTCAACGATGCCTACGGCTTCCATCTCGGCGACCATGCGATCTCGCTGTTTGCCGCGCTGATGCGCCGTTATTTCTTCGCCGAACGGCATTTCCTCGGCATGTCGGCGGCGACGATTTCTTCATCGGCGTGGTCGGCTGGACCAAGGAGGAACTGACGGAGATTCTCGACCGGCTGATCGGCGATTTCCATGATGACGTGCTCGATCTCTATTCCGACGAACACCGCGCCGCCGGCCGCATTCTCGGTCACGACCGCGCCGGCGCCGAAGCGCTGTTCCCGCTGATGCGCTGCTCGATCGGCGTCATCGAACTGCCGGTGGGCCTTGTCATCGACGATATCAATCGCGTCAGCGCCGAGATCGCCGTCATCAAGTCGGCCGCCAAGGAGAGCGACGACGGCCTGGTTTTCCATCTGTTGGGCGAGGCGAATTGACGCCCTTGCCACTTCCAGCCTTCCCAAGCCCGCGGGCCTGACTTATTTCCAACAGTCGGGATCAGGAGGGTTGCGCCATGCCATTGCCGCAGGAAATGCGTTTCGTCGATCTGCCGTCGTTCGGCGGGCCGGAGGTGATGACGATCGGCAGACGCCCGCTGCCGGTGCCGGGTGAGGGACAGGTTCTCGTGCGCGCCGAGGCGATCGGCGTCAACCGCCCCGATGTCGCCCAGCGCCAGGGCAGCTATCCCGCGCCCAAAAATGCGAGCCCGATCCTCGGCCTGGAACTGTCGGGTGAAATCGTTGCGATTGGCCCTGGCGTCAGCGGCTACAGCCTCGGCGACAAGGTCTGCGGCCTCGCCAATGGCGGCGCCTATGCCGAATATTGCCTGCTGCCGGCAGGCCAGATCCTGCCCTTTCCCAAGGGTTATGACGCGGTCAAGGCTGCCGCTCTGCCGGAAACCTTCTTCACCGTCTGGGCCAATCTCTTCCAGATGGCCGGGCTGACCGAAGGCGAGACCGTGCTGATCCATGGCGGCTCCAGCGGCATCGGCACGACCGCCATCCAGCTCGCCCGCGCCTTCGGCGCCGAGGTCTACGCCACGGCCGGCTCAGCCGAGAAATGCGAGGCCTGCGAAAGGCTCGGCGCCAAACGCGCCATCAACTACCGGAGCGAGGATTTCGCCGAGGTGATCAAGGCCGAAACCGGCCAGGGTGTCGATATCATCCTCGACATGATCGGTGCGGCCTATTTCGAGCGCAATCTCGCCTCGCTTGGAAAAGACGGCTGCCTGTCGATCATCGCCTTCCTCGGCGGCGCCATTGCCGAAAAGATCAATCTGTCGCCGATCATGGTCAAGCGGCTGACGGTGACCGGCTCCACCATGCGCCCGCGCACGGCGGAAGAAAAACGCGCCATCCGCGACGACTTGCTCTCCGAGGTCTGGCCGCTGTTGGAAGCCGGCACCGTCGCCCCCGTCATCCACAAGGTCTTCGCCTTCGAGGACGTTGTCGAAGCCCACCGGCTGATGGAAGACGGCAGCCATGTCGGCAAGATCATGCTGCGCGTCGGCTAAGCGTCAGCGCCACGCCGACTGCCAGAACGCCGGGCAGCGCCATCAGCAGATAGAGCCAGTAGGTTGCCGACAGCGCCCCGGCTATGCCGCCCGGATCGACGAGGCCGGCGCCATTGGCAATGAGGCCTGCAAAGGCCGCGCCGAAAGCGCCGCCGAGCGAACTCATCGTCGGGATCGCCGCCGAAGCCTTGTCCTGTTCGCTGTCGGCGACGAGCGTCAGGACCATGGCGACAAGATGCGCCCAGCCGAGCCCGACGCCGAAGCCCATCATGAACATGCCGACTGCCGCCGGCACGATGAAGAGCATATGGGCTTGCGGATTGTCGCGCGCGAGAAAGACCGCCAGTGAAATGGTGGCCGCCGCCTCGATCAGCGCACCGGCAACGATCGCCGCATGCGCGCGGCCGCCGGTCAGCGAGCCGCTGAGGAAGGCCGAAAACGTCCAGCCGAGGGCGACGAGTGCCACGAGATAACCTGAGACAAGCGGCGTCACCCCGTGCAGCACCTGCAGGAAATAGGGAATGAAGACGTCGCTGACGAGCACGACAGTCACGGCGAGCATCGTCAGGTAGACACGTGCAATCGGCCTGGAAAGGCTGACCGCGCCGGAGGGCAGCAGCCGGTTCGGGCTTCGGCCTTCGATGCGGAGCATGCCGACGACCGCAGCGATCGAGGCCGCGATCAAGGCGATTTTCGCGGCCGTCATCTCGATTGTCCCGGCGGTACTGACCATCAGCACGGCGCCGAGCAGCAGCCCGATCTGGGCAAGCGGCGTTTTCGCCTGCTCGCGGTCGTCCGCGACCTCAGGCAACAGCCGCGGCGCCAGTGCCGCCATCACCAAGCCGAGCGGCACCAGCACGATGAAAGCGTAGCGCCAGTTGCTGCCGGCGGAGAAAAAGCCGCCAAGCGTCGGCCCGATAACGGTTGCCACGCCCCAGATGGCCGCATAGAGCGTCGACGCCTTCGTCCATAGCGGCTCGGGATAGACGAAGCGGATGAAGGCGTAGCCAAGCGCTGCAAGCGCCCCGGTGCCGAGACCCTGCACCGCGCGTCCGATCAGCACCACCGGCATCGACGGTGCGGCTGCGGCAATCAGGCTGCCGACGCCGAAGACCAGCGCCGCGATCACATAGACGGCGCGAAGCCCGATACCGCGCGGCCGCATGGCGACGAAGATCGAACCGAGCACGGCGGCGGCGACGAACAGGCTGGTGACCCAGGAAAACAGCGCGAGCCCGCCAATGTCGCGCACGATCGAAGGCGCGATCGTCGCCATGATGTAAGTCTCCACCGCATACAGTGTCACGCCGCCGGCAAGGATCAATGTTGCCGGCAGATGCTCGGGCAGGAAGAGGCGGAGGAGGGAGCCGGCGTTGGGTATGGTTGCAGTCTGGTCGATATCCGACATGGGTGGACCCCGAGATTTTTGCTGGCGAAGGATTATTTTCCAAGTTATAAATTGGAAAATTACATGCCGCCCCGATTAAAACAAGACGTAACTTGGAAAAATATGCGCCAGTCGCCCGCCAACCGCATCCTGATCCTGATAAAGACCGACGGCCCGCAGCTTGGCGCCGCGATCGGCAATGCGCTCGGCATTTCGGCCGAGGCCGCCCGTCAGCAACTGGCCAAGCTGGCCGAGCAGGGGCTGGTGGAGCCGGTCACCATCGGCGCCACGGGCAGGGGCCGGCCGCGTCAGCTCTGGCACCTGACTGCCGCGGGCAACCGTCAATTCCCCGACGGCCATGCCGAACTGACGGCAAACCTGCTCGGCACGCTGGTCGAACAGCTTGGCCCCGCGGCCCTCGACACCGTCATCTCCGCCCGCGAGGCCGAAACGCTGCAGCGGTATCGGCAGGAATTAGAAAATGCCGGCGACCTTGCCGCGCGTGTCGAGGGCCTGGCCGCCATCCGCACCCGCGAGGGTTATATGGCCGACAGCTGGCAGGAGGCGGACGGGTCCTTCATGCTGGTCGAAAACCACTGCCCGATCTGCGCGGCGGCCACCGCCTGCGCCGGCTTCTGCCGCTCCGAACTCGAAACCTTCCGCACCGCCCTCGGCGCCGACGTCGAGCGCCGCGAACACATCCTCGCCGGGGCAAGGCGCTGCGCCTATCGCATTACGCCGCGTTGAGGCGGAGCGATTGGACGGAGCGAACCGCGCCGGCCCCTCATCCGCCTGCCGGCACCTTCTCCCCGCTTGCGGGGCGAAGGGGAATCGCGGCAACCTCGCCGTTCCCACCACCCTCTCGCAGGGCACGTCCCCTCTCCCCGTCAGAACGGGGAGAGGGTTAGGGTGAGGGGCAGATCTTTTCGGCACAGCACCACAGAACCTCACCCGCTCGCCACGTTTTCCTCTGACGCACTTCGTCGATCACATCGCGCGCAAGCAGCTCGCGCCTCACGCCGGCTGCCGCGCCTGCCGCCTGCTGCTTTCGAGATAGAGCAGCACTCCGACCGACGCGAGACCCGCCGCAGCGCCGACGAAGGCGGTGCCGGAATAGTCGCTGACCGATGTGCCGAGGGCAAAAAGCCCGGCGGCGATGCCGGTGCCGATGAAGGTGTTGAGCGAGAGCAGCGAGGTTCCGAGCCCCGGCCGATCTGCGATCAGGTCCTGCAGATAGGTGATCGGCACGCTGAGGATCGCCGCCGCCCCGGAGGCGTTGAGGAGGAGCAGCGCATAGATGTGCCATGGCGCTGAGGCAAAGCCGAGCAGCAGCAGATAGGAACAGTAGATCAGCGCGCCGAAGGCGAGCACATGCACGGTGCGGAACCGCCGTTGCGCCATTCCCCACATCACCATGAACGGCATTTCGAGAAAGGCGGTCAATCCGGCGATGAAGCCGACATCGACCACGCTTCCATCAGCCGCGTGGGTGATGATCAGTGGCAGCAGCATGCTGTTCAGCCGCTGCAGCCCGAAGAGCAGCGCCATGACGATGACGCGCACCAGCACAGAGGGCATGAAGATCCGCTTCAGCGACGCCAGGAAGCCGGGCTGATCGGGGGAGGGACCGGCAGTGCCGTTTCCGGGCGCGAAGAAGAAATACAGGCAGAAACAGGTGAAGCTTGCGAAGGCGGCGATCCCGTAAGCCGGCGTCATCGATGGCGAATTGACGAGATAAAGGCCGATCATCCCCGGCGCCAGCGCCCACGAGCCGGAAAACAGCGCCCGCACTGTTGCGGTGATCCCCGCCGCCTGGCCACGATCCATCTGGTTGGTCCTGGCGCGCAGGCTTGCAAACAGCAGCGAATAGGTGGAATTGCTCATCGGCACCAGCAACAGCGTCGAGACGATGAAGATCGCCGGGCTGTGAAAGATCGCGATCGACCCGAAGCCAAGCATGCCGGCGACTGAAAGCCCCAGCAGCAGCGGCCGCCGCTCTTTCAGCCTGTCCGACCAGATGCCGAGCGTCAGGCTGGTGGTGACGTTGACGATCGCCGAGAAGAAGATCAGCGCCGAATAGGTGCCGTTGCTGAGGCCCAGTTCGTTGATCCCGATGATCGACTGATAGGGCGCGGTCGAGGCATAGGTAAAGGCGAGCGCGACCAAGGTCACGGCCGGAATGCGGATCCTGTTGTCGAGAAGGATCAACGAGAGGGTGGAGGGCATGGACGGTTCCTGATGAACCACCTTTAGCTGGAAGGGACATATCAGGAAAACGATAGTTTTTGATCGACGGGGTCAATTTTTGTGATCATTGTCGGGGTCATGCGATCACCGTCGCGATGGTTGAGCGACGGGACGCAACTCCCACTCCGCCGTCCATCGCGGTACTTGCTTCAGAAGCCCACCCCACGCTCCGTCATGCTCGGGCTTGACCCGAGCACCCACACCGGCCTCCATCAGCCGCGGCTATGGATCCCACGCTCGAGGCCTGGGATGACGGAATTTGTGGGATCGCTTCCCGCGTAAATGCGCGCCGTGCTCTGGCCGGTTGACTCTACCGATCTTCTGCTCTTAGTGCTCGCCGAGGTTGATTAATTGGATGGGGACAATGAAATTTCGTATTGTTGGCGCTGTCGCGTTTTCTTTCGCCGTTGCAGGTTGCACCCACGTTCCGCAGACTCCCTTTGAACGCCTCTTTCGTAAGGGTGCCGAGGATTGTGGTTTTCCCATTACCTTGGAATCGACGAGAAAAGTCATGGATACTCTTGAGATAGATTATCCTACCAGAGCCCAATTCTGGGATGCTATATCCGAGGTTTGCAAAGTGACGAAAGCTGGAAATAGGAGCAAAACCATCGAGATCCGGGTTCGTGACAGCCACGGTGTCCTGCGAATAATCGTTGTTGAAAGGGAATAGGAACAACGCGCAGGTGCACAGAGAGTGACGCCTATTTAATGGGCTGGACGAGGGACCCTGTCATCATCATGCGGGGTCCTAGGATCTGTCTTGGCCTCCTTCTGCAGCCGGCATGGATCCCAAGCTCAAGACCCGGGGATGACGGAATGTGCGGCTGAGTCCGCCAAACATCCCGCCGACGCGTCGACCGCCTCATCAGCAGGCATCCCCGCAGCCACCAATGTCAAAGCCTATACCCCGTTGGCTTTCGCGCCCTGACGCGGTATGCCTGCCGCATCCCGCCAGCATCCGGATGAGAGCAATGACCAATCCCGTCACCGTCGAAGTTACCCGCGGCCTGCTCGTCGAAAGCCGCCATCGCGGCGCGGTGGCCATTGTCGATGGTGATGGCAAGCTCGTCTTTTCGCTGGGCGATACGGAAGCCGCCGTTTTCCCGCGCTCGGCCTGCAAGGCAATGCAGGCACTGCCGCTTATCGAGAGCGGTGCGGCCGACGCCTATGGTTTCGGCGACAAGGAATTGGCGCTCGCCTGCGCCTCGCACAATGGCGAGGACGAGCATGTGGCGCTTGCCGCCTCCATGCTGTCGCGCGCCGGCCGGAATGCCGAAGCCCTGGAATGCGGCGCCCATTGGTCGATGAGCCAAAAGGTGCTGATTCATCAGGTCCGCACCCTCGACGCGCCGACCGCGCTGCACAACAATTGTTCGGGAAAACATGCCGGCTTCATCTGCGCCTGCTGCCACAGGGATATCGACCCGAAGGGCTATGTCGGCTACGAACACCCGCTGCAGGTCGAAATCCGCGCGGTGATGGAGAGCCTGACCGGCGCCGTGCTCGGCGCCGAGAGTTGCGGCACCGACGGCTGCTCCATTCCGACCTATGCCGTACCGCTCAGGAGCCTTGCCCACGGCTTCGCCAGAATGGCGACCGGGGTCGGCCTCGAACCCTTGCGCGCCAGAGCGTCCCGCCGCCTGATCGATGCCTGTATGGCCGAGCCCTTCTATGTCGCCGGCTCCGGGCGCGCCTGCACGAAACTGATGCAGATCGCCCCCGGCCGCATCTTCGTCAAGACAGGCGCCGAGGGCGTCTTCTGCGCCGCGATCCCGGAAAAGGGCATCGCCATCGCGCTGAAATGCGAGGATGGCACCACCCGCGCCGCCGAAGCCATGGTGGCGGCGACACTCGCCCGCTTCTTCGAGACGGAAGACGAAGTGCATGCCGCTCTGATGGGCTTTGCCGTAACGCCGATGCCCAATTGGAACGGTATCCATGTCGGCGACATCAGGGCCACCTCCGCCCTGACCGGATGAATGCGAAACAAGTATATAAGTTACAAAAAAATAAGAAATATCTAATATAAAGAAGGAGCGCCCTGCGATCGGATGCATTCTTTCGCGCCGACCGGGACGCAAGCGCGTTCCCTGGAAGCCGGGAGGGCAGGGCATGTTTGCAGGCCGCTATCTCTGGTGGGTGTTGACCGCGATCGGCGTCTTCATGTTCGCCGCGTTCGTCCTCGATCATATCACCTGGCTGGCAGTCCAGTTGTCCGGCTGCGCGGATATGGCCAGCGCCTGCGAGCCGGCCGTCCGACTGATATCGGCTGTGCTCGAACCTGCCTGCCCCTGGATCGCGATCGGTCTGCTCCTTATGGTCACGCTGGTCCGTCTTCATTATCTGTCGCTGCTCTGGTTCTGGGGGCCGCTCGTGGGCGTCTGGTTCGTTGCGTCGACGCCGGTTCTCCTCCTCTTGGCAGCTGACGCCGCCGTTATGACGCTGCCGGCAATCCTGACGGCTCTGCCCGTCGCCCTCCTATTTCTGGCAGCCTTCATCGTCTATCTCATGGTTCCTTTCGAGGATGGTGACGCGCGCCCGCTCGCAGCGTCGGCCTCATTGCACCTGGCGGTCCGGCTAGCGGCGGTCTACGGCGCGCTTGCCGCGGTGGCATTCATGCCGGATCTATCACGAACGGCCGGAACCCTGCTCGACATGCCGGCACTTTCCGTCGTCGTCGCGTTTGTACAGCCGTACCTGCAGGCGGTGCTCACCGTTGGAACCGGCAGCGTGGCGCCGACCTATGCAGTGCTGACGCTGTTCATCGTGGCTCTTGCCGCAAGCCTGCTGCCGCAGGCTGCCCCGCGTGCGCCGGGCCGCAAGGCCATCATGCTGCGGCGATTGCGCCGTTGAGATCGCGATAGGGTTTTAGCCGCTCGGCCGGCATCTCAGCCGGCACGATCAGCCCCGAGACTTCGGAAATCGCCAGCACCGGGCAGGGCGAAACGAGGTCGAACTTCTCCTCCGTCAGCAGCACATGCGTTTCGGCCGAGCAGCCGGCGATATGGCGTTTGATCGCCGCTTCCTCGAAATCGCCGGTGGAAAGCCCGTGCACGGGATGGGCCGCGGTGACGCCGAGGAAGAACAGGTCGGGGCGCAGCTGCGAGATCGCTGCAACTGCTGCTGCCCCCGTCGCCACCATCGAATGTTTGTAGATCCGCCCACCGGTCAGGATCACTTCGGCCGTCGGGTGGTGTTCCAACTCGGCGGCGATCGTCGGGCTGTGGGTCGCAACGGTCAGCGGCATGTCGCGCGGCAAATGCCGGGCGATCTCCGCCGTGGTGGTGCCGCCGTCGAGGAAGATCATCTGCCCCGGCCTGATCATCGCCGCCGCAGCAGCCCCCAGCCGCGCCTTGATTTCGGACGAGACGCTGCGCCGCGCGGTGAAATCGGGCAGATCGGGCGAAAGTGGCATCGCCCCGCCATGCACGCGCTTGAGGAGCCCCTCCGCCGCCATTTCCCGCAGGTCGCGCCGAATCGTGTCTTCCGAAAGCGAAAAATCCTCGGCGACGCGCTTGGCGATCACCTGGCCGTCACGGCGCAGGATGTCGAGAATGAGGGCCTTGCGTTGCGTCGTCAGCATTATCACTCCGCACGAAAGTGAACGAGATGGCATGATATTGCACGAACAGACTCGACATTCAAGAAATATCGTGCATTTTCACGATATCCCGTGCATGAAGCCGGGAGTGCTTGCGCAGAAGCGGAGCGATGGAGTGGATAATGTTGATATTGATTGCCGGGCCATACAGGTCGGGAACGGGCGACGACCCGGAGAAAATGGCCGCCAACCTGAAGCGGCTGGAGCAACCCTCACACGCGCTGTTTGCCGCCGGCCACGTGCCGATGATCGGCGAATGGGTGGCGCTGCCGATCTGGCACGCCGCCGGCGGCAAGTCGGTCGGCGATGCGCTCTACGAAGAGATCTTCCACCCGGTCGCCGGCCGGCTGCTGCAGCTTTGCGAGGGCGTGTTGCGGCTGCCGGGCGATTCCAAGGGCGCCGATAACGACGTGCGCATCGCCAGGGAGCGCGGCATCCCGGTCTGGCACCGGCTGGAGGATGTGCCGGGCTGCGGTTGAGTAGCGGATCTGGGCTGCGGTTGAGTGAGGGAACTACCGTGTGGCTTGCCCCTCACCCTAGCCCTCATATGCGCTAGGTTAGGGCTGGACATGAGGAATCTGGTTATGATTCAAGCTTGGGATGACGATTCGTCCTGAGATTTTGGATCATTGGTCGGAAGTGAGCGCTTGGCTTCCGGCGGGTTTTGACCTGGAAGCAACGGCGCGGTTGCGCGGCGCTTTCACGCGGGTGCGGGAAATCAAGAACGCCGAGACGCTGTTGCGGCTGGCGCTTGCCTATGGCGGCCTTGGTATGTCGCTACGCGAGACCTGTGCATGGGCCGAAGCGGGCGGGATCGCCCGCTTGTCCGACCCATCGCTGCTCGAGCGGCTATGCAAAGCAGCCCCTTGGCTTGGCGACATCGTGGCCACGCTGATTGCCGAGCAGACTAAGGTGCCGGCAGGGCGCTGGGCGGGGTATCGCTTGCGTGTGCTCGATGGAACGTCGATCTGCCACCCGGGCGCTGACCGCACGACGTGGCGGTTGCATGTCGGCTACGACCTGGCAACGGCTCAGGTCGATCAGCTTGAGTTGACCGACATCCATGGTGCCGAGAACCTTCAGCGCCTCACCTACGCACCCGGTAATATCGTGCTGGCCGATCGCTACTATGCAAGACCGCGCGATCTGCGGCCCGTGATCGACGCCGGCGCAGACTTCATCGTGCGGACCGGCTGGAACTCGTTGCGGCTGTTGCAGCCGAATGGCGATCCCTTTGATCTGTTTGCCGCGCTCGCCGCTCAGCAAGAACAGGAAAGTGAACTCAAGGTTCGTATCCACGAAGGCGTGAAGGCGGCGACGCCACTGGTCCTGCGCCTGGTTATCCGGCGCAAGGATCCGCAACAGGTGGAAGCCGAGCACAAACGCCTGCTCAAGGACGCCAGCAAGCGCGGCAAACAACCCGATCCGCGCAGTCTGGAGGCGGCGAAGTACATTCTGCTGCTGACCTCGCTGCCGGCCGCCACCTTCCCGCCGACAGATATTCTCACCCTTTATCGCTTCCGTTGGCAAATCGAGCTGGCGTTCAAACGGTTCAAGAGCCTGGCCGGCCTCGACAGCTTGCCGGCCAAGAAGCCAGAACTGGCGCAGGCTTGGCTCTACGCCAGACTGATCGTGGCCATCATCGCCGAACAGATTGCCGGGCAAGTCCCGGACTCTCCCCCCTCTGGATACGCCAATCCCACAGGCAAGCCCGTCACGCTGGCGTCTCATGAAGATAGCCCTGAGCACCATTCACGCCGCCATCCGCGGATCGCTGCTGTGGCAGGCCGTCTGTAATCTCGTCACCCGAAGTCGGCGCCACCTCTGTGAGCCGCCACGCCGACGTCGAAAACAATGCGATTATCTGAATGCTCGCCTAACCTAGCGCATATGACCCTAGCCCTCTCCCCGTAAAACGGGGAGAGGGGACGTGCCCTGCGAAAGCCTGGCGAGGAACGGAGAGGTTGCGGCTGTCCCCCTTCGCCCCGTTTGCGGGGGTCCGGAGGACGGGTCGAGACCCGTGGCTCGACCCCGGTCGGTGCCGGCAGCCGGATGAGGGGCGACCCCACGGTACGCCGATCGTTGTTCTGCTGCCGAGAAGCTAAGCAAACGCCATCTCCCCGGTTCCGGCGCAAGGGTCGCCGCGCTATAAGGTGTGCCAAAAGGGAGACGAGAACCATGCTGACATTGTACTACGCGTCCGGAACCTGCGCGCTCGCAAGCCTGATTGCCCTGGAAGAATCCGGCCTCGCCTTCGAAACTCGGAAGCTCAGCTTTGCCAATGGCGAGCAGCGTTCGCCGGACTATCTGCAGATCAACCCGAAGGGTCGCGTGCCGGCACTGGTCACCGATCGTGGCGTGCTGACCGAAACGCCGGCGATCCTTGGTTTTATCGCGGAAAGCGCGCCGGCCGCCAAACTGGCGCCGCTCGGCGATGCCTTCGAAATGGCGCGGCTGCAATCCTTCAACAGCTATCTCTGCTCGACAGTGCATGTGAACCATGCCCATCGCCCGCGCGGCTCCCGCTGGACCGACGATCCGGCCGCGATCGAGGCGATGAAGGCGAAGGTGCCTCAGAATATGGCCGATTGTTTCACCCTGATCGAACAGACGATGTTCAAAGGCCCGTGGGTGATGGGCGAGGCCTATTCGCTAGCCGATCCCTATCTCTTCGTCATGACCGGCTGGCTGCCGTCCGACGGCGTCGATCCCGCCCGCTTCGCAAAGGCGAGTGATCACCACGCCCGGATGCTGCAGCGCCCCGCCGTCCAGCGGGCCATGGCTTACGATCGGGGCTGATGCATCGCTCGGGCAGGAACGGGGCCAGGGAGGGACGGCATCCGAATTGGCGGCCTGCGGCTTGGGGTCACAACTGTCCAAGCGAAGCGGCCCCTTGTCAGCCGGCCGATGCGGCGGTGAATACCGCCAGCTGGGCTGCGAAAGCACGCTGATAGGCCGGCCGGGCTTCGCCGCGGGCGACATAGGCGCCAAGGTTCGGATATTCCTCCAATAGACCCGATGCTCGCGCCCTGAGGAGCACCGTCACCATCAGCAAGTCGCCTGCGCTGAACGCACCATCGAGCCAGTCGGCATCGCCAAGGCGAGTGGAAAGGCTCCCCAGCCGTTTGCGGATGCTGTCATCGAGGACGCTGAGGCGCCTCTCGTACCAGGGTTCGTCGCGCTCGAGGATGGTGGCGAGGCTGCGCTCGAAGATCGGTGGCTCCACGGTATTGAGCGCGGCAAACATCCACGTGACAGCGCGCGCCCGGGCATTCGCATCCTCGGGCAGCAGGCCCGCATGGCGCTCGGCGATATGAAACACGATCGCTCCGGACTCGAACAGAGCGAGATCACCTTCTTCATAAGTCGGAATCTGCCCGAAAGGATGAAGCGCCAGATGCGCGGGCTCCTTCATCGTCTTGAACGAAACGAGACGAACCTCGTAAGGCTGGCCCGCTTCCTCGAGCGCCCAGCGAACGCGCATGTCGCGCGCCAGACCCCGGCCGCGATCGGGCGAGCGTTCAAAGGCGGTAATGGTAATCGTCATCGCTTACTCCCTATAATTTATCCTTAGATCGATACCGTTTTAAGGTGTCCTGTGGCTTGAAAGACGGCCGGCGAAACGCGATTCCGACACCGATGCTCGCGATAATCCTCGCGGGGTCAGATTAGATTCAGTTTCGCACGCCTTCCGATTGTCGGCAGATCCTCCAGCCATGGCAATTGCGACGCCAAATCAGGCGATCTGCAAAGCCTGGACAAACATCCAGCTCCGCTTCAGTATCGATCCGCACCGGCTCTTTCCGAAGCCATGTGTTTAACAGGAGAATGCCTTTGTTTGCCGTCGCAAAACACCCAGAACGCACCGGCCGGGGCGGACGAGACAGACACGGCTTCAGCTAGCCAAACAGTTCCTGCAAAAATGCGCAGCGGTTTGCGCGCGGAATCTGGAATAAATGCTCGGGTCTCGCTGCTCGGCCTTGACGCGCCAAAGCTGGCGCATGTCCAATGTCGAGAAGAATATGATCATCGAATTGACTGCTTATGATTTCGCCGCGTTGCTGAAAGGCTTCGTGCCCGCAAATACCCGCCTGGTTTCCGATAGCGTCATCGCGCCGCCGGAGGTCCTGGAGATGCTGGCGAGCATCGCCGCGGAGATCGGCGCCAAGTTTATCCCGTCGGCCTGGATGATTGTCGAGGAGGGCGAGATCGTCGGGCTATGCTCGGTCATTCGCGCGCCTGAGGACGGCGAGATCCACATCGGCTATGGGATCGCGCCCAGCCGTGAGCGGCGTGGATGCGCGACGCGCGCGATAGGCCAGCTGCTCGAATGGGCGCGGAAGGACCCCCGGGTGAGGCTGCTTTCAGCCGAGACCGGGGTGGACAACATCGCCTCCCAGCGTGTCCTCGAACGCAACGGATTTATCCGCGCCGGCGAGCGCATCGATCCCGAAGACGGTCCGGTGATTCGCTGGCAGGCATCTGCCGTTTAGCCGGCGGGCACTAGAGCAGTTCACCAAATGCGCGGGAGCCGTGCTCACGCGCATTTCGCCGGCGGCGGCTTGGCCGCGGCAACAAAGCCGGTCTCCACACCAGCGGCAGATCGGCGATTTCGCGCAGCGACATGCGCTCGACCTCGGGATGCCGCAGCGGGTCGTCCTTCCAGGCCGGGGCAATCTCCGTGCCGCCCATGGCAAGGGCGGGATTCAAGAAAAACTTCAGCAACGACATGGCATGCCTCGCTTTCTCCAACGGTGCGGAATCGTGACCGCAGGTGGGCTAACGCCGATTTGAACTATCCCGTTTCGCTGGCTGAAGTCGTTCGAACGGGATTACCGATGCCTGCAATGTCGGCTTTTGCAGGCGGATTTTCAATTGAGATTACGGCGGAACTGCTATAGAAAAACTATATGAAAAACCTGAATTCCGTCCATCTCAACGGCCTGCGGGCGCTGGAGGCCGTCGGTCGTCTCGGCTCGCTGCAGGCAGCCGCCGACGAACTCGGCGTCTCGGTCGGCGCCGTCAGCCAGCAGGTGATCAAGGCCGAAGCGCAACTCGGCCAGGTGATGTTCGAGCGCACCGCGAGGGGAATGATCGCCACCGAAGCCGGCCGGCCGGTGCTCTTGGCGCTCGACGAGGGTTTTGCCCGTCTTTCCCAGGCGGTGTCGATCGCAAGCCGCAAGGACGACACGATCCTGACGATCTCGGTGGCGCCGGTTTTTGCCGCCCGCTGGCTCGTCTGCCGGCTCGATCGTTTCGCTGAGCATCACCCCGATATCAAGCTGCGGCTCGATGCGACGACCAATCTCGTCAATCCCGCCCTTTGCGACGTCGATATCGGCATCCGTGTCGGTACCGGCAAGTGGCCTGACGTGAAGGCCGAACTGTTGCTGGAGCAGGAGGTCTTTCCCGTCTGCTCACCGGAGATGGCGGCGAAATTGCAAGAACCCGCCGATATCCTGGCGCTGCCTGCCGTCGTCGACGGCCGCGCCATGTTCAACTGGGAGGTCTGGATGCGCGAGGCGGGCCTGTCAGGCGCCACACCGGCGACGCGCCACGTCTTCAACGATGCCTCGCTCTGCCTCGATGCGGCGATCGCCGGCCAAGGCGTCATGCTTGCCTGGCAGACCCTTGCCGCCTTCGCGCTTGCCGAAGGCCGGCTGGCGGCGCCCTTCGGCATTCGAGCGCGCACCGGCTTCGGTCACTATTTCGTCACCGCCGAAGGCACGCGCGAGCCGAAGAAGGTCAAGGATTTCAAGGCCTGGATCCGTGAGGAAATGGCCGGCACGCTGGCGCTGTTCCGGTAACTCACACCTCGATTGGTTCCTTGGCGCGGCTTGTCTGCATCGCCTTGTAGCCGGCGCGCGACTGGCAGCGTTCGATCCAGGCCTTGATGTTCGGATGCGAATCGAACAACGCCTCCTCACTCTGGGCGTAACGCAGCACCTCGGCGATGTTGAGATCGGCGACGGTGAAGCGGTCGCCGACGATCCACTGCCGGCCGGCAAGCTGGCTTTCGAGCGCCGCAAACGGTCGGCGCAGCGCACGGCAGGCAACGGCGATCACCTGCTTGCCCTCGTCGCTATTTTCGAGGCCATTATCATAGGTCAGAACGATTTTGACCGTCTCCGGCTCGACCTGAGAGGCGGCCCAGACGGTCCACATCGTCAGCAATCCGTCTTCTTCGACGGTTTCTCCGGCAAGCGGCCCGCCATGTTTGCGGGCGAGGTAGAGATTGATCGCCAGCGACTCGTGCATGACGAACGCGCCGTCCGTGATGCTGGGGATCTGCGCCATCGGGTTGACGGCAGCAAAATCGGACGATTGCGTGTTGAGCGGCGCTTCTGCTGCCAGCGGGTCTGCGAGCCGCCTTGCCTGCAGCACCGGCACAGACTGGAATTCGAGCCCGAGCTCCTCCGCCATCCAGTAGACGCGCGATGCCCGCGATCGATAGACTCCGTAAATTGTCAGCATGATCTTATCCCCCGAGTGTAGCTGCACCAGAGGGTAGAGGCCGCAGTGGCTGCGGAAAAGTCCCTGCCGCTGATGGGACGATGAAAGCTTTTGATGCGCTTCAGGAGACGCGGTTTCGCTCGATGGTCAGCTGTTTGTAGGGCGCGCCACCGCCGGCCATCTCGTCCGACACTTTCTTCTCCCATTGGAAACCTAAAACCGCGCCTTCAGCGATCTCCTGGAAGACGTTGTCGGTGATGACGGCAGTGCCCGCGCCGTCGGCGACCGAGACGGCGCATCCCACAGGCGCCTGGCGCACCACGTTGCCGCTGACGACGACATTGCGGAGATATGGACCCCAGCCGATCTGCATGCCCCAGCGCGGCGCGCCTTCGATCACATTGCCCGAAATCAGTGTATCGGCCTCCGCGGCAATGCCGATGCCGAAGCCGACCTCGTGCTTGTAGGGGCCTTTCAGTGTCAGGTTTCGTACGACGTTGCCGGTGACGCTCGCTAGCCTGCCGCCCTCGTCGAAATTGGCGATCGAAATGCCGTTCGCTGCCCCGTCGATGATGTTGGCGGAAACCACGGCGCCTTCGAAGGCGAATTCGACATAGATCGCCGTCTCGCCGGAGCGCCGGCACTGGTTGTTGCTGATCTGGATGTCCGAGGCAGAATTGGCGCGGATCGCCGTGAAGGCGCAGTCGGAAATCTGGTTGTTCACCACCATCACGCCGTCGGCGCGGAAGATGTTGATGCCGTTGCCGTTCTGGCCGGTGCCGCCGTCATTGGCGCGGATGTTGGAGATGCGGTTACCGGAAACCACCGTGCCGTCCTCCGCCTTGTTCCAGCGATGCACCAGGATGCCGCCATTGCCGCAATCGGCGATCGTGTTTCCGGTGACCGAAAGATTGGCGGAATCGACCGCATAAAGCCCGGCTTGGGCTGCACCCGAAATGCGGCTGCGCTCGATCCGCCCGCCGCAGCGCTCCAGCTGCAACCCGTGTTTGCGGCTGCCGCCGATCTGGCAATTGTCGATCAGCACCTCGTCCACCCCGGTAAACTGCAAGAGCCCGCCGGCATCGTCGCCGAGCCAGCGGTTGCCGCCGTCGATGACGAGGTTGGAAAGCTCGATGCGGCGCACATTTGCCGCCGCAAAGAGATGTCCTTCGCCGGTATAGACGATCCGCGAGGCGCCGGGCACGCCAGTGATGCGGGTATTGTCGGGCAAGGTGAGGTTGGAGACCTTGTAGGTGCCTGGCGGCAGGAAGACCGGCGCGTTCTCGCGCGCTGCCCGTTCGATCATCTGCTGAAGGTTGCGGGTCTTGCGGTCGCCGCTTTCGGGGATGGCGCGATATTCCACCGCGTCGATCGCGCCGCGCAGATCGGGTTGCCCGGCAGCCGCAAGCGGTGCGGCAAGCGCGCGCGGCGCTGAACCTCCCACAACCGCCGCGGCGGCGAGAAAGAAAAGCAGGTCGCGGCGTGAGGGCATTCCGGATTCTCCAGTCATAGGGCCCCGATAGCACGAAACGTGCCAGACGCGCCTGCCTCTTTCTGGCACAGGCGGCCGAAATTGCGGTTGTAGCCCCGGCCAAGGGCAGGATATCGCCGCCGATTTTGTCGTCTTGTTCACCCTTTCATTTAAGCAAGCCGAAGGGAATGGGGACTACTTTGAAGGGAATATCATGCGGTGGTTATGCGGGGTGTGGGCCTTCGGCCCGCCGGGGAGAATGGCGGCATGTACGAACCGAGTGCCAGGCGATGGGAATCGACCGATGCCCTGTCGGCCGAAACGCGGCGCATCGTCGCCGCGACGGAGGCGATGATGGCCTCGACCGCCCATCACCTCTCCGACGGCATCGAGAACCTCCGCCTCAAGGCAATCGTTCACGAACTACCGGATTTCCTCTACGTCAAGGATCGTGACAGCCGCTTCGTCTTCGCCAACGCCGTCACCGCCAGCAGCCTCGGCCTGGAGAGCGCTGACCTGATTACCGGCAAACGTGATTTCGACCTGTTCGATTTCGAGACGGCGCGCCACCATTTCGATATCGAGCAGCAGATCATGGCGACGGGGCAAGCCTGCGTCGATATGGAGGAAAGCTACGTCCTGCCCGGCGGCAAAAGGCCGATATGCCGGCTGACCTCGAAGATACCGCTGCGCAACGATCGCGGCGAGGTCGTCGGCCTGATCGGCGTTTCCCGTGATATCACCGAACGCAAGCGCCAGGAGGATCTCCATCGCGAGCAGGCGAATCTGCTCGAAATGATCGCCCGCAACGAGCCGTTGCCGATGATCCTCGAGGCGCTGGTGCTGATGATCGAGGCGCAGCTGACCGGCATCGACGGATCGGTGCTGCTGCTGAACGGCGAGGGCACCAGGCTCTATCACGGCGCCGCCCCAAATCTGCCCGGCGGCTACAGCCGGCTGATCGACGGCGTCACCATCGGTCCCAAGGTCGGCTCCTGCGGCACCGCCGCCTGGCGCGGCCAGACGGTGATCGTCGAGGACGTGATGAGCGATCCGCTGTGGGAGGATTTTCGCGCGCTGGTCGCGCCGTTCGGCTTCCGCTCCTGCTGGTCGACCCCGATCGCCACCTCGCAGAATAATGTGCTCGGCACCTTCGCCCTCTATTCCAGGGAGGTCCGCCGTCCCACCGAGCACGAGACGAAGCTGGTGGCGCTCGCCACCCACATCGCCGGCATCGCCATCGAGCGCAAGCGTGTCGACGATCGCATCCATTTCATGGCCCATCACGACGATCTCACCGGCCTGCCGAACCGCGCCTTCCTGAAGGAGCGGCTGGCCAATATCCTCGACCAGGCCCGGCGCCACACCCGCAAGGTCACCGTCGCCTATATCGATCTCGATAATTTCAAGGACATCAATGACGGCCGCGGCCACGCCGCCGGCGACGAGGTGCTGAAGGAAACCGCCGCCCGCATGGCCAACAGCGTCCGGGCCTCGGATATGGTGGTGCGTCTCGGCGGCGACGAATTCCTCGTGGTGCTCGTTCACCAGTCGAGCCACGATGCCGGCATCACGCGTCGGCTGCGCGAGCTGCAGAAGGCGATCAACCGGCCGATCCCCCGTGATGGCGGCGAGATCGCCGTCACCTCGAGCATCGGCGTCGCCGCCTTCCCCTTCGACGGTTCGACCTCGGAAGAACTTCTCGCCAATGCCGACCGCGCCATGTACCGCGCCAAGGAACTCGGCCGCAACACCCTGCAGCATCACGATGGCGGTGGCACGCCTGTGGGAATGCCGCTCGGCGAGCAGGAGGAGCTGCACCAGGCGATTACCGGCGACCAGCTGTTCCTGCAATATCAGCCGCAGGTCGATGTCGCCAACGGTCGCATCACCGGGCTCGAGGCGCTGGTGCGCTGGAACCATCCGGCCAAGGGCAGGGTGCCGCCTATCAATTTCATTCCGCTCGCCGAAGAGACCGGCCTCATCGTTCCCCTTGGCCTCTGGGTGCTGAACGAAGCCTGCCGGCAGGCGCGCCACTGGCAGGATATGGGTCTGCCGCCGCTGACCATCGCCGTCAACGTCTCGGCCAAGCAGTTTGCCGATCCGGATTTTGCAAGCCATGTCGCCGAGGCGCTGGAGCGCCACCGCCTGCAGTCGCGCTGGCTGGAGCTCGAGGTCACCGAAAGCGTGGTGATGCAGGATGCCGAACGGGCGCTCGCCATGATGGAATCGCTGCGGGCGCTCGGCGTTCGCCTGTCGATCGACGATTTCGGCTCCGGCTATTCAAGCCTGGCGGCGCTCAAGACCTTCCCCTTCGACCGGTTGAAGATGGACCGTTCGCTGGTCGAGGCTCTGCCAGGCGACAAAACCGCCGTCGCCATCGCCTCTGCGGTCATTTCGCTGGCGCAGACGCTGAAGCTTTCGGTCCTCGCCGAAGGCGTGGAAACCGACGCCCAGATGGATTTCCTGCGGCAGGCGCATTGCGAGGAGGCGCAAGGTTTCCGCTTCTCCAAGCCGGTCTCGCCGGAGGAAATCCCGGCATTGCTGCAGGCGCCGCATCTCTGACCTTCGGCTTGCCGATGGCGAGCGGATCGTTTGCCGACAGGCGCCTAAACCCGAATGATGTTGAGACGCAACGCGCTGACGACTGCCTGTGTTCTTGTCGTGCATCCGAGCTTCTTGATCGCGCTGCCGATGTGATTGTTGACCGCATGTTCCGACAGATCGAGAAGCTTGGCAATTTCGCTGCTCTTGCGGCCGCCGGCCGTCAGCCGCAGGCAGTCCAGCTCGCTCGAGGTAAAGGCGATCGGCTTGTGTTTCTCGTTCAACGTCAGCTGCGAGAGCCGATCATAGATCAGCGTGGCGATATACAGGAGTTTCGCCATTTCGAGCACGCTGAAATTCCGCGACCCCGAAATCGACATCGCACCGCGCCCACCGGCGGCATCATGGACGGGGAAATAGGCTCCTTTTTCCATGCCATATCGGTTGAATAATTCGATGACCGTGGACTTTTTTCCTTCTCCGCGATCGGTATTGATTGCTGCGACATCATAGTTGAATGGGCTGGTCGATTTCAGCATCCGGCGGATGACCGGACTGTCGACCATCAAGTTATGGGCGTCGTAATAATCGACCATCTCCGCCGGCCAGTTGGTGATGATCTTTGTCGCACCTATTTCGACGACGTCGACGTTGGGCAATGTCATGATCAGGAAAGCAGTCATTCCCAGATACTGGGTGAGGCCCTTCATATATTTGAAGACTTCGTAATGCGTGTTGAAGCCTGTGGCGACTTCTTCAATTCGATTGAACTCGGCCTCGAGCGTCATGTCTTTCTCCGGTCGCCAATCGCGTTCGGCGCCTGGCGGATGATGTCCACTTAGCCGCTCGTTTCGGAAGTTGATTCTGCACGCTCGAAGGACGGTGAAATATGCACCTGCAGCGGAAAAACAGAAAGATCTTTTGAACGCGGGAAACAGGCGGGCGGCGGTTGCTTAACAAAAAGTAAAGCGATCTTCGAACTTTAGGGACGAGCCGATGAGAAAAAAATCAGAAAAAAGCTGCTTCATGTTCGAAATCCCACCCGGAAGATCCTGCTGCCGAGGCGAAGCCTTAATTCAAGCGCCTGTTTCTGCTTCCTTATTTTTCTCAGCGGCACCGGACTTCAGACACCCTATTCCGCGGCAGCTCGGTTAAAGGAAGCTTAAAGAATTTAGCGGATTCTATTTTCGGGGTGCTTGTCCAGCGAATCCCGTCATGGGTCGCGGCAATCGCGTGGGTCAGAGGTAGGGGAAAAGCGTGAAAAAGATAGCATTGGGATTCGGATCCGACGCCAAGGCGGTACTGGCCGCGATGAGCAGGTCGCAGGCCATCATCGAATTCGACCTCGCCGGCAAGATTCTCACGGCCAATGCCAATTTCTGCGCCGCGCTCGGTTATCAGCTATCCGAAATTGTCGGCCAGCACCACCGGATGTTTGTCGAGCCGGCAGAAGCCTCGTCCGCCGATTATCGCGAATTCTGGGCGAGGCTCGGCCGCGAGTTCGATCAGCGCCAGTACAAGCGCATCGGCAAGGGCGGCAAGGAAATCTGGATCGAAGCCTCCTATAATCCGGTCTTCAGCGGCGGAAAACCGTATAAAGTGGTGAAGTTCGCGACCGATATCACCAAGCAGAAGCTGCAAGCCGCCGAAGATGCCGGCAAATTGAGCGCCCTGTCGCGCGCCCAGGCCGTTATCGAGTTCACACCGAAAGGCGAGATTCTGACGGCGAACGAGAATTTCCTGTCTGCGCTCGGCTATCAGATTGCCGAGATCCAGGGTCGCCACCATTCGATGTTCTGCGACAGCGCATACGCAAACAGTGACGATTATCGACGGTTCTGGGCGAGTCTGTCGGCTGGCGAATTCGTCGCTGACGAGTTCCTGCGCATCGGCAAGGGCGGCAAAAAGATTTATATCCAAGCCTCCTACAATCCGATCTTCGACATGAACGGCAAGGTGTTCAAGGTCGTCAAGTTCGCGACCGACGTCACCGCCCGCGTCAACAATGTCGATCAGCTGGCGGCATCGCTGACGGCGCTCTCCGGCGGCGATTTGACCCAGGAAGTCGCCACACCCTTCATTCCGACACTGGAAAAACTCCGGACCGACTTCAACGCCGCGGTCAGCAAGCTGCGCACGGCGATGCAGGTGGTGGCCCAAAACGCAACCGGCATCGCGGCCGGAGCCCAGCAGGTTCGTTCCGCTTCGGACGATTTGTCGAAGCGCACGGAGCAGCAGGCGGCCTCCGTCGAGCAGACCGCAGCCGCGCTTGAAGAGATCACCACGACGGTCTCCGATTCCAGCAACCGCGCCCAGGAGGCTGGCCAGCTGGTGCGAAGGACCCGGGAGAATGCCGAGCGCTCCGGGGCGGTGGTCCGCAGCGCCGTCGATGCGATGGGGAAGATCGAGACATCGTCTGCAGAAATCAGCAATATTATCGGGGTGATCGACGAAATCGCCTTTCAGACCAATCTGTTGGCGCTCAACGCCGGTGTCGAGGCGGCACGTGCGGGCGATGCCGGCAAAGGTTTTGCGGTCGTCGCGCAAGAAGTCCGCGAGCTTGCCCAGAGATCGGCCAAGGCGGCAAAGGAGATCAAGGAACTCATCAGCGCCTCGAACGAGCATGTGAAGAGCGGGGTGACCCTGGTTGGCGAAACCGGCAAGGCCCTGGAAGAAATCGTCGGCCAGGTCCAGCAGGTCAACGGCAATGTTCTGGCGATCGTCGAAAGTTCGAAGGAGCAGGCGACGGGATTGAAGGAAATCAACACCGCCGTAAACACCATGGACCAGGGTACGCAGCAGAATGCAGCCATGGTCGAGGAATCGACGGCCGCCGCCCATAGTCTCGCCAAGGAGGCTGACGCACTATTCCAGCTGCTGGGGCAATTCCACATCGGCGGCGTCGCCTCACGTCAATCGCGCCCCGCCGTGGCTACCGCCGCGTCCAGGCCCGTCGCCTCGGCACCGCGGGCCATGGCTGCGAAGGTGAGCGCCGCCTTCCATGGCAATGCGGCCGTTGCCGGCGGCGACTGGGAGGAGTTCTGAGGCACGCGGCGGCTAAACCTCATTTCAGGGATTTGCCGATCGTCTCGATCTCGTTCGTCCATAGGCCCGCCGCATAATTCGCCGGCAGCCGCGCCAATAGCGCGCGATCGTCGATGCCGGTGGAAAAATCACTGCCGCGATAGGGGCCGAGCACGAAGACCTCGGTTCCGGCATCCTGCATCCGGTTGAGAAAACGGTCCGGCCAGCCCCAGAGCCATGGCGCGATATTGATCGGCACCAGCATCATCGCCTGCTTGCAGGCATCCGGCAGCGTCCAGTCGTGAAAGACGGCGAATGCGCCGTCGGTCGTCGGATGCACGTCGATCTCGACAATATCGGCGCCCGCTGCAAAGCCTGCCTGCATCGAGCGGATGGTATTCTCGAGATAATCATGCTTCGGCGGCAGCATGCGAGCGGCCGTGCAGGTGTCGTTCTTCAGATCGGTCTCGTCGAACCGCTGGGCGATGCCGCGATGGGCAAGCAGCACAGGCTTTCCTGGACGATGCTCGGCGAGCAGGCTGGTGTTGTTGAGATAGATGCCCGCCGCAGCGAGCGCGATTGCCCCGCCGCAATAGAAAAGCCTCCTGCCCAATTTTGCCCCTCCTGATTGCATAGAAGGACGTAACAGCTAGAAAGCGATTCTGGTTGTTCTTGGGCTGTTTTCGGGCTTTTCTATGCCGTAGTTTATTCCCGGAGAGAATTGCCGCTATGGAAACACACGACGACGAGCTCATCCGTTTCGAAGAACACGGCGCGGCCGCCTTGCCGCCGGCTTCTGTTGAAGGCCATGTCGGACGCGACGGCGCCCGCATCTGGTATGCGAGCTACGGGACCGGCCCTGCCGTCATCCTGCTGCATGGCGGCCTCGGCCATAGCGGCAACTGGGGCTATC
Source organism: Rhizobium leguminosarum bv. trifolii WSM2297 (assembly GCF_000271845.1). Next base: position 1,520,314 of record NZ_JH719395.1, on the reverse strand, counting down.
AGCTCCAGGCGCTGCTCGACAGCGGCCGCCGCGTCGTGCTGATTGACAGCCGCGGCCATGGCCGCAGCACCCGCGATATCAATCCCTATAGCTATGAGCTGATGGCCGCCGACGTGCTTGCGGTCATGGACGAATTGCATCTGGAAAAGGCAGCCTTCATCGGCTGGAGCGACGGCGCTTGCATCGCGCTGATCCTCGCCGCGACGGCGCCGTCACGTGTCGAGGGCGTCTTCTTCTTTGCTTGCAACATGGATCCGAGCGGCACGCTGGAATTTGTTCCGACGCCGGTCATCGACCGCTGTTTCAGCCGCCACGCCAAGGACTATGCGGCACTGTCCGCCACGCCTGACGATTTCAATTCCTTCGTCGAGGCGGTCAGTCTGATGATGCGCACGGAGCCGAACTATCAGGCCGCCGACCTCGGCCGCATCCCCGTGCCGGTCGCCATCGTGCTCGGCGAGCACGACGAGTTCATCAAGCCGGAGCATGCCGAATATCTTGCCCGCAGCATTCCGGACGCCGAGATGATTTATCTCAGAGGCGTCAGCCATTTTGCGCCGCTGCAGCGGCCGGCCGAATTCAATGCCGCGGCGCTGTCCTTCCTCGACAGGCTCCCTTGATGATCGCTGCCTCTGGCCTCGCGTGCATTTGCCGCTATCTCTTCGTTCATGAGACCTGATGCGCTGCTCTATCCCGCCCCCGAAGGGCTCTATTGCCCCGAAGGCGGCTTCTATGTCGATCCTGTGCGGCCGGTAGAGCGGGCGCTCGTCACCCACGGCCATTCCGATCACGCCCGGCCGGGCCATGTGAACGTGCTTGCCACCCGCCAGACGCTCGACATCATGTGCCTGCGATACGGCGAGGGCTTCTGCGTCAGCGAGCAGGCTGCCGCCTTCGGCGAGGAACTGCTGATCAACGGCGTCAAGGTGAGCTTTCATCCGGCCGGCCATGTGCTCGGCTCGGCCCAGATCGCCATCGAGAAAAACGGCACCCGCATCGTCGTCTCCGGTGATTACAAGCGCCGCCCGGATCCGACCTGTGCCGCCTATGTGCCGGTTGCCTGCGATGTCTTCATCACCGAGGCGACCTTCGGCCTGCCGGTCTTTCATCATCCCGATCCGATGGATGAGATTGGCAAGCTGCTGGCCTCGCTCAGGCAATTTCCCGAGCGCACCCATCTCGTCGGCGCCTATGCGCTGGGAAAGGCGCAGCGCGTCATAAGGCTGCTGCGTGATGCCGGTTACGGCGAGCCGATCTATATCCACGGCGCCATGGAAAGGCTCTGCGACTATTATGTCGGTCAGGGCATCGATCTCGGCGAGCTGCTGCCGGCCACGATCGAAAGCCGCGACAAATCCGCTTTCAAGGGCGCCGTCGTCATCGGCCCGTCCTCGGCCTTCGCCGACCGCTGGGCCCGCCGCTTCAACGAGCCGCTGCCGGCCTTCGCCTCCGGCTGGATGATGGTGCGCCAGCGCGCCAAACAGCTGGGCGTCGAACTGCCGCTGGTCATCTCCGATCATTGCGACTGGCCGGAACTGACGGAAACCATCCGCGAACTGCACCCGGCCGAAGTCTGGGTGACCCATGGCCGCGAAGAAGCCCTGGTGCGCTGGTGCCAGCTGCAGGGCATCAAGGCAAAACCGCTGCATCTGGTGGGGTATGAGGATGAGGCGGATTGAGATGAGCTATGCGCTAGTCCAAAACCCCGCCCCAACCCCTCCCCACAGGGGGGAGGGGCTTAACTTGCCGAACCGTCCCACCGCAAAATCACCGCCGAGAACGCTGAGGTCGAAGGAGGCGAAATCGGTGCCGCACATGAGCCCCTCCCACCTGTGGGGAGGGGTTGGGGAGGGGCCTTCTGCTTCATACGGGATTGGCCTTGCCACCATCGGCAGTACGTCGGAGGAGGCACCTACTTCGGCCCCAATCTCCCTCATTCCTGTGCTTGTCACAGGAATCCAGCCACCGCGTGTCGGCGCGGTGAATGACTCATGCAACGTCAAAGAGCCTCTCGCGCCCAAGGACTTGGGCGCACTGGATTCCTGTGACATCCCTCGGGCAAAGCCCCGAGGCCACAGGAATGAGGATGGAGAGGTTCAAAACCCCACCCCAACCCCCCACAAGGGGGAGGGGCTTAACCTGCCGCGCCGCCTCCGTAGAAAATCATCGCCGAGAACGCTGTGGTCGAAGGAGATTAGCCCCTCCCACCTGTGGGGAGGGGTTGGGGAGGGGTCTTCTTCCCGCAAGGTTGGGGAGGGGCCTTCCCCCCAAGCCCGGAGGCTAACATGAAAGCCTTCGCCGACCTCCTTGACCGCCTCGTCCTCACCCCCAGCCGCAACGGCAAGCTGAAGCTGCTCACCGATTATTTCCGCGACACGCCGGATCCCGACCGCGGCTACGGCCTTGCCGCCATCGCCGGCACGCTGGAGGTGCGCAACGTCAAGCCGGCCATGCTGCGCGAACTGGTGCTGGAGCGCATGGACGAGGTGTTGTTCCGCTATTCCTACGACTATGTCGGCGATCTCGCCGAAACCATCTCGCTCGTCTGGGACAATGAGCGGGATATCGACCGCTCGGCCCTTTCCCAGCCGCGCCTCGGCGAGGTCGTCACCGGCATGAATGCGCTCGGCCGCACCGAGGTGCGCAGCTACGTCCGCGACCTGCTCGACCGGCTGGATGCATCGGGCCGGTTTGCCTTCATCAAGCTGGCGACCGGCGCCATGCGCATCGGCGTTTCCGCCCGTCTTGCCAAGCAGGCGCTGGCCGATCTCGGCGATAAGGACGTCACCGAAATCGAAACGCTCTGGCACGGCCTGCAGCCGCCTTATGAGACGCTGTTCGAGTGGCTGGCGGGCGGTGGCGAAAAGCCGGTGCTGGCCACACCGGCGATCTTCCATTCGGTCATGCTCGCCAATGCGGTGGAGGAGGGGGACCTTAACGGTCTCGATCCGGCCAATTACGCCGCCGAATGGAAATGGGACGGCATCCGCGTCCAACTCTCGCGCTCCGGTGACCGGCGCAAGATCTATTCCCGCTCCGGCGACGATATTTCGGGCGCCTTTCCCGATGTCCTCGACGCCATCAATTTTTCCGGCGTCGTCGATGGCGAGTTGCTGGTCGGCGGCACTGCCCGCTCCAACAGCCCGACCCGCACTTTCTCCGACCTGCAGCAGCGCCTGAACCGCAAGACGGTGACGGCAAAGATGCTTTCCGACTACCCCGCCTTCATCCGCACCTATGACCTGCTGTTCGACGATGAGGAGGATGTTCGCGGCCGCAGCTATGTCGATCGACGCGACCGGCTGACCGAGATTATCGACCGGGCGCCGCACGACCGTTTCGACCTGTCGCCGCTCGTGCCATTCTCGTCCTGGCATGAGCTCGACGATCTGCGCGCCGCCCCGCCTGATCCGGTCATCGAAGGTGTGATGATCAAGCGGCGCGACAGCATCTATCAGGCCGGCCGCATGAAGGGCCCGTGGTTCAAGTGGAAGCGCAACCCCTATAATGTCGATGCGGTGCTGATGTATGCCCAGCGCGGCCACGGCAAGCGCTCCAGCTACTATTCCGATTTCACCTTCGGCGTCTGGGCTGACGACGAGGACGGCGAACAATTGGTGCCGGTGGGAAAGGCCTATTTCGGCTTCACCGATGCCGAGCTCGAAGTGCTCGACAAGTTCGTACGCAACAATACCACCGAGCGTTTCGGGCCGGTGCGCGCCGTGCGCGCCGACAAGGATTTCGGCTTCGTCGTCGAAGTGGCGTTTGAAGGCATCAACCGCTCGACCCGGCACAAATCAGGCGTCGCCATGCGCTTTCCCCGCATCGCCCGCCTTCGCCCCGACAAACCCACCTACGAGGCCGACCGGCTGCGGACGCTGATCGCCATGATCGACGCCAAGCCGGAGTAATCTGCGATCTCCCTGCGCAACAATGACGCAGTCCCAAAATTTCAACAGGATGTGTATTGGCGGCAACGATCTTCCGGTGCAAATCTGGTGTGCCGGGGAAATGATTTGGGTGCTGCGTTATGAGCTCGCATGAACAGAATTCCTTTTTCCGCCGACGCCGTGCCGTGCTGGCGGGTCTTGCCGGTGCACTCGTCCTGCCGCGCATGGCGGCGGCTTTCGATGTTCCCGACGAGCCGCGCCTTGCCAAGCACGACTACGCCAAGGTTCGCAGCCATTTCCGCACGAAGCTGTTGCAGAAGGGCCCGGCGCCCGACAAATACGAGCCGCTGACGGCACCTGCCGACGCCGACAAGATCTTCTATCGCTCCGGCTACGGCGAGCTGGAACTGGCCGCCTGGGTGTCGAAATACAAGCGAGAGCGCGCGCCCAAGCCCGCCGTGCTCTTTCTGCACGGCGGCAACGCCATGGGCACCGGCCATTGGCAGCTGATGAAGCCTTATATGGATGCCGGTTATGTCGTGATGATGCCGTCGCTGCGTGGTGAAAACGGCCAGATGGGCAATTTCTCCGGCTTCTACGACGAGGTCGACGACGTGCTTGCCGCCACCGAGCGCCTGGCGCATTTGCCGGGTGTCGATCCGCAACGCCTGTTCATCGCCGGTCACAGCATCGGTGGCACGCTGACCATGCTGACGGCGATGAGCAGCCACAAGTTCCGCGCCGCCGCGCCGATATCAGGCAATCCCAACGCTTTCCGCTTCTTCAGTCGTTATCCCCAGGATATCCGCTTCGACGACAGCAATGCGCATGAGTTCGAGGTACGGTCGGCGCTGTGTTACGCCCACAGCTTCAAATGCCCGGTCCGTGTTGTCCACGGTACAGAAGAGGCCCATTTCAACGACCGCGCCGATCTGCTCGCCCGCCGCGCCCGCGCCGCCGGCATCCACATCGAAACCGACACCGTCGCCGGCAATCACACTTCGGCGCTGCCGGCCGAGATCGAACAGAGCATCCGCTTCTTCCACGGGGTGGCAGCCTGATTTTTCGTCGCCGCTTCAAATACAGCCCCATTGGGCCTATATTCCCGGCATGAAGACGGACGCAGAGACCATGATCGTGCCGAACGACTTTCCCGAGCTGAAATCGCTCGTCTGGAATCGCGATCCCGCGCGCGCCATGCCTGCCTGCGAGGCTTTCGCGCTCTATGAGCGCAATTGGCGTTTCGTCGATACCGGCAGGCTGACCGAGCGGGAGATGCGACTAATCCGCGATCTCGCCGCCACCTATGGCAACGGTGTTCCGCTCGTCTCCTGATTCCCGGTTATCGTGGCTTATCCCGTCCCCACAGGTGGTCGTCTCTCGTCATGACTGGCAACATACTCTTCGCCGCCGCTGCCGTTATTTTAGCAGCTGTCGTCTGGCTAATGCTTCCGCTCATCGCGCGTCGCGACTTGGCGAAGATGACGCCTGCCGAGCACGGCTGGTATGCAAAGCGGGTTTTTCCGCTGATGCTCTTGTTTGCCGCGTTCGCCATTGCAGGAAGTTTGGCAGGGCAGTGGGGATGGCCCTGAGTGGCTGCGCGCTTCGGGCAACATCCACCAGTTCTCGGCTTCCCATCCCGACACCAGCCTCGCGCCAGCCGCGGATGCCATCGTCGCGGCAGATATCGCTGTCTCGCCGATCGTTGATAAGGGTGGTTCCATGAATTTTCTGCGCCGGGTCTTCCCGATTGCCGGGCTCGTCATTGCAGCCGCGTCGCTGAGCGGCTGCAACATCCTCATTCCCGATGTCGCCGCCGATTCGCCCGCCCGCTTCGTCCAGGAAACCTCGCCGGTCTTCTACCAGCCGCCCGGTGTCGATCCTCGCCGGGTGCGGCCGATCCCCGATCAGCCGGTGCCGCAGACGCGTGAACTCTACAAGACCCAGTTCCATCAGACCTACGGCCTGCCGGTCAGCAATCCCGTGCATATGGCGATGTATGGCGCGGTGCGTGACGAGGATTTCACTCTGCCGGCGATCCCGGTCAGCCGCGTGCAGCCGCAGTTCCTGCGCCAGGAAGTCGATTACCAGACGGCCGAGCGCCCCGGCACGGTCATCGTCGATACCAAGGCCCATTTCCTCTATTTCGTCGAGGGGAACGGCAAGGCAATGCGTTACGGCGTCGGCCTCGGCCGCGATGGTTACGCCTGGTCGGGCCGTGGGGTCATTCAATGGAAGCAGAAATGGCCGCGCTGGACGCCGCCGGTCGAGATGGTCTCGCGCCAGCCGGAGGTTCGCGCCTTTTCGGCGGAAAACGGCGGCATGAATCCGGGGCTCCAGAATCCGCTCGGCGCCCGCGCCATGTATATTTTCCAGGACGGCCAGGATACGCTCTATCGAATCCACGGCACGCCCGACTGGCAGTCGATCGGCAAGGCCACCTCGTCCGGCTGCGTGCGCATGCTGAACCAGGATGTCGTCGATCTCTATGACCGTCTTCCTGCCAAGGCGGAGATCGTTGTGATGTAGCGCTGCAACAGCGCTGCTGATATCGTCCGTTCAAGGCCGGACACGTCTGCGTGAAGCTATGGTTTATTTGGCGCAAGCCGATAGATCTTCTGATGTTGTTCTCGGCATCGGACGAATCGCCGCTCACGCGCGGTCTCGTCCGTCCCGCACCAGAGGAAATCAGTCCCGCGTCATGAGCTTCGATAGACATCTTTCCCGCCGCAGCTTTCTTTCCTATTCGGCATTGACCGCAGCGTCTGCGCTTACCGGCTGCGCCTCTTCGGCCAATACGGTCACATCGGGCGATACCACGATCATCTACCGTTCGCCCATGCGCCTGTTCCAATCCCCGGAAGCGTCGAGCGTGCCGAGCGGCGCCGAGCTTGCCGTCATGTACGGCCCCGTCGAAGATGGCGGCTTCCTCATCCCTGCCGTTCCCTACGAACAGATCGACCCGCGCTATTATCGCCAGCGCGTCCTCGATCCCACCGGCCAGCCGCCCGGCACCATCGTTGTCGATACGCCCTCGCGCTTTCTCTATCTCGTCCAGGGTGACGGCATGGCGATGCGTTACGGCGTCGGCATCGGTCGCGAGGGTTTCGCCTGGCAGGGTTCGGGCGTCATCCAGTGGCGTCAGAAATGGCCGCGCTGGAAGCCGCCGAACGAGATGGTCGCCCGCCAGCCGGAACTGGTCAAATATTCGATCGACAACGGCGGCATGGAGCCGGGCCTGAAGAATCCGCTCGGCGCCCGCGCGCTCTATATCTTCTCGAATGGCGAGGATACGCTCTACCGCCTGCACGGCAATCCCGACTGGCGCTCGATCGGCAAGGCCGTTTCATCGGGCTGCGTCAGGCTGATGAACCAGGATATCATCGATCTCTACGACCGCGTTCCGACAAAGGCGCCGATCGTCGTCTTGCAGTAATGTTGCCGAGGCGGCCGTCACCCGGCCGCCTCGGACCAATGCTTTTCCCCGGGAGTGGCCCATTTTGCGCCCGCGAGAGATTTATTTTTCAGAAAACCATTGCTTAATTCGATAAATATCCTACATGGTGCGTATCGAATTGCTTGCGACCTTTGTCCACGCGCTGAAGCGCTCCGTCAGATATCCTCTCAACATCGATACGGCTTGTCGGACATTCTTCCGCAAGCGAACAGAAACGGTTGAAAAGGAGATCGTTATGAATTCAGGCGTCGTCAAGTGGTTCAATGGCACCAAGGGTTTTGGCTTTATTCAGCCCGATGATGGTTCTACGGACGTTTTTGTCCACATTTCAGCGGTCGAACGCGCCGGCATGCGCGAGCTCGTTGAAGGTCAGAAGATCCGCTACGATCTCGTCCGCGACAAGAAGTCGGGCAAGAATTCGGCCGACAATCTTCAGGCCGCATGATTTGTCATTCGCCTATGCTGTCCAGATGCCGGCAGCGCGCTGACCACGGATGTACTGGCAGCGAGCTGACCTACTGGCAGTGAAGTGGCTGAGTGACTGGAAGAGGTCGGGTACCAGCCCGGCCTTTTTGCTTTGATCGCCGGTCGCTTCGAATGACCGGTTGAGCAGCCGAAGAGTTGAAGGGACGCTGAAATGGGCAGACCAAACTACCAGATCGGCGACATGATCGTGCTGAAATCGGGCCTCACCCGCACGGCGAAAGCCGATAAGCGGTGCCGGATTTCCAGCATCTTGCCCAATGACCACGGGCATGTGCAATATCGCGTCCAGTTCGATGCGGAGAATTTCGAGCGCCGCATCACCGAGGCCGACATCGATACCGGGGAATCGCCCTCCAGGGCGTCTCCCGAGGCGGTGGCCAAGTCCGGCGGCGCCGAGCCTTGGCTGAAGTTTTCGAGCATCCGGACGGGCAAGTAGTCCCGCCGTTTTCTATCATTGACAGCGCGGCCTTGCCGCCGACAGGAAGGATATCGTTTTGCAGGTTCTCGTCAGGGATAACAACGTCGATCAGGCGCTCCGCGTGCTCAAGAAGAAGATGCAGCGCGAAGGCTTGTTCCGGGAAATGAAGGCACGCAGCGCCTTTGAAAAGCCGTCCGAGAAGCGCGCCCGCGAAAAGGCCGAGGCCATTCGCCGCCAGCGCAAGCTCGCCCGCAAGAAGCTGCAGCGCGAAGGCCTGCTGCCGGCGCCGAAGAAGGTTCTCCGCGCCCGCTGATATTGCAGCGCCGCGCGTCTTTTGAGACGCGCAAAGGCGTGGGCAGCCGCTCGCGCCACCATCACCTGAGAAAGGGGCACATGACCGCCACCAAGGGAGAATTCTTCAATCCCGCAAAGCTTTCCTCTCGCGACAAGGCGGAAGCGACCGATCACACGGCGCGCGCCATCATCGCGGCCGAGGCGTCGGCCCGTGACAAGAAGACGGAGAAGCTGAAGGCGTTGCGTCTGCAGCAGGAGGCCGAGGCAGCACCTGAAGCGGCGCCTGCAAAGAAACGCCGGTCGCCGGCCAAAGCGGCTGTCAAGCGGCCCTGAGCCTCGGGCGTACACCGTTTTAGGTGAACCAGGCGGATGCGGTCAGTCGCCGCCCGCGCCGGCCCGGCCGAGATTGCCCCGCAGCCGATGCAGCATGTCGCGCATATCGGCCATTTCCTCGAGCGTGCAGCCTGCGGCCTGGCCGATCGCCGTCATGATCGTATCGATCTCCCCTTTCATCGCTTCACCTCTCGGCGTCAGTGACACGATCACCTGGCGTTCGTCGCGCACGTCGCGCAGGCGCTTGATCAGCCCGCTCTGTTCCAGCCGTTTCAAAAGCGGCGACAGCGTGCCGGAATCGAGATCGAGCTGCTCGCCGATCGTCTTCACCGGCAACTCGCCGCGTTCCCACAGCACCAGCATCACCAGATATTGCGGATAGGTCAGGCCGACCCGGTCGAGGATCGGCTTGTAGGCGCGGGTGAAAGCATGCGCCGTCGCGTAGACCGCGAAACACAGCTGCTTTTCCAGCCGTTTCTCCTCCTGCGGTATCTCCATCGTTTTTGTCGTCTGCGCTTTCATATCCATCATCCCTGCGGCTGCGATTGTCTTCTTTTCCATGCCGAATTGCAATTTGCAAAATTCACTTTCGTACAATTTAATTGTGCGATATTAAAATGCCAACCCGATCGAAGGGCCAACAAAGGAGATCGTTATGCCTATTCTCTACACGACCAAGGCCTCTGCCACCGGCGGCCGCGCCGGCCGTGCCGTTTCCGAAAACGGCGTTCTGGACGTGACGCTGACCGTTCCGAAGGAACTCGGCGGCGACGGCGCAACCGGCACCAATCCCGAACAGCTCTTCGCTGCCGGCTACTCCGCCTGCTTCCTCGGTGCTTTGAAATTTGTCGCGGGCCAGCAGAAGGTCAAGATTCCGGAAGACACGACGGTCTCCGCCAAGGTCGGCATCGGCCCGCGTGAAGATGGCACCGGCTTCGGCATCGAAGTCGCCCTGACGGTCAACATCCCCGGCCTCGACCGCGAAACCGCCGAAAAGCTCGCCGCCGCCGCCCACATCGTCTGCCCCTACAGCCACGCCATGCGCACCTCGACCGAAGTTCCGGTCACGGTCGCCTGATCGGCGCGATTCAGCGAACTTGGCTGCCCCTCACCCTAACCCTCTCCCCGTAAAAACGGGGCGAGGGGACGTGCCCTGCGAAAGGTCAGCGAGGAACGGAGAGGTTGCGGCATATCCCTTCGCCCCGTTTACGGGGAGAAGGTGCCGGCAGGCGGATGAGGGGCAGTTCGCCCTATTCGCCCATTGCCCGTGCACTTTGACGCGGCCGGCGCGACGCCCCAGCTGATTTCGGCGTTTCACCCGTCATCCCTGACAGCGCCTGCAGATCCTGCCGCAGCCGCACGGCGTCGCCGTCAGGCAGCGTGTCGTCGAGGGCCGCGTGCGTCTCTATCCAGATCGGCAGCGCCTGTGCCAGCACAGCCTTGCCTTCGCCCGTAAGGCTGAGCAGCCGGCCGCGCCTATCCCTCGGGTTCTCCATCACCATCACCCAGCCCTTGCGCTGCAGCGGCTTCAGCGCCGCCGTCAGCGTCGTCTGGTCCATGGCGAGCAGGGCGGCGACCGGTCCCATCGGTGGCGGCTCCGGCCGGTTCAGCGACATCATCAGCGAAAACTGCCCGTTGGTCAGGCCGGCCGGCCGCAGCGCATCGTCGAACAGCCGGGCCAGCGCCCGCGCCGCCCGCTGCACATGCAGGCAGAGACAGGTGTCGCGCACCAGAAGCGTCGTGGAAAAGGGAATCTCGATCGAATTTGACATGCTCCATTTCTATTGATATCAATGCAATTAGTCAAGGAGAAGGAGATGAGCCGGCTTCACCGGCAGGCGCCGGAGGAGGGCGCATCCATGCAGAATGAAGTTGTGTCCCGTGAAGAATGGCTGGAAGCCCGCCGCGCCCTGCTGCTGAAAGAGAAAGAGGCGACGCGGCTGCGCGACAGCGTCAATGCCCAGCGCCTGGCGCTGCCCTGGGTGCAGGTCGACAAGGATTATCTCTTCGAAACGCCGGAAGGCAGCAAGTCGCTCGCCGATCTCTTCGACGGCCGCAGCCAGCTGCTGATCTACCATTTCATGCTCGGCCCGGATTGGGATGCCGGCTGCCCCGGCTGCTCCTTCCTGTGCGATCATGTCGATGGCGCCCTGCCGCACCTCAACCATCACGACGTCACCTGGGTCGCCGTCTCGCGCGCGCCGCTCGACAAGATCGCCGCCTATAAAAGCCGCATGGGCTGGCAATTTCCCTGGGTCTCGTCCTTCGGCAGCGATTTCAATTTCGATTATCACGTTTCTTTCAGTCCCGAGGATCTTGCCAAAGACAAGGTCTTTTACAATTTCACCCCCATGCCGCCGGCTGAGGCCAATGACGAACTGCCGGGCATCAGCGCCTTCTACCGCAACGACAAGGGCGAGGTCTTCCATACCTATTCCAGTTATGCCCGCGGGCCGGAGGAGCTGATCGGCACCCTGATGATCCTCGACCGGGCGCCAAAGGGCCGCAACGAGGACAGCACGATGAATTTCGTGCGCCGCCATGACGAATATGAGGAGGCCCCGAAGGCGCCATCCTGCTGTCATTGAGATGGAGCAAATTCCAGCAAAAGTGCATAGCGGTTTTGCGTCCGGAATTGCGGGAAACTAACGCCACCATCACTCACGGGAGAAGAGAATGATGAAGACCGCAGAAGTGCTGAAGGAACATTCCTTCCTGGAAAGACTGGTCGGCGACTGGACAGTCGCCGCACCTGAAATGTCCGGCGGCGAGCCCTGGACGGAGACGGTCCGCTCGCTGCACGGCATCTGGTTCGTCGCCGAAGGCACCGGCCGCATGCCGGATGGCAAGCAGGCCACCAGCATCCTGACGCTCGGCTATAACGCCGCAAAGGCCAAGTATGTCGGCAGCTGGATCGGCAGCATGATGGACTTTATGTGGGTCTACGAGGGCGAGCTCGACGCGTCCGGCAATGTGCTCGACCTCTACACGACAGGGCCCGACTTCAACGGCGAAGGTCTTGCCGACTACCGCGAGCAGATCGCCTTCGTCGATGCCGATCACCGCACCTTCATCTCCAGCGCCAGGCAGCCCGATGGCGCCTGGAAACAGTTCATGGAAGCACATTACGCCCGGCAGATCTGACAATCACGGCGCTCGAACCTCGGAAAAGGGGCGCCTCTAAAGGGAGAGTACGATGTCTGAGACGCATGGAAAGTTCATCTGGTGCGAGTTGATGACCCCCGACACATCGGCTGCCGCGAAATTTTACAGCTCGGTCGTCGGCTGGACCACCTCAGAGATGAAAGTGGAGGGCATGCCGACCTATACGATCTTCGAGGCGAACGGCATCGGCGTCGCCGGCTTGATGGAATTTCCGGCCGAACTCGAAGGGCAGGGAATTCCGCCGAACTGGACGGGTTATGTCGGTGTCGACGACGTCGACCAGTCGGCCAAGGATTTTGCCGCCAATGGCGGTGCGGTCCGCCGTCCGCCGGACGACATCCCGGGGATCGGCCGCTTCGCCGTCGTCGCCGATCCGCATGGGGCGGTGCTCTGCATCATGACTCCGGCGCCGATGGACAAAACCTGGCCGGAACTGGCCCCCGATGCCCCCGGCAATATCGGCTGGCACGAACTCTATGCCGGCAACGGCAAGGACGCCGTCTCCTTCTATTCCAAGCTGTTCGGTTGGACGAAGGACAGCGAAATGGACATGGGTCCGATGGGCGTCTACTACCTTTTCTCCCATAATGGCCGGCAGATCGGCGGCATGATGACCAAGCCGGAAAATATTCCGATGCCGTGCTGGAGCTATTATTTCATCGTGCCCGCCCTCGATGCCGCGATCGAACGCCTCACCTCAGGCGGCGGCAAGATCGTCCACGGCCCGATGGAAGTCCCCGGCGGCAGCTGGATCGTCCAGGCCATGGACCCCCAGGGCGCCTTCTTCTGCCTGGTCGCACCGAAGCGGTAGGTTTTGGATGCGTCGCGTCCGGCCGGCCCCTCATCCGGCTGCCGCCACCTTCTCCCCGTAAACGGGGCGAAGGGGACAGGCCGCGACCTCTCCGTCCCACGCAGCCCTCACGCAGGGCACGTCCCCTCTCCCCGTTTTACGGGGAGAGGGTTAGGGTGAGGGGCAGCCCCTTGCGGAGACCAACCCACCATCCATCACTCCGCAACCGATGCAAAGAACCCTTCCGGGCTCTCCACCTCCACCAGCCGCTTCTTCTCGATCAGCCAGAACCGGTTTCCCACCGCCCGCACGAAACTGCGGTCGTGTGATACCAGCAGGCAGCTTGCCTCCCGCGCCATCAACTCGCTCTCCAGCGCTTCCTGTCCCTCGATGTCGAGATGGTTGGTCGGCTCGTCGAGCAGGTAAAAGTTCGGCTCCGTCAGCCTGAGCACCAGCATGCCGAGCCGCGCCTTTTGGCCGCCGGAAAGCTGGCCGATCGGTTTTGCCTGCATGTCGATGGTCATGCCGGCACCGGCAAGCAAGGCGCGTGCTCGCTGATCGCCGACATCGAAGCGGCGGATGATCGTGCCGATCGGCGTGTCGGCGTCGGCAAGATCGGCAAGCGCCTGGTCGCCATAGCCGAGCACCAGCGACGGCGTCGCCTTGAGGCCGTCCTGTCCCGTCTCCGGTCTTTCGATCGCCTGTTTCAGCATCGACACCAGCCGCGACTTGCCGGCGCCGTTGAGGCCGAGCAGCACGATGCGATCGCCCTGGCAGATGAACTGCCGGCCGGTCTTGAACAGCAGCGTTCCATCCGGCGTCGTCACCGCCGCATCCGTGAGTGTCACCAGCACCTTGGCGTGGGTGCCGCGATTGGAGAGCCGGATCGCGCCGGCCGAGCGCTCGAGATGCGCCGGTTTTGCCGCATCCTCCAGCTTCTCCGCCCTTTGCTTCAGCTGCTTCGTCTTGACGACAAGCAGGTCGCTGCCGGAATTGATGCCGATATTGTTGAGCTTCGCTGCCTGCTTGCGCAACTGCTCCGCCGCCTTGATATCGCGCTCGTAGCGCCGGGCTTCGGAGGCGTCGGCCTCGTCGAGCGCGGCGCGCGCCCGGCTATAGGGCAGGGCGAAGACCGGCGATTGCTCAGGTCGCAGGAACAGCGTCCGGTTGGTCGTCGCATCGAGGAAGGCGCGGTCATGGCTGGAGAGGATCACCGGCACGTCGCGCGGCAGCGCGTTCAGCCAACCCTCCAGCTGCGCGATCTTTTCAAGGTCGAGATGGTTGGTCGGCTCGTCGAGCAGCAGCACGTCGGGCTCGCTGACCCAGCTGCGGGCAAGCATGGCGAGCCGCTGCCATCCGCCGCTCAACTGCTTGAGCGGCCGCTGGCGCATGACCTCCGGCACCTCGAGCGATTCCAGCACCACGTCGACGCGCCAGCTCTCGCTCTCGGCCTGATCGGCGGGCAGCGCCTGCAGCACGGCATCGTAGAACGGCGTGTCGAACAGTGCGGCCGGCACATTCTGGGCGACATGGCCGACAGTCAGCCCGCGCGCCTTGGTGATTTCGCCCGCGCTCGGCTCCAGCGCGCCGGTGATACAGGCAAGCAGCGTCGATTTTCCCCGCCCATTGGCGGCAACCAGGCCAATGCGGTCGCCTGAATTGACGACGAGATTGAGTTTCGAAAACAACGGATTGCCCAGCGTTACGCCGAGATTGCGGATATTGATGAGGGTCATGATCGGTCTCTGGTCTTGACCGGGACGAGCGTGATCCGGGGCGTTCAGCCATCACGGGATTGCGCATCGGGCCCGGGAAAATATAGGAATGCGGGAGCGAATCTTGGGATACGGCGCCGCATTGGCCACGAAGGGCAGACCAGGAAGAGATGTCGGTAAACGGTCTCTGGGTCAGCCCTGCAAACGCATTTGCAGGGCGTTGACGGGACCACGCTGGCGGTGAAACCGGAAATAATACTGCATGGCGTGATCCTCCTTTCTCGAAAGCTTGCGGGATTGAAATAACATTGCCCGCAGAAAGAGGCAAGAGAACCCCAGCCGCGCCGATTTCCAGCCATAAATCGCCCATAGATGATTTCTCGGAGCCGAGTGGGAGATCAGACGCATGCTCATTGCACATTTGCCTGCGGGTTACCTTCTGGCGAGGGTCGCGAGGCAGCGATTCGCAGCGCCCGGCATGGCCGCAGCCCTGATCGGCAGCGTGCTGCCGGATTTCGACATGGTCTATTTCTGCATGACCGGCGGCAAGGTTCACCACCACGACTATATCTCCCATTGGCCGCTTTTCTGGCTGGCTCTCGCCGGCGCAGTTCTGCCGGCGATCCGACCGCTTGCGCCGCGCTGGTTTCCCACCGCCGTCGTCTTTTTCGCGGCCGTCATGCTCCATATGGTCATGGATACCGTCGCCGCGCCGGTGCTCTGGCTGGCGCCCTTCGATTGGACGAAAATCGAACTGGCGACGGTGCCGGCAACCCACAGCAACTGGGTTGTCAGTTTCATGTTGCACTGGACTTTCGGCTTGGAACTCCTGATCTGCGCGGCGGCGGTGTTCGTCGCGGTCCGCGGAAACCGCCGCGGTCGAGGCATGCAGCAAGCCTGAGGCTCAAATTACTGGGCAGGCAATTCCAGCCGCCGCCCTATGCCAATGCTTTCGAGGAACGCCTCGTCGTGGCTGACGACGAGCAGTGCGCCGTCATAGGCCCGCAGCCCGGCCTCGACGGCTGAAATCGAGTCGATGTCGAGATGGTTGGTCGGCTCATCGAGGATCAGCAGCGGCGGCGGTGCGGAGCCGAGAACACAGGCAAGGCCGGCGCGCAGCAATTGTCCGCCGCTGAGCGTCGAAACGGCCTGCAGCGCCGCATCAGCCCTGAACATGAAGCGGGCTAGCACCGCCCGGCAGGTGTTTTCATCGGAATGCGGATTGATCCGGCGAAAATTGTCGCGGATCGAGGCCAACGGGTCGAGAAGGCCGACCTTCTGATCGAGCATGGCGAAACCGGTCAGGACGCCGACCGTGCCGGCCCAGGGCTCGAGTTCGCCGATAACGAGCGAAAGCAGCGTCGTCTTGCCCGAGCCGTTGCCGCCGGTGATGGCAATCCGCTCCGGCCCCGTCACGTCGAAGGAGAGATTTCGGATGACGGGATCGCCCGGTTGATAGCCCGCCGTCACCCTATCCATCTTCAGCACGATCCTGCTGGCGGGGAGCCCGGTCGGCGGCAAGGTGACCGACAAGGGCTGGAGGATCTCGATTTTCTCGCGCGCCGCCCTTGCTTCGTCCTGTGCCTGAGTGCGCCGGCGTTCGGCGAGGCGGGCATTGTCGCCGCCGGTCGTTTCGCTCCGCTCCTTCATGCCGCCGAGCATGATGCGTGGAATGCCGCCCTTGGCAGCCATCTTGCGCCCGGCGCTGTCCCGGTGCGCCTGGCGCTCCACCGTCGCCTGCGCCTTCGCAGCCACCTCGGCGATGCGCTTTTCGGCATCGGCAAGATCATGCCGTGCGGCCGCAAGCTCCAGCGCCTTGCGCTCGCGATAATGGCTCCAGTTGCCGCCGTAGCGGGTGACGCCGAGCGACGTCAGTTCGACGATCGCATCCATGCTTTCCAGCAATTCCCGGTCATGGCTGACGATGATCGCGCCGGCCCGCCAGCCTGATATCAATGCGATCACCGCCTTTCGGCCGTCGCGGTGGAGATTGTTTGTCGGTTCGTCGAGCAGCAGGAAATCCGGTTCGGTGAAAACCAGTGCGGCAAGCCCGGCCCGGGTGCGCTGCCCGCCGGAAAGCGCGGCCAGCAGCGTCTGCGGCTCTGCGTCGAGCCCGGTGCGATGAAGTGCAGCGGCGATCCGCGCCTCCAGCGTCCAGTCCGCCGATAAAAGCTCGTCGGCCGTTGCCTCGCCGCGTTCGGCCCGATGAAGGACGGCAAGCGCATCGGCCACGCCGAAGAGGTCGGCGACGGTTTCATCCGGCGCGACCTGAACGCTCTGCCGGAGGATGCCGAGGCTGCCGCTGACGGAGATCGTCCCCGATTGCGGCTTGGTGTCACCGGAGACGAGCCTGAGCAGCGTCGTCTTGCCGACGCCGTTGCGGCCGACCAGACCGGTGCGGTCCGCCCCGAAACTCAGATCGAGATCGGAAAAAAGCGGCCGCCCGTCAGGCGTGGCCCATGAAATTTGCGTGAGAGTGATGGATGCAGGCATGGATACGGATTTCCCCATTGGCAAGGCGAGCTGGCATTGCGATCGGGTCGAAATCCATTGCGGCACACATCCTGTTGGAACGGTCGATGGCAGGGAATTTAGGGGATTAAGGCGTCGGGTTCAAGGCGGGGAGCGATTTGCGCAGTTTTCCATGGCTGCCCCTCACCCTAACCCTCTCCCCGTTCTGACGGGGAGAGGGGACGTGCCCTGCGAGATGCTGGCGAGGGACGGAGAGGGTGCCGCACATTCCCTTCGCCCCGCAAGCGGGGGTCCGAAGGACGGGTCGAGACCCGTGGCTCGACCCCGGTCGGTGCCGGCAGGCGGATGAGGGGCTCGCGGCACGCTGGCGCGAAACGGCTACCGCTTCAAGCTCCCCAAGATCCCGCGCACCAGTGCCCGGCCGACTTGGGTGGCCACCGTGCGCGCCACGCTCTTCATCGCCGCTTCCACCACCGTTTCGCGCTGGTAGCCGGAGGACCGGCCACGCGATTGGCCGCGGCCTTGCTGGTTGTCGTCGTGGCTGCCGCCGAAGCCGGGCAGCGACCAGCCTGAGGTGGTGTTGCCCTGCTGTGCCGCTTCCTCCTGCGCCCGTTTGGCGGCATCGGCGTCCGCCGCCTTCTTGGCGCGCGCCGCCAGGATCTCGAAGGCGGATTCGCGATCGACATCCTCGTCATAGACGCCGAGAACCGGGCTTCGGTCCATGATCTGTTGGCGCTCGCCATCCGTCAGCGGGCCGACGCGGCCGGAGGGCGGGCGGATCAGCGTGCGCTCGACGATCGACGGCGCGCCTTTGGCCTCCAGCGTCGAAACCAAAGCCTCGCCGGTGCCAAGATTGGTGATGACGGTGGCGCAGTCGAAGGCGGGGTTCGGGCGGAACGTATCGGCGGCCGTCCTCACCGCCTTCTGCTCGCGCGGCGAATAGGCGCGCAAGGCATGCTGGGCGCGGTTGCCGAGCTGGGCGAGCACCGTTTCCGGCACGTCGAGCGGGTTCTGCGTCACGAAATAGACGCCGACGCCCTTGGAGCGGATCAGCCGCACCACCTGCTCGACCCGTTCGGTCAGCACCTTCGGCGCGTCGTTGAAGAGCAGGTGCGCCTCGTCGAAGAAGAAGACCAGCTTCGGCTTGTCCGGGTCGCCGACCTCGGGCAGTTCCTCGAACAGCTCCGACAGCAGCCAGAGCAGGAAGGTGGCGTAAAGCCGCGGGTTCATCATCAGCTTGTCGGCGGCAAGCACCGAGATCTGGCCGTAGCCACTATTGCTGGTTCGCATGATGTCGGAAATCTTCAGCGCCGGCTCGCCGAAGAAGTGTTCCGCACCCTGCTGTTCGAGAACGAGCAGTGCCCGCTGAATCGAGCCGACCGAAGACTTGGAGATCAGGCCATACTGGTTGGAAAGCTCGGTGGCGTTCTCGCCCATATAGTTGAGCAGCGAGGTGAAATCCTTGAGGTCGAGCAGCGGCAGCCCGGCCTGGTCGGCGAGCTTGAAGGCAATGTTGATGACGCCTTCCTGCGGTTCGGAGGCATCCATCAGCCGGGCAAGCAGCAGCGGCCCCATCTCGGCGACGGTGGTGCGCACCCGGTGGCCCTTCTCGCCGAACAGATCCCAGAAGATCACCGGAAACTGGTCGAATTCATAATCGGTAAAGCCGATCTGCTCGGCCCGCTTGGTGAGGAAGTCCTTGGCCTCGCCCTTGGCGGCAATGCCGGAAAGATCGCCCTTGATATCGGCCGCAAAGACCGGGACGCCGGCCCGGGAGAAGCCTTCGGCCAGCACCTGCAGCGTCACCGTCTTGCCGGTGCCGGTGGCGCCGGTGACGAGGCCGTGGCGGTTGCCGAATTTCAGGTCGAGATATTCCGGCTTGTTGATGCTGTCGTCGGGATTGCGGCTCGCGCCGATGAAAATCTTGCCATCCTCGATCATCCGCAATTCTCCCTTCGGCTCAGCCGTTCTTTGTCGGAAGACGGCTTCCGCCGCCTTCATCGAACCATCGTTTCTCTGTTATAAGCAGGCAGGCGGATGCGGACAACTGTTTGCATTGAAAGCAAAACCGGACATTGAGTTGCGCTCGAATCTCGATTAACGTTGACGTTAACGTCAAAACACAAGGAGGCTAACGATGAATGAAATTGTGACCCAGATCGCCGATCGTGTGGGCATCGCGCCTGATTTGGCCGAAAAGGCGCTCGGCATGATGCTCGGCTTCCTGCAGCGCGAGGCGGCTGACGGCCCGGTCGCCCGGATGATCGAGGCGATCCCCGGCGGCGCCGATCTCGTCGCCCAGTTCAATGGCGAAAGCGCCGGCGGCGGCGGTCTGCTCGGCGGCCTGATGAGCTCGCTCGGCGGCGGCGGCATCATGGGCCTCGGCCAGCAACTGATGGGCGAGGGCCTCGGCATGGGCGAGATCACTTCGCTCGCCAAAGAGACCATCGCCATCGCCAAGCAATATGCCGGCGAAGAGGTCGTCGACGAAGTCGTCGCTTCGGTGCCTGGGCTTAGCCAGTTCGTCTGAGACGACGGCCGAATAGAAGAGCCCCGCGGTGTCCCTGCGGGGCTCTATACCGCTCGCCAAACTTTGATCATCTACACCCGCTCCACGGGGAACAATGAGCGCGTATCGCCTGTTTCTGTCGCATTGCTGAAATCAGAAGGAACAGCATCATGCGCAGGTTTATTGCAGCAGCCTCGATCGCTCTCCTTAGCCTCTCCGCTCCGGTCCTTGCCCAGTCGAATATGGGCATGGATGCCAGCGGCCGGTTCGACGGTACGCCGCCGCTCGGCACGGCGCCGGGCGTCGAGACGCAAAGCGGGCTGGTCATCCCGCTTGACTCGATCGAAACCGGCAGCGTCGACAACGGTCCGGCGAGCGGTCGCGTCGACTGGGCGCGCTGCCCGCCACGCAAGGCCCGCGGCGCGCGTGCCACCGAAGGCGGCAACAGCGGCGCTTCCGTCAGCCCCGCATGCCGTGACCGCGGCAACCAGTAAGCTCGGGCAAGCCTATTTGCCGTTCTTACCGTCGCCGTGCAACAGGACGCCGAGTTCATGCCATGTGCGTCCGTCGCGTTGGATGAGCGCGTCGGCGCATGCCGGCCCCATGCTACCCGGCGCGTAAGCATCGGGCACGCTCTGGTCCTTGCCCCAGATATCGAGGAAGGGCTGCACCGCCGCCCAGCCTGCTTCGATGCCGTCGGCGCGCTGGAACAGCGTCTGGTCGCCGATGAAGAGATCGTAAAGCAGCGATTCATAACCGGTGGTTTTGCCGATATCGAATTTGTCGGCATAACGGAAATCGAGAGAGACCGGTGTGGTATCGACCGAAAGCCCCGGCGACTTGATCGAGATTTCCATGCTCATGCCCTCGTCCGGCTGCACCTGGATCACCAGCCGGTTCGGCGGCAGGCGGCGGTTGGCCTCGGTTTCGCGAAACTGTGCGAAGGGCACCGGCTGAAAGGTGATGACGATCTCGGTGTCGCGCGCCGTCAGCGCCTTGCCGGTCCTGAGGTAGAAGGGCACACCGGCCCAGCGCCAGGTATCGGCATAGAGCTTCAGCGCCACATAAGTCTCGGTCCGGCTGTCGGGCGAGACGTCCTTGCTGTCGCGATAGGCCGGAAGATCGACACCGTTCAGCGGGCCTGCCGTATAGGCGCCGCGTACCCCATGCGTCTTTGCCTCCTCGGGCGTGTAGATGCGCAGCGCCTTCAGCACCTTGCTCTTCTCGTTGCGGATCGCTTCGGCATCGAAGCTGTTCGGCGGTTCCATGGCGATCATCGCCAGCAGCTGGAAGAGATGGTTCGGCACCATGTCGCGCAACGCACCTGTCGCATCGTAGAATTTGCCGCGGCTGCCGACATCGACGATCTCGGCGGCGGTGATCTGCACATGGTCGATGTAGCGGCTGTTCCACAAGGACTCGATGATCATATTGGCGAAACGCGCCGTCATCAGGTTCTGCACCGTCTCCTTGCCAAGGAAATGATCGAGCCGGTAGACTTGGCTTTCGTCGATCTGGGCGAGGATCTGCGCATTCAGCGCCCGTGCCGAAGCGAGATCGGTGCCGAACGGCTTCTCGATGGCGACCCGGCGGAAGGTGCCGTCCTTTTCATCGGTGAGGCCATGAGCGGCAAGCTTCTCGACGATCGAGCCGAAGAAGGATGGCGGCACCGCGAGATAGAAGGCGGCATTGGCGTCCGGCCCCAGCCGCTTGCCGATCTCGACGAAAATATCGTCCTTGGTGAAATCGCCTCCCATGTAGGAAATCCGCTGCCGCAGGCTCTCCCAGGCCTCGTCCTTCGCCGTCGCTTCCTCACCGCTCAGATGGCTGAGGAATTCGTCGAGCCGCTTGCGCAGGAATTCGTCGTCGCCCGGTTCGATGCCGACGCCGAGAATGTGAAGATCGCCGCCGACCAGGCGGCTGCGCGTCAGGTTGATGATCGCCGGCACCAGCAGGCGGCGTGTCAGATCGCCGGTGGCGCCGAAGATGACGAGGGTGACCGGCGGGGTAGGGGCAGCGTCCATGTGTTGTCATCTCCTGAGATTTTCCGGCCGACTATAATGCGCGCCGGTTTTGCCGCAACATATGCGGCGAGGGATAACAGGCATTTGACAGCATCGGGGGAGCCCCTTGCATGTTCAATTCGCACTAATTGTTGGATGATTGGTGTGCGCTCCGGCGGATGGCCATCCGCCGGAGCGCGGACGGCCGGGACCGCAAGCCCCTTGGCTAGAACCGGGGATGAGATTGGTCCGGCCGTCCTCGCGTTTGTCCTGAACAGATGATGGGGAGCAAGTCCCGCATGCAAGGCAAGGTTTCGTTCCAAGAAGACGCGATGCCGGTAGTTTATGCCGGTGTGGACGTGAGTAAAGAGTGGCTTGATGTTCATCTGCATCCGCTGGGCGAAAGCCGGCGGTTCAGTAATGACAAGATGGGCATCCGGCAGCTGAAACGGCTGCTGGCCAAGCATCGGCCCAAAAGCATCGTGATGGAGGCAACCGGCAAGTTCCATCGCGCCGCCCATCGCTCGCTTTGGCTCGCTGGCTTTGCCGTGGCTGTGATCGATCCGCTGCGTGCGCGCATGTTTGCCCGCGCTTGCGGCTATCTCGCCAAGACCGACCGGCTCGATGCCCGTTTCCTGGCGCTCTTGGCCGAGAGCCTGCGCCCGCCGGCCGACGCGCCGCCAACTCCTCACATTGAGGCCTTGCAGGAGCTGGTCAATGCACGATCGGCAACCATAGGCGACATCACCGCCCTGCAAAATCGCAGCAAGACGACCACCACCGCCTTTCTGCGCGGAGAACTCAACCGCCTCACACGCCAGCTGGAACAGCATGTCGAACGTCTCAACAAAGAGATCGAGCGCCGTGTCCGCGAGGATCCGCAGCTCTGCCGCAAGGCTGAGATCCTCACCTCCATTCCCGGCGTCGGCCGCATCACGGCCCTGGCCTTGATGGCGGGAATGGACGAGTTGGGCAGTTGTTCGGGCAAGCAGGCCGCCATGCTGGCAGGGCTTGCTCCAATCGCTAACGACAGCGGCGCGCGAACCGGGCGTCGTTCCATTCGCGCCGGCAGGCCCGCACCCCGGCGTGCACTCTACATGGCCGCCTTGTCGGCTTGTCGCTACAATCCCGCTCTTGCTCGTTTCGCAGACACACTCAAAGCCACAGGAAAACCACCCAAGGTGATCCTAGTCGCCGTCATGCGCAAACTTCTCGTTCTCGCTAACTGCCTCTTAGCTCAGGACCGACTCTGGACCCCAAATCCGCCTTGACAACCAACACAGATTCTCATCCGCCTGCCGGCACCGACCGGGGTCGAGCCACGGGTCTCGATCCGTCCTTCGGACCCCCGCTTGCGGGGCGAAGGGGGCGTGCCGCAACCTCTCCGTTCCCCTCCACGTCTCGTAGGGCACGTCCCCTCGCCCCGTTTTTACGGGGAGAGGGTTAGGGTGAGGGGCAGCCATTGGCGCGAAGGCGTGGACAGCCATCCGCGCAAAGCCACCTCACTCCACCACCAACCACCCCGTATACCGCACCACCAGCCCGGTCAGCCGCCCGCCGATCTCCACGTGGAAATGGAACCGCCCATCACGCTCCTCCTCATAGGTATCGCCGCCCGGCGCCAAAAACAGCGGCAGCGGCAGGCCGCAGAAGCGCCAGCCGCGCACCTTGAGCCGCAGCTTCTCCCCATCCGGCACCAGCGCCAGCAGCACCCGGAACGGTCCGAAGACTTCGGCGAGCAGGTGGCGGTCGCGGCCTTTTCCCTCGAGCTGCAGGCTGCGGAAGGTCTTGCCGCCGAAATTGCGGGTCCAGATCTCCGTCTCGCCGTCGGCGGCAAAACGCACCGCGACCGGCACATCCTCGCCCGCCGGGGGAAAGCCGATGATGCCGGCGATGAGCCGGGCGAGCAGGCCGCCGCCGCGTTCGGTCCGCGCCCGGCCGGAGGCGAGGCGGGCGCCGCCCGCTTGGCCGACCGAGTGCAATTCGGCGATCGCCGGCGGCAGCCGTTCGAAAGCGCTGCCGAGAACCCGCTGGTAGAGCGGCGGGCAGGCGGCCTCGTTTTCCCTCCGGATCCCCGTCGCAATCTGGAAACGCCGGAATTCCGCTTCGAAATCCGCCAGCTGCAATTCCTCCGTCGCCGGCCGCGCGCCAGCCTCCGGCCGGATGCCCTGGAGCAGCCGGCGCACCAGCGCCGCGACGCCGGTGATCGGAATGAACGGCCCGTCATCACCCTCGGCAATCAGATGCCAGCCCCAGGTAAGGCTTTTTCCGGCGGCATCGAGGCCGTCGAGGCGCACGAACATGCCGCCGCGATGGTCGCCGACGGCAAAGCGGTGACTGGCGCGCTGCAGCAGCGGCGAAAACGGCATGAGCGACGGCAACAGCTTCAGCCGCACCAGCCGTGCCGAAAGGGCAAGCAGCCGCTGCAGCGCCTGCGGCTCGGTGCCGACCCCGGTGAAGCTCGATTGCAGGCCGGCAAAACGCTGCGGCAGCAGCGCCAGATCCGGCGCATCCACCAGCAGGAAATTCCGGCTTCGCAGCGGTGCAGCCCCCGGCGGCGCGATCACCACCCGCATGTCATCGATCAGCCCGCGCCCGCTCGCCTTCCGCCCATCGCGCCACACCGCCACCGGCTTGCCGGCATAGGTGGCGATCGCCCTGACGACGTTGAGGCCGATCTTCACATGCGAGGAGGGGGCAATGCCGGCCGCCACCGCATCGACCCTGGAAAACTCCGGCGCCATCGCCTCGATCGCCGCGAAGGAAAGCGCCGGAAGACTGCTGAGCCCGGAAAGCGCGAAAGTGCCCCTGACCTTGGCTGCCGCATCCAGCCCGCCGATGCCGGCGACGAAGCCGGTGCTGTCGGCGATATCGGCATAATCGATGCCGAGGCCGATGCAGGCCTGCACCACCTTGTAGGCATCGTCGCCGAAGGTCTGGAACGGCCCCGAGGCATCGACGACGAGATCCGGTTTCAGCCGCGTCAGCTGTTCCACGAGATCGCCGTCGCGATCGAAGGCCACCGCCTGCAGCCACGCCCCGAGATCGTTGCTGCCCAGGCGTCCGGCTCCGGCTTTCGGCGATCTGAGATCGGCAAGGAAATCATCGGCCTTTGCAAGCGAGCGGCCCGCGACCAGCAGCCGCAGCCGCGGCTCATCGCCGAGCAGCTGGGCAAGCCGGCCGCCGAAAGTGCCGTAGCCGCCGATGATCAGCAGGGAAAACCGGTCGCCGCTCATGCGATGAAACGGCTGCGTTGCTCCGGCGTCGGCACCATGCAGCTCTGCCGCCCGGCGATCTTCAGCCGGTTGCGGGCGATGAATTCATAGAGCGCATCGGCGATGCGGCGCGGCAGCAGCCGGAAGAGCTTGACCAGCGAATAGGGAAAGCCGAGGCCCGCCACCATGCGGATCGAGCCGTCTGATTTGAAGAAGGCGCGGCCCTCTTCGATCAGGATATTGGTCTCATAGTCGCGCGACTGCAGCCCGTAATGCCGGTAGAGCGCTGCGCCGAGCGGCGTCTGCGCCGCAAGGAAGCGATATCGCCGCTCCCTGTCGTGTTTCAGCGCGAACTTCACCCAGCCGGAGCAGAACACGCATTCGCCATCGAAGAGGATCAGCGGCCGGTCATCGGCAAAATCCGGCACATCGGCATCGTCGCGATAGCTGTAAGCGGCTCGGGAGCCCATGCTCATCTCCTGTCTCACCTCAGTCTCGTCCCCCGGGGGCCAGCCGATAGGCGGCGGCCAGCGAAGGCGGCCCATCCGCGGCAATCTCGCCGCGCTCCATCAGATCCTCGATATGGGCGAGCACGGAAAGCGCCGCCGCCCCATGCAGCTTCGGATCGGTATCGCGATAAATCGCCTTCACCATCTCCGATATCCGACGGTCGCCGGCCCGGATGCGCGAAAGCACCGCCTGCTCGCGCCCCAGCCGGTGCGCCTTCAGCGCCCGGAGGAAGGAGCCGGGCTCCGTCACCGGCCCGCCATGGCCGGGCAGCAGCAGTCGATCCTCACGCGTTATCAGCCGCTCGAGCGAGGCCATGTAATCGGCCATCGAACCATCCGGCGGCGCGACGATCGAGGTCGACCAGGCCATGACATGATCGCCGGAGAAGAGAGTATCGCCGCCGTCAAGCGCGAAGGCGGCATGATTGGCCGTGTGCCCCGGTGTCAGCACCGAGGTCAGCGCCCAGCCGTCGCCGGCAATCGTCTCGCCGTCGCCGATCGCGAGATCCGGCACGAAGGACAGATCCGAGCTTTCGGAAAACGGATTGATCTCGCCGGCCCTCAGCGGCCTTGCCGGCCGATGCGGCCCTTGCCCCACCGTCGCCGCCCCGGTTGCCGCCTGCAGCCGGCGGGCAAGCGGCGAGTGGTCGCGATGCGTGTGGCTGACGAAGATATGCGTCAGCTCGCGGCCGGCAAGTGCGGCCATCAGCGCCTGATAATGCGCCTCGTCCTCCGGCCCGGGATCGATGACGGCGACCGAGGAAGAGCCGACAATATAGCTGTTGGTGCCGAAAAAGGTGAAAGGCCCGGGATTGTTCGCGGTGAGCCGCTGGACACCCGGCGCCACCGGCACGGCCCGCCCATAGGCCGGCTCGAAAGCAAGGTCGAATGCGGGACTGTCCATGGAGGCGATGATCTCGGGCCGATGACACCGCCAATTCCTAGCACGGCCCACCGCGCTCTGCAGCGCATAAATCTGCTCGCGGTTAAACTTAGTCATTGTGACAGGCGAAGAGCTTTGCTAATCAGGCGTCGATTTGAGCAGGCGGTTTCCGCCGAAAGCTCTGTTGGGGCGTCGCCAAGCGGTAAGGCAACGGTTTTTGGTACCGTCATCCCTGGTTCGAATCCAGGCGCCCCAGCCATTTCTTGTTTTATTAGTTAAATCAACCGCTTAGGATGTTAGAAAAAGCTAGCCGTAACAGTTTCCGGTGCATATTCCGTATCGAGGCGGCATAATCCTATAAGCACCCTGTTGCCTTCCCGGTTGCAGGATCGGCAACGGAGCCCTGCGAAGATTTAAGAGATAGCTATCTCCGCATTCCCGTAAGATCGCGCTCTTGTCGACTCACGTAAGACGGCCACATGCACAGCATCTCGCGCCAAGCACCTCCCATTCACTTAGCGCCCTCACGGGGGTGCATTTGGTTTCCGCCACGCTCATAAAAGCCCGCCGGCGTGAAAGGTGCGCGTAAATCGGTGTCGCGACGGTGATTCATGGAACTCCAGAGGAATAGGATTTCATTCCAGCGATCTTGAATTTGCTCCTATTTTGTTCTCGCTTTCTGCCAAATCAATAACCTTTCGCTATCACTTATTGCACGGCCAAGTCTCATGCATCGCAGACCACATAGCCTTGTCCGCGTCCATGTTCAGTGTCAGGTTTTTCGCGTGGGCGGTCATGTATTCGCAAAGAATGTCGCGCGCCCATTGCGGCCGCATGCCGTTCGGAAAGCAGATGTCACCGCTGTCGGCATCATGTTGCTGCCTATCGGTCCAACCTATGATGTAAGCAAGGGCAACGTCTTCCTTACCCTCGCAAAGTCCAAGCAGATAGAGCGCCGAGGGGTGCATTTCCTGTTGAGCTTGCACCTTCCCCACACACAGAGCCAGCCCCGTCACGACAAGGAATAGTAGCCTCCGCAAGTCGCCCTCCCGGTCAATTGGTCATTTCCCATTCGTCGTAGCGCTCGCCGAGCAATGCCATGCGCCAAAACTCATTTGCGCTGCTTAAGAAGATCCGCTCTTGATCGTCCAGGCTGGAACTGTCGCCGCTTACAGCAAGCCGTGCGTCCTCAACGAAAGCCTTTGCACTGTCAGTAAGCCGGAAGCGATGAAAGCGCGGGGCGAGATCGCACGACGCAACACGGAGTTCGGAAAGGTCATGCTTAGGTGGGCGAAGGTCGCAGCCTGGGCCGGAATAGTTGCGGCTGTGCTAGCGCTCGCTGCTATAGGGGCAACCGTGATAGTGGCGCCCTGACGAACAGTGTTCAGCGTCTCTTTGCAGGGAAATGTATCATTCACTTCCGCCGCCTCCCGCTGCTGCCGATGGTACCGATAACCGCCGCTGACCTTGGGGGCCATCATCGCTCGTCGCCGGCCGATCCTCGCAAATCGGCGCTCGCCGGCAAATTATCTGGACAAGGGCGATAAAGCGAATAGAAATTTCAGCACAATCTGCGGTCACGCTTGGGGCGAATATTGAGCGATATCAAACTCTTTCATTTCGGCGGCGCGCAGGTGAGCGAGCTGCCGGGCAGCGCCATGCAGGTCGAGAAATCCCTGCAGGTTCTGTTCGAGGCCAATCTCGAGGCGCTGCTCGGCATCCGCTTCCTGGCGACCGAGCACTCGACCGGCCCCGTGCACGGCGGAAGGATCGACACGCTCGGCCTGGACGAGGACAACTCGCCGGTCATTATCGAATACAAGCGATCGATAAACGAGAACGTCATCAACCAGGGCCTGTTCTATCTCGACTGGCTGCTGGATCACCGCAAGGAATTCCAATGGATGGTGATGGAGCGCCTTGGCCAGGACGTGGCCAATTCCGTCGATTGGTCTGCTCCGCGACTGCTCTGCATCGCCGGGGACTTCACGCGCTATGACGAGCACGCCGTCAAGCAGATCGCCCGAAACATCGAGCTGATCCGCTACCGGCGGTTCGGTGAGGATCTGTTGATGCTGGAACTAGTGCACGTGCCGAAGACCAGTAAACTCAATGGTCCTAAGGTGGTAGTCGAGGTGAAAAGTCCAAGTTCCCTGCAACCCACAGCCGACACCAGTCAGGAAAACGACCCCTATCTCAGCCAAAGGATGAGCTACCGCCTATCGCAGTCGTCGGCAGACCTTCGAGATATCTATGACGCTGTTTACCAGTTCCTGATCGGGTTGGGGGATGATGTGCAGGTAAAGGAATTGAAGCTCTACACAGCATTTAAGCGGCTGAAGAACTTCGTCTGCATGGAGATCTATCCCCAGGCGCGGACTGTGATGCTTTTCCTTAAGCTCGATCCAACCACCTTGGCGCTTGAAAGCGGCTTTACGCGCGACGTCAGCAATGTCGGCCACTTTGGCACTGGTGATCTGCAGGTAACGCTGAAGTCGATGGCGGATTTCGAGAGGGCACAGCCACTACTGGTTCGGGCTTACGAGGGTGGGTGACCAAGGGAGCGCCGCAACTATATCTGTTGTTGGTTTCGACTCAGCGTGGACGGACAATCCTAAGGCGCCAGGTGCTATCTGTGTCGTCCGACTTGATTCGCACGGTGCGCGATTGCACGTGGAGCCGAGGTTGGCCTCATTCAGTGAAGCCGCAGCACTTATTCGAGCCGAAAGGCTTGAGGTGAGCAAATGTCTCGTCGCGCTTGATCAGCCAACAATCGTTCCGAACCTCAGTGGCTCGCGCCCGGTCGACAAGGTTGCAGGGGCGCTCATCTCCTGGGTGGGCGGTGGTGTTCAGCCAGCCAACAGATCGAAGCTTGGCATGTTCGATGATGCCGCACCGATCTGGAGCTTCAAGCAGTCACTCGGAGCCACTGAGGATCCAGAAGCCGCACGGACCGCATCGGCCGGGCTCTTTCTGATTGAGGTATTTCCCGCTCTAGCACTGGTTGCTATCGAGAGCGCTTACTGCCAGCGTCTTGGGGCTCCAAAATACAATCCGGCCAACCATAGAATGTTTAGATTGGAGCATTGGCATTCCGTGGCGGAGACAATCCGGACATTCGGATCGCTCAGAACTTTAGAGCAGCTAGAACTCTGGTGTTCGGATGTGTCGGCTAACATGACGCCGAGGAAAGCCGACCAGGACAAGATTGACGCAATGATCTGTGGCCTCATTGGCTTGCATTGGCTGGTGGCACCGCGCGAGCAATCTGTCATGATTGGCGACCTGGACAATGGCTACATGATCGCCCCGGCGATAAACGGCATCCATGAGCGGCTAGTCACCGCTGCAAGGAAAAGGGATGTGCCGATTAGATAGTGCGTTGCTGGTACGCACCGGCCACTCCCGCTGAGCCTGGGTGGACGGCTCGTTGTGAGAACGCGCCTCAACGGCGCGCTGCAAACAACCGAACGCCCGTCAACTCCGCCAGCTTCTCCAACAGCACATCCTGAAACCCGGGATCGCCAACCTCCGCCGCCGCCTCCCGCTGCTGCCGATGGTACCAATACCCGCCGCTGACCTTGGCGGCTTCGTCCTCACTCGTCGCCAGCCACGTCTGCGTCAGATGCCCCATCTCCAGGTCATCGGGCGCGCCGGCGCCGCCCATTTTGGTCGGCACCCAGCCGGGGTCGACTGAATTGCTCAGCACATCCGGCCAGTGGCGGGCGATGGCGGCGGCGAGGGTGGCGATGTAGAGCTTGCTTTCCGAATAGGCCTGGCTGGCGCGCCATGGCCGCTTCTTCCAGTCGATATCGTCAAGGGCGCTGCTGCCGCTGCGGTGCATGCCGCTGGTGAGATAGATCCGGCGGTCGGGCCGGGTGATCCAGGCGGTGAGGAGATAGGGGGCGAGCGTGTTGACGGCCAGCGTCTTGGCGTGGCCTTCAGGCGTTTCGCCGCGGCTGCGCTCGAGGTAGATGCCGGCATTGTGGATGACGGCGTCCATGCGGCCGATGGCGTTGACCTGCTCGGCGATCGAGTGAACCTCGGTGGCGCTGGCGAGATCGCCGATGACGATGCCGAGGGCGGTGGGTGAAATCTCTGATAGGGCGGTGGCGCGTTCGCGGGAGCGGGCGTGCAGCACGACCTCGTGGCCTTCGCTGATAAGGGTGCGGGCGGCGGCGAGGCCGAGGCCATCGGTGGAACCGGTGATGAAGATGCGGCTCATGGTGGTTCCTTTCGCGGGGGCGTGGTTGCCACAGAGTGCTTGGCTAGGGGTGCTCGGGTCAAGCCCTGGGAGGACGGAGAGTGGGGAGGCGCGATTGGCTGAGGCGAGATGCTGGAGCAAGTCCCGCCGGAGTGCGCGGCCGCCCGCTCCGTCATCCCATAGTCGGCCTGCGCGCCGCAATGGTCTAGGCTTTGAGAGTCAAACCGGCGGCCGCGGCCCG
Source organism: Rhizobium leguminosarum bv. trifolii WSM2297 (assembly GCF_000271845.1). The sequence continues at coordinate 1,489,730 of NZ_JH719395.1, read as the reverse complement.
GCCTGTTATCAAACCGGCAATCTCATCGATTGGGTCTCGATCGGGCGATCCGTCGGCAAGCTCGTCCGCGACCTTGCCGGTCAGCGTTATCACCTTGTCGCAAACTTCGTTCACGCGGCGGCGCAGCAGTGGAGTGCCGATGCCGGCTTCTCCCGCAAAAGCCTGCCAGCCCTCGGCATCCATCTCGGCGAGCGTAGCGCGTTTACCGATCCGCATTGCCAGCTTTAGCGATAGCTCCGGATAGATCACGGTGGAGAGCAGGTCATAGAGTTTTGCCAGCCGTGGCCCTTGGCTATCGTAAAGGATGGAGAAATTCTTGCCGTGGGCATCGGCATTTCCGGCGATCAGGTTGAAGATCGCGGCGTCCAGCAGCTTCAGCACATCGACGGCCGGTCTTGCCGAAATCCGTCTCAGCAATTCGAAACAATCCTTGAAGGTCGGCCCGCCTTCGCTCGCATATTTCGTTTCCGGCGGCACGCCGAGCGCCTGGCAGAAATCTTCCTGATGAATGCGGCGAACCAGGCCGACGGCATCGCGAAGGCGGTCATATCGTTCGACCAGAAGAAACGGGCGCTCCTGCACATAGCGCGGTTCGACGGCTGCGACATCGAGATCGATGGCGGCCGCAAGCCTCATCACGAAAGCTTCGTTCTCCGTCGTCGCCTTGAAGCGGGCGATCGGCGGCTTCAGAATATGGGTTGTGGCCTGGCCGGGCAGCGGAAGCTCGATCCGGCCATCGACCAGCACAACCGGCAGTTTGGATTGCGCGCCGGCAAGCGACAGTCTCAGGCCTTCCTCGCCGGCAAGGAGTGGCCGCATGGGCAGTGCCTCCAACACGCGGACGATACCGGCTTCGTCCAAGGGCGCCGGCTGGCGATTGGCAATCGGCCCTGTCTGCGCGGGGAGTTGGCCTTCGGCAAGCAACTGCAGCGCACCGGCGACATCACCGCCCAGGTGATCGAGAAGCGCAAAGTCATTGGCCGGAGAAACGCCCAGGGCCTGCGCGGCGGCTATCCGTTGGTTTTCCTCAGGCAACAGGCCGGCGAAAAACGGCCGGCATTCCCGGCGGGAAAATCGCTCCGCTCGTTTCGGCAGAGAGGCGGAGAGCGGCAGCGTTTTGTCATCGTCAAGCCAGGCTCGCGCATAGACAAAGCCGATATCGCCGTGTCTGTCCTGCATGAATTGACCGGCGATACGGCCGTCCCACCAGACGTTGAGAAGCCTTGCTGTCATGGCCTGCGCTCGCCGGGAGCCAGAATGTCGATGGAGCAGCCGAGCGTTTGCAGAACCTGCAGGACTTTACCGATCTGGGCCGTGGGCTTGCCGGCTTCGAGGTCGACGATAAAACGAAGCCCGACCCCGGCAACGCCGGCAAGCTCATCCTGCCGCAGGTTTTGCTCCTTGCGGGTGCTTCGAACCAGGGCGCCGATATCGGCTGGAGTTTTGATATGTTCTGGCATGTGATTTTCCCGATCGGGAAAATATAGTCGATTTCCGGCTTTCGTCCAAGGAAATTTACCGATCGGGATTATCGGGAGGGTTGGAAGGGGGTGAGGACGTGAAATTTCCCGTTCGGTAAAATGGTTGGTGCGCTTCGCAGGTCTGTCGTCGGGAGGAATTTACGGTTGTCCATTGTGCGGATGCTTGCCCCTCACCCTAACCCTCTCCCCGCTCGCGGGGCGAGGGGACGTGCCATGCGGGACGTTGGCGAGGAACTGCGAGGGCGCGGCATATCCCTTCGCCCCGCGCGCGGGGAGAAGGTGCCGGCAGGCGGATGAGGGGCTTTTGGGGGGTAATTTCAATGGTTTGAGTGAGATCCACGCCGTATCCATTGGCAGCGGGAATGGATCCTAGGCTCAAGGCCTAGGATGACGGAGTGTGTGATGGCGGTGCGCCTAAAACGGCAACGTCGTCAGGCTGCGCCGCTCCACCTCGCCATTTCACCGCCGCCACCTCACATGCCCTGCCGCCGCCGCTCCGCCCCAGCCGCAATCGTCTGCACCAGCTCGTCCACCTCGCGTGCCAGCCGCTCCAGCGGCAGGCCGACGAAGCGGCCTTCGAGGCTGATGCTGACCACCCCGTGGACGGCGCCGAACAGGGTGCGGGCGCGGATGGCGCGGTCTTCTGCGGGCATGTCGGGTTGCAGTTCGGCCAGCGGCTCGGCGATCACGTCCATCAGGAAGAGGTGTTCGTCGAGGTGCCATTGCGGCGTCGGGCTGGTGTCGGGGGGGAAGTGGTCGAACAGCGCTTTCCAGAGATTGCGGTGTTCGACGGCGAAGGCGAGGTAGCCCTGGGCGAGGTTGCGCAGGCGGTCGGTCGGGCTTTTATCCCTGGCCTCGGGCAGGGTCAGCTTGGTCTCCAGCGCCTTCAGCGTCGCCGAGTTGACGTGGATGATCAGTTCGGCGAGGTCTGAAAAGACGGTGTAGAGGCCGCCGAGCGCGCAGCCGGCGTCCTGGGTGATGTCGCGGGCGCGCAGATTGGTCAGCCCGTCGCGGGCGATGCGTTCGCGCGCCGCCTCGATCAACCGGGCCTTCAGATCCTCGCGTTTTTCTTCGCGTCGACCGGCCATTAACCATTTCCCTTCGATTTTTTGAACGTCGTTCAAAATTATTCTTGAACAACGTTCACGATTCTGCCATAACTCATCTCGTGAACAACGTTCATAAACCGGAGGAACAAAATGTTCAAATTGATTTCGACATTATTGCGGGGCAGGGCGCGTGACGCCGAGCAGGCCTTTGCCGATCGCAACGCCGTGCCGCTGCTTGCCCAGCAGATCCGCGATGCCGCCCAACAGATCCAGTCGGCGCGCCGCAGCGTCGCCGTCGCCATCGCCCAGAACGAGCAGGAGAAGGGGCAGCATGCAACGATCGTTGCCCGCATCGCCGATCTCGAGGTCCGCGCCATCGCGGCGCTCACCAAGGGCAATGAAGGCCTGGCGCGGGAAGCGGCCGAAGCGATCGCCTTTCTCGAAGCCGAGCGTGATGCCTCGGTCAAGGCGCAAGCTCAGTTCACCCAGGCGATCGACAAGCTGAAGGGCATCGTCCGGGCTGCAGAAGTGCGGCTGCAGGAGCTGCAGCGCGGCGAGCGGCTGGCGCGCGCCACGCAGGAGGCGCAGAAGCTCGATATCACGGTGGCCGGCCCCGGCCTGGCCACACTCGACGATGCCGAGGAGACGCTGGCGCGCCTGCGTCTGCGCCAGGGCCAGAACGAGCTGACGGCCGCGGCGCTGAAGGACATGGAAAGCGCCACCCGGCCGGCCGGCATCATCGAAAAGCTTGCCAATGCCGGCTGCGGCGCGCCGCTCACCTCATCGGCCGATGATGTGCTCGCCCGGCTGAAGAGCCGCATCAATTCCGCCGCCTGATATCTTTTCCACCGAACCATCCATCCATCGAACCATAGGGACCACTCAAATGAACGACAGTTTCCAGAAACATTCCGCCAGCTGGGTCAGCTTCTCCTACATCTCCTTCGGCTCGGCCGCCTTCATGCTGGCGCTCGGCCTCTACATGATGCCGCTCGATCTCTGGGGCAAAGGTTATCTCGCCATGGGCATATTGATGCTGGTGCAGACGACGGTGAACATCACCAAGACGCTGCGCGACAATGCCGAATCCGAGAAGCTGATCCGCAAGGTCGAGGATGCCCGCACCGAAAAGCTGCTGGTCAAATTCAATCGTAGCGATGAAGATTGATCTTCGTTAACCACAGCGCAGAGTTGTTAAGGCATTCAACCAATGCGTAACAACTCTGTGGCCTTCTCTGCCTGCCGAAAAGAGGGAATGTGCCCGTGCAACACAAGCTGATGACGTCAAGGAAATTCGCGCCGCTGTTCTGGACCCAGTTCCTCACGGCCTTCAACGACAATTTTCTGAAGAACACTTTGGTGTTCCTCATTCTCTTCAAGATGTCGGCCAGCGAAGGGGCTGCCCTGGTGACGCTTGCCGGCGTCATCCTCATCGTGCCCTTCCTGCTGCTTTCGGCGCTCGGCGGCGAACTGGCCGACAAACACGACAAGGCCAAAATCGCCGAGCTGTTGAAACGCTGCGAGATCGGCATTGCCGCACTTGCCGTCGTTGGTCTCGCCTTCTCCTCGATCTTCGTGCTGATGGCGGCACTCTTCGGCTTCGGCGTCGTCTCGGCGCTGTTCGGGCCGATCAAATACGGCATCCTGCCCGATCATCTCGACCGCCGCGACCTGCCGAAGGCCAATGCCTGGATCGAGGGCGGCACCTTCATCGCCATCCTCGCCGGCACGATCATCGCCGCCCTCGCCTTCTCCAGCGGCGACAATGTCTTGCTGTTCGGCTCGATGATGATGGGGCTGTCGGTGCTCTGCTGGCTTGCCAGCCGGATGATCCCGGCGACCGGCTCCAAGGCCCCGGATCTGCAGATCGACCGCAACGTCATCCGCTCCAGCTACACGCTGGTCATGGAAATCCGTAGGGATAAACGGCTGTGGCGCTCGGCGCTGATGAACTGCTGGTTCTGGCTGGTCGGCGCCTTCGTGCTCTCCATCCTGCCGACCATGGTGACGGAGCTGCTCGGCGGCTCCGAACTCGTCGTTCCCGCCTATCTCACCGTCTTTGCCATCGCCGTCGCGGTCGGGTCGGCGATTGCCGCCTGGATGTCCTCCGGCCGCATCGTGCTGCTGCCGGCCCCCGTCGGCACGGCGCTGCTCGGTCTCTTCAGCCTCGATCTCGCCTGGAACCTCTGGGGCTTGGCCTCAACAGGCCATGCGACGACGATCACCGGCTTCTTCGCCGGCGAAAATACCATCCGCGTCGCCATCGATCTCGCCGGCATGGCAATATCGGGCGCCTTCATCGCCGTTCCCACCTTCGCCGCCCTGCAGACCTGGGCGCATGAGGACCGCCGCGCCCGCGTCATCGGTGCCGCCAACGTGCTGTCGGCCCTCTTCATCACTGTCGGCCTCGGCATCGTCGCCGTCGTCCAGGCGCTCGGCGCCTCCATTCCGCAAATCCTGATCGGGCTTGGGATCATCAACTTCGGCGTCGCCTGGCTGATGCTGAAGACGCTGCCGACCAATCCCTTCCGCGATTTCATCTCGATCCTGTTCCGCGCCTTCATGCGGCTCGAGGTCGAGGGGCTGGAGAATATCAAGAAGGCCGGCCGTGCGCCGATCATTGCGCTGAACCATGTCAGCCTGCTCGATGGCGCCCTGGCGCTTGCCATCACCGAGGAAGAACCGACCTTTGCCGGCGATTACAAGATCGCCCAGGCCTGGTGGGTGCGGCCGTTCCTGAAAATGTGCAAGTTCCTGCCGCTCGACCCGACCAAGCCTATGGCGACACGTTCGCTGATCAAGGTGGTGCAGGAGGGCAACCCGATCGGCATCTTCCCCGAGGGCCGCCTGACGGTGACCGGCACCTTGATGAAGGTCTATGACGGCGCCGCCATGGTCGCCGACAAGACAGGCTCGATGGTGGTGCCGGTGAAGATCGACGGGCTGGAGAAGAGCTATCTCTCCTATCTCGATAACGGCAAGATCCGCCGCCGGCTGTTTCCCAAGGTCAAGGTCACCATTCTCGAACCGGTGAAGCTCGAAGTGCCGGCCGAGCTGAAAGGCCGCAAGCGCCGCACGGCGGCGGGGGCCGCACTTTATCAGGTGATGTCGAACCTGCTGTTCCAGACCGCCGATACTTCGTCGACCGTTCTCGACCGGGTCATTCAGGCCGGCCACGAATTCGGCATGAAGAAGCTCGCCGTCGAAGATCCGGTCACCGGCAGTCTCACCTATGGCAAGCTGTTGACCGGCGCTGCCGTGCTCGGCGCAAAATTCCGCGCCCGCTTTCCCGAGCAGAACCTCGGCGTCATGCTGCCGAATGCCAATGGCGCCGCCGCCACGCTGCTCGGCGTCATGACATCAGGCAAGGTGCCGGCGATGCTGAACTTCACCGCCGGTGCGGCCAATATCCTCTCCGCCTGCAAGGCCGCCGAGGTCAAGCACGTGCTGACCTCGCGCGCCTTCGTCACCCAGGCCAAGCTCGGCCCAGTTATCGCAGAGATGGAGAAGCAGCTGACGATCGTCTGGCTCGATGATCTCAGGGCCGAAGTCTCCTTCAAGGACAAGCTCATCGGGCTTCTCAGGAAGGCGCGGCCGCTGGTCAAACGGCAGGCTGACGATCCGGCCGTCATCCTCTTCACCTCGGGCTCCGAGGGCACGCCGAAGGGCGTGGTGCTGACCCACCGCAACATTCTGTCGAACGCCGCCCAGGCCGCCGCCCGCATCGATTTCCACAGCGGCGACAAGGTGTTCAACATCTTACCCGTTTTCCATTCCTTCGGGCTGACCGCCGGCACCGTGCTGCCGCTGATCTCGGGCGTGCCGGTCTATTTCTATCCGTCGCCGCTGCATTACCGCATCGTGCCGGAGCTGATCTATGTCTCCAACGCCACGATCATCTTCGGCACCGACACCTTCCTCAACGGTTATGCCCGGACGGCGCACCCTTACGACTTCCGCTCGATCCGCTACATCTTCTCCGGCGCCGAGCCGGTGAAGGCCGCAACCCGCCAGACCTATATGGAAAAATTCGGCCTGCGCATTCTCGAAGGTTACGGCGTCACCGAGACCGCGCCGGTCATTTCGATCAACACGCCGATGTACAATAAATCGGGCACTGTCGGCAAAATCCTGCCGGGCATGGACTGGAAGCTCGAACCGGTGCCCGGCATCGATGAAGGCGGCCGCCTGCATGTGCGCGGCGCCAATGTCATGGCCGGTTATCTCCGCGCCGAAAAACCCGGCGTGCTCGAACCGCTCGCCGACGGCTGGCACGACACCGGCGACATCGTCACCATCGACGAGGACGGTTTCGTCAAGATCCGCGGCCGCGCCAAGCGCTTCGCCAAGATCGGCGGCGAAATGATCTCGCTTGCCGCCGTCGAGACGCTGGCCGCCGAACTCTGGCCCGGCGCGCTCTCGGTCGTCTCGTCGCTGCCCGACGCCAAGAAGGGCGAACGCCTGGTGCTCCTGACCGACGCCCCCACCGCCACCCGCGCCGAATTCCTCGCCTACGCCAAATCCAAGGGCGCCATGGACATGATGGTGCCGGCCGAGGTCAACATCGGCAAGGTGCCGGTGCTGGGATCCGGCAAGGTGGATTTCGTGGCGGCGCGCAAGTTGGCCGAGAGTGCGGTGCAGGCGGGGGAGGCGGCGTAGGCGAACATAGGTTCGGAGCCGGCGTGTGGCACCCCCCTCTGCCCTGCCGGGCATCTCCCCCACAAGGGGGGAGATCGGCAAGAGGCGCGCGCTTTGTCCTTCTCTAGTGATATATGAATGCGAGCAGCCATTGTTTGGGGAAGCCCGTGCGCCCAGCCAATCTCCCTCCTTGTGGGGGAGATGCCCGGCAGGGCAGAGGGGGGTATCTCTCCACGCCCCAGCAGTGACTATTCCTGCAAACTACCGCATGTTGCCCGCGCATAAGCGACCCCAACCATGCAACGTTGATCTCTCGCGATCCCGGAGGAGACCGACATGGCCGACATCGATGTCTTCGACGGGCACAATGACGCGGTTCAATTCATTGCCGAATACTCGCCCTCCGGCCGCGACTTTCTGCTGCGGTCGGAAACCGGTCATCTCGATCTGTCGCGGGCCCGCGAGGGCGGCCTGATCGGCGGGTTGTTTGCGCTGCATGCAGCACCGGAGCGTCCGCCGGAAAATGACCTGATCATCACCGCCGATGGCTATGAGGTCATGTATGCCGAAACCGTCGATCCGCTTTATGCCCGCCAGCAGATCGAGGCCGAGCGCCTGGCGCTGGAAAGTCTGATCCGGCGTTCCGGCGGGCAGATGCGCATGGCGATTGATGTCGATGAGATCAGGGCGGCGCGGGCCGAAGGCGCCTTTGCCGCCGTGCTGCATATGGAAGGGGCCGAGGCGGTTGATCGGGAATTCGACTATCTCCATGCGCTGCATGCGGCCGGCCTCCGATCGCTGGGGCCGGTCTGGAGCCGCCCGAATATATTCGGCTACGGCGTTCCCTTCGCCTTTCCGAGGTCGCCGGATACCGGGCCCGGGCTGACCGATCTCGGCAAGCAATTGGTCAGGACCTGCAATGGGCTCGGGATCATGATCGACCTTGCGCATCTGAACGAAAAGGGTTTCTGGGATGTGGCGGCCTTGAGTGACGCCCCACTGGTGGCCACCCACGCCTGCGCCCATGCCATCTGCCCCTCCACCCGCAATCTCACCGACCGGCAGCTCGACGCCATCCGCGACACCGACGGCGTGATCGGCTTCAACCTTTCCGTCAACGACATCCGCGCCGACGGCCACCTGATTGACGACACCCCGCTCGATACCGTCGTTCGCCATATCGACTATCTCATCAACCGCGTCGGCGAAGACAGGGTCGCCCTCGGCTCGGATTTCGACGGCGCGGTCATCCCCCGCGGGATCAAGGACGCCAGCGGCTTGCCGCATCTGTTCGAAGCGATGCGGAAAAGCGGGTTCGACCGGCAGACCCTGTCGAAATTCGCCTTCGACAACTGGCTGCGTGTGTTCGGGCTGACCTGGAAGAACAGCACGTCCGCCTGAAGACGATTTCGAAAAATGCGGCGCAGGCGGCGTAGGGTTCGGAGAGCGCCGTCGTGTGGCCACCCCCCTCTGCCCTGCCGGGCATCTCCCCCACAAGGAGGGAGATCGGCTGGGGGCACGGGCTTCCCCAAACAATGACGGCTTGCATCCGTCGATCAATCGAGAGGGACGAAGTGTTCGCCTCTTGCCGATCTCCCCCCTTGTGGGGGAGATGTCCGGCAGGACAGAGGGGGGTGCGCCCCGCCGCCACGCTGGCTAAAAGGCATCACCCTCTACCTCTTCGGGCGTTGACCCGGACGGAGCGAAACCCATGCTAGCCCGCAGCCCGCTCCGGCCTCTTCAGCCTGAGGTCGAGAACCAGCGGCACGCTGACCGCATAGACGGCGACGACCGAGAGCCAGATGGCGCCCGGCCACTCCCGGCGGACGACGAAATAGAAGCTCGAGAAGGCAAGCGGCGCGATGATCGAGGCGAGGCTGACGACTGAGGCCAGCACGCCCTGGAACTGGCCTTGGCTGGTTTCATCGACCTGCCGGGTCGCCAGCGACTGCAGCGCCGGCACGCCGATGCCGCCGAGCGTGAACACCGGCATGATCGCAAAGATCATCCAGCTCTTATCGGCAAAGGCCATGACGGTGAGGGCGATGCAGACGCCCCCGACACCGGTCAGGATCGCCCCGCGTTCGCCGAGCAGTTTGACGGCAGGCCCGGGCAGGAAGGCCTGGGCGAGCGCCTGGCAGATGCCGAAGGCGCCGAGCGAAAGGCCGATCGACAGCCCGTTCCAGTGGAAGGCGTCGCTGCCCCAGAGCGCCCAGCAGGTGCCGTAGGCCTCGCCGGTGGCGCTGAAGATGAAGAACAGGATGATGACAGGCAGCAGGCTTTTGACCTCCAGCACCGCGCGCAGCGGCCGCAGCGGATTGAGCGTCGAAAGCTCGATCCTCTCGCGGCTGCCGGGGCGCGATTCCGGCAGGATGAACAAGGCGAGCAGCAGGTTGGCGCCATTGAGGATGGCGGCCGCGATGAAAGGCAACCGCAGCCAATAATCGCCGAGCACGCCGCCGAGCACCGGGCCGATGATGAAGCCGAGGCCGAACATGGCGTTAAACAGGCCGAAGCGGCGGGCGCGTTTCTCCTCCGGCGAAATGTCGGTGATATAGGCTGTCGCCACCGCGATATTGGCGCTGGTCAGCCCGGCGATCGCCCGGCCGATGAACAGCAGGGCGAGATTGGGCGCAAAGGCGAGGAACAGGTAGTTGACGGCCGCCCCCGCCAGCGAAATCAACAGCACCGGCCGGCGGCCGAGCCGATCGCTCAGCGCCCCGAGCACCGGCGCGAAGATGAACTGCATGACCGCATAGAGCGCGGTCATCGTGCCGATCGTGGGGGCGACGTTTTCGGCATGGGTAATCTCCTGCAGCAGCGACGGCAGGATCGGAAAAATCAGCCCGATGCCGACGGCATCGAGGACAATGGCAGTGAAGATGACGATGAGGGATCTGGTCATGGCGCGTTTCCGGTCGACGCAGGCGTGCAGCGCCGGCAGCGCCTTTCCGGTTCCTTTGAATCACGGAAAAGCTCTGCCGCTTTCAAGCCATTCCTGGGAAAGCCGCTTCGCAGTTTTCCCGGGCAAAACGCGGGACGCAGTTTTCCCGGGCAAAACGCGGGACGCAGTTTTGCCGGAACGGATCGAGACGCCGAAGGCTCACGATGAAGCCTGACGCTGGGTCAGGCGTTTGGTTTCTGGGAGGTGCTGGCCGAACCATGGCTGAAGCGCATGGCTGGCGTGTATTCGACCGCCTGGACGACCATTCGTCCACCTGTTTACTCCGCCACTGAGCGGATCAAGGGAAGCAGTCGCTTTTCGCGACGGGCAAGACATACGCCGGATGGCTGGGGGCGGCAAGCCCCTTTTGTGTGGGGCGGATGGTGGGGTCCATCCGAAGCCTGCCCCTCACCCTAACCCTCTCCCCGTAAAACGGGGCGAGGGGACGTGCCCTGCGAGAGGTCAGACAGGATCGGATAGGCTGCGGCTCTCCCCCTTCGCCCCGTTTACGGGGGTCCGAAGGACGGGTCGAGACCCGTGGCTCGACCCCGGTCGGTGGCGGCAGCCGGATGAGGGGCCACTTTCGCCGATCTCCTCACCCATGGCGCGTTTCGCCTGTCGTTCGGCGCATATGAGGTTGTCTTGCCGGGGCAGTCGCTTCACCATGAAGGTAACTTCAGCTCCGGACAGAGACAGGCAGGCAATGACAGATATCGCGCAGATGCAGGAACAGCGATTGAGCGCCCTTCGACAGACCGCGTCGGGTGCGCCGAGACTGCCGTCCAACCCGTTCTTCGGCGTCGGGCCGATCACCGATGCGACGACCGACGAAGTGGATAGCCGCCTGCGGCGCATCGCCTTCGACGCCTGGATCGAAAAGACCTATCGCAAGTACGACGACCGCGGCAACGACATCGGCGGCTTCACCACGGCCGAGATTTCCCGCAGCATGCATCGCGGCTATCCGGCCGACAAGATCCTGACCGACATGATGCGGGCGATCCATCGTTATTTCGGTTTTCCCAAGACCAACCGCATGGCGGTCGGGCTCGGCGGCGGCCATAGCGGTTTCACCGTCTGCATCCAGCATCTGATGAATGCCAACGATGCCGCCCAGCGCGTCTATGTCGATACGCCGCAGCCGGAGAGCGATCCGTCCAAGGCGGCCGGCTTCTTCCGCCAGTCCTGGGCGACGCAGCTGATCGAGATGCAGCGCTTTGCCGAAAAGGGCTGCGAGAGCCGCATTCATTTCGCCGCCTCGGAAGGCGTGATCCCGACGGCGGCCGAACTTTCGGCGCTCGGCGTTTCGATCTTCGTCGGCGTCGGCCACGAAACCACCGGCGCCAATGCCTACACCAGCGGCGAGATCCACGAGCTGTTGAACTGGCTCGACGGCGATCCGGCTAACCGCCATGCGGTGTTCGACGCCACCTCGATGCTCGGCGCCATGCCCTGGGAGCCTGAACTGGTCAGCGCGGTGATGGCGAAATGCTGCCTGTTCATGCCGTTGCAGAAGGCGATCGGCGGCATTTCAGGCTATTTCGTCGCCTCCTTCACGCCGCATGCCCTGGCGCTGATCGAGAAGAATCAGCAGGATCCGGCCTGGGCGATCCCGCGGCAGCTGAAGATCGCCCCGCCGATCGATCCGCGGCAGCCGTTTTCGGCCAAGCGCTCCGTCGATGCCGGCCCGTTCTACGATCCGGCCGAAGACCGCATGCTCGGCGGCGTCATCAACACCTACAGCGCGCTCGCCTTTGCCGAGACCACCTTCGGCCTGCTGCAGTCGGAAGCCCGGGTCGGCTCCGTCGTCGAGTTCAACCGCCGCTCCGCCGCTAATCGCGCCGTGATTGACGAGTGGGTCAAGTCGCATCCGCTGCTGTCGCTGACCGTCACCGATGCCGACCGGCGTGGTGCGGCAGTGACGCTGTTGAAGGTCGAGGACGACGGCATCACCGATCTCGGCATTCACGCCCGCATCATCGCTCGTTCCAAACAACTGCTCGGTTATGAGGGCATCACCCATCCGAACGGCGCATACGAGCCCGGCCTCGATGCCGCCCGCTACGTCAATGCCTTCCCCGGCACTCCAGGCGATTACCGCGCCTGGGTCGGCGGCATCCGCGAGCCCGAAGATGTCGTGGCACTCCTGGAAAACCTGCAATACGCCTATCTCAGAGCCAAGATCGTCGTTCTCGAAGAGGAACTGGCAAAGAACGGCGTGACCTTCGAGGCGCCTGTCAAGGCCGATGGCGCCGTGCGCAAGGACGATCCGAACCACGCCTATACGGTGCTGATTGCCGATCTGGTCGGCTTGCGCTTCGGCGCTGACGGCGAGCCCGACTATAGCGAGGTCAAGGCCTATATCGAGGAGAAGGGCGGCGCCTTTCATCTCGGCCCGCTCGGTGATCGAGCCGGGCTTGAAAAGGGCCGCATCCATTTCTTCTATCAGCCGAACCTCAGCACCGAGGCGGAGATCCTGCCGCAGACCGACAAGGGCCAATATGACGCGCTGATCGCGGCTGCGACCTTCATCCCGAAGGCCTCGGTGTTTTCGCTCGGCGGCGTGCGCATCGGCGCCGGCACCGGCAATATGGGTTCGGCCTCCTGGGGCGGCGGCAACGGCGAGGGCGGCAATGCGGCGCTGATGAACACACCCGGCATCAACAGCCGGGCGACCGCCCAGATGGCTGTGAAGGCGATCCTCAAGGTCGTGCCCGACCTGCCGGTCGACAGGCTGCACCGGATGGTCTCTGGCGGCGATTTCGATACCGGCCGCCAGCTCAAGGATTTTCCGACGGCAAAGCTCGAGGGCCGCAAGCTTGCCGTGCTCGGCTATGGCAATATCGGCCGTGAAGTCGCCAAGCTCGCCAAGGCCTTCGGCATGCAGGTGGCGATCTATGCCCGCGAGCATCACCGGCGCTGGATCGAGGCGGAGGGCTTTGACTATGCCGCAAGCCCGGTCGAAGCGGCCAGCGGCGCCGACGTGCTCTCCGTCCATATCGGCCTCGGCCGCCTGGACGCAGCGACCGGCGTCTATTCCAATGCCGGCACCGTCGATGCCAAGGTGCTCGGCGCCATGAAGGACGGCGCCGTGCTGGTCAATTACGACCGCGGCGAAGTTGTCGACGCCGGCGCGCTCGACGCAGCCCTTGCCTCCGGCAAGATCGCCCATGCGGCCATCGACGCCGACCTTTTCAGGGATGCTGCGACCGGCGCGCTCAGCGGCCCGATGCTGCCCTACCTGCCGCTCGAGGAGCGCCACAAGGGCAAGCTCGAACTGCTGCCGCATGCCGCCGCCGACACCGACCACCCCTCGCGGGTAACCGGCGCCAAGCAGGCGGTCGACCAGATCTTCGACGTCATCCGCTTCAAATCCGTCGTCAATCTCAAGGGCGATCTGCCGGAGGGATACGTCTCCGGCGGCAGCCGCACGCCGGCCGGCATCGGCAAGGTGACGAAGCAGGTCGTCGCGGAAGCCGGCGGCAAGGCCAAGCTGCTGGAAGAGCTGCGCCAGGCCTCGGAAAAGATCGCCGCCATAACAGGCGCGCTGTCCGCCGTCTCCGATCCGGATCACCGCGGCCGCATCGTCGAGCGCTACACCGGCCTCCTGGTCGAAAATGCCGACCGGCAGCGCGCGCTTCTCGATCAGCTCGGCCTCTACGGGCCGGCGGAGGGCTGAGCTTTAGCGGCGGTCTCGGATCGGCCCAAGACCCCGCCCCAACCCCTCCCCACAAGGGGGGGGCTAACGTGTCGCACCGCTTCACGTAACCCTCACCGTAACCATCTGCGAAACGATAACAGCCAGCAAGACCTCGCCTTCCGGCTACCGCCGGACACCGCAGCCTAGCCCCTCCCCCTTGTGTGGAGGGGGTTGGGGAGGGGTCTTGCTGCCAACGCGCCGATCATCTCCTGCGCGCCGCTTATGCGCTCAACCTCATCGCCCGCCTCGATCCGCACCTCTAAGGCCGGCTCCCAACGCAAAACAGGCGGCACATCGGCCGCCTGCTTCGGTGTCTTCGGGTTGCCCGTTACTTCTGTTCGGGCGCTAGGAACTCGGCGCAATAGGACGGGCCGTTGACGCCGGGAATGTCGGCGACGGTGCGGATGTCGCGGATCGTGTAATCCGAGCTGGTGGTGATTTCGGCCTGGCAGCGCAGATAGGCGGTGCGGGCCGACGCGATCTGCTTGCCGCGCTTGCCGTCGGCGCCTTCGGCATATTTTGCCGGACTGCGCACGGTCTTGTAGCCGCCGCGCCAGGTATAGACGGTGGTGGCGCCTTCTTCGCGGTCGCTGATCGGCGGCCCGTAGGCGGCAAAGAAGATGCCGGCCGATTTGCCGACCCAGCGGGCCTCGATCGGATTGCCGGCGGAAGGAATGGTCGTGCATCCGGCAAGCCCAATTGCAAGCCCGGCCGCGGTGATGGTGCGGAGTTTCATCGTGTTGTCCCTGGTCTCTAGCGCAGTGGCTGCGAATCCGCTGTTTACGCGCGGTTTCGCCTGTCCCGTCGAGCCCTTTAGCGCGGAACCCGGCAAAAGAAAATTGCCCCTTTGGCACTTCCAGACGATTTGCTCCGAGTGTGTCTTTTTGCAGCAGCAGTGCATCGCCCGCCCTGTCATCAACCCGTCAAAAATTCCACCGGCTTTTTGGAATTTGGTGCTTGTGCAACCAGATAGGCTGTTCTATAGAAGCGCCGCTGGTCACGGAGTGTAGCGCAGTCTGGTAGCGCACCACGTTCGGGACGTGGGGGTCGAGTGTTCGAATCACTCCACTCCGACCAGTCGTAACCCTCGGTCATTATTGCCGGAAAGCAGGGTTGCTAATGTTTCCCGAAATCCTCGACTGACTAAAAATGACGGCAACGATCATTCCGACCGGAACGCGGCGGGAAGATCGACAGCGAGATCAAGCGGCTGGAAATGCCGCAGGTTTTCCGTAACGACGGTGAGGTCGTAGGCCCGCGCGGTCGCCGCGATGATGAGGTCGCCGAGACCCGGATGACGCCCTCGGCTCTCGGCTTCATCTTCCAGAGCGCCGACGATGCGCGCGACAACGATATCCATCGGCAAGATCCGATCGCCGAAACTGTCGGTGATTAAGTCCAGCCATGTCGAAAGGCGCTTTGCCCGCTCGATCCCGCCGGGACGGTGAAGGCTCCGCATTCCCTTCTCGATCTCCGCGACCGATAGAGCCGACAGAAACAGGCTATCGGCTTCGCCTTGCTCATGAAACCATGCCCCTATTGGATCGGACGGCGGCATCTTGCCCGGCGCGAATTTCGAAATGATGTTGGTGTCGAGAAGGTAGGCGGTCACAGATCGATATCGCGCATTGTCGACGGGTTCCGCTCCAACTCAACCCCGCCGGGGAAGGTCAACAGAAAATCCCCGAAATTCGGCCGTGGCTTCTTCAAAGCCCTTTTCGCGGCCTCGGCCGCTTCGACGGATACGAGCACGGCAGCGGGCTTTCCGTGCCGCGTGATCGTGACGAATTCCCCGTTCGCCGCTTCATCGACCAGACCGGCGAAACCGGCCTTTGCCTCTGCCACGCTGATTGTCGACATTGCAGCCTCCGATTCTAAATGACCATATATGGTCAAATTAGGCGGCGGCGCCGGCGAATCAAGGCGAGAATTCTGGAAGGGCGGCGCTTTTCGGCCGAAGCCGAACCTCTATCCGGTTAGAATTTTTCTGCGGGAACGTTATAACCGAGCGCGCCAACCACAGGGCATATGTCCAAGACGGCTCCCTCAACCGGAACGAGTCCCAAAGTGATTCGTTGAGTCGCGTTCCGTGTGAGATACTGGGCCATGAGCAAGCGACGAAGCTTCAAACCGGTGAAGATCACCATCAATGGCAAGGTGAGGACGGTATATAATGTCGTCCAGGCCGGCAACACTTTGCTGAACGATTGGCCCGACCAGACGCCGGCGGCCAAGGTTGCCGAGCGGCTGGTGCTCGACGTCTTCAACGATGCCGCCGAGCCCGAGCAGGTGCGGCGGGCGTTCATTACCGCGGCCAAGGCGAGCGACATCAAATATAGTTCCTGATCGGTGGTATCGGGCAGTGCCGTCGCTCATTTCCATGACATCAGCTCCTGATCGGCGAGATCCTGGTTCTTGAACTGCGCCTCCATCCAGGCGGCCGTGATGATGGCGGCGAGGAAGCCGAAGGTGAGGCAGGTGATGGCCTGCTTGCGCCAGGAGATGAAGGTGACGGGCGCCGGGGTGAGGGGCTGTTCCGCGCATTCACGGGCCGGGCAGGCGCAGCCGCAAAAGGCCTTGACGATGCAATCGGCAGACATCTCCGCTCCCCTCAGGCGTAAAGCTGATCGCGATCGGTCATGCCCATGATCTCGCGGGCATAGCGGTAATGCTCCTCGACGGAGGCGACAGCACCCCGCAGCCAGGACGGGCCGCGGACCGAATGTTCAGGACGGCGGAGATAGGCAAAGCCGAGGGCGCCCATGCGCTGGGCCTCGATCGCCATATAGGCGCTGCAGTCGCTCATCCCTAGCGCGCCATTCCAGCGGGCGTCGCGCTTGCTCTCCACGGTCTCGATATTGCGGATGTGCTGCATCGCTCTGTCCTCTCACACGCCTCTGTTCTGCTCGTGAGATAAAGGTATATATCATACCCGATAACGTCAACCGTAAAAGATATAAAAAATACCTTAACGATTGACGAGGTACGAATCATAGGCGTATGTCTGTGCCCTAGTGATTGGGCGACCGGGTGCAACTCCCGAGCTGACGAAGCCCAGCGGCGCGGGAAGCGAAAGTCCTTAAGTGCGCTGTCAGAAAATCAGGACGAGGGCGAAGCGAATGGCCCCTCTGGCACGTGTCCCATCCCGGCTCCGGCCTTCAGGACTTGGCCAATGCTCTCCCGGCTTCATGGGCTTTGCTCATGGGGTAGGGGGAAGCTTTGGCCGGAACCCTCCCTCACCAGCCTTCAGGATCGAAGACAGAAAGATAGAATCAAAACCTATCTTGGAGTCTGATGCTGCGAGAAAAAACGGGGGCCGGCCATGCGCAGCGAAAACGAAATCGCCGGCGAAGCGGTCGAGGCGACTTGGATGCGATCATCGAAATTCTACGATCCGTGGGAGGGGCGCTGCCGAGGGACAGGTTGCTCGCAGCCATCCGGAAGCTGTGCGCGAACGGCATCCGGAGCCTCCGCAATTTGTGGTTTCAGCGAAGGGGCGCCCCGATCGCACTGATGATCCCAACCGCCAGATCGGCGAGATCGAAGCGAAATTTTACAGGCCGTACATTTCTCGCGCGGCGCTGAACGCCAGCAGAAACACCGCTAATGTGACGATATAGAACCAAATTCTGCCGGCGCGCGAGGAAGGGCGGATCATCCTGGTTTCCTTGATAAATATGATTTAATTGCGGTTTTTCTTCCGAGCGTGGGCATGCCGTCCCTACATCTCGATGATCGATCGGCGGACGCGGCCGACGATGGTGACGGCGCCCTGGAATTGCGGCGGCGGCACGTCCTCGTAAGAGGCCGGCTGGAAGGGCGGGTCGTCGTTCGGGCGATAGCGCTTGTAGGTGGCGGCCCCCGTCTCGTCGGCGACGACATAAAGCGCGTTCGGCGCCAGGCGCTTATCGCGAAGGTTGACGAAGATGATCGAGCCCGGCGGTGAGATCTTGTTCATCGAATTGCCTTCGACTTCGAGCGCGATCCATTCGCCATCCGGCAGATCAAGGGCTGCCACCGTCGGGAATTCCGAAAAGTCGGTGATCGGCGCCTGCTCGCTCAGCTGGCCGGCGCTGACCCAGGAGATCTTCGGCACGTCGGCGACGGAAACCGGCAGCTCGTCCGGATCGAGCGCGTTGCCGGTTCCGAACTGCAGCCAGTTGAGATTGACCTTGAAGGCGCGGGCATATTTCTTCGCATCGGCAATGCCGAACCCGTTGCGGCCGGACTCATGCGCCTTGTAGACATTCGCATTCCAGCCGAACCGATCGACGATCGCCTTCGGCCCGGCGAAGCCCGCGTTTTTCCTGGCCATAACCAGCCGCTTTGCGCGTTCTTCGCGCTCAAATTGTTCCTGATCTTTCAACATGATATAAAAAATACCCTAGTTCAGGGTATATGTCATGCCCTTTTGTGCTTGACATGTCGGGTATTAATTGTACCCTAATACGCATGACAAACAGCAACATCATCAACAACGGACCAAGCCTCCGGCGCTGCGGCGCCCGCTACGCCGGCTGCCCGAACTGCGGCAAGGCGCTGTCGATCGCCGAAGTGATCGAGCGCCATTGCGAGACATGCGGCCGGCAGACGAACCCGAAGGAAATGCGGCAGAGCGCCTGTTCTCCGATGACCGATCCCGACAGCCTCACTCCTCCCTGACGGCTATCGGTGGCCGGCGTCGCTGCCCTCCCTCGGCGACGCCGGCATCTTATTCCCCCCCCGGGCGGCGGCCCGGAGGCGACCGGAGCCTTTGCTGCCGCAACAGAGCCGGCGCTCCGCTCGCCGTCGATGAATTCAAAGGAAGCAGCTGGCAGCGCCGCTTCGGCGGGAACGCCGCGCCGCGTTCGAAATGGACAACAAGGATCACCCTGGCATGAACCCGCTCGAGCTCTTCCGCACCGGCAGGGACTATATCGAAATCGCAGCCATCCTCGGCATGTCGGTGCCCTCGGTGGAAATCGAGATCCACCGGCTTCGCAGCGCCGAGAAGGGCGATACCGCGCAGCAGGATCATGCCGGCGCGGAGATCCGCCGGTTTCCCCACCGGATCAAGCCGGGCACGCCGGTCAATTTTGCCGGCGGGCAGCGGCGGCTGTGGGTTTGAGCGTGGCTCAATCGACCGGAGAAAGGAAAGGAAACAATGAGCAAGGACATCATGGACATCCTCAGCCCGGTGCTGGGGGAGGAGCTGGCGGCAGCGGTCATCGAGCATCGCAAGCGCACGCTGAAGCGGCCGCTGACGGCTTACGCAGCCCGGATCCAGGCCAGGGAATATCTGCTGACCGGCGACCCGGCGGGTGCTGCCGAGATGCAGATCTTCCGCGGCTGGCAGGCGATCAAATGCGACTGGTACCTCAAGGAGAAGGCGAGGGAAGCCGGGTCGATCAACAGCAGCGCGAGAAGGACGACAGTCGATGCCGCAAGAGATTTCCTCTCCGGTGAAGATCATAGCGGGGATGCTTTCGGGTTTCCCGGCATCCGCCGGCACTGATCCCGACATGCAGATCCGCGCCTATCTCTTGGCCATCGACGGCATTTCGGATGAGGCGGTCTGGCGGGCCGCCAGAGGTTTCATCGCCGGAAAGGACGAGGGGCCATAACCGCGCCTTTGCCCCAAGCAGCGCCAGCTTTGCCGAGGAGTGCCGACATCAGCAGGCGGTGATGGCAGCGCAAAGCCGCCCGCGCCTCGAGCCCGAACCCGAGACGCCGCAGCCGAAAGTCGCGGCCTACAAGATGCAGCTGCTGCGCGACGCGGCCAATGGCAGCCGCAGCGCCAGGCGGGAACTGGCGCAGATGTTCCCCGACAACCCGGTCATCGCAAGGGCCGCACGAGAGACGCAGGAGGCGAGATGAGAGCCGAATTCTGGACGGAAGACAAAATCGGCAGGGCCGTGAAGCTCTGGCACGACGGCCTGTCGGCAAGAGCGATCGCCGAGCTGTTCGGCTCGAAGAAGAACACCGTCATCATGATGGCGCGCCGCAACCGCGACAGGTTCCCGGCCCGGCAGGACGCCCGGCAAAAGCTTCCGCAGGCCGAACTCGCGCCGCCCGAGCCGCCCCGCCACCCCGACCGCGTCAGGCGTATGACGTTCTCGGGCGCCGAGGTGACGATGCCGCGGGTGCCGTTCATCGATGGGCCGGCGCCATGAGCCCGGCCGTCATCAACAACGTCACCCCGCGGGAAACCGAAATCATTGGCTGGATGGAGGCAGGAAAGACGGCGGCCGAGATCGGCACCATTCTCGGCATCTCCCACATCACGGTGAATACGCACATCGCCAACGCCAAGGCCAGACTCGGCGTCGTCAAGGATACCGCACTTGTCGCCGCAGCGCTTCGCAACGGCATCATTCGATAGAAGGACAATCAGCATGGGTGGCAAAGCAGCCAAGGCACGGACACAACGGGTTAACAAGGGCGCCGGCCGGCCGCGCAAGGAAAATGTCGAGCGTTTTCCCTGCGGCAAGATCAAGCCCTTCGAGACCGAGAAGGACAATATCAGCGTCGCGATATCAGCCCGCCGCCGCATCCACGGCTTCGGCCGGACGGTCAGCGACGAGACGGTCAAGAGCCCGGTTGCCGGTTATACGCTGGGCCGCATGTTCCTCGACGGCCTGATCACTTCAGAGCAGCGCCAGGCCGGCGACGACTATGCCGAGGCCATGGCCCGCTACCACAAGACCACCGGCATCCCGGCCCCGAGCCCCCGGGCCCAATCGCTCTTCACTGTTAAAGGCCACGAGGGCGAAGTGACCGAAACCCTCGCCGACCGCGCCCGCAAGGCCAGCAACCGCATGATGGCCCTGCAGGCCATCCTGCTCCGCTGCCAGGACGGCCCGCAGGTCCGCAGCACCGTCTACAATGTGACGGTGATGGACTACGAACACCTGCGCCAGATGCCGCCGCAGCAACTGCTGTGGCTGCGGCGGGGATTGATTGCCTTGCGCGCGGCGAGGGTGGGTGATGGGGTGGGGTAGGCTGGTGGTTAGGCGGCGGATTGGCGGGATGACAATGACTGCTGACCGAAGCAAAATTCGCCCATATCCCGTCCGCCATCGCTATCTGTCTCCCAGGCTCATCCCACCCTCCGTCTTCCTCGGGCTTGGCCCGAGGATCCACACCGGCCTCCATCCGTTGCGGCATGGATCCCAGGCTCAAGGCCTGGAATAACGGAGGTTGGGGTGCGGTTTCGACAAACGCCCTCGCCGATCGAGCTGAACAGCTGAGCCGGATGCTTCGACCCCAGGCCGGCGCGTCCAGACTTTGCAATGAACGCATTGGCGCATTCGGGCAAGGTCGATCAAGGCCGCGTGCATGCGATTGAGTGAGAATATCCGTTTCAGCCTCACGCAATCAAGGCGGAATAGATAGGGCTATTCATAAGGAATAGACCGATGCTGAAATCGTTTCCGAACCCGCAGATGCGAGTATGCGTCAAAGCACTTGTTGCTCTATTGATTGTTGGTCTAAGGCCGGCCGCCGGGATGCCGCCATGCCCTCCTCAGAATGAATTGCTGGCGAAAGCGAAGACCGTGGTTGAGGCACGTGTGAAATCGCTGTCGATTGGGGATTCCGGTTTGCTGGTGACGGAGGGCGCTCCGACGCGAATGATACGGGTGGATTTGGAGATTAAGAGAGTCATCAAGGGAAAGTACCCTGGAAAGGATGCAATCGTCTACGGCACCGTATATCCTCCAGGGCCATTCAAGGAACTGAGCATGATGGCGTTGATCGGCGGGCTCGGTAGCGACGACACCTTCGAATGGGAGCTTGCACGCCGAGAAATTGGTGATGGAGTGGCGTTCTTTTCGATGAGTAGCTGCAGCTATTACAAATTCCCAGTTTATAACGTTGGTCCCGACTGATCGATCTCATCCGGGCTACCACTCCTCAACCTCCAGACTGTAATTCGCCACCCTCTCCATAAAGCTCCTTCCTCGCCTTGAATTTTTGGCGCTAAAGAATTGGCTGATAGCTCGCACTGAGGGCGCTCGTGAAAGGCTGCAGGCACGGTGCTTGCCGTGAAGACCTCCTGCCCAAAATCGAATTCAGAGCAAACGATCGACAAATTGCTCGCTCTCCCACTCCCTGAGAAAATTCGCCTCCCGGGCGATCCAGCCGACGGCCTCGCTTCCCCATTCTTGTGCCCGGCTGGCGTATTCGCCCATCAGCCAGATGTGGCGGACGATCACGAATCTCTGGGCCGCTTCGAAGTCGTCGGGGGTGATCTCCCGGATGGCGCGGTAGCCGTCGATGAAGGCGTCCCACATGGCGGTCGACGACCGGCCGAAGGAGACTTGCGCCCACAGGAAGACCGAGAGGTCGTAGGCGAGGTATCCCGGACCGCCGTCGTCAAAATCGAAAAATACGGCTTCGCCGGCGTCGTTGATGCGCGCATTGAAGCCGTGGCAGTCTCCATGACAATAGGTCCGGGTCAAATTGCCCGCTTCGATCGCCGTTGCGGTTCGCGCGGCGATGGTTTCCAGCTCGCCATAGACGTCCGCGTCTTCGACGACGCCGCTGTCGCGTATGCGTGCCAGCGGCCGAAACAGCAGGTGTTCGAGGTCAAGCCGGTAGAGCGCGCCATCGGGCGAAAATGTCTCGGCGGCATTATGCAGCAGAGCAAGGGTCTTGCCGTTGGCCAAAGCATCGCCGGCATCCGTTGGCTGCGGCTTGCGGCCATCGAGCGCCCGGAAGAGCACGCCCTCGCGCGCACCCTCCGGCGCAGATCCTCGAAGGAACAAGGCGCCCTCGCGTGTCGGGATGGGCGCGGCGACCGGAACGCCCGATTGCGCGAGATGCGTGAGAAAGGCCGTTTCGGTTTTGACGTCGGCTGGACCACGCGCCCGCCGATGCGAAAGCCGGAAGACATAACGCTCGGCGTTGCTGCCAACGATGAGATAGACGTCGTTCAGCCCGCGTTGCAGCAGGCGGCAGGAGACCGGCCCCGCCAGCGAATAATGCGCATCGATGAACCGTTCGACTGCCTCGACCCGCGGGGTCGAATAGAGCGGATCAAAGTCGAGCATCGGCGCTGTCCCGTAAGAGTTTTGCAAAAAGCCTATGCTGGCGTTCCTGCCGGAATCTTCCCTTCCATGGGTCGTCATGTTTTCACCACCGAGAAAAACAGGAACCGCGGTGTCGTCGTCAGGCTCTGATAGGCCTGCGGGAAAAGCGTGCGGGCGCGCGGATCGGGCTGCGGCTCGCTGACGGTTTCGATCTGAAATCCGGCGGTCTTGAGCGCGTCGAACATGGCGTGCAGCGGCCGATGCCAGAAGCGCATGGCGATGTCCTTGCCGCCGCGCTGCCAGGTTTCGTCAAAACTGTAGGTCTCGAAATAATTGTCGCGGCCGCTCGAGGCGTGATCCATGAAGGGATGGTGGGTGGAGAAAACCAGGCGGCCGCCTTGAGGCAGCAGCCGGTTGAATTCCCGGAGCGGCCCCGACCAATCAGGCAGATAATGCAGGACCAGCGAGGCGAGGATCAGCCCGAACGCTTGATCCTCGAACGGCAGTGCTTCGCCGAGATCAGCCCGCAGCAGGCGCGCGCGTCCTTCCAGGCGGCGTTGCGCGATATCAAGCATGCCGGCGCTTGCATCGATCCCGGTGACCACGGCCCCGCGCTCGACGAGCGCTGCCGCATGCGCCCCGCCGCCGCATCCCGCATCGAGCACGGAAAGCCCGGCGACCTCGCCGACCAGGGCAAGAATGGCCGGCCGCTCATAATAGGCATTCCAGGCATTGCCCTCATTATCCGCGTCATAAGCCGCCGCGAAGGCATCATAATCATTCTCGGTCACGGTTTGCCTTTCCGGAGTGTCGGAAGATTTCGTTGATGCCATGGTCTGGATTTTTCCGAGAGTGGGCAGCTGGCGGGGTGAGGGGCGGATCGCACTATTTTTGCGAGAATCGCTGGAAAATGCAAGCTGAAGAGATCGTCGCTCGGAATTCGCTGCGTGCCCCTCATCCGCCTGCCGGCACCTTCTCCCCGCGCGCGGGGCGAAGGGGACAAGCCGCAGCCTCTCCGCTCCTCGCCAACGTTGAGTGGGGCACGTCCCCTCTCCCCGTTTTACGGGGAGAGGGTTAGGGTCATATGCGCTAGGTTAGGCGAGCATTCAG
Source organism: Rhizobium leguminosarum bv. trifolii WSM2297 (assembly GCF_000271845.1). The sequence continues at coordinate 1,465,797 of NZ_JH719395.1, read as the reverse complement.
ATAATCGCATTGTTTTCGACGTCGGCGTG
>NZ_JH719395.1:1451190-1465668 GCF_000271845.1 Rhizobium leguminosarum bv. trifolii WSM2297 | reverse complement strand
CTTGCATAGTAGCGATCGGCCAGCACGATATTACCGGGTGCGTAGGTGAGGCGCTGAAGGTTTTCGGCACCATGGATGTCGGTCAACTCAAGCTGATCGACTTGAGCCGTTGCCAGGTCGTAGCCGACATGCAACCGCCATGTCGTGCGGTCAGCGCCCGGGTGGCAGATCGACGTTCCATCGAGCACACGCAAGCGATATCCCGCCCAGCGTCCTGCCGGCACCTTAGTCTGCTCGGCAATCAGCGCGGCCACGATGTCGCCAAGCCAAGGGGCTGCTTTGCATAGCCGCTCGAGCAGCGATGGGTCGGACAAGCGGGCGATCCCGCCCGCTTCGGCCCATGCACAGGTCTCGCGTAGCGACATACCGAGGCCGCCATAGGCAAGCGCCAGCCGCAACAGCGTCTCGGCGTTCTTGATTTCCCGCACCCGCGTGAAAGCACCGCGCAACCGCGCCATTGCTTCCAGGTCAAAACCCGCCGGAAGCCAAGCGCTCACTTCCGACCAATGATCCAAAATCTCAGGACGAATCTTCATCCCAAGCTTGAATCATAACCAGATTCCTCATGTCCAGCCCTAACCTAGCGCCTATGACCCTAACCCTCTCCCCGTTCTGACGGGGAGAGGGGACGTGCCCTATGAGACGCTGGTGAGGGACGGAAAGCTTGCGGCATATCCCCTTCGCCCCGCAAGCGGGGAGAAGGTGGCGGCAGCCGGATGAGGGGCAGGACACGGCACACCGTTGCTTCTTGCGACACCCCCACACCCGCCTCGTCCTTCGAGGCCGCTGCGGGGCGCTTCAGGATGAGGCTCTCTTGGACCCCCGCATCACACCAACCGCAATCACCGCCGACCCCAGCATGGCCACAGCGCTCAACACGAACGGGCTCCACCAGCCGACATGATCGAACAACAGGCCGCCCGCGAAGGCGCCGGAGGTGATCGCGAACTGAATGAGGGCGACAAACCAGGCGCCGCCTTCTTCCAGATGCTGCGGGATCGTCCGGGTCATCCAGGTCGTCCATGCCGCCGGCACCGGTGTCGTCAGCAAGCCCCAGAGAAGCAGCAGGCCGGCCGCCGCGAAGGCGAAGGGGCCAAACCCGATAAGCGCCAGGGCCACGATCACCAGCACCGCCGGAAACCCGATCAGGACGTGCGCCATATGTGAGCGCAGCATGGCGGGTATCAGCGAGGTTCCGGCGAGGCCGGCAAGTCCAATGCCGAGCAGCACCAGCGAGAGCGCGTTGACGCCGAGATGGGTGATATCTTCGAGAAACGGCCTCAGATAGGTCGAGAGCGCAAACTGGCCCATGAAGAACAGGATCATCGCGGTCATGCCGAGGGCGAAGGTGCGGTTGCCCATCAGGCTGAACGTCCTGCCGAGTGAGCCGCTGGCGCCACCCGGCATCCGGGGCAGGGCGATCGCCTGCCAGATGAATGCGACAATGCCGATCGGCACGACGATGAAGAAGGCGCCGCGCCATCCGACCAGGCTCCCGAGGAAACTTCCAAGCGGTGCGGCGATCACCGCGGCGAGCGCACTGCCGCCTTGAAGCATGGCAAGGGCCTTCGGCACGTCGGGACCGGAGGCGATGCGGGCGATGATCGCCGTCGCCAACGACCAGTAGCCGCCGATCGACACGCCGATCAGCGCCCGGCCGAACATGAATATCAGGTAGTTGGGGGCAAAGGTGACCGCCAGACCCGATGCCACCAGCACGATGGTGTAGGAGAGGATCACCCGGCGGCGGTCGAACCGCGCAAACAGCACATTGCTGAACAAGGCGGTGATGACGGCGAAGAAGCCGGAGATCGAAATCGCCTGACCCGCCTGGCCCGCGGTGCTCGCCAATTCGTCGGCGATCGGGGTCAGCAGGCTCACCGGCATGAATTCCGAGGCGACGAGCACGAAGGAGGTCAGCATCATGCAGATGACCGCACTCCACGGCGTCGTCCGGGTTTCCAGTCTGATGTCGTAGGTGGTGTCCATCGGGCTTTCCCTTCAAAAGGAGCTGCTCAAGAAGCCGGGCGACGGCGCCGACAATTGCTGCCGGCGGCGTCGATTTCGAAATCTCTGAGGTGAAGTTCTCAGGGGGCTCGGGGTGATCCGAACGCCGGACGTCACATGCGCAGAAGCGTCTTGATCGCCGAGCGCTCGTCCATCGCCTTGTAACCCTTGGCGACATCGGCGAGCGGCACTTCGAGATCGAAGACTTTTCCGGGGTTGATCTTGCGAGACATCACGAGGTCGATCAGCTGCGGCAGGAAACGGCGAACCGGGGCAGGGCCGCCCATCAGGTTCTTCTGCGCGAAGAACAGCATCTGTCCGTCGAGACTGACGCCATGGGGAACGCCGACATAACCGATCGAGCCGCCGGGCCGACAGGCATTGATCGCCTGCATCATCGACTCCTCGGTGCCGACGCATTCCAGCACCGAGTCGGCGCCGACGCCGCCCGTCAGTTCCTTGATCCTGGCCACACCCGCTTCGCCGCGCTCGGTGACGATATCGGTCGCGCCATATTCGAGCGCGAGCTCCTGCCGCTGCTTGTGGCGGCTCATGGCAATGATGCGGCCGGCGCCGAGCTGCCTGGCCGAGAGCACGCCCATCAGGCCGACCGCGCCGTCGCCGACCACGACTGCCGTGCATCCGGGCGTCACCCGCGCGGCGTCGGCCGCGTACCAGCCGGTGCCGAGGACGTCCGAAGCCGCGAGCAGGCTGGGGATCAGGTCGTCGGACGGCATGGTCTCGGTGGCGACGAGCGTGCCGTCCGCCATGGCGATCCGGGCATAGGGAGCCTGCGCACCCGACATGAATTCGCGATGTTCGCACGAAGACTGGAAGCCATAGCGGCAATGCGGGCAGGTGTTATCGGAGAGGCAGAACGAGCCGACGACGAACTGGCCGGGCCGGACCGTCCTGACCTCGCTGCCGACCTCGACGACGACACCGCAATATTCGTGGCCCATGTGCTGCGGGCCATTTAACGGTTGAAGGCCGCGATAGGGCCAGAGGTCGGAGCCGCAGACGCAGGACGCCGACAGCTTGATGATCGCGTCGGTGGGTTTCTGGATTTTGGGTTCCGCGACTTCCTCGCAGCGGATGTCGCCGGGGGCGTGAAGGACGGTGCCGAGCATGGTCATCTCCAGTCCGGGCGGAATGCCCGTCTCATCTTCCGGCAGGGTGATAACACCATTCGATAACTCGGATTAGCCGTCGCAATTTGTATGGACTTATCGAATTCGGCTGTTAATTACCCAATGGCAATGATTGGAGATACCAGCCGTGGCCCGCAAGAACTTCAATGAGTTGCTTCTTTTCCTGGCGGTGGCGGAGGAGCGCAGCTTCACCAAGGCCGCAGCCAAGCTGGGAGTGGCGCAATCGACCCTCAGCTATGCCGTCAAGGAACTCGAAGCGCACATGGGGCTGCGGCTCCTCACCCGCACGACGCGGAGCGTCGCGACCACAGAGGCCGGCGAGCGTCTCCGGCAATCGCTTGCACCGCGCATTTCCGAAATCGAGGCTGATATCGCGGCATTGATGGCCTATCGCGACAAACCGGCCGGCACCGTCAGGATCACCCTTTCGAACCACGCAATGGAAAGCGTCGTCTGGCCGAAGCTCGCCCCCATCCTCGGGGAATACCCTGATATCAAGCTGGAGCTCAGCGTCGACAATAGCTTCCGCAACATCGTCGAAGACGGCTTTGATGCGGGCGTGCGTCTCGGCGAGAGCGTGGAGAAGGACATGGTTGCGGTGCGGATCGGGCCGGATTGGCGGTTGGTGGCCGTCGCGTCCCCCGACTATTTCAAGTCAAGGCCAGTGCCGACGATGCCGCAGGAACTGATGCATCACAACTGCATCAACAGGCGCCTCGACCGGGTGGGCGGACTGTACGCCTGGGAGTTCGAAAAGAACAACGAGGAGGTCCGGGTGAGGGTGGAAGGCCAGCTCACCTTCAACTCCGATCGCGAGATGGTCGATGCAGCCCTTCACGGCTACGGCATTGCCTTCGTTCCGGAAAGCAAAGTCGAAACGCACATTGCGCAACGACGTCTTCAACTCTTCCTCGAAGACTGGACCCCCAAATTCGCGGGCTATTACCTCTATTACCCCAGCCGGCGGCAAAACCTCCCGGCCTTCTCAGCCATCGTCGATGCGCTTCGAGAGAGAAATCCCTGACCCTTCTACCACGCCACGGCTGCGGCACACCGCCTAAGTCTGGACGATCAAAAAACGACAACCTAAAAGAGACTAGGCCAAACCGGCCTCTTGCAGGAGGAGAAAAAATGAAACGCATCGAAATGCAGGTCAGCGGCGGTTGCCAATGCGGCGCCGTGCGCTACCACGCAACCGCTATGCTCGACAATTCGCATCTCTGCCATTGTCGCATGTGCCAGAAAGCCTCGGGCAACATCTTCGCCGCGCTCGTCGCCGCGCCGGATGATGCGCTCACCTGGACCCGCGGCAAGCCAATCATCTGGAAGAGCTCGGAACTTGTGGAGCGCGGCTTCTGCGCCAATTGCGGCACGCCCTTGTTTTTCCACCACCTCGAAAACGGCCGCACCAACCTGATGATCGGTTCGCTTGACGATCCGAAAGCCTTCGCGCCGCATGCCAATACCTGCACCGAGAACATGGTCCCGTGGTTCGATACGATCACCTCCATAGAAAATACCGGTGCGACCGAAACCAACGGCGCCGATTGGGCCGCGGCAATCAAGGAGAGCAACAACCAGCACCCCGATCACGATACCAGCTCATGGGCTGCGAGGGGGCGTGACGGCTGACATCTGTTCTGGCGGCAGCCAGTGCGGGGCTGTCCGTTGCCGCTTTTCCAAAAAGCCGACCGTGCCGGCCATGCTGAGGTGGGCAGTCTTCGTCATCTTCCATGCTATGCAATCTAGCAGATTCTGCAGCAGCAGTGAGAGGTGTTAGGAGGCTCGCCGCGCTAATTTCCGTTTCAGCACGCTATCCGTAGGTCTGATTCCGGTCCGAGGTTTCCAGGTCGCAACACGCCAGAAACGCACATCGGGTCCGCAGTCTGCAGCTGCAACGCGCACCGACACCGAAGTTTCACTGCCCGAGACCTCCGAGCGTGGCCCGCTGCTTATTGTCTCGGATCTTGTCAGGATCTTCGGTCGCCTCAACCGACTGGATGTATTCGGTAATATACTCTTGTGGCAGGCCGTGTTCCCTGCCACCTGCAAGCACAAAGTCCTTGTACCAGCCATAGGGTTTGAGGCTGTCGTCGATGTATTTGGGAGTGGCGAGAAAGGTAAGGACCTTTCGCCTGCGACCTTTGTCGTTAATGACCGTGACCGTCGCGGGCTCGTAGCCTCTACCGACGCCTTCTGCTTGTCCAGCTTGGCACGCTCGGCGGGATCGAAACTGAACAAGACCCCGATTACGCTCCTATCGCTTTCACTGGCAAATGCGTTACACTTCCCGGATTTGTCCGTGCTGCGCTTATGAAAACGGAGCTCGTGAGCCGGCAAGGTAGCGATGCCGAGTGGCCTGCAGCTCGGCATGCGTTCACGCAGTCGGGCGGTCGACATGTTGGACCCATAGGCAAAATAGACCACGTGCTCCGGAGGCCCGGTCTCTGTCTTCTTCCGCGGCTCGATTGTGGGATTTCCCGGCTTCAGGATTGTGCGTAGCGGGACTGTCATTATGCTGCACTCGTCGGTTTCTTCGCCTTCGCGCGTGATGATGGGCCGCCCATCCTTGAGGTCGAGAATTGGAACGGGCCTGCCGGCCCATCCGCAGTCGGCGCAGCGCGGTCGTTCCCAGAGCACACCGGGTGTCTCAGTATTTTCGCCATGTTCGGGTTCGAGATGCGGCGCGCCGCATTTCGGGCATTCGGGAGGCACCCCGCGCAACTCGCGAATGATTAATGATGTGGCCATGCCGATGGCGTGTTGGATCAACGATTGCGCCATCTCGGCATCAATCCAGGTGGCCGACTTTGAATGAGTCAGCCAGTTTGAAAACGTCCATGCTGACTCGAGCGCGCTCTTGAGGGTCCCGCGACGCTCTTTGTTGGTGTCGCCCGGCAGAAGGTCGTTGCAGATGATCTCCGTCCACGCGCGGAAGTTCGCACGCTGTGGCGGTGTGTCTGTCCACATTGCCGCGTCCTGCGCGACGCCGATCAGCTCGAGTAGCGCCTCGCGGCAGCGAACCCCTACGGCCTGATAGTCCGAGAGGTTTTGCGCCTGTGTCACGGCCGTACCAGCTTCTTCCATCGTCTCGAAGACAGGACCGAACGGAAGGATGCGTAGATCGCCTTCCTGTTGTTTTTCCGTGCGCGGGATGCGGAGCATCAGGCCAATATGGAAGGTCAACGCAAGGTCCATATTAGGGAATTGGTCCTGAGAGTAGAGGTTTGTACCACCCGTGATGACCCACCAGCGATCCTTGTTGGTGTGGATGTCCCACACGTCGTGGCGGGTGTTGAGAACGGCCTCCGAGTAGACCTTCTGCATGAAAGTCACTTCGAGGTCGGGCGCCTGCCATTCAAAGTACTCCCGGACTTCCTCGACTTCCTCTTCGGTAGCTTTCAACATGATCTACTCCCGCGACGGGCTAATCGCACCGCGCTGCAAAGGTTTGCGAAAACCTCATCAATAGACCGATGTCGCTAAGCTTTCAAACTGGCGCGGCAACGCGGGATGTCCGCGCTGGGCCACTGTGAGTTGCACTGGGCTGAATGTCCGTTTTCGCATTTTTGGGCACCCTAAAGCCGCTAGTCCGGTCTCGGCCCCGAAGCGGTCTTTCTGCATTGTTTACCGCTACGATGGCGAAGATCAGCCAGACGATTTATGTGTTGAAACATGGGCTTCAGTGGTAGCCATGGCAATGCTGAGACTCAACTTCAATCTAAGCGGAAATAACATTGCGATATACGGTCATTATTCTGAGCGTTGTAACGGCTCTGGCGTCCTGTGCTACTTCACCTTATGACACGCCGGAGTTGCGCCGCTTCACGTCAGCGGCGAGTAGATTAGGCAAGTGCTTGGAGCGGACCACAAAATCGTATCTTGTTTCAACCAAAGATCCGGAAAAAGTCGCTACAATGCTTGATAACGCATGCGTGGCGGAACGAAAGGCTGAGTCGGATGCTAAGCTCGCGGCTGGTCTGCCGGTGGATTATTTCGATTACGGAAAAGGGCGACATGAAGTCTCATTATGGTGGGTGCGGTATTCACAGTAGCATCACACGCGGCGTTCGGATCTGACCGTCTGGAATATGCGGCTGTTTGCAGTCCGGAGCATGTCGAGGACAGCCTTCGTGATCACCTGAATGGGTGGGCTGAGCCCGAAGGGTATGGCCGCACGATTACCGAGCAGCCGCGGCTGACTGCCCGAGGAAACAATCACGTCTTTGATCGACGGAGCAATATATCGACTTGTCGCTTCAGATGGCGATTGATTTCGGGAATTTGCTCTCGCGTGATCTGCCATGGTCCATTTGAATTGTCCTCAAGCATCTTTTGCTGCCTCTTCGGCAACAGTTTGAAGCGGGCGAGCGCTACCGCGTCCTCATCCTCCGCAAGAAACAAGGCCATCGCGGTTTCTTCATCCGGATGAAAAGAGCGGACGGGAATTTCGGCGCGGCCGAAGGGCGGCAAGGCCCTGAAACCGGCCAGCTCCATCCATCTTAGCCCTTCTGCATCGACGGTGCAGAAAAGGGCGATGCCGCCTGTGCCGCCTCTTTCATTGCAATGCGCTATCCACCAGTCGTTTTGCCAGCTCTCATAGCCGAAGAGCGCGCCCTCGAGCCGTTCAAAATGTTCGTTCCAGCCAAGGCCCTCTTTCCAAAGCAGCCTCATGGCAGGGATGCGCCATTCCTGGCCTTTGAGGGCGTAATAAACCTCGCGATCAGCCGTATGATTGGGATCTATGAGATAGGGCTTGAAGGATTCCGGGACTGGTTCGAGGAAGACTTCCTTCTGAAGAGCGCCTTTGTCCACCCATCGATCAAAGGCTGCTTCCGTTCCCGGGTCGATGTTTGTGAACCTTGCCAGTTTCTTTCTGCCCTCAAGCATCAGCGGCAACTCGAAGCGAGTGTGAACGAGATACGGGATATTGCGTATGGAGCGCCTTTCGGCTCTCGTTCCAACCAGACCTCGATCTCGGGAGGGGCAAGAGTATCCGGATCGAACCCGACATCGAAACGCTGGTTGATGGCCTTCAGTTCGTTTGGCTCAATGTTATAAAAACCGATAAAATTCGGATCGGCATCGATATCCCGGTCGATGATCGCCTGCAGCGCTTCGAGGTCGTCTACAGCAAACCTGTTTTCGAGGATTGAGCACCAGAGGTTCAAATCAAACGCGCTGAGGATGAAGCGGTCCTGGCTCATGGATGATCCTTGAATTTAGAGGGAGTGCTGCCTGTTTCCGTTCCTGGGACCGGATGTGAGGGACCTGTCCACTCACGGTCAGGACAGTCTGTCATAGAGGTGTGATTGATTGGCCCGCTGGCGGTCGCTAATTAGGCTCCGGCTGTCGAGGGAAGCATCGATCGAACTTTTTCAAGCGGATGAAAAGCCGTTCGTCCGCCCCATGAGACGAAGATGCCATTCCTGCCCCGAAAAGCCAGGGCGTTTGTATAATAGCAGTCGTCAGTCAGGATGTCGTAGCGGGCCGTCGCGTTGCGAAAAGCGAAGGCCGTGCTGCCATAACCCACGCCGATCGAGACGATGATGCCGAGCGGCAAGGTTAGCAGCGGCAATCTGCGCTGCTGACTATCCGCCAACCATAGGCCGGCTGCCGCCACAAGGCCGAGGATGACCGACGCGGCGATGAACACGAGGTCGGGTGAAGCGGGTTTTCCGAAGTCGTCGTCGACGTAAAGCGCCCGGCCAAAGTTCATTACCGCCGGCATGAAAATCGCAAAGGCGATAGACAGAATGAGCACGCAGATAATGCGAACACGCATGGGTTCTTTCCCAACCGATCTTCCACCAGTGCCGCAATCATATGATCAATTGGCTCCGCAGGCATGGAGTTGCACGCTTGACTTGATTTCGAAGTTAAAAATCCATTCCATTGGTGATGGAGGGGTGGACACAATGTCCCCCTAGTTGCCCCAGCCAATTTGGAATCGATCAAATCGAACCTCGCTCAACGGCTGGTTGGAGCTGCTCAACCTCACCGAACGAAGAACGAGATGAAGCTCGGGGGAATAGTATTGTTCGAAAATAATCGGAGGCAACTCCGTCAGTTTCAGACGGCTGTTGATTGCCCAAACTTTGTAGGAACAAGATGCAATCGTTTCCTCTCCCAAGCCGTCGAACCGAATAAAAGTCGTGCCCGAATCGGATTTTTTGCCATTGATGAAAAGCGTGGTGCCGGATTGCCAGTTCTTCTTCTGTGGTAGATCGTCTAACGCAATCGCATTCGCGTATTTCAGCTCATGCGTCCCGCTGGCACTCACTCTCTTTTCGACGATCAAGGGGTGCAAATATTCAGCGGACACCGGCTGCAGCGAACCGTCGCGCTCCATCAGCCGTTGTTCGGTGAGACCCGGGCCGTCCGGCTTGTAGAATACGGAATAGAAAGGCACTTCTCTGGTCAGCAGCACGCCCTGTTTGGTCTCATTGGCAGTTAAGCAATTGCCGAAGGCTGGTATCGCCAATGTTATTCCAACCAGTAGCGACAGACTTCTTAGCAAGATCGACATCCCAGATTCCCCTCATCCAAGTCCGCTACCATGGTGCTTGGGTGAAATTGGGGAGATCGAAGTCGCCGGCCCGAAGCTCGCCCACAGCCTGACCGAACTTGGCCTGATCGACGAGTACCGGATCTACCTGCATACCGTCGGGGTGGGGCAGGGAAAGTCCTATTTCGCGGGGCCTCGCCCTCCGCGTCAGTCGAAAATCCATTCACCATACCCACACACCCACCATAAACCCTAATCTCACAACCCGCCGAGCAACCCACCCCAACAACCTCATTTCCCAACCAGCAGCCCCACCCACTTCAACCTTCCTTAAGCGCCGTCCTCATAGCGTAACCCCTCGAATTGAGGGCCTCTTCCATGTTTACCGTTCTGACGTGCGTCACCGAGCAGCATGATCTTACGCTGGTCGGGCTTGCGGGTCTGATCTGCTTTCTGGCAAGCCATTGCGCGCTCGTTCTCTTGCATCGGGCGACAGTGTCCGATGGCGCGGTGCGGTGGGTGTGGCTGTTGACGGCCGGGGCGGCGGGCGGCTTCGGCATCTGGGCCACGCATTTCATCGCCATGCTGGCATACGACCCCGGCGTCGTCGTCGGCTATCATGCCGGATTGACGCTGGTTTCGCTGCTGGTCTCGATCGTGGCGACGACCGCGGCGGTTGCCGCCAAGATCGCTTATGACAGGTGGGCCGCGAACATTCTGGCGGGGGCATTGTTCGGAGCCGGCATCGGCTTGATGCATTTCAGCGGCATGCTGGCGATCGAATTCCCCGGAGAAATCACGTGGGATCCGCGGTTCGTGACGTCGTCGGTTATTCTCGGCATGGCGTTTTCGGTCGCCGCCTTTCGGTTTGCCGGCCGGAGCGGCCGGTCGACGTTCGGCAGGCTGGCGCCGACGGCGCTGTTGACGCTCGGCGTCGTCGCCCTGCATTTCACAGCAATGGCGGGTGTTACGGTCATTCCGGGGATGACCGCGCTCGATCCCGCCATGCTTCTTTCGCCGGCGCTGATGGCGGTGACGATCGCCGCCGTCACCTTTTCGCTGCTGGCGGCGGGTTTTGCGGCCGCCATCTTCGCCGTGCGCTCGCAGGCCAAGACCGCCAGGGCGGAGCGCAACTTCAAGTTCCTGGTGCAGGGGGTGACCGACTACGCGATCTACATGCTCGATCCGGATGGCAAGGTCAGCAATTGGAATGCGGGCGCCGAGCGGGCCAAGGGCTATAGCGCCGACGAGATCGTCGGCAGGGATTTCTCGCTGTTCTATTCGCAGGAGGATCGCCACAAAGGCCTCCCGCAGAAGGCCCTCGAGACTGCCCGCAACGAGGGCAAGTTCAAAGCCCAGGGCTGGCGTTACCGCAAGGACGGCTCCTCCTTCTGGGCCCACGTCGTCATCGACCCGATCTATGACGAGGCCGGCGCGCTGATCGGCTATGCCGAGATCACCAAGGACAACAGCAAGCAGAAGGCGGATGCCGACCGGATCGAGGAGGTCACCCGCAATCTCGACGTCGCGCTGGAGAATATCGGCCAAGGCATCTGCATGTTCGACAGGGATGAGCGCCTGGTGCTTTGCAACAAGCGCTATCTGGAAATCTTCAAATTTCCCGAAGGGTCGGTGCGTCCGGGGATGGACTACCGGCAGATTGTCGAAATCGGCTATGCCGCCAACACCGAGGACGCGGCGGAAGCGGCCGCGCGGGCCGAGGCGCATTATACCAGGAACATGGCGCTGATCAGATCAGGCGCCGACGGCGCGGTTCACAAATATCCGAGCGGCATCTCCATCCAGCAGAATGTCAACATGCTGCCCAATGGCGGCTGGGTCGTCACCTTCGAAGACATCTCCGATCGCCTGAAATCCGAGGAGCAGGTGGCCTTCCTCGCCAAGCATGACGGCCTGACGGGCCTGCCGAACCGGCTGCAGTTCGGCGAGAGCGTCTCGGCGGAAATGATGGTCGCCGACCGGGTGAGCGGCAATGTCGCCGTCATCGGCATCGACCTCGACAAGTTCAAGGAGATCAACGACCAGCACGGGCACGGCACCGGCGACAAGGTGCTGGTCGAGCTCGCAAGGCGGCTCGACGAGGCGCGGCATGAGGGCGAGTTCATCGCCCGGTTCGGCGGAGACGAGTTCGCGGCGACCAAGCGCTTCGATGAGCTCGGCACCCTGCACGATTTCATCGGGCGGCTGGAAGGCGCTCTCGCTGGAACGGTCACGATAGACGGCTTCGAGATCAAGACCGGCGCCAGTCTCGGCGTTGCGGTCTATCCCAGCGATGCGGCAAGCGTCGACGGGCTTCTCGCCAATGCCGACCTTGCCATGTACCGCGCGAAACAATCCTTGCTGCAGAAGGTCTGCTTCTACGAGGCTGCGATGGACGAGCATGCCCGCCGTCGCCGCTCGCTTGCCAAGGATCTCTGGGCCTCGATCGACCGCAACGAGCTTCATCTGCATTATCAGGTGCAGAAATCCGTGCGGACGGGCGAGATCACCGGCTACGAGGTTCTGCTGCGCTGGCGCCATCACCAGCGCGGCAACATCCCGCCCATGGATTTCATCGGCCTTGCCGAGGAATGCGGCGCCATCCTGCCGATCGGCGAATGGGTGCTCAGGGAAGCCTGCCGGGAGGCCGCCGGCTGGAACAACAGCCACAAGATCGCCGTCAACCTGTCGCCGATCCAGCTCGGCCATGCTGATATGGCGGCCGTTATATCGGGGATCCTTGCGGAAACCGGCCTGAACCCCCGGCGTCTCGAAATCGAGATCACCGAAAGCTCGATCATCGTCGACAAGGACAAGGCCTTGCGGACGATGCGAGAAATCAAGGCGCTCGGCGTCTCGATTGCGATCGACGACTTCGGCACCGGTTATTCGTCGCTGGAGACGCTGCGTTCCTTCCCGTTCGACAAGATCAAACTCGACAAGAGCTTCATGGCCGAGGTCGAAACCAGCCCGCAATCGAAGGCGATCGTCCGAGCCATCCTGGCGCTCGGCCGCAGCCTTGAAGTGCCGGTGCTGGCGGAAGGTGTGGAAACGCAGGCGCAGCTCGACACGCTGTCCGAAGAACAATGCGACGAGGCGCAGGGCTACCTGCTCGGCAAGCCGCAGGCGATGGGCGAGCCGGCGGCTGAGAAGGCGGCGTGAGGCGGCGGCGTCCGTAGGGACAGGATTTCGGGTTTGACTACGCCAGTCCGTCCGAACGGCGGATGAAGACCTGCCAACCCTTTCCACAAGGGGGAGGGGCTTGCATGCCGCCCCGCCGCATTTCCCTTTACGGTTTCATCCGCGGAGAGATTGATGCTTGCCGAAGTCGGTGGCAACGCGTTAGCCCCATCCCCTGTGGGGAGGGGAGACCCCGATCAGTGCCGGCAGTGCGGCATCAGAAATTGGACAAAAAAAGAGAGCATTCCGTTACTTAAACAAAGACGGAAATGCTCTCATAGTCTGGTGCGCAGCATAACCGATTAACCGCGCACCTCACGCAACCCACTGGTGGCTATTCATCTGACGTCGCCGGCGCGGCGTTCTCCAGCGAGGTGCGGATCTGATCGATCTTACCGTTCGCATCGCCGACGCCGAGTATGGTCTTGGCCTGAGCCAGAACTGCCGGGCTCACCTGACCGGATTTCGTTGCGGAAGCCAATGCGTCCTCCAGCGCCGCATCCCCGAGCAGAGGGTCGTCAGCTGAGGGCTCGACTCCGTTGTCGATTTCATACTGGGCATAAGCCACGGCATAGGCCGAGATGGCCGTCATGCGTGGGTCCGACGTATGCATCAACGCCCTGTAATTCCGCTTCAATGAGTTCAGGCCCGCAAGCTGCGCCGAAATGTTTTTCTCTTTTGTGGCGCCGACCCTGTCTGCTTTTTCCGACTTGGACTTGCCTGCCGCTTCGGAAGATTTGCCTTTCATGCCTGTAGATTTGGAGCCGCTATTGGCTGAACCGTTGCCGTGGTTGCCGCTGCCGTGGTTGCCGCTGTTTCCATTGCCGCCGCCATTGCCGCCGCCGCTACCACCACCGTTGCCGCCGCCATTTCCACCGCCATTGCCACCACCGTTTCCACCGTCCTTCGCCAGGGCGGCCATATCGATACCGGCAATCGTGACCGGGCCTGCGGCAAGAGCCATCGAAAGCACGGCCAGGGACGCTAAGGTTGCTATCCGCATCGTTTCCTCCGGATCAGGTGTCGTGCAGTTCACGACGTAAGCATTTGTGAAGATTAGACTTAGATCGCGCATCGCGCATCGGACTGAGGTCCGGTGCCAGGCCCCGGCTATGGTCTTAGAAGATTAGCCGGGTGACCTGCCACTGAACTTTCATCCAGCGGCGGTTAGAGCCTCGGCGGCTTTGAATACGCCAAATGGCGCGGTGTGAGCAACCGGCGGAAACGCGAAGCTTTCATCTTGCGCAGCGTTGGAGCCGGTTGCGGCGATGGTCCCGGCATAGTCTGCCGGGGTCTGATATCCGAGCGATGAGTGCGGCCGGAAATGGTTATAGTCCTCAGCCCATTCAGCGATGGCGCTGCGGGCGTGATCGAGGCCGAAGAAGAGGCTCTCGTTGAGCAACTCGTCGCGCATCCGACCGTTGAAACTCTCCACATAGCCGTTCTGCATTGGCTTTCCCGGCGCGATGTAGTGCCACTCGACCTTGTGATCCTTCGACCAGGCCAGAATGGCATTCGAGGTGAATTCGGTGCCGTTGTCGGAGACAATCATGTCAGGCTTGCCGCGTCGTTCGATCAGCGTCGTCAGTTCCCGAGCAACACGGCGACCGGAGATCGACGTGTCGGGGATTG
>NZ_JH719395.1:1012465-1451090 GCF_000271845.1 Rhizobium leguminosarum bv. trifolii WSM2297 | reverse complement strand
CCTGCTCCTTCAGCACACCGATAATCTGCTCTTCCGTAAATCTCTGCTTCTTCATTCGTCCGTCCCTTAATAGGCCGGACTCTAATCCATTCTGGAGGAAATTCTCAGTGGCAGGTCAAAGGCAAGCTGACTTGGTGAGGGGGAGAGGCGTGCCGGCCCGATAAATCATCACGCGACGTGCCTTGTGCCGGGGAGTTTGGCCGAGAACGCCACGGCGCACCGGTGGATGCCATGCGGATCCTCGGCACAAGGCCACGGGCGTCCGGTTCAGCCGATAGCAGCCCCTCACCCTAGCCCTCTCCCCGCACGCGGGGCGAGGGGACGTGCCCTGCGAGAGATTGGCGAGGGACTGGGAGGCCGCGGCACATGCCCTTCGCCCCGTTTACGGGGAGAAGGTGGCGGCAGCCGGATGAGGGGCTGCTCTCGCCGAACTTCTGGGCAGAGACCGTGGCTCAAGGCCGAGCGACGGAGGGCAGGTGGGCACGTGGCCAATCTGGTCGACGGGAAGATTGATCGAGAGGCATGTCTGCAGGTCGCTCGCAATATGGTGCGCACCCACGTCTCCTCCCTCATTCCTGTGCCCGTCACAGGAATCCAGCCACGGCGCGTCCGCGCCGTGAATGAATCGCACTTCCAGGGAGTCTTTCGCGCCCAAGGACTTCGACGCACTGGATTCCTGTGACATCACTCGGGCAAAGCCCTGAGGAGCACAGGAATGAGGGAGTGTGAGGAGGCGTCCACGCCCAACCCCCGCTCATACGGTGCCACGGCTGCTGGTGGGTGTCGTGTGAATGCTCGGCTCAAGTCCACTGCTGTCCGTTTTAACCCGGCTGCCCCTCACCCTAACCCTCTCCCCGTAATGACGGGGAGAGGGGACGTGCCATGCAAGAGGTAAGAGGGGAACGGAGACGTTGCGGCACATCCCCTTCGCCCCGTTTACGGGGGTCCGGAGGACGGGTCGAGACCCGTGGCTCGACCCCGGTCGGTGGCGGCAGCCGGGTGAGGGAGTATGAGGAGCCATCCGCGCCCAATCCTCCGCTCCTCCTCGCTCCTCCTGTTTCAAGCCCTCTGGAGAGGCGGTCAACCGGCTCCGCGTCGTGCTCTTCGCGCCAGCCCCACTCTCCGTCATCCTCGGCCTTTGAGCCGAGGATCCATGCCACGGCGCCGGTTGATGTCGTGGATGCTCGGCTCAAGGCAGCTCAAGGCCGAGCATGACGGGGCGCGGGGCGCGCACGCCCCAACTCAAGCCAACCGCAAATCAAGAAGTGGATGCAGCTTCTTCAAATTCGGCAGGGATTTGGCTTGCCAGGGATATTGGTGGGTGCCTTTGACGACCAGCAGCAGGTCGCCCATCTTTCTGGCTTCGATGGTCAACTTGGCCAGGAGATTGATGCCGGAGGAATTGAGGAACTCGAGACTGGTCAGATTGAACGTCACCTGCTTGTGTCCGCCGTGGAGCAGGCCTGAGATCAATGAATAGATCGGTGCGTAGGCGTCCGGTCCTGCGAGCCGGAATACGCCGTCGAAATAGACTTCGTTTTGCTCCGCCCATACACGGAAGTTTTCGTCGCTGATTTCCATTCTTCACTCACGGATTGGAGGAGGGCGGCATCGCCACGGCCGCAGTCGTCGTCAGTATGATATGCTCATCATTATTCTCTTCGAATGCCCATGCCATTTTTGCGTCGTAATCGCTTAGAAGTGTCAGCAAGCCCAAGCCCGACCCGCTTGCAGACGATATGGCGTTGATTTCGATTTGCTCAAGAAGAAGTTCCCCTGGATCCTTCGATTGCAGGCGACGCAATAGTTGCTGAAAGCGCGAGGCTGTGGCGCCGTCGATGGTGTTCTTCACCCGTATCAAAAAGCTTCCCCCGGATATGCCGGCTTCAATGAGGATCTCGCCGGGCTGCCGAAACTTCACGGCGTTTTCGATCAGCTCGTTGCTGAGATATCCGATGTCATGATGCGCCTGCATGTACTCTTTTTTCGAACGCGAATACCGCAGTGCCATGACCTCCGCGATGAAGTCGGCCGTCATGCCCGAGTGTTTCCATCCAAGCTCAAGCGGTCCATCGGTCAAGGTGAGGCGCGTGCCCGAATCCAGGCTTATGTCAGTCAGAGATTCGATGCCGTAAACCGTCGGAGGCATGTCTCACCTATGCCGTACTGCGAGAAGCGTGATGTCGTCATAGATCTTCTGCGATCCGATAAAGAGCATCAGTGTCGCCACAATTTCGGCAACGATTTTCTCAGCGCTCAGATCCTTCAAGCGCACTGCTTCGCGGCACAGCCGTTCCATGCCGAACAATTCTCCGGCGTCGTTTTCGGCTTCCGTTACGCCATCCGTGTGCAAGAGTATGAGGTCCCCCTGTTCGAACGCGATTTCACGGGTTTTGATGAAGGCTGATATATCGGCCTCCAGCCCGATCGGTATGCCCAGATCCATGGTGTCTATACGTTCGACCTCGCCGTTCGCTCGCACGACGACAACTTCCTCATGTTGTCCCGACAGGATCATCTCTTTTCCGTCGTAGTCAAGAAACGCCAGAGTGAGGTGTTTGTCGATTTTCGTCCTGACGATATTTTTAAACAGAGCGCTGTTCAGATTTGTCAGAAATTGCACGGCATCGGTGTTTCCCGCTTCCTGCAGGGCGCGGGCGACGGACTGAACCATCAACATCAACACGCCGCTTTCCAGCCCGTGTCCCGTGACGTCGCCGATGCCGATCTTCAACCGGCTGCCGTTCTTCAGTACGTCGTAATAATCGCCGCCGACTTCTTCCGCCGGTCTCATATAGGCGGCGATCTCGAGCGCCTTAAAGTCATCGAGCTCCTGATCCAGCGGAAGGACCATCAGCTGGATTCTCTCGGCGACGGCGAGCTCCGTTCCAAGACGTCTGTTTTCTCGCTGCAGCTGTGCGTTCAGCGTCGAAATCTCTTCCTTTGCATCTTCGATCTGAGCGGTTCGCTCTTCGACCAGTTGCTCGAGATTTTCGGTGTTATAGCTGATCTCTTCGGCCATGCGATTGAATGCTTCACCGGCTTCACCGACTTCATCCCTGCTTGCGATGGCCACCCTGACGGAATAATCCCTTGCCTGAATCCGTTTGGCCGCCCCAGCCAGGGCGCTGATTCCACTGGTTATTCGTTTCGAGGCTGCAAAGACCGCGATCGTCACGATCAGCAGCGACATCAGGATCGCCAGAATTTGATAGAGCACGATCCGGTTCGTCGCTTCTGAAATCTTGGCCTGGGCCGCATAGAGCGAGGCATCGATTTCTCGCTCGGGTACAACCACCCCAAGCAACATCGCCTCTTGCCGAACCGGGCCGCTGACCCAGAGATTGGTCGCAGGCAGTTTCTTGACGGTAACGATATAGGGCACCTCATTGCCGTCCTGCTGCAACAGCAAGTGCTGAATACCCTGTTCGCGGTCAAGGGCCAGTTTGGCGATGGCAGGCTGGGAGCTTCCCTTCAGGGAGCGCTCCAGGCCGGTCAAGGCGCCGGCTCCGTTCGGATCGCTCGCGGAACGCAGGCCGAGGGTTTTTTCGCCCGTGCTGTTGATCGCAACGACGTTGCCGTCGGACATGGCCAGAAACCCAAAGCCGGATTGGGCCACTTTGACATTTTCAACCGTCTGCGCCAGCTGGTCGAGGGTGATATCGGCGCCGGCCGTCCCGGCGACATCCTGCCTGTCGGCTGTCCATAGCGGATGAAAGAAACTGACGATCAGCTTCCCGGTAATGGCGTCCGTATAGGGCGCAGTCTGGGTGATGTCGCCGGCGACCGGCCGCGTTTTCATGTCCTTGGCCCAGCCTTGCCAGGATTCGTAAAGTCCCGGGAAAAAGAAATCCCAGAAACTGGCCTCGTTATGGCCCGGATAAAGCCGGTCGAAGGTCTGGGCCTGGTCGGTATAAGGCGCCGTTCTGAAGATCGGCCGTTCTTTCGAGCCGATGTAATACATCTGCAGCTTCGAAGCACCGTGCTGCAGCAGGCTCGGCGCGACAAGATCCAGAACCGCACTCGTGCGGATATCGCTCTCGACGTCGGGCTTTGGCTTCCGGTCTGGTCCGAGCAGGTAACCCCACACGCTCACGACCGAGACCGAGCCCGGAGCGTTCTGGGCCCACTTCCCTTGCTCATCGTAGGAAAGGCTGACGCTGCCGGGAGATGTGCGGGCGATCGCCGCGCCGACGTCCGAATTGCGCGCGGGATCGTCGATCTGCGCCTGGAGCACGCCTGCCAGCGTGCTGACGTCGCTATGAACCTGCCGCAACAGCAAAGTCACCTGTGCCGCGGTCGAATCCGCATAGGTGCGGATGTACTCCTGGCTTGCCGCTTCAAGACCCTGGCCGACCTCGAGCGTTGCGTCACGCGACAGCCTCTGAACGTTCCAAAGCGCCAGCCCGCCGCTGACCAGCAAGTCGAAGAGGACGGCTCCGCCGACGACCAGGATGAACTTTGCCCGAAAGCCTATTCCTGCCGGTCTCTTCGCTAATTTCGCCTCCATCATAATGGCTTTCGCCCGGAAGCCGCCCAGATCGGCCAGCCTGCATAACCTTTGGGGTGAAGCGCGGCAAAGACGTGGTCTTTGAATCCTTGCCGGAACCTGCGAATAAAATCCAGCGAGTCGCCGCGCCGGACCGCCATCTGACCGGCATAGACATTTTCCCAGGCTTCGATGATGTCGGCGAAGTCCTGAGGATCCCCGTCAAGGTTGGTGACCATGAAGCAATCGACCTTGATGGTATCGAACCCGGCGTCGGCGAGGAGGTGGCGGCTTTTCGGTCCCATCTCCACATCCATGTCGAAGTGCCTGAAAAGTTTGGCCACTTCCTCGTAAGTCCATTTTATCGTTTCGGCATGCGGCTCGCCCAGGCAATGCGAATTTTTTTCGTTGGTGATGTAGACGCGGCCCCCGGGCTTGCAGATGCGGTAAAGCTCCCGCAGCAGCATCTCGGGACGGTTGAAAATCTGCAGCGAATGGCGGCAGGTCACAAAGTCGAATTGATTGTCCCGAAGCAGCATCTGTGAGGCGTCGCCATAGGTATACTCAATCCCCTGCAGATCGAAGTCGGCAGCCACCCGGCGGGCATATTCGAGGCTGCGTACGGAATGATCGAGCGCCACAAGCCGCTCCGGTTTGAATTCCCGCTGAACCAAGGCGGCGAAATCACCAATTCCGCAACAGATATCGGCCATCACCAGACCGTTGCGCAGACCGTGGCGCGGCAGCAATTCGCGTTCGTGCCTCCAGGTCATTTTCGTCTGGGTGCGCAGAATGGGAATGAAGCTCTCATCTTCGACAAAGCTCTGGCCCGGATAAAAGGCCGAATCGTAGACTTGAACCGACAGGTTTGGTTGTGATGCCGCCAAGGTCTGGAACAACGAGGTCGACCAGGCCACCACGCTCGACGTAATGATGATAATCTTCCGCTCCGGCCTGGTCCGGCAGTGTGCCGTCAGAATATCGGAAAGCGCTGCAAAGGCCGTCATGTTGATGTGCGTCAGGCGTTTGACATTCAGGTAAATGACGCCGCTATATTTTTCCAAACTTTGCCGCACCAGCCTGAGCGCATCGGCTATCTCGTTTGGACTTTCGGGCCGCATCTTGCCGGACAGCAACAGCTCCTGGTTTGTCGGATCAAAATGGACGGTGAAGGGGCGGGCGAGCAGGTTCATTGAAAATCCTCGGCCGAGGGGAAATCCGCGATGATTTGCATGCCGTGAGCGCCGTCTTGCTCAATTCGGATGGCGGCGCGGAATATGGTTGCCAGATCTTTGAGCATAATCGTCCCGTCGGACGTCAGGTCGGATCCGGCGCCCGAGCGAGACTGGTGTTCGGTTGATTTCATACCAGTGCCGCGGTCCTCGCGGGCAAAGGCAATTCTCAGCCGGTTGAACGTCGCGCTCCGATAGAGACTGAAACTGATCCTTCCCGGCTCGCCCGTCGAGCGGAAGGCGAGTTCAATGAGCTCGTTTGCCGCCACGGAAAGAAAATTCGAATATCGAGCCGGATCGCTGTGGCCCTGGCCGAGGATGTCTGAGAGATATTCGGTAATCCTGTCGCAAAACTGCCACTGAGATTTGAACATCGCAACGTTCAGTTCCAGCGATACCATCGGCGCCAATGCATGGTCATCGAAGCCAGATGCTTGCTCTTCCAATACAGCCTCCATCAGTTTGTCTGGGGCGTCAGATGTCCTCAAAAAGCACGGCGAAAAATCTCTCGTTCGTTATACCAGCGCGTGGCTCACGGATGTTTCCGCCCGGTTGATGAACTCGCTCATCGCCTCGACCGGAAGCGGCCTGCTCACCAGATAGCCTTGAAGCCTGTCGCAGCCCACACTGTGCAACCATTCCGCCTGAGCCGGCGTCTCCACTCCTTCGGCCGTCACCTGCATGTCGAGACCATGTGCGAGGTTCACGATACAACGGACGATCGTCTGGCTTTTCGAATCGCTTTCCAGATCGGTGATAAAGTATTTGTCGATTTTGATCGTGTCGAAAGGGAATGTCTTCAGATAACTCAGGGAAGAATATTCGGTGCCGAAATCATCAAGCGAGATTCGTATGCCCAGCACGTTGAGCGTATTCAGCGTGTCGATATTGTTGACGGTGCGCTCAAGCAGCACGCTTTCGGTGATCTCAAGTTCCAGACGCTCGGGCGGCAGTCCGACCAGGTCCAGCGTCTGCGATACGCGATCCGTGAGGCCGCTGGTCAAAAATTCAGCCGCCGACAAATTGACGGCGACGATGTAGTTCTCCGGCCAGTTCATCGCCTCGCGGCATGCCTGCTCCAAAACCCATGCGCCGATCTCGGGCATCAGTCCGTCAGCCTCGGCCATCGGAATAAATGAGGCCGGTGGGATTTTTCCAAGCAGGGGATGGTTCCATCTCAGCAATGCTTCGAAGCCGACAACGGAGCCGGCCTCGGAGATCGGCTGGTATTCGACAAAGAATTGCTGTTGGGCCAGCGCCATGCGCAGGCTGCGGCGCAGCAGTTCGCGTTGCTCCAGCAATTCGAGCATTTCCGGATCAAAGGCTTTCGGCCGACCGCGTCCATCCTGCTTGGCGGCATAAAGCGCAAGGTCCGACGCCTTCATCAGTTCCTCCGGACTTGTCCCATCCGGAGGAGCGGTCGATATGCCGATGCTGGTGCCGACAAAGACCGCGATGCCGTCTATCGTGAAAGGCTTTTTGAATGCGGCAACCAAGGCTTCCGCCAACCGGTGAGCTTTGGCCGGATGTCCCGAGCCCCTGGAAATGACGGTGAATTCGTCGCCCGCCAGGCGATAGGCTCTGTCATCGCTGGTCAGGCAGTCTTGGATACGCCTTGCCGCAAATTGAAGAAGCTTGTCGCCGGCCGGATGCCCAAGCGTGTCGTTGACCGGCTTGAAATCATCAAGGTCGAGCTGCATCAGAGACAGAGTTTCGTTTGAACCTGCGCTCTCCTGCAACAATTCAGCCAGGTCGTCGCTGAACTGGCGTCGGTTCGGCAGTCCCGTCAGCGGATCGTGGGTCGCCAGATGCAGAAGAGTTGCCCGCTCATCGTCAACAAGCTCATCGGAGCGGACCACGGCAAAAAGGTTTCCGATCCGATAGATTGTCAGCCCGTGCGACCCGGACCCGCCCAGATCGCCCGATATTCGCAATGGCTGGACGCTGTCATCCAATGAGCGGAAAGCCAGCGTAATCGCCGATTTGTCCAGCTGTGGAAAATGCTCCCAAAGTGACGCTGCCGGTTTGACGGAAGCAGGTAGCTCATTGCCCAGGAAATTCTCGATGGGATTGAAGTCGCGGTCAAAGAACAGAAGCCGGTCGATCGAACTCGGAGCTTCTGCCTGTGTCTGTCCGAGGGCCGAGCTGGCCGCACGAATTTTCCGCATCTTCGAGCTCTCCCAGTCGAATGTCCTAACCAGATATCCTAGCAAATCAACTGTCGCACAACTTGTACTCGTCAAGATTTACATTAGGCACTCCTGATTCACAATCCCAAACCTCGGCCGACACCTTTACGATGTAGGGCACAACTATACTGATCCAACAGGGGTTTTCCACAATCGGCAGGCTGAGTTAACGGGATTCAGGCAGTGGCGGCCCAGAGCTCATGCACCATCTGCCGAAGCGCCAGGGACTCCGCCCATCTGTCGGTCGAGTCGTTGCCGTCTCTGCCCGTGATCGCATAAGGTTTGGGGCCCAATTCGCAGGTAAAGATCAGCTCGGCGTCATCGGCGGCGCGTGAGCGCCAGTGGCGAAAACCATAGTCCCACCACTCGAGGAAGAGGTCGACCCAAGGCCGGTGATGCGGAAAGAAAATCTCGATCTGCACCTGCTCCCGCGAGGCAACCCGCCCCTGAAATGCGTGGGCGTTCTGCAGGATGCGTCGGATAGAAGCGTGGTTCTCCTCATCGACCGGAAAGGCGAATTCGCGGCCGACCAGGAAATGCGACAGGTCGGCCAGTAGCGGCAGTTCGGGGCGCTGATCGAGCAGATCCAGCGTGAAGAACAGGTCCGCGGTCATCCTGTCGCGATGTGTTTCGATGAACACGGGAATGCAGGCATCCCCAGCGAGCCGCATCCAGCCATCGACAAGCGGCAGGCAGGCATCGATGCGGCGCGGGCGGATATCGGGTTGCAGGTTGATGTGGCTGACCGGAAACTCCGCCGCCAGTTCCAGCGGCAGGCGCAGATCGTCGACACAGCGGGGGAAGCAGACGCCTTCAACCTTCAAGCCGGTGCCCCGGATGGCCTGGTTGAGGGCAACGACATCCAGGCGGTTGGTGTAATGGGCGCTGATGCCGTCGAAGCCCGCCCCTGAGATCATCGCGATGTTCTCGTCGAGTGTGCGCTCGACCCCATCCGTGTGCCGGCGCTCCATGGCCCAGAGCGATTGGAAGACCTGTAGCTTCTGCATCATGCGGCTCTCGCGCTTTTCAGAAGCGTTTTGAGGTTTATGCCGGGGTCGGCCAGTTCGGCGGGGCTGGGGCTGATCGCTGCTGAGATCAGCATCTCGGCAAGCTTGATGTCCTTGGCGAGGCTATTGCCGCTGCCAAGACCCGCCGCGGCCACCAGACGCCCATCGTCCAGATAGAATTCTAGCTCGCCGCCGGCGATCGAACGCGGAACGATCTGATGGGCGGGCTGCGGCAGCCCCGCCACCTGCAGGCCGAGATCATACTGGTCGGACCAGAACCAGGGGAGGGCGGTAAACGTCTCGGCCGCGCCGGCCATGTTCCGCGCGGCGGTCTCGGCCTGCATCCTGGCGTTCCGCCAGCTTTCAAAGCGAACGTGTCCGCCGCCGGGTTGGGCGACCGCCGCGCAATCGCCGGCGGCGAAAACATTGGCTGCGCTGGTGCGAAGATTGGCGTCCGTCAGGACCCCGTTACCCGTTGCCAGTCCCGCTGCTTCCGCCAAGGCGATCTCGGGCAGGACGCCGATGGCGCTGACGACGAGATCGGCATGCACGACGCTGCCATCGGTCAAGGTGACGCCGTCGACGCCGATCGCCCTCACGCCCTTGTCGAGGTGAAAGCGCACACCTTCCGCAGCATGTCTGGCGTGCAGCTTTTCGGCAAAGCCGGCAGGGACGGCGCGGCCCAAAGGTTTCGGCGCCGCTTCGATGACGTTGACCGCGACGTCCTTCCCGCGGAGGACCGCTGCAAGTTCCATCCCGATCAGCCCGGCGCCGATGATCGCCACGCTCCGGCCCGGCGCAACACGGGAGAAGATCGCTTCGGCGTCGGCGTGGGTCCGGAAGTCGAGTGCTCCGGCTGCGCCGGGGCATGTGAGCCGTCTCGGCCGCGCGCCGGTCGCCAGCAGCAGCTTGTCGTAGCGCAGCAGCTGCCCGTCGCTCAAGCGCACCGTTCCGGCGCCGGCATCCAGCTCGGCGGCCGACAAGCCCTTGAGATAGCTAATACCGGCGGTCTCCAGCGCTTCCGCCGCGCAGATCAGCTTCATCTGCACCGCGTCATCGACGGTCTTCGATAGGGGAGGCCGTTCATAGGGCAGATGAGGCTCGGCTCCGACCAGTGTGACGGGCCGGGAATAGCCCGCCTCGCGCAGGGCAAAGGCTGCCCGGGTGCCGGCTTCGCCCGCCCCGATGATGACGATACCGTCCATGTGTTCTCCGTGGAAAGAGCGGCCGGCGTCAGGCCGTAAAAAACTAGGCCTAAAGCGCTGGGCAGTTGCGGGCGACATGCGTTAACCCAGGGCCACGCGAACCTCTCCGTCGATCACCTCGGCCTTATAGGTTTTCAGGTTCTCGCAGGCGGGAAGTCGCAAGGCCTCGCCGGTGCGATAGTCAAAAGCGCCCGAATGTTTCGGACATTCCACCTCGAAATCCATCACCAATCCGTCGGCGAGATGGATCGCCTCGTGGGTGCAGAGCCCGGCGGTGCAGTAGACGCTGTCATCCGGGCCACGGTAGATCGCGTAGGTGCGCCCGCCATGGTCGAAGCGGATGGCGCCTTCCTGTTCGATGTCGTCCAGTTTGCCAGCTGAAACCCAGGTCATTCGGCGGCTCCCCCGACTTCCAGGCGGGCCTTGCGGGCCGCAAGTTTTTCCTTCCGCCTGCGGTAGCGCTCCTGCATCTGGGCTTCGCCTTCGGGCGAGCCGTCGTGCCAGGTGCCGAACCATTTATCGAGCGGGATCAGCGCGTCGCCGTAGTTCACCTCGAAATATTTGTGGTGGAGGTAATGCGCATAGGCGTGGCTATCGACCAGTTTCTCCTTGCCGATCTCGACCTTGTCGAAGCCGACATGGCCGGGAATTGCCCCGAAACCGGCATAATGCAGCTGGTAGAGCATGATAATCGGGTTGGAGGGCAGGAGCAGATGGTAGAAGGCCGTTGCGAAATAGAGCAGATGTTCCACAGGATGCATCGACAGCGACGACCACGGCGAAGGGTTCACCGAATTGTGGTGGACCGAGTGCACCCATTTGTAGAGCAGAGGTGTGTGGATCAGCCGGTGTATGCAGAAGAAGTGGAATTCGTGAATGATCGGCACCACGAGCGCGACAAGTGCCAGCGTCCATGGATTTTCCGTGAATCTCAGCCAGGGAGCGTAGCCGTTGGCATAGGCCCAGAGCATCCCCACCTCGACGGCGGTCCAGATAGTCACGCCTGACAGGAAGGTGCGCAGGATATTGTCGAGGTTCTGGCTTTTGAACCAGAAGGCCTTGCTCTTGTTGTCGGCCGGGAATTTGCCATTGTACTTGAAGCGGTTTTCCTGCCGCTTCAACACGTAGAGATGCAGTTCGAAGGCGCCGTAGAACAGCAAGACCGAAATGGCGTTCACCGCATAGAGCCAGGCGATCCAGCCAGGGCTGAGGGTTTGCATCGTCTCGACCGGGGGAATGATCCAGGCCCAATAGGCGAGCGCAGAGAGCGCAAAAATCAGGTTCCAGGGAAGGAAATAATGCGGCAGCCATTTCAGGACCGCCGTCAGCCGCGGCGGAAAGGCAAAAAGCGGCGCAGTCTCGGCCGGCTGGTCCGGCGCCCAGTCGCCGCGCTTGTTGCGCTTGCCGAATTTCAGATCATCCATTGGCATCTCCTCCGGACGCCGGATGTTTCCGCGCCCGCCCTCATATCTCTGACGCGAAACTAGCAGGGGCGCCTGAAAATGCCGAAGCCTTCCTTGATCTGATTAGATCAAAGCGCTTCCTTGGTGATGGTAATGAAACGGATCGGTGCCTGGTCCGGTTTGATATCGGTCAAGCCGATTCTGTTCAGAACGAGATCCAGCGCCCGGCGCGCCTGCGCCTCCGGCGCCTGATCCAGCACCACATCCATGATGCCGTCCTGCAGCGCCGCACGCGTGTAATCGGTCAGCTCGTGCCCGACGAAAAATACCTCGCGCCCGCGCGGATGCCGGCGAAGCACCTCGATCAGCGCGGCGTTGGCGCCGCCGGCATTGTAGAGGCCGGCAAGGTCGGGATACATCTCCAGCGCCGACCACAAGAGATCCGCGCTGAGGCGCTCCTCATCGCCGCCAAACCCCAGCCATTCAAAACTGGAGGCGCCGGGATATTCTTGAAAATAGGCCGAAAAGCCGCGGATCCGATCGCGATGCACCTGATAGATGGGATGGCAGATCGCAACGACAGCCCCGATCCGCAGCGCCATCCGGCTGATGTAAAGAGCCGCTGTCCGGCCGGCGGCGACATTGTCGATGCCGATGAATTCGCCGACGCGCTCGGAAGCGCGAGTGACCACGTGGACGACCGGCAGGCCTTGCGCATTGACCTTCTCCACCGCGGCACTGATCACCGGGCTGCTGGGCACCGCAAGGATCAGCCCGGCCCGGGAAAGGTCGGTCGACAGGATGCGTCGCGCAATCCTCTCGGCGTTCATCTCGTCGGTGAAGCTGCGATGCACCACGACCAAGGGATCGAGGGTGGCGGCAATTCTCTGGAAAGCATGTGAAAGCCGACGGTAGAAGCTCGTCTCCGGGCGAACCATCAGCACTTCTATCCTCAGCAGGCCGCGATGGGTTTCGGGAAGCTTGCGCGGGTAATCCAGGCGGCGTGCGGCGGATATGACCTTCTCGACCAGTTCGGGGCGAACACCGCCACGCCCGTTCAGCACCCGCTCGACCGTTGCTGTTCCCACCCCGGCCTGGCGGGCGATGTCCCGGTAATTCGGCTTGCTCACTTTCCAGCTCCCTCGAATGGGCTTACGCGACGTCGTTTCTTCTTCTTCATACACTTTAGCCCCAAATCTCACAGAGGCTTACGCGCGCCAATTCCCGCAAACGGCAGACGGAGAGCTTGTGTCGCGGGGGCGGTCGATCTATGTTTTCTGGCGTTTAGCATGAGATTGCAGGCAGTATTTTACCGTAAATCCGGATGCGGATGGTTTTGTCCGCCGACCGGCTGAAGGAGCTGAGCAATGAAAATACTCATGATTCTGACATCGCATGATCAATTGGGAAATACCGGCAGGAAAACGGGATTCTGGCTCGAGGAGCTGGCCGCCCCGTACTTCGTTTTCCGTGACGCCGGGGTCGATATCACGCTCGCCTCGCCAAAGGGGGGCCAGCCACCGCTCGATCCGAAGAGCAACGAGCCGGCCTTCCAGACGGAACAGACGCGGCGGTTCGAACAAGACGCAGCCGCAACGGCGGCGCTCGCCAACACTTTGAAGCTGTCCGACATTCACCAGGCCGACTATGACAGCGTGTTCTTCCCCGGCGGCCATGGCCCGCTCTGGGACCTGACGAACGACCGTTATGCGCTGTCGCTCATCGAGAATATGCTTTCGGCGGGAAAACCCGTGGCGCTCGTCTGCCACGCGCCTGGAATTCTCACCAATGTGAAGGCGCCCGACGGAAAGCCCATCGCGGCGGACCGGGCGGTGACGGGTTTCACCGATTCCGAAGAGGAGGCCATGCACCTCGTCGAAGTCGTTCCCTATCTGCTCGAGGACGTGCTGAAAGAGCAGGGCGCAAAGTTTTCGAAGACCGCGGATTGGGGCGTGCATGTCGTCCAGGATGGCCTGCTCATCACTGGCCAGAACCCGGCCTCCTCAAGCCAGGCAGCTAAAACGCTGCTTAATGCCTTGCAAAAGCAGGGCGCGGCTTAGCCGCTAGGAATTCGGCGTTTCGGCCTCTGGCACCACCGCGGCCCAGAGGAGGCGGAATCGCAAGACGTTCGGACTCGGGATGTGGGACACCTGATATGACTAGCAAATATACGGGACAGTGCGCCTGCGGCGCGGTAAAATTTGCATTCGACATCGACCCGAACTTTATCGCCAACTGCCATTGCCTGGATTGCAAGAAGGCGTCGGGCGGCGAGGCGGCAACATTCTTCGCCGTACCGCAGGATGATTTTGCCTTGATCGCCGGCCGCCCGAAAGCGTTTCATTACATCGCTGCTTCCGGCAAGGGGCTCGACCGCAACTTCTGCCCGGATTGCGGCGCCAGATTGTTCAGCAGCAACCTGGAAAGCTTTCCCGGCCTTGTCTTCGTGACGCTCGGCAGCCTTGACCGGCCCGAGCTGATCGAGCCGGCGGTCGAAATGTTCACCAGGCGCCGGCTGAAATGGGCACGCCCGCTCGATCTCCCGCAATTCGACGGCATGCCCGGCTGAGCCGCTCGCCGGGACACACCGGCTTGGCCGCGCGGGCAATTTTCTTGAAGAAAAATTCGATCCGGTGTCGGATCGGCCAAGCCACGCCCGTCCTAGGCTCGTTCATTCCGTCCATTCAAGAGGATCTCGACAATGCCGAACACCATACGCCTGCACCGCGTTTTCGCGACCAGCCCGGACAAGGTCTATCGTGCCTTCATCGAGGCGGATGCGCTCGCCAAATGGCTGCCGCCGAACGGTTTCCTCTGCACCGTGCATCATATGGAGCCGACCGTCGGCGGCACTTTCAAAATGTCGTTCCGCAACTTCACGACCGGCAACAGCCACGCCTTCGGCGGCGAATTTCTCGAGCTCGTCCCCGGCGAACGGGTCCGCTACACCGACAAGTTCGACGACCCCAACCTGCCGGGCGAAATGGAAGTCACCGTGACGCTGAAGAAGGTCTCGGTCGGCACCGAGGTGGAGATCACTCAGGCAGGCGTGCCGGATGTCATCCCGCCCGAGGCCTGCTATCTCGGCTGGCAGGAGTCGCTACGCAATCTCGCCCGGGTCATCGAGCCGGATATCAACGAATAAGTTGCGCCAGGTTGAAGCATAGACCCGCGCAGTCGCTTGCTGCTTCTGCTCATGGCTCGGCCCTCTGCCTCCGCCCCCCATTCCGCTAATCTCCTCGGAATGCGGGCGGAGAGTTGAGCGTTCTAGGTGGCCGGGCGTCCAGTCCCATTTACATGTCTTCGAGCACGGACGCGGTGGCTGCTTCTTCGGCTACTGACGCGTTCTGAACTGGAACGATGGCGGTCGCACCGTTCTTCGCCGGACATTTGGAGCTCCTAGTTTGGCTTCGTTGTAAAAAGCCGGTCCGGAACAAGAAGTTTCATGACATCCCGATGAAATGATCGGCGCGCCGCCGTCGCACCTGCGACTTCGGCCTCGGCGATCGCCGTCGCGCGAACCAGCGGTACGGTGCCGAAGGGGAGGCCGGCGATCCGGTCTGGATCGCGGCTTATCGCCAGTGGCGATTGCAACTGTCGAACGCCATTTTCCGGCGACAACTGTGCCTCGGCCAGATGACGTTCGATCCGGCGGCAATCGGGTTCGCCAAGTTCGTGCTCGGTGATCGGTGACAGGAACGCGCCGCCGGCGGCTCAGCGCCGGTCTGACAATAGGCCTCCCTCGTAACAATTCGGAAGGAAATTTACTATCTCAAGAAAATCGTCTTCCATTTCAAAGTATATGTGTTAACACTTTATTAGGAGTGGGGAGTATTCCGGTTCTGATTTAAGAAAAATTGGCGTCGTTGTCGGCAATATCGGCGCGACGGCGCGCTACGGCGTGCCATGTCAGTTTTATTAGTCTTGAATCCATGCCGGGTTACTTGTTTTGTGTTATGGGGGTATATTGATGGGTACGCAAAGCACCGGCGGTGGAAGCACGGCTTCTTTCAGCAATACGCCGCAGGCGAATAATGACTCTTACATCTGGACGGAAGACCAGCTGCTCAGCCTCCAGCTCTACAATGCGGCCACCAAAACCATAACCCTTGACGTGATGTCGAATGATCTTGGCGGGAACGCCAAATCCCTCTTCTCCGTCGACGACGGAGATGGCAATCCAATTACCGCCGACTATGAGCTTCTTGCGAAAGATGTCGGAGCGAATGGGGCATCTGCCTGGGAGAAGAGCCTGCTCGGCAATTGGGTCAGGATCAACAATGGAAAGATCGAATACCGTCTGAGCGATGGAAGTGGCATCGCGGGCTCGGGCGCGGATATCAACACGCTGAATGCCGGTGAAATCCTCAAAGATAGTTTCGTCTACGCGATACGGCTCGGCAATGGCACGCTGAGCGAGGCCAATGTCTCGATCTCGCTCACCGGCGCCAACGATGCGGCGTCGATCGTCGTCGATGCGACGGTGACCGACGATCGGTCGACGGTCGAGGCGGGTGCGGCCGGCAGCGGCGATCCGAATGCCTCCGGCAAGCTGACGGTCAGCGATGTCGATGACGGCGAGGCGATGTTTGCCGCCCCGGCCTCGCTTAACGGCATCTATGGCAGCTTCACCTTCAATGCCGCCACCGGCAGCTGGAGCTATACGCTCGACAACAGCCGGGCAGCGACGCAGGCGCTGAACCAGGGTGACGCGGTCAACGACACGCTGAGCGTCAGCTCGCTCGACGGCACGGCCAGCCACAATATCGTCGTCGCCATCACCGGCGCCAACGATGCGGCGTCGATCGTCGTCGATGCGACGGTCACCGACGATCGGGCGACGGTCGAGGCGGGTGCGGCCGGCAGCGGCGATCCGAATGCCTCCGGCAAGCTGACGGTCAGCGATGTCGACGACGGCGAGGCGGTGTTTGCCGCCCCGGCCTCGCTTAACGGCATCTATGGCAGCTTCAGCTTCAATGCCGCCACCGGCAGCTGGAGCTATACGCTCGACAACAGCCGGGCAGCGACGCAGGCGCTGAACCAGGGCGACGCGGTCAACGACACGCTGAGCGTCAGCTCGCTCGACGGCACGGCCAGCCACAATATCGTCGTCGCCATCACCGGCGCCAACGATGCGGCGTCGATCGTCGTCGATGCGACGGTGAGCGACGATCGGTCGACGGTCGAGGCGGGTGCGGCCGGCAGCGGCGATCCGAATGCCTCCGGCAAGCTGACGGTCAGCGATGTCGATGACGGCGAGGCGGCGTTTGCCGCCCCGGCCTCGCTTAACGGCATCTATGGCAGCTTCACCTTCAATGCCGCCACCGGCAGCTGGAGCTATACGCTCGACAACAGCCGGGCAGCGACGCAGGCGCTGAACCAGGGCGACGCGGTCAACGACACGCTGAGCGTCAGCTCGCTCGACGGCACGGCCAGCCACAATATCGTCGTCGCCATCACCGGCGCCAACGATGCGGCGTCGATCGTCGTCGATGCGACGGTGACCGACGATCGGTCGACGGTCGAGGCGGGTGCGGCCGGCAGCGGCGATCCGAATGCCTCCGGCAAGCTGACGGTCAGCGATGTCGATGACGGCGAGGCGGCGTTTGCCGCCCCGGCTTCCCTTAACGGCATCTATGGCAGCTTCACCTTCAATGCCGCCACCGGCAGCTGGAGCTATACGCTCGACAACAGCCGGGCAGCGACGCAGGCGCTGAACCAGGGCGACGCGGTCAACGACACGCTGAGCGTCAGCTCGCTCGACGGCACGGCCAGCCACAATATCGTCGTCGCCATCACCGGCGCCAACGATGCGGCGTCGATCGTCGTCGATGCGACGGTGACCGACGATCGGTCGACGGTCGAGGCGGGTGCGGCCGGCAGCGGCGATCCGAATGCCTCCGGCAAGCTGACGGTCAGCGATGTCGATG
Organism: Rhizobium leguminosarum bv. trifolii WSM2297; assembly: GCF_000271845.1. The sequence continues at coordinate 1,433,635 of NZ_JH719395.1, read as the reverse complement.
ACGGCGAGGCGGTGTTTGCCGCCCCGGCCTCGCTCAACGGCATCTATGGCAGCTTCAGCTTCAATGCCGCCACCGGCAGCTGGAGCTATACGCTCGACAACAGCCGGGCAGCGACGCAGGCGCTGAACCAGGGTGACGCGGTCAACGACACGCTGAGCGTCAGCTCGCTCGACGGCACGGCCAGCCACAATATCGTCGTCGCCATCACCGGCGCCAACGATGCGGCGTCGATCGTCGTCGATGCGACGGTCACCGACGATCGGGCGACGGTCGAGGCGGGTGCGGCCGGCAGCGGCGATCCGAATGCCTCCGGCAAGCTGACGGTCAGCGATGTCGACGACGGCGAGGCGGTGTTTGCCGCCCCGGCCTCGCTTAACGGCATCTATGGCAGCTTCACCTTCAATGCCGCCACCGGCAGCTGGAGCTATACGCTCGACAACAGCCGGGCAGCGACGCAGGCGCTGAACCAGGGTGACGCGGTCAACGACACGCTGAGCGTCAGCTCGCTCGACGGCACGGCCAGCCACAATATCGTCGTCGCCATCACCGGCGCCAACGATGCGGCGTCGATCGTCGTCGATGCGACGGTGAGCGACGATCGGTCGACGGTCGAGGCGGGTGCGGCCGGCAGCGGCGATCCGAATGCCTCCGGCAAGCTGACGGTCAGCGATGTCGATGACGGCGAGGCGGCGTTTGCCGCCCCGGCTTCCCTTAACGGCATCTATGGCAGCTTCACCTTCAATGCCGCCACCGGCAGCTGGAGCTATACGCTCGACAACAGCCGGGCCGCGACGCAGGCGCTGAACCAGGGCGACGCGGTCAACGACACGCTGAGCGTCAGCTCGCTCGACGGCACGGCCAGCCACAATATCGTCGTCGCCATCACCGGCGCAGATGATGGACCAGCCAGGCAGGCACCGAGTGACATTAAGCTGACGCCTTTCGTTCCGGCGGACAACGTCAACTTCAATAGTTTTGAGTTCGGTGGCCTGCTGACCGCGACTGACGCCGACACGGGTGGATTCAGCTTCAGCATTGCCTCGCAGTCGCATCCAGGCTTGTTTTCGATAACCGGCAATACGCTGAGTTCGGATGAACTATTGCCGAACCGTACATTTTCAGTGACGGTAATGGCGACGCAGACCGGTGATCCTATAGGACCGGCCTTCGAAAAGACCGAGACGTTCACGATCATCACCGGTGGCAATGGCAACTCACAGGACAATCCGAGCGGAGGAACGGGCGACGATGTGCTCTACGGCGGTGGCGGTAACGATATGATGTTCGGGCTGGGAGGTGACGACACGCTTTTCGGCCAAGACGGCGATGACACCCTCAACGGTGGTGCTGGCAACAACACCCTGACCGGGGGCGTGGGAAATGACACGTTCTTTTTCCAAAGGTTTGCCACCACCACGAACCATATGACTGACTTCAATGCTGGGACGAATAGCACAACCGTGGATAAGTTCCAATTAGACGTCGGAGGCGGCGCGTTGGAGTTCGTCATCGGCAACAACAATATAATCGTGGACAACGTGAAGGTGGGAAACAACGGCACGATCAATGTTGCCGGCACGGAGATTGGCGTCAAAACGGACGTGAGCGTCACGAACGCAACCGTTCAAAGCACCATCAATGGTTACAGCAACATAACCACAGGGGCATTGTTCGTGTTCCACAATGCGGATCTGGGCCATGCGGCGGTCTACTACGATCCGAACCCAAGTTCAGCCGGCGGCGCGGTGCTGGTTGCTGAATTCGACAACATCACCACCCTCGGCGGGCTTGGTAATTTCAACTCGGGCGACTTCTTGTTTGGCTGAGGCGGTCTGTGATCACGACAGGCATTGACCGCGCGCGCAAACGATGAGCGAAAAAGGCGCCGCAATCGTCTGGCCACGGCTAGAGTCTGATCGCCCGTTTCGCCAACGCCTCGCGCGCGGCCGTTACTCCCCATTGCTCGTCGGGGTCACGCCCGTCGATCTCGGCCTCCGCGATCGGCGTTACCAGGATCAGCGGCACCGGCCCGAATGGCAGCCCGTCGATCTGGCCGGTGTGGCGGCTGAGCACGATGCGGGACAGCGGGCTGTAATCCTCGGTCAGTCGGCAGAACAGGATGGCGCCGTGTTTTTCGACATCGCGGGCGACGCGGTGGCCGTCGGCCACGAGGTCGCCGATGTTGATCAAGAGGTTCGCCCAATTTCCGATCCCGGCCTCATCCAGCGTCGCGGCATCGAACTCCATGAAAAGTTCGCATTCGACGCCGTTCTCAGGTTCGGAAATGCCGGCCCAGGGGGTGGAGAGCCCATCGGTGGCAAGCGTCAGCCTTCCCGGGCTGTCGATGGCGAGGATGCGGCGGTGCGGGCCGAACCATTTTGTCTGGTTGTGGATGTTAGCCGTTCCGCGCTCGGCGGCGAAGCTCTCCCGCAAGGTGCCGCGGCCTTGCCAGAAGGTGCGCCGCGCGGCTGCTGCGGCCCCGTAGATCGGGTCGTCGGGACCGCGCGGGACGATCGATGGGTCAAATCTGGTTTCGAGCGTGAGCTGCGCGCGCATGAAGTGAAATTTCGGCTTTTTCCAGCGGATCAACACCGTGTTGAAGGGTTGTGCCGCGGCCGCATCGAGTTTCTCGACAACATCCCCGATGATGCTGAGTGGGTGCGTTGAATCATCCCGGACATGCTTTCCCTCGGCGTCGAGGTAGCCGCCCGTGCGGGAGGAATGCCCGGCTTGTATCGTGGTCGCGGTCCATTCGCCGCCAACGGCGCCCGCAGGCGCCTTGCCGAGAACTGGGGCAAGCTCCCGGATCGCATCGTCAATCGAATAGGTTGCCACGTCGCCCCTCCGCCTTGGCTCAAAGTTTCGTCGGCAGCCGGTTGGCCGCCAACAGAAGCTAGGGCAGGGGTATTGCCGATCAATGACAAGGTGGGATGCGGAGGGGGCGCGCCTCGGTTTAGCAGAGCCTCACCCGATGCGCAGTACGGGGACCTCGAAGGGCCGACTGATAGCAAGGAGCAGCCTTGGACGGTGCTTCGAGGCTCCGCCCGTGGGCTGCACTTCAGCTTAACGGGAGTTGGAGGATGCCGCTTCCTAATATGTGCCCCCTCCAATCTCCTCATCCCTTCGCTGATCACAGGATCGAGCGCGCCCAAGTCTTTTGGCGCGGAAGTCTTCAAGCGTGCATTTGGTTATTTACTGCGCAAACGCGCCGTGGCTGGATACCTGTGACGGGCACAGGAATGCGGGGGGCTGGAAGGATCTCCTAACAAGGATCCTCGGTGGTCCTGAGAATGTGAGGACCAGCATGCGTCCTCAATTGCTCCCATCGTTCGGCCGGGCCTTGGCGCTGTCGTTGCTGCTTTCCGAGGCGGTCTTGCCGTCCGGCTGTTGGCCGAAATAGGTGCCGCCGAGGTGGCCGCCGGCGCTGGTGTTCTTGACCTGCTGTTCGGCGCGTTTCTGAATTTCACGGACGTTGGTCTTGCTCATTTTTCGGCTCCATATTTGAGGTCGACCCCTGGTCAACCGATGGAAGTCGACACTGTTCCATATTTTCTGGACTAACCGCCGGGTTTGGCTGTTCGCTATTTGTGAGACTTGCCGGGAACAGTTCGGGGTTTTGCCTGTTGTTCGAATTCAACATGGAGAAACGAACATGGGCATGACGACACCGAAAGACGGCGCCCCCGGCACCACCGATCAGTCTCCCCGCTGGGAGGGACCGAAGGGAAATGCGCCGCGCGGCTATTTGAAAGCCAGGGACGATCCCGACCGCGATCGCGACGCGAAGGGCGAAAACAACCGCGACCCCGAGACCAAAAATCTCGGCGACGCGATGAAGCAGAAGGGCGAATGAAATGGCCAATCTTGAGAACGACGCGGCCGGCCAATTCGCAAAATCCCGTGCCGACCGGAAAAGCAGCGGCGTTGCCAGCGCCAAGCCGACCGTCATCACCGGCTCCGAAGATGCCACGATGCACAAGAACCCGCCCGGCAAGCAGAAGCCGGGCAAGGACTGGGACATCAATTACGATCCCGCCGATATGAATGACGGCCGGAGGCGTTGAACGTCGCATAGAATTTGATTCATGCGAGGCGGCTAAGTCTCTGTTTTACATCCGTCAGCCGCCGAAATAGGCCGGGTGGTCGATATCGGCGATAAGGCCCGGCTGCTCCGGCTCCCAGCCGATGAGCGCCCGGGTGTGAGCGCTCGAGGTTGGTACATCGAAGCCGGCGAACATCGCAAACCAACCGAAATGCTCCGCCGCCTCTTCCACTGAAAGTGAAACGACAGGCACATTCAGCCGCCTGCCGATCACCTCGGCAATGTCCCTCATGGGCACACCTTGTTCGGCGACCGCAAGGAACGGCCCGCCTTCGGCGCCACGCTCCAGTGCCAGGCGATAGACGCGGGCGGCATCGAGCCGGTGCACGCCCGGCCAGCGGTTCCCACCGTCGCCTACATAAGCGGCAACACCGGTCCTGCGGGCGGTTTCGACCAAGATCGGCACGAAACCATGATCGCCATGGCCGTGCACTGAGGGTGGCAGCCGGACGGTCGAGGCACGCAGGCCGCGCGCGGCGAGTGTGGCCGCCGTGCCTTCGGAAGCGCGCGGATAGGTGTCAGTCGTCGGGAAGGGCGGGTCCTGCTCGGTGCCGATACGGCCGGGCGCAAAACCGATCCCCGAACTGACCAGCAGCGGGCGGTCGGAGCCTTCGAGCGCGGCGCCAAGCGCCTCGATGGCGCGCTGGTCCATGGCGCAGTTTTGGGCGAAATTCGAGAAGTCATGATTGAAGGCGGTGTGGATGACGGCGTCGGCCTCGGAAGCGCCGCTCCTGAGGCTCTCGAGGTCATCGAGCGCGCCGCGATGAACCTTTGCGCCGGCGGCCGCCAGTTCGTTTGCGCCCTTCTCCGAGCGGGTGAGGCCGAGCACCTGATGGCCGTTGGCGATCAACTCGTTGACGACGGCCGAGCCCACCCAGCCGGTGGCTCCAGTTACAAATACACGCATGTGATGTCTCCGGTTTGCGTTGGAGAGACATATCGGGCATGATAACATCATGGTAAAGTAGTGAGATTATCATGGTATAAAGGCTAACAGGATGAGCGAATTCGTCGCCACCGATAATCTGCTCGGCATCTATCTAAAGGACCGTCGCGCCAAGCTCGATCCCGAAGCCTTCGGCTTTGCGGCAGAGCGGCGCCGCACGCCGGGCCTGCGCCGCGAGGAGGTGGCGAGCCGCGCCAATATCAGCCCGACCTGGTACACCTGGCTGGAGCAGGGACGCGGCGGGGCGCCGTCGGCCGACGTGCTCGACCGGATCTCGCGGGCGCTGATGCTGACCGATGTCGAGCGCGAACATCTCTTCCTGCTCGGCCTCGGAAGGCCGCCTGAGGTGCGCTACCGCAGGCATGAGGGCGTGACGCCGCGGCTGCAGGGCGTGCTCAATGCGCTGGACCCGAGCCCGGCGTTGATCCGGACGGCGATATGGGATGTCGTCGCCTGGAACCGGGCGGCGACCGTGCTTCTGACCGATTACGGCGCGCTGCCGCCGGAGGAGCGCAACGTGCTGCGCTTCATCTTCCTCGATCCTCGCGTGCGCGCCGCCCAATATGATTGGGAAAGTGTCGCCCGCTTCGTCGTCGCAGCCTTCCGGGTGGACGCGGCTCGCGCCGGGGCGGCAGCACAGGTGGAACCCCTCGTCGACGAACTCTGCCGCAAGAGCCCCGAATTCCTGGCGATGTGGCGCGACAACGATGTGCAAACCCACGGCGACGGCGCCAAGCACATCCGCCACCCCATCCTCGGTCATCTCACCTTCGAATATTCCGCCTTCCAGGTGGATGGAAGGCCGGATCTCAGCATGGTCGTGTATAATCCGGCGACGGCGGAGGATGTGGCGAAGATCGGGGAGTTATTGGGATGAGTGAGGGAATTTGATGGGTGGGGCATTGATCACGTGCTGCCACAGGCGCGCGATGCTCGTCCTAATACCGCTCCGTCGAAGAATTGTGGGTTGAATAATTGTATTTGACCTTTTCAACCTATGTAAGTATATATCTCTAATATTGAATAAACTAGGCGTGTTGGAAAGAAATGTTCCGTGGCCATCCGAGTTCTTATCGCGGCTTTTATTTTGAGCTTGTTGATATGGGGCGGTGTTTATTACGGAATTGGCGGAATTTCTGGCGCGTTTTATACTTTACGTGACTTTTCAGAACGCGCGATCGGCAATGCAACAAACAGGCGGTAGATCTCTTGCGCTCGTGATCGGCGGAATCCCCATCAGCGAAGCATCGACAATAGGGAAGAGCGACGGCGGATGCCTAATCCTGATGGGCTATGGCGCGCCGGCCCGTTGCCACCCACGGGCAGAACGGAAATTGCCGTAGCGTCGCGCACGTCCGACGCGGCAAGTATTCTGGCCGAATCCTGACGCTGCCCCGCCCGTTTTCCATATGGCGGGGCAACGTTTATTGGGCAGCTCCGTCGTGAGCAGGCTGCTATAGTAGTGGCGATGCTATTGCAGCGTACGCGTCTGGATCTGTTCGGCGGGGGCGTGAGGCGCGGATGCAGGCAGGGAGCTGCCTTCCAGTCCCGTCGCCACGACCGAGACGCGGAACTTGCCGTCAAGGCCGCGGTCGAAGATGGCGCCGACGACGATATCGGCGTCATCTTGCACCTCGTCGCGAATGCGGCTTGCCGCTTCGTCGACTTCGAACAGCGTCATATCCGAACCACCGGAGATCGAGATCAGCACGCCCCTGGCGCCCTTCATCGAGATGTCGTCGAGAAGCGGGTTGGCAATTGCCGCTTCCGCCGCCTTCATTGCGCGGCTCTCGCCGGAGGCTTCGCCGGTGCCCATCATGGCGCGGCCCATGCCCTGCATGACCGACTTCACGTCGGCAAAATCGAGATTGATCAGGCCTTCCTTGACGATGAGATCGGTAATGCAGCCGACGCCGGCATAGAGCACTCGGTCGGCGGTCATGAACGCATCGGCGAAAGTGGTTTTCGCGTCGGCAATGCGGAAGAGGTTCTGATTGGGAATGACGATAACGGTATCGGCTGCCTGGCGAAGCGCCTCGATGCCGACTTCCGCCGTCCGCATACGGCGATTGCCCTCGAAGGTAAACGGCTTGGTGACGACGCCGACGGTCAGGATGCCAGCGGCACGCGCGGCGCGCGCGATAACTGGGGCAGCACCCGTGCCCGTCCCGCCGCCCATGCCGGCGGTGACGAAACACATATGCGATCCCGCCAGGTGATCCATGATCTCATCGATCGACTCCTCGGCAGCCGCATGGCCGATCTCCGGCAGCGAACCGGCGCCGAGGCCCTCCGTCACGTTCGCACCGAGTTGAATGCGCCGCGTCGCCTTTGATGTGGCGAGGACCTGGGCGTCCGTATTTGCGGCGATGAATTCAACGCCCGCCAGCTTTTCCGCGATCATATTGTTGATCGCATTGCCCCCACCACCGCCGACGCCGATTACTGTAATATGCGGCCGCAGTCCCGAAATGCCGCTCTTGGCGTCCGTCATCGCACTCTCCTTGATGTTCTTTCACGCCACGCCCTCGTCGTGGCCAGCGAATCGACGCCTAGGATAGCCGCCCAACAAGGCGGAGGCGAGGCGAAAGACGTCTCGGGGCGACACTCCAGTGATCGTCGTCTTCGGGGGATCGTGGCCCCGGCCGTTGCTGATTTCGTTCACGAGCCAACAGGGCATGAACCAAAGCCGCGCTGCGGTGTTTACAGACGTGCTTCTTATTTCCGATAAAGGAACGATCCCCATGCAAAAACTTCTCCTTTCGGGCCTTGCTCTTGCCGCACTGGCCGGCACTGCCTTCGCGCAACAACCGCCCCCTCCGCCAGCCACCGAGACCCCGCCCGCGGCGACCGATCCGGCCTCGCCACCGCCGCCGCCTCCGCCTCCGTCTGCTTCCGGTGGTGACGAGCGGATGACGGACGAGCCGGATGCGCGGCCAAGAGATCGCCCCGATTACCGGTGGCATGGGTCGAGGGGCGATATGGGTTTCCGTGACGACAGGGGCTTCCGTGGTTTCCGCGGTCATCGCCCGATGCTGCCGCCGCCGTCCAAGGCCGCTCATTTCCGGATCGAGGACGGGAACACCCGGATCGATCTTCAATGCGCCGAGGACGAACCGATGAAGGCCTGCGCCGATCTCCTGCTGCAGGTGATGGACCGCTTGCAGAGCCAGGACTAACCTTGCTTATCCGCCTGCGAAGCGGGATGCCGGCGACGATGCAACCACCGGCGACCCGGTCTGCCGCTTCCCCACAGGCTACCTGCCTCCCGAAGTGCAATTTCTCCGGGAGCATTGACGATGCCTCCATTTGCCTTTAGCTATGCTGCCATGAAAATCGCAATGGTTCTGGCAGTGGTGATCGGGCGCGTGGGCAGGATGGTGTAACCATCCGGCGAAAGCTCCCATGCGCGGTAAGCAGGCTCCTGACGGGGCCTTTTTTTATGCCCTGAATCCGGGGCGGGCGCCTCGTCGGACTTTCCACACATCGTCACACTGATCAAGGAACGGAACCATGAGATCCCGTCATTCCATCGACACCCCGCGCGCGCAGATGACCGGCGCGGAAATCGTTCTCCAGGCGCTGAGAGACAACGGCGTCCAGCATATTTTCGGCTATCCCGGCGCTGCCGTGCTGCCGATTTACGACGAGCTTTTCCAGCAGGAAGACATCAGGCACATTCTGGTTCGCCATGAGCAGGGCGCCGGCCATGCCGCCGAGGGATATGCCCGCTCGACGGGTAAGGTCGGCGTCATGCTGGTGACATCAGGCCCTGGCGTCACCAACGGGATCACGCCCCTTCAGGATGCCTTGATGGATTCCGTGCCGCTCGTCTGCCTCGCCGGCCAGGTGCCGACGACGCTGATCGGATCCGATGCGTTTCAGGAATGCGACACCGTCGGCATCACCCGAGCCTGCACGAAATACAATCGGCTGGTCGGCGACGTCAATGAGCTTGCGGCGGCCATCCACGAGGCCTTTCGCATCGCCAAATCCGGGCGGCCCGGCCCGGTTCTGGTCGACATGCCCAAGGATGTGCTGTTTGCGAGCGGCAGCTACACGCCGCCGGCGGCTGTTGCCCCGAGACCGAGCTACCAGCCGGAGCGCTGCGGCACCACGAGCGAGATCGAGGCAGCGATCGCTCTGATGGCAACGGCGCGCCGGCCGGTTATCGGTGTCGGTGGCGGCGTTATCAATTCCGGCCCTGAAGCGGTAAAGCTGCTGCGCGAATTGGCCGATCTCACCGGCTTTCCCGTCACGTCGACGCTGATGGGGCTCGGCGCCCATCCGGCTTCGAGCCCGAACTGGCTGAAGATGGTAGGGCTTCACGGCTCCCATGAGGCCAACATGGCGATGCAGGACTGCGACCTCATGCTCTGCATCGGGGCGCGCTTCGACGGCGGGCTTGCTGCCGGCGCCGATGGTTTCTCACCGAATTCCCGGAAGATTCAGATCGATATCGACGCTTCCGCACTCAACAAGACCGTGCGCGCCGATATCGCTATTCGGGGCGATGCCGCCGGCGTGCTTGCCGACCTCATTCGTCTGTGGCGGGCGCTGCCGCGGGCGCCGGACCGCGCGAGACTGACCGAATGGTGGAGCATGATTGCGGGCTGGCGGGCACGGCGATCGTTTTCCTACGCGATGCGCGAGGACGTCATCATGCCGCAATATGCCATCGAGCGGCTTTATGAACTCACAAAAGATCGGGAAACCTACATCACGACGGAGGTCGGCCGGCATCAGATATGGGCGGCGCAATATTACCGCTTCGAGCAGCCGAACCGCTGCATGATATCAGGCGGCCTGGGGACGATGGGATACGGGCTGCCCGCCGCCCTCGGGGTGCAGATTGCCAATCCCAACAGTCTCGTCATCGACATAGCGGGCGATGCCTCCGTGCAGTTGACGATGAAGGAAATGTCGGCCGCCGTGCAGCACAACGCACCGATCAAGATCTTCATTCTCAACAACGGCGGTCAGGGAAGGGTTCGGCAGCACGGAAACCCGGATTTCGTGAAACTTGCGGAAGCCTATGGAGGACACGGTATCCGCTGCGAGAGGCCTTCCGAACTCGACGATGCGATCCTGGAGATGATCGAGGTAGACTTGCCCGTTCTGTTCGACTGCCGCGTCGCAGAACTCGCCGATTGCCTGCCGACGATTGGGGCGGGCGCGGCGTATAGTGACATTTTGGTGTCCGGCGCGGTTGGCGCCGCGCCATTTACCGCGTTAGCCGGTATTGGAGGCGAGGGGCACGTCTAGCGGCTTAGGCACGGTTTGAAAACGTCAGTCGCGGCAGTGGATTATGCGACTGACGTCAAGCCATCAGGCCGCCGAGCCCGCCAATAGCATCATCTCGGCGGCCCAAAGGGCTGATGGCGGCATTGCCATCGGGAGGTCGGCGTGACAGGCTCGAAGGGAGCAGACGTCAATCACCAGGAAACCGAACGACAGGGATGGCGTGACATGATCGATCATATAACCATCGCCGTGAGTGAGCTTGAGAAGAGCAAGTCGTTCTACGAAAGTGCTCTCGAACCTCTGGGCTATCGCCTCGCCTTCGGGAAGGAGGGGGTGTTCTGGGCCTTCGATGTCGGCGGCAGCCTGTTCGAGATTCAGCGCACCGACGACAAGCCGCCCTTCACGCGTCTGCACGTCGCCTTCCGGGTCCACAGCAGGGCGGAGGTCGAAGCGTTTTATCGCGCGGCCCTTGATGCCGGCGCCCGGGACAACGGCGCGCCCGGCCCGCGGCCGGATTATGGCGAGAACTATTACGCCTGTTTCGTTCTCGATCCCGATGGATACAATATCGAGGCGATGATCAACGCGCCGGCGCAGGGGTGAGGACGCGCGACACTATCCGAATGCTACAATCGTGGGAGTGGATATGTCGAGTTTCAGGAATGCGGCTGTCTTGTTCGACACGGTTATGCCAGGCGTGAGCAATTATTCATCGATATCGAAGCTTTTGGTGCCGATACGCCCGCGAAAATCGCGGTGATCGAAGCGCGATTGGGGATCGTCAACGACATGACGCTGGCGCTCGGGTTGACAGGCGTGCAACGGCGCTGACTCATCAGGGCGGCCTTGCGCCGGCGCAACACTTGGGGGCGTCTTGCGCCGGCATCGCCAGGATTTGCGAGCCGGCGACAGGCGCGGAGAGTGCAAGGAGACTATTCTTGCGTTCGGCAATATACTTGTGAGATTGTATCGATATACATGCGATACTGCATGCTGAGGGCGGCGCGAGAACTTCGATGACATTGATGAGGGTCAATGAGCTGATATCGGTGGCGGGGCAGCCCGATGCCGCCGGTTTTGCTACTTTTGCGGCAGACGGTTTTACCGCCGTCATCAATGACCGGCCGGACGGCGAGGAGCCGGGGCAACCCGGCAATGTAGCGGAAAAGGCGGCGGCCGCTGCTGCCGGCCTTTCCTACAGCTTCGTGCCGGTGAAGGGATCCGAGATCACCGAGGCCGATATCCGTGCCTTCCAGGCGGCGACGATGCAAGCGAAGGGGCCGGTCGTCGCGCATTGCAAGAGCGGTACTCGGGCGCTGACGCTCTATGCGCTGGGGGAAGTGCTCGACGGGCGGATGCAGCCCGGGGAAGTGGAGGCCTTCGGTCAAAACCTCGGCTTCGATCTTGCGGGCGCGCGCCGCTGGCTGGAAAAGCGGGCAGGGCAGGCGACTGTCGTGAAGGCCTTCTTCGAACCCCGCACCAGCAGCGTGCAATATGTCGTTTCAGACCCGGTGACGAAACGCTGCGCCATCATCGACCCGGTGCTCGATTTCGACGAAATGTCGGGCGCGACGGGAACGGCCAATGCCGACGCCATCCTCGCTTATATCGAAAGCGAGGGACTGACGGTCGAATGGATCCTCGACACGCATCCGCATGCCGACCATTTCTCCGCCGCGCACTACCTCAAAGGAAAGACCCGCGCGCCGACCGCGATCGGCGCCCATGTCACCGACGTCCAGACGCTTTGGAAGGAGATCTACAATTGGCCGGCGCTCGAGACCGACGGCTCGCAATGGGACCGGCTGTTTGCCGATGGCGACACTTTCGAGATCGGCGGGCTTGAAGCCCGCGTGATGTTCTCGCCCGGCCATACGCTTGCCTCGGTGACCTATGTGATCGGTGACGCCGCCTTCGTGCACGACACCGTGTTCACCCCGGATTCCGGCACGGCGCGCACGGATTTCCCCGGCGGCAGCGCCAGCGCCCTCTGGCACTCGATCCAGGCCATCCTGTCGCTGCCGGAGGACATCAGGCTGTTTTCCGGCCACGATTATCAGCCCGGCGGCCGTCACCCGCGCTGGGAAAGTACGGTGGCCGCCCAGAAGCGCGCCAATCCGCATATAGCAGGTATCGACGAGGCCGGCTTTGTGGCGCTGCGCCAGGCCCGCGACCGCACGCTGGCGAAACCGAAGCTGATGCTGCACGCACTGCAGGTGAATATTCGGGGAGGCAGACTGCCGGAGCCGGAGGGCAACGGCCGGCGATATCTGAAGATTCCGCTGGATGCGTTGTAGCAGGGAGCAGCGTTGCGGCGCGTGCTTCGAGGCTCCGCCCTCACGGGCTGCGCACCTCAGCATGAGGGCGTTGGCGTATGCCGCGCTTGCAATCGCTGGTGCAGGAGAGTGTTGCGCAGCTTCCAGGAGAGCCTCATCCTGAGGTGCCCCGCAAGGGCCTCGAAGGGCGAGGCGGGCGCCGCTCCGACGCCGGATGATGCAAGAAGCAGCGTTGCGGGGTGCTTCGAGGCTCCGCCCTCACAGGCTCCGCCCCTCAGCATGAGGGGCGATGGAGGATGCCGAGCCCAGGAGAGGAAAGGGATGCTGCTGCGTCAACGCTCAAAGAGAGCTTCATCCTGAGGTGCGTAGGCCATCGGCCGAAGCCTCGAAGGGCGAGGCGGGTGCTCCGACGCCGGATGATGCAAGAAGCAGCGTTGCGGCGCGTGCTTCGAGGCTCCGCCCTCTCGGGCTGCGCGCCTCAGCATGAGGGGCGTCGGGGAGTGCCGCGCCCATGACAGCGGAAGCGGCGCACGCCTATTTTATGCACTTTGTGGCTGACCTCTGAAACGGTTGGTCCGTCACTGGTAGCCCATCGAGCGCAGCATCATGTCCATGCCGAAAAAGCCGGCCAAAGCGACGATGCCGATCATTGCGCATAGGACCCATCCGACGGGTGTCAGCGTTTGCCGCGCGATATCGCGATAGGGATATCGATTGCCGGTTGTCAGAAAATAGACGCCGACAACCAAACACAGCCCGATGACGACGGTGGCGCGTGGCATCCAGGTGACGGTATCGGCACCGAGACTTGCCTCCTGCAGCGGCTGCCAAATCGCCTGCCAGCCGATCGCGCCAGCCAGGAGCAGGCAGAAAATGCCGCCGAGCCTGTATCTTGCCTCCATCAAAAACCCCCTCGCAAAACCCCGGCCTCTGTTACAACTTACAGGCTGATTTTTGCAAAGCAAGGTAGTAGGAACGAAGAACTCCCGCGGACAATTCACCGATGGAATATGCTTTGAGGAGGGCGACTGGAAGGCTGCCGCCGGTTCATCGCAGAGGATCTTCATCTGAGCTGACCATGCTTGTGACCTCGTTGGCCTTTTTCCTGGACTGGCGTATGATTTCCAAGGGCGCGCGCGCCCGGTTGAACGGAGTTTCGAGATGCTCGAACGAAATCAGTTTCCCCTTCGCCCCGTCCTCCCGGGCTTTGCTGTCGCCTGGGTCGTCATCATTTCTGGTGCGAGTGTCGTTCTCAGCCTGCTTTTTGCCTGCGTCACACCCTTCGTGGCCTTGGCGGCGGTATCGGCGGTGATTCTGCCGCGGCGGATGGCGGTGACGGCGGTGCTGCTCGCCTGGCTTGCCAATCAGATGGTCGGGTATTTCGTCCTCGGCTATCCCCAGACTTGGGACAGTTATGCCTGGGGTCTGGCGATCGGTATTGCGGCATTCGCATCCCTGGCGGCAGCGCTTGGCATGCTTCGCCTTACGGCCGGCCTCAGCGTCACCGCGGTTGGCGCTTTCATGGCCGGCTTCGTTGCCTATGAAGGCGTGCTCTTTGCCGCGACGGCGGTGCTTCCGTCAGGCGAGGGAGCGTTTTCGGCATCGGTCGTGGCAAATGTCCTGCTGATCAATTCGCTGGCCGCGATCGGCCTCATCTGCCTTCATGCCGGCGCGGCGGCTAGTCGTGCGCTTGTTGCAAGGCAGCCAGGACCGGCGCTGCCTTAGACCCTTGTCTCGGTGCACGCCGTTTTTGCCAAAACCGCTAGGCAGAAGTGAAATGCGCCGAGGACGGGTTGAGATCGCCGCCGGCAACGGCTATCTGGTTCCGACCCGCAAGCGGACCCTCCGCGAACGACAAGGCGCATAGCTCCCATGATCCCCGATTTCCTCGTCACCCATTCCGGTGGCTTCCATGCCGATGAATTGCTGTCGAGTGTCATATTGACCCGGCTTTTCCCGCAGGCGCGTATCGTCCGCAGCCGGGCGTCGGAATGGATCACGCCGGGCAAAGACCGCATCATCTACGATGTCGGCGGCGCCTATGATCCTGCTGCCGGGATATTCGATCACCACCAGCGTGGCGCGCCGATGCGCGAAGATGGCCAGCCCTACAGCTCTTTCGGCTTGATCTGGAAGCATTACGGCCGTGATTATCTCGCAGCCTCCGGCCTTCCAGAAGGGCATATCGAGGTGCTGTACGGCTCTTTCGATGCGAGCTTCGTGCTGCCCATCGATCTGACCGACAATGGTGCGCTCAGCCCCTCGGGGCCGTTGGCGGGCTTGACCCTGCCGGTGCTGCTGGAGACGCTGAAACCGGTTTTCGACGAAGCAGAACCCGAGGCCGACGATCGCGCCTTCCACGCGGCGCTTGCCATTGCCCGCATTTTCGTTGAGGCGAGGATCGCCCAGAGTGCCGCAAAATTGCGGGCCGAGGCGATGGTGCATCGCGCCATCGAGGCTACGGGGCAGGGGCGCGTTCTGGAGTTGCCGAGGGGAATGCCATTCCGTCCCGCCATCATCAAGGCGGGCGCCGATCACCTGCTGTTCGTCGTCCACCCGCGCGAAAAGGATTGGTGCGTGACCGGCATCCGCCGCGCCGAGGACGGCTTCGAGCTGAGGGCCGATCTGCCGGCAGCATGGGCTGGTCTTGCCAATGGAGAACTGGAGGCGGTTTGCGGGATAGAGGGTGCGAGCTTTTGCCACAACGGCCGCTTCATCGCCGCCGCCCGGACTCGCGAGGCGGCGCTTGCCATGGCCGAGTTGGCGGTCAGGGAGGCGCTTTCGATCGGGGTGTAATGGCTGTTATCCGCGTCGGGTTTATCGGATCTCAGATGCGTTGGGGCGACCCAAGCCGTCGAGGCGATTGACTTGCATCCGCGAAGGACTAAGCTTCGAGACATAACAACCACCACCCACACGCGAGAGATAATGGAGGGTGTGAGTGGCTGGCGACCTTTAGGAGGATGAGGTTTGCCATGGACTACCGTGTTGTTCTGCTGATTGGTGCAACTGCGACTGCCCTTATCCCCGGTCATGCCGGGGCACAGGAGGGTGATGCGACGGCGGGCGCCACTGTTTTCAAGAAATGTTCGACCTGTCATGTCGTCGAGTCCGATACCAACAAGGTCGGTCCGTCGCTGAACAAGCTGTTCGGCAGGAAGGCCGGTACGCACCCCGATTTCGCCTATTCGGCCGCAATGAAGGCCGCCGGTGAAGGCGGTCTGGTCTGGGACGAGACGGTGCTGCGTGATTATCTGCACAATCCGAAAGCCAAGGTGAAGGGCACGAAGATGGCCTTCGTCGGCGTGAAGGACGACAAGGAAATCACCGATCTCATCGCCTATCTCAAGCAATACTCTCAGTGACGGGCAATACTCCAAATGACGGCTCGCGGCCGGTGGCGCATGCCTAAATTGCCGTAATTGCCGATATTTTCTATCTGTGCGATAATAAACACGGACTTTTTGCGGAATGCGGTTTCACGGTCAACCGGCTCGAGGAGGAGCGGACATGGCTGTCGTGCTGATCCTCGTCCTGATTGTCGTCGGCTCCGTGCTGTTCCACGTGCTGAGCCCGTGGTGGTGGACGCCGATTGCGTCCAACTGGACCTATATCGATAGTACCCTCGTCATCACCTTCTGGATCACCGGCATCGTCTTCGTGGCGGTGGTCTTGTTCATGGCCTATTGCGTCTTCCGCTTCCGGCACAGGCCCGGCAACCGGGCGCATTATGAGCCCGAGAACCGCCGGCTGGAATTGCTGCTGGGCGGGGGAACGGCGGTCGGCGTCGCGGCGATGCTGGCGCCCGGCCTCATCGTGTGGAACCAGTTCATTACTGTGCCTGCCGATGCCGCGTCGGTCGAGGTCGTCAGCCAGCAGTGGCTGTGGAGCTTCCGCCTGCCGGGCGCTGACGGAAAGCTCGGCCGTGCCGAGACGCGAGATGTCACCGCCGAAAATCCGCTCGGGCTCGACAAGAACGACGCAAGCGGCCTCGACGATGTCATCATCGAGGGCGGCGAGCTCCATCTGCCCGTGGGCAAACCGGTGCATATATTGCTGCGCTCCGTCGATGTGCTCCACGATTTCTACGTGCCGGAATTCCGCGCCAAGATGGACATGATTCCCGGCATGATCACCTATTTCTGGTTCACGCCGACGCGGACGGGCACCTTCGAGATTCTCTGCGCCGAACTCTGCGGCGTCGGCCATCCGCAAATGCGCGGCACTGTCGTGGTCGACGACGATGCGGACTACCAGACCTGGCTCGGACAGCAGCAGACGTTCACCCAGCTTACGGCGTCATCGGGAGAGCCGCCGCCGGCGAACTGACTTCGGCGCAGCCGCCGGAGCCACTTGCTGACCGGCGGGAAAGGGAAGAGAGATCATGGTCGAGATTCCATCCGACGGCATCCCCTCCGCTGAAGTCGAGGATGTCGAACTCTATCATCCGCACAGCTGGTGGACCAAATATGTGTTCAGCCAGGATGCGAAGATTATCGCCGTGCAATATTCGATCACTGCCATCTCGATCGGGCTGGTGGCGCTGGTGCTCTCCTGGCTGATGCGGATTCAGCTGGCCTTTCCCGGCGCTCTCTCCTTCATCGATGCCGATCACTATTACCAGTTCATCACCATGCACGGCATGATCATGGTGATCTATCTCTTGACCGCGCTGTTCCTCGGCGGCTTCGGCAACTATCTCATTCCGCTGATGGTCGGCGCCCGCGACATGGTATTCCCCTACGCGAACATGCTGAGCTACTGGATCTATCTGCTCGCGGTGCTGATCCTCGCAGCCGGCTTTTTCGCCCCCGGCGGCCCGACAGGGGCCGGCTGGACGCTCTATCCACCGCAGTCCGTTCTCTCCGGCACACCTGGAGGCAAGGACTGGGGCATCCTGCTGATGCTCACCTCGCTGATCGTCTTCATCATCGGCTTCACCATGGGCGGGCTGAACTATGTGGTGACCGTGCTGCAGGGACGGGCGCGGGGGATGACGCTGATGCGGATGCCGCTCACCGTCTGGGGCATCTTCACCGCCACCGTGATGGCGCTGCTCGCCTTTCCGGCACTCTTCGTCGCCTGCGTGATGATGCTGTTCGACCGCGTGCTCGGCACCAGCTTTTTCATGCCTGCCATCGTCGAAATGGGCACGCAGCTGCAGCATGGCGGCGGCAGCCCGATCCTGTTCCAGCACCTGTTCTGGTTCTTCGGGCATCCGGAGGTCTATATCGTCGCACTGCCGGCCTTCGGCATCGTCTCCGACCTGATCAGCACGCATGCGCGCAAGAACATCTTCGGCTACCGCATGATGGTCTGGGCGATCGTCATCATCGGGGGCTTAAGCTTCGTCGTCTGGGCGCACCATATGTATGTCAGCGGCATGCACCCGGCCTTCGGCTTCTTCTTCGCCACCACGACGCTGATCATCGCCATCCCGACGGCGATCAAGGTCTATAACTGGGTGCTGACGCTGTGGCGCGGCGACATCCACCTGACGCTGCCGATGCTGTTTGCGCTCGCCTTCATCGTCACCTTCGTCAATGGCGGCCTGACCGGCCTCTTTCTCGGCAATGTCGTCGTCGACGTGCCGCTGTCGGACACGATGTTCGTCGTCGCGCATTTCCACATGGTCATGGGTGTGGCGCCGATCCTCGTCATCTTCGGGGCGATCTATCACTGGTATCCGAAGGTGACGGGACGCATGCTGGACGAGACGCTCGGCCAGATCCACTTCTGGATCACCTTCCTCGGCACCTATGCGATCTTCTTCCCGATGCATTATCTCGGCCTGCTCGGCGTGCCGCGCCGCTATTTCGAGATGGGAGAGACGGCCTTCGTTCCGCCTTCGGCCCACACGTTGAACATCTTCATTACGGTAATGGCGCTTGTCGTCGGGGCCGGGCAGATGGTCTTCCTGTTCAATCTGGTCTGGAGCCTTTTCCGGGGCAGGGAGGCAGGCGGCAATCCGTGGCGGGCAACGACGCTCGAATGGCAGACGCCGCAGACGCCGCCGGCGCATGGCAACTGGGGCAAGGATCTGCCTGTCGTCTACCGCTGGGCCTATGACTACAGCGTGCCGGGGGCGGCCGAGGATTTCATTCCCCAGAATGTGCCGGCAGGCGATGGCGTCACACGGGAGGTTCCGGCATGAGCGTCGTGCTGATCTTCCTCGCCGCCATCGCCGCCATCATGATCTGGTGGTTGGCCGGGCAGCGCCTGACCTCGAAGCCCTGGCTGGAAACCGGCTCGGTGCAGTTGCCGGACCATCATGGCACTGAGCGGCCGCCCGTGCCGGCGGTAAAGATCGGCCTCTTCGTGTTTCTTGGCGTCGTCGGCGCGCTCTTCAGCCTTGCCGTCAGCGCTTATTTCATGCGTGCGGCATCGGCCGACTGGTGGGGGATGCCGGTTCCGCGCCTCCTCTGGGTGAACACCGTAGCGCTCGCGCTCAGCAGTGCCGCGCTGCAATGGGCCAAAGGTGAAGCACGGCACGGCCGCATGGAGGCCCTGCGACCAGCGCTTGTGACAGGACTTGCGCTTGCGGTCTTCTTCCTCGTCGGCCAGATCCAGGCATGGCGGGAGCTGACGGCGGCCGGCTACGTGCTGGCCGACAATCCCGCCAACAGCTTCTTCTATATGCTCACCGGCCTGCACGGCCTGCATATCCTCGGCGGGCTCGCCGTGCTCGCGCACACGACTGTCAAGGCATTCTCGGCCGACGTTGCGCCGGAGAGGCTGCGCCTCAGCGTCGATCTTTCGGCCATCTATTCGCATTTCATGCTCGCCGTCTGGCTTTTGCTCTTCGCGCTCTTTGCCGGCTGGGCGAACGATTTCGTTGACCTCTGCCGCACGTTGATAAGCTAGGGGATTTGAAGATGGCACATTCTGTCCAGACACACGGCGAGGCAGACCTCAGGCCCGCGGGCCTCCGCGGTGTCGCCGCCGATTTCAGCTCGGATCAGCGCGCCTTCAAGACTGCCTCCTGGGGCAAGGCGATGATGTGGATCTTTCTGTTGAGCGACACCTTCGTCTTCGGCTGTTTCCTGATCGCTTATATGACCGCCCGCATGTCGACGCCCGTCGCCTGGCCCAATCCGAGCGAGGTTTTCGCGCTGCATATCGGTGGCCAGGACGTGCCGTTAATCTTGATCGCGATCATGACCTTCGTGCTGATCTCGAGCAGCGGCACCATGGCGATGGCGGTCAATTTCGGATATCGCCGCGACCGCCGCGTGACCGCGATACTGATGCTGCTGACCGCACTTCTTGGCGCAACCTTCGTCAGCATGCAGGCCTTCGAATGGACCAAGCTGATCACCGAAGGCGTGCGCCCCTGGGAAAACCCGTGGGGGGCAGCACAGTTCGGATCGACTTTCTTCATGATAACGGGCTTTCACGGCACCCACGTGACGATCGGCGTCATCTTCCTGCTCATCGTCGCCCGCAAGGTCTGGCGCGGCGATTTCGACGTGGAACGGCGCGGCTTCTTCACCAGCCGGAGAGGGCGTTATGAGGCCGTCGAGATCATGGGCCTCTACTGGCACTTCGTCGACCTGGTCTGGGTCTTCA
The DNA here is from genome assembly GCF_000271845.1 of Rhizobium leguminosarum bv. trifolii WSM2297. The sequence continues at coordinate 1,413,498 of NZ_JH719395.1, read as the reverse complement.
TCTTCGCGTTTTTTTATCTGTGGTGAGGTCGTCATGAGCGAGACAACGGCGCATGCCCAAAGCCAAGCGGTGCATGCACAAACGCACACCGGACAACAGCATCCGATCCGGCTTTATCTCCTCGTCTGGGGGCTGCTCTTCGTGCTCAGCGCGGCGTCCTACATGGTCGATTATCTCGGCGTCCAGAGCTATCTGAGGTGGACGCTGATCCTTTTGTTCATGATGCTGAAGGCCGGTCTGATTGTCGCCGTCTTCATGCACATGGCCTGGGAACGGCTGGCGCTGGTCTACGCCATCCTGCTGCCGCCGCTGCTGGTGCTGGTTTTCGTCGCGCTGATGGTATCGGAAGCGGACTATACAATTTTCACCCGGCTGGCCTTCTTCGGCGCTACGCCTTAGATATCGGTCATCGGGTCCGAACTTTTCATCGAATAGGCCCAACCATCCCAACCGGAAGCAATGATGGCCGAGATTTTGCTGTTCCACCACGCACAGGGATTGACCCGGGGAGTGCGCGCCTTCGCCGACGAGATCAGGGCCGCCGGCCACATCGTGCACACGCCTGATCTGTTCGACGGGCGCATATTCGACAGCATCGAGGAGGGGCTTGCCCATATCGGCGAGATCGGATTCGACGCCATCAGGGAGCGCGGCGTCCGGGTTGCCGACGAACTGCCTCGCGAACTGGTCTATGCCGGATTCTCATTCGGCGTGCTGCCGGCGCAGAAGCTGGCACAGACACGGCCTGGCGCCCGCGGGGCTCTGCTTTTCTACTCCTGCCTGCCGATCAGCGGCGAGTGGGCCTTCGGGCCTTGGCCGGACGGCGTCGCCGTCCAGATCCACGGGATGGACAACGATCCGATTTTCGTAGGTGAGGGCGATATCGACGCCGCCCGCGAGATCGTGGCGACGGTCGAGGAGGCGGAGCTTTTCCTCTACCCGGGGGATCAGCACTATTTTGCCGACAGCTCGCTTCCGTCTTATGACGCGGCTGCGACCGCGCTTCTCACCACCCGGGTGCTCGCTTTCCTGGATCGCCGCTGATCCCGGCGGATCCCCGGGGAGACCAACCCAAAAATCCCGACTAAAACGCGTGCTAAAACATGATGGAGGTCGCGCCGGGCGATGATCTCGGCAATGATGGCCGCCTATTCGCCACGATCCTGTCAGGCCATGCTGTTTATTCCGCTTCCCTTCGCCGTTGCCCTTCTGCTGATTGTCCTCTTCGTTACCGTCCTCCGGCGCGACGAGGAGGCGGTGCCGAACCGGCCGTTTCTGGCGCTCATCCTGCTCGCGGCACTGCAATCCGTGCTCTCCGGCCTGCGTTGGGGCTATGGAGTCCAGGCCATCGGGTTGGTCGCACCCGTGATTGCGGCGATGGTGCCGCCGCTTGCCTATGCCGGGGTTTCCCGGCTGGTGAAGACCAGCCGGCGGCCGCTGCCGGCGCGGGTCGCCCTGCATGCAGTGCCCGCCGCCCTTATCCTGCTTCTGACGGCCGTCTGGCGGGAGGCGATCGACATCGCGCTGGTGCTGATCTTCGTCGGTTATGCGCTGGCTATCCTGCTTCTGATGCGCCCGGGCGCCGATGCACTGCGGCTGGCACCCTTCGAAGGGGCGGTGCCGGCCTACCGGGCAATCATTTTTACCGCCGCCGCCCTGTGTCTCTCGGCCGCGATCGATACCTTCGTCTTCCTCGACCTCACCTCGGCACATAGCGCGCGGGCGCTGATGCTGATCAGTATCGGAAATCTCGCCGTCCTCGTCATCCTCGGCATCGCGGCGGCGGCTGCCAGCCGAAGCCGGGCGCCGGCCGAGATGGTGGAGGCGGCGCCGCGGCCGGAGACGAGCGAGGACAAGGAGACGATCGCCGCCGTCGACGCGCTGATGGAGGCCCGAAAACTCTATCGCGACGCCAATCTCAATCTCGATCGGCTGGCCCGCAAGACCGGCATTCCGGCCCGCCAGATCTCGGCGGCAATCAACCGGGCGATGGACAAGAACGTCTCGCAATATGTCAATGACTACAGGATCGGCGAAGCCTGCCGGCTGCTTGCCGCTACCCAGCAATCGGTGACCGAAGTCATGTTCGAGGTCGGCTTCCAGACGAAGTCCAACTTCAACCGCGAATTCCGGCGGGTGACGGATATGACGCCGCTGGCATGGCGGCAGAAGAAGGGGGCTTAGCCACCCGCCCTCATCCTTCGAGGCTCCGGCGTAGATCTTTGCCTGAGAGCCGCGACCTCTCTTCCGTCATTCCTGTGACATCCCTTGGGCAAAGCCCCGAGTGCAAAGGAATGATGGAGGGTAGGTTACGTCATCGCAGAACTTTCTGTCAGCACGCTGGGAAATCCCACGTACACAATCGCGATCGAGGACTCCCTGGATCGTGTTCAAGGTCGCGAATCCTGTTGGGTCGGCGATGTTTGCCGTCATGAACACGACATCAGAACATGACCGAAACCTTGCCGCCAAGCTGAGATCGCTTTCGATCGAGCCCGCGGCCTTCAAGACGGAGCCGCCGGAGCCCCATGCCCGGCGGCGCATGATCCCCGGCGCAATGCTCGGCCTTGCGGCGACGGTATCGCTGGCGGTGGTGCTCTATGGACCTGAGATGCTGGGGCGCATCGAGACCGCGCTTGCCGGGTTTTCGGGCAACGACCTTGCGATATCCGCTTATGGAGTGGAGGCGCCAGCCAAGGGCGGTGCCGCGGTCGAGGGAGTGCGTTTCCCGGCCGACGATGGCGTGAAGAGCACGGTGGCATCGACCCGGGAAATCACCGGCTCCGGTTATGTCGTTGCGCCCGATATCGCCACTGTCTTTTCGAAATATGAAGGCCGGATCGTCGCGGTCGAGGTGGAGGCGGGCGATAGGGTGGCGGCGGGTCAGGTGCTGGTGCGGCTCGACGATGCCGGCGCGCGCTTTTCGCTTCGGGGCGCGGAGAAATCGGGGCGGGCGGCGGTGTTGGCGGTTGATGCGAGGAATATCGAGCTTGCCCAGGCGCGGTCCTCGCTTGTGCGCACCGAACGGCTGGCCGGGCGCGAGGCCATGTCGGCGCAGGCGCTGGAGCAGGCGAAAACGGCTTTTGACACGGCCGAGAATGCCGCCCTGCAGGCTCGACAGGATGTCGAGAAGGCCGAGCTTGATATCGACAAGGCGCGCGAACAGGTGGAGGCGTTGACCGTGCGGGCGCCGATCTCCGGCACAGTCACGTGGCTTGCCGCGCATGTCGGCGACACGGTGCTGTCGCGCGAGGACAGCGTGCGGGAGGATGAAAGCCTGCTCATCATCACCGATACGACCAGCCTGGTCATCGATGCCGATGTGGCCGAGGCCAATATCGCGCTGATGCGGGCCGGCCTATCAGGCGAGGCGGTGCTCGACAGCTTTCCCGGCCAGCCCTTTGCGGTCGAGGTGTCGAAGATCGCGCCTGTCATTTCGCGGGAGAAGGGGACGGTGACGCTTCGTCTGTCGCTATCTCAGCCGCCTTCGGGCTTGCGGCCCTTCATGGCGGCGCGCATCCGGCTGCTGGTGGGTGAGGGGAGCACTGGTGCTCATCACCCGCCCACGTCCTTCGAGGCTCCGGCCGTTGGCCTGCGCACCTCAGGATGAGGGCTGACTGGTGTGCCGTGTTGTGGGGAGGCTGGTTGATGAGCCACGCGGCCGCAGCTTCGGTGCGGCAAGCCGCGGACCTCTCTCCGACCTCATCCTGAGGTGCCACGCAGGGGCCTCGAAGGACGAGGGCGGCCTCCGGCGGCCGGATTTCAACCACCCATCAATAAACCACCAAGGAGCAAAGCAATGACCGACACTCAAGACCCCTATATCGCGCTTGCCGGCGTCAGGAAGGCGTTCAGGATCGGGGCGGAAACGATACCGATCTTCTCGGGGCTCGACCTTGCCATTCCGCGCGGCGATTTCGTTGCGGTCATGGGGCCGTCGGGTTCGGGGAAGTCGACGCTGCTGAATATGCTGGGTGGCATCGACAGCGCTGATGCCGGCGAGATCCGGATCGGGCGCAGCCATCTCGAGCAAATGGGTGAAGGGGCGAGGGCCGCCTGGCGAGCGCACAGCATGGGCATCGTCTTCCAGTTCTACCATTTGTTGCCGATGCTGAATGCGGCGGAGAATATCGAGCTGCCGCTGCTGTTGAAGCGGCTCGGGGGCAAGGAGCGGCGGGCGCGTGTCGATACGGTGATGGATCTGGTCGGGCTTGCCGGGCGGCAGCGGCAGTTTCCGTCGAGCATGTCGGGCGGGCAGCAGCAGCGCGTCGGCATTGCGCGGGCCATCGTCGCCGATCCCGACCTCATTCTCTGCGACGAGCCGACCGGCGATCTCGACCGGAAATCGGCCAATGATATTCTGGAGATACTGGGCTTCCTCAATCGCGAACTTCGGAAGACCATCATCATGGTCACGCACGATCCCGAGGCTGCCGCCTTTGCCCGGCGCACGCTCACTCTCAACAAGGGCGAATTCGTCGAGGGGGAAGGCCGATGACCTTCTTCCTGCTGATGCGGCGCAATGCCTGGCGCAAGCGGCTGCGGGCGATTCTGCTGATGTTATCGGTCGGCATCGCCTTCCTGATTTACGGACTGACGGCGAGTTTCGTCAGCGGCAGCCAGGGGGCGGCCGGCGCCAGCGACGACCTGCTCGGCGTGTTCAACAAAGCGGGCCGGGGGCTGCCGCTGCCGATTGCCTATCTCAACCGCATTGCGGCTGAGGGCGATGTCGCGGCCGTCGCCTATACCGCGCGCATGCGCGGCTTCGTCGAGGTCGACAAGAATGTTGTGGCCGTCAGCGCGGTCGATCCGAGGGCGATTGCCGCCGCCAATGGCGCCGAACTCGGGCTGACACCTGAGCTGATCGCAGCGCTGGAAGAAGGCGGCGACCGGGTGCTCGTCGGCAGGGCGCTGGCTGAGGCGCAGGGCTGGTCGGTCGGCCAGCGCATCGGCCTCACCAGCCAGCTCCTGAAGGCCGACGGCAGCCGGAATTGGAGCTTCACCATCGCGGGCATCTTCGAGGGGGCCGATGCCGGCACCGACACCTATTTCATGCTCGCCCGCTACGACATGATCAACTCAGCCCGCGCGCGGGACAGGGATACGGTCGACGTCTTCGTGGTGCGCCCGCGCGATGGTGTCGCCTCGGGCGTGCTGGCGGCGCGCATCGACGCGCTGTTTGCCAATTCCGCGGCTGAGACCAGGACGCAATCGGAAAAACAGTTCCTCGAAGCCTTTCTCCGGCAGTTCGCCGATGTCGGGCTGATCGTCAGCCTCGTCGTCGGCGCCGCCTTCGTGACGATCCTGATGATATCGGTCAACACCATGCTCTTTGCCGTCAGGGAGCGCCGCTTCGAACTCGGCGTGATGAAGGTGCTCGGCTTTTCCCGCGGGCGGATCGTGACGCTCATTCTCGGCGAGACGCTGTTCATCTTCGCCGTCGGCGGGGCGGGCGGGCTCATTCTCGCCAAGCTCGCGACGCTCTCGATCGGGCCGGAATTCGGCCTCGTCTTCAGCGGCGCAGTGCTGATGAAATCCGTCGCGATCATTGCGGCTCTCGGCCTGCTGACCGGGCTACTGCCGGCCGTGAACGCCATGCGCCCGGCGATCGTCAACGCCTTCAAAACGAGATAAGCCAATGTCATCAGCGCTTAAGCAGACTTTTCTCATGATCAGAGTCAATCTCGGCAGCCTGCCGCGGCGGCTGGCGATTTCGCTGTCGATGGTGCTATCGGTCGCCCTCGTGGTGGCGGTGCTGTCTGGCTTTCTGGCGATGGCACGCGGTTTCGAGGCCGCCCTTGCCGGCGCCGGTTCGCCGGATATCGCCGTCATCCTCGGCGGCGGAACCAACCAGGAAACCGGCTCCGACGTGCCGGCAGATGCGATCCGCAGCCTTGCCGCGATCAGCGGCGATACCGGGATTGCGCGCGATGGCGCCGGCGGGTTGGCATTGTCGCGTGAGATCATCGTGCCGATCGATGTGAGGGGGAGCGACGGTGCCGAGCAGACGCTGTCGCTGCGCGGCATGGATCCTGCGGGGCCCAATCTGCGCGGCCGCGCCCGGCTTTCGCAGGGGCGGCTGTTTGCATCCGGCGCGAGGGAGATCGTCGTCGGCGCCCGCATCGCAGACGCTTTCCCGGGCTTTGCCGTCGGCCAGAGGGTGCGGTTCGGCGCCGTCGACTGGACCGTTGCCGGCCATTTCACCGCCGGCGGCAGCGCCTTCGAATCCGAGATCTGGGCGCATCTAGACGCGGTGCAATCGGCCTTCGGCCGCCAGGGGCAGGTGCAGAGCCTGCGTGTGCGGCTTGCCGGCGGCGACCCTGCAAGAGCGCTGGCGGCGCTGCGCGAGCGGCTGTCCGATATATCGGGCACGCCGCTCACAGCCATCCCCGAGGCCGATCTCTATGCGGCGCAGGCCGAGCGCACCGAGAACCTGATCCGCCTGTTCGGTTGGCCGATCGCGCTGCTGATGGCGATCGGCGCGACGGCGGGTGCCTTGAACACGATGATGAGCTCGGTCTCCGACCGCGCGACCGAGATCGCCACGCTGCGCCTGCTCGGCTTTTCCCGCATGCCGGCCTTCGCCGCCACCTGGGTCGAGGCGGTGCTGCTGTCGGCGGCGGGGGCGGCAGTTGGCGTCATCGCCTCACGGCTTGCCTTTAACGGCTGGCAGGCGAGCACGATGGGCGCCAACAATACGAAGATGGTCTTCCAACTCGATGTCACCCCCGATGTGATTTTGACCGCGGGTTTGCTCGGACTGGCGGTCGGCGTGATCGGCGGGGCGTTGCCTGCGCTGGCGGCGACGCGGCTGCCGCTGAGGGCGGCATTGCGGGCGAGCGGGTGAGAGGGGCCTACACGGCACATCTTTCATAGCTTGGCTTTGATGAGCGCAAGCGAAGAGCAGAATCACCAGCCGTACAGCTTTAACGTGAGGTATGTTCCTTCAAAATCCCTCGATTTATTCGCCTCGAAGTCGCTGCTTTCTCGGGCCAAGTTGCAGCTTTCCCGCAGCGCCGCCCTCGCCTGTGGAAGAACGACCGCAAACCGGCCCGTTGCCGCATTGATAACATTTTATCGCCTTTTTGCCGTGGCGGGTTGCCCCCCGCCGCATTCGGACGGCCGGTCCCGGTCGATTCCAGTGGCGATGTAGCGATCCGACGAACAGGGCAACATTGGTGATATGACAATCTACTATGTGAACTCAGCGACTGGCTCCGACCGCAACGGCGGGACGGACCAGAAATCGGCTTTTGCGACTTTGTTCAAAGTGGAATCCTTGGGGCTGAAACCGGGCGACAGCGTGCTTCTTGCCAAGGGAAGCGTGTTCAACGAGCAGTTGGATATCAAACATTCCGGCAGCGAGAGTGCGCCGATCAAGATCGGCAGTTATGGGACGGGGGCCGCACCCGTCATCCACAGCGGCGGCGATGGCATTCACAGTCTTTATGCCTCGAACATCGTCATCGAGAACCTCAAGATATCGAACACCGGCGGTGCGGCCATTTATGGCGGCGATGTCACCAACTGGACGGTCCGCAATGTCGAGATCGCCAAGTCCGGAATGTCGGAAAACGCCGGTGCCGTCACCTTCAGGAACAGCAAGAATGTCACGGTCGAAGACAGCAAGATATCCGATGTCAAAGGCGACGGCTTCTGGATCGAAAAGGTCGCCGGCGTCAAACTTCTCAACAATACCGTCACCGGCGCGAATGGCTCGACGGCAGATGCCGTGCAGATCAACGACGGCAGCAATGTTCTGATCAAGGGCAATCATCTCGACCAGAGCCATGCCGATAGCCCGAAGGGCGTGATCGCGTTGGTGCGGGCGACCGATGCAGTGGTCGAGCACAACGTTCTGAGCGGCGGCGGCTTCGGCATCAGCGCGCCCGGGGGCAAGAACGTCGCCATCCGCGACAACGACATATCGGGATATCACGGTTACAGCTGGTCCTTCGCCGTCGGCCTCGGCGATCAGGGCAACGTGCGGGATTACGACATATCGGGCAACCATATTCACGACGGCGCCTGGGGCGTGGCCGTCAGCGGCGCCACCGGCAGCAACTATACCCTCACGAATATCAAGGTCCACGACAACGTCTTCGACGACCTCACCCAGGCGGCGCTGAAGGTCGACAGGCCGGCATCCGGCTCCTTCACTAACAATACCATCGAGACCGGCGTCAGGGCCACCAGCATATCGCCCGCCATCGTCGACGCGCACACCTTTTCCGTCAGTAACAACCACACGGTTGCAAATGTCGAGACGACGCTTGCAAGCACCGAGACCAAGGCTGCCGCAACGACGGAGGCGGCCGTGGATTCAGCGGTTGTCGCCGTCCATGACAACTTGAAGATCCTGAACGATGCGGATGCTGCCCATCACGGCAATCTCCTCGAAAACGACAGCTCGGACAATGATACCCTGGTGCTTCGCCGCTTCGGGAACGAAACCGTCGGCAAACACGGCCTGACGCTGACCGGGGACTATGGTTCCATCCACGTGGACAGGGAAGGAAACTATGCCTACACGCTCGACGACACGAAGCTCCCCGACCATGGCGACCATAATGGATACGTAAGCGAGTCCTTCAAGTACGGGATCGACGATGGAACCTCGCATCATAGCGATGCGGACACGCTGACCGTCTTCATCCATGCGGATGGCGTGCTGAGCTAAGGGGGAAGCCTGGAGCGACGCAGAGCGCGGCTTCCCAATGCTCTCCGTTGGGCGAGTGCTGGAGCACTCGCCCAACTTGACTGTGCCTCGAAAAGAGACGTTCCAAGTGGGCGGCATCTTCATGCGCCCCGTTCGCATCGACCTGCGTCGCGGAACGGTACAGTCAGTATAGTTCATTCACCTTTCGGTGGATGTTTCATTGCTTATCTTCCCGTAAGTTGCGATCATTGATGTGTACCAACGTCGGCGCCTTCCCTGACGCGGGCAGGCTCGCGGGCCTGCCAGCCGCCGCCTTGGTAATAGGGCCTTTCGATATGGCCTGTATTCGCCGCCTCCAAAAGATCCATCGCAGCCAACCCCCAACAGCTGCGAAATCATCAGAAAAATGGCGATATGACAGTTTACTATGTGAATTCAGCGACAGGATCCAACAGCAACGCCGGAACGAGCGAGGCTTCGCCTTTTGCGACGTTTTGGGCGGTAGAAAATTTGAAGCTGCAGCCCGGCGACAGCGTGCTGCTTGCCGCCGGAAGCGTGTTCAACGATCAGCTAGACCTCAAATATTCGGGCACTGTCGGCGCCCCGATCACGATCGGCAGCTATGGGGTCGGCGACGCCCCCGTCATCCATAGCCCCGGCGACGGCATTCACAGCCTTTACGCCTCGAACATCGTCATCGAGAATATCAAGATTTCGGACACATCGGGTGCGGCCATCTATGGCGGCTATGTTTCGAATTGGACGATCAACAATGTCGAGATCGATCACACCGGATTGTCCAAGACCGGTTCCGTCACCTTCCGGACCGGCTCGAACATCACCATCGAAAACAGCACCATCAACGATGTGAACGGCGACGGCATCTGGGTGGAAAAGTTCAATGGGGTCACTCTCCTCAACAATACCATCACCAACGCCCATGGCACCACGGCGGATGCCGTCCAGATAAACGACAGCAGCAACATCCTGATCAGCGGCAATAGTCTCGACCAGACAGGTGCGGTGACGCCCAAGGGCGTATTGACGATCGTGCGGGCGGTGGATGCTGTTATCGAAGGCAATACTATCAGCGGCGGCGGCTTCGGCATTAGCGCGCAAGCCGGAACGAACATTGCCATTCACGACAACGATATCTCGGGCTATGGCGGCTATAGCTGGTCCTATGCCATCGGTCTCGGCGATCAGGGCGACACCAGGGACTACGATATATCAGGCAACTACATCCATGACGGTGTATGGGGCGTTGTGGTCAGCTCAGCAGGAACGACAACCTATGTTCGAGAGGGCATCGATGTCTACGGTAACCTCTTCGATGACCTCACTCAGGCGGCGCTAAAGGTCGACCGGCCGGCATCCGGCTCCTTCCATGACAATTTCATCGCGAGCGACGTCACGCCCTACAGCATCTCCCCGACGATCATCGCCGCAGGCACCTTTCCGGTCAGCGACAATACGACGATCGAAGAGGGCCAGGCCACGCTTGCAAGCGCCAACAGCCTCGTTGCCACGGATGCAAGCGTCAGCCTGATGTCGGACGCCAGCCACTCTTCCCATGACGGACTGAAGCTTGGTTCCGACAAAGCTGCATCAGATAAGCTCGATGCTCACCACAGCAACTCTATCGGGGAAGACAGTGTATCGGAGGGAACCCTGCTGCTTCGCCACTTCGGCAACGCGGCCTTCGAAAAGCACGGGCTGACTCTGGGGAACGGCGATCACGGCGTGACGATAGAGGTCGCGGATTTCGCCGGCCCCGGTGAAAACGGCGGTGGAATTTTCCATCATGAGATCGCGCCTTTGCATCACGCAGAAGCCGACGTGCCCAACTTTTCCATCCTTCAAAATGGCTTGCTGCACTGAGAAAATAGCCAAGCATCGCCGCTACGGCTCCAAGCCGTGGCGACGAAAGCGCTACTGGTCGCCGAGCAGGGTCCTGGTGACGTCGATTTCGATTTCCGCGCAGATGATCTCGTATTCGGTGACGATCGCCAGGTCGGCCGACCTATCCTTGCGCATGCGATCAAGGACGGCGCAGGCTTCACCATAGGCGCCGCACATTTCGTAAAAATCGGGGTCGCTCGCCGCAGCCGCTCTAATCGTTGCCCGCGTCGCGGGAAGCCTCATCATCAACCTCGCCAGCCCTTGCTCGGCGGCATGTCTGGCGGTGGATGCTACGTTTTCATTTCTGACCATGCCATCATCCCTCGCGGCTTCTCTTCTGCTGTTGAGGGTAATACGCAGGAAACCTGCATCTGGTTTCATGGCGGATGCAGGATTCGCCGCGCGCCGGACTAAGAAGAGAGGCCGATCGTGATGGTGGCGGACAGCACGCCGCCGTCGAGCTTCTCGAAATCGAACATGTGATCGGCGGCATCCTCGGGGATAAGGCCGTCCTGTTCATTGCGGGTATCGCGGGGAGGGCGTCCACGATAGTCCGGATGCTCGCCATAAATGATGTCGCTCAGCGTATCGTCGAAATAGATCTGGCTGACCAGAAGCTCCTTGCCGTCGACGAGGATGCGGCAGTGAACATGCGGCGTGCGGCCCTTGTACCATCCGGGATAGACCGTCAGGAAGCTGGCCTGCCCCTCTGCATCCGTCAGCTGGCGCCCGCGAAAGGCCAGCCCGCTGATTGCCTCGGCGTCGCCGAGCGTACACATGTCGGCCGCCTCGCGGCCGGAATAGATGCCACGATGATCGGTATGCCAGATTTCGATGTCGACATTGTCGATCGGCCGGCAATCGGCGGCATGGACGATGCGAACGGCCAGCCGCAGGGGCAGTCCGGCCGTTCCTTCCGCGACGTCCTGACGGGCCGGAATATTGTTGACATGGCAGGGGCCAAGGGTCTGGGCTGATGTCACGACACAATTCGGACGGCTGCGGAACAGCGGCGCAGGCAGCTTTTCCAATGCGACCGACTTTGTGCCGCCGCTTAGAAAATCCGTTCCCTTCCAGTCGAATGTCCTGGCGGCAATAGTGACATGCCGCCGTGGCCAGATCGCCGCCGCAGCCACGGTGGAAGCGACAATGGTCGCACCTGCAAGCACCAGGGTCCGCCTTTTCATGGGTCTTCCTTTCCCGAAGACGCAGCATGTAAGGGGGATGCGCAGGAAACTCCAATTAAATCCAGGCAATGATCGATGGCAGCGAGAGCGCGAGGTCGCCAATCTTGATACCAAAACGGCCAATCCCGCTTTAGCAGCCCTTGTAGGGCGACCGCGTCTTTCCAGATGCGCAAGGTCGCTGTAACTCTTTGCAGCACACATCCGACATTCGTTGCTGAGCCAGGGCAGGGCACATGGAACCAACCCATTTATTCGAGCTCGTTATCGCGATGTTTCTCGCGATCATCGCGCTGCAGTATGCGGCCCATAGGCTCGGGCTGCCGCCGTCGGTGGCGCTGCTGACCGGTGGCGCTTTGCTGGCGTTTGTGCCGGGGCTGCCGGCGATCACTGTCGATCCCGAGCTGGTGCTGGTCATCTTCCTGCCGCCGCTGTTGATGGATGGCGCCTGGTCGATTGCGCTGTCGCGGCTGCGGCGCCATATGATCGGGATCGCCTCGCTTGCCGTCGGCGCGGTATTCTTCACCTGCGCCGTCGTGGCCGTTGTGGTCCATCTTATCTTTCCATCACTTCCCTGGGGCGCCTGCGCCGCACTGGGCGCGATCGTTGCGCCGCCGGACGCGGTGTCGGCGCGCGCCGTGCTAGAGCGCGTCAGGCTGCCACGGCGGCTTCAGATATTGCTGGAAGGCGAGAGCCTGCTTAACGATGCAAGCGGCCTGGTTCTCTTCCGTTTTGCCGTCGCCGCTGCAGCAACCGGAGCCTTCAGCGCGGGGGAGGCGGTCGGCAGCTTCTTCGTGTTGGCGCTGGGCGGCGCCGTCGTCGGCATCGTGGTCGGAGCGGCATGGGTCAAACTCATCCGGCACCTCGGCGACGACTATCTGATCATTGCAGCCACCGTGCTGCTCGGCTGGATTTCCTATCTGCTCGGCGAACTGCTGCATGTTTCCGGCGTCATTGCCACCGTGACCACGGGCCTGATCGCTTCCTGGCACCAGCACACGGTATTTTCAGCGGCGACCCGCATGCGAGGCACGTCGTTCTGGACGGTGATGATCTTCCTGATGGAAGCTGCGGTCTTCACATTGATCGGGCTGTCGCTTCGGGATGTCGTCGAACGTGGCGGCGGCCTTACCACCGTGGTCGCGACGATGGGGCTGCCGATGCTCGCAGTGCTCGTGACACTCGTCGTCGCGCGTTTTGCCTGGGTCTTCGCCTCCGATCTCGTCATCAAGTCATGTGCAGCCCTGGGGTTCACGCGGACCCGGCCGCTCGGAGCCGGCGGTGCGACCGTTCTGAGCTGGGCGGGCGTGCGCGGCGTGGTTACGCTCGCCTTGGCGCTGAGCTTGCCGGAGGGCTTCCCGGGCCGTGACTTCATCCTCGCCACGTCCTTTGCCGTCATTCTCGGGACCGTGCTCGTGCAGGGCACGACATTAGGGCGGGTGATTGCCTGGGCGCGGCTGGCGCCGGAGACGGAAAGAGCGCCCCTGACAATGAGCCAGGCGGAAGCCGCCATGGCACAGGTACAGCTCGGGACCGTGCAAAACCTGGCCTATGACGCAGAGGGAAAGCTCATCCATCCGCAATTGCTGGAGCGCTATCAGCGCAGGGCGACAGCGATCGTCGACTATGCCGAGAGAACCGAGCACTACGTGCCGATGCTCCATGCTCATTTTGACGTCGTTCTCGAAGCGGTTGCGACAGGACGCCGGGAGCTCATTCGTCTCCACCGCGCCGGCGACATCGACGACGAGACGTTGGACGAGCTGGAACGGGATCTTGACCTCGAGGAACTGAGCGCGATCTCGGCCAAGGCCTGACGTTCAGTGTCTTACGCCGCGGAGCCCGCGACGCGCGCCTATCCGCCCACAGGAATTTTTCCGCCTTCTGCATCCCGCTCTAAATGGCAATCTGTTCGCCGAGCTCGACGACGCGGTTTGACGGCAGGTTGAAGTAATCGGAGGGATCGATCGCCAAGCCTTCCAATCCCATGAATATGCGCTCCTGCCAGCCCGGCAGGCCGGTGTTCGGCGTCCTCACAAGGTTCCGACGGCCGAGATAGAAGGAGGTCTTCATGATCTCGAACTTGAAACCTCCCTCCCGGCAAAGCGCCAGCGCCCTGGTGACATCGGGATCGTCCATGAAGCCGAAGGTGAGATCAAGGCGCACGAAGCGCGGCGAGAGCTGGCTGATCTTGATGCGCCTGGTGTCGGGGACATAAGGTTCGTCTGCCGTCCAGACGGTCAGGATGACGTTCTGTTGGTGAAGCACGTGGTTGTGCTTGAGATTGTGGAGCAGAACATTCGGCGTCCGATCCGGGACGCTGGTCAGGAAGACTGCCGTTCCCGGAACGGTGACCGGCGAATGTTCCGACTTGCGCTCGATCGATCTGATGAAGGAATCGAGCGGGATCTCGTTGTTGGCGCGCAGCCGCTTCAGATAGGCCTGCCCGCGGGTCCATGTCCACATCAGGATCATGATCGCCAGCGCAAGGGCGACCGGAACCCAGCCACCATCGTAGATCTTCAAGAGGTTGGCCGCCAGGAACAGGACTTCGATGAGGAAGAGCGGCAGCAGCAGGGCAGCGGCGAGCACGAGGGAGTAGCCCCAGACGGCACGCAGGAACTGGAAGACCAGCATGGTCGAGATGACCATGGTTCCGGTCACCGAGATGCCATAGGCCGTCGCCAGCGACTCGGAGTCGCCGAAGGAAAAGATCAGCATCAAGACGCCAACCAGGAGGACAAGATTGACGCTCGGCACATAGATCTGGCCGGTGTTGGTCTCCGACGTGAACTTGATCCTGAGCCGCGGCAGGAAGCCGAGGTGAACCGCCGAGCGGGCCAGCGAAAACGCACCGGTGATAACAGCCTGGCTGGCAATAATCGTCGCCATCGTCGCGAGCAGAACCACCGGCAGCAAGGCCCAATCGGGATACATCAGAAAGAATGGATTGGCAGCCGTTTCGGGATGGGCGAGAACGAGCGCGCCTTGTCCGAGGTAGTTGAGAAGCAAGGCCGGAAAGACGAGCACGAACCATGCCGTCTGGATCGGGCGGCGCCCGAAATGCCCGAGATCGGCATAGAGCGCTTCGCAGCCGGTGACAGTCAGAAAGACGGCGCCGAGCACGATGAGGCCGACAGTGCCGGCATGGGTGAGGAACAGGAATGCATTGACCGGATTGAGCGCCTCCAGAATCGCCCAGTCGTCACCGATATGAATCAGGCCGCCCGCCGCCATCGCCAGAAACCACAACACCGTGATCGGCCCGAAAAACATCGAGACGGCAGCCGTTCCCCGCGACTGGACGCCAAACAGAACGATCATGATCGCAGCCGAAGCCAGCGGGACGTAGTCGGCAAAGGCCGGTGTGACGAGCTTCAGGCCTTCGAGCGCCGACATGACCGACAGAGCTGGTGTGATCATTGCATCGCCGATGAAGAGAGCCGCTCCAATCAGGCCGGCGAAGAAGAGCACGGGGACGTTTCGTCCCATCTTCTTCATCAGGAGGGCGAGAAGCGAAAGCGTGCCGCCTTCGCCGTCATTGTCCGCCCTGAGAAGGAAGAGCACATATTTGAAGGTCACAATGATCGTCAGCGTCCAGACCATCAGCGAAATGAGACCGATGACCTCGGCCTCGTGCACGCCATCGGCGGCAAACGGCCTCAGCGCCTCACGAAGGGCATAGAGCGGGCTGGTGCCGATATCGCCATAGACGACGCCGATCGCGCCGACGACCAGTCCGGCAAAGCCCTTTCGGCTGGCACCTTCACCCTTATTGTCTGCATGTGTTGACGTCATGGTTCCCCGCTCATGCCACTTGGCCATGAACACAAACATATGCCGCATTGCAGAACGGCAAGTAAATTGATGTGGGCGCGAATCTTTTGTGAGGGGAGAAGGCGGGCTGAGGCGGGCACCATCCTCTCGTGATGTCACAAGCGGTCGGCCCGATAACTGCTTGCTGCAAGCCGCCAACCCTCTGAAAGGAACGGCGGCGCCGGCATGCTGACAGGAACTGTCAGCAACGGTGGGAGATAACCACGGGAACCGCGGACTTTGGGGCCAGTCGCCATTTCGTCGGAATGTCCGGTTATGCCGCTCGGATGCCTGGGCTTCAATCCGCCCCAATCGGAGCAAGTCCCGAGATGAAGCCGCATCATCGCATTTTCTTCATTCAATTTGCCGTGGCCCTTTCCGTCGGTGCATTTCTTTCGCGGCTGCCCGACCTTCAGCGCAAGTTCGGCCTGGCTGAAGGAGAGCTCGGCCTTTTGCTCGCTGTCTTGTCGTTAGGTGTTCTCTGCGGGCTGACGTTCTCGGTGAGGTTCATCGAGCGGCTCGGTGCGCGCAGAACCGCCTTCGTCACTGTCTTCGGCGCATCGCTGTTTTTGGCGCTGATCCCCTGGATGCCTTCAGCTGAACTGGCGGTGCCATTGTTCTTCATTGCCGGCATTTTCACCGGGGCATTCGAGATCAACGCCAATATCGAAACCGATCGCCACGAGGCGCTGCTCGGATACCGCATCATGAGCCGGGCGCACGGCATGTGGAGCCTAGGCTTCTGCCTCACCGCCCTGGTTGCCGCCGGCTTGCGGCAGGCTGCCGTCTCCATCGAACTGCATACCTTCCTCACCTTCGTCATTGTCTTGATTGCGGGGTCGATCGTTTTCTCCGGGATCGAGAATGCGCCCAAGCGGCGCGATGCTCACCCCGGACATGCACCGCTTATCGCCTTTCCCACCCGCGGGCTGCTGCCCCTTTGCCTCGTCGGCGCAGCTCCGCTTCTAGCGGAAGGTGCAAGCGTCGATTGGTCGGCGATCTATATGCGCGACGTATTTGCCGTCCAACCATTCGTCGGCGGGCTCGGCGTGACCATCTTCTCCTTGCTGATCGCCATCGGGCGGCTCGGCATGGACCCTGTCATCGACCGCTTCAATCCACGCCCGGTGGCAATAACTCTCCTTGCGATCACGGCCATCGGTGTCGTGATGGTTGCGACGGCGACGCATCCTGTTGTGGCGCTCGCGGGCTTTGGCCTGACGGGGATCGGCTGTTCATCGGTCTATCCGCTTGCCATCTCGGCTGCGGCCCGACGCACGGATAGACCCGCACCGGTCAGCGTCGCAGCACTCGGGCAGACAACGTTTCTCGTGTTTTTCGCCGGGCCGCCGCTGCTCGGATTCGTTGCCGAACACGTCGGCATCCGCTTTTCCTACTGGGCAGTGGTCCCTGTTCTTGCCGCGGCACTTCTGGTCACCAGGGCGCTTGCCGCCGATCCTGCCCCGGTTACAGGCCAGCCCGAACCGGTGCAACCCCACGGTTAACTCGCCGCGCCGGCTAGCCGCCGTTCGGCAGCGTCCACGTCCGCGACTGGAAGGGGTGGCCCCCTGGTTTTTTGCCGGTGAAGGGCAGCGAATGCAATGTATTTCCTGTCGCTGCGAAGTATTACTCATGGCTATCGGAAATATAGCTCGTATAGGTGATGACCAGGTGTGCGCAGTGCTGTCAACTCTTTGGCGAATGATCTTGTTGCTCAATCACTTGCGGGTGCGGTCCGTCTCCTCGTCGTGAAACCGGTTCGGATGGGTGAAACTCCAGCCTTTCCGCCTGCAAACCATGCGTTTTGCGGGATTTTCAATAGTCGTGTCCGGCCCCAAGGGAGGCCCGCCTGCGCCGGCTCGACGCCTTGATTCAGACCAATTTCTGCCGCCAAAATGCCAGTATTAGTTGTTTCTAAATCACGCCATAATTGGCATTTACGTTGCTGCGCCTGTTTTATTCTTCGCCACATTTCAGAAGTTCAGCGTTTATACAAAACAATGGTGGGTAACTATGAAGGTTATTCTCGTCATCGTCCTCACGGCGCTTGCCGTGCCCTGTGAGGCGGACATGCTGGGCACGGCATCGAAGTACAAAAGCATGCACGAACGCTCCATCTCCTTCCTCAGCGTCAATCCCCGCAGGGTGTCGTGGTGCGGGGCGTTCCTGGCCTTTATTGCCAAGCGATCGGCGCGCGAGCCGCCGCCCAATCCCAACATGGCGGCGTCCTGGAGGAAGTTCGGCAAGCCGGTGTTCTTCTGGGCCGCCCGGCGAGGGGATGTCGTGGTCATCCGCACCGGCAAGCGCTTTCATGTGAGCCTTTTCGATCACATCGACCAGCGCCGGCAGTACGTCTACCTGTTCGGCGGCAATCAATCCAACCGGGTGCAACTGTCCAGATATCGCGCCAGCTCGGTCGTCGCAGTGCGACGATGATGCCGGCTTGTCGCGGCGAAGCTGAGTTCGTCAGCGCCGATGGCCGACCTCGTCCTTCGAGGCCCCGTCGGGGCACCTCAGGATGAGGGCGGAGAGAGGGTGCGGCTTGTGTCAGCGGATGGTGTCGCTGCATCCCAGCAAAGGACGCATCGGCGCGTTAGCACGGGCGGGAATTGCCGCTGACGCTCCTGAACGCAGCGATGATGCTCTCCGCCGCCAGTTCCGCCTGGTCCGATGTCGTCTGGAAATTGGTGACGGAGAGGCGCAAGACGTCGCGGCCGTGCCATTTGGCGCCGCCGGCGAAGATCAGGCCATCTGTCTGGATCTTTTCGATCGTCTTTCGGGTCAGCGCATCACCTTCTTCGTCCGGGTGGCCAGCTCCGAAGCGGATAACGAGCTGGTTCAGCGTTACCTCGTTTAGAATGGCGATGCCGGGCTCGCGCCCGAGTAGATCAGCTGCAACCCGTGCCGAGGCGCAGCACTGGTCGATGAGGGCGGCCACACCTTCGCGGCCGAGATGTTTCAGCATCGCCCAGGTGGCAAAGCCGCGCGCCCTTCTTGATAACTCCGGCACGTAATGGGAGGGATCACGCTCGCCTTCGCCCGCAAGCGGCAGATAGCTTGCGGCGATCGTCATGGCGCGGCGATGGGCGAGTTCGTTGCGGACGATCGCATAGCCGCAATCATAGGGTGTCTGCAGCCATTTGTGGCCGTCAGTCGCCCAGCTTTCGGCGGCTTCGATGCCGCGGCTGAGATGGCTGGTCTTCACCGACGCCTGTGCCCAGAGGCCGAAGGCGCCGTCGATATGGACCCAGGCGCCTTTCGCTTTCAACAGTGGAATGATGGCGGCGAAGTCGTCGAAAGCGCCGGTATTGATCTGCCCTGCCTGGAGAATGGCGATGACGGGACCGGAGACCGTATCGAGCGCGCCCTCCAGCGCGGCCGGATCCATCCGTCCCACAACATCGGTGCGCACGCGCAGCACGCGATCATGGCCGAGGCCCAGGAATTGCAGCGCAGAGAACACCGTCGTGTGGGCGTCGTCACCGATCAGCACGGTGATTTCGGGCGCGCCGAACAGGCCCTTGGCATCGGCATCCCAGCCGACTTGGCGCAGCACCTCGCCGCGGGCGGCGGCAAGGCAGGTGAAGTTCGCCACCGTCGCGCCCGTGACGAAGCCGACCGAGCTTTCAGCCGGCAGCTTCAGGAGATCGAGAAGCCATCTCGCAGCGACGGTCTCGACGGCGGCCGCGGCCGGAGCGGCGGTATGGTTTCCGGCATTCTGGCCCCAGGCGCTGGTGAGGAAATCGGCTGCGACGCCGACAGGATGAGAGCCGCCGATGACCCAGCCGAAGAAGCGTGGGCCGGTGGTTGCATGCAGCCCGGGTTCGGCATCATTCGCCAGTTGCCTGACGACATCGAGCATGTCGGAACCGGCGGCCGGCAGCGGCTCGTCGAAACAGGCAAGTGAGGCGGCATAGTCGTGAGTGGGCAGGTGGCGGGGAGGTGCTGCCTGCCGAAACCCCGCCGCAAGCTGGGCGGCTTCCTGAAACAGAGATGCAATGGCCGACATCGGGATCCCCCTGCCGACCCCGAAGGCGTACCTCGAAACCAGGCTGCCGGCACCGCGCAATCTAGCCTATATCGCCGGCATTGTCTTGGCGAACCCTCTCGCCAATGGCGTCAGCGTGGAATAAGCAGCCACGCGGGCTTCTCGCCTTTACCGGGATGCTTAAGATAAATCGAGCAGTGCGGGAGTTGTTTCCTTATTTCCATCCAATAACTACCTTGTCATATGCTGGAAATTTCTGAAATGCTTAACATATGCTTAAAATCTATTGCCTTTTCTACAAGTATCCTCCAATAATGCGAAAATATCATTTCGCGCCGCTGTCAAGGCCGCTCTGCCAATCAGCGAGGGTTATGCACTGAAGTATTTCGCTCTCTATACGCTGGTCTGCATGATGGTCGGGATAGTTCTTCTCGTCATTATCAATCAGATTGCACCCTTCAAGATGGTCAAGCCGAGCGATCAAGCGACCGAGTTGTCAACTGATGAAGCGGCGACGGGGTCAACCGAGCAGCCGGACAATCTGGTCGTACGGTCGACGCCCGAACCGGCGACCGAGCGACCGGCCGCCCGCCCGTCTGATCAATGGGACCTCCGGCCAACGAACCAGCCGACCGCCGGGGATCAGTCGGGCGTCCGCAAGGGTGGCCGGGTGGGAACCCCGGCGCAGTGATTGCAGGCGGGACATCGGCCTCGCCCTTCGAGCTTGTCGCCGGGGGCCGCAGTGAAGCTCCCCCGGGCGCTGGCGCAACATAGCCAGGGCCAAATCCCGGTGCCCTCGCTACCTGTTATCGAGGCCACACCTATCCTCCTTCATTCCTGTGCTCGGCCGTGAATGACTCTATGCGGCTTTGAAGAAGACCCCTCCCGCGCCCAAGGACTTAGGCGCGCTGGATCCCTGTGACATCCCCCGGGTCAAAGCCCGAACACAGGGATGTGGGAGGCGAGGTGGGGCGATTCCTGCCAAATCTTCCGCGCTTGCATCGGCCGGAGCCCTCTGTAATGACGGTGGTGAGATATCCCAGGAGGTTTCCGATGGATGCAGGCGGTGTGACGATCAGGCTTATCCAGGCAGACGAGGTGGAAGCTTTCCGGCGCATTCGTCTGGAAGCGCTTCGCGCCGAACCCGCCTCCTTTGCCAGCCGTTACGAAGACTGGGCGGCTCTTTCCCTCGAGGAGTGGTGTAACCGCCTGAGCGAGCCGGTTTTCATTGCGTTTCAGGACTCCGCCCCCGTCGGAATCATGGGGCTGTTTCGGCAACGGTCGAGCAAGATGGCGCATCGCGCCACGATCGTCTCGGTCTATGTGCGCGCCGACCTGCGTGGAACGGGTCTTGCCCAGAGGCTGCTGCAGGCGGTTTCCGACCACGCTCGCCAAATCGGCATCCGCCAGTTGGAACTCTTCGTCAGCGCGGAGAACCCGGCGGCAATCCGGTTTTATCAGCGACAGGGCTTCTCCGAGGTCGGCAGGATCCCTGCCGGGGTTGTGGAAGAGGGCCGGGAGATCGACGACGTCATCATGGCCCGCCGTTTGGTCGATTAGGCCTCACGCGGAATTTCAGCGCAATCGCTTTAACTGACCTATTGACCTCAACCGCGGTTGGGGTCGGAGGATGCCGGCATAGGCTGGAGGTTTGCCGTGACGAGAATTCTGAAAGACGAGGATCTGGTCGGCAATGCATTGATGCGTGTCGCCATCGATGCGCTCGAGACCGCTTTTGTCGCGAGAGCCGGCAATCGGCTGGTTTCTCCGCCCCGGCATCATGTGTCCTTTGCCGATCGAGGCGATCTCGTCTTCACCGTCGGCGGCATGCTTGGC
Organism: Rhizobium leguminosarum bv. trifolii WSM2297; assembly: GCF_000271845.1. Next base: position 1,392,113 of record NZ_JH719395.1, on the reverse strand, counting down.
GACAAACCGCTCGCGGGTTTCCGCGTCTACGAAACATTCGACGGGGCGGAGCATTCGCAGATCGTCGCGGTGTGGTCGGCCGACGACGCCAGGCTCAAGGGCATTGTTCTCCGGGAGCGCCTCGGCAACCTCAGGACCGGTGCCATCGGAGGTCTGGCCGTCCGCCATCTCAGCGGGCCTGATGCCAGGACCGTCGGGATCATCGGCAGCGGTGCGCAAGCCCGAACCCAGCTTGCCGCGGCCGCCGCCGTTCGAAAACTGGACCGCGCCCGCGTCTATAGCCGCGACGAGAAAAAACGCGCCGCCTTCGCAAGCGAGATGCAGGACGTCCTGGGGCTGGAGGTGGAACCTGTCGAAAGCGTCGCTGAGGCCGTTGATGAGGCCGATATCGTCATCTGCGCGACGACGAGCCGAAAGCCCGTCATCCATGCGCGCGATCTGAAGCCCGGCGCGCACGTCAACACGGTCGGCCCGAAAACGCTTCAGGGATACGAACTCGGACTTGATGTCGCGGATGCCGCCGCCGTGATCGCGACGGATTCTCCCGAACAGACCCGGGCCTACGCATCGTCCTTTTTCCTCGCCGGCTCCGGCAACGAAGATCGCATGGCCGATCTTGCCGACATCATTGCCGGGAAGGCGGCCGGACGGAGATCACCCGAGGAGATAACGCTGTTCTGCTCCGTGGGTCTCGCCGGAACAGAAGTCGCCGTCGCCTCTGCGATCCTCGATAAGTTGGGTGTGTCGGCGGAGATTTTGATTCATGAGTAGGCTTCAAGTCTTTGTTTTCATGCAGTTCATTGCTGGGTCTTTAGGAGACGAGAGCAGGAGATCCATGACGTCAAATGAGTGGACGGCATCCTCCAACGCCCCTCATCCTGAGGTGCGTAGCCCACAGGGCGGAGCCTCGAAGGACATGCCGCAGCATTGCTCCCTGCATTCTTGAACCGCCGGCGCCTCGTCTTGCTCTTTCGAGGGGCGTTGGCGCGAGTAGGGGCGAGAGGCGGACGCCCCCGCTAAATTCCAGAGGGCCTCATCCTAAAGTGCCCCGCAGGGGACTCGAAGGAGGAGGCGGGTGTTTCGACATCGGAGGCATGCAAGGAGCAGCGTTGCGGCGTGTCCTTCGAGGCTTCGCCCTGTGGGCTGCGCACCTCAGGATGAGGGACGTTGGAGGGCACCGCGCTCTTAGCCGGCCGGGTTCCGGCAACGGAGATCGCATGGCCGACCTTGCTGCTTCGGCAATCCTCGATATCCTCTGAACCGTTTCTCACGGCAGGCCCAGGACATCTCGCATGCCGTATTCGCCGGGTGTGCGGCCTGCGATCCAGCGGGCGGCGGCAAGTGCGCCGCGGGCGAACATGCCGCGATCGAGAGCCGAATGCGAGAGCGTCACGACTTCCTCGGCTGATGCAAACAGCACGCTGTGTTCTCCGACGAGCCCGCCGGCGCGCAACACGGCGAAGCCGATTTCGCCGGGCGGCCGCTCGCTGGTGATGCCGTCGCGGCCGCGACGCTCGACGGAGGCGAGGGAAACGCCGCGGCCCTCGGCGGCTGCTTCGCCAAGCATCAGCGCCGTGCCGGATGGTGCATCGATCTTCCTGTTGTGATGGGCTTCGAGAATTTCGATATCCCAACCTTCAGCGGGAAGGGCGCGCGCGGCCTGAGCGACGAGGCTGAGCAGGATATTCAGGCCGATGGAGAAATTGCCGGAGCGCAGAATCGGAATCGTCCGGGCGGCCTCCGTGATCCGCTCCAGTTCATCCAGCTCGAAACCCGTCGCCCCGATCACCAGAGCCGGGCCGCCTGCTGATGCGCACAAGCCGGCAAGTTCGGCGGCCGCACGCCCCGTCGTGAAATCCAGGATAACGTCGGCGGTCGCGATTGCGACCGAACGGTCGATCAGCCCGGCGCCCGCAGAGCCCTCACGGCCGGGCCGCCGACGAAGGCAAAAGCCGGATCAGCGGCCAGCAGCGGCACGATGGTGCGGCCCATGCGGCCGTTCGCGCCGGCGACCGCTATTTTGATCGGGGAGGTCACGGTGTTTCCTTGGCTCGCAATATTTCCTATGGAGCGGCTGTTTACATTCGGCACTCGCGCCGGAGAAGGGAATTTGCAACTACCGTATTCGGCTCTCAACGAAAAGCCGGATCTCCGGTGCCGATCTGAGGTTACCAGTTGCCGGGGTCGGCGGTGTGATCGATGCTTGCGAATTCGTCAGCCTTATTCCGGTCCAGCTTTATCTCGATGGTTGCCTTCGTCTCGTCGGTGACCGAATAGCTGTCAGGGACCGGTTCCCTGGAAAGCTCCTGGTAGACGAGCAAGGCGGCCTCTTCGGCGGTATCTGCCTCGATCTCGCGTGTGAGGGTGACGGTGAACTTGTGCATGGCTTCGGCCCTTTCGATCGGCGCGCAGGCGATGCGCAGCTTGCGCAGTCTGACACGAGATTTGTGGCAAGAACACAAAAAGCGTGTCGCTTAGAATTTGATTCATGCGACCGTCTCAGCTCTTTGTTTTTATAGATATCGTGGTCCCATAATTGCCGGAACTTTTCGACGAACTGACAGGGGAGGAGAGATCATGCGCCTGAACCAGGTGACCGTTACGATGCCTGACCTCGATGCGGGCTGGAATTTCTACTGCGTCCTTGGTCTCAGACCCGTCGTCGACGCCCGTCCACGGTATGCGCGCTTCGCCTGCCCGGACGGAGACAGCACCTTCTCCCTGCATCAGGGCGAAAATGGCGGTGGTGGAACCACAGTCTATTTCGAGTGCGAGAGGCTGGACGAGACGGTTGGCCGTCTCAGCGAGGCCGGTCTTCGTTTCGTGAGCGGCCCCGAGGACAAGAGTTGGCTCTGGCGCGAAGCGGAATTGCTCGATCCTGGCGGCAACCGCATCATCCTTTATTTCGCCGGATCGAACCGCGTCGATCCACCGTGGCGAGTGGATCAAGGCGGCCCGTCCGAAACCCGTGTTTCGGAGGCGCCGCAATCTCCCTTGTTCCGAAGTCCCCGAATTGAACCTGAATGATGGCGATGGCCACCGAGAGGCTCGGCGGCATCGACGATGTAGGAGCGCTCAGCAGTCGTAGAGGAAATAAGCTGTAAGGGCTGGAGAAACACGGTTTGCTTCTTATTTCACGGAGGAAATGCGAAACGAAAAGCGAAAGGACCCGCGCAATGGCAAAGAACACGATCTGCGTATGGTACGACAAAGACGCCGAGGCGGCTGCCCGCTTTTATGCCGCGACGTTTCCCGACAGTGCCGTGGGCGCCGTCATTCGGGCGCCGGGAGATTATCCGGATGGCAAGCAGGGAGACGTGCTGGTTGTTGAATTCACAGTGGCGGGGATTGCCTGCATCGGCCTGAACGGCGGCCCCACGTTCAAACACAGTGAGGCTTTCTCGTTCCAGATCGCAACCGACGATCAGGAGGAAACCGACCGCTACTGGAACGCCATTGTCGGCAATGGCGGCCAGGAAAGTGAGTGCGGCTGGTGCAAGGATAAATGGGGCGTGTCCTGGCAGATCACGCCGCGTGTCCTTTCCGAAGCGCTGGCGGCGGGTGGCGGCCAAGCAAAGCGTGCTTTCGATGCGATGATGACGATGCGGAAGATCGACATTGCTGCGATCGAGGCGGCTCGGCGCGGCTGAGGCGCCGTCGCCCTCCGAAGCAGAGAGGCGGCGGGCTGTCAGAACCAGAGGTCGCGCACGCAGCGCCCTTTGGAAGGAAGGTCTTCGAACGTGTCCAACCCGTCGAAATGATCGATGGGCAGATCGGCAACGAGATCCGGTGGCGCAAGCCGCATGTTGACCGCCATGCGCCGGCGGCCGTCTTTCTGAAGCCGCAGGCCGCGCCAGCTCAAGACGCAGGCGCAGGATGGGCAGAACAATATTTCGAGGGACGAGGTCTCCCGGCCGGAGCGGGTGTAGGAGGCGGTCTGCCCGGTGAGCGCGATCCTCTCGCCTTCGTAGTCATAGGCCCAGAGGGTTCCGTAGCGGCGGCAGAGGGTGCAGTTGCAGGCGGTAATCGAGCCGGGATCGCCTTCGAGCGTCCAGCCCGCCTTACCGCAATGACATGAGCCCGTCAGCATGATGGTCGGTCCGATCCCGCTTACTGTTCCGTGACGGTATCGTGCCCCAACGGCGCGATGACCGCAACTGGGGCGTTCGGGCGCCTGGCTTTTCATGTTCCCAAGCGGGCTTTCGCGATAAACTTCCATCTCGTCGATTTTTTGAAGTTTCTAGTTGAGATTGCAGTCGGAAGGTGGTCCCATGCGACCCTGCGTAGCTGAGTCCACGCCTTCTCCCGATTTTTGATCCGAGTGGCCCATGTCGATTTCAGATGCGATCTACCGTCCCTTCGAAACCTTGATCCGGCCGCTCGATATTCCCTATCGGCCGCTGCCGTCGAAGGGACCGGTAACGGTGCTCCTGCATTTCATCTCGATGTTTCGGGGTGTGCTGATTGCGCTGGCAGTTTGCTCCATGGTGTTCGAAGTGATCAACCTGACGATCGTCTGGGGACTTTCGGTCATCGTCGATGGCGTGACGCAACAGGGCGCTCCCGCCTTCCTGCGCGATGAATGGCTGCTGTTGACCATTCTCGGCTTGCTGATTTTTCCGGTCATGCCGATTGTGTCGTTCATGCTCAATACATTGAATTCGCACACGCTCGGCATCGGCATGCCGGCTGCCATTCAATGGCAAGGCCACAAGGCTGTCGAGCGGCAGGACCTTGCCTTTTTCCATGATCTCTATGCCGGCCAGGTTTCCTCCCGGCTGCAGCAGGTCTCTTCCGCCGTCCAGCAGCAGATCCTTGCCGCCTTCCAGTCCATCCCACGCTTCCTCATGCAGTTGGTGGGCTCCGTGATCCTGCTGAGCGCGCTCGCGTGGCAGCTTGCCCTGCCTGTCGTCATATGGATCGTACTCAATGTCGTATTCACCGCCAGGATCGTGCCGATCTTCGTCGAGCGCTCGCGCCGCACCGCCAAGCAGCGCAGCCTGGTCGCCGGCGCCATCACCGATCTCTACACCAATATGCAGATGATCAAGCAGTTTGCGGCTGAAGATAGCGAGGCAGGCGCGATCCGCCGCATCATAGGAAAGGCCGTGCAGACGCAGCACAGCGAACAGCGCATTTATCGTTCGTCGGAATTGACGGTCGTGGTTCTCAATACGCTGCTGTGGCTGACCATGTTGGCGATCGGATTTTCCGGCCTCGTCAAAGGCTTTCTCACGGTCGGCGAATTCGTCGGGGCGGTCTACATTCTCAACCGGCTGTCAACGCAGATATTCGTCTTCCTGCAGATGGGCCAACAGATATTCCAGGCGATCGGCACGATCAAGGATGCCATGCCTGTTATGACGACACCGCCCAGCATCACCGACCGGCCGGATGCGAAGGACCTTGTCGCCGAGCGTGGTGAAATCCGTTTCGAAAATGTCCGCTTCGCCTACAAGTCGGGCAAGCCGGTTATCGACGAGCTGTCGCTGACGGTCCGGCCCGGCGAGAAGGTGGGCCTGGTCGGCCTGTCCGGGGCCGGAAAGACAACGCTCGCAAATCTGCTCTTACGCTTCTACGACATTGGCGACGGCGCGATCCTGATCGACGGGCAGGATATCCGCGCGGTGACGCAGGCGAGCCTTCGCCGCGCCATTGGCGTCATCGCCCAGGACGTCGCGCTGCTGCACCGTTCGGTCGGCGACAATATCCGTTACGGCCGGCCGGAGGCGACGATGGACGAGATCGAAGAGGTGGCGAAGATGGCAAGCGCCGATGCCTTCATTGCCGATCTTTCGGACGGCGAGGGCCGCAGGGGTTATGAAGCCTTCGTCGGCGACCGCGGCATCAAGCTCTCCGGCGGCCAGCGCCAGCGCGTGGCAATCGCCCGCGTTCTGCTGAAGGACGCACCGATTCTGGTGCTCGATGAGGCGACCTCAGCCCTCGACAGCGAATCTGAAGCCGCCATCCAGGAAAGGCTGAACCTCGTCATGGAGGGAAAGACGGTGATCGCCATCGCGCACCGCCTCTCAACCATCGCCAGGATGGACAGGATCGTCGTGCTCGATCACGGGCGGATCATAGAGGAGGGCAGGCCGGACGAACTGGTCGAACGGGACGGGCTGTTTGCCCGCCTGTGGAAACGCCAGACCGGCGGCTTCATTCCCGAAGACATCGAGGAACCATCACCGGCCTCGCCCGGAGGCTGATCGCGCATTTTAGGAGGGTCGGCGCCCCTTGACGAGAGCGGAGGCATTCCTGTCTGTTGCAGTCGGGCAAATGGGGGCAGGGTGGTCATGTTCAATTCGTCGGGCATCTCGGGTCTACGCGACCCCGATGTCACCATCCGCCGTATTCTGAAGGTCAATCATGCGGGCGAATTCGGCGCTATCCGGATCTATGGCGCCCAGATTCTGATCGCCCGGCGGCTGTTTCCTGACATCGTGCCGGCGCTGGAAGAAATGCGTGAGGACGAGATCGAGCATTGCCGCCTATTTCGCGAGGCGATGCCTGCAAGGAGCGCCAAGCCCTGCCGCGTCATGGCATTCTGGAGTCTCGGCGGTTTCGTGCTCGGCATGCTGACGGCGCTTGGCGGACGCGACATGATCTGGATCTGCACCGAGGCGGTCGAAAGCACGGTCCATCGCATCTCGAAGACCAATTGGCTTTCCTTACCGAGCGCGATCCCGAGCTGAATGCCCTTATCGGGTCGATACAGGAACAGGAGCTGGCGCATCTCCGGAAAGCCGAAGATAGCCAGAAGAGGCGGGGTCTGAGCCACGCATTGCTCCTGCCCGTCATCGGCGCCCTGACCGATCTGATGATCTGGCTTTCCACCTGGGGAGACTCCAGCTGGATGCGCGCCGAGATGGCACGTGCGGGGAAGGGATAGGCTACTCGACAAGCCCGAAGATCGGGCCGTAGCCGCCGTGCCAGGAGCGGTCGTTGCGGCCCATTGCCGGATCGTAAAGCCCCACACCTCGTCCGCCATCGAGAAACAAAGCATCCGGGCATTCCAGCCGGTCGCGGAAGAGCCGCGCGAAATCTTGGAAATTCACCCCGTCTTCGCTGATCGCCAAGCGAACCGTGCCGGCCCCCCAGATGCCGACACCGCTTCGGCGGGTTCGGTCCGTCGAGCCGGGAATGAAGATCGGGTTGAGCTTGCCGGCGATCACGAGCATCGGGCCGGACTGCGTGGCGAACCGCACCTTGGGCGCACGTTTCAAAAATTCATCGGTCGGCAGTATGGCGGCGCCAGTTTCACCCAGAAAGAACACGCCGTTCGGCTTCTTGTAGAAATTCGGCACCTGGCCGGCGGAGCTTTCGGCCTTTGCTGTATTGGCGGGTTTCAGTTCCCTGCTATTTTCGACATACAGCCCCATCGGGGAAAAATCGGCCCGGTACATGCCGGCGTTGACGGCCAAGGTCAGCGTTTTCCCCTCGGCGCGAACGGCTTCGGCAACACTTGAAAAGGCGCGGTATGGCTCGCCATCGGCGCCTTTCCAGAACAGGCGCAGGTCGGCCTTCCCCGCATCCAGCGTACAGACGACGTATTTCGCCTCTTCGAAAGTTTCCTGTTCGCATGGCTCGGCATGCGCTTGTTGCCCGGATACCATCGCTGCGGCCAGCATCATGGCCGCACTGAGCAGGCCCTGTTTGAGATAGGTCATGGGGTCACGTCCTCGAACTGCTCACCATGTGCCTGCCAAAGCCGCGCCGGCGAGCAGCACGCTCGTCAGGATATTGGCGAGAAACAGGCGATAATTCAGATCCGGGCGGGCAAGGTCGATCCGCCGGGTCTGCCAGGCAAGGTGGGCCGCGATCACCAGCATTGCGACCGCATAAGGCGGCGACATCTCCAACAGCCAGCCGCCGAGCGACCACGCTCCAACGGCCAGAGCATAGAACAAGCCGATCCACGTTTTGCCGCGCCGTCCAAACAGGATCGCCGTGGATTTCAGGCCGAGGCGGGTGTCATCCCTCACGTCGACATAGGCATAAACCGTATCATAACCGATCTGCCAGGCGATGGCCCCGGCCCACATCAGAACGGCGCCGGCCGGGATATGGCCGGCAATCTCGGCCCATGCCATCAGCATCCCCCAATTGAACGCCGCGCCCAGGACGGCCTGTGGCCAATGGGTGAAGCGTTTGCAGAGCGGATAAAGGAAGACGAGCGGCAGAACCGATATCGCCACCAGGCGTGTATAGGGTGTCAGAAAGGCAAGAAGCGAGGCCGCAGCCATGAGTTCCAGGGCCAGAAAGACGAAGGCTTGCAGCGTGCGGAGTTCTCCGCTTGCAAGCGGCCGGAAACGAGTCCGCTCCACATGGCCGTCAAACTTCCGATCGGCGATGTCGTTGACGGTGGAACCGGCGCTTCTCATCAGCAAGGCGCCGATAGAGAAGATCACGAGTTCCCCGAGGTCCGGCAGGCCGTGCGATACCTGGATCAGGGCAGCCCAGCACGGGAAAAGCGTCAGCCATATTCCGACTGGACGATCCAGCCTTGCCAGCCGCGTGTATGGCCGCCAGGTGGCCGGTAATCGACGATCCACCCAGTCGCCATGATGGATGTCGCTGAGATCAGGGCGGCTGAGAGTCGTCATTGAGGTGCCCCGAGATTCCTATCGCACTAACCTGGGATGACTCAGGTTTTCATCGCCATCGGCGGCGCCCAGCATAGGAATTTTTGCAAGCACCGCAACGGCCGTTTGCCGCGACGGGCATGCGATAATTTTTCGCAAACCGCCGAGGCCACGTCCCGCCTTCCGTGACGCAGCTTCTCGTCTCCCCCCCCAGCGGGGAGAAGATGCCTATCGAGGCAGACGACGATGGGGAGTGTTAGCGGCGGGCGCCTAGAGGATGAGCGAAAGGCACAAACATCCGGCAAAAAGCCCGCGACAGTCGATCCCTACCAGGCGGTACGGGCGGTGCCGAGTGCCGTCGTGTGAGACGACGAGACGTAGGCAACGTAAGTCTTGAGCGACACGACGCAGTTTCCCGGACAGCTGAGTTTGTGCAACGTCAAGTGTTTCAGCAGCGCCTCTGCGTCGCGCTTCTCAGTTAGCGGAAATGTCATAGTCATGCGAGTTCCTCCAACGGACAGACTGAGCATCTGAAGAAATAATGTTTAAATTCTACTGCGCTGCAACAAGAAAATTTTAATCATAAAATTAAAATCGATTAGCTTTCGGGCGAGAATTTTTAAAATCGTTTGAAATTGGTTTCGCCGTTCCAAGTGCACCTTGGCAGGCTTGAGTGTGAAGGAAATTCCAGCGTACGGCCGCATCGGAAGTGGGCCGAAAGTACTGGAAAGGATGGCGCTGATGTGGACATCGCAGGGGCCGGGGAAGGTGATTGGCGGGTTGAAAGGCAGGTGCTCAACGTCCGTTCCGGGCCCCCCAGCTCCGCAGCCGCAATCCATTGAGCCTGATGAAGCCTTCGGCGTCGTGATGATCATAGGCGATGGCGCTTTCCTCAAAGGTGACGAGGTCGGCGGAATAGAGTGAGCAGGGCGAGGTGCGGGAAATGACCGAGGCGCTTCCCTTATAGAGCCTCACCGTCACTTCGCCGCTGACGAAGTCCTGGCTCCGGTCGATCAGCGCCTGCAGCATGTCCCGCTCGGGAGAGAACCAGAAGCCGTTGTAGATCAGTTCGGCGTAGCGGGGCATCATCTCATCCTTCAGATGTGCGGCGGCACGGTCGAGCGTGATCGATTCAATGTCGCGATGGGCCGCAAGCAGGATCGTCCCTCCCGGTGTCTCGTAGACTCCCCGCGACTTCATGCCGATGAAGCGGTTTTCAACGAGATCGAGCCGCCCGACACCATGCCGGCCGCCGAAGCTGTTGAGCTCGGTGAGCAAGGCGGCCGGCGTCATCGTTTTGCCGTTCACGGACACCGGGTCGCCGCTTTCGAAGCCGATGGTGACGGTCTCGGGGGTATCTGGAGCATCGACGGGATCGACCGTGCGCTGATAGATGTAGTCGGGCGCAACCTCGGCCGGATTTTCGAGGATCTTGCCTTCGGTGGAAGTGTGCAGCAGGTTGGCGTCGATCGAGAAGGGCGCTTCACCGCGCTTGTCCTTCGGCACCGGGATCCGATGCATCTCGGCATATTCCTGAAGCTGCATGCGGGAGCGGATGTTCCATTGGCGCCAGGGAGCAATGACCTTGATCGATGGATCGAGCGCATTGACGGCGAGCTCGAACCGGACCTGGTCATTGCCCTTGCCTGTCGAGCCATGGGCTACGGCATCAGCACCGACCTGCCGGGCGATAGTGACCAGATGCTTGGCAATCAGGGGCCGGGCGATGGAGCTGCCGAGCAGATACTGCCCCTCGTAAAGCGTATTGGCGCGCAGCATCGGAAAGACGAAGTCGCGGACGAATTCCTCCCGCAGATCGACGATGCGGATGTCCTCGACCCCAGCCATTGCCGCCTTCGCCCGTGCCGGCTCGAGCTCCACGCCCTGGCCGAGATCGGCGGTGAAGGTCACGACCTCGCAGCCGTAGGTCTCGTGCAACCATTTGAGAATGATCGAGGTATCCAAGCCGCCGGAATAAGCGAGCACGATTTTATCGATCTTTCCTGCCATCAACCGTCTCCATATCGATCCTTGGAACGATAGGTCATGTCTTGCGCAATGAGCTTGCGAAGAGTCCTGAAAATTGCGATTATTTGGCATATTACGCCATTTTATTAGATTCTGGAGCTATAAAATGCCGACAATCCTCGATGCGATCGATCGCCATATCCTGCGCGTTCTCCAGCGTGACGGGCGCATTTCGAATGTCGAGCTGGCAAAGGAGGTTGGGCTGTCGCCTTCGCCCTGCCTGCGCCGCGTGCGGCTCTTGGAAGAGGCGGGTATTATCGATCGCTATGTTGCTGTGCTGGATCCGGCAAAGGTCGGGGCAGGCCTGACGGTTTTTGCCCGCGTATGGTTCAACACCCAGGATGCCGAGGTCACGCTGCGTTTCGCCGAAGCCGTCAGGCGGTTTCCCGAGGTGATGGAATGCTACCTGACGACGGGCGAATGCGACGCCGTGCTGCGGATCGTCACCGCTGATCTTCACAGCTATTGGCGTTTCCAGGCCGACCACCTGACGCGCATTCCAAGCGTTCTCAGCGTCAAAACCGACGTGCCGATGGAAACGCTGAAGCGGAGCTACGAGCTGCCGTTGCGATAGGTGCGCGTGGCGCCTTGTCCACAAAAGCGCTTTTGCGATCTCGCAGCTACGGTCAGTCGACCTGGATATGGATATGGTCGTCGTGGCGGGCGGCGCGGCAACCTTGAAAGCGGACATGGCTGTCAGTAATGCCAAGCGCGTTCTTCAGATGCGGCTCGATGAAGATCTTCTGCAGGCGGAAGCGTGCCACGCCCTCGCTAGTCAGCCACGCGACCGCGGCCGATGTGCGCTGCTGCTCGATGCCATAGGCCGGAAACAACGGCTGCAGGATGTCGAAATTCCAGCGTGTGGTCAGCCAGTCGTTGCGGCCTTCGCATGGCAGTTCGTCGCCCGGTGCCGGCTCTTCGAAGGCGAAATAACCGATCGGGGAGCGGGTGGCGCCATTCAGGAAGGCGCCGTCGGCATTCTTGTAATAATAGGCGAAGTCAAGCTTTTTCCCGTCAGCATGCGACAGATGCGGAAGCCGCGGAAAGCCATTCACAAAGGGGAAATTCGCATCCAGCGCGACGGTGACGGTGCCGGGGAATTCCTCGTTCATGTGGGCGGCAAGCGCCTTTGCCAGATCGCGCAGGTCAGGTGTGACGTAATTGCGGTTCAGCACGCAGTAGATCGGGGAGCGGACCACGAGCGTGTCCGCGGTGCCCGATAGGCAGGAGAGGGGAACCCGCCCGAACATCGGGGCTGCGAGCCCCGCGGCAAACGACGCGCCGGCATAAAAAAGCAGGAAGATGGCGAGCTTCGCCGGAAAGCGGCGGATGCCCCAGGCGCGGGACGCGGCGAGGGCAATGAGATAGGCGAGGCCGCCGACCTGCGTGAGCAGCGTCAGAATGAGAACGATCAGGATGTGGACGGTAAAACGGAACACGGGGAGAGGCATTGCGGGATGTTACCAACCCATAGGCGAGGGAATGGTGATCCGCGAGGCGGCAGCAAGCCGCCGACCGGCCAGATGTCTGATGCGCGCGATTGACGGAGGCATTTATCTGACTTAAGTCAGATAATATGGCTTGCGATCCTATCTCTCGCGTCCGTCGCTTCAACCGTGCCGTCACCTCCGAAGTCGGCGCTCTCGATACATCTTTCCTTGGACGCGGTCGTCCGCTTGGTGCTGCCCGCGTGCTCAATTCGATCGGCCTGGGACAAGCGGATGTTGCCTCGATCCGCGATTATCTCAGACTCGATTCCGGCTTGATGAGCCGTCTGTTGCGCAGCCTGGAAGACGAGGGTCTGATCGAGACGGTGCCGAACCCTCAGGACGCGCGTCGCCGCGTCGCCAGATTGACCGAAACCGGCCGATCCGAGTTTCAGGCTTATGAAGCGCTTTCCAATGCGCAGGCGAAATCATTTCTGGCGCGGCATCGCCGCCCGGAGGAGTTGCTGCAGGCCATGGATATTGTCGCTTCCTCGCTGGGGCGCGACCAGATTGTGCTTGAGGAGCAAGACCCTCGACACGAGCATGCCAGCTATTGCCTGAGCGAATATTACGGCGAACTTGCACGCCGCTTCGAGAAGGGATTCGACGTATCGCTTTCCCGCGATCCCGACGCCAGGGATATGATCCGTCCGCGCGGTGCCTTCCTGGTGGCCATGTCAGATGGCCTGCCGATCGGCTGCGTCGGGTTGAAGGGCAGTGGCGGCGAGATTGCGGAGATCAAAAGGCTGTGGGTCGCCCCATCCGCGCGGGGCCTCGGGCTCGCAACTCGGCTGATGACAGAAGCCGAGACCATCGCCCGTGAGCTGTCCGTCAAGCTTTTGCGCCTGGATACGAACAGTGCGTTGGCCGAGGCACAGCAGCTCTATCGCGGAACCGGCTGGGAGGAGATCGACCGTTTCAACGACGACCCATATCCAGACACGTTCTTCGAGAAGCGCCTGTCTTAGTGGGTCCAGACCGTCCATTTTTTCACTTGGTCATTCCTGTGCTCGTCACAGGAAACCAGTGCGCCCAAGTCTTTGGGCGTAGGAGATTTCTTAGCTTGGCAAGACTCATTCACGGCGCCGACGCGCAGTGGCTAGATTCCTGTGACGAGTACAGGTGAGGGAGGAGAAGCAGCGTCGCACCCAGCCGGCGCTCGCCGTTCATCCGCCTGGGGGAAGCATTTGGTGCGGCCCTGTCGGCGTCCTAATGTGATCCAATTGCTTCGACAGCTCGGCAAAAAGCATGTCGCGGCCGATATTCGTCTGAACGAGGTCGACGGCGACGGTGATGGCGCGGCGTCCTTCGACGCTGTCGATGTCGAGTTTTTTCTCGCAGCACCATTGCCGAACGGCATCGGTGACAATGGTTATCTCACGATCGTCGAGTGAAATAAGCGATAAGAGCACATTCGCACCCTCCGTGAAGCGGCAAGAGCACTATGGTCTCTCAAGCGGTCGTGCCGATGATCCGATGGGCCGATGGTTACGCTCATTGTGCCGCAATGCCACAGCTATTTGGACACGGTTTGGTGACGGCCGGTTGCGAAGCGGGATCTCGGACCGAGATGGTCCGTTGACGCGGCCTGGATAGGAGATGTCGCAGATGACGGATACATAACAGACGGTTCGATCGGAGCTGGCCGACGCCGGTGAGATCTGCATTTCCGAAGCGCTGTTTTCAGCGCCTGGCGTTGGCGACCTGCTTTCCGGTCATCGGCTGGTGGCGTTCGAGGCTCCTCCCGGAGGCGTTGAGGGAACGGCTTGCGTGTACCGGGTGATGCCGGATTAGATCAGTCGGTCGCTGCGGCGACAATCCTGCGGCTGTTCTTTTCCTGAAGGAGGATTGCCGTGCTGAGGTCGTCGGTTGCGGCCGGAATCGTAAAACGCGATGCCTTGCCCCGCCAGGTGCCGAGATGCGTCAGTGCGTGCACGACATGCGCGTGCGGCAGGGTTTCGCCGGCGTTCTCGCCTCTGGCGACCGGCACTTCGACTGTGCCCTTGGCATAGCGGACCAGCCAGATGTCGGCGGGCCGAGCATGCCCTTTCGCCGCGTCGATCATGGCCGCGTCCCCGGATAGCTTGATCTCGGGACCTGTCAGGGCCGGCTCGGAAGCGAGTGTGCTTCTGATCTCATTGAGGTCGTTGCCGACGGTCGAGAGGTGGCCGTTGATCACCATTTGCGGGGTGAACGGGCCGGACTGGCCGAGGGCAGGTTCATAGCTTACCTGCCGCTCGGTGAATTCCGGTTTTCCGAAAATATCCTTCCATCCGAGATAATCCCAGTAGGTCACCGAGAAACTCAATGCGAGCACGTTCGGATCATTGCTCAGCTTGACGAGATTGGCATTGGCCGGAGGGCAGGAGGAGCAGCCCTGGCTGGTGAATAACTCGACGACCGCAGGCGACTGACCTGCAGAGGCCGGGGCAAGGGTGCCGAGACCAAGGATCGCGGTGATGATCGGAAGAGTGAACGCGGTCGAGTGTTTCATGGCGGTGCTCCTGATGTCTGCCTCTATCCCTTCTTCGCGATCGACCTTTCCTTCGTTACATCCTCACGCATTCGTGACGGCCTGCTCCCGGCGGTTTATTTTGCCAGCACGATATGCGTGGCATGTTCGCTGGCCACATGCTCGGCGACGCGGAAGCCGAGGGCAGGCAGGTCGATGCCGGTGAACATCGCTTCGCCCTTACCGAGCACGACGGGCGAGATGGCGAAATGCAGTTCGTCGATGAGGCCGGCCTGCAGATATTGGCGGACGGTGCTGACGCCGCCGCCGATCTTCACGTCCTTGCCGCCGGCCGCAGCCATCGCATTGTCGAGCGCCTCATCGATGCCGCCGGTGATGAAGTGAAACGTCGTGCCGCCCTCCATGACGATCGGTTCACGGGGATAATGCGTCAAAATAAAGGTTGGCGCGTGATAGGGCGGGTTCGGCCCCCACCAGCCCTTCCAGGCCTCATCCGGCCAATCGCCACGGATGGGGCCGAACATGTTGCGCCCGAGGATGAAGGCGCCGAAATTGGCCATGGCGCGGGCGGCATAATCTTCGTCAATGCCCTGCGATCCGTCGTCTTTTCCCTGCATCGCGCGGAAAGTGCGGGTATGGAAAAACCATTGAAACATTTCCGGTCCCCGCTTGCCGAGCGGATCTTGCATGGTCTGCTCCGGACCGGCGCCAAAACCGTCTACGGAAAGGGAAAACCCTGCGACGCGCACTTTGGTCATGTTAGCCTCCATCTGATTGCATAATGAAACTGGTTGCTATGTTGCATGACTGATCCTATAATGCAATCAGTTTTTAGGAGATTATAAACGTGGATATCGAATTGCGATCGGGCTGCCCGATCAACCTGACGATGGAGGTGCTGGGCGACAGGTGGAGCCTCATCATCATCCGCGACATCATGTTTGGCAACCGCCGCCATTTCCGCGATCTCCTGACGCATTCCGAGGAGGGCATTGCCTCCAACATTCTGGCAGCCAGGCTGAAGCGGCTGCTCTCGCTCGGCTTCATCAGCAAACGGGATGATCCGAGCCACAGCCAGAAGGCGATCTACAGCCTGATGGAGCCGGCGATCCAGCTCGTTCCGGTCTTCGCGATGATCGGCGCCTGGGGGCGGCGCCATCTGCCTGTCAGCGAGGAGCTGAGCATCCGCGCGCAACTTCTCGAAGAAGGCGGGCCGCCGCTCTGGGACGAATTCATGGAGGATCTACGGCAAATCCATATCGCCGATCCGATCGGCGGCGCCAACGGAACATGCACCTCGCAGGTGCTGGCCAAGCTGACGGCGGCGTTCCTGGAGGTCCGCGCGAGATCCTCGGCGCCGGTATGCTGATAACGTGGGAGCTCAGCCGGCCCGATCAGCCGCCGGCGCCCTGGTATTTGCCGGTGGCGTAGCGCCAGTGCGCCATTGCGATCAGCACCCAGATCGGGCCGGCCGCCAGAGCCACAGGCCCGGCCCAGTCCCCCAGGATGGGGACGGGTTTGCCGAGCAGGGCGGCCACGGGGACCGAGCTGGTCAGCGCCAGCGGAACGGCGGTGACGAGGGTGATCTGGATGCTGCCGGGAAATATGTTGAGCGGGTAGCGCATCAGCTCCCAGAAACCGAAGAAGATCGAGAACAGATGGTTGGAGCGCACCCAGATCAGCGCGGTGGCGCCGATCATCGTGATGAGGGCTGCGGTGATCAAGGTTGCGCTGAAAAGTGCGGCGACGAGGAACAGGGCTGAAGGGACCGACCAGGCGAAATCGACGGAGCAAACCGCCCAGCCGAGCAGCGGCACGGCAAGGATGATGTGGCCGGCATAGCCGATATTGAGGCCGGAAAAGATCAGATAGACCCAGGGGCTGAAAGGCTTGACCAGCAGCGCATCGTAGGTGCCGAGACGCACCAGTTCCTCAAGGTCGCGCAGCTGCGTGAAGCTCATCGCAGCGCCGAGGGAGTAGGCCAGCAGCTGGAAGCTGTAGAGCAGCGCGAGTTCCGACCAGCTCCAGCCGCCGAGCGTGTCGAATCGCGCAAGCAGGATGCCGATGGTGGCGAAGACGCTGCCATAGGAGAGGATCTGCGCAAGACGATCGAGCCAGAAGGCGCCGCGATATTCCATCTGCGAGCGCACATACATGCGCACCAGCAGCGGAATGACGCGGAGGTGATGAAGGAGCACGGTCAGCCTCCCTGCACGGTGATGTGGGTGGAGGCGCAGCGCCATAGCCAAATGACACCCAAGAGGAACAATCCGGCCCAGCCGAGACCAAGGCCGAGGTGAAGCCAGGTGTCGGCAGCCGAAAGCCTGCCGAGATAGACGGCATTGGGATAATAGACGACCCAGGCGAAAGGCAGATGGCGGGCGATCGTCGCCAGCGGCTCGGGAAAGAACCAGAAGGGCACCAACAGGCCGGAGAAAAATTGCAGCAAGGCGCCGAGGATCCAGTCGAGCGAAAAACTCGTCATCAGCCAGAAGGCGATGAGGCCGAAGAGCATCGACATCAGGGACAGCAGGATGAAGGACAGCGCCCAGAAGGCGATGAACATCAGGGCATGGAACAGGCCTGCCGGCGGCAGCATGCCGTAAAACAACGCGGTGAAGGCTATCGTTGGGATAACCTGGGTCATCAGGCGATAGCCGAAACTGCCGCATTCATTGGCGAAGATGTAGAGCGGGTAGGATAGCGGCTTCAGCAACCAGACAGCGATGTCGCCTGTCTTGAGCGACCGGCCGATCTCGCCGATGATCCTTTCAGGCCGGGTGGCGCCCATCACCGCACCGCCAAGCAGGGCATAGGTCACCATCTGCTGCAGCGAGACCCCTTCGACCACCATTGCGCCAACCCCGGCATAGGCGGCCTGCCAGATGGCGACCCGTGCGACGACCTGCACCAGTTTGCCAAAAATGTTGGCTCAGACCTCGTTGCGGTAGGCGAGCTGGGAATGGAACGAACTGCGGGTGAAGGCGAGATAAGCGCTCATGATGCCCGGGCTCTGGCGTTTCGGCCCTGGTAGAAGGTGCGGATCACTTCTTCGATGTCGGGCTCGTGCAAGGCCACATCCTTGAGGCCGCGGTCGCTTCCCACCTCCGACAGGATCCTGACCAGCGAAACGTCTTCGCGTTCGATCAGATAATTCTTGCGCAGGCCCTCGTCGCTGACGAGCGAAGCCGTGCTGAGCGGCAGCGGCCCGGGGTCGCTGGCAAATTCAAGTGTCAGCCGCCGGGCCGAGCCCAATGCGGCGCGCAGGCTCCTCAATTCGCCGTCGAAAATCAGCCTCGAGTGATCGACCATGATCAGCCGCGGGCAGATGGTCTCAATGTCCTGCAGGTCGTGGGTGGTCAGGATGATGGTGACGCCGCGCTCGCGGTTGATCTCGGCAAGGAAGCGCCGCACGGCGTCCTTGGCGACGACATCCAGCCCGATTGTGGGTTCGTCGAGAAAGAGGATCTTCGGATCATGCAGCAGCGACATCACGATCTCGGCGCGCATGCGCTGGCCGAGGCTGAGCTGGCGCACCGCACGATCGAGAAAGGGCGTGAGATCGAGCAACTCGCTGAAGCGCCGGAGATTGTCCGCATAGCGGGCAAGGGGGATGCCATAGATGCGCTGGTGCAAGGTAAAACTGTCGACCAGCGGCAGGTCCCACCACAGCTGGCTGCGCTGGCCGAAGACGACGCCGATCTCGCGCGCATTGTCCATCCGGCTGAGATGCGGCGTGCGGCCGAGCACGGAGAGCGCGCCGGCGCTCGGCACCAGGATGCCGGTCATCATCTTGATCATCGTGGATTTGCCGGCGCCATTGGGGCCGAGATAACCGACCGCTTCGCCGGCCGCGACGTCGAAATCGATGTCGGAAACCGCCAGAACTTCGGTGTATTCGTTGGTCACCAATGTTTTCAGGGCGCCGAGCAGGCCCGGAAATCTCTTGTGCTGCCGGAAGCGTTTGCTGACGCCCCGTGCCTCGATCAAAGCCGTCATGTGTATTTCCCGCCGATTCGGCAGCTGTCAGGATTGGAACCCAAGCTAACGCCCGGCTCAGCCAGTGCAAGCAAAAGTCGCGTTTGCCAATCACTCAATCGCGCAATTCGAAGCGCCGCAGCGTCGCTTGCCTGTCCGAAAAGACGCGCGGCGCCGCAGCCTTTTGCGTTGACAGCCCCGATCAATCGGTCGCTGTTTGGGTCATGAAGATTCTCGCGATATCCGGCAGCGCTCGGCGCAACTCCACCAATACAGCCATGCTGCGGGCTGTCAGCGCCGTCGCACCAAGTGAGATCGAAATTGCCATCTTCGATGGCGTGGGAGATTTGCCGGTGTTCTCGCCTGATCTCGAGGGGAAATTCTTGCCGGCGGCGGTGCGGGATTTCGTCGATCTGATCGCCCAGAGCGACGGGGTGATCATTGCCAGCCCGGAATATGTGCGATCCATCCCCGGCGGTCTCAAAAATGCGATCGACTGGCTGGTGTCTGGCGAGCAGATCGTCCACAAGCCGATCGCGCTGCTGCACGCGTCGCATCGCGGCGATGACATGCTGGCAGGACTGCGGATTATCCTTGCGACCATCACCGATCGGTTCGCAGGCGATATCTTCCTGCGGCTTCCCCTGATGAAGCTGGAACCGCCCGAAGTGTTTCAGGCCGTCGAGACACCGGAGAACCGTTCCAGGGTGCAGGCCTATCTTCAGGCCTTCTCGGCCTATTGCGCGGCAGCCGACCAGATCGTCATCGGACCTCCATCATGAGGCCGCTCGCGAACGCCGGTTTTCCGTGAAGCGAGTGCAGTATTGCGAGCGGGGCTGCAAGCAGCGCCGCGACGATGAAGGCGGAGAGGGGTGTCTCGTGAAGAGACGAAAGCCGAAATGCGCCGCTTGCGACGCCTTCGGTTGGTCGCCCGGACGGATGGGGGCTGTCGCCGCCAAATACGGCGCGCTGTCGCAATGGACGGAGAGGAAGCCGAAACCGGCCGCGAGCTTTGGAAAAGATGCGCAGCTGTGCTGCCAGTCGCCGCGACAGCCCCAGCCACGCTCCACGCTGGGCGACGGACGGAGCAAAGCGGGACCGTGCTCCGTCCGCCTGAAAATCCGTCGCGCACGTCAGCCCGTGGCTCCGGGCCTCAGCCAAAAATACAGTTTGATCCGATCGGGCCTGCCGGAGGGATGCGGGCCGCGCAAAAACAATTCACCGCCATTGCGTTCGATCACACGCCGTGAGGCGTGATTGTCCTCGTTGCAGAGGATGACCAGGCGGTCGAGACCTTCCTTCTTTGCGACGGCCAACAGCAATTTCAGGGCGGTGGTCGCGTGGCCGTTTGCGCTGTTTCCAAGGCACGACGGAATATCCTACATGGCCAGACACATCGGGCGGCAGTTCCTCAGTACCGGCTTGAAAACGCAAGCTGATGCTGCCGCAAAATTCGCCGTCCCAGATCCAGAACAGGTGGGTGGTCAGCGGATGCTGCTTGTTATCCGAATTAAGTTCGTCGAGGAATTTCGATCTATCTTGGCGTGGTCGGTGGAGATTGCCGAAAATATAGGCTTTGCACCGGCGCGGCGTGGGTCGGGAGACCAGCCGGCGGCGAGCGCTGTTTCGAAACCCGGCAGGTTTTCGAGGTCCGGCGCTAGCAGGACGACGCGGCCGACGGGTTTTGTTGTATCTGCAGATGCCATCGATCACCCCCGCAATATCCGGCGGCGCAGCAATTCAGCACGATCCGCCGCTGGAGCCGGAAGATAAGCACGGTGCCGGCCTGCGGGAAGCGAAATGCGTTGTTTTGTGGGGGAGGCGTTATCCGCGCGGCATTAAAAAAGCCCCGCATTTTCATGCGAGGCCTCTGCTGACGGGTGGACCGGTTCACCGGCATTGACGGCGCGGGCCGTAGTTCGGCTGGTAGGTATTGTCGTAGGCGCGGTAGGACCGGTAGCGGCTGTAGCAATAGTCTTCGTGCGAGCTATAGCCACTTGACGAATAGGCGCGCGGCTGGGAGGCGATGATGCCGCCGAGGAGGGCGCCTGCCGCCAGGCCACCGATGATGGCGCCGCTATTGTCATGATCGTGATATCGGCGATTGTAGCGGCCGTAGCGGTCGCCTCGATAATACCGATCACCTCGATAATGACGGTCGCTGTAGTTGTGACGGTCGCTGTAGTTGTGGCGATTGTATCTGCGGGTATCGCCATAGTTTGAGCAGACAATGGAATATGGATTGCAGCCGACGGTCATGGTCCTGTGGTCGGTATTTCCCGGCGCCGGCTGTGCCGCCGATTGCGCGGGACTCGGTACGAAAGCCGGACCTGCCGACGCCGGCATTCCGGAGAAGGCCGTCGCTATCGACAGAGCAATGATGGCGAATCTGTTCATTTCACTCACCTTGGGTAAACGGATGTATCGGAGGTATAACGCAGGGAAAGGCAATCGGTTCATTTCGGGATGGGAGGGTCGATGTATGTGCGTCTCTACTAACGTATCGCGGGTGATGTGGAGCTTGGCCGCCGGGACGACGCAGGGGCGCGTCCCTGCGGGGAGACTGGAGGATATGTTGAATTCGAGGGCAAGGCGGATGGCGCGTTAGCGGATCACCTACCGCCGGCCAGCAATCGAAGCTGGTTCTCGTCATGCACACCTTGGCGGTAAAGCTCGATGATCAGAGCGCCAAGGCGGTCGGCTTCCGCGCCCGATCTGTCGATATTCAGCCCGTTGCAGAGGGCTTCGTGTACACGCCTGCACACATCGAGGTCTTCGGATGCGAGCGGTTCGTCGCGCGTGCTGAACAGCTTGTCTGACATCGCAATCGGCCCTTTTCGATGCCGTGAATCGCTACAGTGAAAAAAAGATAATTTCGCGATCTCTGATCTGCAAGGTGGACGAACGTCCGAAGTCAAAACAATTCAGGGGGCGCCCCGAAAAAATATGAACGAGGGAAACGCGGCAGGCACGAGATCGTGGGCGCGTCGGCCGGACCGAGAGCGTGAGATCTACCGGGTTGCGGGGTCCTTGCCGCTTTGCTGCGACAGGCGCAGTTCTTTCAGCCGCTTGGTTTTCTCCCGGCGAGCCCGCTGCTCAGCCTCGATGGTTTCCTTGGCGGCTCGCTCGGTATTTTCGAAACGATCCTGCCGGTAAGCCTTTGATGAGGGTTCACGTTCTCTTTTCATGGCCGCTAAACGCAAATCGGCGAAAACGGTTTCATGAGAAAATGCGTAACCGGCCAATCGATCGGCCTAACCCGATCGCACCCGTTTGCTGAAGCCGGCGGTTGATGATTTCGCCGCGCCGGTGATGCGGCCGCCGGGCACCTGATCGGCGCCCGGCGGATTGATCGGTCAGCCCTTGATGAAGGCGAGGATGTCGGGGTTGATGATGTCGGCATGGGTGGTGCACATGCCGTGCGGGAGTTTCTCATAGACCTTCAGCGTGCCGTTCTGCAGCAGCTTGGATGAAAGCAGAGCGGAGTCGGCGATCGGCACGATCTGGTCATCGTCACCGTGCATGACGAATGTCGGCACGGTGATGATCTTCAGGTCTTCGGTGAAATCGGTTTCCGAGAAGGCCTTGATGCCGTCGTAATGCGCCTTGGCACCGCCGATCATGCCCTGGCGCCACCAATTGTTGATGACCGGCTGCATCACCTTCGCGCCGGGCCGGTTGAAGCTGTAGAACGGGCCGGCCGGCAGATCGTAATAGAACTGCGCGCGGTTTGCGGCGAGCTGCGCGCGCAGGCCGTCGAAGACTTCGATCGGCAGACCGCCGGGATTGGCCTCCGTTTTCACCATGATGGGCGGCACGGCGCCGATGATGACGAGCTTGGCGACGCGGCCCTGCGGCTGGCCATAGCGGGCGACATAATGGGTCGCTTCGCCGCCGCCGGTGGAGTGGCCAACATGGACGGTGTTCCTGAGATCGAGATGCTCGACGACGGCTGCGGCATCGGCGGCGTAATGATCCATGTCGTGCCCGTCGCCCACCTGGGTGGAGCGGCCGTGGCCGCGCCGGTCATGGGCGACGACCCGGAAGCCCTTTTCGAGGAAGAACAGCATCTGGGCGTCCCAGTCGTCGGAACATAGCGGCCAGCCGTGATGGAACATGATCGGCTGGGCGGTCTTCGGCCCCCAATCCTTGTAGAAGATCTCGACGCCGTCCTTGGTGGTGACTTTGCTCATGTTGTGGTTCCTTGGTGGGGTTGGGTTTATGCGGTCGAAAGTTTGGGCTGTTGCCCGCAGAATTGGTAGGACCGCGAGCGCTGTTTGCCCCGGAGGGCCGGGGTAGGAAGGTCGCAGCTGAGGGATCACTCGGCTTGCGGCATGCTGATTTCGATATTGAATTCCTCTTTCTATTGTATTGATATGACAGAGGTTTGCTGGGTCAGTGCTCCGATCTTCCATGAGGCGGCGGGATGGCGTTGCTGGCATGGCTGCTTCGCGCTGCACATTCTTTCTGATCTCCGGTCTCAGCCGCTCGTCACCCGGGTGGATCTTGGCCTGGCGGGGTGGCTGATCTGACGGCGAATGTCTGTAATGAGCCATTTTTCTAATATTCGTTCAATATGGCTCTGCGGATAGTTCGATATATCTTTCCGGGCAGGTGTGATCACGTTGTTGCCGCCTGCATTGCCGGACGCCTCCTTGCTCCCTTGAACGCGGTTCATCGCCCAACCATCTAATCCCTACACAACATCAGCATGGCGAACCGCCGCAACCGCGGCCGCTTCGCCGGCGGCGGGACGGCCGTTGCTGCCGCGTGAGGATCAGATCATGGGTTACATGGACAAGAAGATAGTGCCTCAGAATGACGGGGCGCTGATCGATGCCTATTCGCAATCGATCGCAGCAGCCGTCGACATCGTCGGGCCGGCGGTCAGCCGGATCGAGAGGGCGGGAGGCCGGCAGGGGCATGGTTCGGGCTTCGCCATCTCGCCTGACGGTTTGATCATCACCAACAGTCACGTTGTCGACGATGCCAAGGTCGTTCGCATCACCACGCCCGATGGCGTCGTCACCGAGGGCCGCGTGCTCGGCCGCGATGTCGATACCGATATCGCCCTCATTCGCGCCAATTCAAGCACCGGCGCCTGGGCGAAACTCGGAGATTCCCAGCGCTTGCGCCGGGGCCATATCGCCATCGCGATCGGAAACCCGCTCGGCTTCGAATGGACAGTCACCGCCGGCATCCTTTCGGCGCTCGGCCGGTCGATGCGGGCGGCCAGCGGTCGGCTGATGGAAGATGTCATCCAGACCGATGCGGCGCTCAATCCCGGCAATTCAGGCGGGCCGCTGGTGTCTTCCAGCGGGGAGGTTATTGGCGTCAACACCGCCGTCATCCAGGGCGCGCAGAGCATCGCCTTTGCCGTGGCGTCGAACACCGCCAATTTCGTCGTCTCGGAAATCCTCCGCTACGGGCAGGTGAGGCGTGCCTTTATCGGCATCGCTGGCGACACCATCGTGCTGCCGCGCCGGGTGGCGCTCGCGGCGGGCACGGTGCAGACGACGTCCGTCCGTATCCGCCGCGTCGAGCCGGAAGGGCCGGCGGCAAAGGGAGGGCTGCAGGAGGGCGATTATATCCTCGCCATCGACGGCAGTCCGGTCGGCGGCGTCGATGATATCGTCCGATTGATGGATGGCAGCCGGATCGACAAAGAGACGGAAATCCTGGTGTTTTCGGTGGCGGGCCGGATCGAGAAGAAGAGCCTGCTGCCGATGGCGCGGTCGTCATGACAAGGACATCACCCAACGTCAGGCGCTGACCGCTTCCTGCTCCGTCCCCGAAAAATCCACAGCGGCAAAGGCCGCAGCCAGCACCTCCGGCCCGGCACCGCTTTTCGTCGCGTCGGTCGAGAGGATCTGGCGGTAGCGCCGGGCGCCGGGCAGGCCGGTGAAGAGGCCGACCATGTGGCGGGCGACGTGCTGCAGCCGGCCGCCGCCCGCGATGTGGCGTTCGGCATAGGCCATCATCCGATCGCGCAGCCCTTCCCAATCCGGTTCGGCCGCCGGCGCACCGAAGAAGCGCTGATCGACCTCGGCAAGGATCGCGGCATTCTGGTAGGCGGCGCGGCCGAGCATGACGCCGTCGACATGTTCCAGATGGGCTGCGGCTTCATCCAGCGTGCGAACACCGCCATTGATACCGATGACGACATTGGGCCAGCGCTGCTTCATCCGATAGACGATCTCATAATCGAGCGGCGGGATCTCACGGTTTTCCTTGGGGCTCAGGCCCTTCAGCCAGGCCTTGCGGGCATGGATCCAGATCGCGTCGGCGCCGGCATCCAGAACGTGGGTGATCAGCTCCGGCAGCGCCTGTTCCGGCTCCTGCTCGTCAACGCCGATGCGGCATTTCACCGTGACCGGCACGGTCGCGACGGCCTTCATGGCCGCAATGCATTCGGCCACCGTCTTCGGCGTCAGCATCAGGCAGGCGCCGAAGGTGCCCGACTGCACGCGATCGGAGGGGCAGCCGACATTGAGGTTGATCTCGTCATAACCATAGGGTTCGGCGATCTTCACCGCCTCGGCAAGCTTTGCCGGGTCAGATCCGCCGAGTTGCAGCGCCAGCGGATGCTCGGCGGCGTCGTGGCCGAGCAGCCGGTCGCGCGGACCGTGGATGATCGCATCGGCCACCACCATCTCGGTATAGAGCAGCGCCTGCCCGCTGATCTGACGATGGAAATAGCGGCAATGCCGATCCGTCCAGTCGATCATCGGGGCGACCGCAAAAATCGGGCTCTTCTGCGTCATCGACGTTCCGTTATTCGTGGTTCTCTGGGCGCCGCGATGGGTGCTGCGCACCGCCGCGGGGCAGGATCATCTCTTCAGGGCGCATATAACATCTGGCGGTGCGATCGACAAATGACGTTCATGCCGCAAACAGAAACGGCGCCCCTCGCGGAGCGCCGTTCATGCCGCCGAAGCGGAAATCTGACTTACGAAGCCGAGATGTTGACGGCCTTCGGGCCCTTGCCCATGCGGTCCGGCTCGGTGTCGAAGGTAACCTGCTGGCCTTCGCGCAGCGACTGGATGCCAGAAGCCTGCAGCGCAGAGATATGGACGAAAACGTCCTTAGCGCCGCCGTCCGGCGTGATGAAACCAAAACCCTTGTCCTGGTTGAAGAATTTTACGGTGCCCTTGGTGGCCATTGGGATCGTCCTTTTCCCTTAGTCTGTGTAGTATCCGCGCCCCCGAGAGGAAGCGGACGGCTTTAGCTTTCGCCCCGATCGATTGGGACGAAGGGTCAGTCGGAGAAGTCACGTACGGGGAAAGAACGTCTACGTAGGCGGGTAGTCCCGCGCCGCCTTCCAAACGGAAGGGATTACCACATCAGTCCAGTCACCGGCATGCAAATGCCCGAGTAGGTGAATTGGTGCCAGCTTTTCGGGCAAAAAGCAAGCGGGATTATTTTGGCATGCCTGCATCGATGCCGGGAAATGCCGAAGATTCAGATACTTGAGGAAAAGTTAGCGGTTCCTTGCACGGCTGTGCCATAGTGGGATTCCGTGCCGAAATGGGATGAGGCGGCGGATTCGATAGCCGGGCATGGGCTTTGAGAAGTTACGGACGGAGCGGCAGGGCACACCGATCAGCCCTCATCGTGAAGCGATCGCAGAGTCTGCCTCCCGTATTCCTCGTGCCGTCTTTGCTCCGCCCTCATCCTGAGGTGCGTAGCCCGCAGGGCGAAGCCTCGAAGGACGGGGGCGGCCACCGGCGCCATTTCCTTCGATTCTCCATGGGGCTTTGTGGGATGCAGGTAAGGAGCTTCCGCGCCCGCCCTCGTGGTTCGAGACGGCCCCTTGGGCCTCCTCACCATGAGGGCTCTCTTTGGCGCTGCGGCTTTATTGTACGCCTAGTGCAATTGCCCGCTCTATCCTCGTCGCGGGAGGGCACCCAAGGCCCCCGCCTACTGCTCATTCCCCAGCAACGCGCTCAGGCTCCAGGGATTGTCCCCTTTCTGATTGGCGATGTCGTCGACCTTCCAGCCGCCATGCTCCTTGACCAGGGTGTAGAAGAGCGTCACCTCGTCGCCGTTTTCGAACTGCACCTCCACCTCGGCCTTGTCGTCGAGCAGGATCGGCTGGCCGATCCTGACGTCGCTCGCCGTGCCGTCCTGGCCCGCGATGACCGGATCGAAGTCGATCGCGCCGACCTCGCCCTCGGGCGTATTGTCGAGATCGGCCTGGAGGAGCTCGTTCAGATGGTCGGAGAAAAAGATCGAATAGGGAGAGGGCGCCTCGGCATCGCTGTTGTCGGTGTTGTAACTATAGAGCGCCTTGAGCAGCGCCTTCGGCGCCTTGTAGGTCTCTGCCGATGCGGGCAAGGCTGCGAGCGCTGTCACGGCAAAGGCGAGGATGAATGTGGGCAGACGCATGCAGGCTCTCCTCCGATGAGCGAAGAATCATATCCGAAACGGGCGTCAAGGTGGAGATGCATTTTGGGATAGGGCTGTTCGGGAGCGGCCGCTGGGCGGCCTCGCCGTCTCAAGCTGGTGTCTGCCGGGCGATGACCAGGAAAGTTCGGCCGGTGGGACTGCTAGACAGGAAGGCCCGCCGGTGGTGCGTAACTGCCTCCACCGGCGATCATATTGCGGTTAGATCAGCGCTTCATGCGACAGGGCCGAAATCGACGGCTCGAAGACGTCCTTCACGGCCAGGGTGAAATCGTGGCTGGTGATGTTGCCAGCCGCGTCATAGGCCTCGGCAGTGAAGGTCAGGCTGTGGGTGCTCTCGAAGTCGATCGCAGCCTTGGTCTGAATCTTGTTGCCGACCAGCTTGAAGGCGCCGTCCGCATCGTCGGTCAGCCGCCATTTCACCGCACCGCCTTCCGGATCGACGGCTGAGAGAAGACCGACCGATGTGCCGATCGCGACATTCTCGGAGATCGAGCTGCGTGAGAAGGTCAGGTTGATCGGCGCCTTGTTAACCGGGGCTTCGTTGACGTCGAGGACGCTGATCGTGATGTCCTTTTCGACCGTGACTTTGCCGTCGGAGACCGCCACCTTGATCGTGTGCGACTTGGCCGTCTCGTAGTCCAAAGCCTTGGAGGTGACGATGCGATTGCCATTCAGGCGGAAGTGATCGTCGGCCCCGTCGATGAGTTTGTAGGTGAGGACGTCGCCGTCGGCGTCCTTGGCGCTGAGCAGTCCGACCGTGGTCCAGATCGGGGTGTTCTCCAACAGGGAAGTTTTCGAAAGCTGAATGTTGGTCGGCGCGGAATTGGCGCCGTCGGGCGTGAACGTTCCCTTGGCGAAATCGTAGATGCCATCGGCAAAGCGCGCGAATTCGACGTCGTTCAGCGTATCCTTGCCCTCCAGGACGCTTGTCAGGACGTGGCTGCCGCTGTTAAGCGCAAAGGAATAATTGGCGAATTTGTCGGAGAAAACCGCCGTATCGATGCCGGTGCCGCCAAACAGCACGTCATTGCCGGCGCCGCCCTCAAATCTGTCGTTGCCGTCAGTTCCGAAGAAGTAATCATCGCCGCCGCCGGTCTTGACGTCGATGCCGAAGGCGGTACCGAAGATGTCGACGTTGCGGTTTGCCAACTCGTCGGAGAGATCGGCATGGGCGCTGTCCGTCAATGTCAATGCGATGACATCATTCTCATAACCTGGCTTGTCATATTTGACAATCTTGTCGAAGCTTTCGAACTGAGCAGCCGAAGCGAGAACCTCGGCTCCTGCCGTTTCGAGAATTTCGACGTTTTTAATCACCAGGCCGGCAAGCCCGATGAATTCCTCCCCGGGGTCTAATGTGGGTTCGATCACGCGCAACGTGTCCGTGCCGGCGCCGCCATCGATTGATCCGGAGAGCGCCGAAGAGTGTGATCGCAGGTTGATGGCATCATTGCCGTCGCCGGCGTCAATATCGAAAGTCTCAGGGGCGGTGGAAACATTGTCGCCGTCGAAGATCGCGTCGTTGCCCGCGCCGCCGATCAACTTGTCATTGCCGGCATTACCATAGATCGTGTCATTGCCGGCGCCGCCGTCCAAGGTGTCATTGCTAGTGGCGCCGTATAGATGGTCGTCGCCGCCGCCGGTCTTGACGTCAATGGCGGAGCCCGCGCTGCCGACGGTGGCCCAATTGTTTGCCAGCTCGTCGGAAAGATCGAGATGAACGCTGTCCGTCAATACCAGCCTTATGGGAAACTGCTCGGTCGACCCGGTCGAGCTGACGATCTTATCGAAGCTTTCGAACTGCGCGGACGATCCTGTGACTTCGCGCCCCAGCGTGTCGAGGATTTCGAAGTTCTTGATCGTCAACGCTCCGAAGTCCGTTGCCTTGAGTGTGTCAGTGTCGGCGCCGCCATCGACCGTCCCCGACAATTGTGCCCAGCGACCCACATCCAAAACCACGGTGTCATTGCCACTTCCGGCATCGATATTGAAGGCCTCTTGGACGTTGCTCAAAATACCGCTACCATCGCTGATATTGTCGTTGCCCGCACCGCCCTTGAGGATGTCATTGCCGAGACCGCCGGACAGCCCGTCATTGCCGTCTCCGCCGTCCAAAGTGTCGTTACCAGCAGTGCCGCCCAGGCGGTCGTCGCCGCCACCCGTAGTCACGTCCATGCTGGAGCCAATGCCGACGATTTGGACTTTGCGGCTTCCCAGTTCGTCGGAAAGATCCAGATGGGCGCCGTCGGTCACTCGCATGAGGACGGTATTGGCCGGATTATCTGTGTTTGTGATCTTGTCGAAGCTTTCGAACTGTGCCGCCGAGCCGGTAGCCCACACTCCCGTATCAAGGATTTCAAAGTTCTTGATTGTCAGGCCAG
Organism: Rhizobium leguminosarum bv. trifolii WSM2297; assembly: GCF_000271845.1. The sequence goes on along the minus strand of NZ_JH719395.1, from coordinate 1,362,772 downwards.
TCAGCATGCCGGCTTGCAGCTTGTCAGTGCCTGCGCCGCCGTCGACTATTCCGGAAATCCCGCTGTTGTCGTTCTGCAAGATCACGGTGTCATTGCCGTCGCCAGCATCAATGTCGAATGCTTCGGGGTTGGAGCCAGTAATTTGACCATCGACGATCTTGTCGTTGCCGATGCCGCCCCTGATGACGTCGTTTCCGTTGCCGCCTTCGATGGTGTCGTTGCCGGCCCCACCAGTCAACCGGTCATCTCCCTCATTGCCCCAGACGTGGTCGTCACCGGCGCCGCCGTCGAGGATGTCATTTCCGCCTAACCCGGTCAGGTAATCTCTGGTGCCGCCGGTCGTGACGTCGATACCTGTGGCGTAATTGTCAGGAGAAATGTAGATCAGGCCGGGGCCTAGCTCCTGCGAGAGGTCGACATGTGCGCCGTCTGTCAACCGCAAGGTGGTGGTGGGGGAGGGACCGACCGTGCCGGGAATAATCTTCTCGAAGCTTTCGAACTGCGCGGCCGATCCGACAACATCGAATCCGTGTGTGTCTAGGATTTCGAAGCTTTTGATCGTCAAGCCGCTGAGGTTGTTGGCTTGCAGTGTGTCGACTCCGGGGCCGCCATCGACTTTTCCGGATGGCGTACTGGTAAAACCCTGTGACAACGACACAAGGTCCTTGCCCTCACCTGCATCAATATTGAAGACGTCGTTGGTATAACCTTCGTCGACAATTACATCGTCACCTGCACCGCCCTTGATGACGTCATTGCCAGCGTCGCCGAAGAGCCTGTCATCGCCGTCGCCGCCATTCAGCGTGTCATTGCCAACTCCGCCATAGATCGTGTCGTTTCCGGCGCTGCCGCTCAGCGTGTCTGCGCCGTCGCCACCCAATATGATGTCGTTGCCTGCGCCCGTGGTGATCGTGTTGTCGCCGCTCGAGCCCGTCACGTTGACCGCTACGGAGCCTAACTCGTCGGCCAGATCTGCCACGCCGGAATCTGAAACGGCGAGGCTGACGGTGACGAGGGGAGCGGCTTCAGAGTGGCGGATGACGTCGTAGGCTTCGAACTCAGCGCCGGTCCTGGTAATGGTGGCGCCATTCGTGTCCAGAATATTCAAGGCCATATTTTAACTTTCCCCAAAAGATGCGTTGTAATTTTACAAGAACGGATGACGGGACGGTGGCCTCATTCGGAGGTTCGGCAGCCGCAGGTTGGAAGCTCGCAGCACCGTGAGCATGGTGCTGGTTTAAGTGGGCGCGCCGGCTCAATTTCCGGCGCTGCTGATTTCATTGAGCCATTCGGGTGCATTCCGCGTCCGAGGGGACGCAGGTCTGCGTCCCCCGCAATGGCGGTGTCGAGGTTAGATCAAAGCGTCGTGCAGCAGGCTGGAAGACGCCGGCTCGAAGATGTCCTTCACGGCAAGCGTGAAATCGTGGCTGGTGATGTTGCCTGCCGCATCATAGGCCTCGGCGGTAAAGGTCAGGCTGTGCGTGTTCTCGAAGTCGATGGCGGCCTTGGTCTGGATCTTGTTGCCTACCAGCTTGAAGGTGCCGTCCGCATCGTCCGTCAGCCGCCATTTCACCATGCCGCCCTCCGGATCGCGTGCCGTAAGCAGGCCGACCGAGGTGCCGATCGCGACATTCTCGGAGATCGAGCTGCGCGAGAAGGCGAGATTGATCGGCGCCTTGTTAACCGGGACTTCGTTGACGTCGAGGACGTTGATGGTGATGTCCTTTTCGACCGTGACCCTGCCGTCGGAGACGGCAACCTTGATCGTGTGCGACTTGTCCGTCTCGTAGTCCAGCGCCTTCGAGGTGACGATGCGGTTGCCCTTCAGACGGAAGTGGTCGCCCGCGCCATCGAGCAGCGTGTAGGTGAGGGCGTCGCCATCGGCGTCCTTGGCGCTGAGCAGTCCGGCCGTCGTCCAGATCGGCGTGTCCTCCGAGAGGGCGGTTTTCGAGAGCTTGATATCCGTGGGCGCGGTATTGTTGAATTTGAATGTTTCCGTGGCGAAATCGTAGACGCCATCGGCAAAACGCGCGAATTCGATGCCTGTCAGCGTATCGGTTCCTTCCTCGGCGCTGGTCAGGATGTGATCGCCATTGTTCAAAGCCAGGGAATAATTGGCGAAATTGCCTGAAAAGATCGCGGTGTCGATGCCGGCGCCGCCGATCAATTTGTCGTCGCCGGTACGGCCATTGAAAAGGTCGTTGCCGCCACTGCCGTCGAAAATGTCGTTGCCGTTGGTGCCGACAAACTCGTCGGCGCCGCCGCCGGTCTTGACGTCGATGCCAGAGGCATAGCCGGTAACGAAAGCGCCGCGATCCCCCAGCTCGTCGGAAAGATCGAGATGGGTGCCATCCGTCACGGCCAATGAGGGGCGAGAATCGTCGAATGAATCGATCTCATCAAAGTTTTCGAACTGCGCGCTCGACCATCAACCAAATGGCCAACCGTTTGAAGAGTTTCGATGTTCTTGATGGTGAGGCCTGTCAGCGTGGAGGCTTGCAAGGTATCAATCCCGGCGCCGCCATCGACGGTTCCGGAAACCACTGGATCATATCGTTGTATAGTTATGGAATCGTCGCCGTCGCCCGCATCGATGTCGTAGACCTCAGGGGCAACATCGAACAGTTCACCATCGGAGATAAAATCGTTGCCCGCGCCGCCCCTGATGACGTCATTCCCGACGTTGCCCGAGAGCTGGTCACTGCCGTCACCGCCATTTAGAATATCATTGCCATCTCCTCCCGTGAGCAAATCACTCCCGTCACCACCATTCAGAGTGTCGTTGCCATCTCCCCCATGAATCCAATCGTTTCCGCCGCCGCCGCTCAGCGTGTCTGCGCCGTAACCGCCCGCGATTTTATCGCTGCCTGCGCCTGTGGTGATGATCGAATCGCCTCCGCCGAAGTCGGTCACATCTGCGACGGCCGAGCCCAGTTCATCGGAAAGGTCTACCGTCCCGGAATCTGAAAGGAACAGAATGACGGGGGCGAGAGGATCGGTTGGTGAGTTGCGGATGACATCGTAGGCTTCGAACTCAGCGCCGGTCATGGTCGTTATGAAGCCATATGTATCGAGGATATTCAAAGGCACATTCGGTTGGGTATCGCTGCTTGTGAAGCTTTCCGTGGCGAAATCGTAGGAGCCGTTGGCAAAGCGGGCGAATTCGACGCCTGTCAGCGTATCCGTCCCCTCCGCAACACTTGTCGGGATGTAGTCGCCATTGTTCAACGCAAAGGAATAGTCGGCGAAATTGCCTGCGAACAAGGCCGTGTCGATGCCCGCGCCGCCATTAATGGTGTCGTTGCCAGCGCCGCCGATCAATTTGTCATCGCCGGCATTGCCAATGAGGATGTCGTTGCCGCCGCTGCCGTCGAAAATGTCGTTGCCGTCGGTGCCCGTAAACTCATCGTCACCGCCGCCGGTCTTGACGTCAATGCCGACTGCATCGCCGTCGACGAACGCTCCTAGATCTCCCAACTCGTCGGCGAGATCGAGGTGAGCGCTGTCCGTCAGTGTCACCGCGGCGGGAAAATCGCCAAACGGATCGGTCGACCAGACGATTTTATCGAAGCTTTCGAACTGTGCGCTCGATCCGGCGACCGACCATCCTGCCGTCTCAAGGACTTCGATGTTTTTGAGCGTCAGGCCCCGGAGCGAAGCGGCTTGCAGCGTATCGATCCCATCGCCGCCATCAATCATTCCGGAATTCAGCGGAGCCAATGTCCCTACGCTTATAGAATCGTTGCCGTCGCCCGCGTTGATGTCAATGACTTCCGGACCTAAGCCGAAAAGCTCACCATCGTCGATTGTATCGTTGCCTGCACCGCCTCTGATCACGTCGTTCCCGACGTCGCCAGAGATGTGGTCATTGCCGTCGCCGCCATTCAGTGTGTCATTGCCAACTCCACCATTGATCCAATCATTTCCGGCACCGCCGTCCAGCGTATCTGCGCCGTCGCCGCCTGCGATGGTGTCATTGCCTGCGCCTGTTGTGATCACATTATCCCCGCCTGAGCCCGTGACATCTGCTGCGCCCGAGCCCAGTTCGTCGGAAAGGTCTACCGTCCCGGAATCCGAGATGACCAGGTGAGCCGCAACGAGAGGATTGATTTCGGAGTCGCGGATGAGATCGTAGGCTTCGAACTCCGCGCCGGTCTTGGTAATCGTGGCGCCGTTGGTGTCCAGGATATTCAGCGGGGTGCCCGGCTCGGTGCTGTTGACCATGAAGGTTTCCGTCGCGAAGTCGTAGACGCCATCGGCAAAGCGCGCCAATTCGATGTCTGTCAGTCTATCCGTACCATCAAGCACGCTCGTCACGACGCGGCTGCCATCGTCGACGGCGAAGGAGTAATCAGCGAAATTGCCTGTGAATGCAGCCGTGTCGATGCCCGCGCCGCCATTAATGGTGTCATTGCCGGCGCCGCCGGTCAGTTTATCATCGCCGTCGTTGCCATTGATGAGATCGCTACCGCCGCTGCCGTCGAAAATGTCGTTGACGTTACTGCCGGCAAACTCATCGTCGCCGTCGCCGGTTTTGACGTCAATGCCGGAGAAGCCGCGGACAAGGGTCCCGAGATCTCCCAGTTCGTCGGAAAGATCGAGGTGGGCGCTATCCGTCACTACCAGTGAGGGGGCAAAACTGAAGACTGGATCGGTCGATCTGGCGATCTTATCAAAGCTTTCGAACTGTGCACTCGAACCGCTAACCTGAAAATCAGCCAATTCAAGCACTTCGACGTTCTTGATCGTCAAGCCCCGGAGCGCCGAGGCACGCAACATGTCGACCCCGGCACCGCCATCGATCGTTCCCGATATCAGCGGAGCGAATCTCTCAATGGTTATCAAATCGTCGCCGTCGCCGCCGTCAATGTCAACGACTTCTGGCTGGGGGCTGCCATCAGGTCCGGTCAAAAAGCCAAAACCACCGTCGGTGATACTATCGTTGCCGTCACCGCCGATCAATTTGTCGTTGCCGGCATTGCCGTAGATCGTGTCGTCGCCAGCGCCGCCGTTCAGCGTGTCCGCGCCGTCGCCGCCTGAGATGGTGTCGTTGCCGGCACCTGTCGTGATCGTGTTGTCGCCGCTCGAGCCGGTCACGTTGGCGGATACCGAGCCCAGCTCGTCGGCCAGATCTGCCGCGGAGGAATCTGAGACGGTGAGAGAGACAGTTTCGGAAGGATTGGCTTCAGAGTAGCGGATAACGTCATAGGCTTCGAATTCAGTGCCGGTGTTGTTAATTGTGTCGCCGTTCGTATCCAGAATGTTCAAGGCCATATTTTAATCTTCCCCAAAGATGCGTTTTACTCTGAAAAATGAGAAATCCCCGAAAGAACTGTTTATTGGCTCAGCGGACGACAACCCTTCGGGGATCTATGCCAACCATTAATGAAGTTTTCAATGAAAAATTGTGATTTTTTCTTGGTTTTTTAACGAAAAAGTAAGGCTGAAATACTGGGGAAACACTTTGAATTTGCAAACCAAAAGTCGTATTTTAGTCTTTTAATTCATACCCGTCCTGTGCGGGCATAAGCTCGCGGTATAAGCGTGAAAAACTGTAGTCGCTTGGCGCGCATTGGCATTGCGCGTCGGCGCCTGACCATCGGCGTCGCTACCCGTGTGATGACGGGCGTGGCGCCTGCCGTTTAAGCACGGCTTCCAGTGAGAGCTCTCATGCAAGCTTGATGAGACCCGCCGTGGTAGCGGTAAATCCGCAGGAGCGGTAGAAGCCGGTCAGGTGCGGCTCGAAATCGACATGCAGCCACTCAGCGCCGCGCTCCCGCGCAACTCTCGTCGCTTCCCTGACCAACCGCGTCGCAATTCCCTGGCGGCGCATGGCGGGATGAACTGAGGGGTCGAGGATGAAGGCATGAATGCCGCCATCCCAGGCGACGTTGACGAAGCCGACGAGTCTGTCGTCGTGATAGGCGCCGATATGGGCAAGGCTGCGGGACAGAATGCGGGAGAAATCCGGTGCTTTAGGCGTGCTCCAGGCGGCCGACCAGAGGGCGTTGAGTTCGGCGGCGGAGGGGAAGGGGTCGATGCGAAGTTCGGGCATGGGTGATTTCCGATTCGATTGTCGCGTCGCTTGCCGGACGTGTTTTTCTGCCAATTCCGCTTGCTTCGCAATGGGATCGATCGCTGGTTCTGGCCATTCTCTTGGTCTCAACACGAGGGCGCCCCCTTCTCCCCTTCATTCGAGGCCCGCGAAGAGGCATTTCTGAACGGGCACAACTGACGCTTGGTTGACGACATCGCTGTCGAGAACATAATCGGAACATCTAATACTCCATCGACAGAGAGCACGATGTGCGGACGCATCTTCGTTAAAACCTCGCTTGAAGAATTGATCAGCAATTTCGCCTTTGCGGTGAAGGGCGGGGATATCGACGGGCTGGGAAATCGCTTCCCCCGCTGGAATGGAGCGCCATCGCAGGATTATCCTATTATCATCAGGGATATCGTGCGCGAACCCGATACGTCCGGCCCCATATTCGTCACCGCGCGCTGGGGTCTGATGCCGTCCTGGGCCAAGCCGGGCGGCCGGCCGCCGCCGGTCAACATCCGCTGTGAGACCATCGCTTCCAACGGCATGTTCCGTTCGGCATACCGGTCGCGGCGCTGCCTCATTCCGATCAATGGCTTCTTCGAATGGAAGGACATTCACGGGAACGGCAAGAACAAGCAGCCCTATGCCATCGCCATGACGGACGGGTCGCCTTTTGCGCTCGCCGGCGTCCGGGAGACGTGGACGGATGAGAAGGGCGTGTCCATCCGCAACTTCGCCGTCGTCACCTGTGAGCCGAACGAGATGATGGCTGTGATTCATGACCGCATGCCGGTGATCCTGCATCGCGCGGATTACGAGCGGTGGCTGTCACCTGAACCGGACCCGAACGATCTCATGAAACCTTTCCCGGCAGAGCTGATGACGATGTGGAAGATCGGCCGGGATGTCGGCTCTCCTAAGAATGACAGGCCGGAGATCATCGAAGAGGTCGAGGACGATCCGGAACCGACGCTGATCTAGAGCAATGCCGGCAAAAGCGTATGGCAATTCGCCGGAATTGCTCTGATTTTACCGGCTCGGGCGGAGCCATACACGAAACCATGCGGCAGAGACATCCTCGCGAGGAGAGGAAACGCATGCAAGACAATATCGGAACGCTTCTCAGGTCGTTCCTCAACAATGCCCTTCGCAAACAGCCTCAGCGTCGCATCCGGGATTTCGGCGGCTATGAGGTCGGCAAGCGCCGAAAGCTCCATGTCATCGAACCGATCGCCCGGGATACCGCAGATTTTCTCTGCACCTATGTCCGCATCAGGCTGCGCGGCGAACCGGCGAGCAGGGAAGGCGTCGCCTCCGCCGTGGCTGCAGCCTTGAAGAATGTCTCCGATGAGTTGGCGTACAAGCTGACCTGGCACAGTGACGAGGCGTGGAGCACCGTTTGCAACTCGGTCGCGGAGTTTCTGGAAGGCTGCCTGCAGATCGAGCCGAAACTCTATGACGGCTCGCTGACGGCACAATCGGATTATAACGGCTGGAAGAGCTGGGAGATGGTCATCAGCGGTGAGACGCCGCGGGGGAGATGGCGTCACTCGTGGAAGGAGAAGCCCGGCGACGATTTCATCGGCTTCTACGGCGATGCCTGCATGGGGCGGATCTTCAAGATCGATCTGACGGGGTCGGACGAACGCTGGTACTGGCTGATCGCCGCCGACGGCAGCCCTCGACGCGGATGGCCGGCGGCGGGGTATGAGGCGAGCGCCAGGAGTGCGGCCTGTCGGGTGGAGCGGATTTACTTTGCGCTGGTGGCGGGGACGGGGAGGACCGGTTTTGGGTGAAAGTGGGTAGGGTCGTTCGCTGCGTTGGTAATCTGCGGAGTGGGCTCCGTCACTCAGCGCCGCATTCGCCTTACCGTCCCGGCCGCCCAGTCTTCCCCTTCGTCCGCCCCTTGCGCTTCTGCTCGCCTGGGTCCTCGTAGCTCCCCACGCCTGTCTTCCCTCTGACCACCGGTCGTACATCATCGCGTTCCGGCTGGCCTTCGAGCAGTGGCGAAAACCGCTTCGTTCCCTTGGCGGCATCGGGCTTTTCCGGCAGGTGGCCAATGATCGGCTTTTCCGTGCGGCCGACGGTCATTTCGTCGAGGTCGTTTTTGCGGAACAGGCTCTTCTTGGCGGGTTCGGCGATGTCGCGGCCCATATCGTCGAGATGGGGTTTGCGGAAGAGGGGCGTGGTGGTGTCTGTGCCCGGGCCCATGTCGTCGAGGCTGGGTCTTGAGAAGTAGGAGGGTGTGGCCCCCTCATTCGCCCTGCCGGGCACCGACCCGGGTCGAGCCGCTTGTCTCGACCCGTCCTCCGGACCCCCGGTGGGGAGAAGGGATTCGCGGGTCGCTTTGGCGTTCCGTCTGACGCCTTCCATGGCCTTCGCTTCTTCTCTCGCCATCGGGTCGTCCATGACCGCCAGTTCGGCGGCCTTCAGGCGTTTGATTTCGTCGCGGAGGCGGGCGGCCTTTTCGAAGTCGAGGTCGGCGGCGGCGTCGCGCATGCCCTTTTCGAGCGCGTTGAGATGGGTCTGCAGGTTGTTGCCGACGAGGTTGCCGCCATCGGCGAAGCCCTTGCCCGACACGCCCGAGATATCGGCGCGGACGTGATCGCGTTCGTAGACGCTGTCGAGGATGTCGGAGATCCTGGCCTTGACGGATTCCGGGGTGATGCCGTGCTCGGCGTTATAGACCATCTGCTTTTCGCGGCGGCGGCCGGTTTCCTCCATGGCGCGCTTCATCGAGCCGGTGATCTGGTCGGCATAGAGGATGACCTTGCCGTCGACGTTACGCGCGGCGCGGCCGATCGTCTGGATCAGCGATGTCTCGGAGCGCAGGAAACCTTCCTTGTCGGCGTCGAGAATTGCGACGAAGCCGCATTCGGGAATGTCGAGGCCCTCGCGCAGCAGGTTGATGCCGACGAGCACGTCGAAGGCGCCGAGGCGGAGATCGCGGAGGATCTCGATACGTTCAAGCGTGTCGATGTCGCTGTGCATGTAGCGGACGCGCACGCCCTGTTCATGCAGATATTCGGTCAGGTCCTCGGCCATGCGCTTGGTCAGCACGGTGCAGAGGGTGCGGTAACCCTTGGCCGCAGTCTCGCGGATTTCGCCGAGCACGTCGTCGACCTGGCTGCGGGCCGAGCGGACCTCTACCGGTGGGTCGATCAGGCCTGTCGGGCGGATCACCTGTTCGGCGAAGACGCCGCCGGACTGTTCCATCTCCCAGCCGCCCGGGGTGGCTGAAACGGCGATGGTGTCGGGGCGCATGGCGTCCCATTCCTCGAAGCGCAGCGGCCGGTTGTCCATGCAGGAGGGCAGGCGGAAGCCGTATTCGGCCAGCGTTGCCTTACGGCGGAAGTCGCCCCGGTACATGCCGCCGATCTGCGGCACGGTGACATGGCTTTCGTCGATGAAGACGAGGGCGTTATCGGGGATATATTCGAACAGGGTCGGCGGCGGATCGCCGGGGTCGCGGCCGGTGAGGTAGCGCGAATAGTTCTCGATGCCCTGGCAGGAACCTGTGGCTTCGAGCATTTCTATATCGTAGCGGGTGCGCTGCTCCAAGCGCTGGGCCTCCAGCAGGCGGCCGGCCTTCTCAAGCTCGGCCAGGCGCAGCCGCAGCTCTTCCTTGATCGACTTGATGGCGCCGTTCAGCGTCGGGCGCGGCGTGACATAGTGCGAATTGGCGTAGATCTTTACTGATTTCAAATCGCCGACCTTCTGGCCGGTGAGCGGATCGAACTCGGTGATGGCGTCGATCTCGTCGCCGAACATCGAGATGCGCCAGGCCGCGTCTTCCAAGTGGGCGGGGAAGAGCTCGATCGTGTCGCCGCGCACCCGGAAGGAGCCACGGGTGAAATCCATGTCGCGGCGCTTATATTGCTGGGCCACGAGATCGGCCAGCAGCTGGCGCTGGTCCAGCCGATCGCCGACCGACATCTGGAAGGTCATCGCCGTGTAGGTCTCGACCGAGCCGATACCATAGATGCAGGAGACCGAGGCGACGATGATGCAGTCGTCGCGTTCGAGCAGCGAACGCGTCGCCGAGTGGCGCATGCGGTCGATCTGCTCGTTGATCGAGCTTTCCTTCTCGATATAGGTGTCGGAGCGCGGCACATAGGCTTCCGGCTGGTAATAATCATAGTAGGAAACGAAATATTCCACCGCATTGTCGGGGAAGAAGTTCTTGAATTCGGAATAGAGCTGGGCAGCCAGCGTCTTGTTCGGCGCCAGAATGACGGCCGGGCGCTGCGTCGCCTCGATCACCTTGGCCATGGTGAAAGTCTTGCCGGAGCCGGTGACGCCGAGCAGCACCTGGCTGCGGTCGCCATTCTCCAGGCCCTCGACGAGATCGCGGATGGCTGTCGGTTGGTCGCCGGCCGGCTCGTAATCCGACTGCATGCGGATCTGGATGCCGCCTTCGGATTTCTCCGGCCGGGCAGGGCGGTGCGGCATCCAGATCTTGCCGTTCTTGTGCAGCGGGTTGCCGCTCTCGATCAGCGCCGACAGCGCCTCGACGGTGGCGGTGACGGCGGTGCCTGCCTGCAGCGAAGAGGCCTCCTCCAGCGTCGTATTCATACCGGCCACAGGATTGAGCCCGGCGGCGGCGCGGGTCTTCGGGTCGGTCGAGCCGCCCATCGAGGTGCCGCGGGCGCTCTTGCTCGCCGTTGCCTTGTTGTTGACGCTGACGGCCTCGGAATGCTTGCGCGCCTCGTTCTCCACCTTCTTGCGGTGCTTGCCGGCCTTGGAGGCGATTTCGCTCTGCGACTCGACGCCCGCCGCCTCGGCATCGGCCTCCAGCTGCTTCACCCAATCGGCAACGGAGCCTGACAGGGGAGCGCCCTCGAAGGACGATTGAGGGGCTTCTTCGAAACCATTCGAGGCGGGGGATTTCTTCGGAGATTTGGCCATGGCGCGAATATGGAGAGAGTCAGCACGAAAGGGAAGAGGGAAGAGTACAAAAGGGAAACGAATGAATCGTTCGGATTTTCGCAACAATGCGGCCGTTGCGGGGCATTATTCCATTTTGCCGGGTTCAAGTTTTGCCGGAATAAAAGTCTGTGGTTGAAGGATATGTCGCCTCCCGCACTGCGCGCGGCAGTGGTACAGCTACTGCGGGAATTGGGGACCATTCATGAACAAGATCATTATCGCATTCGCGGCGGCAGCGGCGCTGGCCAGTTGCGCCAAACGTCCTGACGCCATCGTGCAGGCCGATATTCCGATGGCGGCCTATACCAACCTCAGCTGCCAGGCGCTCGCAGTCGAACTCAAGAAGGAGCAGGTCAAACTCGACGGCCTGTCGAAGCAGCAGATCAGCGCTGCGAACGGCGATGCCTTCGGGGTCTTCCTCGTCGGCGTCCCGATCGGCAGCGTTGCCGGAGGGGACAAGGAAGGCGACGTTGCCGTTTCCAAGGGCAAGGTTTCCGCCATGCAGTCCGCCGGCATGAGCAAGGGCTGCAAGTTGCCCGGCTGACGGACGGGGTTTACGAGGGGTCACTTTGCGTCCAGGTTGCGCAATTCGCCCTGGGCGCCGTCATATTCCAGGAATGTGGTTGGGCAGGATGATAAGGCGGCCTGATAAGGCTCTCCTGGTCGCTGGCGCGAGGCGGTGCGCAGCAGCGGGCGGATGCAAAACGCTTGTCTCCTCCAACGTCTCTATAGCGCGTGGCACTCCGACGCCCGCCATCTGAGGCGCGCAACCCATGGTGCTAGCCTCGAAGAACATGCCGCAGCGTCGCTTCCTGCAGCTACATGACCGGCAAAGATGCGTCACGAATCTGTGCTGGAACCGAAATTGCCACCTCGCATTTCGTTTCTTTCACTCCAGCTCAGGTGCTCCTGCCATTAGTGACCATTCCGCCTTCTGGAAGAAACCGATCTCGATCGATCTTGATACCGGCGAACGGCTGGTTCTCCGCTCACCGCAGGATGCGCTCTACGCACTTGTCTCCGACTGGCCGGTCAATGGCGGCGTCCATCAGCAGCGGGCGATCGATTTCTGCCGTGCCTGGCTTGCCGGGCGCATGCCGGCCGAGACGGTGCGGCAGGCTTTCATCCTTGCGGCGCTGGAAGCCGGCGTGGCGATCGACGATGATGATCAGACGGGGGCCGGAAGTCCCGTTTCAAACTCGCCGGTATAGAGGAAGCGACGCAGCCGTATTCACCCGTCACGCGGCCACCTGCGCCGCGTCAACAATATTCATACTCATGTATTGCAAATAATATTCCCGCTGTGTTTGTAGGAATGCGCAGCGTTTTTCACGCTCCGATTCTTTGGAGATCCGACTGAATGAGAATAAAACTTCTTGCTTTCGCTGCCTTGCTGATGTTAGCCGGCTGCAACGCCCCCGTGTCACAATCCGTTGCAGATTCCCAGCGCCCTCCCTCGAATGACGTCCGGCAGAACTTCGTCAACATTGTCTTCAAGAGAACTTACAGACACGAAGCGGGAGAAGTCGTTTGGGCCCGGATTTCGAGCGTCGTGCTGCTCGATCCCGAGAAGAAGATCTATGCTTATTGTGTGCGGATAGTGCCCAAGCGCGGCTGGGGCGACTGGGCCTATCTCGGCGTCTCCTTCACAGATGGCCAAATCCTGGGCGCGACGGTGAACGACGATCGCTGCCACGACAAGCGGCTGCGTTACTACCCGTTTCCTGAGATGAACGGGATGAAAACCTGACGAAGGGGCGAGGGCGGCACGATACTCGCTGTTTGCAGCCCTCGCCATTCGAAAATCCGATCCTTCGACCTAGATCCAGGAGCTGCAATTGAATGAAGATTAAATTCCTTGCCTGCGCTGCCCTGCTGGCACTGGCCGGATGCCAAACTCCGGTGCCGCAATCCGTTGCGGATTCCCAGCGGCCGCCTTCCAATGCAATTAAACGCGAGTACGTCGACGCTCTGCGGGGAACCATTAAATCGGGGAACTTCGTAAAGGCCGAGATTTCCAGCGTGGTTCTGCTTAATCCGGAAAAGCAGATCTATGCTTATTGCACGCGTACGACGGAACGTAGCAATCCAAACTGGTCCTATATCGGCCTGGGCTTGCAACACAACATGATACTGTACCTGAAAAAGAACGACTCTCGCTGCCACGATAAGCGGCTGCGATACTATGATTTTCCGGAATTGATTAGCATGAAGTTCTGAGCAGAGGCGGGCTTTTGCCAATCTCGCCGGTCCCCTTCCTGATGCCGTCAAAAACTACAGATCCGTCACGCAGCGCCCGTTGAGGGGTTGTCGTCGAATGTGTTGGGCGATCGAAATGGTGGATCGGCAGGTCGGCGACGAGTTCCGGGGGGTAGCCGCTGGTTGACGGCCATGCGGCCGTAGCCGTCTTTTGCAGGCGCAGGCCGGGCAGAACAGGATTTCGAGCGGCGGGTTGTCCTTGCCGGAGTGGTGTAGGCGGTCTCCGCCAAGGGCGATGCGCTCTCAGCGTCCGCAGCGTTGCTCCATTTCCTGCCGGAAAGTTAAATGCATCGCGGAAAAATAGAAGGCGGTGTTTTAGAAGCGGACCGCGCACCCCGCAGTCCGCGTAGCGACGATGACAGGTGCCTCGGACCCGCTCAACCCGCGAGGACCATCCTCACAATTTTCTCACGCGAAGACGGCTTCCCTGGAATCATCCACTGTCGACGCCCTGCAGTACCATACGAGCACGACAACCGATCCAATGGGAAATAGCAGTGCGAGAAGCTGCCACCATCCGCTTCGGTTGACGTCGTGAAGACGTCGGGCGGCCATGGCGATCGTCGGAAGAAGCGTAGCCAGCGACCAGATCCGGCTCAAGGTTTCGGTCCGATCCACGACATACAAAGCGATGGCGACGAGAAAGACGAAGAGCGTCGAATACCAGAATTCCGAACGGCTCGCTCTGCCGCTGAAGTTCACATAGTTCTTGAAATAGCTTCCAATCGCCTGGCCGAAACCCATGGCCGGCGGCCGGCTGCCGAAGCGGTTCGGCCCAACCAGCGGTTTTCTGAAGACGAAGAACAATGGCACGCCGAACAGGATCAAGACGATCAACCAGTGAAACAGAGAAAAACTGCCCATGAGATACCCCAGCTATTAAAATAGCTTAGAGATAGGCGATGTTTGTTTCCGGAGGATTAACCGGCTGGTAGCCGAATATGTTTCGCAATCACAGCGTGAGAAACTGCGGCTGCCATGGTGGCGGCGGGATGATGCTTTGAGAAGACCGCAATCGCCGTCGCTCACCGCTTGACCAGCACCCGTGCCTGAACCGGCTGCTCGATGCCCTTCAGCGAAAGCATGCGCGTTTCGGCGCCTGCCGCGAGATCGGCAGCCTTCGCAGCCGTTTCCGCCGAGATCAGAATCTCGCCCGCGGCGGCCTGGGATTCCAGCCTTGCCGCCTGGTTGACGACGCCGCCGATTGCGGTGAAATCGCTGCGGAAGCTGGAGAATTCGCCGATCTGGACTTCGCCGGAATGGATGCCGACGCCGACGCCGAGGGTGCGGCCGGGCAGGGCGTCGAGCGCCAGGCCGTTCAGCGCCGCGGCGCAGTTTCGCTGGATTTCCTGCGCGGCCAGGATCGCGGCGCTGGCGTGATCTTTCCTCACAATGGGAAAATTGAAGATCGCCATCAGGCCGTCGCCCATCTGCTTGTTGACGATGCCGTCATGCGCCCAGATCGCCTGCGCGCAGCGATCCTGGAACAGGCTGACGATCTCGCTCAGCTGCACTGCCTCGATGCGCTCCGACAAATCTGTGTATCCCCGGATATCGGCAAACAGGATGGTGGCGTCGACGGTGATCTGGCGCTGCTTCTTGACATATTGGAAGGAGCGCTCGCAGATCGTGCAGATATCGGGGTTCATCTTGCTGCGGGTAATGCCCAAGGCACGGAAAGGCAAAGCGAGCGGGCCGCCGATCGGGATCGGCATATGCATCTGATCCCAGCAGCCGCGGCAGATCCTGGCGCTGCCGTGCCTGGTCGATTCACTGGAAGAGGCTGTCGTCATATCGAACAATCCGTCGCCCAGAGCATGGTGGCGAAAGGTGTGAGCGGTTTTCTTATGACATCATGCTCTAACTGTTTAATTTAGAACAGGATGATTTTGGGTCCACCCAGCTTAAAATCATCCTGTTCTAACCTAAGAGCAAGCTTCCGATACTCGCCTTTGGCGACTCTCCCGATCATCGCCATTTCTATCGGGTAGATCGCCGTCCAGTCGAATATCGCACCGGCTCGACGATCGCATTGCGCCGGGACCTACTGCAGTATCCGCCGATCCATCCGAGAGCTTCGCCGCCCAACAACTCGTCGGCGATATAGGCCGCGTACAAGGGAACCGACGAGGGCGAGCAGGCCTTTCCAGATGAGATCCTTCGTCCTTGCTGAACTCCAGGTCGACCGATGGCGGTCTTGGAAACGGGCGGAGCGAGTACTTCGCCCACGGGCTCGCAAATGGCAGGGCTGCCGATGAGACGGCTTACGGAATAGCGCCACACTTGTTACTCCCACTGGCCGAGATCCGCTGCCAGACTATCTCCTGCAACAGTGACAAGCAGCGGACGGAAGCGCCCTTTGCATCCAGAGGCGCGGGAATCCGCCGCAACCAGGAGATTTCAAAATGACCACAACAGAGAACGGCGGACAGATGGCCATGCACACACCCGCAGTCGTGTCGCAGGCAGCCTGGGAAGCTGCCTGGAAGCAGATGCTCGTCAAGGAAAAGGCTCAGAGCCGCGCCCGCGACGCGCTTGCCGCCGAGCGCCGGCGCATGCCGTGGATGGCGGTGGAGAAGGACTATGCATTCGAAGGGCCGCAGGGCAAGGTCAGCCTGCGCGACCTGTTCGAGGGCCGCCACCAGCTCATCCTCTACCGCGCCTTCTATGAGCCTGGCGTCTTCGGCTGGCCCGAACATGCCTGCCGCGGCTGTTCGATGGTGGCCGATCAGGTCGCCCATGTCGCCCATCTCAATGCCCGCGACACCACCCTGGTCTTTGCCTCGCGGGCGCCGCAGGCCGACATCGCGCGGCTGAAGGCGCGGATGGGATGGACGACGATCCCGTGGGTTACGATCACCGACAGCTTCGACAAGGATTTCGGCGTCGACGAGTGGCACGGCACCAACGTGTTCTTCCGCGACGGCGAGCGCATCTTCCGCACCTATTTCATCAACAACCGCGGCGACGAGCAGATGGGCGGCACCTGGAACTATCTCGACATCACCCCACTCGGCCGCCAGGAAGTCTGGGAGGAGTCGCCCGAAGGTTATCCGCAGACCCCGACCTATAAGTGGTGGAACTGGCACGACAGTTATACTGCCGATGACGAGCCCGACAAGAAATGGGTCGAGGTCTCCGACGCCGGCGAGGCGGCGTTCCGGGAGGAAAGCGCCAAGGGGAAATCGTGAGAGCTGGCGCGATGATGGAGATCTAAGATTGCCTCGGTTGCCTTGCCGGCCACTGACCAAGCATAGTGGCCGGCGAGACTGAGGGGCGATGATGAGATTGCATGCGTTTGTTTTGATGATGCTTCTCGCACCGGCGGCGGCGCATGCCGAGAGGCGCTGCGGCTGGCTGGACAATCCTTCGACGGCGAACTGGTCGCTCAAAGATGCCGACGGCGGCTGGATCATCGTGGAGAATGGCAGCGGCTACAAGGCCGAAGGAATGGACAAGATCCCCGACCTTACGGCCGGCGAATATGTCTACACCAATGCCACGCACGGCTATGCCTGCGCCTGCATGGACGTGGAGATGGACGGCGAGGGAGGGATCAGCCGCATCCATTCCGTCCGGCAATTGCCGCTGTCCCGATGCCGGAACGACTCCGCCATCGGCTGGTTCCTGCGCAGGGACGAGTAACGTAGACACCTGAGCGAAGGGCGCTCATTAACCGAGGCTGGTGCGCCTCGGTTTGTTCGGCGTCGGCCTATCTCCCTCGGCCGGAACGCCATCGTTGAGAGGGCATGCCGAGCGACGGGGTCCGACTCTGTGAAAGAAATTCAATGCAAGGTGGAAACATTCCTGCGCAGTCGGCGTTGTACCCGCTGCCTGGGGTGTGCCCGCGGTCCGATAAGGGAGACTTGTCCATGAAGGTCATGATCGTTGAAGATGAGAATATCATCGCTCTGGAGCTGGAACGCATCGCTCAAGAGGCCGGACACCAGACTATCGGGCCAGTTTCGACGGTGGAGCAGGCGCTTGCCTACGCTCATAGAAGCGATGTGGCGCTCGTCGATCTCAGTCTCTCCGATGGGGCGAGCGGCGCCCAGCTGGCGCGCCGGCTGATCGACCGCCACGGCGTGGATGTCATCTTCGTGACCGGCAGTCCGGAAAATGTCGGCCACGGTATCGAAGGGGCGCTCGACGTGATCTCCAAGCCCTTCACCGACGAGAGAATCGTCAGCGCGCTCTCGCGGGCAGAGGCGGCCCGACGCAGAGATTTCGATAACAGCAAGGCGGCGGTCTGATCGGGAGATTGACAGGCGCCAGAGCCCGGGGCTGCTTTTGCTTTTCGCTTTCGCGAATTTGAATGTTGCGCTGCGGCAAAAATCTCGTCTATACCACCGGCATTCACCACGGACCCGGTGAGACCCCGGGTGGCTCTTCTGGCCGCCGATCCGCCAGACAACGCAAAACCGGCATGCCGTCACGCGACCGCTCGACAGAGTGCGTCGGGCCTGCTTTGCGAGACTTCAACAGATGCTGCTTTCCTCCATCCGTCGCGATTGGTCCGCCAATCCCATGCGCGAAATGCTTGCCGGCGCCGTGGCGACCTTCGCCCTGATCCCGGAGGTGATCGCCTTCTCCTTCGTGGCCGGCGTCGATCCCGAGGTGGGGCTTTACGCCTCCTTCGTCATCGGCATCGTCATTGCATTTACCGGCGGACGGCCGGCGATGATTTCGGCGGCGGCCGGGTCGGTTGCACTGGTCGCAGCACCGCTGGTGCACGCCCATGGACTGCCCTATCTGTTTGCGGCCGGGCTGCTGGCGGGGCTGCTGCAGATCGCGTTCGGGCTGCTGCGGCTCGGCGTGCTGATGCGCTTCGTCTCAAAGTCCGTGCGCACTGGCTTCGTCAATGCGCTTGCCATCCTGATCTTTGCCGCGCAGATGCCGCACATCATCGGCGCCGGCTGGATGGAATATGCCGTGCTGGGTGCCGGGCTTGCGATCATCTATCTCACGCCGCGCATCACCACAGTGATCCCGTCGCCGCTGATCTACATCCTGATTCTCACCGTCGCCTCGATCGGGTTCGGGCTTCCCGTTCTCACTGTCGCCGATCTCGGCAAGCTGCCGGATTCGCTGCCCGTCTTCGGGTGGCCGGCGGTGCCGCTGACGCTGGAAACCCTCCGGATCATCGCCGGACCAGCGCTTGCCATCGCCATGGTCGGGCTGTTGGAATCGATGATGACCGCGAGCGTCGTCGACGATCTCACGGACACGCCGAGCTCGAAGAACCGCGAATGCACCGGGCTCGGCCTCGCCAATGCGGCCGCAAGCCTGTTCGGCGGCATCGCCGGCTGCGGCATGATCGGCCAGACGGTGAGCAATGTGAAATATGGCGGCCGCGGCCGGCTCTCCACGCTCTTCGCCAGCGCTTTCCTGCTGATCCTGATGGTGCTGCTGAAGCCCTGGGTCTCCGAGGTTCCGGTTGCCGCGCTGGTGGCGATCATGGTCATGGTGTCGATCGACACGTTCGACTGGTCGTCGCTTCGAGCCGTGGTGGTCCATCCCAGAATGTCGAGCGCCGTCATGGTGGCGACTGTTATCGTCACCGTCTTCACCGCCAACCTGGCGCTCGGGGTGACCGTCGGCGTGCTGCTCAGCGGCGTGTTCTTCACCTTCAAGGTCGCCCGCCTGTTGCGGGTGGAGGTGGCGCCAGACACGGGCGGGCGGATCGCCTACCGTGTGTCCGGCCAGGTGTTCTTCGCCTCCGCCGACGTCTTCGTCGAAGCTTTCGACGTCCAGGATGCGATCGGCAAATCCGTGCTGATCGATGTGTCCGAGGCGCATTTCTGGGACATCACCGCCGTTGCTGCGCTCGACAAGGTGGTGCAGCGCTTCAGGGCGCACGGCATTGCCGTCGAGGTCGCCGGCCTCAATCAGGCGAGCGCGACCTTGATCGGAAGCCTTGATGGCAAGGTGGTGCTGAAGGAGGTGTGACAGGCAGGCGCCACTTCTCTCTTGGCGTCCGGATTGATTGTGGCATCATGCCGGGGATGCTTTCGCAGGAAAGATATTCCAGATGAAGCACACGCTCATTGCCATTCTCTTCACACTCACTGCCTGCGCCAGCGTCGGCGGCGAGCCGCAGCCTGTTCCTCATAGTCTCACCTATGGCGGTAAGGTCGTTCATTCGCCCTATCGCCCGGGAACGGTGGTCAAGCACACTTTTCTCGGCCAGTTCGGCGATCGCGTTTTCGAGAGCTACGTCGTTCAGCCAGACGGAACGCTGACGCTCACATCGCAGAGCACCGGACCGGACTTCCTTTGGCGGTGAACGAGGCCGGCGGCATCGCGGGGGCTAGCGCAAGACGATCGCGAGATCGCTGCTCTCGTTTACCGCATTCAGGCGCTCGGCCGCCACCTGGATGAATGCCTTGACCAGCGGCGACAGATGCTGGCTGCTCGGATAGACGACATGCAGGCCGCCGGCCGGCGTGGTATAGTCTGGAAGAATGCGGCGCAGCCTACCGTTCCTGAAGCAGGATTCGGCGACGGTGCGCGGCAGTTGGGCGATGCCGTAGCCGGCGATCGCGGCGGCCATGACCGCCTGCATTTCATTGGCGGCGAAACGGCCCAATACCGCAACTGTTTCCTGGCCGTGCGGCCCTTCGAGCAGCCATTGCGCCTGGGCGGATTGGCCGGCAATGACGCAGTCGTGGCGGGCGAGATCCGCCGGCTGATCGGGCGCGCCGCAGCGGGCGAGGTAATCGGGGCTGGCGCAGAGAACCCTGTGCGTCGAGCCGAGCTTGCGGGCGATCAGGGTGGAATCTTCCAGAATGCCGGTGCGGAAAGCGAGGTCGATGCCGTTTTCGATGAGGTTCAGCCGGTCGTCGGTCAGGCGCAATTCGACCTTTGCTTTCGGGTAGGTCGCCAGGAAATCGAAGATCGCAGCCGCGAGGAAATGGCCGCCGAAGGCGACAGGCGCCGAGATGCGGATCGTGCCGGCGGGTTCGGCGCGTGCCTCGGCGAGGCGGAGATTGGCCTGTTCGAGGGCGCGCAGCGCCTGGCTGCTCTCTTCGTAATAGAGGCGTCCGGCATCGGTCAGCCTGAGGCTGCGGGTGGTGCGCTGCAGGAGCCGCACGCCGACCTCGCGCTCGAGCGCGGCGATGCGGCGGCTGACCGTCGTCTTCGGCATGGCGAGCAGCCGGGCGGCGGCGGTGAAGCTGCCGGCCTCGATGACGCGGGTAAAGACGGCAATATCGTTGAGGTCGAGCATTGTATTCACCAGTGGCACGATGTTTCCCAACTATAGGTCATTATGGTTCAATGCGACAGGTCTTACCTCTGCCATATCGCCAACGACAAGGAGTAGCGACATGAGCAATACGAGAAGCGTTCTGGTAACGGGTGCGACCGGCCAGCAGGGCGGCGCTGTGGTACGCGCATTGATTTCGCGGGGACATCGCGTCAGGGCGATATCACGCAAGCCGGAGAGCGACGGCGCAAAGCGGCTGGCCGCCGCAGGCGTCGAGGTCGTCGCCGGCGATCTCGATGATGCGGCATCGGTAACGAAGGCTGCGACCGGCGTCGACACGATGTTCCTGATGGGCAACAGCTACGAGAGCGGCACGGACGCCGAAGCCCGCCAGGGCATGGCCGCCGCCGATGCGGCGAAGGCCGCCGGTATCGGCCACCTGATCTATTCCTCCGTCGCCGACGCCGACAAGAAGACCGGCATTCCGCACTTCGAGAGCAAGTATCTCGTCGAGAAACATATTGCCGGGCTCGGCATTCCCTACACGATCAGCGCGCCTGTGGCCTTCATGGAGAATACCGCGGCGCCGTGGGCGATCGACGGGCTGCGCCAGGGCGTCTATGCGGCTGCGCTGCCGCCGGCCCGCGTGCTGCAGCACATCGCCATTGCCGATATCGGCGGTTTCGTCGCGGCACTCACCGACCGGCGCGAAAAGGTGTTCGGCAGGCGTTTCGATATTGCCGGCGACGAATTGTCCGGCGAAGAGCAGGTGAAGGCCCTGTCCGATGTCCTCGGCCGCCCGATCGCCTATCACGAACTGCCGATCGCCGCGATGCGCCAGCAGAGCGAAGACATGGCGCTGATGTTCGAATGGTTCGACCGCACCGGCTACGACGCCGATATCGCCGCCCTGCGCCGCGATTTCCCCGACGTCGGCTGGCACCGCTACGCCGACTGGGCCAAGGGGTTTGATTGGAGTGTGCTCGACAAGGCGGCTGGGTAATACGTTCTCCGTTACGCTGTTGGCGTCCCCCCGATGTCACCAAGCAGCGATGTCGGGGTGCCGTCTGATGAATTCTGAGGGCGGCGGGCAGGAGCGCTGGCGGCCGGTTTCCGAACTCGTCACATGAGGCGTCGCGCTTCGCTATCCTCCAAGGAAGGATTTACTACCTCAGGCGGCGACATCAATCTCCGGGATTTTGTCCAATTCCCCGGCAAGCGCCGGGGCCTGCGTCCTCAGATCATAACTTGCCTGCATATTCATCCAAAACTCAGGCGTGGTGCGAAAGAACTTGGCAAGGCGAAGCGCCGTGTCCGTCGTCACTGCCGTTTCCTCCGATACGAGGCGTTCGATACGGGTGCGTGGGACATTGAGCTTTTTGGCGAGCGCCCCGGCGCTCATCTTGAGCGGGATCAGATACTCCTCGCGGAGGATTTCGCCGGGGTGGACCGGCAGAAGCGTATTGGTCATGTCTGACCTCCTTCGTCATCGGCTTATCGCCGAGTAGCAGGCTACAATTCGCCTAGTGATAGTCGACAATTTCAACGTCTTCGGCGCCATTCTCATTCCAGATAAAGCAAACGCGCCATTGATCATTAATGCGGATCGAATGCTGGCCAACTCGGTTACCCTTCAGGGCCTCCAGGCGGTTACCCGGCGGCGAGCGAAGGTCTTCGAGCACGTGCGCCGCCTCGATCATCGTCAGCTTCCGAATGGCTGGCCTGACGAGGTCAGCCGGAAAGCCCTTCGGAGCCTTGCCACCTGCAACCGCTTCCGTAACGGAGTCTTTATACGAACGGATCACTGCTTGGCTCCTGAATGCCTGTATCATAGCGTGATACGGGCGGGGGTCAAGCAAGATGTATCATCTTATGATACGTTGGGGAGCTCGCCCTATGCCAACGGCGGCACTCTCAACTTCCGCGGTCGACCAGATACTTGCGGCCGCCTGCCGCTGAGCCATATGATCAACAACAGGCCATCGTCCTTGAAGGGGGAGACGTTAATGCCGTCGAGTTTCAATGTCGAAAATGCGGATGGTTATGAACGGCTGATGGGGCGGTGGAGCAAGAGACTGGCGCCGATGCTGATCGATTTCGCCGGCCTTGCGGATGGGGATCGCGTGCTCGACGTCGGCTGCGGCACCGGCAGCCTGACGTTCACGCTCGCCGAAACGGCCGGCCTACGCGAGATCGCCGCCATCGATTATTCGCCCGTCTTCGTCGAGGCGGCGACCCGGCGCAATACCGATCCGCGTATATCCGTCCGCCAAGCCGATGCCTGTGCGCTGCCCTTCGAGGACGGCCGCTTCGACAGGGCAATGTCGCTGCTCGTGCTGCATTTCGTGCCGGAGGCGGCCAAGGCAGTGTCCGAGATGCGCCGTGTGGTCCGCCCTGGCGGCGTGGTCGCCGCTGCCGTCTGGGATCATTATGGCGGCATGTCCGGCATGCGGATGATGTGGGACACGGTTGTCATGCTCGACGAGCAGGCGCTACCGCTGCGCCGCAGATATTGTTTCCAGCCGATGATGCGTCCGGGGGAAATGAAAGAAAGCTTCATCGCCCAGGGCCTGGCCGACGTCGAGGAGACGTCGTTGCTGATCCGGATGGAATACGCTTCCTTTGATGATTATTGGCAACCGATCGCCGCCGGCGAGGGGCCGCTGGGCAAATATGTCGCGGGGCTGGATCCGGCGAAACGAAAAGCCGTCGATGCCGCCCTCCGGGCCGCATACGAAGCCGGTGAGCCCGATGGGCCGCGATCGTTCGCATCGGTGGCCTGGGCCTGCCGGGGCAGGGTGCTGGAGGGCGGATAGGGCGTGATTGGTTCTCCGGTATAAAGGCGAAGTCGGCCACCGGTGGCTGATAGGTGCAAGAAGCATGTTGCGGCGTGTGCTTCGAGCCTCCGGCCTGCGGTCTGCGCACCTCAGGATGAGGGATGTCGGAGGAGGCCGCACTCTGCAAAGCGGCCGTTGGGCGACCGATCGCTGCGTGAACAGATCGGCGGCGCCGACATCGGGCTCTATGCGGCTAGGCGGGTCGGCCACAACAGACTTGAAGGCGAGCCGCTGCGCCCTGCCGACGATCCGCATCGTGACGTGAGACGATCGGTCCATGTCCTGGGACTTGCCGCCGAACGACAGCGTGCTAGGTAGGGCCTGCCGGCATCTCGCCGGATCACCTATTCCCTCCATAGCTCCCGAGTTTTTCCATGCCGTTTTCTCCCGCAGCCGTCTGGCCCGTCGTCATGCTGTTTGCCTCCAACATCTTCATGACCTTTGCCTGGTACGGCCATCTCAAGCACAAGAGCAGTGCTATCTTCCTCGCCATCATCGTCAGCTGGGGAATCGCCTTTTTCGAATACTGCCTGGCGGTGCCGGCCAATCGTATCGGCTCGGCGGTCTATACGACCGCGCAGCTGAAGACGATGCAGGAGGTGATCACACTGATCGTCTTTTCCGGCTTCTCGATCTTCTGGCTCGGCGAGAACCTGACCTGGAGCCATGCGATCGGCTTCGCGCTCATCGCAATCGGAGCATCCTTCATCTTTCGGGCGTAAACATTAGCTTTTTCAGTTGATTACAAATCGTCCATGTCGGGAAAACGCCGCATTTCCTACAGATTCCCGTCGCAATCCGCTGTCAGCCTGTCACTATCTAGTGATCAGGAGTTGACCGGACATGAGTCTCTCTTTCCCGACGATGGCGGCGATCCGGTTCGGCTATGGTTTTCGGCCGGGCGAGGCGCCGCCGCAAAGCAAGGATGAGCTGATCGGCCAGCTCAGCAAAGGGACGGCGGCAACGCCCGACTTTCCGCTCGGCGGTCCTGAGATGCGCCACCGGGCGATCCTCAGCCTGCAGGAGCAGCTGAAGCAGATCCGGGAGGACGCCAAGACGGTGACCGACGATCCGACGCGGCGCGAGATGCGCAAGGGCGTGCAGCGCCAGGCGCAGCAGCAGTTCCAGCACGATGCGAACCTGCGGCTGATGCAGGCGGTGCTGTCGCCCTACGGCTTTTACGAGCGGCTGGCGACCTTCTGGACCGATCACTTCTCCACCAGCGCCAACAAGAGCCTGCCGATGCGGCTCATCGTGCCGCTTTACGAATCCGAGGCGATCCGGCCGTTCATGGCAGGCAGGTTCGGCGATCTCCTGCGCAGCGCCACGGCCCATCCCGCCATGCTGATCTATCTCGATCAGGCGGATTCGCTCGGCCCGGATTCATCAGGCGGCATCAAGCGCAACAAGGGGCTGAACGAAAATCTCGGCCGCGAACTCCTTGAGCTGCATACGCTCGGCGCTGGCAGCGGTTATACCCAGGCGGATGTTACCGCGGCGGCCATGGTGCTGACGGGCTTGACCATCGACCGCAAGGAGATGGACATCGCCTTCCGGCCGAATATTTCCGAGCCCGGCACGCATGAGGTGCTCGGTGTCAGCTATGGCGGGCGCAAGCGCTCGCGCGACGATTATCTCGACATGCTCGACGATCTTTCGGTCCATCCGAAGACGGCGGCTCATATCAGCCGCAAGCTCGCGGTGCATTTTATCTCCGACCAGCCGGACGATGGCATGGTCTCCGACATGGCCGCGGCCTGGAAGAAGACGGATGGTGATCTCACAGCCGTCTACAGCGCCATGCTTGACCATCCCGCCGCCTGGCGCGACGAGGGCGCCAAGGCGCGGCAGCCTTTCGATTATGTCGTTGCCGGTTTGAGGGCGCTGAATGCTGGGCCGGTCAACGGTGTCGTCGGCAGCTTCCTGGCTGCAAACCAGCAGGGCACTGAAGAGGGCGATATGGCGGCGAATACGCCTGGCATGGCAGGATCGCCGGTGACCACGGATCCAGCCGGCGAGGCGAGGGACAAGCGGCTCAAGGCCTTCCGGACGGCGCGGGCGCTGGGACAGGGGGCGCTGAAGCGCATGGGCCAGCCGACCTGGCTGCCGCCGAGCCCGGCCGGTTTCGAGGAGGGTTTTTCCGCATGGATCACCGGCAGCCAGCTCGCCGAGCGGCTGGCCTGGGCACGGCGGGCCGCCACCCAGTTCGGCCGCGACGAAGATCCGCGCGAATTCCTGAAAGCGACGCTTGCGGATGCTGCGCGCGACGAGACGATCCGCGTGGTGTCGCAGGCGCCGAACAAGATCAGCGGCCTGACGCTGGTGCTGGCATCGCCCGAATTCAACCGCCGATAGGAGGCTTTCGCCATGACACTGTCGATGAACCGGATCTCGCTGTCCCGCCGCGGCTTTCTGACATCCGCCTGCTGTCTGGCCGCCGCCCCGGTCTTCACGCCGGTCACCTTCGCGGCGATGCCGGGCGACAACCGGTTCGTCACCATCGTGCTGCGCGGCGCAATGGACGGGCTGGATCTGGTGCAGCCCTATGGCGATGCAGGCTTTGCCGCACTCCGGCCGACCTTGGCGCTGACGCCCGATACCGGGCTTCTCGACCTCGACGGGCATTTCGGCCTCAATCCCGCCGCTGCCGAACTGATGCCGCTCTGGAAAAGCCGGGAGCTTGCCTTCGTCCATGCGGTGTCGACGCCCTATCGTGACCAGCGCAGCCATTTCGACGGGCAGGACATGCTGGAATCCGGTGGCGAACATGTCGCCGAGGAAAAGACCGGCTGGCTGAACCGGGCGCTTGCCGTCATTCCGCGTTCGGATGCGCGCAAGGCGATCGACGTCAACACCTCGACGGAACTGATCCTCTCCGGGCCGAACAATGTCGACGTCTGGGCCTCGGATTCCAATCTGGCGCCGGCGCGCGACGAGATGCAGTTCCTGGCGCGGCTCTATGCGGGCGATCCGCCGTTTGCCGCAGCACTTGCCGAGGCGACGCGGGCCGACGCCGCCTCGATGATGGTGGAGCAGGATGGCCAGCGCGGCGAAAAAGTTGCTGACGTAGCAGCGCTCGCTGCCAACATGCTGAAGGGCGATTACCGTATCGCCAGCTTCTCGATCACCGGCTGGGACACCCATATCGGCCAGGCCGGCCAGTTCAAGCGGCCGGTGGGGGAGCTGGCGCAGGCGATCAACACGCTGAAGACGACGCTTGGCCCCGAAATCTGGGCAAAGACGGTGGTGCTCGCCATGACCGAATTCGGCCGCACCGTCCGCCAGAACGGTTCCGCCGGCACCGACCACGGCACCGGCGGCTGCGCAGTGTTATCAGGCGGCGCCATCAATGGCGGCCGCATCCTCGGCCGCTGGCCGGGCGTCGGTGACGGCCAGCTGCTCGACGACCGCGACCTGATGCCGACGGCGGATGTGCGGGAGATTGCGGCGGCGATGCTCTACCGGCAGTTCGATGTCGGTGTGGATGATCTGACGGGGAAGATTTTTCCGGGGCTGGGGTTTGACAAGGGATCGCAGTTTTTGAAGGGGTGAGGCGGTGGTCAGGCGGCGTGCTCCCTCTTCTCCCCAGCGGGGAAAAGGTGGCCCGAAGGGTCGGATGAGGGGCGGCACGGCACGGCTTTCATTGCCCTTCGCTTGCGCTCAGCGCATTCGCGGCTTTGCCGCTCACCCCCTCATCTGCCCTGACGGGCATCTTCTCCCCGCTGGGGAGAAGGGGGAGCAAGCCGCTGCCCGGCCCTTCGCTGTAGGCTCAGGGCGTTCGTCGCTGCAATCGATTCACTGGATCGATTGCTCGGGCTGCGCCCGACCGCTCCTCACCCCAATACATCATAAAGCCGGAAGATAAAGCTCACCTGATAGACCAGGTTGACGACCACGAAGGTGGTGTGGAAGCGGCGGTTGGGGGTCCAGGCGGCGAGGGCGCAGAGCAGGATGTAAATGATGTTGCGGGCGGGATATTCCCAGCCGAGCGAGAGGATGCGCTCCGGTCCCTTGATCGCCGTGTCGAGGATATCGATGGCATAGGTCAGGCCGAGGATGCTGAAGAACCATTTGCGCCGGGAAATGAAATATTCCTCGTAGCCGCCATATTCGTCGAGGCTCGCCGGAAAGAGCAGGGCGCAGAGCAGAAAAAACAGGCTGCAGAAGCAGACCAGGAAGAGGTAGATGCCGAAGCCGATCGCCGGCACGGCCTGCAGGCGATATTCCCACCACCAGATGTGGATGATGAAGAGGAACAAGGACAACGCCCAGCCGAGGTGGACGGCGTAGACCTTCGCCTTGCCGGGATGCTGGACGATGCCGGCAACGCCGGTCAGCAGCCTGGCCAGCGAAAGGCTGATGACCATGCCCATCACCACCTTGATGTGCAGGAAGACCTCCGGCGAGCCGACCGTTTCCATCCCCAATCCTCCGGTCTGAGCCTGTTACTCCGCGGGCACGACCTTCGGTTTGCCCTCTTCGTCGAGGGCCACCATGATGAAGGTGCCGGCGATGACTTTTTCCATCTTGGCGTAGCGGGAACGATGCGCCCAGGCTTCGACGATGAGGGTGATCGACGTGCGGCCGACCCGGTCGACATCGGTATAGACCGACAGCGTATCGCCGATCTTGACCGGCAGCTCGAAGGCCATCTCCTTGACGGCGGCAGTGACGACGCGGCCCTTGGCGCGCTCGGCGGCACGAATGCCCGATGCAAGGTCCATCTGCGCCATGACCCACCCGCCGAAAATATCGCCGGCCGGGTTGGCATCACCCGGCATTGCGAGTGTGCGCAGCGTCAGTTCGCCTCTCGGCTTGGCGGCATCGGTCATCAAGAGTTCTCCATCTGTACGGGCCATGGGCCGGCGATTCACTGATGAATACCCTAGTGCAAAGGCTGGAGGCTGTAAAAGACGGCTGCGCCGGCTCGATTTAATTTGGTTCGATTTCAAATGGTTGAATCTTACAACCATCGCCTCACCTTACGTTATTTAATCAATTTCTAAATAAACTTTACGCTCCAGTAATTCCGGTCGTTCAGAGTGTGATCGATTTCACATATAAGAATCGCCGGGAACCTCATGCGCAACGTCAAGATTTCTACCCGTCTTTACTGCCTCGTCGGATTTACGCTTGCCGTGCTGGCGGCGACGATGGTCTTTTTCCTGAACTACTCCTATTCCGAGCTGCAAGCGGAGCGGAAGGCGGGGCTGGAGAAGATGGAGGCGACGGCGCTCGGCATCTTCGACAAATATTACAAGATGGAGCAGGCGGGCACGATGACCCGCGAACAGGCCCAGGCCGCCGCCAAGGACGTGATCGGCGCGATGCGCTACGGCGCCGACGGTTATTTCTGGATCAACGACATGCATCCCACCATGGTGATGCACCCGATCAAGCCGCAGCTCAACGGCACCGACATTTCGCAGATGAAGGACCCGAACGGCAAGTTCCTGTTCGTCGAATTCGTCAACAAGGTGAAGAAGGACGGCAAGGGCTTCGTCGATTATTACTGGCCGAAGCCGGGCGCCGACGAGCCGGTGCTGAAATATTCCTATGTCGCCGGTTTCGAGCCCTGGGGCTGGATCGTCGGCACCGGCGTTTATGCCGACGACCTTGCCGCGCTCTATCGCCAAAACGCGATCTGGGCGGCGGTGCTCTGCCTGCTCGGCGCGGCCGCCACGATTGCCATCGCCTATGCCATCGTGCGCAGTGTGACGGCGCCGATCGCCCGGCTGAAAACGGCAATGAACGCGATCGCCGCCGAAGAGGCATCGGTGGAGATCGCGGGCAGCGATCGTCGCGACGAGATCGGCCAGATGGCCAAGGCGCTGCTGGTGCTGCGCGATTCTGTCGACGAGCGCAGCGCGCTACGCGGACGGGAAGACGAGAGACAGCGGCAGATCGAGGACGAGCGCCGCGGCAACGAGGCGAGCCTGCGTTCGGCCTCTGAGCGGCAGACCCTCGCGATGCAGGCGCTCGGCGTCGGCCTGGAGAAGCTCGCGGGCGGTGACCTGACGGTCGCGATCGGCGATATCGGCGAGGACTATGCCAAGCTGAGAGGCGACTTCAACGCCGCCGTCGATGCGTTGAACGGGGTGATCCATGCGATCGCCGAATCGAGCCGCGTCGTCAACGAGAGCGCTTCCGACATCAGCGAAGCGACCGGCAATTTGTCGAAGCGGACGGAACAGCAGGCGGCCGCGCTTGAAGAGACGGCGGCAGCGCTCGACGAGATCACCGCGACTGTGAAGACCGCATCCGAGCGGGCGAACGAGGCGCGGGAGATGGTGGCCGAGACCAAGGCGAGCGCCGGGCGCTCCGGCGATATCGTCCGCAATGCGGTGACGGCGATGGGCCGGATCGAGGAATCGTCGAGCCGCATCAACCAGATCATTTCGGTGATCGACGAGATCGCCTTCCAGACGAACCTTCTGGCGCTGAATGCCGGCGTCGAGGCGGCGCGGGCAGGCGAGGCGGGCCGCGGTTTTGCCGTCGTCGCCCAGGAAGTGCGCGAACTCGCCCAGCGTTCCGCCAATGCGGCCAAGGAGATCAAGGAGCTGATCAGCCGGTCGGCGACGGAGGTCGAGGGCGGGGTGGCGCTGGTGCGCTCGACCGGGGAGGCGCTGCTGGAGATCGAGGCGCTGGTCAATCAGGTCAACGACCACGTCGCGTCGATCGCGACGGCGGCACGCGAACAATCGACCGGGCTGAACGAGATCAATGGTTCCGTCAATCATATGGACCAGATGACGCAGCAGAATGCAGCGATGGTCGAGGAGACGACGGCGGCGAGCCGCACACTTGCCGACGAAAGCACCCAGTTGAAGACGCTGCTTTCGAATTTCCGGCTGCGGGGGGCAGGGCAATCGCCTGGCGCCCGGTACACACGGGCAGCGTGAGTTAAACGACAGATCGAAGGCCGCGAAAGCGGCCTTTTTCATCTCCGTCGCGTCCAGATTGTGCCGGTAAGTTTTCGTTCACCGTTTTTAATTAAAATTAGAGTGAGTTTTTTCTGTCACTGCCCAGTCGGCCTGCGGAAGCGATAAGAGTATGGCGTTTGTTTCCTTTCCTCGGCGATCCCTTTTGCCCCTGCTGCTCTCGGCTGCGCTGACGACCTGTTCGATCAGCGATGGGCTGGTACCACCGGCCAATGTCGATAGCGGCACCAGGGTCAGTTCGATCTCGCCGGCACGGGGGGCAGCGCGTATGGCGCCTGCGGTGCGTATGGCGCCGGTGGAAAGCCAGGCCTCCTATCCCGTTTCCAGCGCACCCGTCGGCAATAGCCAGGGGTCCGTCGATTACCTCGATACGCCGAATCTTGCCGGCGCCGGTCACACGGCTCAGGCGCCGCAGCCGTTGCGTGCCCCGGCAACCCAAGGCCGCAGGCTGCCGATGATCGACAGCGACGAGGCGCTGGCTGCAGGCCAGCCGAACGGCAACTGGGGTGGTACACAAAATCTTGCGATCCCGTCCGGTGGCGTCAACATGGATGACGAACTCGGGGCCGAGCCGGTTGTCGGGCTGGCACAGGAGCAACAGCAGCAGATCGCCGAGGGCAACGCGACCGAACCGGTCGTCGACGGCATCGGCACCGACAATCCGACGCAGATGAACCGGCCGATGCGCCAGCCCCTACCGCAGGCGATGCCGCAGCCGGCAGCACAGGCGCAGATGAGCCGGGCGCCCGCCTGGAACGACGGGAGCCCCGTGGTGGCGCCCTCCCGCGTTCCGGAAGAGGACGAGAGCGAAGAGGTCGCGATGCTGCGGCCGAACAATCCGATGATGAGCGAGCCGGCAGCACCCGTCGATCCCAGCGTCATGCCGGCCTCAGAGCTTGCCTGCCGGCGCGAGCTGAAGCGCATGGGTGTGCTCTTCGACGACAAGCCGCCGATCTCGAACGGGCCGGCCTGCCAGGTTCCCTATCCGGTATCGCTGAAGGGGCTTTCTGGCAATATCGGCGTCCGCCCTGCCGTCACGCTGAACTGCCAGGTGACGCTCGCCTTCGCAAAATGGGTGAAGAACGAACTGGCGCCGTCTGCCCGCTACCGCTACTGGAGCGGCATTAAGACGATCCAGCCGCTCGGCGGCTATTCCTGCCGCCGCATGAACAACAGCCGGCAGAGATATAATCCGATGTCGGAACACGCCCACGGCAACGCCATCGACGTCGGCAAGTTCGTGCTGAAGAACGGCCATGAGATCGACGTGCGCAAAAAGGGCCTGTTCTCGCTGCGCGAAGGCCGGCTGTTGAAGGCGGTGCGCACCGACAGCTGCCGCTATTTCAACACCGTGCTCGGCCCCGGCAGCAACCCGGAACATTGGAACCACTTCCATTTCGACCTGCGCTCCCGCAAGAGCGGCAAGGTCTATTGCGATTAAAGGTGAAGGTGGCTTTCGCCGCCGCAATCGAGCCGTGCTGTCAGAAAACGGTTCATCCCCGCCGCCTCACGCGTTATAGATCGGCGAGGCCGATTGCCGTTTTGCGAGTATGATCCATGAGCTATGATTTCCATGTCGGCCAGAAGGTCGTCTGCATCAACGATACCTTCAAGCACGTCAGCATCGACCAGCTGATCCGCAAGGGCGAGATATATACGATCCGCTGGGTGGGCGAATACACTCACTATATCGACGGCACGTTCATCGGGGTAAAGCTCGCCGAAATCGATCGCGGCAATGATGACGGGCCGGAAGGTTATGGCGCTGCCGACATGCCGTATCGCGCGACACGTTTCCGGCCGCTAGTGAAAGACAAGATCGCATCGCTGCGCAAGCTCCTGGCGCCGACACCGGATGCGCCGGTCGAGCCGAAGGAAAAGATCAAGAAGAAGGAAAAGGTCTGACTGCTGCCCGTGACTTCAAGGTCGCGATGGCGCGATTGTGCCCTCGGCTTGCCTGTGCGACAGTTTGCGCGTGACATGCTGGGGAGCGCGCCATGAAATCGATGTCGAAAATCCTGGCGCTTTGCGCCGCCATTGCCATGAGCATCGCGACAGCAGGTATAGCGGCGGCCGATCCGCTGGTTTTCAGTTATCACGGATGGCAAGTCGATCTCACCAATGCGAAGGGTGCCGAGCCCGATCGGGATATGGTCGCGGCCGTCAAGCGGCAGCTCGACATCGTCGAGCATGTCGATCTGAAACCTGATGTGCTGACCTTCATGCGGACGATCAGGATCTGGGCCAATCCCGCCGCGGCAAAATTCGGACCCGGCTATTACAGCGGCAAGACCGGCATCGACCTGCGCGTCAAAAGCCTCGAACCCGACAAGCCGATCATCCTGCATGAACTTCTGCATGCTTATAACGACAAGATGCTGCCGGGCGGATTCAACAATTCCGATATCAGGCAATACTTCGATATCGGCCGGCGGCTCTGGCCGGGCGATTCCTACATGATCAGCAATGACCGGGAATTCTTCGCTGTCACGGCGAGCGTCTATCTGTTCGGCAATATCGACCGGCCGCCTTATTCGCGCAGCCAACTGCGGGAGAATCAGCCGCGATACTACCAGTGGCTCGCCACGCTGTTCGACGATGGCCGGCCGCGGTCGTAAGGATTCCGATCAAGCGGTCTTTCTGCTCAGGAACAGCGCGGACTCCCTGCGGACCTCAAGCACGCCGTTGCTTTGCCTGAACGCTTCGGCAATGGCTTGGCGGAAGCTCGCGATCTCAGGCCCGCCGGCGCCTTCGCCGGGTGGGTAGGAGGTGAGGGCCAGGAAAACATCCTCTGGCTTGGTAATCCTGAGGCTTGCCGGATATTCCGACATGGCGACGTTTCCAAATTGCGAACGCATCAATCGTTCGGCAGCCTCATATCCAAAGGCCTCGGCGGCAGGATCGGTCGGCGCGCTGCCGAATACGGCCGTCAGGCGATAGATCTCGCGCATATTGCCGATGCCGTTGGTGGTGACCGCGAGGAAGCCGCCCGGTTTCAGCACCCTCCACATCTCAGCAATGCCGGCAGCCGGGTCGGGCAGGTGGTAGAGCATATGCATGGCTATCACGAGATCGAAGTCGCCGTCTTCGAAGGGGAGTGCAGCCGCGTCGGCTTGTTTGCCCCGAACGGAGCTTAAGGACAGCGCGCTGCAGCGCGCCACCGCCTCGTCGACCATGCCGGGCGAAAGGTCGGCGAGCGTGAGGTCGAGTTGCTCCGGCAAAAGATTTGCCACTGCCGTCCAGAACCAGCCGGGACCGCAGCCGATGTCGAGGACGCGATCGCCTGGTTTCAACGGCAACTGCGCCGCAACCCATGGAAACCAGCCCGTCTCGGCGATGGTGTATTCGCTGTGCAACCGCGCCCGCACGGCGAGCTTACGGCTATCGCCATACTGGCCGGCGTTGTCCGTTGTGATGGACGACATTTCACCCCTTTGAAAGAGCTTCACCGGATGGCGAGCTTTGCCAGCATTTCACCGAGCTGAGCCGGCGCCAGTTCAGCTTCGAATTGTATCGCGGCGGCGGTAAACCATCGAAGCTCGGTGTGTTCATCATCTATCAGTCGCGGACGGCCTTGCCACTGATCGACGCTATAGACATGGAACACGGCTGACGCCCCGGCTAGGCCTTCCGATACGAATTTTCCCGCAAATTGCCAGCGGGTCGGCGTCACACCTATCTCTTCGATCAATTCCCGGCGCATCGCCGTCTCGGCGTCTTCGCCATCTTCAACGTGGCCGCCCGGCAGGCTCCAGCGATCGGGATGCATCTTGCGCCCGGCGCTTCGTCTTGCAAGAAGAATGCTTCCGTTCTCTCTCAAGGCGCCCAGCGCGATCTCTGGCATGCCGTCTTCTCCGTCGGTTTCGCGCCGATGCTGCCCACTGCTGCGGCTCTTTGCAATGATCATACGGCGATTCCCTCTGTTCTCACTTGCGGGTTCGCCGAGGCGAAAGCCCGTCAAGCCGGCCGAGGCATAGCCTGACAGGGTAAGTTGACCCTCGCATTGCCCAGGCGCATAGTCCCGGCCAGACGCGAATGACCTGCTGCTGCAAACGGGGTTGGTCAGTCGATCCTCTTCCGTTTCCAGGCAGGCCGAACGGAGAGGAGAGCGTCATGCCCCCAATTTCCCTATCATCGCCCACCCGGCGCGAACTGCTTGCAGCTACCGCTGCGGCCGGGGCAATCGGCATGCTCGGAACGCGCAGTGCTGCGGCGAAGGGTGATGGGTTCAACCCCTTCAGCGTCAGCTTCCCCGAGGAGCAGCTGGTCGATCTTCGCCGGCGCGTCGCAGCGACCCGTTGGCCTGACCAGGAAACCGTTGCGGACGATACGCAGGGCGTGCGGCTCTCGACCATCCAGAAACTCGCAAAGCATTGGGCGACGGATTACGACTGGCAGAAGATGCAGGTGCGGCTCAGTGCGCTGCCGCAGTTCATCACCGAGATCGACGGGCTGGATATCCACTTCATTCATGTCCGCTCCAAGCATCAAAACGCCTTGCCTGTCATCATTACCCATGGGTGGCCCGGCTCGATCATCGAGCAGCTGAAGATCATCGAGCCGCTCACCGATCCGACCGCGCATGGCGGCAGCGAAGCCGATGCATTCGATGTGGTGATCCCGTCGCTGCCGGGCTATGGCTTTTCCGGCAAGCCGACGGCGCCGGGATGGAATCCGGTTCGCATCGCGCGGGCTTGGGTGACGCTGATGCAGCGCCTCGGCTACACGAAATTCGTGGCGCAGGGCGGCGACTGGGGCAATGCCGTGACCGAGCTGATGGCCTTGCAGGAGCCGCCGGGATTGCTGGCGATC
Source organism: Rhizobium leguminosarum bv. trifolii WSM2297 (assembly GCF_000271845.1). The sequence goes on along the minus strand of NZ_JH719395.1, from coordinate 1,327,741 downwards.
CACACCAATATGGCGGCTACGGTTCCGGCCGATATCGCCAAGGCGCTCGCATCAGGCGGCCCGCCACCGGCAAGCCTGTCGCCGGATGAAAAACGTGCCTGGGATCAGCTGGCCGACTTCTACAAGAACGGCCTCGGCTACGCTATCGAGATGAACAATCGCCCGCAGACGCTTTATGGGATCGTCGACTCGCCGGTCGGTCTGGCGGCATGGATGCTCGATCACGACATTCGAAGCTACCAGATGATCGCCCGCGTTTTCGACGATAAGCCGGAAGGGCTGACCAAGGATGATATCCTCGACAATGTCACGCTCTACTGGTTGACGAACACGGCAATCTCCTCGGCGCGGCTTTACTGGGACAATGCGCATTTTCCGACGGGAGGCTTCTTCGACCCCAGGGGCATCAAGATCCCGGTTGCCGTCAGCGCCTTTCCCGACGAGATCTATGCGGCTCCGAAAAGCTGGGCGGAGCAGGCCTATCCGAAGCTGATCCACTACAACAAGCTCGACAAGGGCGGCCACTTCGCCGCTTGGGAACAGCCGGCGGCCTTCACTGCCGAGCTCAGGACGGCGTTCCGGTCGGTGCGCCAGTAGCGCGACGGGTTAGGCGAATTTCTCCGTCGCGTCGGCCTTACCCTCTACCCAGTAGCCGAATGCCTTGATCCAGCTCAGCGGGTAGCCTCGTTCCTCCAGCAGGGACGGGTTATGCGAGGAACGGGTGAGCGGACGGGCGGTAGCATATTTCCTCCGCCTGTTTGGGGGCGGCCGTTGCTTTGGGGCCGACCACCCCCAAGCCCCAATTGCCGCTGCCCCGTGCTGTAAGAATGCAAGCTCACGTCAGTTTGCCCGCTTCGATGAAGCGACTGAGCGGGGTGACTTTCTGCATATTGGGAATACATATATCTCGGCAAGCAGGTTCTCGCATAGGCATGCCGCTTCAAATGCTGAATGGAATATGCATGGGGAGTTCACGTAAAGCGACCGAGGCCAGCGCCTCGCGCCGGACGGGATGAGCGCCTCGACACAGCATCATAGACCAACCGATTTTCAGCGACGCCGGAACTCCGGTCGCCAGCCAACATGCTTTCGATCCTTCAACGCTCTCCACTCGTAAGGAAATCAGATCATGATGATGAACAGACGAGCTTTCTCGGCGGCCCTCGTTGCTGGCGCCACTCTTCTCTCCACCCGCGGCATGGCTACGACAGCCGCTCCCGTCAAAGCGCGCAATGTAGTGCTGGCCCACGGGCTGTTTGCCGACGGCTCATGCTGGACGGAGGTGATTGTCCGCCTGCAGGCGGCGGGGCTGAATGCCACGGCGGTGCAGAACCCGCTGACGACGCTGCCCGAGGCAACCGCCGCGGTTACGCGCGTGCTCGATCGGCAGGACGGCCCGACGGTGCTGGTCGGACATTCGTTTTCCGGCATGCTCGTCACCGAGGCGGGCGTGCATCCCAGCGTTTCGGCGCTCGTCTATGTCGCGGCGCGGGCGCCGGACGCCGGTGAGGATTATACCGCTCTCGCCAAGACCTTCCCGACGCCGCCGGCATCGGCCGGCATCGTCTTCGACGGCGACGAGGGCCGGCTGAGCGAAAAGGCCTTCCTGCGCGATTTCGCCGGCGACCTGCCGGAGGCGAAAGCGAAAGTGCTCTATGCCGTGCAGCAGCCGTTTCAGAAGGCGCTGTTGACCGGCAAGACGACGCAGGCCGCGTGGCGTTCGAAGCCAAGCTGGTATGCCGTTTCGACGGAGGATCGGACGATCGATCCCGATCTCGAACGCTTCATGGCTAAGCGCATGGACGCGAAGACGATCGAGGTGAAGGCCAGCCATCTCTCGCTGATCTCCCATCCCGACGAGATCACCCGGCTGATCCTTGAAGCGGCCGGGCAGAATACGGACTGATGCCGGCGCGGAGGCGGTCATGCCAATCGGGCCGACCGCCTCGCGCCGAAGTCCGCATCTTCATCTCATGCCGGTTTCCGCAGTGGCCGGAAGGCGGCTCGGAGTTCGGTGGAGAAGAGTTCCGGTTGCTCCCAGGCGGCGAAGTGGCCTCCCTTGTCGACCTCGTGGAAGTAGCTCAAGTTGCGGTAAGCGCGACGGGCCCAGCTCTCCGGGGCCCGGTAGATCTCGCCCGGAAAGACCGTGATGGCGACCGGCAGCCCGATCTGATCGGTCATCTCGCCTGCCGCCAAGACGGGACTGCGGCCGCCGCCATATTCCCAGTAGATCCGAGCCGAAGAGGCGGCGCTGTCGGTCAGCCAGTAGAGTGTCACGTCATCCAGCACCTCGTCGGGAGATTTTTCCGGATCACTGTCATCATAGGTCCAGTTCGTGAAACCGGGATGGCCGAGCATCCATGCGGCAAGGCCGGCAGGCGAATCCGATATGGCGTAGCCGATCGTCTGCGGCCGCGTGCCCATCATCGTGGCATAGGACCTGCTGCCCATCTTGGCGCCGGCGGCGAGCATGTCGAACGTCGCGCGTTCCTTCTCGGAAAGCCCCTCCGGCGCCGGCCCGTTCACCGCGAGCACCGCGGCGATCTCGGGCGGCACGGCTGCCGGCAGGTTGATGTGGATGCCGAGCAGGCCTTGTGGCGCAAGCCGCGCCATCGCGCTGGAGACCGGCGAGCCCCAGTCGCCGCCCTGGGCGACGTAGCTGGTATAGCCGAGGCGCTTCATCAATTCGGCCCAGGCCCGTGCGATGCGGTCCGTGCCCCAGCCGGTGCCGGTCGGCTTGCCGGAGAAGCCGAAGCCCGGCATCGACGGAATGACCACGTCGAAGGCATCCTCGGCCTTTCCGCCATGGGCGATCGGGTCCGTCAGCGGGCCGATGATCTTCAGGTTTTCGAACACCGACCCCGGCCAGCCATGGGTGATGATGACGGGCAGTGCGTTGGGCTCTTTCGACCGAATATGAATGAAGTGGATGTCGAGGCCATCGATCTCGGTGATGAATTGCGGCAGGGCGTTCAGCTTCGCTTCGGCTTTGCGCCAGTCGTAGCCCTTGCCCCAATAGGCGACGAGCTGCTGGATCTTTTCGAGCTTTATGCCCTGCGACTGGTCGTCGACCGTCTCGCGTTCGGGCCAGCGTGTCGCCAGCACCCGCCGGCGGAGCTCGACGAGATCTGCCTCGGGAATGTCGACGCGGAACGCACGGATCTCATCGCTGGTCGCAGCCGATGCCGAAGGGGAGGCCAAGAGACCGGCCGCGCCGGTGGCGGCGATCCCTAACGCGGTGGCAGTCAAGAACTTGCGTCTGTCGAGGTTTACGGATGCCGAGCCTGCGCTGTTACGCATTTTGACGATCATGGTCATGGCATTGTCTCCTGTGAGGCCGGCGCCTTGGACAAGGCTGCAACGGCCGCGGGCAAGATAGCACGGGCGTAGGGACGACCCGTCAGTGAATAGACTGTGCGGCGCTTTCATCGGCAGAGTCTTGCGCGGCCGGCCCTTTCACGCGACAAATTTCGGATGAGCATTCCCAAGACACATCCCTTCGCCTTCGATCCGACCTACGGCATGCGGCTCGAAGAACTTCGCGCGGTTAAGCCGCCGGAAGAGCCTGATGGTTTCGACGCGTTCTGGGAGGCGCGTTATCTCAAGGCGCTGGCGGTCGATCCGCGGCCGGCGCTTTCCCGCAGCGAGCTCACCCATCCGGACTGGCACGTGCTCGATCTCGTTTATTTCTCGACCGGCCAGTTCCGGATCGGCGGCTGGCTGTTGCTGCCGCGTGAAGGCGAGGTGCGGCGCGGTCTGGTCGTCGGCCACGGTTACGGCGGGCGGGACGGGCCTGATTTCGAGCTGCCGGTTAAGCAAACGGCGTTACTATTTCCCTGTTGCCGCGGGCTGTCGCTCAGCGCCGATCCGGCGATTTCGCAGAATCCCTCCTGGCATGTGCTGCACGATATCGACAAGCCGGAGGACTATATTATCGGCGGCTGCGTCGATGATACCTGGCTGGCCGTCTCGACGCTTGAAACACTCTATCCCTGGCTCGCGGGGCATATCGGCTATAGCGGCATCAGCTTCGGCGGCGGCATCGGAGCGATGGCGATCGCCTATGACCAGCGCATCGATCGCGGCCATCTGGCGCTTCCGAGCTTCGGGCACCAGCCGCTGCGGCTGACGCTGCCGAGCGTCGGCAGCGCGCAATCGGTGCAGGAGTATCAGGTAGAACATCGAGACGTGCTCAAGACGCTGCGGCTCTATGATGCGGCAACGGCCGCTTGCCGGATCAAGGTGCCGATGCTGACGGCGGTGGCGCTTTTCGATCCGGCCGTCGCGCCGCCCTGCCAGTTCGCTGTCGCCAATTCGATACCAAACTTTAATGAAATCTTCATCCTGGATGCCGGGCATTTCGACTACCCTGGAAGCGCTGAACAAGAGGCGGTTCTCCGCGACAAGATCGGACAGTTTTTCAGGGTGCCATGAATCGCGAATATCTGCGCTGGTACAGTCAGCGGCTGCATCGGGACATGGAGATACTGGTGTTCGGCCATGCCGGCGCCAAGGTGCTGGTATTTCCGACGCGGGACGGGCGCTTTTTCGAGTATGAACAGCTCGGGCTGGTCGCGACGCTTGCCGACAAGCTGCAGGCCGGCCATCTCCAGCTCTATTGCATCGAGGGGCTGGCGGCCGAGAGCCTCTATGGTTTCCACCGCCATCCGGCCGAGCGCATTCGCCGGCATGCCGCGCTCGAGGATTATATCCTCAACGAGGTGCTGCCGCTGATGGCGGCGAAGAACCCGCATGACTGTACCATCGTGCACGGATGCAGCCTCGGCGCCTTCCAGGCGGCAAGCCTCGCCTTTCGCCATCCGCATCTTTTCCGCAAGCTCGTCGCCTTCTCAGGGCGATACGACCTGACGATGAAGGTGGAATCCTTCGGTGACCTGTTCGATGGCTATTATGACGACAGCGTCTATTTCCACACGCCAACACATTTCCTGCCCGGTCTCGGCAGCGACTGGCAGCTCGACAGGCTACGTTCGCTCGACATCGTTCTCACCATCGGCGATGCTGACCCTTTCCTCGATAACAACCGCTATCTCAGCCGGCTGCTCGCCGAAAAGAATGTCGGCCATCAACTGCATGTCTGGGATGGCCGCGCCCACCGCGCCGGCGCCTGGCGGAAGATGGCGGCGCTTTATATCTGACGCCCTTGGGCAGGGGTCAGGGCCAACGCAATGCCGCTGTCGCCACCGGCGCGTCCCAGAGGGCGATCTCCTCGTCAGTCAGTAAGGCCAGGGTAACGGACAGTCCCTGCATGTCGAGCGAGGTGACGTAGGTTCCAACAAGAGAACGCTCGATCGGGATGCCGCTCTCCTCGATGAAGCGGCGGGCGGCATTATAGGCGAGGTAGAGTTCGGCCGGCGGCGTGCCTCCGAGACCGTTGACCAGGAGTAGCGCCCTTGCGCCCGGCACTGCCGCGATGTCGCCTGATATGGTGTCGCAGAGGTGCCCGATGATGGCGTCGGAGGCGGCAAAGGCCTGCCTGTCCTGGCCAGGCTCTCCATGGATGCCGACGCCCATTTCCATCTCGTCGGGTCCGAGCGAAAACGTCGAGCGCTCGGTCTGCGGCACCGTCACGCCGTTCAACGCCACCCCCATCGAGCGGATGCGCGTGTTCAATCCTTCGCCGAGCTCTTTCAATTCCGCAAGCGGCATGCCGCGTTCGGCTGCGGCGCCAAGGATCTTTTCGACGATCAGCGTGCCGGCGACACCGCGTCGGCCGCGGCCGTCGCCGATCCTCGACGTCTCGATGTCGTCGCTGACGACGACCATCTCGATGCGGTGGTGGTCTCCGGCCATCTCGATCGCCATTTCAAAATTCATCAGGTCGCCGTCATAGTTCTTGACGACGAGCAGGCAGCCGGCGCCGGTATCGGTCTCTTCGATTGCAGCAATGATCTGGCTCGGCGTCGGCGAGGTGAAGATATGGCCGACGCAGGCGGCATCCAGCATGCCGTGGCCGACGAAGCCGACATGCATCGGCTCGTGGCCGGCGCCGCCGCCAGAGATGAGCGCCACCTTGTCAGGGGTGAGATGGCGGCGGCGGATGCATTTGCGCTCTGGCCCGAACACCACGAAAGCCTCATGGGCGCGCACGAAGCCTTCGACGCTTTCGGCCACCATGGTTTCCGCAGAGTTCATGAACTTCTTCATCAAGCCCCTCCCAAGCCCGAGGTCATTACGTTACGTCAATCTTCAGGTCACCGCTCATTCCGATCCGCCTGAAATCGCGACGATTTTCTGCACCAGATCGGAGATTGCCTCCTCCAGCAGCCGGTTTTTTCTGTCGTCGCCGAAATCGGGCACCATCAGCGACAGGTGCCGCAATTTCTCGGAATGGCCAAGGTCCGGCAGCTTGCCGGGATGGGCGGCATGATAGGCTTCGAGAAAACGCTCCTGCTCGGCGGCGCTGAAATGGCAGACACCGACGATCGTCGCGAGATGGCGCGCCGGCAGCGGCGTCGCATAGGTCGGGCTGGTGATCTGGGTGACGAAGCTGCGGTGTTTGCCAAGCGCCGTCGCCAGGCGCTGACGTGTGCCCGATGGCCTGTTGTCGATGATCTGCGCCAGAATGGACTTGTAGGCGATAATGGCGTCTTCGGTGTCTTCGCGCGCCATTCTACTCTCCGGCTGCCCTTGTGCCATCGGCATTGAGGCCGATGATCGCCGATCTTATCGCGGGACGTCGGGCCGGCGCCACGGAAAAATGCCGGAGGCCGGCGGCGAGCAATGCCGGCAGATAGCTGGGATCGCCGGCCATGTCGCCGCAGATGCTCACGGGCTTGCGGACGGCAAGCTTCACCGCCTGGGCAAGCAGCCGAAGCACGGCCGGTGCCGCCTTGTCTGAATCGGCCTCGATGCCGTCGCGTGTGCAGGCGGCGAGATATTGGGTGAGATCGTTGGTTCCAAACGAGAAGAATTCGGCCGCTTCGAAGGTGTCAAGCATCAGGGCGGCAGCCGGCACCTCCACCATCATGCCGATCGGCGGCATCCGATGCAGCAGGGCGCGGCGGGTGAGTTGCGCCGCCTCATCTCGGAATATCTGCCGCATCGCGTCGATCTCGTCCGGAAAGGTCACCATCGGCAGCATCACCAAAAGCCTGCCGAAGGCGCTAGCGCGCAGCAGGGCGCGGACCTGAACGCGGGCGATTTCCGGTCGGGCAAGCAGCAGCCGGATGCCGCGCAGGCCCGAGGCGGAAAGAGCTGGCAGATCGTCAAGACCGGCGAGCGGCTTGTCGCCGCCAATATCGAGCATGCGGATCGTGACCGGCCTTTCGCCCGCCCGCTCCAGCACTCGGCGATAGATCGCCAACTGTCGTTCCTCGTTGGCGGCATCGGCGAGCGACAGGACGGAAAATTCCGAGCGCATCAGACCGACGCCTGCGGTTGCAGGATCGAGCGCGTCGATCTCGGCGGCATCGTTGATATTGATGGAGAGCAGGATCGGCACCCCGTCTGCGGTGCGCAGTCCTTCGCCAGTATCCGCGTCACCCGCCGGCCTCTCAACCGGCGGTGGGGACGGCATCGGCGTACCGCCTGCCTGCAGGACGACTGCGCCGGCATCGCCATCCACCCCGACGGGATCTCCGTCCGCGGCCGAAAAACGCCCTGTGCCAACCACCATAGGCACCATTTTCGACCGGGCGAGCAGGGCGACATGGCCGGCGGTGCTGCCTGAAAACAGCGCAATGCCGCCGCCCTTCGACCAGTCATGGGCAAGGAAACGGCTCGGCTCCATGTCCCTGCCGATAAAGATCGAACCGGCCGGGAAATCGGCGACCGGAGTGCCGGTCAGCGCGCCGAGCACGCGGTTCTTGATGTCGAGAATATCGACGGCGCGCGCCCGCATCTGCTCCTCGTCGGCCGCTTCGAGCGCGCCGATATAGGCGTCGAGGGTGGCGACCCAGGCGAAGACGACATTTTCGCCGGCGTCGATGCGCGCGCCCGTCGCTTCGGCGATCGTCGGATCGCCCAGAACCTCGATCTGGAAATCGATGATATCGCGGCTTTCGGCATCGGCTCCCTCGGCCAGACGCTCGAGTTCGCCGATGGCGACGTCGATCGCATCCGCCAGCACGCCGTATCCGCCGGGCGTTTGCGGCGCAGCGGGAATGTCCGGCGCTGCGGCGGAAACAGCCTTTGGCTCTTCCGCGAGGAAGGCGGGGCCGGATGCAACGCCGGGGGATGCGCTCTTCGCATTTAACCTAAACGGTTCGGCCATGTTTCTTTTCCTCATCGAAATTGCGTTCGATGAGTTCCTTCAAAGCCCGGATCGCCTCTTCGGCGAGGATGCCGTCGGCGCGGATCCTAAGGATCGATCCCTTGCGGATTCGTGCGCCCATGATCTTGATGATGCTCTTGCCGTTCAGCCAGACATCGCTGCCATTGACGGCGATCTCGATCGAACAGGGGAAGGATTTGGCAAGCCGCGTGAAGGTGACGGAGGGGCGAGCGTGCAGCCCGACGCCGTGCTTGACTTCCACTTCCGTCTGGCAGTTCACCTTAAATGGCTCGGGCAATGGACCGGGCTCCTGTTTCTCTATGCGCAATCGGCCGGTCATCAGGGCGACAGCTCCTCGGCTGTGGCGACGACCTTGGCGAGCGAGGCGCCCCCCGAGGCCTCGGCGGCAGCGATGACGGCGCCTTCGACGAGAGGCGCGTTGCAAATGGCGACGAGGGCTGCGCGGGGGAGGCCAAGCATTTCGATTGCCATTTCGCTGTTGGTTTCAGCGCCGCCGAGATCGACGAAAACGGCAACGCCGGCATCGGACCAGGCGGCCTCGATCGCCCGCAATATGCCGCCGGCATCGGTGCCGAGTTCCCCATGGACATTGCCGCCCGACCAGGCGAGCGGCACGCAGTCCCCGACCATCTGCCGCACCATGTCGGCGATCCCTCTTGCCACCAGCGGCGAATGGGAGACGATGACGATACCCACGTTTGCGGTTTTTGCATTCATTGGGGGCGGTGCTCCCCGAGATAACGGCAGATCGCGGTGGTCAGCAGCGCGCAGCTCGATGCGCCCGGATCGACATGGCCAATCGAGCGGTCGCCGAGATAAGAAGCGCGGCCGCGCATTGCCTTCATAGCAGCGGTACGGCCGGCGGAACGCTCGGCCTTGCGGGCGATGTCACCGAGCGGCGACCGCTTCACCAGCGCCGCGTGGACGGGGTAGAGAACGTCGAGCAGGGTCTTGTCGCCGGCATGCGATCGCCCGCGCCTTGCCACGGCATCGATCGCCTGTTTCAGCACCACGGGAAAATCTGCCTTCTGCTCGCGTTTGCGAAGCTCTCGGCCGATCTCGATCAGCAACGTGCCGTAGAGTGGCCCGGCGGCACCGCCGACATTCATCACCAGCGTCAGGCCGATCTTCTCGACGGCGTCGGGGAAGGGCAGGCTGGACAGGGTCTCGCCTTCGGCGCTGACGGCCTCGCAGCCGCGCCGCATGTTAGTTCCATGATCACCATCGCCGATGGCGCGATCGAGCGCGCAGAGGTGATCGCTGTTTGCTGCGATTGTCGCGCGACACACCTCGATCAGTCCCGCTAAAAGAACCGGTTCCGCCTGCACTGCCATCCTCCCTGTCGCCGCGCCTCCCGCGCGGCCCATGCAATTCATGCCATGCCGGTTGCGAACCTTGCCGCCACGCCGAACGCGCCGGCCACGGCGACTGCGCCGGGATCGGCGACACCGGCCAGATCTCTTTCGCCGACATAGGAGGCGCGTCCAGCTCTCGCCTTCACCATCGCCTTCGTCGACTCGGCACCCGATGCCGCTGCCCTTGCCGCCGCCGAGATATCGCCAGAGGCGAGTGCCTGCAGCGCAGGCGCCAGCGCATCGACCATCGTCCTGTCGCCGACCCCGGCTCCGCCATAGAACGTCATCCTGTCGAGCCCGGCAAGAAGGGCGGCAGGGATATCGTCCTTATCGGTCATCGCCTTGGCCGCAGCGGTGAAGAAGATCGACAGAAGCACGCCGCTCGAACCGCCCATGCTGGTGCCGAGAATATCGCCGAGCGCGGCAAGTGTTGCCGCCGGCCGATCGAGCGGCAGCGTGTCGAGACGGGCCAGCACGCTGCGGGCGCCCGTTGCCACCGTCGAGCCGGTATCGCCGTCGCCGACGCGGCCGTCCAGGCGGTTGAGCTCGTTTTCCAGGGAGATCAGATGCTCGCAGAGCGCCGTGATCAGGCGCCGGATGCGGTTGTCTTCCCCGACCAGGGCTTGGCCGTTGGTCCCCGCCGCGGCCGCGTTCAATCCCGTCGCCGCTCTCGGCGCGGCGATGATCTCGATCTCGTGACGTGCAACGACCGGCATCCAGGCATGTGGTTCGACAACAGCCGTCAGGGCTGCCTCACGACCGGCATCCAGCCGGATCAAGGACAGCGAGAAGCCGTTCATGTTGAGCGCCGTCATCATCGGCGCCGGCCCGATGATCAGCCGGACGCGATCGGCCAGTGATGAGGACAGCACGGCATTGGCGATCACGGCCATTTCGAGCGGTGGCACGGCGCCGAGATTGTTGATGAGCAGCGCATGGTCTTCCGCACCTTTCAGCGTTGCGGAGAGGCGGACCGCAATGGCGGCAACGAAATCGGCGACCGGCCGCAGGGTAATGCGCTCGGCGCCGGGTTCGCCATGGATGCCGAGGCCAAGTTCGCCCTCATCGGCGCCGAGGCGGTCCTCATGCGCCTGGCCGGGCACGCTGCAGGTGGAAAGCGACATGCCGAGCGAGACGATATCGCCGGCAGCACTTCTGGCATGGGCTGCGACCGTCTCCAGGTCCTCGCCCCTTTCGGCGTGATAGCCGGCAATCTTATGGACGAAAAGCGTGCCGGCGACGCCGCGCGGCTGGTTGATCTCGGGCAGGGCGATATCGTCGGCGACGATGACCATCTCGACATCGAACCCTTCTGCGCGGCCCTTCTCGGCGGCGAGGCCGAAATTCAGGCGGTCGCCGGTATAATTCTTGACGATGAGCAGGGCGCCTTTCGGACCGGCCACCGCGCGGATCGCCGTCAGCACCGCATCGACACTCGGCGAGGCGAAGATTTCGCCCGAAACGGCCGCAGTCAGCATGCCTTTGCCGACAAAGCCGGCGTGCGAGGGTTCATGGCCGGCGCCGCCGCCCGAGATGATCGCTACTTTCGACCTGTCCCAGTCCGCGCGCAGGATCACCTTGATCTCGGGAAAGCTGTCGAGGCGGGCAAGACGACCATTGCTGCTTGTCAGCAGCAGACCGTCCAGGGCTTCGGTGACGATATTTTCCCTGCGGTTGAAGAAATGTTTCATCGATTGAGACTCGTCTGTTCGTTTTTCATGCCATCATCATTCTGTTTGCCGGTCAGGAAAGGCGCTGTCCAGCCGCGTCGAAATAAAGCGGATCGCGTAGCGTCAGGCTGATCCGATCGCCCGGCGCGATTGCCAGATATGGATCGGCAAGTGTGACGAGCTTGTGATTACCCGCCCGGATGTGCAGATGGTTCTGGTCGCCGAGATGCTCGATCCAGTCGATTTCGGCATTGGCGTCCTCGCCAATCATGATGTCGAGATGTTCGGTGCGCGCGCCGACGGTTTTGGTGCCGGCGGGTGGCTGGCCGCCGGGAAGCAGGTCGGCCGGCAGAAGGTTGATGTGCGGCTGGCCGAGACGGGCTGCGACGTGCAGGTTGGCGGGATTGCCGTAGATTTCGCGCGGCGTTCCGACCTGCATCAGCCGCCCCTCGGCGACGATGCCGATGCGGTCGGCCATGGTCATGGCTTCCACCTGATCGTGGGTGACATAGAGCAGCGTCGAGCCCATTTCTTTCTGGATGCGCTTGAGTTCCAGGCGCAGTTCGGCGCGCAGCTTGGCATCGAGGGAGGACAGCGGCTCGTCCATCAGGTAGATCGCCGGCCGCCGCACCAGCGCCCGGCCGATGGCGACACGCTGCATCTCGCCGCCGGAAAGCCTGGTCGAGCGGTTCTCCAGCTTGTGGTCGATCCGGACCATGCGTGCGACCTCGCGGACGCGCCGGTCGATCTCCTGGGCGCTGAGCTTGCGGACCGGCGCCTTCAGCGGAAAGGCGAGGTTTTCGTAGACCGTCATGTGCGGATAAAGCGAATATTGCTGGAAGACGAAGGCGACGTCGCGCCCGGCCGGCGCTTCGGCCGCGACATTGCGACCGCCGATCTCGATGCGGCCGCTATCGGGTCTCTCGAGGCCGGCGATCAGCCTGAGCGTCGTGGTCTTGCCGGCGCCTGTGGGACCGAGCAGCACGACGAACTCGCCGTCGCGGATCGAAAGATCGAGGTCGGCGAGAGCCTGGGTGTCGCCGAAACGCTTGGCGAGGTTCCTAAGGACAACATCAGCCATGTCGGGTCTCCTGATAGAGCGAGGACTGCACGGCGCGGCCCGAGGTGCAGTCGAAGAGCGCGAGTTTGGCCGGGTTGAATTCGAGGCCGACGGTCTCGCCGATCTGGAAGCTGCGATTGGCGGGAACGCGGGCCTTGATCAAGCCGCCCGGCGTTTCCACAGCCACGACCTGGTTGGTGCCGAGATATTCGCTGCCGTAGACGGCGCCGCGAAGCGCCGAGGCGTCGCTGAAGCGGATATGCTCTGGCCGCACGCCAAGCGCCAGTTCGCTTTCGGCGATGTCCTGATGGATCTCGGGGACGGCGACATCGATGCCGTCGAGCCGGATCGAGCGGTCACCGCTTTTGAGCCCCGAAGTGAAGCGCATGAAGTTCATCGGTGGCGAGCCGATGAAATCGGCGACATACATGGTCGCCGGCTTGGCATATATTTCCTGCGGCGTGCCGAATTGTTCGATGACGCCGTGGTTCATGACGGCGATCTTGTCGGCCATTGCCATCGCCTCGTGCTGGTCGTGGGTAACGTAGACGGTGGTAGCGTGGATGCGGTTGTGCAGCTCGCGCAGCTCGTGGACCATGATCTCGCGAAACTCGGCGTCGAGCGTGCCGAGCGGCTCGTCCATCAGGAAACATTTCGGCCGCCGGACGATGGCGCGGCCGAGCGCAACCCGCTGCCGGTCGCCGCCGGCAAGGCCCGATACCGAGCGGTTGAGAATATGGTCAATCTGCAGCAGGCGGGCGGTCTCTTCGACCCGCTGACGGATCTCGGCCTTTGGCATGCCCTGTGACAGTAGCGGAAAGCCGATATTCTTGCGCACGTTCATGTGCGGATAGAGCGCGAAGAGCTGGAAGACGAAGGCGATGTCGCGGGCGCTGGCGCGGTTGAAGGTGACGTCCTCACCGTCGAGATAGATCTCGCCGCTGGTCGGCAACTCAAGGCCGGCGATCATGCGAAGCGTGGTCGTCTTGCCGCAGCCGGAAGGGCCGAGTAGCGCCAGGAACTCGCCGTCATGGACGGTGAAGCTCGAATTCTCGACGGCGACGAAGCTGCCGAACTCCTTCCGGAGATTTTCGATCTTGATCTCCGCCATGGTTCACTCCGGGAATTTTGAGACGATGATGAACATGACGGTGCCTGCAAGCAGGGTCACGAGCGAATAGGTGTAGAGCACCAGTAGGAAAGGTTGAAACAACATCAGGAAGCCGACGCCGATCAGCACGGTGGCGATGGTCTCCATCGGGCCGCGGCGCAGGAAGAACGGCCGTTTCGGACGGGCAGGGACTGGTGTCTCGATCAGATGGGTCATTTGCGGACGGCTCCGAAGGTGATGCCGCGCAGGAGCTGCTTGCGCAAGAGAATGGTGAAGACGAGAATCGGGATCAGGAAGATCGTCGTGCCGGCTGCGACCGCCGGCCAGTCCTGCCCGCCTTCGCCGATGATCGTCGGAATGAAGGGTGGCGCGGTCTGCGCCTGGCCTGAGGTCAGAAGGGCGGCGAAGGCATATTCGTTCCAGGCGAAGATTAGGCAGAAGATCGCGGTTGCGGCAATTCCGGTGGTCGCCTGCGGCAGCACGACCTTGCGGAAGGCCTGCAGGCGGGTATAGCCGTCGATCATCGCGGCTTCCTCGTATTCGCGCGGGATCTCGTCGATGAAACCCTTGAGCAGCCAGACGGCGAGCGAGACGTTGACGGCGGTGTAGAGCAGGATCATGCCAACGGCTGTGTCGGAGAGCCCGAGCTCGCGGTACATCAGGTAGATGGGGATGGCGACGGCGATCGGCGGCATCATGCGCGTCGACAGGATGAAAAACAGCAGGTCATCGGCGAGCGGCACCTTGAAGCGGGAAAAGCCGTAGGCGGCAAGCGTCCCTAGAAAGACCGCAAGGAAGGTAGAGCCGAAGGCGATCACCAGCGAATTGACGAAGCGCGGCACGAAGTTCGACGGGCCGGCGATCACCATGTTGCGCTTGCGCGTCACCTCATCGCAGGTGCCGGTCGGCGCCGGTAGCGAGGCGATATAGTCCGGCGTCTGCCGGGTGCGCGTGGTGAACAGATTGCAATAACCTTCGAGTGACGGCGTGAAGATGATCTTGGGGGGATAGCTGATCGAATCCGGCGGCGACTTGATGCTGGTGAGAAAGATCCAGACGAGCGGGATCAGCGTGATCAGCGCGTAGAGGATGACGATCGCGCCGGCGATACGCTTGCTGGAAAGGCTCGGTTCGACGACCGAATGGGCGGAGTTGGCGGCGCTCATCTTTGCTTCACCTTGTTCAGAGCCTTGACGTAGATGTTGGCGAGGCCGAACACCGCGACGAAGAGGACGATGGCGAAGGCGGAGGCCCGGCCGGTCGCCCAGCTTTCGAAGGCGGCGCGCTTCAGCGTGATCGAGGCGACCTCGGTGACGGAGCCAGGCCCGCCGCCGGTGAGCAGCGTCACCATGTCGAACATCTTGAAATTCTCGATGCCCCGAAAGAGCACGGCAAGCATGATGAAGGGCAGGGCCATCGGCACGGTGATGGACCAGAACTGCCGCCACGGCGAGGCGCGGTCGACCTCGGCCGCCTCGTAGATGTAGTCGGGGATCGAGCGCAGGCCGGCAAGGCAGATCAGCATCACATAGGGCGTCCACATCCACGTATCGACGATGATGATCGCCCAGGGCGCCAGCCGGACATTGCCGAGCATCTGTATATCAGAGGTCGGAATGCCCGATATCAGCGATACGGCATAGGCGAAGAGGCCGATCTGCGGCTCATAGAGAAAGCGCCAGAAATTGCCGACAACGGCCGGCGACAGCATCATCGGGATCAGGATGATCGTCGTCCAGAAGGCATGGCCGCGGAATTTGCGGTCGATCAGATAGGCGAGGGCAAAGCCGATCAGCGTCTGCAGCACGATCGTCCAGAAGACGAAATGCGCGGTGGTCTGCATCGCCTGCCAGATATCGGGATCGTTGAGCACACGCTGGTAATTACCAAGGCCGACGCCCTGAACAGGCGCATTTGGTCGGTTGGCGCGGTAATTGGTGAAGGACAGGTAGATCGCCCAGAGGAGCGGGAAGATGTTGATCGCCAGAAGCAGGATGATGGCGGGTGCGATGAACAGCCAGGCGATCGCTCTGTCGGAGAGGCCACGCACATGCCGGGCGAGCGAGATCGGCGTTGCCCTTGCGGTGGCATCGGCCGCCTTGTCGACAATGGAAGAGGATATGGTCAAGTTTTCACCTGGTCTTTTTGGGGTATCAGGTCTTTCTGGATATGGGGGATCCGGCGGCCCGGCTCGGCTGCCGATCCGGGCCGCCATCCTTGCCAGGATGGCGCGCAGAGGGATGCCGCCTGTCCGCTCGGACACTAGATCTTGCCGTCGTCCTTGAAGACGTCGCTCCAGTCCTTCACCAGACCGTCGAGCGCTTCCTTCGCGGTGCCGTTGCCGGCGACCACATAGTTGTGGACGCGCTTCTGCATGGCCTGCAGCAGCGAGGCATAGCTTGGCTCAGCCCAGAAGTCCTTGACGATCGCCATCGAGTCCAGGAAGGCCTGGGCATAGGGCTGGCTCTTGGCAAAGTCCGGCGCGTTGACGACGGAGTTCAGGCAGGAGAAACCGCCGAGTTCCCACCACTTGGCCTGCACGTCTGGCTGTGCGAACCACTTGATGTATTGCAGGGCGGCATCGCGCTTGTCGGAATAGGAGACGACCGAGATGCCCTGGCCGCCTAGCTGCGCGAAATGCGCCTTTTCAGCCGGGTTGGGGAAGAAGCCGATCCTGTCGCCGCCGACCTTCTCGTCCTTGTAGAGGCCAGGCCAGGTGAAGGCGAAATTCATCTGCATGGCGACCTGGCCGGATTTGAAGGCGTCGGCGGATTCGACCATGTAGACGTTGGAACTGCCGGGCGGTGTGCAGCAATCATAAAGCGACTTGTAGAATTCGAGGCCCTTGACCGCGTCGGCCGAGTTGACGAAGCCTTCCATGTCGTACGGCTTCTTCGGGTTCTCGTACTGGAAGCCCCAGTCGTAGAGGACGTTGGTGACGCCCATGGTGATCCCCTCAGAGCCGCGCTCGGTATAGATCGAGGCGCCGTAGACGGTCTTGCCGTCGATCTCGCGCTTCTGGAAGAATTCGGCGATCTGCTTCAGTTCATCGTAAGTCTTCGGAGCTGCGAGATCGTGGCCGTATTTCTCCTTGAATTCCTTCTGCAGTTCCGGCTTCTCGAACCAGTCATTGCGGTAGGTCCAGCCGACAACATCGCCCATGGCAGGCAGCGCCCAGTAGTTCGGCGTGTTCTTCGGCCATTCCGAGTAACCGACGACCGTCGCCGGCACGAAGTCATCCATCTTGATGCCTTCCTTGTCGAAGAAGTCGTTGAGCTTGACGTAATGGCCGTTCTCGGCCGAGCCGCCGATCCACTGGCTGTCACCGATGATCAGGTCGCAGAGCTTGCCATGAGAATTCAGCTCGTTGAGGAAGCGATCGGCATAGCTCGTCCACGGCACGAACTCGAACTTCATCTGCGTGCCGGTCTTGGCGGTGAAATCCTTCGACAGCTCGACGAGCGCATTGGCAGGATCCCAGGCGGCCCAGCACAGCGTCAGTTCATCGGCTTTGGCGAGATTGGGCAATGCCGACGACATTAGGAATGCCGAGGCCAGCCCCAAAAGGGCTTTCGATGTTTTCTGCATAAGTTCCTCCCAGAACCATGCCGGCTCCCCGCCGGCGTCGCACGTTCACCCACGTCAGAGAATGCTCACATGAACTCCTCAATCATCATGTTTAGCAATATGTTTAGTGATAGATGATTTTATAAACAACGCAAGCCGTAATCGTTGTTGCGGTGCACAACCGCGTCGTGAAGGCGGCGAGGGCGAATGGCGGGTTTTTGGCGCGAAAACCCGGAAATTCCCGCGAAGCCGTACCGATAGGGCGAAAACTGACCTCGCTGCGAAACGGTCCACAGGCTATGGACCTCGACGCCGCTCCTGTTTTCCCGGGAGCGGTTCAAACTTGGCCTCGCTCCGGCGGGGCCTTTTTCTTCAGGTCGCGCCGCTGACCGCATTGGGAATTTTCCTGCACAGTGCGAGATTTAGCCTTTCCGGCCGGCCGCAACCGGCGTATTCAGCCACTGCGCGGTTTTCCAAATCGCGCTCCCTCGCGCGGCAATCTCCGATCGGCTTCCTTTCCCACTTCCCTGCCGCGTCATCCGGAATTTTCATTGGCGGATCGATGACCACGGCAGAGACGAGCGAGAATGGGCAAGAGGCGGCGAGCGGTCGCCAGGCGAAGATCGTAGCGCTGGTCGTTGCCGTTTCCTTCTTCATGCAGATCCTCGACGGCACGATCGTCGCGACCTCGCTGCCGCAGATGGCGGCAAGCTTCAACGTGCAGCCGGTGTCGATGAGCATTGGCATCACTGTCTACATGCTAACGATGGCCGCCTTCATTCCGCTGTCAGGCTGGCTCGGCGACCGGTTCGGTGCGCGCCGTATCTTCCTGATGTCGATCGCCGTCTTTACCGCCGCATCGCTGTTCTGCGGGCTTTCCGACAGCCTTACGGAATTCGTGCTGTGGCGCGCCGTCCAGGGCGCGGGAAGCGCGCTGATGACGCCCGTCGGGCGCATCATCGTGCTGAAGAACGCCCGCAAATCCGAACTCGTCCAGGCGATCGCGCTGATCACGTGGCCGGCGCTGACGGCGCCGGTGATCGGCCCGGTGCTCGGCGGCTTCATCACCACCTATGCCAGCTGGCACTGGAATTTCCTCATCAACATCCCGATCGGCATTCTCGGCATGGGACTGGTGCTGCGTTTCGTGCCGGAGCAGCGCGAGATCGATCCCGGCCGGTTGGATTTCGCCGGCTTCGTCCTGAGTGCTGCGGGTCTGACCTTCCTGCTTGCCGCCCTGGAGCTTTCGGTCAAATGGGACGGTGGGTTTTTGCCGGTCATATCGATGCTGGCAGCCGGCATCGTGCTGTCTGTGATGGCGACGCGGCATTTCCTCGCCGTCGACAATCCGCTGCTCGACCTTTCGGCCTTCCGCGTCCAGACCTTCTCGATGTCGACGCTGTCGGCGGGCACCGCCTGTAGGGTGGCGATCAATGCGACGCCGTTCCTGCTGCCGCTGTTGTTCCAGCTCGGCTTCGGGCTGAGTTCTATTGCCGCCGGCACCTATCTGCTCGTCTATTTCCTTGGCAATCTCGGCATGAAGACGGTGACGACGCCGCTTCTGCGCTTCGTCGGTTTTCGCACGGTGCTTGTGCTGAACGGGCTGATCGCGGCATTTTCGATCGCCGCCTGCGGTTTCCTTGAGCCTGGGACGCCGCAGTTTCTCATCCATGCGCTGCTTTTTCTCGCTGGCCTGTCGCGGTCGATGGAGTTCACCGCGCTGAATACGCTGGCCTTCGCCGATATCGGTCCGGCGCAGCGAAGCTCGGCCTCGACGCTGTCGAGCATGTTGCAGCAGGTGTCGATGCTGCTCGGCGTCGCCGTTGCAGCGGCCGTGCTCAATATCGCATCGGCCCTCAGGGGCGCCGACAATCCCGTACTTGCCGACTTCCGCTGGGCTTTCGTCGTGGTCGGCGCGATCGGCCTCATGTCGTCGCTGCGCTTCCTGCAACTGCCGGCGGAGGCGGGGGCCGAAGTATCCGGCCATCGGAAATTCCAGAAAAATTAGCCCGCCGGCGGAACCGATCGGGCAGCTCAGCGTTTCGGCATTTCATTTCAGGTTTTCCGTTTCCGATCTCCTTCAACGGCTTCCATGGGATGCTCTTCCAGCCCAGAGTCATGGTCTGAAAATGCCGGCCTCCTTCTTCCGCGCTGCCTGCGACAAGGGCGAGGGATAACCGCTGTTTACCGCAGGCGGCCAATGGAATACCACATTGCCATGCGGACGACTCGGACGCTTGCGGGCGGTCGTCGCTGCGAGAGAAAGCCGGGAGACGGAATGAGCAATTCTAGCGGTGATGCGGATGCTTTGAGTCACATCCTCTATATCGATGACGACGAGGGGCTAGCCCTCTTGATGCAGGAGAACCTTGGCCGGCGCGGCTTTTCGGTCGAATGGGCTGAGAACGGTGCTGCCGGCCTTACCAGGCTCGGCGAGGGCGGTATCGACGCGGTCGTGCTTGATCATCTTTTGGCGGATGAAACCGGTCTCGACATCCTGCCCTGCATCACGGCATTGCCGGATCATCCGCCGGTCATCTATGCGACGGGCTCGGACGATACCAGCATCGCGGTCGCGGCGCTGAAAGCCGGCGCCGACGATTACATGCTCAAGGGGATGTCGGCCGATTATTTCGACCTGCTCGCCGCCGCCCTCGAACAGGCGCTGGAGCGGGCGCGCTTTCGCCGCGAGACGGCGCGGGCGCAGGAGGTGATCCGACAGCAGCGCGACGTTGCCGAAATGCTGCTTTCCGAAGTCAATCACCGCATCGCCAACAGTCTCGGCCTCGTCGGCGCGCTGATCCGCATGCAATCCTCGATGACCAAGGACCAGGTGGCGATCGATGCGCTGCACGAAACGCAGATGCGCATCAACGCCATCGCCAGCGTGCACCGCCGACTCTATACCAATCGGCAGGTCGGTTCGGTGCAGATCGACGAATATCTGGACAGCCTCCTTACCGAACTCGAAGCCTCGATGCGCGACGACAAGCGGCCGCACCGCATTGTGTTGACCGCTGAGCCGGTCAATCTGTCCACCGACAAGGTGATAACGCTCGGGCTGATCGTCAGCGAGCTCGTAACCAATGCCTTCAAATATGCCTATCCCGACAACGTGTCGGGCGAGATCCGCGTCCTCGTCGAGCAGACGGACGAGGCGTTGAGGGTCGTCGTCGAGGACGATGGGGCTGGGTTCGATCCGTCGAACTCTGCGCGAGGAGGCGGCCTCGGTACACGCATCCTGACGGCCATGGCGGCAAGTTTGAAGTCGGATTTTGCTTATGACCCCGGGCATGATGGGACGAAGGCGACGCTGGTGTTTTCGTTGTGTGAGGGGAAGTAGGATTCTGCGCACCGTAATTCGCGAAATGGCGGCTATAATTCAAGAAGCCTGCCCGTCACCCTAACCCTCTCCCCGTTCTGACGGGAGAGGGACGTGCCCCGCGAGACGTAGGCGAGGAACGGAGAGGTCGCGGCAAATCCCCTTCGCCCCGCATGCGGGGAGAAGGTGCCGGCAGGCGGATGAGGGGCTTCGTGACATACCATTCGCCGGCCTTTCCAATAACTTACTAAAGTAAAATAAGAGGCCTAACGCTAGGGGAAGCAAACATGGCAATCTGTACGCCGCGGGAAGTTTACGATTTCTGGTTTGTCCGATGCGGCCGGGAGCTGTGGTTCCGCCCGCCGCCGGAGCTTGACGTCGAGATCCGCGACGGCTTCCGCGATACGCATCTGGCGCTTGCGGCTGGTGTCGGCGACGAATGGCGGGCGGATGCCGAAAGCCGGCTCGCGGCCATCATCGTGCTCGACCAGTTTTCCCGCAACATTTATCGCGGCACGCCGCTCGCCTTCGCCACCGACGGGATGGCGCTTCGGGAGGCCAAGCTCGCGCTTGCCGCCGGCGCCGACCAGGCGGTCGAGACCGCTTGCCGCACCTTCTTCTACTTGCCATTCGAACATGCCGAAGACCTTGGCGAGCAGGAACGTTCGGTGGCATTGTTCACAACCCTCGGCGATGCGGAATATCTGGATTATGCGATCCGCCATCGCGAGGTGATCGCCGCCTATGGCCGCTTTCCGCACCGCAATGTCATGCTCGGGCGGGAGTCGACGGCTGTGGAATACGACTATCTCTCTCAACCCGGCGCCGGCTTCTAAACCTTTCCAGGCGCTTCCGCCTTTCTGTCGCCTTTCTTTGTTAGGAAAAGCTGGAATTCCATCCCGACGACAACCTTTCCGGAGGCGCTTTTGCGGCTGAGGTCCATCCTGCTTCGCACCATTCTTTTCGTGACGCTGGCGCTCGCCGGCGCGCAATTCGAGGGTGCTGCGGCCTTCGCACAGGAGCCGCCGGCATCGGCGGCCGCGCAGGCGCCGCTTGCCGATACGCCGCTCGACCAGGCGGCGAAGGAGATCGACAAGGCGAAAGTCCAGCTGACGGCGCTTCAGGACGGCGTCAAGCAGAATGCCGATAATGACGATGCGCTGGTCGGGCTTGCGACCAAGGCCGACGAGCTCAGCCGCGCCGTGATCACCATCTCGGTCAATCTCAGGCCGCGTTTCGACCAGATCAAGAACCGGCTTGCCGAGATCGGCGATCCGCCGAAGGATGGGCAGCCTCCGGAAGCCGAGATCGTTACCCAGGAGCGCAACGCGCTCGCCGCCGAGCGGGCGCAGATCAACGCGGTGACGGGTGATGCCGAAAACCTGTCGATTACGGTGACGAAGCTCGTCAACGAAATCATCGAGATGCGGCGGCGGCTTTTTGCCGATACGCTTTTCAGGCGCACCGAGATCTCCGTTTCGGTGCTCGATGATGCGGCAAGGGCCTTCGTGCACGAGATCAGCGAATTTTCGCAAGCCTTGTCGAGCTGGGCCGCCTTCGTCTGGAAATTCAAGCGTTTTCCGATGTTTGCGGCGATCTTCCTGTCGCTCGCCTCGGCCCTCATCCTGCTTTCGGGCAGCTACCGGCTGTTCGGCTCTTATCTGCGCCGCGACGAGGCAGTCGAGAACCCGTCCTATATCGGCCGTCTGTCGATTGCCTTCTGGTCGACGCTGATCCGAACGCTGGCGCTTTCGGTGCTGCTCGTCACCTCCTTCTTCTTCCTCAACGGTT
Organism: Rhizobium leguminosarum bv. trifolii WSM2297; assembly: GCF_000271845.1. The sequence goes on along the minus strand of NZ_JH719395.1, from coordinate 1,305,608 downwards.
TCAATGTGCTGCGGCCGGATATCGCGCCCGTGATCGGCGCATTGTTCGCGGCGATCGGGCTCGTCTATTTCGTCGGCCGCTTCGTCAACGCCATCTTCGCGCCAAACGAACCGCGCTGGCGGCTGGTGCATCTTTCCAATCTCGGCGCGCGCTCGATCGGCTACTGCCTGCTGGCGATGGCGATCGTCAATGCGCTCGACTATCTCTTCAGCACGGTCAGCGAGGCGATGGGTTCGCCCCTGGTGCTGACCGTGGTCAGAAGTCTGATCGCTGCGTTGATCATCGGCATCATTTTGATCTCAGCGTCCTTCGGTAAGCCGATGCTGGCAAAGAACGGCGATCCGGATGCGCCGGGCCGGCATTGGCCGCGCGGCATGGCGATCATCCTGCGCGTCGTCGGCGCTGGCCTGATCATCGCTGCGCTGACGGGTTACGTCGGGCTAGCGCGCTTCGTCGCCACCCAGCTCATCATCACCGGCGCGGTCGTCGTCACCATGTATGTCGGCCTGCTTTCCGGCAAAGCGATATCAAAACAGGAGAGCTTCGGCGATACCTTCTTCGCGCGCTTCCTGACGCGCCGCTTCAATCTCGGGCCGGTGGCGATCGACCAGGCGGGTCTGGTTGTCGGCCTTGCGATCTATGCGGTGGCGCTGGTGGTCGGCCTGCCGCTGATCCTGCTGCTGTGGGGCTTCCACATACAGGACCTGCAGCTTATCGCCTACCGGCTGTTTACCGAGGTGAGGCTCGGCGGCATCAGCATCTCGCTGCTCGGCATCTGCACCGGCATCCTGCTGTTTGCCGGCGTCTACCTGCTGACGCGCTGGCTGCAGCGCTGGCTCGACGGCAATGTGATGGCAAGAAGCCATGTCGATCTAGGTGTGCGCAATTCGGTCAAGACGGGCATCGGCTATCTCGGCGTCGGCATCGCGGCGATCATCGGCGTCTCGGCCGCCGGTATCGACCTGTCGAGCTTCGCGCTCGTCGCCTCGGCGCTCTCGGTCGGCATCGGTTTCGGCCTGCAGAACATCGTCTCCAACTTCGTCTCCGGCCTGATCCTGCTTGTCGAGCGGCCGTTCAAGGTCGGCGACCATGTGGTGTCGGGTACGGCCGAAGGCATCGTCAAACGCATCTCGGTGCGCGCCACCGAGATCGAGACTTTCCGCAAGCAGTCGATCATCGTGCCGAATTCGGAGCTGATCAACGGCCTGGTCGGCAACTGGACGCACCGCAACAAGATCGGCCGCTCGGAAATTCCGGTTTCCGTCAGCTACAATGCCGATCCGCAGCAGGTGATGGACATTCTGCTGGAGCTGACGGCCAAGATACCGCTCGTCATGCGCAATCCCGAGCCGCATGTCGAGTTCCTGCGCTTCGGACCCTATTCGCTGGATTTCGAGTTGCGCTTCTTCCTTGCCGACATGGGCGACGGCATGACGGTGCGCAACAATCTCAGGATCGAGATCCTCCGGCGCTTCAAGGCCGAAGGCATCGAGATCCCGCTGCCGCAGAGCGATCTCACCATCCATCGCGATGCGGCGCCCGTCCTTGCCAATGCCGTCAAGGAGCGGACGGACGGCCAGGACGACCCAAGGAACAAGCCCGTCGAAGAAGAGGAGCGGCCGGTGCGGCAGCTGCGCGGGCGGACGGCGGATGGCAGCTTGAAGAGCTGAACGGCTCATTCAGCCATCATTCACAGGTCTATGTGCATCATCTCCTCCATCGGGATCGCTGCCGAGGGCAGCACCGATCGTTCGAGGGGAGGGCGCGTCCGCGCCGCCGCACATGATGGCAAGGTTTGCCGCCGTTTTGCTTATCCCGCTGCTTGCCGCGCCCGCGGCCGAGGCGGCATCCATCACCAACACCGATCCCGCCGCCGTGGTGCTCGTCATCACCGAGAGCGGCCAGCGCGTCGAAGTCGTCGTCGATGCCGGCGCTTCGCAAAGCCTCTGCTCCTCCGGCTGTTTCATGACGACGCCCGACGGGGATCGTATCGGGCTCGACGGTGGCGAGACGATCGACATCGTCAAGGGCTCGGCCGTCGTCAAGTAGGCGGATCAGGCGATCCGCTTGCCATCGGCGTCGAGGACCTTCCTGCCGTCTTCCTTGGCAAAGGCGCCCCTATGCGTCTCCGGCAGCGCTGCAGATCGAACGAAGCCATCAGCCGGCCGGGCCGGTTTTGCCGACGTGCCTTCCATGGCGCCGATCTGGTGCAGGTGCGATTGCAGAGCCATCCTGTCGATTGAGGCCAGCGGCAGGCTGAGGAAGGCCATGATCCGGTTCTTAAGGAAGCGGGCGGCCTGCGCGAAGGCGCGGCCCTTCTCAACTTCGCTGCCTTCGACCACGGCCGGGTTCTCGATGCCCCAATGGGCCGTCATCGGATGACCGATCCAGACCGGACAGGTTTCGCCGTGGGCGGTGTCGCAGACGGTGAAGATGAAATCCATCTCCGGAGCGTCGGGATCGGCGAATTCATCCCAGCTCTTCGAGCGGAAACCGGCCGAGGATAACCCAACGCCCGCAGTTCCTTCAGCGCCAGCGGGTTGACCTCGCCCTTCGGCTGGCTGCCGGCCGAATAGGCCTTGAACCGGCCCTTGCCTTCGGTCTCCAGGATGGATTCGGCGAGGATTGAGCGGGCGGAATTGGCGGTGCAGAGAAAAAGCACATTGTAGACGCGCTCTGTGGTCATTGCAGTTCCCTTCCTTGATTGCAGGTACACAGATTAGGCCGAGGCCAGCCGAGAGAGTTCGGCCACCATATCATCACGGCCCGGAGGGGCCAATTCTTGGGTCTCGTTTGCACCGCTGTGCATCGATATGAAACGTCTAGATGGCATTGACTGACCATCAGTCAGTCAATTAGAGATGATTGCCGGCCTGATTCCGGCATCACCCGTTCACCGCCCGGAGATCGTCATGAGCGCGCAGACCCTGTTGAACTCCCTGTTTCAATACAAAGCCAGCACCGACGACGAGCTTCTCGACGCCCTGAACGGGCTCGGCGCGGAGGCACGATCCGAGGCGTTTTCCTCAGCTCTTCGTGTACTCAACCATGCCCATCTCGTCGACCGCATCTTCGCCGCCAATCTTCAGCGGCAGCCACACTCCTATGCAGCAAGCTGGAGCAGCGAGGCGCCGCCCTTGGCGCTGCTGGCTTCGGACATCCGGGAGACGGACCGATGGTATATGGCTTACACCTCACGCCTGACGCCCGAGGAGTTGGAGGAGGTCGTCGATTTCACCTTTACCGATGGCGGGCGCGGGCGAATGTCGCGCGAGGAGATGCTGGCCCATGTGGTGACGCATGCCGGTTATCATCGCGGTGAGGTCGGTCGTCTGCTGCCCGATATCGAGAGCACCGCCATGCGCGACGTGTTTGCCGGCTATCTGCACAGGACCGACCCGGCGCGCCGTCAACACGAGTAGATCTGTCCTGATGTCAGACAACCCCGTTTCAAAGCCGAGAACCAAGCCCGCCGAAGAGCGGCGTGACGAGCTCATGGCCTCGGCCGAATGGCTGTTTCTGCAGAATGGTCTGGAGCAGACCACGATCGAGGAGATCACTACGGGAGCAGGGGTCGCCAAGGGCACGTTCTACCTGCACTTCTCTTCGAAGGCCGATGTTCTGGAAGGGCTACGCGCTCGTTTCGTGCAGGGTGTGCTGGATGGCATCGTCGCGGCGGTCGAAAGCAGGAAGGGCCAGGATTGGCGCGGCAAGCTCGCCGCGTGGTCGACTGCGTGCGCCACGGGTTATCTCGACGCGGGCGGACTGCATCATCTCGTCTTCGTGGCGACAGCCCCCGCAACGCGGGAAGGGCTTTCACGCAACATCCTGATAGACCATCTGAGCGAACTGCTTGCCGCCGGGGCAGCTGGAAAAGCTTGGTCGGTCGATGACCCCGGCTTTACGGCAGTGTTTCTGTTCAATGCCCTGCACGGCGTGGTCAATCAGCCCATCGACGAAACACCCGCTGATCGCGCCGAATTGCTGCGCAAGATCGAGACGCATTTCCTGCGCGCGCTGGGCTTGGCGTCAGGTATCGATTGAGAGCTGACCGTCCCACCATTTGAGCGCCCGCATCGCGCGGAGCGTGATCCATCGCGAGGGCTCGCCATGTCCGTCGTCGACTTGGAACCACACACGCCCCGACAGGCTCCAGTCGAGTGCCCAGCGACCGTCCTGAAGGCGCCGGGAGCGGATAGTCGATCGCCTCACCGAGGCGGGGATCGGGAGCGGCGGCGGTCAGGACGGCGCTGGCGCGGAAATAATCGAGGGCGCGCAGAACGTCGTAGCGCCAGCGGTTCGGGTGCAGGAACTGCAGGAAATTTTTGTCGGCCGGCTCGCCGGTGGCGAGACGCCGGAAGAGGTGGCGCTCGAGCAGGAACTCTTCGCCCGTTCTACGCGCCTCTCGGGATTGCGGCGTGCCGCCGGTCGATCTCTCGAATTCCAGCAGGCCTTCCAGCACATTGATGGTGCTGGCGAAAGACGAGCGGTGAGAGCCGTTGATCCTCTCGCAGTTCCAACCGCCGTCCTCAAGACGCTCGCTGGTCAGCCTGTCGACGATGGGGGAGACGTCGATGCCGAAATAAGCGCCGTCGGCAACGGTCCGGCCGTTGATGCACTCTTCGACTTCGCCTTGCCAGAACGGCTGGCCGCCTTCCTCCCAGCGGGCGTTGGCGCCGATCAGTTCGACGGTGCGTTTCGCCCGCTCGGAGGATGGATCGAGACCGAATTCCCTGAGTTGCGAGAGCGAAAAACTCGTGGCCGTCCAGGGCTGGCCATGCTCACGCCACTGCTGCTCGTCGAAACCGACGGGGATGAAGGCACCGCCCGCCCATTGTCCGTCCGCATCCTGGCAGGAGAGCAGCCTGGCGCCCCAGCCATCGCTCTCCACCCTGGCCCGCTCGGTCATCCATTCCCGCGCGGGCAGGTCGAGCAGGTCGCGCATCACCTGCCAGCGGATCGAGGGATCGGAGTCGAGGAGCCATTCGATCACTGGGTCGGAATGGGTCATGGGGCGAACCTCAGCGGGGTCGGGTCGATCGCTCGTTTATAATCGCTTCGTCTAATCTCTGCCAGTCGAGGGCCGGCGGGGCTGAAGATCAAGATCCTCGGCACGGCCTGTCATGCGACGGTTTTCGGCGAAAGCCGATCGATGGCCGAGAATGCGGCGCTTCGCGCCTGATTTCTTAATCATATCTGCAAGAAATCGGAGGCGGTGCCATCGAGCCGCTTCTTCGTTTCATATCCCGGCGGGCCGATTAATAATTACTCAAATCAATTGATGTACCAAATTGATCCGGGGACAGATTTTACATCAAAGGTTTGCTATGGCGTTTCTAGGTATTTCGGGGATGCAATATTCCGGGGAGATGTTTGCCGGCGCGCGTATTCTTGTCGCGGAAGATTCCAACGTATTCACCTCGATGATCAGCAAACGCCTGAAGGAGCTGTTCGACATTGAGGTCGAGATCTGCCGCAGCTTCGAGGATCTGCAGTATTCCTACGACAAGTCTTCCGAGCCGATCACCCTGGCGATCTCGAACATCAACCTGCCGGGTGCCGAAAACGGCGAAGCGCTCGAATATCTGGTCGACCTCTCGATCCCGACTATCGTCTTCACCGGCACCTTCCAGGAAGGCATGCGCGACAAGCTGATGGCCAAGGACATTGTCGACTATATCCTCAAGGACAATATCTTCGCCGTCGACCTTCTGGCGGAATCGATCTGCCGGTTCCTGACCAACCACCGCCATCACGTGCTGATCGTCGACGATAGCGCGACGGCGCGCGCCCTGCTGTCGAGCCGGCTGAAGCGTTATAATTTCCGCGTCAGCGTCGCCGAGAACGGCGCCAAGGCCCTGGAGATCCTGAAAGCCAACCGCGATATCGGCCTGATGATCACCGACTACAACATGCCCGACATCGACGGCTTCGAGCTGACGCGGCGCATCCGCTCCAACATCGGTTCGCACGAGCTGCGCATCATCGGCGTTTCCTCCTCCTCGAACCGGTTGCTTTCGGCGCGGTTCCTGAAGGCGGGCGGCAATGACTTCATGCTGCGCCCCTTCATCGACGAGGAGTTCTACTGCCGCGTCAACCAGAACCTCGATACGCTCTTGCAAATCCAGTCGATGCGCAGGGAGCGGGCGGTTGCCTGACGGCCCTTCCAGTATCGGCTTCGCCAGGGGGGCGGAGATGACGGTCGTAGGCCGTTATCGAATTTCTGCAATTATAAGTAACGCCGTCATTTGTCCCCTTCACGCGCGCAGGCCTCTCGGTTATCGTCCGCCCCGCCGGGGAGAGGGCCGAGTCGAGGCCAGAGGGCGCATGGGGGAGTAGCGGCTGTGGCTTTTCAAGCGGATTTTCAGCGAGATGGCATCGGGCTGCGCTCCGGCGGGCTTAAGCTACTTCTGGTTGAGGATTCCCGGATGTTTTCCGCCGTGCTCTGTCATCGGTTCCAGACGGAACTCGGCCTTGCAGTCAAATCCTGCCCGTCGCTGAAGGCGCTTCGCGAAGAACTTGCCGAGGAAGGTCACGGCTACACCATAGCCGTCGTCGATCTCAACCTGCCGGATTCGCCCTATGGCGAGGCGCTCGACTGCACGATCGAGCACGATATCCCGGCGATCGTCTTCACCGCGACATTCGATCTCAACACGCGCAACAAGATCATGGAGCGCAATGTCATCGATTATGTCCTCAAGGACAATGAATTCGCGCTCGACAACCTGGTCTCCACTGTCCGGCGGGCGATCTCCAACCGCAAGACGCGGGTGCTGGTCGTCGACGACGTCGCCTCGGCGCGCCAGGTGCTCGTCGACCTCTTGAAGGCACAGCAATATCTGGTCATCGAGGCAAGCTCGGGGCTCGAGGCGCTGGCAGCACTCGAAGCCTACACCGATATCGAACTCGTGGTCACCGACCACAACATGCCCGATATGAGCGGCTACGAGCTGACGCGGCGCATCCGCCATCGCTTCGGTTCGGATCGGCTGCGCGTCATCGGTGTTTCCTCCTCCAGCGACCGCATGCTGTCTGCGAGTTTTCTCAAGGCCGGTGCCAGCGATTTCGTCTACCGGCCCTTCGTCGCCGAGGAACTGCAATGCCGCATCGCCAACAATGCCGAAACGCTGACGCAGATGCGGCAGCTGAGGGCGGCGGCGGCCTGCGACTACCTGACCGGCCTCTATAACCGCCGCTATTTTTACGACAACGGCCCGAAGCTGGTGAACGAGTGTCTGCGGCTGAAAGTGCCGAGTTCGGTGGCCATTCTCGATATCGATCATTTCAAGCGGCTGAATGATACCTATGGCCACGAGATCGGCGACAAGGTGCTGAAGGCTGTCGCAAACAGACTGTTCACGATCTTCGAAGGCAGCGACAATCTTCTCTCGCGGCTGGGCGGCGAAGAATTCGCCATCCTCTTCCCGCAGATGGATTCCCTCGCCGCAACCAAGCTCTGCGACGAGATCCGCTCGGACATTTCCCGGCTGAAGGTCACCGCCGACGACGAGGAACTCGGCGTCACGATTTCGATCGGCATCGCCGAGATCGGCGGCTACGAGACCTTCGAGAACTACCTCAATGCCGCCGACCAATTCCTCTACATGGCCAAGCATAGAGGCCGCAACCAGGTCTATTCCGACGCCAGGATGACGGAAGAAGCGGCGCAGTAGAGCGTTCGGGCGAGCCGCCGCCCTTTCACTTCAGGCGGCGCACTCTTGCTTTCAAACCCTTAGGCCGCGACCGCCTGCCTTGCCGTCGCCATAGTCATCTTGCGCTCGGCGCGCTCCTGCTGCGGCGAGCGATGGTAGAGTTCGCGATAACACTTTGAGAAATGCGAAGCCGAGACGAAGCCGCAGGCGACCGCGACTTCGACGACGGGCATCGAGGACTGCACCAGCAGGTGGCGGGCGCGGTCGAGGCGGATTTCCAGATAGTAGCGGGCGGGTGAGCGGCCCATCTCCTGGCGGAACAGCCGTTCGATCTGGCGGCGGGAAAGGCCGGCGCCGTCGGCGATCTCGATCAGCGACAGCGGCTCGGCCAGATTGCCTTCCATCAGTTCGATGATCGATAGCACCTTGGCGTTCTGCACGCCGAGGCGGGCGCGCAGCGGCAGGCGCTGGCGGTCGTGCGGGTTGCGCACGCGGTCGGTCAGGTGCTGCTCGCAGATGCGGTTGACGAGGCTTTCGCCGAAATCCTCGCCGACGAGGTTCAGCATCATGTCGAGCGAGGCGGTGCCGCCGGCGCAGGTATAGAGATTGCCGTCGATCTCATAGAGATCGGCATAGACCTCGGCCTGCGGAAAGGCTTCGGAGAAGCCCGGCAGGTTTTCCCAGTGGATGGCGCAGCGCTTGCCGTTGAGGAGCCCGGCCTGAGCCAGCACATGCGCGCCCGTACAGAGGCTGCCGACTGCAACGCCGCGATTGTAGCATTCGCGCAGCCAGGCATTGACCGATTTGTTATTGAACTGCTCGACATCGATGCCGGAACAGACGAGCACCATGCCCGGCCGGTTTTCGCCACCGAGATGGCGGCGCTCTTCGGCGAGCGAGGAATTAGCCTCGACGCCAATGCCGCAGGAGGAATAGACCTTTTCCCCGTCGAGGGAGGCAAGCCGCCAGGTATAGGCCTGGTAGCCGAGCATGCGATTGGCGATACGCAACGTGTCCACGGCCGCCGAGAAGGGGAGCATGGTGAATTGCGGTACCATAAAGAAGACCAGTGAACGCTTCTTGATCTGCATCCTGTTCATAGCGAAATCCATGCTCGAGGGGCGATGCGTATTGGTTGCGCGGAATGCGTCGCGCTGATGTCCTGAAAGCGACACTGGCATGGAAAAATGCGGCCGGGAAGAGCAAATATGCGACATTGACCGCGATTTGACTGGTCAAGCCGCCGGAATGGCCGCGGGTTTGGCAAAGAACAAGCTGATTGGCGACTGAAATTCAAGGCCGACAACGGCCGCAGAAGGGACGCTCAGACCAAGAAAAAGGCGGCGTTGCGTGATGCAAACGCCGCCCTCATCTCGGGAGGAATGTCGCATTCATTATACGGTCCGGTGTTTGTTATCGTCCGCGCTCGGCCAGCCGATGTCCTTGCGGATGTCGAAGGGCATGGCTTCGATCTCACGGGCGGTCTGCCAGCGTGTCCAGGCGAGCACAAGCCTGCGGGCATAATGCGTCAGATCGAAATGGCCGTGGCCGGAGGTGAGGGGCTTGCCGCCACCGCGATAGGTGAGCGTGGTCATTGTCCGGTTCCTTTCTAAGGGTCAGGGGCATGGTCGTTGATGGGAGGTTCGTCCATGTCCACGATCCTAATATGGGCCTCGGGAACTCATCATTCAAACGAATAGAGCTTATGGATAACATCAGAGATATTGAATGATCGCTGCGCCTTTGCCGGGCAGTCGGGTGGCATCTCGAGCCCGGTCCCGGCCACGATAATTCGCTGCGGCAAGAAGCATCGGAACCAAGTCCGCGCCACGTCGTTGCCGTTTCGTAGCTGACAATGACGCAAAGGAGGAAACGATGATTTCCGCAGACCAGATCCAAGAACATATGGAAGTGCGGGCTGCCGACGGCACCCATATGGGGACGGTCGATCATCTCGACGGTCCCACCCGCATCAAGCTGACGAAGACCGACTCGGAAGACGGCAAGCACCACCTGATCCCGATCGATTGGGTCGATCACGTCGATGCACATGTTCACCTGTCGAAGAACGCCAGGGATGTTCGCAGCCAGTGGGCCACCATCAACTGACGAGCGGTCGGCTGCGGCCTATGCCGCAGCCTCCTCGCCGCAAGGGGCCTACATGTCCAAGCAGTTGAAAACGGGTGACGAAGTGAGCTGGGATACCAGCCAGGGAGAAACCGAGGGCAGAGTGGTGAAGAAGCAGACCAGCCCAACGAAGATCAAAGGTCAGAAGGTGAAGGCGTCGGTGGCGGAACCGCAATATATCGTCGAGAGCGACAAATCGGGAAAACGCGCCGCACACAAGCCAGATGAACTCAGGAAGCGTTGAGGGCGGCTGATCCCAACGAAAAGGAGATCGATATGCCAGCCAAGTCCAAGGCGCAGCAGAAGGCGGCGGGTGCCGCACTCTCGGCCAAGCGCGGTGAGACGCCCAAGAAGGAACTCAAAGGTGCTTCGAAGCAGATGGAGGAATCCATGAGCGAGAAGCAACTCGAGGAGTTCGCATCCACCAAAAGAAAGGGGAAACCGGAGCACGCCTCCAAATAGGCCGAAGAACAGGGGCCGCGACGGCGGCCCGTCCGGTTCACGTCGTCGTCGAATGCATCGAGAAATTCGCGACCTCGCGCGTCTCGGAGACCGCAAAAAGGATTGCGCGTGCGGACGCATCCTGATCTTTCGCCAGCCAGCGCAATTCGAACGTCACCCCGATCCGGCCATCTCCGGTCTGTCCCAGCGAGACGAAAAATGCGCTGCATTCGAGAGCTTCCAGCACATTCGACAAGTCGGGAATATCGGAATTCGAGCCGTAGACGACGAGCGTTGCCTTTCGTTCGCAGCGCAGCCAGGTGTCCAGACGTTTCAGCGGCGACAGCACGATGAAGGCGATCACGGTCGCCGCCGTCCCGGTGACGATCTGACCGCCGCCGAAGCAGAGGCCGACCACCGTCATGAACCATAGGGTTGCCGCGGTGGTGACGCCGGTCATCATGTCGCCGCGCCTGAGGATTGCTCCGCCGCCGATGAAGCCGACGCCTGTGAGGACGCCGAGGGGAAAGCGCAGCACGTCCATCTGCGTGAAAAAACTCAGCGTTTTGCCGTAGGTCGAGAGAAGCAGATTTGCCTGGACCATCGCGATGCAGGCTGCGAGCGCCACCAGGATGGTGGTCCTGAAGCCCGCGGCGTGGCCGCCGCGCTCGCGATCGAGGCCGATGAGACCGCCGGCAACCACCGTCATTGCGATGCGGGCGGCGATATCCCACCAGCTCGGCGTCAGCGGCATGGCGTCGGTCAGGAATGAAGGCATGTCTCGCTCCAGACTTCGTCGCGGCCTTTCCGCTGCTCGCCGGGCATGCGATCCTCCTTAGTCTCGATGCATCAGGGGTCTAAACGCCATGTAGCGCAGGACGTTCCCCGTTGCCGGCGTCGCCGCCGACAGGTCAAGATTGGCGGTTCGGCTGCAGCCGGTGTATGTAGGGTTTACCAAAGGGCCATGCCCCCAAAACGGAGTATAGAATTGGCCGTCGCCTTCACCAAGGAAGAGAGTTTCGAAACTGCTTCGGAAACCCTGCTGCCCGATCGTCCGGTTTCGCCGCATCTGAACCTGGTGACGGAAGCGGGGTTGAGGGCCCTGGAATTACAGTTCCAACAGGCGCGCGAGGCCTATGATGCGGCGAGCACCATCGAAGACGTGAACGAACGACGGCGGCAGGCGGCGGGTCCCTTGCGCGACCTGCGCTACCTCCAGGCAAGGCTGCGCACTGCCCAGATCATGCCTGATCCGACGTCAACCGACACCGTCGCCTTCGGCAGCACGGTGACGTTCGGCCGTGACGATGGGCGCGTGCAGACCTATCGGATCGTCGGCGAGGACGAAGCCGATCCCAGGGCCGGATCGATTTCCTATGTGTCTCCGGTGGCGCGGTTGCTGATGGGCAAGGCAGTCGGCGAGGTGGTGGAAACGGGCGGCCAGGAGCTGGAGATCATCGCTATCGCATAGGACGCGACAGTCCGAATGGCGCCGGGTTCGGACACATGCAATCATCGCCGTAAAAATGGTACCTATTGGTACCTTATTTATCGGGCATTTACCATTCGTGACCTAGAAGATGATATCCCATCATCGAAAGTCACGCTTATGGTCAGCGCAATTTCCAGTTCTGCATCCACCATTTTGAGTTCAGCCGCTTCAACTTCGTCCTCCCCATCGGATCAACTGGCTTCTCTACAGGCGCAGCTTGCCGAAAAGCAGGCAGCCCTGTCGCAGACACAGGACGAGAAAGAGAAGGCGACGATCGAGAAATCCATCGAGACGCTGGAAGCCAAGATTGCCAAGCTCGAAGCGTCCGAGAGCAGCAAGACTGCTGCCTCATCGACGCCCGCCGCCGAGGCGCCGCAGGAGCTCTCCGGCGAAAGCGAGCGCATCGGCACGAAGAATTTCGACGAAACCAGCGAATTCGGCGGCCGCGCGGCCTATGTGTGATCGCATCTGTTCCGGAGTAGTCGGTCCGGCCGCCGACATCACGGGTTTGGCGAACCAGTGTGATCCGCCGGTCTGAGCTTACGCTTGGCCACCTTGATGACTTCGCGCGTCAGCTCCGCCAGCCGATCGGCGGCGAGGCGGTTTATTTGCCAGTATAGCGGCACATCGAGCGGTGTGTCGGGAACCAGTTCCACCAGTCTTCCCGATGCAAGATGTTCGCGGGTCAGCTGGGTCGGGTTCATTCCCCATCCCATGCCCGAGACGCTCGCCTCGACGAAACTTTGCGGCGACGGCAGCCAGTGGGTGGGATAGTCGAGATCGCGTCCGAACACGCTGCGTATCCAACTGCTCTGCAGCCTGTCTTTCTGGTTGAAGGTCAGAGCCGAGGCGTTGCGGATGGCCTCGGCGGTCACGCCGCCCGGAAAGTGGCGGGCGACGAAGTCGGGCGTTGCCGTGGCCTGATAGCGCAGGACGCCGAGGGCAAACCGCCGGCATCCGCGAACCGGTTTCTCCAGGCTGGTGACGGCGGCGATCACCCGTCCGCGCTGCAGCCAATCGGCGGTGTGGTCCTGGTCGTCGACGGCGATGTTCAGCAGATGCGAAGAATTCCTGGCGAAATTCGACATCGCCTCCACGAACCACGTTCCGAGGCTGTCGGCGTTCGTCGCGATCTGCAGCGTCACCCTTTGGCGCGGATCGTCGGGATCGACGAGAGCCGGCAGGTGGCCGAAGAGTTCGGCTTCAAGCATGCCGACATTCTCCATATGGCGACAGAGCCATTCTCCCTTTTCGGTTGCAGTGCAGGGAGTGCCTCTGACGATGAGGACGGTGCCGAGACGCTCTTCGAGCTGTTTCACCCGCTGCGAAATGGCCGAAGGGGTGACGTTCAGCACCGTCGCAGCCCTTTCGAAGCTGCCTGTCTGGACAATGGTTGCGACGGCTCGGAGAGCGGGATAGTCGAGCATGGATTAGTTTCACTTAATTCGGGTAAGTCAGATTAACTAGCCTAATTCGAACAAGGGCGATACCCACCCACCACCGAAGTGAGGGGCGTTGCCAAGGCGATGAATTTTTCGATCTATGTCACCGGCCTGATGATGGGCCTCAGTCTGATCATTGCGATCGGCGCGCAGAACGCTTTCATCCTCCGCCAGGGTCTGCGCAACGAGCATGTCTTCGCCGTCTGCCTCGCCTGCGCGTTGTCGGATGCCGCGCTGATCGTGCTCGGCGTGACCAGCCTGCAGCAGATCGCCAGGTTCATGCCCTGGCTCGACCCGCTCATGCGTTATGGAGGAGCGGCGTTTCTCGCCTGGTATGGCGCGAAAAGCCTCTATTCCGCCTTTCGGTCCTCCGCTACCCTGACTGCGGCGGAGGCCAAGACAGCGAGCTTTCGGCAGACGCTCGCAACCTGCCTCGCGCTCACCTGGCTAAATCCACATGTCTATCTCGATACGGTCGTGCTGCTCGGCACGATCTCGACGCGTTATCCGGGACAGCAGGCTTCGTTCGCCGCAGGCGCGGTGACAGGTTCTTTTCTGTTCTTCTTTTCCCTCGGATATGGCGCGACATGGCTGCGGCCGATTTTCTCGAGGCCTTCGTCCTGGCGGATGCTGGAAACGCTCGTCGCTTTCACCATGTGGATCATCGCGTTTAAGCTGCTGGGCGGGATGTAACGGACGTTTTGAGATTGGACGAGACGAGCTGCAGGAATAGTACTTTCGCGCCTGTGTGGCATCCAGTTGACGCACAGGGTGAGGCCGATCGGCCGGGCGGTGTGGCTGAGGTCGAGCGGCAATTAAGCAGGCCGCGGGACAGCCAAGGGCCCTGCCTTATGCGCGACAGGTGATTCCACTATCCTAATCCGCTTGGGTCTGGTTGCCCCTCGCAGGAGGGGCAAGTCCATTTCACCCTGACAATCGGCCAGCAGATGCGACGGAAATCGCTTCAATTCCCGCATTGCATGTTCGTGATTCGCATCCCTGAGCCGGCGCGATTTGAATGCGGACAGGGCCTCTAGGATATTCCAGGTGCTTTTCTGCGCCATGTCGAGCCTCCTTTGCTGTTTCCGATAGGGAGACTATGGGGCGGGCTTTAGGTTCAATCAAATGAAATGATATGGCATTATAAATCAGAAAAAATGAACCTGCGAAGTCGGGCCTCGGTATCTAACGGCCATGATTTTTCTAATTCGGCGGAATTCCATCCGACGTAAACGCTCCGGTGACTAGGCGGCCATCCTCTGTTTTTCCGAGCATTTTACACTGACGGGATGGCGGCCTCGGAAGTCTTCGTAGGTGCAATAGCCTTTGGCATGTGACAAGCTCGCTGTGTCCGCTTGGGGCTTGAGATTAACCAGGAATATATCGATATTGGTCAGGTACACCCCTCCAAGTGGTGTGGCGTGATGAATGCCGGAAAATGCGAAGGCCTTTTCGTCAGTCGTTTGAAAATAGAAGCCACGCCTGCCGCTCGGGTAGGAAGTGATGACCAGGATTACTGCGCATAAATTGGTGATATTCTCATCGCCAACAATCAGTGTGTTGCAACTACCAGTTAGGACAGATATTTCAATACCGTTGATCTCAGCGGAGAATGTGTGAGCAAAGGAGACCAACATGAATACGCCCGCAGACGCTGACAATTTGAGAATATTCATGGGAACCGGGCGTGGTAGTAACATTGCTCTTCGACCTGCTATTAAGACAGATACAGCGCTATGTAGCAAACGGGGTCACCTAGCGGCACTTTCGAGATTTGAGTCCGTTGGTCGAGCGGCTTAGTAAAGGAAGTAATGAGGGCGCTGCGTACATGACCGCCGTCCAGAGGCCGGTTTGATTGACATTCAATCAAACAAAATGATATTGGGTTGTAAATCAGAAAAATTGAAAGATGCGACGATGAGCATTCCCTTTCGCCGTCCCATTCCGCTGCTTGACAATGATGTGCTGCGTACCTTCGTCGCCATCGCCGAGACAGGCAATTTTTCGACCGCCGCGGAGGCGGTCTTCCGCACGCCCTCGGCGGTGTCGATGCAGATCAAGAAGCTCGAGGAACAGTTGGGCGCGACGCTGTTTTTGCGCGACGCCCGCTCGGTATCGCTGACGCGCCACGGCGAGATGCTGCTGTCCTACGCCCGCAACATCCTGGCGCTGTCGAACGAGGCGGTGTCGCGCTTCATCATGCCGGAACTCAGCGGCGTGGTGCGGCTCGGCGCGCCGGAGGATATTGGCGAGCGGCTGCTGCCGAGCATCCTGAAGAGTTTCGCCGAGAGCTATCCCGGCATCATGGTCGATGTGACGATCGACATGAGCATGGGGCTGAAAAAGCGCATGGAGGAACAACGACTCGACCTTGCCTTGATCAACTGTGCGACGCGGCCGTTCCCGACAGGCGGCGAGGTGGTGTTCCGCGAGCGGCTGGTCTGGGCCGGCGCCAGATGCGGTTCAGCGCATCGCCGCGATCCGCTGCCGATCTCGATCTGGGAGGACGGCTGCATATGGCGCCAGGAGGCACTCTCTCAGCTCGAACGCAACAAGCGGCATTATCGGGTGGCCTATCTCAGCGGCCACACGATGGCGCAGCGCGCCGCCGTGCTCTCCGATCTCGCCATTGCGCCGCTGCCGCTGTCCTATGTCAACGAGGACATGGCGATCCTCGGACCTCAGGAAGGACTTCCGGAACTCGGCGCATTCGATATCCGCCTGCTGACCGCCTTGCAGGTGTCGGGACCGATCGAGACGGTGGCCGACAGCATTCGCGGCGCCTTTGCCGAAAGAGCGAAGGCGGTCGCTGCCTGAGGTTGTCGTTCGGCCGTTGAACCTTTTGCTCCCTTGTGCGTTATCGGCGCGAACGGCATAAATGGCGTTCGGGGTTGATTTTAAACAAGGATATTCGAAATGACGACAACGGCCAAAATCGCCGCAGCCTTGATGGTTCTTCTTGCCCTTTCCTCCTGCGGCAACACGATCCGCGGCATAGGAAAAGATACCGCAAACACCGTGAACGCCACGCAGGACGCCGGCCGCTCGGTAGACCGCGCCGCAAAGAAGTAATCGGCAGACAGGTTTGCTAGCTGGCGCACCGGACTATCGTCAGATGGCCGGGGGATATGCCTTTTCCAGCCCGCCGGATCGGTCAAGACCGGTCCGGAAGGCCTGGTAGGCCGGGTGCTGGCTGGAACGGGCGGTTTCCATCAGCCGGATCTGCAGCCGATCCGGCGCTTGGGCGCCGAGCCATAGGCCGAGATTTTCGAGCTTCAGCGAGTTCAAGAAACGCGAACCGGCGGCGAGATCGAGATGGCGACGCAGGCCGTCAAGCAGGTTATCGTCCTGGGCGATATTTTCCATGAGCAACGTCAGATATGACTTGTCCGTCTCCGACAGCGCCGCGAGCTTTTCCGCAACGGTATCGCGGTCGGGAAAGGGAACATTGCCGGTCATCGAATCGTCCATGCTTGATCTTGTTTGTCGTTATAAGCTCGCCTTGACCTTTTCGGCTACATCGGCCGGAACCCATTTCATCCACAGGCCCTCGTAATTGCGAAGGAAATGGATCGCGGCATCCTCGTTGCTTTCGCGGTTTTCATCCTGCCAGGCAAGCACCTGGTTGATCGTCGCATTGTCCCATTTGCGGGTTTTGAGATAGGCGGTGACAGGTCCGGCCCGGCTGGCAAAAGACCGGGTCATCAAGGTGAAGGCGCGCGAGACCGGGTAGGAATTGAGTTCCGGCCTGGTGCAGCCGGCAACCGCTGTGCATCGGTCCCACTCGGTCTTGTTGTGACCGACGCCGAAGCTCAGCCGCGTCATATCGTATTTGCCGAGGACGGCCGTCGGCGCCCAATAATAACCGAGCCAGCCGACCTTGTTTGCGAAGGCGCGGGCAATCGAGGCATCGAGCCGTTCGGGGCTGCCGGTTTCGACGAGTTCGAAACCCTTCTTGTCCGCGGCTAGCGCCTTGAACAGGTTGGTGGTCGATATCTGGCAGCTCCAGTCGGCGGGACAATTGTAGACTGCGCCCTTCGACGCATCGTCCTCGGCGGGGAAGAGTTCCGGATGTCTCAGCGCATCTTCGACCGAGCGGATGTCGGGATTAGCGTCGGCGATGAATTTCGGGATCCACCAGCCCTCGACCGCACCGTCGGCCAGGATCTCGGCTCCCTGCACCAGCCGGCCGGTGTTGACGGCCTGATCGAGCAAGGCCCTGACGGAATTGATCCAATATTCAGAGGCGATGTCCGGAGTGCCTTTCTCGTTCATCGAGGCAAAGGTCGGCAGGGTGTCGCCGTCGACGATGGTGACGGAGCAGCCGTAGCCCTTTTCCAGGATGATCTTGTCGAAATTCGCCGCAATACCGGCCGAGGCCCATTTCATCTCGGCGATCGAAACCTTGCCGCATTCTGCGGCTTCGGCCGGCGCACCGGTAGAAAGAGCCGCGGCAAAGACGGCTGGAATCAGAAACGTCTTCATCGTCATCCCCCGAATTCTTCTTTACAGCGCCGCGTCTTATCGGGCGCGCTAAGAATGCTGTGATACGTTGAATCTACGGACGCGCAGCCGGAGCTCGGATATCAGCGAAACGTTTCTCCGGCGCCTGAAAAGAAATGCCTCGCGAGCGAGCCGCGACAGACGTTTCCGGTTCATGGGCGCCTTCGTCCTTGCGGCTCGGGCAGCTTATCGCAGGTCATGGCTCGAAAATGGCGTTTTTGGGAAGCCTACGCGTTCGCTCGCAGAAATCAACCGTCTTCTGCTGATGGTTGCTGGACTAAATGATTGAATTCGAAGAATTTATCTCAATATGCCGAAAATGGCGCCTTCAAGCGGACTGCACGCTCTTGGCGATCGCCCACGGATCGTCGGTAGAAATTTCGGCGCGAAAGTCAAAAAAGATCGAAATTAACGTTTGCGTAAGCCTTCAATAACTCTCCGGTAAGAATGTGCCGTTATCAGTTGGGTCGTGGCGGGAATGACCGCCGCTTCTCCGGTTCAGGTAGTGCGTACCGGAGAAAGCGAGCTTCGCCGTGTAGGGGCGAAGACGCCTGAGTTTTCGGCAAACCGCGCAGAGCCAAGGCCATGCGCGGTTTTCGCGTTTCTGTGCGGCGCCAGACCCGGACCAAGCCTTGACCCGGTATAACGGCCCATTGTAGGCCTCGCCTCAGCGAAAGGCGGCCACCATGGCAAGAGCGATCATGCTGCAGGGAACCGGCTCGGATGTCGGCAAGACGGTGCTGGTCGCGGGCCTCTGCCGGCTGGCGGCCAATCGCGGGCTGATCGTCCGGCCGTTCAAACCGCAGAATATGTCGAACAATGCAGCGGTTGCCGATGACGGCGGCGAGATCGGCCGGGCGCAGTGGCTGCAGTCGATGGCCGCGCGCACGCCGTCCTCGGTGCACATGAACCCTGTGCTGCTCAAGCCGCAGTCGGAAAACGGCAGCCAGATTATCGTGCAGGGCAGGGTGTTCGGCCAGGCGAAGGGGCGCGACTATCAGCGGCTGAAGCCGCAGCTGCTCGGCGCCGTGCTCTCAAGCTTCGAAAAAGTCGCTGCGGGCGCCGACCTCGTCATCGTCGAGGGCGCCGGATCGCCGGCCGAAATTAATCTGAGGGCCGGCGACATCGCCAATATGGGCTTTGCGACGCAGGCCGGCGTGCCTGTCGTGCTCGTCGGCGATATCGACCGGGGCGGCGTCATCGCCTCGCTGGTCGGCACTCATACGATCCTCGATGATGGCGACCGGGCGATGATTGCGGGCTATATCATCAACAAGTTCCGCGGCGACGTTTCGCTGTTTGACGACGGCATCCGAGCTATCGAAGGCTTCACCGGTTGGCCATGCTTCGGGGTCGTGCCTTGGCTGCCGGGTGCCGGTCGGCTGCCGGCCGAAGATTCGGTCGTGCTCGAACGGCTGGCGAAGGGCGGGGCGGGCGCCCTGAAGATCGCCGTTCCGGTGCTGCCGCGCATCGCCAATTTCGACGATCTCGACCCGCTGCGGACCGAGCCGGATGTCGAGTTGGTATTCGTGCGATCGGGCGAGCGGCTGCCTGCGGATGCAAGCCTCGTCGTCCTTCCCGGCTCGAAATCGACGATATCGGATCTCGCCGACTTTAGGGCTGAGGGCTGGGACCGCGATCTCCAGGCGCATGCCAGGCGCGGCGGCCGGGTGATCGGCATCTGCGGCGGATACCAGATGCTCGGTCGCATGGTCCACGATCCGCTCGGCATAGAGGGAAGGACACTGGAGATGCCGGGGCTTGGGCTTCTCGACGTAGAGACCGAGATGGCGCCGGAGAAGACCGTGCGCAACAGCACGGCCCGCTCGACGGAATACGACACGCCGCTTGCCGGCTACCAGATCCATCTCGGCATCACCCGCGGCCCGGATTGCATCAGGCCTTCGGCGATCATCGACGGTGCGCCAGATGGGGCGATTTCGGCCGACGGCCGGATCATAGGCACCTATCTGCACGGGCTCTTCAGCAGCGATGCCTACCGCGCCCGGCTGCTTGCCAGCTTCGGCCTTTCCGGTGAACAGAGGAATTACCGCGAGAGCGTCGAACAGGCGCTCGATGAGGTTGCCGCGGAATTGGAACGTCACCTCGACCCGCGCTGGCTGGCGGGGCTGCTTGGTTAGCGTCAGTGCAAGCGGAAGGTGTCAATGAAGGGAGTGCCGTGCGGCCCCCTTGCATGTTCATTTCGCGCTAACTTGTTGGATGATTGGTGTGCGGGGCGCGGACGGCCGGGACCGCACCCCCCTTGGCTTGAACCGGGGATGGGATTGGTCCGGCAGGCAGATGAAGGGTGAGCGGCGAAGCCGCGAATGCGCTGAGCGCAAGCAAAAGCAGCGTAAGGGGAGCGCGGAGCGGGCAGCTCCAGCCAGAAGGGCAGGGCGGAAGCAGCGCTACAGTCCCGGGCGATTGAAAGCACAATCGGGAGCGCTATCTCCCCCTGATATCAACCGGGAGGGGACACGCTATGGAAAATGCAGGTATCGGCTGGATCGCCGCCATCATCATTGGCGGTATCGCCGGGTGGCTCGCCGAAATGTTCATGAAGAGCAATATGGGCGTGCTGATGAACATCATCCTCGGCATCATCGGCGCAATCGTCGCCAATGCCATCCTATCGCTCTTCGGGATCGTGCTCGGGGGATGGATAGGATATCTCATCGCCGGCTTTGTCGGAGCTTGCATTCTGATCGCGATCGCGCGCGCGTTCAGGCGTGCCGTCTGAAGACAGATGCCGATGCTGACGCGTCCGGCAATACTGTCCACTGCGCCGCAGCGGCAGGGTCGGAGGCAAGCTGTCTTCGACCCTGTTTAAACCGTTCAACGGACGGGCACGGCAGGCCAGTCGATCAGGTCGGCCTTCGAGCCTGCAAGCGTATCGCGGCTGCCGGCGACGACGTCGTGCGGGAAGCCGAGCGGGATGGCGCTTGCCGCGTCGAGGCGGGCGAGCTGGTCGACGGTCAGCCTGACGTCGAGCGATGCGAGGTTGTCGGCAAGCTGCTCCGGTGTCCGCGGTCCGAGGATCGGCAGGGTGCCCTTGTCGAGGACCCAGGCGATGGCGACCCGGCCGGCGGGGATCCCTGTCTCCTCCGATATCGCCAGAACCGCATCGACGGTCGCGGTCTTGCGCGCGTCGCTTTCGCCGTGGATGACGGCGCCGAGACCCTGGGCGCGGCCCGTTTCACCCTTGCGGTATTTGCCCGTCAGCAATCCGCCGCCGAGTGGCGACCATCCAACCGTTCCGAGACCGAAAGCGGCGGCCATCGGCAGGAGTTCGCGTTCGGCGGTGCGCTCGACGAGGCTATATTCGAACTGCAGCGCCGAGACCGGGTTCCAGCCCCTGAGCTCCGCCAATGTCGCCGCCGTTGACACGCGCCACGCCGGAAAGTCGGAGAGGCCGGAATAGAGGATCTTGCCGGCGCGGGCGAGATCGTCAAGACCGCGGACGATCTCGTCGATCGGCGTCACGGCATCCGGCATATGCACCCAGAGCAGATCGATCCTGTCGGTGCCGAGCCTCTTGAGGCTGGCTTCGACGGACTGGACCATTGCCTTGCGGCTGTTGCCGGTGCGGTGCAGTCCGGCGCCGTTAGTGTCGCCCAGCGAGAACTTGGTGGCGACGACGACGCTGTCGCGATCGCCGGCGATGAATTCGCCGATCATCGTTTCCGACTGGCCGAACTGATACTGGTCGGCGGTATCGATGAAGTTCCCGCCGGCGTCTCGATAGGTGTCGAAGACGGCCTTTGCCTCCTGCCGGCTCGAACCATAACCCCAGCCGGTGCCGAAGTTTCCGGTGCCGAGGGCGAATGTGGAAACGCGAAGGCCCGTCCGGCCGAAAATCCTGTAGCGCATGGTGATCACTTCCTTTCGCTGTACGAATTTAAATGACGATCGTCATGTTGATTTTAAATGCCGATCGTCATACATTTTGTCAAGAGCGCATCGAACGAGGTTTTGAACATGCGGCCCACACGCGAACAGGCAAGAGAAAACAGGCGGCGGATAATCGAGACGGCTGCGCAGCTGTTTCGGGAAAATGGCATCCATGCGGTCGGCGTCGACGCCGTGATGAAGGGGGCCGGGCTGACGCATGGCGGGTTCTACGGTCACTTCAAATCCAAGGACGAGCTGACGGCCGAGGCCGTCAGCCACGCCATGCGTGAAAGCCTTGAATCGGAACCGCCCTTCGGCTCAATCGCCGAGTTTGCGGCCGCCTATCTCTCGCGGGAGCATCGCGACGCCAGCGGCGAGGGCTGCACGATCGCTGCACTCGGACCGGAGCTCGCCCGCTTGCCGGGGGAGAAGCGGGGATCGGTCACCGAATATGTCATCGTGCGCGTCCGGCAGATGGAAAAGCTGCAGAGTACCGAAGGTGGAGCGTCCGATCGCCGCAAGGCCATCGCCGACCTGTCGAGCATGATCGGCGCCCTCGTCATGGCTCGCGCGGTCGGCGACGAGGAACTGTCGAACGAGATCCTGGAGGAAACGCGGCAATCCCTATCGGGCGGGAAAGAAGCGATGTGAGTGTTTCGGTTTGGGGGGCATGGCCGAACCACGGTCCGGCTATTGCCAAAATTAGTTGACTGAGTCCATTATTAGAGCGTCATGAGCCTGGTTAGGAGCGACGAAGCCGTGAGCATAATGGATCGATTTTCATTGGCGGGTCAGGTGGCGCTGGTGACCGGCGGCGGGCGCGGGCTGGGTTTCGAGATGGCACGAGCCCTTGCCGAAGCCGGTGCGCATGTCATCGTCACAGGACGCACGGCGGCGACACTAGACGAGGCCACAAAGACCATCCGGGCCGCGGGCGGCACGGCAGACGCCGCTGCTTTCGACATCGCCGACCGCAAGGCCCAGCGCGCGTTGATGGCGGATATCGACAGGATCCACGGCCGTCTCGATATCCTGATCAACAATGTCGGCGCCCGTGACAGGCGACCGCTGGCCGAATTCGATGATGATGCCATCATCGAACTGCTGCACACGGACCTTGCCGCAGCGATGACGCTTTCGCGCGACGCTGCCGCACTGATGAAGCGGCACAATCACGGCCGGCTGATCGCCGTGACTTCCATCAGTGGCCATGTCGCACTGCCCGGCGATTGCGTCTATCCGGCGGCCAAGCAGGGGCTGACCGGCCTGATGCGCGGTATGGCGGTCGAGTTCGGCCCGTTTGGCATTACCAGCAACGCCATCGCGCCGGGCTGGTTCGCCACTGAGACGAACGCGGCGATGGCCGCAAACGAAGAATTGATGCCTTTCGTGCGCCAGCGCATCCCGGTCCAGCGATGGGGACGCCCGGACGAGATCGCCGGCGCGGCGCTGTTTCTCGCAAGCGGTGCGGCCTCCTTCGTCAACGGTCACGTCCTGACCATCGATGGCGGCATGACAGTGCGGATGTGACGCACCGAATTCCGCATCTCTTCCATTCGCGCGGGAGTGGTGTTGCGACGCGAAGCAGGCTAATGAACGGGATAGGCGATATCGCTCTTTCAGTGCCGGCCTGCGGTTCTCGTTGCCGGGTCGATGGCCGAAACGGTCAGCCCTTGCTTCCCGATCTTAGAATTGCAACGGCCCATGCGGAGATTCAAAAATTAACGATCATATCCAGTGGCTTATAGAGCAGGGAATCACCAGCGAGCACATCGGCGACCTCGTCGCCGGCTTATGCGACCGGTTGATCGCCGATGGTTTTCCCATCTGGCGGGCGAGCATTACCATGCCGTCCCTTCATCCGATGTATCGCGGCGTCTCGGCGAATTTTGTGCGGGGCGGCGCAACCGTTCTCGAAAATGCGGAGCACGGCAGCGTGGAAGAGCGCAACTTCGAGCAAACGCCGATATTCCATCTATTGAGCCGCGGCGAAAGAGCCGGGCGTTGGAGATTGGAGAAGGGCGAGGGTCTTGAATATCCCCAGCTTGCCCAATTCGCGCTCGCCGGAGGCACGGACCATCTGGTCAGCCTTTTCGAATTCCCGAAAGGGGTCGCGTTGCGCGGGCTCGGATTCTCTCTGACTAGCGACCTCCCGGGCGGATTTTCGGATGATCAGCTGGCGATCGTCAAAGAACTTGTGCCGGCGCTGGGACTGGCTTGCTACCGCGTGGCGGCATCGAAGACCGCGACGGATATCCTTGCGGTCTATACCGGTGCCAAAACCAGCGCCCGCATTCTTGCAGGAGAAACCCAGAGGGGAACCGGCGGCTCCATCAATGCCGCGATCCTGCTTGCGGACCTCAGAAATTTTACGGCGTTGACCGAAGCGTATAATCCTAGCGAGATCGTCGGTTTTCTGAACGAACATTTCGAGCTGATCGGCGGGTATGTCGAGGAGAATTCCGGTGAGATCCTCAAATTCATGGGCGACAGTGTGCTCGCGATCTTTCCGACAGATGCTGACGACCCGCAAAAGGCCTGCATCGCTGCACTCGCATCTGCAAAGCATGTTCTGAAGGCGAATGAGGCACTTAATCGTGAGCGGACGCAGAGGGGTGGCCCTGATATCGGCGTCGATGTCGTGCTGCATCTCGGCGAGGTTTTCTATGGAAACGTCGGTGCTCGCGGCAGGCTGGATTTCACGGTGATCGGCAGGGCCGTCAACGAGGCGTCGCGGCTTGAAAAGCTCTGCGGCGCGCTCGGGCAGCACCTGGTGATGTCGGAAAGCTTCGCGGCCACTTGCGCTGTCGCCAACGAGTATCTGGGATCGTTCGAATTGCGCGGCGTTTCTAAGCGGGCCGACGTATTCAAGCTCGCTGACACCGCGTCTTGAGGCTCGAGCCGATGGCTCAGATCTCGCCGGAGACCTCGCGCCGGCGCCGGTCGAGCTCTTCGCTGTAGCGGCGCAGCGTGTGGCTTTCGCTGAGCTGGCCGATCACCTTGCGTTCGATCAGGTTGTTGACGACGGCGAGCGCTTCGCTTTCGCTCTTGTCGAAGATCGCCGCCGCTTGCCGGGCATTCATCTGCGGCTGCAGGAAATCGTTGCGATAGTGGATGAAGTCGGCAAGCGTCTTGCCCTCGTCCTGCGCGTCGGTCGGGTTGGCGTAGATCTCCGGCACCAGCACGAGGCCCGCATATTTATCGTTCTCCTCGACGAGGATAACGCGCTGGGTCGAACCGATCGGAAAGGCCTGCTTGAAGTCTTCCAGCGTGATGCCGGCCCTGGCCTTCTTGACGTCGGCGCGCATCAGCTTGTCCACCGTCAGGTTGCGGATCCAGCCGACGTCATGGGCGCTGCGGATGCTTTCGCCGCGCAGATGGAAGCGCCACGTGGCGAAGGAGTAGCCGAAGGTCGAGCGCACGACGAGCGAAGAGGTGATGACGGCGGCGAGCACCAGCGCGGTGATCGGGAAATCGCCGGTGATTTCGAGCGCCAGGAAGGTCATCGTCAGCGGCCCGCCGATGACGGCGACGGCGAGCGAACTCATGCCGACCACGGCATAGATGACAGGCGTCAGCGTCGCGTCGGCGAAGTAGGGGCCGCAATAGGCAAAGAGCTTGCCGAGCAGGGCGCCCATGAACAGCGAGGCGAAGAACAGGCCGCCTCTGAAGCCGGAGCCGATCGAGATCGCCGAGGCCAGCGATTTCAACAGGAAGAGGCCGACCAGCGCCGGGATCGCAACCTCGCGGGAAAGATTGAGATGCAGCGCGCCGTGGCCGGCCGAGAGTACCTGGGGTGAGATCATCGCCAGCAGCCCGACGATGATGCCGCCAAGTGCCGGGCGGAAGGGCGGGGCGATCGCGCTCTTGCGGGCCAGTTCCTCGATGAAGGCGACGCCCTGCATGAGCAGGATGCCGACGCCGGCGCAAAAGACGCCGAGCAGCAGGGCCGGGATATAATCGGCCGGCACGACCGAGCCGAAGCTGCCGATATCGATGGTGAAATCGCCCTCGGTGAGCAGCCTTGCGATGAGCGTCGAGACGAGGGCCGAGACGACGACAGGGGTCAGCGACACGATCGTATAGGTGCCGATGATCAGCTCGAAGGCATAGAAGGCGCCGGTCAGCGGCGCGTTAAAGGCGGCGGCGATGGCGCCGGCCGCGCCGCAGCCGACGAGCACGCGCAGGTCGGAGCGGCGAAGCTGCAGCTTCAGGCCGAATTTCGAGGCAAGGCCGGCGGCAAGCTGGGTATAACCGGCCTCGAGCCCGACGGAAGCGCCGAAACCGTTGGAAATCAGGTTCTGCACGGCAACGATGATGCTGTCGGTCAAAGACAGGCGGCCGCCATGCAGCGCATTGGCCTCGATCGGATCGACCATCGGCTTCTTGCGCCGTTTCGCCAGTACGAAGAGCAGTAGGCCGAGCAGGACGCCGCCGACGACGGGGGCGGTGAGCAGCAGCAGCTTGTCTTCGATGACAGACGAGCTCAGTCTTTCGTCGTCGGCGATGCCGAAGATCAGCCGGTGCAATTCATTGGAGACGAAGCTCATGCCGGTGACGGCAAGCCCCGAGGCAATGCCGACGACGGCGCCCGCCAAAGACAGGCCGACCTCGCTGCGGCGGGTCAGCGCACGCAGCCGCCCCGGATCAAAGAAAACACGCAGCGCACGCAGACGGCGCCGATCCAATTTCATAAGCATGGCTAAGACAACTAGGCGGGGAGAGGCCCGGTCAAGGGCGGCGGTGACGCAGTCCGCTTGCAGTGCAATTGCGGCGAAAAGCCGGCTGGCGGGTCAAATATTTATGACGTAAGTCTCTGATAAATGACGATAATTATGGTAGGGTAAGTCGTGTTTTGCCGGGTGTGCCGCCTCGCAGGCGATTGGCCCGCCGCCAAGGCCGGTTGACTTCACCCCCAGCCTTGCCTAACCATCCGATCTAACGGATGGTTGAATGACCATCCTGACATAACGGATGGTTCCGGATCGGTGTAACGCCCTTCCGGATGAAAAGGGAATGTGACGGGGCGGACCCAAACCGGGCGCCTTCATCACAGCCGACCCCGCGACTGTAGAGCGGTCAGGGTCTTCCATCCGGCATCGAAGTCCATCCAGGGCCGTCTTGCAATGGTGCAGGTGGGTGGGATGGGCGACATGCCGGAAAAGCCACTGGACATGCATGGTGATCAACCGGGGTCGGACGCCTCTCTATCTACGAATCGTCCACCTTTTCTCCATGCTGCCGGGAAGGCGAGGCAGATCCGCTGGCACGATCAGGGGCGACCGGTTTCCGGTCCGCCCCGATCGCGGCCGATAACCGCGAGCCAGGAGACCTGCCATTCGTGCCGGGCGAAAAGCCCACCCCTGGGCAAGAGGCCCGCTGCCAGCACGGAGGTTGTTTTGGCTGAACGATTGAATTCAGCGCGGCCTGGTGCGGCGCGCATGGGAAGTGTTTTTCGGGTACCTTGTCGAAGAGCGCGACTGGGAGGCACTTTCCTCTCCTCCCTCATTCCTGTGCTCGTCACAGGAATCCAGCCACGGCGCGTCTGCGCCGTGAATAACTCTACGCCATCGTTGAATGGGTCTTCCGTGCCCAAGGACTTGGGCACGCTGGATTCCTGTGACAACCACAGGAATGAGGGTGGTGGGTGGCTCAGCGCCTTTCGTCTGGAGGCGGCATGGGCATGACTGGAACCACCCTCATCCTCGGCGGCGCGCGCTCCGGCAAATCGCACTTCGCCGAATCCCTCGTCGTCGCGACCGGCCTCGAACGCCACTACATCGCGACCGGGCGCGCATGGGACGATGAGATGCAAGCGCGCATAAACCAGCACAAGGCCGACCGCGGTCCGAGCTGGACGACGCATGAGGAGCCGCTTGATCTCGTCGGCAAGCTAACTGCCATCGACGGCGAGGGCCGCGTCGTGCTGATTGATTGCCTGACGCTCTGGGTCACCAATCTGATGATGGAGGAGCGCGATATGGCAGGGGAATTCTTGGCGCTTGTCGATTTCCTGCCGCGGGCGAAGGCGCAGCTCGTTTTCGTTTCAAACGAGGTCGGCCTCGGTATCGTGCCCGACAATCGCATGGCGCGGGATTTTCGTGATCATGCCGGCCGGCTGCATCAGTCAATCGCGGCGAAGGCCGCCGAAGTCTATTTTATCGCGGCGGGCCTGCCGCTGAAAATGAAGGGTTAAGTCTATGAACCAGCAGAAGATTCCCGCCACCGTCATCACCGGCTTCCTCGGCGCCGGCAAGACGACGATGATCCGCAACCTGCTCACCAATGCCGGCGGCAAGAAGATCGCACTGATCATCAACGAGTTCGGCGACCTCGGCGTCGATGGCGATGTGCTGAAGGGCTGCGGCGCGGAGAATTGCACCGAGGACGACATCATCGAGCTCACCAATGGCTGCATCTGCTGCACCGTCGCCGACGACTTCATTCCGACGATGACGAAGCTGCTCGAGCGCGAACAGCGGCCCGATCATATCGTCATCGAGACCTCGGGCCTTGCCTTGCCGCAGCCGCTGGTCGCCGCCTTCAACTGGCCCGATATCCGCACGCAGGTGACCGTCGACGGCGTCATCACCGTGGTCGACAGCGCGGCTGTGGCCGCAGGCCGTTTCGCCGACGACCATGATGCCGTTGATGCACGCCGCGCCGAGGATGAATCGCTTGACCACGAGAGCCCGATCGAGGAGCTCTTCGAGGATCAGCTGACGTGCGCCGATCTCATTGTGCTCAACAA
The DNA here is from genome assembly GCF_000271845.1 of Rhizobium leguminosarum bv. trifolii WSM2297. Next base: position 1,277,306 of record NZ_JH719395.1, on the reverse strand, counting down.
GACCGACCTGATCGACGTCGCCGGCCTTGGCCGCGTGCGCGACGAGGTCGCCTCCCGCACTCTGCGCAAGCCTGTCATGATCGAGGCGAAAAACGGTGAGGTGCCGGCCGGCATCCTGCTAGGCCTCGGCATTGGCACGGAGGATGATATCGCCAACCGCAAGTCGCATCACGAGCTGGAGCATGAGGACGGCGCGCCGCACGACCACGACGAATTCGACAGCTTCGTCGTCGAACTCGGCCCGGTCGCCGACACTGCCGGCTTCGTCGAACAGCTGAAGACGATCATATCAACCCATGACGTGCTGCGCCTCAAGGGCTTCGTCGATGTTTCGGGCAAGCCGATGCGCCTGCAGCTCCAAGCGGTCGGCAGCCGCATCGACCACTATTTCGACCGTGCCTGGGCACCGGGGGAAACGCGCGCCACACGTCTCGTTGTCATCGGCCTGCACGAGATGGATGAGGGCGCGGTGAGGGCGGCGATCGAGGCGCTGGCATAGACCCATGCATCTGCTTCAGGCCCAGCAGGGAACGATCAGTGACGGTGAGGAGGCGATCGATCTCGGGCAGACGCCGGGCGATATCCTGTTCCTGTCGGCCGCCGACAGCGAGCTTGCGGCGATCGCGGCCGCCCATCGTTCGGGCGGCGGGCCGTATTCGCTGAGGCTTGCGAGCCTGATGAGCCTCAAGCATCCGATGTCGGTCGACACCTATGTCGAGCGGACAGTGCGGCACGCCAGGCTGATCATCGTGCGCGCGCTCGGCGGCGCCAGCTATTTCCACTATGCGCTGGAGGCGCTGCACGCGGCAGCTTCCCGCAAGGGAGCGTTGATCGCGGTGCTGCCGGGCGATGCCAGGCCGGATGCGGGGCTTGTGCCTTTTTCGAATGTCGATCTCGATGATCTGAATGCGCTCTGGGCCTATCTGATCGAGGGCGGCGATAGCAACGCGCGGGCCTTTCTCGATTATGCCGAAGCGATGCTGTCGGGGGCGGAGAAGCCGGCGCCGGCTGCGCCTTTGATGAAAGCTGGCATCTGGTGGCCGGGGCGAGGGCTGATCGGGGTCGAGGAGTGGCGGCGGGTTGCTAGTTCGCGTATTGCGCCACCTTCATCCGTCGAGCGTGGGATACCCCCCTCTGTCCTGCCGGACATCTCCCCCACAAGGGGGGAGATCAGGGATGAGAGGCCTTGCTCCATCTCTTCAGCCGAAAGCGCGGCATCTTCAAACGTTTCTTTTGTTGGAAGCCCAGGCGACTTGCCGATCTCCCCCCTTGTGGGGGAGATGTCCGGCAGGACAGAGGGGGGTGCCCCACGCTCGACAGAAGAGGTCGAATTCGAACCTACGGTTTCCCCCGTCGTCGCCATCAGCTTTTACCGCGCCCTCGTCCAAAGCGGCGAGACCGGGCCGATCGAGGCGCTGATCGACGCCTTGCAGTCGCTTGGCCTCCGGCCCTTGCCGGTCTTTGCCTACAGCCTCAAGGATCCCGTTTCCACCGGCATTCTCGAGAGCGTGTTCTCGGCGCTGAAACCCGATGTCGTCATCAATACCACCGGCTTTGCGGTCTCTGCACCGGGGGCGGACCGGCAGCCGACGGTGCTGGAGGCGAGTGGGGCGGTGGTGCTGCAGGCGATCCTGTCGGCCTCGTCGCGGGAGGCATGGTCCGCCTCCTCGCAAGGCCTGTCGGCACGCGATCTCGGCATGAATGTGGCGCTGCCGGAAGTCGACGGAAGGGTGTTGGCGCGGGCGGTCTCGTTCAAAACGGCGGCGCGCTATGACGCTGTCGTCGAGACCAACATCGTTTCCAGCCAGGCCGACCCCGGCCGGGTGCATTATACCGCCGCGCTTGCCGCCAATTGGGCGCGGCTGAGGATTACGTCGGCACGGGACCGGCGCATCGCGTTGGTCATGGCGAACTATCCGAACCGCGACGGCCGGCTCGGCAATGGCGTCGGCCTCGATACGCCGGCCGGCAGCATCGAAGTGCTTCGCGCGATGGCAGCAGCGGGTTATCCCGCTGCCGATATTCCAGCCGACGGCGACGCGCTGATCCGCCATCTGATGGAGGGGCCGACCAATTCAGGACGTGACGGCAGGCTCATCCGCGAGACGCTTTCGCTGAGTCGCTACAACAGCTTCCTGCAAACTCTTCCCGATCAGATTCAGGATGAAGTGAGAGCCCGCTGGGGCGATCCCGAAGGCGATGCATATTTTCGCGATGGCGCCTTCGCCCTGCCTTTTGCGCGCTTCGGCGGCGTTCTCGTCGGCATCCAGCCGGCGCGCGGCTACAATATCGATCCGAAGGAGAGCTATCATTCGCCGGATCTCGTGCCGCCGCACGGTTATCTTGCTTTCTATGCTTTCCTGCGGCGGGAATTCGGCGCAGATGCCGTCATCCACATGGGCAAACACGGCAATCTCGAATGGCTGCCGGGCAAGGCGCTGGCGCTGTCGGAGACATGTTATCCGGAAGCGATCCTCGGGCCGCTGCCGCATCTTTATCCTTTCATCGTCAACGATCCCGGCGAGGGCACCCAGGCCAAACGCCGAACTGCGGCCGTCATCATCGACCACCTGACGCCGCCTTTGACGCGGGCCGAGAGTTACGGGCCGCTCAAGGATCTGGAAGCGCTGGTCGACGAATATTACGAGGCCTCCGGCGGCGATCCCCGCCGCATCCGCCTCCTCAGCCGGCAGATCCTCGATCTCGTCACCGATATCGGCCTTGATCGGGATGCCGGGATAACGAGCGGCGAAAGCGAAGGCGAGGCGCTGAAAAAGCTCGACGCCTATCTCTGCGACCTCAAGGAAATGCAGATCCGCGATGGGCTGCATGTGTTCGGCGTGTCGCCGGAGGGGCGGCTGCTGACGGATTTGACCGTGGCGCTGGCGCGGGTGCCGCGGGGGCTGGGTGAGGGCGGGGATGCGAGTTTGCAGCGGGCGATAGCGGGGGATGCGGGGGTGGGCAGTGTGCTTGTGGCACCCTCCTCTGTCCTGCCGGACATCTCCCCCACAAGGGGGGAGATCGGCAAGAGGCTAGACCGCAATTCCACGTCGGTTGCTTGGGGAAGCCAGTGCCACGATTCAATCTCCCCCCTTGTGGGGGAGATTTCCGGCAGGACAGAGGGGGGTATCCCCACCTTCGATCCCCTCGATTGCGACATGGCCGCCTCCTGGGCCGGCCAACGTCCCGCTATCCTCGCCGACCTTCTCGACGCCCCCTGGCGCACCAACGGCGATACCGTCGAACGTGTCGAATTGCTGGCGGCCAAGCTGGTCGCAGGCGCGATCGGATGCCCTGCGGAATGGACGGCGACGCGGGCGGTGCTTGCCGAGATCGAGACCCGTCTCAAGCCTTCAATCCTTGCCTGCGGCCCGGCGGAAATCGCGGGCCTGTTTGCCGGACTCGACGGCCGCTTCGTGGCGCCCGGCCCATCGGGTGCCCCGACGCGCGGGCGGCCCGACGTTTTGCCCACCGGCCGCAATTTCTATTCGGTCGACAGCCGCGCGGTGCCGACGCCGGCGGCCTTCGAGCTCGGCAAAAAATCGGCCGAGCTGTTGGTGCGCCGTTATGTGCAGGATCACGGCGAATGGCCAGTCTCCTTCGGCCTGACAGCCTGGGGCACGTCGAATATGCGCACCGGCGGCGACGATATCGCCCAGGCCTTAGCACTGATCGGCGTCAAACCGCTCTGGGACATGAGTTCGCGCCGCGTCACCGGCTACGAGATCATCCCGCAAGCAATGCTCGGGCGGCCGCGTGTCGATGTGACGCTCAGGATCTCCGGTTTCTTCCGCGATGCTTTTCCCGAGCAGATCGCCTTGTTCGACAAGGCGGTCCGCGCTGTCGGCGCGCTTGAGGAGGACGAGGCCGACAACCCGATCGCAGCGCGCATGCGCGGCGAGGCGGCAAGGCTGGCCGTTGCCGGTCTCGACGCCGCCACGGCGAAACGCCGGGCCGGCTACCGGGTCTTCGGCTCGAAACCCGGAGCCTACGGCGCCGGCTTGCAGGCATTGATCGACGAAAAGGGCTGGGAGCGGCGCGCCGATCTTGCAGAGGCCTATCTGGTCTGGGGCTCTTATGCCTATGGCGCCGGCGAGGAAGGCAAAGCCGAACGCAGCCTGTTCGAGGAGCGGCTGCGCTCAGTGCAGGCGGTGATCCAGAACCAGGACAATCGCGAGCACGACCTGCTCGACAGTGACGACTACTACCAGTTCGAGGGCGGCATGGCGGCGGCGGCTGAACAGCTGACCGGTGCGCGCCCTTCGATCTATCATAACGACCATTCCAGACCGGAGCGGCCGGTGATCCGTTCGCTGGAGGAGGAGATCGGCCGCGTCGTGCGCGGGCGCGTCGTCAATCCGAAATGGATCGCTGGCGTCATGCGCCACGGCTACAAGGGTGCGGCCGAGATCGCCGCCACCGTCGATTATCTCTTCGCTTTCGCGGCGACGACGAATGCTGTCGGCGCGCATCATTTCGAGGCGGTCTACCAGGCTTTCGTCGCCGATCCCGCCGTGCGCAGCTTCATGATGGAGAAGAACCCGGCGGCATTCGACGAGATGACCGCGCGGCTCAGCGAGGCGATCGACCGCAGCCTCTGGACGCCGCGCAGCAATTCGGCCCGGTTCGAGCTTAATCAAAGAACGAGGGCATGATGTTTTCCGAAAACCGCCCACACTTTTCGGCATCATGCTCTGGCAAACAACAAAATGAGGTAAAGCCATGAACGACGAGACCCCGGAAAACGAAACCGGCAAGGATGATGCGCGCCACGCCGAGAAGATGGCGAAGAAGAAGGCCGCCCGCGACAAGATCATGGCGACCAAGACCGATGGCAAGGGGCTGATCATCGTCCATACCGGCAAGGGCAAGGGCAAGTCGTCTTCCGCCTTCGGCATGATTTTCCGTCACATCGCCCATGGCAAACCTTCGGCCGTCGTGCAGTTCATCAAGGGCGCGATGTGGACCGGCGAACGCGATTTGATCGAGAAGCATTTCTCCGATCTCTGCCAGTTCCATACCATGGGCGAGGGTTTCACCTGGGAGACGCAGGACCGTGCCCGCGACGTCGCAGCAGCCTCGGCCGCCTGGGAAAAGGCCAAGGAGCTGATCCGCGACGAGCGTAATTCCATGGTGCTGCTCGACGAGATCAACATCGCGCTGCGCTACGACTATCTCGATATCAACGAAGTGGTGGAATTCCTGAAGACCGAGAAGCCCGCCATGACCCATGTCGTGCTGACGGGGCGCAACGCCAAGGAGGAACTGATCGAGATCGCCGATCTGGTCACCGAGATGGAGCTCGTCAAACATCCCTTCCGCTCCGGCATCAAGGGGCAACCGGGCGTGGAGTTCTAAAGCAATTCCGGGAGAAGTGCGAAGCGGTTTTCCGTCCGGAATTGCGTAAAACAAAAGGTTAGAGCGGTTCTGCGCTTCCGTGAAAACCTGAACCGCTCTAAACTCTCAGTTCATTGCAAGAGCGCGCAGGATCGCCGCCGTTTCCTCATCCGCCGGGAAGAAGGATTCCACGGCCAGTTCCGACAGCGTGATATCGACGGGCGTGCCGAAGACGGTGGTCGTCGAGATCAGCGATAGCCGACCGGCCTTGGTCGAAAGCGTCAGCGGAATGGCGATGCCGGCGTGGTCGGCATGTGGGCGTTCGCAGCTTCGGGTGCCGGGTAGGACAACAGCTCTTTCAGCAGCCTTTCCAACACTGGATCGCCCGAGACCGATATTTGCTGACGCAGTCGGTCAATAAGATGGGCGCGCCATTCCGAGAGGTTTGCAATCCGGGGCGCCAGTCCTTGCGGGTGCAGGCTGAGGCGCAGCACATTGACCGGCGGTTCCAGCAGGGAGGGTTCGGCAATGCCCGAGATCAGCGGCGCCAGCGCCGCATTGGCGGCAACCAGCGTCCAGTGGCGGTCGATCGCGAGTGCTGGGAAGGGCTGATGAGCTTTCAACACCATGTCGATGGCGCGGCGGGCCGGTTCCAGAGCGGGATCGTCGAGTGTGCGCTCGGCAAAGACGGGGGCGAAACCCGCCGCCAGCAGCAGCGGGTTGCGGTCGCGCAGCGGCACGCCGAGGCGTTCGGCAAGATGCAGCAGCATGTCGCGGCTCGGCGTCGCTCGCCCGCTCTCGATGAAGCTCAGATGCCGCTGCGAAATATCGGCCTCCAGCGCCAGGTCGAGTTGGCTCATCCGGCGGCGCTGGCGCCATTCGCGCAGGTGATCTCCAAGAGGGCGGGCGGTCGACGGCATCAGGCGGCTTCCGGGAGTTGATCGATGAAGCCACGGACGGATTTCAGCTTGCCGCCCTCGAGTTCGGCAAAATCCGTGCCCTTGATCAGTGCTTCGCCATTGGCAGGCCCGAGGCCCCAGGAGAAGCGCAGATTGTCGCCATAGCCGTCAGCTGTGCCGATCAGTTCGAAACGGAAACCGGGGAAGCGGTTCTGCACGGCCTCGACCAGCGAATTGATCTGCTCATGGCCTTCGCCGCGCATCAGCGGATCGATGTAGGTTGCGGCCTCCGCCCAGCTCTCGGCGATCAGAGCGCGGCGGCGAGCGGCATCCGTCTCGTTCCAGACGGCGAGGTAGCGCTCTGCATTGCTGTTTGCGTCGTTCATTGGGTCATCTCCTTTTGATCGCCCGTCCATTCCAGGCAGTGCGATCATGCGGGAAGCCGATGCTGCCTATCAATTACGTCAGAGGTAATGAGGGCCGGTCAAGTATTTAGGCTAAATGCCGAGCCAGGTGCGCAGCGGATTTGCCGGATCGGCGAGCAGTTTGACCGCAAGGGCGACGCAGACGATGACGAGCAGCGGCTTGATCAGCTTTGCGCCGATGCGCATGGCCAGCCGCGAACCCAGCTGCGCGCCGAGGAATTGGCAGACGCCCATCAACAGGCCGATCTTCCAGAGTATCGCGCCGAAACTTGCGAAGACGATCAGCGCGCCGAAATTCGAGCCGAGATTGAGAAGTTTGGTATGGGCGGTTGCCTTCAGCACGCCGAAGCCGGCGAGCGTAACGAAGGCGAGCATGAAGAAAGAGCCGGTGCCGGGGCCGAAGACGCCGTCGTAAAAGCCGATGGCCGGGACCAGCGTCAGACCGAATGCGAAGGGCGTGATGCGGCGATGGGTATCGACGTCGTTGAGGTTCGGCTTGACGGCAAAGAAGATCGCGATCGACAGCAGCAACACCGGCATGATCGCCTGCAGCATTTGTCCGGGCACGATCGTTGCAAGAGCGGCGCCGAGCGCCCCGCCCATGACCGCCATCAGCGCCATCGGCAATTGTTCGTGAAGCTCCACGTGGCCCTTGCGAGCATAGGCGAGTGTTGCCGAGGCTGCGCCGAAGATCGACTGCACCTTGTTGGTGCCGAGCGTCTGCAGCGGCGGAATGCCGGCGATCAGCATGGCGGGAACGCTGATGAGACCGCCGCCGCCGGCAATCGAATCGACGAAACCGGCAAAGAAGGCCGCCGCGCAGAGCAACAGAAGCAGATGGAAGGTGATGTCAGGCAAGATTGTATTCCGAGGGGTTTGGGGCAGCCTTCTTGCATTTCCCGCCTCGGACTGCAATGGCTGCAAGGAAATAGCAGCGCGCATTCGACGGCTTCCATGAGTGACATTCCCTTAGATACGACACGGCGCCATGTGCTCGGGCTCGGCTGCGAGCGCGGGACGCCGCCCGCCGAAGTGCTGTCGCTGGCCATGGCCGCGCTAGGGGCGGCCGGTATCGACACGGCGGAGCTTGCGGCCATCGCCTCGATCAGCAGCCGTCGCGACGAGGCGGCAATCCTTGCCGTCGCCAGGCACTTTGCCGTACCCGCGGTCTTCTTCGATGCGCCGCGGCTGGAAGAGGAAACACCGCGGCTCAAAAATCCCTCCGAGATCGTCTTTGCCCGCGTCGGCTGCCATGGCGTGGCCGAATCGGCCGCCCTTGCGGCTATCGGCCCGGATGCGGAGTTGTTGCTCGGCAAGATCAAATCCGCGCATGCGACAGCATCGATTGCCCGCATCGGGTTGCAGAAAGCCTGACGGGCGTTATGGTGGCGGCAATTTGCGGCGCCGTTCGGCAGCCTCGCGATTCACATCTTGTTTTAACGCAATTCCGGACGCAAAACCGCTACACAGTTTTGCTGGAATTGCCCTAGAGGATACACATGCACAAGGTCATTTATGACACGGATCCGGGCGTCGATGACGCCATGGCGCTTCTCTTCCTGCACCGCCATCCCGAAATCGATCTGATCGGCATCACCACCGTTTTCGGCAATGCCTCAGTCGAGACGACGACGCGCAATGCGCTCTTCCTCAAGCGCGAATGGAGCATTGCAGCGCCTGTTGCCAAGGGCGCCAGCGTCACCATCGATCCCTTGCGCGCCGAGCGGGAATGGCCGGCCATGGTGCATGGCGACAACGGCCTCGGCGATATCGAGGTGCCTCGCACGATCGACCTGCCGCTTGATCCACGCCCGGCGCATCGCTTCATCATCGACACCGTGCGCGCCAACCCCGGCGAAGTCAGGCTGGTGGCCGTCGGGCGGATGACCAATCTGGCGAGGGCGCTGAAGGAAGACCCGGAGATTGCGGGCCTGGTCAAGGACGTCGTCATTATGGGCGGCAATTTCTATGTGCCGGGCAATGTCTCGCCGGTCGCCGAGGCCAATATTCACGGCGATCCCGAAGCTGCCGACATCGTCATGACAGCACCCTGGAAGGTGACCGTCATCGGCCTCGACGTCACGTCGGTCACCACCATGAGCCGCAGCTATCTCGGCGAGATGGCGGCCAGGGGAGACGGAGCGGTGAAGCTACTCGACGCACTGTCGCAGTCCTACATCGATTTCTACAAGCATGCGGTCGAGGACGGCATGATGGTGCATGACAGCTGCGCCTCGGTCTATGTGGTGGCGCCTGAACTGTTTTCCTCGATATCGGGCACAGTGCGCGTCGTCTGCGGCGGCATCGCCGACGGCCAGACGATCGTCAAGCGGGACGGTCGCCATTTCCCGCCGGGCGACTGGGATGGCCTGCCGAGTCAGATCGTCTGCACCGGCATCGAATCGGAGAAGGTCATCGACCTCATCCGCAATACGCTTCTTCGTGGCTGACCGCATGCAAGGCTGGCTGCATTGCGGTCGGCCTTCGATGGAATATGATAGAATATTCATATTGTTGTGCTGGAATTCGGAGAATTCGAATCCGCTTCTTTGCAAAGTGAGTCATGGTGATCTCAGCAACTTCAGGTGAGGTGGGTCGCGCGGCGTTGACCTTGCCCCGTGCGGGGCCTAGATCAGCGGGATGATCGATGCCGCATTCTCCCATCTTCCCGCACTGGAGCCGGGCAGCGTCTGGCTTGTCGGGGCCGGCCCCGGCGATCCCGGGCTGTTGACGCTGCTGGCTGCCAAGGGACTTTCCGAGGCTGATGTCATCGTGCACGACGCACTCGTCAACGAGGAATGCCTGGCGCTGGCGCGGCCGGAAACGCTGGTGGAATATGCGGGAAAACGCGGCGGCAAGCCTTCGGCGAAACAGCGCGATATTTCGCTGCGGCTGGTGGAACTGGCGCTGGCCGGCAAGCGGGTGCTGCGGTTGAAAGGCGGCGATCCCTTCGTCTTCGGCCGCGGCGGCGAGGAGGCGCTGACGCTGGTCGAGCACAATATCCCCTTTCGCATCGTGCCCGGCATCACCGCCGGCATCGGCGGGCTTGCCTATGCCGGCATCCCGGTGACCCATCGCGACATCAACCATGCCGTCACCTTCCTTACCGGCCATGATTCCTCCGGAATCGTGCCCGACAGGATCAACTGGGAAGCAATCGGCCGCGGCTCGCCCGTTATCGTCATGTATATGGCGATGAAACACATCACCGAGATCAGCAGGCGCCTGATCGCCGCCGGCCGGCTGCCCTCCGAACCCGTCGCCTTCGTCTGCAATGCCGCTACCGGCCGGCAGCAAGTCCTGGAAACGACGCTTGGCGACGCGCCCCAGACGGTCGCCGCCTCCGGGCTCGAGCCGCCGGCTGTGGTTGTCGTCGGCGAGGTGGTACGGCTCAGAGCCTCGCTCGACTGGCTCGGCGCGCTGGCGGGCCGGCGCCTTCAACCCGATCCGTTCCGCCGGTCCGGCAAGGTGCTGATATGAGCGGCCTCCTGATCGCAGCCCCTTCCTCCGGCGCCGGCAAGACGACGGTGACGCTCGGGCTGCTGAGGGCGCTTCGCCGGCGCGGCGTCCCGGTGGCACCCGGCAAGGCCGGCCCCGATTACATCGATCCGGCCTTTCATGCGGCAGCGAGCGGCACGCCTTGCCTGAATTTCGATCCCTGGGCGATGCGTGGGGAATTGATCTCGGCCAATGCCGCCCTTCACCGCTTCGGCGACCGCATTTTGGTCATCGAGGCAATGATGGGTCTCTTTGACGGAGCCGCCGACGGAAAGGGAACGGCGGCCGATCTTGCCGCCCAGCTTGGCCTTTCCGTGGTGCTCGTCGTCGATGCCTCGCGCATGTCGCAGTCGGTGGCGCCGCTGGTATCAGGCTTTGCCGGTTTCCGCGCCGATGTCCGCATTGCCGGGGTCATCCTCAACAAGGTCGGCAGCGATCGGCATGAGGCGATGCTGCGCCAGGCGCTGGAGGCGATCCGCATGCCTGTTATTGCCGTGATCGGCAGCGACAAGGCGCTTGCCTTGCCGGAGCGCCATCTCGGCCTCGTCCAGGCCGGTGAACATTCGACGCTTGAGAATTTCATCGACCATGCGGCGGACGCCGTTGCCGAGGAATGCAATTTCGAATTCCTGCTGCGCATCGCACGGCAGGGGCTCAACCGGCCGTCGGCCGCCAATATCGACCGGCTGATGCCGATCGGTGCCCGCATCGCCGTGGCGCGCGATGTCGCCTTTGCTTTTTCCTACGAGCATATGCTGCTCGGCTGGCGCCGCCGCGGGGCTGATATTTCGTTCTTCTCGCCGCTCGCCGACGAGGTGCCGGCCGGTGATGCCGACGCGATCTATTTGCCGGGCGGTTATCCCGAGCTGCATGCCGGGCGGCTCTCCCAAGCGCAGAATTTCCGTGCCGGCATGCTCGACGCGGCGGCGCGCGGCATCAGGATCTACGGCGAGTGCGGCGGCTACATGGTGCTGGGCGATGGGCTGATCGATGCGGGGGGCAACCGCCACGAAATGCTCGGCCTGCTGCCGGTTGTCACCAGCTATGCCGAGCGCCGGCGCCATCTCGGCTATCGCCGTGTCACGCCGCTCGACGGCGCCTTCTTCGCGCGGACGATGACGGCGCATGAATTTCACTATTCCACTGTCGTTTCCGAGGGTGAGGGAAAGCGGCTGTTTGCCGCGCAAGATGCGCTCGGAACCGATCTCGGTGCCGTCGGGCTTAGGCGCGGCCAGGTGGCGGGCTCCTATATGCATCTGATCGATCTTGCGAGAGCGGCCGCATGAGCGCGCCGATCGCCCATGGCGGCGGCATTACCGCTGTTGCCGCCGCCTTCGGCGGCAGGCCGGAAGACTGGCTCGACCTTTCCACAGGCATCAACCCGTGTCCCGTCGCCCTGCCCGAGATCCCGGCAAGGGTCTGGCACCGTCTGCCGGACAGCCATCTCGTCGACGAGGCAAGGTTTGCGGCGCGCGATCATTACCGCAGCGGGGAGATTCTACCGCTGCCGGTGCCCGGGACTCAATCGGTGATCCAACTTTTGCCGCGCCTGCTTCGGCAGGGAGTTCAGTTCGCGGAGACGGACGATCGTATCGCCATGACGGACAACAGGGTTGCCGTGACGGACGATCGTATCGCCGTGGTGTCGCCGACTTATGGCGAATATGCGCGGGCCTTCGCCTCGGCCGGTTTCGCCGTCGATGCGGTCGGCGATCTCGCTGCAATCGGGGCGGAGCATCGGCTGGCCGTCGTCGTCAATCCGAACAATCCGGACGGCAGGGTCTGGCCGGCCGAGACGCTGATTGCCCTGCACGACAGGATGAAGGCGGTAGACGGGCTTCTCGTCGTCGATGAGGCCTTCGGTGATACCGATCCGGCGCTGAGCCTCGCAGCACACGCGCAAAATCTTTCCAATCTGATCATCTTCCGTTCCTTCGGCAAGTTTTTCGGGCTTGCCGGCCTGCGGCTCGGTTTTGCGATTGCGCCCCACGATATTCTCGAGCGTTTCGAGAACTGGCTCGGCCCTTGGGCGGTCTCAGGCCCGGCGCTGTCACTGGCCGCTTCGCTGCTGCGTTCGGAGGTGTCTGCGCTCCGCGGCCGTATCGATGAACGCTGCGCCGGCCTGTCTGCGGTGCTGGCCGGCGCCGGGCTGCGGATAGCCGGAGGAACGACGCTTTTTACCCTGGTCGTCGATGCGCGAGCCGGCGACATTTACACGCATCTTTGCCGGCATCATATTCTCGTCCGCAAGTTCGATTATGCGCCGGATTGGCTGCGTTTCGGGTTGACGCCCGATCCGGCGGCGGACAGGCGGCTTGGCGAAGCCCTTCAGGGATTTGAGCGATGACGATCGACGAAAACCTTCTGGTACTGCTTCTGGCGCTGCTGCTCGACCGGATTGCCGGCGATCCACAATGGCTATGGTCGCGGGTGCCGCATCCCGTCGTCATCTTCGGCGCGGCGATCTCTTACGTCGACCAGCAGCTCAATCCCTCAAGCCTGACGGGCTCCCAACGCCGGATGAACGGCGTTGCCGCGATCCTGACGCTGCTTCTGCTGTCGATCGCCGCAGGCTTCGTGTTCGACCGGTTCTTCGCACTCTTCGGCCTTGCCGGCCTGGTGCTGGAGGCCGGTCTGGTGGCGATCTTCCTGGCGCAGAAGAGCCTTGCCGATCATGTCGCGGCCGTCGCTACCGCCTTGCGCGGCGAGGGGCTTGCCGGCGGCCGGGTCGCCGTCTCCCGGATCGTCGGGCGCGATCCCGAGACGCTCGACGAGCCGGCTGTCTGCCGCGCGGCAATCGAAAGCCTCGCCGAAAACTTTTCCGACGGCGTTGTGGCGCCGGCGCTGTGCTATGCCGTCTTCGGCCTGCCAGGCTTGCTCGCCTACAAGATGCTGAACACGGCGGATTCGATGATCGGCCACAGGTCGGAAAAATACATCGATTTCGGCTGGGCCGCGGCCCGGCTCGACGATATCGCCAACTGGCCGGCCGCGCGTCTCTCCATCCTGCTGATTGCCGCAGGCGCCTGGATCCGGCGGGGCATCAGTCCCTGCCGTGAGGCGATCCGCGTGGCGATGCGCGACGGTGGCCTGCACCGCTCGCCGAATTCCGGCCGCCCGGAGGCGGCGATGGCCGGCGCTCTCAACGTCCAGCTCGCCGGCCCGCGCATCTACGGCGGTGTCATCGTGACGGAGCCGATGATCAACAACGCCGGCCGCGACATTGCCACCGCCGGCGATATCGAAGACGGCGTGTCGGTGTTTTATGCCAGCTGCATGGTGTTCACCGGTGTGATCTTCGGGTTGTTCTTGTGTTTTCTGTAGGGTGATCCGTCGGGCGGAATGAAAGGGCGTGCCGTGTGGCACCCCCCTCTGTCCTGCCGGACATCTCCCCCACAAGGAGGGAGATTGGCAAGAGGCTCGACCATCGCTCCCTTGCTACCGCCGCGGAAGAAATATACGGCAGTTGCTTGGGGAAGCCATTACGCCTATCCGATCTCCCTCCTTGTGGGGGAGATGCCCGGCAGGGCAGAGGGGGGTAACACAAGGCAACCACGTCTCGGTGGACAGCCCCCGCTCAAACGTCTATTTGAACCGCCTCATATCTCATCAGACCGGAAGCAGAGCAATGACAGTTCAGGTTGAATTACCGTGCCCGAAGTGCAAGAGCACCAAGATGAAGTTCGAGCGTGCCGAAATCCGGGAAACCGACATCATCACCTGTGCCGCCTGCGGTCATAATCTCGGCACGATGGCGTCTATTCGCGAGAAGATGAACAAGGCCTACCGGCAGCTCAAGCAGCCTTCGGCGGCGCGCAAGCTTCAGTGAAGAGGTGCCGCCGCTTTCCCGGCGCCCAATTCCTGCTCTCACTTGTTAGAGTTGTGATTACCATTCGGATTAAAGCAATATAATAAGTATTGCCCTAGTCTCTCTTCCGTGGCGGCGCAATTGATCTGCGCGCGGTCGAAGAGGGGCTATCATGAAGACGATTTTGGCGGCTGCGGCCGCAAGTTTATTGCTGCAGTTTTCTCCCGTTGCCGCTGAGGCGGCGACGCTGGTTGCCAATATCAGCATCGGCAAGCAGACGATGACCGTCTCCGAGAACGGCTTCGTCAAGTATCGCTGGAAAGTTTCGACCGCACGCAACGGCTATGTCACCCCGACCGGTTCGTGGAGCGCCAAGTGGCTGTCGCGCGATCACCGTTCGCGGAAATACGACAATGCACCGATGCCCTACGCCGTGTTCTTCAACGGCGGTTATGCTGTTCACGCCACCTTCGACCTGAAGCGCCTGGGCCGGCCGGCCTCGCATGGCTGTGTTCGCCTTCATCCGGACAATGCGGCCCAGTTCTTCTCGCTGGCGCGCCAAGCCGGCCTTGCCAATACCCGCGTGGTGATTACGCACTGATTTTCTTTTCCAGTTCATCCATGTCGGGGACGACGATATGCCGGAAGTTCTCGATGCGGATGACGCCGCTCTTGCGCAGCCTGGTCATCTGGCGGCTGACGGTCTCGATCGTCAGCCCGAGGAAATCGGCGATCTCGGCGCGCGATAGCGGCAGGTCGAAGGCGGTGCTCGTGGCCGTTTGCGGTTCGGCGTGCGTGGCGATGAGGTGGAGCAGGCTTGCGACCTTCTCCTCGGCTGTGCGCCGGCCGAGCGTCAGCATCCATTCGCGCGCTGCATCCAGCTCCTTCAGCGCCTGGTCGTGCAGGCTCCTCTGCAGTTCCGGCGTCTCCGATATCATGCGGTCGAGCAGGCTGCGGGGGAAGACGCAGATCTCCGCATCGGTCGCAGCTTCGGCCGACAGCGTGCTTTCGCGCACGAAAGGCCTGCCGACGAAATCGGGGGCGAACTGCAGGCCGACGATCTGCTGGCGCCCGTCCGGCATCACCTTGCAGAGCTTCACCACGCCGCGCATGATGTTCGAATAGAACGAGCTTTCCGACCCTTGTGCCACGATCTCGCTGCCGGCATCGACCTTGCGGCGCAGCGAGTGGCGTCCGAGCTCACGGAGCTGGTCGCTCGACAAGGCGCCGCAAACGACGCCATGCCGCGCCTGGCAGGACCGGCAGGCGACGGGAACGCCAAGCTCAAGACCCTGACTGTGTGCGACGTCCATATCCTGATCCCTTCGAAATCCTGATGCACCCGGGGATACCTGGGCATGGCTCGCATGCCCGGCATTTCTCCAACGATTACGCCGCGACTGCGGGATCGGCTATCCCGATTTCTTCCAGCGCGGCTTGATGATTATCAATTTCGCGGGGATCGCGACTTGATCCAGATCAAGTGCCGGTGCCCACGGCTCCTGCCGGGGAGTGTGCCAAAGCGAGGCTGTGCGCGGTTTTGATTCGGACGGCTTGGGCGCTCCGCCGCTGAAGCGGGATCCCCGCAGTGGCATCGCCTGCAGCCCGGTGACGGCAAGAGGCCCGCATTCCATTGCTGTTTAGGCAACACCCGATCGGCAAATTGCCGCAACGCTCGGACGAAAGCATTGGCTTTTGAAATGGATTTGCCTATGAGGAGGTTTAAATCGTCATTTCATGAGGTACAGCGCGTGACCGCTACATTCGATAAAGTTGCCGACATTATTGCAGAAACCAGCGAGATCGATCGCGCCACGATCACGCCGGAGAGCCATACGATCGACGACCTCGGTATCGACAGCCTCGATTTCCTCGACATTGTCTTTGCGATCGACAAGGAATTCGGCATCAAGATTCCGCTCGAAAAGTGGACGCAGGAAGTCAACGAAGGCAAGGTTTCCACCGAAGAATACTTCGTGCTGAAGAACCTCTGCGCCAAGATCGACGAGCTCAAAGCAGCCAAGGCCTGAGCGACATATCAATCTTTTTTGCACGCCCTGCCGCCGTGAATATGGCGGCCGGGCGGTTTCGTTCCTAGATCAGGCCAAATTCGCACTTCCTCGGAAAACCGCGTCGCACTTTTCCTGGAATTGCTCTAAGTAGGCGTCACCGGCGGTCGGATCTGGCCTGTCGGGCCGGAGGATCCGAATGCTGCTGGAATATTTCCAGATGATTGACCGCGTCGAAGCGGTGGACCTGAAGAAGGGCACGCTGAAGGCGCGATCCGTCGTGCCGGCCAAGAGCCCCGTCTTCGAAGGCCATTTTCCCGGCATGCCGCTCGTTCCCGGCGTGCTCTTGATCGAGACCATGGCGCAGGCCTCCGGCATGCTGGTGCTTGCCGTCACCGATTTTGCCGCCATGCCTTTCCTGATGACGGTCGACGGCGCCAAGATGCGTACCTTCGTCGAACCGGAGGCCGTGCTCGACATCGAGGCGGTGCTCGAACACGACGGTTCGGGTTTCGCGGTCACCAAGGCTAAAATCACCAGCGCCGGCAAGAAGGTCTGCGATGCGCAACTGAAGCTGCGCACCATGCCGTTCAGCGAGGTTCCGCTCGGCGATATCGTGAAGAAACGTGCCGGCGAGATCGGGCTTCTCGAAGCGATCGCGGCGCAGGGAGTGATTGGATGAGCAAGGCTGCAAACGACGTCGTCATCACCGGCATTGGCATCGTCACCTGTCAGGGCGTCGGCAAGGAGGCGCATATCGCGCTGCTTTCGGCGGCTAGCGCACCTAAGGCGATCGTCGAGACTGAGAAATTCAAGCCCTATCCGGTGCATCCGCTGCCGGAGATCGATTGGTCGCAGCAGATCGCCAAGCGCGGAGACCAGCGCCAGATGGAGAACTGGCAGCGCATCGGCGTCTTCGCGGCCGGTCTGGCGCTCGACGATGCCGGCTTCAAGGACGATATCGAAGCCTGCGGCGCGATGGATATGATCGTCGCAGCCGGCGGCGGCGAACGCGACATCAATGTCGACACGCTGATCGTCGACGAGGCGCTGAAGCGCAACGACCGCGAGCTGCTGTTGAACGAAAAGCTGACGACGGAGCTGCGTCCGACGCTGTTCCTCGCCCAGCTTTCCAACTTGCTCGCCGGCAACATTTCGATCGTGCACAAGGTCACCGGCTCGTCGCGCACCTTCATGGGCGAGGAAGCGGCCGGCATTTCAGCCGTCGAGACCGCCTTCTACCGTATCAAGTCAGGTGAATCCTCGCATGCGCTGGTCGGCGGCGCCTTTGCGGCCGAGCGGCCCGATATGATCCTGCTCACCGAAGCGATCGGCGCCCATGCGCGCGGCGACTGGGTGCCGCTCTGGTCACGCAGACCCAGCGACGGCGGCGGCATGATCACCGGTTCGGCCGGCGCCTTCCTGGTGCTCGAATCACGCCAGCACGCCGAAGCCCGCGGCGCCCATATCTATGCGGTCATCGACGCGGTCGAGGGCGACCGCGGCAATCGCAATGCCGGCAATCTCGAAGTCCGCCTGGAGCGGCTTCTGGCACCCGCCGCAGGGCTTGCCGCCGAAAGCACGGCGATCTTCTCCGGCTCGACCGGCATGCACGATCTCGCCGCCCGCGAGCGGGCGGTGCTTGAACATCAATTGCCCGACGTTGCGATCCGCGGCTTCGGCGGCGTGACCGGCCATACGATCGAGACGCAGTTCACGCTCGGTCTGGCGCTTGCAGCCCTTGCTGTCGACGGCAAGGCCAAGGTGCCGACGTTCGATGCCGCCCATGAGGCGCCGATGCGCAAAGGCGCCATGGCCGCCGTCGTGACCACGGTCGGGCACCAGCGCGGCGAGGGCGTCGCCGTTCTTTCCGCAGATGCGTGAGGAGTGAGAGATATGACAGCTTCCGCTTACAGAGATCATCTCGGCCGTCCGATCGTTGCCGTCACAGGCATGGGTATCATCACCTCGCTCGGCCAGGGTCTCAATGACAACTGGGCGGCCCTGACCTCAGGCACGTCGGGAATTCACGAGATCAACCGCTTCCCGACCGAGGGACTGTCGACGCGCATTGCCGGCACCGTCGATTTCATCGGCATTCCGGCGCCGAATGCCGTCGAGCGCTCCTATGCCTTCGCCCGGGAAACGACGATCGAGGCATTGGCCAATGCTGGCCTTTCCGGCGATTTCAACGGCCCACTGTTTCTCGCTGCCCCGCCGATCGAGCCGGAATGGAGCGCGCGTTTCGAGCTTGCCGACCGTTCGCCGGCCTCCGAACATCCAGGCGACGCCTATGAGCGTTTCCTGACGGCGCTGCGCCAGCGACCGGATCCTGCTTTCCACGAGGCGGCGCTGTTCGGGGCGATTTCCGAACGGCTTGCCGACCGGTTCGGCACGCGTGGCCTGCCAGTGACGCTGTCGACGGCCTGTGCATCGGGCGTTACGGCGATCCAGCTCGGCATCGAGGCGATCCGCCAGGGGCGCACGGAACGGGCGCTGACGGTTGCGACCGACGGCTCTCTCAGCGCCGAAGCGCTGATCCGCTTCTCGCTGCTGTCGGCGCTTTCGACACAGAACGATCCGCCGACCAAGGCTTCCAAGCCGTTCAGCAAGGATCGCGACGGCTTCGTCATCGCCGAGGGTGCTGCGACTCTGGTGCTGGAATCGCTGGAATCGGCAGTTATCCGCGGCGCCAAGGTGCTCGGCATCATGAAGGGCGCCGGCGACAAGGCCGACAGCTTCCACCGCACGCGCTCCTCACCGGATGGCGGCCCGGCGATCGCGACGATCCGCGCGGCCCTTGCCGACGCCGGCATCGACGAGAGCGGCATCGGCTATATCAATGCCCATGGCACCTCGACGCCCGAAAACGACAAGATGGAATATGGGGCGATGTCGGCCGTCTTCGGCGAGCGGATCGTCGGCATTCCAGTTTCCTCCAACAAGTCGATGATCGGCCATACGCTGACGGCGGCGGGCGCCGTCGAAGCGGTGTTCTCGCTGCAGACGATGCTGACCGGCACGCTGCCGCCGACGATCAACTATGCCAATCCCGATCCGTCGATCGTTCTCGATGTCGTGCCGAACAAGAAGCGGGAAGCGCAGGTTTCAGCCGTGCTTTCCAACTCCTTCGGCTTCGGCGGGCAGAATGCCAGCCTTGTCATGGCGCTCGAACCGGCTTAAGCGGTTCCCGACACATTTTTAAGACGAGATGACGCCTTCAAGGCGAGGGATTTTGCCATGCGCGCTTTGCAACTGATCGATGACCGCAAGCTTGAGATCACCGACCTGCCGGAACCGGATGCGCCCGCCGCCGGCGAGGTGACGCTGCGCGTCAAGGCCGTGGCGCTCAACCATATCGACGTCTGGGGCTGGCGCGGCATGGCTTTCGCCAAGCGTAAGATGCCGCTGGTCATCGGTGCGGAAGCCTCCGGCGTGGTGGAAGCGATCGGCCCCGGCGTCGCCAATGTGCTGCCGGGCCAGTTGGTCTCCATCTATGGCGCGCGCACCTGCGGCCTTTGCCGCCCCTGCCGCGAAGGCCGCGACAATCTCTGCGAACATGTCTCCGGCGTGCACGGCTTCCATCTCGATGGCTTTGCGCAGGAGAAGGTCAATCTTCCCGCGCGGCTGCTGGTTCCGGCCCCTCCCGGCGTCGATGCGATCGGTGCAGCACTCGCTCCCGTCACCTTCGGCACGGTCGAGCACATGCTGTTCGACAACGCCAAGCTGGAGCCGGGCGAAACGATCGTCGTCCATGCCGGCGGCTCAGGCATCGGCACGGCAGCGATCCAGCTTGCCAAGAAGATCGGCTGCACCGTCATCACCACCGTCGGTTCGGACGACAAGATCGAAAAGGCCAAGGCGCTCGGCGCCGATCACGTCATCAACTACCGCACCGACCGTTTTGAAGGGGTGGTGCGCAAGCTCACCAAAAAGAAGGGTGTCGACGTCGTCTTCGAACATGTCGGCAAGGATACCTGGGCGGGCTCGATGCTCTGCATGAAGCGCGGCGGGCGCCTCGTCACCTGCGGCTCGACCTCGGGCGTTTCGACGGAGATGAACCTGATGATGCTGTTCCAGCAGCAGCTGAAGCTGTTCGGCTCCTTCGGCTGCCGCATGGAGAACATGGCGGATGCGATGCAGAAGATGGGCCGCGGGCTCGTGCATCCGGTCATCGATACCGAGGTGAGCTTCAGCGATATCGACCGGGCGCTGGAGCGGATGGAATCGCGCCAGATCTTCGGCAAGATCATTCTGAAAATGGATTGAGCCCCAAGTGAAGCTCTTCATCACCCGGATCGTTCTGGCGCTCAGGCACTTCCAGCAATGGCTGGTGGCGCAGGTGATGTTCGGCGTTCTGAACGTGCTGAAGCTGTTTCCGGCTGATGGCGCGATTCGCTTCGCCGACAGGATGATGCGCCGCCTCGGCCGGCGGACGCGTCGTCACAGGCTGATGCTCGTCAATCTGCGCAACGCATTCCCTGAGAAGAGCGTTGCCGAGATCGAGGAGATCGCACTCGCAAGCTGGGGCAATATGGGCCGGCTTGCGGCCGAATACGTCTTCCTCGACGAGCTGTTCGATTACGATCCCGAAAAATCGGAGCCGGGCAGGGTGGAGGTATCGGGTGTCCCCGTCTTTCTCGACCTGCGCGACAATCCGCGCCCCTTCATCGTCTTCACCGGTCATACCGCCAATTTCGAGCTGCTGCCGGTGGCGGGTGCGGCCTTCGGGCTTCATGTGACCGTGCTCTTCCGGCCGCCGAACAATCCCTATGTCGCCAAGAAGGTCTTCGATTTCAGGAGCGCACGGATGGGCAAGCTGGTGCCGTCGCATGCCGGCTCCTCCTTCGCGCTCGCCCGGCAGCTCGAAGCCGGCCAGGGCGTGGGCGTGCTCGTCGACCAGAAATTCCGCAAGGGGGTGAAGGGCACCTTCTTCGGGCGCGAGGTCAAGACCAATCCGCTGCTGCCGAAGCTGGTGCGCCAGTTCGATTGCGAGGTCTATCCGGCGCGCTGCATACGGCTGCCCGGCAACCGCTATCGGCTGGAAATCGAGCCGCGGCTGGACATGCCGCGCGACGCCAAGGGCAATCTGGACCTGCCGGCAGCCGCCCAGCTGCTCAACGACAAGGTGGAAAGCTGGGTGCGGGAATACCCGGAACAGTGGCTCTGGTATCACGACCGCTGGCAGATCAAGAACACACTCGCACCTTAGAACCCAATGATTTTATGCTGGCTCGGCCTAAGATCCGAAACCTGTTCCAAATTAAAAAGGTCCACCCTGAATTATCAGCGGTGAAAAGCGGCAGGTGCTCTCGGATTGAAACAGAGCACACTTCATGTTACCCGTCACCACCAAGGCGCGAATAATGTCTACCGCTAGGCGCATTTTAGAGGTGTAAACCAGGTCCGGTTTCGGACTCGTCTCTTGGGGCAATCGTAGTTGGAGGCGTCTTGCTGGAGCTTTTTCGAGCTTTTTCCTTGCGTTGCACGCAGATAGAGGAAGCCATACGCCTGGGCGACGACCAGCGCGTCACGGCGCTCGACCGCCATGTCGAGCCGTTGGTCGAGGCTATCCTCGCTCACCGGGCCGTCAATCTGCTCGAAGTCTACATGCAACTGCAGTTTGTCACTCATCTCATCGGCCAGGACGCCGACGACAGCGCCAGCGTCACCGAGCACACGACGGTGCTTTCCTTCCTGCTCGACCGCTATTTCGGGACGCATGGGCCGGACTGGCGTGTGCCTTCGCCGCAGGACGTGCGTATCGAGCCGCCGCCGGCCTACGTGCCGGATACCGATAACGGCCAGTTCCTCAACGCGATGATCCTTGACAGCATCCCGGACCGGGTGGCGGTGCTGACAAGGGATTACCGCTACCTCTACTCCAATCCGGCCAACAGCGCTCATCTCAACAAGAAGCCGATGGAGCTGATCGGCCGCCATCTTTCTGAATTCATCGGTGAAGAGCGGTTTGCCGGATGCGCCAAGCACAAGCTCGACGCCTGTTTTGCCGGCGGCCATATCGACTACACCTATGAGCGCTCGCCGGGCAGCGAAGGATCACGGCAGGTGCGTTGTCGCATGTCGCCGCTGCGCGATGGGGGCGGCACGGTGATCGGCGCGCTGATCGTCATGCACGACCTCGATCAGCAGCCCAACTCTGCCTGACCCCTGGCCGGATGGCCAGGCTGCCCGATCGGTAGCCTCAGGCGGTCGCCCAGACGGCGAGCTCGTACCCGTCACGGTCGAGGAAATGAAAGCGGCGGCCGCCGGGAAAATCGGTGATCGGCCGGACGATGGTGCCGCCGGCCCTCTCGACCGAGGTCAGCACCTCTTCCAGATCCCTGGCATAGACGACAACAAGCGGTCCGCCCGGCCGCACGGGGCCGTAATCGGTGAAACCGCCCTTCAGCCGGCCATCGTCGAATTCGCAATAGTTCGGGCCGTAATCGGTGAAACGCCAGCCGAAGGCCGAGCCGTAAAAAGCTTTGGCGGCGGCGATGTCGGCGACATTGAATTCGACATAGTCGATGCGGCGGTCGTGGTTTTCTGACTTATCGGCCATCTATCTCTCCATCAGGGCTTTCAGCATGGCGAGATCCTTCTCGACATGCGCGGCATCGGCAAAAAACTGCGCGTCTGTCATGCCGGGCAGGCGCAACAGGGTGAACATGACCTCGCAGCCATCGCCGTTCGGTACGATGCGCAGCGCATTATAGACCCTGAGGCCGGATTCGATCGTCACTGTGTGGTCGATTACGCCGAATTCATTGGCAGGTACGAAACTCACCTTGATGGTTCCGAGCGGGCCGTGGGCGATCCAGTCAGCGCCGTGAGGTTCGAGGCCGCTGGCAAGGCCGGAGGCCCAGAGCGGCATGTTCTCCGGCTTGCCGGCGAAGTCGTAGACGTCGCGCCAGTCGCGCTCGATCGATTGGTGGATGATTTTCGCGGGCATTGTCGACATGGCTTGCAGGTCCTTCGTATCTGTTCCCCTGGAATAGCAGGCCGGCTGGCGGCGTCTTGAACAAAACGGTCAGGCTGGCCTCGGCATGTTGAGTTGGCCAAGAACGGCGGCGGGTGTCAGGCTCGAGAGCTCGCCGACCTCGCGGGTCATGTGGGCCTGATCGGCAAAGCCCGCTTCGAGCGCAAGGCGGGCGAGCGGCATCGTGCCCGATTTGCGGCAGAGCTCGAGGAAACGCTGGAACCGGCGGATCCGTTCCAGCGTCTTGGCGCCATAGCCGAAATGATGGTGGCAGCGGCGGCGCAGCTGCCTTTCACTCATGCCGAGCCGGCCGAGCAGCCCGGACGCCGGGCGACCGCTGTCGGCGGCGGCGAAGATCACGGCGGCGTCCCGGGCGGGTTCGTCCGCATCGCGCGCGGCCTCTTCGAGCAGCCGGCCGAATAGCGCCATCGCATCCGAGGAATCGGGACAATCAACAAGCCGCGCCTCGAATTCGGCCGTGTCCTTCCAGCCAATGTCGGCAAGCGGCACCGAACAGCCGACCAGCGCCGAGAGCGGCGTCTTCAGCCAGGGTGCCGCGGCGCCCGGCGCAAAACGTGCGCCGATGACTGTCGTTCCCTGCCGGAGAACGGGAAAGGCCGCCGTCCTGTCGGGCCCGGCGACGACCAGTCGGCCGTCGACCCAGAGGAGGTCGCAATAGCCGTCCGGCACGATCGCCACCTGTGCCGGCGGTCCGCCATGGAGCGCATGCGACCAGAACCGGCTGAAATGGCGTCGCAGCGCCGGCGGCGGCGCATATTCGCGATAGCGGCCGGCACGGGCAGCGAGCAGCGCCGTATCTTTTCGTCTTTCCGGTGCCAAGGCGATATCTCCCGAAACGCCGATGATACCATCAGATAGGGCATCAATGGCAGGGTGGTGCAAAAACTTGGTTGCCGGTGAGCCGGTGCAAGCGGTTGTCGGACAAGTCAGGATATTGCAGCTTGATTTCGTTGCTTTTGCGAACCGATTAGACCCTTGCGAGACTTGCCGTTTGACCGAGACAGTGCCACAACACCGATCCAAATGACACATCGGAGGTTTGTCGTGGAAAAGGCAGAAATCGGACTGATCGGTCTTGCGGTCATGGGCTCCAACCTGGCGCTCAACATCGCGGAGAAAGGCAATAAAATTGCGGTCTTCAACCGTACGCCTGAGAAAACCGACGAATTCTACGAAAGCGCCGGTGATCTGAAAAAGCAGATCATTCCCTGCAAGACGATCGAAGAGTTCGTCGATGCGATCCGGCCGCCGCGCCCGATCATCATCATGATCAAGGCGGGTGATGCCGTCGACCAGCAGATGGAGCTGCTGCGTCCGCACCTGTCCAAGGGCGACATTATGATCGATGCCGGCAACGCCAATTTCCGCGACACCGTCGCCCGCTTCGACCGCCTGAAGAACACCGATCTCACCTTCATCGGCATGGGTGTTTCCGGCGGCGAGGAAGGTGCGCGCCATGGCCCGTCGATCATGGTCGGCGGCACCGAAGACTCCTGGAAGCGCGTCGAGAAAGTGCTGACCTCGATTGCCGCCCGTTACAATGACGAGCCCTGCGTCGCCTGGCTCGGCAATGACGGCGCCGGCCATTTCGTCAAGACCATCCATAACGGCATCGAATATGCCGACATGCAGATGATCGCCGAAATCTACGGCATCCTGCGCGACGGCCTCGGCAAGAGTGCCTCCGACATCTCCGGCATCTTCGGCGAATGGAACAAGGGCCGGCTGAATTCCTACCTGATCGAGATCTCCGAAAAGGTGCTGGCCGCCAACGATCCGGTTTCCGGCGGCCCGATGGTCGACATGATCCTCGACAAGGCCGGCCAGAAGGGCACCGGCAAATGGTCGGCGATCGAGGCGCAGAACATGGGCATTCCGGCAACGGCGATCGAAGCCGCGGTCGCCGCCCGCAGTCTGTCGTCGATGAAGTCACAGCGCGAAGCCGCCGAAAAGATCTTCGGCACGCAGGCCGTGTCCTTCCCGATCGCCTATGGTCCCGAGCTCAACAAGGATCTGGAGCTGGCGCTGTTTGCCGCCAAGATCGGCGCCTATGCGCAGGGATTTGCGGTAATGGCGGAAGCCTCGCGTGAGTTCAACTGGTCGCTGCCGATGCCGACGATCGCCAGGATCTGGCGCGCCGGCTGCATCATCCGCTCGCAGTTCCTCGACGAGATCACCTCGGCCTTCACCAAGGCGCCCGACGCCGCAAACCTGATCGTCACGCCGGCCTTCTCCGACATGGTCAAGGAATCGATCCCGGCGCTGCGCCGCGTTGTCGGTGCAGCGATTTCCGCCGGCCTGCCGGTGCCGGCGCTGACCTCGGCGCTGACCTATTTCGACGCCTACCGTCAGGGCAGGGGAACGGCCAACCTCATCCAGGCGCAGCGCGACTTCTTCGGCGCCCACGGTTTCGACCGCCTCGATGGCAAGGATTTCCACCACGGCCCCTGGGGCAGCGGTGCGGCGACCTTCTGAGGCCTGCCGACAGATGTCAAGGAAGAGCCCGGGCGTCGCGCCGGGCTTTTTCGTGGGGTACGTCGCGCTGCTCGATATAACCCCGACGCGAGATGCCAGACTGTTGGGAAAGTGTAGGATTTAATCGTGCTCTGTGCGATAAAGGCAAAAGGACCGAGAGAGGCAAATTCCATGCGCACAACTCAATCTTTAAGCATCACCTTGCCGATCGAAATGGCTGAAATGGTCAAGGCTAAAGTCGCTTCGGGAGAATACGCCACCGAAAGCGAGGTCATCCGCGATGGCTTGCGAACCCTTGCTGCGCGTGATGCTGCGGTGGAGCGTTGGCTCCGCGAAGAGGTCGCACCCGTTTATGATGAACTCAAGGCGCATCCCGAGAGGTCGGTATCCCTCGACGATGCTTTCGAGGGTTTTGGCAAGCGCATCAAATCCATCGCGGCCAAAGCCAAGTAATGAGATACACGGTCCGGCTAAGTGTCGCCGCCCGAGATGATGTCGACGCGTTGTTGAATTATCTTGTGCCTCGCGCCGGAGAGGTGGCTGCTCAAAATTATATCGATCGTCTTCAAACCTTTCTGGAAGGGTTTCAAAACTTTCCGAAGCGAGGGACGGTTCGGGGCGAGATCCGTGATGGCCTGAGGATCGTCGGCTTCGAACGAAGCCTGAGCATTGCTTTCACCGTTGAGGGAGAAACGGTCTACATCCTCAGGATCATGTCCGGGGGGCAGGAACTGCGCCTCGACGAAGAATGATGCTATCGATGTCACCGAGGGTGATTAAAAGACGAGAAGGGCGAATAGGACCTGCGGTGACAGAGATGCTGATCCGATACGAAAGGCCGGCGGATATTGGCGCGATCCACGATCTGACCTCGATTGCCTTCGCCCCGATGCCTTACAGTGAGGGAACGGAGGCGGAGATCATTCGCAGACTTCGCGCGAACGGCGATCTGGCGATATCGCTGGTCGCCGAGGAGGGTGCGGAAATTCGGGGCCATGTCGCGTTTTCGCCGGTTACGATCAATGGTGTGCATGACGGCTAGTTCGGCCTGGGGCCGATATCGGTGAAACCGCAGGGACAGCGGCAAGGTATCGGCAGGGCGTTGATTGTCAGGGGGCTTGAACGGTTGAACGAGATGGGTGCCGCCGGCTGTGCGCTGATCGGAAACCCAGACATCTATAGCCGTATGGGCTTCAGCAGCGACGGGCAGCTGGTGTATCTCGACCTCGATAAGCGGCTCGTGCAACGGATTGTTTTTCGCGGCTCCACGCCAAGCTGAGTTTTGCAATTTTCCCCGGCCTTTGAAACCCCAAACCCCACCTGACAGAGGCGACGACATGTCCGAAACCGGCGTGATAAACATCCGAACGGAGCGTCTGAAGCTCCGCATGCCTGTGCTGGGCGATTTCACCGCCTATGCGCAGCTCATGGCTTCACCGCGATCCGTTGACATGGGCGGCCCGTTCGATCTGCGCGCAGCCTGGGGAATGTTCTGTCACGACGTGGCGCTCTGGCAGCTTTTCGGACACGGGGCGCTGATGATCGACCTTGCCGAGACAGGCGAATGCGTCGGTCAGGTAGGGATCAATCACGGGCCGCTCTTTCCGGAAAAGGAGTTGGGCTAGTTCGTCTATAAGGCCCATGAGGGCAGGGGTTATGCGACCGAGGCGGCCATGGCGTTACGGGACTGGGCCTTTGCAACGCTCAGCCTGCCGTCGCTCGTCAGCTATATCGCCCCTGGCAACGCCGCGTCGATTGCTGTCGCGCAACGGTTGGGCGGGCGTCTCGATCTGACGGCACCTCGAACTGATCCGGTGGATTTCGTTTATCGTCATTTCGCTGCCTGGAAAGATGTACACTCACCGCGCGGCGGCTGTGCGGACGTCTCAAATCCTACAGGATGTCGGGCGCTGCAAAAGAATGGGCATGCCGCATGACGGACCCGAAGCGGGAGCACTGGGACGAGGTCTATCGCACGAAAGCTGCCGACAGCGTCAGCTGGTATCAGCCGACGCCAGGGCCTTCCCTGCGGGCAATTGACGAGTTGCAGCTGCCGGTCACGGCCTCGCTGATCGATGTCGGCGGCGGCGCATCGAGCCTTGTCGACCGTCTCGTCGAGCGCGGCTGGCTCGATCTTACCGTTCTCGACATCGCCGCGCCGGCGCTCGACATCGCCAAAACGCGGCTGGAGGACGAAACCGCCCGCATCGCCTGGGTAATTGATGATGTCACCGTGTGGCGACCGGAGCGGCAGTACGATGTCTGGCATGACCGCGCCGTCTTTCACTTCCTCACCGAACCCGAGCAGCGCCTGGCTTATCGCCGCGCACTCCAAACCGGCACATCACCGGCCAGCGTGGTGATCATCGCGACCTTCGCGCCTGACGGGCCGGAACGGTGCAGCGGCTTGCCGGTCCAGCGTTACGACGCGGCCGCCCTTGTGAATGAATTCTCATCCGTCTTCGCGCTTGAGCGCGAGTGGCGGGAGGAGCACATGACGCCTCGCGGTGGCCGGCAGTGGTTTCAGTGGTGCATCTTTCGCAGGCGCTGAGGCTTCCCTTGAGAAAGCAGCCGAGAGGCGGCTACGGCGTTTCCAGGCGGTCGAGGATGAAATCCGCCCGGTCGGCGACCGAGAGTTTCGGTAATATGACGACGTTGTAGCCAAGCACCGGATAGATCGCGGCGAGGCGGTCATATTCGGCGACTGCCTCGTCGAAGCCATGGCGCCGGTGGGGGTCGGTGACATAGATGTCCGGCCATGGTGGGGTGAGGAAAACGCTCCTGTTATAGCGGTGGGCGGCACTCAATCCTTCCAGGATCGGTTCTCCGGTCAGATGCTGAAGTGCTGCTGCGGCATCGATCAGCCCACGATCGAAAAACGTCCAGCCGGCTTTGCCCTGCGCCGCCGTGTGATCGGCGATCGCCATCTCGATCGCGCGGCGGGCGAAGGCCATCATGTCGTTCCAGGGCAGGGCGATGCCGTCGCCCTCGAGCTCCTGCTTGACGATCCGCCAGCCGGGCTCTTCGATGATCGCATGACCGCGTCCACCGAGTTCCGTCAGCAGCGTCGATTTTCCGCCGCCGGAACATCCGGAAATCAAGACCAAGCGGCTCATGTTAGGCTCTCGTCTTAAGCCGCCCGGCTGGCGCGCGCTAAACCGTGGTCGACGAGCCTGTCGATGATCTCGGCATAACCGACGCCGCTTGCCGCCATCGCCTTGGAATACATGCTGATATCGGTGAAGCCGGGAATGGTGTTGAGCTCGTTGACGAGGAAGCGCATGTCATCCGTCAGGAAAAAGTCGACGCGTGCCATGCCATCGCAGCCGACAGCACGGAAGGCCCTTGCCGCCGTGTCGCGCATGGCGGCCTCCACGTCCGGCGGCAGGTCGGCCGGCACTTTCAGTGCTGCTCCGTTCTCGTCGATATATTTGGCGTCGTAACTATAGAAACCGTGCATATCCGCCGGCACGATTTCGCCCGGCCGGGAAACGAAGAGTTCTCCCGCCGCATCCTCCAGCACGCTGAACTCGATCTCGCGGCCGGCGATGAATTCCTCGGCAAGCAGCGTCCGGTCGTGGCGGAATCCTCCCGTAAGGGCTGCCGCAAACTCCTGGCTGGCATGGACCTTGGCGACGCCGACGGATGAACCCTGCCGCGCCGGCTTGATGAAGAGCGGCAGACCGAGTTCGCCTTCGAGCGCGTCAAGCGAAGGGGACGCACCTTCATGGATCGTTATGGCGCGCGCCACCGGCAGGCCGGCCGCTCGCAGCAGGCGTTTGGCAATATCCTTGTCGAGAGCGGCGGCGGACCCGAGGATGCCGCAGCCGGCGAGCGGCACGCGGGCGACCTCCGCCACACCCTGCACCGATCCATCTTCGCCATGCGGGCCGTGCAGCACGGGGAAAAGGATGTCGATCCTCGCAAGCTCGTGTGGTGCACTATCGGCGGGGATCGCCATCGCCCGTCCTCGTCCGCCCGGAACGAGGCAGATTTCCGTGCCGGATGAAGGGGCCGCCAAGGCGCCATCGGCGAAACTGCTCAGCAGCCACTGCCCCTCGCGGGTGATGAAAACGGGGATGGCATCGTATTTCTCGGGGGCGAGCGCGGCCATGACGTTGGTCGCCGAAAGGATGGAAACTTCATGCTCGGCCGAGCGGCCGCCGAAGAGCACGGCAATGCGCAGCCTGGTTGGGGAAGGGGTCATGAAAGCCTCCGAAGCGATCTGGTGTTGAAAAGGTCAGGCGTCGACCGATATGCCGCGATTGGCGAAGAAGCGGTCGAAGACGGCAAGCGGCAGCGTCACATCGACCTGGCTCGCCGCATCCTGGCCGGACGGATTGTGGAAGCGGATCGTCTCATCGCTGGCTGCCGTCACCAGCACCAGATGACCGCCCTTCGACGGCGGCTCGCGCTCCGGCCAGCGGATGGCCGAATGCACCGAGGCGATGAAGAACCGGCGCTTCGACAGCAACTCAGGAATGGCCGGTGTCGTGACACCAGTCATCACCTCGGCGCCGAGCCCGAAACGCTCACCCAGGAAGTGGACGAAGGGCGCGTAGATCAGTCCCTTGATCGAGGCGTCAATCTCGTTGACGACATAACCGCCATATCTGGTGCAGGCGCGGGCGAGCTCCAGGGTCGGATGGATCTCGCCGCGGGCGGCAAGGATCATCTTCAGGCAGGCCATGCCGCAGACATTCACCGCCCAGCGCGCATATTCCTCGATCGTGCCGGCTCCCGAATGGCGCCAGAGCGGATCGCGCAGCAGCGCTTGCGATCCCTCGGCTAATACCGGCAGCGTCATGCCGGGTGTTTCCCATTGGCTGAAATAGGGCACGCCGCTTTGCTGCATTCTGTCGATATCCCCGTGACTCGCTCATGAGATGGCGGGAAATCTTGGCTTTTTCGGGCCGACAACTGCTTGTGAATCCGGAACCAGCTTTTCTTCGACTCGCCGGGGTCGGCGTCCTCTTTATCTGCCGTGCTCCGGCCAGATCGGCTGGCTGATGCTCTGCAGCAGTTCCGGTTCGACCCCGTCGATGCGGGCGATGACGGCCTTGGCCATTTCGCGGCCGGCATGGCGCACGTCTTCCTGGGCGGTGATGATTTCCGGGCGGATCCAGTTCAGAATCGGCACTGACTCCTTTGAAACCATATCGAGATCGCGGCCGAGCGCCTTGCCGGCGGCCTCGATGCCGGCATTGACGGCGATCGCCGCGCTGCCGGCGGAACAGACGATGCCGTCGGGCGCATTGGCCGAGCGCATCATCATCTCGACGGCGTCACGGATGTCGGCGAGCGGTGCGTCGATGTTGATGCGCAGCGGCACTTCCTCGGCGCCGTAATCGTGCAGTCCGGTCTGGAACCCGATACGGATATGGGCATAGTAGGTGAGCTTGCTTGGCGGCTGCAGCAGGGCGATGCGGCGCCGACCGCGCTTGACGAGCTTTTCCACCGCCTTGTGCGCGAATGCTTCGTTGTCAAAATCGTGGAAGGGATGCGTGAGACCCGCATCGGTGCGCCCATGCGTGGCAAAGGGCATGCCGCGCTCGGTCAAGAGCCGCACACGCGGATCGTCCGGTTCGATGCGCGAGATGATGACGCCGTCGGCCGAGCCGGTGTCGAGGATATAGCGCACCGGCAGCATCGGGTCCTTGCTGTGGGAATGCGGTGTCACGACGATATGATAGGGCGTGCCGGACAGAACCTCGGAGATGCCGAAGACCATCTGGCTCGAGAAGCCCATGATCTCCTCGTCGATGCTGAGGACGAGGGCGATGACATTGGTCTTGCCGGTGCGCAGGCGCACCCCCGCCCTGTTCGGCTGATAGCCGAGCTGGCGGGCGACCATGCGCACCCTCTCCTTGGTTTCCGCCCCGATATCCGGCGCATCTTTCAGCGCGCGCGACACCGTCGTCACGCCGAGGCCCGTCATGAAGGCAATCGTCTTCAATGTCGGGCGCTCGCGCGCCGCTGGCGTCGATGCCGCCTGTCCGAAATTTCCGTTGTTTTCCATCCCTGTAGGCCGCCCCGCGCGAATTGGTCTCGCTTATAGAGGCTTTTCCAGACGCCGTAAGCCCGCCGCCTGCCAAAATCGCGCCTCCCTGAGGAATTCAATCTGTAACGATACAGTAGAAATGTCGAGGGGTTTTTCTTGTGTGCGACGCAACATTGTTCGCAGAGGTTGAATCGCTGGTTCTGGCTCAATTTTTCTGCATGTGCGAAATAGTTGATATACAGATGGAAATCGGAAGTTCAAAAATCGTCTGGTATTTCAATTGTATAATTCGTGTGTGCATGTGCGGCAAAGCCTGCCCGGTTGCCAATTTCGCGGGTGTGGTGAGGCGATTTTAAACACTCATAAGTAGCAATCGGGATCTTTAAAGAAAAATTTACGGGCGGGCAGTTGCGTGGTCAAATCGATTGATCTAAGTTTTTCCGGCAACGTTTCAGTGAGGGAGGAGAACTCATGAAAATCCGTATGATGGCGGCCCTGCTTACCGCTTCGGTCGCGCTTCCGTTCGGCGCCGCCAATGCCACCGATCTCGAAGTCACGCATTGGTGGACATCCGGCGGCGAATCCGCTGCCGTCGCCGAGCTGGCAAAGGCATTCGACGCCACCGGCAACCACTGGGTCGACGGCGCTATCGCCGGCTCCGGCGGCACTGCCCGTCCGATCATGATCAGCCGCATCACCGGCGGCGACCCGATGGGCGCAACCCAATTCAACCACGGCCGCCAGGCCGAGGAACTCGTACAGGCCGGCCTGATGCGCGACCTGACCGATGTGGCGACTGCCGAGCACTGGAAGGACATTATTCGTCCGTCGAGCCTGCTCGATTCCTGCACCATTGACGGCAAGATCTACTGCGCTCCCGTCAACATCCACTCCTGGCAGTGGCTGTGGCTTTCGAACGCCGCCTTCAAGAAGGCCGGCGTCGAAGTGCCGAAGAACTGGGACGAGTTCGTCGCGGCCGCTCCGGCTCTCGAGAAGGCCGGCATCATTCCGCTCGCCGTCGGCGGTCAGCCGTGGCAGGCGACAGGCGCCTTCGACGTGCTGATGGTCGCCGTTGCCGGCAAGGACGTCTTCAACAAGGTCTTCAAGGACAAGGACGCGGAAGTCGCTGCCGGCCCAGAGATCGCCAAGGTCTTCAAGGCTGCCGACGATGCCCGCAAAATGTCCAAGGGCAGCAATGTCCAGGATTGGAACCAGGCGACCAACATGGTCATCACGGGCAAGGCCGGTGGCCAGATCATGGGTGACTGGGCGCAGGGCGAATTCGCACTCGCCGGTCAGAAGGCCGGCACCGACTATACCTGCCTGCCGGGCCTCGGCGTGAACGAGATCATCTCGACCGGCGGCGACGCCTTCTACTTCCCGTTGCTGAAGGACGAAGAAAAGTCAAAGGCTCAGGCAGTGCTTGCCAAGACCCTTCTCGATCCCAAGACCCAGGTTGCCTTCAACCTGAAGAAGGGCTCGCTGCCGGTTCGCGGCGACGTCGATCTGGCTGCCGCCAACGATTGCATGAAGAAGGGTCTCGACATCCTGGCGAAGGGCAATGTGATCCAAGGCACCGACCAGCTGCTTTCGGCCGACAGCCAGAAGCAGAAGGAAGACCTCTTCTCCGAATTCTTCGCCAATCCGTCGATGACGCCTGAGGACGCGCAGAAGCGTTTCGCTGGGATCATCGCTTCGGCTGATTGATCGGTAGATTTGCTGCTCTTTGCGATCCGGCTCCCACGGGGCCGGATCCTCTCCGGACGATCTTGATGGTCCGGCCGGCGGCGGCATCTCTCCGGTATCTTCAGCAGATTTCGGACGTGGGGACGACGGGCGGCGCTATGCCATTTCGTCACAGGTCGCAGTTGCGATTTGAGGAGGAGTATTCATGACGGGTCAAGCGCAAGCAGGCCGGCCAAACAAGTTACTACGCAATCTGAATGCCAAGATTGCGTCGATTCCGATGATCCTGACAGCGCTGGTAATTTTTGTCGGCGGCACGTTCTGGACAGTCTTTTATTCCTTCACCAATTCCAAGCTGCTTCCGCGGTTGAGCTTTGTCGGCATCGACCAGTATGAGCGCCTTTGGGCGGCGCCCCGCTGGGTGACGGCGATCGAAAATCTCGCCCTCTACGGCGTGCTCTCGCTGATCTTCAGCCTGGTGATCGGTTTCATGCTCGCCGCCCTGATGGATCAAAAAATCCGTTTCGAAAATACCTTCCGCACCATCTTCCTTTACCCCTTCGCGCTGTCCTTCATCGTGACGGGCCTCGTCTGGCAATGGGTACTGAACCCGGATTTCGGCATCCAATCGGTCGTGCGTTCGATGGGCTGGACGAGCTTCACCTTCAATCCGCTCTATACGCCTGAAATCGTCATCTACGGCATTTTGATCGCGGCGCTGTGGCAGGGAACGGGGCTCGTCATGTGCCTGATGCTCGCCGGTCTGCGCGGTATCGACGAGGATATCTGGAAGGCGGCGCGCGTCGACGGCATCCCGATGTGGAAGACCTATCTCTTCATCGTCATTCCGATGATGCGGCCTGTGTTCATCACGACCATCGTCATCATCGCCTCCGGCATCGTCAAGGTCTACGACCTCGTCGTCGCACAGACGTCGGGCGGGCCGGGCATCTCTTCGGAAGTGCCGGCGAAATATGTCTACGACTACATGTTCCAGGCGCAGAACCTGGGGCAGGGCTTTGCCGCCTCGACCATGATGCTCGTCACCGTCGCGATCATCATCGTTCCGTGGGCCTATCTGGAATTCGGAGGAGGGCGCAAGCGTGGCTAATATCGAAACTCTGAACACCACAGCCGCCGGTATCGACGCCGTTGCGCCGAGACTTGGCGAAGGCCCGCGGGGCGCCAAGCCGCGCCCGGCACTGTCGTCGCGCAACATCATGCTCTACGGCACGCTTGGTGTGGCGGCGCTCTATTATCTGCTGCCGCTCTACGTGATGGTCGTCACTTCGCTGAAGGGCATGCCGGAAATCCGTCTCGGCAACATCTTCTCGCCGCCGATGGAGATCACCTTCGAACCCTGGGTGAAGGCCTGGGCGGAGGCCTGCACCGGCCTCAACTGCGATGGCCTGTCGCGGGGCTTCTGGAATTCGGTGCGCATCACCGTGCCATCGGTCATCATCTCGATCGCAATTGCTTCGGTCAACGGTTATGCCCTCGCCAACTGGCGCTTCAAGGGATCCGAGCTGTTCTTCTCGATCCTCATCATCGGGGCGTTCATTCCCTATCAGGTGATGATCTACCCGATCGTCATCATCCTCCGCGAAATCGGCATTTACGGCACGCTGAGCGGTCTCGTCATCGTCCATTCGATCTTCGGCATGCCGATCCTGACGCTGCTCTTCCGCAATTATTTCGTGTCTCTTCCGGAAGAGCTGTTCAAGGCGGCGCGTGTCGATGGGGCGGGGTTCTGGCAGATCTTCCTGAAGATCATGCTGCCGATGTCGCTGCCGATTTTCGTGGTGGCGATGATCCTGCAGGTGACCGGCATCTGGAACGACTTCCTGTTCGGTGTGGTTTTCACCCGGCCGGACACCTATCCGATGACGGTGCAGCTCAACAACATCGTCAATTCCGTCCAGGGCGTGAAGGAATACAACGTCAACATGGCGGCAACGATCCTCACCGGTCTCGTGCCGCTGATCGTCTATTTCGTTTCGGGACGGCTTTTCGTCCGTGGAATCGCCGCCGGCGCAGTGAAGGGTTGATCCCATGAACATGAATTCAAGTGTCTCCAATGCAAGTGTCTCGATCAAGGATCTGTCGCTGAACTTCGGCGCGGTCAGCGTGCTGAAGGATCTGAACCTCGATATCAACGACGGCGAATTCCTGGTGCTGCTCGGTTCGTCCGGCTGCGGAAAGTCGACCTTGCTGAACTGCATCGCCGGCCTGCTCGACGCCTCGGAAGGCCAGATCTTCATAAAAGGCAAGAATGTCACCTGGGAAGAGCCGAAGGACCGCGGCATCGGCATGGTGTTCCAGTCCTATGCGCTCTATCCGCAGATGACCGTCGAGAAGAACCTCTCCTTCGGCCTGCGCGTCGCCAAGATACCACAGGCCGAGATCGACAAGCGCGTGGCGCGGGCAGCCGAGATCCTGCAGATCCAGCCGCTTTTGAAGCGCAAACCCGCCGAACTATCCGGCGGCCAGCGCCAGCGCGTGGCGATCGGCCGGGCGCTGGTACGCGATGTCGACGTCTTCCTGTTCGACGAGCCGCTGTCTAACCTCGATGCCAAACTGCGCTCGGAACTGCGCGTCGAAATCAAGCGCCTGCACCAGTCGCTGCAGAACACCATGATCTATGTCACCCATGACCAGATCGAGGCGCTGACGCTGGCCGACCGCATCGCCATCATGAAGAGCGGCATCATCCAGCAGCTCGACGATCCGACGACGATCTACAACAGGCCGCGCAACCTCTTCGTCGCCGGCTTCATCGGCTCGCCGTCGATGAATTTCCTGCATGGCGAATTGGTCAAGGCGGGCGACGGCATTGCCTTTTCTGCCAATGGCGTCATTTTTTCGCTCGCGGCCTACGACGCCAACGAAGCGCTGCAGCCCGGCCGCAAGGTGGTGCTCGGCGTTCGCCCGGAACACATCAAGGTCAACGAGAATGCCGGCGGCGAAGAACATGATGCCACCGTCGATATCGAGGAGCCGATGGGCGCGGACAATCTTCTGTGGCTGAAACATGCCGGTCACACGATGTCGGTACGCGTCAACGGTGCGCGCCGCTTCAATGTCGGAGCCAAGGTGAAGCTCAGCTTCGACATGGCGCTGGCCTCGGTGTTTGATGCCGAGAGCGAGTTGCGTCTTTAGAGAGTTCGGTGGGCGGGCCGGATGGTGTCGCCTGCATGCTGCAAGGCCAATAGGCCAGGGCGGGTTTGGCGAGAAGCCCAACCCCACTCTCCGTCATCCTCGGGCTTGACCCGAGGATCTATGCCCGCTGCTGCTGGTGGATGCGGTGTGGATCCTCGGGTCAAGCCCGAGGATGACGGAGAGTGGGGCGGATGGAAGGAGACCAAGGCGCTGCTCTACATCTCTTCTCCCCAGCGGGGAAAAGGTGCTGGCAGGCGGATGATGGGTGAGCGACGACGGGAGCGAGGCCTGAGCGCAAGCGAAGGGCAATTTAGGGCGTGCCATGCCTTCGGGGCCACCGAGCGGGGCCGAGCCGCGGGTCTCGACCCGTCTTTTGGACCCCCGCTTGAGAGAAGAGGGCGCTAAGTCGGCCCCTGACGAACGACAACTATCCGGACGGCGACCAAGCGCCGTCCATTTCAAAAACGTAATTCGGAAACGACATCGTGACGCATTCATCGACATCCCCCCATATCGACCTTTCCGGTTCGTGGCAGCTGACCTCTATCGATGGCGAAATCCGTAGCGTCATCACGCTGCCGGGCGACGTGCATACCGCGCTGCACCGGGCAGGGCTGATCCCCGATCCTTATTTCGGCCGCAACGAGGAGAAGGTGCAGTGGGTCGCCGAGCGGGAATGGGCGGTCGAGCGCAGCTTCGCGCTGCCGGAGGTCGACGGCGACTGGTATCTGGATATCGATTACCTCGACACGGTTGCCAGCGTCCACGTCAACGGCTTCCTGGCGCTCGAAGCTGACAACAGCTTCCGCCGCTACCGGCCCGACGTGTCGAGCATGCTGAAGATTGGTGACAACGTCATCCGCATCGTCTTTGCCTCCAACCCCGCCGTCGGGGCCGAACGGCAGAAAAAGCAGCCCTTCTACATTCCCTACAGCACGGGCAATTCGCCGATCCCCGATGGCAACATGCTGCGCAAGCCGCAATGCCATTTCGGCTGGGACTGGAATATCGCCATTGCGCCCTTCGGCCTTTACGGCACGATCGCGCTGAAGAAGCTCGAGACGGCGCGCATCGAACAGGTCGTCACCCGCCAGTCCCACAATAGCGACGGCTCGGTTGATCTTATGGTGACGGCGAGCCTGTTTGCCAAGCATGCCGGCATCGCCCAGGTCTATTTCGATCTCGACGGCGAGCGCGTGCGTCTCGATGTTGGCGTCAAGGGCGAGACTGATGTCCACCATCTCTTCCATATCGACAATCCGCGTCTCTGGTGGCCCTCCGGCAGCGGCGAGCAGGCGCTCTATACGCTTTCCGTCGGATTGCCGACGGACGAGGTGACCAAGCAGATCGGCCTTCGCACTGTCGAGCTGATCACCACGCCGGATGCATCAGGCAGCCGCTTCGCCTTCAAGGTCAACGGCCGCGAGATCTTCTGCCGCGGCGCCAACTGGATACCGGCCGACGCGCTGTTTTCGCTGTCTTCGCCCGAGAAGACCGAGGATCTGCTGCAATCGGCGAAAGCCGCCAACATGAACATGATCCGTGTCTGGGGCGGCGGATTCTACGAGCAGGAGCATTTCTACGATCTCTGCGACCGGCTGGGCCTGATGGTCTGGCAGGACTTCATGTTCGCCTGCAACCTCTACCCGTCGACCGAGGACTTCCTCGCCAATGTGACGATCGAAGTCGATTACCAGGTCAAGCGGCTCTCCTCGCATCCCTCGATCGCGCTTTGGTGCGGCGACAACGAGCTTGTCGGCGCGCTCACCTGGTTCGAGGAATCGAGGAAGGACCGCGACCGCTATCTTGTTTCCTACGACCGCCTCAACCGGACGATCGAGCAGGCGGTGAAAAAGGCGCTGCCCGGCGCACTCTGGTGGCCGTCGAGCCCAGCCTCCGGTTACCTCGATTTCGGCGATGCCTGGCATGCCGACGGCTCCGGCGACATGCACTACTGGTCGGTCTGGCACGAGAACAAGTCATTCGACAATTACCGTTCGGTGCGTCCGCGCTTCTGCTCGGAATTCGGCTTCCAGTCCTATACATCGCTGCCCGTCGTCAGGACCTATGCCGAGGAGAAGGATATGAACGTCGCTTCTCCCGTCATGGAACTGCATCAGAAGAATGCCGGCGGCAACGAGCGCATTGCCG
The DNA here is from genome assembly GCF_000271845.1 of Rhizobium leguminosarum bv. trifolii WSM2297. Next base: position 1,238,855 of record NZ_JH719395.1, on the reverse strand, counting down.
GCACGATGTTCCGCTATTTCCGCTTCCCCAAGGATTTCCCGAACTTCGTCTATCTCTCCCAGATCCAGCAGGGACTGGCGATCAAGACGGCGGTGGAATATTGGCGGTCGCTCAAACCCCATTGCATGGGCACGATCTATTGGCAGCTGAACGACACCTGGCCGGTCGCCTCCTGGTCGAGCCTCGACTATGGCGGCCGCTGGAAGGCAATGCATTATCTCGTCAAGCGCTTCTTCCAGCCGGTTGCGGTCGCGGCCATTCCTTCCGAGGACGGCAAGACGATCCGCTTCTCGCTTGTTAACGACACGCTCGACGATGTCAGCGTCGATCTGTCGATCTCGATCCTGACGATGAAGGGCGAGCGGAAGCACCTGAAAGATGTGCAAGCCATGTGCTCGCCGGATGCGGCGGTGACGGCTGCGGCCATCGACGTCTCCGATATTCCCGAAGGCACGCTGCTTGCCTGGCATTTCACCGGGTCGAACGGCATGGGCGGCGAGGGGCACCATATCAACGGCACCTACAAGGCGCTGGAATTGGAGCCCGCGGGCCTGGCCGTCACTCATGAATATGTCGAGGAGAACGGCGCCGTCGACATCAACGTCACCGCGAGGGGACTTGCGCTCTTCGTGATGATCGAGACCGAGACGGACGGCAAATATTCCGACAACGCCTTCGATCTTGCATCAGGCGAGAGCCGCCGCATCACCTTCACCCCGGGGCGGCCGCTCGAGCGCGGCAAGCTTCCGGAATTCCGGTTCTACGACCTGCATTCCTGCCAGTCGGCAGATTGATCCTTCCAAGCATGGGCACGAGGCCCAAGGAGACTATGATGACGAAACTCAGCTACCAGCTCTACAGCGCCCGCAACTTCCAGCCCTATTCGGGGATTTTCGAAAAGCTCGGCAAGGCAGGCTATGCCGAGGTCGAGGGCTTCGGCGGCATTTATGCCGATCTCGACGATGCGGGACTGAACAGCCTTCGCGCCGAGCTCGACAAGAACGGCCTTGTGATGGCGAGCGGCCATTTCAGCCCCGACTTCCTCGAGAAGGACGTGCAGAAGTCGCTGAACATCGCCAAGATCCTCGGCATGGATTCGATCTACGCGCCGCATCTGGCAGCTGAGCAGCGCCCCTCGGACGCGGCCGGCTGGCTTGCTTTTGGCAAGCGGTTGCAGGAGATAGCCAAGCCCTTCAAGGAAGCCGGCTACGAATTCGGCTGGCACAATCACGATTTCGAATTCGTCAAGCTGGCCGACGGCTCGCTGCCGATCGAGCGCATCTTTGAAGGCGCGCCCGATATTTCCTGGGAAGCCGATATCGCCTGGGTCATCCGCGGCGGCGCCGATCCCTTCGCATGGGTTGAAAAGCTTGGGCCGCGCATCACCGCCGTGCACGTCAAGGACATCGCGCCGGCCGGTGAAGCGACGGATGAGGACGGCTGGGCCGATGTCGGCCATGGCAAGGTCGAGTGGGCCAAGCTGACGACGGCGCTGCGCGCCACCAAGGCCAAGCACTTCGTCGTCGAACATGACAATCCTAAAGATATCGACCGCAATATCAGCCGCTCGATCGCATCCTTCCAGACTTTTTGAGGCACATCATGACCAGGGAACTTGGCGTCGGCATCATCGGATGCGGCAATATCTCCACCACCTACTTCTCGCTATCACCGCTCTTCAAGGGGCTGAAGGTGCTGGCCTGCGCCGATATCAACGTGCAGGCGGCCGAGGCGCGCGCCAAGGAATACGGCGTTAAAGCACAGACGATCGATGAGCTTCTTGCCAATGACGAGATCGACGTCGTCGTCAACCTGACGATCCCGGATGCGCATTTTCCGGTGTCGAAGGCAATCCTCGAAGCTGGAAAACATGTCTATTCGGAAAAGCCGCTGGTGCTTTCCTTGGAGCAGGGCGAGGAACTTCGCCGCCTTGCCAAGGCAAAGAACCTTGCCGTCGGCTGCGCGCCGGATACCTTCCTCGGCGGCGCCCATCAGCTTGCCCGCAAGTTCATCGACGACGGCGGCATCGGCCGGGTGACCTCGGGCGCCTGCTACGTGATGAGCCCGGGCATGGAGATGTGGCATCCGAACCCGGATTTCTTCTTCCTGCCGGGCGGCGGTCCTATCCTCGATCTCGGCCCCTATTACATCGCCAACCTGATCAACCTGATCGGCCCGGTCAAACGCGTCGGCGCCATGACCTCGATGGCGTCGCCGACCCGTACCATCACCAGCGAGCCGCGCAACGGCGAGATCATTCCGGTCAAGACACCGACGACGATCCAGGCGCTGCTCGAATTCGTCAGCGGCGCCACCGTGACGTTGTCGGCGAGCTGGGATGTGTGGTCGCACCGCCATGCCAATATGGAGCTCTACGGCACCGACGGCTCGCTCTACGTGCCGGACCCGAACTTCTTCGGCGGCACGGTCGAGGCAAGCGGCCGCGACAAGGAGATTAAGCCGCTGGAAGACTGGGACCATCCTTTCGGGAAGATCAACCAGGAAAACCCGAACGGGGCGCGCGCCAACTACCGCACCGCCGGTCTTGCCGACATGGCGATGGCGCTGATCGAAGGCCGCGACGCACGCTGCTCGCTCGACCGCACGCTGCATGGGGTCGACGTCATGACCTCGATCCTGAAATCGGGCGAGGAGGGGCGCTTCATCGACCTGACCACGACCTGCACGCAGCCGGCCGCGCTGGGTATCGAAGAGGCGCAGGCGCTGTTGAGATAGTACAAACTCGCGCCGTGCGCTTGCCGTATCGGCGCGCTTGTTACAATAGTTCCGTCATCCCTGGGCCTGTCCCGTGGTTGTCCGGTTCGCGTCGACGGCTGCCCCTCACCCTAACCCTCTCCCCGTAAACACGGGGAGAGGGGACGTGCCACACACGGCGTCGAGTTTGAGGTTAAGGAAGGCGGTGCGGCATGTCCCTTCGCCCGTTTACGGGGGTCCGAAGGACGGGTTGAGACGAGTGGCTTAACCCAGGCAAAGGTGCCGGCAGGCGATGAGGGGCAAGTCTCGGCATTCTCTTGGGCTGAGGATGTCGCGTGACGATTACACGATTTTGTACGAAGGAGACCTCAGATGAGCTGGAAACCGGCTGCAGACCGTTATTCGAAGATGAAATATAACCGCGTCGGCCGTTCCGGCCTGAAGCTGCCGGCCGTTTCCCTCGGCCTCTGGCACAATTTCGGCGGCGACACGGCGCATGACCGCAAGATCGACATGTGCCGCACGGCCTTCGATCTCGGCATCACCCATTTCGACCTCGCCAACAATTACGGCCCGCCTCCCGGCAGCGCCGAGACCGCCTTCGGCGAGATCCTGCGCACCGAATTTGCCGGGCTTCGCGACGAGCTGATCATCTCCTCCAAGGCCGGCTACGAGATGTGGCCGGGTCCCTATGGCGAATGGGGCAGCCGCAAATACCTGGTCGCCTCCTGCGACCAGAGCCTGAAGCGCATGGGCCTCGACTATGTCGATATCTTCTATTCGCACCGCTTCGACCCGGAAACGCCATTGGAAGAAACCTGCGGCGCGCTCGACCATATTGTCCGCTCCGGCCGGGCGCTCTATGTCGGCATCTCCTCTTACAATTCCCAGCGCTCGCGCGAAGCCGCCGCCATCCTCAAGGATCTCGGCACGCCCTGCCTGATCCACCAGCCGAGCTATTCGATGCTCAATCGCTGGGTCGAGGACGACAGGCTGCTCGATACGCTCGACGATGTCGGCATGGGCTCGATCGTGTTCTCACCGCTTGCCCAGGGGATGCTGACGACGAAATATCTCGGCGGTATTCCTGAAGACAGCCGCGCGGCGCAGAACCATTTTCTCAAGAGGGACTACATCCGCCCGTCGATCATCGACAATATCCGCAAGCTCAACGAGATCGCCGAAAGGCGCGGCCAGACGCTGGCGCAGATGGCGATCGCCTGGGTGCTTCGCGGCGGACGCGTGACCTCGGCGCTGATCGGCGCCAGCCGTTCGTCGCAGATCGTCGATTGCGTCAAGGCGCTGGATAATCTCGAATTTTCGGCCGAGGAGCTTGCCGAGATCGACGTCTATGCCCGTGAGGCGGATATCAATCTGTGGGCGAAGTCGGCGGAGCGGGAATAGCGACGGTGATTTGAGATCGGGAAGTTGTCATGTCAAAGGGGGAAGGTCAGAGAAAGACGATGGGGGCGCTGCTTGCGTCCTCTTCTCCCCAGCGGGGAGAAGGTGGCCCGCAGGGTCGGATGAGGGGGCCACACGGCTCGCCCTTGCTTGCCTTCACTTTCGCTCAGCGCATTCGCGGCTTCGCCGCTCACCCCCTCATCTGCCTGCCGGCATCTTCTCCCCGCGGGGGAGAAGGGGCAAGGGGCAGCGCCTTCTTCCTTTCTTCTTTGTCGGAGTAGTTCCATGCCCACGACGGAGATAGAGCGAGCGGCGGCAGTGTCCGTTAGCAAATCGCATTTGACGTACGTACCACAACAATAACCTGGAGGCCGCATCCATGATCCGCAATCCCATCCTGCCGGGGTTCAACCCCGATCCTTCGATCTGCCGCGTCGGCGACGACTATTACATCGCTACCTCGACCTTCGAATGGTATCCCGGCGTGCAGATCCACCATTCACGTGACCTGGTGAACTGGACGCTGGTGCGCCGGCCGCTGGAGCGCCGATCGCAGCTCGACATGCGGGGCAATCCCGATAGCTGCGGCATCTGGGCGCCGTGCCTTTCCTATGCCGATGGCCAGTTCTGGCTCGTCTATACCGACGTCAAGCGCTTCGACGGCAGTTTCAAGGATGCGCCGAACTACATCGTCACCGCGCCCTCGATCGAAGCCGAATGGTCCGACCCCGTCTATGTCAATTCCTCCGGCTTTGATCCCTCGCTGTTCCACGACGAGGACGGCCGCAAGTGGTTCCTCAACATGCAGTGGAACCACCGCACCGAAAGCTACGGCGGCTCGCCGAAATCGCCGGCCTTCGACGGTATCCTGCTGCAGGAATGGGATCCGGCGACCAAGGCGCTGAAGGGGCCGATCAAGAACATCTTCGCCGGCAGTCCGCTCGGCCTCGTCGAAGGCCCGCATCTCTTCAAGCGCAACGGCTGGTATTATCTGACGGCCGCCGAGGGCGGCACCGGCTACGACCACGCCGTCACCATGGCGCGTTCGCGCCACATCGATGGGCCTTATGAGATGCATCCGAACATGCATCTGATCACCTCCAAGAATCATCCGGGCGCGGTGCTGCAACGGGCAGGGCATGGCCAATATGTCGAAACGCCGGACGGTGAGGCCTATCACACGCATCTCTGCGGCCGGCCGCTGCCGCCGAAGCGGCGCTGCACGCTGGGGCGCGAAACCGCCTTGCAGAAATGCGTCTGGCGCGACAATGATTGGCTCTATCTCGAAAACGGTACCTCCGTGCCCGATGTCGATGTGCCTGGCCTCTTCGGCGCCGTGCCTTCGGAGAAACCGATGCGCAGCGAATACAGCTTCGACGGCGGTACGCTGCCGGGCGATTTCCAGTGGCTGCGCACGCCCGAACCCAACCGCATTTTCAACTTGACGGGCCGCCCCGGCCATCTCCGCCTGATCGGGCGTGAAAGCATCGGCTCGTGGTTCGAACAGTCGCTGGTCGCTCGCCGGCAGGAGCATCACAGCTTCCGCGCCGAAACCGTGGTCGAATTCTCACCCGACACCTATCAGCAGGTCGCCGGGCTGACGCATTATTACAACCGCCACAAATTCCACGCCGTCGCCGTGACGCTTCACGAAACACTCGGCCGCTGCGTGACGATCCTCTCCTGCAATGGCGACTATCCGAACGGACGCCTCAGCTTTCCCGCCGAAAGCGGGATTCCGATCGCCGCCGAGGGTCGTGTCCAGCTCGCCATGGAAATCCGAGAGAACGATCTGCAATTTTTCTGGCAGACCGAGGGCAAGGGCGCCTGGCAGCCGATCGGTCCGGTGCTCGATGCCGGCATGATTTCCGACGAGGGCGGGCGCGGCGAACACGGCTCCTTCACCGGCGCCTTTGCCGGCGTCTTTGCTTTCGACACGTCAGGGCGCGGCAGGGTCGCGGATTTCGATTGGTTCAATTACGACGAATTGTGAGGGGTATTCCGCAGGGCCTCGAAGGACGAGGGCGGCCACTGCGTTACTACGAAGCCCACAAAAAGAAAGCCGGCACAGGGCCGGCTAAGACGAACGCGGCTGGACAGGGGGATACTGGCCGGTTCCAAACACTTCGTGACTGAACAATAACTTTAACTACATGCCGAGGCAGCGAAAAAGGGTGCAACGAGAACACCCGGAGACGGCTCCGCAAAGGAGTGGGCGGCGGGGCGGATGCCGGTGCTGGCCTCGGTCTTCTTATCGGGCATGAAGATCACCGGATGATGACATCCGAAACCGGCCGCTGCCTTTCTTTGTCCCCGACAGGCCGTCCGTCGCGACGACCCGATGCCGGCTACGTCACCGCGCCAGCGGGCTGACTGCACCAGCGGACATCAGCTTGCATAAGGAACTGTGTGAGCAAGGCGAATGCAGTGTTCACGTTCGAAAGGATGTTAAAGCGTCATGAAGCGACTATATAGCGAGCGAAATACTTCGATAATCCTCAAGAGTAACGCATGACCCCCATCATTTCCGTTCAGAATCTTACCAAGACCTACGCCAACGGGTTCGAGGCCCTCAAAGGCATCAACCTCGACGTCGAAAAGGGCGAGATCCTGGCACTGCTCGGGCCGAACGGCGCGGGCAAGACAACGCTGATCTCCATCATCTGCGGCATCGCCAATCCGAGCGGCGGCAAGGTGCTGGTCGCCGGCCATGATGTCGTGAAGGATTTCCGCGCCACGCGTGGGATGATCGGACTGGTGCCGCAGGAGCTGACCACAGATCAGTTCGAGACGGTATTCAACACGGTGAGCTTTTCGCGCGGGCTGCACGGCAAGAAAGCCAATCCCGCCCATATCGAGAAGGTGCTGCGCGCGCTTTCGCTTTGGGACAAGAAGGACAATATGCTGCGCCAGCTCTCGGGCGGGATGAAGCGGCGAGTGCTGATCGCCAAGGCGCTGTCGCATGAGCCGGATATCCTTTTCCTCGACGAGCCCACCGCCGGTGTTGACGTGACGTTGCGCAAGGACATGTGGAATGTCGTACAGGACCTTCGGTCCTCGGGCGTCACCATCATCTTGACCACGCACTATATCGAGGAAGCCGAGGAAATCGCCGACCGTGTCGGCGTCATCAATGGCGGGCAATTGCTGCTCGTCGAGGACAAGGCGGCGCTGATGGCCAAGCTCGGCCGCAAGCAGCTCATCCTCGATCTCACCGAACCGCTCGAGCGGCTTCCGGATTGTTTTGCCGGCAACGGACTGACGCTGGAGGCGGAGGGCAGCCGGCTGACTTATGATTTCGACGCCGACAACGAGCAGGAAAGCATCGCGACGCTGCTCACCCGGCTGGGTGAAAACAATATCCATTTCAAGGATCTGTCGACGCGGCAGAGCTCGCTCGAAGACATTTTCGTGGCGCTGGTAGGAGCAGGCAAATGAACGTTGAGGCGATCAAATCCATCTATTTCTTCGAGATGGCCCGGACGCGCCGCACGCTGCTGCAGAGCGTCATCTCTCCCGTCATCTCGACCTCGCTTTATTTCATCGTCTTCGGTGCCGCAGTCGGCTCACGCATCCAGGAGGTGGAGGGCGTCTCCTACGGCGCCTTCATCACGCCCGGCCTGATTATGCTGACGCTGCTCGGCCAATGCATCAGCAACGGCTCCTTCGGCATCTATTTCCCGAAATTCACCGGCACGATATACGAGGTGCTGTCGGCGCCAGTGGCGATGACCGAGATCCTGCTCGGTTATGTCGGGGCCGCGGCGACCAAGGGGATGATCATCGGCTTCATCATCCTCTTGACCGCCAATCTCTTCGTCGACGTCAGGATCGAGCATCCCTTCATGATGATCCTGTTCTTCCTGCTGACGGCCGTCACCTTCAGCCTCTTCGGCTTCATGATCGGCATCTGGGCCGGCAATTTCGAGCAGCTGAACCTCATTCCGATGCTGGTCGTGCCGCCGCTGACCTTCCTCGGCGGCAGCTTCTATTCGGTCAATATGCTGCCGCCCTTCTGGCAGGCTGTCAGCCACCTCAATCCGGTGCTCTATCTCGTCAGCGGCTTCCGCTGGAGTTTTTACGGGATCGCCGACGTCAACCCGGCGATCAGCCTGGCGATGATCACGGTGTTCCTGGCGATCTGCCTGGGCACGCTCGCCTGGATCTTCAAGACCGGCTACCGGCTGCGCAACTGATCGCTCGATAGCATCATCGGAAAATCCGATGATGCTATCGGTTTCTTCCGTTTTTCTTCTGCTTCGGTCCAAGGCATCTGCTTTCCCAACCAAATGGAGAAGCGAGATGACTGGTATCGGGATCGAAGGTTCGAAGGTGATAATCGTCGGCGGCAGCTCCGGCATGGGGCTGGCGCTTGCCATGCGCCTGCTTGACGAGGGGGCGTCGGTGACGATTGCGGGACGCAGCGCAGACAGGCTTGCGGCGGCCTGCCGCCAGCTTGGCGAGCGTCCGAAGCTTGCGACCAAGGTCGTCGACATATCGCGGGAGGAGGAAGTCGCGGCGCTGTTTCAAGAGAGCGGACCGGTCGACCATATCGTCAGCACCGCGGCCGATATCGAAGGCGCCTACCAGTTGCTGCCGTCGATCGATCTCGCGGCGGCGCAACGGGTGGTCGAGAGCAAGTTCTACGGGCCGCTGCTGCTCGCGAAATATGGTGCGAACCATCTGCCGCCGTCTGGATCGATCACCTTTACCTCGGGTGTCGCGGCTTATCGGCCGGCAGCACGCGGATCGGTGGTCGCTGCCGTCAATGCGGCGCTTGAAGGCTTGGTCAGAGCGATTGCCGTCGAACTGGCGCCGATCCGCGTCAATGCCGTATCGCCGGGATGGGTGGATACACCGATCTGGAACTTCGTTGCCGGGGACGCCAAGCATGCGACGCTGGAGGCGATGGCGCAGCGCCTGCCGGCCGGGCGTGTCGGCCAGCCGGGAGATATTGCCGACGCGATCCGTTTCCTGATCGGCAACGGCTTCACCACTGGCACTATCCTGCATGTCGAAGGCGGGCACCGGTTGGTCTGACCGGCATGAATTCGTCGCTTGCCGATTGCAGCAGGAGGGCGAGCGCCGGCGGCTGCACCCGCCGGCGCCGCCACATCATCACCAGCGCGGCCGTGGGTGGTTCGCCTGGCCATGGCAGCTCGATGACATCGCCGCGCGCCGCGGACGGCCCGACCGCAAGAGCAGGGACCAGCGCATAACCGGCGCCTGAGGCAACGAGCCGGATGATCGTCGCGATGCTGTCGGCTTCCGTAACGATAGGCGCCGCAGGCACACCTGCCTCGGCAAAGGCGGTCTCAAACAGGTGGCGGTAAACGCAGCCGGTTTCGGTGGCGATGAAGGGCGCCGTGCTCAATGCTGCGAGACTTTCGGGTGGCCGGGCCTGCAAATGACTGCCGGCGATCAGCACCAGCGGCTCGCTGGAGACTCGGTGCATGGCGAAGCGCTGGTCCCGCTGCCCGCGATCGAAGGTGAAGGCGACGTCGATCAAGCCCGCCTGCAATTGCGCAAGCAATTCGCCGCTGCCGCCGATCTTGACCTTCAGGCCAAGGCCCGGGTTCTGCTTGCCAAAGAGCGACAGCCACGGTGCCAGCCTTTCGGCGGCAATGGTTTCAAGCGTGCCTACGCTGATGGACTGTTCGGCGTTGCCGGCGGCGGCACGGACGGCGCCCTTCGCCTCGTCGTTCAGTGCCAGAATTTCCTCCGCATAGGCCTTCAGCGCCGCACCTGCCGGAGTCGGGACGACACCCTGACGAGAGCGCAGGAAAAGCTCTGCGCCGAGCTCTTCCTCCAATGCCTGTATCTGGTCGCTGAGGCTCGACTGGGCGAGATTGATCTCGGCAGCGGCGCGCGTGAGATTCCCGTGCCGGATGACCGCAAGGAATGTCTTCAATTGTCGTGGATTCATCTCGAGCTCCGGTGGGCGCGCAGGCGCCTTGATGCAGGATATCAATAAAGCGGAACCTGCTGCAACGCAGGAGCATTTTGGCGACGAAGGGGCCGCCTCTGTTGCGCCTTTCCCCCTCAGGCGCTGCTGACGAGCAGGGCGCCTGACAGGATGAGCAGAGTGCCGGCGACGAGTTTGACGATGTTGAGCTCGGCGGCTTCGCCGAGAAACAGGGCGCCGATTGCCAGAGTCACCAGCACGTTGCAGCTCCAGATCGGGGCGAGTTTGGAGACCGGGATACCGTAAGCGAAGAGCGTGAAGCTGATGAGGCCGGTGCCGACGGCGAAGCAGGCGCCTGCGGTGGCGGCAAATGCGAGGCCCTCGGCGGTCCAAGGGGCGGGGCGCCAGATCAATGCGGCGATCAGTCCGGCCAGAGCACAGGCGGCGCCGAAGGCGATCAGATAGACGGCGGAGCCGGTGGCGGCCGTGGCGCTCTGCTTCTGGAAGATGGCGGTGATGCCCCAGAAAACAGCGGGCAGAATGCCACCGATGACGATCGGCCAGAGTGAATTCATTGCGAAACTCCTGTCGCACCCATGGGTCAGGGCTTTCGCCTGAAGCGAAGGCCGGTCGAGCATGCGGGGTGCCACCAGACTAGAAGTTTCTTTTTGCTCTTTGTGGTCTTGTTGTTGCGCGTGAAGGTGACAGATGCGAGCGCTGCCGTAAAGCCGCGGCGACAGCAGATCGCGAGCGCTGCGGCTCAGTCGCGCATGCGCAACTCGTCGGTCTGCATCTGCAGCGAGCCCAGCGTTTCCAGGAAGCTCATGCCGAGCAGGCTCTGATCGAGTCGGCCGTCCTCGGCGACGCTGGCTGCGACATTGTTGCGGACGATCGGGCCGATCGCCACTTGGTCGAGCGTGACGGGTGCCGCGCGGCCACGGCCGTTGGCGGTCATCACGGTCATGGAATAGGTGAGGCGGGAGAGGTCGATGCCGATCCGCTCGGCATCTGCGTGCGACAGCGCCACCATGCTGGCGCCTGTATCGACGAGCATTTCGATCGTCTGGCCGTTGACGGCGACATCGGCCTCGAAATGGCCGTTCAGCAGCTTGTGCAGGATGATCTCCTGGCCGCCTTCGCTTGTGGTGACGACGACGGCGCGGCCGGGAACGAGGCCGGCGAGCAGCCGGTTGCCGACGCCGAGCGCTTCCTGACGATAGAGATAGACGGTCACGAGCGCCAGGATGATCACCAGCCAGATCATCATCTGGCGCATCGTCTCCCCGAGGCTGCGCCGGCTTGCCCAGATGCCGGCAGACAGCATCAGCGCGATCGGCAGCAGATAGACGACGCGGACGAAGTCATCGCTCTGCAGGCCGAGGATCCGGCTGCTGTCATTGTTGACGATCAGCACCGCAAGGCCGATGCCGATCACGACAAGGAAGACGGTCAAACGGATCATAAAACCTGCTCCGGCCCGCTGGTATGGCCCGTTTCCATGTCGTTCGATACCGCGGCGGCGCCTGCAAGCCGTGCCGGCAGCAGGGCCATGATCCGTCTTCGTTCGCTGTCGGAGTAGCTCGCCCAGCTGCCGATTTCCTGAAGAGTCCGGCCGCATCCGGCGCAAAATCCGGTAGCCGAAACCAGCGAGCAGACGTGAATGCAGGGTGTTCGCATGAAGGACATATCGGAGTTTCAAAGAGCCGTGGCAAGGGCGCAAAGCGCGGCGATCTCGCAAATTTGCTGCGTCGCGCCCAGCGTGTCACCGGTGTGGCCGGCAAGCTTGCGGCGGATGAGGGCGGTAAAGGCAAGCGCTATGATGCCGGCGGCAAGCAGGCTTGCGACCAGCGGCCGCAGGCCGAAGGCCGGCCAGATCAGAAGCGCTGCGATGAGCCCGGCGGCGGCGAGCGCAAACTGCATCGCCGCCTCGTCCGGCTGGCCGGTCGAGGCGGCCACGCCATCGGCCTTGGCCGGCGGCAACCGCTGCCAGTGCCAGGCGATGGCGCCGCGGCTGAGCGCCGCGACGGAGGGTATGGCAAGGGCTGAAGTGAGCGGTGACGCGTGGCGGGCAATGGCGGCAAGTGCTGCGGCGCGGATCGCGAAGGAGAGGATCAGCGCTATCGCGCCATAGGTGCCGATCCGGCTGTCTTTCATGATGTCGAGGCTCTGCTCGCGGCTCTTGCCGCCGCCGATGCCGTCCGCGGTATCGGCCAGGCCGTCCTCGTGCAACGCGCCGGTGATGACAACCTGGATGGAAAGCGCAATCAGCGCCGCCATCAGCGGATCGGCGCGCAGCCCCAGAAGAAGGAGCAGGGCGAGCGCGGGGATAAAGCCGATGACGATGCCGGCGAAGGGAAAGGCGCGCACCAGCCGGCCGAGCCTGCCGTCATAGGTTTTGAACAGCGATTGCGGCATGGGGATGCGGCTGAGGAAGGCGACGGCGCGGGCGGTGTCGACCGCATGGTCCTTGATCTTCATTCTGCTTCGTTCTGCCCAAGGTTTCACTTATGGCCCGGCTTATGGTCGCGGCGGTGCTTTTGGTGTTGTTCGCCCCGCCGGCCCGCTTTAAGAGAGTGCGACCCGCAAAGAAGCTGATTTGCTCGACGCAAACAAGTGGTTTGCGTGAAAACAAGAATACCCGGATTCATAGGAAAACCGCACAGATGAGCGTTTCAGGCCTGCCGTTCGACGATTTCCGTACCCTGCTCCGCGACCTGCCGGGGCCGGATGCCCGGGCGCTGGTGGCCGCGCGCGACCGCGACGCGCAGCTGACCAAGCCGCCGGGTGCGCTCGGACGGCTTGAGGAAATCGCCTTCTGGCTTGCCGCCTGGACGGGCCGTAGCCCTGCCGTCAACCGGCCGCTGGTGGCGATCTTCGCCGGCAATCACGGTGTCACCAGGCAGGGCATCACACCTTTTCCGCCAGCCGTGACACAGCAGATGGTCGAGAATTTTGCCGCCGGGGGGGCTGCGATCAACCAGATCTGTGTCGCTTATGATCTCGGGCTGAAGGTTTTCGATCTGGCGCTCGATTACCCCACCGGCGATATTACCGAGGAAGCAGCACTTTCCGAGCGCGATTGCGCCGCGACCATGGCCTTCGGCATGGAGGCGATCGCCGGCGGGACCGACCTGCTCTGCATCGGCGAAATGGGCATCGGCAATACGACGATTGCCGCAGCGATCAACTATGCGCTCTACGGCGGTTCGGCGCGAGACTGGGTCGGACCCGGCACCGGCTCGGAAGGCGAAATGCTGGAGCGCAAGATCGCGGCGGTGGAAAAGGCGGTGGCGCTGCATAGCGATCATCTCGATGATCCGCTGGAGATCATGCGCCGGCTCGGCGGCCGTGAGATCGCGGCGATGGCCGGCGCCATCCTCGCCGCCCGCATGGAGCGCATCCCGGTGCTGATTGACGGTTATGTCGCAACCGCTGCGGCGGCGATCCTCAAAGCCGCCAATCCATCCGCGCTCGACCATTGCCTGATCGGCCATGTTTCCGCCGAGCCCGGACATCTGCGCGCGATCGAGATGCTCGGCAAGACGCCGCTTCTGGCGCTTGGCATGCGGCTCGGCGAAGGCACCGGGGCGGCGCTCGCCGCCGGCATCGTCAAAGCCGCCGCCGCCTGCCATTCCGGCATGGCGACCTTCGCCCAGGCCGGTGTGACCAACAAAGACTGAGGCCGCGCGGCTTCGCTTGCGCCGACTAGATGGATTCGGTATCTGCGTATTCGGGTCATCAAACGGGGCGGCAAAGCCTCGGTCTGCAAGAGGAGAGGGGCGCCTTGATGAAGCCTGCGGTGACGAAAGAGACCGGATTTCGGCACTTCACCGCCGCCGCCAGCTATTCTTGGGCAGGCTTCCTGCGTGTTCTGAGAGAGGCAGCCTTCCGCCAGGAACTCGGTTTCTTCGTCGTTTCGATCGCGGCGCTGGCGCTGGTTGGGGCGACCGCCGGCGAGATTGTCGTTGCGGTGGTTCTGTTTCTCGGGCTGTTTTCGATGGAGGCGATGAATACCGCCGTCGAAGAGGTCATCGACCGGATTTCGCCGGAGATTTCGATCGTCGGCAAACATGCCAAGGATCTCGGCTCTTTCGCGGTGAGCTGCATGATCGCCGCCTGCTGCCTCTATCTCGGCTTCGTCCTCGCCAAGCACCTGTTTTTCACTCTCGGGTAACTTAGACCGACCGGGCCTCAGTCATGACGCCCACAAATCAAGCATGATATCTGCCCGAAAACCGCTCACAGTTTTCGGGCAGACATGCGCGGCTGAGTCAGGCAAAACTCTTACGCTTGCGGGCGACCGCCTGGGCCTCTTCGACAGCCGGCAGGCTCTGCAGCACGCGCTTGGCGGGCAGGATGGCGATGACCTCAGTGCCTTCACGCAGTTTGGATTTCAGCACGAATTGTCCGTCATGCTTGGCAAGAATCGCCTGGACGATCGGCAGGCCGAGGCCGGTGCCCTGTTCGGCGCTCTTGATGGCGATCGAGCCCTGGCCGAAGGCCGACAGGACGACGGGAATTTCCTCTTCCGGAATGCCGGGGCCGTTGTCCTTGATGGAGATGTATTGTCCGCCGCCGGCAGTCCAGCCGACCTTGACGTGAATTTCGCCCCCCTGCGGCGTGAACTTGACGGCATTAGAGAGAAGATTAAGCACCACCTGGCGCATCGACTTCTCGTCCGCCCAGATGGCCGGCAACTGCCGTTCGAATTGATCCGAAATGGCGATGTTCTTGGCGCGGGCGCGCAGCTGGACCATGCCGATGCAATCTTCGGTGATATCGAGAAGCGAAATCGCCTCCTCGCTCAGCTCGTATTTGCCGGCCTCGATGCGCGAGAGGTCGAGGATCTCGTTGATGAGATCGAGCAGATGCTGGCCGGAGCGGTGGATGTCGCCGGCATATTCCTTGTAGGTCGGATTGGCGAGCGGCCCCATGACTTCCGCCGACATCACTTCGGAGAAGCCGAGGATGGCGTTGAGCGGGGTCCTGAGCTCGTGCGACATGGAGGCAAGGAAGCGGGACTTGGCGAGGTTTGCCTCTTCGGCGCGGCGGCGCGCCTCGTCCGACATCGATTTCGCCACTTCAAGCTCGGCGATCAGGTCGTCCTTCTCCGACTGATAAGAAAGGATCTTGAGGTTCGACTTGAACAGGCGGTCGCTGATATAATTGAAGAAGACCAGGGTGCTGGTGAATAGCCCTGTCAGGCTGATTTCGAGGAGGTCGCGCGACAGGCCGCTCTTGGCGGCGAGCGCCAGGACCGCCGGCGCGAAGGCAGCGAGCACGGCAGGCGTCAGCATGAAATTCGACATTGCCGTGACGGAGAGCGCGACCAAGAGCGTCGCACCCTTATAAAGGATGAAGCTCGACGGCTCGCAGGTATCGCAGCCCTGCAGGGCGAATATGGCCCAGCAGCAGCCGAGCAGGAACTGGCCGGACAGCAGCAGGCGGCGCCATTTGCGGGCGCTCTCGGAGGTGATTTCCTGCCGCCGTGCGCGCCGCGCAAGCAGGATATTGCCGGCGTGACAGGTGAGCGTCAGTAGCGCCCAGAAGAGCAATTGCGTGTTTTGGGTGAAATAAACGCCAAGCGCCGTGATGATGACGACGAAGAGCGGCATGATCGTCGCGCCTTGCAGCACGGACGCCACATACATCTTGAGCACGTCACGATCGAAGGAGGAGTTGGACGCATGGCCGGACTGAAGACGTTCGCGCGTTTGCCGCACGGCCTTGGAAACGGCCTTATTGCGGTGGCTGCGCGACCTGTCGACGATAATCTTGTCGGTCGATGTGCTTACGCCGGTACTCATGTGCACGTTGAAACTTCATCCCAGGGTGGATAAGAGCTTAACCGACAATTCTTAAGAAGATGTTTGCCATCTTTACCAAGGATTTGTTTTTTAAGGAGGCGAAAGCGTGACACAGAGCCTGCGCCTGATTCGCGACGGCGTGACCGCTTTTGCCCTGCTGGCGCTCCTGGCGCTGATCGCCGCCAAGTTCAACGATGCAGCAAAGATCGAGCATGCGGGCGCTTTCCATGCTGCCGATGGCGACAGTCTGACTTTGGGAGCCGCACGCTTGCGCCTTGAAGGCATCGATGCACCGGAACTCAACCAGAGCTGCGAGCGAGCGGGACATGCCTGGGCCTGCGGGCGGGCGGCGCGCGAGGCGCTGCAGGGCATGGTCATGGCATCGGGTACGCTTTGCCAGGGCAGCAGGCGCGACCGCTACGACAGGCTGCTTGTCATCTGCCGGAGCGGGGTGGGCGGCGACATAAACGCCGCCATGGTGCGCCAGGGCATGGCGATTTCCTATGGCGGTTATGGCCGGGAGGAGGCCGAGGCGAGAGCGGCGAAGGCGGGGCTCTGGGCCGGGACTTTCGAGCGGCCGCGCGATGTGCGCGACCATGCGCGCCAGAGTTCCGATTCCGGCGGCCCGCTGCGCTTCATCAGACGGATCTTCGGATGGGAGTGAAGCGATGACCGACGAAGCCACGCTGAAGATGTTGCGACTGGAGATCGCCTCCTGCCGCATCTGCCGTGACGCGCCGGCGAAAGGTCTCGCATATCGGCTGCCGCACGAGCCGCGGCCGGTGGCCGTGATTTCGTCGACTGCGCGCATCCTGATCGCCGGGCAGGCGCCCGGGCTTCGGGTGCATGAGAGCGGCCTGCCGTTCGACGATGCTTCGGGCGACCGGCTGCGGTCATGGCTCGGCGTTGACAGGGCAAGCTTCTACGACCGCGACCGATTCGCCATCGTGCCGATGGGTTTCTGCTTTCCCGGCTATGACGACAAGGGTGCAGATCTGCCGCCGCGCCGCGAATGCGCGCCGTTCTGGCGGCAAAGGGTGATTGCGGCGATGCCGCAGATCGAACTGGTGCTGGTCATCGGCCAATATGCACAGGCCTGGCATATGGCCGGCGAGCGGCTGGATAATATGACCGAGACGGTGCGGGCATGGCGGGTCAACCTCCTGTCTAGCCGGTCGCCGGCGGTGCTGCCGCTGCCGCATCCGAGCTGGCGCAACAGCGGCTGGCTGAAGCGCAATCCCTGGTTCGAGAATGAACTGCTCCCGGTCCTGCGAGAGCGGACGAAAATACTGCTTTCCTGAAACAAAATTCTTTTCGCCGTGCGGAATCGCGTTATACAAAGAAAAATAATTCGAAAGGACTGTTGTGCGCATGGACCGCCTCGACCGCAAAATACTGCGTCTGCTGCAAGAAGATTCGACCCTTGCCGTTGCCGATCTGGCAAAGAAAGTCGGTCTTTCGACGACGCCCTGCTGGCGGCGCATCCAGAAGATGGAGGAAGACGGCGTCATCAAGCGGCGAGTCGCCATCCTTGATCCGGAGAAGGTCAACACCAAAGTCACCGTCTTCGTGTCGATTCGCACGGCCACCCATTCGATCGAATGGCTGCGGCGCTTTTCCGAGGTGGTCGCCGAATTCCCTGAGGTGGTGGAATTCTACCGGATGAGCGGCGATGTCGACTATCTCTTGCGAGTCGTCGTGCCCGATATCGCCGCTTATGACGCTTTTTATAAGCGGATGATCGCCAAGATCGAGATTCGCGACGTCTCCTCCGCCTTTGCGATGGAGCAGATCAAGTATTCGACGCAGCTGCCGCTCGACTACATGATTCTCGACAACGCCAAATCCAACGAGGACTGAACCACCGTGCGGCCTGCGGCCGCACGGCGAATCGCGCCAGGATTGAGTTCCTGAGGCAATCCGGCCACGTTTGCCTGCGCCGATCACGATCCTGGCGCCAGGCATGATGTGGTCGAGACTGCAGAAAAGTCCTAGAAATAGCGAAAAAACGCTTGAATTTCACCAAATTCTAAAAAATAAATAGCCTGGTAACGAATACGGGGCTATGTTGACCCGGAACCCGTGAGCGTTGTGTCATCATTTCGTCTCATTGGTATCGAATTCAGGACACTATGTTCTAAACCGCTGCCTTGTATGTGTTGATTGGCCGGCGGTAGAGTTTATGCGCTTCACCATTGTGTTCGACGGGGGTCGAACGGTGGAGATTTTGACAGATGGGTTATAGCGTTTGCGGCTTGCGATGGAGGATTTCCGTCGCGGGGCCGCTTGGCTTGTTCTTTGGCCTAGATAATTGAAATTGTTGTATAAAAATCACGCTTACGGGGAAAGTAGCCTCGGTTGGCCGATCTCACGTGTATCGAGAATTGCTTGATAAGGCGGTGTATGGGATGACGGTTTGGCGGTTCGATCGATCCGCACGCCGAGATGGCTGTTCAAACTGGGCCGGCTTCAAATCGACTACCCGATTGGAAGCCAGCCCCGATCGACAAAGGAATGGATTGGTAAATGAACATCAGAATGGTTTTGCTTGCATCAGCAGCAGCATTTGCTGCATCGACGCCGGTTCTTGCAGCTGACGCTATCGTTGCTGCTGAGCCGGAACCGGTTGAATATGTTCGCGTCTGCGACGCTTACGGCACCGGCTACTTCTACATCCCGGGCACCGAAACCTGCCTCAAGATCGAAGGCTACATCCGTTTCCAGGTTAACGTTGGCGATCGGGTTGGCAATTCGCTGACGCGCGGTAACGACTCCGACTGGGATGCCGTCACTCGCGGTCAGGTTCAGTTCACGGCCAAGAGCGACACCGAGTACGGTCCGCTGACCGGCGTCATCGTCATGCAGTTCAATGCTGACAACGCCACCGATCAGAACGCCATCCTCGATTCCGCTTACCTCGACGTCGCGGGCTTCCGCGCCGGTCTCTTCTACAGCTGGTGGGACGATGGTCTCTCGGGTGAAACCGACGACATCGGCTCGATCGTAACGCTGCACAACTCGCTGCGTTATCAGTACGAAAGCGGCACCTTCTACGCTGGCATCAGCGTCGACGAGCTGGAAGACGGCTTCTACAAGACGGACGAAGAACCTAACAACGTTGGCGTTGCCTTCGGCGTTGGCGGCACGGCCGGTGCGTTCAGCTACCAGGTCACCGGCGGCTGGGACTTCGACAACGAAGACGGCGCAATCCGCGCTATGGGTACGGTTGACATCGGTCCCGGTACGCTCGGCCTCGCTGCTGTGTACTCTTCCGGCCCGAACTCGTACTACTCCGCAGCTGAATGGGCTGTCGCTGCCGAATACGCTATCAAGGCAACCGACAAGCTCAAGATCACTCCTGGCGTCCAGTACTACGGCGACTACTACGTTGCTGGCGACGACTTCAGCGGTGGCGATGCCTGGAAGGTTGGTCTGACGGTTGATTACCAGATCGTCGACAACTTCTACGCCAAGGCTTCGGTTCAGTACCTCGATCCGGAAGATGCTGACGACTCCACGACGGGCTACTTCCGTCTGCAGCGTTCGTTCTAATCCACTTAGTGGATGCCCCCGGTCTCCGGGCCGGGGGCACTTCAAATCAGTTTCTGATCCGAGTGACCTCCGATCAGCTACGGGGACGGGTCCGGTCTTCCCTGCCGGACCGTCCTTGCAGCGTTTTTAACGCACAGTCCTCTGAACGCTTCTCAGAAACCTTTTCAGGTAAGCCGAACCGGTTCGTTGCTGATCGCACGCCGGCTTCTTGCCGGCCTTGTTATTGAGGCACTCCCATTTCAATTTTCAAGCGAGCTTATCTGTCGATAGCATCGTCGCGCGGATGGGCCGTATTCGCCGCCGGCTGGCTTTGCCGCAACAGGTCGCGAAAAGAAAATCCAATGCCGACAATGTGATTACAGCTTTTTTGGTGAGGGGATACAACCTTTGGCAGGGGGCTGGCATTCATTCCTTCTCGCGGATAGCTTGTTCTTATGGACGATCTCAACGACTACTATTATTTCGCCGCTGTCGTCTCCAGCGGCGGCTTCGCATCTGCAAGTCGCGATCTCAAGATACCGCGTTCGAAGCTGAGCAGGCGGGTCAGCCGGCTCGAGGACGGGCTTGGCGCAAGGCTCATAGAGCGCTCGACTCGTCACTTCCGGGTGACGGAGATCGGCCAGGCTTTCTACGAAAGATGCCAGACTATTTTGCAGGAGGCCGACCGCGCCAAGTCAATCGTCAGCGAGGCTCAATCCGATCCGCAAGGCGTGGTGCGGATGGGCTGCCCGCTCGGTCTCGTCGACATCTCGGTCGGCGGAATCCTGCCTGAATTCCTGGAGCGTTATCCGAAGATCAAATTGCAGATCATCGGCTCCGACCGGCGCGCCGACCTCATCAACGAACGGATCGATCTTGAGGTGAGGGCGACCAACGAGCCGGAGACGCAGACGAGCCTGACGATGCGCAAGCTCGACCGGGCGCGGCGTATTCTCGTCGCAAGTCCATCTTTGGTCGAGCGCATCGGCGGCCTGAATTGCGTGGACGAGCTGGCCGACCTTCCGACGCTGGCGATGACGTCATGGGTGTCTTTTCACAGCTGGGAATTGATCGGGCCGAATGGCGCCAAACGAGTGATTCGGCATCAGCCGCGGCTCACCTGCCGCAGCATGACCGCCATACTCGACGCCGCCCGTGCCGGCGTTGGCTTCGGGCTTTTGCTCGAAAGCGCCTGCGAAGCCGATCTCCAGGCCGGCAAGCTGGTGCGGGTGCTGCCGGATTGGCAGTCGGAGGAAAGCCAGTTTTATATCGTCTTTACCACCGCCAAGGGGATGCCGCCGGCAGTGCGGGTGCTGATCGATTTCCTGGTGGAAAAATCCCGGCAGCATTGAGAAGGCTTCAGCCTTGGAACCGGCATGCGCTTATTTCAGCCGTGCCAGCAGCTTTTCGCCGGCCAGTTCCTTGACGGCATCTTTGCCGATCCAGCGGGCGGTTTTGTCAGCGCTTTCCGCCAGCGCCTTTGCAAGGACGAGCGCCGGTGCATGGCAGGCGAGATTGCGCTTGCCGATACTGCGGAGTGCCCAATTGACCGCCTTGCGCACGAAGTTTCGAGAATCGCCGGAATGAGACTTGATCAGCGGCAGCCAGGCAAGAATGATGGCGTCGGGCTCGTTCTTGCGATGGACGGCGGCACCTGCGATCATGGCGAAAGCAGTGCGCCTGACAAATTCGCGCTCGTCGTCGGCGAATTCTGAGATGAGTTCGTCCAGCCGGGCCTCGACGAAGAGATCGGCGGCGCAATCGACGATCTCCCACGAACTGAAGTCATTGGCCCAATTGCGGGCTTCTTCCGCCGTCAACCGTTTCGGCTCGGCGGTGCAGAGTGCGAGCAGGCGGGCTTCACGGATATCGCTTTGCCAGAGCTCGACCGCTCTGGCGTGATTCTTCTTCGCCCGTCTGGCGATCGCCCTGATATCGGGATTGGAGATGCCGAGGGCGCGTGTGGTGACGATGCCGAAGCGCGCCATGCCGGCGACATTCTCCTCCGAACGCAGCGTTTCGAGATGCGCGATCAAGTCGGCTGCGCCGGAGGCGGGTGTGATCATTTTTCGAGGCGGGCGAGCAACGAGGATGTGTCCCAGCGATTGCCGCCCATCGCCTGGACGTCGCCGTAGAATTGGTCGACGACGGCGGTAACCGGCAGCTTGGCGCCGTTGCGGCGGGCTTCGGTGAGCACGATGCCAAGATCCTTGCGCATCCAGTCGACCGCGAAGCCGAAATCATATTTGCCGGCGTTCATGGTCTTGTGGCGGTTTTCCATCTGCCAGGAGCCGGCGGCCCCCTTGGAGATCACCTCGACGACCTTTTCGATATCAAGGCCGGCGCGCTTACCGAAATGCAGCCCTTCGGCAAGGCCCTGGACGAGGCCGGCGATGCAGATCTGGTTGACCATCTTGGTCAGTTGGCCGGAGCCTGCCGGCCCCATCAGACCGACCATGCGGGCATAGGCGTCGATGATGGGCCTGGTACGATCGAAGACGGCCTCGTCGCCGCCGCACATGACGGTCAGGACGCCGTTTTCGGCGCCGGCCTGGCCACCGGAGACGGGAGCGTCGATGAAGTCGACGCCCTTTTCTTTTGCGGCGGCATAAAGCTCGCGGGCGACTTCGGCGCTGGCGGTGGTGTTGTCGATCAGCACCGAATCCGGCTTCATGCCGTGCAGGACGCCGTCCTTGCCTGATGTCACCGACCGGAGATCTTCGTCATTGCCGACGCAGACGAAAACGAAATCGGCGTCCGCGGCGGCCTCGGCTGGAGTGGGGGCGGATTTGCCGGAGAATTTCTCTGCCCAGGCGGCGGCTTTTTCGGCCGTACGATTGTAGACGGTGACATCGTGGCCGCCCTTCGTCTTCAGATGACCGGCCATGGGAAAGCCCATGACGCCGAGACCGATGAATGCGACTTTAGCCATATGTCCTGTCCTTATCGGGAGTGCGAGGCCCTGAGGATTAACCGAAACGGCCGGAGCAGAAAAGCCGTGAAGACCGACTTCCTTCCAATTGACGCGCCGTGGGTGGCCGTCATTTGCTCGGACGCTAGATTGAGCAGGACGACAATGTTTCCGGGGGAGACATGAGCGAAATTCCGATGATCAAGCAGCGGCGCAAAGGCCGCAGTGGAATGCAGTCGATGCTTATCCCATCGCAGCAGATGGTCGCAGAGCAGATTCGATTGGCACCGGCAGGTGTTTTCACCGAGGGCGGCGTCCTTCGCCGCCGTCTGGCCAGCCAGTACGGGGCGGACGCCTGTTGCCCGGTGACTGTGCAGCGGCATTTGCGGGCGATCGCCGAGATCTCCTTCGGCGCGCTGGAAAAGGGCGAGCTTGTTTCGACGGTCACACCCTATTGGCGCGTGGTGGATCCCCAGAGCCTGCTTGCGACGCGCCTTGCGGGCGGCGCCGGCTTTATTGGCGAGCGACTGGCCGCCGAACGTCGGGAGCGGTAGCGGCGAGACCCGCCGCTATCAGCAGGCGCTTCCCGACGAACGCCGGAACGGGAAAAATTATTCCTCGAAGCGGATGACAATGGCAACTTGATGTTATCGATATAATTTGTAGTCTATGCCAATATTCTCGCGATCGAAGGTGGCACCTGATGGCCCGGCCAGCCGCCATCGATCGACAGGATATTTCAGATGTTCACGCGCAGACAAAGAACCGGCACTCCTCCCGCCGCCTCGCGATCCTCCCAAGCATCCGCGCGGCAGCGGCGGCGCGCAGGCATATTCTGCTGTCGTCGCTTGCCAAGGGCCAGGTTGGCCGCGCGACCTGATTCAAAATTTCGCAACAAAGGACCGTTTCCATGACCGCCGCATCCGATCCCATCAATTTCCTCTGGTTCATCCCGACGTCGGGCGACGGCACCTATCTCGGTTCCGCCGATCTCAACCGCGCGCCCGAGATCGGTTATCTCACGCAGATCGCCCAGGCCGTCGACCGCCTTGGCTATTCCGGCGTGCTGCTGCCGACCGGGGTTGCCTGCGAGGAATCCTTCGTGACGGCGGCGGCGCTTGCCGCCAAGACCGAGAAGCTGCAGTTCCTGGTGGCGATCCGCCCCGGCACGGCGTCGCCTGCTTATTATGCGCGTCTGGCGACGACGCTCGACCGCATCTCCAACGGCCGTCTGCTGCTCAACATCGTCGTCGGCGGCAGCCCGGCGGAGCTTGCCGGCGACGGCATCCATCTCGAGCATGACGAGCGTTATGCCCATGCCGAGGAGTTCTTCACCGTGTTCGAGGAGTTGCTGGACAAGGGCACGGCGAGCTTCGACGGCAAATACATCAAGGCAACCAATGCGCGGCTCGGCTTTCCCTCGGTGCAGAACCCGCGCCCGCCGCTCTATTTCGGCGGCTCGTCGGATGCCGGCATCGATTTTTCGGTCGGCCGCGTCGACAAGTATCTGACCTGGGGCGAACCGCCGGCGCAGGTGGCCGAAAAGGTCGCCAAGGTGCGCAAGGCGGCCGCCGAGCGCGGCCGCGAGGTGAGCTTCGGTATCCGCCTGCACTTCATCGTGCGCGAAACCGACGAAGAGGCATGGGAGGCGGCCGAGCGGCTGATCCGTCATCTCGACGACGATACGATCCGCGAGGCGCAGGAGCGCTTCGTGCACGAATCCGACTCGGTCGGCCAGAAGCGCATGGCCGCCCTTCACGGCGGCCGCCGCGACAAGCTCGAGGTTTCGCCGAACCTTTGGGCCGGCGTCGGTCTGGTGCGCGCCGGTGCCGGCACGGCGTTGGTCGGTTCGCCGCAGACGGTCGCGGCGCGCCTGCGCGAATATCAAGAGATCGGTATCGATACGGTGATCGGCTCCGGCTATCCGCATCTGGAAGAGGCCTATCGCGTCGCCGAGCTGCTTTTCCCCGAGCTTGGCATCACCCGCGAGCAGCAACGCCTGGCCTTCAACAACGAATTTGGTCGCAAGCAGATCTTCGCAGGCGGCAGCCACGGCGGCAATCTGAAAGTCGTCTCCGGTTCCTGAGCCCGACCGAAGACGCAGCACTCGATATCGCCGGAAGCCGCTCGCGGCTTTCGGCTTTTTGTCACCAGCGACAAGGCCGCGGGCTGCGGGACATTCGGCGAACAACATCGATGTATAGTCAGCAGGCTATGCAGGCTTGGCGGAAGCCTTCCCGAACTCGTATGCATTCTGTGGCCGACAGCCGTTGCGCCCAGCTGTCATCTCTCTTGTGTTTGTGCTTGACGAACATATGCCTCCACAGCTATACGTTAATTCATAGCTGAAGAGGTATGAATTCCAAATGTCCAATGCTCCGGACGTACTGTTCAGGACACTTGCCGATCCAACTCGGAGGGCGCTGTTCGAGCGGCTGTGCCGCGAAGGCGAGAAGACGGTTGGGGCTCTGACAGCCCGGGCCGGGGTCTCGCAGCCGGTCGTCTCAAAACATCTCGGCATTCTGAAGCAGGCCGGATTGGTGCGCGACCGCCACGAAGGCCGGCAGACGCATTATAGCGCGCAGCTCGGCGCACTTGCTCCGCTGGTCGATTGGACGAGTGAGATGGCCGGGTTCTGGCAAAACCGCTTCAACGATCTCGAAGATTTGCTGAAAAGGATGGATCAATGACCGACATATCGACAGAAACGCGCTCCGTCGTCATCGAACGGGAAATCCCTTTTCCTTCGGAAAAGATCTGGCGGGCGCTGACGCAGCCGCATCTGATCCAGGAGTGGCTGATGAAGAGCGATTTCAAGCCGGCCGTTGATCATCGCTTCAGCTTTAATGCCGATTGGGGTTCGGTCGACTGTAAAGTCCTGGAGGTCGAGCCGAACAAGACCCTGTCCTATAGCTGGGATGCCTACGGTCTCGAAAGCACCGTCACCTGGACTCTCACTCCGACCGGCACGGGCACGCATCTGCGCATGGAGCAGTCGGGTTTCCGACCGGATCAGCGGCAGGCTTACGGCGGCGCCAGGAGCGGGTGGACGCAATTCCTTGCAAATCTGGAGCAGGTGCTGGCGCGGGTGGAGTGAGACCGCCCATCGTCTTGGTTGATTTAAACCGGGGAGGTCCCTTTGAACTGGAACAACTGGTTACGGCAGATCCACCGCTGGCTGTCCGTTGCCTTTACCGTGGCGGTCGTTCTCAATATGATCGCCATGGTACAGGAGAAATCGACCGTTTGGGTGGGCTTCTTGGCGCTGCTGCCGCTTGGCCTGCTGTTGCTGACCGGTCTTTACCTCTTCCTGCTGCCCTATGCCGCCAGGTGGCGTGGGAGATAGGAGTGAAGCAATGGCCGGCAAGACGTCCAACACCGAAGTGAAGCTCACCAACAAGACCGCCGCCAAGCCGGCCGCTGCAGAGCCGACCCTGCTCTCGGGCGGCAATCCTCAGATCGCCAAGGGATACGGCGACGCTCCGGTGCAGGCCTATATCGCCGCGATGCCGGGCTGGAAAAGCGACGTCGGGCGCCGACTCGATGCACTGATCACGCGTACCGTGCCCAATGTGGACAAGGCAGTCAAATGGAACTCGCCCTTCTACGGAATCGAAGGGCAGGGCTGGTTCCTCGGTATCCATTGCTTCACGAAATACATCAAGGTGGCCTTCTTCAAGGGGGCATCGTTGCATCCTCTGCCGCCCGGCGCGTCCAAGCAGAAGGACGTGCGTTACCTCGACATCCGCGAGGACGAACCGTTCGACGAGGCGCAGATCGTCTCCTGGGTGGAACAGGCGCGCCGATTGCCTGGGGAACGGATGTGAGGTCTTCGATGCCGAGTGACGGGAGAGCGACAAACATGAAGAAAGCGACCGCAACCATGAAGAAGAGCGATTCCGGCGACAGAAACGGGGGAACATCTCCCTCTCAACTGATCGATGCGAGGATCGAGGAGCTCAAGGATTGGCGCGGCGATATGCTCGCCCGGGTCCGTGCGCTCATCAAGCAGGCCGAGCCCGAGGTGGTCGAGGAATGGAAGTGGCGAGGGGTTCCTGTGTGGGAGCGTTCCGGCATCATCTGCACCGGCGAGACCTATAAGAGCGCGGTGAAGCTGACCTTCGCCAAGGGCGCCTCATTGCCGGACCCTTCAGGTCTCTTCAATTCCAGCCTCGACGGCAACATTCGGCGCGCCATCGACTTCCATGAGGGCGACGAGATCGACGAGGAGGCATTGAAGGCGCTCTTTCGCGCCGCCGCAGCGCTGAATACCTCGGCGAAGGCTGTCGCCTCCCGGAAGAAATCAAGCGGCTGAGGCTCGGTTGGACTAATGGATCGGGCTCGCCTCGCGCTCGAGAAAAAGTTCGAAATTGTCGAGGCCGATTTCGGTGCCCTGGAGGCGGGCGCCGTTGTCGGCGTAGCCGTCGAGAAAGACCACCTGTTCGGTGAAAATCATCCTGGTTCCCTCGGGGTCGGCTTCGAAGGCGACGGTGGTGAGCGAGGCGGAGATACGTCTTTCGCCGAGCTTCATTTCATAGGCATAGATGATGCGAGTATCCGGCACGATATCGATGTAATGGGCGTCAAAAGCATGCAGAAGCCCCTCGCTATCGGCGACATAGTTTCGCTCGGTACCGCCGGGGCGGAAGTCGAGCCTGTATTCCAGTGGCGCCCATTCGCCGTGGCAGGCGAACCATTGGCGCTTGGCCTCCGGTGTCGACCATGCGCGGAAGACACGGGCGACCGGCGCCTTCAGGCGGCGCTCGATGACGAGGGTGGCGTGTTCGGCGGATCGTGTCGTCATTCGGAAAGGGTCTCCGGTTCTTCGGCGAGATATTGATCCAGCCTGTCGAAGGTGGCGGTCCAGCGGTTCTTTCGCTGTTCTACCCAGCGCTCGACCGTGGCAAGCGCGTCCTGCTGCAGGCGGTAGGTTCGCACCCGGCCGGATTTTTCGGAGAGTACGAGGCCGCTTTCCTCCAGCACCTGCAGATGTTTCATCACCGTCGGCAGGGCAACCGCTAGCGGCGCGGCCAGTTCGGAGACGGAAGCCGGGCCGCGGCCGAGGCGGTCGATCATGCCGCGGCGGCTGCGATCGGAAAGCGCGTGGAACATGCGGTCGAGACCCGCCTGGCCGTCGATCATCCCGCAGTATCCCGGAAGCGGCTGGGCAGCCTGTCATGGTAGGGATAGAATTTGAAATAGGGGCGGGCCTCTTCCAGCGCCCTTGCAAAGGATGGGCGGGCGAGAAGCCGATCGTAATAGGCGCGAAGCTTCGGCTGCTCCTCTGAAAAGGGGACCAGCGTCTCGGCGTAGAAGAGGGCGGGGGCTGCGGCGCAATCGGCCATGGTGAAGGCCTCGCCCGAGATCCATGAGGTCTCGGAGAGCTGTTTTTCGATCATCGCATAGGCGGTGGCAAGCGTCGCCCTGCAGGCTGCCACCTCTGTCTCGTCTTCCTTGCCCTCGGGGCGCCGACGATTGCTGACGATGGTCTGCATCGGCGCCTGTACATAATGGTCGAAGAAGCGATCCCAGAGGCGGACCTGCAGCGCCCGGTCGATTTCCAGCGGCAGCAGGGAAACAGGACCGGGATAATAGTGGTCGAGATACTCGATGATGATCGACGTCTCCGGAACCGTGCTGTCGCGCGCTTCGTCCCGCAGCAGCGGCATCTTGCCGACCGGCCAGAAGCGGAAAAGATCGGCGCGCGAGGCCTCGTCGGACAGATCGACGAGGCGGTTTTCGAAGGGTGTGCCGTTTTCGTAAAGCGCGATCAGCACTTTGTGGCAGAAGGAGGCGAGCGGATGCCCATAGAACACGAGCGACATGCGGCGACCTTTCCTATTTGGAAAACTTTACCGGCCGACTAAGTATCAGCTCGGAAAGCAATGCGCAACAGATAGTTCGCCGATCGTGTAACTATTGTATCAGCCGATATATCTGGCGATGACCAGATGGCCGGGCGTCGGCTGGCCGTCTTCCATGCGCACGTTGATATCGGAGATCTCGACGAGTTCAAAACCGGTGGCCGTGAGGCGCTCTTTCACATAGGCATCGGCATGGGCGAAGCGCTGGTGCGGACCGACCATATAGGCGCGGCCGGCGAGGGTCTCCTCGGCCAAGGTCTCCGAGGAGAAAATGAACAGGCCGCCGGGCGTCAGGTTCTCGGCAGCGCCGAAGAACAGCGGTTCGAGCGCGCCGAGATAAGGCAGCACGTCGGTTGCAGTTATGATGTCGAAGGCTTCCTCATCATTGTCGTCGAGGAAATCCTCGACCTCGGCGACGAAGAGTGTCTCGTAGAGATCCTTCTCATGGGCGATCTCGACCATCTTCTCCGAAAGGTCGAGGCCGGTCATATCCTCGCAGAGGTCGCGCAGCGCGCCACCGGTGAGGCCCGAGCCGCAGCCCAGATCGAGCAGCCGCTTGAACGGCCCGAGCTTCAGCGCCTGCAGGCGCTGACGCACCAGCATCGGCACGTGATAACCGAGCTGCTCGACGAGCACGTCCTCGAAAACCTCGGCATGCTGGTCGAACAAGGTCTCGACATAGGCGTCGGGCGCCCTGACCGGCGTTTCGCCGCGGCCCATCGCGGCGATGCGCACGGCCGCACCGCCGTGATCGTCTGGATCGATCGCCAGGACTTCCTCATAGGCTGCCACGGCCGCATCGACATCGCCGGCCTTTTCCAGCGCCAGCGCGCGGTTATAGGCCTCGCCAAGGGCTTCTTCGTCGATCTTCTTTGCCATCGCGGTCCATCGTCCTTTTGTTTCAGCCATGCGTCTAAGGCGGCTTTCGATGTTTTGCAATGCCGTGGCTGTGGGCGCAGAATGGCTGAGAACAAGATGAGGGAGGAAAGGCCATGAAATCGGAAAAAGACAGGGCGTTGTCGACAATGGAAGGCGAGGCTGGGCGCGCAGTGCTGCTTCCTAGTACGCCTGGCGAGATCACCAACTCGCTCAGCCATTATTACCGCGGCGAACTCGGGCGGATGACGAGCTGGCGCGACCGTATAGACCGGACGTCGAACTGGGCGATCACCGTTGTGGCGGCGCTGCTGTCGGTATCACTGTCGACGCCGACCTCGCATCACGGTGTGCTGCTCTTCGGGATAATGCTGGTGACGCTGCTTCTGATGATCGAGGCGCGCCGCTACCGCTTCTTCGACATCTACCGCGCCCGCATTCGCCAGGTCGAGCGCTGTTATTTCGCCCAGATCATGGCGCCTGACGCTAGTGCCGGCAACGAATGGGCAACGGTTATCGCCAGCAGCCTGCGCAAGCCGCGTTTCCTGCTAAGCTATCACGAGGCGATGCACCGCCGTCTCAAGCGCAATTACGGCTGGATGTACCTGATCCTGCTGCTTGCCTGGTGCCTGAAGATCACGACGCCGAAACTGCAGACGGAGGGCATGCCAGCGCTGCAGGCGCAATCATGGACCTATGTCATCGACAATGCGGTGCTCGGGCCTATTCCCGGCCTTCTCGTCATTGCCATCGTCCTCGCCTTCTATCTTGGCATGCTCGCCTTTGCCCTGCGCCCCGACCGCGATGAGGGCGAGTTCGGTCATGGCGAGGCGCATGTCTGAATAGCGGGCTCGGATCAGTGGAGGATGAACTCGCCTTTCAGCGCCCGCCACTCGGTCGCCGAGATCAGCTTGCGGTGGACGTAGCGCACCGAATGCAGCGGCCCGTCGAGCTTTTCTTCCCAGAATTTCAGGAAGCCGCGCATTTCGGGGAAATCCGGGGCGAGATCATATTCCTGCCAGAGGTAGCTTTGCAGGATCGCCGGATGGTCCGGCAGGTGGTAGAGGATTTGGGCGGTCGTCAAACCATAGCCCTGCAGTTGTTTTTCCATGTCCTTGTGCATTGTGTTCCGCTTCTTCTCGTTCCCACTCGCGCGCTTATTAGCGCTACGTGATAGGGAAACATGCGAGTGGTTAACGGAAACTTTACAGATACTTCATGAAAGGACAATTGATTTTTAATATCAATGGCTTGGCAGCACGATGCCGAGAGTGCTGCCAGCCGGCTTTTGTTTAATGCATGCCGTTATCCCAAAACCGCGACCCACTTTTGGGCGTCATGCATCAGCGCTTGAGATGCCGGGTCAGGCGGCGCTCGATCCAGGCCCAGACATGGCGCAATGCCTCAACAATGGAGAGGTAGAAGATCGCCGCCCAGAGATATGTCTGGTAGTCGAAGGTGCGGGAGAAGGCGTAGCGGGTTTCGCCCATCAGGTCGAGCACGGTGATAATGGCGACGACCGCCGAGCCCTTGATCAAAAGGATGATCTCGTTGCCATAAGGGCGAAGTGCGACGATGAGAGCCTGCGGCAGAATGATCTTGCGGAAGGCGATCAGCTTGTGGATGCCGAGTGCCGCGGCCGCTTCGCGCTGGCCGTGCGGTACGCTTTCGATCGCGCCGCGCAGGATTTCCGCTTGATAGGCCGCGGTATTGATGGTCATGGCGAAGATGCCGCAATACCAGGCATCGCGGAAGAACCACCAGATGCCGACGGACTCCAACTGCGGCCGAAACACGCCCAGGCCGTAATAGACCAGGAAGAGCTGGGCAAGCAGCGGCGTGCCGCGGAAGAAATAGATATAGCCATAGGCGAGCCAGTTCAGCACCCTATTGTTCGACAGGCGCGCCATGGCGAGCGGCAGCGACAGGACGGCGCCGCAGATGACCGAGATGGAAACGAGGCCGAGCGTCACCCCGAGGCCATGCAGGTAACGCGGCCCGTAGCGGGTGAACTTCTCCAGATCCCAACCATTGATGACAGTGTAGATCAGCAGCGCGGCAAACAGCGCCCAAATGGCAACGAAGATGTAGCCGGCAAGGCGTGCCGTCGTCATTGGCTTCGCCACTGTACGGGGGGCTGGCTGCGGCGGGATCAATGTTTCAGCGTAGCTCATCGCCGGACCTCCGAACGCTTGGCCCAGCGGTCGACATAGACGAGCAGGAAGGAGGAGAGAACGGCGAGCACCAGATAGAGGCAACAGGCCAGGCCATAAAAGAAGAAGGGTTCCTTGGTCACGCGCACAGCGACGCTCGTCTGGCGCAGAATATCGGAAAGGCTGATGATCGAGACGTAGGAGGTGTCCTTCAGCAGCACCATCCAGAGGTTCGTCAGACCAGGCAGCGCGATGCGCACGAGCTGCGGCAGGACGATCAGGCGCAGCGTGCGGCCACGGTGCAGGCCGAGCGCGTATCCCGCCTCATATTGGCCATCGGGAATGGCGCGAAAGGCTGAAAGCAGCACTTCCGAACAATAGGCGGAGAAGACCACAGACAGTGCGATGACGCCGGCGAGGAAGGCGTTGATCTCGACCGGCGGTCCGTCATAGCCGACGAATGACAGCAGAGACTGGATCAGCATCTGCATGCCGTAATAGATGATGAAGAGCGTCAGAAGCTCCGGCAGGCCGCGGAAGATTGTGGTGTAGATGCCGGCCGCCAGCCGCAGCGGCTTTTCCTCCGACTGCTGGCCCAGCGCGACCAGAAAACCGATGACGAGGCCGATCGGCAAGGTGACGATTGCCACCGAAACGGTAATCTGCAGGCCGAGCGCGATCTCGTCGCCCCAGCCGGTATCGCCACACGCAAGAAGCGTCGACTGACCAAACCAGGTGAAGATGCCGACGGGTCCGCATAGCGGATCGAAAATGTGCACAAGTGAGCTCCAGAAGGAGCCGAGCGCGGAAAATAATCCGCCCATGCGTGAATTCCCCTCACGGCTTTTGCCGTTTTGATCTTGCCACCTTTGTCAAACAAAAATGGCGGAAGAGCAAGCCTTCCGCCATTACAGCGCCGCGCGTCTTTTTAGACGCGCAAAGGACGCTGTAACATTTTGAATGGCTGCATAATTTTAACCTTAAATCGATTCAGATTTAAGGAATTATGCAGTAGCTTTCATCGGCAGATACCGAATTTCTTATTCGCCGTAAACGTCGAAATCGAAGTACTTGTCCTGGATCTTCTTGTACTCACCGCTGGCGCGGATCGCAGCGATGGCGGTGTTGAGCTTTTCCTTCAGCGGATCACCCTTGCGGATGGCGATACCGGCGCCGTTGCCGTTGATTTCCTTGTCGACCGGCAGGGTCGTCAGGATCTTGCAGCAGGCGCCGGCGTCGGACTTGACCCATTCGGAGAGCACGACGACGTCGTCGATGACGGCATCGACGCGGCCGCTGGAAACGTCGAGCTTGTATTCGTCAGCCGTCGGGTAAAGCTTCAGCTCGGTGTCGGCGAGGTGCTTCTCGGCGTAGTTGGCGTGGGTCGTGGAGGTCTGTGCTCCGATCACCTTACCCTTGAGGCCGGCAACATCGGTGATCTTGGAATCCTTCGGCACGGCGATGGCCGGAGGGGTGTTGTAGTACTTATTGGAGAAGTCGACGAGCTTGAGGCGCTCCGGGGTGATCGACATGGAGGAAACGATCATGTCGAACTTCTTGGCGTTGAGCGCCGGAATGATGCCGTCCCAGTCGGTGCTGACGAAGGAGCATTCGGCCTTCATCTCCGCACACAGCGCCTTGGTGATGTCGATGTCGAAGCCCTGGATCGTGCCGCTGGCATCGACGAATTCGAAGGGCGGATAGGTCGAATCGGTGCCGATCACATATTTCTCGCCATCGGCCATGGCCGAACCGGCGAAAAGGGACATCGCCGCGATCGAGGCTGCCGCGAAAATACGGGTGGAGATATGCATGAGGATCCTCTCTGTTGGTAGCCGTCGCTCTTTTTCTCATGGGCTGACGGCCGCAGTTCAACGGTCCAAGACCGCCTTGCGGCGATAATCAGACTTTTTTTTATGGAATTGCAACACAAATCCCATCGCAATTGGGCGGTGCAAATAGCAGGCGAGATGAACGCCGGCAGACTGCAACATTCACGCGAGGTTAATCCGCGGCTTCCTAGAACCGGAACAAATCGGCGGCTCGGCGATTGCCATTTCGCCGTTTCGCCTCATTGCGACGCTAGGGGCGGAAACAGGGCCTGTCGGCCTTCAGGAAGCTCAAACAGGATCGAGGATACCCGATGGGCATGAAATCAAGATTGTTCGCGAGTGCGGCTTTTCCGCTGCTTTCCCTTTCGCTGGCTCTGCAGCCGGCATCGGCAATGGCGGCCGCGCGCGGCGTGGCGACAGAGGCCGCAGCCGTTCGTCAGGTCGAACAGGGCAGCTTCGAGGTGGCGCAGGACGCGCCGTCCGAGGAGGAGCTTCTGAAGAAAAAGAAGAAGCAGAAGGAAGAGGCTCCGGCCGAACAAGCCCCGGCTGCCGAACAGCCGAAGGAGGCGCCTGCCGAAAAGCCGAAAGCCGAGCGCAAGGAGGCACCGGCGCCTGAACCCAAGGCGGAGCCGGAGCAGCCGAAGGCCGAAGCGCCGAAGGAAGAGCCCGCGCCGAAGGCCGAAAGCAAGCCGGAGCGGAAGGCCAAGCAGGAAGCCCAGCCCGAGGCAAAGCCGGAGGCCGCGCCGCAGCAGGAGCAGCCTGTAACGCAGGAGAAGCCGAGGAAGCCGAAGAAGCAGGCCGAGCCAGAGGCTCAGCCGCAGCCCGAACAGCAGCCGGCAGCAAAGGAAGCGCAGCCGGAGACGGACCAGGCGCAGCCGGAAGCCAAGCCGGAGGGCGGCAAGCGGGCCAAAGGGCAGGACAAGGCCCAAGGCAAGGACAAAGGCAAGGGTAGGGCCGAGACCGCTGCGCCCGATGCCGTGACGCCGGCCGAGGAACAAGCCAAACCCGAGGTCAAGCCCGAGGCAAAACCCGCCGCCGAGGCGCCGGCAGAGAAGAAGCCGGTAAAGGGCGAAACCGCAGCACCCGCGGATAAGCCGACCGAAGGCAAGGCGACCGAAAATAAAGCGCCTGAAGTTAAAGCAGTGACACCGGAGGCCGCACCCGCTGAAAAGCCGAAGGACGGCACGGTGGCAAAGCCTGCGGCTGAACAGCCGGCCGCGCCCGCGACTGACACCGCCCAGCCGCTGCCGGATGCCAGCGGCGGCCAGCAGGTAGAGCAGGCCATTCCGGCCCCGGAAAAGGTTTCGCCCGAGGAACTGCAGCGCCGCAAGAAGATCGCCGAAGATCCGGCCAAGAGCAACGAGACCGTCGTGCTGCCGGTCGAGAACGGTGCCGCCGTGCTCGACAGCGACAAGGATGCCGACCGCGGAAAGGGCCGTGAAGGCCGTCGCGACCGTGACAAGCAGCGCGCCGACAGCCAGGACTTCAAGGTGCCGACCTCGGATGCCGAAGCGCAGGCCGCAACCGGCACCAAGGCGCCAGCGCCTGTCAAGCTCGAAGCGGTGACCAGCGAGAAGGGCACGAAGCTCGACGAGCGGCCGCGGTTTGCCCGCCCTGACGGCGCGCGGTACAGCGACAGCCAGGACGACAGCCGCGTGATCATCCAGTACAACAATCAGGTGATCGTGCGCGGCGACGACGACAGGCGCTTCCTGCGCGACGGCCAGCGGCCGAGCTACGAAGAGCTTTCGGGCGATCGCTACCGCGAGACGATTACGCGGCCGGAAGGCTACCGCATCGTCACGATCCGCAACCGCTATGGAGATATCATCCAGCGGTCGCGCGTCGATGCGCGCGGGCGCGAGAGCGTGCTCTATTACTCGCAGGACCTCTATGAGGATCCGGACCGCGACTATTTCGACGATCCGGGCGCCGACCTGCCGCCGATGCGGCTGCGCGTGCCGCTCAGCGATTACATTATCGACACCCGCAGCGACCCGGACCGGGACTATTACGAATTCCTGAGCGAGCCGCCCGTCGAGCCGGTCGAGCGCGTCTATTCGCTGGATGAGGTGAAGTATTCCGCCCGTATCCGTGACAAGGTGCGCCGCATCGATCTCGATACGGTGACCTTCGCCACCGGCAGCGCCGATATTCCGATGACCCAGGCGCGCACCCTGCGCAAGGTCGCCGACGCGATCAGCCAGGTGCTGAAGAAGGATCCGAGCGAGACCTTCCTGATCGAGGGCCATACGGACGCCGTCGGCTCCGATCAGAGCAACCTGGTCCTCTCCGACCAGCGGGCCGAATCGGTCGCCAACGTGCTCTCCGACGTCTACGGCATCCCGCCGGAAAACCTGGCGACGCAGGGCTATGGCGAGCGCTACCTGAAGGTCAATACGGTAGGCCCCGAACAGGAAAACCGCCGCGTCACCATCCGCCGCGTCACCGCGCTGGTCCGCCCGGTCGCGGCCAACCAGTAAGTACCAATTGCCCCTCTCCATTATGGGGAGGGGCAATTGGCTTTGTTCTCGCTGGGGCTGAGGCATGGCATTCGCGGCTCTGCCGCTCACCTCCTCATCTGCCTGCCGGAGTTCTACTCACCGGCTTTGTTGGCTGCCTTTTCGATAACTTCAGCGACCTTCTCCGGCTGGGACGCGAAGACGGCGTGGCTGGCCTTGATCTCGGTTACGTCGCTGCCGGCTCGTTTTGCCATGTCGCGCTCAAGTTCGGGGTTTATCGAGCGGTCTTCCGTGGCGACGATCGACCAGCTGGGCTTCGTGCGCCAGGCCGGTTGAGCGATCTTGGCGGCGAAGGCCTGCTTCGAGACGAAGACCTGCGACCTTGCCATGAAGTCGGTTTCGGCCTTGGGAAGATCGGCTGCGAAATCCGCGGCGAAGGCGGCCGGATCGAGATAGAGATATTTGCCGTCTTTGGTTTCCTTTATATCCATGCCGCCGGTGGGCTTAGAGCTGGCGAGACTGAGCACGTTCTCATCCTTGTCGGGCTGAAATGCCGCGACATAGACGAGACCCGCCACATTCGGATCATTGCCGGCTTCGGTGATGATCATGCCGCCATAGCTGTGCCCGACGAGCAGGATGGGTCCGTCCTGGAGGTCGAGAACCCGCTTCGTTGCCGCCACATCGTCGTCGAGCGAGGTGAGGGGCTCCTGGACGATGGTGACCTTGAAACCGCGATTTTGGAGAATCTCCGTCGCCTTGCGCCATCCAGAGCCGTCGGCCAGCGCGCCGTGGACGATCACGATGTTCTTGACCGCGGCAGCCTCGGCTGCAAACGCGATTGAGGTGGTGGCAAATGCGAGGGCTGCGGTGAAAAGAAGACGTCTGTTCATGGGTGTCATTCCTTTGGGTCGTTGTCGAGGATCGGGATATTGCGGGGTTCAGGCTCAGCCGAATGTGAAGGCGTAGGCCTGGACGCCGGGATCTAGAAAGCGGATTTCGAAGTTGCGGGCGGTGACGGTGCCGGACTGGCGGATGAGCTGGTAAAGCCTGGTCGCGGTCACCGTGCCGTTGCCGTCGGCATCGATGTCGGAGCCGCGGTCCGGGCCTGGCGCCTTGCCGTCGATCTTCACCTGGAAGCGGATCGGTTTGGTGTTGCCGCCGGGCCCAAGAACAAGATGTAGGTCGCGCGCGCTGAAACGGTAGGTTATGCCGCCGCCGGCCTGATCGAGCGTGGCCTGATCGCGGCCGACAACCCAGCTTCCCGACAGACCCCATCCGTTGAGGCTCGGCTCGCTGATCGAATAGGTGTGCGGCGTATCGGCCTGGAGCCCTTCAGGAGAGGCGAAATTCGCCGCCTGTTCGTAGCCGAGATAGGTCTCGCCGGAGCGGATGTTGCTGAGGTCGGGCCCTGCTTCCACGCCCTTGGCGTCCGGTGCCACCGGCGCGCTGGCCGTCGTCTGGCTGCCGGCCTCGCGCAGCAGGTCCTGAATGGCCTTCTCGGTCCTGCCATAATTGCCTTCGCCGAAATGGTGGTAGCGGATCTGACCTTCGGTATCGATCAGATAGGCGGCCGGCCAATAGCTGTTTTCGAAGGCGCGCCAGATTTTGTAATCATTGTCGATCGCGACGGGATAGCCGATCTGGAAGTCACCGACCGCCTTCCTGACGTTGTCGACCTTCTTCTCGAAGGCAAATTCCGGGGCGTGCACGCCGATCACGACGAGGCCTTGATCCGCGTATTTTTCCGCCCAGGCTTTGACATAGGGGATCGTGCGAATGCAGTTGATGCAGGAATAGGTCCAGAAATCGACGAGCACCACCTTGCCCCGCAGCTGTTCCGTGGTGAGGGGTTTGGAGTTCAGCCACTCGACAGCGCCGTCAAGCGAAGGCGCATAACCTTCGACGGGCAGATCGGCGCGGAAGGGCTTGTTCGCATCGGCAACCATCACGTCGTTGCTCGCGATCGCTGCGGATGCGCCGCCCAGCGGCTTGGCATGCAGCCTGTCGAGCACGGCCTGTTCCAGCGACGCGGTGTTGGCATAGGAAAGCCGTGCCAACAGGGTGGTATCGAGGCCGAGCGCGATGACGGCGACGCCGGCCAGTACCGCAGCGCCGAGCACCTGACGAATCCGGTCGCCAAGGCCGAGGGAACGCTTCATGGCGGCGAATATCCTGCCGCCGACAAGCAGGGCGACGGCAAGGGAGCTGGCGGCGCCGGCGGCATAGGCAGCGAGCAGGAAGGTCGTTTGCAGGTTGGCGCCCTGCAAGGCGGCGCCGGTCAGAATGAGGCCGAGGATCGGTCCGGCGCAGGGCGCCCAGAGCAGCCCGGTGGCGACGCCGAGGAGAAGTGCGCTCTTCACCGTGGCGGTGCGTCCACCACCCGAGGCGTTCAGAAGATTGTTTCCGAGGTCGACGACCGGCCGGGCAAGCGTGCTGGCGAAACGCGGCGAAAGCAGGCTGGCGCCGAAGAGCGCCAGCAGGACGATCGCGACGAGGCGGCCATATTCATTGGCGCGAATGGCCCAGCTGCCGCCGACGGCGGCAAGCGTTGCGACCAGCGCGAATGTGGCGGCCATGCCGGCGAGCATGGGCAGCGTGCTCCTGACGAAGGACTGTCCGGCACGGGCGAAAACGAAGGGGAGGATGGGGAGGATGCACGGGCTGAGGATCGTCAGCGCGCCTCCGAGATAGGCAATGATCAGAAGTGTCATCATCGTTTCCTTTGAAACCGATTGATCGGGCTCTGGACGGCGATGGGCCTGAACCAGCACGGCGGCGATATGGCCTGGCGGACGTATCGCCGATGTGTCCGGTTTTGCCGAAATTGTAGCGAAGTGTTGCGGTCGGGCGGGGCGATACAAAACGACACAATTGCCGTTTCGGCAGCGACAATGGCTGCGGACGGTGGGATGCTTTGCCCGGACGGCGGGATTGTATCAGACTGTATCTCCGCGGCCCGGAGCTACATCCGCATTCAAAAGGCGACGGCTTGCGACACATCGGTGATACAAGCCAAATGCCTTCTGTGCGCCGTGAGTCATTCGACAGGAGAGACCGATGTCAGAGCAAATCAATCATAACCGCCGCCGTTTCTTCGGCATGACGGCAATC
Source organism: Rhizobium leguminosarum bv. trifolii WSM2297 (assembly GCF_000271845.1). Next base: position 1,200,284 of record NZ_JH719395.1, on the reverse strand, counting down.
GCACTTGCGGCAGTCGAATTCGGCGTGGCCCGCACCGCGGCTGCCCAGTCGGCGCAGGGCTCCGTATCCCTGCCTGATGTGAAAGCCGGAACCAATACGTCGTTCGAAGCGCTGAAGCAGGTCAAGGCAGGCGTGCTCGATATCGGTTATGCCGAGGCGGGGGAGGCGGATGGCCCGGTGGTACTGCTGCTGCATGGCTGGCCCTATGATATTTATAGTTTCGTCGACGTTGCGCCGTTGCTTGCCTCGGCAGGCTATAGGGTGATCGTGCCTTATCTGCGCGGCTATGGCACGACCCGCTTCTTGGACGACCAGACGGCTCGCAATGGCCAGCCGTCGGCGCTGGCTGCCGACATGATCGCGCTGCTCGATGCGCTCGATATCGAGAAGGCGGTGATTGCCGGCTATGACTGGGGCGGGCGGACCGCCAACATTATGGCGGCATTGTGGCCGGAGCGCTGCAAGGCGATGGTATCGGTGAGCGGCTACCTGATCGGCAGCCAGGAAGCCAATCTGAAGCCCCTGCCGCCGAAGGCCGAACTGGCTTGGTGGTATCAGTTTTATTTTGCAACCGAACGTGGGCGGCTGGGTTACGAGAGTAATACCCATGATTTCGCAAAGCTGATTTGGCAGACGGCTTCGCCGAAGTGGAAATTCGACGATGCGACTTTCGACAGGTCGGCCGCCGCCTTCGACAATCCCGACCATGTCGCGATCGTCATCCACAATTATCGCTGGCGCCTGGGGCTTGTCGAAGGCGAAGCCAAATACGATGCCTATGAAAAGACGCTTGCCGCCTTACCGATGATTTCGGTGCCGACGATCACCATGGAGGGTGATGCAAACGGTGCGCCGCATCCAGAGCCCTCCGCCTATGCCGCAAAATTCTCCGGCAGATACGAGCATCGCACCATCGGCGGCGGCATCGGCCATAACCTGCCGCAGGAAGCGCCGCAGGCCTTCGCGCAGGCGGTCATCGACGTCGATCGTTTTTAGGTCGTCGCGGAGCCTCGTTGCTCCGGTCGATGGAATATGCGTAGGTCGCGTCAGCCGTCTCGACACCGGAGCGAGGCGGAGGGCGCGACCGCAGTATCGTTGAGGAATAGGCAAAATGGATCATGTCGATCACATCCTGATCGTCGATGACGATCGCGAAATCCGCGAGCTGGTGTCGAGCTATCTGCAGAAGAATGGCCTGAGGACCAGCGTTGCCGCGGACGGACGCCAGATGCGCAGTTTTATCGAAGCCAATGCCGTTGACCTGATCGTGCTGGACGTGATGATGCCCGGCGACGACGGGCTGGTGCTGTGCCGCGAGTTGCGCTCCGGCCGGCACAAGGCGATCCCGATCCTGATGTTGACGGCCCGCACCGACGAGATGGACAGGATCCTCGGGCTGGAGATGGGCGCCGACGATTACCTTCCCAAACCCTTTGCCGCGCGCGAGCTGCTTGCCCGCATCAAGGCAGTGCTGCGGCGGACGCGCATGCTGCCGCCCAATCTGCAGATCAGCGAGGCGGGGCAGCTGCTGAGCTTCGGCGATTGGCGGCTCGATACGGTCGCCCGGCATCTCCTCGACAAGGAGGGGACCGCGATTGCGCTCAGCGGCGCCGAATACCGCTTGCTTCGCGTCTTCATCGATCACCCGCAGCGGGTGCTCAATCGCGACCAGCTTCTCAGCCTGACGCAGGGCCGTGACGCCGACCTCTTCGATCGCTCGATCGATCTCCTGGTCAGCCGCCTGCGGCAGCGGCTGGGGGACGATGCGCGCGAACCGACTTACATCAAGACGGTGCGCAGCGAAGGCTATGTATTTTCCGTTCCGGTCGAAATCTCGGAACCGCGCCAATGAGAGCGGCAATCCCCTCAGTCTCGGCTTTGACGTGGCCGAGGACGTTGCGATCGCGGATCTTTCTGATCCTTTTGATCGGCCTGGCTTTCGCCTACGGGCTCTCCTTCAGTGTGCTCTATATGGAGCGCACCATGTCGGCCAAGGCGGTGATGCTCGGCACGCTGGAGAATGACGTCGCAACGTCGATTGCCGTTCTCGACCGGCTGCCGTCCAGTGAGCGCGGCGACCTGCTGGATTGGCTGAGCCGCGGCAATTACCGCTTCGAACTCGGACCTGGTCTGGCCGGTGTGCCCGACAGCTCCAGCAAGGCAAGGGAGATCGCAGGCAAGATAGAGGCGGCCGCCGGGCACCGCTTTCCGATCAGTATCGAACGGATTCCGGGCGAGGTGAACCGGCTGCAGGCGCATCTGACATTGAGCGACGGAACGCCTCTGACGATCGATGTCACGCCGAGAGGCGTCATGCCGATCGCCGCATGGCTGCCCTATGTCTTCGTCATCCAGATGCTGCTGCTCATCCTCTGTACCTGGTTTGCGGTTCGCCAGGCGATCCGGCCGCTCGGCGCGCTTGCCGCCGCCGCCGATGCCCTCGACCCCAACAAGGATGGCCCGGCGCTCAGCGAGGCGGGTCCGAGCGAGGTCGCGCATGCGGCCCGCGCCTTCAATGCGATGCGGGAGCGGATCGCCCATTACCTCGAAGAGCGCGTGCAGATATTGGCGGCGATCTCACACGATCTGCAGACGCCGATCACCCGCATGCGGCTGCGCGCCGACATGGCGGAGGATTCGCCGGAGAGGGACAAGCTGGTGCAGGATCTCGGCGAGATCCAGCGCCTCGTCCAGGACGGCATCGCCTATGCGCGCAGCGCCCACGGCAACGGCGAGAAGAATGCGCGCATCGATCTCGCCTCGTTCATCGACAGCATAGCCTACGATTATCAGGACACCGGAAAGGCAGTCACGGTCGTCGGGCTGGTTCAGGGCGCCGCCCTGACCAAGCCGCATGCCCTTCGCCGTATCCTGTCGAACTTCATCGACAATGCGTTGAAATTTGCGGGCGCTGCCGAAATCAGCGTCGAACACAACGCGGAAAACGATGTCGTCATCACGGTGATGGACCGGGGGCCTGGAATTCCAGACGACATGCTCGAGGCCGCAATGCAGCCTTTCTTCCGGCTGGAGCAATCCCGCAACCGGGAGACCGGCGGCACGGGCCTCGGTCTTGCGATCGCCCAGCAGTTGACCGCCAAGATCGGCGGATCGCTGCGGCTCTACAATCGCGCCGGCGGCGGGCTGGCTGCAGAAGTCACCCTTCGGTGACGATTGCGATCGTCGGAATTTTTCCGGCGGTTTTGTATGGGAAAATGTCCGGGATACCGAATGCTACGTTTTGTGACACTTCGGCTGATTTCAGAAACATGCCGGATATATCGATCGGTCAAACCACACTCCGTCAACCCGCGTCGCCTTTAACGACGCAACACTAGGAGTGTTCCATGACTAAGATCGACAAGGTTCTCTATACCGGCAAGACCCGCACCACCGGCGGGCGTGACGGCGCTTCGCAGAGCGACGACGGCCAGCTGGATATCAAGCTCTCGCCTCCCGGCAGCACGCGGCCCGGCACCAACCCCGAGCAGCTTTTTGCTGCCGGCTGGTCGGCCTGTTTTCTCGGCGCAATCGGCATTGCCGCGGGCAAGCTGAAGGTCCGGCTTCCGGCCGAGACCGCGGTGAATGCCGAGGTCGATCTCGGAACGACCGACGGCGACTATTTCCTGCAAGCCCGGCTCAAAGTGAGCCTGCCGGGTATCGAAGCGGATGTCGCAAAGGCGCTGTTGGATGAGGCACACCGGACCTGCCCCTATTCGAAGGCCACGCGCGGCAATATCCATGTCGAATTGACCGTCGCCTGACCGATGGCATTGCCCGCCCAAGGCCCTTGGCCGTGGGCGGGCAGAATATCGAAGCCGAAAGCCAGCGAGACGACGCCGATCGGGCCTCGTCGACGGAGGATTTGATGAGATTGATGATCATTTGCCTTTTGGGAGCGACGGTCTTCGCCGCGCCCTGCATCTACGACATCAGCTCGCGGGAGCCTTCGCCGCTTGCCGGCCTGGTCACAGTGGCATCTGCGGTTTCCACTTCAGGCCATCAGGGAGAAGGACAGTGAAGCTCTACCAGAACGAAATTTCTTCGGCGACGTCGAGAGTCCGCATCGCGCTCGCCCTGAAGGGGCTGACGGCCGAAGCGCTGCCGGTCACCATTCTCGGTGAAGAGGCCGAGAGCCGGCAGGCCGGATATCGCAGCGTCAATCCGCAGGGGCTGGTGCCGGCCCTGCTGACGGATGACGGCGTCCTCATCACCCAGTCGCTGGCGATCGTCGAATATCTCGACGAGATCAAGCCCGAGCCGCCGCTGCTGCCCAATACGGCGGAGGGCAGGGCGCTGGCGCGGTCGATCGCGCTGGCGATCGCAGCCGAGATCCATGCGCTGCTGCCGCCGCGGATCGGCCTGCACCTGGGCGCCGCCTTCCAGGCGGATGCCGATGCAGTTGCCGCCTGGAGCCGCCACTGGGTCGGCGAGGGAATGGCGGCTGTGGAGACGATGATCGCCGGCCGCCGGCAAGGCGCCTTCGCGGTCGGGGATCGGCCTGGCATCGCCGATATCTTCCTCTTCCCGCAGGCAATCAGCGCCCGGCGCATGGGCTTCGATCTCGCGCGGTGGCCGAATATTGCGGAGATTGTCGGCAGGCTCGAGGCGATACCGGCTTTTCAGGAGAATGCGCCGGCGCCGCGGCGGTGATGCAAAAGCGGCCGCAAGGGACGACGGTCGATTCGGTTTGTTGATACCCCCCGCCCAAAGATCGGCGAGCAGCCCCTCATCCGACTGCCGCCACCTTTGCCTGGGTCGAGCCACGGGTCTCGACCCGTCCTTCGGACCCCCGCAAGAGGGGCGAAGGGGACATGCCGCAACGTCTCCGTTCCTCGCCCATCGCAGCCTTTGCCCGCGAATTGACAAAAGCCTGAAGCGGACTTGCAAATCACATAAGTGTGTGCTTATGTGACGCTGTGATGGAACATGATATTTTCCGAGCTTTGGCCGATCCAACCCGCCGCACGATTTTCGAGAGGCTGGCGAACGGCACCATGAATGCCAGCGCACTCAGGCAGGGCATGGATATCAGCCAGCCGGCGATGTCCCAACACCTTGCCGTGTTGCGGGAGGCAGGACTTGTGCGCGAACAGCGGGAGGGACGTTTCGTGAATTACGAAGTCGATCCGGACGGGCTCGGCCTCATCGTCCAATGGCTGGCTAGATATCGTGCCTATTGGCCCACCCGTATTGACGCTCTCAAGCTCTTGCTGAAGGATATGGACCAATGAACGACATCAAGGCCAAGGTGCAGAAAACCGGATTCGAACAGCAATACGAGCTGGACGCGGCGCCGGAAAAAGTCTGGCGCGCGATCAGCATTGCCGAATTTCGGGAGAGGTGGCTGCCGAAAGAAGCGCTTGCCGATCCGCAATCCGTCTCCGAGACACCGGGCAAGGAAGTCCGCTACAGATTGCGCGACGACACCCCACCATTCCTTGAAAGCTTTGTCACCTTCACGATCGCCCCGAATACGTCGGGCGGAATCAGCCTGCGGATCATCCACGAGCTGACCGGCGCGACCTTGGAGCGGCTGGCGAAAACCGTCGCCAACAGCAACAGCCAGACCCTGATGCTCGCCGCCTGACGCGGCAGGCCTTTCCTATCAATTTCCGGAAGAATTGGAGTTCGCCAATGCGCGAAGCGATGCAACTCGTCCCAATGGTCGTCGAACAATCCAATAGAGGGGAGCGATCATTCGATATCTATTCCCGTCTGCTTCGAGAGAGGATCATCTTCCTCAACGGCGAGGTAAACGATACCGTCTCCGCGCTCGTCTGCGCGCAATTGCTGTTTCTTGAAGCTGAAAATCCCAAGCGGCCGATCCATCTTTACATCAATTCGCCAGGTGGCGTCGTGACCAGCGGTCTCGCGATGTACGATACCATGCGCTACATCCGCGCGCCGGTGCATACGCTATGCATGGGGACCGCCCGTTCGATGGGCTCGTTCCTGTTGATGTCAGGCCAGCCGGGCGAGCGGACAGCGCTTCCCAATTCCAGCATCCATATTCACCAGCCATTGGGCGGTTTCCAGGGACAGGCATCTGATATGTTCATCCATGCCGAAGAAATGAGACGGACGAAGCATCGCATGACACGGCTCTACGCCGAACATTGCGGGCGGACCTACGAAGAATTCGAGCAGGCGATGGACCGCGACCGTTTCATGACAGCGGAAGAGGCTGTGGAATGGGGTCTTATCGACCGCATTCTGCAGGTTCGGGAAGACACGACCGACCAATGACTTGCCGCCAGATTCACCTGCTGTACGACGCCCGTCTGCGACCAAAACCTGTGACGTAGCAGGTCTTGGTATATTCGCGATGTCATAGCGTGTGCCTGTCGGCCGGCGGATCGCGGTTGGGTCGCTACTTTCCGAGTGCCGAGGATCTGCCACCAATTGATCGACCGGCTGCAGATGCTTGGGGCAGAAGCCCGAGCATGACGAAAAGGGTGGTGGCCGCTTCCGCTTTTCAGCGATTGACCCTTGCCTGCAAATGCGCGGGATAACGATCGCCCTCCACCTTGATGGTGGCGAGCGCGCTTTCGATCTTGCCGAGATCCTCGGCCGTCAGTTCGACCTCGGCGGCCCGGATATTCTCCTCGAGGCGATGCAGCTTGGTGGTGCCGGGGATCGGTACGATCCAGGGTTTCTGCGCCAGCAGCCATGCGAGCGCCACCTGGGCTGAGGTAGCCTTCTTGTCTGCGGCGATGTCGGCGAGGAGATCGACGAGCGCCCGGTTGGCCTTGCGCGCTTCTGACGAAAAGCGTGGCACGATGTTGCGGAAATCCTTGCTGTCGAAAGTCGTCGTCTCGCTGATTGCGCCGGTAAGAAAGCCCTTACCGAGCGGACTGAACGGCACGAAACCGATGCCAAGCTCTTCGAGCGTCGGCAGAATGTCCTGCTCGGGCTCGCGCCACCACAGCGAATATTCGCTCTGCAGCGCCGTCACCGGCTGGACGGCATGGGCGCGGCGGATCGTCTGAACGCCGGCCTCCGAGAGGCCGAAATGTCTCACCTTGCCTTCTGAAATCAGCGCCTTGACCGTGCCGGCGACATCCTCGATCGGAACATCCGGGTCGACGCGATGCTGGTAGAACAGATCGATGACATCGGTTTTCAAGCGCTTCAACGCCTGATCGGCAACCGCGCGGATCTGTTCCGGGCGGCTGTTCATGCCGCTCTGGCCGCCATTGGCATCGAAGTTGAAGCCGAATTTGGTGGCGATCACCACTTCGCTGCGGAAGGGGGCGAGTGCCTCTCCCAGAAGCTCCTCATTCTTATAGGGGCCGTAGGCTTCGGCCGTATCGAAGAAGGTGACGCCGCGTTCGAAGGCCTGCCGGATCAGCGCCACCGCTTCTTGAATATCCGTCGCCGGGCCGTAACCATAACTCAGCCCCATGCAGCCGAGACCGATGGCCGAGACCTGGAGCCCGCTCTTTCCGAGTTCACGTGTCTGCATCGCCTCTTCCTTCCTAATCCTGGTATTCGTTGTCGGTGACATGCTCCATCCAGGTGACGACCTTGCCGTCGAGCTGTTCCTGGATGGCGATATGGGTCATTGCCGTCGTCGGCGATGCGCCGTGCCAGTGGCGTTCACCCGGTGCGAACCAGACGACATCGCCGGCGCGGATCTCCTCGATCGACCCCCCTTCGCGCTGCGCGCGGCCGCAGCCTGACGTGACGATCAGCGTTTGGCCGAGCGGATGGGTGTGCCAGGCGGTGCGGGCGCCGGGTTCGAAGGTGACGCTGGCGCCGGCCGCGCGGGCCGGATCCGCCTGAAAGAGAGGATCGATGCGCACCGTACCGGTGAACCAGTCCGCCGGTCCCTTGGCCGATGGTTGCGAGGCGCTTCGTTTGATTTCCATGATCTTTCCTTCCTGTGCCGGAGCGTGGGGAACGCTCGTCCGCACGCGGCGAACGAGCTCAATCGAAGATGGAGGTATATTTAGCGCGTGTCTTTGATCGCGATTAGATGGTAGGAATGGCAAGGACCTATGAGAAAGTTTCATAAATGCCGCGTCCTGCCGTCAATGACCTGATCGCCTTCCTTGCCGTTGCCCGCGCACAAAGCTTCACGAAGGCGGCGGCGAAACTCGGTGTGTCGCAGTCGGCGCTCAGCCACACGATCCGGGGGCTGGAGGAGCGGCTTGGGCTCAGACTGCTGACACGCACGACGCGCAGTGTCTCGCCGACGGAGGCTGGTGAAAGACTGCTTCTCACCGTCGGCCCGCGGCTCGACGAGATCGAGACCGAGCTTGCCGCCTTGAGCGCCTATCGGGAGAAGCCGGCCGGCACAATCCGCATCAATGCCGGCGAGCATGCAGCGGATGCGATCCTCTGGCCCGCCCTGGAAAGGCTCCTGCCGGATTATCCCGATATCAATGTCGAGATCATCGTCGACTACGGACTGACCGACATCGTTGCGGAACGCTACGATGCCGGCGTGCGGCTGGGCGAACAGGTGGCGAAGGACATGATCGCGGTGCGAATCGGTCCTGACATGCGCATGGCCGTGGTCGGCGCTCCCGCCTATTTCGAAAGGCGCCGGAAGCCGCTCATGCCGCAGGATCTTCCTGATCACAACTGCATCAATCTGCGCCTGCCGACCCATGGCAGTGTCTATGCATGGGAATTCGAGCGGGACGAGCGCGAGCTGAAGGTTCGCGTCGAAGGACAGTTGACCTTCAACACTATCGCCCTGCGGCTGAATGCCGCGCTCGCCGGAGCGGGGCTGGCATATCTACCTGAAGACGCCGTTCAGGCGCATCTTGCCGATGGGCGGTTGGTGCGGGTGCTGGAGGATTGGTGCCCGCCGTTTCCCGGCTACCATCTCTATTATCCGAGCCGCCGGCACGCCTCGGCGGCCTTCACCCTTGTTGTCGATGCGCTTCGCCATCGAGGATAGGGCCGACATTCTCAGAGTCCCGCCAACGAGCGGGTATCCACACAGCACCTGTACCAACGCCCCGACAGCCTCTTTGCCGGGACGAAACATGCTGTGCCGGCGATTTGACATTCTATCGCTCGCCACTAATTCACACTTAAAACTGAAGGAAACAATGAATGAATACTGCTGCACCTGCCACGAAAGCCCGCACCGGTGTGTCCGGTTTGGACACAATTCTGGCAGGAGGCCTTTCGACGGGCCACGTGTTTCTCCTGGAGGGGAATCCGGGAGCGGGCAAAACGACCATCGCGCTACAGTTTTTGATTGAAGGCGCACGGCTCGGCGAGCCGGGGCTCTATATCACTCTCTCGGAAACCGAGAGCGAGCTCCGGGCCGGCGCGGCATCGCACGGCATGGTGATCGACGGCAATATCGAGGTCTTTGAGCTCGTGCCTCCTGAAAGCCTGCTGGATGCCGACCAGCAGCAAAGCCTGCTTTATTCTTCGGATCTCGAACTCGGAGAGACGACAAAGGAAATCTTTGCCGCGTTCGAGCGAGTCAAGCCACGTCGTGTGGTTCTCGACAGCCTGTCGGAGATAAGGCTGCTCGCCCAAAGTTCACTGCGCTATCGCCGGCAGATCCTGGCGCTTAAGCATTATTTTGCCCGGCAGGGAGCGACAGTCCTTCTGCTCGACGATCTAACGGCCGACGTGCTCGACAAGACGGTGCACAGCGTCGTGCACGGTGTCATCCATCTCGAGGAACTGGCGCCGAGCTACGGCTCCGAGCGCCGACGCCTTCGGATCATGAAATACCGAGGCCAGGCCTTCCGCGGCGGTTATCACGACTTCATCATCCAGACCGGCGGCGTCATGGTGTTTCCGCGACTGGTCGCCGCCGAACACAGGTCGAGTTACCTTCGCGACCAGATTTCCTGCGATATCCCGGAACTGGACCTTCTCCTGGGGGGTGGCCTCGAGCGGGGTTCCAGCACACTCATCCTCGGGCCTGCCGGGACAGGCAAAAGCACTTTCTCGTTTCAATTCCTGATGGCGGCGGTGGCGCGCGGCGAAAAAGTGGCGGCCTTCATTTTCGACGAGGAACTCGGTCTGCTCTTTGCGCGACTGAAGGCGCTCGGCATGGATCTCGAAGCGATGAGGGATGCGGGTCTCATCCACATCGAACAGCTCGATGCCGCTGAACTGTCACCGGGCGAATTTTCCCATCGGGTGCGCCGTTGCGTGGACAAGTCGGATGCGAAAACCGTGATCATCGACAGCATCAACGGTTATCAGGCTTCGATGCCGGATGAGAATTCGCTGATCCTTCACATGCATGAGCTGCTGCAATATCTGAACAGGCAAGGCGCCAACACATTCCTCACCGTTGCCCAGCACGGGCTGGTCGGTGACATGAAGGCACCCGTCGACGTTACCTATCTCGCCGACACCGTCATTCTGCTGCGCTACTTCGAGGCCGCGGGAAAGGTGCGGCGGGCGGTCTCCGTGATCAAGAAGAGGACCGGCTTTCACGAGGACACCATCCGGGAGTATCGCATCGACGCTTCCGGCTTGCGGTTCGGAGATCCTCTCGTCGGGTTCCAGGGCGTACTTCGCGGCGTTCCAGAATTCATCGCGACAGCAACGCCGCTCCTGGCGACCGATGGTGGGGATAGCGGCAATTCCTAATTCCGGCAAACCGAAAGCATTGATCTACAGCCCCGGCGGCCGCGATGCCTGGGTGGCGACATCGTTGATCGATGAGGCCGGGTTGGCCTCGATTGCTACCGCGGACCTTTCCATTTTCGCGTCTTCACTCAGCGATGACATAGCGTTCGGCGTTCTGACGGAAGAGGCCGTTCGCTCGCGCGATCTCAGGCCGATTGCCGCCTGGGTTTCGGCTCAGCCGAGTTGGTCAGACCTACCGTTCATCGTACTCACGACACGTGGCGGCGGGCCTGAGCGAAATCCGGCCGCTGCCCGGCTTTCCGAGGTTCTCGGCAACGTCACCTTTCTGGAAAGGCCATTCCATGCGACCTCCTTCATCAGCATTGTCCGAACCGCGTTAAAGGGGCGCCTGCGCCAATATGAGGCGCGCGCTCAACTCGAGGCTCTCAGCGACGCAGAGCGGCGGTTGCAGACGGCGTTGGCCGCCGGTCATCTAGGGGCATGGGAGCTGGAACTATCCTCGAGGGCTTTGGCAGTCTCGGTGACATGCAAGGCGATCTTCGGCCGAGGGCCGAACGACGAAGTGACCTACGACGACCTACTTGCAAGCATTCACCCAGACGACCGAGACCTCGTGCAGGCACGCCTGCGCGAGACGATCGACACGGGACGAGACTATTCGATTGATCACAGGACGATCTGGCCGGATGGGTCAGAGCACTGGACCGAGGTTCATGCGCAGCTCCATGCCGACAGATATGGTTCCGCCAGGAAGCTCGTCGGCGTCTGCTCCGATACGACCGCCAGGAAGCTCGCCGAGGAAAAACTGAAGCGACTCAATGAAAACCTCGAAGAGCGCGTCAGGGAACGGACCAGGGATGTCGAGGCCGCTCACCGGACCCTGCTCGAGGAAGTCGCCCAGCGCGAAAGAGCCGAGGAACAGCTTCGCCAATCACAGAAAATGGAAGCGATCGGCCAACTCACAGGCGGGGTTGCGCATGATTTCAACAATCTGCTGATGGTGGTTCTCGGAAATCTGGAGTTGCTCGGCAAGCACGTAGCCGGAGATGCCAAGGCGACGCGTCTGGTCGATGGGGCACTTCAGGGCGCGCGCCGGGGGGCGGCGCTGACGCAGCGCTTATTGGCTTTTGCCCGACAGCAGGATCTGCAGGTCAGGCCCGTCGATCTCGCCGAACTGGTCTCCGGCATGAGCGACCTGCTGCGGCGCTCGGTCGGATCTTCTGTCAGCATCGAGACTATCCTGCCGGCGACGTTGCCGCCGGCGCTGGTCGATGCGAACCAGCTCGAACTGGCGCTGCTCAACCTTGCCGTCAATGCCCGCGATGCGATGCCGGAGGGGGGAAGGCTGTCCATATCGCTGCGCGAGGAAGAGGTTGTCGGCAATGTCGGCGATCTCAGTGAGGGAGCCTATCTTGTCCTCGCGGTAGCCGACAGCGGCACCGGCATGGATGCGGAGACGTTGAAGAAGGCCGTCGATCCATTTTTCTCGACCAAGGAAGTCGGAAAGGGCACGGGCCTCGGCCTATCGATGATCCACGGACTTGCCGTTCAGCTCAACGGCGCACTTCTTCTGACAAGCGAGCTTGGAGTGGGGACGACCGCCGAATTGTGGCTCCCGGCTACCAAACGGCGCCCCGAGCGGCCGGCTGAGGCTGAGTTCTCCGTCCCGCAGGCTGCATCCAGACTGAAGATCCTTCTGGTCGATGACGATGCCTTGATCGCCATGAGTTCGGTCGACATGCTCGAAGATCTCGGTCACGAGGTCTTCGAGGCAAATTCCGGCTCCGAGGCATTGGAGCTGATCCGCAGCGGTCAGCATTTCGATCTTGTCATCACCGACTACTCGATGCCCGGCATGACCGGCGCACAACTCGCCGAGGCGGCGCGGGACATTGATCCGGCGCTGCCGATCGTGCTGGCAACGGGCTATGCCGATCTGCCCGCCGGCACCGACATCGATCTTCCGAGACTGGCGAAGCCCTATAACCAAGCCCAGCTTGCCAAGGAAATCCGCAAGGCGGTGGCAAGCAAAGCGGATCCGCCTCCCAGGTTCGATAGCCGCGGCTCAGGGCCGAGGCGTCTCAAGGCCGACGATGCCAGCGATGAAATCGGCGATGGCGCCTATGTCGTCTAGATCGAAGACCGGCAGGGCCGTATCCGTGACGGCATGATCGGCGGCGATGGCTGAGATATGGGGATCGCTCGGCGCCAGCGGTTGGCGGTTGGCGGCCTCCAGTCGGCGAGCCTCGATCTTCGGGATCGGCTCGCGCTTGTAGCCTTCGATCAGCACGAGGTCGCAGGGAGCGAGACGGGCGAGGATTTCCTCGAACGCGGGTTCGGACGCGCCGCGCAACTCGTGCATGATGGCATAGCGGGTGCCGGAGACGATGGTGACCTCGTGGGCGCCGGCCTGGCGGTGGCGGTAGCTGTCGGCCCCGACCTTGTCGATGTCGAAATCATGATGGGCGTGCTTGATCGTCGAGATCTTGTAGCCGCGGCGGGTGAATTCGGTCACCAGGCGGACGGCGAGACCCGTCTTGCCCGAATTCTTCCAGCCGGCAATGCCGAAGACTTTAGGGGCGGTCATGGGCGAAGGGCCTCCAGCCAGCGTTCCGCCTCGATGAGATCGTCAGGCGTGTTGATGTTGAAGAAGGGATCGAGCAGGCTGGCGCGTGTCGGATGCAGGGGAAAGCTTACTTCCGTAACGTCATGCCGCAACAGGAAGTCGCGTACCCGGCGCTTTTCGTCGGTGGCGATCCAGGCTTCAAGATCGGCGGCGAGCGTCACCGGCCAGAGACCGAAGACGGGATGGCTGCGGCCCTCTGAGGCGGCAACGGCAATCTGCGACGGGTGTTCGAGCGCTGACGCCAGCCGGGCGACCAGATCAGCCGGGAAGAACGGGCAGTCCACCGAGACGGTGGCGACATGTGTGATCGCGGGGAGGTTGGTCGCATAGACCATCGCCGCATGGATGCCGGCGAGCGGCCCGACCTTGCCGAGAAGACGGTCGGGAACGACGGGTACATTCTCGGCGGCGGCATCGGCATTGACGGCAACGGGGCCGACCTGCTGCGAAAGGCGGGTCAGCACATGGTGGAGCAGGCTTTCGGCCCCGAGCATGACGCCCGCCTTGTCGCGGCCCATGCGCTGCGAGCGGCCGCCGGCCAACACGACGCCTGATATATCGGATCTGTCGAGCGAGAATTCAGTCATCACCCTGCCTCAAACCGGTGAGCGCGGCGCGGATTCCTGCGCAATCGGCGATACGCGGCGCTTGGCCTCACGATAGAACGTATAGAGGCCGGAAGCGATGACGATCGCAGCCCCCAGCAGCGTCCAGTTGTCCGGAACTTCCGCAAAGAAGAAAAAGCCGAGCAGCGACGAGAAGATCAGACTGGTATAGCGAAACGGCGCGACGAAGGAGATCTCGCCGGTGCGCATCGCGAGGATGACCGATTGGTATCCGACGAGCACCAGCACCGAGGCGAGCATGAGATGCCCGAGCGAAGTCGCGCTGACCGGCTGCCAGCCGCCGAGCAGGGGGATGAGCAGAGCGCCGAAAAAGGAGATGGAGATGGCGGTGATGACGGTGATCATCAGCGAGGGAATCTCCGGATCGATCGAGCGGGTGGCGAGGTCGCGGCCGGCCGTCGTCAATACCGCGCCGACGCAGAGCAGGGCGGCGGCGGTGAATCCTTCCGGTCCAGGGCGGATAATGATCATCACGCCGACGAGGCCGACTGTTATCGCCGACCAGCGCCGCCAGCCGACGGGCTCGCGGAAGAAAAGCGCCGCACCGAAGGTGACGACCAGCGGCAGCGACTGCAGGATCGCCGAGGCATTGGCGATCGGCATCATGCCGAGCGCGGTAATATAGGTGACGGCGGACAACATCTCGCAGATGATGCGGAGGATGATGATCGGCTGCAGTACGATGCGCCAGGAGCGCAGAGCCCCCATTTTCCGGGCGATCAGATAGACGAGCAGGCTGGTGAAGAGGCCGCGCAGAAACATGATCTCGCCGGCGTTCATATAGGCGACCACCGATTTGGAGAGAGCGTCGCTTGCGGAAAAGCCGGCCATCGCCATGCTCATATAGATGGCGCCCTCAGTATTGCGTGACCGCGGCATGAAGAGATTCCCTTTACCTGTGCGCCCCTTCTTAGTCGGGAAGATACATCAAGGGAATCGGATGAATGTCACACCCGGGATAAATCGATGATGCAGCGCACAATGGTACTGACAGTGCGGCAGGGCGCATGCGGAAACCGCAGCAAAGCATCGTTTTACAACGTGAATTTCGTTATTTCGAGGTGGCGATCGAGGCTGCCGCCCTCGTTCGGCGGCCGACCTGATCGCCGGCTGAAATCATCGGCCATCCCTAGTTTTTCATTTGTCCGCGCGGGAAACGGGTGGCTGCCTTGCCTGATGTTTGAGATTTCAGATGCCTCGACAATTGAGGAGAAACGGACATGACACTTCTGAACGACAAGGTCGCGATCATCACCGGTGCAAGCTCCGGTATCGGCCGTGCGGCAGCGACGCTCTTTGCGCGGCAGGGCGCAAAACTCGTGGTCACCGGAAGGCGACAAGAGGCGCTCGATGCCGTCGTCGCCGAGATCGAGACGGAGGGCGGGCAGGCCGTCGCCATATCAGGTGATGTCAGGGACGAGGCGCTGCAGGCAAGGCTCGTCGACACGGCGGTCTCGCGCTTCGGCAAGCTCGACATTGCCTTCAACAATGCCGGCGTTCTCGGCGAGATGGGGCCGGTTGCCGGGCTGTCGCTGGAGGGCTGGCGCGAGACGATCGAGACCAATCTTACTGCCGCCTTCCTCGGTGCCAAACACCAATCGGCGGCGATGGGCAAAGGCGGCGGATCGCTGATCTTCACCTCGACCTTCGTCGGCCATACCGCCGGCATGCCTGGCATGGCCGCCTATGCGGCGAGCAAGGCGGGGCTGATCGGCTTCGTGCAGGTGCTCGCCGCCGAGCTCGGGCGACAAAAGATCCGGGTCAACGCCCTGCTTCCCGGTGGCACCGACACGCCGGCCAGCATCACCAACGCGCCGGATGCGACGGCAGAAGTGCTCGCTTTCGTCGAGGGGCTGCATGCGCTGAAGCGCATGGCACAACCGGAAGAGATCGCCAATGCGGCACTGTTCCTGGCGTCGGATATGGCGAGCTTCGTGACGGGGACGGCGATGCTGGCGGATGGTGGGGTTTCGATCAGCAGGACGTAGGATGGGGCGAGGGGGTGTGCGTTCATTTTGCCATCCGTTGCGCTCACCGATGGCAGGCAATGAAAGATGTGCCGCGTAGTCCCCTCATCTGCCTGCCGGCATCTTCTCCCCGCTGGGGAGAAGGGACTCGTAGTGGCGTCTCGCCTCTTTTGGGACGTTCGTCGCGGAACGAAGGCAAGCAGCTTGCTCCCCCTTCTCCCCAGCGGGGAGAAGATGCCCGTCAGGGCAGATGAGGGGGGTGAGGAGCGTCGGCGACGAACGCCTTGAGCGGCAAGCGAAAGGCATATGGCTGCTTCAAGGCAAATCTTCCATCTAGATTCAGTGCCGCCGTCCCCTACGACATGATCAAGCCGCCATCGACATTGATCGTCTGGCCGGTGATGTAGGCGGCGTCGTCGCTGGCGAGGAAGGTGACCAGGCCGGCGACGTCCTCGCCGGAGCCGGCGCGTTTCATCGGGATGCCTTCGACCCATTCCTTCATCAATTCGCCGGGGGCATAGTTGCCGAGCAGTTTGCCCCAGGCCTGGTCGTTATAGGCCCACATATCGGTCTCGATGATGCCGGGGCAGAAGGCGTTGACGGTGATCTTGTCGGTCGCGACTTCCTTGGCCAGGCTCTGGGTGATGCCGACGACGCCCATTTTCGAGGCGGCGTAATGCGGGGTGTAGATGAAGCCGTCGCGGGCCTGGCCGGAGGCGGTGTTGATGATGCGGCCGCCGCGCTTATGCTTGCGCATTCTTGCAATCGCTTCCTGGGCGCAGAGGAAGACGCCCTTGGTATTGACGGCCATGACCTTGTCCCATTCGTTTTCGGTGAGGTCTTCGACGCGGGCGATGGTGATGACACCGGCATTCTGGATCGAGACGTCGACGGACCCGAACTCCGCCTCGGCAGCATCGTAGAGGGCGGTGACGCTCGCCTTGTCGGTGACGTCGCCGATGAAGGAGATCGCCTTGCCGCCTTCGGCGCGGATCTGCTCGGCGACGCCGTGGACGAGGTCCTCGTTGGCCGAAACGACGAGATTGGCGCCTTCGCGGGCAAAGCGCCTGGCGATGGCCGCGCCGATGCCGCGGCTGCCCCCTGTAATGACGACAGTCTTTTGTTCGAAGCGTTTCATGCTCTTTCCTTCCGGTATCCTGACATAAACAGCAAATCTGGGCGCGAGCTGCCTGCGAGCATTCTTGGAGCTAAAGCGACAGCCTGTTCGATCGACGTGAAGGGCGGGCAGACGACGATATCGCACGCCGTCTTGCCCGTTGGTCCCTTCAGCGCCGCGATCTCAGCCAGGGAGGAAGCGAGACCGTTTTCCAGTTGCCGGCAAAGCGCTCTTTCACCGCATCACCAGCAGCAGAAACCACCGTCGACAAGAAGATCGACGCCGGTCACGAAGCTTGCTGCATTCGACAGCAGGAACACAGCCGGACCGACCATCTCGTCCACAGCTGCCATGCGCTGCATCGGCGTCTGCTCTTCGAAGAGTTTGGTCTGGTGGACCATTTCCGGACGGGTGTTCATCGGCGTTGCCGTGTATCCGGGGGAGATGGTGTTGACGCGAATGCCGCGGTCGACCCATTCCATCGCCATAGACTTCGACATATGGATCACGCCCGCCTTGGAGGCGTTATAATGCGCCTGGCTCAGCCCCCGGTTTACGATCACACCGGACATGGAAGCGATGTTGACGATGGCGCCGCGTCCATTCTTCAGCATGGCGCGAGCCTCGGCCTGGCAGGAGAGAAAGACGCCTTTTAGGTTGATATCCATCAACGTCTGATATTGGTCCTCTTCCATCTCTTCGGCCGCCTTGGCGTTGGCGATGCCCGCTGCGTTGACGGCTAGCGTCAATGCGCCGAGATCTGCCTCGGTCCGTGCTATCGCCTCTCCAAGGGAAGACTTGCTGGTGACATCCGCCGCGATCTGGATCGAGCGGCGGCCGGCGGCGCGAATATGTTCGGCCGTATTGGCCAGCCCGTCGTCGGTCCGACGGTCGAGCAGCGCCACGTCCGCGCCGCACTGCGCAAGGCCGATGGCAATGCGCTGCCCAATGCCGCTCCCAGCCCCGGTAACGATGGCAACCTGGCCGCTGAGATCGAAAAGCTTCGGGGCGTTCAGAGTGATGTCGGACACCGCTCTTCCTTTCTCTGTCTGTTTTGTTTTCACGCAATTCCCGGCAAAAGTGCTTTAGATGGTGGCTAGCTCCATGACCGAAACGTCATTCGCCTCGTCACGATTGAGAATGCCCGCCTGTTTGCCTTGGGCAAGCACGAGAATGCGATTGGAGACTCCGAGAACTTCCTCGAGGTCCGAGCTGACGACGATGACTGCGACGCCCTGTTTGGCAAGATTGACGATGATGTCGTAGATGCCCGCCCTGGCGCCGACGTCGATGCCTCTCGTCGGTTCGTCGAGCACGACGACCTTAGGATCGCGCGTCAGCCACTTGGCGATCACGACCTTCTGCTGGTTGCCGCCTGACAGGTCCGAGGCGTACTGCTCGGCACGGCCCTTGACGCCGAATTTGGCGACTGCCTTCTCCGCAAACGAGCGCTTGATGCGTGGTGTAATCCAACCACCGCCCAGCTTGTCGAGATTGGCGTAGATAATGTTCTCGCTGATCCGGTGCCCGACGATCAGGCCCTGTTCCTTACGGTCTTCCGGGACCATCACCAGGCCCTTGGCGATCGCGTCCGCCGGATCGCGCAGCCTCAGTTCCTCGCCTTCCAGCGTGACCGAACCCGCACTGATCGGATCTGCTCCTGAAATCGCACGCACCAATTCGGTGCGGCCGGCGCCGACCAATCCGGCGATGCCGAGAATCTCCCCGGCCCGCACCTCGAAGGTAACGTCACGGAACGAATTGTCCGGCGAGCTTAGCCCGGATACCTGGAGGACCGGACGATCTGTCGGGACCGGCAGGGCAGGGAATAAGCGGTCAAGCGGGCGTCCGACCATGCTCTCGACAATCGTTCGCACCGGGGTTGCGCTGTCTGAGAATTCCTGCACCCGCTCCCCGTCGCGAAGAACGACGATACGGTCGGTGATCTGCTTGATCTCTTCCATGCGGTGGGAAATGTAGACGATGCCGACGCCCTCCGACCGAAGCTTGCGAACCTGTTCGAAGAGAGCCTCCGTCTCGGCGCCGCCAAGGGCGGCTGTCGGCTCATCGAGGATCAGGAGCTTTGCGTTGAGAGCCAGCGCCTTGGCGATCTCGATAAGCTGCTGATTTGCGGTGGAAAGGCCGGCGACGGTCCGCGTTGCGGGTATGTGAAGGTTCAAGCGAGCGAGCTGGTCCTGGGCGCGGCGCACCATCTGGGCACGGTCGACGACGCCGTTCTTCATCGGCCAGCGTCCGATGAAGACGTTTTCCGCGATCGACAGCTGCGGCAGAAGCTGCAGCTCCTGATGGATCAGGACAACGCCCTTGTCGATGGCTTCTCTTGGGGTGACCGGGGCATAAGGCTGCCCCAGCCATGTCATCGATCCTTCGGACGGCGTGCGCGAGCCGGCGATGATGCCCGATAGCGTCGACTTGCCCGCTCCGTTTTCACCGAGAAGTGCGACCACTTCGCCCGGATAGACGTCCAAGCTGACATTCTTCAGAACCTGGAGCGGCCCATACCACTTGGATATGCCCTTCAGGGAAAGAACCGGATCAGTCATGGCACACCTCCTCAAGACCTGACTTTATTAGAGCGCCGTTGTGCTTCCGAAAATCGATTCCGATTTTCGGGGCCAAGGCGCTAGGGGTGGTTGGCGATGAAGCCTGCGACGTTTTCCTTGGTTGTCAGCGTGGCATCCAGGAGCTGGACCGGCGGCACCTTTTCTCCGGCGACAAGCTTGGCGGCATTTTCGACCGCGTCACGGCCCATCTTCTGCGTCTGCTGGGTCGCAGTCACGTTGAAGACGCCCTTGCTGAGCGCTTCGAGAGCCGCGGTGTCACCATCAAAGCCGCCGACCACGATCTTCTGGGAAGGATTGGCAACCTTGATCGCCTGGGCGGCGCCAAGGGCGAGGCCGTCGGCCTGGGCGAACACGATCGAAACGTCCGGGTTTGCCTGCAGCATATTCTGCATGATCTGGAAGCCTTCATCCTGGCTCCAGATGTTCGAGAACTGCTCGGCGACAACCTTGACGTCGGGATAGGCCTTCAGAGATTCAGCGCAGCCCTTCGAGCGGTCGACCTCCGGCGTCGTGCCCTTCTGGCCGTGGATGATGACCATCTTCCCCTTGCCGCCGGCTTCCTTCAGAATGTAGTCGCAGACCGCCTTGGCAGAGGCGACGGAATCCGTTGCAAGGAAGGTATCGCCGGGTGCTCCTTCGGCGTTGCGGTCAACGTTTACGACCGGAATGCCGGCGCTCTTGGCGAGCTTGACCGGAACGGTCGCAGCCGCCGCACCTGCCGGAATGTAGATCAGCGCGTCGATTTTCTGGGTCAGGAGGTCCTGGATCTGGTTGACCTGTGTCGGCCCGTCGCCCTTTGCGTCGACGGTGATGACTTCGATGCCGCGCTTCTTGGCTTCGGCCTCGACCGATTGCTTGATCTGGTTGAAGAAGTTTGCCTGAAGGTTGGCAACGGCCAGGCCGAGCTTCTTCAGTTCCGCGGCGTGTACGGGGCCGAGCGTGAGGCCGAGCAGGGCAGCGGACGCGAGCATGGTGCGCGCAATTTTCATTGTATTTCCTCCGTTGTTTGATGGAACCCTCGGGTATGTCCTCCCCCTCGGGGTATTGATCCGCCCCAAACTCCTGGGACGGAATTCCAGGCCCGCCGACGCGGCGGACGCAGTACGTCAGGCGCGACGCCGACGAATGGTCTCCGCCCCGACCGCGAGCACGATGACGATGCCGATGATCACCTGCTGCAGGAACGGCGAGACGTTGAGAAGATTGAGACCGTTGCGAAGGACGCCGATGATGAGAACACCGATCAGCGTTCCTCCGATGCCGCCGGCGCCGCCGGAGAGCGAGGTTCCGCCGATGACGACGGCAGCGATGGTGTCCAACTCATAGCCCAGACCGCTTGATGGTTGGACGGAATCCAGCCGGGCGGCGAGCACGATGCCTGCAAGCCCTGCCAGGACTGAACTGACGATGTAGACGCCAATCGTCACGAGCGGGACGTTGATGCCCGCAAGGCGCGCGACTTCCGGATTTCCGCCCACCGCGTAGAGCATCCGCCCTTCGGACCGGAAATGCAGGAAAAGCCACGCCGCAAGAACAACCGCGAGCATGAGAAACACAGTGGCGGTCAACACCCCGAAATGGCGGTCGATTGCCAGCATCATGAACCAGTCGGGGAATCCGACGATCTGCTGGCCGTCGGTGATCATATTGGCGACGCCGCGAGCCGCGGACATCATCGCGAGAGTGGCAATAAAGGCTGGAACCCTGAACTGCGTCACCAGAAGTCCGACGATCAGCCCCGAAACCCCCGCTGCGACCAGGGCAAAGACGATCCCGACCGGCAGCGGCAGGCCGGCGACATTCGCGGTCCAGCCCATGACCATCATCGCAAGAGCGAGTGCCGAGCCGACGGAGAGATCGATGCCGCCGATCAGAATGACGAAGGTCATTCCGACGGCCATGATGCCGAGGACGGTGATCTGATCGAGGATGTTGAGGCCGTTGCGAACCGAAAGAAACGTGTCGGTGCTGAGGCTCAGAAAGACGCAAAGCGCGAGCAGCCCGACAAGAGGGCCGGTGGCTCCCTTGAGCTTGCTCAACCAGGCGCCGGACGAAAGCCCGTTTTCATTGATATCGAGCGCCACCATTGTTCCTCCCTCTGCACTAGGCTAACAGCTAGGTCATCTGTAGAATAAATATTCACCGATGCTGGAAAATTCATTAACAAGTTGCTACATGGCTGTCAACCGGATTTTCCCGACGTCTATCCCGCCGTCGTCGCTTAAAAGGCTTGACTAATCGGTTTCTTATGCAAAAATATTGATGACTGAATATTTATGCACAAAGAGGAATTCATGGAAACGACAGAACTCGAGCGGGTCGCTCGCGAGATCCGATTGCGCGATCTCCAGGCGGTCTTCGAAGCGGGCGCCGGCCATATCGGCGGGGAAATGTCGGTCATCGACATTTTGACCGCCCTCTATTTTCGTGTGCTGAATGTTTGGCCCGATCACCCTCGACATCCCGACCGCGACAGGTTCGTTCTTTCAAAGGGACATACGGCATGTGCTCTGTATGTGACGCTCGCCAAACGCGGCTTCATCCCGGAGGAAGAGATTTCCACCTTCCTGCAGCCGCATTCCAGGCTGAACGGGCATCCGAATTGCAACAAGGTTCCCGGCGTCGAAACGAATACCGGGCCGCTCGGCCACGGTCTTCCCGTTGCAATAGGAATGGCGAAAGCCGCCAAGCTTTCCGGCGCCAAATATCACACCTACGTCGTCACCGGCGATGGTGAGATGCAGGAGGGCTCAAACTGGGAAGCGATCATGGCGGCCGCACAGTTCAAGCTCGATAACCTGACGCTGGTTATCGACCATAACAGGTTCCAGCAGGGCGCCGCACTTTCCGAAACCAACGATCTTGCCCCGCTTCGCCCGAAGCTCGAGGCCTTCGATTGGGAGGTCTCCGAGATCAACGGCAACAAGATGAGCGAAGTGGTTTCGGCCCTCGAACACCGGGGATCGAGACCGCATTGCATTGTGGCCCATACCAACAAGGGCCATGGGATCTCGTTCATGCAGGACCGGGTCGACTGGCACCACAAGGTGCCGAGCAGAGAACAATACGAGATGGCATTGGCAGAATTGTCGGAGGCACTGTGATGAACGCGCCAATCAACGCACCCAAGCTCTACGATTGCCGCGACGCCTTCGCCTCCACGCTTGAACGGCTGGCAGGCGAAAACGAAACGATCGTTGCCGTCTGCAACGACTCCGTCGGTTCCTCCAAGCTCGGCGGCTTCAAGGCGAAGTTTGGAGAGCGCCTCGTCAATGTCGGTATCGCCGAGCAGAACATGGTGGGGGTTGCAGCGGGCCTTGCCAATGGCGGACGCCTTCCGTTCGTCTGCGCCGCCGCGCCGTTTCTCACGGGGCGGTCGCTGGAGCAGATCAAGGCCGACATTTCCTATTCGAATGCCAACGTCAAGCTGGTCGGCATTTCTTCCGGAATGGCCTATGGCGAACTCGGCCCGACCCACCACTCGATCGAAGACTTCGCCTGGACGCGGGTTCTGCCCAATCTTCCGGTGATTGCGCCTTGTGACAGCATCGAGACAGCTGCCGCGGTCGAGTGGGCGGCCGCCTATAACGGGCCCTGTTTCCTGCGGCTGTCGCGCGTCGGTGTGCCCGATCTGCTTCCGGAGGGTCATAGGTTCGAACTTGGCAAGGCAAACCTCCTTCGCCAGGGTTCCGACGTCACCCTTATCGCCAACGGTACTTTGACGCATCGAATTCTGAAGGCCGCCGAGATCCTTGCAGATCGCGGCATCAATGCCAGAGTGCTCAACTTTGCAACGGTTCGTCCGATCGACGAGGACGCCATCATCGCTGCCGCTAGGGAAACCGGAGCGATCGTCACGGCCGAAGAACATTCGATCTTTGGCGGGCTCGGTTCCGCGGTCGCCGAAGTGGTGGTCGACAATGCTCCAGTCCCGATGAAACGTCTCGGCGTTCCCGGCATCTACGCTCCGACCGGTTCGGCAGAGTTCCTGCTCGACGAATTCGGGATGGCGCCGGCCGCAATCGCCGACGCGGCAGAGTCGCTGCTCAGGCGGAAATAATTGGGATCATGTGATCAGCCTGGACGTTTTCTTGACGTCCCGGCCGCCACCTGATCCAGGGAGGATGGAATGCGGGCAATTCTGGCAATCGACCAGGGCACGACCAATTCAAAGGCGGTTCTCGTATCCGAAAAGGGAGAAATCGTCGGCAGAGGTTCGGCTCCAGTCGGCATCACCTATCCGAAGCTGGGCTGGGTCGAACAGGACCCAGGCCGCCTTTACGCATCGGTCTGCGAGGCGATCGACGCCTGCCTGAAGGCCAGCCCTGACGTGGCTATCGCGGCCGTGGCGATTTCCAACCAGCGTGAGTCCGTCACTGCCTGGGATGCCGAAACGGGAGAAGCCCTTGGACCGGTGGTCAGCTGGCAGTGCCGTCGAACGGCACCGGATTGCGAACGGCTCATTGCCGTAGGCCAGCTTGACCGGGTGCAGACGCTCACAGGCCTGCCACTGGATCCGATGTTTCCGGGGTCGAAATTCCGATGGCTGCTCGACCGTATTCCGGCTGGGCGATCGGTGCGGCTCGGAACGGTCGACAGTTGGCTGATCCACTGCCTGACGGGCGGACGCCGGCATGTCTGCGATGCTTCCAATGCCGCCAGGAGCCAGTTGTTCGATCTCCGGGAGCAGCGATGGAGCGAGGAACTCGGCGAGATTTTCGGCGTCGATATCGCGCTGCTGCCCGAAGTGCTCGACAGCTCTGCCGATTTCGGCAGGACGCAAGGATTGCCGGGCGTGCCGGATGGCACTCCGATCATGGCCGCGATCGGCGACAGTCATGCGGCGCTGTTTGGTCATGGAGCCTTCAAGCCGGGCGACGGCAAGGTAACCTTCGGAACCGGCTCTTCGGTCATGACGACGCTTGCGCAATTTATTCCCCCACGCAATGGCGTCACAACCACCGTCGCATGGCGTATCGGGGGAAAACCGACTTTCGCTTTCGAAGGCAATATTCTCGTTTGCGCCGCCAGTCTCCCCTGGATGGCAGGCATTCTCGGCCTTTCTGATGTGGCTGCCCTTGTCGAGCTTGCGGCGAGCGCCGAACCGGGCGGACCGGGCTTCGTGCCGGCATTCGTCGGATTGGGCGCACCCTATTGGAATTCCGACGCCCGTGCGCTGTTTTCCCAGATCAACTTCAATACGACGCGAGCGCAAATGGCGCGGTCGGTCACCGACTCGATCGCCCTGCAGGTGCACGACGTGATCGCCGCCATGCGGGCACAAAGCGGCGGCGAGCTCGGGGCGCTTTATGTCGATGGCGGACCGAGCCAGAACCGCTTCCTGATGCAGTGTGTCGCCAACCTCATCGAACATCCCGTGATCCAATGCGAAGCACCCGAGGCGTCGGCCTTGGGGGCTGCATATCTTGCGGGTCTCTCACTTGGCTTGTGGAGCGATCTCGATGTCATCGCGGAGCTGCCGCGGAGCTCGCACGTCATCGACCCGGAAGCCGTGGATCGAGCGGTGCTTCTGGATACATGGAATGATGCGCTTGCCCGCTCGACGTTACGCGATACAACGGCTAATGATGAATAAAAATTCACGCCAGGATTAGCGATGACTCGCCTCAACGAACTCCGCCTCATATCGAGGGTCGCCCAGATGTACCACCTGGAGGGGCGGCGACAGGCGGAGATCGCGCAACACCTTCGCCTGTCGCAGGCGACGGTGTCGCGCATGCTCAAGCGTGCCGAGGCGGAAGATATCGTGCGAACCAGCGTGACGCCTCCCGTCGGCACCTACAGCGAACTCGAGGGCGCGCTTCGCGAGAAATATGATTTGCCGGAGGCGATCGTCGTCGAGTGCACGGAAGATCGGGACGGCGCCATCATGGCCCGGATCGGGGAGGCCGCGGCTCATCTCCTGGAGGTGACGCTCGCGCCAGGCGAGATCATCGGCGTTTCGAGCTGGAGCCAGACCATCTTCAAGATGGTCGAGAACATTCATCCGCAGAAGAGCGCTCAGGCGAAGTATGTCGTGCAAACCCTTGGAGGCATGGGCGATCCCTCGGTGCAGACGCATGCGACGCAGCTGACCACGCGGCTTGCCCGGCTGACCGGCGCCGAGCCAAAACTGCTCGCCGTGCAGGGCGTTACGCCATCTAGGGAGGCAAAGCTTCTGATGCAGGCCGATCCGTTCGTCCGCGAGACGATCGACTTGTTCGGCAGCATCACGCTTGCAATTGTCGGAATCGGAGCCGTCGAACCCTCCGAACTTCTCGCACGCTCCGGCAACATCTTTTCGTCCCGCGAACTGTCCGATCTCGCGGAAGCCGGAGCCGTCGGCGATATCTCGCTGCGCTTCTTCGACAAGAACGGCAAGCCGGTCAAGACGCCGCTGGATGACCGGGTCATGGGACTTCCGCTCGAGGATCTCGAACGGGTGGACCGGGTCATTGCGCTGGCCGGCGGCGCCAAGAAGACGGACGCCATTTCAGGCGCTCTCCGCGTCGGGGTGATCGACATGCTGGTGACCGACAAATTTACGGCGCAGCGATTGATCGACTGACGGGGGCAGGGTGATGAAGTGCCCGCCTCGTCCTTCGCGCCTCAGCAACGATGAGGCTCTCTTGGGCGTGAGACAGTTTCTTTTTTCCTTTGCCGGCGTGCCGTTTGGCACCCACTCTGTCCTGCCGGACATCTCCCCCACAAGGAGGGAGATCGGCTGGGCGTGACGGCCTCTCCAAACAACTAAAGCAACGTGATTGTCGCTGCCGACTGAGAGGGAGCAAGGATCAGGCCACTTGCCAATCTCCACCCTTGTGGGGGAGATGTCCGGCAGGACAGAGGGGGTGCCACACGGCATGCCCGTCCACTCTCATCCTGAAATACGCATTCCCGTCGCACAACCCCGCTATACAGCAATGGCAGCGTACAAGGATGAGGCTCTCTCGGGTATTGGCGCCTCAGGATAGGCTCACCGGGTCAATGCGCCGTTCCATCCACGATCACATGGTCATATTCCAGCGAGCATTTCTCAACCCGGGCTTCGACCCTATAGATCTCCCGCAGCATCTCGGCGGTGACGACATCCCTTGGGGCGCCGCAGGCGCGCATGCGGCCGTTGGCGATGACGAGGACTTTGTCGGCGAAGCGCAGCGCCTGGTTGAGGTCGTGGATGGCGATCAGCACGAGCATGCCTTTGGCGCGGGCCTGGCGGCGCATGAAATCGAGAACTTCCACCTGGCGGTGGAGGTCGAGGGCGCTTGTGGGTTCGTCCATCAGCATGATTTCCGGCTCGCGGACCAGCGCCTGGGCGATCGAGACGAGCTGGCGCTGGCCGCCGGAGAGCGCGCCGAGGTCACGGAAGGCGATGGCGGTGATATCGAGCGCTGCCATGATCTCGTCGATGAAGCGCAGGTCGCCGTCGCCGACGGCCCAGGATTGGCCCTGTTTGCGGGCGAGCAGGATGGATTCGTAGACGGTCAGCACCGCATTGGCCGAGGTATCCTGCGGCATGTAGCTGATGGCGTTTTTCGCCTTCGAACCTTCGACCACAACATGGCCCGGGCCCTTGAGCAGGCCGGTGATGCGCTTGAACAGCGTCGACTTGCCGGCGGCATTCGGGCCGATGACCGCGACGATCTCGCCCGATTTCATCATCGGCGTCGTCACGCCTTCGACGAAGAGCTTGCGGCCGTGATAGGCGCCGACCGACTGCAATTGAAGCGCTACCATGACCGGCTCCTGTTCGAGAGGATGAGCGAGAAGAAGAAGGGCACGCCGACCAGCGCGGTGATGATGCCGATCGGGAAGACCACGCCGGGGATGATCGATTTCGAGACGATCGAGGTCAGCGACAGCAGCAGCGCGCCCGAAAGGATCGAGCCCGGCAGGAAGAAGCGCTGATCCTCGCCGAGGATCATGCGCGCGATATGCGGCCCGACGAGGCCGACGAAACCGATGGTGCCGACGAAGCTCACCGGGACGGCGGCAAGCAGAGAGACAACCAGCATGGTTTCCAGCCGGATGCGGCGGACATTGACGCCGAAGCTTGCGGCCTTGTCCTCGCCGAGGCGAATTGCGGTCAGCGCCCAGGCATTGCGGGCAAAGAGCGGGAGTGCGGCCAAGAGAACGGCGAGCGTCACCCAGATTTTTGGCCATGTCGCCTTGGTAAGGCTGCCCATCGTCCAGAAGACGACTGAAGACAGCGCCTGTTCGGAGGCGAGATATTGCAGGAAGGCGAGAGCCGCATTGAAGGTGAAGACCAGCGCAATGCCGAGCAGCACAACCGTCTGCACCGACACACCGCGGGCCTGCGAGACGAAATGGATGAAGAGGGTGGCGATCAGCGCCATGATGAAGGCATTGACCGGCACCAGCAGGCCGGCGGCGACCGGCAGAAGCGGAACGCTGGTGACGATCGCCAGTGCCGCACCAAAGCTTGCCGCGGCCGAGATGCCGAGCGTGAAGGGGCTGGCGAGCGGATTGGCGAGGATCGTCTGCATCTGGGCGCCGGCGACGGAGAGCGAGGCGCCGACGACGATCGCCATGACGGCGACCGGCATGCGGATATTCCAGACGACGGCCCGCACCTGGTCGGAAACGGAAGTGGGGTCGAGGAGGGCGGCGACAACCTCACCGAGGCTGTAGCGGGCCGGCCCCCAGGCGAGATCGACGGCAAAGGACAGGCAGAGTGCTGCCGTCATGGCGGCCAGAATCAGCAGTTTGCGCCGGGCGAGGGCGCGGTAGCGCTCCCTCCCGGCTTCCGCGTCGATCGATGTTGCGGCGATCTCGGCCATCGGGGATTACTTGCCCGCCTTGGCGTCGACCCAGTAACCCGGCTGATAGGCGACCGGCAGGAATTTCTCGTGGAATTCCTTGAAGGTGGCATCCGGATCGAGATCGGCAAAGAGGTTCGGGTGGAACCACTTGGCCAGCTGCTGGACGGCGACGAACTGGTAGGGGCTGGTATAGAACTGGTGCCAGATCGCATGGACATTGCCGCCGGCAACCGCCCTGGAGCCGGTGAAGGCGGGGTTTTCCATCAGCGTGATCAGCGCTTTGCGGCTGTCGCCGAAGGTTGCGGCTGCGTTCGGACCGACATTGACGAAGTCCTTGGCATCCTTGGTCTGGCTCCAGTTGGAGCCGGTGACGACGATGACGTCCGGATTGGAGGCGACGACCTGTTCGGCATTGATCGAGCCGGTATAACCCGGCAGGAAATCGGAGCCGAGATTGTGGCCGCCGGCCCAATCGACCATCATGCCGAAATTATCGGGGCCGAACGTGCCGCAGCAATCCACCAGTCCCGCGGCGCGGTACATGAAAACGTCAGGTTTCGGCGGATTGGCGGTCTTCAACTTGTCGGTCACGCGCGCCATCTGTTCTTTCCAGAAGCTGGCAACGGCTTCGGCGCGATCCTCATGGCCGAAGAGCTTGCCGAGGATCTTCAGGCTCGGCTCGGTGTTGGCGAGAATGTGCTCGCGGAAATCGATATAGACGATCTTGACGCCGATGCCGGCGAGCATCTCTTCGAGCTTCACCTCGTCGGCCGCCGTCTTGTTGCCGATCGGCAGCAGCAGCACATCGGGATGCAGCTTGACGACCGTTTCGGTCTGCAGCGTGCCGTCAGTCAGATTGCCGAGGAAGGGCAGGTCCTTGCCCTTTGGAAACTTCTCGACATAGGCATTGAAGCCATCCTTGTCGGTGGTCCAGAGATCGTTGCGCCAGCCGACGATCTTGGCGAACGGATCTTCCTTCTCGATCGGGGCGACCGCATAGAGCATGCGGCCCTCCCCAAGGATCACACGTTCGACCGGCTTATCGAAGCTCACTTCGCGGCCTGCCACATCCTTGATGGTGAAGGATTGCGCCCAAGCCGAAAGCGGCATCAAGCCGGCAAGCGCAGCTGCCGAGACTGCCAATATTTTCACGAAATTCATCTGGAAATTTCCCCGAGGTCTGAATAATGTCCGCAGCCATAAGAAATATGACTTTATGAATCAAGTTATATGTTTTAGAGCGTTTCCAAACTGATCCACTGCCGGGGTGCCTGCGATGAATTCCATGAATACAAACTACTCCATCCGTGACGAAATCCGCGACTTCTGGTCGGAACGGGCTGATACCTTCGACCAGAGCGTCGGCCATGAAATTTTTTCGGAAGGCGAACGGAAGGGCTGGCAGCGGCTGATCAGAAAGCATCTCGGCGAGGGGCAAGGGCGCCCGCTGCTCGATGTGGCCTGCGGCACCGCCGTCATCTCGCATCTGATGCATGATGTCGGCTTCAAGGTCACCGGGCTCGACTGGTCGGATGCGATGCTGGCGCAGGCGCGCGCCAAGGCGAAGAAGCGCGGCACCGATATCCGCTTCGTTTCCGGCGACGCCGAAAACACGATGGAGCCGCGGGACAGCTACGACGCCATTACCAACCGGCATCTCGTCTGGACACTGGTGGACCCGGCATCGGCCTTCAAGGAATGGTTCGCGGTGCTGAAGCCGGGCGGAAAGGTGCTGATCGTCGACGGCAATATGGGCAAGGAGACCTGGGTCAAGGGTCTGCAGAAGCTCTGGACGAGGCTGACCGGCAAGCCGGCGGCAAGCCATATGTCGCCGGAGATGATGGCGCGGCACCAGAAGATCCGTTCCCGCGTGCACTTTGCCAAGGAGATGCCGGCCGAAGCGATCGTCGATCTTTTGCGCAAGGCCGGTTTCGTGGACATTGTGGTCGATCGCAAGCTTGGCGACATTCACTGGGCGCAGGCGCGCAAGATGCCGTTGCTGAGGGGGCTCGAGCGGATGGTGCAGGATCGGTTTGCGATTTGTGCGCGTAAGCCTGGGTGATTGCGCCGAGTGCCCGCGACCTGCTGCAACCTGTTCCTTGCATGCATACGACGCCGGCGCATCTGGCGGCACAACTTAGTTCAAGGTTTCACCGTGGGATACCCCCTCTGCCCTGCCGGGCATCTCCCCCACAAGGAGGGAGATCGGCAGGAGGTTGGACCGTCGATCCCGCTCTACCGACGCGCGGCATACCGATCCGTCATTGTTTGGGGAAGCCGTTGCGCCCATCCGATCTCTCCCCTTGTGGGGGAGATGCCCGGCAGGGCAGAGGGGGGTGTGGCATCCGCCAGCGCCTCTTACTGGGGTGCGGCATCCTCCAACCCTCCTCATCGTCAGGCTCTCTTTGGCCGCTGTGCTGCAGCAGGGAGCAAGCCGCACCGTATCCCGGCCCTTCGCTTGGGCTCAGGGCGTTCGGCCCTGCGATCGATTCACTGGATCGATCGCTCCCCGCTTTGCGGGGACCGGGCCTCACCCCCCCGTAACACTCATATGCCTGGCCACGGCCGGGCGGTTATGGGTGCGGTCGATGATGAAGTCGTGGCCCTTCGGCTTGCGGGTGATGGCTTCGTCGATGGCGGTGAGGAGGAGGGCGTCGTCTTCGGTGGCGCGCAGGGCTGAACGCAGGTCGGCGGCGTCGTTCTGGCCGAGGCACATGTAGAGCGTGCCGGTGCAGGTGAGGCGGACGCGGTTGCAGCTTTCGCAGAAATTATGGGTCATCGGCGTGATAAAGCCGAGGCGGCCGCCGGTTTCTGCGACCCTGACGTAACGTGCCGGGCCGCCGGTCTGATAGTCGATATCAGTGAGGGTGAACTGGTCTTCGAGGTCGGCGCGCAGCTTGGAGAGTGGCAGGTACTGGTCGGTGCGGTCTTCTTCGATCTCGCCCATCGGCATGGTTTCGATGACGGTCAGATCCATGCCGCGGCCATGGGCAAAACGCAGGAGATCGGGCATCTCGGCCTCGTTGAAATCCTTCAGCGCCACGGCATTGAGCTTGATCTTCAGCCCGGCCTTTTGCGCGGCGTCGATGCCTTCCATGACCTTGGCGAAATCGCCCCAGCGGGTGATCTTGCGGAATTTGTCGGGATCGAGCGTATCGAGCGAGACGTTGATGCGGCGCACGCCGCAATCATAAAGCTCCTCGGCATGGCGGGCGAGCTGCGAACCGTTGGTGGTCAGCGTCAGCTCGTCGAGGCCGGAACCGATCTTTTGGCCGAGCTGGCGCACCAGATACATGATGTTCTTGCGCACCAGCGGCTCGCCGCCGGTCAGCCTGATCTTCTTCACGCCCTTGGCGATGAAGGCGGAACAGACCCGATCAAGCTCTTCGAGCGTCAACAGGTCCTTCTTCGGCAGGAAGGTCATGTTCTCGGCCATGCAATAGGTGCAGCGGAAATCGCAGCGGTCGGTAACGGAGACGCGGAGATAGGTGACGGCCCGGCCGAAAGGGTCGATCATCGGATGTGCATCCGCCGCCAGCAGCGATGCATTGCCTATCGTTCCGATTCTCGTATTCACCAATTCCTCCGCGAGCGGATCTGAAGCGCGCCAGACCGGATTTTCAAGCGATATCTTTCTATGTGTGCATATGTGATTGCGCCGTCAAGGGAAACGGATTTCGTCCACGCTAATTTACGCTTGCCTCGAAAAAGACGAACGCCTACTTCTCCAAGAGAATGAGGGTGATAGAGATGAGCGATATCTGGCCGAGCGAACTCCGCGTCTCGAAAGACAGGCAGCGGCTGGTGGTGACCTTCAACGACGGCCAGAGCTACGACCTCTCGGCCGAGATGCTGCGCGTGCTGTCGCCCTCGGCCGAGGTGCAGGGGCATGGGCCGGGGCAGAAGGTGACGGTGCCAGGCAAGCGCAACGTCGCGATCATTTCGATGATGCCGACCGGCAATTATGCGGTGAGGATCGGTTTCGACGACATGCACGATACCGGCATCTACACCTGGACCTATCTGCGCGAACTCGGCGAACGGGGCGCTGAGCTGTTTTCGGCCTATGAGGATGAACTCAGCGAAAAGGGCATGAGCCGCGACACGGCGGAAAAGCCGCGCTGACGCTCACGCTGAAATTTTATAAGTATCGGGGGCGATATGACGAAAACGGGAAAGAACTGGCTGCGCGCCAAGGGGAGTGCGAGCGGCAACAAGGTGACCTTCCTTGAGCTGTTCTTCGACCTGGTGTTTGTCTTTTCGATCTCGCAGCTGTCGCATGCGCTTGCCGCCCATTATACGCCGCTCGGTGCGGCCGAAGCGGCGCTGATGACCTTTGCCGTCTGGTGGGTGTGGATCTTCACCACCTGGGTGACGAACTGGCTCGATCCGGACAAGATGCCGGTGCGCGGCATGCTGGTGGCGCTGATGATGCTCGGGCTGTTGCTGTCGGCCTCCATTCCCGAAGCCTTCGGCGACAAGGGGCTGCTCTTTGCCGGCGCCTATGTGGCGATGCAGGTCGGGCGCTCGCTGTTTGCCACCTATGCAATGACGCGCGTCGACCGCGCCAATACGCTGAATTTCATCCGGATCACCACCTGGCTCGCAGTGGCCGCCGTCTTCTGGATTGCCGGCGGGCTGCTCGAGCATGAGGCCCGGCTGATCGCCTGGGTGATCGCGCTCACCATCGAATATGCCGGGCCGGCCGCAGGTTTTGCCATGCCGGGGCTTGGCCGCTCGAGGCCAAGTGACTGGGATGTTTCTGGCGCGCATATGGCCGAGCGCTGCGCGCTCTTCGTCATCATCTGCCTCGGCGAGGCGATCCTGGTTTCCGGCCGCACCTTTTCGGAGCTGCCGGTTTCAGGGCTGACCGGCATCGTCTTCGTCACCGGCTTCGTCGGCACGGTCGCCATGTGGTGGCTGTATTTCCGCTTCGGCCACCAGCGTGCCGCTCACCGAATCGAACATGAGGCGACGCCGGGGAGCTTGGCGCGGCAGGCCTTCACCTACGGGCATATCCCGATCCTCGCCGGCATTATCGTGCATGCGGTGGCGGTCGAGTTCATGTTCTCGCATCCGCACGAGACCGGCGATCTCGGCATTGCTGCGGCGGTGCTCGGCGGCTCCGGGCTGTTCCTGATCGGCAATCTCTGGTTCAAGGGCGCGACCAGCGGCCGGCTGCCGCTGTCGCATCTTGCCGGCCTGGTGTTGCTGATCCTGTTTGCCTTCGCAGCGCCCTTCATCGAGATCTATCTGCTGGGCATTCTGGCGACGCTGGTGCTGATCATCGTCGCTGCCTGGGAATACCGCTCGCTGACCGGTACGGCGGCAGCGCCGACGCTGCATTGATCATCAATCCTCGTCGCTGAGATCCTTGAGCAGGATAGTGACGATGCGCTCCATCGAGGTGGCGGTCGCCATGCATTGTTCGATCGGTTCGTCGGAGAGCGTGCGTTCGATGAGATCGGTCTGGATCGCCATCGCCGCCTCGGTCAGCCTGCGGCCTTCGCCGGTAAGATAGAGGCGCAGCACGCGCTTGTCTCGTTCATCGCCGCGCCGCTCGATCAGCCCGCGTTTTTCCATCTGCGGCAACAGCATGCTCATATTGGAGCGGCCGACGAGCAGCTTGCGGGCCAGTTCCTGCTGCGAAATGCCTTCGAAACGGTAGAGATTGACCAGGATATCGAGGTGCGGCGGCTTGATATCGAGTTCGGCAAGCGAGCGGGACAGCGATTGCTGCATCAGCTGGCAGGCGCGCGCCACCGCGATCCAGCTGCGAAAACGCGGATGATCCCAGGGAAGGGATTGATTTTTGTTCATCGTTGTACTTTATTGTTCAGTGTTGAACAGTCTTTTGGATTCTCACTATGGCAAATTTTGCGCTTGAGGTCACCCGTCTCGGGTTTTCGGCTCTGCAGGCGGTTTCGCCTGATCTGGCGGGCAGGGCGGCGTTCCGGCTGTTCTGCCGCACACCGTCGCCGCGGCCGAAGGGAGCAAGGGCGAAGGCGGCGCATGCGGCGGGCGCGGCCCGGCTTGCCGGGGCCGAACGTTTCACCCTCACGCTTGCCGGCGGAGCGAAAGCCCATGCCTATCGGCTTAACGGCGGGGCGCGGGGCAAACGCAAGCGCTTCCTGGTGACACACGGCTGGGGTTCGAGCGCGGAATATATGGCCGAGCTCATTTCGATGCTTTCGGCGACCGGTGCCGAGGTGGTGGCGCTCGATTTTCCCGGTCACGGAGGCGCGGGCGGGCGTTTCCTGCATATGGGGCTTGCGGTCGGGGCGATTGCCGCTGCCGAAGAGCGCTTCGGCGCTTTCGATGCTGTGATCGGCCATTCCTTCGGCGGTGCGGCGCTGATGGTGGCGGCATCAGGCCTGCTGGCCGGTGTGGCCCCTGTTACCTGCGAGCGGCTGGTGCTGATCGGCGCGCCGAGCGAGATGCGCTGGCTGTTTACCGATTTCGGCCGGATGATCGGTCTTCGCCCTGCCGCGCAGGCGGCGCTGGAGAATGAGGTTCACCGCGTCACCGGTCGGAGACTTGACGCGTTCGACGCCGGCAACACCGCCGGCGCCATCGGCCGGCCGGTGCTGGTCATTCACGCCGAGGACGACAAGGAGGTGTCGCCGGCCCATGCCAGGCGTTATGGCGCGGCGGGCGGGAATGTCCGGCTGTTCTGGGCGAATGGCTTCGGCCATCGGCGGATCGTCGCCGCGGTCCCTGTCCTTGCCGCGATCGCGGCATTTCTGGCGGGCGATCTAAGCGAAGCGGGTGCTGCCTGCGAAAGCATCAAAAAAGATGCGGAGATCATTCCGTTTTTTGAGCTTCCGGCGCGGCGCGCGGCATTGTAGCGTCCGTCGCAAGATCAAGCCGCGGCGGGACGCCTTATGAAAATCATCAGCAACATCGACGAACTCAATACGATCTATGGCGCCGGGCTATCGCAGGCCTCGGTCGACAAGGTGACAAAGCAACTGACGCCGCTCTATCGGGAGATGATCGAGATCTCGCCCTTCGCAGCACTTGCGACCGTCGGGCCGGAGGGGCTCGACTGTTCACCGCGCGGCGATCTCGGCGGCGTGGTGCGCGTCGTCGACGACGCGACGCTGCACCTGCCGGACTGGCGCGGCAACAACCGCGTCGATTCGCTTTCCAATATCGTGCGCGATCCCCGGCTGGCACTGATGTTCCTGATCCCCGGCTCGAATACGACGATGCGCATCAACGGCCGCGGCGTCGTCTCCGACGATGCCGTGCTGCTTTCAAGTTTCGAGATGGACGGCAAACATCCGCGCACCGTCGTGGTGATTTCGATCGACGAGGTCTATTTCCAGTGCGCGCGGGCGGTGATGCGTGCGGAGCTCTGGAATGCCGCGCACTTCGCCGATCCGGCGGGCCTGCCGAGCCCGGGACAGATGCTGAAGGCCGCCGTTGCCGATTTCGACCAGGAAACCTACGACCGGGAATGGCCCGGACGCGCGGCGAAGACGATGTGGTAAAGCGGCCCGTGGCGCGGAATTGCCTCAGCTCTTGTAAATCAGCCAGCTTTTGGTGAAATCCTTCTGCATGCCGTCCTGATAGAGGATGGTGCAGTTGCGGCCGGCATTCTTGGCGCCGTAAAGGGCGATGTCGGTCTTGCTGTAGAGTTCGCCGGCATCCTCTGCGCTGGAGGCCATGCAGATGCCGATCGACACGGTGATCGGACCGTAATTCACCCGCGTGCGGGAATTCTTGAACGGCGTCGTTTCCAGCGTGCGGCGGATGCGCTCGGCGATCGCCGTGATTTCCTCCGGTGTATTGCCGTCGATGATGAGGGCGAATTCCTCGCCGCCGGCGCGGGCGACGAAGACGTCGCGCCTGACGTTGCTGCGGATCACCGAGGCGACGGTGGCGAGGATCTTGTCGCCGACCGGATGGCCGTAGGTGTCGTTGATCTTCTTGAAGTTGTCGATGTCGGCGAGCAGCAGCGCCGTCACGGGCCGCATGCCGGGATTGTTGAAGACGGCGGCCAGGCGCTCGTCGAAGGCGCGGCGGTTGGAAAGGCGCGTCAGCGAATCGGTGTTGGCGATGCGCTTGTATTCGTCGAGTTCCTTGCGGACCTGATCCATCTCCTGCGAGCGCTGGACGACGTCCTCGACTGTGCGTTCGCCATGCGCCATGGTGTCGCCGGTCGCCTGGCTCAAAAGTTCGATGGCGTTTTCGATCAATTCGACGCTGGCATTGCTCTTCGAGGTGATACGCTTATGGGTCTCGCCGAGCAGTCTTGTATAGCTTTCCAGCGAACTCTGTTCCTGTCTCAGGATGCGCAACAGGCCATCCAGTTCGCCTGATATGCGGCTATGGGCGTCGTCGACGACACGGGCCGGATTGCTGGTAAAATATTGCGCGCCGAGCGCGTCGAGTTCGGCCTGCGTGGCCTGGGCGCCGAGCGCCGCGAGCTCGCGGGTGAGGGTCGGATTGGAGCCGATATAGGCCTCGTAGAAGAGTTCGTAATTGCGCGGTATCGGCGCAACGCCCATCGAGCGCATGGCATAGGTGATCTGGCCCGCTACGTCGGGAACCTGCACCTTGGGCGCGACAGCCGTATTCATCCGGCGATACTCCTCATATATTCAAAGGCAATATTTTAGTTGTTAGCTTAAATTTCTTGGGAAAAGATTAAAGCGACATATACCAAAGATTACATACGACAACTGCTTCATGGGCCAATTCTTCATGCAGGCCTATGATTCTGCACGGGAAAATGTATATTTTGCGAGACGGTGCATACCCGTTACGCGGGAGCAGTGTCCGAAAAACTTACAGTTCTTCTGTGCGTTGGGGATCATATTCATCTTGTCGACAGCTTGTTTTGGCCGCCTCATATTTCAGAACGGGTATTTTGTAACGATACTTGCCGACCGCGGCCTCGGTCACAGCCTGCAAATTCAGGCGTGAAACATGCAAAGGTCGCGCCATATTTCTTTCGCCATCCTCACCGTCGCCGTCATGACCGTAGGCGCGTTGCTGCTGGAGCAGAGCGGCTTCCTCGCCAGCGCATTCCGGACGGAAATCCTGGCGAGGGTGGATGACGGTGACGTGGTGAATGCGGCGGATATTTCGAACGGGGCGCTGCGGTAGAAAATCCGCTGGGCGTCGAATGGCACCTGCCGCAATCACCCCAGGTTCAATTCCTGGAAGAAATCATTGCCCTTGTCGTCGATGACGATGAAGGCGGGGAAATCCTCGACTTCGATCTTCCAGACTGCTTCCATGCCGAGTTCGGGATATTCGAACACTTCGACCTTGCGGATACAGTCCTGGGCGAGGCGGGCGGCGGGGCCGCCGATCGAGCCGAGGTAGAAGCCACCATGTTTCTTGCAGGCCTCGCGCACGGCGCGCGAGCGGTTGCCCTTGGCAAGCATCACCATCGAGCCGCCGAAGGACTGGAACTGGTCGACGTAACTATCCATGCGGCCGGCCGTCGTCGGGCCGAAGGAGCCGGAGGC
The DNA here is from genome assembly GCF_000271845.1 of Rhizobium leguminosarum bv. trifolii WSM2297. The sequence goes on along the minus strand of NZ_JH719395.1, from coordinate 1,162,511 downwards.
GTAACCGGCCGGCGTCTTGGCGGGACCGGCATAATAGACCGGGTGATTTTTCAGGTATTCGGGCATGCCTTCGCCCTTTTCCAGCCGTTCGCGAATCTTGGCATGGGCAAGGTCGCGGGCGACGATGATGGTGCCGGTCAGGGACAGGCGGGTCTTGACGGGATGCCTGGAGAGCTCGGCCAGCACGTCGGCCATCGGCCGGTTGAGGTCGATGCGGACGGTCGATTCAGACAGTTTCGCCTCGTCGATTTCAGGCATGTATTTCGACGGATCGGTTTCGAGCTGCTCGATGAAAATGCCGTCGCGGGTGATTTTGCCCTTGGCCTGGCGATCGGCGGAACAGGAGACGCCGAGACCGATCGGCAGCGAGGCGCCGTGGCGGGGCAGGCGGATGACACGCACGTCATGACAGAAATACTTGCCGCCAAACTGGGCACCGACGCCCATCTGCTGTGTCAGCTTGTGGATTTCCTTCTCCATCTCGATGTCGCGGAAGGCGTGACCACTCTCGGAACCCTCGGTCGGCAGTTCGTCGAGATAGCGGGTCGAGGCGAGCTTGACGGTTTTCAGGTTCATCTCGGCCGAGGTGCCGCCGATGACGATCGCCAGATGATAAGGAGGACAGGCTGCCGTCCCTAACGTCAGGATCTTCTCCTTAAGGAAGTCGATCATCCGGTCATGGGTCAGCAGCGAAGGCGTGCCCTGATAGAGAAAGGTCTTGTTGGCCGAGCCGCCGCCCTTGGCAACGAAGAGGAACTCGTAGGCGTCGGTGCCTTCCTCATAGATGTCGATCTGGGCCGGCAGGTTGTTCTTGGTGTTCTTCTCTTCGAACATTTTGACCGGTGCCAACTGGGAGTAACGCAGGTTCTTTTTCTCATAGGCGTCCATGACGCCGCGGGCCAGCGCCGCCGTATCCTCGCCCTCGGTCCAGACCCTGCGGCCTTTCTTGCCCATGATGATCGCCGTGCCGGTGTCCTGGCACATGGGCAGCACGCCACCGGCGGCGATATTGGCGTTCTTCAAGAGATCGTAGGCGACGAAGCGGTCGTTGTCGGTCGCCTCGGGGTCGTCGAGGATCGAGGCGAGCTGCTTCAAATGGCCGGGGCGCAGCAGGTGGTTGATGTCGGCAAAGGCGGTTTCGGCAAGCAGGCGGATGCCTTCCGGCTCGACGGTCAGGATCTCCTGGCCCTTGAACGTGTCGACCGAGACATGGTCGCCGCTGAGCTTGCGATAGAGGGTGGCATCCTTGCCGAGGGGGAAGAGATCGTCAGCCATCTAAGTGACCTTTCTGGTAGGGCGTCGCTAGATTGGAACCGGTCTAAATCCGCTGCGGGGCAAAAGCAATCAGGACCACGCGCGGCGGATGAGGCGAACCGTCGAGATCGGTCCGACAAAAAGACGACTTCAAGTTGCCTTCTGTTCGAGGCCGGTACATATTCCCGGCAGCGTTAACTTGCCGGGGCTTCCAATGACAAATGCAAAGCCAACTGCTGTCGACGACCTTCTCGTTTTTTTCGAAGACAATTGGATCCGTGGGAATCTGCTGCGCCTCTCCAGCGATCCCGAGGGAGCGGACATGTATGTTCGCTTCGTCAATGGCGTGCGTATCGACGCCAAACATGGGCCTGACCACGAAACGATCATAAGGGGCGAATACGGAACCTTCAAACTGAAACCTGACGGTCACTTCGAGTACGAGCTGGACTACACGCTCGACGTCGTGAAAAATTTAACGAAATACGATCAGCTCATCGAGAAGCTGAGCTTCAAGATGTCCGATGGCTCAGGAGGCACGGACCTCGGCGTGCTGACCCTTGCGATCGACGGCGTCGACGTAGGCGAAAAATACCACGAAATCCTGAATTTCGACGATCTGGGCGTCTTATCGAGAGCCGATAATTTCTCTCTGCCTGACTATCGCAACTTTGCGCTCTCGGTGAATGGCAGCCACGAGGTGACGCTTCTGAACGGCATCGTCTACGACACGATCCCGGGCGTCAACGCCATCACCGAGGACGGTTTCAGCGATACCGTTCTATCGCCCGGTTCTGCGCCCGTAAGCTTGAAAATGCTCGATGGCGGGGAATTCACCTTTCAGAGCGTTTCGATTGCCGAATTGTCGGCAGCGCCCTTTCACCTGACGCTCACCGCGCTGAACGACGGCCAGATCGTCTATCAGCAGGAACTCGAGGTCACCGGCCCCACTCTCGAGGTCAATCTCGAAGACATCGAAGAAATCCGTTTCGACTTCATGGGCAATTCTGTCGTGATGGACAATTTTTCGCTGTTTGCCTTGCTATAGGCTGGAGGGAGTCGAGGCGTTGCGGCATATCCCCTTCTCCCCGCGAGCGGGGGTCCGAAGGACGGGTCGAGACCTGTGGCTCGACCCCGGTTGGTGGCGGCAGCCGGATGGGCGGCGGCTGTGGCCTTTGCGACCTTCCTACTTCGGCCCGATCATCGTTTCCGGGCGCACGATCTCGTCGTACTCTTCCGATGTCACCAAGCCGCTGGCAAGGGCCTCTTCCTTCAGCGTCGTGCCGTTCTTATGCGCTGTTTTGGCGATCTTGGCGGCGGCGTCGTAGCCGATCTTCGGGGCGAGTGCGGTCACCAGCATCAGCGAGCGTTCGAGGCCTGCCTTGATGTTGTCCTCGCGCGCCTCGATGCCGACGACGCAGTTGTCGGTGAAGGAGACGGCGGCGTCGGCCAGCAGCTGCACCGACTGCAGGAAATTATAGGCCATCATCGGATTGTAGACGTTGAGCTCGAAATGGCCCTGGCTATCGGCGAAGGTTAGTGCTGCGTGATTGCCGAAGATATGGATGCAGACCTGCGTCAGCGCCTCGCACTGGGTCGGGTTAACCTTGCCCGGCATGATCGAGGAGCCGGGCTCGTTTTCCGGCAGCGCCAGCTCGCCGAGGCCGGCGCGCGGGCCCGAGCCGAGCAGGCGAATGTCGTTGGCGATCTTGAACAGCGCGGCCGCCGCCGCATTGATGGCGCCATGGGAAAACACCATCGAGTCATGCGAGGCGAGCGCCTCGAACTTGTTCGGCGCGGTGACGAAGGGCATGGCGGTTATGGCGGCGATCTCTTCGGCGACCTTTTCGGCAAAGCCCATCGGCGCATTGAGGCCGGTGCCGACGGCAGTGCCGCCCTGGGCAAGCTCGCAGAGGCCGGGCAGGGTCATTTCGATGCGCTTGATGGCGGAGCCGACCTGGGCGGCATAACCCGAAAATTCCTGGCCGAGCGTCAGCGGCGTCGCATCCTGGGTATGGGTGCGGCCGATCTTGATGATGTGGCTGAATTCCGTGACCTTCATGTCGAGGGCGGCATGCAGATGTTTGAGGGCGGGCAGCAGGTGATGGGCGATCCGTTCGGCGCAGGCGATGTGCATCGCCGTCGGGTAGGTGTCGTTCGACGACTGGCTCATATTGACGTGATCGTTCGGGTGCACCGGCTTCTTGGAACCCATGACGCCGCCGAGCATTTCTATAGCGCGATTGGAGATTACTTCGTTGGCATTCATGTTGGACTGCGTACCCGAACCGGTCTGCCAGACGACAAGCGGAAAATGCTCGTCGAGCTTGCCGTCGATTACTTCCTGGGCGGCATCGATGATGGCTTGGCCGAGAGCGGGATCGAGCTGGCCGAGGGATATGTTGGCGCGGGCGGCCGCCTGTTTGACGATGCCAAGTGCGCGCACGATCGACAGCGGTTGCTTTTCCCAGCCGATCTTGAAATTGCCAAGCGAACGTTCGGCCTGGGCGCCCCAATATCGGTCGGCGGCGACGTCGATCGGGCCAAAAGTATCGGTTTCGGTACGGGTTGCGGTCATCGGCCTTGCCTTCCCTTTACATGCTGTTTTCGGTCATCTTCAAAGGATGAGGTCTTATAGGTTGGAAAGCCCGACAAGAAAACCGGACGCCCTACGAAATATTGAAATCGAAAGTCATGTTTGCGCGGGTTATGGGGCGTGCTTTTTAGGCCACTTTGAAAATTTTATGCGTCTGAGCGTTTTCGCCCCACTGGCCCGGATGCGAAAATTGGGTAAAAAATTAACTAATAATTTCATAATTTTGTGTGAACTTCTGCACGGCGCCGTGCAGGGTCTCCGTCACACAAAATTGAGTCCGCCGGCGCTGGCGGCGCAGGCCGGTTTCTGATCAATGAGCCGGACGCTGAGTATCGCGGGATTTGAGCTGAGAACAGCATGACACCGGGACTGGAAGATATATGACGTTCGTTTTGAAAAGCGCGGCATCCGCATTGGCAATTTCCTGCGGCGTGGCAGTTATGAGTGCCGCACCAGCGCATGCTTATACATTGATGGACATGCTGCGCGGCGACAGGCAGCGGACCCAGAGCACCATCTTCATGGATCAGGCGCCCGGTCGTCCGGTGCCGCGCAACGGCGTCGGCGGCTCGCTCGGCGGGCTCGATCCGGAAGCGCCGCTGCCGAAGGTGAGCGGCCCGCGTTATTATACTTATAAAACCGAAACGCTGCAGTTCGTCGATACCAGCAAGTTCGCCGATCCGATTGTTACCGGCGCGGTCGCCGATGTTTCCGCGAGCGGCGATGCCAGCGCCGAACCCGCCGTGCAGCGACGTTTCCTGGCGCAGGCCAAGGTGCGCGCCAACGCCGACGTCGCAAAAGCGCTCGAAGCCTATTACGGCGACAGCCGCAATCCGCTCGTCTGGGTCGACGGCAACCAGATCAACGACCGCGCCAAGTCGGCGATGGCCGCCCTTGCCGATGCGGCTTCCGTCGGTCTCGACCCGGCGGATTACGTCGTTCAGACGCCGGCGATCGACCCGGCCAATCCCGATCCGGCCTTCCGTGACCGGGCGCTGACGCAGTTCGAGCTCGAACTGTCGGCCAAGGTGCTGGCTTTCGTGCAGGACACCGTGCGTGGGCGCGTCGATCCGAACAAAATTTCCGGCTATCACGACTTCCAGCGCAAGGCCGTCAACCTGGCGCCGGTGCTGAAGCTTGCCCGCATGAGCCCCGATGTCGGCGCCTACATCGCCAATCGTTCGCCTGACGGTCCGCAGTTCGAGGCGCTGAAGTCGGAGCTTGCCAAGCTTCGCGCCGCCGATGGCGGCAATGAGGAGCGAATCGTTGTTTCGCTCGACAAGCTGCTGAAGCCCGGTGAGAGCTCGCCGGAGATTGCCAACATCGTCAAGGCGATCGGCAAGCACGGTTCCGAAACACTGAAGACCGATCACGCGGCAACGCTTGCCGCTTACGCGGGCAGCATCGACTATTCACCCGATATCGTCTCGCTGGTCGAGGATTTCCAGAAGGAACGCGGACTGAAGGCCGATGGGGTCATCGGCCAGGCGACCGTGCGCGCCATGACCGGCGGCGATACCAATGCCTCGAAGATCGACAAGCTCGTCGTCGCCATGGAACAGGCGCGCTGGCTGCCGGAGGATCTCGGTTCCCGCTACGTCATGATCAACCAGCCGGCCTACATGGTCTATTACCACAATGACGGCAAGGAACAGCTGTCGATGCGCGTCGTTGTCGGCGGCAAGAACAATCAGACCTATTTCTTCGACGACGAGATCGAGACCGTGGAGTTCAACCCGTTCTGGGGCGTGCCGCAGTCGATCATCATCAACGAGATGCTGCCAAAGCTGCGTTCGGATCCGAACTATCTCGACCAGCTCGGCTATGAGGTCGAGGTGAACGGCCATGCCGTCGCTTCATCGAGTGTCGATTGGTACGGCTCGACCGATAACGTCTCGGTGCGCCAGCCGCCGAGCAGCGACAATGCGCTCGGCGAACTGAAGATCCTGTTCCCGAACAGCCACGCGATCTACATGCACGACACGCCGTCGAAGAGCTTCTTCAAACGCGATATGCGGGCGCTCAGCCACGGCTGCGTGCGTCTCGCCAATCCGCGTGCGATGGCCGCCGCCGTGCTCGGCACGACCGTCGACGACGTCGCCAAGCAGATCGCCACCGGCCAGAACCATGCGGTGAAGGTGCCGCAGAGGATCCCGGTCTACGTTTCCTATTTCACCGCCTGGCCGAACAAGGACGGCGTGGTGGAATATTTCGACGACGTCTATGGCCGCGATGCCTATGTCGACAAGGCTTTCGACGCGACGACAAAGGCGCGTGGCGCGCAGATCTGACGTAGGTTTATTGGGTGATTGAACGGGCGGTCTTTGGGCCGCCCGTTTTGTTTTTGGCAGTGGTCCTTCGGATAGGGTGTGCAGTGTGGTACCCCCTTCTGTCCTGCCGGACATCTCCCCCACAAGGAGGGAGATTGACCGGGAGCGCCGGTTTCCAGAAATAATCAGCGCCGGAAACTGCGCAACGTTAGTGATGTGCGAAAATCAGGCCTCTGGCCAATCTCCCCCCCCTTGTGGGGGAGATGGTCGGCAGACCAGAGGGGGGTGCACGGAAACCGGTCAGAGGCGCCTCGCATCTAAACGGCGACCTTCGCCGCAAACTCCCGCAATAGCCTCTCCACCAGTTCCGGCGTCAGCTCATCGTAATGGGTAATAATTATATCCGGGTCGAGGTTGGAAACCGGCACATCGGAATAACCGAAAGGAACGGCAATCGACGGCACGCCGGCATTTCTGGCGACGGCGATGTCGTTAATGCTGTCGCCGATCATCACGGTGCGGGCGATGTCGCCGCCGGCGCGTTCGATGGTGCCGGTGAGGTGGCGGGCGTCGGGCTTGCGTACGGCGAAGCTGTCGCCGCCTGATATGGCGGCGAAATAGCCGGTGAGATCGAGCTTGTCGAGCAGCCCGAGCGCCAGGCTCTCCATCTTGTTGGTGCAGACGGCGAGGCGGTAACCGGCAGATTTAAGCCGGTCCATCGCGGCGACGAGGCCGGGATAGGGCTCGGTACGGCCGGGCATGTTTGCGGCATAGTGGGCGACGAAGCGCTCGACCAGCGGCGGCAGGGCGTCGCTTTCGAGCGGATGACCGCGCAGGCGGCAGGCACGCTCGATCATCACGCGCGCGCCGTGTCCGACGAGATGGGTGAGGTCGTCATAGCTGACCGGGTCGAGGCCAAGGGCTGCGATCGTATGGTTCAGGCTCTCGACCAGATCCGTATGGGTGTCGAGAAGGGTACCGTCGAGATCGAAGACGATGAGTGCCGGGCGAGCGTGAGAAGGGGTCAAGGCTTTGTCTCTTTGCGCGATGGGTCGTTCTGAAGCCACGGGTGGTCCTCGGCAGAACGAATGCAGGGAACGACAGGTCGCCCCGGAACGATGGATCGGTCCTGAGGTAGGCGATCGCGCGGCGGAAAGCAACGCCGGGATGCTCGCCGGGAAGGCCGCAGGCATTTGTTTCGGCTTTTCATTTTCCGTGATGATTTTGACTTTCGTTTGCCAGGCGAGCCGTGTAAACAGCACATCGAACGCAATATCAGGAGCTGGCGGCGCATGGATGCGCGCGAAATGAAGATCAAGGCCGCCGCGGCCGCACTCGCCCATGTCGAAGATGGAATGCGGCTCGGCATCGGCACGGGCAGCACGGCGGAAGAATTCGTTCGTCTGCTGGCAGAGAAGGTCGCTGGCGGCTTCAGGGTCGAAGGCGTTCCGACGTCTGAACGGACGGCGCGGCTTTGCGTCGAACTCGGCGTGCCGCTGAAGTCGCTTGACGAACTGCCGGCACTCGACCTGACGATCGATGGCGCCGACGAGGTCGATCCGGCGCTCCGATTGATCAAAGGCGGCGGCGGCGCGTTGCTGCGCGAAAAGATCGTCGCGGCCGCTTCCGAGCGGATGATCGTCATTGCCGACGAGAGCAAGCTGGTCGACACGCTCGGCGCCTACGCGCTGCCGATCGAGGTCAATCCGTTCGGGCTGGTCTCGACACGGATTGCGATCGAGAAGGTCGCTGCCCGGCTCGGCCTTTCCGGCGAACTCAGCCTGCGCCAATCCGGTGACGGAGAGTTTACCACGGATGGCGGCCATCACATTATCGATGCATCTTTTGGCCGCATTCCTGATGCAGAGGCGCTTTCGAGCGAGCTGAATTCCATACCCGGCGTCGTCGAACACGGGCTCTTTATCAATATGGCGGCACTTGCGATCATTGCCGGTCCTGCAGGTGCGCGCACGCTGCAGGCAAACAGATAACAGGAGCATACACTCATGATGAACATTGCAGGTCTTGGCCGTTTTGCCGCTGCGACCATCGTTCTTTCCGGGCTTGCCTTCGGCTCCGCCGTCAAGGCGCAGGAAGTCTCCGAGGAGCAACTGAAGGCGTCTCGCGCCGCGATCGACGCGATCGGCGCCACCGCCCAGTTCGACAACATCCTGCCCGGTCTGGCCGAGCGCCTGAAGGCCGGCCTGATCCAGGATTCGCCGAACTACCAGGACATCATTTCCTCGACAGTCGATGCGCAGGCGCTGGCGCTGGCGCCGCGCCGCGGCGATCTGGAGAAGGAGGCGGCACTCACCTATGCCAAGACCTTTACCGCCGACGAACTGAAGGCGATCGCCGACTTCTATAATTCCGATGTCGGCAAGAAGCTGCTGCGCGACGGCCCCGTCGCCTCCCGCGAGACGGCGAAGGCTGCCGACATCTGGGCGCAGGGCATTTCCCGCGACCTGGAAAAGCAGAGCAATGCCGAGCTCTCCAAGGTCATCAAGGCGCCGCCGCCGGCAACCGACAGCCCAGTGGCTCCTGCACCGGCTCCCGCGCCGGCTGCCCAGAAGTAAGGCCCCTGCCTCAGCGGATTTGCAAAAGCCCGGCATCGTCCGGGCTTTTTTGCTATGATGGACGCCGCATACCGATGAGGTTTTGGTGAGGCAACATGTCTGCTCATGACGAGGCTGTGCGAGTGCGGGTATACGGCAGGGTTCAAGGTGTCGGGTTCCGCATGTGGGCGCGTGATGAGGCGTTGCGGCTCGGGCTCACAGGTTGGGTGCGCAATGAAGTGGACGGATCTGTCGCCGCTCTGATCGCGGGCCCCGATATCGCCATCTCGACAATGATCGAGCGTTTCAGCCGCGGGCCTACGGGGGCATCGGTTTCAGGCGTCGAGACGGAAGCCACCCAGCTTGCGGAGATGCCGACGGGTTTCCGCATCACCGGTTGAAAGCGGCAATGCCCCAAGAGACGGGCGTCTCAGATGCGCCGGACGCTCAGCCCCAATCCTTCAAGCTTTTGGCCAATTGCCATACGCCCGTTTCATCCGGCTCGACGCGCTTATTGCCGCGGTAGAAGATCGGCAGTCCTGTTTTCTTGTCCATCGCGAAGCGGCTCGGCGCGTATTTTTCGTTCTCGTGGCCTTGGATGGCGAGGCCGAGCGCTTCCTTGAATTTGCCAGCCTTGCACAGGTTGGCGAAGAGAGTTTGATCCATCGTTTGCTCCGGCTTCTTTTTTACTGCGTGGATTGCCTGCCAGCCTCAGGCGACCGGGTCAACCGTTTGCCGGGAAGATTCGGCGAGGGGAACGGGATGATGAGAGGAGCGGGCTTTTATTTTCAGGTCGATCGCCCCTATATCAGGAACATCCTTCCTGCGATTCCCTTCCGGAGCTCCTCATGTCTTCCTACGACTACGACCTCTTCGTCATCGGCGGCGGTTCCGGAGGCGTGCGCGGCGCGCGAGTCGCCGCCTCGCTCGGCAAAAAGGTGGCGATCGCCGAAGAATACCGCTACGGCGGCACATGCGTCATTCGCGGCTGCGTGCCGAAGAAGCTCTTCGTCTATGCTTCGCAGTTCCATGAGCATTTCGAGGATGCGGCCGGCTTCGGCTGGACGGTCGGCGAAAGCAGCTTCGACTGGAAAAAGCTGGTGGCGGCCAAGGATGCCGAAATTACCCGGCTTGAGGGCCTCTACAAGAAGGGCCTCGCCGGCGCCAATGCAGAGATCCTGGAAACGCGCGCCGAACTCGTCGACGCCCATACGGTGCGGCTTGTGAAAACAGGTCAGACGGTGACGGCAAAGACGATCATGATCGCCACCGGCGGAAGACCGAACCCGCATGCAGCCCTTCCTGGCCACGAGCTGTGCATCTCCTCCAACGAGGCCTTTCATCTCGAAGAGCTGCCGAAATCGATCGTGATAGCAGGCGGCGGCTATATCGCTGTCGAGTTCGCTAATATCTTCCACGGCCTCGGCGTCGAGACCACGCTGATCTATCGCGGCGCCGAGATCCTGTCGCGCTTCGACGTGGATCTGAGGCGCGGGCTGCATGAGGCGATGGTCGCCAAGGGCATCCGCATCCTCTGCCACGACACGCTGCAGAAGGTTTCGAAGGGCGAGGGCGGGCTCGTTCTGGAGACGCTGAACAGCGGTACGCTGAAGGCCGACGTCGTCATGCTGGCGCTCGGGCGCGATCCGAACACCGAAGGCCTCGGCCTCGAGGCGGCCGGCGTCGCCGTCGACGAGCGCGGCGCCATTATCGTCGACGACTATTCCCGCACCAATGTCGAAAACATCTATGCGCTCGGCGATGTCACCAATCGGGTACAGCTGACGCCGGTGGCCATCCACGAAGCGATGTGCTTCATCGAGACCGAGTACAAGAACAATCCGACCCGGCCGGACTACGAGCTGATCCCGACCGCCGTCTTCTCGCAGCCGGAGATCGGCACCGTCGGTCTTTCGGAAGAGGAGGCGGGCAAGCGTCACGGCGAGCTCGAGGTTTACCGCGCCCAGTTCCGGCCGCTGAAGGCGACGCTTTCCGGCCGAGCCGAGCGAATGATCATGAAACTGATCGTCGATGCGGCAAGCCGAAAGGTGGTGGGCGCCCATATCCTCGGCCACGACGCCGGCGAGATGGCGCAGCTGCTCGGCGTCACGCTGAAGGCCGGGTGCACCAAGGACGATTTCGACCAGACAATGGCGCTGCATCCGACGGCGGCCGAAGAGCTCGTCACCATGTATGCCCCGACCTATCGGATCCGTGACGGGCAGCGCGTCTGAGTCTTCTGTGTGCGCCTAGCTGGTGATGCGCGGCGCGCGGATGACCTTGAGGAAGAGCGCCTTCATCGCATCGGCAATACCTTCGGTCGGCGTCACCTCGAAATAGAGACCCGGCGAAGCGCATGCCTGCATTCTTGTCGGAATTTCGCCCTGGAAGGGCTTGATCCACGTATTGTACCAGCTGTTTTTCGGCAGAGGCAGGTAGGTGGTGTAGAGCACCGCGATCCTGATGCCTTTGTCCTTCAGCGGTTGGCAGAAGGAGGTGTCGATCGGCTCCTGGCAGCGGTTGCCGGTCAGTTTCTTGGTGCAGCCCTTCGGCTTTTCGCTGTCGCCGACGCCGTCCGAGACGAAGAACAGGATCTTCTGCGGCGTCGTGGCAGTGCTGCCGTCGCCGGGGGTGGTGATGATGGTTTTCATCTGCGTCAGCGCGTTGTCGAAGCTCGTCTGCTGGTCGTTATTGTAACCCTGTTTCGGGATGGTCATCAGATCGACCGCGTCCGTATAGCCGCGGACCTTGTCGAGATCGATCGTTGGATCGGATATTGTCGTCAGATTGGCATCTTCGGCCTTGGTGCCGAAGGTGTAGACGCCCATGCGGAACTGGTTGTCGGAAACGCGCGTCGACTTCGCGGTCAGCGTCAGCTCCTTGGTCGCCTGACGCACGACGTCGATGCGCATGCTGACACCGAGCTTCTTGGCGAGATTGTAGTAATTGTTTTTGTTTTCCGTTTCGTGGCAGGCGAAGGCGCAGCTATCGCTGGTGTTCTTTTCCATCGTGGCGACGTCGGTCGCGGTGGCGCCGACGCCCATCGAGGGGGTGTTGTCGAGCAGGATGTAGAAATCCATGAAAGACGCGGTCTGGTATTCGGCCGTTGCCGTGCCGGAAATGGTGATCGAATCCTTGCCGAGAACACGCATGAAGGTCGTGGGCACTGTTGCCGTGAACGAAACCTGCGAATTCAGTTTGTTGGCGGTCTTGGTAACGTCGATGCCGAGATCGACATTAACGTCCGCCAGTTCTCCCGATACTTGCGACATGAAGATGCTGCGGGCGTCGGTCTTGCCGAGCGAGATCGTGCCATTGCCGCTCATGGTCATGGCGGCGGCGACTGCGCCGGATTTTTCGGAGATCGAGCCGACGGCGGCGGCATCGGCAGCGGCAAAGAGCTGCGTGCGCAGGCTCATGGCGTGACCGAAATCCACCGCCATGCCCGCCGTGCCAAGAAGCGGCACCATCAGCAATGCGGTCATGATGCCGAAATTGCCCGAACGATCTGATACGAAGCCGGGCGGAAGGAGCGCCATCACATGTCCCCGATGTTGAAACTCCTTCCGTTTTACATTCAAAGTCTGAAATATCGGGAAATCGACGTGGTATATGCTGGTTTAACGATGGAATCGCGGATTTTTGCTACCTATATGCGAGCTTCGGCCGACGGCGGCGGCACGGCGTGGAGCTTCGGGGGAATGGCCTTTGCAAGCCCGATCTAAAGGTCTATAAGCCGCCGCAATCAAGGATAGGTGCATCCCAGGGACGGATGTGAGTGAGGTAAGTGAGATGGCAGAGAATTGGACCCCGAGCAGCTGGCGGCAAAAACCGATCCTGCAGGTTCCCGAATATCCGGATGCGGCCGCTTTGGCGGCAACGGAGGCCACGCTCGCCAGCTATCCGCCGCTCGTCTTTGCCGGTGAAGCGCGCCGCCTGAAGAAGCATCTCGCCAATGTCGCCGAGGGCAACGGCTTCCTGCTGCAGGGCGGCGATTGCGCCGAGAGCTTTGCCGAGCATGGCGCCGACAATATTCGCGACTTCTTCCGCGCCTTCCTGCAGATGGCGGTCGTGCTGACCTTCGGCGCGCAGTTGCCAGTCGTCAAAGTCGGCCGCATCGCCGGCCAGTTCGCCAAGCCGCGTTCGTCGAATGTCGAGAAGCAGGGCGACGTGACGCTGCCGGCCTATCGCGGCGACATCATCAACGGCATCGAGTTCACCGAGGAATCGCGCATTCCGAACCCGGAACGCCAGGCCATGGCCTACCGCCAGTCGGCCGCGACGCTGAACCTTCTGCGCGCCTTTGCGATGGGCGGCTACGCCAATCTCGAAAACGTCCATCAGTGGATGCTCGGCTTCGTCAAGGATAGCCCGCAGGGCGAGCGCTATCGCAAGCTTGCCGACCGCATCAGTGAAACCATGGATTTCATGAAGGCGATCGGCATCACCTCGGAAAATCACCCGAGCCTGCGCGAGACCGATTTCTTCACCAGCCATGAGGCGCTGTTGCTCGGCTACGAGGAGGCGCTGACCCGCGTCGATTCCACCTCCGGCGACTGGTATGCCACATCTGGCCACATGATCTGGATCGGCGACCGTACACGCCAGGCCGACCATGCGCATATCGAATACTGCCGCGGCATCAAGAATCCGATCGGCCTGAAATGCGGCCCTTCGCTGCAGGCCGACGATCTGCTGCAGCTGATCGACATCTTGAATCCGGCTAATGAAGCCGGGCGGCTGACGCTGATCTGCCGCTTCGGCCATGAGAAGGTCGCCGAAAACCTGCCGCGTCTTATCCGCGCCGTCGAGCGCGAGGGCCGCAAGGTCGTCTGGTCCTGCGACCCGATGCATGGCAACACGATCACGCTCAACAACTACAAGACCCGTCCCTTCGAGCGGATCCTGTCGGAAGTCGAAAGCTTCTTCCAGATCCACCGCGCCGAGGGCACACATCCCGGCGGCATCCATGTCGAGATGACCGGCAAGGACGTGACGGAGTGCACCGGCGGCGCCCGCGCTGTGACCGCCGACGACCTGCAGGATCGTTACCACACCCATTGCGATCCGCGCCTCAATTCCGACCAGGCCCTCGAACTCGCCTTCCTGCTTGCCGAGCGCATGAAGGGCGGCCGCGACGAGAAGCGCATGGTCGCCAACGGCTGAGGCCGGCACGAATGAATGAAAAAAAGCCCGGTTTGCCCGGGCTTTTTTTACAGTTTTTGCTCCTGGTCTCGGCGTCGTGTTCGGGCTTGTCTCGAGCATCTGCAATTGCTGCAGCAGATCCTCGGCACAAGGCCGAGGATGCCGGAGCGTGGGGTGGCTTTCTCGCCAAATTGACGCTCTGATGCTCAAGCATCCAGCATTTCAAATGCTCGCCTGTACGCTGTGCAGATTGGCATAGACGCCATCTTGCGCCATGAGCTGGTCATGGGTGCCCTGTTCGACGATGCCGTCTGCCGTCAGCACCAGGATGCGGTCGGCATGGCGGACGGTCGACAGGCGATGGGCGATGACCAGGGTGGTCCGGCCATTCGCCAGGCTGAGCAATGCCTGCTGCACCGCCCGCTCGCTTTCATTGTCGAGGGCGCTGGTCGCCTCGTCGAAGATCAGGATCTGCGGGTCCTTGAGGAAGGCGCGGGCGATGGTGATGCGCTGGCGCTGGCCGCCGGAAAGCTTGACGCCGCGCTGGCCGATATCGGTGTCATAGCCTTCGGGCAGGGCTGTGATGAAGTCGTGCGCATTGGCGGCGCGGGCGGCCGCTTCCAACTCCCTATCGCTGGCGTCGGGCCTGCCGTAGCGCAGGTTCTCCGCCACTGTGCCGGCAAAGAGATAGACATCCTGCTGCACCACCCCGACATGGCGCCGCAGCGAGGCCAGCGTCACATCGCGGATATCGGTGCCGTCGATGCGAATTGCGCCTGCTTCGACATCGTAGAAGCGTGGGATGAGCGCGCAAAGCGTGCTCTTGCCGACCCCGGAAGGACCGACGAGAGCAACGAACTCGCCGGGGGCGATGGTGAGAGAAACCCGCTCCAGCACGCGCGGGCCATCGGCCTCGTAGCCGAAGGCGACGTTGGAGAAACTGATCTCTCCCCTTGGCGCCGGCATCGGCTGGGCGGCCGGCCGATCGGTGATATCAGGGTCGATCTCCAGGATTTCCATCGCCCGGATGAAACCGGTATAGCCTTCCTGCCAGAGACGCACGAAATTGGCGAGCCGCTGGACGGGGTCGACAAGGACGGCAACGCAGAGCAGGAAGGTCAGCATATCGGGGACGGTCAGTTCCGCTGTCAGGATGCGTAAGCCCCCGACGACGATCACCAATATGGTGACGAGCTGGGCGAAGGTTTCGGTGCCGACCGAAAACCAAGCCTCGCTGCGGTAGCCATCGGCCCGGCTTTGCAGGAAGCGCCGGTTCTGTTCGGCGAAGCGCTCCCTTTCCAGCGCCTCGTTGGCGAAGGACTGAACGACGCGGATGCCGGCGAGCGCATCCTCGACGCGCTCGTTGACGGCGGCGATCTGGTGCTTGCTGGCTTCCAGAGCGCGGTTCATGCGCCGGTTGAAATAGAGCGCATAGATCACCGCCATAGGGGTCAGCAGCAGGATCAGGCCGGCCAAGAGCGGATCGATGAAGAATAGTACCAGCATGGCGCCGCCATATTTCAGCACGGCGATGAAAAGATCCTCGGGACCGTGGTGAAACAGCTCGCCCAACCAAAGGGAATCATTGGTGATGCGGCTCATCAGTTGGCCGGTGCGCTGGCGGTCGTAGAAGCTGAAGGAGAGCTTCTGGCAGTGCTCGAAGAGCTCCTGCCGGACCGTCGCCTCGATGCGGGCGCCCATCACGTGGCCGCGATAATCGACGAAGAAGATAGCGACCATCTGGACCGCCAGAACGGCCAGCATGACGCCGCCCATCGCAAGGATGTGTGCGAAAGCTTGTGGTGCGTCAGGCAGCGTGAGAAGCCGGCTGGTGACGACGTTGGCGCAGAGCGGCAACGCGATCGCCGTGCCGGCGACCAGGATGGCGCAAAGCAGATCCGCCAGCAGCAAAGGCAGATGCGGGCGATAGTAGGAGAGGAATTTTCTCATGCGCGACCGGCGCCGCTCGCGGTCGGCGGCGTTCGAATGGTCGGCGAAGAATTTCAGGAAGGGGTTATGGCGTCGCGAGCTTTTCCTCGCGCGGGCGAACCGAATATTCATGAGGCAGAATGTCCTTGTGGGCGATGTTTCCTTTCTGTTTGGACAGGGTCGCTCTCATGTCAGTCTCCCGCAGGTTGTATGAATTGCAACGCAATTATCGCCTACAACGGCGATTGATGCAACCGGCGATGGGAGGAGGGTGGTGATTGTTGTCGACCAGCAACAGGATGTCTCCAGTGAAACCACGGTCGACCTTCAAGATTTCTGATGATTTTGTTGAGCGGAATGGATTTGACGGCAAGCGCGATCGGCGGCAATTTTCACTCATAAAGGGGAGAGCGATCATGACCGAACGGCATACAGGCGGCTGTCTTTGCGGCGCCGTGCGATTTTCAGTTGGGGCAAAGCCCGGACCGGTCGTCGGCTGCCATTGTTCGCAATGCCGCCGGCAGACCGGGTTCTATTATGCCGCAGTCAACGTGCCGCGCGCAGCCCTCTCGGTGGAAGACGCCGGCGCGATCCGCTGGTATCGCTCGAGCGCCGAAGCCCAGCGCGGCTTTTGTTCGAATTGCGGTTCCGCGCTGTTCTGGCAGGGCGATCAATCGGCCGAGGTTTCCGTGATGGCGGTCGCCTTCGACGAACCAAGCGGTCTTGCCTTCAGCCACCATATTTACTGCGCCGACAAGGGCGATTTCTACGAGATATCAGATGGCCTGCCGCAATATGACAGGTTCCCCATTTAGATTGACAATAGTCGGTTGCCAAGGCTAGATTCAGCGTGCTGCGTAGGGCGCTTCGGGTCAATACCGAAAGGGCAATGCCCGCCTACACTGTATCAACAGTTGCGCCTATGCCGAATCTCGAAAACCTAAAAAAACAGGCCAAGCAATATCTGCGGTGGCATCGTGAAGGCTACTATCCGGTGGCGGCTGAAATCAGAGTGGCCTTGCCGCGCTTCCAGCATCTTGATGACAGGGAAGTGCTGGAAGCTAGTTTCAAGCTCGCCGATGCGCAGGATCTGATCGCGCGTCAATTGGGGTTCGAGGGATGGCAGGCGCTCAAAACAGGAGCCGCAGTCATGGCAGATCCGAAAAAGCGATCCGCAGCTGAGCCCATTCTGCGTTCGACATCGGCGCAGCTGTTCGTTGCTGACATTGAGGCGTCGTGTGAATTCTTTACCAGCCAACTCGGGTTCAAGATCGATTTCCTTTACGGCGATCCGCCTTTTTACGGGCAGGTTATCCGCGACAACGCGCAACTCGCCCTGAGGAAGGTGTGCGAGCCTGTGTTCATCGGCGACATCAGGCAACGGGAACATCTGCTTTCAGCCTCGATTACCGTCGATACATCGGACGATATCAAGCGTCTCTTCCTGGATTTCCAGGCTGCTGGAGTGCCATTTCATCAAAACTTGAGGAAAGAACCCTGGGGCGCCAGAAACTTCATCGTGCTCGACCCGGATGGAAATCTTATCCTGTTTGCTGGCCCGGGCGATTGATCCTTGCGTGGGCGTTCAGCTCTTGGCGGCAAGCTCGGCGCTGAGGCGAGCGACGTCCTCGCGCAGCGCCGTCAGCTCGGACAGCACACGCATGTCGATCTTCTGGTGCAGCGAGAGCACCTCGAGCTCGGCCTTGAGGTTGACTTCGTAATCCTTGGCGGCCTCGAAGCGGTCGCGTTCGGCCTGGCGGTTCTGCGACATCATGATGATCGGCGCCTGGATGGCTGCGATCATCGACAGGATCAGGTTCAGGAAGACGAAGGGGTAGGGGTCGAAGGCGCCGGTCGCCAGGATGATGGTGTTGATCAACGTCCAGATGACAAGGAAGGCCAGGAAGGCGATGATGAAGGACCAGGAGCCGCCGACGCGGGCAATGCCGTCGGCGACACGCTCGCCGAACGAGGTCTTGGCAGACAAGGCGGCATTGACGTCGGTCGAGATGACCTTGCGCTCGTGCGCCTTCGCCAGCACGCGTTTTTCGGTGTCGCCGAGTTGGTCGGCCGGCTTGTCGAAATGATGGTGCATGAAGTTCGAAAGATTAGACATGGTCTGTTTCCGGTGCCCGTTATCGATGCAGTGGCTTTTTCGTGCAGTATTCCGCTCCTCCGGCAAATTGCAATGCGTGTCTATGCCGCGAGGCCGCGGCGCGTCCGTTCACAAAAATTTCGTCAGCGCCAAGACCGCTTTCGACATCGACATGTTGCGGTCGCGGAAGGCGCAGGCTAAATAAATGACATGACACAGGAAAACGCTCTTTCTGATACCTTCCGCATCGCCATCGGGCAGCTGAACCCAACGGTCGGCGATGTCGCCGGCAATCTCGCCAAGGCACGCGAAGCGCGCGCCGATGTGGGCCGGGAGGGCGCGCATCTGCTCGTCCTGACCGAACTTTTCATCTCCGGCTATCCGCCTGAAGATCTGGTGCTGAAGCCGGCCTTCATCCGTGCCTGCTGGAAGGCGGTGGAGAGTTTGGCGGCGGATACCGCCGATGGCGGGCCTGGCGTCGTCATCGGTTTTCCCCGGCAGGACGAGACCGGGCGCTACAATTCCGTCGCGGTGCTCGACGGCGGCAAGGTGATCGCGGTGCGCGACAAGATCGATCTGCCGAACTACGGCGAATTCGACGAGAAGCGCGTCTTCAACCAGGGCGCCATGCCGGGGCCGGTGAATTTTCGCGGCGTACGCATCGGCATTCCGATCTGCGAGGATATCTGGGGCGAGCTCGGCGTTTGCGAGACGCTGGCCGAAAGCGGGGCTGAGATTCTGCTGTCGCCGAACGGTTCGCCCTATTATCGCGGCAAGGTCGACATCCGTCATCAGGTGGTGCTGAAACAGGTGATCGAAACCGGTCTGCCGCTGGTCTATGCCGCACAGCTCGGCGGCCAGGACGAACTGGTCTTCGACGGCGCCAGCTTCGCCTTCAACGCCGACAAGTCGCTCGCCTTCCAGATGAGCCAGTTCGAGACCGCACTGGCGGTGACGACATGGAAGCGCGGCGAAGCGGGCTGGCACTGCGCCGAAGGGCCGATGGCGCATATTCCTGAAGGCGAAGAGGCCGATTACCGCGCCTGCCTGCTCGGCTTTCGCGACTACGTCAACAAGAACGGCTTCAAGACGGTGGTGCTCGGCCTTTCCGGTGGCATCGACTCGGCCATCTGTGCGGCAATTGCCGTCGATGCGCTGGGCGAAGAGCGGGTGCGCACCGTCATGCTGCCCTACCGCTACACGTCCGAGGATTCGCTGAAGGACGCGGCCGACTGCGCCAAGGCGCTCGGCTGCCGCTACGACATCGTGCCGATCGAAGAGCCGGTGACGGGCTTCAGCAGCGCGCTGTCCAGCCTTTTCGCCGGCACGGACAGCGGCATCACCGAGGAGAACCTGCAGAGCCGTGCGCGCGGCGTCATCCTGATGGCGATCTCCAACAAGTTCGGCTCGATGGTGGTGACGACTGGTAATAAGTCGGAAATGTCGGTCGGCTACGCCACGCTCTACGGCGATATGAATGGCGGCTTCAATCCGATCAAGGACCTCTACAAGATGCAGGTCTATGCACTGTCGCGCTGGCGCAACGAGAATGTGCCGCCGGGTGCGCTGGGGCCGTCCGGCGAGGTGATCCCGCGGAATATCATCGACAAGGCGCCATCGGCCGAACTGCGTCCCGACCAGAAGGATCAGGATTCGCTGCCGCCCTATCCGGTGCTCGACGATATCCTCGAATGCCTGGTGGAGAAGGAGATGGCGGTCGAAGAGATCGTCGCGCGCGGCCACGACGTGGCCACCGTTCACCGGGTCGAGCACCTGCTCTATCTTGCCGAATACAAGCGCCGGCAATCGGCGCCCGGCGTGAAGATCACCAAGAAGAATTTCGGCCGCGACCGGCGCTATCCGATCACCAACCGGTTCCGGGATCGCTGAGCGCCAATAAATAGAGCATGATGTCGTCCGAAAACCGCTGACACTTTTCGGCATCATGCCTGGAAATAGAGCATGATGTCGTCCGAAAACCGCTGACACTTTTCGGCATCATGCCTGGAAATAGAGCATGATGTCGCCCGAAAACCGCTGACACTTCTAGGCATTAAGCTTTGGCTATCAGGGAGGAAACATGCGCAGCTCGGTTGAGATCTACAATGTCAGGACGGGCAGGGCGCGCGAAGTCTGGCAGACGGACCAACTGGTGGAGGCACCGAACTTCTCGCCTGATGGTTCCTACCTGCTGCTCAACGGCGACGGGCTGCTCTACCGGCTGCCGCTCGATGGCGGCGAGGTGGTCAAGGTCGATACCGGCTTTGCCGTCAACTGCAACAATGATCACGGCATTTCACCTGATGGCACTGAGATTGTCATCTCGGACAAGACCGAATTCGGCAAGTCGACGATCTATGTCCTGCCGATCGAAGGCGGCACGCCGCGGCTCGTTACCGAGAACGCGCCCTCCTATTGGCACGGTTGGTCGCCTGACGGCCGCCAACTCGCCTATTGCGGCATCCGTGACGACCTCTTCGACATCTATACGATCGCCGTCGACGGCGGCGCCGAGACGCGGCTGACGCATGGCGAGGGCCGCAATGACGGACCGGATTATTCCGCCGACGGGCAGTGGATCTATTTCAATTCCAGCCGCACCGGTTTGATGCAGATCTGGCGCATTCACCCCGACGGCAGCGGGCTGGAGCAGGTAACCTCGGACAATCACGGCAACTGGTTCGCCCACCCGTCGCCCAAAAACGACAAGGTGCTGATCCTGTCCTACGACCCATCGGTTTTCGACCATCCGCGCGATCTCGACGTGCGGCTGCGGCTGATGGATATGGACGGCGGCAATTTGAAGACGCTGTTCGAACTCTTCGGCGGGCAGGGCACGATCAACGTGCCCTGCTGGTCACCAGACGGTGACGAGTTTGCTTATGTCAGGTATTTTCCAGCGAGATCTTGAGAGCGGCGCATCGCCATTTGATGACGGGGTGGTGGGCACTCACTGATTAGCGGGGTCTGTTTCCGCCGGACACAATGTTTCAGAAGCGCGGTGCACAGTAACTCTTGAATGCCCTCCGATGCTTTGGAGTTGCACCGAAACAGACTCGCCTCCAGAAGGGGGGAATTTTGAATCGATACTTGAAACTGTGGTCGGTCCCAGTGGAAATTTCACTACGGTTGTCTCAGGTCGACCATATTTGGATGTAAACGAATAGAACACGATCGAGGCGAACTCATCAACGCCTCCATCTCGAGTTTTTGTCACCCCGACGATTTGGTTGTTATCGCAAACGAAAAGACCAACCTCTGCGCCATCAACATACCATTGACCGGGAAGGTCAGGTGAAAGCACTCTCACCTTCCAACCCCGCTCGCTGGACATGCGACGGGCCTCATCTAGTGAACTACCTAGCTTAAAAACACTTGGGCTATCAGCTGTGTCAGCGTTGGCGAGCTCGGCATTGAATCCCAAGGCTGACGCTATACAGCAGGCAAAAAGCAGGCGAGTAGGAGCGGCAATCAAGCTTCTTGTCCTTAAAATATTCCATTATAAGTCGTTACGATTGCATCGAAGCCGCCGACTCCACAAGCCATTTTGTGAATGGGCGGCGGGGGTTGCCCCGCCGCAACTGATGAAGCCACTCAGGCCGCAACAGCAGCCTTGCGGCGGTCGCGGACGGCTTTGGCCAGATCCTCGAGCGGATCGACGGACATGTCCCAGCCGATGCAGCCATCGGTGATCGACTGGCCGTAGACCAGCGGCTTGCCGGGGACGAGATCCTGGCGGCCGGCAACGAGATTGCTCTCGATCATCATGCCCTTGATATGGTCATTGCCGGCGACGATCTGGCCGGCGACGTCGTGGACGACCGTCGGCTGGTTCATCGGATCCTTGCCGCTATATCCGGCAGGCCCTGATACAGTGGGCTGTAAACAGCGTACGCGAAGGACGCGATTAAGGGAACCACGATTAACGCAATCGCTACTCTCCACCAAGGTGGAGATGGAAGAGTTTCTACAGGCATGCGTCCGCTATCGAAAATGTTTATTCGGCAGGATTGCACGTCACAGTGTGCGTGACAATGTCGCGTCCGGCCTCATCTTCGAATTGCTGATGCGCACGCTTTTGAGGGGTGGATGATTGGGGGACTGCCAAGGTTTGATTGCAGTTGCTGCCTCCAGTTCCGTGTAACTCGCCGAAGCGGACGGTGTATTCTATTTCAAGATGAGCTGTGGCATTTATTCAGCTTCCTATTGTGGGGAAATATTGTGACCTGAATATCAGTGCTGTACTGGCTGGTAACGACTGGTCGTCCACTGCTGCTGCTCGCTCTTTTGGCATCCGCAAACATGAAGATGAACCTGGAGGTATAGACTTGCTGGCTGTCTTTAGATGCGCGTCGACGCTGCGTGGTTTCACGATCGCCGGCTCCGTGGTGGCAATGGGTTTCACGCTCGCAGGATGTTCATATCTTTTTGTCCGTGGTGTCGAGGGAAGCTACCTCGCAACGGGTACTCCGGTACTCGGAAAGGTGACAGCAAGCAACGAGAGTGAGCAGATGGGTGGAACGGTTGAAATCGGCTCGGCCGAAAGGCAGCAATGCAGGGGTCGCTACAGCGTATCGCAGGTGAAGACAAATTTCTGGAAGCTGGAAACCGGCGAGCGAACCTATCGCGGGAATATCTACTGTCTGGATGGTCGGGCAGGGACGTTTGAACTCATATCGAAGGACAAGGGGAAAACCGGCTCGATCACCGGTGAGATCAATGGCGAGGCATTTCAACTCGATGTGTACGAATCGAAGATCCGTGAGTGCATGACGGACGAATGCAGATGGGGCTTGAAGTGGACTTACTAAAAAGAGCGCGACAACATGCGTACCTATTACAGGGTTGCGACTGAAACACGAGCCCGCTTCAATGGCTCTAAGGCTGCTCTATTAAATCTGCTCCTATTCCGCGTGCTGGCGATCCGGCCCGGCTCCACCCATGATGGCGGGGCGGTGGGTTAGTAACCCCACGTTACTCACCCACCGCCCTGTTGGGGGCGGGTGTCTGCCCGCCGCGCTTGGTGCTGTCTATCAGGCTGCGACGGCTGCCTTGCGCCGCGCGCGGGCGGATTGCGCCAGATCTTCCAGCGTCGTTACCGACATGTCCCAGCCGATGCAGCCATCGGTGATCGACTGGCCGTAGACGAGCGACTTGCCCGGCACGAGATCCTGGCGGCCGGCGACGAGATTGCTCTCGATCATCATGCCCTTGATATGGTCATTGCCGGCGACGATCTGGCCGGCGACGTCGTGGACGACCTTCGGCTGGTTCATCGGATCCTTGCCGCTATTGGCATGGCTGGCGTCGATCAGGATGCGTGGGGTCATGCCAAGCTTGACGGCTTGGCCGACCACCGCTTCGACGTCGGCCGCTTCATAGTTCGGCTGTTTGCCGCCGCGCAGAATGATGTGGCAGTCCTCATTGCCTGTCGTCGAGGCGATTGCCGCCTGGCCGTCCTTGGTGACGGCGGGGAAATGGTGCGGCTGCGACGCGGCCAGGATCGCATCGAGTGCGACGCGGGCGCTACCATCGGTGCCGTTCTTGAAGCCGATCGGGCAGGAGAGGCCGGAGGCGAGCTGCCGGTGGATCTGGCTTTCGGTCGTGCGGGCGCCGATTGCGCCCCAGCTGACAAGATCGGCAATGTATTGCGGCGTGATCGTGTCGAGGAATTCAACGCCGGCCGGAAGCCCCATAGCATTGATGTCGAGCAGCAGCCGCCGGGCGATGCGCAGCCCTTCCTCGATGCGGTAGCTGCCGTCGAGATGCGGATCGTTTATCAAGCCCTTCCAGCCGACGGTGGTGCGGGGCTTTTCGAAATAGACGCGCATGACGATTTCGAGGTCGTCCGAGAGACGCTGTCGCTGCTCCTTGAGCCGCTCGGCATACTCCCGGGCGGCAACCGGGTCATGGATGGAGCAGGGGCCGATGACGACAACCAGGCGATCGTCTTTGCCCTGGAGAATTTTATGGATCGCGTCGCGATTGCTGGTCACGGTCTCGGTGACCCCGGCGTCGCGGTGGATTTCCGCAATGATATCGGCAGGTTTGGTCAGCGGGGTGATCTCGAGGATTCGCAGATCATCAATGGTATCAGACACGGTATGGCTCCTGTTTGGTCATACCGTGCGGAACAAAAAAGCCGCCAGGTAGACTAGCGGCTGTTCGGGTTGTCGTCGCGTCGACTTCAGTTACGCATAGACCCGCATCCGCTGTGAGCAGCGGTACCAATAAAATCGCGAGGCGTAGATAGACGTGGTCGACATCAGGCGTATGTAGCGTTGCCGCCGCATGATGTCACGCAGAATTTTCTGAAGTTGGGCAGCGTGTTTTTATGCACATCGCCCGAACCGCATATGCGTCCGGGCAATGTGAATTTGCGCCTTTTAACAGGTCAAATGCAGGAAATTAAAGGGCGTCGACGTTCACGCCGACGGTGATGGCGCCGATCGGCGTTCCCTTGTCATCTGATATGGTGACGCTTGCCTGCGACTGCAGCGTCTGGGTCGATTCGTCCTTTTCGATCTCATCGACGAAGACTGCGTCCTTGCCGGCTCCGAAGGACTTCTGGAACTTGCCTTCGTCGCCCTGCCAGAAGTCGGAAGTCGGATCGCTTTGACCGACATTCAGGCCCTTGGCATCCATGACGAAGATTTCCGAAATCTTGCCGTTGGAGGCAGCCTTCTTTTCCTGAAGGAATTTCGACAGTGCATTGCCGAGCACGCCGTCGATCATCGTATGGTCAGAGCCATCGACCTCGGCGCGCCACTTCTTGTCGAGGGCGTCGATGTCGGCCTGGCCGAGATTGGCATTTGCGACGTTCTGCGCCTTGATGGCCTCGATGATGGCAGGGTCGTTCAGCCAGGGCTTTACATCGCTTGTCACGTAGTCGGAGATCGGGGCGAGCTTCGCATCCTGCGCCATGGATACGCCGGTGGTCATGGCAACTGCGGTGCAGGCCAAAAGCAATACGGACACAACTTTCTTCATAACTGTTCCCTTCCTGATTATGGGGTGATGAGGCATAAAAGTTTATCGAGCGAAGACGAGGTCAGAACTCTTCCCAGGCACCGGGAGCAGCGGCAACGGCGGCATTTCCTGCATGCCGCTGCACGAAGGCTCTGGGCTCGGGGCGAGACTGGCGAACGGGTTGAGCGAATTTGGGCTGGCTGGCCGCGGTGGCGCCGACAGTGAACCTGCCGGCCGAATCCTGCAAAAGACGTCCCTGCATCAGCAGTTCCTGGCAGGCCGCGTTGGTCTCCTCGACCATTGCCGCGTTCTGCTGCGTCGCATGGTCCATTTGATTGATCGCGCCGTTGATTTCCTGCAGGCCGGTCGCCTGTTCGCGATACGATTGGACGATGGAAGCGATGCTGTCGCTGATGCGGTTGATCTGCTCCTCGATTTTCAGGAGGGCATCGCCAGTTTCGTTCACCAGCCCGACGCCGGCTGCCACTTCCTGGCCGGAGACGTTGATCAGGTTCTTGATTTCCTTTGCCGCATTGGCGGAGCGCTGGGCGAGTTCGCGCACTTCCTGTGCGACCACGGCAAAGCCCTTGCCGGCTTCGCCGGCGCGCGCCGCCTCGACGCCGGCATTCAGCGCCAGCAGGTTCGTCTGGAAAGCGATCTCATCGATGACGCCGATAATGCGGCCGATCTGGCTGGAGGAGGTCTGGATCCGGTCCATCGCTCCGATCGCGTCACGCACCACCGTCGCCGAGACATGGGCGCTGCGTTTGGTTTCCTCGACCAGCTTGCCGGTATCTTCGGCCCGCTGCGACGACGTTCTGACCGTGGTGGTCACCTCATCCAGTGCGGCGGCGGTCTGTTCCAAGGCTGCCGCCTGCTGCTCGGTCCGCTTGGCGAGCTGATCGGCGGAGGAGGCAAGCTCGCTCGACCCGCCTTCAACCGCGACGGAAGCGATCTTGATCTCGGTCAATGCGGCCGCAACCGCTTCGACCATGCGGTTGAAATCCTGCCGCAGTTTATCAAATTCCGGGCCGAGATCGGCCAGGTGTATCGAGAAGTCGCCGGCGGCGAGCTTTTCCAATTCATTTGCGAGCGCGGTCATGACCAGCCGCTGAGCGTTGCTGGCCTCTTCCGTCAACGATGCGTTGCGCGCCCGTTCGGCATCGAATGAAGCGGTCTGCTCGGCCGCGGCCTTCTCTCTTTCGACCTTGGCAATCGCCTCGTTACGGAAAACTTCCAAGGCACGTGCGAGGAAACCGATCTCGTCGCCATTTTCCCGGTAGGTGACGGGAGAGGCCAGATCGCCTTTCTGCAACGCGCTGATCCGTTCGCTGAGAATCCTCAAGGGGCGGCCGACGAGGCTGCGCATGGCGAGAAGGAAAGCGACAACGGCGATGGCGGTGATCATGAATTGCGTCAGCAGCGAAATCAGGACCTTCTGCTTGACTTCGGCAGCGATTTTTTCGACCGACCAGTTGGTGACGACGTAGCCGGTCGCCTTGCCTGATTTATCCAGCGGCAGCGGCGCAACGATCGTCACGATACCGGCCGATATTCCGCTGTCATCGATCGTCGTTTTCTCAGGCTTGGCGCTGAGGCTCTTTGCCAGATCGGCCGGTGCGGGCAGACCGCCGACGCCGTCGCGCGTCCATGTATCGACGGCGGCAGGTTCGGCGTTGAAGGCGGCAAACTGCACCAGGTCGAGCGAGGGGTCGTCGCGGTAGAGCGAATAGGCCTCGCGCACAGCATTCGCCTTGCCCCATTTCACGCCGCCGGCGGCCAGTGACGCAAACTGCTCGGTATCCTTGGACCAGTTCGCCTTGGCGCCATCGATCAACGCCCTGGTTTCGTACATCCAGGTATAGGTGGCAAAAGCGGAAATGCCGCAGAGATTGACGGTCACGATAATCGCCGCCAGCTTGGCTGTCAGAGGCATCGTTTTCAAAAATTGGAACATTCCGCGGGGGCCTGGGATTGCGGCTCGATCGGACTTATTTCCCGACCGGCATGTCAACACGGGCATCCACGCCGACGGTCACATCACGAGCGCTCATGCCCATGTCCTGATAGCAACCCAAAACGCGCAAACGCAGTGTGTATTTGATGTGTGAATAAATGATAAAGTGGAATGGCATACGGGAGCACGTGCGTGTCAATTTGCCGTTGAACCCGCCGAAGATTGGCCTTGCTCAGTTGTTTTCCGCGATTGCCTCTTCGAAGGTGACCGAGCCCGATTGCAGCGGCATCAGCCCGAAACCGTGTTGCAGCATCAGTGGCATCAGGAAGAGCAGGGCGCGCCGAGCCCGAGCCCCATGAGCCATGGGTCTCAACCCGTCCTTCGGACCCCCGCTGGGGAGAAGGGATTCCTGGCTTGCCGCAGCACCCGTTTCCTGAAATAGATGCGCCGTCAGGTGCCCGCCGTCAAAGCGGGAGAATCGGGAATCCGGTGCAAGACCGGAACGTGCCCAACGCTGTAAGGCCGACGTCTGCCGTTTCATCATGCCACTGGCTTTTGCCGGGAAGGCTGCGGCAGGTGGATGACGCCAAGTCAGAAGACCGGCCTGGCAAGATAGACCCAACCCGCGCGGACGGCGGGCGGTTGCGTTGTTGGGGATTTGACGATGCGACCCTTTGATGAGGATGCCCTGTCAGTGGCGTCCGGTTTTTCCGTGGCCGAACGCGAGGCCGTATATCATGCGATCATGACGCGGCGGGACGTGCGCAGCCAGTTCCTGCCCGATCCCTTGCCCGACGACGTGGTGGAACGGCTGCTGACGGCCGCCCACCACGCACCCTCCGTCGGCTTCATGCAGCCGTGGAATTTCATTCTGGTGAAAAGCCCAACAGTTCGGGCTCGCGTGCGGGATGCTTTTGCCAAGGCCAATGAGGAAGCTGCGGAGATGTTTACGGGTGAGCGGCGGCAGGCCTATCGCTCGCTCAAGCTCGAAGGCATCGTCGAGGCGCCGCTCGGCATATGTGTGACCTGCGATCCGACCCGCAGCGGCAGCGTGGTGCTGGGGCGCACGCACAATCCGAGGATGGATAGTTATTCCACAGTCTGCGCCATCCAGAATCTCTGGCTTGCGGCCCGCACTGAGGGGATCGGCATCGGTTGGGTCAGCATCTTTCGTGAAGGCGACCTGAAAAACATTCTCGGCATACCCGAGCATATCGAGGTGGTCGCCTGGCTCTGCGCCGGTTTCGTCGATCGGCTCTATGACGAGCCGGAACTTTCCGTCAAAGGCTGGCGGCAGCGGCTGCCGCTTGAGGAGCTGGTGTTTCATGACGGTTGGGGACGGAGCGAGCCGTAGCCAATCACTGCTGCTGCGGCTGTGGGCCTGGTGCGGCAGGGTTGGCAAGATCGATCGAGCCCTGGTCGCCGGCGAGGAACTGCGGGCCGACCTGGCGGACCTTGTTCTGCGTGGGGTCGTAGGGACGCTCCGGAACCGTTGGCTGCGGCGCGGCGGCTGCCGCGGTATCCTTCGCCGGCGGATTGGTGTGGATGGTGGTGATCGAGCCCTGCTGCGGCGGTTGGCTTACCGCCTGTTTGCCGCGCATCTCGTCGTAATAGGCGGTGAGATTGCAGGCGCAGGAGGTCTTTTCGCCCGGCGTGCGGTTCTTGTAGGCAAAAGCGTTCTTCATGGCGCTGTAGGGCGTGCCGGTTGCAACCGAGATCATGTTCGAGGCTTCGGTACTCGTCACGTCGCGATAGAAGAGCTCCGTCTCGATGCCGGGGCACATCTTGGCGCAGGTCTGGGCATCGCGACCGAAATCGACCGAGGTGGCGTTTGAGCTGATCGGAAAGAAACCACCGTCGCAGTTGCGCACGCACATGGTGCTGACCGGCGACATCATCTCGGCCCGCGGCATTCCGTAACGCGGATCGAGCTCTCCACCGCCGCCGAGCGGTATGAAGGTATCGGCGCGCATCGCCTGTTCCTCGACGCTCGGGGCGGGGTCGTTGGCACTGCGCTCGTCGGGCGCATAGAAATTTTCGCTGTTGCAGCCATTTTGATCGAGAGCGGCCATCAGTTCGCGGCGGGCGCCGTCATCACCGCCGCCCTGGGCGCGCAGCTCGGCGCGGCGGTCCTGGAGATAACGGATATTGTCGATCATCCGGGCTTCGGCCTGCGAGAGCTCGTCGCAATAACCGGCATTCTCGCCGCCGATCACCACCATGCTGCCCGAGGTGCAGCCGTAGCTGCGCAGGTCGTTGCGCACCTTGCGCAGCTCAAGGTTCTGCTCGGCCATGGCGCTGGCATATTGGCGCGCTTCCGGGCCATTGCCGTTGCCGATCGATCGCGGCAGATCGGCGAGACGGCCGCGCAGGTCCTCGCAGATGGCGCTGGTCTGCGCGGCGGCGGGCGCTGCGACGGCAAGAAGAAGCGCAAGAGACAGGTTTCGGCGATTCACGGCTCGTTCCGGATGAGAAAGTGTCGATGGGTCACGGGCGACTTCAACGGCCGCGCGTTTTCCCTTAACGTGTTTCTCTTAATAAGCTCAGATGAAATCCTAGCGTATTTTCGCGACCTTATCCAGTAATCGCCCAAGACCCGGTGAAAATGACAGGCATTCGCGACGAGATCCCACCCTTCGCACCGGCATCAGGTGTACCGGAATCCCGACACGGCCTTCACGTCTTCGCGGACGGTTGTTACGAGCCCGGTTCCGGGCATGGAGGCTGGTCGTTTGTCGCTTACCGCGATGCGGTGGAAATCGCGTCCGGTTTCGGTGGCGTTGAAGATTCCAGCAATAATGCGATGGAATTGACCGCCGTTCTGAGGGCAGCCATGTGGATCAATAGCCAAACAGCCGGCGAAGCCGCGGTCATCTGGTCGGATTCCATCTATGCCGTCAAAGGCTGCAACAGCCGGCGACATATCTGGAAGAACAACGGCTGGAAGAAAAGCAGCCCGAATTGGAATGGGCGAAGGCGAACGATCGACAATGCGGAGCTCTGGAAAACGGTCGATCTTCAGCTATCCCAAAACGCCCTGGTAAGCATTGCCTGGTGCAAGGGCCATTCGGGAATTATCGGCAATGAACGCGCGGACGCGCTTGCGGATAGAGGGCGCCTGTCGATAGCGGGCGGCTGATATGTTCGCAGCCGGCTATGCCGGCTGCGATGCCTCGACGACGGCCAGCGCCGCCATGTTGACGACGCCGCGCGAGGTGACCGAGGGCGCCAGGATGTGGGCGGGCAGGGCGGTGCCGAGCAGGATCGGGCCGACATGCAGGCCGTCCGTCATCGACTTGACGACGCCAAGCGTGATGTTGGCGGCATCGAGGTTCGGGAAGACCAGCAGATTTGCTTCATCATGCAGCGTCGTATCCGGCATGACGCGTTTGCGCAGCGCTTCGGTGATGGCGCTTTCGCCATGCATTTCGCCGTCGACCTCGAGGTCGGGCGCGGTGTCGCGCACCAGCTGCAGCGCATTGCGCATCTTCGTGGCGCTTTCGGATTCGCGCGAGCCGAAGTTGGAATGCGAGACGAGGGCAGCACGCGGCGTGATACCGAAACGGCGGATTTCCTCGGCCGCCAGCACAGTCGACTCGGCCACTTCCTCAGCGCTCGGATTGAAGGTGACGTAGGTGTCGGTGAAGAAGGTGGCGCCGCGCTGCGAGATCATCAGGCTGAGGGCGGAGAAATCGCGGACATCCTTACGCTTGCCGATGATCTGGCGGACGTCGCGCAGATGCTTCTCGTAGCGGCCTTCCAGGCCGCAGATCAGCGCATCGGCCTCGCCGCGCCTGAGCGCCAGCGCGCCGATCACGGTCGTATTGGTACGCACGATGGTGCGGGCGGCTTCCGGGATGACGCCGCGGCGGCCGACGAGGGAGAAATAGAGATCGACATATTCGCGGAAGCGCGGATCGTCTTCCGGATTGATGACTTCGAAATCCTGCAGCGGCCGGATGCGCAGGCCGTAGCGCTTCAGGCGCGTCTCGATGACCTGCGGGCGGCCGATCAGGATCGGTTCGGCGAGGCCTTCTTCGAGCAGCACCTGGGCGGCGCGCAGCACACGTTCGTCCTCACCTTCGGAGAAGATGACGCGCTTGCGCTCGGCAGCCTTGGCCGCGGCGAAGATCGGCTTCATGACAAAGCCGGAGCGGAAGACGAAGCGGTTCAGCTGGTCGAGATAGGCGTCGAAATCCTGGATCGGGCGGCGGGCCACGCCGCTCTGTTCGGCAGCCTTGGCGACCGCCGGGGCGATGCGCAGGATAAGGCGGGGATCGAAGGGCGAGGGGATCAGGTAATCCGGGCCGAAGACCGGGGTCTCGCCGGAATAGGCGCGGGCGGCGACATCGGACGGCTCTTCGCGGGCAAGGGCTGCGATGGCGCGCACCGCCGCCATCTTCATTTCCTCGTTGATCGTCTCGGCGCCGCAATCGAGCGCGCCGCGGAAGATATAGGGGAAGCAGAGGACGTTATTGACCTGGTTGGCGAAATCCGAGCGGCCGGTGCAGATCATCGCGTCGGGACGGGCAGCACGAGCAAGATCCGGCATGATCTCCGGCGTCGGATTGGCGAGCGCCATGATCAGCGGCTTGTCGGCCATCTGCGCCAGCAGCTCCGGCTTCAGCACGCCGGCGGCCGACAGGCCGAGGAAGACATCGGCGCCGCCGATATTTTCGGCCAGCGTGCGCGTGTCGCTCTTCTGGGCATAGACGGATTTCCATTCGTCCATCAGCTCGGTGCGGCCTTCATAGACGAGGCCTTCGAGATCGTGGACCCAGATGTTTTCGCGTTTTGCCCCAAGAATGACCAGCAGGTTCAAGCAGGCAAGGGCGGCGGCCC
Organism: Rhizobium leguminosarum bv. trifolii WSM2297; assembly: GCF_000271845.1. The sequence goes on along the minus strand of NZ_JH719395.1, from coordinate 1,130,899 downwards.
CGGCGCCGGAGGCGACGATCTTGACGTTTTCGATCGCCTTGCCGGCGAGTTCCAGGCCGTTGAGGATCGCGGCGGCGACGATGATCGCCGTGCCGTGCTGGTCGTCGTGGAAGACCGGGATCTTCATTTTTTCGCGCAGGCGCCGCTCGACCTCGAAACACTCAGGCGCTTTGATGTCCTCGAGATTGATGCCGCCGAAGGTCGGCTCCAGCGAGGAGACGGTCGAGACCATCTGCTCGACGCTTGCCGCGTCGATTTCGATATCGAAGACGTCGATGCCGGCGAATTTCTTGAAGAGCACGGCCTTGCCCTCCATCACCGGCTTTGAGGCCAGCGGGCCGATATTGCCGAGGCCGAGCACGGCGGTGCCGTTGGAAATCACGGCAACGAGATTGGCGCGCGAGGTATATTCGGCCGCCATCTCCGGATTATCGCGGATCGCAAGGCAGGGAGCGGCGACGCCGGGCGAATAGGCGAGCGCGAGGTCGCGCTGGTTGCCGAGCGGCTTGGTTGCCTGGATCTCCAGCTTACCGGGGCGGGGATAGCGGTGGAAGAACAGCGCCTGCTCGTCGAGATCGCCGCTCGTCAGGTTCTTGTCCGTCTTGGATTTTTCCTGGTGATCCATTGCCGCCTCCGTGCACGTCTTTTTTGAAGTTCCTCCATACATCAATCGGATACAGGCGACAGTATGGAAATGGGGGATGGGAGAAGTTTTCGTGGGGTGGCCCCACGGTACAACCAGTTGTGGCGTATCGTGGCAGGAGCAGCGGCTAGCTAATCCTTTTGGAAAACTTGTTTGACGGTCGCAGCAAGCGCAATATTCCGCCGCGACGGTGCGGGGCGCCGGTCGCATGGAGGAAATCATGGACAATTTGAACCTGACGAACCTGCAAAAGGGGCAGACGATGGTCAATGACGTGGCCATCGATGCATTTGCCGCCGGATTTCGCGGCAATCTCCTGACCAGCAAAGATATGGATTACAACGAGGCGCGGGCGATCTGGAATGCGATGATCGACCGCCGGCCCGGGCTTATCGCTCGCTGCGCCGGTGCTGCCGATGTCGTGCGCGCCGTGCGGTTTGCACGCGACAACAATCTGCTCGTTTCGGTGCGCGGCGGTGGACACGGCATTGCCGGCAACGCCGTCTGCGAGGGCGGCGTCGTCATCGACCTGTCGGCGATGAAATCGGTGCGGGTCGACCCAGAGACACGCCGCGCCAGGATCGAGCCGGGCGCAACCCTTGCCGATGTCGACCAGGAAACGCTGGCCTTCGGGCTGGTGCTGCCGACTGGCATCAATTCCACCACCGGCATCGCCGGCCTGACGCTCGGCGGCGGCTTCGGCTGGCTGACCCGCAAATTCGGACTGACGATAGACAATCTGGTCTCGGTCGACGTGGTGACGGCCGATGGCGAACTGGTCAAGGCGAGCGAGCCGGAAAGGCCGGACCTCTTCTGGGCCTTGCGCGGCGGCGGCGGCAATTTCGGCGTCGTCACCTCCTTCGAGTTCCAGCTCAACCCGCTCCATTCCGAGGTTTTGGCCGGACTGGTCGTGCATCCCTTCGCGGACGCCGAAAAGGTGCTGAGGGAATACCGGCAGGCGCTGGAAGCGGCACCCGACGAACTGACCTGCTGGGTGGTGATGCGACAGGCGCCGCCGCTGCCGTTCCTCCCCTCGGAATGGCACGGCAAGGAGATCCTGGCGCTCGCCATGTGTTACTGCGGGGATATCGCGGCCGGAGAAAAGGCGACGGAAAGATTGCGGGCGATCGGAAAACCAATTGCCGATGTCGTCGGTCCGGTGCCGTTCACCGGCTGGCAGCAGGCATTCGATCCGTTGCTTGCACCAGGTGCGCGCAATTATTGGAAGAGCCAGGATTTCGCCTCCCTCCCGGATGCAGCAATCGACGTCTTGCTCAACGCGGTGCGCAAACTGCCGGGACCGGAATGCGAGATATTCATCGGCCATGTCGGTGGTGCGGCCGGCCGCATTCCGACGGAAGCCACCGCATTTCCGCAGCGCAGCTCGCATTTCGTGATGAATGTGCATGCGCGCTGGCGGGAGGCTGTGATGGACGCAAGCTGCATCGGCTGGGCGCGCGAACTCTTCGAGGCAACAAAACCGCATGCAGTCGGCACCGCCTATATCAACTTCATGCCGGAGGATGAGGCCGATCGGGTCGAGACGGCATACGGCGCCAATTACGGGCGCCTTGCCGAAATCAAGTTACGCTATGATCCGAACAATCTGTTTCGCATGAACCAGAACGTCAAACCGGCGGCTGCCGTGCGTGCTGCCTGAGGAAATTGATAGGAAACCCGGCGACCGCGGGAGGGGCTACCCGCGGGTCTTCGGCGTGATCGTCACGTCGGCGCCATAGGCATCGCGCAGTTCATTTTCCTGGCCCGGCTGCCGGTCGGAGGCCTGGTGCAGCAGGATCGACTCGTATCCTTGCAAGCGCGTCCCTTCGATCAGGGTGATATCGGCATTTCCGGGGTTGTCGGAACGCTCGAACCACTCGACAGGGCGGTGCAGAAAACTCATTTCGACCGCCCGGTTGGTGACGCCATGGCCGACGATGACGACGTTGTCGCTGCTGTTTTCGGCGTCGCGCATGACGGTCTGGAGGAAGAGGCGCACCCGCTGAGCCACATCCGCCCGGCTCTCGCCATCCGGCGGCCGCGCGTAGAATTTGCCGCTGTTGCTGCGCATCCTCGCCCATTTTTCGAACTCTTCGGGAAATTTCTGCTTTTGTTCGGCGTGGTCGTAGATTTCGGTGAAAAGACCGAAATCCTGTTCGCGCAGCAGGTAATCCTCCCGGATCTCGCCGACGACGCTCTCGGGCAAGGCTGTGAGCAAGGCATCCTTGCTCTGCCGCGTCCTGAGGAATGGCGAGTACCAGATCTGCAGCTTGCCGAAATCCGCGCCCGGCAATGCCTTCAAATAGGAGGCGATGGCGCCGCCGGCTTCCACTGCCTGGCGATGGCCCCACTGCGTCAGCGGCACGTTGTGATCGCCGAATTGGCGATAGGCCTGTTCGTTGAGGTTGCCGAGAGATTCGCCGTGGCGAACGAGAAAGAGACGCATCAGCCATCCCGCATTGTCGGATATGGAATCGCCGCCATCATGAACGCGCTCGATGGAGAGGGCAATATTGTCGGAAGGAAGCAGCCGTCGATACGCTACCTGCCTGTGTTGGATCGGGTTTGCGGGGCTTTTCCCCAGTTTGTCATCTTCCTGAAACACGAGTCTGGTTTTGGAAGGCTAGATGAAAGATGGGGCATGAGCGACAGCTCGTGATAGACATGATGGAACCCAGACATTTCCGCACGCTCTTCATTTCCGATGTCCATCTCGGCTCGAAAGCCGCGAAGGCTGACTTCCTGCTGGATTTCCTGCGCTATCACGAGGCCGATACGATCGTTCTCGTCGGCGACATCGTCGACGGCTGGCGCCTGAAGCGCAGCTGGTATTGGCCGCAGGTCTGCAATGACGTCGTCCAGAAGCTGCTGCGCAAGTCGCGCAAGGGCACGCGCGTCGTCTATATTCCCGGCAATCACGACGAATTCCTGCGCGCCTTCCCGGGAATGCATTTCGGCGGCATCGAGGTCGTCGAGGGCATGATGCATGATGGCGCCGACGGCAAGAAATATCTGATCCTGCATGGCGACGAATTCGACGTCGTGGTGCGCAACGCCCGCCTGCTCGCCTATCTCGGCGACTGGGCCTACGATACGGCGATCCGCATCAACATCATCCTGGCGGCGGTGCGCCGCCGCCTCGGCATGCCCTATTGGTCGTTCTCGGCCTGGGCGAAGCTGCAGGTCAAACATGCCGTCAACTTCATCGGCGATTTCGAGCGCGTCGTGGCCGAGGAAGCCCGCAAGAGCGGCGCCGACGGCGTGATCTGCGGCCATATCCACCATGCCGTCATCCAGGAGATGGACGGCATCCGCTACATCAATACCGGTGACTGGGTGGAAAGCTGCACGGCGGTGGCCGAGCATGAGGACGGCACGTTCGAACTGATCACCTGGCGGTCGCTTGCCAGCAGCGTGCCGGCGCTTGTTGCTCTCGAGCATCTCGAAGATGCCAAGCTGGCCCCCCAAGCTGCTTGATTTTGGCTGCTTGATTTTGGTCGCCTGATTTCGGCGCCGGCGCATTCGCGCCTGCGCTGCCCAAGAATATAGCCGTTACCGTCAGGCGACAGGCCCAATTTATTTTCTAAAACGTTTCAGTACGGCTATTTCTCGCAATAGTCGCCTCCAGGGTGGTGTGTTAGGACAACGATCAGTTTCCTTCAGGTCCACCGATGATTCCCGCTCAATATTCCCCGAGTGAGGGAGCGCCGCCGCGCTTCCGGCTGCTCAGCGCGCTTTCCTATTGCGCGCCGCTGCTCGTCAACGGCATCGTTCTGCCGTTCTTTCCCGTCTGGCTCGCAACCCACAGCTTCAGCGACCACGAGATCGGCATCATCCTTGCCATACCGATGGTGGTTCGCGTGCTGGTGGCGCCTGTCGTCGCCATGATCGCCGACCGTCTGAAGGAGCGCGCCGACGTGCTGCTCTGGTCGGGCGGCCTCTCGCTACTGACGGCGATCGCGCTGTTCTGGACGACGAGCTTCTGGCCGGTGACGATCGTCTATGCACTGCAGGGCGCCACCTTCGCGCCTTATGTGCCCGTCGTCGAGTCGATCGTCATCTCGGGCGTGCGCCGCTGGGGGCTCGATTACGGGTCGATGCGGGTTTGGGGCTCGATTGCCTTCATCGTCTCGACGCTGGTCGGCGGCCAGCTGGTCAGCCGGTTCGGTGGCGGGATGGTGCTCGTCGTCATGGTGTTCGGCTTTGCCATGACCGTCGTGATGGCGATCTTCTGTCCGCGCATCGGGCCGACGCGGCGCCGCGGCCAACCGATCAACATTCCAGCCGCCACCGGCAGCGGGTTGCGCGAGCCGCATTTGCTGCTGCTTTTGATCGGTGTCGCCATCCAGCAGTCGAGCCATGCGGTGCTCAACGCCTTCTCCTCGATCTATTGGCATCAGCTTGGCTTTTCAGGCGCTCAGGTCGGCCTGCTCTGGAGCGCCGGCGTGGCTTCCGAGGTGACGGTGTTCTTCCTGTCGAAGCGTCTCAACCGGCGCTTCAACGCCTGGACGCTGATCCGCTTCGGCTGCGCCGTCAGCGTCTGCCGCTGGATCCTGTTTCCGATGAATGCCGGTTTTGCCGGATTTTTCCTGCTGCAATGTTTTCACGGGTTCACCTATGCCTTCGTGCATACCGGCGTGCAGCGTCGGATCATGGCGACGGTGCAGGAGACGCAGGAATCCTCGGCGCAAGGCGCCTATTTCTTCTATGTCGGCATGGCGATGGCGCTGATGACGCTCGCGTCGGGTTATCTCTATGCCTGGCTCGGGGTCGTCAGCTATTACGTCATGGCGCTGGTCGCGTTCTCCGGCCTCGGCCTGGTCATCTCGGCCTACTACCTTCAGCCCCAGAGCGCGCTTTCCGGCGGAAAGACCAGAGAAGCGGCGTAGCGCAGGCCGGGTTCGCGGTCGCGGGCAAGCAGCAGCGGGCCGTCGAGATCGACGAAATCGGCATCCTGGGCGAGCAGCACGGCAGGCGCCATGGCAAGCGAGGTGCCGACCATGCAGCCGATCATGATGCGGAAGCCGAGGCGTTCGGCCTCGGCCTTCATCGCCAGGGCTTCCGTCAGGCCGCCCGTCTTGTCGAGCTTGATGTTGATCGCGTCGTAGCGGTCGGCAAGGCTTGCGAGATCGCCGGTATGGTGGACGCTTTCGTCGGCGCAGACGAGCAGCGGCCGGCGGATTTCGGCAAGCAATGCGTCGCGGCCGGCCGGCAGCGGCTGCTCGACGAGAACGACACCCGCTTCGGCGGCGATATGGAGATGGCGTTCCAGCACCGGTTCCGGCCAGCCCTCATTGGCATCGAGAATGATGGCGGCGTCCGGTGCGGCCGCACGGACGGCGCGGATGCGGCTTTCATCGTCGCCGGTGCCGACCTTGACCTTGAGCAGCGCGCGGCCGGCATGTTTCCGCGCTTGGGCGGCCATCACCTCCGGTTCACCAAGCGAGATGGTGTAAGCAGTTGTGAGCGGCTTTAGATCTGCAAGGCCGAGAAGAGCCGCGACGCTTTCACCTGTTCGTTTCGCTTCCAGATCCCAGAGGGCGCAATCGACGGCGTTGCGGGCGGCACCCGGCGGCATCGCCGACAGCAGATCGCGGCGCGAGATGCCGGCTTCGATCAGCGGACGTGCGGCCTCGATCTGAGCGAAAACGCTCTCCATGGTCTCGCCATAGCGGCGATAGGGCACGCATTCACCAAGCCCGCGCGCACCGTCTTCGGCGAGCGCGCAGGTGATCACCTCGGCCTCGGTCTTGGCGCCGCGTGAGATGGTGAAGGCCCCGGCAATCGGAAAGGAATTCATCTGAATATCGAGAGTGCGCGGCATTATTGCTGTCCTGCGAGCATGGAAATTGCAGCTTGCTTCTGTATATTGACGCGCCGGTAGCGAACGATCGTTCGCGATTCGGCAATGTCGCTGGAAGCCTTGAAAGACATAAGTATCTTGAACGCCGAGAATCGCAACGTTGCTTCGCTTGACGTCGACGACCAGTCCGATGGTTCGGGGCAGCATGTGCGTCTTAAAGGCAACTGGCGCAGTGCCTATGTGCATTTCGTGCTGCGCGACTTCGAGAAACTGCTGCACCAGAAGGCCGGGGACCTGACGGTCGATCTCTCCGACATTACCGATATCGATACTGCCGGGATCTGGCTGCTGTGCCGGCTGAAGAAGGAAGAAGAGGCGGCCGGACGCACGGTTCGCTTCGAAGGCACCAATCAGCATATCGACGAAATGCTGGAGATGTTTTCCGAGGAGCCGCCCAAACCTGAGCCGGAGCAACAGGAAAAGATCTCGCTTATCGCGCGCATTTTTGCGCCTGTGGGCAGGATGACCTACGACCTCTGGGACAATTTCGCCGCCTCCATGTATATCCTCGGCTCGGCGGTGCGCGGGGCGCAAATGAAGTTCGGCCGCGGCAGCGGCGTTTCACCGGCCTCGATCGTCAACCAGATCGACCATATGGGCGTTCGCGCCGTCCCGATCATCCTTCTGATGTCGTTTTTGATCGGGGCGATCATTGCTCAGCAGGGCGCTTTTCAGCTGCGGTATTTCGGTGCGGAGGTCTTCGTCGTCGATCTCGTCGGCATCCTGCAATTGCGCGAAATCGGCGTGCTGTTGACCTCGATCATGATCGCCGGCCGTTCGGGCAGCGCCATCACCGCCGAAATCGGCTCGATGAAGATGCGCGAGGAAATCGACGCGCTGAAGGTAATGGGGCTCAACCCGATCGGCGTGCTGATCTTCCCGCGGCTGGTGGCGCTGACCATCGCGCTGCCGCTTTTGACGGTGCTCGCAAATTTCGCCTCGCTCGCCGGTGCGGCCGCCGTCGCCTGGGGTTATTCCGGCATCACCTTCGCCAACTTCCTGTCGCGCCTGCACGAGGCGGTGACGCTGTCGACGGTGCTGTCAGGCATGATCAAGGCGCCGTTCATGGCGCTGGTCATCGGCATCGTCGCCGCCGTCGAAGGGCTGAAGGTCGGCGGCAGCGCCGAATCGCTCGGCCAGCATGTGACGGCCGCAGTGGTGAAGGCGATTTTCGTGGTCATCCTGATGGACGGGCTTTTTGCGATGTTCTATGCAGCGATCGATTTCTAGCATGGCGGACCGCGTGGACGAGCAATCAAACGAAATCGAGAAGGACGACGAGGGCAGGGACATCGTGCTTTCGGCGCGCGATGTCACCGTCGCCTTCGGCTCCAAGGTCGTGCTCGACAACCTCAACCTGAATATCTATCGCGGCGAGATCCTCGGTTTCGTCGGTGCGTCGGGCACCGGCAAATCGGTGCTGATGCGTACGGTGCTCAGGCTGCTGCCGCGCCGCTCCGGCACGATCAAGATTCTCGGCCAGGATTTCGACGAACTCAACGAGCCGCAACGCAACGCACTCGACATGCGGCTTGGCGTGCTGTTCCAGCAGGGCGCGCTGTTTTCGTCGCTGACAGTCAAGGAAAACATCCAGGTGCCGATGCGGGAATATCTCGACCTGCCGCGCTCGCTGATGGACGAACTGGCGCATCTGAAGATCCGCATGGTGGGGTTGGCTGCCGATGCCGCCGACAAATACCCGTCCGAATTGTCCGGCGGCATGATCAAGCGCGCCGCCCTTGCCCGGGCGCTGGCACTCGATCCCGAACTCGTCTTCCTGGATGAGCCGACCTCGGGTCTCGACCCGATCGGCGCCGCCGAATTCGACGACCTGATCGCCAACCTGCGCGATAGTCTGGGACTGACCGTGTATATGGTGACGCATGACCTCGACAGCCTGTTTTCGGTCTGTGATCGTATAGCCGTGCTCGGAAAGAAACGGGTAATGGTGGAAGGCACGATCGACGACATGCTGGCCTACGACGATCCCTGGGTGCAGGCCTATTTCAAGGGTAAGCGGGCGCGCGCGATCGTGCCGCAGGATGATGGCGCGCGGCACGGCGTGAGCGGGAAGTGACCGGATAAATGGAAACCAAAGCCAATTACACGATTGTCGGTTTTTTCACGGTGCTGGTGATCGCGGCGGCCTTCGGCTTCGTCTACTGGATGGCCGAATATGGCCGCGGCGGCCCGATGACCGAGCTGATCGTGCGTATTCCGGGTTCGGCGAACGGCCTTAGCGTCGGCTCGCCGGTGCGCTTTAACGGCATCCAGATCGGCTCGGTGCAGACCCTGTCGATCGATGCCGACGATCCGCAATATTCACTGGCCTTCACCCAGGTGCGCACCGATGCGCCGATCTATCCCTCGACCAAGGCCGCTCTTGAAATTCAGGGCCTGACCGGGGCCGCCTATATCGAACTGTCAGGCGGCCGCAAGGGCGAGGAAAGCATCCTCCAGCACGCGATCGACAACGGCAAACGCGCCGTCATCGTCGCCGATCAGTCGAGCGTCACCAATCTTCTGGCGACCGCCGACAAGATCCTCGATCGCGCCAACGACGCCGTCGGCGAACTCCAGGGTTTCATCGAAGATTCACGCGCGCCCCTGACCCAGACGTTCAAGAATGCCGAGACCTTCTCGGATGCGCTGGCGAAGAATTCCGACAATATCGATGCTTTCCTGCAAAGCGTCGGTGAGCTTTCGAATACGGTGAAGGCCGTCTCCGGCCGTGTCGATTCGACGCTCCAAGCTGTGGAATCGCTGGTCAAAGCGGTCGACGCTCAGAAAATCGACAACATCGTTTCCAACGCCGAGAAGATCACCGCCAATGTCGCCGATGCCTCGGGCGACCTCAAGGGGGCGATCCAGAAGTTCGACCAGACGGCCACCACCTTCAACGATTTCGGCAAGCAGGCACAGGCGACTCTCGACCGCGTCGACACGCTCGTCGCCCAGATCGATCCCGCCAAGGTGAGGGGCTCGGTCGACGACATCGCGCAGGCGACCAAGGATGCGCGCACCGCCGTCGCCTCAATCCGTGATGTCGCCGATACGGTTTCGGCCCGCAAGAAAGATATCGACCAGACGATCCAGGACGTCTCGCAGCTTACCAACAAGCTGAATTCGGCCTCGACCCGTATCGACGGCATTCTCATCAAGGTCGATGCGCTGCTCGGCACCGACAATACGCAGTCGATGTTTGCACAAGCGCGCGAGACGCTGGAATCCTTCAAGAAGGTTGCCGACAACCTGAATGCGCGCATCGGGCCAATCGCCGACAATCTGCAGAAATTCTCGAGCGGCGGCTTGCGCGACGTGCAGACGCTCGTCAACGACATGCGCGGAACCGTGAATAATCTGAACGATACGATCACCAACTTCGACCGCAATCCGCAACGCCTGATCTTCGGCGGGGACACGGTCAAGCAATATGACGGCCGGACGCGGCGTTAACTGGGATTTCAGGGGTAGCCTAATATGGTCGCATCGCATTTGTTGTCGCGCCGTTCATGGATCAGGGGAACGGTGATCGCGCTGCCGCTGACGGCGCTGATCCTTTCGGGGTGCGGCACCGCTGCCAAGAACGATACCTATGATCTGAATGCTGCTGTCGACGGTGATGGACCCGCGGCCAAATCCCGCCAGATCCTGATCGCCAGCCCGACGGCGCTGAAGGCGCTCGACAGCGAGCAGATCGTCATCCGCGTTTCACCTTCGGAAATCCAGTATCTGTCGCGGGCGCAATGGGGCGACAAGCTGCCGCGCATCGTTCAGTCGAAACTGGTTGAGGCCTTCGAGAATTCCGGCAAGGTTGGCGGCGTCGGCATGCCCGGGCAGGGGCTGGCGATCGACTATCAGGTTGTCACCGATATCCGCTCCTTCGAAATCGATGCTTCGAGCGGCAACCAGGCGGTGGTCGAAATCTCCGCCAAGATCCTCAACGACCGCAACGGCTCCGTGCGCGCCCAAAAGGTATTCCGCGCCATGGCGCCGGCGGGCGGCGATAATGACGGGTTCGTCAAGAGCCTCGACCGCGCCTTCTCCACGGTCGCCTCCGAGATCGTCAACTGGACACTGCGCTCAATCTGAGATGGCGTTTGGCGACCGTTGCGTCGACATCGAGGGTTGCCGGTTTTGAGAAAATATTTGGCCCTATCTGATTGGGGCTGTGATCGTATTCAATTTTTTCACGAATTTGTGGAACGCATCATGTTATCGCTGTCAGGAGGCATGCTGCATGGTGGTCGCACGAGTATTTGGAAAGTCGTCGTCGGAGGCGATCCAGCGCGAAAACGACCGCCTGGCTGCGCTGCAGCAGCTCGACCTTCTAGACACGCCGAGGGACGAAGGTTTTGAGCGGATCGTCCGCCTGATAAAGCAGATTTTTTCCATCGACATCGGCATCGTCTCCCTGATCGATGCGCATCGGCAATGGTACAAGGCCTGCTCCGGCCTCTCAGCCGACGAAGTGTCGCTTGAAGACACGTTCTGCCGTTGCGTGGTGGACTGTGACGAGCCTGTTATCGTGCAGGACGCCACCAAGGATGCACGCTTTTCGAAACATTCGGCGGTGACCGGCGAGGACCATATCCGCTTTTACGCCGGCGTGCCGCTCCGAACGAAGGCCGGGCATATGATCGGAACGGTCTGCGCGATCGATCGCCGGCCAAGATCGTTCAGCACAAGAGACCTCAGCATTCTCGATGAGCTGGCCGGGGCGGCGATGGACCGCATCGAGCTGATGCACTCGGCCGCTACCGACAGTCTGACCGAGGCGATGACGCGGCGCGCCTTCAAGCAGGAAGCCGACCAGCTGATTTCGCTGGCTTTGCGGCACCAGCATGACCTGTCCTGCATCGCCTTCGATATCGACCATTTCAAGCAGGTGAACGACACGCATGGGCATGCCGCGGGAGATGCGGTTCTCAAGGCGGTAGCCTCGATTTGCAAGGCGACCCTTCGCGCCGGTGATCTGTTCGGGCGGATCGGGGGCGAGGAATTTGCCATCATCCTGCCGCATGTCGATCGGGAAGGGGGTGTCGCCGTTGCCGAGAAACTCCGAGCTGCCATCGCCGGGCAGCTCATCGCGATGATCACGGTTCGTTGAATGTCACGGCGAGCTTCGGAACGTCGGCACTCTCGATGGTCAGCAAGGAGATCGAGACGCTATTGGCCCAGGCGGATGCAGCGATGTATCAGGCCAAACATGCCGCGCGAAATCGTTGCGTCTCCTGGAGTTCCATCCACGCCGATCATGCTATCGGCGCGCGGCGGCGGGTGCTGAAGGCGGGTTCGATCCTGTTCAACGATCGACGCTCGACCATCGACTGCACCGTCAAATCCATTGGCTCGGAAAGCGCTGGCATTTCGGTTTCCAATTCGGCCGGCATTCCATCCGAGTTCATTCTTGCCATCAAGGGAGAAGGATTCGAAACGAATTGCCGGGTGATCGCCCAGGACCGGCAGCACCTGGAAGTGGCTTTCAGATAGCAGACCTGGGCTTACTTCGTCGGTTGCGTATCCGTCATCGTCGCTCCCGGCTGTTTGATTGGCGTCGTGTATGCCGTGGCCGTCGATGACGCCGGCAGCGCGCTGTCCAGCAGGCCTGCCATCTTGTCGTCACGCAGGCTTGCTGTCTTTTCGCCCATGACGACGCCGACGACGCGGCGGCCGTCCTTCAGCGCCGACGTCACGACATTATAGCCCGATGCATCGGTATAGCCGGTCTTGATGCCGTCGACGCCGTCATAACGATACATCAGATTGTTGTGGCCGCGCAGCTTCATGCCGCGGAACTGAAAGCCGCGCATGGAGAAGAGCTTGAACTCTTCCGGAAAGTCCCGCATCAGCGAAACGCCGAGGGTTGCCATGTCACGCGCCGAGGTGACCTGCTCGGGATCCGGGAGGCCCGAGGGATTCTCGAAGACCGTATTCGACATGCCGAGCTGGCGCGCCTTGTCGGTCATGACAGTGGCAAAAGCCTGTTCGGAGCCGCCGAGTTGTTCGGCGATCGCCACGGCAGAGTCGTTGGCAGACAAGACAACGATGCTTTCGACCGCTTCACGCAGCGTCACCTGGCGGCCGGCGCCGACGGCGAGCTTGAAGGGCTCCTTGCTCTCGGCATTTTCCGACATGGTGAGCTTTTGGTTCCAATTGAGGCGTCCCTCATGCAGGGCCTCGAAGGCGAGATAGAGCGTCATCATCTTGGTCAATGATGCCGGGTAGTTCAGCTCATCCTGATTGGAAGCTTCGAGAACCTGACCGGACTGCGCATCGACGACGAAGCTTGCCTGGCCGGCTTGAGCCAGCGTGAAGGCGCTGATCAGCATGGCGGAGGAGAGCGCGGTGGCAAGGAGCCGGGAGGTCGTCTTGGTCATCGATATAATTGTCTCTGTCGTTGGACGGCCGAGGGAGCCGTTGGTTTAACGCAAGCGGATCAAAAAAGTTTGTGACGGAATGAAGGACGAGCGGCAATAAAAAAGCTCTATCCACAGCTGATTCATTTTGCCTCACCGTCATCGGCCTCGATCGATGCGTTTACAATTGGGGCATAGCAGCCGAACGGTGAAAGACAGAAGATCGGGACCGCCTGGCGGTCCCGGTTTTCGCCGCTGCAGTTGTTCTCAAATTTTCCGCAGCACTTTGAATTGCTGCATAATTCCGATTTAAGAAATTATACGGTAGGAGACAGCGTTATGCTGCGAGGGGTGGGATTTCTATGATGCGCTCGGCAATGGTTTTGGTCGTCGGCATATGTGTGCTCGTTTTCTCCTTTTCCGCCTTTGCGTCATCCGGACGCTCCGTCCCGCGTTCGCTGGTTCCTCAAATGTTTCTGTATGAGGAGAGACCGGCGATGGCACAGCCGACGACCGTTCCCGGTTCTGTTACGTGGTCAATCGATATGCGCACCGACGCCAGGGGGCGCTCCGATCCGATTATCCAAGCGCACATTGCGGTGCCAAAGCGTCACCTCACTGCAGTGCTGACACTGGAACGGAATGCAGATCCCTCTGTTTCCGCAAGCCACCTCATCGAATTGTCGTTTCGGATCGCGGCAGGATTTAAGGGGGGTGGAATTTACAGTCTCCAGCGCATGTCAATGAAAGCGACGGAAAGCGATCGCGGTGACACATTGATAGGCGTGCCCGCCAAGGTCACGGACAATCTCTACATGCTGGCGCTCAATGATCTGCCTGAGGCTCGCGCCAGGAACCTTGAACTGCTTGAACGCCAATGGATCGATTTGCCGATTTTCTATCAGGACGGCAAACGAGCACTGCTGACGCTTGAAAAGGGCGCGGATGGGGAGCGTGTATTCCATCAGGCAATTCAGGCTTGGGCATCAAATGATCTCGCCCCGATTGATGGCGGCGAATAAGAAGCTGGCAGCCGGTCTACGAACTGCTGCCGGAGTTTTATGAAAAGGTGATCCCGGCGGCGGGGTGGATGTCTACCGCCGCCTTGCCCGCGTCGAAACCGTCGAGCGTTTCATTGTGGTGGGCGACAATCTCGGAGAAGGTGAGGGTTGCCGTATCGCCGGTGGTATGACCATCGGCAATCAACGTCACGTCATATCCGAGGGAAACGGCGCGCCTGACCGTCGTGTCGACGCAGAATTGCGACATGCAGCCGCCGATGACGAGGTGGGTGACCGAGCGTTCGTTCAGGCGTTGGGTCAGATCGGTCTCGAAGAAGGAGTCGGCGCTTTTCTTGCGCACGACGACCTCGCCTGGTTTCGGCGCGATCTCCTGGCGCAATGCCCATCCTTCGGTGCCGACGGCCAATCGGTGGCCGCTGTCGCCGTCATGCTGGACCAGCACGACCGGCGTGCCCGAATGCCTCGCCTTTTCCTGGAGCGATGCAAGCCGGGCGACGGTCTCGTCCAGCGCGGCATCGATATGCGGTTGGCGCTCCGGCGTAGCTTTTCCCGAGAGAATTGCATTCTGCACGTCGATGATCAGCAGGGCCTTGGTCATTTCGGATACCTCATGATTAGGCGTTCGCGGTCGCGTCCTTCCGATAAACGAAAGCCGCCCGACATGTGTGGCGGCGGCTTTCTGTCCAATTCGGTCATAAACGATCGATGGTTATGAGCAGGCTCAGCTGAGCCTGCCTGCTGCATGGGCGAGCATGGTGTAGACCTTGCCCGTATCCGAGGTGAGGTAGGACTGCGAGACGGTCTGGTTCGGGTCGGTGCGGGCGACGTCGGCGAGCAGCTTTTCGAAATCACCGATGTAGCGGTCGACGGCGGTGCGGAATTCCGGTTCGCGGTCGTATTTGCGCTTGATCTCGTCGAAGGTCTGCTGGCCCTTCAGCGTATAGAGGCGACGGGTGAAGACGTCGCGCTCGCCGCGCTGATAGCGGCGCCAGAGATCGACCGAGGCGTCGTGATCGATGGCGCGGGCGATATCGACCGAGAGCGAATTCAGCGATTCGACCACGTGGCGCGGATTGCGCAGATCATTGCTGCGCGCGGTCGGTGCTGCCGTTGGCGCCGGGGTGCGGGCAGGCGCCTCCTCGGCGGCCTCCTCACGCGATGCGCCGCGCAGGAGATCGCTGATCCAGCCGCCGCTTTCGGCGCGAGCCGGTTCCTGGCGGCCTGGTTCCTGACGGGCAGGGGCAGGCTGCGGAGCGGCGCGCTGGGGGGCGGCAGCTGGTGCTGCCGGAGCGATCGTTCCGCGCAGGCCCGTCGCTTCGATCGGCGGGGGCGCTGCCGGCTGCGGCGGCTGGGGTGCCGACGGCTGACTTGCTACCGGCTGACTTGCTATGGGCTGGGCACGCGGGGCCGGCTGCGCCTGGGCGAGCGTGCGGGCGACGGGCTCGGAAATCTCAAGCTGCTGGCTGGAGCGGCCGACGAGCTGGGAGATATCCTGCAGCGCCTTGATCTGCTCGGCGACGGCCCGGCGCATGGCCGAGGCGCTTTCCTTGGCTTCCTCAGGAAGGTCGAAGGCGCCGCGCTTCAGTTCGGCGCGGGTGGCGTCGAGCTCGTTGCGGATGTCGGCGGCCGAGCGGCGGATATCGTCGGTGGCGCCGGAGAAGCGGCCGACGGCATCATCGATCGCCTCGCGCAATGCTTCGCGCATATTCTGGGCGGCACCGTCGGAGGCGCGGCCGGCTTCGCCGAGCATGCGCTCGACTTCCGACAGCGAAGCGGTCAGGCCACCGCGAATACGGTTGGAGAGATCGCCGGAGCGACGTTCGACATTGGCGAAGGTGCCGTCGATCGTCGTATTCGCCTCGTCGCCGGCACGGGTGATCGCCTCGCGCATCGTCTCGGCGGCTTCCTGGGCGCGCTTCTCGGTTTCAGTGAGAATGCGGCCGATATCGGCGAAGGAGGATTGCACGCCCTGGCGCAGATTGCCGGTGACCTGGCTGGAGCGCTGTTCGGCCCGCTCGAACACGGTCTCGATCATGCCGCCAAGTCCGAGCATGGTCTTTTCGATCTCGTCGGAGCGCTGAACCAGGCTGACGGAGAGCGCCTGCAGCGCGCCTTCGCGTTCCTCGAGCGTCGAGGCAAGGTTGGACTGGGCGGCGCCGAGAAGCTGCGAGGCCTGGGTCAGGACCTTGGAGTGTTCGTCGAAACGGCCGATGATGCCACCGACCTGCGACAGCGTCTGGCCTGATATGTCGGAGAGGCGGTCGACCTTGCCTTCGAGAAGCCGTGTCGAGGCGTTGACCATCTCGGCAGCCTTGGTGGCGGAGTCGGCAAAGCGCGTGGTGGTGTCGCCGAGACGGCTGTCGACGCTCGTCAACTGTTCGGCGGCGCGGTTCATCATCATCGCCATCGCCGCACTGCTTTCCGCCATGCGCTCGACGAGACCGTTGACGTTGCCGACCAGGCTGTTTTCAATGGCGCTGACGGCATTGGCGACATTCTCGGTGCGGGCGGCAACGGCGCTGGCGAGCGCTTCGTTTTCGGCGCGCAGACGGTCGGCGCTGAGGTTGGCAGCGGCGGTGATGCGGGCGGCAGCCTGCTCGCCGGCATCGGTATATCGGTCGATGATCGGGCGGGCGGTTTCGTCGAGGATGCGCGTCAGCTCGACCGAACGGCCGGATAGCATCGAATTGAGGTCGCGGGTGCGCTCTTCGAGCGTCGAGCGGATCGAATTGCCGCGCGCTTCGAGCGCCCGGTCGATGTCGGAGAAGGTCGTATCGATCTCGCGAGCGCGCTCCTCGAGATTGGAGCGGATAGCGTTGCTGCGTGCTTCGAGCGCCCGATCGACATCCGCCATCGTGGCGGAAATCTCGCTGCCGGCCCCCGACAGCGTCGAGCGGACGGCGTCGCCGCGCGTCTCCAGAGACTGGCCGGCATCCGACAGTGCCTTGGAGATGGCATTGACCTGCTTGCCGACGATGGTCTCGGCCTCGGCCACCTTGTTGACGATGGCATTGCCGGCTTCCGAGAAGGTCTGGGCGACAGCTGCGGCCTGGCTTGCCAGCCGGCTCTGGGCCTCCGTGACGCGGGTGACGATCTGCGACGAGCGCTCATCCATGGTGCGGGTGAATTCGTCGCTTTTCGTATTGAGATCCTCGGCGAATTGCTGGCCGGTCTTGCCGAGCAGTTCGGTGGTTCTCGTCGCTTCGCCTTCCATTCCCTGGGCTGCTTCGGCAACGGCGCTGCGCAGCGTCGAGGCGAGGCCGGCGGCCTTGCCTTCGATGGTGCGGTTGACGGCCTCGAGGCCGACGGTCAACGCACGGTCCATGGTGGACAGACGTTCCTCAATGCGTTCATTGCCGCGGTCGAGGGTTTGGCCGAGGCTCACGGTGCGGCCGTCGATGGCGCCGGTCAGGGTGGTGGTGCGGCTGTCGAGCGTCTCGGCCAGATTGGCGGCGCGGCTGTCGATCGCCTGAGTGAGGTTTGCGGCGCTGCCTTCGAGCGTTGCCGAGATGCGCCGGTTGGCGTCATCGCTGAGCGCGCCGATGCGCGAGATGCCGTCGGCAAGCACGCCGGATAGCTGGCCGCTGGCGGCTTCGACCCTTTCGGCAACACCGCCGACGCCATTGCTGATACGGGTTTCGATCGCCGCAAGACCGGATTCCACACGCGATCCGGTTTCTGCAAACCGGCCCGTCAGGCTTTCGACCGACTGATCGAGTTGGGCGGAGAAATTCTGGGTGGAGCTCGAAATCGCATTTGCAGCCTCTTGGAAGCGGCCGGCGATCTGGCCGGCGCCGGCATGCATGCGATCTTCCAACGTCTGGGCGCTGGCATCGATGGCCTGTCGGATCGACGCTTCACGGTCCTCCAGCGACATTTCGAGCATGCTGACACTCGTCGCCACCGAGGTGCCGATGCTGGTAGCGTGTTCGGTCAGCGTATCGCTGATCAGCGCATGAGCCTGGTTTAGCGACAGGTCGATGGCGTTGGCCCGATCCTCAAGCGTCGTGCGGATGCGCTCGTGGGCGGAGGTGAGCCCGCCTTCGATGCGCGCCGCGGCCTCGTCAGCGAGGCCTCCGAGCCGTGCATGGGCATCGGTCAGGCGGCCTTCGATGCGGCCGGTCAGGCCGCCGACGAGATCCTCGAAGCGGGCGCCGCCGGCATCGAGAACGCCCGAAAGGGCGGCACTATGCTCGGAAAGCGCACTTTCGAGCCGCTGCTGATTATCGGTGTAGGCAGCGCGGATGGCATCGGTCTTGTCGGTGAAGGCGCCGGCGACGCGTGACTCGGCGCCGGAGACGGCCTCCATGATGGAATTGCTGCGCGCTTCGAGCACACTATCGAAGCGGCTCTGGTTATCGTCGAGCGAAATGGCGAGCGCCATGGTCTTTTCGTCGAGCGTGTCGGTCAGCCGGTCGTGAGTGGCCGTTACGGCGCCGATGATCGCAGCGGTGCGATGCACCAAGGCTTCCTCGAGACGGGCCTGGCCTTCGTTTAGAGAGGCGGCAATGGCGGCGGCCTTCCGGTCGAGCACACCGTTCAGGCCGTCATGCGTGCCGGAGACCGCCTGGGTGATCGCATCGGCGCCTGATGTCAGGGTCTCTTCGAGACGGCTCTGGCTCTCGTTCAGCGAAATGGCAAGCGCCATTGCCCGGTCGTCGAGTGTCTCCGACAGGCGGTCGTGGGTGGCAGAGACCGCATTGAGGAAGGATTCCGAGCGGCTTTCCAGCGTGTCCTGCAGGCGGCTCTGACCCTCGTTCAGGGAGGCGGCGAGGGCTGCCGACTTTTTGTCGAGCGTTTCTGAAAGACGTTCATGCGTGCCGGACACGGCCTTGAGGAAGGTTTCGGAGCGCGCTTCCAGCGTGTCTTCGATCCGCGACTGGCTCTCATTCAAGGAGATGGCAAGCGTCATCGCCTTTTCGTCCAGCGTCTCGGACAAGCGGTCATGGGTGTCGGAGACGGCGTTCAGCAGAGCTGCGGAGCGGCTTTCGAGTGTCTCGTCGATGCGGGCCTGGCCTTCGCTGAGCGAGGTGGCAAAAGCTGCGACCTTGCCTTCCAGCGTTTCGGACAGGCGGTCATGCGTGCCGGAGACAGCGTTTAGCAGAGCCGCCGAGCGGGTCTGGAGCGTTTCTTCGATGCGGGCCTGGCTCTCGTTCAAGGAGATGGCGAAGGCCGCCGCCTTTTCGTCGAGGGTCTCGGCAAGACGATCGCGCGTGCCGGACACGGTGTTCAGCAGCGCCTCGGCACGCGTTCCCAGCGCATTGTCGATGCGGGCATGGCGCTCGTCGAGCGAGGTGGTGAGGGCGGCCGCCTTGCTGTCCAGTGTTTCGGACAGGCGGTCATGGGTGCCGGAGACGGCATTCAGCAGGGCCGCGGAGCGGGTCTCTAGCGTGTCTTCAATGCGGGCCTGGTTTTCGTTAAGCGAAATGGCGAGCGCCATCGCCTTTTCATCGAGCGTCTCGGAGAGGCGGTCATGTGTGCCCGCTACCGCGCTCAGCAGCGCGCCGGAGCGGGTCTCGAGCGTATCCTCGATGCGGGCCTGGCTCTCGTTTAGGGAGATGGCGAGCGCCATGGCCTTTTCGTCAAGCGTCTCGGCCAGCCGGTCATGGGTGCCGGAGACGGCATCGATGATGGCGTCGGCGCGGGTCGTTAGCGCTTCTTCGAAGCGGCCGTGATGGGTGGTGAGCGCATCGACCAGGGCGCCGCCGCGCTCGGCCATGACGCTGTCGATGCGGCCGTGGGCCGTGCCGAGCGCCTCGCTGATTTCCGCCGCACGGGCGGCAAGCACGCCGCTCAACTCCTCGGCGCGGCCGCCGAAGGCCGCGGTCACCTGCTCGGTGCCGGCGGCAACGGCGGTGGTCAGATCGGTGGTGGTGGTGCGCAGCGTGTCGCGGAATTCGGCCGAGCGTGTCTGCAGATTGTTCTGCAGATCGGAGGTGCCGGATGCAAGCGTCAGCGCGATTTCCGAGGTGGCGCTCTGCAGCGCCGACGTCAGTTCGCCGGTGCGGCTGGTCAGCGCGTTGGTGATCTCGTCCACCCGGGTGCCGAGCGTGCTTTCCAGCACGTCATGGCCGGTGGCGAGTGCCGTGGCGAGCGCCAGCTGCTGGTCGGTCATCGAGGTGCCGAGACGGTCGATGCCGGAATTCAGGATGCCGTCGATCGAATCCGAGCCGCCGGTCAGCGTCTCGTTGATGCGGGCGAGGCTCTCCATCAGCTTGGTGTCGAGCGAGCCGGTGCGTTTGTCGAAGGCGCTGGTGAATTCAGCAACGCGTTCGTCGAAGGCGGTGGACAGCTGGGCAACCGTCGTCTGCAGCCGTTCTTCGAAGAAGCCGGAGCGAACGTCGAGATCCATGACGGCGTCGTCGGCGGTGCTCTGCAGGCTCTGGCGGAAGCTGGCGCCCTTTTCGTCAAGGGCGCTGTTCAGCTTCGACAGCACGTCGTCGAGCGTACCGCCGATCGTGCGTTCACCCGATGTCAGGCTCTCGTTGATCTCGCGGGTGCGGGCGATCAGGATCTCGCTGAGCTGCTGCGTGCGCTCGTGCAGCGCGGCATTCAGCTTCTCGGTGCTGCTGTCCATGGTCGAGGCGCGCGTCTCGAATTGGCTGAGCAGCCTTTCGCCATGGTCATTGAGGTTGACGGAGAGGGCTTCGAGGCGGTTGTCGAATTCGGTGGCGAGCGCGAAACCCGATGCGTTCAGAGTCTGCAACAGGCTATCGGTCTTGGCGGCGAGCAGGCTGCCTATCGACTGCAGGGCATTGTCGGATTTTTCCAGGATCGTCGCGGCGCGCGTATCGATCAGCGAGGCAAAGGCTTCGCCGGATGTGGAAAGCCGCACCGCGATCTCTTCGGTCGCAAGTGACAGCTCTTCCTTCAACTGATCGTGGACGCTGCCGATCGAGGTGCGGATACGGTCGGCATGGTTGACGATCGCCTCGCGCTCGGAACCGAGTTCGTGGACGAGGCCGCGGACTCGCAACTCGTTGTCGGCATAGGAACGTTCAAGTGCATTGACTTCGGAATGGACGAGTGTTTCCAGCTCGGAGGCACGCGCGATGGTGCGCTCGATGCCTTCATTCATGGCCGAGACCTCACGACGGACGGCCTGGCCGACGGTCATGATGCGCTCTGAGGCGATGGTTTCCGGCTCCGCCAGGCGCAATGCCACCTCCGCCATGGAACGGGCGGCGTTGCGCATGTCCTGAGCGCGGGCGATCATGATGGCAAAAGCATAGAACATCATGACGGGGATAATGATGCCGACGAGGCCGGCGATGACGCCGGGCAGGGCGACGAGATCGGCGAGCGAACGGATCTGCCAGATCTGAGGCGCATAAAGCAGCGACATCAGGCCGAGGCCGCCCATGACCCAGAGCACGGAGAACAGCGTGGCGGTGCGCACCGCCGAGCGGCTGGAGGCGCCGTCGAAAGATTTCAGGATCGAGGCTGGCGTGTTGCGGCTGGCGTCGTTGGCGGGCGTGAAAGCCGGCCCCCTGGAAGCCTGCTCGCCGGCGGCACCGCGGCGGTTGCGACGCTGCGCTTCTTCCTGGGCCTGCTGGTTACGCGCATTTACTGGATCAGACACATTAGCCTCCGGGGCCTCAGGCGCGTCGCCGCGGCGAGACGGCACGTTATCTTTGCCGAAGTCGATCTGGAGCGCCTCGTCCAATGCCTTGAACGCCTTTTCCTCAATCGACTCGTTATATCTATTGTTCGCCATTGGTTATGCCTTGTTACTGTCGGCCGATCCGGTAGCGCAATCCCGGGCTTCCGCCTCACCCGGAGAACAACTTTGCCGTTCCAGCCTTCCATCCCAACGACGGACGGATAAGCATGTCATTTCAGAGTAGATAGCCGCTTTTTCAAACGGAAGGTATCAAAACACTACCATTATCCACTCGCTCGGCAAAGGCGCGTACCATAAACCCGCTCCACCAGTATCGTAGTGACACATCTGGGCTCTTCACACAATTAATGAAGGCTTGAGATTCAAGGCTCGTTAACCCGTTGTTAACATCTTTGAATCCGCGGCACCGCTTAAAAACCAATAATTTAGGGATATTTAACGGACGTTAACCATGTGACGAGATTTCCAAACCGAATGTGCCGGAATTTAACGTGATGGCCACCCTCCTGACGCAGAACTGTAGCAACTGCGCACGACACGAGACGGGAGAATTGGCAATGGCAGCTCAGATGGCAGCGTTGAACATCGTATTCGAGGCGCCGGATAATGCAAAGGGACCCTGTCCCTCGAAGGTCCGGCCGATCGATCTGGTCCATCTCGCCAAGCAGACGATGGGCGACAAGTCGCTGGAAATCGAAGTCCTTCAGATGTTTGCGCGCCAGGCTCGCGCATGTCTGCAGGATATTGCCAGCGGCGAAACCATCCGCGTCGGCGCGGCCGCGCACCGCCTCAAGGGCGCGGCAAGCTCGGTCGGCGCCTTCCGTGTGTCGCAGACAGCCGAAGCCGTCGAGGAGACCGGCGGTGACGCCGGGGCGACGGCAGCGCTGGGTGCGGCCGTCATCGACGCCGAGAATTTCATTCTGAAGCTCTGCCGCGGCTGATCCCTGTTTGAAATGTCGTTCGAACGAGGCCCGTTGTTTCATTGCGGAACCGCGGGTCTTTTTGCGACCTGCTCCATGACGCTTTGAAGACGGCGGGCGAAGGCCCGATCTGCGACGCTATGACGAATTTCCGCAATGTTGACTGATGCGTCGAATTGTCGGAAGAAAATCCGCCCATCATTTGAAGACCGGAAATAGTCCTGATGCCCAAACTTACCATCGTTGCTTTCGACGGCACGCGCTTCGACCTCGACGTCGACCAAGGCTCTACCGTCATGGAGAATGCCGTGCGCAATTCGGTGCCCGGCATTGAGGCCGAATGCGGCGGCGCCTGCGCCTGCGCGACCTGTCATGTCTATGTCGACGAGGCATGGACCGAGCAGGTCGGCCAGCCGGAAGCGATGGAAGAGGATATGCTCGACTTCGCCTTCGATGTGCGCCCGACCTCGCGGCTGTCCTGTCAGATCCGCATGAAGGCTGTCTATGACGGGCTCGTGGTGCACGTGCCGGAACGCCAGGCTTAAGCGCGCCGCGCTTCAAACTTCGCCTGAATACGATCCAGAAAAAAGACGCCTCGCGCGCTAGAGCGAGCGAGGCGAGGCGGGCGCATTACCTACGGATGAGGGAGGAACATCCGCGGCTTCGGAACGCGCCAGGAGAACCCAGCGATGAAAGGGCAGATGCCGTAGCTGCACTTTCGAATGTGTTCATATTAACGCGTTCCGGTTGAGTCTGCCAGGATGAAAAATGACCATTCATTCGCTGGGGAGGGGGTAAGTTTCGCACAAGTTTCGTTGTGCAGCTAAGGTTTTCCGCTCGCAACGAGCCCGAAAATGCCCTATTTTTCGCCGGCTCGGCCGTTGATTCGATTGTTCAGCAATCTCAGCATCCGCTTCTGGAAATTGACCGCCTCGACCCGATCAAATCGCGCCTGCTGCCGATCGTGCTCCTCTATACCGCGAGCTGATTCGCCGGAGACGCGTTCCTGCATGGCCTCGCAGCTGCGCTGCTGCGGCAGGGCACGGATGGCGCGTTCCATGGCGCGGGCCTGATCGCGGGCGATTTCGGCGTGGCGCTCCTCATGGCGCTTGATATCGCTCGACAGGGCGTCCCAGATCATCGACAGCTCCTTGCTGGCGCCCTTGCGGCTGTTCCAGCGCGGCAGGATGATCTGGGTGTGGACCGTGACCTTGACGTTGCCGACGCGGCAACGGCCATTATCCTGGATATAGGTGGCTTCACCGCCGAAGCGGATCTTCGTTGCGCCGGGATGGCGCGCCGAAGAGCCGCTCGAAGTCGGGCCGCGCCGGCTGAGTTCGCGGTCGAGCGCATCCGCGGTTTTGCCGCGAATGTCGAAATAGGAATAGCTTTTCGATGCAATCACTTCTGCTTGCGCTGGGCTGCAGACGGAAAGAGCAATGGAAAAGGCGATAGGAAGGACCATATAACGCACTGCAAGCGGCATTCTGAACGCAACCCGTGTTGAAATCGGGCGGAGCTTGGGGCATAGCCACCGCAAGCGCAATATCAGGTGGCGCTTTTTTCGCGATCGATGGGATAAGTCTGGTGGCAGGGTTCGAAGGCAGTTTATGGCGGGTGGGCCATGGCCGGCAGATCGAACTCGGCCGTCGTTCTCTGATCATGGCGATCGTCAACGTGACACCGGACTCCTTTTCCGACGGCGGACGCTTCGAAACCGTCGACGCGGCGGTCGAACACGCGCTTCAGGCGGTGAGCGAGGGTGCCGGGATTATCGATATCGGCGGGGAATCGACCCGGCCGAACGCCGCTGCCGTCAGCCCTTCCGAGGAGCAGGCGCGCGTGCTGCCGGTCATCGAGGCGCTGCGCGGGCGCACCCAGGCGCTGATCTCCATCGATACCTATCGCGCCGAGACGGCACGGCTGGCGGTCGGTGCCGGCGCCCATATCGTCAACGACGTCTTCGGGCTGCAGAAGGAACCGGATATCGCCGACATTGCCGCGGCGACCGGGGCCGGGCTCTGCATCATGCATACCGGCCGCGACAGGGCGAAGCTTCCCGATGTGATCGCCGACCAGGTGCATTTTCTCAAACGGTCGCTTGCGATCGCAGCGGCCGCCGGCGTCAACAGCGACCGCATCGTGCTCGATCCGGGCTTCGGTTTCGCCAAGGAGACGGCGGAGGAGAATCTCGAACTGATGGCGCGGTTTTCCGAACTTTCCCGCTTCGGCCTGCCGCTGCTTGCCGGGACGTCGCGCAAGCGCTTCCTCGGTGCGGTGACGGGGCGTGAGGCGGCAGACAGGGATGCGGCGACGGCCGTCACCAGCGCTCTGCTCAGGCTTCAAGGGGCTGCTGTTTTCCGGGTGCACAATGTCGCAATCAATAGGGATGCGCTTGTTATCGCCGATGCTATGCTGAATGCGCGCCAGGAATTCGAGAGGAAGCGGCCGACATGACCACCTATACGATCACGCTGCAGAACTGCGCCTTCTTTGCGCGCCATGGCGTGCATGACGAGGAGGAATTCCTCGGTCAGCGCTTCTTCGTCGATGCCGAGCTCGATGTCGTTGCCGGTGAGGCGCTGGAAAGCGATTCGATCAACGACACCGTCAATTACGGCATCGCCTTCACCGTGATCGAGCAGATCGTCACGGGCAAGCGGCGCTACCTGATCGAGGCCCTGGCGCTCGATATCGCCAAGGGGCTCTGCGAGACATTCCCGCAGGTCCGGCGGGCGAAGATCACGGTGCGCAAGCCGAATGCGCCGGTGCCCGGCGTGCTCGATTTCGTGCAGGTGAGCGTTGAGCACTTTGCCTGAGGCCGCTTGGCAATCGGCCACACTCGGCCTCGGCGGCAATATCGGCGATCCCGTCAAGGCGATGGCCGCCGCACTGCAGCGGCTGGACGAACGAGATGACTGCCGGGTTACGGCGGTCTCGCGACTCTACCGCACGCCGCCCTGGGGCAAGACCGACCAATCCTTCTTCTTCAACGCCTGCGCTGCCGTCGAAACCCGGCTGGAGCCCGAGGCTTTGCTCGATGTCTGCCTGTCGATCGAGCGGGAAATGAAACGCGAGCGTGTCGAGCGCTGGGGTCCGCGCACGCTCGATATCGACGTGCTGACCTATGGCAACGTCATCCAGGAGGCGCCGCGGCTGGAACTGCCGCATCCGCGCATGACCGATCGCGGTTTCGTGCTGATGCCGCTTGCCGATATCGCGCCGGGTCTGCTGGTCAAGGGCAGGGCGGTCAGCGACTGGCTGCCGGATGCGGAAGTGGCGGGCATCGAGGTTGCCGACAACAACCCCGACTGGTGGCAAATCTGAGGCGGAGATCCTGAAACGGAAAACGGCGGGAGACCCGCCGCTTCAGGAAAATCCGCTCTGCGATTATCTACTGGATCGAACCGACGGCCATCTCGTCGACCTGGCGGGTCAGCGTCAGGCCGATGACCGGGATCATCTGGCTTTCGACCTTGACCGAAACGGTGACGTTCATCGTCTTGTCATCACGCACGCGGGCGATCATCGCGCCGTTCAGCTTGGCGCGGTTGATGCCGACGACGACGGTATCCTCGCTGACGGCGCCGGAGACGACGTCAAGACCCTTGCCGGCCGCACCGTCGAGGAACTTGCCCTTGTAGGTCGACCCCGACTGCGAAATGACGGCGGTCATCGGCTGCTTGAAGACGCCGACGCGGCAGGTGCCGTCGAGCTTGATGCCGGCACCGCTGTCGCCTGTGGGTTCACCGATCAGGTTGCAGGTGAATTTCGTGCCCTTGTACTTGCCGGCGACGATTTCGCCCGGGCCCTTCCAGGAGCCGGCGACGGAATCGAAGAACGCCTTGTCACGGGTTGCAGCGGTGGCTGCCGGAGCGACATCTGCGACGGGAGACAATGCCGCGGCGGCCAGGCCGCATATGATAAGAAACTTGCGCGAATACATGGATTTTCCTTGGCAAGCGCCACTCAAGAACTGGCTGCAAGTTTTGCCGAATAATGGTTAATCCTTCCTTTCGATTGTGCCGAAATGCACGGCGATACAGGGTTTTCGCGCGACGACGGTCTTAAATAGTCACTGATAGATCTTTGAATCTGCTATAAGTTTTTCGACATTACGCCGGGGAAGGCAAGGCTTGGGGATTAGCCTCGTCGATCAAGGAGTGTTGCCGCGCGGTGACATGGAGGGCGTCAGATCGCCGATGAAATCACCGATTCCCGGCCGTTTCAGCGCATGGAAGGCGAGCGGGCGGCAGAGATCCATCGCCGCGATTCCAATGCGGGCGGTCATCAGGCCGTTGATGACGCCTTCGCCAAGCCGAGCCGAGAGCCTGGAGGCCAGCCCATGGCCGAGCACCTGCTGGACGAGGCTGTCGCCGACGGCGATCGAGCCGGTGACGGCAAGATGCGCCAGCACGTCGCGCAGCAGACGGAACATGCCGAGGGTGCCGGGGCGGCCGCCGTAAAGTTCGGCCATGGCGCGAATGAGGCGCACGGCCTCATAGAGCACATAGAGCAGGTCGACCACGGCGCGCGGGCTGACGGCGGTGACGATCGAGACGCGTTTCGAGGCGTTGACGATCAGCGCGCGGGCCTTGCGGTCAAGGGGCGCGAGCAATTCACGTTCGGCAAGCGCAATCAGATGCGGGGGGTCGATCACCTCGCCTTCCGTCGCCTTCAGCGTGGCGCGGCCCTTCGATGTCTCGGGATTGGCCGAAAGCAGCGTGGTGAGGCGGGCGATGACGGCGCGCGCCTTTGCCGGCCGGGTTTCGGCAATCGCAGCTTCCGCTTCGGCCTTGATCGCCTGGACGGCGGCAAGGCGCATCATGCCGGCTGTCTCACGGATGACGAGGGCAAACACGGCAAGGATGCCGACCGCAAGCACGGCAAGCGCCGCGTAACCCAGCCAGTCGGCACGGGTGAAGAGATCGCGGATCAGGCTATCGGTCCAGAGGCCGATGCCAAGCGACAGCAGGATGCCGAAAGCGCCGGCGGCGATCTTGCCGAAGGAGGTTCGCCTCCTCAGCGGCGTTGCGACCGGAACCGCGCTCAGATCCTTATCGGGATTGAGGAAGGGATCATCCTCATCAGCCGTCACGACGATGTTTTCGGAAAAGCTTTCCGGCTTGCGCCGCTGCTCTGCCTGGCGGCCATTGTCGCGCGGCCCTGTGGCCTCATCCTCGAAGGTGAAGGCGGCAGGTGGGCGGCGCGGCGGATCGGAGGGGGGCTTGCTCATGCGAGACGGTCTCCGAACAGGAACTGCATGGCGCGGTCGAGGCGGATATGCGGCACCGACAGCTTGATGCCGCCGCCGGTTTCCTCAAGTTGCGGCGGGCGGAACCTGACGACATTGACATCGGGCAGATGCAGGCCGGGCTCGCCGGAGGCGATCCGGTCGAACAGGTTTTCCGGATCCTCAGGCAGGTCGCCGGGAAAGATCGCGGTCTTTCTCTGGCCGTCGAAACGCTCACCGGCGATGGTTTCGCCGTCCATTGGCGTGCCGACGATGACTGGCAGCTCATGGCCGTCGCGCTTGACAGATGCCTCGCGAGTGGCGCGCACGGAGGCGAGCGCCATGACGTCGATGCCGGCGCCGGCCATGCCGATGCGGTCGATGGCGCGATCGACCAGCCGGCGGGTCAGCGCATCCAGCCGGTCGTGGCTTTCGTGGTGGAGATGATCAGCCTTGGTGGCAGCAACCAGCACGCGGTCGATGCGGCGCCCGAGCAGCGAGGAGAGCAGCGAATTGGTGCCGGGGCGGAAACAGGCGAGCACATCGGTCAGCGCCCGTTCCAGATCCTGGACGGCTTCGGGGCCGCGGTTCATCGCCTGCAGCGCATCGACCAGCACGATCTGGCGGTCGAGCCGGGCGAAATGCTCGCGAAAGAAGGGTTTGACGACAACGGATTTATAGGCCTCGTAACGCCGCTCCATCATCGTCCAGAGCGAGTTGCGGCCGGGACGGCCGTCCGGCGGCAGCGCCAGCGGCGCGAAGGTCAGCGCCGGCGACCCGTCGAGATCGCCGGGCAGCAGCAGGCGGCCGGGCGGCAGGGTGGAGAGCGAGCGTTCGTCGGCCTTGCAGGCCTTGAGATAATCGGCAAAGGCGGTGGCGAGGTCGCGGGCGACCATCTCGTCGGCGCCGGCCTGGATATCGGCGGCATGTGTCAGCGCCAGCCACCCGCGCGACAATTCGGAGCGCACGCCGGTTTGCGCCAGCGCGATCGTTTCCTCGCTGAAGGTGCGGTAATCCTTGCCGAGCAACGGCAGGTCGAGCAGCCATTCGCCGGGATAATCGACGATGTCGATCGACAGGCGGCCGGGCGAAAACAGTCGGTTCCAGCCGCTGGCGCTCTGATAATCCAGCGTGATGCGCAGTTCTGATATGGCGCGGGTCGAATCCGGCCAGATACGATCCTTCACCAGCGCACGGATATGATCTTCGTACTGGAAGCGTGGCACGGCATCGTCGGGCTGCGGCTCCAGCCGCACCGCCGAGACGCGGCCCGACTGCACCGGCTCGAACAGCGGCAGGCGGCCGCCATGCAGCAGATTGTGCACCAGCGAGGAGATGAAGACCGTCTTGCCGGAGCGGGAGAGGCCGGTGACGCCGAGCCGCACGGTCGGATTGACAAGGCCGCTCGCGCGATCGGCAAGATTGTCGAGGGCGATGCGGGCATCGTCGGCAAAAGATGTCAGGCGTGGCGGCAAGGCGCAATTCCGGTTGGTGACTGCCGGCAATATAGGAAGGGCGCGCCGCCCGAAAAAGACGCGGCGCGAAAGCTTTCAGACGACGACGAAATCGGTGAGACGCCAGCCGGCGGCGGCAGCGTCGTAATCGACGATGGCAAGGCCGGCCGTCGGGAAGCCGCCTGGAAGGGCGCTGACCATCGCCTCATGGCCGATCAGCGCTTCCAGCGCCTGCTCCATGGTTGGATTGTGGCCGACCAGCATGACGGCCGCCTCATCCTGCGAATCGACGATTTCGAGATAGTTATCGACCGTGGCGTTGTAGAGTACATCGACATAACGCACCTCGAGCGTGAGGCCCATCGCCCGATGGACCGCATCGGCGGTGCCGCGGCAGCGCAGCGCCGTTGAACTGATCAGAAGATCGGGACGATAGCCCTTGTCGGCGGCCTTGTCGCCAATGATCTCGGCATCGCCATAGCCCTTTTCGTTTAGCGGCCGGTCGAAATCGCGCTGTCCGGGTTCGGCCCAGGCGGCCTCGGCATGGCGCAGGAGGTAGATGCGGTTGGGCGGAGGCAGCGGTACGGTCATGGGCAAATCCAGGATCGGGCGGGTCTTTTCAGTAGCGGTTGCGCTTGGCCGCCGTCAATCGCCAGCCATGCCGCAACTGCCCAAAACGTGGCTGACAACACGGCGTTTTGAAGGCGAAGAAGAAAACGGTGGGCGGAATAACCATGACAAAATAGGTCGTTAGCCTAAAATTGTAACAGATTTAAAAATCTGTTTACCTGTCGTATTTGGCTTGAATCGCGGCTAGCGCTTGGGATATACACCCGCCCAGATGAGATGTTCTTCAGGAGAATCGCGTTGAGTGAGAAGATCGATCTTAGCAATTACGTTCCCTCGGAAGAGGAAGAGTTCATGAACGTAAACCAGCGTGCCTACTTCAGGACCAAGCTGGTTGCATGGAGAAATGATATCCTTCGAGAAGCGCGTGAAACCCTCGACCACCTGGCCGAGGAAAGCGCAAACCATCCCGACCTCGCCGACCGGGCGTCGTCGGAAACCGACCGGGCGATCGAACTTCGCGCCCGCGACCGGCAGAGAAAGCTGATTTCCAAGATCGACGCGGCACTGCAGCGCATCGAAGACGGTACTTACGGCTATTGCGAGGAAACCGGCGAACCGATCGGCCTCAAGCGTCTCGACGCTCGCCCGATCGCGACGCTGTCGATCGAGGCGCAGGAGCGCCACGAACGCCGCGAAAAAGTCTATCGCGACGAATAATGGTTTTCATGCAGACATGAGCAGAACAAGCGCCGCGATCGGATCGCGGCGCTTGTCGTTGATCACTGCTCCACGGCAGGATCACCTGTCGCCAGAAGTTTCCACGATTGCTCGTGCCCGGCCTCCACGGAGAGGTCGATCGTGACAAGGGTGCCGTTCCTGATTCGTCGTCGCAGAATGTCTGCTTTCTCAGGATCCGTTCGAAGCATGCCGTCTGCGTGAAGAGCCTGCAGCCTCGAGCGTGAAAGCTTCAGTTCCGAGGCCAGCAGACGGTCGAGGCGTGTGCTGGTTGGGACCGGGACCGCCAGTTCGATTGCCAATTTCGTCCAATCTGCAGTTTCGTGCTGCATCTCCTTGGCGATCTCAAATTCGGCAAACTCGTCGACACGCAGCGATTTGTGCCGGAGAGCATCGAGGTTGAAGCTCTCCGCCTGGATCCAGTCCGGATCGTTCGATTGCAGCGCGTCAAGGATCGCAGGATCAATGTCGCGGACATTGCGGCGCTCGATGATCGGCCGGTTCCACGTCCTTTCACAGATCAGGCATTTGTAGATAAGCCAGGCATCGAGCTTGCGGCCGTTGGCGTTGAGCCGGATCTTGCCGCTGGATTGGAAGGCTCTCAGGCCGCCGCATCCGCCGCAGGCAATCCAAGGCTGGGGAGCTGTCTTGGGAATAATGGTCCATCGGACCCGAAGCGTCTTGCACATATCGTCTTGGTCTTCCGTTCGGAAGTCCACCAAGATGGTGCATGAGAAAACCCTTTCGGGCGCGGTGTGGCGATGTTGTGGGCGGCTGAAGAGCTGAGACAGCGGAGCTGCACATGGCACATTGTAACAATGCCAAACCGGTCTCTCGCCACCACCCGATGAACATGTTCGCATGCCGCCAGCGTGACGCTACGGCAGTACGGGTGAAACTGGAGTGAGACCGGTCTTTACTTAGGCAAAGTGCAACCTCAGATGCGCCAACGCTCTTCACCCCGATCGATATCAAATGATCGGCGTGATGGGGAGGTCCGAGACATTCGGAAACTGAAAAAGCCGCGCATTGCGGCTTTTATGCAACTTCAAATGGCGGCAACCCGGTGTGACGCGGGCGCGTTGCCCTCATTTGTCGCGATTGACGCTCATTTCGCCGAAGATGCGGGCGACTTCCTTCTGCAGCTCCGTATCGGCGCCGGTGATCGGGGGAAGCTCCGGATCGCGGCGTGGCAGGTTGCCCGGCTGCGGCTGCGGCATGGCCTGGCGCGGGGCCTGGTTTGCCGGCACCGGGACGATACGTTCGGCCATCAGATTGTTCGACATCTCCTCTTCCAGCACGCGCTGGAAATCACCGCGGATCGGCGGTGCGGGCGCATCGTCCATTCCAGGTAGGCCGCGCGCTGCGGCCGGCATGTCCTGGACAGATGGTGCCGAGACCTCGGGTTCGATGCGCTGCTGCGGCAGCACGCGCTGGCGGGCGGCATCGAGAATCTCGGCCGCACTTGCGGTATCGTGGAAGGCTGCGGGCGCGACCGGGGGAGCGACGGTACGCTCCGGCGGGCGCGGCTGTGGCGGGGCAGGCGGAGGAATGTCGCGTTCGGCCGACAAGGGCGCTGTCACGGGGTTTGCCGGAAGAGGGCTCGTCGCCACCGGCGGTGCCACGGTCGGCTGGGCCTGCGGTTCGGGGCGCGGGCGCGGCTCCGGCGAAACCGGTGCGGGGAAGGAAGGCTCGGCTGGCGGTTCGACCCTGGCTGCGGCAGGGGTTGCGACTGGCGCTGCAACTGCGATGCGGGGCGGAGAAACCGGTGGCGTTTCCGGGCGCGCCGGGGATATTGGAGGCTGTTCTAGGTGTTGCGGGCGGTCGGCGGTTGCCGGCTGTTCGGCCGTTGCGGACAGGATACGGCTTTCGATGACGATATCGCTCGGGCCGCCGATCATGATCAGATGCTCGACGTCATCGCGGCGCACCAGCACCAGCCGGCGACGGGTATCGACGGCAGCGGCATCCAGCACCTGCAGACGGGGCTGGCGGTTGCGGCCGCCGCGCACGAAGGGCGAGGGCGCCCGGCTGCGGATCACCCAGAGCACCAGGATGAGCAGGAGAAGCGCCAGACCGACGCCACCGGCGGCAAGCAGAAAACGGCTGCCATAAGCTCCGACAACATCATCCAACATAATCACTCACTCCATTTCATATTCGGCACATATTGACGACTTTTCCGTTCCTTAGGCAAGGGCCGCCGGTGCTGTCCAGTCACGGGAGAACGCGATTTCGTGTTCCGCTGCTTGGGCGCCCGGCGACCTTGCGCACGGGCAGCCGCCTCAGCGTTCAGGGGCAGATGGCGCTGTTGCCTGTGAATTCAAGCAGTCTTGCCGGCCGTCGGTGTTTTTGCCGACGCGGCAAATTGCTAAGAAGGAAAGAGTGCCTGATTCCCGCTTCGTGTTCGTGCTACGAAGCTGGAGGGGCTTATGTGAGGAATACATGACGAAACCGCGTCAGGCCGACGATTATAACGCACCGCTTGTGGATCGTGGGGGGCGTTCTGGCACGGTTTTGCGGATCCTTCTGCTGGCCCTCGTGCTGATCGCAGCCGCCGGCGGATTCGTCGTCTTCAAGAGATCGCTCGACAATGAGGTCGTGCTCGGCGGCCTCGGCGTGCTCGCCATGGTCGGCATCTTCTTCCTGGTATCCTCGGTTATCGGCTTCATCGAGGTGATGCCGCAGCGCCAGTCCGACAGCCTGGCGCGCGCCTTCCTCAACAGCCATCCCGACGGCACGCTGATCACCGACGAAAAGGGTCGGATCATCTATGCCAATGCCGCCTATGGCGCGCTGACCGGCGCGCGCAAGGCGACCGAGGTGCAGACGCTGGAAACCCTGCTGTCGCGCCACCGCGAATCCAACGAGGCGCTCTACAGGCTGGTCAACGGCCTGCGCGAAGGCAAGGAAGGCCGGGAGGAATTCCGCCTGCTGCGCGCCGTCGGCCCTGGCAGCAACAGCTCCGGCGCGCATTGGTACCGGCTGAAGGCGCGGCTGCTGCAGCCGGAGGAAAACGGCGGCAAGCCGCGGCAGATCTGGCAGATCACCGACATCACCACCGAGCGCGACGACCAGGAGCGGTTCTTCAAGGAGCTGCAGAACGCGATCGACTATCTCGACCATGCGCCAGCCGGTTTCTTCTCAGCCGGGAGGAAGGGCGAGATCTTCTATCTCAATGCGACGCTTGCCGAGTGGCTCGGCCTCGATCTCACCAAATTCGTGCCGGGCTCGATGACGATCGGCGACGTGGTGGCGGGCGAGGGGCTGGCGCTGATCCAGTCGGTGCAGGCCGAACCCGGCCTGAAAAAGACCGTGACCCTCGATCTCGATCTGCGCAAGACCAACGGCCAGAGCCTGCCGGTGCAGATCATTCACAGCGTCACCTCGATGCGCGACGGCGCACCCGGCGAAAGCCGGACGATCGTGCTGGGGCGCGAAAAGAGCGAGGCCGGCGGCCAGTCCGCTTCGGCCGCCGCCATGCGCTTCACCCGCTTCTTCAACAACACGCCGATGGCGATTGCCTCGGTCGACGGCGAGGGGCGCATCCTGCGAACCAATGCGCCGTTCCTGAAGCTGTTTTCCGGCGTCGTCTCGCGCGACGACCTCGAAAAGGCGCCGCATCTCGAAACCATCGTGCAGGAGAGCGACCGGCCGCAGCTGGCCGAGGCGCTGGCGGCGGCCAAGGATCGGCAGGGCGACATCGCGCCCCTCGATACCCGCACGCCGACCGACGAGGCGCGCTATTTCCGCTTCTATGTCAATGCCGTCATCGACCAGAGCGACGAGGCGCCCGAGGAGGCGGCGATCGTCTATGCCGTCGAGGTGACCGAGCAGAAGGCGCTGGAAGCGCAGATGGCGCAGACGCAGAAGATGAATGCCGTGGGAACGCTTGCCGGCGGCATCGCCCATGATTTCAACAATGTGCTGACGGCGATCCTGCTTTCCTCCGACCACCTGCTATTGCAGGCGCGGCCGGCCGATGCGAGCTTCGCCGACCTGATGGAAATCAAGCGCAACGCCAACCGCGCCGCGGTGCTGGTGCGCCAGCTGCTCGCCTTCTCGCGCAAGCAGACGATGCGGCCCTCGGTGCTCAACCTCACCGATGTTGTCGGCGACTTGCGCATGCTGGTCGACCGGCTGCTCTCCGGCACCAATGTCAAGCTCGACGTGCAATATGGCCGCGACCTCTGGCCTGTCAAAACCGATCTGTCGCAGTTCGAACAAGTGCTGATCAATCTCTGCGTCAATGCGCGCGACGCGATGCCCGAGGGCGGCACGCTGACGCTGCGCACCCGAAACCTGACCGCCGCCGAAGTCTCCGCCTTCAACTATTCCTATATGCCGGCCGAAGACATGGTGCTGATCGAAGTCGCCGATAACGGCACCGGTATCGCGCCGGAAATCATGGACAAGATCTTCGAGCCCTTCTTCACCACCAAGGATGTCGGCAAGGGCACCGGCCTCGGCCTCGCCATGGTTTACGGCATCGTCAAGCAGTCGGGCGGCTATATCCAGCCGGAATCCGAAGTCGGCAAGGGCACGACCTTCCGGGTCTTCCTGCCGCGTCACATCCCGGAGCCGGCGGTGGCCGCTGAAGCCGGTGCGATCGACAGCGCCGTCGCCGAGATCGGCGTGCGGCCGGAGGCGCCAACCGCGCAGCAGCCGGAGGACCTGACGGGATCGGCGGTCATCCTGCTCGTCGAAGACGAGGAGGCGGTGCGCCGTGGCGGCAAGCGCATGCTGGAAACGCGCGGTTATACCGTGCACGAGGCAGGCTCAGGCGTCGAGGCGCTCAGCATCATGGAAGAGCTCGACGGCAAGGTCGACATCGTCGTTTCCGACGTGGTGATGCCGGAAATGGACGGCCCGACGCTGCTGCGCGAGCTGCGCAAGACCTATCCCGACATGAAATTCATCTTCGTCTCCGGCTATGCCGAGGACGCCTTTGCCCGCAATCTGCCGCCGGAGTCGAAATTCGGGTTTTTGCCGAAGCCGTTCTCGCTGAAGCAGCTTGCTGTTGTGGTGAAGGAGACGCTGGACAGCTGATCGGTGAGTTGTGAGGATGTGCCATTTGGCACCCCCCTCTGCCCTGCCGGGCATCTCCCCCACAGGTGGGGAGATCGGCTGGACGCACCGGTTTCCTCAAACAACAAGCGTTGTAAACTCGGCAAAACCGTAGACGTGTCCGATGGCCAAGCCGCTTGTCGATCTCCCCCCTTGTGGGGGAGATGTCTGGCAGGACAGAGGGGGGTGCGACACGGTACGACCTATCGGCGCGATGTCAGCGTGGTCCGCTTTTATTCCCCCAGCGCCACGGCAATCTCCGCCGCAAGCCGCGCATTGTTCTCGACCAGCGCGATATTGGTCTTGAGGCTCTGGCCGTCCGTCAGGTCAAAAATGGTCGAGAGCAGATAGGGCGTCACCGCCTTGCCGGTGATTTCGTCGCGCTCGGCGCTGTCGAGCGCGCGCTCGATGTAGATTTCCATCTCCTCGCGCGCGATCTCGTCGGCTTCCGGCACCGGGTTGGCGACGAGCATGCCGCCGTCGATGCCGAGCTGATCGCGCACCGTCTGGAAATTGGCGATGGCCGCTGGGCTGTTCAGCGAGAGCGGGCTGCGGATGCCCGAGGAGCGCGACCAGAAGGCCGGGAATTCTTCGCTCTCATAGGTGACGACGGGAACGCCGCGGGTTTCCAGCACTTCCAGCGTCTTCGGAATATCGAGGATCGCCTTGGCGCCGGCGCAGACGACGATGACGCCGGTGCGCGCCAGTTCTTCCAAGTCGGCGGAGATGTCGAAGCTTTCCTCGGCACCGCGGTGCACGCCGCCGATGCCGCCGGTGGCAAAGACGCGGATGCCGGCGCGGGCGGCCGCAATCATCGTCGCCGCGACCGTGGTAGCGCCGGTGCGGCGCTCGGCGATCGCAAAGGCAAGATCGGCGCGCGACACCTTCATCACCTCGGTCGCCTTGGCGAGCTGTTCCAATTCGCCTGCTTCAAGGCCGATGTGCAGCGTGCCGTGGATGACGGCGATGGTTGCCGGCACCGCGCCCTGTTCGCGGATGATCGCCTCGACGCTGCGGGCCATCTCGATATTGCCGGGATAGGGCATGCCGTGGGTGATGATCGTCGATTCCAGCGCCACCAGCGGCGCGCCGCGCTGCTTGGCGCTGGCGACCTCCTTCGAATAGGCGATCGGCAGAAGAGGGGAGATGGGCTTGGTCATGGTCGTGTCCTGTATTCGATAGCTGCCGTTTCAATGCAGAATTCTGACCTGTGGAACAAGGGCAAGGGCCTCATTGAGCAGATCCGGCGTCAGATTTTCGTTGACGGCGTGCCGCGACTGCACCGTCAGTGCCGCCGCTGCGGTGCCGTGGCGGACGGCTTCCTCGAGCGGCAGGCCGAGCATCAAGGCGGCGAGCGTGCCGGCGGCAAGGGAATCGCCGGCACCGGTGACATCGGCGACGATATCGGCGACCGGTGGCTGCAGCGTCACGGCGCGGCCCTCGCTCATCGCGACGAGTTCGCGGCGACCGCGGGTGACGACAGCGTTCCGGATGCCGATCTCGTTCAGGAGTGGTGGCCAGGCGCCGGCATCCTCCGGCTGTCCGCCGGTCAGGGCGGCGGCCTCGGCCTCATTCAGGAACAGGTAATCGATATCGCCGATGCAGGGTTTTAGCCTGACGACCTTGGCCGGCGAGATGGCGATCGCCGCGACGGGCTTGGCCAGGGAATGCGCCTTGGCGACGATCGCCGCGATCGTCTCTTCCGGCAGGTTGGCATCGAAAAGGACCAGATCATGGGCGGCGAAGGCCTCTCGCACCCAGCGGATGGAGAGACGTCGCGGCACGAAGAAGCGGTAGAGATCCATGTCGGCAAGGGCGATCACCAGATTGCCGTCCGTCTCGATGATCGCCGTGTAGCTCGGCGTCTTGCGGTCGAGGAAGACGAAAGGCCGGTCGTCGATGCCGGCGAAATCGGCGGCTTCGCCGACCATCTCACCGATGGCATCGCCGCCGCGCGGCGAAATCATCGTCACCTGGAAGCCGAGCCTTGCGAGATTGCGCGCCGCATTGAAGCCGCCGCCGCCCGGCTCCTCGAACCAGGTCCCGGGATTGCTGGCGCCAGGCGCCGTCTCGCCGGAAATGCGGCCGCGTCTGTCGATATGGGCGCCGCCGAGAACGAGAATCTTTCCGGTCATTTCAGCCGCTCTCCTGATGCTCGGAAAGCGAATCGATGCGATGCGTTTGGACGGCCGCGTGTCGGCACTTCAGGCCTAAGCCGTTGCTTTGCATCGATAAAACAAAAATAGAACACGGGCCGTTTTACCTTTTTCTTTCAATTGTTTGATCGCCTATTGCGAGAGTGGAACAAATGGGGTACAAACTCGACATTGCTTGGGCGGCTTCAATAACCTACAGGTGGATCGAATGTCTCAGAATTCATTGCGGCTGGTAGAGGACAAATCGGTGGACAAAAGCAAGGCGCTTGAAGCGGCACTCTCACAGATAGAGCGGTCGTTCGGCAAGGGCTCGATCATGAAACTCGGCTCCAACGAGAATGTTGTCGAGATCGAGACGATTTCGACCGGCTCGCTTGGCCTCGATATTGCGCTTGGCGTCGGTGGTCTGCCGAGGGGTCGTATCATCGAAATTTACGGGCCGGAAAGCTCGGGTAAGACGACGCTTGCGCTGCAGACCATTGCCGAAGCGCAGAAGAAGGGCGGCATTTGCGCCTTCGTCGATGCCGAACATGCGCTCGATCCGGTCTATGCCCGCAAGCTTGGCGTCGATCTGCAGAACCTTCTGATCTCGCAGCCCGATACCGGCGAGCAGGCGCTCGAAATCACCGATACGCTGGTGCGCTCCGGAGCCGTCGACGTTCTCGTCGTCGACTCGGTCGCCGCTCTGACGCCGCGCGCCGAAATCGAAGGCGAGATGGGCGACAGCCTTCCCGGCCTGCAGGCGCGCCTGATGAGCCAGGCGCTGCGCAAGCTCACCGCTTCGATTTCCAAGTCGAACACCATGGTGATTTTCATCAACCAGATCCGCATGAAGATCGGCGTCATGTTCGGTTCGCCGGAAACGACGACCGGCGGCAATGCGCTGAAGTTCTACGCCTCCGTGCGCCTCGACATCCGCCGCATCGGCGCGGTCAAGGAGCGCGAAGAGGTGATCGGCAACCAGACCCGCGTCAAGGTCGTCAAGAACAAGATGGCGCCTCCCTTCAAGCAGGTCGAGTTCGACATCATGTATGGCGAGGGTGTTTCCAAGACCGGCGAGCTGGTCGATCTCGGTGTCAAGGCCGGCATCGTCGAAAAGTCTGGCGCCTGGTTCTCCTATAACAGCCAGCGTCTCGGTCAGGGTCGCGAAAACGCCAAGACCTTCCTGCGCGACAATCCGGATCTCGCCCGCGAGATCGAACTGTCGCTGCGCCAGAATGCCGGCCTGATCGCCGACCGCTTCCTGCAGAATGGCGGACCGGACCCGGATGACGGTGAGTCCGCCGCGGAAATGTGATTTTCGCACGCGCTTCCTCTAAAAATCGAAACCGGCTGCATTCCTGATCAGAATGCGGCCGGTTTTGTTTGTCTGCTGGACAGTGGCGGAGGCGAACGCTAAAAGCCGATGGATTTAGATTTACCTGCCTCCGGCAGCATTGAAGGGCATAGCATGAGCGGTGTGAACGATATCCGGTCGACATTCCTCGACTACTTCAAGAAGAACGGTCATGAGATCGTCTCGTCGAGCCCGCTTGTGCCGCGCAATGATCCGACGCTGATGTTCACCAATGCCGGCATGGTGCAGTTCAAGAACGTCTTCACCGGCCTGGAGAAGCGACCTTATTCGACGGCGACAACCTCGCAGAAATGCGTGCGCGCCGGCGGCAAGCATAACGATCTCGATAATGTCGGTTATACCGCCCGCCACCTGACCTTCTTCGAGATGCTCGGTAACTTCTCCTTCGGCGACTATTTCAAGGAGAATGCGATCGAGCTCGCCTGGAAGCTCGTGACCGAAGGTTTCGACTTGCCGAAGCATCGCCTGCTGGTGACCGTCTATTCCGAAGACGAGGAGGCAGCGACCCTTTGGAAGAAGATCGCGGGGTTCTCCGACGACAAGATCATTCGCATCCCGACCTCGGACAATTTCTGGCAGATGGGCGATACCGGCCCCTGCGGGCCGTGCTCGGAAATCTTCATCGACCAGGGTGAGAATGTCTGGGGCGGCCCGCCCGGTTCACCTGAAGAAGACGGTGACAGGTTCCTCGAATTCTGGAACCTCGTCTTCATGCAGTTCGAGCAGACCGAGCCGGGCGTGCGCAACCCGCTGCCGCGGCCGTCGATCGACACCGGCATGGGTCTGGAGCGCATGGCCTGTATTCTGCAGGGCGTCCAGAGCGTCTTCGATACCGACCTCTTCCGTACGCTGACCGGCACCATCGAGGATACGATCGGCGTCAAGGCGGAAGGCAGCGCCAGCCACCGTGTCATCGCCGACCATCTGCGCTCCTCGGCCTTCCTGATCGCCGATGGCGTGCTGCCGTCGAATGAAGGCCGTGGCTATGTGCTCCGCCGTATCATGCGCCGCGCCATGCGCCATGCCCAGCTTCTCGGCGCCAAGGAGCCGCTGATGTACAAGCTGCTGCCGACGCTGGTGCAGCAGATGGGCCGCGCCTATCCGGAGCTGGTGCGCGCCGAGCCGCTGATATCAGAGACGCTGAAACTCGAAGAAGGCCGGTTCCGCAAGACGCTGGAGCGTGGCCTGTCGCTGCTGTCGGATGCGACCACAGATCTCGGCAAGGGCGACATGCTGGATGGCGAGACCGCCTTCAAGCTCTACGACACCTATGGCTTCCCGCTCGACCTGACGCAGGATGCGTTGCGCGCCCGTGAGATCGGGGTCGATATTTCAGGCTTCAGCGATGCGATGCAGCGCCAGAAGGCCGAAGCCCGCTCGCACTGGGCCGGTTCCGGCGAGAAGGCAACCGAAACCATCTGGTTCGAGCTTAGAGAAAAGCACGGCGCGACCGAATTCCTGGGTTACGACACCGAAACCGCGGAAGGCGTCGTGCAGGCGATCGTCAAGGACGGCGCCGTTGCCGAAGAGCTCAAGGCCGGCGACAAGGTCCAGATCGTCGTGAACCAGACGCCGTTCTACGGCGAGTCCGGCGGTCAGATGGGCGACACCGGTGTCATCTCGTCCGACCACGGCAAGATCGAGATATCGGACACGCAGAAGAAGGGCGAGGGTCTCTTCGTGCATTCCGGCGCCGTCGTCGAAGGCGTATTCAAGACCGGCGATGCGGTCGTTCTGACCGTCGATCACGCCCGCCGGTCGCGCCTGCGCGCCAACCATTCGGCAACGCATCTGCTGCATGAGGCGATGCGCGAGGTGCTCGGCACCCATGTGGCGCAGAAGGGCTCGCTGGTTGCGCCCGAGCGCCTGCGTTTCGACGTTTCACATCCGAAGCCGATGTCGGCCGAGGAACTGAAGATCGTCGAGGATATGGCCAACGAGATCGTGCTGCAGAATTCACCTGTCACCACCCGCCTGATGAGCGTCGACGATGCCATCGAGGAAGGTGCCATGGCGCTCTTCGGCGAGAAGTACGGCGATGAAGTGCGTGTCGTGTCGATGGGCACGGGCCTTCATGGCGCAAAGAGCAACAAGCCCTATTCGGTCGAGCTTTGTGGCGGCACGCATGTATCGGCCACCGGTCAAATCGGCCTCGTGCGCATCCTCGGCGAAAGCGCCGTCGGTGCCGGGGTCCGTCGTATCGAAGCGGTGACCGGTGAATCGGCGCGCGAATATCTCGCCGAGCAGGATGATCGCGTGAAGACGCTCGCTGCCTCGCTGAAAGTTCAGCCTTCAGAAGTTCTGTCGCGCGTCGAGGCGCTGATGGACGAGCGCCGCAAGCTCGAAAAGGAACTGGCCGATGCCAAGCGCAAACTCGCCATGGGCGGCGGGCAGGGCGGTTCTGCCGATGCCGTGCGCGAGGTCGCCGGCGTCAAATTCCTCGGCAAGGCCGTGGCCGGCGTCGATCCGAAGGACCTCAAGGGTCTTGCCGATGACGGCAAGGCCAGCATCGGCTCCGGCGTCGTCACCCTGATCGGTGTGTCCGATGACGGCAAGGCGAGCGCGGTCGTCGCCGTGACACCCGATCTCGTGGATCGTTTCAGTGCTGTCGATCTGGTGCGCGTCGCCTCGGCCGCCCTCGGCGGCAAGGGCGGCGGCGGTCGTCCGGACATGGCCCAGGCCGGCGGCCCCGACGGGTCGAAGGCCGACGAAGCGATCGAGGCGGTGGCCGTAGCACTCGCCGGCTGATCTGTAGAACCCAC
Source organism: Rhizobium leguminosarum bv. trifolii WSM2297 (assembly GCF_000271845.1). The sequence goes on along the minus strand of NZ_JH719395.1, from coordinate 1,089,134 downwards.
TGGAGTTCCAAAGGCGGAGGTTCGGCTTCCGCCTTTTTTTTCGTTACGCCTCGAGCAAGTCCGCAGGATTTGTCAAATCTGGATATGGTTCTCTGCAGCCGATCGATTTGCATGAGGTTTGACATGAATGGCCAAACGGCATGGGCACTTTATGAAAGCCGTCTGAGACGGGTTTCCGCCTATATTCACGACCACCTCGACGAGGAGCTGGATATGGACCGCCTTGCCGAGATCGCCTGTTTGTCGAGCTATCACTGGCACAGGATCTACCGGGCGATTTATGGCGAGACGCTGGCGGCCACCGTCAAGCGGCTGCGGCTGCATCGCGCGGCGGGCGAGATCGTCCGCACGGAGCTTGCCGTCAGCGAGATTGCCACGCGATCAGGCTATCCCAATCTCCAATCCTTCAATCGTATCTTCAAGTCGGTCTACGGCATGCCGCCGGCCCGCTATCGGAAAGAGGGAAGCCACACAGCCTTCCAACCCTCACTTAGCGGAAAGACCAAAGCCATGTTCGACGTTACCATACGGGAGATCGCACCGACGGAGCTGATCGGTGTCGCCCATACCGGCTCTTATATGCAGATCGGCAAAGCTTTCGAGACCTTGTTCGGCACACTTTACGCCCGCGGTCTTGCTCGGCCCGACATGCGGATGATCGGTGTCTATCTCGACGATCCCGACATCGTGCCGGCCGAACAGTTGCGGTCGGTCGCCTGTGTCACCGGCTCTGCCGATGTTCCGGCCGAGGCGCCATTCGAGCGGCGCACGATCAATGGCGGCGACTATGCCGTGCTGCGCCACAAGGGGCCTTACGCCCACATGTACAAGGCCTATCAGTGGCTTTATGGGGAATGGCTGCCTAAATCGGGACGGCAGTTGAGGGACAGCGTCATGTTCGAGGAATATCTCAACAATCCACGCGACGTGCCTCCGACCGAACTGATGACAGATATTCACATGCCGCTTGCCTGAGGATATTCCCGGCGCGGTGTGCTGGCCGCGCCGGTTTCACGGTTAGGCGGCCTGCATCGTCTTGCCGGCTTCGTCGTCCAGCGCATTGGCGCGCTTATAGGCTTCGCGTTGGCTGATGCGGCCGAAATAATCGACGAAGGCCTGGCGTTTTTCGATGCTGCCGAAACCGAGGCCCCAGCCGACATGCGAACCGACATAGACGTCGGCGGCGGTAAAGCGTTCGCCGGCGACGTAGGTCGAGCCGGAGACCGCCATTTCGAGGGTGTTCATGACGTCGCCGAAACTGCCGCAGCCGGCCATGCGCAGCCGCTCCGTCGGAATTTCGAAGCCGAGAGCCTTCATCGTCACCGCCGATTCAAGGGGCCCGGCGGCAAAGAACATCCAGCGGTAATAGCGGGCGCGCTCCTCCGGCCTCGGGGCCAGCCCCTTCTCCGGAAAGGTCTCGGCGAGATAGGCGCAGATGGCCGCGCATTCGGTGACGATGGTGTCGCCGTGGCGGATCGCCGGAACCTTACCCATCGGATTGACCGAGAGATATTCGGGCGCCTTCATGGTTTTGTCGAAAGTCAGGAGTTCGGTGCGATAGGGCTGGCCGATCTCCTCCAGCATCCAGCGGGCGATGCGGCCGCGCGACATAGGGTTCGTATAGAATACCAATTCTTCGGTCATCACATCCTCCTCGTGTTGCCGTTACCTCAGACATTGCCGTCGCCCGGAATCAATAGCGCGGCGAGGTCTTTGTGCAACCCTCGATCTTCAGAGAGGTTTGCGGTACTGGATGAAACCCGAGCGCTCGGCGATCCTGTCATAGAGCCCCCGCGCCGTTGCATTCGTTTCGTGCGTCATCCAGTAGAGCCTGCCCGCACCGTTTGCGCGCGCAAGATCGGCGACGGCATCGATCAGTGCGGCACCGGTGCCGAGCCCGCGCTTGATGTCTTCGACATAGAGATCCTGCAGATAACACGTCCATTGCGGCAGCCAGCAGGAGCGGTGAAAGATGGCATGGACGATTCCGACGAGCCGGCCCTCTTCGTCGAAGGCGCCGAGCGCGTGCATCGGTTCGTCGGGATCGTGGAAGCGAGACCAGGTGAGATCCGTCGTCTCGGCGGGAATAACCACCTCATAGAAACGTTGGTAGGCTGCCCACAAGGGTTCCCAGGCGGCGCGGTCAGAAGCTTCGAGCGGGCGCACGATCGCGGTCATTTTCTATCTCCCAAAATGGAAAACGGCGGGGAAATCCCCGCCGTTCAATGCTATCGCGAAAGGACCGGCTTACGCCATGGCCTTCTGCAGGTTCTGGTCGATCTTGTCGAGGAAGGCGGTGGTCGAGAGCCACGGCTGATCGGGGCCGATCAACAACGCCAGGTCCTTGGTCATGAAACCGGATTCGACGGTGTCGACGCAGACCTTTTCGAGCGTTGCGGCGAAGCGGGCGAGCTCGGCATTGTCGTCGAGCTTGGCGCGATGGGCGAGGCCGCGGGTCCAGGCGAAGATCGAGGCGATCGAGTTCGTCGAGGTTTCCTGGCCCTTCTGGTGCTGGCGATAATGGCGGGTAACCGTGCCGTGGGCGGCTTCGGCTTCGACCGTCTTGCCGTCCGGCGTCAGCAGAACCGAGGTCATCAGGCCGAGCGAGCCGAAGCCCTGGGCAACGGTGTCGGACTGGACGTCGCCGTCATAGTTCTTGCAGGCCCAGACGTAGCCGCCCGACCACTTCAGCGCCGAGGCGACCATGTCGTCGATCAGGCGGTGTTCGTAGGTGATGCCGGCTTCCTTGAACTGATCCTTGAATTCGGTCTCGAAGACTTCTTCGAAGATGTCCTTGAAGCGGCCGTCATAGGCCTTGAGGATGGTGTTCTTGGTCGACAGGTAAACCGGCCACTTGCGCATCAGGCCGTACATCATCGAGGCACGGGCGAATTCGCGGATCGATTCGTCGAGGTTGTACATGGCCATCGCGACGCCGGATCCCGGTGCGTTGAAGACTTCCTTCTCGATGACGGTGCCGTCTTCGCCGACGAACTTGATCGTCAGCTTGCCCTTGCCGGGGAACTTGAAATCGGTGGCGCGGTACTGGTCGCCGAAGGCGTGACGGCCGACGACGATCGGCTTGGTCCAGCCGGGAACCAAGCGCGGCACGTTTTTGCAAATGATCGGCTCGCGGAAGATGACGCCGCCGAGGATGTTGCGGATCGTGCCGTTCGGGCTCTTCCACATTTCCTTGAGGTTGAATTCCTTGACGCGGGCTTCATCCGGCGTGATCGTCGCGCACTTAATGCCGACGCCGTATTTCTTGATGGCGTTGGCGGCGTCGACAGTGACCTGGTCGTTGGTGGCGTCGCGGTTTTCGACGGAGAGGTCGAAATAGTCGATGTCGAGGTCGAGATACGGATGGATCAGCTTATCCTTGATGAGCTGCCAGATGATGCGCGTCATTTCATCGCCGTCGAGATCGGCGACGGGATTGGCGACCTTGATCTTGTTCATGTATCTGCCTCGTTCGAGCTTGAAGGGGGACAAGCGTCCCGGGTGGGTAACCTGATGAGGAGCGCTATAGCATTGTGAACCGGGAACGCAAAGCTGCAACGGGTTCGAGAATGCGTTTTTGCCGGCATTGCCAAGCGCTGAAATCTGGCTAGTGTCCGCCTTGATTTGCCCGCCCGGAACATTCGACCATGAAGACAATCGCCGTTGTTATCGCAAGCCTTATCGCCTCTTCGGGCATCGGCCATGCCGCCGATATCACCGTTCCCGTGAAGGAGATCATGGACGCGACTAGGAGCAACTGGGCCGACAATAACGGCGACTGGACCGACATCTTCGATGCGAGCCGGCTCGACCATCTCTACAGCAAGGATTTCGTCGCCACGTACCAGGCCGCCGCGCAATTTCCCGCCGTCGATGACGACGGCATATCGCCCTTCGACTACGACGTCATCGTCAACGGTCAGGATGCATGCCCATTGGAAGATCTGACGATGGCGGCGGCGCCTGTGGTCAACGGGACGGCTGAGGTGACTGTACGCTTCAAGAAATCCGCCTGCTCGGATGGGCCCGATGCCAAGGACTATACGACCGTTCGTTTCGAAGTGGTCGAAGAAGGCGGTACACCAGTCATCGACGATATCGTCACCGAGAATATCGAGACGCAGGGCCGCGATTCCCTGAAGGCGACCATGGCGCTGATTGCCAAGGGCCAATAGGCGCGCGACATTCGATCGATGTCGGGGAATCGATCCCGGGACTATCGTTCCGATCGGTTTCCCGATGGTTTGATTTCTGCTGTTGCGGCGATATCTGTCGATCCTTCCGTGGCATGAGGGCTCTTGCATTTGTTTTCCGGTTTTCAGCTTCGCGACTGGCTGCTTGCCAACGACCCGGCGCTCTCGCGCCTGCGCATGGCCTCGCGGGTGACACTGACGATCGTCCTCTCGTTCTTGATCCTGCTTGCCATCCAGACCTTTGTTCTGCCGCTACCGACCGCGGCTTTCGGCCTCGGCATCGTGTTGTCGATCGAGGGCGGGATCGCCGTTCGCGACAAAGGCAATGCGCGCCAGCTGGTGACGCGGCTTTTCGGTTGTGTCGCAAGCCTTGCCGTCGTCGCCGTCGCCGCGGGGCTCGAGGATAACCGTTTTCTCTCCGATCTCGTCTTTCTGGTGGTGATTGCGCTCGCCTCGGCCGGACGGGTGTTCGGGCCGCGTGGTTTTGCCGTCGGCATGTTCGCCTTCACTTCCTATTTTATGGGCGCCTATTTCCGGCCTTCGCTGGCCGACCTGCCGGAGGTGGCGATCGGCCCCGTCGTCTCGGTTTTGGTCGGTCATCTGGTGAGGGCGGTGCTCTTGCCCGACGACTGGCGCCGCGACCTGCTGCGCTCGCTCGAAAGCGTCAGCGGCAGGATCAACCAGATCCTCTTCAAGCTCGCCGCTCTTGCCGGCGGTGCTGAAATCGGCGAAGCCGACCGGCAGGAAATGCGCCAGCTGGAAGACCGGCTGAAGGAGGTGGTGCTAATGGCGGAGACTTTCATCCCGCGCCCGCCGGCCGGCGTCTTCGACGGTGCTGCCGATCCCGCCGCGGAGCTGGCGATCCGGCTTTTCGATGCACATCTTGCCGCCGAAAGCGCGATCGTGCTGAGCTTCCAGAGCCCGCCGCCTTTTGCACTCGTTCACGCTGTGATCGAGGCAGATAAGGCGGCGCTTGCCACCTATGAGGGGATGGCGGAAACCATCAGGGACCAGCCGCAGAGCGAGACGGTGCGAGCGCTGCTGTGGCTCGGCGAGGCGCGGCAGCAGCTGACGCAGGCGATCGACGAGGGACAGGCCTCCAGTTTTTCCGGCATCGATACTGTCAACGACACTGCGCAATCCCCGCCTATCGACTTTTCATTCGCCAACCCGCTGCTGCGCTCGGCGCTGCAGATCACGCTCGCCTCGGCAATCGCTATGGGCTTCGGCCTGCTACTGTCGCGCGAGCGCTGGTTCTGGGCCGTGCTCGCCTCTTTCCTGGTTTTCACCAACACCAATTCGCGTGGCGATACGGCAATGAAGGCGCTGTCGCGCTCGCTCGGCACCGTGTTCGGGATTGCAATCGGCCTTGTGCTGGCGACGCTGATTTCGCGCGAGCCGGCTATCGCCATTCCGGTCGCCGCTGCCTGCATCTTCCTCGCCTTTTATTTCCTGCAGGTCTCTTACGCGACGATGACCTTCTTCATCTCGATCGTGCTCTGCCTGGTCTACGGCATGACCGGCGTGCTGACGCTCGATCTGTTGAAGCTGCGCATCGGCGAGACCGTGATCGGCGCGGTGGCCGGAACGGCGGTTGCCTTCGTCGTTTTCCCGACGCGCACGCGCGGCGCCCTCGATTCAGCACTCGCCCGCTGGTTTCAGGCGCTGCGCGATCTGCTTGGTGCGCTCGGCGAGGGCAGGCACGGTTTCGAGCTAATCGCGCTGTCGCAGAAGATCGATGCCTGCTACCGCGATGTGACGGTGGCCGCCCGGCCACTCGGCTCCTCCTGGTCGGTGGTGACGCGGCCCGGCCAGATCCGCCAGACGCTGGCGATCTTCCTGTCCTGCACTTATTGGGCGCGTATCCTGGCGAAGAGTTACGAAACGCCGGCCGCTGCTGACAATCTGAACACGCTGATCGCGGCGGATCTGGCGCTGATCGACAACGCTGCCCCGCGCGGTTCGGCCTGTTTCTTGATCAAGCGTAAGGCATCGTTGACGACCGGACGGCATCTGCCGTTGTCGCGAGACGGCGCCAAGCTGGGGCTCGAAATGATCGGTTCGGCGCTGGAAAGGCTTTATCCGCAGGCTGATGTCTTGCCGTTTGCACCGGGCGAGGCTATTGCGCGCTCGAAACAGGGATAGGACCATGGCAGGTACGAACAGCGAGCGTCAACTTCTGGCCGAAGGGCCGGCGATCATTCTGGTCGAGCCGCAGATGGGCGAGAATATCGGCATGGTGGCGCGCGCCATGGCGAATTTCGGCCTGGCCGAGCTGCGTCTCGTCAATCCGCGCGACGGCTGGCCGAACGAAAAGGCGCTGGCGACGGCTTCCAAGGCCGATCATGTCATCGAGGCTACCAAGGTCTACGAGACGCTGGAGCAGGCGGTTGCCGATCTCAACTTCGTCTATGCGACGACGGCGCGCGAGCGCGACGGCTATAAGCCGGTGCGCTCCCCCGTCATCGCCGCCGAAACGCTGCGGGCGCGGTTCCGCGCGGGCGAGGGCACCGGCATTCTCTTCGGACGTGAGCGCTGGGGGTTGACCAACGAGGAGGTGGCGCTGGCCGATGAGATCGTCACCTTTCCCGTCAACCCGGCCTTTGCCTCGCTGAATATCGCCCAGGCGGTGCTGCTGATGTCCTATGAATGGATGAAATCCGGCATGGAAGATGTCGGCGCGGTGCCTTTCCAGGCGATGGGGCAGACGCCCTCGACCAAGGAGCAGCTCTTCGGCCTGTTCGACCAGCTGGAAGAGGCGCTCGATGCGCGCGGATATTTCCATCCTGCCGGGAAAAAGCCGAAAATGGTCGACAATCTGCGTGCTGTTTTATCCCGCCGGGCCTTCACGGAGCAGGAAATCAGCGTGTTGCGCGGCGTCATCTCCTCCCTCGACCGCTTCTCGCGCAAGAGCCCGCGCGGCGGCAGGTTCCCGACATCGGCCAAGGAAACACCGCCAGATGACAGCGACGACGCGTGAGCTGAAACCTATCCTCCTCTTCGATTCCGGCATCGGCGGGCTGACCGTCTTGCGCGAGGCGCGCGTGCTGATGCCGGAACGCGGCTTCATCTACGTCGCTGACGATGCCGGCTTTCCCTATGGCGGCTGGGAAGAACAGGCGCTGAAGGAGCGGATCATCGGGCTCTTCGGCAAGCTGCTGACGGATTATGATCCCGAAGTCTGCATCATCGCCTGCAACACCGCCTTCACGCTTGTTGGCGCCGACCTGCGCGCCGCCTTTCCACAAATGACCTTCGTCGGTACCGTGCCGGCGATCAAGCCGGCAGCGGAGCGTACGCGATCGGGCCTAGTTTCGGTGCTTGCGACGCCGGGCACGGTGAAGCGGGCCTATACACGCGATCTCATCCAGTCCTTCGCGCAGCAATGCCATGTCCGACTCGTCGGCTCGGAGAACCTTGCGGGCATGGCCGAGGCCTATATTCGCGGCGACGCCGTCTCCGATGAGGTCGTGTTTGCTGAGATCGATCAATGTTTCGTCGAGAAGGACGGTCAGAAGACCGACATCGTCGTGCTTGCCTGCACGCACTATCCCTTCATGGCCAATCTTTTCCGCCGGCTTGCGCCCTGGCCGGTCGATTGGCTTGATCCCGCCGAGGCAATCGCGCGGCGCGCCCGCACGCTGGTGCCGGCGGCCGCCGATGCGGTGCATCCCGATAATTTCGACTTCGCTGTCTTCACGTCGGGCCACCAGGATTTTGCCACGCGGCGGCTGATGCAGGGGTTTGGGCTGCGAGCGTAATGCCGAGTTGACGTTCGGCCAATTTGTGGGTACAAGTGGACCCACAAAAACTCCGGAGTTAACATGGTCCAAAATGCGCAAAAAGACGATACTCTGAAAGTCCGCATGGATCGGCCGACATTCGAGCTGATGGAAACGGCGCGCAATTATCTTCATCTCGACAAGAGCAAATTCATCCGCGAAAGCATTCGTGAAAAGGCGGAGGCCGTGATTGCCGAGCACGGCAGGACGCGCTTTACGGCCGAGGACTGGGAAAGCTTTTTCGCGGCATTCGATGAGCCAGCCAAGCCGGCGGAGCGCATGGTCGATGCCGTCAGGAAATATCGCGATATCGTCAGCGGCTCATGAAATTCGAACTGCTCGACCCCAAGCGCCATGATCGAGAGGGGTTTGATTGCGGCGTAGACGCATTGAATGCCTATCTCAAGCGCTTCGCAAATCAGGATGTTAGGCGCGGTCTGACACGCGTCTACGTTCTCTGCGACGGCGCACGGATTGCCGGTTATTTCTCGCTGAGCGCTCATTCGGTTTCTCGGCAGGATCTTCCGTCACAGATCCAGGCTGGCCCCTACGAGGAATTGCCGTTCCTGATGCTGGGTCGGCTCGCCGTCGATCGGCAATACCAGGGCCGGGGCCTTGGAGATGTACTAATCGTCCATGCCTTTGCGATAACGCGTTCTGCCGCAGGGCAGATCGGAATTCTCGGCATGATCGTCGATGCGAAGGATGAACGCGCGGCGGGATTCTACCAGCGCTTCGGTTTTCAGAGGCTTTCCGGCACGGCGCTTCGTCTCGTCCTGCCGATTACGGCGATGGACCGGCTTCTCTGATGACGCGGGAATTGTCCTGTGGGTTGGCGAAATCCGACCCTGAAAATCACCAGATTCTTTGATAGACGGGGCATTGCCGTTTCGGAAGAATGGCGCTTCATTCATGTGAGTCTCTTCTCCGCGAGGATCGGCATTGCAAGTTGGCATCGATATGGGATTGGCGTCCGGCAGCCCGGCGACGCTCGATATCGAGGAGCTGCTGGCGACCCGTCTTCTCGTGCAGGGCAACTCCGGGTCGGGCAAGTCGCATCTGTTGCGCCGACTGCTCGAGCAATCCGCGCAATGGGTGCAGCAGGTCATCATCGACCCAGAGGGTGATTTCGTCACGCTCAGCGACAGGTTCGGTCATGTCGTCGTCGATGGCGAGCGCACCGAGGCGGAATTGGCGGGCATTGCCAACCGCATCCGCCAGCATCGGGTTTCCTGCGTGCTGACGCTCGAAGGCCTCGATATCGAGCAGCAGATGCGGGCTGCCGCCGCCTTCCTCAACGGCATGTTCGATGCCGATCGCGAATATTGGTATCCCGTTCTCGTCGTCGTCGACGAAGCGCAGATGTTTGCGCCATCCGTCGGCGGCGACGTCTCGGAAGATGCGCGCAAGATGTCGCTCGGGGCGATGACCAACCTGATGTGCCGCGGCCGTAAACGCGGGCTTGCCGGGGTGATCGCGACGCAGCGGCTCGCCAAGCTCGCCAAGAACGTGGCGGCCGAAGCCTCGAACTTCCTGATGGGCCGTACCTTTCTCGATATCGACATGGCGCGCGCCGCCGACCTGCTCGGTATGGATCGGCGCCAGGCCGAAATGTTCCGGGATCTGAAGCGCGGCAATTTTGTTGCCCTCGGCCCTGCATTGTCGCGCCGGCCGCTGCCGATCCAGATCGGCACGGTGGAGACTTCGGCGCGCTCTTCCAGCCCGAAGCTGATGCCGCTGCCGGATGCGCCACAGGATGTCGAGGATCTGATATTCACGCCCGATCCTGAAGAATTCCAGCGTCCGCTGGTGCGCCGTGCCCCGCCGGCGCCCCGGCCGACGACCGATATACTGGCAGAACTATCTCGCTCGACACCGGCGGCGTCGCCTGCACCGGTCGAGGCGAGAGCGAGCCAGGTGGAAATTTCCGCCGAGGAGCGGGAAGAGCGCCTTTCCGGCGTGCTTGCCGAAATCCTCGACGATCCGACATCAGCTTTCCGCACCGATTCGGTGCTCTACCAGGATTTTCTCGTGCGGCTGCGCATGCGCCGCGTGCCGGGACCGCCGATCGCGCTGCCGAATTTCCGCCGGCGCGTGGCGATCTCCCGTTCCGGCGTCGATGCGGCGACAGCCGCGACCGACGCGTGGGCGACGGCGCTGTCGTTGTCAGCAGGGGTTACCGACGACCTGCAGGGCGTCTTCCTGATGCTCGCCAAGGCTGCCGCCTGTGGTGAGGCGTGCCCATCGGACGCGCGCATTGCCCGTGCCTACGGCACCCATTCCGCCCGGCGCGCCCGTCGTCTGCTCGGTTATTTCGAGGAGCAGGGGATCGTCGTCGTGCACACGGATTTCTCCGGCAAACGCATCGTGGCTTTCCCCGACATGAATTGCCAGACCGCACCAGGCGATGCGAACGCGCCGGATACGGGCGATCAGCCGCTGGCTGCGGAATAGTGGCGCTTTCCGGCTTTGGCGCAGTTGACATTTTCATGACGGGCCTCTAAAGACCGCGCCAAGCACCGGGCAGCAATGCCCGGTGTTTCATTTAACATGTCCCGTGGATCGTTTCTGTTCGCGTAACCGAAACATCCTGTCAGATCTCGGCAGAGATCAGAGGAGGGCGTGTTTCCTTCGCGCGGTTTGGCAACAAACCGTCATAAACTTTTGAAAGGAAATACGATGAGCAAGCGCGAATCGTCCAAGTACAAAATCGACCGCCGTATGGGCGAAAACATCTGGGGCCGTCCGAAGTCCCCGGTAAACCGCCGCGAATACGGCCCGGGCCAGCACGGCCAGCGCCGCAAGGGCAAGCTTTCGGACTTCGGCGTGCAGCTGCGCGCCAAGCAGAAGCTCAAGGGCTACTACGGCGACCTGCGCGAAAAGCAGTTCCGCGCGATCTTCGCCGAAGCCTCTCGCCGCAAGGGCGACACCTCGGAAAACCTGATCGGTCTGCTCGAATCTCGCCTCGACGCGATCGTCTATCGCGCCAAGTTCGTTCCGACGGTCTTTGCTGCCCGTCAGTTCGTCAACCATGGCCACGTCACCGTCAACGGCGTCCGCGTCAACATCGGTTCCTATCGCTGCAAGGCCGGCGATGTTATCGAAGTTCGCGAGAAGTCGAAGCAGCTGGTGACCGTTCTGGAAGCCGTCAGCCTCGCTGAGCGTGACGTTCCCGACTACATCGAAGCCGATCACCACAAGATGGTCGCCACCTTCGGCCGCGTCCCGACACTCAGCGACGTTCCGTTCCCGGTCGTCATGGAACCGCAGCTGGTCGTCGAATTCTATTCGCGTTAATAAACACCAGGCGTTTTCGCATATGGAAAAGCCGCTCTTTCGGGCGGCTTTTTTGTTATCCGGAGAGAAGCGATGGCGGATCTGCAAGCGATCCTCGACAGTATCCATACCGACATCCTGCCGCGCATCGGCGAGGGTAAGGTCGCTGACTATATTCCCGAGCTTGCCAAGGTCGATCCACGGCAGTTCGGCATGGCGATCGTCACCGTCGACGGCAAGGTCTATCGTGTCGGCGATGCCGATATCGCCTTCTCGATCCAAAGCATATCCAAGGTCTTCATGCTGACGCTGGCGCTCGGCAAGGTCGGCGAAGGCTTATGGAAGCGCGTCGGGCGCGAACCGTCCGGATCGGCTTTCAATTCCATCGTCCAGCTCGAGCACGAGAGCGGCATCCCGCGCAATCCCTTCATCAATGCCGGCGCGATCGCTGTTTCCGACGTGGTCATGGCCGGGCACGCACCGCGCGAGGCGATCGGCGAGCTGCTGCGCTTCGTGCGTTATCTCGCCGATGACGAATCGATCACCATCGACGACAAGGTGGCCCGCTCGGAAACGCAGACCGGATATCGCAATGTCGCGCTTGCCAATTTCATGCGGGCCTACAGCAATCTCGACCATCCCGTCGATCACGTGCTCGGCGTCTATTTTCATCAATGCGCGCTCGCGATGAGCTGCGAGCAGCTGGCCCGCGCCGGGCTGTTCCTGGCGGCGCGCGGCAGCAATCCGACGACCGGCCATTCGGTTGTGTCGCCGAAGCGGGCGCGGCGTATCAATGCGCTGATGCTGACCTGTGGCCACTATGACGGCTCGGGCGATTTCGCCTATCATGTCGGCCTGCCCGGCAAGAGTGGCGTCGGCGGTGGCATCTTCGCGGTTGCGCCCGGCATTGCCTCGATCGCGGTGTGGTCGCCGGGGCTGAACAAGGTCGGCAATTCGCAGCTCGGCGCCGTGGCGCTTGAGATGCTTGCGGCACGCACCGGCTGGTCGGTTTTCGGCGATTGAGACTGTGTTGGCGCACGACTTTCTGTTAAGGCAGGCAGACCTTCGATAGGACGAAGTTATGAATATCGCAGCCCACATCGCGGACGACCTGGAAGCCGGCGAAGCCGACAGCGGCATCGGCCATGCGCTGTTTGCCGATGCGCCGCGCTCGGTCTCCTTCAACAAGCTGCGCAAGCGGCTGCTCAGGCAAGTGCGCCAGGCTTTCGACGATTTCGATATGCTGAAGGGACAGAAGCGCTGGCTGGTCGGCCTTTCCGGCGGCAAGGATTCCTACGGGCTGCTGGCGCTGCTGCTCGATCTGCAATGGCGCGGGCTGCTGCCGGTGGAACTCATTGCCTGCAATCTCGACCAGGGGCAGCCGAACTTTCCCAAGCACGTCCTGCCCGATTATCTCACGAAGATCGGCGTCCGCCACCGGATCGAGTATCGTGATACCTATTCGATCGTGAAGGAGAAGGTGCCGGAAGGCGCGACCTATTGCTCGCTCTGTTCGCGGCTGCGGCGTGGCAATCTCTATCGCGTCGCGCGGGAAGAAGGCTGCGATGCGCTGGTCCTCGGCCACCACCGCGAGGACATTCTCGAAACCTTTTTCATGAACTTCTTCCATGGCGGGCGGCTTGCCTCGATGCCGGCGAAGCTTCTGAACGACGACGGCGACCTGATGGTGCTGCGGCCGCTCGCCTATGCCGCCGAGGACGATCTTGCAAAGTTTGCCGCAGCCATGCAGTTCCCGATCATCCCCTGCGATCTCTGCGGTTCGCAGGACGGGCTGCAGCGCAACGCGATGAAGGACATGCTCGCCGATATCGAGCGGCGCATGCCGGGGCGCAAGGACACGATGCTGCGGGCACTTTCGCATGTGAACCCGTCGCATCTGCTCGATCCGAAACTTTTCGACTTTTCCAGCCTTGGTGTCGCCGATCCTTCATGAAAGGCCGGCTATGCAGGCTGTTCATTGCATCAAGGACAGATTTCGCATGACTATTTCTGACACGGACATTCTTTTCCTCGGCGAATGCGTCCGAGAGGCGGCGCGCATCGAAATCATGCCGCGTTTTCGCAATCTCGGCGCTGCCGATGTCTCGGAAAAAACCTCGGCGATCGATGTTGTGACGCAGGCGGATCTGCTCGCCGAACACAGGATCACGGCGGCACTGAAAGAGCACTTTCCCTCAGCGCTCGTCGTCGGCGAGGAAGCCTATGACGCCGACAAGTCTGTGGTGCCGGCACTTGCCGATGCCGAGCTTGCCTTCGTGATCGATCCCGTCGACGGCACATTCAATTTCGCCGCCGGGCTTCCGGTTTTCGGGACGATGCTGGCGGTGACCGTCAAGGGCGAGACGGTCGCCGGCATCATTTACGATCCGGTTCTCGGTGATACGGTAACGGCGATCAAGGGTGCGGGCGCCTTTCTGACGCGGCAGGACGGGCAATCGAGCAAGCTGACGGTGGCTGAGCCTGCCGCCTTGAACCAGATGGTCGGCGGCTTCTCGTGGGGGCACATGGACGATCCGGATCGCTCGCGCATCGCAGCCAACATGGCAAAGGCCCGAATGAACTTCGCCTTCAATTGCTCGGCTTACGAATATTGGATGGTTACCTCCGGCAAGATGCATTTCATCGGTCATGCGAAACTGATGCCCTGGGATCATCTGGCCGGCGTGCTCGCACATCAGGAGGCCGGCGGCCATACGGCGAAATTCGACGGTACGCCCTATCGTCCGGGCGAGACGACGGGCGGCATCATCTCTGCACCCGACAAGGAAAGTTGGCAGCTGATCCGGCGCGAGATCGTCGGCATCTGATTTGAGGCCCCTCCCACAAGGGCCGGACAGAAAGGATTTGACATGACTGCGACTGTCGACGTGACCGTTCTTGCCGATCTCTTGCGCCGCGCAGCGAAGGCGGAAATCCTGCCGCGCTTCCGCCGGCTCGGCCAGGGCGAGGTGCGCGCCAAGAGCGAGGCGACCGATCTCGTCACGGAGGCCGATGAGCAGGCCGAACGCATGATCAAGACGGAGGCCGAGCGGCTCTGGCCCGGGGCGCTGTTCGTCGGCGAAGAATCGGTTGCGGCCGAACCGGCGCTGCTTGGCAGGCTCGGGGATGCCGATCTCGCCGTCGTCGTCGACCCGGTCGATGGCACCTTCAATTTCGCCGCCGGTATCCCCGCCTTCGGCGTGATGGCCTCGGTCATCTCAGGCGGCGAGACCATTGCCGGGATCATCTACGATCCGATGGGCGACGACTGGGTAATGGCGGAAAAGGGTGGCGGCGCCTGGCTGCGGCGACCCGATGGCGAAGCGCGGCGGTTGCGCGCGGCCGAGCCTGTCGCGCTCGACCAGATGGTTGGTATGGCCTCGACAGGCTACCTGCCGCAGGAGAAGCGGGCGGAGATTCTCGGCAACCTTGCCAAGGTGCGCTTCCTCACCAACTACCGCTGCGCGGCTCATGAATACCGCACCCTTGCGGGCGGCCATGTGCATTACCTGATGTACAATAAGCTGATGCCTTGGGATCACCTTGCCGGCACGCTGATCTCACAGGAGGCCGGCGCCCATGCCGCCCGTTTCGACGGTTCTCCCTACCTGCCGCACCATCTCGATGGCGGGCTGCTGATTGCGCCCGACAAAACTTCCTGGGACGCGCTGCGGCGTGAGGTCTTCACTATCTGACGCATGAAAACCGGCCGCAAAACGTTGATTTTGCGGCCGTATCCTGCGACTGGGAATGCCGTTTCGGATGACATGTGGGCGGATCGTGCCTATTGCGTGTAGAGCTTTTCCATGAGGAAGTTTTCCAGGCCTTGTCCGCGTTTCCGACGATTTGCCTTGATATCACGCGGAAACCTTTGCGCTCGAAAAATGGCCGGGCGGTTCGGCTGGCTTCCGTATAAATTCTGGTGAATCCCAGCGTCCGAGCTTCCTCCTCGACCCTGCTCAACAGGCTGCTTGCGACACCGAGCCCCGGAAATTCGGGGTGGACGAACATCATGTCCAGGCATCCGTCGGCGGTCAGATCGGAAAAGCCCACGGGCTCTCCGTCGATTTCCGCGATCCAGGCGGGCCGGCTAATCCTGCGTTCCGCCCATAGGCCGCGATCTTCAACCTTTGCCCAAGCCTCGATCTGAGCGGGCGAATAATCTTTCGATGAGACCTCCCGGATGGCGCGCAGAAAAATGCCGATCGTCGCGTCCGCATCGGCTGGCGCGTAGGGCCTGATCAAAATTCGATCATTCATGGAGAAGCCTTTCCGCAGCACCGCTCCCGCTACAGAAGAGCGAGAATATATTCCCACGCCAGACGACCCAATTCGGCGTCGGCTTCATCACTTCCGCCGTGCGCCCGCAGCAAGGATCGGGCTGTCGCTTCACCCGGGAGCAGAATGCGATGACCTGCATCTTCTCCCAAGATAAGCCGGGTGGGTAAACCCGCATCAGAGCGCCGCCGGACAATCGACTTGGCAAATCTGTCCGATGGCCAAAGCGCATCATCGCATCCTGCTACAAGCATTATGTCGGCGGCAGTTTTCTCCAAAGGGATCGTCGCTGCCTCGATCTCAGAATCGTGCACATCAAGGCATCGTTCGAACAGTCCCCTGTAAGTTACGAGGCCATCTCTATATTCCGGGACCCAAGCAGGATCCGACGAGATAAAGGGAAGGGGCTTGCCGTGCAATGTCCACGACGAGCGTTCCGGCCAACTGATGCCATCGAGACCAGGCCCGATATTTCCCCAGACGACCGACGAAGGGCTCATTGCAACCACAGCGTTAACGCGCGCGTCGTGAACGGCTGCAAGCAGCGCGGCTTCTGCGCCCTTCGATGTCCCGACAAAGACGATGCGTTTGCAGCCCAGTTCCACCAGATGATCGGTGGCAGCGAGGAAACTTTCCAGCGGCACCTCGCAAATGCCGGGCACCTGGCCTTCGCCGCCGAACCAGCGAAGCGCGATTGCTGTCGCCCCTCGGCTTGCAAACAACTTGGCGCGCGTCTCATCGACCCGACCGCTGGATCCGGCGAGCACAATGACGCCGGTGTCGGTATTCGCGTCGATCCGAAATATCTCACCCTGAAGTCCCAGGGGGAGACGGTGATAGTCTGTATCCAAAACCAGGGCCCTCCGCGGATCATCTAGATTTAGGAGACGTGTGAAGTTTGTCACTTAAACATACCGACCGGACCGAGCGACCCGACGGGCTTGCGTCAGAAGTGAGCCGCACCCGGATCGAGCTGCGGGCTGTCGCCGGGATGGGTGAAGAGCTTGCCGTTCTCGGCCCAAAGCGTGGCTGCGATTGTCGCCATCCCGAAGAGCGCAAAACCGCCGAAGAGCGGCTGCACCGTGCCGTTGAACATCTGGCCGACCAGGCCGCCGAGGATGGTGCCGAAGGTCGTCGAGACGAAGCCGGTGATGGCGGTCGCCGTGCCGGCGAGATTGCCCATCGGCTCGAGGCTGATGGCGGTGAAATTGGTGGCGATCAGCGCAAACATCATCAGCACGATGGTGAAGATGCCATAGGCGACGGCGAAATCCGGCTTTCCGGCAAGCGAAATGACAAAGCCGACAGCCGAGAGCGCCGTAAAGATCAGCAGGGCGGCGTGCGAGATGCGGCGCATGCCGAATGTGCGGACGAAGAAGCCGTTGGCGAAATTGGCGACAGCGATGCCGCCGGCGGTGGCGGCAAAGGCAATCGGCAGCCAGTCGCCAAGGCCGTAAACCTCGCCGAAGACCTGCTGCACCGAAATCACATAGGCGCTGATGACGCCGGTGAACATGGTGAGACCGATCATGTAGCCACAGGTGATGCGGTTGGTGAGCACGGTCTTGAAGCCATCGACGACAGAGCCGACCGACAGTGGCAGCCGCTCTTCCGGCGGCAGCGATTCTTTCAGCCGCAGAAGCGCCCAGACGAACAGGATGGTGGCGATGATGCCGAGCAGGATGAAGATCCAGTGCCAGTTGGCATAGGTGATGATCAATTGGCCGACGGAGGGAGCAACGATCGGCACGATCATGAAGACGATCATGACATAAGACATGACACGGGCCATTTCGCGGCCGCCGAAGCAGTCGCGTACAAGCGCCATGGTGGTGATACGCACGGCCGCACCGCCGACACCCTGAATGAAGCGCATGACGAGCAGCATTTCGAAGCTGCCGGTTGCTGCGGCGGCAAACATTCCGATCACGTAGCAGACGAGACCGCCGAGCAGGATGTTACGGCGGCCGAACGTATCCGAAAGACTGCCGAAGAATATCTGCGAGATGCCGAAGCCCAGCAGGAATACACCGATGATCAACTGCGCGTCGTTGGTATTGGTGACGCCAAGGGAATGGCCGATATTGGGCAATGCCGGCAGCATGCTGTCGATTGCCATGGCGACGCTTGCGGTCATGATGGCGATGGTGACGACGAATTCGCCAAAGCCCATGCCGATGCGGCGGGAACCCTGGTTTTCCTGATGCGGTTTATGCGGCGGCGTCATGTGGTGAAATCCCGGATGCGGAGGAGACCGGCCGTTAGACGGCCGGGTTCTGCTGTTGGAAGAGGCGGCCCTTTTCGGCGATCAGCACGAAGATCAGCCCGATGATCGACACGATGAAATAGCCGGCGACCATCGGCAGCGCAGTGCCATCGAAGGCCTGGCCGATGCCGGCGCCGATAAGGGCGCCGCCAACCGTGCTCATGAAGCCGAGGACGGAGGAGGCGGTGCCGGCGACATGGCCGAGCGGCTCCATGGCCAGCGAATTGAAGTTCGAGCCGATCCAGCCGAACTGGAACATGGCAAGGCCGAAGAAGGAGATGAACAGAGCGAATGGCATCGGAACTCGCCATCTGGACGATCAGCCAGATGGTGTTGATGGTGATGAAACCGATCAGCGAGCCGTGCGACAGTCGGCGCATGCCGAGCTTGCCGACGAAGCGTGAGTTGAAAAAGGACGACAGCGACATGAAGATCGCCACGCCGGCAAAAGCGAAGGGGAAATAGACGCCGAGATCATAGATGCCGACATAGACCTGCTGGGCGGAATTGATGAAGCCGAACAATGCGCCGAAGATGAAGGTGCTGGCGATGGTGTAGCAGAGTGCGATGCGATTGGTCAGCACCAGCTTGAAGGCGCCGAAGATCGAGCGGGCGGTGAAGGGGCGGACATTGGCGGGATGCAAGGTTTCCGGCAGGCGAAGGTAGGCCCAGACGGCGATTGCGATCGCCATGGCGGCGATGAAGAGGAAGATCAGGTGCCAGTTGCCGAAGAACATGACGATCTGGCCGGTACCTGGTGCAATCACCGGCACGATCATGAAGACCATCATGATCAGCGACATGACTTCGGCCATCTGCCGGCCGCCATAGATATCGCGGACAATGGAAACGGTGATGACGCGGGTTGCCGCCGAACCGACGCCTTGGACGAAGCGCAGGGCGAGCAAGCCTGCGAAGGAGGGGACGAAGACGATACTGATGGCGGAGAGAATGTAGATGACCAGGCCGATCAGCAGTGGCGTGCGGCGGCCGAAACGGTCGGACAGCGGCCCGTAGAACAACTGGGCGCAGCCGAAGCCGAGCAGATAGGTGGAGACGACGAATTGACGATGATTTTCGCTCTCGACGCCAAGGCTCGCACCGATCTGCTGCAAGGCCGGCAGCATGATATCGATCGCCAGAGAGTTGACGGCCATCAGGAAGGCTGCGAGCGCGATAAACTCTCGCTTGCCCATGGGCAGGCGGCCCGCGGACACGGCTTGTGATGAATCTGTCACAATGAAATTCCCATAAACAGGCTAAGGCGCTGCTGGCTGCAGCGCCTCGGACTCAAGATTACAGATTTGGAAACCGGGCGGACGCCCGGTGACCGGTCAGGCGGCGCCGCGCACGGTGATGCCGTTTTCCTGGAGATGCTGCTGCAGTTCACCGGCCTGGAACATTTCCCGGACGATATCGCAGCCGCCGACGAACTCACCCTTTACGTAAAGCTGCGGGATTGTCGGCCAGTTGGAATAATCCTTGATGCCCTGGCGGATTTCCGAATCGGCGAGCACGTTGACGCTCTTGTAGTCGACACCGATGTAATCGAGAATCTGCACGACCTGGCCGGAGAAACCGCACTGCGGAAACTGCGGCGTGCCCTTCATGAAGAGGACGACGTCGTTGCTCTTGATTTCGTTGTCGATGAATTCGTTTATGCCGCTCATGGGGACCTGATCCTTTCAACAGGCGGGTTCAAGGCCCGCCGTTTCAATCGTTGACTTTAGATAGCATGCGGCGGCAGGAATTCCAGCCGCCCCGATCAAAAAAAGACCAATCTGGTCAGACCACTTCTTTATTGTTGCTGTCGCGTTACGGTTGCCGGGTGAGATAAGCTTGGATCTGTTCGATTTCGGAATCTGTAAAATATCTGAAATCCCATAGGGAAACCTGCGTCATCACCCCGAGATCGCGGCCTCCGACACCCTTGCCGGTGCGCAGCAATGTCTTGAAATCGGCAGCCGAATAGGATTGTGCCAAGGGCCTCAGCGCCGGTGCCAGAAAGGCTTCGGACTGCTTGGCGGTATCGAGATTGTGACAGTGGCTGCAATCGGTCCTGAAGGCATATTCGCCGATATCGGCCGGGCGCGTGGCGGCGGGCGTGAGAACGGCCGGCACGAGGTCGGCCTCGAAGGGGACCTTGTCGAGCGCCAGGCCGATCCGGCCGAGCGGCCCCCATTGCGTCGTTCCGTCGACTGCGTCGGGAAGCTGCTTAAGACTGCGCAGCCAGGCGAGGATCGCCGCCATGTCGTCATCGGTGATATGGGCAAAATTGCCAGCCGGCATGATAAAGACGCCGGTGCTGTCCTTCTTGACGCCGTGGCGGATGAGGCGCACGAGCTCCGCATCGCTATACATCGGCGCGAAGCGGGTCAGGTTCGGTGCGACGATGCGGCCGAGGCCGGGCTCGTCGATCAACACGTTGCCGGCATCGTGATGACAACCGCCGCACATCAGCGTCCGGGCGCGGCGTTCGGCTTCCTCAGGCGGCAGCGTCGTCTTGACGGCAAAATTGGCGGCCGCGACGTTGTAGGTCCTGGAAAGACGCATCTCCGACAAGGCGTAGATGCCGACAACGGCGATAAGACAGATCGCGACCAGTGCCGCGAGAACGATTTTTAGAATGCGTTTCATCGGTCCGGCCCCCCAAGGACCTTGTGGAGGCAGGCGTGCCGCGCTCCATCGTGACAATCCGTTTGATATCGGTATAGGCGGGCGCCGGCTTTGTTGCCGCGGCATCGAGCCGGCGCGGGATATGGGAAATCTCCAAGATCGGTGCCGGCGAAGGCGCCAACGTCTAGCTGCGGCGCTGACGGCTGCGGCCGGCGGCGGTGCGGCGCTTGCTGACCTGCTTGCGGGCGGGCTTGCGTGTCGTGGCGGCCGTCTTGCGGGCGGTCGAAGCTGGCTTGCGTGCTGCAGCCGTCGTCGACGCGCTGCGCGTTTTACGCTTCTTGCGCTTCGTCGTGGCGCGGCCGGTGGTTTTCTTCAGGATCTCCTTCAGCACGCTATCGACGACGCCTGATATCAATTCTTTCACAAGATCGGCCACAAAACCCCTCCGTTAGTGGTGGAAACGACATGCCCGCTATTGAATTCCGGAAGAGTTCGGTTAGCAAGACGGCTTCGAGGCCAGGACTGATTTTTTGCCGATATTGGCCGCAGAGCAGCCGGATCGCAGCAACATGCCGGCCATTCGGCCGACTGGAAGGTGGAATGAAACTGATCGAGAAGCGGGTCGTCCTGCATTTCACCGGCTTCGAGCCGCTTGACGGCGTTGCCCACAGGGCACGCTACGAGCGCTCTGCCAGGCAGAGTGCCACCGTCTGGGGTTATTCGGTTGAGACTGGGGCGGCTGAGGCAGGGAGCGATCCCCTCAGTTTCGAGGTGACGACGGGCAACGGGGCAGGGACCGGTTCCCCCGGCTGGCGGACGAAGAGCCGGATCCACATGGTCGATCACGATGCGCTGGTAAGTCGGCTGCGCAGCGGCAACACGCTGAGCCAGATCGTTGCGGGTTTCCGCAGTTGCGCCCAGATCATCCTGGACGGCGGCATGTGGGGATATTTCCGCCACGCCTGGCGCTTCGGCCTGTTCTTCCTCTTCCCGTTCCTGCTGACCGCGCTGGCGATCGCGCTGACGGCGCAGATCGCCATCATGCCCTATAGTCTCGGTTTTTCTCCCTGGCACATGCTCTGGAGTGGGCCGCTCGCGCTCTGCTTCTTCATCTTCGCCTTCCTGCCGTTTTCCGAACGCTTTCATACGCTGCATCTTTTTGCCGATTGGAATATGGCGGTGGCGCTCGGCCGCATGGACCGGGCCGATTTCAACGACTGGCTGGAAGATCGGGCCATTGCCGTGCGCAAGGCGCTGGCTGAGGAGGCGGACGAATATGTGATCTCCTCGCACAGCATGGGGTCGAACGTTGCCGCCCATGTCATCGGCATATTGCTGGAAAGGGAGCCGGAGATCTTCAATGGCAAGCGCGTGGTGTTTGCCACACTCGGCAGCGCCATCCTGCAATGCGCGCTGCTGTCATCGGCGACTCTGCTGCGCGCTCGTGTCGGCCTGATCGCCCGTTGCCCCGAGATTTCCTGGCTCGACGTGCAGTGCCTGACGGATTCGATCAATTTCTACAAGGTGCCGGTCGTCGCCGTTTCCGGCCATGCGGATGCACCTGAGGCAAAGATGATCCTGATCCGCGTCAAGCAGATGCTGACGCGCGAGCACTACCGCAAGATCCGCAAGGACCAGCTGCGCGTCCACCGGCAATATGTGCTTGGGCCCGATCTGCCGGCGCCCTTCGACTTCACGCTGATGACATCGGGTCCGATGCCGGCCTCGGTCTTTGCGAGCCCTGACGAGAAGAGAATGCCCGGCTGAGGGCCCCGGCTATTGTCGCGAATCCCCTTTGCGGCAGGATTTACGGGAAAGTTCAGTGTCGGCGGTTTGTCGCGCAAGTTAGTAATCTTCCGACAGACAAAGTGCGAACAAGCTTCACATCCCTCGCTCAAAGCGTGCCAGTCAAAAAAGGTAGCCGTATGGATATCCATCTTGACCGATCCATCAGCGTGCCGTAAAGATAGCCATATGGATACCTATGAAGTGAACTTCCCGAAGATTTTCGGGGCTTTGTCCGACCCAACCCGACTCGCAGTCGTCGAAAGGCTCTTGGATGGACCTGCCTCGGTGACCGATCTATCGCGGCCGTTCGATATGGCGGGCCCCTCGTTCCTGAAACATCTCCGCGTACTCGAAAACGCAGGCGTTATCTCGTCAAGCAAGTCCGGGCGGGTCAGAAAGGTCAGCCTCGTTCCAGACTCGCTGATGCGGGTGGAGCATTGGGTCCGGCAACACCGCGCCCGGCTTGAGGAACGTTTCGACCGGCTTGGCAACTTCCTAGATCAGGAGCAGTAAAGTGACAAAAACGGAACAAGAGCACAGATCGATTACCATCGAGCGCGTTTTTTCCAATTGCGTGGATCACGTCTGGGCGGCGTGGGCGATTCCCGAAAAGAAGAAGGCATGGTTCGGTGAAGGACTGGCGGAATGCGACTTTCGCGAGGGAGGAGCCGAGCGCAGCAGCTTCGTCACGGACATGGGAACCCACACCAACCAGACGCGCTATTTCGAGATCAAGGAGCCCAAGAGGATCGTGTTTGCCTATTCGATGGCCCTCAATGGTCGTATCCATACAGTGTCGCTGGCGACCGTCCTGTTCTCCGAACATGGCGGCGGGACGAAGCTGACTTATGTGGAACAGTTGTGCGTCATCCCGCCGAGCGATGGGGCCGAAGGGCGGGAACACGGCTGGAGAGCGCTGCTGGATGGGCTGGCGAGCTATTTAGCCGGTGATATTCAAGACAGGCTTAGCAAACCTCTCAATTAAGGCGGCAGTTTTGCGACTGGATTTTGCGACGTCGCGAAAACAAGCACGCGGCGACGGGATTCGGCATTAATATCTACTTGGATGCCACATTAAGTTAGGGGGTTACGCCCAAGCGCCAAGCGTGGTTTATCCACATCGGACGAGACACTATTCCGGCGCGGAGGTCTGCAGCGCCAGCGCATGCAGTATGCCACCCATATTGCCCTTCAGCGCCTCGTAGACCATCTGGTGCTGCTGCACGCGGCTCTTGCCGCGGAAGGCTTCGGCGACGACTTCGGCGGCGTAGTGGTCGCCGTCGCCTGCCAAATCGCGGATCGTCACCTTGGCACCGGGAATCCCAGCCTTGATCATGTCTTCGATATCGCCGGGTTTCATCGCCATGATCGTTACTCCTTGCGCATTATTCCGCGGCCAGTTCGCCGCGGCCTTCCATGAAATCAGGGAACCACGATTCATGGGCATCGCGCAATTGCTGAATCGGCAGCGAGATGAGATC
The DNA here is from genome assembly GCF_000271845.1 of Rhizobium leguminosarum bv. trifolii WSM2297. The sequence goes on along the minus strand of NZ_JH719395.1, from coordinate 1,065,454 downwards.
GCCGACAGCAAGCGTCGTTCCTCCGACGGTGCCGAGACGGCGGAAGGGAACACCCGCGCCTTCTGCATTTGCGCAGACGAAATTTGCCACGTCGGCAGGGACCGTCAGCACGTAGCGGGCCTGATCCTCGCCGAAGAGCAGCGCATGCGGCGCGCCTCTGCTTTCACTGAGATCGATCGTCAGGCCCTTGTCCGATGCCATGGCCATTTCGGCGAGTGCAACCGCAAGGCCGCCCGAGGAAATGTCGTGGCAGGCGGTCGCCTGGCCGTTGCGGATGACGGAGCGGACGAAATCGCCGTTGCGGCGCTCGGCAAAGAGATCCACCTCGGGGGCGGGACCTTCGCGGCTGGAGAGCACGTCACGGAGATAGACGGACTGGCCGAGATGGCTGCCGTCGACGCCGATCATAATCACCTTGTCGCCGTCATTGGCGCTGCCGATGCGGGCCATGGTGCGCCAGTCCGGCAGCAGGCCGACGCCTGCGATCGTCGGGGTCGGCAGGATGGCGACACCGTTGGTCTCGTTGTAGAGCGAGACATTGCCGGAGACGATCGGGAAATCGAGCGCCCGGCAGGCCTCGCCGATGCCCTTCACCGCCTGAACGAACTGGCCCATGATCTCGGGCTTTTCCGGATTGCCGAAGTTGAGATTGTCGGTGGCGGCGAGCGGCTCGGCGCCGGTTGCGGTGATGTTGCGCCAGCATTCGGCGACCGCCTGCTTGCCGCCTTCGAAGGGATCGGCTTCGACATAACGCGGCGTCACGTCGGAGGAGAAAGCGAGCGCCTTGCCCGGATGGCCGTCGACGCGCACGACCCCGGCATCGCCGCCCGGAAGCTGCAGCGAATTCCCTTGGATGAGCGTGTCATATTGTTCATAGACCCAGCGGCGGCTCGACTGATTGGCGGAGCCGACGAGCTGCAGCAACGCCTGGCCATAGTCGTCGGGTGCGGCGACGAGATTTGCGGGCAGGGGGGCATGCTTGCCGGATTCGCGCCAGGGGCGATCATATTCCGGCGCCTGGTCGCCGAGATCCTTGATCGGCAGGTTGGCGACTTCCTTGCCCTGGTGCATGACGCGGAAGCGCAGGTCGTCGGTCGTCTTGCCGACAATGGCGAAATCGAGGCCCCATTTGACGAAGATCGCCTTGGCTTCCTCTTCCTTCTCCGGCTGCAGCACCATGAGCATGCGCTCCTGGCTTTCCGACAGCATCATCTCATAGGCCGTCATCCGCTCTTCGCGGACCGGCACCTTGTCGAGTTCGAGCAGGATGCCGAGATCGCCCTTGGCGCCCATTTCGACGGCCGAGCAAGTGAGGCCGGCCGCACCCATGTCCTGGATGGCGATGACGGCGCCGGTCTGCATCAGCTCGAGGCAGGCTTCCAGCAGGCACTTTTCGGTGAAGGGGTCGCCGACCTGAACCGTCGGGCGCTTTTCCTCGATCGATTCGTCGAATTCGGCCGAAGCCATGGTCGCGCCGCCGACGCCATCGCGGCCGGTCTTGGCACCGAGGTAAACGACCGGAAGGCCGACGCCCTTGGCTTCGGACAAGAAGATGGCGTTCGACTTGGCGATGCCGGCGGCAAAGGCGTTGACGAGGATGTTGCCGTTGTAGCGGGCATCGAACTCGACTTCGCCGCCGACCGTCGGCACGCCGAAGGAATTGCCGTAGCCACCGACGCCGGAGACGACGCCCGAGACGAGGTGGCGGGTCTTCGGGTGATCCGGCTCGCCGAAACGCAAGGCGTTCATCGCGGCGATCGGGCGCGCACCCATGGTGAAGACGTCACGCAGGATGCCGCCGACGCCGGTCGCGGCGCCCTGGTAGGGCTCGATGTAGGAGGGGTGGTTGTGGCTCTCCATCTTGAAGACGACGCAATCGCCATCATCGATATCGACCACGCCGGCATTTTCGCCCGGGCCCTGGATGACGCGATCGCCTTTGGTCGGCAGCGTGCGCAGCCACTTCTTCGAGGATTTGTAAGAGCAGTGCTCGTTCCACATGGCCGAGAAGATGCCGAGTTCGGTGAAAGTCGGTTCGCGGCCGATCAGATCCAGAATGCGCTGATACTCGTCCGGCTTCAGGCCATGGCCCGCGATGAGTTCCGGCGTGATCGGGATGGTGTTTGGAATGGTCATGAGCGGAAAGTCCCTGGCGCGTTTTGCGCTGTCTTTAGCTTATGTAGCGGCGGCGCGCGACAGAAAAAAGCCCGCCGTCAACAGAGGGCGGGCAGACTCTTTTTTCAAAGCGGCAATCGGTCAGAACTTGTAGCCGATCTGCAGGCCGGCGCGTGTCATGCCGTCGTTCGGGCCGTCGCAAAGATTGGCATGCGAGGAGTGGGCGATCTGGGCCATCACGTTCCAATTGCGGGTGAAACGGTAGCCGGCGCCGGCATATTCGTGGAAGAGGAGACGACAGCCGAGTTCCGGGCCGTCATTGTCACCGTCGAGATTGCCGGTATGGATGACGCCGCCGAAGCCGGCTTCGGCAAAGAGCTTCTCGTTGAAATCGACCGTCCAGGTGAAACCGGTGAAGAATTGGCTGGCTTCGCCCGACGTGCCGATCGAGGTGCCGAGATGGACGCGGGGACGCAGCAACTGTTGCTGCCAGCCGACGGCGGTCTCATATCCGAAAGGATCGAAGAGAGCGGTGATTTCGGGAAAGACGCCGTCTTCCCTGGAATGTCCCGATTGTACCGAGGTCGAGACCCCGAACCGGAGTTCATCGAATATCTGCTCGCCGGCGCTCACCGAACCTGCCGTCGAGATGCCGGCTACCGCCGCCAATGACGCCGTACCCAAAAAACGCAAGGCGGTTCTTCCGAAGTCGACCCTCATCTGCTGTCCTTTGATTCGCGTCGGGCTGGAATACAAAGACGTAGCATGCAGATTGAGTCGGTGAAGCGCTTTGATTAGGCTGCTGCGTTTTTTCTAAATTATGACGTGCATTTGCAACACGTCATATTTCACCATCATAGGCGGAACCGCCATTTTCCAGCAGTCGGCGCAGGATCATCAAGCCAGCGATCAGTTCCTGACTGGTCTTCGGCGAGGAGAAGCCGACGCGGACGCGATGATAGGATTTTTCCGCGCGGGCCGCCTTGAATTCATCCTCGTCGTCGACGAGCACACCGTCGCGAAAGGCGGCATTCTTGAAGGTGCCCGACATCCAGGGCTCCGGCAGTTTCAGCCAGAGGAAGGGCGCATGCGGGTGCGATTGGAAATCGAATCCCTGCAACTGCTCGCGGGCGAGATGGACGCGCCGGGAGAGTTCCTCGACACTCTGTTTGCGGATCTCGTGCGCCGTGCCGCTTTCGACGAGGCGCGCACAGGTCTCCGCCAGGATGAACGGCAGGCCGCCGGTGATCATCCTGTGCGTCACCCTGATGCGCTGGGCAAAATGCGGTGGGCAGGCAACCCAGCCGCCGCGCACGCCGGCGGCGACTGATTTCGACAAGCCATTGACAAGGAAAGTGCGATCGGGCGCAAGCGAAGCAAGCAGCGGTGTCTCATCGGCTGCCATGCCGCCGTAGAGATCGTCCTCGATCAGCCAGACACCATGCTTCCTGGCGATTGCGGCAATTGCCGCCCGCCGCTCATAAGGCATGATCGTCACCGTCGGATTGTGGACGGTCGGCATCAGGAATGCGACCTTCGGATGCTGCTGCTGGCAGAGCCGCTCGAAATCCTCCGGGATCACGCCTTGCTCATCGGAATCGACCGTCAGCGTGCGGCGGCCCAGCAGGCGGGCGCTGCGGCTGACTTGGGTGTAGGTGAGGTTCTCGAAGACGATCTTGTCGCCCGGCGCCGAGACGGCGGCGATGACGGCGATTGCCGCCGCGTGAGCGCCGAGCGTGGGAACGATGTTTTCGACCTCCGGCGTCCAGCCGCTGCGGCCGAGCCAGCGGCGGCCGGCTTCGAACCAGTTCTGCGGAAAACTCCGGGAATAGGAGGAGATTTCGGCGAGATGCTGTTCGCCGATCTCGGAAAGGATACCCGCTATAATTTTGCCCTGGCCGAGATCGGGAGCGGCTGTCGTGTCGAAACGGATCTTGTTGGCGGGCGCATCCTGGAAACGGGTGCCGCCGAGCGAGACGGCCAGCGGATCTGTCTGTTCGCTGGGCGGCGTCTCCGACCGGTTCAGCACATAGGTGCCGCGCCCGACCTCGCCGGCAACCAGGCCGCGTTCGTGCACGAGCGCATAGGCGCGGCCGATCGTGCCGATTGTCACACCAATATCATAGGCGAGGTTGCGCTGCGGCGGCAATTTGCTGCCGGCGGGCAGGGCGCCGGTTGCGATGGCGGATTCGATGCTGTCGGCAAGCCGGAGATAGACCGGCCCGGCACCGCGGGAAATATCAGGAAGCCAATTTGTCATGGTGACAATTGCTTATATTGTCACATTGTACCTGTCAAGATTAAGAGTCAATTCCAAGGACGAACCGAGAGGATTCCTGGAATGTCTGCCCTGCCTGAAATCAAAATGCCAATTGTACCCATTGTCTCTTTCGAGGATAGAAGGCAAATCGCCCTGCCGTCCGCGCCCGCCGAAAAGGCGACGCGTCTGGGGCGAATCTGGGCCGCGCTTCTGCTTTGGCATCAGAAGCGGGAAGGCCGGCGGGCGCTGAGGGAGCTTACGGCAGCCGGACTCAAGGATATCGGGGTGTCGCAGTCCGACGCGGCCCGCGAAGTCGGCAAATCATTCTTCTGGGATTGATCGAGCCTTCGGCGCCGACCGCAGCGATCAGCTGCAGGCTTTGTTGCCCCCGGACCAGCGATTGACGTCGGCGGCGATACGGCCGGCGACCGGCTCCGACATCATCGGTCCGAAGGCCTGGAGCCGTGACGGGCTTCCCTCGGCCTGGACGACCAGCAACGGCCGAGCTTCCGGGCTGCCCTTGTGGACGAGCAGGATGCGCGGCCGGCCGGAGAAGGAATTGAGTTCCGGCGCAAGCTTATAGGCTGCAAAGGCCGGATCGCCGGATTTGAACCAGCAGGCATTGGCGCCGAGCGCCACGCGTTCCATCGTTGGCAGAGCCGCGCGGTTCGGACCTGTCGTTGGCGCCGACGTTTGGCAAGCTGCCACCATGGCTGCGAGAGCGGTCAACAGGGCGGCGTTTGCGAGGCGAGGGCGCATCAATCTTGCTCCGATCCGGACGGGAATTTTGGGGTGCATGCCGTTACCCAAGGCCGTTGCGAGGTCTTGGGCAAAGTGCAGGGCTCAGGCAGCGATGACATCGAGCGCCGAGGCAAAGAGGCCACGGCCGTCCGAGCCGCCATGAGCGGCTTCGATCAGGTTTTCGGGATGCGGCATCATGCCGAGCACGTTGCACTTTTCATTCATCACGCCGGCGATGTCGTTGAGCGAGCCGTTCGGATTGGTGCCTTCGGCATAGCGGAATACCACCTGGCCATTGCCTTCGATTCTCGCCAGCGTCGCTTCATCGGTGAAATAATTGCCGTCGTGGTGAGCGACCGGGCTGCGGATGACTTGCCCTTGCGCATAGGCGCGGGTGAAGTCGGTCTCGGCATTGACGACTTCGAGCTTGACTTCGCGGCAGACGAATTTCAGCGAGGCATTGCGCATTAGCGCGCCGGGCAGCAGGCCGGCTTCGACGAGAATCTGGAAGCCGTTGCAGACGCCGAGCACCTTCACGCCTTTTTCAGCCTTGTCGATGATCGCCTGCATGACCGGCATGCGGGCGGCGATCGCGCCGCAGCGCAGGTAATCGCCATAGGAGAAGCCGCCGGGGATGACGATCAGGTCGACATCGGGAATCTCGGTTTCCGTCTGCCAGATCGTCACCGGTGGCGTCCCGGAAATCTTCGTCAGGGCAGCGATCATGTCGCGGTCACGGTTGAGGCCCGGAAGTTGAACGACGGCTGATTTCATGGGGTCCCCGCGTCTGGCGAAAGATATTGAACTGGAACGCTTTCGGCGAGCCATACTCCATTGTCGGAGACAAAGAAAGAATGACCCTCTGAAAACATGCGGGCCGCATCCACACGTAGGATGAGATATTCACCCTTGCGGCGCGTTGCGACGATTTTCGCGGTTTCGACCTCCGCCGACAGGTGAACGTGATGGCGCTGCATCTTCTTCAAGCCTTCGCGCTCGATCGACTGCCAGCTCGCCAAAGACGTGCCGTGATACAGAGACGCGGGCGGTTCCACCGGGGTCAACGCGAGATCGATATCGACGCTGTGGCCCTGATTGGCGCGAATTCTGTTGTCGACAAGGGTGAAGCGCTTCTTCGGATTGTTTTCGACGATCTCGATAATATCGGCGCGGGAAACGTCGAATTTCGACATCAGCGCCTTTTCGAGTTCATCGAACGGCACCCAGCCCTCGGCATCAAGTGTCAAACCCGCGGCTTCGGGCGCATGACGCAAAACATAGCTCATATATTTCGAGACTTCCGTCTCCAGCTTTGCCTGCGTCATGACGCCAAATCCTCAAAGTCCGCCGGGCGACGGGTCGGCGATCGTCAGTCGATCGCGATCGCGTAGTTCTCGATGACCGTGTTGGCGAGGAGCTTCTCGCACATGGCCTTGAGATCGGCCTCGGCCTTGGCTTTGTCGGTGCTTTCCAGTTCCAGGTCGAAGACCTTGCCCTGTCTGATATGGCCGACGCCCGAGAAGCCGAGGGCACCGAGCGCGCCCTCGATAGCCTTGCCCTGCGGATCGAGAACGCCGTTTTTCAGCGTGACGGTGACACGAGCCTTGATCACTTTGTCTTTCCTGCCTTACTTGACCAGACGATCTGTTTACTTAACCAAAACGGGGCCGGTGCCGCGCACAGGCTCGTTTTCGTTGATGATGCCGAGACGGCGCGCCACTTCGGAATAGGCTTCGAGCAAGCCGCCGAGATCACGGCGGAAACGATCCTTGTCCATCTTCTCGTGGGTCTCGATATCCCAGAGCCGGCAGCTGTCCGGCGAGATTTCGTCAGCGAGGATGATGCGCATCAGATCGCCTTCGAAGAGGCGGCCGCATTCGATCTTGAAGTCGACGAGCTGAATGCCGACGCCAAGGAAGAGGCCGGTCATGAAGTCGTTGACGCGAATAGCAAGCGCCATGATGTCGTCGAGTTCGGCCGGATTGGCCCAGCCGAAGGCGGTGATGTGCTCTTCGGAGACCATCGGATCGTCAAGCGCGTCGGATTTGTAGTAGAATTCGATGATCGAGCGCGGCAGTACCACGCCTTCATCGATCCCCAGGCGCTTGGCGAGCGAACCGGCGGCGACGTTGCGCACGACGATCTCCAACGGGATCATCTCCACTTCCTTGATCAGCTGCTCGCGCATGTTGAGCCGGCGGATGAAGTGCGTGGGGATGCCGATCTTGTTCAGATGGCTGAAGATATATTCGGAAATGCGGTTGTTGAGGACGCCCTTGCCGTCGATGACTTCGTGTTTCTTCTTGTTGAAGGCAGTGGCATCGTCCTTGAAGAACTGGATCAAAGTGCCCGGTTCCGGGCCTTCGTACAGAATCTTTGCCTTGCCCTCGTAGATACGGCGGCGACGGTTCATCGTGGTCATTCTCTGTTGTTGGCGCTCTTGGGGTAGCGCGAGTGGATCGATCTCGTGGCGTCCCCTTAAAGGAAAAGAGTGTGTTTCACAATCCGCCTATCCTTCCTTCCCCGGTTTCCGGATTCTACGGAATACCGCCAAGAGAATCGAATGAATTCGCAAGGTGAGTTTAGCGCCTTTTCCTGTACTGTGAAATGACGGCGAAATGGCGGGCTGCTTGTGCAGGTCTTTTATTTGGCGGCTCTGCTCGGCAGCGCGCGACGAAGCTGCGTCTGCAGGGCGCGGGCCGCAGTCTGCACGTGGCGCCAGCTGCCGGCGCGGATGAAGGAAGGGATCTGCATGGCCGGCATCGGCCGGGCGAGTGCGTAGCCCTGCAGCGTGTCGCAGTCGAGTTCCTCGAGAATGCGGATATGATCGGCAGTCTCGACACCCTCGGCGATGACAAGGATATCAAGCGAGCGGCCGATATCGATGATCGAGCCGACGAGTTTGCGCTGCTCGGCCGATTGCGGCAGCATACGGATCAACTCGCGGTCGATCTTCAACGTCTTCGGGCTCAAGCGCAGCAGGCTGACGATCGAGGCATGGCCGGTGCCGAAATCATCGATCTGGATGTCGATGCCGAGCTTGCGCAGCTTTTTCAGATTGGCGGCCACCGCGTCGTCGCAGTCGTCGAGCGAGATCGATTCCAGCAGTTCGAAGGCGATGGTGCCGGGTGCGATTTTCAGGGCGCGAAGCTTCTTGCCGAGATCGGGATCGGCAAGCCGCCGGGCGGAAACGTTGACCGATATCTTCGGAACGGGCAGTCCGTCCTTGATCCAGGCGCGGCGATCGGCGATGGCGCGCTCCAGGATCAGGGCGTCGATGGTCGAGACGACGTCGAGATCCTCGGCGATAGCGAGGAAACGGTCAGGCGTCAGCAGCCCATGCACCGGGTGCTGCCAGCGGGCCAGTGTTTCGACGCCGACGACGTCAAGCGTGCGGGCATCGAACTGCAACTGATAGAAGGGCACGAATTCATCGCGCTCGAGGCCGATCAGGATCTCGTCGGCCAGGTGCTTGGCCGAGACGACGTCGCGGCGGGCAGACGCGGAGAAAAATTCGAAACGGTTGCGGCCCAGGCCCTTGGCGCGATAGAGCGCAATATCGGCATCGAGCAGCGTCTGCTTGGCGTCGAGCTTTGGTCCACTGTCGATGGCGATGCCGATGCTGGCGCCGAAACGGCAGTCGTGCCCCTCATATCTGACGGGTTTGCGCAATTCGCGAATGATGCGTTGGGCAAGGCCGCCGATCTTCTTCGAGGCGGGATCGGCGGTGCAGAGGATGACGAACTCGTCGCCGCCGATGCGGGCCACGAAATCCACGGCGCGGACGGAATTCCTCAGGACGCTCGCGGCATGCTGCAGCATGGCGTCGCCGGCCCGGTGGCCGAGCGTGTCGTTGATCTGCTTGAAACGGTCGAGATCGATATGCAGGATTGCCAGCCCCAGGCCCTTGGCGCGGCATTCGGCCGAGCGCTCGTCCAGCATCTTGTCGAGATAGCGGCGGTTCGGCAGGCTGGTGAGATAATCGTGCAACGCCAGGCGCTCGATGCTCTCCTTGGCAACTTCGAGTTCGCGGTTGTGCGCCTCGGCAAGATCCTTGGCGCGCTGCAGCTCGTTGCGAAGCGCGACCTCCTCGGTGACGTCCCAATTGGCGCCGATCAGCTTGCGGTGGCCGTTGCCGTCGACGAAGAAGGCCGAGCGGGCGCGGATCACACGTTCGGCGCCGTCGCCGCGGATGATGCGGTATTCCTGCTGAAAATCACTGCCGCTTTCGACGCTGCGGTCGGACAAACCCAGCACGCGCTCGCGATCGTCTGGATGCAGGCTTTTCGCCCAGACGTCGCTGGCGATTGGACGCGAGGCGCCCTTGAGCCCGTAAATGGAGATGAGCCGCTCGTCCCATTCGACGGTATCATTCTCGATATCCGCTTCGAAGACGCCGATGCGGGAAATCTCCAGCGCCAGATCGAGCCGGCGCGACAGGCGCGACAGCGTATCCTCGGCCTCCTTGCGGTCGGTAATATCCGTATCCGTGCCGATGATACGCGTCGGCACGCCGCGCTCGTCCCATTCGACGCAGGCGCCGCGGCAGTCGATCCACATCCAGTGGCCGTCCCTGTGGCGCTCGCGATATTCGAAGATCTGGAAATCCGGATCGCCGGCATTCTGCCGGTCGATGGCATGAACGACGAAATCGCGATCATCGGGATGGACGAGTGCCAGCCAGGCGTCGTAATCGCCGGCGGCCTCCTCATCGGGCGCCATGCCGCGCATGGTCTTCCACGTCTGCGAATAAAACTTCCGGTCGAGACGGTAGTTGTGATCCCAGACGCCAAGGCCGGAGCCGACGAGCGCATGGTTCCACCGGCTCTCGCGTTCCGCCAGGTCGGAATCGTCATCCGCCGTGTTGCCGACACCTGCCTCAGCCGCTGCGGAATCATCGGCCTCTGGATGGGCTTTCTTCACGGGCATTCTCGCTTATTGCATCTCGGCGCAGTCTGCTGTCTTTCCATTAAGAAAGACTTAGAAAGCACTTGCTCAATTATCGAGAAAGACCGGTTTCCTCTATCAGGCGGAGAGGCGGCTGAGGAACTGGGCGAAGACCATTGTGCCCTCGGGCCAGGGGCCGTGACCGGAATCGGCATTGATATGTCCTGCCTCGCCGGCATCGACCAGGAAGGAGCCCCAGCTGCTGGCGATATCGTCGGCATGTTCGTAGCTGCCGAACGGATCGTTGCGGCTCGCTACCGTGATCGACGGGAAGGGCAGCGGATCGCGCGGGTAGGGACCGAAGGTCATCAGGTGCTTCGGGCGGATGTCGGGATTGGCGACATCGGGCGGGGCGACGAGGAAGGCGCCCGCCACCGGCTTGCGGAAATGCGGGATGGCGTGGATTGCCGAGGTCACGCCGAGCGAATGGGCCACGAGGATGACCGGGCGGCTCGAGGCGTTCACTTCCTCGGCGATCCGGGCGATCCAGTCCTCGCGGACCGGTTTCGTCCATTCGGCCTGTTCGACGCGCCGCGCCGTGCTGAGCTTTGCCTCCCAGCGGCTCTGCCAGTGGCTCCGGCCGGAATTGGTGTAGCCGGGGATGATGAGGATATCTGCGTCTGAGGCTTTCATAGTGCCGCCGATGTGAGAAGGCTCGCCCAGGATGTCAAGAGGGGATGTGAAGGGAGAGAGCGACACGGGCACTTTGGTTTGCTATATTGCTCCAGTGCCGGTTGCGGATTTCGTGTCGGCTTGCCCGCCGATTGCGTGTCCGCCGCCGACCAGGTCTCGGCTGAGGAGGAGAAAGCCATGGCGGCATTTCATGTCATGACGGGTGCAGGCGAAAACTTCGCGCGGCCCGTTGTCAATCGCATCGGTATCGCTGACGTCTTCGACGCGCTGAAGCGCGGTTACGACGATTTCATGGAGAAACCGTCCCACTACGTGTTCCTGTGCCTGATGTACCCGATTGCCGGCGTCTTCCTGACCTTATGGACTTCGGGCGCCAATCTTTTGCCGATGGTCTTTCCGCTGATGGCAGGTTTCGTGCTGATCGGCCCGATCGCAGCGATCGGCCTCTACGAGATCAGCCGCCGGCGCGAAGCCGGTCTCGATAGTTCGTGGACGCATGCGCTCGAGGTGCGCCATTCGCCGGCGCTGCCGTCGATCGTGGCAGTCGGGCTGATGCTTTGCGGCCTTTTCGTCGTCTGGCTGGTGACGGCGCAGACCCTCTACAGCAATCTGCTCGGCGAAGTGTTTCCGCGCAGCATGGCGGATTTCTTCCGTCAGGTGTTCGGTACGCCCGAGGGCATGCAGCTGATCATCTGGGGCAATCTGATCGGCTTCGTCTTCGCGCTGGTGGTGCTGGCAATATCGGTCATCACCTTTCCGCTGCTGCTCGACCGCGATGTCGGGGCGGTGGCCGCCGTCGTCGCCTCGATCCGCGCGACGATCGCCAATCCGGTGCCGGTGTTGCTCTGGGGCCTGATCGTCGCAGCCCTGCTCGTCATCGGCACGATCCCGGTTTTTGCCGGGCTTGCGCTTGTCATTCCCATCCTCGGTCATGCGACCTGGCATCTCTATCGCAAGCTGATTGCGCGGGAAGCCGTCTAATCTAAGGTTTCCGGGGATCTCGAACTCTCGCGATCCCCGGAGGTTAAACCTTCGCCGATTCCCGGAACCTGAAGACCTCTCGCCGCGTTAGTCAGCACCGGCTTTTTGGGAGGATTTCAGAGGTGACGATGAAACATCTGTTCGCCCACTTCGCAACCAAGATATCGGAATGGGCCGGCAAACCCGTCATCTTCATCCTGGCGCTGACCGCCGTCATTATCTGGGCGGCACTCGGCCCCTTGTTCGATTATTCGGAAACCTGGCAGCTGGTCATCAACACCGGCACGACGATCATCACCTTCCTGATGGTCTTCGTATTGCAAAACGCCCAGACGCGAGACACCAGGGCGATCCAAGCCAAACTCAACGAAATCATCCTGACGAGCCACGCCGAAAACCGCTTCATCGGCATCGAGAATCTCGACGAGGAGGAGTTGAAGAGTTTGGACGAACTGGTCGCCAAGGCGGCCAAGGGCAGGGGCGAGAGGGAGGCTTGTAGCACATCGGAGGCGACCAATGCGGCGCCTTCGAAAAAGGCTGAGACTCGTAAACGTCCTGCTGCCGCAAAAGCGTCGAAGCAGAAACAACGGCCGCTTCAGAAAAGCTAACCATCCGTTCTGCAATCACATCAAGACAAAAGGTCGAAATGAAAACGGCGCCTCTAGAGCGGTTCAGCTTTTCACGGAAGCGCAGAACCGCTCTAACGTTTTGTTTTTACGCAATTCCGGACGGAAAACCGCTTCGCACTTTTCTGGAATTGCTCTTAGGCGCCGTCATATCGTTGCAGCCCGCTCAAGCTTTGCCGAAGACGCGGCGAAAAATCGTGTCCACATGCTTGGTATGATAGCCGAGGTCAAACTTCTCGCGGATATCCTCTTCGGATAGCGCCGCACGAACCTCGGCATCGGCCAGCAGCTCTTCCAAAAAGTCCTTACCCTGCTCCCAGACCTTCATGGCGTTGCGCTGCACCAGGCGGTAGGCGTCCTCGCGGGAAGCGCCGGCTTGCGTCAGTGCCAGCAGGACGCGCTGGGAGTGGACGAGGCCGCGGAATTTGTTGAGGTTCTTCTCCATATTCTCGGGGTAGACCAGCAGCTTTTCGATGACCCCGGCCAGACGCGACAGGGCGAAATCGAGTGTCACGGTGGCATCGGGGCCGATCATGCGTTCGACCGAGGAGTGGGAGATATCGCGCTCGTGCCACAGGGCGACGTTTTCCATGGCCGGCATGGCGTAGGAGCGGACCATGCGGGCAAGGCCAGTCAGGTTTTCGGTCAGAACCGGGTTGCGCTTGTGCGGCATGGCCGAAGAGCCCTTCTGGCCGGGCGAGAAATACTCTTCCGCCTCCAGAACCTCGGTGCGCTGCAGGTGGCGAATTTCGGTCGCCAGGCGCTCGATCGAGGAGGCAACGACGCCGAGAGTGGCGAAATACATGGCGTGGCGATCGCGCGGGATGACCTGGGTCGAGACCGGCTCGGCCTTCAGCCCGAGGGCCTCGGCGACATGTTCCTCGACGCGCGGATCGATATTGGCGAAGGTGCCGACGGCGCCCGAGATGGCGCAGGTCGCGATTTCCTCGCGGGCGGCGACGAGGCGCTGGCGGCAGCGCTCGAATTCGGCATAGGCAAGCGCCAGCTTGACGCCGAAGGTGGTGGGCTCGGCGTGAATGCCGTGCGAGCGGCCGATGGTGACCGTGTCCTTATGTTCGAAGGCGCGGGTTTTAAGTGCTGCGAGCAGGCGGTCGATGTCGGCGATGAGGATATCGGTGGCGCGCACCAGCTGGACGTTGAAGCAGGTGTCGAGCACGTCCGATGAGGTCATGCCCTGGTGGACGAAACGCGCATCCGGCCCGACGATCTCGGCGAGATGAGTCAGGAAGGCGATGACGTCATGCTTGGTGACGGCCTCGATCTCATCGATGCGGTCGACGTCGAAGGTGGCCGCACCGCCTTTTTCCCAGATCGTCCTTGCCGCCGATTTCGGGATGACGCCGAGTTCGGCCAGCGCGTCGCAGGCATGCGCCTCGATCTCGAACCAGATGCGGAACTTGGTTTCGGGAGACCAGATGGCGACCATTTCGGGCCGGGAATAACGCGGGATCATGGGCGGCTGCCTTCACTTCAAGAGGTTTTGAGCGTCTATGTCTGCGCCCCTGTAGCAAAGACGGGCGGTAATCTCAACGCATGCGTTTGGCAAGATGATAACTGCTAACGACAAGGCAGACGAGGCCGAGCGGCAGGAAAAGGCGCAGGCCGATCACCAGGAACTGATAGACGGCGCTGATGCTGGTGAAGACGAACTGGAAGGCCCAGACGAAACTGCCGAAGGGCGCGTGCCAGCGCGAGTAGAAGAGCCGGTATTCCATGGCGAAGAGGAAGGCGGTCATTGCGATGGTCGCCGCCGTCAGCGTCACGAAAAAGGCGGCAAAACGCGCTTCCGGCGGCCTGCCATAGGCAAAGAAGCGGGCGACCGGCAGGGCGAAGGGCCAGGAAAGCAGGCCGCCTAGGAAATAGAGTGTGGCGACCTCGGCAAGCCGGCTCGTCTGCAGGCCGTTGCGGAGGTAAAGACCGAGCATGGCGGAGGCGAGCATCTGCGTGCCCCAGAACAATGCGCCGGCAATCAGATCGGGGTAGGGCGGCCGCGCGGCTCTCAGACGGTGCATCCTCGAGCTATTTGTCCTCGGGCGATCTGTCCTGGGGCGATCCGGGTTCGGGCCATCCATCCTTGGGCGATCCGGGCTCAGGGATGAACCGGAACGGCGATCCAGCGTCCGTTCCTGTCGGCGTCGAAGGCCAGGACAAGGGCGATGTGAACCGGGTTTCCGGCTTCCGGCTGGTAGACCACCGCGCCGCCGATCCGGTATTCAACAGAACAGGCGCGCTCGGCCGGAACTACAGTCGCCTGGCGGGCTGCCTGGCGGTTCGGAGTGCCTTGTTTCTCGATCATCTGCAGGCTGAAGCCGAGAACCCGCTTGTCGCCTGCTGCGCAATCCTTCGGCGTCGGTACCGGCATCTCGCTGAGCGAGAGCGTATAGGGCGATTTCGGCGGACCATCGGTCGCAAGCGTGGTGTAGCGGATGGTCTTTGCGGGAGAGCCGAGCTCGGTCGGTGGATTGAAGGCGGCGATCAGGCCGGGATTGGTGAGCAGATCGTATTTGTCCATCTGGCTGCGCGCGGCCGTCAGGTTCTGCCGCCGCGCCTTGGAAAGATTGGCGTCCTTGTCGGCCATCTCCGTTCGGAAGGGCGTGCCCTCGAGATACTGACCGTTTTCAGTATCGACGAAATAGGTGTTGGAGTAAGGGACGCCGCCTTCCTCCTGGATGCCGAATTCCTGAAATCCGAATACCTTGCCATCGGCGGAAAAGCCGATTGGCTGAATATTGGCAATGTCACCGGCCAGTGATAGGCCGGGCAATGCGGCGGCAAGCATGCCGCCGACGAGTAGACGCTTCATCATGCTCGTGCCCCTTCGGCTGCCTGACGCAGATCGGCGACGGTTCGGCGATAATCTTCGACCGTTGCGCCCTTGAAAATCGCCGAGCCGGCGACGAGGACGTTGCCGCCGGCGCGCGCGATATCAGGCACTGTTTCCACCGTGACGCCGCCGTCGACCTCGAGTTCGATCGGCCGGTCACCGATCAGCGACTTGGCCGCCGCGATCTTGGCCGCCATCGCCGGAATGAACTTCTGTCCGCCGAAGCCGGGGTTGACCGACATGATCAGGATGAGATCGACATCGTCGAGCACGTTTTCGATGACGCTCAGCGGTGTGGCCGGATTGAGCGTCACCCCGACCTTCTTGCCGAGATTGCGGATGGTCTGCAGTGAGCGGTGCAGATGCGGCCCGGCTTCGGCATGCACGGTGATCCGGTCGCAGCCGGCCTTGGCGAAGGCTTCGAGATAGTCGTCGACCGGCGAGATCATCAGATGGCAGTCGAAGGTGGCGGAGGTATAGGAGCGCAGCGATTTGATGACATCGGGGCCGAAAGAGATGTTCGGCACGAAATGTCCGTCCATCACGTCGAGATGGATCCAGTCGGCGCCGGCGGCCGTGACGTTGCGCACCTCCTCGCCGAGCCGGGCGAAATCCGCCGCGAGGATCGAAGGGGCAATGCGAATGGGCAGCGTCATCAAGTTTTACTCCCTGTGGGCGGCCACTTAAGCGCGGCACCCGATTTCAAGACTGGCCGCCGCCGCTCATTGCGTCGGCGCGGCAGGTGGAAAAAAGCCGTTGCCCCGCCATTCGAGCAGGCGGTAGGGGTTTTGCGCAAGTTCGTGCGCTGCGGTGAAGGCGATGGCGCCGATCGGCGTCTGGAACGTCGTGGCGAGAAGCATCTCCTGGAACGGCTTGCCCGCCGCGGCGGCGGCTTCCGCCGCCTGGCCGGCGATCAGTGCTGCCGCGAGCGACGGCAGGACATATCCTTCCGGCTCGATGCCTTTGGCGCGCAGCGTCTCGGCTGCCGCCGTGGCTTCCGGCAGAATGGCATATTCCGGCAGAACGACGGCGCGCACGCCTGTATCAAGCGGCAGCGGCTGGTCGGCGGCGCGCATGGCATCGCCGCTGAGGATGGACAGCGGAATGTTTTCTGCCTTGGCGTCACGGGCGATGACGGCGACATCGTTGCGGTCGCCACCGATGAAGACCCTGGTGGCGCCGGCCCGTTTCAGACGGCGGACGAGGGCGATCTGTTGCTCCTGTCCCGGCCGATAGGTATCGGTAAAGACCGGCTTCAGGCCGTTCTGTTCCAGCGCGTTGCGCACCGCTTCCGTCAGTTCGCGGCCGTGTATGGTGCCGTCCTCGATCAGGGCGATCGGATCGGCGGCCCAGTTCTTGAGGATCACTTCGTTGAGTTTTGCCGCCTCAGTGCCGTCGGCGGGCGCCAGGCGGAAGAGCGGCCAGCCGTTCTTCAGCGCATCCTCCATCAGGATGCGGGAGCGCACGGAAACGGTGATCGCGGGGATGCCGGCGTCCTTCAGCTTCGGCAGCGCGCTTTCCAGCGTCTCGCTGCAGAGAAAGCCGATTGCGACCTGCACCTTGGCATTGATCAGCGCATCGGCAACCGCAGCCCCGCTATTCTCCTCGCAGGTCTCATTGATGGCGACGAGGGTGTTTCCGGATTGCCGGATCTCGAAACCGGCACCGGCGGCAATCTGAGCGCCGAGCAAAGCGACCGTGCCGTTCTGAGGGGCGACGACGCCGATCGTCACGCCGGCCGCATGGCCTTGCGCCGCCGCTCCCAGCAGCACCAGACAGGCTGCTATGCCACGCAGGTTGATCATGAAAGGCGGAGATCCCCTAGCCATCGTCCATGCCCTTTTATCCGCAAGGCTGCGATCGTCAAAGAAAAACAAGCGTGAAGCAGTGCTTTTCACCGGTCCTATTGTAGAAAAGGTAACCGATGCTCGCCATATTGGCGCGATAGCAATTCGAACTAAATCGCCACGCGTCTTTTCGAGAGCAGCAAAGGACGCTGTAGCACTTTGAATTGCTGCTAATTTTGTCCTAAGTGGATTCCGATTTCAGGAATTATGCAATGGGCATATAAGCGCGCACGGAGAAGCAGGTGTTGAACAGGCAGCATATCGACCCCGGCCTTTATCGCGATGCCATGAGCCGTTATGCCGGCCACGTGCAGCTCGTGACGACGGCGATGGAAGGCTTGCGCCGCGGCGTCACCATCACTGCCGCCTGCTCGGTGTCGGACAATCCGGCCTCGGTGCTGATCTGCCTCAACAATACCAATCCGAAGAACGAGATCTTTTTCCGCAGCGGCATTTTTGTGCTCAACACGCTCGGCGCCCATCATCAGGGGGTCGCCGACGCCTTTTCCGGACGGACGCCGCTTGCCGATAGCGACCGTTTCGCCAGCGCCCGTTTCGAGACGCTGGTCACCGGCGCGCCGGTGCTGGCTGATGCGCTCGCTGCCTTCGATTGCCGGGTGACTGACATCAAGGAAATGCCGACGCACAATGTCATCTTCGGTGAGGTTGCGGCTGTCCGCTTCAGCGAAAAGCACCCGGCGCTCATCTATATGAACCGGGATTATCACGCGCTGTGATTTTCAGGATCTCGAGGGACTAGCGAATGGACAATGCCGGCATCGAGGAAATGTTTCAGGGGCTCGGCCCGGTCACGGTCAAGCGGATGTTCGGCGGCAAGGGCATCTATCATCTCGGGCGCATCATCGCGCTCGAAGTGCGCGACGAGATGCTGCTAAAGGCCGATCAGACGAGCGCCCAGGAATTTGCCGCCGCCGGCGCCACGCAATGGACCTATGAGGGCAAGAAGGGCAAACCGTTGAAAATGCCCTATTGGTCGATCCCCGACGAGGCTTATGACGATCCCGATCTGATGGCGAAATGGGTGCGGCTTGCCTATGAGGCGTCGCTGAGGGCCGATAGCTGACTGCATTCGGCTGAAGGCAGGGCAGATATCGCCGCCTTGGTGAAGGCCGAGAGCGGTTCCGGCAAATCCGTCAGCGGGAACCAGCCGAAATCGGAAAGCTTGTCCGGTTCGGTCAGTTGCGGCTCGCCATCGACGTCGCGGGCGAGATAGAGAAGCGAAATCCAATGCTGGCGGTCGGTATCGATGATCTGTTCGGTCATGCCGATCCGCTCGATCCGGCCGATTTTGAGGCCGGTTTCTTCCTCGGCCTCGCGACGCGCAGCTTGTTCGGCCGGCTCCATATGGTCGACCTTGCCGCCGACGATATTCCAGTAGCCGGCTTCCGGTGCACGCACGCGTTTATAGAGGAGGATCCTCGCGTCGCGCAGAATGACCAGGCCGACGCCGAAACCCGGGAAATCGAGACCGGGCTTACCCATTGGATGCTCAGACCTTGGCGCTGCCGGCGATCAGCATGAAGGCAGGGATATCGTCGCCGAAGCCGACCGGGGTCGGGCCGTCGTCGTGGTCGCGATGGCGGCGGCGATCGCGGCTGTCATCGTTTGCCGGATAGGGCCGGCTGTTGCGCGCATTGTTTTGCGGCTTCTGCTCTGCTTTGCGCTCGTGCTTCACGATGTCGGCCTTTACTGGTGCTGCCTGGATCACTTGAACGTCATTATCCTGTATGTCGTTATCAGATTTATGACCCGCGGCGGTGCGATTGCCGCGTCCGCGACCACGATCCCTGTCGCCGCGTTCACTCTTTGCGCCACGATCGCGGCTGTTGCGCCGCGGGCGCTCGCTGTCAGCGCTTTCTTCTGCCGGCGGCAGGGAGTTCACATCGCCGCTCAGCCATTCGACCTTTTCGCCGATCAGCTTTTCAATCGCATCGACGAATTTGCTGTCGCGCTTGGTTACGAGCGTGAAGGATGCACCCGAACGGCCGGCTCGGCCGGTGCGGCCGATGCGGTGGACGTAATCCTCGGAATGGATCGGCACGTCGAAATTGAAGACGTGGCTGACATCGGGAATGTCGAGGCCGCGGGCAGCGACATCTGAGGCAACCAGCAGCTGGAGATTGCCGTCACGGAAGCTCTGCAGCGTCATCGTGCGGGAGCGCTGATCCATGTCGCCATGCAGGGCGCCGACGGAGAAGCCGTGGCGCTCCAGCGACCGGAAGAGATCGGCAACATCCTTCTTGCGGTTGCAGAAGATGATGGCGTTCTTGAGCTCGGTCTGGGCACGGACGAGTTCACGCAGAACCGCGCGCTTCTCGTAATCCTTGCTGTGCGAGGCGACGAAGCGCTGCGTCACGGTCTTTGCGGCCGAGGCGGGCTTTGCCACTTCGATGCGCTCGGGATTTTGCAGGAAGCGGTCGGCGAGCTTCTGGATTTCCGGCGGCATGGTTGCCGAGAAGAACAGCGTCTGGCGGGTGAACGGGATCATCTTGGCGATCCGCTCGATATCGGGAATGAAGCCCATGTCGAGCATGCGGTCGGCCTCGTCGATGACCAGGATCTCGACGCCGCTCATCAAAAGCTTGCCGCGCTCGAAATGGTCGAGCAGGCGGCCGGGCGTGCAGATCAGCACGTCGGCGCCGCGCTCAAGCTTGCGATCCTGGTCTTCAAAGGAAACGCCGCCGATCAGAAGGGCGACGTTGAGACGGTGGTTCTTGCCGTATTTTTCGAAATTCTCGGCGACCTGGGCGGCGAGTTCGCGCGTCGGCTCGA
Organism: Rhizobium leguminosarum bv. trifolii WSM2297; assembly: GCF_000271845.1. The sequence continues at coordinate 1,045,666 of NZ_JH719395.1, read as the reverse complement.
GGATCAGCGTGCGGGGCATGCGGGCGCGGGCCCGGCCCTTTTCGAGAAGCGACAGCATCGGCAGAACGAAGGATGCCGTCTTGCCGGTGCCGGTCTGCGCGATGCCGCAAATGTCGCGACGCTCGAGCGCAAACGGAATGGCTCCCGCCTGAATAGGCGTGGGTATCGTGTAGCCCGCGTCGGTCACGGCGGATAGCACTTTTTGGCTCAAGCCAAGGTCAGCGAATGTCGTCAAAGGGAAAACTGTTTCCGTTCCGGTTCGGCCGAGCTCTGAACGAGTCGGCGGGATTGCATGCCGCAATGCAGCGCGACATAGCCCCGAATGGCCGGCAAGTCAAGAAATAGAGAGGCCGCACCCTGTACAGAGTGAAGCGATGGTTACCTGACGGCTGTTACTTGATATAGGTGGCGAGTTTAAGGCCGGCATTCATGAAATATACTGGATCGACCGCATGGCCGTCCTGGCGCACTTCATAGTGCAGATGCGTGCCGGTTGAGCGTCCGGTGCTGCCGGCAAGGCCGATGACGTCGCTGCGGCCGACTGTGTCGCCGACCTTGACCAGCACCTGGGACATATGGCCGTAGCGGGTCGAGATGCCATTGCCGTGATCGACTTCGACCATATTGCCGTAACCGCCGGTCCAGCCGGCGGCAATGACCTTGCCCGGCGCCGACGGGCGGATCTTTTCACCAGGCGAGAAGCGGAAATCGATGCCGGAATGCAGCGCGAGGCGGCCGAGGAAAGGGTCGCGGCGATTGCCGAAGGGGCTGGTCACGTCCTTGCCGATGGCGGGGTTGCGGAAGGGCAGGGATTCGGCGGTGCTGCGCACGGCCTCAAGCCGGGTCAGCGCGCCGTCGAGCGCTGCCAGCGAATTGTTGAAATCGTCGTTGCTCTCAGGCTCGACATAGGGGCCGCCGACGGCATCGTCGTCCTGTCGCGCCGCAACCTCCTCAGGCACCGGAATTTTGAAGCGGGTCAGCACATTGCCGATGGCATTGGCGGCATTGCCGGCGTCGCTCGTCAGTTGCTCGACGCGGTTGCGCTGATCCTGTTCGACACCCTTCAGCGACAGCGTCACATTGGAGAAGATGCGGTCGGCGCGGTCGCCGACGGTCTCAGCAGACGGCACATAGGCAAGCGTCGAGTTATCGGGCGTCGCATCGGCAGGGGCGCCGATCGCCAGCTGTTTTTCGATCGCCTCGATGCCGCCACCGGTCAGAGAAGCGCGCTTGTCCTTGATGTCGGGGGCAAAGGACTGAACGGGTGACGACGGGGCAGGCGGGGCGCCGTCCTTTTCCGTCAGGCCGGAGCTTTCAGCCCGGTCGAGCAGATTGTCGAGCTTGCCGTGGCGCGAGGTCAGCGCCATCTGCTGCTCCATCAGCTTGTCCACCTTATCCTCGACCACCTGCTGGTCGAGAAGCTGGCGGGAGGTGATGCGGTCGACCTGGGCGCGAAGGGCTGCGATGCGATCTTCATAGTCGTGCTGCATGCGGGCTTGTCGGGCCATGGTGGCGCCGATCAGGTCGTCGCGCAGCACGAGATAGGAGGTGGCGAGGAGATAGCCGATCGAGAAGACGCTGACAAAGCAGAAGGCAAGCGCTGCCATCCACGGCCGAACCGTCATGTGGCGGACCTTGTCGCCGCTTGCCAGGATCAGGATATGTTCCTGCGCCCGCCTGCCGAATACCCGGTGCTGATGTCCGCTGTTCACGCAGGCTCTCCCGATTGATGCGCTACGCCTCTTTCGGAAAATTAGACACGTTTATGGTTAACGAATGCTTTCCTTATCGCTATGCGCGTCAGAAATGCCAGTTATTTCAGGCATGGCTGATCGATGCGAGCGAGCGGTAGAAAGACGGGGTCAGCCCGGCCTCGGCGCGGGCGAGATCATTGAAGGGCGGCTTCAGCGGCCCGCGGAAATTGGCGCGCACCAGCTCCTGGAAGGCTTTTGCCGGGTCGCGCTTCTCCCGGGCGCAGAGGAAGCGAAACCATTTGGCGCCGACGGCGACATGGCCTTTCTCGTCGTTGTAGATGACGTCGAGAACGGCAGCGCTTTCCAGATCGCCGGTCTGGCGCATCTTGGCCTGCAGCGACGGCGTGACGTCGAGGCCGCGGGCTTCGAGAATCAGCGGCACGACCGCGAGCCTTGCCGTCAGGTCGTTGCGCGTCGAATGGGCCGCCTGCCAGAGCCCGTCATGGGCGGGAAGATCGCCGTAATCGGCGCCGAGATCGTTCAGGCGGGCGCGCACCATGCGGAAATGCTTGGCCTCCTCGAAGGCAACCTGCATCCAGCCGTCGAAAAAGGAATTCGGCACCTGCTCGGTGGCGAATCGCGCAACAATATCAAGCGCCAGATCGACGGCATTGAGCTCGATATGGGCGATGGCATGGAGCAGGGCGATGCGGCCTTTCAGCGTATGCAGCGAGCGCTTTTCCACCTGGGTCGGCGGCGTCAGCACCGGCCTGTCGGGACGGCCGGGCCTCTCCGGCAACGCTGCATCGAGCGGCGAGCGCAACGACACCCGGCGTTCAAACCAGCGGGTGGCGCTTTCCTGCGCAAGCGCCGTCTTGCGGTCGAGATCGGCGGAGCAAATGGCATCGATGGCGCCGCCGCGCAGCGACGTTATCGCCAGATCTCCGGTCACGCGGCCAGGTTCCGCACGGCCTCGAGCACGGTTTCGGCGTGGCCCTGCACCTTCACCTTCTGCCAGATGGTGGCGATCGTGCCGTCCTGGCGGATCAGGAAAGTGGTGCGCTCGACGCCCATGAAGTTGCGGCCGTACATGCTCTTTTCCTTCCAGACGCCGTAAGCCTGCAGCGTGGTCTTTTCCTCGTCCGAGGCGAGCGCCACCGAAAGACGGTGCTTCCTGATGAACTTGTCATGGCAGGCAGCCGAATCGGGCGACATGCCGATGACGACCGCGCCCGCCGCCTCGAACTCGCTTGCCAGCGCTGTGAAAGCCAGCGATTCGGCGGTGCAGCCTGTGGTGTCGTCCTTGGGATAAAAGAACAGCACGAGCGCCCGGCCGTGGAATTCGGCCAGCGAAACGCGGCCGCCGCCGTCGCGGGGAAGGTTGAAATCAGGAGCCGTGGCGCCGATGCCGGGAACCGCCATTGGGAAAACCTTTCTTTTGCCGGGTTTGTGGATGACACTTTCTCTCCCCGAATTATATAGTGGATGGAAACCCGTCCAGCATGGCCGGGTTCAATTCTTCACTTAAAGGGAGAGCCCGAAGGCGCATGTCAGCCATCCGCGGCGAAAAGGTCACGTTTCGCAAGAAGGATATCGTTGCGCTGGACCGCTTGCCGTCCGCCCAGGCCGAGGATCCGATCATCGTCCATTGCCCGCCGCCGCGTTCGCGGGTGCGGCGCACAGTAAAGCTGACCGCAGGCTTTCTGGGCGTGATTCTCCTTGTTCTCGCCGCGATCGTCTTCACCGTCGAGAGCGGCATGTTCGACAAGCCGCTATCGCAGCAGGCGCAGGCGGCGCTGAACGGCGTGGCCGGACCGCGCTACCGCGCCGAGGTCGGCTCCACCGTCATCCGCTTTACCTCGGACTTCCGGTTGGCGCTGGAAGCGCGCAACGTCAACATGATTGATGAGCAGAGCGGCCAGCACCTGTCGACGACGGGTTCGGTGCGGCTGGGGCTCGATCCGCTGCAGCTTTTCCGCGGCCGCATCGCCGTCACCGACATCGAAGCCGACGATATTGCGCTTGATACCGGGCTTCTGCCCTCCGGCGATCCCGTCAAGCTCGATGACCTGCGCATCGATGCCATGCCGGCGGCGATGGAGAAGATCTTCTCGCAGTTCGACATGTTCGACAGTGTCGTCACGCGCGGCTCGACCAGTTCCGTACGCATCTCCGGCATCGACATCAAGCTCGCCGACACCGCCAACGGCCCGCTGTCGCTGGTCGTCGACAATCTGGTCTTTGCTCATGCGGGGCCGTCCTCACTGCAGTTGACCGGCGAAGTCGCGCTCAACGGCGAGGTGGCCGAGCTCGACGTGCTGGCCGAGAAGGAAGCCGGCCATGTGTCGAAGGTGGTGGCGACGCTCAAACATGCCGACCTCACGCCCTTTGCGTTGAAGCGCAACGATCAGGGCGTGATCCGGCAGGGGCTCAACGCTTTTGCCGACCTGACGGTATCGGCCACCAGGGGGCGCGATGGCGTGCAGCCGGCGCTGGCGGCGACGGTGGACATCGATCCTGGCCTGATTTTTGCGGACGGCGATGCGCAGGAGCTGTCGGGCGGGCAGATCAACCTCGTCTATGATTTCGCCAAGCAGACCCTCGAAATCGCCCGGTCGAACGCCCGGTTCGGCGCGACCACGGTTCCGATCAACGGTGCGCTGATCGATCTCGACAAGATCGACCCGCAGGCCGGCAAGGGCTTCGGCATCGACCTGCTGGTCAGCGGCGGCACGGCAGCTCCCGGCGGCTCCGGCGAGCAGCCGCTCTCCTTCGATATCCAGGCGACGGGGCGCTACCTGGTCGCCGGGCGGGAATTCCTGTTTCCCAACATGACCGTCTCCAGCCCGCTCGGCGCGCTATACGGGGCACTGCACGTCAAGCTCGGGGGTAAATCGCCGGAGATCAGCTTTGCCGGCCAGTCGGCACAGTTGCAGACGACGGCGATCAAGCAGCTCTGGCCGTTCTGGATGGCGCCCAAGGTGCGCACCTGGGTACACGGCAACCTCTTCGGCGGCACCGTTACCAACGCCTCGATCTCCGTCTTCATTCCCTTCGGCAGGCTCGACGAGGCAGCCGGCGGCAAGGGATTGAAGCTCGACGCCAACCAGATCCGCATCGGCTTCGACATCGCGGATGCGCGGATGAACATCGCCGGTGACATTCCGCCGGTTCGCGACATGGCGGCCCATTTCGACCTGCTCGGCCCGGCTGCGACGATCGCGATCAAGAGCGGCACGTCGTTTTTCCCCTCCGGCCGGTCCGTCGGTCTCGGGCAAGGTACATTCATCTTACCCGCCACCTACGACAAGCCGCTCATGGCCGATATCGATCTCGCGATCTCGGGTTCAGCGGATGCCGTCGGCGAGCTTTTGACCTACAGGCCGATCCGGGTGCTGCAGCGCGCCGGCTTTACGCCCGACGATCTCAAGGGGCGGATCGAGGCGAATGTGAAGGCGCATTTCGGCCTGCTCTCCTCGCAGAACCCGCCGCCGGCCGAATGGACGGCGGCCATGAAGCTTACCGATATTGATCTTGCCAAGCCGTTTTCCGGCCGCACCATCAGCAATCTCGACGGGACGCTGAACGGCAATCCGAAACAGATCACGCTCGACGCCAAGGCGCAGATCGATGGCGTCCCGGCCGATATCGATCTTGCCGAACCGGTCGAGGCATCCGACGGTGCGAAGCGGCAGCGGGTGATCACCGCGACGCTGTCCGAAGACCAGCGCAACAAGCTGATACCCGGCCTCTCCGGCATCATCGGCGGCAGCGTCAAGATGGTGCTGACGCGGATCGACGACGACCGGCAGGACGTCCAGCTCGACCTCACCAAGTCGCAACTCGACCTGCCATGGATCGGCTGGTCGAAGGGCAGCGGCATTGCGGCGACGGCCGAATTCGAAACATCCGGTCCGGCCGACAATACCGAGATCAAGAATTTCCGGCTGAAGGGCGACGGTTTCGGCGCCAACGGATCGATGAACATCGGCAAAGGCGGGTTGATCTCGGCCGATTTCGATAGCGTCAAACTCTCCTCGCTCGACGATTTCGCCCTGTCGGTGAAGCGCAGCAAGGGCAATTTCGACGTCTCGGTCTCCGGCGACAGCGCCGATGCGCGGCCTGTTATCGCGCGGCTGAAATCGGGCTCCGGCGGTGACGATAATGACGGGGAAGCCGGCGACACCGGCGTATCGGTGCGCGCCAGGCTGAAAAACGTCATCGGCTTCAACGATGAGAAGATCGGCAATTTCCAGGCGCAGGTGTCACTGCGCGGCGACAAGCTGCAAGCGCTGAACTTTTCTGCCGTGACCGACAGCGGCGAGGCCGTGGTCAGCCAGATGAAGGACGGCGGCGTCATCAACATCACCAGCGGTGATGCCGGTGCGGTATCGCGTTTCGCCGATCTCTACCAGCACATGCAGGGCGGCCTGCTCAATCTGGCAATCCGGCTTTCGCCACAGGGCGGCTGGGACGGCTCGCTCGACGTGCGCCGTTTCTCGATCGTCAACGAACAACGGCTGCGCTCGATCGTTTCGACGCCCGTCGGAAACGAGCAGCGCAGCCTCAACGAAGCCGTCAAGCGCGACATCGATACCTCGTCGCAGCGCTTTCAGCGCGGCTTTGCCCGTGTCGTCTCGCGCAATGGCATGGTCGGCATCGAGAACGGAGTGCTGCGCGGCGACCAGATAGGCGCGACATTCCAGGGCGTCGTGCGTGACCGCAAGGGCAATATGGACATGACCGGCACCTTCATGCCGGCCTACGGCCTCAACCGGCTCTTTGCCGAACTGCCCTTGATCGGGGTCATTCTCGGCAATGGCAGCGACCGCGGCCTGATCGGCATCACCTTCAAGCTCACCGGCAATTTCGACAAGCCTAATCTGCAGATTAATCCGCTGTCGATCATCGCACCGGGTGTCTTCCGGCAGATTTTCGAATTCCAGTGATGAGCCGAGGACCTAAATCTCCTTGCGCCTGAGGAGATAGTCGAGGCCGCCGACGCGATACCAGCGATAGCCGTAAGCATCGAGCACCACGTAATGTAAGCCTCTCTCGTCCGCCTCGCTGCTCGCGCCGTCGGCAATATCGATCAACTGTCGGCCGTCTTCACCCATATCAATATCGAAGCTCACCTCGGCCGGCTGCGCATGCAGATTGTGCAGGATCAATACGGAATTGCCGCGCCAGTCGTAACGAAGCGCCAGCACGCCGTCGTCACCGGTGTCGACCATGGAAAAGTCGCCCCAACCGATCTCCGGGGCCTCCTTGCGCATCCGGATCATCCTCTCGGTCCAGTTCAGCAGGGAGTTCGGATCGCGCCGCTGTTCGGCGACATTGACGTGCTGGAAGCCGTAGGGTCCATCCTTGATGACGGGCGAGACGGGCTTTCTGCTTTTGGTGAAACCGCCTTCCGGTTCCGTCGACCACTGCATCGGCGTGCGGGCGCAGTCACGTTCCGGCAGGTCTAAATCGTCGCCCATGCCGATCTCGTCGCCGTAGCGGATGACGGGCGTTCCCGGCAGCGAGAACAGCAGGCTGTAGGCCATCTCGATCCTGCGGCGGTCGCCGCCGAGCATCGGCGCCAGGCGACGGCGGATGCCCCTGTTGTAAAGCTGCATGTCCTTGTCAGGCCCGAAAGCGGCAAAGACCGCGTCGCGCTGCTTTTCCGACAGCCGTCCGAGATCCAATTCATCATGGTTTCGGAGAAACAGGCCCCATTGCGCGGTTGCCGGTCGCGGTTTCGTCGCCTCCATCGCCTTTTTGAGCGGCCGCGTATCGGCATTGGCGAAGGCATAAAACAGTGCCTGATTGACCTGGAAGTTGAACATCATCTGCATGCGGTCGCCATCGTCGCCGAAATATTCGAAATTGTCCTTCGGCAGGATGTTGGCCTCCGCGAGGATGATGGAATCCCCCAGCCGCCATTGCAGGAATTCGCGAAACTTTCTCAGCATGTCGAACTGCTCGACCGGCTTGGCGACATCGGCGCCTTTCGTCGCGATGATGAAGGGGGCGGCATCCATCCGGAAGCCGGAGACGCCGAGCTGGATCCAGAAGCCCATGATCTTGAGAATCTCGGCCTGCACCTCCGGGTTGGAGGTGTTGAGATCCGGCTGGTGATCGTAGAAGCGGTGGAAATAATAGGCCTTTGCCTTGTCGTCATAAGTCCAGGTGGTCTTCTGGACGCCGGGAAAGACCATGCCCTGATCGGCATTGGCAGGCTTCTTCTCAGACCAGACGTACCAGTCGCGATAACGCGAGCCCGGATCGCTTCGGGCATCCTGGAACCATGGATGGTCCTTGGAGGTATGATTGATCACCAGATCGATCAGCACGCGGATACCGCGTTGCTTGGCGCCGTGGGTGAATTCGACGAAATCGCCGAGCGAGCCGTAACGTGGGTCGACGTTGTAATAATCGGAGACGTCATAACCATCGTCGCGGCCGGGCGATGCCTGGAACGGCATCAACCAGATCGCGGTCACGCCAAGGCCGGAGAGATAATCGAGACGCCGCATCAGCCCCTGAAAATCACCGACGCCGTCACCGTTCGCATCCATGAAGGTTTCGACGGACAGGCAGTAGATGACAGCGTTCTTATACCAGAGGTCGTTGATCATAGCCGCTCCAATCCAATCTGGTCGCAAATCCCGGCGGACGGAAAAGGTTCCGACAGGTAACGATTGTTGCGCGTCCTGCTGGCTGGTGCCGACCTATCCGCACAAGGCGGACATTGATCCTTTGATTATTTTAGAGAACTCTGATGTAATGTGGACCCCGGCCAGTTGATAACGCCGGGCAATGTCGGAGGATGCCATGCAGTGCGCTTGGACAGTCTCTTTCATACCGGCCGCAATGATCGCCGCTGCCGCTGGCGGCGCTGCTTCATATGCCGCAGAAAAGAGCGGGCGGTTGAGGCCGCCGGAGCTCCTCCGTTCCGCCCATGTGCTGACGGTTCCTCTTGATGCGACCGTGACTCCGCCGACCTTCTCGATCAGGTGGTGGTCACGCGTGACGCCCGCCCCAGACGTCAATCCGCCACCCTATGTTTTCCGCGAGGCCGAACGATCGGACGCGACGTCTCAGCCTGGAGTTGAGTGAGGGATGCGCTCCAACTCAGGAGTCGGGCAAAGAAAAGCCGGCGCTGACGCCGGCTTTGATATCCATTCGGATTTGAAGCCGCTTACGCGGCGCGGCGGATCAGGATGTGCTTCTTCTTGCCCAGTGAGAGCTTGATGACACCGTCCGCGGTGATTTCGTTGCTGCCGATCATGCGGCGCTCGTCGCTGACCGCTTCGTCGTTGATGCGCACCGCGCCGCCCTGGACGTGACGGCGAGCTTCGCCATTCGACGAGGCAAGGCCAGCACGAACGATCAGCGACAGCAGGCCCATGCCAGCGTCGAGTTCGGAAGCGGGCACGTCGACCGACGGCAGGTTTTCCGAGAGGCCGCCTTCCTCGAAGGTCTTGCGCGCCGTTTCGGCGGCCCGTTCAGCGGCTTCGCGGCCGTGCAGGATCGCCGTCACCTCGGTCGCAAGGATCTTCTTAACCTCGTTGATCTCAGATCCCCCGAGCGCCGAAAGACGAGCGATTTCATCCATCGGCAGCGTCGTGTAGAGCTTCAGGAAGCGCTGGACATCGGCGTCCTCGGTGTTGCGCCAGTATTGCCAGAAATCGTAGGCCGAGAGCATGTCGGCATTCAGCCAGATGGCGCCGGTCGCCGACTTGCCCATCTTGGCGCCCGACGATGTGGTCAGCAGCGGCGATGTCAATGCATAGAGCTGCGGAGTCCCCATGCGGTGACCGAGATCGATACCGTTGACGATATTGCCCCACTGGTCCGAACCGCCCATCTGCAGGCGGCAATCATAGCGCTTGGCAAGCTCGACGAAGTCATAGGCCTGGAGGATCATGTAGTTGAATTCCAGGAAAGACAGGGACTGTTCGCGGTCGAGACGCGTCTTGACGCTGTCGAAGGACAACATGCGATTGACCGAGAAGTGCTTGCCGACATCGCGCAGGAACTCCAGGTAATTCAGCGAGCGCAGCCATTCGGCGTTGTTGATCATCAGCGCGTCCTTGGGACCGTCGCCGTAGTTCAGATAATTGGAGAAGACGCGCTTGATCGAGGCGATGTTACCTTCGATCGTATCCACCGTCATGAGCTGGCGCGCTTCTTCCTTGAAGGAGGGGTCCCCGACCATACCGGTGCCGCCGCCCATCAGCGAGATGGCGCGATGACCGGTTTTCTGCATCCAGTGCAGCATCATGATCTGGATCAGTGAGCCGGCATGCAGGCTGGGCGCCGTCGGATCGAAGCCAATATAAGCAGTCACGGTTTCCTTGGCGAACAGATCGTCGAGGCCGCTTTCATCAGAGATCTGATGAATGAAGCCGCGCTCTTTCAGCGTGCGGAGGAAATCGGACTTGAACTCGGACATGGCCTTCGTCTCTTGGTGTTTGCGCTCGACCTTTGGGGCTCGCGCAAGTTCGTTGTTGTTGATCTGTCGCGGCGCGTTTAGCACTGTTTTTATCAAAGTGCATCCGGGAATCGCACGGGAGACAAGTCTCATGGATGTCATCAGGACTGCGATCGGCCTGATGAGCGGCACGTCGATGGATGGAATCGACGTTGCGCTGATCAGGACCGACGGCCGCGGCTTCATCGAACGCGGGCCGTTCATGGGCGTGCCCTATGAGGCCGATTTTCGTGGGCGGCTGAAACGGGCGCTGGAACTGGCGCGGCCGCTGCGCGACCGGAAAGAGCGGCCCGCCGAACTTCGCGATATCGAGCGAGAACTGACCGAGCGGCATGCAACTGCCGTTACGGCATTCCGGGAACGTTTCGAGATTTCTGCCGATGCCGTCGACGTTCTCGGCTTCCATGGCCAGACGGTGCTTCATCGCCCTGATGAGGGATTGACGATGCAGATCGGCGATGGGCAGCAACTCGCCAGTAGAACCGGTCTGCCGGTGGTCTACGATATGCGCGCCAACGATATGGTTCATGGCGGCCAGGGCGCACCGCTGGTGCCGTCCTATCACGCAGCCCTTGCCGGAAAATTCCAGCAGGCGGGACAGGCGGTCTGTTTCGTCAATATCGGCGGCATTTCCAATCTGACCTTCATCGGCACCGACGGGCGGCTATCGGCCTTCGACAGCGGGCCGGGCAATACGCTGATCGACCAGTGGGTCGAGATGCAGACCGGCAGAACCTACGATCCCGGCGGCGAAATCGCCGGGCGCGGCAAGGTCGTGGCCGATCTGGCGGAACGGTATCTCGCCAGCCCGTTCTTCCGCGGCAATGTTCGCCGTTCACTCGACCGCGGCGATTTCGCGCCGCTTGGACCGGAGGAGGCGAGCCTTGAGGACGGCGCCCGGACGCTGGCGCATGTCGCTGCCGCCGCGATCGTCAAATCCGCCGGTTTCCTGCCTGAGACGCCGTCGACCTATATCGTCTGCGGCGGCGGGCGGCTGAACGCCACTCTGATGGCGGAGTTTTCGGCCATGGCAAAAGCGCTGGGATCGACGGTCTTGACCGCAGAGCAGGCCGGTTTCGACGGCGACGCGATGGAGGCCGAGGCCTGGGCCTATCTGGCTGTGCGCTCGCTGGACGGATTGCCATTGACGTTTCCCGGCACGACGGGCGTCGGCGCTCCCGTCGGCGGTGGGGTACTCGCAACGCCATGACCAGCGAGCGGGGCATCCTGAAGACGCCGCGACTGACCTTCGTCATGTGGGACGAGGGCGATGCAGCCCTGGTGCAGCGGCTGCATTCGACGATGGCGACGACCCGGTATCTTTCCGGCAATGCGCCGTGGAGCCTTGCGAAGGCCGAAGAGCGGCTGCAGGGCTGGTTCGAGGAGCAGGCACGCGACGGCACGACCAAATACAAGCTCATCGCCGAAGACGGCAGCTTCATCGGCCGCGCCGGGATTTCGCGGTTCAGGAGCGAAGAATTCGAACTCGGTTATTCCCTGTGCGAGGAAGCGTGGGGCAAGGGCCTTGCGACGGAAGCGGCGGGTGCGCTGACCGACTGGTTCTTCGACCGGCGGTTTGCCTCAGGCTTCATTGCCTTCACCCATCCCGAAAACACCGCCTCGCAACGCGTCCTTAGGAAGATCGGCATGTGCGAACGCGGGCCGATCCTGATCGATGGAATGCCTGGCTTGGCTTTCGAGCTCACCGCCGATATGCGGCCGGCAGGGCTTAACTTTTTGCGGCGACTGGCCGGACATTAGATCCGCGCCCAGCCTGATTGCCATCCTCGACGCCCCTGACTTGAGCGATGAACGAGAACTTTTTGCGAAGGCCGAGGATCGGCTTCTCGATGAAATGCCAAGATAGCACCGCGACGGCGAGAGCCGAGGGCAGGCCGACGAGATAGAGCGCCAACGCACCATATTTTGGGTAGAGAAAGACCGTCGGGAACGAGCTGATCCAAATCTGCAAGAACGGATCATGGTAGAGGTAGACGCCGTAGGAATAATCGCCCTTCCTGAAAAAAACAGGAATGGGCACTTCCGACAGGCCGATGAAGACGGTGATGTAAACGAGCGAGGTGATGACGATCGGCCGGTTGAGCACCGACTCGGTCGCGCGGCTGTCGAGAGTGAGAATGGCGACGACGCAAACCAGGCAGGCGGCGGCGAAGATCCAGCGCGAATGCGGAATGACCGCTTTGAACTGAAAGGCGACAATGCCCATCATGAACGCCGTTATCAGCTGCGAGCCCCGGCTCATGAACAGGAAACGGGCGATCGGCTTGATCGAGCCGGGCAGCAGATAGGGCATCTTCTGGATGACGAGGCCGATGAAGATGTAGGCAATCGTCACGCCAAGCAGCTTGTACCGTGTCTTCACGATGGCGGTGACCATCAGCAACGACATGATGATGTAGCAGAAGATCTCCCAAGGAACCGTCCAGAGCGCGCCGTTGACTCGCTGGCTCGGGTTATCCTGGAAGACGCCGGGCAACTCGTAATGGATCCAGCCTACGATATTCAGGAAATATTTGAAAAACCGCGGATCGGTAAAATAGTCGGCGTGGTAGACGATGGTGACGATCGGCCCGATGATCAGCGAACAGACGACGATATCGACGGCCAGTGCCGGCACGATGCGCAAGCCGCGGTTGATCAGGAAATTCCGCAGGCTCAGACGCTGGGCGCTGCCGGCGATGAGAAATCCGCTCAAGGCGAAAAACATCGGAACAAGAGCGTATTCGGTAAACCAGAATATCGAGCCTCTGATGAAGGCATCATTCCTTGTCAGCAAAAAGGAATGGGTCAGTACGATAGAAAAGGCGAGCCCAATTCGAAGAAAGTCGAACCCCGGACCGATACCCCTATACTTATCCAGGACTTCCCCGAACGACTTGGTCATTGCGGACCTCGCTTTAGTTAGGATCGCGAGGACCCTACCGCACTGCAATATATATTGCAACACGGTAGGTGGTCTGTTCCGGCACAATCGCCCAGACGGCCGGGATCGTGCCGTTTGGGATAAAATTCGGCGTTATGAGGTCAGCGAATCCGCTTGGCGGCCGGCTCCGGCACCAGCTCGCCGTTCAGGCGGCGGTCGAGATAATCCTCGCATTCACCCATCAGCGTTTCCACCTGGCCGTTGAAGAAGTGGTTGGCGTTGGAAACGGTGCGGTGGGTGATGAGGATGCCCTTCTGGGTCTTCAGCTTTTCCACCAGGCCATTGACATCCTTTTCCGGTGCGACCTTGTCGGCCTCGCCGTTGATGATCAGGCCGGAGGAGGGGCAGGGCGCCAGGAAGGAGAAGTCGTAGGTATTCGGCTGCGGGGCGATCGACATGAAGCCCTCGATCTCTGGCCGGCGCATCAGGAGCTGCATGCCGATCCAGGAACCGAAGGAATAACCGGCGACCCAACAGGTCTTCGAATCGGGATGCAGGCTCTGCACCCAGTCGAGCGCAGAAGCGGCATCCGAGAGTTCGCCGGCGCCGTGGTCGAATTCGCCCTGGCTGCGGCCAATGCCCCGAAAATTGAAGCGCAGTGTCGTGAACCCGCGCTTCTGGAACATGTAGAAGAGCTGGTAGACGATCTGATTGTTCATCGTGCCGCCGAACTGCGGATGCGGATGCAGGATCAGGGCGATGGGCGCGCTTTTTTCCTTGGAGGGCTGGTAGCGGCCTTCAAGACGGCCGGCTGGGCCGTTGAAAATGACTTCGGGCATTGGTACTCCGGGTTTTATTTCGCGTTCGCGCGGCGTTGGACGACAACATGACTTGACTAGTGTTGTCAGCTTTTCTAAAACGCAGTTTAGAACAATTCGAAACTTGCATGGCGATCCACGCTTCGTGGAATGTGTCATAAGGCAAGCCCGGCGGAAATTTCAAGAAAAATGAACCGCGGGTGCTGAAGCAAGCTCGTCAAGCGCAGGACTGAAAGATCATGGCGCCGCCACGCCTTTATCTCGACTGGAATGCCACAGCGCCGCTGCACCCTGCAGCACGCGAGGCGATCATGCGCGCCATCGACATCTTCGGCAATCCAAATTCTGTTCACGGCGAAGGCCGTGCCGCCCGCGCTGCCATCGAAGGCGCACGGCGCAAAGTGGCGGCTCTCGTCGGCACCGACGCCGGCAATGTGGTCTTCACCAGCGGCGCCACCGAGGCCGCCAATCTGGTGCTAACGCCGGATTTCCGCATGGGCCGGACGCCGCTGCGGCTCGGCCATCTCTATTTCTCGGCGATCGAGCATCCGGCGGTGCGCGAAGGCGGCCGCTTCTCCAAGGAGAAGATGACGGAGATTCCGGTGACGGAAGCCGGCATCGTCGATCTGGATGCGCTCGCCACTCTGCTCGATGCCCATGACAAGGCCGCCGGCCTGCCGATGGTCGCCATCATGCTCGTCAACAACGAGACCGGCATCGTCCAGCCTGTGGAGGCAGCGGCAAGGATCGTTCACACCCATGGCGGGCTTTTCGTCGTCGATGCCGTGCAGGCGGCGGGGCGCATCGGGCTCGATATCGGCACGATCGGCGCCGATTTCGTGATCGTTTCCTCACACAAGATCGGCGGCCCGAAGGGCGCCGGCGCGCTGATTGCGCGCGGCGAGGCGCTGATGCCGCGGCCGCTGATCCAGGGCGGCGGGCAGGAGCGGGGTCACCGGTCTGGGACGCAGAATTCGCTGGCGCTGATCGGCTTCGGCGCGGCGGCGGAGGCGGCTGCCGACGAACTCGAGGCGCGCAATGCGGCAATCGGCGCGTTGCGCGCGCGGCTGGAAACCGGCATGCGTCAGGCCGCCGCCGATGTGATGATCCACGGCGCGGGCGGTGAGCGCGTCGCCAATACGATTTTCTTCACCCTGCCGGGGCTGAAGGCGGAAACCGGGCAGATCGCTTTCGATCTCGAAGGGGTGGCGCTTTCGGCCGGTTCGGCCTGCTCGTCCGGACGGCTCGGCGAAAGCCATGTGCTGACGGCGATGGGACGTGACGCCAAGCTCGGGGCGCTCCGCATCTCGCTCGGCTTTTCGACGTCGGAAGAGGATATCGACAGGGCGATAACGGCTTTTGCGAAGATCGCCTGTCGTCGCAGGTCGGCGGGCGAGGCGGCCTGACCGCGTCATAAACTTGCGGAAACGCAAATTTCTGCTTGCCAATCGGGCTGAAAAGTCCCTTTTGGCCTCTTACATCAGGACAAGGAATTGTCCGGCATCAGGGGCAAGACAATTGCCCATACGCTACAAGCTGCCGGACCTTGTATCCGGCGAGATTGGAGAACGAAATGGCTGCCGTGCAGGAAACGATCGACCAGGTCCGCCTGATCGATGTCGACCAGTACAAATACGGTTTCGAGACCGTCATCGAAATGGACAAGGCGCCGAAGGGCCTGTCCGAGGATATTATCCGCTTCATCTCCGCCAAGAAGCAGGAGCCGGAGTGGATGCTGGAATGGCGCCTGGAAGCCTACCGGCGCTGGCTGACGCTGGAGGAGCCGACCTGGGCTCGCGTCGATTATCCGAAGATCGATTTCAACGACATCTATTATTACGCCGCGCCGAAGAGCACGCCGGGGCCGAAGTCGCTCGACGAGGTCGATCCGGAGCTGCTCAAGGTCTATGAGAAGCTCGGCATTCCGCTGCGCGAACAGGAGATCCTTGCCGGCGTCGAGAAGCCGAAGATCGCCGTCGACGCCGTCTTCGACAGCGTTTCGGTCGTCACCACCTTCAAGGCGGAGCTGAAGAAGGCCGGCGTGATCTTCATGTCGATCTCGGAAGCGATCCGCGAGTATCCCGATCTCGTCCGGAAATATCTCGGCTCGGTCGTGCCGACCTCGGACAATTATTACGCGACGCTGAATTCGGCTGTCTTCACCGACGGCTCCTTCGTCTTCGTGCCGAAGGGCGTTCGCTGCCCGATGGAGCTATCCACCTATTTCCGCATCAATGAGAAGGGCACCGGCCAGTTCGAGCGCACGCTGATCATTGCGGAAGAGGGCGCCTACGTCTCCTACCTCGAAGGCTGCACGGCGCCGCAGCGCGATGAAAACCAGCTGCATGCCGCAGTGGTCGAACTGGTTGCGCTCGATGATGCCGAGATCAAATATTCCACCGTCCAGAACTGGTATCCGGGCGATAAGGAAGGCAAGGGCGGCATCTATAACTTCGTGACCAAGCGCGGCGATTGCCGCGGCGACCGCTCGAAGATCTCCTGGACGCAGGTCGAAACCGGCTCGGCGATCACCTGGAAATATCCGTCCTGCATCCTGCGCGGCGACGACAGCCGCGGCGAGTTCTACTCGATCGCCGTATCGAACGGCCATCAGCAGATCGATAGCGGTACCAAGATGATCCATCTCGGCAAGAACACGTCGAGCCGCATCGTCTCCAAGGGCATAGCCGCCGGTGTGTCCAACAACACCTATCGCGGCCAGGTCTCGGCCCACCGCAAGGCGTCGAACGCGCGCAACTTCACGCAGTGCGATTCGCTCTTGATCGGCGACAAGTGCGGCGCCCATACCGTGCCCTACATCGAGGCGAAGAATTCGACGGCGCAGTTCGAGCATGAAGCGACGACCTCGAAGATCTCCGAGGACCAGCTGTTCTACTGCCTGCAGCGCGGCATCCCGACCGAGGCAGCGATCGCGCTGATCGTCAACGGCTTCGTCAAGGAAGTCCTGCAGGAACTGCCGATGGAATTCGCGGTCGAGGCGCAGAAGCTGATCAGCATCTCGCTTGAGGGCTCGGTGGGCTAAAATGCGAGGCCCGTCATCCTCGGGTTGTCCCGAGGATCTGCGCACGTATGCGGAAAGTCGCATCGACGATAGGGCGGTTACATTTGAAGGCTTAGATCCTCGGGACAAGCCCGAGGATGACGGATCGAGACCGGTGCGAACGGTCAATTGGGCGGCCCTTTAAGCCGCTTTATGAATAGGAAAAACAAGATGCTTGAAATCAAGAACCTTCATGCTCGTATCGCCGAAGACGGCACCGAGATCATCCGTGGTCTGAACCTGACGGTGAAGGCCGGCGAAGTCGCCGCCATCATGGGGCCGAACGGCTCCGGCAAGTCGACGCTCTCCTATGTGCTGTCGGGCCGCAGCGATTACGAAGTCACCGAGGGCGACATTCTTTACAACGGCGAGAGCATTCTCGAGCTCGATCCGGCCGAACGCGCCGCCAAGGGCGTCTTTCTTGCCTTCCAGTATCCGGTCGAAATCCCGGGTGTTGCCACCATGCAGTTCCTGAAGGTGGCGATGAACGAGCAGCGCAAGGCGCGCGGCGAAGACGAACTGACGACGCCGGATTTCATGCGCCGGGTCAAGGATGCCGCGGGCAAGCTGCAGATCAATACCGAGATGCTGAAGCGGCCGCTCAATGTCGGCTTCTCCGGCGGCGAGAAGAAGCGCGCCGAGATCCTGCAGATGGCGCTGCTGGAGCCGAAGCTCTGCGTGCTCGACGAAACCGATTCCGGCCTCGACATCGACGCGCTGAAGATCGTCGCCGACGGCGTCAACGCGCTGCGTTCGCCGGATCGCGCCGTCGTCGTCATCACCCATTACCAGCGCCTGCTCGACTATATCGTGCCGGATACGGTTCACGTGCTCTACAAGGGTCAGGTGATCAAGTCGGGCGACAAGACGCTGGCGCATGAGCTGGAAGCCAACGGCTATGCCGACATCATCGGCGCGGCAGCCTGAGTTTCGGGCGGAAAGGACGACGTCCATGAACATGCAGACGACGAGCCGCCTGACCGCGGCCGAAGCGGCGCTGATCGAGGCCTTCAACCAGCAGATCGGCGACCTGCCGGGCAATGGCGCGGTGACGGCACTGCGCGACCGGCTTCTCGACGACCTGAAGCAGGCCGGCCTGCCGACGCGCCGCATCGAAGCCTGGCACTATACCGACCTCAAGAATCTTCTGCGCACTGTCCCGCCGCAGGCGGGTGACGCCGGCTCTGAGGCTTTGGAGCCGCTCGTTGCCGATTCCGAGGTGCTGGCGGTCATCCAGGGCCATTCCAACCAGAAGGCAGCAGCCGGCGATCTCGGCGTTTCGGCCTATTCCGAACGCCTGCTCGACGGCTCCGCTGCGGAGGGGCTCGATGCGCTCGGCAGCGACGACGCGGTCGGCCGCATCAATGGCAGCTTCGTGCGCGACGGTTATGTCGTCGACGTGCCTGCCGATACCGAGCTTGACGGTCCGCTTGAGATCCAGTTCGTCCATGCCGGCGGGCAGGCCCATACGCGCCTTCCCGTTGCCTTCGGCGCCGGCGTCAAGGCGACCGTCATCGAACGTCACCTTGCGGTGACCGGCGATGCGGCGCTGGTGTCCCACGTCAGTGACATCACCGTCGGCGAAGGCGCCGAGCTGACCTGGATCATCCTACAGCAGCAGGGTGGCGACGATACGCATCTCGGCCAGATCCGCATCGATCTCGGCGCCAATGCGAAGCTCCGGCTTTTCGTCATCAACGCCGGCGGCAGACTGGTGCGCCAGGAGCTGCATATCAAGGTGACGGGCGAGGGCGCTGATCTGACCCTGCGCGGCATCAACCTGCTCGGCGGCGACAGCCATACCGACGTGACGATGGTGCTCGGCCACGACGTGCCGCATACCGGCTCGACCGAGGTGATCCGCAACGTCGTGTTCGACCGCGCCAAGGGCGTCTTCCAGGGCATGATCCGGGTGGCGCCCGATGCGCAGAAGACCGATGCCAAAATGGCCTGCAATACACTTCTGATGTCCGACGATGCTGAATTCTCGGTCAAGCCCGAGCTCGAGATCTTCGCCGACGACGTCCAGTGCGGCCATGGCGCCACGGTGACCGATATCGACGCCAATCATCTCTATTACATGATGGCGCGCGGCATTCCGGAGAACAAGGCACGGGCGATGCTGGTCAACGCCTTCGTCGCCGAGATCGTCGAGGAACTGGAAGACGAGGCCCTCGTCGAGGCGCTGGAAGGCGTGATCTCGGCCTGGCTCGAAAAGCACGCCTGATCGGATATATCAATGGACAAGATCGTGCCGGCCACGCCATACGATGTCGAAGCCATCCGCCGGGATTTCCCGATCCTGGCGGAGAAGGTGCACGGCAAGCCGCTGGTCTATCTCGACAACGGCGCTTCGGCGCAGAAGCCGCAGGTGGTGATCGACGCCATCTCGCACGCCTACGCCCATGAATATGCCAATGTGCATCGCGGCCTGCACTATCTCTCCAATGCGGCGACGGATGCCTATGAGGCATCGCGCGAGAAGGTCCGCCGCTTCCTCAATGCGCCTGATGTCAATGACATCGTCTTTACCAAGAATTCGACTGAGGCGATCAACACCGTCGCCTATGGCTGGGGCATGCCCAAAATCGGCGAGGGCGACGAGATCGTCCTGACGATCATGGAGCACCATTCCAACATCGTGCCCTGGCATTTCATTCGCGAGCGGCAGGGCGCCAAGCTGGTCTGGGTGCCCGTCGACGACGAGGGCGCCTTCCACATCGAGGATTTCGAGAAGAGCTTGACGGAGCGCACCAAGCTCGTCGCCATCACCCATATGTCGAATGCACTCGGTACGATCGTTCCGGTCAAGGAAGTCTGCCGCATCGCGCATGAGCGCGGCATTCCGGTGCTGATCGACGGTAGCCAGGGCGCTGTGCACCTGCCCGTCGATGTGCAGGATATCGATTGCGACTGGTATGTGATGACCGGCCACAAGCTCTACGGCCCGTCGGGCATCGGCGTACTCTACGGCAAGAAGGACCGGCTTTCCCAAATGCGCCCCTTCCAGGGCGGCGGAGAGATGATCTTCGAAGTCGCCGAGGACGCTGTTACCTATAATGATCCGCCGCATCGCTTCGAGGCCGGCACGCCGCCGATCGTGCAGGCGATCGGGCTCGGTTACGCGCTCGACTATATGGAGAAGGTCGGCCGTGAGGCGATCGCCCGCCATGAGGCCGATCTTGCCGCTTACGCGGTCGAGCGGCTGAAGTCGGTCAATTCGCTGCGAGTGTTCGGGACGGCGCCCGACAAGGGCAGCATCTTTTCCTTCGAGCTTGCCGGCATCCATGCCCATGACGTCTCTATGGTGATCGACCGGCAGGGCATTGCGGTGCGGGCGGGCACGCATTGTGCCATGCCGCTCTTGAAACGTTTCGGCGTCACCTCCACATGCCGTGCATCCTTCGGCATGTATAATACCCGCGCCGAGGTCGATGCCCTGGCCGATGCGCTTGAATATGCGCACAAGTTCTTTGCTTGAGGAGTGTCCGTGATGAGCCTGGACGAAAGCGAACAGAAGATCGACGTGCGCGAAGGCATCGTGCATTCCAGCATTCCGGCGGATGAACTGGCGCGGCTCAGCGACGACGTCATCAGCGCGTTGAAGACCGTCTACGATCCGGAAATTCCGGCCGACATCTTCGAACTCGGGCTGATCTACAAGATCGACATCGAGGACGACCGGATGGTGAAGATCATGATGACCTTGACCGCGCCCGGCTGCCCGGTTGCCGGCGAGATGCCGGGCTGGGTCGAAAATGCCGTGGGCGCCGTCGAAGGCGTGTCGGGCGTAGAGGTCGCAATGACCTTCGATCCGCCGTGGACGCCGGACCGCATGTCGGAAGAGGCCCAGGTCGCCGTCGGCTGGTACTGAGCCGCCGATGGTGCTGGCGCAGTACCGTGCTATTGATCCGTTTACCTCGGGCGACTACATTTGATTCACGAAGCACCGGATCTTGACCCCGGTTGTGGAAGGAGATGAAGCCGATGGGCTTTGCAATTATGAGCATGACGGACGGGGCTGCGGCCCGCATCAAGGCGATTGTCGAAAACTCCGGGCCGGAGGCCAAGGGTGTTCGCGTCGGCATCAAGAAGGGCGGCTGTGCCGGGATGGAATATACCATCGACCTGGTGACCGAACCCAATGCCAAGGACGATCTGATCGAACGCGACGGCGCCAAGGTCTGGATCGAGCCGTCAGCCGTGCTCTATCTTCTCGGCACCGAAATGGGCTTCGAGCAAACGACGCTGCGCTCCGGTTTCACCTTCACCAACCCGAACCAGACATCGGCCTGCGGCTGCGGCGAATCCGTCGAATTGAAACCCGCCGACCTCGCCGCCCTTGCCGCGCAGCGCCAAAACGAGCCGGCGCATTCTTGACAGCCGTTCAGGCTGGTGGGAAATTCTTCGCCAGCCAATCGCGGATGAAATCCGGCTCGTTCTCATCGAGATCATGGCCCGTCGAGAACAGTCTCGTCGTGACGCCGGCACCGCTTCTTTCGATCTGATCCCTGACCAAGACAACATCTTCAGGCGCACGCCGCTCGTCGCGTTCGCCTGCCAGAATAAGGACGCGATGGTTCCTGAGATCGGGAAAATCGGCGGCTGGCGCGGGTGACAGCGGCCTGAGCAGGATGGCCCCGGCTACGGTTTCCGGGCGATGCAGCAGAACTGAGGCAGCGATGATCGCGCCGTTCGAAAAGCCGAGCAGCACGGGCGGCCGTTTCAACAACCCGGTTTCCAAGGCCTTCACCAGAAAATCGCCGAGGTGATGGGTCTCGTCGAAGAGGTCGGCATAATCAAGCGTCCGGTCGGGGTTTCGGCGAAAGAAAGCAAAGCCTTCCTCCCATTCGAGCGCGCCTCTGAGCGTCAGAAAAGGACGATCCGGCGCGACCCTGTCGGCAAGTGGAATGAGATTGCGCTCATGCATGCCGCTGCCATGCAGCAGCACCAACGGTGCCGCATCAAGTTCGGCTCTTTCTGAGATGGACAGGAAATCCTGAGATTCCGGCATAGGATCGATCCGCGTCAATGGCCCGGATCGGCATAGGCCGATTTGAGACGGGGTTATAACAAGGCTATAAAGAGCAAGCGCAGTTGACCGTTCCGGCACTGTGTCAGTCGCGCTTGATGCTCATCAGCATTTCCCACATGTCGGCGCCGGTCTCGAAGACCACGGCGTTCGCCTTGTAGCTCTGCTCGGCTTCGATCAGGTCGGTGAGTTCGGTGGCCGGATCGACTTCCGACGCTGTCGGGCTGACGATTGCCTCGACGCCGCCTGATGCCACGGAGCTGAGGCTGGTGTTCAGCCTGTTGTAACCAGGCGTGCTGCTGTTTGCGACGTTGCCGGCGATCGCGCCGATCCGTGTGGTCTGTGCCCGCATTCCCGAAAGGGCCGTGCCCGCAATACCCGATATGCTCATCAGCCGTTTCCCCAGAACTGGATAGTCGTCTTTTACTCGCAAGGATTTAGGGAATGCTGAAGGCGTTGCGTTAGCAAAGACCTGTGGGTGCGCAACCATGCCGTCAGATTTGCTTCGGAATGGTACGGCGCGCAGCCGTATCGGGCCTATCCACATGCATAAAAGTACAGAACCAAAACGCTCAGAAGGATCGAGCAAGGACGAGCATCACAGCAACATCGAGGCTCCGCGATCGATATAGGTATCAAGAAACTGCTCGAGGCGGGGGTTTCTCGGTCGCTTGAAAACCTCTTGCGGTGGACCGGTGAACAGCACCTTGCCGTGATCGAGAAAGATGATCTGCTGGCCGACCGTTGCGGCAAACCCGATCTCGTGGGACACGACGACCATCGTCATGCCTTCGGCGGCGAGATCGCGCATGACGTTCAGTACTTCGCCGGTCAACTCGGGATCAAGTGATGAGGTTGGTTCGTCAAAGAGCATGATCTTCGGGTTGAGAGCCAGGGCCCGCGCGATAGCAACACGCTGCTGCTGTCCTCCCGAGAGCTGCGACGGATAGTGGTTTGCCCGACCCTCGAGACCGACCTTGGTGAGCTGGGCCATTGCCCGCTCCTCTGCGTCCTTGCGGTTCATCTTGTGAACCGTCTTCAGCGCTTCGCTGACATTGCCGAGCGCCGTCATGTGCGGCCAGAGATTGAACTGCTGAAAAACCATCCCGATCTGCGCACGGATCCGCCGATTTGTGGCGGCCGGCAGTCGCTCCCTTGCGCCCTTTGCATTTTCCGCAAAGCCGAGCACCTCGCCATTGACGGCAATGGTACCCTTTGTCGATTCTTCCAGAAACGCCATGCAGCGCAGCAGCGTGCTCTTGCCGGATCCCGATGGACCGATCACGCAGGAAACCTGTCCCTGGGCAATATCAAGATCGATACCGTTCAGCACGGTGGAATCGCCAAACGTCTTGACTAGATTTTTGACTGCGATCGCGGGAACGCTCATATGTTGAAAAACCTGAATCTGGTGAGTTTTGTTTCGGCGAGACGACCGAGCCAGCCGGTGATTTCGACCAGCGCCCAGTAGAAGAGGGCGAGGACAAAAAGCGCTTCGACGAAAGCATATTGCTGTGATCCGATAGCGCTCAGTGTCGCCGTCAGTTCCGGCACGGTGATGATCGACAACACGGCCGTCTCCTTCATGAGGATGATCGTCATGTTGAGCGAAGGCGGCAGCACCAGCATGGTCATCTCAGGCAGCAATATGCGCCTGACGATCTGCGTGTGTGTCAGGCCAACGCATAGACCCGCCTCGATATGCCCCTTCGGGACGGCGGCAAAGCCCGAGCGGAATATCTCGCTGAAATACGCCGCGCCGTAGATGGACAGGCCGACGACGCCTGCCGGGATCGGGTCGAGTGACAATCCGACGAAGGGGCCGCCATAGTAGACGAGAAATATCTGAATGAGGAAGGGGGTACCGCGCAGCACTGCGATGACAATGCCGAACGCCCTGTCCAGGATCGCCCCGCCAAAACGCCGTGCGACAGCGACAAGGAAACCCAGAACGGCAGCGGCAAGAGCGGTGACGATCCAGATGACGATTGTCACGAAGGCACCCCTGGCGATCTCCGGCAAATGGCTGAAAATCACATTGATATCGAACGTCATCGCGGTACTCCCGGCAGGGAGCGTTCGATCAGACCGCCGGCAAGCGCTACGATCCAATTGATGGCGAGGTAGATCAGACCGGCGGAAGCGAAGATTTCGAGCGGCAGGAAGGTGCTACCGGCAAGATCCTGGGCCATGCGCGTCAGTTCGACGATCCCGACAACGGAGACCAGCGAAGAAGCCTTCAGAATAAGGATCGCTTCGTTGATGAGCGCCGGAAAGGTCAGGCGCAGAGCGATCGGCGCCTTGATCCGGCGGAAGATCTGGATGGGAGTGAGGCCGACCATCTCGGCGGACTCGACAAGGCCCGAGGGAACGCTGGCAAAACCGCCGCGCAGATTTTCAGCCTGATAGGCAGCTGTGCACAGCGAAAGGCCCACGATGGCCGCAACGATACTCGGCACGTTGATGCCGATCACCGGCAGAAGGTTATAGATCAGCAACAGCTGCACCAAGAGCGGCACGCCGCGAAAGAAGCTGATGAAAATCTGCCCCGGCAACACGAAAAACCGTTGCCGCGAAAGGAGCATGGCGGAAACAACGATCGCGATCGCAAAGCCGATCAGAATCGAAACCACGCTGATCGTCACGGTGTAGATCGAGGCTTGCAGAAGAAGTTCGAAAAGTTTGATGGACATGGGCTGTGCGTGCCTGCGTGCTGCGGCTGTGAATTCTGATCCCACGGCAGATTGCGCCCCGACCGATGGCGGGGCGCGTGCATTTCACCGGCAGTGGTCAGAATGCCGGGTCCTTGACAGCGTCCGGCGTGTCGAAAGACGCACCGAACCACTTCTTTTGCAGCTCCGCCATACGCCCGTCTGCCTTTATCTTGAGCATCGCGGCATCGATCGCGTCCATCAGCGGGGCGTGATCGGCGTCCTTGAGACCGATAAAGCCGAAATAGGACTTCTTTCCGAAAGGCGGCAGGACGACTTCGAAAGTGCCCTTTCGCTGGCTGGCGACAAAGGCGATGTTCGGGAGCGAATTGGCGACGCCGGCAATACGGCCGGCTGCGAGATCGGCGTAGGTCTCAGTGAAGGCAGGATATTCGCGCACATCGACTTTGGTCGGCAGCGTGTCGGAGAATTCCTTCAGCTGGTCGAGCTGGGCAGTTGCCTTGCCGACACCGATCGTCTTGCCGGCAATGTCTTCCGGCTTGCTGATCGTCGTGTCGCCGGCCTTCTTGAGGATGGCAATCGTCGCTTCTGCGATCGGCGGCGTGAAGCGATAGCGCTCCATGCGCTTCTTGGTGATCGTTGCAGGACCTGCGACGACATCGAACTTGCCGGCCTCAAGCGCGGGGAAGACGCCGTCCCAGGGAAGTGCCACCCACTCGATCTTGACGCCAAGTTCCTTGCCGATCTCGGCAAAAAGGTCGACGTTCAAGCCCGTATGTTCACCGGCATCGATATAGTCAAACGGTGCGAACGCCGTTTCGGTGCCAACCTTGAGGGTGCCGGCTGCCTTGACGGCCGCCAGCGTGTCGGCTGCATGGGCGGAAACGGCTGCTCCGAACAGGAACGCAGCGCCGACCAGACCCTTCAGCAGTGAATTTGCCTTCATGATCATCTCTCCAGTTTCATTCCCCCGGCGGAGGAGTTTGGTTCCCGATTTTTGATTTCAACGCGCGGATTTTTATGCTCCGCTTTTGACTATACAAATAGATATAGGCTGGCCTAGAGTGTCAATGTAAAAGTCGAGGAACGCAAAATTTGTGCCGGGTGGCGGCGATCTTCGCCGGTGTGACGCGACCGCTCCGGCACTTTGATCGTGACGCCGAACGAGGTGTGGACTTGGTGTCGATTTATCAGCGTATTTTCATGGATATCGAGGCGAAGATCATCAGCGGCGATTGGCGGCCCGGCGACCGTATTCCCGTAGAGCATGAACTGGTCGCGGAATATCAATGCTCGCGCATGACCGTCAGCAAGGCACTGTCGGCGTTGGTCGAGCGCGGCATGATCGTCAGAAGGCGCAAGACCGGTTCGTTTGTCGCATCGCCCCAGATCGACCGCACGGTGATGGATATTCAGGATATCAGCACAGAAGCGGAACTGGCCGGGCACGAACACCGCTTCGAGCTTCTCACCCGTAAGATCGAACGCCTTGGAGAGACGGAGGCACAACAGCTGTCGGAAGCGCCCGATGCAGAGATACTGAGGCTTCAGTGCCTGCATATTGTGGACGGCAGACCGAATGCCATCGAACGGCGGATCATCATGCTCGACGCTGTGCCACGGGCGCGCGAGGAGAGCTTCGTCTCGATCCCGCCCGGCAAATGGCTGCTCGCGCAGGTTCCCTGGTCCAAGGCCAAACACGTCATCCGCGCCGTCTCGGCCGATACGGCGACGGCGCGGATACTGCAGACCGAAAGGGGTAAGGCCTGCCTTAGCCTTATCCGCCAGACCTGGCAGAATGGCCGGACGGTGACTTATGTCGAGATAACCCATCCAGGCGACCGGTTCCAGTTCGCAGGGACGTTTCATCCGATGGCAAATTGAGTTGGCGACAATCATGGGAGGCTCTGCAAGTGATCGATGAGCGCTTCAAGACGATCCCGCTCAAGGGCCTGCAAGCCTTCGAGGCGGTGGGGCGTTGCGGCGGCGTGACGGCCGCGGCATTGGAGCTCAAGGTCTCGCCGGGGGCAATCAGCCAGCAAATCCACAAGATCGAAAGTTTTCTTGGAGTTTCGCTGCTGGAGCGGAGCGGGCGAACCGTCGAGCTGACCGCCTGGGGCCGGCTTTATCATCAGGAGATATCGAAGGGATTTGAGCAATTTGCGCTTGCCCAGCAGTTGTTGGAAAAGGCACGCAACGAGACGGCGCTGGTCCTTAGCGCGCTTTCTTCCGTCGTCAACAAATGGATCGGCAGGCGCATCTTCGACTGGCAGGCCCTTCACCCCGACGTTCAAGTGAGGATTATCGGACGCGACAAGGAGCCCAGGATCGGTTTCGACGATGTCGATTTCCGCGTAAGCTACGGGTCGGACGTCCTGCAGCACGACCATTATACGGAACTGTTTCGCGATTGGGTCGTGCCTGTCTGCTCGCCGTCGCTGATGCAGGATCGCGCGCACGCGGCCCGGGATCTTTTCGAGCAACCGCTTCTGCATGTCGAGTGGGAAAGGCATTTCACGCCTTACCCAAGCTGGGCGGAGTTTGCCGCTATGGCCGGTATCTCTTCCGAGGCGTCGACGCCGGGCCTCTCCTTTACTCTGTCGAGCAGCGCGATCGATGCAGCCGTCAACAAGCGCGGCGTCGTCCTCGCACAGATGTCGATGATTGCCGATGAGCTCGAAGCGCAGACGCTCGTCATTCCCGTCGACATGCGGATCCCGCTGCGCGAAAGCTACTTTCTCGCCTGGGACCGCGCAGCATTGCAAAAGCCGCGCGGGCGCGAATTCCGCGATTGGCTCGTCGCGATTTCCCGTCAGCAAGCTTTGGCGTCAGCGCCCAAGCCAACGTTTTAGAAAATCTAAAACGGACCTTAGCGTCGCGATATTGATGAAATTTTGCGCCTGGTGATAATTTGCGCAGCCACCTTCAATCGGCAGCATGCATAAGGGGAAAGCTCGATGGCGCGAACTGACAAGATGAAACTCGGGACCTTCGTCTACACTTTCGGCTTTCACCCGGCCTCGTGGCTCCATCCGGCCAGCGATGTCGGCGGCGCCAATGACTTCGCCCATCTGCTCGATGTCGCCAAACGATCCGAAGCGGCCAAGTTCGATTTCATGTTCATGGCGGATTCTCCGGCTGCCGCCGTCGGTGATCCGAATGCACTCGCCCGCATTCCGACCAAGATGAATCGCTTCGAACCCCTCTCGCTGCTGTCAGCACTGGCGGTCACGACCAACGATCTCGGTCTCGTTGCGACGGTGTCGACAAGTTATTACGAGCCATACAATGTCGCCCGCCTGTTCGCCTCCATCGACCATTTGAGCAAAGGGCGCGTCTGCTGGAACGTCGTCACCTCCGACCATGATGAAACCGGCTACAACTTCAATCGCGAGGGACTTGATCCACACGCGCTGCGCTATGAGCGCGGCAACGAATTCGTCGATGTCGTCTTCGGCCTTTGGGACAGCTTCGAGGAAGGTGCTCTGCTTCTCGACCGTGAAAACGGTGTGTATTATGACAAGACCAAGCACCACACGCTCAATCACAAAGGCAGGCATTTCCAGGTCCGCGGACCTCTCAACATTGCGCGAACGCCCCAGGGCCGCCCCGTCATCGCCCAAGCGGGTGGTTCGGAACCCGGAATAGATATGGCGGCGCGCACGGCCGAGATCGTCTTCAGCCTGGCGTCGAATATCGAGCGGAACCGGGCCTTCTATGAAAACGTCAAGAGTCGGATGCCGGCTTATGGCCGCGATGCCGACGACCTGAAGATCATGCCGGGCATCGTCCTCAACGTCGGTGAAACGGAAACCGAGGCAAAGGCGAAGGTCGATTATCTGATCGACAAGATGCATCCCGATGTCGGCCGGTTGATGCTTTCGGAATTCCTGGAAGCCGACCTGCGCGACGTCGCTCTCGATGAACCTTTCCCGATGGATCGGCTGCCGGCGGTGCCGAAGGGTTCACGCGCCTTGTTCGACGAACTGGTCGATTTCGTCACCCGCGGCCATACCGTCGGCGAGCTCATCCGGCACTATGCCGAGAAGCATACCGGAAATGGCATCACAGGCACACCGGCCCAGATCGCCGACTTCATGGAGGAATGGTTCCAGACGCGCGCTGCCGATGGCTTTATCCTGATGTTTCCGACCTTGCCCTCCAGCCTCGACGATTTCGTGAGGCTTGTCCTGCCCGAGCTTCGCCGCCGCGGCCTGTTCCGCGAGGAATACGAGGGCAGGACCCTGCGCGAAAACCTCGGTCTTTCAATGCCGGCAAACCGTTTTACCAAAACGCAGACGCCGGCCCGATGAGTGCCGAGGCTTTGATCAGCGAAGCAGACTTCAAGCTTTCGATGCGTCATCTGGCCGGTGCGGTTAGCGTAATCACGGTCGGCGACGGACAAGACCGCACCGGCTTCACCGCAACCTCGGTCTCTGCATTTTCGGCGGAAGTGCCCTCCGTCATCGTCAGTGTCAACCGCGCATCTTCCTCATGGCCGGTGTTGCAGCGATACGGCTGTTTCTGTGTGAATGTGCTCGCTGCCGACCAGCAGCAGGTGGCGCAATCCTTTGCGGGTTTCGACGGACGCAAGGGTATCGAACGCTTCGGCAATGCGGGATGGTATCGCCTCAGGACCGGCGCGGCCGTTCTCGAAAACGCCCTTACCGTGCTGGACTGCAAGCTCGAAACGGCATTCCACCATCATTCCCATGCCATTTTGATCGGACATGTCTGCGCCATCCAAGTCCGACAGGGTATAGGCCCGCTCATCTATTGGCGCGGTGGCTATCGTGAACTTCCGGCTGAGGTCGATCGCCAAGTTCTAGCGGAGCCGCTCCAACAATAGCCCTATCGAAGCGACATCCGCATTGGCAAAGGCAAGTCTGAGGTAATGCTCTTGTCCCTCGCCGAAATAGGCCCCGGGCAAACAGACGATGCCCGATTCCCTGGCGAGTCTTTCGGCGACCTCGGAAGACGATCGGTCGGCGAAGGGGTGCCGGACGAAGGCGAAATAGGCGCCGATCGCTCCTATCTGCCAATCATCCAAGCTGGAAAAGACCAGCTTTAACGCATCCGCCCGGCGCTCGATTTCCAGCCGGTTGCCGGCGCGCCAATCGGCAAGCGCGGGGATAGCCAATGCAACCGCGATCTGAGCCGAGCGCGGTGCGCAGATCTGCATATTGTCCATCACCTTGGCGATCTCGGCGACGAGCTTGGGTCCTGCCGTGATGGCACCCAGCCTATGCCCGGGGATGCAGAAGGATTTCGAAAAACTGTAAAGAAGAACGACCGTGTCCTCCCAACCCGTCTCGGACAGGAGTGAGTGCGGCCGGCCGTAATCCTCGCCCAGGAAATCGCGATAGGTTTCATCAAGGATCAGCCAGGCGCCATACTTCCGGCAAAGAACAAAAAGCTCGTGAAGCAGGCTCGGCGGATACACCGCGCCGGTGGGATTGTTGGGTGTGACGACTGCCAGCACCTTGGCGCCGGCCGCAAGTGCTGCCTCGGCCGAACTCGGATCAGGCAGAAAACCGCTGGCCGGATCGCACTCAACCAATCGACGTCCTATCCCCAGCATCGACAGCGTCGTGTCGTGGTTGAAATAGAAGGGATTGGTGAGAGCCACCGTATCACCAGCGCCAGCAAGGGCGATCGCCGCGCACATGAACGCCTGATTGCAGCCGGCGGTGATGTGGATATTGCCTGCGGAAAGGTCGGCGCCGTAAAGCGCGGCGATATGTTCCGCATAGGCCTTGCGCAACATAGGCTCGCCTTCAATCGGACCGTAGCCGGTCATCGTCTGTTGTCCGGCCGCCTCGCTAAGCAGGCGAAGCATCTCCGGATGGGCGGGATAGCCGGGCACGGCTTGCGATAGATCGATGAGCGGCCCCTTGCTCCCTTTATATTCGCGGCTCCAGGCGATGACGGAAGGAATGGGCGGGGCAGAGAGGCGGGAAACAAGTAAATTGGGTTTTGCAGCGATCATTTCGATTTCTCTTTGATACCGATTGCTACAACGATACCAATTGCCTTCTCAACCCCTTTGTCGGCTGAGGCGGAACCGAAGCGGAGACGTATGCGTATGGTATGGGACAAAACGCGACTCGAACAGTTGCGCGCAGAATTCGCGGACGCCAATGGGGGCGAGATATTCGACGAGAAGTTTCGGAAAGTGGCGGAGAAGATCATCTCCAAGAACGGCACGAGACTGGCGCCGTATGCCGGCGTACCGACCTTCCTCAGCGCACCCTATATGCAGGTCGCAGCCGATGAGCCGGACTTCGGCAATCTGCAGGTTGCGATCACCGGGATACCCATGGATCTCGGCGTCACCAACCGCCCGGGCTCCCGTTTCGGACCGAGAGCGCTTCGCGCCATAGAAAGGATCGGCCCCTACAATCACGTTCTCGCCACGGCGCCGGTTTTTGATCTTCGGGTGGCCGACATAGGCGACGTGCCGTTCCAAAGCCGCTACCGGCTGGAACTCAGCCACGACGACATTGAAAGGCGTATGGGCCAAATCGTCGACGCCGGCGTTGCGCCGCTCTCGGTCGGTGGTGATCACTCCATCAGCCATCCGATCTTGAAGGCCATCGGCCGGCAACGACCGGTCGGGCTCATCCATATCGATGCCCATTGCGATACAAGCGGCGCATTCGATCAAACCAAGTTTCATCACGGCGGGCCGTTCCGCAATGCTGTGCTGGACGGCGCACTCGATCCGACGAGGACAATCCAGATTGGCATCCGTGGTTCGGCGGAATATTTGTGGGAATTCTCCTATGCGTCGGGAATGACCGTGATCCATGCCGAAGACATTAGCGGTATGGGGATTGCCGCGGTGGTCGCCAAAGCAAAATCCATCGTCGGCGACGGCCCGACCTATCTTTCCTTCGACATAGACAGCCTCGATCCGAGTTTTGCACCCGGCACAGGCACACCCGAGGTCGGAGGATTGACCACACGTGAAGTCCTCGAGCTGATACGTGGGCTGAAAGGCATAAACCTGGTGGGCGGCGACGTCGTCGAGGTTGCCCCGCAATATGACGCAACGACCAATACTGCGCATGCCGCGGCACAGGTCCTTTTCGAGATCCTGAGCCTTATGGTGTTCAGCCCATCGATCGGCAAACGCTAGAGCCAAACCTCTCAGTCACCGCGACGCCACCCAGTCGTGCCAATCGCTTTCGTTGCCGTTGAAGACGTTGAGGTCGATCTTGCCGTCGACGCCGTCGGAGAGGCCGGAGCCGGAATATTGCCAGAAGAGCCACTTGCGGCCGGGGTAGACCTTGGACGGGTGAGCGGCCACCGAGCGCAGCCAGAAGGGATAGTCGAGCATCTGGCCCTTCAAATTGTCACGGTAGAAGTCCGGCGCCGTGTAGATGATCGGGCGCTGGCCATAATGGCGCTCCAGCTTGTCCATGAACACCTGCATCTTTTCCCGGACGCGGGCGGGGGAAATGCGCCGCTTGCAGCTCGATTCGCCGTTCCATTCGACGTCGATCACCGGCGGAAGGGCGTTTGCTTCCCTCGGTACGTTGCGGATGAACCAGTCGGCCTGTTCGCCGGCGGTGCGGCACCAGTAGAAGAAGTGATAGGCGCCGTGTTTCAGGCCGGCTTCCTTGGCCCGGCGCCAGTTCTTCTTAAACATCGGATCGAGGTGATCACCGCCGTCCGTCGCCTTGATGTAGACGAAGTTGGCGCCCTGCGACCGCAACGTCTCCCAGTCGATCTCGCCCTGCCAGCGCGATACGTCGACGCCGTGCACGGCAAGCTTTCTCGGCGAAGTCCTGCCGAAATTGATCGGCTTGGCATCACGGAAGCGGTGGCCGTAGATCCGCGAGCGTGCCGGCGATTTGGTGCTGTTATCGGGATCGGCTTCCGGGTTGGCGGGCATCAGCATCGCCACCGGCCGTTCCGTCGGCATCGGCATGCCGACCGGCCTGTCTGCGGGCACGAGTGCCTGCGGCTCCGGAGCCTGCCCCGTCCAGCTCAACGCCTCTTGCGGCGCGCCTGCCTGCGGGGCGGTATCGCCGACGGCGGCGGCCGGTATCGGGCCGCTCGGCTTGGTGATTGCATTGGTTGTTTCCGCCGACGGCACTGGGGTGAGCACATCTCCGGCGCCGGAACTGGCGGCGCATCCCGACAGGATCAGGGCGGCGAGGAGGATTGCTGGCACAGCCGATGGACGCATGAGAACCTGCACGCAAAACAAAAGGTCGACGGTTGAAGGAAACCGCCCATTCTCAATTGCTAACAGAGACTTGCTAAGAAAGGTTAAATTTGAACCCTGTGCCCCGAAACGGGGATCTGCGTCGAGGCCGATCGATACGCAGGAGGTCGTCGGCACAAGAACCGGCTGTCCGGTTCGGACGCGATGCCAGCCCCTCACCCTAACCCTCATATGCGCTAGGTTAGGGCTGGACATGAGGAATCTGGTTATGATTCAAGCTTGGGATGACGATTCGTCCTGAGATTTTGGATCATTGGTCGGAAGTGAGCGCTTGGCTTCCGGCGGGTTTTGACCTGGAAGCAATGGCGCGGTTGCGCGGTGC
>NZ_JH719395.1:819179-1012365 GCF_000271845.1 Rhizobium leguminosarum bv. trifolii WSM2297 | reverse complement strand
TCTGGATACGCCAATCCCACAGGCAAGCCCGTCACGCTGGCGTCTCATGAAGATCGCCCTGAGCACCATTCACGCCGCTATCCGCGGATTGCTGCTGTGGCAGGCCGTCTGTAATCTCGTCACCCGAAGTCGGCGCCACCTCTGTGAGCCGCCACGCCGACGTCGAAAACAATGCGATTATCTGAATGCTCGCCTAACCTAGCGCATATGACCCTAACCCTCTCCCCGTAAACGGGGCGAGGGGACGCGCCATGCGAGAGGCTGGCGGGGGACGGAGAGGTTGCGGCAAAACCCCTTCGCCCCGCGCGCGGGGAGAAGGTGTCGGCAGGCGGATGAGGGGCAAACCGCGGCGATGATCTACGTCAACGCCGATCGATACGCGGCACATCCTCGGCACAAGGCCGAGGACGACGCGGAGTAAAGATCGAAGTCATCAACAAGCTGAGCCCCTCCCAATTCGTGGAGGGGCTCGCCGATGCATATTACTCCGCCGCCTCGGCATAACTCTCCACCGGCGGGCAGGTGCAGATCAGATTGCGGTCGCCGTAGACATTGTCGACGCGGTTGACCGGGGACCAGTATTTGTCGACGCGGAAGGCGCCGGGCGGGAAGCAGGCCTGTTCCCGGCTGTAAGGCCGGTTCCATTCGCCGACGAGGTCTTCCACCGTGTGCGGGGCGTTCTTCAGCGGATTGTCGGCCTTGTCCATGCGGCCGTCTTCGATGGCGCGGGCTTCCTCGCGGATCGCCAGCATCGCCTCGCAGAAACGGTCGAGTTCGGCCTTGGTCTCGCTTTCCGTCGGCTCGATCATCAGCGTGCCTGCCACCGGCCAGCTCATTGTGGGAGCATGAAAGCCGCAGTCGATCAGCCGCTTGGCGACGTCGTCGACGGTGACGCCGGCGCTGTCGACCAGCGGACGGGTGTCGATGATGCACTCATGCGCGACGCGGTCGGTCTTCGACTTGTAGAGCACGTCATAGGCGCCCTTCAGCCGGGTGGCGATGTAGTTGGCGTTGAGGATCGCCACCTTGGTTGCCTGCGTCAGCCCTTCGCCGCCCATCATCAGGCAGTAGCTCCATGAAATCGGCAGGATCGAGGCTGACCCGAAGGCGGCCGCCGAAACCGCACCGGAACGGCCGTCGGTTTCGGGATGGCCGGGCAGGTGGGGCGCCAGGTGCGCCTTGACGCCGATCGGGCCCATGCCGGGACCGCCGCCGCCATGCGGGATGCAGAAGGTCTTGTGCAGGTTGAGGTGGGAAACGTCGGAGCCGATGTCACCGGGGCGGGACAGGCCGACCATGGCGTTCATGTTGGCACCGTCGAGATAGACCTGGCCGCCGTTGGCGTGGACGAGATCGCAGATCTCCTTGACCGTTTCCTCGAAGACGCCGTGTGTCGAGGGATAGGTGATCATGCAGCAGGAGAGGTTTGCCGCATGCTCTTCCGCCTTGGCGCGGAAATCGTCGAGATCGATATCGCCGTTTTCGCGCACCTTGACGACGACCACCTTCATGCCGACCATCTGGGCCGAGGCCGGGTTGGTGCCGTGCGCCGAGGTCGGGATCAGGCAGACGTCGCGATGACCCTCGCCATTGGCAATATGGTAGTTGCGGATCGTCAGCAGGCCGGCATATTCGCCCTGAGCGCCTGAATTCGGCTGCATCGAGAAAGCATCGTAGCCGGTGACCGCGCAGAGCTTTTCGATGAGATCGTCGATCATTTCGCGATAGCCCAGCGCCTGATCGGCGGGTGCGAAAGGATGGATATCGGAAAATTCCGGCCAGGTGATCGGCAGCATTTCCGCGGTCGCATTCAACTTCATCGTGCAGGAGCCGAGCGGGATCATCGAGCGGTCGAGCGCCAGATCGCGGTCGGAGAGCCGGCGGATGTAACGCGTCATCTCGCTTTCGGCGCGGTTCATGTGGAAGATCGGATGAGTGAGGTAATCGCTGGTTCTGAGCAGATCCTTCGGCAGCCGATAGGAAGGCTCGAATTCGGCAATGGTGAAATTGCCGCCGAAGGCGCGCCAGACGGCTTCGAGCGTTGCCGGCCGGGTGCGCTCATCGACGCTCATGCCGATCCCGGTTTCGCCGACCTTGCGCAGATTGACGCCTTCGGCGACCGCAGCGCGCAGAATGAGGCCCTGCATGTGGCCGACATCGACGGTGATCGTGTCGAAGAAACTGTCCGGTTCGACCTTATAGCCAAGCTTTTCCAGGCCCTTGGCCATCAGCACGGCCTTCTGGTGTACCTGCTGGGCGATTGCCTTGATGCCCTTCGGGCCGTGGAAGACCGCATACATCGAAGCCATGACGGCGAGCAGCACCTGGGCGGTGCAGATGTTCGACGTCGCCTTCTCGCGACGGATATGCTGTTCGCGGGTCTGCAGCGACAGCCGATAGGCGCGATTGCCACGGGCATCGACGGACACGCCGACGAGGCGGCCGGGCATGGAGCGCTTGATAGCGTCTTTGACAGCCATATAGGCCGCATGCGGGCCGCCGTAGCCGACCGGGACGCCGAAGCGCTGCGAGGAACCGACGGCGATATCGGCGCCCATTTCGCCGGGCGATTTCAACAGCGTCAATGCCAGGATGTCGGCGGCGACGACGGCGATTGCGCCGGCCTGGTGCAGGAGGGCGATCAGGCCGGTGAAATCATGCACGTGGCCATGCGTGCCGGGATACTGGAAGATCGCGCCGAAGACGTCGACCGGATCGAGATCGGCGAAGGGATTGCCGACGATGACGCTCCAGCCGAGCGGCTCGGCGCGGGTACGGATCAGCGCAATGGTCTGCGGGTGGCAGTCGGCATCGACGAAGAAGGCTTTTGCCTTCGACTTGGAGACGCGCTCGGCCATCGCCATGCCTTCGGCAGCAGCGGTCGCTTCGTCGAGCAGCGAGGCATTGGCGACGTCGAGGCCGGTGAGGTCCGAGATCATCGTCTGGTAGTTCAGCAGTGCCTCCAGGCGACCCTGGCTGATTTCCGGCTGGTAGGGCGTATAGGCCGTGTACCAGGCGGGGTTTTCCAGGATGTTGCGCTGGATGACCGGCGGTGTGATCGTGCCGTAGTAACCCTGGCCGATCAGCGAGACCAGCACCTTGTTCTTGTTGGCGGTCTCACGCAGCTTGTCGAGCGCTTCGCGCTCGGTCATCGGCGCGCCCCAGACGAGCGGCGCCTTCTGGCGGATGGCGGGCGGCAGTGTCGCATCGATCAACCCGTCGAGGCTGTTATAGCCGATCACCTTCAGCATCTCGGTCATTTCGGCCGGCGAGGGGCCGATGTGGCGGCGATTGGCAAAATCGTAAGGCTGGTAGTCGGTGAACTGGAATTCGGTCGGCGTCGTCATTACGCGGTAAGCTCCTTATAGGCCGCCTCGTCGAGCAGGCCGTCGGCGTCCGCGGGATTGGCCAGCTTAAGCTTGAAGAACCAGCCCGACCCTTGAGGATCGGAATTGACCAGCGAGGGATCGGCGACGATGGCCGGATTGACCTCGGTGATCTCGCCGTCGAGCGGACAATAGACATCGGAAGCAGCCTTGACGGATTCAACGGTCGCGGCATTGCCGTTCTTGGAGAAGGTCGCGCCGACTTCCGGCAGTTCGACGAAAACCAGGTCACCCAGCTGTTCGACGGCATAGGTGGTGATGCCGACCGTCGCAACGCCGCCTTCGATCTGCAGCCATTCGTGTTCTTCGGTGAATTTCAGCATTGTTCGTCCTCTCTGGAAAAGGTTTAGCGTTTGTAGGTCGGTGTAACGAAGGGCAGGGCGCTGACGGTGATCGGCAGATATTTGCCGCGCACCTCGGCGTAGACGAGCGTGCCGGCCGCGGCATGGGAGACCGGCACATAACCCATGGCGACGGGGCCTTCGACGCTGGGGCCGAAGCCGCCCGAGGTAACTTCGCCGATTTCGACTTTGCCCTCGGCATCGGCATAGAGCCTGGCATGGCCGCGCACCGGCGCCTTGCCTTCCGGCTTAAGGCCGACGCGGCGGCGGACGGCGCCGTTTTCGAGTTCGGACAGGATGCGGCCGGAACCCGGGAAGCCGCCGGCGCGTGCACCATTGCTGCGCCGTGCCTTCTGCATCGCCCATTCGAGCGCCGCCTCGACCGGCGAGGTGGTGGTGTCAATATCGTTGCCGTAGAGGCAGAGGCCGGCTTCCAGGCGCAGCGAATCGCGGGCGCCGAGGCCGATCGCCTGGACGTCGGGATGCTCGAGCAACCGCATGGTGACATCAACGGCCTTGTCCGATGGAACCGAGATTTCGAAACCGTCCTCGCCGCTATAGCCGGAGCGCGAGACAAGACAGGAAACATCGTGCAGGCGGCAGTGGCGCACATCCATGAATTTCATCGCCGCGACGTCGGCCCAGAGTTCGGCGAGAACCTCGACGGCACGCGGTCCCTGCAGCGCGATGAGGGCGCGGTTTAGAAGCGTGATGTCGCATTGGTCGCCGATATGAGCCTGCAGATGGGCGAGATCGGCCTCCTTGCAGGAGGCGTTGACGACGACGAACAGGTGATCGTCGAGATGGCTGATCATCAGATCGTCAAGAATGCAGCCGCTATCGTCGGTGAAGAAACCGTAGCGCTGGCGGCCTTCGGCAAGGCCAAGAATATCGACCGGCACCAGGCTTTCGAGCGCCAGCGCGGCATCCTCGTAGCTGCCCGATTTTGCCTTCACGATGACCTGGCCCATATGCGAGACATCGAAGAGGCCGGCCTCCGTGCGGGTATGGAGATGTTCCTTCATCACGCCGGCGGGATATTGCACCGGCATGTCGTAACCTGCGAACGGCACCATGCGGGCGCCGAGCGAAAGATGCAGGCCATGCAGCGGGGTTTTCTTCAGGGCAGCAGTATCGTCCAAAAGACGCCTCCGGGGTTTGCGCCTTCTCACGAAGGCGCGGGCTCAAATCTGAAGGCGCGGCTGCGCACTTCTCTCCTGAGCCCCCTCTGTCCTTGACGCCTGAGATTGTTATCCCTTCGGCGAGCGTTTCGAGAACGCTTCTCTCCAGAGTTCCGTCTGCCCCTTGCTGGTCCTTTTGCCTGAGAGTTTCCGGGGCGGTTGCTCCTTCGGCACCGGTGGCGAAAGCACCGGATTCTCCCAACAAGGTTGGCGCAATTATCCGGCGGCTGCGGCACTTGGCAAGCGGCAAATGTCGTCACCGGGCAAATTTTTGTCGTCTTATTCCAATCAGGCGTTAAACTGCGGCAAATCTGCTTTTGCATTCGGGGGCGAAACCGGCTATCGCGGCTTGCTGTTGAAGGGGATCTCATGCGGCGGACCGGATTGAAAGCGACGCTCTTTTTGCGCATGCTTTGCGCCTTGAGCTTTGCTTTGCTCGGGTTTGCCCATCAGGCGCCCCAGGCCGTTGCCTCCGAAGGCTACCATGCCGCAGCCTATATGCTGCCGGACGGCACGTTCGCCTCGCTCTGCGTCACGGTGAAGGACGCCGAGGGCAAGACCGTCGCTTTCAAGCCGAATTGCGAAGCCTGCCGACTGTCGGCTTCGGTTGTCCTTCCGGCACCGGATGTGGGCTCTTGGCTCGAGCGCAAGCTCGGTTCGCTCCTCAATTCGCCCATCGAAACCTCAGCCGTTGTCGGTGCAAGTGCGGTCATCCGGCCGAATTCCCGCGCGCCTCCCATCCTCGCCTGATCTGCCTCCGCAACCTATGACGCAGCATGCCGGTCCGCCCAACAGAAGTCCGCGGCCGGCGAGGAGATATTCGATGCAAACCGTAAAGACATTCGCGTTCGCCGCTCTTTTTTCCGCGACCGCCATTGCCGGCGCCGAGGCGCATGTGACCTTCCTCGATAAGGAAGTGACGCAGGAGACAACCATTCTCGCCACGCTGCAGCTGCCGCATGGCTGCGACGGCAAGGCGACCACCGAAGTGCGGGTCAAGCTGCCGGAAGGCTTCGTCTTTGCAAAGCCGCAGCCGAAAGCCGGTTGGGAGCTCGAGGTGATCAAGGGCGATTACCAGAAGACCTATGACAATCACGGCGACAAGGTGAAGGCAGGCGCAATCGAGATCCGCTGGAAGAACGGCAATCTCTCCGACGATTTCTACGACACCTTCGTCATCCAGGGGAAGGTGTCGGGCGTCGAGGCCGGCACCTCGCTCGCCTTTCCGGTGACGCAGATGTGCGGCGATACGGTTCAGGCCTGGGACCAAGTGGCGAAGGAGGGCGGCGATGCGCATGGGATGAAAAGCCCGGCGCCGTTGTTGAAGGTCGTTGCCGGTGAAGATCATGGCCATGAGCACGACGATATGGCCGGCATGGACATGAGTGGCACGGCGGGCATGGCAGCTGCTGCGCCGGCCGGTGAAACGGTCAAGGCCGGCGACCTCGAAGTCTCCGGCGGCTTCGCCAAGGCGATGTTGCCCGGCCAACCGGTCGGCGGCGGCTTCTTCGCGGTGAAGAATAACGGCAAGACCGACGACCGGCTACTGTCGGTGACGTCGCCTGCAGCGGGCGAGGTTCAGATCCACGAAATGGTGACCAAGGACAATGTCATGCGGATGCGCCAGCTGAAGGACGGCATCGCCATTGCCGCCGGCCAGACGGTCAAGCTTGAACCCGGCAACCTGCATCTGATGTTCCAGAAGGTGAAGACGCCGTTCAAAGAGGGCGATACGGTGCCGGTGACGCTGACCTTCGAAAAGGCCGGCAAGGTCGACCTCGTGCTGCAGGTGCTGTCGGCGCAGGGCAAATAGGCGCCAACCGATCGAAACAGCAAAGCCCGCGGCTGTGATCGCAGCCGCGGGCTTCATTCGGGGGCGGTTGCCTCAGACCTCTTCGTAGGATTGCAGGGCCTGCTTGAGGCCGGCCTGCGGCTGGCGGTTGCCTTTGGCCATCAGATCGAGCGCCACTTCGGTCGACTGGATGATGCTGGAGGGCTCTTCGGCTTGATCGGGGTTCTCAGCTTTCAATTGCCGGTCGGCAAGGCGCCTCGCGTCGCGCGCCGCGGTGCTCGTCGCCACACGCTGGGGGATTCTCAGCGATTCGAAGGCGATGGCAGCGGTGTTGGCCGATACGGACAGGAGCTGGGTCATGCCGTCACCGTATCGGCATGACCTTGGTGCCATCATAACAA
The DNA here is from genome assembly GCF_000271845.1 of Rhizobium leguminosarum bv. trifolii WSM2297. Next base: position 1,005,264 of record NZ_JH719395.1, on the reverse strand, counting down.
AATCATCAGCATTTTACCGATTGGTAAGAATCATGCGAACTCGATCGGAAACGCTCTCAAAACGCGGTAAATCCGGCCCATGATTCAGGCTCTCCTTGTCGCCCTCGGCGGCGCTATCGGCTCCGTTCTCAGATATTATGTCGGCCAGTGGACGCTCAGGCTCATGGGCCCGGCCTTTCCCTGGGGCACGCTCGCCGTCAATGTCGTCGGCTGCTTCGTCATCGGCGTCTTTGCCGAGCTGATCGCGCGGCGGTTCAACGCCTCGATGGAACTGCGGCTGTTGCTGATCACCGGCTTCCTCGGCGGCTTCACCACCTTCTCGGCCTTCTCGCTGGATGCGATCTCGCTGTTCGAGCGTGGCGAGGCGGTGGCCGGGGGTGTTTATATCGTTGCGAGCGTCGGGCTTTCGATGGTCGCCGTCATGTCTGGCCTTGCCGTCATGCGCGCTTTGGCCTGATTTCTTTTCCGGTTTCCGTTTTGCGTGAAAATGCTCTAAAGGCTGCGGCAAGAACGCCGGCTTGGCCCGTGCTGCAATTTCCGAAAGATTTTTTATGGCTGGCATAGAACATATCAAGGTTGAAGCCGACGAAGCGGGCATGCGGCTCGATCGCTGGTTCAAAGTGCATTTCCCCGGGCTCGGCTTCGGCCCGCTGCAGAAACTATTGCGCTCCGGCCAGGTGCGCGTCGACGGCGGCCGTGTCAAATCGGATGCGCGTGTGCAGCCCGGCCAGACGGTGCGGGTGCCGCCGCTGGATGTCGATGCGAAGCTGAAATCCGGGCCGATCGCCGGCAAGGATCTCAAGCATTCGTCTGACTTCGAACTGCTGTCGCGCATGGTGTTGCATGAGGACGATAAGGTCATCGTGCTCAACAAGCCGCCCGGCATTGCGGTGCAGGGCGGCTCCGGAGTCGCCCGTCATATCGATCAGATGCTCGAAGCCTGGACCAGCCCGAAGGGCGAAAAGCCGCGGCTCGTTCACCGCCTCGACCGCGATACATCGGGTGTTCTGGTCATCGCCCGGACACGCGGCGCCGCACAGAAGCTGACGGCCGCCTTCCGCGAGCGCGATACCAAGAAGACCTATTGGGCGCTGGTCAAGGGTGTGCCGCGCAAGCATGAGGACAAGATCTCGACCTGGCTCGTCAAGGAACCGACAGCCGATGGCGATCGCATGCGCATCGCCAAACACGGCGAGGACGGTGCCGACCATGCGATTTCCTTCTACCGCGTGGTTGAGACGGCGGCCCAGAATCTCGCATGGCTGGAGATGGAACCTTATACCGGCCGTACCCACCAGTTGCGCGTCCATGCCCTGCATATCGGCCATCCGATCATCGGCGATCCGAAATATTTCGACGACGATCCGAATTGGGATTTTCCAGGCGGCGTCCAGAAGAAGCTGCATCTGCACGCGCGCCACATCGACATCCCGCACCCATCCGGCGGCCGCCTGCGCGTCAGCGCGCCGCTGCCGTCGCATATGGTGCAGACATGGAACCTTCTCGGTCTCGACCTTGCCGGCGCCGAAAGGGACAGCGAATGAAACTCGCGCTTTTCGATTGCGACGGCACGCTGGTCGACAGCGCCGGCCTGATCCACGAAACCATGCGCCGCACCTTCGAAAAATTCGGCAAGCCGGAACCGCGATTCGAGGATACCAAGGCGATCATCGGCCTGTCGCTCGATATCGCGATAGCCCGCATGCAGGGCAGGCCGCATGTCGAGCAGCAAGATATCGACATGACGGCGCATTACAAATCGCTGTTCTCGGTCGTGCGCCAGGATCTCGATTACCGGGAGCCGCTGTTTCCCGGCATTCGCGAGATGATCGACGCGATCAGCGGGCGCGAGGATCTGCTGATCGGTGCGGTGACCGGCAAATCCAGGCGCGGGCTGAACCTCGTGATGGAGACGCACGGCTTCGACCGATATTTTACCGTTGCCCGCACCGCCGATGATTGCCCTTCCAAGCCGCATCCGGCCATGGTGACGGAATGCTGCGAGGAAACCGGCATGAATGCCACCGACGCCATTGTCATCGGCGATGCGATTTACGATATGCAGATGGCGAAGGCTGCCGGCGCCAAGGCGATCGGCGTTGCCTGGGGCTATGCCAGCGTGGATGAGCTGATCGCCAACGGCGCCGATGCGATCGCCTATCATCCGAACGAGATATTGCGCCATTTTTCCTGAGGTGAGCCCATGCGCGACCTGCTGAACGACCTTTCCGAGGGCCTGAGCCATCCCGATCCGATCCGCCGGGCCCAGATCCAGATGAAGAAGCCGCTGCCGAAGCGTTTCTATACCGATGTCTCGGTCGCCGAGCACGAAGGCGGTTTTGCGGTCACGCTCGACGGCAAGACGGTGCGCACGCCGGCACGGCAGGTTCTCGCCGTTCCCACAGAGGCGCTGGCGAGGCTTGTCGCCGCCGAATGGCAGGCGCAGGGTGAAGAGATCGATCCACTGACGATGCCGGTGACGCGGCTTGTCAACACCGCGCTCGACGGCGTTGACGCCAACAGGCAGGCGATATTTGAAGATATACTGCGATTTTCCTCGAGCGACCTTATCTGCTATCGCGCCGATGGGCCGGAACTGCTGGTCGCGCGCCAAGCCGAGCGCTGGGACCCGGTCATCGACTGGGCGGCGCTCGATCTCGGCGCCCGCTTCATCCTCATCGAAGGCGTGATGCCTCAAGAGCAGCCGCGCGAGGCGACTGCCGCCTTCGCCGTGACGCTTGCCAGATTTGATAGCCCGATGGCGCTTGCAGCACTCCACACGATCACGACGCTGACAGGTTCGGCGATCCTCGCGCTCGCCACCGCCTGCGGCCGGGTGACGATGGAGGAGGCCTGGTCGCTTGCCCATCTCGACGAAGACTGGACGATCGAGCATTGGGGCGGTGACGAGGAAGCCGAGGAGCGGCGGGCCAAGCGCTTTGCCGAGTTCAAGGCGGCGACGGACGTTTTTTTCGCCCTAAGCGCCTGAAACATATTGCCTTCCCGGGCATTATGACGAAATCTGCGACTCCAACGGAGTGGGTGCGGGATTTGTCATGAATTGGCTGAGGTCGTGTTTTTGCCGGGCCGCACTCGTCTGTGTCGCGCTTACGGCCTGCGCCAGCCTTACAGGCCCGAAGCCGGCCGCGCCGGTCTATGATGTGCGCAGCGCCGTCGTTGTTTCCGGCCCGAATATGCCGGCCGCGCTGCTTTCCGGCATCAACGACCGCGTCAACGCCGCAATCAACGTCACCGTACGCGACACCGTGCTGCCCCGGGTGGTGCTGACAATTCGTGTGGTTTCCGTCGAGAAGGGTCTAGGCTTCCAGAAGGATCGCAACGTCGCCAAGATCAGTATCGACGCGGCCTCGGTCGAAGACGGATCGGTCATCGCCGTCAGCGCCTTCGACGTGACCAGCATCGCCGCCGACCCCAAGCTTGCCGACGAGATCCTGGCCGAGGACGTTGCGGCGAGAATACGGTCTGCCTTCTCACTCAGCGGGCGCAGCCACTAGAACAGGATGATGTTGGGCCGCTCAGCCTAGTCATCCGAACCGCACACACCTTTCGGCATCATGCTGTAGAGAATATCGGCGAGGGAGATCGCATGAAGGAAATTCTCGAAGAACTCGAACGTCGCCGCGGCGTCGCCCGCCTGGGCGGCGGCAAGGCGCGCATCGACGCCCAGCACCAGCGCGGCAAGCTGACGGCGCGCGAGCGAATCGACCTCTTCCTCGACGAAGGCTCCTTCGAGGAGTTCGACATGTTCGTCGAACACCGTTCCACCGATTTCGGCATGGACAAGAGCCGGGTTGCCGGCGACGGCGTCGTCACCGGCTGGGGCACCGTCAACGGCCGCACAGTGTTCGTCTTCGCCAAGGACTTCACCGTCTTCGGCGGCTCGCTTTCGGAAGCGCATGCCGAGAAGATCATGAAGGTGCAGGACATGGCGCTGAAGAACCGCGCGCCGATCGTCGGCATCTATGATGCTGGCGGCGCCCGCATTCAGGAGGGTGTGGCAGCGCTTGGCGGTTATGCCGAAGTGTTCCAGCGCAATGTGCTCGCTTCGGGCGTCATCCCGCAGATCTCGGTAATCATGGGTCCCTGCGCGGGCGGCGACGTCTATTCGCCTGCAATGACCGATTTCATCTTCATGGTGCGCGATAGCTCCTACATGTTCGTGACCGGGCCCGATGTGGTGAAGACCGTCACCAATGAGACGGTGACCGCAGAGGAGCTCGGCGGCGCCGTGGTCCACACGACGCGCTCTTCGATTGCCGACGGCGCCTATGAGAATGATGTGGAAACGCTGCTGCAGGTGCGCCGGCTGATCGATTTCCTGCCGCTTTCGAATACCGCGCCGCTGCCCGAAATCGAATATTACCAGTCGGTGACAGAGGTCGACATGTCGCTCGATACGCTGGTGCCGGCCAGCGCCAACAAGCCATACGATATCAAGGAATTGATCCGGAAGGTGGCGGACGAGGGGGATTTCTTCGAGATCCAGGCAAGCTTTGCCGGCAATATCGTCTGCGGCTTCGGCCGCGTCGAAGGCTCCACGGTCGGTTTCGTCGCCAACCAGCCGATGGTGCTGGCCGGCGTGCTCGACAGCGACGCGTCGCGCAAGGCGGCCCGCTTCGTACGCTTCTGCGACTGCTTCGGCATTCCGATCGTCACCTTCGTCGACGTGCCGGGCTTCCTGCCGGGCACGGCGCAGGAATATGGCGGCCTCATCAAGCATGGCGCCAAGCTGCTCTTTGCCTATGCCGAGGCAACGGTGCCGAAGCTCACCGTCATCACCCGCAAGGCTTTCGGCGGCGCCTATGACGTCATGGCGTCGAAGCATCTGCGCGGTGACCTCAACTATGCCTGGCCGACGGCGCAGATCGCGGTGATGGGCGCCAAGGGCGCGGTCGAGATCATCTTCCGCAAGGATATCGCCGATCCGGAAAAGATCGCCGCGCATACGAAAATGTACGAAGACCGGTTCCTCTCACCCTTCGTCGCCGCCGAGCGCGGTTATGTCGACGAGGTGATCATGCCGCATTCGACCCGCCGCCGGCTGGCACGCGGCCTGAAGATGCTGCGCAACAAGGATCTCGCCAACCCCTGGAAGAAACACGACAACATTCCGCTTTGACGTCTGGCTCAGCGAATAAAACTGTCCGGTCAGGTGTTTGCCTGCTGTCGAAAAAGTGAACGGCCGTCAGCGATCCGTGTGTTCAATCCCTGTCGGGGACGGGCTAACGCTCGGCTGCAATTGTTTTAATGGAGAGGTTTTAATGTCAAGTTTCGAGCGTCTTTCCGCCTATCGCCCCTACGGGCTGGCCGCTCTCAGAATCATCACCGCGCTGCTGTTCATCGAGCATGGCACGATGAAGCTTTTCGGCTTCCCGGCTTCGCAGATGTCCGGCTCGCTGCCGCCGCTGATGCTGTTCGCGGCTCTTCTCGAGCTTGTCGGCGGTATCCTCATTCTCATCGGCTTGCTGACGCGCCCCGTCGCCTTCCTGCTCGCCGGCGAAATGGCGGTCGCCTATTTCATGGCGCATGCCCCGAACAGCTTCTTCCCGGCCGTCAACCAGGGCGACGCCGCGATCCTGTTCTGCTTCGTCTTCCTCTACCTGTTCTTCTCCGGTCCCGGCGCACTTTCCGTCGATAACCGCAAAGCAGCCTGAGCCAACACAGACTGCGGGGCATTTGCGATGCCCCGCAGTCTTTCTTGTTCAGGCGGTGAACTTGAGACCGGCGATACCGCCGACGATCAGCATGATGCAGGCAAGACGGGAGACACTTGCCTCATCGCCGAGCAGCCAGATGCCGAGCAGCGCGGTGCCGACCGTGCCGATGCCGGTCCAGACCGCGTAGGCGGTGCCGATCGGCAGGTGCTTCACCGCCAGGCCGAGCAGCACGATGCTGACCACCATCGATATGACGGTCAGCGCTGTCGGCAGCGGCCGGGTGAAACCCTCGGTGTATTTAAGGCCGATCGCCCAGCCACATTCGAAAAGACCGGCGAGAAAAAGCAGAAACCAGGCCATGCAACTCTCCTTGTTCAAGAGCGAGGCCGTCCCCGCGACGTTGCATCCTCAGGACGCCGCAGTCGTCTGCGATCCCGTCTATATGCGCAAGAGAACGGCTCTGTTCAAGGTAGGAATCGGCATGGCCGCCATGCCACCCGTTTCATGCGCGCTTAAGGGCGGGATCACGTCTGCCCGCCGGTCTCCGCCGACAGGCTTTTGGCGCGGCGGCAGAGGCGGTCGAAGGTTTCGAGGAAACGTGAGCGGTCCTTCGGGCTGAAGGCGGCGTTGTAGCCCTTGCTCTCGCCGGTTTCGCGCAGATGTGCGCCAAGATCGCGCATAGCGCTCGCCATGCCGATATTGGTCTCGTCGAAGACGCGGCCCGTCGGGCCACTGACGAAGGCGCCAGTGGCGACACAGCGCACGGCGAGCGGTACGTCGGCGGTGACGACGACATCACCCGCGCCGGCGCGCTCGGCAATCCAGTTGTCGGCGGCATCGAAGGCGTTGGAGACGATGACATTGTGGATCATCGGATCGCGGGAAGGGCGCAGGCCGGAATTGGCGACGAAGGTGACTTCGAGGCCGAGGCGTTCGGCCACCTTGAGGATTTCCGGCTTCACCGGGCAGGCATCGGCATCGACATAGATCATGACGATATCCCTGCCGGCCGGATGGCCAACTGGCGGATCATATCGATATGGGGAATACCGTCTTCCAGATACTCCTCGGATGCCATGCTGAAACCGAAAGCTTCATAGAAGCGGCGCAGATGGGCCTGTGCCGACAAGGCGATGGGGTTTGCCGGATAAAGCCGTTCGCAAGCAGAGATCGCTTCGCTCATCAATGCATCGCCGAGGCGTTTGCCGCGGTGGGCGGGTGAGACGACGACGCGGCCGATCTTCGACGGATCATGCGGCTCATGCGGCTTCAGAATCCGTGCCGAAGCCAGGAGTTCGCCGTTCTCCAACAGCCGTAGATGCAGAGCATCGATATCCTTACCGTCGAGTTCGGGATAGGCACAATTCTGCTCGACGACGAAGACATCGACGCGCATTTTCAACAGGTCGTAGAGCTCCCGTGCGAGGAGCTCATCGACGCTCTTGAGGTCGGCCGTGTAGGTCGTCGAAGCCATCAATAGACCACCACGCCGCGGATGCTTTCGCCCTTGTGCATCATGTCGAAGCCCTTGTTGATGTCGTCGAGCGGCATCGTGTGGGTGATCATCGGATCGATCTGGATCTTGCCCTGCATGTACCAGTCGACGATCTTCGGCACGTCGGTACGGCCGCGCGCGCCGCCGAAGGCGGTGCCCATCCAGTTGCGGCCGGTGACCAGCTGGAACGGACGCGTCGAGATCTCCTGGCCGGCGCCGGCAACGCCGATGATGATCGATTTGCCCCAGCCGCGGTGGGAGGCTTCCAGCGCCTGGCGCATCACCTTGGTGTTGCCGGTGCAGTCGAAGGTGTAGTCGGCGCCGCCGATCAGGTCGCCGTTGCGCTTGGTCATATTGACGAGATGGGGCACGATGTCGTCGCCGACTTCCTTCGGATTGACGAAATGCGTCATGCCGAACTTTTCGCCCCAAGCCTTGCGGTCATTGTTGATGTCGACGCCGATGATCATGTCGGCGCCGGCAAGCCGCAGCCCCTGCAGCACGTTGAGACCGATGCCGCCGAGACCGAAGACGATCGCCGTCGAACCGATCTCGACCTTGGCGGTGTTGATCACCGCGCCGATGCCGGTGGTCACACCGCAGCCGATGTAGCAGATCTTGTCGAAGGGTGCGTCGGGATTGACCTTGGCAAGGGCAATCTCCGGCAGCACGGTGAAATTGGCGAAGGTCGAGCAGCCCATATAATGATGGATCTTGTCCTTGCCGATCGAAAAGCGCCAGGTGCCGTCCGGCATCACACCCTGGCCCTGGCTCGAGCGGATCGCGGTGCAGAGATTGGTCTTGCGGGAAAGGCAGGAATAACATTCGCGGCATTCCGGCGTGTAGAGCGGAATGACGTGGTCGCCCTTCTTGACCGAGGTGACGCCGGGACCGACATCGACGACGATGCCGGCACCCTCATGGCCGAGGATCGCCGGGAAGAGGCCTTCCGGATCGGCGCCGGACAGGGTGAAATCGTCGGTGTGGCAGATGCCGGTCGCCTTGACCTCGACCAGCACTTCGCCGGCCCGCGGGCCTTCCAGCTGCACGGTCATCACTTCGAGCGGTTTTCCGGCCTGAACGGCTACGGCGGCGCGAACGTCCATCCTCACAATCTCCCTGACAATTTTCTTGGGGCCGACCTTGGCACGGTCGGCGAGCCGGGCTCAAGCGAAAACGGCCCGGCGGCCTGTCCGCTCAGGCAAATTCCATGATTACGGCATCGACGGCCAGGCTTTCGCCGGCCGCGGCATTGATCCTGGAGACGACAAGATCGCGGTCGGCGCGCAGCACGTTTTCCATCTTCATCGCCTCGACGATCGCCAGCGTTTCCCCGGCCTTGACCTCCTGGCCCTCGGCGACCGAGATCGAAACGACGAGGCCGGGCATCGGGCAGAGCAGCAGCTTGGAAGTATCGGGCGGCAGCTTCACCGGCATCAGCCTGTCGAGTTCGGCATGGCGCGGCGAAAACACCTTTGCCGTCACCGAAAGCCCCTGCCAGTCGATGCGCAAGCCGTTGAGGATAGGGCGGATCTGTGCGGTGATATCACGGCCGCCGACCGTGCCGCTCCAGACGGGATCGCCGGGTCTCCAATCGGTGACAACGCTGCTGTTCTCGCCTTCTATCGCCATCTCCATATCGAAGGGAATGGTGACGAGGCCGTCGAGCAACCTGACGGCGATGTAGTTGTCGCCCGTTTTGACCACCCAGTGCTCGCGCAACGCGCCCGATGCGGCGCGCAGGCGATCGGCGAAATGCTCGCGCCGGTTCGTTTCGATCAGCGAGGCGGACAGCGCAATGGCGGCAAGCGTGGCTTCTTCCGTGCGGTCCGGTTTCATCGGCGCGAAGCCTTCGGGATATTCCTCGGCGATGAAGCCGGTGGAAAGCCGGCCCTCGCGCCAGCGCGGATGTTTCATCAGCGCCGACAGGAACGGGACATTGTGCTCGATGCCATCGACGACGAAGCCGTCGAGCGCCCGGCCCATGGCCTCGATCGCCTCGCTGCGCGTCGGCGCCCAGGTGCAGAGCTTGGCGATCATCGGATCGTAATACATCGAGATCTCGGCGCCTTCGAAAACGCCGGTATCGTTGCGGACCACGACATTGCCGGTCCGGCCTTCGGCCGGCGGGCGGTAGCGCGTCAGCCGGCCGATCGAGGGCAGGAAGTTGCGATAGGGGTCTTCGGCATAGAGCCGGCTTTCGATCGCCCAGCCGTCGAGCCTGATGTCCTCCTGGGCAAGGGCAAGCGGCTCGCCGGCGGCAACCCGGATCATCTGCTCGACGAGATCGATCCCGGTGACGAGTTCGGTGACGGGATGTTCGACCTGCAGGCGGGTGTTCATTTCGAGGAAATAGAAATTGCGGTCGCGGTCGACGATGAATTCGACGGTGCCGGCGCTCTGGTAATCGACGGCCTTGGCCAGCGCCACCGATTGTTCGCCCATCGCCTTGCGGGTTTTTTCGTCGAGGAAGGGCGAGGGCGCCTCTTCCGCCACCTTCTGGTTCCGCCGCTGGATCGAGCATTCGCGCTCGCCGAGATAGACGACCTTGCCATGCGCGTCGGCCAGCACCTGGATCTCGATGTGACGGGGCTCGATGATGAACTTCTCGATGAAGACGCGGTCGTCGCCGAAGGAGCTCTTCGCCTCCGAGCGGGCGCGCTCGAAGCCGTCGCGCACCTCAGCCTCATTCCAGGCGATGCGCATGCCCTTGCCGCCGCCGCCGGCCGATGCCTTGATCATGACGGGATAACCGATGCCGCCCGCGATCACTTGCGCATGGGCGGCATCCTCGATGACGCCGAGATGGCCGGGCACGGTGGACACGCCGGCGGCATTGGCGAATTTCTTCGATTCGACCTTGTCGCCCATCGCCATGATGGCCTTCGGCTTCGGGCCGATGAAGACGATTCCCTGCTTTTCCAGTTCAGCGCAGAAGGAGGCCCGCTCGGACAGGAAGCCGTAACCCGGATGGACCGCCTCGGCGCCGGTGGCCTTGCAGGCGGCGATGATCTTTTCCGCTACCAGGTAACTCTCGGCGGCGGCAGCCGGGCCGATATGCACGGCCTCATCGGCCATCTCGACATGCAGTGCGTCCCGATCCGCATCCGAATAGACCGCAACGGTCAAAATGCCCATGCGGCGCGCAGTCTTGATCACGCGGCAGGCGATTTCGCCGCGATTCGCGATCAGGATTTTCTTGAACATCGAGACTCCACCCAGAAATGCGTTCCGGAGTTTTACGCACAAAACACCGGAACGCACAATCAGGCTTGAGGAGCTTCAGGCGACAGCCGCTTCGGCGACGGGTTCTTCGTCGACGATGCGCAGCCAGCGGCTGCGCCGCGGCTCGGCATAGTCGCGCAGCTCGGCGGCGGCCATGATGCCCGCCCAGTGCGGATGATTGGCGCCGGACAGCGTCGCCTGCTCGATCTGCTGGAGCACGCCGTATTCGACCGATGAAACGGGGATGATGCCGCTTTCGGCGACGCTTCTGAAGATGCGCATCGCGAAATCGACGTCCTGGCGGGTAATGCTCCGGCGGTCGACGGCGCGCGACAGCTTGTAGCCACCGATATTGTCGGTGATCGCCAGACGGAGCTGATCCAGCGCGAGCGCTCTCAATTCACCGGGGACATCGGCCGAGATCTCCATGACGTGGAGAATGAGCTCGAGCTCCAGCGCCGAATTGACGACACCGTCGGTCGTGAACATGCGCATGATCCAGGCGACATTGATTTCATCCAACGAGCCCTGCGGATAGGTGTAATGGACGATGAAAGCGGCGAGCTGCTCGACAAAGAAAGCGTTCCACGCAGCACATTTTTCAGGGCAGGAATTATTGAGCGCCAACATCGCCACGACATCGTCGGACGTCCGGATGCCCTCCGGAAAAGCATGTTTGCGCAATAGCAATATATCTTCGGCCGTCAGCCGATGCTTGCCGGCCACCACACAGGCCGGAAAAGCGAGACGAAATTCGCTCATGTTTTAACTCCAGGCTTCATCATGAAGCCGGAGACAGTTTTACCGCCTGCGAATTGATGATCCCTCAAGAAGCGGAGTTAATCCGATATTCCCCGGGTCAGGAAGATTTTAGCGATTGCGCCTGCAGCCGCTCGCGCCAGATGATGAAGAGGCCCGATGCGACGATGATGAAGATGCCGATCCATTTGGAAAAGCTCGGGAAATCGTTGAACAGCGCATAGCCGAGAACGGTCGCAGAGATAATCTCGAAATATTGGAAGGGCGCAAGCAGCGACAGCGGCGCGAGACGAAAAGCCCGGACCACCAGCATATGCGCATAGCCGGAGATCGAGCCGAGGGCGAGAAGCAGGACAAGGCCGAGACCGGAGGAGGGCAGAGAGACGGCGAAATCGGCATTGCCGGAACCGCTCCCGCCGACAAGGGCGGCAGCCATGAAGAGCGTTCCGCCGATGCCGGCCATGGTCTGCATGGTCAGCGGCGAATCGGCCTCACCGATGGCGCGGTTGAGGAACAGATAGAGCGAGAACAGAAAGGCGCAGGCGACCGGCAGCAGCGCTTTCAGGCCGAAAATCTCGTAGCTCGGCTGAATGACGATCATCGCGCCGCCGAAACCGACCACGATCGCCATCCAGCGCCGCCAGCCGACCTTTTCTCCGAGGAACAGTGCCGACATGGCCGTCAGCATGAAGGGCTCGACGAAATAAATGGCGAAAACATCGGCAAGTGGCATGTATTTGACGGCGACGAAAAAAAGCAGGCTCGCACCACCATGCAGCACGCCGCGCAGCAGGTTCATCCATGGCCGTTTGGCAGAAAGCGCCTTCAGCCCGAACAGGACAAAGAGAATCGGCAGGGTGCAGGCGATCTGGAAGAAGAATCGGTAGAAGGTCACCTGACCCGGCGACATCGCCTCGAAGGTCGCCATGTATTTGGCGATGGCATCCATGGTCGGCAGGATCAGCATGGCGCCGGACATGATGGCCATGCCCTGCAGGGAATTTTGATGGGGCTCTGACATGGCTGCCGATTCGTGGCGGGGATGACGCCATCAACCATGAGAAGGTCGGGCGATCAAGCCGAGCAACCGCAAATAACGTCGAGGTGAAATCGAAATCGTCGCTTCGAGAGCGTTTCCCTGAAGGGAGATGGTGCGGTCGAGAAGACTCGAACTTCCACGGGTTGCCCCACAGCGACCTCAACGCTGCGCGTCTACCAATTCCGCCACGACCGCATCGTGGTAGGTGCCGATTTGCGCCGGCGGGGCAGCATGTAGCAAAAGCATTTGGGGTGCACAAGGGCGATATGACAGTTTTTTCAAAAACCTGTCATCGCATTTGAATTGCCCCCGGAACGGGTCCATATAGCTGTCCTGCCGCCCCCTATTTCGCAGGCATTTCGGGGAGGGCGGCCAGGAACGACCATGCTTCGCACCGATCTCGAATTCTCCATGCTTCCCCAACCAGGCACCCGGCCTGTCCGCTGGCGCATCGCCGACGGTCTCGTTGCCTATGAGGAGGCCGTGGAAACGATGGAGCGCGAGGTGGCGGTGATATCCGATGGCGGTGACGAGCTTGTCTGGCTTGTCGAACATCCGCCGCTCTATACCGCCGGCACCAGCGCCAATGCCAGGGATCTCGTCCAGCCCGACCGTTTTCCGGTGTTTGCGACGGGGCGCGGCGGCGAATATACCTATCATGGCCCCGGCCAGCGCGTCGCCTATGTGATGCTCGACCTGAAGCGCCGACGCCAGGATGTGCGCGCCTTCGTCACCGCCCTCGAGGACGTCGTCATCCGCACGCTCGACATGATGAATGTGCGCGGCGAACGGCGTGAAGATCGCGTCGGCGTCTGGGTGCGGCGGCCGGAAAAGCCATTGCTTGCCGATGGAACGATGGCCGAGGACAAGATCGCCGCCCTCGGCATCAGGCTGCGGAAATGGGTGACCTTTCACGGATTGTCGCTCAACGTCGATCCCGATCTCGATCATTTCGGCGGCATCGTGCCCTGCGGGATCTCGGCCTATGGTGTGACCAGCCTGGTCGATCTCGGCTTGCCGGTGATGATGGCCGATGTCGATATCCGCCTGCGCAGCGCCTTCGAGGCGGTTTTCGGCGAAACGACAAGCGAAACCTGATTATTCACGATGGCGAACGTATCTCCGGCAAGCTGCGCCTGGAAGCGGAGCCTGCGTGTGCGAAATTCGCAGACGCAGATCATTGATATGATTTCTAAAATTTTGTTTGTTGGCAATCATTGCTGCCGCATTCTGCTGTGAGGATCGGCAGCAGGAACCGCCGCCCGGTCAAATAGGAGCGAGCGGCTTAACTCATAATTAGTGATCGCAAATATATAGGTACCGCAGCCTTGTGATGTGGAAGCCTTGCGAATAATGAAAAAAAAGACAGCGATAAGCTTGTCGTTCTTCGATATGCATTTCGTGCTCGATATCATCGAAAAGGCTGTCATCGGCTATTTCTTCGTTGCGATCGTCATGCGTATCCTGCCGCAGATGCAGGATAATCGCGCGATCATCGACTGCCTGCTGATCATTTCGGAGGGAGCCGCCGCCTTCCTCATCCTGACGCGCCGGCCGACCAGAAATGCGTCGCTTCGTCCGTTTGACTGGATGGTCACTGCCATCGGCACGCTCTTCCCGCTGCTTGTCGTTCCCGCCTCGACAGAACCGCTTGCACCGCTCGCACTCTGCGGGACAGTGATGGCACTCGGTTTTGTCCTGCAGATCTCGGCAAAGCTGTCATTGCGGCGAAGCTTCGGCCTGGTGCCGGCCAATCGCGGCATCAAAATCGGCGGACCCTACAAGTTTATCCGCCATCCGATGTATGCGGGCTATCTGATGACACATATCGGCTTCTTCCTGGTGCATCCGAGCCTTTGGAATTTTGCCATCTATGCGACGGCGCTTGCCGCCCAGTGTTTCCGCCTCTTGGCGGAGGAGCGTCTGCTCAGCGAGGATCCCGCTTACACGGCCTTCATGGCCAGGACCCGCTACCGGCTTATTCCATTCGTGTTCTGAAGACAGAAAAACGGATTGAAAAAGAGAGGGCCGGTTTTCCGGCCCTTTCTTTTATTGGATCAATGCGTGGCGCGGCACGCTTCAGTGCGGGAGGCGCCGCTATCGGCACCCTTGGTGTGGGAGCCCTTCGGGCCAACCATGCTGTGGCATGGGGGCAGAGGGTTGATGCTCGCCGTTGCGGTCTTGTCGACGGCAGGGGCCGCCATTGCGCTCGGGGCGAAGCCGTCGCTGTCATTGGTATAATCGCTGGAATAGCTCGGGGCCTTGCGGTTGCTGTAGTGGACGGGGGCCGGCTTCGACATCGGGCTCGGCGAAAAGCCGTCGCTGTCGTTGGTATAGTCGTCGGAATATGTCGGCTGGGCGAAGGCAGCGCCTGCAAGGCTGACGGCGAACAGGGACGCGGCAAGGGCAAATTTGATGCGCATGGGTCTATCTCCTCAATCTGTTGTTGAATTTCACAACACAAAACCAACCCTCGGCGCATCCGAGTTCGCGCCCCAATTCAGGCAAATTTGTGATGGGATGGCGGCGCAGCCGCGACCTTTTGTCCAAATGAAATCACAGTGTTGTCACCGAAATTGACGTTCGCGTTACGGAAGCCGCCTAAGCAAAATGGCTAATAAGGCTCCCTTAGAACCATAATGCGATGCAATCTGGAATTGTTAACTTTTGGTAATGTTGGAAGGCGGCAGACCGCAGCGGCGGAGGCATTGGCGCCCTCCGCCGACTGTCCGTATCTGTACGTGAATCAGTCTTCGTTCGGGATATGGGCGTCGACCCCGGTCAACTGCAGTTTGTTGCGGACATGACGGACGCCGTCGACCGAAAGCGCGCTGAGCTCGACCTTCCGGGCGATGCCGATCGTCTCCACCGAGCCTTCCAGGGTGATGACGTGCCCGTCCGCATGAACCTCGATGCTGTCCATGTCGACATCCGGGATGGTTTCGAGATGATCGTTCACCCGTGCTTCGAGGTCGTCGCTTTCATCGCGGTCGATGGTATCGGCGCGTAGCGAATCCTTCAGGCGGTTCTCGTTGCCGTCTGCATCCGTGCCGTCGATCCGGAAGCCCTTATTGGGGTCGCTGTCGAAATTTCCCACCGTCTCGCCATAAGGGCGGTTGGCCGGGTCGGCGCCGGTACCGTCGGCATAGGGCCAGCCGTCGTCGAGATTGCGTTCCTCGAGGTCGCGATAATCTTCTTCACGGGAAAGCTCAGGCTTTTCCCTGGAAAACTGGGTCTTGTCACCGATCCTTGCCATTGCAGTCGCTCCTTGTTCTCTGGCTGGAAACGTCGGTAGCGGCGAATGGTTCGGTGCGGGGGCGATTTGTCAGCCCGGATTGTCAGCTCGAATTATCAGCTCTCGGCCTTCTCCCATTTTTTCACGAGCCGGTCGCGCTTCAGCCGCGAGAGGCGCTGCAGCCAGAAAATGCCGTCGAGCTGGTCGACTTCATGCTGGATGCAGATGGCGAGGAAACCGTCGGCGATGTCCTCATGCATGCTGCCCTCGGCGTCCTGATAGCGGAAACGGATCGATCGCGGCCGCGTGACTTCGTCGGTCGCTCCCGGCATCGAGACGCTGCCTTCGGCATGGGTCATCGTCTCCTTCGAAAACCAGGTGATCTCCGGGTTGACGTAGAGGCGCACGCCATCCGATTTGTCGAGCTCCAGCACCGTCACCCGGCTGAAGACGCCGATATGAGCGGCGGTGATGCCGACGCCGGGGGCGGCGCGCATCGTCGCCAACAGGTCGTCGGCAAGCTCGGCGAGCGACGAATCGAAGATTGTCACCGGAGCGCAGACGGTCTTCAGACCAGGATGCGGAAAACGCAGGATCGGGCGAATGGGCATGGGGCGGCGTTCCTCGGCTCGGATGCGCGGCGAAACTATCGCCGGCCGCGGGCATTGTCATCCAGCGGCAGGTTTGCTGCTTTACGGCAGGGATGCTTTGGGCTAGCAGGAGCGATAAATTCCGACGGCGGGAACCTCGCGCGGGAATTTGCTTATCTGCTTGTTGACAATATGTTTTCCGCCGACATTCGCGAATGCGGCGCTGTAGTCGTTGAAATTCGAACCAGATGCGAGGGCGGCAGATGACGACGACCGATGGCGAAGAGCGCATCCGCAGGCGTCCCGAGGACGAGGAAGCCGATATCTACGACGAAGACGGCAATGTCCGCAGCGATTTCCTGGCGCTGGTCGGCGCCGCGATCGCCGACCGCGACACGCTGTTCCTGCGCCAGAACGTTGCCCGCCTGCATGAATCCGAAATAGGCGACCTGCTGGAAGCGATCCAGCCGGATCAGCGGCTGGCGCTGGTGCGCCTGCTCGGCGACGATTTCGACATGACGGCGCTGACCGAGGTCGATGAGGCGATCCGCCGCGAGATCGTCGACCAGATGCCGAACGAGCAGATCGCCGCCGCGATCGGCGAACTCGATTCGGACGACGCCGTCTACATTCTCGAAGATCTCGACAAGGAAGACCGGGAAGAGATCCTGGCGCAACTGCCGTTCACCGAGCGGGTCCGGCTGCGCCGGGCGCTCGACTATCCCGAAAGTTCGGCCGGGCGCCGCATGCAGACGGAATTCGTCGCCGTGCCGCCGTTCTGGACGGTGGGACAGACAATCGACTATATGCGCGACGAGGAGGATCTTCCCTATTCCTTCTCGCAGATCTTCGTCATCGATCCGACCTTCAAACTGCTCGGCGCCGTCGATCTCGACCAGATCCTGCGCACCAAGCGGCAGACGAAGATCGAGCAGATCATGCGCGAGACCAACCATCCGGTCCCGGCCGAGATGGACCAGGAGGAGGCCGCCCAGCTCTTCGAGCAGTACGACCTTCTCTCGGCCGCCGTCGTCGACGAGAACGGCCGGCTGGTGGGCGTGCTGACCATCGACGACGTCGTCGACGTCATCCATGAGGAGGCGGACGAGGATATCAAGCGCCTCGGCGGTGTCGGCGACGAAGAGCTGTCGGACAATGTGCTGTCGACGGCGCGTTCGCGATTCCTCTGGCTTTTGATCAATCTCGGCACGGCGATGCTGTCGGCGAGCGTCATCGGCCTGTTCGACGCCTCGATCGAGAAGATGATCGCGCTTGCCGTGCTGATGCCGATCGTCGCCTCGATGGGCGGCAATGCCGGCACGCAGACGATGACGGTGACGGTGCGGGCGCTCGCCACGCGGGATCTCGACATCTACAATGCCGGCCGCATTATTCGCAGGGAGGCCGGCGTCGGCATCCTCAACGGCATCATCTTCGCGACGATCATGGGTGCAATTGCCGGCATGTGGTTTCACGACTACCAGCTCGGCGGGGTGATCGCGGCGGCGATGATCATCAACCTGATGGCGGCAGCCCTGGCCGGCATCCTGCTGCCGCTGTTGCTCGATAAGGTCGGGGCCGACCCGGCGATCGCCTCGTCTGTCTTCGTGACGACGGTGACCGACTGTACCGGCTTTTTCGCCTTTCTCGGCATCGCCACATGGTGGTTCGGTATCTGAGCGGCTGTCAAAATTGACTATTACGTAAAAGTCAATATTATTGCCGGTTCATGACGGGGAACACATGCTGGTGAACAAATATTATAGCATAACGGAGCTGACGCGCGAATTCGGTGTCTCGACGCGCACGCTCCGCTTCTACGAGGACGAGGGACTGATCCATCCGGAGCGGCGCGGGCGCACCCGTCTCTTCCGGCAGGCCGACCGACGGCTCATTGGGGAAATCCTCCGCGGCAGGCGCATCGGTTTCACCATTGCGGAGATCCGCGAGATCATCCAGGTCTATAAGGAACCGCCGGGTGAGCTCGGTCAGTTGAAGCTGCTGATGAAGCGCGTCGACGAGAAGCGTGACGACCTGCGCCAGAAGCGCAAGGATATCGACGACACGCTGGTGGAACTCGACAATATCGAAGAGGCCTGCCTCGGCCGCCTCGCAGAAATCGGCGTCACCACCTGAGCCGACCTGTTATTCCGCCTCGGCGCTGCATTCGGCGGCGATCGTCTGGACCCGTTCATCGTTCTGTACGTCGATCTCGTTTGCCTGCAGCTGTTTCAACAGGCTTTGGGCCTGCAATTTCTCCAGCGTGCACTGGCAGAAGCTGCGGCAGAGCGCTTCGCCCTGCTGCATGACGCAGGTGGAGTTGCATTGCCTTAGGTAAGTTTCTGTTGGATCCGGCTGCGGCGGCGGAACAAGAAGGGAAAGCCCGTAAGCAATGCCGATTAGCACTGGCTGGTGAATGAGATAGAAGGCAAGGCTGTGGCGGCCGAGCCTTGCCGTCCACCAGGAGCCGGTGCCCAAGGCGGCGAGCCGCTGCGGCAGCCTGGTTCCGAGGGCGATCGAGGCGAGGCTCAGCCCGACGAAGAAGGGCGTAGCCCAGGGAAACAGCGGCACGTAATCGTTGGAGCGTTCCGGCGTCACGGCAAGGCCGATCCAGGCGAGGTATCTGGGATCGAAGAAGGATGACCGCAGCAGGCCGGGTGGGCCGAAATTATCGGTGATCCAGGCGGCAAGCAGCGCCAGCGTGGCGATCAGCGTGATGGCGAGCGGCAACCTCAAAAAAACGACGCCAATCAGCGTCAGCACCGCGATGCAATGCAGGATGCCGAAATAGATCCACTCGTTCGGCATCGCGATGCGCGTGGCGATCGAGATGACGGCGGCCGCCGCGGCGATCATGCCGAAACGCTTCCAGAAGGAAGGCCAGCGGACCTCCGGCTTGCTCGAGAGCACCAGGCTGATACCGACGATGAAGAGAAAGGTCGTGGCAATCGCCCGGGCATAGATCTTCAGCCAGCCGGTCTCGGCCGTGCCCGGCGTGAGATAACCCATGAACTCCATGTCCCAGCTGAAATGGTAGCTCGCCATGGCGATCAGCGCGACGCCGCGCGCCGTGTCCAACAGGCCGATGCGCGGCGGTCTTGCCGCCGCATCGGCTTCGATTGCCGGCAATGTCATCATAGTCCCCCGGGCAAATCACGTCCGTCTTTCGACGGCATGTCGCGGCGAATAGCGGAAAGGGTGAGATTCGATGGCGGGCCGGCATCCATGATCGCCAGCCGTGCCTGCGAAAAGAATTGCCGCCGCGCCAAAACGAAGATGACGATCGCCGTCGTCAGCATGAAGACATAGGGGTTGATGAACCAGCCGAGATAGCCGATCGACAGGAAGATCGCCCTGAGGCCTTCGTTGAAATTGCTGCCGGCAATGACATTCATGCGGATAACGCGTTCGGCGGCTCGCTCCGCGGCGATCATGTCGCCCTCGGCGTCGCGCAGCATCGGGATCGAGCCGAACAGGATGGTGCAATAGTTGAACAGCCGGTAGGACCAGCCGAACTTGAAGAAGGCATAGCCGAAAAGCGCTGCCAGCCCGCCGACCTTCATCTCGAAGACGGCATGGCCGCCATGGAAGACGAAGGGCAGGTCGGCGAAGACGGCGTCGACCTTCTCCGTCGCCCCAAGCAAGGCGAAGCAACTGCCCAACGCGAAGATCGAAGTCGAAGCGAAGAAGGCGGTGCCGTTCTGCAGGCCTGCCATGATCTGCGTGTCGATCATCTTCAGGTCGCGGCGTAGTGAATTGTAGATCCATTCCCGCCGCCGTTCGATCATCGCATGGGTGAGGCTGGTGCGTCCGAAGAAGGTGCGGCCATGCAGCAGCCAGGAATAGCCCATCCAGACACAGGCAAAGAAGGCCAGAGCGATATAGTCCGCCGTCGTCATCAGTGATTCAGTCTCCGCATGAAGTGCGGCCACCTTACATATGCATCGAAATGCTGCAATGACTGGTAAGGTGGGCCTCATCGTTTTAGTGTCCAGCCACAATGTCGCACCGGCTGCATGCGATGTCGGTGGCCCGCACGGATTGAAAACCGGCGTCGCTTAAGTTTGCATCCTCGTAATCAGAAGGCACATCCATGTTTCTCTCGGTATTCGATGTCTTCAAGATCGGTGTCGGGCCGTCGAGCTCGCACACGATGGGCCCGATGTCGGCCGCCAACCGGTTTCTCCAGCTGATTCTGTCGGACGAATGGCCGCGCCCGTCTTCGGGCGCGCAGGTCGTGGCGATCAAGGTCAGCCTGCACGGTTCGCTCGCCCATACCGGAATCGGCCACGGCACGGGCAGGGCCGTCATTCTCGGTCTGATGGGCGAGGCGCCCGACAGCGTCGATCCCGACAAGATGGACGGCATCGTCGACACGGTGGAACGCACCGGCCGTATCACCCCGGAGGGGCATCCCGGCTATCAGTTCCAGCCGAAGACCGACCTGATCTTCGACAAGAAACAGCCTCTGCCCGGCCACGCCAACGGCATGATCTTTTCCGCTTTTGACCGGGACGGCCGGCTGCTGGTCAAGCGCATCTATTATTCTGTCGGCGGCGGCTTCGTCGTTACCGACACCGAGCTGGAGCAGATGCGTGCGAAGAAGAACGCCGCCGGCGGCACGCGCGTGCCCTATCCTTTTTCGACCGCCAAACAGATGCTCGATATGGCGGAGCGCTCCGGGCTGTCGATCGCACAGATGAAACGGGCGAACGAGGAGAGCCAGCGCAGCCGCGAGGAGCTTGATCAGGGGCTCGACCGCATCTGGGAGGCAATGCGCTCCTGCATAGAGCGCGGCCTCAAGGTCGAGGGCATCATGCCGGGCGGCCTCAACGTCAAGCGCCGCGCCCGCAGGATTCACGATAAGCTGGAGGAGGAGTGGCGCAGCAACCGCGTCAACCCGCTGCTCGCCAATGACTGGCTGAGCGTCTATGCGATGGCCGTCAATGAGGAGAATGCCGCCGGCGGGCGCGTCGTGACGGCGCCGACCAACGGTGCGGCCGGGGTCATTCCGGCGACGATCCGCTACTACGAGCATTTCCATGAGGACTGGGATCAGAACGGCATCCGCGATTATCTGCTGACGGCCGCGGCCATCGGCGGCATCATCAAGCACAATGCCTCGATCTCGGGCGCCGAGGTCGGCTGTCAGGGCGAAGTCGGCTCGGCAGCGGCAATGGCGGCCGCGGGCCTTGCCGCCGTCATGGGCGGCACGCCGGAGCAGATCGAGAACGCCGCCGAGATCGCGCTTGAACATCACCTCGGCATGACCTGCGACCCGGTCGCCGGCTTGGTGCAGGTTCCCTGCATAGAGCGCAACGCGCTCGGCGCGGTCAAGGCGGTCACCGCGGCGTCGCTCGCGGTCAAGGGCGACGGCCAGCATTTTGTGCCGCTTGACGCCTGCATCGAGACGATGCGCCAGACCGGCCACGACATGAGCGAGAAATACAAGGAAACCTCGACCGGCGGCCTTGCCGTCAATGTCGTCGAGTGCTGAGTTGGTGGACGCTTGATGCTTCTTGCTTGACGCATGCCGCCAAAAGGATTTCAACGGCGGCATGGCATTGCATCTCATCAAACTCTGTGTCGGCGCCGACTCGATAGACGATCTGCGCGAATGGGTGGCTGAGCGGTCGCTCAGCGCCATCGCCGCCGGGCTCGAGCCGCATTCCGTGCATACGACGCGCATGGTGCCGAAACGCATGGAGGAGTTGCTCGACGGCGGCTCGCTCTATTGGGTGATCAAGGGGCAGGTGCAGGCGCGGCAGAAGCTGCTCGGCATCGAGACCTTCACCGACGGCGAGGGCATTTCGCGGTGCCGCCTGATGCTCGGGCCGGAGGTTATCGAGACGGCTGTGCAGCCGAAGCGTCCCTTCCAGGGCTGGCGTTATTACACTGAGGACGACGTGCCGCGGGACCTGATGAGCCTGGGGGCGGGTATTGTCGAAATGCCCGCGGACCTTCGCCGCGAGCTGACGGAGCTTGGCCTGCTGTAGAGCGGTTCAGCTTTTCACGGAAGCGCAGAACCGCTTCCCACTTGTCCTGAATTTGCGCGTCCCAAAAATCAAAACCGATTTTCTGTAGGCGGGCGCCCGCCGATCAGCGCAGGCGCAGCTGCACCGGCACACTGCCGTCCTGCGAGGTCACATGCAGATGGATGCGGGCTTCGGGTTGCGAATAGCGCCAGGCGCGGGCACCATGGCAAAGCAGCAGATTGATGAGGTCCCTGGTCTTTGGAGACTTCGCCTTCGGCCGCGGCAGGCCGATCTCGGCCAGGCGCATCGCCGCCTCGTGCAACGGATGCAGCGAAGAGCGCCCCTTGGCCGTCATCCGGCGGTCTGAAGGCATTCCCGGAACATTCTCATTGATCGCCATTGTTTTCCTCGTACGCAATACTGATCGAGTTCAAGAACGATGGCCGGAAACGCAAACACCGATTCCGGCCGTTACCGATGCCGCCGGCCATCTTGCTGGCAGCATCGAATAGCTCATTGGGCAGCCGCCCAGCACTTGATGCCGGCCTTCTTCAAGGCCTTGCAGGCATTGACCGCATCGCGCTGGTCATCGAAACCGCCGAAGCGGGCGCGGTAAAGCTCGTCACCGCCGGCGGCATAGGCGACGGCGAAAGGCTTTGCCGAGGCCAGCGCCTTGCCGCCCTTGCTTTTGGCGCTCTCCAGAAGATCCATGGCCAGCTGCCGGCTCGGCGAGACGCCGACCTGCACGACCCAGCCGGAAGGGCCGTTGCTGCTTGAAGCGACCTTGGCCGAGGTCGGGGTGGTCGAAGCGGTGGTGACGTTGTCAACCGCCGTATCGGCCGGTTCCGGCTGCGTGGAAGCGGGTGCCGGCTTCGGAACGGCGAGCGATGCCTGCTTTTTGAAGGTCGTGGTCTTGACCTTGGTCGGCGCCGGCATCGGCTGAGCAACCAGCGGATTGTCCGATTTCGGCTGAGCGGTCTCGGTATAGGCGACCTCGGTCTCGGCGACCTGATAGCGGGCATCCGGCAGCGGGCCTTTATGCGGCAGGCTGAGATCGGCAGCGGCTGCCGCCACCGGCGGCTGCGCTGCGATGATCGTCTTTGCCACTTGCGGCTGAGCCTTCTGCGGCATGACCGGAGCCGGTGTCTCGATCATCGCCGGGGCAGGGGCCGCCTGAGCGATCAGTGCCGACGATCCGCCGCGGCTCGATGCCTTCGGCAAATAGGTGGCGATCAGATTGCGCATCTGGGCATCGCGGGCAGGCGTCGAGGCGCCGCCGAGCACGACGCCGACGATCGACTTGCCGTCGACCTGCACGGAGCTGACCAGATTGAAGCCGGCGGCGCGGGTATATCCCGTCTTGATGCCGTCGACGCCGCGCACTGAACCGACCAGGCGGTTGTGGCTGCGGATCGTGCGGGTGCCGAACTTGAAGGCGCGAGTGGAGAAATAGCCGTAATATTGCGGGAAATGCTGGCGAAGGGCGATACCGAGGCGGGCCTGGTCACGCGCCGTCGTCATCTGTGCCGTGTTCGGCAGGCCGTTGGCGTTGCGATAAGTGGTGCGCGTCATGCCGAGCGCATGCGCCTTGGCGGTCATCAACTGGGCGAACCGATCCTCGCTGCCGCCGCCGAGCATTTCGCCAAGCGCGGTTGCGGCATCATTGGCCGACAGGGTGACGAGGCCGAGAATGCCCTGCTCGACGGTGATCGTACCGCCGGCGCGAACACCGAGCTTGGTCGGCGCCTGGGCTGCCGCATGGGCGGAGAAGGGAACCGGCGTATCGAGACGGATGCGACCTTGCTCCAGTGCCTCGAACGTCATGTAGATGGTCATCATCTTGGTCAATGAGGCGGGATATTGCAGCCGATCGGCATTCTCGCTGTAGAGAACATTGCCGGTCTTGGCGTCGACGACGATGCCCGCATATTTCGAATTCGCCGCTTCCGCTTCGGCATTGACCGAATCGACCAGGACGACCGTGAGGGCCACCGAAAGAATCGCCATGAGCTTTGCAAAAAAGCTGCCGGATCGGGACGATGATACGGAGGAGACTGACCTAGACACTATTCCACTCTTCGCTTGCATTTCAGATATTTAGCATTCGGATATTCGGCTCCGGGATGGCACGCCTCCCGCAGCACAGCCCGTCTTTTGAATGTACCGATTGGGCGTTACCAATCCGTTTATGATGAATCGTTTATTTCGATGTTCGGGAAGCATTTTAGGGACTTGTCGCAGAACGGTTCATAAGACGCGCTTCCACAAAGGTGCGGATAGCGGCATCAATATGTTCCCAGTCGTTAAGATGGCTGCTGGAGAAGCGGTAGAGAACGCTGAGATCCCTGCCGACCTTGATATCGCGCTGACAATCGCCGCTTGCCGACTCGCCCGGCACGGACGGCAAGATGCAGCGCACGACGTAGTCCGGTCCGCCCTTGACGGGTGCCGTCAGCAGCACCTCATCGCCGTAACCCGCGTCGGCGCGAAGACGGTGCAGCGTCAGACCCTCACGGAAGGGCTCGGCCGGCCCTTCGAGCAGGTGTGAATAGATCGGCTCCAGCCGCCCGGACATATCCCGCGACATAGTGCTCTGGGTAATCTGCAGGAAGATCAGACCGGCGGATTGGCCGATATCGTCGAATCGAAGATGGTTTTCCTTGCCGTAGCCCTGCATCTCAGGCCAGGCGAGGTAGAGATCGACACGCTCAGTCGCGCCGTCATGCCTTTGACTGGGGAAACGGATGGCATTCTCTGGGAATTTCACGGTGTCGCGGCCGATGGCCAGCGTGATTTCAGCCGTGCTGTCGGTATTGCCGGCCAGCGAGATATGCCGTCCGAACCAACGGCCGCCGATGCTGATGGCAACCGTCAGCACGGCAAGAACTGATATCACCGCCATTGTGCGGAGGAGAAAGCCCATGGAAAAAAGTGGCTGTTCGTCGGGTGCGCTGTGCGCGGCATGGCTCATGGCGGTGCTTCGTGTTTCGGTCCGCCGCAGGAGGAACATGAGCCGCCGGTGCCGATGATGAGTCTGATTGGCATGATCAGACCGGCACGGTTAATAATTCACTAAGATTTCAGCTGTGTGGGCCGCACGAAACGAAAGCCTGTCCCAAAAAGGGTGAGCCGTTCCCGGGACAGCGGGAACGGCTCTTGGGGCGCCGGTCGGGACGAAATGCGGGGACTGACCGGGCCGCAGTCTGTTACTTGACGCTACCGACCGCGACAGCGCGGCCGTCCTGGAGCTTCGACCAGCGGGCCGGATTGTCGGCAGACTGACGCTTCAGGTAGGTGTATTCGGTATCCGACCAGAGCAGCACCTTGTTGCGCATGTTGTCGAGAATGAAGTCGCCGTGATCGGTGCGGACCGTCAGCACGGCATGGCCTTCGCCGTTCGGCTGCAGCACGACAGTGATCAGCGTGTCGGACGGCGAGAAGCCGTCTTCGATCAGCATCTTGCGCTTCAGCAGGGCATAATCCTCACAGTCGCCGGCAGTTGTGGGATAGGCCCAGCGTTCTTCGACGCCGTAAATCTGTTCATCGGTCTCCGGCTGGATCGTCGAATTGACGGTGTAATTGACCTTGAGGATTTCCTTCCAGCGATCCTCGGTAAGGATGGCCGGCCCGGCATCGCCGCCTGCAAAGGCGCATTCCGTCGGATTCGCCTTGCAGAATTCATAGTGCCCGATCGGCGGGCTGGCATTACCTGCCAAGGCCATGCTGGCGGGCATCGCTTGTCCCGAACCCGCCATTGCCATCATGAGGGCACCGGCCAAAAGGCCGCCTTTCAGGATGTTTGCAGTTGTCATTGCCGTCTCCCTGTAAGTTGAGGCGACAATGACACGGACGTTTTTATCTCACGGAAAATTACGCAATAGAATTAAAGGCTTAGTTGATTCAAATGCCGATAAAACCTGACTAAAAACCAAGTCGAATGCGACTAAAATTTGATGCGGATTTGTCTCGAAATCGATTAAAATTGTAATTCCCGCAACAAGGCTTTCACCCGCGAAAAGCTTGCATTGCCGTCCGGGCGTTAAGGATTTTCGTTGAGCCGGGTAAAGGCCGGTTGCGGTCCGGCGGCGCGCAAAGTGCAGGCAATGCCGCCGGAATCGATCGATTCGACCCGCGCGAAGCAGGCTATCGCTCGGATTCTCAGATTCCGGCGGCAAAATTATTTTTGATGGAGATAGCGAAATCGATCGGTGGCGGCGACGATCGCGGCGCTCATATCGGGATTTGCGGTGGAATGGGCGGCATGCGGAAGAATCTGCAGCTCGCTTTGCGGCCAGGCGCGGGCCAGTTCCCAGGCGGTGACCAGCGGCGCCTCGATATCGAACCGGCCCTGCAGCAGGATCGCTGGAATACCTGTCAGCCGGTCAGCGTTGCTCAGAAGCTGGCCATCCTCCAGCCAGGCGCCATTGATAAAATAGTGGGTGATGATGCGGGCACGCGTCAGCAAATAGGCCGGATCGACCCAGCGGCGCGGCAACCCATGGGGATCGGCGAGCAGGATGGACGCCGCTTCCCAGGCATGCCAGTCGCGCGCCGCTTTCAGGCGCGTCTCGAAGTTCGGATGGTTGAGGAGAGAATGATAGGCGGCAACCATGTCCTGGTCTTGGTCCTGCCCCGGGCTCCCTGAGGAAGCCGCGTGGCGGAAACGGTGCCATTCTTCCGGGAAGAGCGGCGCCATGCCGCGATAGAGCCAGTCGACTTCCGATCGCCTTGTGGTGGTCACACCTGCTAGGACGACCGCGGCGACGCGCTCAGGATGGGTTTCGGCATAGGCGAGGGCCAGGGTCGAGCCCCAGGAATTGCCGAAAATTAGCCATGCACCGACGCCGAAGAAGAGCCGCAGCCGCTCGATATCGGCAACGAGATGCCAGGTGGTGTTGAGGGAGAGATCGGTTTTTGGATCGGCAGCACTCGGCAGACTGCGTCCGCAATTGCGCTGATCGAACAGAATGATTCGGTAGGTGTCAGGATCGAAATGACGCCGCGCCGTGGTGGTACATCCGGAGCCGGGTCCGCCATGCAGCACCAGCGCCGGCCGGCCCGCCGGATTGCCGCAGGCCTCCCAATAGATCAGATTGCCGTCGCCCCTGTCGAGCAGGCCGTGATCATAGGGTTCGATTTCCGGATAGAGAGATGACATCGTTCTGCCTGTCGCAGGTTGTTCGACTCATAATATTATCGCTGAATGGTTGGAACGACTTGCGACAGGATTTCGCTCCTGCTTTCCAAAGCCGGATTCGTTGCCTCTTGCTGATCTGTTGCCGTGAAACCCAGGCTTTTCAACGCGACCTGACCGGGTGCGCGCCCCGGCAAGCGCATTCGCGCCACGGTCACGCTATCAGCGGTCTCTCAGAGGAATTCGCGCAGCGTCTCGCGGGACTGGATCGACAGGAATTCGATCGCCACACCTTCGACGAAATGGCGTACGACGCGGCCGCGCATGTTGCCGAGCCGCACTGCGGTTCCGATCGAGGGGCGCATCTCGACGTCGACGGCGGCGCCCGATAGCGACAAGTCCATGATACGGCAGGTATAACGTGTGCCGTCCTCAAGCGTCAGTTCGGTATCGGTGTCGCGTGGCGTCAGACGGTCATGACGGCGATCTTCCGGCAGGCCGAGCTCATGTTTGTTGGCAAGCCAGGTGAGCTGGGCGGCGAGCTTCTCTCGCTTCCGCTCGGTGGCGTTGATCGACATGGTGAAGCCGCGGCTATCGATGGTCTGGACATAACCTTCGACGCGGCCGAGATGATCGATATAGGCGACGACGCGTTCGTTGGCGCGTGGCCGGCCAAGGCAGGTGACGTACATGTCGCCAGGCGACATGTCGATCACCATGCACTCGAACTCCTCGTAATTGGCGAGCATCAGCCGGCCCTGCATATTGATGGGCACACGCTGAAAAACGCCCTGTTCAGGGCGCGGCGCAGGTCGTTGCGTCTGAGCTGGCTGGAACGAGTGCATCAATAGGCTTCTTCGTCAAATGTGAGAGTGCGATCATTACCCGCAATCCATTAACAGAAGGTTGTCTTGCCTCATTCTCATATAGCCGAAAACGAGTATGCCCGATGTCCTGAAACGGGACGGTCAGCGGGCCTCCGCGCTCGTCAGCAGCTGCGACACCATTCGGCGCATGACCTGCCCGAAACCGGCGCTTTTGCTGGCGACGATTTCGTTAATGGGGCGAAGTTCAGCGGCTTCAGCATTGGCGAATTTTCCGGGCAGCAGACGGCTGCGGTCGAGAGCCAGGAATTCGAGCGGCACGATCTCCAGCCAGCTCGCAGCCGCCGTGGGGGCGATCGCGCCGAGCAGCCGGTCGCAGGCGCCGCCCGGCGAGCGCAGCGGCATCATGATGATTTCGAAGGAGGCCTGATGACCGACGGTGCTGTAGCCGGTCGCATTGAACAGGGCCGGCATGGCGTGATCCATGACGCCCATCGCCGTGCGTTCGATGTCGGCGTGCTGACCGTTTGCCCAGAGTGAGGAGAAGCGTGCGCCGCGCAGGTCCCGCCCGAACAGATCGCAGATGCGGGTGCCGGCGAGGCGGAAGCCGATCTCACCTGCCTCGTACGTCTCGAGAATAAAGAGGCTTTGAAGCAGATGCGGCACGGCGGAGGGTTCGACCTGCGATTTCAGCGGCGCATCGGCTGCGCCGCGGATACGGTTCCAGTAGTCAAAAATTTCGATGGTCGTTTGCACACGCATTTTTCACCAACCTGTCCCATTCCGGGTCATTTTCGGGCACTCATTGCCCCTACAGGCTCTACCTTGCGGATTTCATGCCAACTCGCGGCAGTTAAGGTTAAGAAAGGGTTTTGAGATGCGGTGCCTATCGTGACACTGTCCGGTCATCGCTTCGACTTTCGAAGTTCAGCACAACCTACCCGGGCCGAGGTCTTTCCTTGAACTCCCGGCATGCCGTCCGGCACTTCGGACGGCTTTTTTTTTGACAGGTGCTCCTGTATGGCTGTGGCCTCAACGAGGCTATATTGAAATGAATGAGCAGACGGCCGAGCCGCATAAGGCGCCCGAACCTCCCGAGGTCCAGCCGCCGGCAAAGCCGCCGCGGGTGCCGGTCTTCAACCTTCCACCGGCGCTGTTCTACAGCCTTTGTCTGCTTGTCGTCATTTATGCGGTGCAGGAGCTCGTGCTCTCCGACGATGCGCTGAGCTGGCTGTTCTTCACCTTCGGCTTCGTTCCCGCCCGCTATATCATTCCGCTGTCGCAGCAGGGGCCGGAATTGTTCTGGACGCCCGTTACCTATTCGCTGCTGCACGGCAGCGTCCAGCATATCGTCTTCAACGGCTTCTGGCTGATGGCCTTCGGCGCCCCGGTCGCGCGGCGCATCGGCACGCTGCGTTTCGTGCTCTTCTGGCTTTTCTCGGCGGTCGCCTCCGCCGTCCTGCACGCGGTCTTGAACTGGGGGGATGTGTCACTTTTGATCGGCGCGTCCGGCGTCATCTCAGGGCTGATGGGTGCTGCCTGCCGATTCGCCTTTCCGGCCGAACGGCGGCCGATGCTGCCTGCGCATCTCAACGCCCGGCTTTCGATCGCCGAGGCGCTGCAGAGCCGGACCGTCGTCATCTTCATGCTGCTCTGGCTGGTTGGCAACGCCTTGATCGCCGTCGGCATTCCTCTCGTCGGCGACAGCGACCAGCCCATTGCCTGGGACGCCCATATCGGCGGATTCGTCTTCGGCTTCCTGCTGTTTTCGCTGTTCGACCGGGCGCCGCGCCCACCGGTGACGGAAGCCGCCGATACGCAGAAGGATATGTTGCAATCCTGAGCCGGGCAGTGCACCATTCGATCTATCCGCGATGGGGGGAGAAACCGCCGCGGATGCCTGTGACAAGTGTTTCACGGACATAGGAGGTTCGAATGACCAGTTCAGTCAAAGCAATTCTCGACCTGAAGGGCAGGGACGTTTTCACCGCCGGGCCGAACACCACCGTCGCCGAAGCGGCGGTCATCCTCAGCAAGAAAAAGATCGGCGCTATCGTTGTCGTCGGCATGGAGAACCGGATTTCCGGCATGTTCACCGAGCGCGATCTCGTGCATGCGATCGCCAAATATGGCAAGGACGGGCTCGACCAGACGCTCGCCCAGGTCATGACCGCGAAGGTCTACCGCTGCCATGAGGAGACGACCGTCAACGAGCTGATGGAACTGATGACCAGCCGTCGTTTCCGCCACGTGCCGGTGGAAAGCAACGGCAAGCTTTCCGGCATCATCTCGATCGGCGACGTGGTGAAATCACGCATCGCCGAAGTCGAGCGCGAGGCCGAGGAGATCAAGGCCTATATCGCCGGCTGAGGTGTTCGCCGGCCTCGTGGGGCTGACATCGCTGTCCTAAAGCCGGGGCGCTTTTGGACACAGCGTCAGGGTTGGCTGGCGTAGACTTCCTGCATGCGTTTGATTTCGGGCAGCCTGGCCCTGGCTTCCTCATAGCCGCGTTCGATCGCTTCGCCGGCCCGGTGGAATTCCGACAGGCCGATGTAACTCAGACGCGGCTGCAGCGAAATGTCCGGCGGGTCGCCGGCAAGGCGGGCGCGGGCAATCCTGTCCTGAATAATGTTGAAAGCCTGCACCATGACGCCGGTCATGCCGAGACGGGCATAGGGCGCCTCTTCCTGCTTTTGCACTTCCTGCGGCGAGAGGCTGGCATTGTGCCGGACGACGGCCGAGCGGCCATAGAGATCGTAATTGAGATTGACGGCGACAACGAGCGGCTGCTCGTAGGCGCGGCAGACGGAGACGGGGACGGGATTGACCAGTGCGCCGTCGACCAGCGTGCGGTGATTGCTGCGCACCGGCTCGAAAATGCCGGGCAGGGCATAGGAGGCGCGCAGCGCCGTAATCAGCGAACCATTGGCGATCCACACCTCGTGACCGGTATTGACCTCGGCAGCGACGGCGACGAACGGCCGGTCGAGATCCTCGACGTTCAGGCCTTCGAGATGTTCCTGCATGCGCTTGGTCAGCCGCATGCCGCCGAACAGGCCGCTGCCGCCGATGGTGAGATCGAGCAGGCTCGCGATGCGGCGCATGGTCAGCGAGCGGGCGAAAGTTTCGAGTTCATCGAGTTTTCCGGCGAGATAGCAGCCGCCGACCAGCGCGCCGATCGAGGTGCCGGCAATCATGCCGATCTCGACCTTAGCCTCGTCGAGGGCGCGCAGCACGCCGATATGGGCCCAGCCGCGGGCCGCACCGCCGCCGAGCGCCAGCGCGATCTTGATTTTCTTGAGGGGTGCGGGGGGTGGGACGGTCTCGAGTGTGGTCGACATGCCGGAACCGGGGCCTTCGCCTTCAGAGCTTTGACGATGCAAATTCCAGCTCAGCATGGCGCTCTCCCCTCCCAGCAGAACACATGGTATCCGATAGTGTGCCCGATCAGTTTCCAAATGGTATATAGAGGCGGATTCTGGCGCAATAAGGAGCAGATCCCGGGAAATTCCGGCTCCATTTCCGAGGCTATTTTCCGTAAACGTCCTGCGGATCGAAATGACGCTCGTCGTCGACGATATCGAGCATCGGCTTTCCATCCTGAAGCGTGATGGTCCTATAGAAGCAGGAGCGGCGGCCGGTGTGACAGGTGGCGTCATGGCCGGCGACCTCGACCTTCAGCCAGATTGCGTCCTGGTCGCAATCGGTGCGAATTTCCTTCACCGTCTGGAGATTGCCCGAGGTCTCGCCCTTCTTCCAGAGCTTGCCGCGCGAACGGCTGAAATAGTGAGCCGTGCCGGTCTGAATGGTCAGTGCCAAGGCCTGGGCGTTCATATGCGCCACCATCAGCAGCTCGCCGTCGCCGGCGTCGGTGACGATCGCGGTGATCAGGCCACGGTCGTCGAAACGCGGCGTGAAATCGCCGGCGTCTTCCAACGCCGACTTGTCCTCGGATGGTTGACTGAAGATCAATTGGCTCATCGCGGCCCTCCTGAGGGAGCCGGTATCAGCGGCTCCGCACCATGGTCATGAAACGGGCCTGATCGGCCGGCTCGGTCTTGAACGTTCCGGTAAAGGTGGTCGTCAAGGTGGTCGAGCCCTGCTTCTGAACGCCGCGCATCGCCATGCACATATGTTCGGCCTCGATCATCACCGCGACACCGCGCGGGTTAAGCGTATCGTCGATTGCCCGGGCAATCTGCGCCGTCATCGTTTCCTGGGTTTGCAGGCGGCGGCCATAGATCTCGACGACACGGGCAATCTTCGACAGGCCGAGCACACGCCCGTCCGGCATGTAGGCGACGTGAGCCTTGCCGATGATCGGCACCATGTGGTGTTCGCAATGCGAGAAGAACGGAATGTCCTTGACGAGGACCATGTCGTCATAGCCGGCGACCTCTTCGAAGGTGCGGCCGAGCACGTCTTCCGGCGCCAAGTCGTAACCGGAAAAAAGCTCGCGGTAGGATTTGACGACACGAGCCGGCGTTTCGATCAGGCCTTCGCGCGTCGGGTTCTCACCGGCCCAGCGCAGCAGGACGCGAACGGCTTCCTCCGCCTCCTGCTGGGAGGGGCGATCGGAGTCGCGGTTCGTCTGCGGAAAGTTCTTTACGATGGCGTCCATGAACAATGGTCTCCTGGTCCGCACCGCGGACCGATCTGTCGGAATCGCCACTGGTCAATCCCATGCGGGAATTCATGCACCTTTGGCAGGCTCCGGGGCTTTCGAGGCGCATTCAACGCCCGTCCGGCACGGTTTCCCAATCAAACTTACACGAGGCCATTGCATTTTAATGGCCTTCGAACGACATACATATAGGAATACGGCCATCGTATGTAAGTATCCTCAGATGACACGGTGTGTTTTTTGTTTCAATAACAATAACAGCCCTTATTGAGGCCGATCCGCAGCGATTTTGGAGCGGAAATCCAACATGGACGACATCTACAACAGCAAGATCCTCGAATTCGCCGGCAATATTCCGTTGACCGGCACGCTGCCTGACGCCGATGCCAGCGCCCAGGCCTATTCGAAGCTTTGCGGCTCGAAGGTCACGATCTGGCTGAAGATGGACGGTGATACCGTCACCGGTTTTGCCCATGACGTGAAGGCCTGCGCGCTCGGCCAGGCCTCCTCCTCGATCATGGCCCGCCATGTGGTCGGCGCCACATCGGGCGAATTGCGCCAGGCCCGCCGGGATATGCTTGCCATGTTGAAGGCGGATGGGGCAGGCCCGGAAGGCCGGTTCGAAGACATGCGTTATCTGCTGCCGGTGCGCGACTACAAGGCCCGCCATGCCTCGACGATGCTGACCTTCGATGCCGTCGTCGATGCGATCGGCCAGATCGAGGCGAAACGGGCGGAAGTTGTCGAGGCGTAACCAAGATGTGCGAATTCTGTGCCCTGCAGGCAGGCGATGAGGATGACGGCGGCGCCGCCGGACCTGAAAAGCCGCGCCAAAAGGCCGCACGCAGTTCGCGCAACTATACCGGGCCGTTCCGCAAGTCCCCCGACCGCCTGCTCGGCATGGGTTTCATCCGCCTCTATCAGCTGACGCTGTCGGGCTTTGTCGGCAATTCCTGCCGCCATATACCGAGCTGCTCCGAATATGGCTACGAGTCGATCGCCCGCCACGGGTTGTGGGCCGGCGGCTGGATGACGCTGTTTCGCGTCGGCCGCTGCGGCCCGGGCGGCACCAGCGGCCTCGACCAGGTGCCGGAGACGCTCGGCGAATACTTCCGCTGGTGGATGCTGTGGCGGTATCTCTCGCTCGGACGGAAGAAAGGCTGAGCGCGCCATGAGCACTTTCATCGCCCTTCTGCACAGCATTGTCCTGACGCCCGACCGCCGCGTCATCATGGAAGATCTGCGCGCGCTTGCCAAAGATCTTGGCTATCGCGAACCGCGCACATTGGTATCCACGGGCAATCTCATCTTCGAGGCCGATGAAATGCGGCCGCACGAACTCGAGGTCGCGCTGGAAGAGGGGTTCGAAGAGAGATTCGGCAAACATGTCGATATCATCGTGCGCAGCGACTGCACCTGGATGGCACTTTGCGGCACCAATCCCTTCAGGGACGGCAGCGGCGACCAGGTCATCGTCCGGGTGATGCGCCTGCCGGTCGACCCGGAGAAGGTGGAGGCGCTGAAACCGCTGATGACGGAGGGGCAGCGCATCGCCGTCGTCGGCGGCGATCTGTGGATCGATTTCGCCGGCAAGCCGAGCCAGTCCAAGCTGCTTTCGGCGCTGACAACCAAGCGCATAGGCGTCGGCACGATGCGCAACTGGAACACCGTGTGCGGCCTCGCCCAAATGATCATGTAGGCCGGCTGCTTCTTTACTCCCGCGGCAAATCTGAGTATCAGGCGGCAGCGCATCCGAAAACCGGAGGCGCTTCCATTTCAACCACCCGCATTCGTTGGCGGGACTGGACAAGGAGAAATTTTGATGTCTGACGCCATTTCCCTGACATTTCCCGATGGTTCCGTGCGCAGCTTTCCAGCTGGCGCGACCGGCAGGGATGTCGCCGAATCCATTTCGAAGTCGCTCGCCAAGAGCGCGGTCGCCATTGCTCTCGACGGCGTTGTGCAGGACCTTTCCGATGCCGTCAAAGATGGCAAGATCGAGATCATCACCCGCAAGGACGGCCGCGCGCTGGAACTCATCCGCCATGACGCTGCGCACGTCATGGCTGAAGCGGTGCAGGAACTCTGGCCCGGCACGCAGGTGACGATCGGCCCGGTCATCGAAAACGGCTTCTATTACGACTTCGCCAAGAACGAGCCCTTCACGCCCGACGATCTGCCGAAGATCGAAAAGAAGATGAAGGAGATCATCGCCCGTAACGCCGCTTTCACCAAGCAGGTATGGTCGCGCGAGAAGGCCAAGGAGGTTTTTGCCGCCAAGGGCGAGCAGTACAAGGTCGAACTCGTCGACGCGATCCCGGAAGGGCAGGATCTGAAGATCTACCATCAGGGCGACTGGTTCGATCTTTGCCGCGGCCCGCATATGGCCTCCACCGGCCAGATCGGCACGGCCTTCAAGCTGATGAAGGTTGCCGGCGCCTATTGGCGCGGCGACAGCAACAACGCCATGCTGTCGCGCATCTACGGCACGGCATGGGCCGACCAGGCCGATCTCGACAACTACCTGCATATGCTGGCGGAAGCCGAAAAGCGCGACCACCGCAAGCTCGGCCGCGAAATGGACTTGTTCCATTTCCAGGAAGAAGGCCCGGGTGTCGTCTTCTGGCACGGCAAGGGCTGGCGCATCTTTCAGTCGCTCGTCTCCTATATGCGTCGCCGGCTCGCCGTCGATTATGAAGAAGTCAACGCGCCGCAGGTGCTCGACACCGCGCTCTGGGAAACTTCGGGTCACTGGGGCTGGTATCAGGAAAACATGTTCGCCGTGAAATCGGCACATGCGATGACGCATCCGGACGACAAGGAAGCGGATAACCGCGTCTTTGCGCTGAAGCCGATGAACTGCCCCGGCCACGTGCAGATCTTCAAGCATGGCTTGAAGTCCTATCGCGAACTGCCGATCCGCCTCGCCGAATTCGGCCTGGTGCATCGCTACGAGCCGTCGGGCGCGTTGCACGGACTGATGCGCGTGCGCGGTTTCACCCAGGACGACGCGCACATTTTCTGCACCGACGAGCAGATGGCCGCCGAGTGCCTGAAAATCAACGATCTCATTCTGTCGGTCTATGAAGACTTCGGCTTCAAGGAAATCGTCGTCAAGCTTTCGACCCGGCCGGAAAAGCGCGTCGGTTCCGACGCACTCTGGGATCGCGCCGAAGCCGTCATGACCGACGTGCTGAAAACCATCGAGGCGCAGTCCGATGGGCGCATCAAGACCGGCATTCTGCCGGGCGAAGGCGCATTCTACGGACCGAAGTTCGAATATACGCTGAAGGATGCGATCGGCCGCGAATGGCAGTGCGGCACGACGCAGGTCGATTTCAATCTGCCGGAACGTTTCGGCGCCTTCTATATCGACAGCAACTCCGAAAAGACGCAGCCGGTGATGATCCATCGCGCCATCTGTGGCTCGATGGAACGCTTCCTCGGTATCCTGATCGAAAACTTCGCCGGCCATCTGCCGCTGTGGGTTTCGCCGCTGCAGGTGGTGGTGGCGACGATCACCTCGGAAGCCGATGCCTACGGGCTTGAGGTGGCCGAGGCGCTGCGCGAGGCCGGCCTCAACGTCGAGACCGATTTCCGCAACGAGAAGATCAACTACAAGGTCCGCGAACACTCGGTCACCAAGGTGCCCGTCATCATCGTCTGCGGCAGGAAGGAAGCCGAGGAGCGCACGGTCAACATCCGCCGCCTCGGCAGCCAGGAGCAGGTTTCGATGGGGCTCGATGCCGCCGTCGACAGCCTGACCCTCGAAGCGACGCCGCCCGACCTCCGTCGCAAGGCCGAAGCAAAGAAAGCCAAGGCGGCTGCCTGACGAACGCCTCTATCCGACAGCGCCGGTCTGGCGCTGTCGGAAATCTGATATGAAGCTGCAATATTCTCGTCACGAACGGGGAGCGGGATCATCCCGATGCCGGATTGCGGTTCAAAGAACTATCCTATGCCAATGATGGGGATCCGCGCTTGAAGCGCTGGCTGATCCGTTCGATCGAGGGACTTTCGGGCCGCGATCGCTATGTCAGTCTCTACGAGACCTGGCGCAGCGACATCGTCGGCAAGAGCGACCGGGTGTTCGCCAAGACCCTCGATCTCATCGACGTCGCAGTCGACATCAAGGGTAACTGGCCGCTCGAAGCCGTTCCAGCCGAACCGATTGTCATCGTCGCCAACCACCCCTTCGGCATCGGCGACGGCATTGCCGTGCTGGCGCTTGCCGAACAGCTCGGCCGTCCCTTCAAGGTGCTGATCCACAACGACCTTTTGAAAATGCCCGAGATGGCGCGCTATTCCTTGCCGATTTCCTTCGAAGAAACCAGGCAGGCAATGGCGATGAACATGAAGAGCCGGAACGAGGCGGTGCGGCTGCTCAAGGAAGGCACCACTATCGTCGTTTTTCCGGCGGGCGGGGTTGCGACCGCCAGACGGGGCTTCGGCCGCGCCGAGGACCTGCCCTGGAAGATGTTTGCGGCAAAACTCATCCAGGCGACGCATGCCAGCGTTCTGCCAATCTATTTCGAGGGTCAGAACGGCCGGCTGTTCCATCTGGCGAGCCTGGCATCGATGACGCTGCGCCTGTCGCTGCTGATCGGCGAATTCCGCCGGCTGTCTGGCAGCACGATCACGGCGCATGTCGGCAAAGTGCAGAGTTGGGAGGCGTTGAGCAGCGGCAGCGACCGCAAGGGTCTGCTGGCCCGCCTCTATGAGGCCGTCTTCTCGATGGCGCCGCCGAAGCGCGCCCGTCAAAGGTTTCTGCTGAACCGAAACCGCTCGCGCTAGGATCAATCGAGGCTGGTGTCGTCGCCGCCCTGCGGCGCGAGCTGTTCATAGGAGGGGAGCGGGGCCACCGGAGCCGGCTGGACACCTGGAGGCGGCGGCGTTCCCACAGGCACTTGCTGCACCGTACGGGCCGCATCGTTCACCGGCGGCTGCGGCTGCTGATCCTTCATCAGGACCTCGACATCGGTGTTCCTGCCGGCAACGACGGTGAAATCGCGCTGGTAGATCTTGTCCTTGTTGCGGGCGACGGCGGAATATCCGCCTTCGGCGAGAACCATGGTCGGGAAGGCGCTGACGCTTTCGCCGACGCTATCGCCGGCCGCCGTCAGGATCGACCATGCGGTATCGGCGATCGCCTCGCCGCCGGCATCGGAGACCAGCTTGAAGGTGACCTGCGCGGCGCGATGCTGGATCGTCGCCTCGGTCAGCTTGCCGGCTTCGACCTGGATATCGGCGCGGATGACGGCGTTGACGCTGCCATATTCGGAAACGATGTGGTAGGTGCCGGCATTGAGGCGGACGACGGTGTTCGGCGAGACATCGGCCGTGACGAGGCCCCGCTCGCCGTCCTCGCGCACTTCCGAGGAATAGATCGAGAAGCTCAACTGGTCGGGGCGGATGCGGGCATCAGTGCCGGAGACGGCATTGAGCAGCAGGCCGCCGGCATCGAGCACCATCACCTGCTTGTCGACCTGGCCGTCGGCCGGAATGGTCAGTTTCTTGGTAACCCCGGCTCGGCCGAAGGAGACGTTGACGAAATAATCGCCGGGAGCGAGCTGGAAGGCAGCGGGTCCGCCTTTGGCGCTGGCGATCAGCGGCAGCTTGCCGTCGGTTCCGGCGATCGGGCTGAAGACATACCAGGACAGGCCTTCCTCGACCGGTGTGCCGTCCGCCGTCAGCTTGGCTTCCATCGAGACGTCTCGCAGCTTGACCCCTTCGGGCGCCGTGCCGGGCGCGATGAAGGCATCGAGCTTCGGCATCTTCGGCGTCGATTCAAGCTGCTTGAATTCCTTGAAGGCATCCTGGGCGCCGGCGCCTGGAGGCGTCAGGATCGTCAGGGCAATGGCAAGGCCGATGCGTGCAAAAGGCGAAATGCCAAACATCTGTTTCGTGAACCGATTGACTTCTGAAATCGCAAAGGCCACTTCAAGACCAACGCGATGGCAAATTCAAGACCCACCCTTTGCAGCAGCATAAAAATGAGAGTTTCTCCCCGAATGAAATCCGATATCAAGCTGATCGATTACCTCGCCGTGCGCCGCTCCATCCCCGCTTTCCAGATGTGCGAACCAGGCCCAGAAAAGGCCGAAATCGAGGAAATCCTGCGTCTTGCCTCGCGTGTTCCCGATCACGGCAAGATCGCGCCATGGCGTTTCATCGTCTATCGCGGACAGCACCGCGCCCACCTTGGCGAGGAGCTTCTGAAGCTGGCGCTCGAGGCAAAGCCCGAGCTTTCCGAGGAGATGATCCAGGTCGAGCGCGCCCGTTTCACCCGCGCGCCGGTGGTCGTTGCCGTCGTCAGCAAGGCGGGGCCGCATATCAAGATCCCGGAATGGGAGCAGATGATGTCGGCCGGCGCGCTCTGCTTCAACGTCATCCTCGCCGCCAATGCCAGCGGTTATGTCGCCAACTGGCTGACGGAGTGGTTTGCCTATGACCAGCGCGCCTATCCGCTGCTCGGCGTCGGGCCTGATGAAAAGGTGGCGGGTTTCATCCATATCGGCTCGACGACATTTCCGGCGATCGAACGGCCGCGGCCGGAGCTTGCCGATACCGTGACCTGGGTCGGCGGGGAGGACTGATGTTCTACACCACCGACAGCAACCGGCACGGGCTGGCGCATGATCCGTTCAAGGCGATCGTGTCGCCGCGCCCGATCGGCTGGATCGGCAGCAAGGGCAGGGACGGTTCCATCAATCTCGCGCCCTATTCCTTCTTCAACGCCGTTGCCGACCGGCCGAAGCTGGTGATGTTTTCATCCGCCGGGCGCAAGGACAGCCAGCGCAATGCGGCCGAGACCGGTGTCTTCACCTGCAATTTCGTCAGCCGTGATCTTGCCGAGAAAATGAACCTGTCCTCGGCGGCACTGCCTTACGGCAACAGCGAATTCGATTTCGCCGGCCTGACGCCCAAGCAGGCGGAACTGATCGACGCGCCCTATGTCGGCGAGGCGTTCGCGGTGCTTGAATGCAAGGTCACCGAGATCCTCGAGCCGAAGACGCTGTCGGGCACGCCTTCCGAAAACGTCCTTATCTTCGGTGAGGTGGTCGGCATCCGCATCGACGAGGCGATCGTCAAGGATGGACGTCTCGACATGTCGCTCGCCCGGCCCGTCGCCCGCATGGGATACATGGATTACAGCGAAGGCTGCGATGTTTTCGAGATGATCCGGCCGCATCTGCCGAAGGTTTAGGCGGAACGGCAAGGCATACAAAGGCTTAAGAAACATGGTGAACCAATCTTAAACCTTTTGCCGCTACGGTCGCAGCATTGAATGAAACGCGCGGGAATCGCGTTCAAGTGCTGGGGCGTCGCGTGATCATAGAAGCTTTCCTTCGTTGGATCGAAACGGCCAAGACCGGTGACCGGGCCCGGGCCGCAAATGCACTCGGGCGAGCCTATCTGCAGTCGGAGATGACGACGGACGAGCGGGCGGCGGCCGAGATGGCGATGACCTTTCTGCTCGACGATCCGTCGCCGCGCGTGCGGCTGGCTCTTGCCGAGGCGATCGCCTGGTCGCCCGATGCGCCGCGCAGCCTGATCCTTTCGCTTGCCGAAGATCAGCCCGAAGTCGCCTGCCATGCGGTGACCTGTTCGCCGCTTTTGAGCGATGCCGATCTCGTCGATCTTGCCGCGCGCGGCAATGGCGCCACCCGCATGCTGATCGCGGCGAGGGCGCATGTGACGCGCCCGGTTTCGGCTGCGCTTGCGGAAGTCGGCGACGAGGAAGAGCTGCTCTGCCTGCTCGAGAATGACGGCGCGGTGATCTCCAGCCAATCCCTGAAACGTATCGCCGAACGGCTCGGCGACTGCTGCGACATCCGCAACCTGCTGCTCGACCGCAGCGATCTTCCCGCCGATGCCCGCCAACTGCTCACCCAGCATGTCAGCAATGCGCTGGTCGGGCTGCCGCTCGCACAGGCGGCGATCGGCCTGCAGCGGCTGCAGCGCATCAGCCGCGAGGCGACCGAGGCTGCAATCGTTTCGATCGCCGGCGACATCGCGCCACGCGAGATACCCGACCTCGTCCAGCATCTGCGCCTCAATGACCGGCTGACGCCGTCCTTCCTGATGCATGCGCTTTGCGCCGGCAAGGTGGATTTTTTCGCCGGCGCGATCGTCGATCTCACAGGCTGCGGCGAACGCCGCGTGCGTTCGATCCTGGCAACCGGGCGCATGCATGCGGTGCGGGCGCTCTACGAGTCGGCCGGCCTGCCGAGGGATATCAGCGTCATCTTCGTCGAGGCGACAATGCTCTGGCGGGACGCCGCCAGAAAAGCGCCGGGCAGCGTGCTCGGCACTATCTGCGGCCGTCTTCTCGAAAAATTCCGCCATCACGACGGCGCGCACGGCGCCGTCGGCGAACTGCTCGACATGGTGGAAAAGCTTGGTGTCGCCGAACAGCGGCAATCGGCCCGCGTCTATGCGGCGCTTGCGGCCGCCTAATCGGCCAGCCGCGTCACCACCCAGGAATAGCTGGCGGAAACGAAATGTACCGGTTTGACGAGCGTGTCCTTCACGCTCCTGCCGGTGGGCAGATGGTCGCGGACCCGGCCGGCAATATCGTCGGCAAAGCCAAGCAGGCCCTGGGGGCGCTGTTCGGCCGCTTCAGGAAGGGACGACGGTACCGGCGCCGGCTTCGGCGGTTCGGCGGCAGCGACGGCTTTCGGCGCCTCACATACCGCGATCACCGAGGGATAGCTGACATTGGCGTAGGTTTTCAGCCGACGTTCGGCTTCGGCATCGCAGGCGGCAACCGTCTCCCAGCGTTTATCGACTGTCGCGACATAGCTGCATTGGCTGATGGAATCGTCGCAACCGAGAATGGTCATCGCGATCAGCACCGCTTGCATATTTTGCCTCCTTGGCTATTGAGCATGTCATCGTCTTAGAGGGCGCAATTCCAACCGAATGAAGGCAAGGGCATTAACTCTTGTTCATGTCGGGAAAAACTGTGCCCTGCGCCAGCAGAAAGAGGCAGCATGTCCGTCACCATTGCCCTGGAGCCGCCGCGTCAGGACGGCGTCATCCGGCTACTCGATCTTTCCGATGCCTATGCGCAGTCACTCTATCCCGCCGAGAGCAACCATCTGGTCGATCTCTCCCTGCTGGAAAAGCCTGCGGTGAGTTTCCTGGTCGCCCGCAACGGCGATGCGATCGTCGGCTGCTGCGCGCTGGTCGAGGCCGGCGACGGCACGGCGGAGATCAAGCGGATGTTCGTCGATCCAGAGGCGAGGGGGCTGAGGATCGCCAGCGGCCTGATGAACGCGCTCGAAGCGATCGCAAGGGAAAAGCGGCTGACGGCGATCCGGCTTGAAACCGGCATCTACCAGCCCGAGGCGATCGCTCTCTACCGCAAATACGGCTACGAGGACATTGCGCCCTTCGGCAGCTATCTGCCGGACCCGCTTAGCCTGTTCATGGAAAAGCGGCTGGGATAAAGGGCGGCAAATGTTCAGCCTTCGGCGATGCGGGGGATCGTTTTGGACGGCGGCGGCGCCTGCTCGTCAATAAGGACCTGCGGTCCCGTCTCGCCCTTTTCGGCGTTGCGGGCCTCGTGGATCCATTCGCGCCAGATGGCGACGATCAGCGCCATCAGCACCGGACCGATGAACAGGCCGAGGAAACCCATCGTCTTGACGCCGCCGACGAGGCCGAAGAAGGTCGGCAGGAAAGGCAGCTTGATCGGGCCGCCGACGAGCTTCGGCCGCAGCGTCTTGTCGACGATGAAGAGTTCGACCGTGCCCCAGACGAAGAGGCAGATGCCGGCGACATGCGAGCCGCTCGCCAGCAGATAGATCGAAACCAGGGTGAATGACAGCGGCGCGCCGCCTGGAATGAGCGCCATCACGCCCGTGAGCACGCCGAGCGTCACCGGCGACGGCACGCCGGCGATCCAGTAGGCAACGCCGAGCACGATGCCTTCGCCGATCGCAATCAGCGTCATGCCCATGACGGTGGAGCTGATCGTCGCCGGCACGACGCGGGATATACGCTCCCAGCGGTTCGGCAGGATGCGCTCGCCCAGCATGTCGATCTGTTTGGAGAAGGAAAAGCCGTCGCGATAGACGAAGAACAGCGCAATCAGCATGAAGAGCAGCGTCAGCAGCAGGTGAAAGGCGCCGCCGCCGGCGGCAAGCACGGCACGGTAGATATTACCGATATTGGCGCCGCTGACCGCC
This sequence comes from Rhizobium leguminosarum bv. trifolii WSM2297, assembly GCF_000271845.1. The sequence goes on along the minus strand of NZ_JH719395.1, from coordinate 962,490 downwards.
TGGATGACATCGCCGAGAGCGCCGGGGCTGCCGATATATTTGGTCCAGACTTCATCGAGATAGGCGCCTGCCCAAGGCAGCGCGACGATCCAGTCGGGTGTCGGGGCGCCGGCGCGATTGGCGTGGATGGCCCAGGCAACCCAGTTGCGCACTTCGCCCGTCGTATAGGTGGCCGCAAGCCCGATCGGGATCACCAGGAAGGTGATGATCAAGAGGATGGCGATGGTCGCGGCGATCGTCGTATTGCCGCCGACGCGGGCGAGAAGCTTGCGGTATAGCGGCCAACTGGCGAAGCCGATGACAAGCGCCGCCAGCACCGGCACGAGGAAGCCGTAGAAGAAGTAGACGCCGGCCGCGACGATCAGAACCAGCAGCCAGCGTGCCGCCGAAATCGAGGGGATCAGCGGTGTACGTGTCGGCGCTGACGATCCGAGCCATCGCGGTTCATGATTGCTTTTCTGACGGTCGAACACACCCACACGCGCCTCTTCTTTTTCTTGTACTCTGGTTATGGGCCATCACCCCCGCGGTTTCAAGGTCCGCACCGTGAAAGCGCATACAAAGCGTCGCTATTCGGCCGTCAGAGCTGATCTCTTACTGTTGCGGACGGCGCAAAATCTTGAAGGCGTAGAATTGCGTCTTCTGGGCGGCCGAGAAATTATTGTCGGAGCCGAGAATGAGAACGTCGGTACCGTCCTTGGCCTTGCCGAGCGACATGGCCTCGATATTGTCGGGAACGAGACCGATTGCTCTCAAATCAAGGATCTGGCTCTTGCGGGCGGGGACGACGCGCTGGTCGTTCTTGGCGAGCGAAGCGATGGCGGATACATCGGTCGCGTCGGCGAGATCCATCATCATGATCTTGATGGTGTTGCCGAAGCCCTGGGCGTAGCTGCGCTCGACGGCGAGCAGACGGTGATCGTCGAGTGCGAGCATTTCCGACATGCCGTTATCGTTGCCGCCGTCGGCCTTGGTAGCGGCCTGCGGGATCGGCGAGACAGGATAGACATATTGAGCCTTGGATTCGCCGGTTGCGCCGTCATAGCGGATGATGCGCAACAGGCTGCCTGTCGTCAGCGAGGGGTTCGGGCCGTCCTGGTAGAGGGCGGCTTCGACGCCGACGAAAACATCGCCCGAGGGTGCCACGGCGAGATCCTCGAAGGCGAGATTGTCGCGGATCCCGGTCGACTTGTCGGCGGTCGGCGCAAATCCGTCCGGCAGCTTGAATTCGCGGACGAAGGAACCATCCGGCGCAGTGACGCGGATGAAGGGCGGCAGCAGCGCCTTGCCGTCGCCTTCGCTGCCCCAATAGATGCCGTCCTTGCCGAGGCGGATCGATTCCGGATCGACGGTCCTGGCGGCGAAAGGCTCGCCGTTCTTATCCTTCAGTGTGACGTGCTTGACGACCGAAACGCCCTTCAGGCCCGATGCGTCGACATCGACATCGAGTTCATAGAAGCGGGCGGGAGCTCTTTCGGAGCGGTCGTCGCTGATGGCGAGGTAATGGCCGGTGGCGGCATCGAAATCGAGGCCGGAAATGCCGCCCAATTCGACGCCGTTTTCCATTTGGCCTGTGGGGATAACGAATTCACCGAGATAGGAGAGCGAAATGCCGGCGGCGCAATCGCCGAAGGGGCAGGCAGTCTCGACGGTGGCGCCGATAGCGGTGGCCCCAATATCTGTGGCACCGGCAGTGAGGGTGCTGGACAGGAGAACGAAAGCGGCAGTCGCGACAAAACGCTTGGTCATGACAAATATCCGGCAAGGGGTTGAAAACGGTTCGAACCGGCGCAGGCGTTTCTCCCTTGGGAGGCCGCGCGCCGACCGCTTCATGCGCCGGTTGTTTGACGGAGTTGTTACGGTTCTTCGTCAGTTCGATGAAATCGAAAATGCTAAAATGCGGCGCGTCGAACCCTGTCTATCCCACGGTCCGGCGCGTGATCAGCATGTTTTAAATATCGAGGTTTTCGGCGAAGGCTGCGCGTTCCTGGATGAAGCGGAAGCGGGCTTCCGGCTTGGTGCCCATCAGATCATCCACGGCGCTGCGGGTGCCCTCGAAATCCACCTCGTCGATCATGACCTTGAGCAGGGTGCGCTTGGACGGATCCATAGTGGTTTCCTTGAGCTGGGCGGCCATCATCTCGCCGAGGCCCTTGAAGCGGCTGATCTCGACCTTGGCCTTGCCCTTGAATTCCGTCTGCATCAGCTCGGCGCGATGATTGTCGTCGCGGGCATAGGCGGATTTCGCTCCTTGGGTAATCTTATAGAGCGGCGGCACGGCGAGGAAGAGATGTCCGCCGCGCACCAGCTCCGGCATTTCCTGGTAGAAGAAGGTGATGAGTAGCGAGGCGATATGGGCGCCGTCGACGTCGGCATCGGTCATGACGATGATCCGCTCGTAGCGCAGGTCTTCCTGGCGGTATTTCGAGCGCGTGCCACAGCCCAGCGCCTGGATGAGATCGGCGAGCTGCTGATTGGCGCCAAACTTTTCGCGGCCGGCACTCGCAACGTTCAGGATCTTGCCGCGCAGGGGAAGAATGGCCTGATTGGTGCGATTGCGCGCCTGCTTGGCCGAACCGCCTGCCGAATCGCCCTCGACGATGAAGAGTTCGGCGCCCTCGGCGGTGTTCTGCGAGCAGTCGGCGAGCTTGCCGGGCAGCCGGAGCTTGCGCACCGCCGTCTTGCGGTTGACTTCCTTTTCCTTGCGGCGCCGCAGGCGCTCCTCGGCGCGCTCAATCACCCAGTCGAGCAGCTTGGCCGATTCATTCGGATTGTCGGCAAGGTAATGGTCGAAGGGATCGCGGAGCGCGTTTTCGACAATGCGCTGGGCCTCGACGGTCGCCAGCTTGTCCTTGGTCTGGCCGACGAATTCCGGCTCGCGGATGAAGACCGACAGCATGCCGACGGCCGAGATCATCACGTCATCGGTGGTGATCTGGGCGGCGCGCTTGTTCTGCGTCAGCTCGGCATAGGCCTTCAGGCCCTTGGTCAGCGCGATGCGCAGACCCGCCTCGTGCGTGCCGCCTTCGGGCGTCGGGATGGTATTGCAATAGGAATGCACTTGCGGATCGCCGCCATACCAGGTGATCGCCCATTCCATCGAGCCGTGGCCGCTCACCTTCTCGGTCTTGCCGGCGAAGATCTCGCGGGTGACGGTGAATTCCTTGCCCATCGTCGCCTGGAGATAATCCTTCAGGCCACCGGGGAAGTGGAAGACGGCCTTGTCAGGCACTTCCGAACCTTCGGGCAAAACACCCTGCTCGCAGCTCCAGCGGATCTCGACGCCGCCGAACAGGTAGGCCTTCGAGCGCGCCATCCGGAACACCCGGGCGGCATCGAACTTCATGTGATCCCCAAAAATCTGGGGATCGGGATGGAAGCGCACACGGGTGCCGCGGCGATTGTGGACGTCGCCCAATTCTTCGAGCCCGCCCTGCGGCAGGCCGCGAGAGAAGCGTTGGCGGTAAAGCTTGCGGTTGCGCGCCACTTCCACTTCGAGGTCGTCGGAAAGCGCGTTGACGACCGAGACGCCGACGCCGTGCAGGCCGCCCGAGGTCTCGTAGGCCTTGCCGTCGAATTTACCGCCGGCATGCAGCTTGGTCATGATGACTTCGAGCGTCGACTTGCCCGGCACCTGCGGATGGTTCTCGACCGGGATGCCGCGGCCGTTGTCGGAGACGGTGATATAACCCTCGAGGTCAAGATAGACCTCGATGAAATTGGCGTGTCCGGCGACAGCCTCGTCCATCGCATTGTCGATGACTTCGGCAAAGAGGTGGTGCAGCGCCTTCTCGTCGGTGCCGCCGATATACATGCCCGGGCGCATGCGCACCGGCTCGAGGCCTTCGAGGACGCGGATCGACGAGGCGCCGTACTCGTCCGAGTTCGACGCGGCGGGGGCGGGGCGCAAAGATGCTCCGCCAGCAGGAGGGGCTCCAGCAGTAGACGCGGCTCCGGCAGCAGGGGACGCTGCGGTGGCAACGGGCGCAGCCGTTACTGGGGGCCGCTCGGCCGGGGCGGCAGGCTTCTGCGCCTCCTCGCGTTTTTCAGAGAGGGGCATTCCGGAAAAGAGGTCGTTGCTATCGTCCATGGAGCCGTTCAGATCTTCATCCTGTCTTGGGTCTGGCTTGGGGCTTGCATCCGCCGCCGACCCAAAATCACCGCATTTCATGCCACGTTTGCGAATCAGGCAGATTTTGCCAGAAAGCACCTCTATACGCGACACCGCCGGTTTTGGCGGCTTTTCACACATGATTTGCGTTGCCGGGCGCAGAATGGCAAGCGGCGGCAGGCCTCAGGAACCATCCGAATGCGAATGTCCACAAGTCATTGCACCATAATCACCGCAATTGCGGCGTTTTTCCTGTCCGCGGCCGTCCTGTCTGCTGTTGGCCCTGCGCGGGCTGCCGATGCACTGCCACCCTTCAAGGACGATCTGTTCTCGAAGCAGGCGATCTTGCAGACGGGCGATGACGGCGCCCTCGAGGTGATCGACTATGACGAGATGCGCGATATCAATGGCCGCGATCAGATCCCGCAGAAGCGGGTGCAGCAGAAATATGTGGCGCTCGGCATCCGCAAGGCCCAGGCCGACGAGACCTTGTCGCTCGACGGCATCAAACTCGATGTCACCAGGGTGGGACCGGCTCAGAATGCCGCCTTCACGGTGATTTTCATCCATGGCCGCGACGGCGATCGCCGGCTCGGGGCCAATGATTACAGCTTCGGCGGCAATTTCAACCGGCTGAAGAACCTCGTCGCCGGCAATGGCGGTGTCTATTATTCGCCGACGGTCAAAAACTTCGACAGCAACGGCGTTGCCGCGATCGCCGGCCTTATCCGCTATGCCAGCGCCCAAGCGCCGGGGCGGCCGGTCATCCTTTCCTGCGCCTCGATGGGCAGCCAGGTCTGCTGGGGCATTGCGCGCGACGGCGACAGCGTCAAGCGGCTGAAGGGCATGCTGATCATGAGCGGCGTCACCGATCCTGATTTCACCAGGAGCGCCTTCTACAAAGCGAAGCTGCCGCTCTGGTTCGCCCATGGCAGCCGCGACCCGGTCTACGCCGCGAGCGAGCAGCAGGCGCTGTTCGAAAGCCTGCACAAGGCGAAATACCCGACGCGCTTCACGCTGTTTCAGACCGGCAATCACGGAACGCCGATCCGGATGATCGACTGGCGCAGGGTCTTGAACTGGATTCTCGCAGGCTGAAGCGCGCTGCCTAGCGTTTTTCGGCAGAAATATGGCTGGGATCGCCGAGATTCCCCTTACGTCAAGGGCATGATGCTTTTCTTTGCCGCAAGCTTTTGATATGGCCCCAGGCATAGAGAGATTTTGGGAAGACCGGCATGACACCTGACGTGCGCCCGCTCGTGGCGGGAAATTGGAAAATGAACGGCACGCGTGCCTCCCTCGATCAGATCAAGGCGATTGCCGAGGGCGTTCGCCCGCCGCTCGCCGACAAGGTCGAGGCGCTGATCTGCCCGCCGACGACGCTGCTCTATGTGGCGACGGCGCTCTGCACCGACAGCCCGCTTTCGATCGGCGCGCAGGATTGCCATCAGAAAGCGTCCGGCGCCCATACCGGCGACATTTCGGCTGAAATGATCGCCGATGCTTTCGGCACTTATGTCATCGTCGGTCATTCCGAGCGGCGCACCGACCACGCCGAAACGGATCATCTGGTGCGCGCCAAGGCGGAGGCAGCCTTTGCCGCCGAACTGACGGCGATCATCTGCATCGGCGAGACGGCGGACGAACGCCGCGCCGGGCAGGCGCTCGACGTCGTCAAGCGCCAGCTTTCCGCTTCGGTTCCGGACGGCGCCACCGCCGAAAACACCGTCATCGCCTACGAGCCGATCTGGGCGATCGGCACCGGTGTGACGCCGACATCGGGCGATGTTGAAAAGGCCCATGCCTTCATGCGCGCCGAACTCGTGGCCCGCTTCGGCGATGAAGGCCGCAAGATGCGCCTTCTCTATGGCGGCTCTGTCAAGCCGGCCAATGCCGGCGAACTGATGGGCATTGCCAATGTCGACGGCGCGCTGATCGGCGGGGCGAGCTTGAAAGCCTCCGACTTCCTCGCCATTTACCGGGCCTATGAGGCGCTGCTCGCCTGAGGCATTGTTCATTCGCAGTTTATTCCGGGCCCAAGGGCTTGGAATAGATCAAAGCCTCATGTAAAGAGCCGCCAGAATTCTTACTTATGTCCGTCTCCAGGCGGGCAGGACTGGACCCATGCAGACCGTATTGATTGTCATTCATCTCATGATCGTGCTCGCCCTCGTCGGCGTCGTGCTCATCCAGCGTTCGGAAGGCGGCGGCCTCGGCATCGGCGGCGGTTCGGGCTTCATGTCGGCCCGCGGCACGGCCAATGCGCTGACGCGCACGACCGCGATCCTTGCGACCCTGTTCTTCCTGACCTCGCTCGGCCTCGGCATTCTGACGCGTTACGAAGGCCGTCCGAGCGACATTCTCGACCGCATTCCGGCAACAGGCGGCCAGGGCAACGGCATTCTCGATTTGCTCGGCGGCGGCGCGCAGGCTCCGGCAAATCAGCCGGCAGGCAACGGCGTTCCGAGCAGCGGGGCGGCAGCGCCCGCACCGCAGGCTCCCTCGACGACAGCACCGGCAGCAACTGCTCCGGCCCAGGCTCCCGCTGCCACCGCACCTGCAGCGACTGCCCCGGCAACGACTGCGCCTGCAGCTCCGGCCACGCCGGCACCGGCTCAGCCTTCCGGCGTCCCGACGGGACAGTAAACCGGGCTTCGACATAAACCGCCGGCAGGCCCCAGGGTCTGCCGGTTTTCTTTTGTTCAGATTCCAGCGCCACGCTTCGAAAATTCCGGAAAAGAATTTTTGGGGCTGGTGGAATCGTTTTTGAGAAGGTATCCGGTGAATCCCATGGCGCGATACGTATTCATCACTGGCGGCGTGGTTTCCTCTCTCGGAAAAGGAATTGCGGCCGCGGCTCTCGGAGCCTTGCTGCAGGCCCGTGGATATCGGGTCCGGCTTCGCAAGCTCGATCCCTATCTGAACGTGGACCCGGGCACGATGAGCCCGACCCAGCACGGCGAGGTCTTCGTCACCGACGACGGCGCGGAAACCGATCTCGATCTCGGCCACTACGAACGCTTCACGGGGCGTTCGGCGACCAAGACCGACAACATCACCACCGGCCGCATCTACAAGAACATCATCGACAAGGAACGGCGCGGCGACTATCTCGGCGCGACGGTGCAGGTCATTCCGCACGTCACCAACGAGATCAAGGATTTCGTTGTCGAGGGCAATGACGACTACGACTTCGTCATCTGCGAAATCGGCGGCACGGTCGGCGACATCGAGGCGATGCCGTTCATGGAGGCGATTCGCCAGCTCGGCAACGATCTGCCGCGCGGCACCGCCGTCTACGTCCACCTGACGCTGATGCCCTACATTCCCGCTGCCGGCGAGCTGAAGACCAAGCCGACCCAGCATTCGGTCAAGGAGTTGCAGGCGCTCGGCATTCATCCCGATATCCTGCTGGTGCGCGCCGACCGCGAAATTCCGGAAGCCGAGCGCCGCAAGCTGTCGCTGTTCTGCAACGTACGCCCGTCCGCCGTCATCCAGGCGCTCGACGTCGCCAACATCTACGATGTGCCGATCGCCTACCACAAGGAAGGCCTTGATGACGAAGTGCTTGCCGCCTTCGGCATCGAGCCGGCGCCGAAGCCGCGTCTCGACCCTTGGGAAGAGGTCTGCAACCGCATCCGCACGCCTGAGGGCGAAGTGACGATCGCGATCGTCGGCAAATATACCGGCCTCAAGGATGCCTATAAATCGCTGATCGAGGCGCTGCATCACGGCGGCATCGCCAATCGCGTCAAGGTCAAACTCGAGTGGATCGAGTCCGAGGTCTTCGAAAAGGAAGATCCGGCGCCCTATCTCGAAAAGGTGCATGGCATCCTCGTGCCGGGCGGCTTCGGCGAACGCGGTTCGGAAGGCAAGATCCATGCAGCCCGCTTTGCCCGCGAACGCAAGGTGCCGTATTTCGGCATCTGCTTCGGCATGCAGATGGCCGTCATCGAGGCGGCGCGTAATCTCGCCGACGTGTCCGGCGCCTCCTCGACCGAATTTGGCCCGACCAAAGAGCCGGTGGTCGGCCTGATGACCGAGTGGGTCAAGGGCAACGAGTTGCAGAAGCGCACCGCAGCCGGCGATCTCGGCGGCACCATGCGCCTCGGCGCCTACAAGGCGGCGCTGAAGAAGGGCACGAAGATCTCGGAAATCTACGGTTCCACCGATATTTCCGAACGTCATCGCCACCGCTACGAGGTCAATGTCGACTACAAGGACCGGCTCGAGAGCTGCGGCCTGGTGTTTTCCGGCATGTCGCCGGACGGTGTGCTGCCGGAGACGATCGAATATCCCGATCACCCCTGGTTCATCGGCGTGCAGTATCACCCGGAGCTGAAGAGCCGGCCGCTCGACCCGCATCCGCTGTTTGCCAGCTTCATCGAAGCGGCAACGGAACAGAGCCGCCTCGTTTAAACACAACGACGATCCAGATCGCGCGATTTCAAGCGCGATCTGGGAAAGTGCTGGTGCTGCTCTATGTCGCCGGCATGGCCCCCACACGCAACACGACCGTTTCACGCTTCATCGCCGCGCCGCCCGAGCGCATCTACCGCGCCTTCCTGGATGCGGAGGCGGTCGCCACCTGGCTGCCGCCCGGTTCGATGCGGGGCATCGTCCATGCCTTCGAGGGCAGGGAAGGCGGCGCTTTCAGCATGTCGCTCGTCTATCCCGATGACGAGGCGGCGCAGCCGGGCAAGACCTCCGAGAAGACAGACAGGTTCGAAGGCCGTTTTGCCAAGCTCGTACCTGACGAACGCATTGTCTGGACCACACGGTTCGATTCCAAGGATAAGAGCTTTTCCGGCGAGATGACGATCGGCACGACATTGGCGCCTGCCGATGGCGGCACCGATGTGACGATGGTCTGCGACAACATTCCCTCGGGCATTCGCCTTGAAGACAATGAGGAAGGCTGCCGTTTGACGCTCGGCAACCTCGCCGCCTTCGTCGGCGGTTGAGCTTGGCGGCAGGGACGCGCCCCGCCGCCGAGTTCCATCTCAGGCAGCAGCCGGCAGTGGGCCGATATAGACCGAGCGCGGCCGGATCAGCCGGCCGTCGAGCGCCTGTTCGCGGGCATGCGCCAGCCAACCGACGGTGCGGCCGATCGCAAAGACGCCGGTGAAGGCCTGACGCGGGAAGCCGAGCGTTTCCAGCAGCAGTGCGGTATAAAATTCGACATTGACGTCGAGCGGCCGGTCAGGCTTGCGAAGCTTGAGGATCGCCAAGGCAGCCGCCTCCACGGCTTCGGCCAGAGCGCCGCGGGCGCTGTCCACCTGTCCGGACGCGACCAACGGCTTCAGCGCGCCTTTCAGCGCATCGGCGCGCGGATCGCGAACGCGGTAGATGCGATGGCCGAAGCCCATCAGCCTTTCGCCGCGGTCGAGCGCTTCGCCGAGCCATGGCCCGGCATTCTCCGCTGTTCCGATCGCGTCCAGCATGTCGAGCACGGGACCGGGCGCACCGCCATGCAGCGGTCCTTTCAGTGCGCTCAACGCCGCCAGGACCGACGAGGTCAGGCCGGCATGCGTCGAGGCGATGACGCGCGATGCGAAGGTCGAGGCGTTGAGGCCGTGGTCCGAGATCGTCACGAGGTAGGTATCGAGTGCTGCCGTTTGCTCCTTGCTCGGCAACTTTCCGGTCAACATGCGCAGGATATCGGCCGCCTGCGACAGCGAAGCGTTGGGCGCGATCGGTCTTTGACCGTGCTGCAGACGCAGAACCGCCGGTAGGTAGACTGCGGGCGCGGCCATGAGGCTGAGCGCCGTGTCGAAATCCTCGCCGTCGGGCAGCCGGGCAATCAGCGCCCGCGTGGCATCGACCGGGGGCAGGGCGAGCACGGCGGCGTCGGCAGCCCTGACGTGTTCGAAGACCCTCTTTCGCGCTTGCGCCAGCCACTCGCGCAATTCCGCTTCACCGAAGCTTCGTTCCATCAGCCCGTCGAGCAATAATGCGGCGACTCCTTCATAGGTGCCGCCGGCGACCAGATGATCCAGCGATACGCCGCGGATGATCAGCCGACCCGCTTCGCCGTCGACATCCGAAAGCTGCGTTTCGGCGGCAATGACATCTTCCAAGCCGTTTTTCATGTTGTTTTCTCCTTTACGGCCCAGATGATCCGACCTAGTCTCATTGACGTCAATCTTGATGCAATTGATCAATATGAGGCTCCGATGTCGTGGTTGACCGCCGAGGAGGCGCTGCGGGCGCTGAAGACCAAGCCGCAGACGCTCTACGCCAATGTCAGCCGCGGCCGCATCCGGGCGAAGGCCGATCCCGCCGACCCGCGCCGCAGCCTCTACCAGTCTGCCGATGTGCAGCGGCTCGCCGAACGCCATGCCGGTCGCCGCAAGACCGAAACCGTTGCCGCCGAGGCGATCCGCTGGGGCGATCCGGTTCTGTCCTCGGCAATCTCCACCATTATCGGCGGACGGCTTTTCTATCGCGGACGGGACGCGGCCGATCTTGCCGAAGCGGCGACGCTGGAGCAAACGGCGGCACTGCTCTGGAATGGTGCGGATGTGGTGTCCTCCAGCGCCGAAGCCGGGCCCGCCGCTCCCTCGCTCCAGGCTGCGTTCGTGGCGCTTGCCGGGCGAGTGACATTGGATCTGCCGTCGCTCGGCCGTTCGCCGGCAGCCCTTCGCCGCGAGGCGCAAGGTGTGCTCTCCACCGTCGCAGATGCGCTGGCGCCTGGGCCTTCGGATCAGCCGCTGCATTGCAGGCTTGCGGCAAGCTGGCAGCGACCTGATGCTGCCGATTGCCTGCGTCGGGCTCTGGTGCTGCTTGCCGATCACGAACTCAATGCCTCGACCTTTGCGGCGCGGGTCACGGCATCGGCGGGTGCGGCCCTTTCGGCCGCCGTGCTTTCCGGCATGGCGACATTGACGGGGCCGCTGCATGGCGCCGCCTGGCAGGGCGTCGACGCCTTGATCGAGGCGGCCACCGTCCTTGGAGCGGCGCAGGCAATCCGCCGTACGCTTGCCCAGGGCAATCGGCTGCCGGCCTTCGGTCATCCGCTCTATCCCGACGGCGATATCAGGGCCTCGGCGCTGCTTTCGCATTTTCCCCTGCCGCGGGACTTTGCCGAGCTTCGGGATACAGGGGAGGCGGTGGTCGGCGAGAAGGTCAACTTAGATTTCACGCTTGCCGCGATGGCCGCCGCCTTCGATCTTCCGAAGGAAGCGCCGATCATCATGTTCTCGCTTGCCCGTTCCGCCGGGTGGCTGGCGCATGCGATGGAACAGATCGACAGCGGCGACTTGATCCGGCCGCGGGCGCGCTACGCCGGACCAGCGCCCGAAACCGACACCAGGCGCTAAGAAATCGCCTTGCGATTGTGGCGGTTTGCTTTTTTGCCTAGGGAAATATCCGAATTCGGCTATCATGCCCGACATGGAAGAAGACGGTTGGCGGCGCTTTCGAAAAAGCTGTCCGCACGGTCATGGGGGCTTTCCATGAATAGGACGTTTCGCAGCCTGCTCGCCGCCGCACTTGCTGTCGGCCTCATTCCGCATGGGGCGGCCTTTGCGCAGTCTGCCGGCTGCACGATCGCACGCGACGCCGGCGCCCGCCAGGTGTTCAGTTGTCCAGGCGGCGTCAAGGTGACGGCAGAGGCCGGCGCCTCCTTCCGCCTTGCCGACCGCAACGGTGACGGCAGTCCCGATTCGGCATCGCTGCGGCGCAAGGCCATTCTCGTCGATGTCGACAGCAGCCAGCATGCGGGTGGTTTCCAGGTGGTGACCCCGCAAGCGATCGCTGCCGTGCGCGGCACCCAATGGGCCGTCGACGTCGCAAGCGGCAAGACCTCGGTTCTGGTCGTCAGAGGCAGCGTCGCGGTGCGCCGGCCGGCCGGTGAGCAAGTGGTGCTGTCGCCGGGCGAGGGCGTCGACGTCAGCGGCGGGACGGAGCCGCTGGTCGTGCGGCGCTGGCCGGCGCCGCGTGTTGCCGCACTGCTTGCCCGTCTCGGCCAATAATCCATGAACCATCGCCTGCAGACCGTGATCGCGCTGCTGCTCGCCGGTCTTTGGGCGGCCGCGCTCGGTTATGCCAATCTCAATGCCGGGAGCGGCCTTCTCGACCGGATGGAGGCCTCACTTGCCGATATCCGTAGCGCCATCGTCGGGGCAAGGACACCGCCGCCGGTCGTCTCGATCGTCGCCATCGACGACCGCACCGCAGCCGCCCACGGTTATCCGCTGGATCGGGCCACACTTGCGCGGCTCGTCGGCGCAATCAGCGCGTTGAATCCGAAGGCCCTGGCGCTCGATATCCTGCTGGTCGATCCGGGGCCGGAGGAGGGCGATGCGGCACTGGTTACAGCCCTTGCAAAGGGGCCGAGCGTCATTGCGGCGGCCGCCACCTTCGCGCAGAGCCGCCAACAGGTCACCGAGGCGGCGAACGACCCGCTTGCGGCCATTCCCGAGGCGAGCCAGCTTCTGTTGCCGCTTCCCCGTTTTGCCGAGGCGGCCGCGGTCGGCATCGTCAATGTCGCCACCGACCAGATCGGCACACCCCGCTTCATTCCGCTGATCTCGCGGGCTGCGGACCGGCTGGATCCGGCCTTTCCGCTTCGGGCCGCTTCGGTGGCGCTCGGTGTCGACCCCAGTATCGAACCCGATGCCATCATGCTCGGCAAGCTGCGTATTCCCACAGATATCGGTCAGCGGCTGCCGGTGACCTTCTATGGCGGGCGCGGCAGTATCGCCACGTCAAGCGCTGCCGATGCGCTTGACGGCAAGCTTTCGGCGGATGCCGTCGCCGGCCGCATCGTCGTCATCGGCTCGACGGTCACGGGCGGCGGCGATGTCTTCCCGACGCCGTTCGATCCCGTCTTGCCCGGCGTCGAGGTGATGTCGACGGCGATCACCCATCTCGTCACCGGCGACGGCATGGTGCGCGACCACAGGATCAGGCTGATCGATGCCGGCATCGCCATCGGTCTGACGCTGGTGCTGGTTTCGCTGGTCGCCTGGCGCCGGAGCGCGGCAGGTTATCTCATCATCGTGCTGACGCTCATCGTCTGGGCAATCCTCAATCTGTCGGCCTTTGCGCATGGCTACTGGCTGAGTGCGGCGCTGCCAGTCGCAGCGGCGCTGCCGCCGGTGCTGATCTTAGGCGCGGCCGAACTCTGGCTCGACCGCGGCCGCGCCCGTCATTTTGCAGAGCAGAGCGCGCTGCTGCAGCGCATCGAGGCGCCCGGCCTCGGCGAGTGGCTGGCGCGAGACCCGAATTTCCTTGCTAAGCCGGTGCGCCAGAACGCTGCCGTCATCTTCATCGACCTCTCGGGCTTCACCGGCCTCAGCGAAAATCTCGGCCCTGTGAAGGTCAGCGAGGTGCTGAGCGGCTTCTTCGAACTGATCGACGAGGAGGCACGCGCCCATGGCGGGGCCATCACCAGCTTCATGGGCGACGGGGCGATGATCCTGTTCGGCCTGCCGGAACCCGCCGATGACGATGCCGCGCGCGCCGCCGCCTGCGCGGTCAGCCTCTGCGAGCGCACCCGGGCTTGGCTTGGCGCACATGCCGGCTTTGCTCAGAAGAAGATTGGCTTCAAGGTCGGCGCCCATTGCGGCCCGATCGTCGCCTCGCGGCTTGGGACCGGCGACCGGCAGCAGATCACCGCGGCAGGCGACACCATCAATGTCGGCAGCCGGTTGATGGAGGTCGCCGCTCTCCATAGCGTCGAGCTGGCGCTGAGCGCCGAAATCGTCCGCGCCGCAGGCCCTGACAGCGTGCTGCTGCAGGCCGGCCGGATGGAGGGTCCGTTGGAAACGACGTTGCGTGGCCGGGCAAGCCATATAGACGCATGGCTGTGGCGCAGCCGCACGCTTTGACAATCGCCGCGGGAGCGGCTAGGAACGGCGCAAATACCCGCCGGCTGGCTCCGGCCATGGCGCATTTCGCGCCTGACAGCTCCGAAAGATCGAACTCATGACAGAATTCAACGGCGTCGTCCCGGCGATCGCCAAGGCGTTGCAGAAGCGCGGTTACGCCGAACTCACCCCGGTGCAAAATGCGATGCTGGATCCGGCGCTTGCCGCGTCCGACGCACTGGTTTCGGCCCAGACCGGTTCCGGTAAGACCGTTGCCTTCGGGCTGGCGTTGGCGCCGACGCTGCTCGAGGGCAGTGAACGCTTCGGCAATGCCGGCGCGCCGCTTGCCCTGGTCATCGCCCCGACCCGCGAACTTGCCCTGCAGGTGAAGCGCGAACTCGAATGGCTCTATGAGATGACCGGCGCGGTGATCGCCAGCTGCGTCGGCGGCATGGATATCCGCAGCGAGCGCCGCTCGCTCGAACGCGGCGCCCATATCGTCGTCGGCACGCCGGGCCGCCTCTGCGACCATATCCGCCGCAGGGCGCTCGATATGTCGGAGCTGAAAGCCGCCGTACTCGACGAGGCTGACGAAATGCTCGATCTCGGTTTTCGCGAGGATCTCGAATTCATTCTCGATTCGGCGCCGGATGAGCGCCGTACGCTGATGTTTTCGGCGACGGTGCCGGCGGCAATCGCGAAGCTTGCCAAGAGCTACCAGCGTGACGCCGTGCGCATCAGCACTGCGGCCGAGACTAAGCAGCATGTCGACATCGAATATCGCGCGCTGATGGTGGCACCGGCCGACCGCGAGAACGCGATCATCAACGTGCTACGCTACTACGAAGCGACCAACGCCATCGTCTTCTGTTCGACGCGCGCCGCCGTCAATCACCTGACCGCGCGCTTCAACAACCGCAATTTCTCGGTCGTAGCGCTCTCCGGCGAGCTGACGCAGAACGAACGCACTCATGCGCTGCAGGCGATGCGCGACGGCCGTGCCCGCGTCTGCATCGCGACCGACGTCGCCGCCCGCGGCATCGACCTGCCGGGTCTCGATCTTGTCATCCATGCCGACCTGCCGACCAATCCGGACACGCTGCTCCACCGCAGCGGCCGCACCGGCCGGGCGGGACGCAAGGGCATCAGCGCCATGATCGTGCCGCTGAATGCACGGCGCAAGGCAGAGCGCCTGCTCGAGAATGCCGGTATTTCGGCCGCCTGGGCGCGGCCGCCCTCGGCCGAGGAGGTCAACGAGCGCGACGATGAGCGATTGCTCGCCGATCCGATCTTCAGCGAGGCGCCGCAGGAAGAGGAACAGGGGTTGGTGCAGCAGCTGCTTTCCAGCCACGGCGCCGAGAAGCTTGCCGCCGCCTTCCTGCGCCTCTATCGAACCAATCATTCGGCGCCGGAGGATCTCATCGAGATTACCGTGCAGGACGATCGCAGCCGCAAGCGCCGCGACAATGCCGAGCCCTATGAGCCGGCGCAGAAGGGACCGCGCGAGGATTTCGGCGCCAGCGTCTGGTTCTCCGTCTCGGTCGGTCGCAAGCAGAATGCCGAACCGCGCTGGCTGATCCCGATGCTCTGCCGCAACGGCAATGTGACGAAGCGCGAGATCGGCGCCATCAAGATGCAGCCCGAAGAAACCTTCGTGGAGATTGCCGCAGCGAGTGCCGAAAGCTTCCTGGCGGCGATCGGACCGAATAAGGCGCTCGAACGCGGCATCCGCGTGACCAAGCTCTCCGGCACGCCGGATTTCAGCCGGGCGCCTTCGCCAAAGCCCTATGCCGGTAAGCCGGCTCGTGACGAACGGCCGGGCGACTCGTTCCGCGACGAACGCCCGAAGAAGTCGTTCGGCAAGGGTTCGGGCGGCGGCTATGCTGCAGCCGACAATAGCGGTCAGCAAAGACAGGATAGCAAGCCCTGGAGCAAAAAAACCGGCAAGCCCAGCTTCGATGGCCCGAAGTCAGACAAGCCTAAATATGACAAGCCGAAATTCGAAGGCGCCAAGTTCGACGGCCCGAGATCTGATCGCAAAGGCGGCGCCGGTCCGAAGAACAAGTTTTCGAAGAAGAAGCCCGGCTGATTGCGCCGGCAGCCCTTCGCCGGGTCAGGCGGAGGGCTTTATCTGAGGGCACAATCAGCTACGCTCCGAAGTATTTCGGCTTCGTCGCGTATGACGTGGAATTTTCAGACGGCGGCGTGACGCATCTGATCCTGGAGAATTGCTGAATCGTTGGATATTTGGCGGGGCAGGGAGCATGACGACGACGAAACGCTCCGCCATACCGCATCCCGATCCGGCCGCCTTCATCCAGGCCAATCTGCCGATCTCAGCCGTTCCGGCCATCCCTGAAATCCTGCTGCATACGGCAGGGCCTGCGAGCGGGCTCTGGCGGCTGGCCGGTCGCGAAGGAGCTGATCCGCCGCCTTACTGGGCCTATCCCTGGGCCGGCGGCGCCGTGCTTGCCCGCCATCTGTTCGATCGCCCGGAAGTGGTCGCCGGCCGCCGCATCCTCGATCTCGGCGCCGGCTCCGGCCTGGTGGCTATTGCGGCTGCGAAGTCCGGAGCCGCCGCCGCGACGGCGGTTGATGTCGATGCCAATGCCATTGCCGCAATCGGCCTCAACGCGGCACTCAACGGTGTAAACATCGTCACCGTCGCTGCCGATGTCATCGAGTCACCACCGCCGGAGGAGACTGATCTCCTCCTTGTCGGTGACCTGTTCTACGATCGTGCGCTTGCCTTGCGGGTGGTGGCTTTCCTGCGGCGTTGCCAGACCGCCGGCATCGAGGTGCTAATCGGCGATCCCGAGCGCGCTTTCCTACCGCAAGGAGAACTCAGACGAATCGCCACTCATGCGGTCGCCGATTTTGGAGCGGGCAGCCGCGGTACGGCGGTGCAGGCGGGCGTTTTCTCGCTCGCCGGCAAAATTTGAAGGCGAACTACCCCAGAAGGTCAGGCCGAAGCAGCATAACCGGACAAGGGGCTCCGGCCGGCAGCTCCGGCGCATGCGGCGGGCGGATGATGAGGCAGTCGGCTTGCGCAAACACCTTCATCATCGAGGAATCCTGCTTGCCGAAGGGCTCGGCCAGCCAGTTTCCGGCAGCGGATTTCGAAAGTCCCGCCCTGATATAATCCTGGCGGTGGTCGTTGGCGCGAATCGGGACGGCTGCCTCTACCATTGCCTCGCGTCGCACCGGCGGCAGGGAGGCGAGCTTGCGGATCAGCGGCTCGAGGAAGAGCAGCGAGCAGACCAGGCTCGAGACCGGATTGCCGGGCAGGCCGAGCACATGCGTCTCGCCGAAACTGCCGACCATCAGCGGTTTGCCGGGGCGCATGGCGATGCGCCAGAAATCGAGCTGCATGCCGGCCTCGATCAGCGTCGCCTGCACCAGGTCATGGTCGCCGACCGACGCGCCGCCGAGTGTGACGATGACATCGACCTTGCCGCGTCGGGCCGTGTCGATCGCCGCGGTGATTTTTGCCTTGTCGTCAGGCACGATGCCGAGATCGAGCACATCGGCGCCGGCTTTGCGGGCGAGGGCTGCAATACCGAACGTATTGGATGCGATGATCTGCGACGGGCCAGGCGTGCTGCCGGGCGGCAGCAGTTCGTCACCGGTTGCGAGGATGGCGATGAACGGGCGCTTGAACACCTCGACCTCAGGCCGGTTCATGCCGGCGGCGACCGTCAGCCGCGAGAAATCGAGCACCGTGCCGGACGACAGCACGGATTCGCCT
This sequence comes from Rhizobium leguminosarum bv. trifolii WSM2297, assembly GCF_000271845.1. Next base: position 944,816 of record NZ_JH719395.1, on the reverse strand, counting down.
TCGACGAAATCCTGGCCGCGGGGACGCACATGCTGGCCCTGCCTGACGGGGAAATTGGTTCGGATGCCGTCTTCGATCTTCTCCGCATCCTCCTGCAGCAGGACGCTATCGGCGCCTGGCGGAACCGGTGCCCCGGTGAAGATGCGGACGGTCTCTCCCTTACCAACGCTTGCCTCGAAGCCGTGGCCGGCGGAAGAGGTGCCGATGACTTTCAACACGGCGCCCGGCTCCGGTGCGTCTTCACGGCGCAGCGCATAGCCATCCATGGCGGAGGAATTGAAGGGCGGCTGGGTCAGGCCGGCCTTGAGATCGACGGCCAGGACGCGGCCCTCAGCCTCTGCGAGCGGCAGCGTTTGGAATGCCGCGACGGGCTTGGCGCCGGACAGTAAGCGGTTCAGGGCCTCGGCGACCGGGAGAAGGTTCATCTTGCCTCCGGATGACGGAAGTCGCCGGATTTGCCGCCGGATTTTTCGAGCAGCCTGACGCCGCCGATCTCCATTGCCTTGTCTGCCGCCTTGGCCATGTCGTAGATCGTCAGGCAAGCGACCGAGACGGCGGTCAGCGCCTCCATCTCAACACCGGTCTTGCCGGTGAGCTTGGCGGTTGCCGTGACGCGCAGACCGGGCAGGGCGGCATCTTCCTCGATCTCGACCGTGACCTTGGTCAGCATCAGCGGGTGGCAGAGCGGGATGAGATCGGCGGTGCGTTTTGCCGCCATGATGCCGGCCAGGCGCGCCGTGCCGATCACATCGCCCTTCTTGGCATTGCCTTGGCGGATGAGAGCGAGCGTTTCCGCCGCCATCTTCACATGGCCCTCGGCCGTGGCGATGCGCACGGTTTCGGCCTTATCCGAGACATCGACCATATGCGCCTCGCCGGAGGCATCGATATGGGTCAGACCGGGCTTTGCGCCGCTCATATCATTCGGCCGCGATGGCGGCTTCGCCGAAGAGCAGCGCGCGGGTGGCGGCCGCCACGTCGTCCTTGCGCATCAGGCTTTCGCCGACAAGGAAGGTATTGATGTCGACGGCCTGCAGGCGCTTGCAATCGGCATGGGTGAAGATGCCGCTTTCGCCGATGAGCAGCCGGTCTGCCGGAACCATGGAGGCCAGCGTCTCGCTGACCGTCAGGCTGACCTCGAAGGTGCGCAGATCGCGGTTGTTGATACCGATAAGCGGCGAGGAAAGCTTCAGCGCCCGTTCCATTTCCTCGATATCGTGAACCTCGACCAGCACGTCCATGCCGAGCGAGAAAGCTTCGTCCTGCAGACGCTCTGCGTCGTCGTCGGTCAGCGACGCCATGATCAGCAGAATGCAGTCGGCACCCCAGGCGCGCGCCTCCTGGACCTGATAGGTCTCGAACATGAAGTCCTTGCGCAGGGCGGGCAGGGCGCAGGCGGCCCGTGCCATTGTCAGAAATTCCGGCGCGCCCTGAAAACTCGGCGTATCCGTCAGCACGGAAAGGCACGCCGCCCCACCGGCTTCGTAGGCCTTTGCCAGCGCCGGCGGATCGAAATCTGGACGGATCAGCCCCTTGGACGGGCTCGCCTTCTTGATCTCGGCGATCAGACCGAAATCGCCCGCTTCCCGCTTGGCGACGAGCGCTTTGTAAAAACCGCGCGGCGCGGACTGGCCGGCCTGCATCGCCTTCAGGTCGGCAAGCGACACGGCAGCCTTGGCGGCGGCGATTTCCTCGCGCTTATAAAGTTCGATCTTCTTCAGGATATCGGTCATCGGCCAATCCTAATCGATATCGTTGGAAACGGCGATGAGTTTGTCGAGGGCGAGCGCCGTGGCGCCGCTGTCCAGCGACTGCGCGGCAAGCGTCATGCCGTCGCGGATCGTCTCGACCTTGCCCGCGATAACCAGCGAGGCGGCGGCATTGGCGAGCGAGACATCGCGATAGGCGTTCTTGGCGCCGCTGAGCACCTCGCGAAGCGCTGCGGCGTTGGCAACACCGTCGCCGCCCTTGATGTCGGCAAGCACAGAAGGGCTGACCCCGAAATCGGCGGGCGACAGCTCGAACGTGCGGATCTTGCCGTCTTCGAGGGCTGCGACTTTCGTGATGCCGGTGGTGGTGATCTCGTCGAGACCGTCGCCGTGGACCACCCAGACGCATTCGGAGCCGAGATCGCGCATGACTTCGGCAAGCGGCACCAGCCATTGCGGCGAGAAGACGCCGAGCAGCTGCCGGCGGACGCCGGCCGGGCTGGAGAGCGGCCCCAGCAGATTGAAGATGGTGCGGGTGCCGAGTTCGACGCGGGAGGGGCCGACATGGCGCATGGCGGAATGATGAAGCTGCGCGAACATGAAGCCGACGCCGGCCTCGGTGATGCAGCGGGAGATGATCTCCGGGCCGACGTCGAGCTTGACGCCGAGCGCGGCCAGATTATCCGCTGCGCCCGATTTCGAGCTCAGCGCCCGGTTGCCGTGTTTTGCGACGGGCACACCGGCGCCGGCGACGATCAGCGCCGCCAGCGTCGAGATATTGTAGGTGCCGCTGGCATCGCCGCCGGTGCCGACGATGTCGATCGCATCGGCCGGCGCCTCGACGGTGAGCATCTTCGAACGCATCGCGGTAACGGCGCCGACGATCTCGTCGACGGTTTCACCGCGCACCCGCAATGCCATCAAGAATCCGCCGATCTGCGAGGGAGTCGCCTGTCCGGACATCAGGATGTCGAAGGCGGCGCGCGCCTCGTCACGCGTCAGCGGCTCGCGGCTTGCGGCCTTGGCCAGGAACGGCTTCAGATCGGTCATAAAACCTCCTAGCGAAGCGTCGCCTGTTCGGCGAGCGTCTGGTTGATCTGTGCGCCGTACTGCGTCTGCAGCAGGTTGACCATCTGATCGAGAATATCGTCGCCGGCGGCATTGGCCATGGCGGTGATCTGGGCATCGCGGTTGTTCAGCGCGTCGCTGGTCGGCTCGCTGTTAACCTCGGTGACCTTCATCAGGATCTGCGTCGAGGGATCTGCGCCGACGGCACTCGCGACCGCATCGATGGGGCCGGAGAAGGCGGCAGTGACGCCGGCGCGGCCAAGCACCGGATCATCGGTGGAGCGGGTGATGCCGCTCTTGCTTTCGACAGCGATGCCGAGCGGCGTTGCGATATCGGCAAGTGCTGTGCCCTTGGCTGCCTCGGCCTTCAAGGCCTCGGCCTTCTTGGCGAGTTCGGCCTTTTGCTGCTCCGCCGTCCAGTCTTCAACCGCCTTTTCGCGGACCTCGGCGACCGGGCGCTCGCGGGTCGGGGTAATTTCGCGGACGTTGAACCAGACATAGCCGTCATTGCCGATCGGCAGCGGCGGCGCATCGACGCCGACCTCGGTCTTGAAGGCTTCGCCGAGCAGTTGCTGCTTGACGGGAATATCCTTGACCTCTTTGCCGTCCTTGTCGGCGCCGGTCATATCGACGGCGTCGACGGAAACGGCCTTCAGCTTCAGCTGGCCGGCAATATCCTCGAGCGTGGCGCCGCCGGCGCGCAGATCCTCGATGCGGTCATGAACGTTGATCACTTCCTGCGAGGCATTGGACAGTGCCAGCTGCTTGCGGATGTCCTCTTTCACCTCGTCGAAATTCTTGGTGGTTTCCGGCTTGATGTTGGTGATGCGCAGGATGACCGAGCCGAAGGACCCATCGACGACAGGCGTCGTGCCGCCGTCGCGCGACACTGCGAAGGCCGCATCGGCAACGGCCTGGTCGGGTACCTTGTCCTTGGTGAATTCGCCGAGCAGCACGTCGCTTGCCGTCTTGCCCTGGTCGGAGACCAGCTGGTCGAAGCTGGTGCCGCTCTTCAGTGCCGTTTCAGCGGCGGCGGCAAGATCCTTGCTGGCAAAGCTCAGCTGTTCGATGGTGCGGCTTTCCGGCGTGCGGTAGGTGTCCTTGCTCTTGTCGAAGGCTTCGTGGATCTGGTCGTCGGTGACGGTCGCGGCGTCGGCGATATCGGCGGGCTGCAGCGAGAGGTAGACGAGCTTGCGGTACTCAGGCGCCTGGTAGCGCTGCTTGACGCCGTCGAACCACGTCGCCAGCACGTCGTCGGCAGGCGCCTTGATCGGCTCGATATTGGCATTGGTGAGCAGCAGATAATCGATGCTGCGGCTTTCATTGCCATAAAGCTTCAGAGCGTCGACCAGCGTCTTCGGGGCGGAAAAACCGTTCGATATGGCATCGACGACCTGGCTGCGGACGGCGACCTTGCTGCGCTCCTTGATGTAATCGTCCTGGCGGATATTGGCATTGCGCAGGCGCGAGACGAAGAGTTCGCGGTCGAACTTGCCGTTGACGGCCTTGAAAGCCGGATCGTCGGCGATCAGCTGGGCGAGGCGATCCTCGGACAAGCCGAGGTTCATGTCTTCGGCGAGCTGGTCGAGCGAGGCGCCGGCGACGAGCTGGGCAAGCACCTGCTGCTCGACCCCGAAGGCGCGGGCCTGCTCCGGGGTAAGGCGCGTGCCGAACTGCTGGCCGAGGCTTGCCACTTGGCGCTGATAGGCGAGGTGGAATTCGTTGACGTCCACATGCTGATCGCCGACGGTCACGACCGTAGTGCTGTTGCCGCCCGTAATCAGCGACCGGGAGACGCCCCAGATGCCGAAGGACGCGACCAGCAGAAGCATCAGCAGCTTGGCGACCCAGGTCTGAGCGGCTCTTCTCAGGATATGGAACATAGAAACGCAAACCTCGCAGTATCATTGAGCCGCGCGCGGGCGGACATTCGACGTTCCTTAAAACAAACCCGACAGGAAATGAAGGGTTTGTCGCGCGAAAAGCTGCACAAGCTCGCCGCTTATCCGTGGTGGCTTTGCGTCCAACAAAAGATAGGCTGCGGCGGAACCTTTCGGGCCGTCATTTCGTTGAAACGGCATCCCATGCAACAGGAGCAGACCATGGCTGAATTGAAAACCGCTTCCGCCGAATCCACCGCTGCGCGCGTCAAGGCTGATATGGCAGCAGACGACCTGTCGGCGCAGGTCGCAGCCCTTCGCAACGATCTCTCCCGGCTGACGGAAAGCGTGGTCGCGCTCGGGCAGGGGGCAAAATCGGCGGTGACCGACGAGGCGTCGCTGATGACCGAGCAGCTGCGCGACAAGGTTCGCGAGGAGCCGCTCATGGCGCTCGCGGTGACCGCAGGCATCGCCTATGTTTTCGGCCTGCTGAGCCGCCGCTGAAAGACATTGCAGAACAGAGAAAAGCCGGACGCGAAGCGCGCCCGGCTTTCAACTATGTCTGCGCATCTGCGCCAATCAGCGACGGATGGCGCGGCCGACAAAAATCAGGATGCACGCACCGACGAAGCCGGTGATCAGATAACCCAGCCAACCGGCCAGCGGCTGAATGTGCAACAGACCCAGGATCCAGTTGGCGACGATGGCGCCGACGATGCCGAGCAATATGTTCATGAGCAAGCCCATGTTGCTGCTCATGGCCTTTTCCGCCAGCCATCCGGCGATGCCACCGATAATGATGGCTGCAATCCAACCCACGCCTGCGCTTCCCATGGTTAGCTCCCTCCTGGTAAACCGACTCCAAACAATGCATGAAACGGAAAGAAATTCCACTCCCGGCAGAATTTAAAGCGCTTACGGGTACAAGTGGGTGACCGGCACCTCCAGTGCATGAACCGCCAGCTGGAACAGCAGGCCCGATATGGCGAGCGTCGCAAAGCTGTAGGGCATGATCAGACTTTTGCTAAACATTCTTTTCTCCCCTCTTTTGGAGAAAGAATAAGCTTAAGCCGCCACCACGCAAGGTTATTACTAATAAATAGTTAAGCGTAGTTTTTGATTAAAACTTAAGATATCGAAATGGCACGGCATGTAATATTTCGATACGAAAGAATTAATACTCCACGCAACGGGGTATCGTTAGGCGAAATATGGTTTTTGCCTTGAAAGGCTGCGATCGAAAGTACGCGCCAAGCAATGCCCTGTGGTGAGTACAATTGATTATTTCGCGGCATTTTTTCGCCGGATCATACCAAGCCGTCAGCCATTCGAACCCTAGGAAATAGGTAGGATCGATTCCATGGCAGGTGCAATTGGCTTTTAGGGCGCAAATGAAGCTGTTCGGGCGACCGACGAACTTCAAGATAACTTTGCCGTCATGCCAGCCCCGACGATTGATTTTGGCGCGAAGCGCATCATTTTATTCAGAAACCATTCTGATCCGAGGGGAACACCTGATGTCAAAAGCTGCAATCGCCGTCGCCTGCATTTGCCTGCTCACACTTTCCGGCTGCGGCAATACCGCATACGGGCTGAAGAAGGACGGACAGGAGGCAAGCCACGCCATGGACAATGCCACGCATCGGGTGCTTTCCGCAGGCGCCAAGAAGTAAGGCGCGCACAGCACGATGGCAAAAAAAGCCCGCCTGGGGTGAGGCGGGCTTGCAGTAACAGGGAGAATGGACGGATCGACGCCGTCTCGGGTAATAAAGCACTCGCTTAAGCGCGTGGCTTTACGTCATTCGACGTATCCCCGACGCCGTCGCTCTGGCAGAGAGCCGAAGCGACCAGTATCGCAATTGAATCAGAAGTTGCCCCAGTTCTGGGCACGGGCACGGGCGCGGATAATTCGATATTCGCGACCGCCATAGAGCGAGCCGATTGTCAGCATAAGCGTCAGAACGTCCCAGATGATATGCATTTTATCCTCTAAGGTTGGACGGCTCTGCCGTCGATCGGTTGATGGAGAATAGCAATCTTTCGAACGTGCTTATATGACAAGAAATCGGGATGAGTGGGGAAGCGGACAGGTCGCTTTCGCAGAGGAGAGGCGGCATCGTCGCCTTGGAGCAGGCACAGTGAACAGATTACCGGACGGCGGCCGATGACGATATTCTCCGTCCGCCACATCACGTCCTATCGCTACGTCAGAGAGGTCGATTTCGGCGAGCATCGGCTGATGTTCCGGCCGCGCGACAGTTTCGACCAGCGGCTGATCGAAGCGTCGTTGACGACCTATCCTGAGGAAAGTCATGTGCGCTGGATCCACGATGTTTTCGGCAATTGCGTGGCGCTCGTCGATATTTCGAGGCCGGCGTCCGAACTTCGTTTCGAAACATGGATCACGCTCGATCATACCCCCCAGGTCGCCCTGGACCTCAAAGTGGACGACCAGGCCCTGACCTATCCATTCTCCTACGACAAGGACGAGATTGCCGATCTGACGCCGGCGATGCAGCGCCATTATCCCGATCCCAACGACGAGGTCGGACGCTGGGCGCGCCAATTCGTGCGCCAGGGACGCCCGACGGAGACCGGGCATCTGCTGATGACGCTCTGTTACGCCATTCGCGAAAGCTTCGTCTATGCGCGACGGCAGGAGCACGGAACGCAGACGCCGCTGCAGACCTTGCAGCTTCGCTCCGGCACTTGCCGGGATTTCGCGCTTCTGATGATGGAAGCGGCACGCGTGCTCGGGCTCGCGGCGCGGTTTGTCACGGGCTATGTCTACGTTCCCGATCGGGACGGCTCCACCGTGCTCGGCGGCGGCTCCACTCACGCATGGTGCCAGATTTATCTTCCGGGCGCCGGCTGGGCGGAATTCGATCCGACCAATGGGATCGTCGGCAACCGCGACCTCATTCGTGTCGCCGTTGCCCGCGATCCGCGCCAGGCGGTCCCGTTGAGCGGCAGCTACGATGGCGACGGGGCGGATTTCGACAGCATGATGGTGCAGGTCAACGTCACCACTCGGTAAGCTTGAATTGTCCCGAGTTCGGGCGCGGCAATGGTCGCGGCTGCGGGAACCGGGCAGCGCGATTAGCGTTGCATAGTCACGCCACTTAAGCCGAATGCGAGGAAGCCACCATGAAGATACGCGCCGGGTTTCATCTGGGCTATGAATGCATTCAGCCGACGCCAATGCTGCTCGTTCTCAACATTCATCCTTCCCGCCGCGCCGATCTTCTCAGCGAACAAGTCCTGGCATTCGACCGGCCGATCGAGGCCTGGGAATATACAGACGGTTTCGGCAATGCCTGCAGCCGGATCGTTGCCCCGGCGGGCGTGATAACGATCTCCACGGAATTCGAGATCTACGACAGCGGCCAACCCGACGTCGTTCCCGAAGATGCCATCCAGCATGCGATCAACGACCTGCCGGACGATGTGCTCGTCTTCCTGCTCGGCAGCCGCTATTGCGACACCGACAGGCTTGCCGATTTCGCCTGGGCAACCTTCTCGTCGACGCCACTCGGCTGGGCGCGCGTCCAGGCGATCTGCGATTTCGTCCATGACCACGTCACCTTCGACTACCTGAAGGCCGACCTGCTCAGGACCGCGCATGGCGGCTTCGTCGACAAGGCAGGCGTCTGCCGCGACTTTGCCCATCTCGCCATCGCGCTTTGCCGATGCATGAATATCCCAGCCCGATATTGCACCGGCTATCTCGGCGATATCGGCGTTCCGATTGATCCCAATCCGATGGATTTCAGCGCCTGGTTCGAGGTCTTTCTCGGCGGCCACTGGCATACGGTCGATGCCCGCCACAACACACCGCGAATCGGCAGAATCCTGATGGGGACCGGCCGCGACGCTACCGACGTCGCAATGTCGACGGCCTTCGGCCCTGCAACGCTCTCTCGCTTCGAGGTGATCACCGAGGAAGTGCAGCAGGAAGCGGCGGGCGAGGCCGATCCTATGCCTTCTTGAGGAATTCCGTTTTCAACACCAGACCCTTGACCTGCTTGGTGCTGCACTCGATCTCGCCTGGATTGTCGGTCAGGCGAATGCCTTTGACCAGCGTTCCACGCTTCAGCGTCTCGGACGTTCCCTTGACCTTGAGGTCCTTGATCAGCGTTACGGAATCGCCGTCGTGAAGCTGGCTACCGTTGCTGTCCTTTACGATGATGTCGGCCATGATGTCCTCGCCTGGTGTTGCGAGAGGGGGAAATCACGGCGAGACAAGATAGTCAACCACTGCGACTGGCTCGATCCGACCAACAGGAGCTTTTTCAATCCGTTCGGCTACAGGGATCCCGAACGCAGCCGCGCAGCCAGATCCCGTCTTGGCCATGTCGCCCGATCGCGATGGTCTCCAGCAACCGAGACTGAGACCAAGGTCCGATCTATGCCGGACTTCAGGCCTATAGCCAACTCGCGCTACCGCAATAGGTTGTTGCGGCATGAGTCGAGTTACGGAGTTTTGCGGTGACGAAGATCTTTTTTGCGGGAATGATACTGACGCCGGTTATCTTCTGGGGTTCTGTCGGCGTCCTGATATATTCGATGCTTTCGTGAGCGGGTGCGGCCTCATGGAATGAGGATGATCGACCCGCGTGTTCGGCGGGCTTCCATATCTTCATGCGCTTTGGCGGCATCGCCGAGCTTGTATTTCGATACATTCGGCGCCTTGACGATGCCCGCCTCGATGGCGGCGAAGAGGTTCCTCGCTGCCGCCTCGTACTCGCTGCGATCGGCCGTATAGTGGGCGATGGACGGACGGGTCACGAACAGCGATCCCTTTGCACCGAGCGACGCAACATTCAGGGGCTCGACCGGGCCGGAGGCTTCCCCGAAGCTGACAAGCGTGCCGCGCGGGGCCAGGCAATCCAGGGACTTGGCGAAGGTGTCGGCGCCGACGGAGTCGTAGACGACGCGCACGCCCTTGCCGCCGGTGATCTCGGTAACCCGGGCTCTGAAATCTTCCCTGCTATAGACGATCGTGTGGTCGCAGCCATTTGCCCGCGCAATCTCTGCCTTTTCCTCCGAGCCGACCGTGCCGATCACGGTGGCGCCGAGATGCTTCAGCCATTGGGTGGCAATCGAGCCGACACCGCCTGCTGCAGCATGGAAAAGGACAGTGTCATCTTTGGCCACCGGCACACAGCGGTGGATCAGGTATTCGACAGTCAGCCCCTTGAAAACCAGGGCGGCGACCGTCTCGCTGTGGAGCGCATCCGGCACCGAAAGGGCGCGGGCGGCGGGCAGGTTTCGGTAGGTTGAGTAGCCGTTCGGCGGACCGCCGACATAGGCGACGCGATCGCCGATATTGAAGTTGCGGACGCCGTCGCCAAGCGCGGTGACGATACCGATCCCTTCGACGCCCAGCCCGCTCGGCAGAGGCAATTGAGCCGCGAAGACACCCTGGCGATGGTAGACGTCGATATAGTTCACGCCGATAGCGAGGTGCCTGATCTGAATCTCGCCGGCAGCCGGCGCGGCCAACTCGATGGTTTCCCGGCGCAGCACGTGCGGTGCGCCGAATTCTGAAAAGCGGAAAGCGTCTGTTCTTGTTGTCATGCTTGCCTCATGGAGCGGTAGGTCGACCGGATCAGGCTGACCCGGCGGCGGAGAAAGAAATTCGACATCAGGTCAGCGTGACTGGCCGCTAAAGATCGCTACGGCGGCTGCGACCAGCGCGGCATTGCCGCTGGCAATCGTGCCGTCGGGGAGATGCTTGCCATCTTCAAGGCCGATGCGGGTGGAATAGCGCCGCTCGCGCCCCAATCTGACGAAGGGCCAGACGGTCTGGTCGAAACCGTGCAGAAGCATCGGCCGATTGGCGCCGCTGCGCACAAGCACCTCGACGATGCCGTCGCTGATATCGCAGGCGCGCTGTAGATCCTGCTCGTTGTCGAGCTCGATCAGCACGCGAAACACCCGATCATGGTCGTCGAGGCTGACGTAGCGTTCCGCATCGGCGACGGATGCCATCCCGACTTCGATGCCGACGCCCATCTGCCGGAGCAACTGCATGATAGCTGGCGCATCGTCTTCGCAAAGGTTCACGGAGGCATAGTCCGGCAGGACGCGCCAGCGGCGGATGGTTTCCCGCGTCCGCTCCCGGTCGCCTTCGATCCAGGCGCCGGTGGACACGCCGATCAGCGTTCCCGGACAGACACGGCGGATCGCGCCAATTGTATCGTCGACGGCGGCGAGGCTCTCCTTGCCATCGGCCGCACGCGGATGAACGTGCAATTCCGCAGCGCCGGCGGCGACCGAGGCGCTGGCATCGCGCACCATGGCATCGATCGTCAGGGGAATGCGCGGATGAAAATCGCTCGGTCGCGCGCCGTTGATACAAGCTTGAACGATCATAATGACAAGCCTCACGCTTGTTGGGCCGCTTGAGACATCGGCTATACCAAATTTGGAAACGCGAAGACTTGGGAGCCCCGCTATTGCGGTGATTTCCCTTGCCGTTGCAGCCGAGATCATATCAAATCACGCGCAATAGGCGATTGCCGATTTGGACAACCATCGTTCCAAAAATGGAAAGCTGCATGGACTGGAATGACTTGAAATACTTTCTGGCCGTTGCTGAGTCGCGATCGCTCAGCGCGGCGTCACGCCGATTGGGCGTCAGCACATCGACGGTCTCGCGCCGGATCACCGCGCTGGAGCAGGCGTTGGGCGTGTCGTTGTTCCGGCACCATTTCGACGGATATGAACTGACCGAGGCGGGCATGAACCTGCAAATGCCGGCCGAACAGGCCGAATCTTCCCTGAAGGCTTTCGAGCGGTCAGCCAAGGATAGAAGCGACACCCTCTCGGGCATCGTCCGGTTGGACGCGCCCGAACTGCTCGGCCAACAGATCCTGCTCCCCAGCCTTGCAGGCTTCATGCAGGACTATCCCGGCATCCAGCTCGACATCCGTTCCAGTGTCCGGCCCGTACAGCTCGCGACCCAGCAATCCGATATTGTCCTCCGGATCGTTCCGCCGGAGCGGGGCAGCTACCGGATGCGCAGCGTCGGCAAAGTCGCATTCGGCCTCTACGCCCACCGGAATTATCTGGAAGCCCTTGGCCAGCCGTCGAACGACCGCGATCTGCGATCCCACCGGATAATCGGCTGGAGCGAGGAGCTACGTTATCTCTCGATGTCGGTGTGGCTGGACGAGCTTCTTCCCGACCTGCAGCCGGCCATGCGGCTGAGTTCCTTCACCGCCCAGTTGACCGCCGTTGAAAGCAGCCTCGGCATCGCGGTTCTACCCTGTTTTGCCGCGCACCGAACCGGGCTGGTGCCCGTGCTCGAAGACCTCCCCAGACTGACGCTCGATCTGTGGCTTCTCGTGCACGATCAGGCCGGCCGGACGCCGAGGGTTCAGATCGTGAAGGAACATCTGGTGAAGATTCTCGCGGAGAATGCTGAGCAACTAGAGGGCTGAGGGGTGCTGGCGCGTGACAGATCGAATTCCGCAAAGAAATCAAGGCGGCATGGCGGAAGAGGTGGGATTCGAACCCACGGTACGGTTTCCCGCACGCCGGTTTTCAAGACCGGTTCCTTAAACCACTCGGACACTCTTCCATCCGATTGAGAAGGCTTCAGAAATCCACATTCCGTTGATTTCTACGAACCGGCCATTGCTTCCGGTTTGCAACCCAATCACTCGATGGCTGGCTTTTTAGCAGCTTTGATCGCAGCGTCAACTTGCTGTCTACAGCATTTGCCGGCATCTGCTCCGATTGCAATTCCGGCGCATAGATCTCTGCTTGTTCGACACATTGGAATTGACTGGCGTTCTCGCCGGCTTGAGCGTTTACTGTGTTGTTCTGGCGGAGGAAAAAGCCATGGCCATGCATCTCACGCGCTTCAGCTACACGCCCGACACATGGGCGCGCATGATCGAAAACCCCGAGGATCGCCGAGAGGCGGCCCGTCGTTACATTGAATCGGTGGGCGGCAAGCTCCATGGGTTCTGGTATGCCTTTGGCGAGCATGATGGTTGGAATCTGTGGGAGGCGCCCGATAATGTATCGATGGCGGCTGTCGCGATTGCTATCGGCGCCGGCGGGGCGGTCAGTTCCATGGAAACCACGGTCCTTATCAGCGTCGAGGACACGATCGAAGCCTTGGGAAAGGCAAAGTCGGTGCGGTATCGCCCACCGGCAGCGTAGGGGACGGACTGCTGCTTCTAAAGGTCAGTGCTTGGCGCGGGTCACCTTGCCGGCGCAAAGTTCCCTTTGAATTGCGCCTGGCATAGGAGAGATCTAGCCTCCGTCAGATCCGAGGCCCTTCGGACCGTTGAGCTGGTTCATATCCTCGCAGAGAGATCGAACTGCCTCCATTGTCACGGCGAGCGCTGACATCAGCATTGCGATGTCATTGTCTTTGTCCTGCTGGGAAAGCGTCCGAGATCTGGCATGCAATTGCTGGCTGACCGTGTCGAGCTGCGTCATGGTTTCATCGTTCATGGTGATCCTCCAAAAGGCATAAACTTCAAAGCCCGTGGCAGAGATTTCGTTCCCACCAGCCGGCGCGTGAAGTCGCGCCGGCTGCGTTCCAATATGGAGCTTTTCGAGCGTTCTGAAGGGGCCGGATGTTTACCATGTGTCCCGCATCGGCACGGGAATTTCAGCCTCCTTTCGGCAGCGGCGGGGACAGGGCGGCAAGGTCCGCGTTAGTGTTTTATAAACCATAATCATTAGAATTGTCGCTATCGCTGCGAAATCGTTCGTAAATTTGCCACGAACTTCGCAAGATTAAAGCCTCGTTAGGCGGGCGGGGATAAGGCGTATTGGCCCGGTATGGGGCAAGTTCCTTAACCATAACGATCTTTGAGCGGCGTGGGACATATGAAATTGGGATACGGGGCGGCGTCTTTCGCAACGACAGCACGGTGGCTGGCGGTATCGGCGATGTGTGCGACGGTTGCGGCGTGCGGCACGACGCAGGCGGTGCCGAAGAAGAAAGCCCACGGCAAAGAATATTTCTCCGAATCCGAATATGGCGTGAAGGCGAGCCCGAGGGTCGCTACCGGCAACAATATTCCCAAGGGCGGCGGCCGCTACATCGTCGGCAATCCTTACGAGGTGAAGGGCAAGTGGTATTATCCGAAGGAAGACTTCGCCTATAACAAGGTCGGCGTCGCCTCCTGGTATGGCTCGGCCTTTCATGGGCGCCTGACGGCGAACGGCGAAGTCTACGACCAGATGCATCTTTCCGCGGCGCATCCGACCTTCCCGCTGCCGAGCTATGCGCGCGTCACCAATCTCGAAAGCGGTTCCTCCGTTATCGTGCGCGTTAACGATCGCGGCCCCTATCACGAAGGCCGCATCATCGACCTTTCGAACAAGACGGCCGACATGCTGGATCTGCAGCACAGCGGCACCGGCAAGGTGCGCGTGCAATATGTCGGCCGCGCCCGCATGGACGGCCACGACATGCCCTATCTGATGGCCTCCTACGTGCCGAAGGGGGGCAGCCGTATCCCCGGCGTCAATCCGGAAGGCCAGATCGCAACCGGCGTGATGGTCGCCTCCACCAGCCGCAAGATGACCCGCGACCAGCTGCAAAGTTCGGAAGACTACGAAACGCCGGCCAATGTGCCGGTGCCGATGTCGGCGACCTCCTATGCCGGCTCGACGCCGAGCGCACGCTATAATGCGGCGCCCGCTCAGGCTCCCGGTGCCCATGTCTTGGTGGCACCGCCGGCATCGTCCGCCACCAGTGCCCCGCAGGCCTTCGACCAGATGGTCGTGCTGCCGGAGATCGGTCCCATGCCCTACGAACGGCCGCTGGGCTCGCTGGCGCTCGGTTACCAGAACGAGAACGTCAAGACGGTGAACGTCGATCTCGCCTTCGACGCGGTGATGGTGCGCAATGACGGGCTGACGCAGGACGCGATCCTTGCCTCGACCAAGCGTCAGGCCAAATTCGCCGCGCACTGAGCGCGGCGATTGCATCGGATTTCCTCTCGCACTAACCTCCTGACGACACGCCGCTCGATCGATGGAAACCTCTGATGCTGAAGCCTGTGCTTCGCCTTTTAGACCAGTTCAGCTTCCTATCGGAGCGCGGAACCGCTCTAACCCTTTGTTTCCGCGCAATTCCGGACGCAAAACCGCTACGCACTTTTGCGGGAATTGCTCCATCTCTTTTCCTCGCCGCAATTCCGGACGCAAAACCGCTGCGCACTTTTGCTGGAATTGCTCTGGCATGCCTGATGCCGTTCACCACCGGAGCGGTTGCGGCCGATAACGGTGCCGCCGGTTTCGCCACCAAGGCGGCGCAGGCCTATATGATTGAGGCCGATACCGGCACGGTGCTTCTTGCCAAGAACGAGGATCAGGTTTTTTCGCCGGCTTCGCTCGCCAAGCTGATGACGATGGATCTCGTCTTCGACGCGGTGACGAAGGGCCAGATTACCTTCGATACCGAATATCCCGTTTCCGAATATGCCTGGAGAACCGGCGGCGCGCCGTCGAGGACGGCAACGATGTTTGCCAGCCTCAAATCGAAGGTGCGCGTTGAGGACCTGATCAAGGGCATCGCCATCCAGGGCGCCAATGACAGCTGCATCATCCTCGCCGAAGGCATGGCCGGAAGCGAGCAGCAATTTGCCGTGTCGATGACGCGGCGCGCCCGCGAGCTTGGCATGGAAAAGGCCGAGTTCGGCAATTCCACCGGCCTTCCCGATGGAAAGAGCAAGGTGACGGCGCGCGAAATGGTGACGCTGGCCACCGCCCTGCAGCAGTCCTATCCGAACCTCTATCCCTATTTCGCGAAGCCGGATTTCGAGTGGAACAAGATCTTCCAGCGCAACCGCAATCCGCTGCTCGGGCTCGATCTCGGCGCCGATGGCTTGGCAACCGGCTTTACCGAGGGCGAGGGCTATTCGATCGTCGCGTCGGTTGAGCGCGACGGCAGGCGGCTGTTTCTGGCGCTTGCCGGCATCGCTTCCGACAAGGAGCGGACGGAAGAGGCCAAGCGGGTGCTCGAATGGGGGCTGACGGCCTTCGAGAACCGGCAGATCTTCGCCGACAAGGAAGTGATCGGCGCCGCCAGCGTCTATGGCGGCACGGCGCGCACCGTCGATCTCGTGGCCAAGGCGCCGGTCAGCGTCTATATTCCGATCAGCAATCCCGACCGGCTGTCGGCGCGCATCGTCTATCACTGGCCGCTGATGGCGCCGGTAGAGCCGGATACCCAGGCGGGCGCACTGAGGATTTTCGCAGGGGCCCGGCTGCTCCGGGAAGTGCCGCTTTATACCGTGCAGGCGGTCGGCGAGGGATCGCTCAGCAGCCGGGCGGTCGATGCCGTGCTGGAACTCGGCGAATCGCTATTCTTCTCCTGGCTCTGGGACAAGTCCGCACCCGGCTGAATGCCGGCTTTCTCATGCAATTTGCCGGGAAAGGTGAATATGTCGCCGTGGCGAAAGGTTTTCCTCCCCGATATCTTCGGATAGATAGAAGAGATGGGGCGCGCCTGCGGCGCCCGGAATGCGGGAAATCGTCATTGTCATCCGGTACGGGATTGTTCGTTACGTTTGAAGGCGGGGAAGGCGCTGGCAAGTCCACGCAGATCCGCCGCCTCGCCGAGGCGCTGAAAGGCGAAGGTCACGATGTGCTGGTGACGCGGGAACCGGGCGGATCGCCGGGTGCCGAGGCCGTACGCCATGTGCTGCTGTCGGGGGCTGCCGAAGCCTTCGGCACGCGGATGGAAGCAATCCTGTTTGCGGCGGCGCGCAACGACCATGTCGAAGAGGTGATCCGCCCCGCACTGGCTGCCGGCAAGATCGTGCTTTGCGACCGCTTCATGGATTCCTCCCGCGTGTACCAAGGCGTCACCGGCAATCTCGAGCCGGATTTCATCGAGACGCTGCAGCGCATCGCCGTCAACGGCGTGATGCCGGATTGCACCGTAATCCTCGACATCCCCGCCAAGATCGGGCTGGAGCGGGCGCAGAAACGCGCTGCCGCCGAGGCCCCCGACCGCTTCGAGAAAGAGCGGCTTGAAACCCACGAGAAACGGCGCGAAGCCTTTCTCGATATCGCCGCCCGCGAGCCGGAGCGCTGTCACGTCATCAACGCCATGCAGAGCGAGGAGGCAATCGCCGCCGAGATCGTGGCGATCGTCCGGCAGCTCATGTCGCCTGCAGGCCGTGCACGCATGCCGGAAGCCGCTCATCATGAGTGAGGCCTATTATGAGTGAAGAAAGACCCGGACTGCTCGACGGCGCCATCTGGCCGGGGGAAAATACCCGGCTGTTCGGCCATGAGGAGGCGGAGGCCTTCCTGGCGCAATCCTACCGGTCCGGCAAGGGTCACCACGCCATCCTGATCGAGGGACCGGAGGGCATCGGCAAGGCGACGCTCGCCTTCCGCTTTGCCAATCACGTGCTCTCCCATCCCGATCCTGCGACGGCGCCGGAGACGATCGGCGATCCGGATCCTGCCTCTTCAGTCAGCCGGCAGATCTCCTCCGGCGCCTCGCACAATCTCCTGCATCTCGCCCGGCCGGTGGATGAAAAGACCGGCAAGGTGAAGTCGGCGATCACGGTCGACGAGGTGCGCCGCGCCGGCAAATTCTTCTCGCAGACATCAGGCACCGGCAATTGGCGGATCGTCATCATCGATCCGGCCGACGACATGAACCGCAATGCCGCCAACGCCATCCTGAAGATCCTGGAAGAGCCGCCGAAGCGGGCATTGTTCCTGGTGCTCTCGCATGCGCCGGGACGCTTGTTGCCGACCATCCGTTCGCGCTGCCTGCCACTGAAGCTGGCACCGCTTGCCGACGACGCGCTCATGGCGGCCCTTGCCCATCTCGGCATAGCAGGCGAGGGCGGTGCGGTGCTTTCGGCCGCCAAGGGCAGCGTCGGGGAGGCGCTGAAACTGTTGAACTACGGCGGAGGCGAGATCATTTCCGCCTATGATGAGATGCTATCGGCCGAAGGGCCGGCGGCGCGCAAGGCCATGCATCGGCTGGCCGACGCGCTTTCAGGCCGGGAAAGCGACACGATCTTCGATTTCTTCGTCAGCCATGTCGGCGACGACATCATGAACCGGGCGCGGACTGCGGCTGGCGAGGGGCAGATCACAGCTGCGGAGCGGCTGGCGCGGCTCTATTCCGAGATCACCGAGCGGCTGACCATTTCGGATGCCTATAACCTCGACCGCAAACAGACGATCATCAGCATTCTCGCCGATATCAAGCAGCCGGGTCTCTAAATTTGAATCCTGATTCTCAGGTCAGCCAGCCAGCAGCTTGCCTGCGACGACGGCGAGTGTCGCGGCAAGGACGATGCGGATGGTGCGCTCGTGCAGCTTCGGCGCCAGAAGGCTGCCGATGATGATGCCGGGGATCGAGCCGACAAGCAGGGCAAGCAGCATCGGCCAGTTGATCTCGCCGATCAACCAGTAGCCGGTGCCGCCGATCAGCGTCAACGGGACCGCATGAACGATATCCGAACCGACGATCTCGCGCACATCGAGCCTGGGATAGAGCACCAGCAGGATGGTCACCCCCAGCGCGCCGGCACCGACCGAGGTGAGAGTGACGAGGACGCCGAGGACAAATCCCAGAATGACGGTGAGGGCGAGGATGGTACTCGGCTGCGGCGGCGTGCGGTCGCCGATGGCGCGGCGCGCCCATTCGAGGATCGGACCGCGGAAGACCAGCATGATCGCAGTCATGACCAGAAGCCAGCCGAGCGCCGTGGTGATCGTATTGGTGACACCGATGCTTTTGCGATCGACGCCTGCCAGCAGCCAGAGCATCAGCAGGGCGGCCGGCACGCTGCCGGCTGCAAGGCTGCCGACGATCTTCCAGTTGATGCGCCCGTGCATGCCGTGAACGGCGGTGCCGGCGGTCTTGGTGATCGCCGCATAGAGAAGATCGGTGCCGACGGCGGTGGCTGGATGGACGCCGAAGAGCAGCACCAGCAGCGGTGTCATCAGCGAACCGCCACCAACACCGGTGATGCCGACGAGCGCGCCGACAAACAGGCCCGAAAGTGAATAGAGAGGCTCGAATGTCAAACAAGCTTCTCCGACGGCGCACAGTCACGACAATCCGGATCGATGAAAACTGGCACTTGGTTCTGTTCCGCCCTCTTTTCCTTGAGGGGTAGATTGCGGCAGAAGCTGAGTCAAGTTCACTACGCCTACCTCCCGGAAATCATCGGCGGCGGTAAAACTTGATGTTTCGCTTGACGGTGACATGCGCTAAGAGCGGCTGACCATTTTTATAGAGTTAGCCGGACATTGGCCGCCATGACAGACAAGACACCCTTCTACATCACCACCGCGATCTCCTATCCCAATGGCAAGCCGCATATCGGCCATGCCTACGAGCTGATCGCGACCGATGCGATGGCGCGCTACCAGCGCCTCGACGGTAAGGACGTGTTCTTCCTGACCGGCACCGACGAACACGGCCAGAAGATGCAGCAGACGGCGCGCGGCGAGGGCATCACCGCCCAGGCGCTTGCCGACCGCAACTCCGGCGAATTCCAGGCGATGGCCAAGCTGCTCAACGCCTCCAACGATGACTTCATCCGCACCACGCAGGAGCGTCATCACGAGACATCGCGTAACATCTGGAACCTGATGGCCGAGAATGGCGACATCTACAAGGACAGCTATGCCGGCTGGTATTCGGTGCGCGACGAGGCCTATTACCAGGAAAACGAAACGGAGCTGCGCGCCGACGGCGTGCGCTACGGGCCGCAGGGTACGCCGGTTGAGTGGGTGGAAGAGGCAAGCTATTTCTTCAAGCTCTCCGAGTATCAGGAGAAGCTGCTTGCTCATTACGAGGCGAACCCGGATTTCATCGGTCCGGCCGAACGCCGTAACGAGGTGATCTCCTTCGTCAAGTCAGGTCTCAAGGACCTGTCGGTGTCGCGCACCACCTTCGACTGGGGCATCAAAGTGCCGAACGATCCGGCCCACGTCATGTATGTCTGGGTCGACGCGCTGACCAACTACCTCACGGCGACGGGCTATATCGAGGATCGGAACGGCCCGCGGGCGAAATACTGGCCGGCCGATGTGCACATCATCGGCAAGGACATCATCCGCTTCCACGCCGTCTACTGGCCGGCCTTCCTGATGTCGGCGAAGCTGCCGTTGCCGAAGCGGGTCTTTGCCCATGGCTTCCTGCTCAACAAGGGCGAGAAGATGTCGAAGTCGCTCGGCAACGTCGTCGATCCCGTCAATCTGGTGAACCATTTCGGCCTTGACCAGGTGCGCTACTTCTTCCTGCGCGAAGTCTCCTTCGGCCAGGACGGCAGCTACAGCGAAGAAGCAATCGGCATCCGCATCAACTCCGACCTTGCCAATGGCATCGGCAATCTCGCCAGCCGCTCTCTGTCGATGATCGTCAAGAACTGCGACGGCAAGATCCCCGAATGTGGGCCGCTCAGCGACGAGGACAAGGCGATGCTGGCGCAGGCCGACGCGCTGCATGCCTCGACACGCGAGGACATGGGCAAACAGCAGATCCACCGGGCGCTCGCTTCGATCATCTCGGTCGTTTCCGAGACCGACCGTTATTTCGCCGGCCAGGCGCCGTGGGCGCTGAAAAAGACCGATCCGGAGCGGATGGGCACGGTGCTCTATGTCACCGCCGAAGTCGTGCGCCAGATCGCCATCCTGCTGCAGCCCTTCATGCCGGAATCATCAGGCAAGCTGCTCGACCTCGTGGCAGCATCTGCCGACAAGCGCGATTTTGCCGCCCTCGGTGCGGCAGGCCGTCTCGTTGCCGGAACGCCGATCGAAGCGCCGACGCCTGTCTTCCCGCGCTACGTTGCTCCGGAGGCTTGAGGCCGTGCTGATCGATACGCATTGCCATCTTGATTTCGCCGACTTCGAGGCGGAGCGCGACGAGATCGTCACGCGCGCCCATCAGGCCGACGTCAAGCAGATGGTGACGATTTCGACGCGGGTGCGCAAGCTCGACAGGCTGCTTGAAATCACCGAGAAATATCCTTCGGTGTTCTGCTCGGTCGGTACGCATCCGAACAATGCCGACGAAGAGCTGGATATCCAGACGGAAGATCTGGTGCGCCTTGCCAACGCCCATGAGAAGGTGGTGGCGATCGGCGAGGCCGGTCTCGATTATTTCTACGATACGCAGAAGCCCGAGGACCAGCAGACCGGCTTCCGCCGCCATATCGCGGCGGCGCGCGAGACGCAGCTGCCGCTCGTCATCCACAGCCGCAGTGCCGATGAGGATATGGCAGCGATCCTGACCGAGGAAACCGGGAAGGGGGCTTTCCCCTTCATCCTGCACTGCTTCTCGGCAGGCCCGGAACTCGCGAAGACTGGCGTCGAACTCGGCGGCTATGTCTCCTTTTCGGGCATTCTGACCTTCCCGAAGTCGGAAGAGCTGCGCGCGATCGCCAAGACGGTCCCGCATGAGCGGCTGCTGGTGGAAACGGACGCGCCGTATCTGGCGCCGAAGCGCTGGCGCGGCAAGCGCAACGAACCGTCCTATGTCGTCAACACCGCCGAGGTGCTCGCCGAGACGATCGGCCTTTCCTACGCAGAGGTCGCGCGGATTACGACGGAGAACGCATTGCGCCTGTTTACGAAGATGCCGAGGGTCTGAGAGCGTGCTCTACCGGCGGCGCTTCACCATCCTCGGCTGTTCGTCGTCACCCGGCGTGCCGCGCATTACCGGCGACTGGGGCGCCTGCAATCCCGACAATCCGAAGAACCGGCGCACACGCGCCGCCTTCATGGTGCAGCAATTTGCCCCGAATGGCGGTGTCACCACCGTCGTCATCGACACCGGACCGGATTTTCGCGAACAGATGATCAGGGCGGGGGCCGATCATGTCGATGCCGTGCTCTACAGCCATCCGCATGCCGATCATATTCACGGCATCGACGATCTACGCGGCTATTTTCACAATACGCGCCGCCGAGTGCCGATCTTTGCCGACCAATATACGATGGACAGGCTGCGCGAAGCCTTCGGCTATTGCCTGGAAACGCCGCCGGGCAGCAATTATCCGCCGATCGTGCTGCCTGTTGTCATGGAAAACATCGGCGACCCCGTCGAAATCCGCGGCCCCGGCGGCAAGATACAGTTTCACCCGCATATCCAGCAGCATGGCGATATCCACTCGCTCGGCTTCCGTATCGGCGATGTCGCTTATTGCAGCGATATCAGCGACTTCCCGCCGCAGACCGTCGACAAGCTTCAAAATCTCGATGTGCTGATCATCGACGCGCTGCAATATACCTATCATCCGAGCCATCTGTCCCTGGAACAGTCGCTCGACTGGATCGGCCGGCTGAAGCCAAAGCGGGCGATCCTCACGCATATGCACACGCCGCTCGATTACGACGTGGTGATGGCTGAGACGCCGGACCATGTGGTGCCGGCCTATGACCAGATGAGCTTCGAAACCGAGGTCAGGATCGAGGCGTAAGCCCCGATCCCCTGTCACTATACGTAGGGCATAACCTCGACGGCGCCGCGATAAATCATGTCGAGCGAAACATAGAGGATGATCAGCAAGCCGACATAGGCGATCCAGCGATGGTTGTGCAGCAACTGGGCGATCAGGTTGGCGGCAATACCCATCAGCGCGATCGACAGGGCAAGACCGATGATCAGCACGCTCGGATGTTCGCGTGCGGCACCGGCAACGGCGAGCACGTTGTCGAGCGACATGGAGACGTCGGCGATGACGATCTGGGTTGCCGCCTGGAAGAAGGTCTTTTTCGGCGCGCTTTCGCCGCCGGCTGCGTCATTATTGTCGCCATGGCCGGCGCGAAGCTCGCGCCACATCTTCCAGCAGACCCAGAGGAGCAGAAGTCCGCCGGCCAGCAGCAGACCGACGATCGCCAGCAGATAGACCGCAACACTGGCAAAGAGAATACGCAGGACGGTCGCGGCCGCAATGCCGACGATGATCGCCTTGCGGCGCTGTGTGGCCTCGAGCCCGGCAGCGGCAAGACCGATAACCACGGCGTTGTCGCCGGCAAGAACGAGGTCGATAGCAATGACCTGCAGCAAAGCCGTCAGACCGGCTGCCGTAAAGATGTCCATATGAAATATCCCCAGTGCGTCAATAGCCGTGCTAGCGTCTCGACGGTTTGACGTCAACCGCACAGCCCCTTGAATTGCGGTGGCGCGGGACAACGATCTTCGATGCCAAACCGTTCCTCATTTTAATAACGGTGAGGCGCCAATGTAGGGGCGGGCGGTTCGGCTGAAGCCACCATCGCCTCCCTCGCATTGGCTTGGAACATTCCACTCGCCCACCTGTTTTTCTGATCAGGAAACCAGCCGCCGGATCGGCGGCGTGGGGCTTTGCATCGAGAGGAGATTTCCCGTGAGCAGCATTTACAACGATACTAATCCAGCCGTCTCGGGCCCGACAGGGGGCAGCAGCCTTACAGCATTTTTCGACAGTCGATCGGAAGCTCAATCCGCCGTCTCCCGTCTGGAAGATGCGGGCGTGCCGGTGGCGAGAATCAGGTTGATGCCAGGGTATGAGGCGGACGCAAAGACCGCCGGCGCGAGGAGCGACAATCGCAGCGGCTTCTTCGAGGCGTTGGCCGACTTCTTTTTTCCGGACGAGGACCGGGCGGTCTACGCGGAGGGGCTGCGGCGAGGGGGCTTCCTCGTCCAGGTCAATGACATCGATGACGCGCTCTATGAGACAGTCCACGATATTCTGGACGACGAGGGCAGCATCGACATGGATGAGCGGGCGGACCTCTGGTCATCGGAGGGCGCATTTCAAGGCGCGTCAAACACGGGTTTTGCCGGCGCGACTGAAGGCGGCAAAGCGGCGGAAGACCTCGCCGTCTCCGAGACGGCCTTCGAAGGTCGGGATTCGCCTACCAATCCCGACGACCCGCGCCCGGTCGCCACACGCGACACCACGCATGGAAGCGCCAAGGTGCGGGCCTATACTTTGACCGGCTCGCCATCGAGTGATGCCGACCGGCAGTCGCAGAGCCAGTCGCAAGGTGGATCGCAACAGAGCCAGAGTTTCCGGCGCGATCATTGATGTGCACCCACCGAGGCCCGGTCCTATGCCGGGCTTATTTCTCTTGCTCTTCGTTGGAGGACATATCCATGCAATCATCCATTAACCGGGACGGCGTCCTTCCGCTCGACCCCGATGACCTTGTCGCGGAAGGCGAACCGCCATTTGCCGATGCTGCCACAGAGAACGCGCGTGAGAAGGCTGACGATGATTTGAACGTGCTGCAGCATGAAGTCAGACTGCTGCGCGCCCGGATCGGTATGCTGCGCGAGGATGCAGAAGCGGCGCTGAAAGCCAAGGCCACTTCGGTCGATGCAAACGCCCATGTTCAACTCGGCGATTATCCCTGGGCGAAGCTTGCCGCGGCGATGTGCGCGGCCTTCGTCGCAACCAGACTGGTTCGGCGCCTTGCACTGGGAGTCATGCTGACCGGATTTGCCGGTCAGCTCTCCGAGGCGAGACGGTGGCACTGACAGCCAAGGAACGACATCAATGAATCGGCACAGCGTCGGATGGCATCGGCTTGGCGAGCTCTTTCAGAATCGCTTCAAGTGCATCGGCCGTCGCCTGCAAGCCGGATGACTGTGCAATTTTCATGGCCTCCCTGCAGTGAGCAGACAACTCGTCTTGCGGGGCGGGATCGTTCGTCGCAAATACGATGCCCGCATAGTGCGATGGGTTGCCGGCTTCATCCCGGAAACAGCGGCCGAAGGCAGCCACGGCTACCATCTGCCCGCTTCGATCAAATACCCGATAGTCATGGCGGTAGGGATCTCCCGTGATCACCGAATCCGAAATCGCCTTGGCAACGGATGGCTTGTCGTCCGGGTGGATCCGGTCGAGGTATTTTATGATCGGCAGCCCCGAGATGGTCTGTTCCGGATCAAGCCCAAAAAGCTGTGCCAGCGCCGAATCCGCATATACCGTGTCCGTCGCCAAATCCCACGTGAAGATGCCAGGCTCTTCGGACAGAAATTCGGGCGTTCCGAAAGCCCCGCTAACAAGGTTCATTTCGCACCCCCAGTCTGAGCGCCAATGCTGCCGGTTGGCCAATCCCCAGCACTTGCAAGAATACGACAGGCTCGATCAAAGACAAAGCAGTAGTATTGGCTCCCGATTTTAGTCGCGTTTCCACTCGACGCCACTGCAAGAACGTTGCCAGCAACCTGCTTGTTAAGGCTCCACGCTTGATGGCTCAATCTGCGCCGCATAATCAGCAAGCTTGCCACGGAAGCGCGGCGCGGCGCGTATCGCCCTCGTCACATCGACGTTTTCGAGCTCGTCGCACCCCGCAAGGTGACGCGTAGGACGCGGCCGCGGCCGCCCCATAAACGCGTCACGCACAGGCATCGGCCCTGGCGATCGTACGCAGGGGCCCGGATACCGTACCCGCGGGCGACGATAGACGCTTGGAGCTGTCGTTTCCTCGAAGTAGTGTTTCAGAAAATCCAGATTCAGTTCGAGGGCACTATGGATTTTCTGAACGTCGCGGCGATCGTTTTCTTCCTTCTTGTCTGGGTGGCGCTCGAGCCTTTGATGGCCGTGGGGTGGCCAAGGAGGAACGACAGCCTTTCCGTCGACATGGTGCGGATCCGCACCGCCTGGATGCGCGAGGTGCTGACGCGAGACAACAACTTCATCGGCGACGCGGCGATCCTCGGCCACACGATCAATTCGGCATCCTTCTTCGGTTCCGCCAACCTGATCGTCATCGTCGGGCTCAGCGGCGCGCTGTTCATGGAGCCGAATTATGGATCGGGTGGCGGTCTGATCGAGATGTTTGCCGCCCAGGATCCCGCCTGGTTTTTCCAGTGCAAGGTGCTCCTGATCATGGCCACGCTGCTGCGGGGACTATCCGATTTCATCTGGGCGGTCCGGCAGATCAACTACTGCCTGGCGGCGATTGGGGCCAGCCCGTCGCGCGATGAAGACAGGGACATTGTCAGTTGGACAAATGCGCTGACCCTGGTTTCGAACCCTGCTCTTCGATCGTTTAGCGTCGGTGTCCGGTCTTATTACTTCACCTTCGCAGCCGCCTTCTGGTTTCTCGGGCCGATCCCATTCATCGTTGCGACCATCCTCAGCGTCGGCATGCTGATCTGGCGGCAATCCTGGTCGGATGCCGCCAAAGGGATCATGGCCATACGCAAGCTGCTCGATTAGGGCCAAGCCTTAAGTCCCGCTGGACAGAAGTTTGTCGGGATCGTGTGACAGCCGTGGTCGATGCGCATGTAATGGCCGTCGTCTGTATCTTCACCACGATAATCAAACATTATCTGAAGGATGTGTAGATATCTTCAACTGTTTGTTCCGGATTCTGAAGATGTGGGAAATGGCCGATACCCGGCAGGATATCGATTTTTGCACCGATCTTGGCGGCGAACTCGATGCCCATTTCCTTTTTGATGTAGAGATCCTTTTCGCCCCAGACCAGCTTGACCGGCGTCTTCAACCGCTCGAGGTTGGCCTCGAGGACGTTCTGGTCGCGGGTGAAATTCGCGTAATAATCGGCAAAGGCGTCCGCCGAAGTGATCCCGTCGAGGCTCCACGAACGGGCCATGTCTTGCTGAAGGTCGATCGGCAGATCGAATTGCTCCGCGGGCGAGAGGCCGCGCCTGTGCACGTTCGCAAGGATATCGTCGCTGGTCTTGTTCATGTAAGCGCGGGTCGGCGAGGCGGTCGGCTCGGTTTTGAGGTTCTGCAGGTTCTCCCACATATATTGCGGCCGGTCGAATGGCGCGAAGTCGCCGACGATGATCTGCCTGGCGATCGTCGGCTCATCGAGAGCAAGCAGCAGAACGGGGAGGGCAGCGATATCGGTCGCGTAGATTACGAGGTTCTCCCGGTCGATGGCTGCTCGTTCGATATAGGCCTTCAACACCTGCGCGTACGCCCTCGGCGCATAGGAAAACCGTTCCAAAACCGGGCGCGACGACTGCCCGTAACCCGGCCAATCGAAGGCGTGGACGTCGTAGTCGCGAGAAAGCCTTGTCGCGATCTCCTTCCAGACGCTCAGCGTTTCCGGAAACCCATGCAGGAAAAGTACAGTACCTTTGGGCGCCGGGGCGCGGACGATCATCCTCCTCAGCGTCAGGATCTCGTCGATCTCGATGAAGTCGACAGCCGCGCGCGCGGCTTCTCCGGAGGCGGAAGCGAAGGTTTCGGCGACGCCGAAAGGTGGAGTTGCTGCGACCGATGGGGCAACATGGGCGATGTTGTTCTCAGACATATGATGTCCTCTCGTGAACGACGGCCTAGGCTCAAAAACCTGGCCAACTCCCAGAATAGGTAGACACGCCGCCAGCGCATGGTAGCCGCCGGAAATGAGAGGCACCCTCTCGATGACGAGGCCCGATGTTTCGGCATGGAACCGGGCAGGGAAGCGGGGCCCAGGGCATCGTTCCCCTTCGAAGTTACCTACGGAAGATAGACTCGGGAAATTTGGGTCCGCTCTAGCCGCGAGCGTTTGTCGCTTCGGAGCGTCGCTGCAACATACTGTCTGCGTCCGCCAGGCCGGTCGTCGATTGACGTTGATGATGCAACGCTTCACAAAGTGGCGAAGTTCAATCCACCAGACAAAGCGCGACCACTTCGCGAGGACCACAGCTACATGCGCATCAACGACGACCGTCATTTCTTCGGCAGAGTGTTCACATTGCTGACGGTGGTATTTTCAACGCTTCTGCTCGCCGGCGCAAATCCCGCAGCGGCCGAGCCGACCAATTCCTCGGCGCCGATCAGGGTTATCATCGAATTGCCGAACGATGATTCCGGCCGTGCGCTGGTCAACCGGATCGTTCCCGGCAATCAGGAACCGGCGCAGCCGGTAGCTGTCGCGCAAGACGCGCCACCGCCGTCGATTGCCACCTCACTACAGGATTTGCGCCAGAGGCTGCTCGCACTCGTCAATGCAGTGCCGACCCTCCCGGGACAGATCCAAGCGGCGGTCCGCGCCTTCCAGACGGATAATCATATCGACCCTCTCGGCTTGATCCTAGCGGTCACACTCTTCGTAGCAGGCGGTTTCGTCGCGCAGCGCCTTGCCTGGTGGTCGGGGCGAGGACTTCTGCATTTTGTGCTGACCACGCCTGCCGACACCGTTCGGCAGCGGATCAAGCTCCACGCGGGCCGACTTTCAATGGGTGTTCTCGCCTTGACCGGCTACCTGATCGGAAGCCTCGGCGCGTTTATTCTCTTTCCGTGGCCTGCCGTGTTTCGCGACGTTGCACTCATCCTGCTGTCCGCTGCTCTGATGGTGCGTCTCGGCGTGCTTGTCGGCCGCATCGTCATCGCGCCGGGCGCCCGCCTGCCGCATATGCGGCTTCTGACGCTTGTCACGTCGCTTGCCTGGTTCTGGTACTACTGGCTCCTCGGAATCGTGGCAGTGCTGGCGGTTGGCTGGGCCATCATCGAAGTGATCCAGACGATCGGCGCTTCACCCATCCTGGTCGACCTTTTTACCGCGGCATGGCTTGGCGTCGTTTCAATCGCGCTGATCGTCATGATTTGGCTGCGGCAGTTTCGTTCTGACGGACCGCCGGTGAACCGGCTGGTCTGCGTCGGCTTCAGTGCGAGCATCGTACTATCGTGGCTGTTGTGGGTGTCCGGACTGCGCGGTGCCTTCTGGACGATGGTCGTCATCGCGCTCCTGCCGCTGACCGTTTCGGTGGCTCGCGATATCATTGGTCGCATCATACAATCCGGCGGCGAACACGCGGTGGAAGATCCGGCTATCGTCGGATGGTCCGTTGTCATCATGCAGACGCTGCGCAACGGCCTCATCGTGGTCGCCGCGCTGCTCATTGCCCGCTCGTGGGATGTCAATCTCAGTGACCTTGCCGCCGCCGAAACGGTGAGCACGCGTTTGATCCGCGCAGGCATCCGCATTGTTATCGTGCTGCTGGTGACGGACGTCATCTGGAAGCTCGCCAGCACGCTGATCGACAGTCAGATGGCGGTGGCGTCGCGAAGCGCAGAGGCGGGGCATCACGACGGACCCGAAGCGCGTCGGCGTCAGCGGTTGAATACGCTGCTTCCCATCCTTCGCAATGTGCTGTTCCTGGCGATCGGGGCTGTCGGCTTCCTGATGATCCTGGATGCCGTCGGCATTCAGATCGGACCGCTGCTGGCGGGCGCCGGTGTCGTCGGCATCGCCGTCGGCTTCGGCGCACAAACACTCGTCAAGGACATCATCTCAGGCGTCTTTTATCTGTTCGACGATGCTTTTCGCATCGGCGAATACATTCAGGCGGCAAAATATAAGGGGACGGTCGAAGGTTTCTCGCTGCGATCGATCCGTCTGCGACACCATCGCGGCCCGGTCACGATCGTTCCGTTCGGCGAACTCGGCGCGGTGCAGAACCTCAGCCGCGACTGGGTGATCGACATCATTACGCTCACCTTGAATTATGACAGCGATCTCGAGGAGGTCCGCAAGACCATCAAGCGCATCGGCGTCGAACTTCTGGAGGACGCCGAACTCGGGCCCAACATCATCGAGCCCTTGAAGATGCAAGGGATTGAGCAGATGGCGGATTATGGCGTGCAGATCCGGCTGAAGTTCATGGCCAAACCCGGCGAACAATTCGGCGTTCGCCGAAAGGCGCTTGCGATGCTCAAGAAGACCTTCGCGGAAAAAGGGATCCAGTTTGCAACTCCGACGGTTCATGTCTCCAGCGGGACGGCCGATCCAGCAGCGTCCGCCGCCGCAGCCGAGCTGCAAAGGCCAGCAAAAGTCATCCCAACAGTTCAGGAATAATAACTGAGGCGTGCGATCGTCGAGACGCAAATTCGACCCGGCCCAAAGTGGGCGGGTGAGATGGACGATGAAGATATGCCATTGCAATCAAAAGGCATTCTTATGTTCCATAATCTGTCTTATGCGATTATTGTATGTAGCGGCTATTTAGTAATGCGACAGTTGGGCCAGTTAGAGATGCGACAGTCTCGCCTCTCGACGTGCTGGTCAATGCCAACGTTGGGAGCAAGGATGGCGACCTTCAGCCTGGTCGAGACCATGAGCGGTCGGAGTCGTCATGTCCTTTATGATCACCATGTCGCAGAAAGAATTGCATCGCCTCGAAGTCATTCAGAAGATCCGTGATCGGCGTCTGAGCGTCGTTCAGGCGGCCGAGCTGCTCGGTCTCAGCCGCAGTCAGGTCCACAGGCTGTTGCAAGCCTATGATCAGGCCGGTCCAGACGGTCTGGTCTCGAAGAAGCGATGGCGCCCGAGCAATCGGCGCCACAGCGAGGATTTTCGCAATGCGGCGCTGGATCTGATCCGCGAACGTTATCCGGATTTCGGTCCGACACTGGCGCGCGAGAAGCTGATCGAACTGCATCAGATTTCAGTCGCCGAGGAGACGCTGCGCCAATGGATGACCGAGGCCGGCGGGGGCGCCCTCACCTGCCCGATCTGCCCCAGCAACAGGACCAGTCAGTCAGATCGCGGCAGGCCATCGTGCCATGCGGTAGACAAAAGCTCGACTTAAAACAATGGCTTGGATATTTTTGAAATGTCTCAACGCAATCTCCAACCGACCCTCGCCGATCGCTGTCGCTGCACCAGCTTGCCGAACGCAAGAGGCGGCGACATCCGAACCGGGTCGGCTTTTCTCCCAGGCTGGCCGGTTTAGCGTTGCCTTAAAGAAACTGTGCAAGGATGCAGGCGTGTCCATCCGCGCTGGCAACCTGATGAAGTTTCTTAGAAGTCCAAAAATAGTACGTGGCCTCGCTACTTCCACAGCCAGCCATGCCAGCGCATTTGCTCCGGCAATATTCGCGGCAATGATTGCAGTCATCATCGTCTGGGTCGCAACGAACTGGCGGCTGGAGCGCTCGCTGGCCGAAGAACGCTCGATTGTTGCCGGCGAGCTTGCCACAATATCATCTCGGCTACAGACCAACCTCAATAGCAATGTGAAGCTGCTGCAAGGGCTGGCGGCCGGCATCGCAGTCGACCCGACAATGGACCAAAACGGATTTTCCAAACTTGCCGCGCAGATCCTGCAGCCCGATTCACAATTGCGCAGCTTCGCTGCGGCGCCCGACATGGTGGTCAAGTGGGTTTATCCGGAAAAAGGAAACGAAAAGGCCGTCGGTCTCGATTACCGAAAGAATGAGAAGCAACGGGCTGCCGCGATGCTGGCGCGCAACACCCACAATATCGTTCTGACAGGCCCGGTGGAGCTCGTCCAAGGCGGAACTGCTTTTGTCGTCAGGTGCCCGATTTATAACAATAACGGAAACAGCCAGGTCTTTTGGGGTCTGCTCTCCGGAATCATAGATATTCCAAGGCTCTATAGCGATAGCGGCCTCGGATCGACCGAGCTTGAGATTGCCATCAGCACCGTGCCGGAGCCAAATTCGCCGAAACAGGTTTTTCTCGGAAATCTGGAAACCTTTTCGAAGCAGCCGGTCGTGACATCCGTTGACATGACTTATGGCCGATGGACCTTCGTCGCAGTGCCCAAGCGCGGATGGGGCCAAAATAACGGGATCGGCATTTTTGAGTTTTATGCGAGCCTGTTGGCGTTGTGTGTCGTTGCGCCGATCATTTGGGTCGGCTTCCTGACCAGGTCGCGTCAAAGAACGATTGAAAAGCTTCGCCTCCACAAGAAGAAGCTCGTTCGAGCGCGGCAACGGCTAGAATATCTGTCGTTGCACGACGCGCTGACGGGGCTGGCGAACCGACGGTTCGTCGACCAGATGATCTCGCAACCCCAGAGACCCGGTGAAGAAGACAGTCTGATCCTCATTCATATCGACCTCGACCGATTTAAAGAGATCAACGATACGAAAGGGCATGCCGGCGGCGACATGGTCCTGCAAACAACGGCTTTGCGTCTCGCCGATTTGACCGGCCCAAGCGACGTCGCGGCTCGGATCGGTGGAGACGAGTTCATCTTCGCCAGGTGGAGCGCCGATCCCGAGCCTGAAGCAACCGAATTGGCCAGGCAGATCGTCGACGGCCTCCAGCGGCCCATCCTTATCGATGGGGCAGAGTATGTGGTCGGAGCGAGCGTCGGTGTCGCCTGGGAGACTGAACGTGCCCGCGGGCGGGATCTCGGTCAGTTGCTTCTGAATGCCGATTTGGCTCTCTACGAGGCGAAAAAGACCGGCCGTGGCCGCGCGGCCATCTTCACCGAAGAGCTTCGTAGCGCTGCAATCCATTCAAAAGAATTGGCGGATGAGTTCAATCAGGCGCTCGACCGCGATGAACTTGTTGCCTTCTTCCAACCGCAGTTCAACGCAGATACGTTGGCTATCGCCGGCGTCGAGGCCCTTGCCCGCTGGGATCACCCGCGAAAAGGTCTGCTCGGCCCGAACAATTTTCTTGACGCCGCGGAAAGACTGGGGCGGAGCGGCGACATGGATAGGCTAATCCTGCAGAAGGCCCTGTTCGAGCTTACGAGATGGGATAGTCTGGGAATGCAGATCCCGCGGGTCTCAGTGAATATCTCAGCGCGCCGCCTGGCGCAGCCAAATCTGCTTGCCGAGCTGTCCGAGCTTCCCGTATCGAAGGGTCGGCTGTGTTTCGAGCTGCTTGAGACAATTTCCTTCGACGAGCTTCAACCTGCCCTCCATGATATCATTCCGACTATCAAAGCGCTTGGCATTGAAATTGAGATTGACGATTTCGGCACGGAACATGCCAGCATCATCAGTCTGCTTCGATTTGAGCCGCGGCGACTTAAAATCGACCGCGAAATTATCAAACCGATCATAGCCTCTCCATCTCAACGCCGCCTGGTCTCCTCCATTATCGAAATCGGCCGGTCACAGAATATCGACATCGTTGCCGAGGGCGTGGAGACAATGGAGCACGCGAAGATCCTGAAAGATCTTGGTTGCCATTTGTTGCAAGGCTATGCTCTGGCGCGACCAATGACGTCGGAACAGTTGATCGAATTTTGCAGCATGAAGGACAAAGGACGCACAGTGGCAGGCTGAAGAAACCCCGCCAGCCTAGTTAAAGCGCGCTAACGACGAGAAGGACCGTGCATTGCCCGCAGCCGGCGAATGGTTTCGCAGCCATCGGTCGTTTTCGAAACCACGGTCTTCCTGCCGGCTGCCTCGGCGGCCGCATCCACCAGCTGAAACGCATATTCGACAGCCGCTTCCATGTCGTCCTGGCAGAGTTTTTCGCCGCGGCAGCGGGTTTCAAGCAATCGCCTGACCCGGCGTTTGATGACTGGAATGGCGGCGGTGTCGGAGTGAGCGAGGAGCTGTCGCAAGCAGCAGGTCGCGACCACTTCGCAAACCAATAGTCTTCCCTCGATTTCGCCGAACGTCGGCACGGCGAATCGCGCTCCTCCAGTCTGGCAGTCACGATCTGTCACCAACATCTTCGTTCTCCCGTCACTTCACCCTTTTTGGCCGCCCTCTTCAGCCGACGATTCCGTTTGCACGCGGCCTCCCAGGACATTAACGCGTCGGCATGTCCACTATACGCCTCCAGAGAAATGATGGTTGCGCGTACGGCGATTTCATCCCCTTTTTCGGATCTGTGATCGTCTGGTCTCACCTGCCAGCCGTTCCTAGCCTGCCCGAACACGGCCGCAATGACGAGAACTGGAAGCGGCGTAAAGCGATCGATGTTGGAAGAAACTCAAATTCCGCTGTTTCTCGCCCACTGAACAAGGCGCTTGGGATCGTCCGGGCGCCCCTTCCCAGGCGATTGTCTCAGTCAACTGAGAGCGCCGTTCGACCGCTCACCTCTCGGACGAATATGCCGTAAAATATGTGTTCGGAGACCGAGCCAGTCGGTTGTTCCTGCAGCTTCAACGCGCCGACTTCCCACCAATCGAAGTGTTTTTGCAGCAACGACCAGGCCTGCAACCTCTCACTGCGCCAAAGGTCTGTATCCGGGAACTCCTCGAACCGCCCATCGACGACGACACTCGTCCAACCCTTGCCTGCGCCGCGCTGGTCGATTTGCAGACAGACATTTTCGTTCGCGCGCATCCAGTCGACCTTTCTCCCCGGCATTGAAAAGCTGTAGATCGTGCCCTTCGCATAGGCGAAATAGATCGGCACCACGTAGGGCCGGCCATCTTTGCAACAGGCCAGATGGCCAAATCGGGATTGCGCGAGAACGGCGGAGCATTCCGCCGGGGTCAGGTCTTTCAGGATGTAGCTCATCGGTGGCTCCCTCCTCCATGAGGAGTTCGCAGGCTCGCGCTTTTGCGTTCAATCCGCCTTGATCTTCGTCAACGCGAAATATCATTTGCCCGAGGCACCTCTCCGGACACGAACTGCTTTCCGCCCTGCACCGGCGTCAGGTAACCAAGGCAGTGGCGCTCTCGGAAGCGGCAGCGTACGGGCCGTTCTGTTTAGGGCTTGCAGGCCCCACGCGGCAGGTTCATGCTGGCCCCGTTTAAAGCCCGCTGGTTGCGGTCGAAATCGCCGTGACACATCAGGCCTTCGTG
The DNA here is from genome assembly GCF_000271845.1 of Rhizobium leguminosarum bv. trifolii WSM2297. Next base: position 910,713 of record NZ_JH719395.1, on the reverse strand, counting down.
GGACGCGTGCGATGGAGTGCGCCGGCTGCGGTTTCGATATTCAGAGCGGTTTTGCTTTCTGTCCGCGATGCGGCGCAAGGCAGCCTCTCTCCTGCGCTGCTTGCGGCTGCGTCTGTCAGCCGGATTTTGCCTTCTGCCCGAGATGCGGTGCGTCGATCTCAGGCAAAGCCCCGCCGGCGCTGAAGCCAAGCGTCGAGGTGGTGCCGCAGAAATCAGACAGCGATGCCGACCGGCGGCCCGTGACGGTGCTCTTTGCCGATCTCTGCGGCTTCACGACGTTGAGCGAGCAGATCGACCCCGAAATCATGCGGGTGCTGCAGAACGAATTGTTCGAGGAGATGACGCAGGCGGTGGAAGCCTATGGCGGATTCGTCGACAAATTCGTCGGCGATGCGCTGCTGGCGCTGTTCGGCGCGCCGGTCGCCCATGAAGACGATCCGGTCCGGGCGCTCGGGGCCGCGCTCGATATGATCCGTCGGGCCACCGAGGTCGGCGAGCGCTGGAACGCCCGCGCCGGCGTCCCGCTGCGTCTGCATATCGGCATCAATAGCGGACCCGTCGTAACCGGCGGCTTTGGTGCCGTCAGCACCAAATCCTATTCGGTGACCGGCGACACGGTGAACACTGCCCAGCGGCTGCAATCGATGGCGGGCGAAAACGATATCCTCGTCGGACCGCTGACCTATCGTCTCACCCGCCATGCCTTTGCCTTCGACAGTCTGGGGGCGCAGGCGTTGCGCGGGAAAAGCGGAAACGTCCTCGTCCATCGGCTGACAGGGCTGCTGGAAGCGCCGCATACGGCGCGCGGGCTCGAAAGTTTCGGCCTTCAGGCGCCGATGATCGGGCGGGATGCAGAGTTGTCGCGGCTGCTGACCTGCCTCGATCTCGCCTGCGGCGGCGCGGCCCAACTCGTCCGCCTGATCGGCGAAGCCGGTATCGGCAAGTCACGGCTTGCCGACGAATTCGTGGCGATCGCCGGCACTGCTGCCCGCTTCCAGGGCCTTGCCATCCGCAAGGCAACCTGCTCGCCACTCGGCGAACAATCCTACGGCACGCTTGCCGCGGTCGTCCGCAGCGCTTACGGCATCGGCGAGCGGGATGATCTCGACCGGACACGGCAACTGCTGACAACGGGGTTCCGCGCGCTCGATCTCACCCAGGAGGATGTCGAGGGGCTTTTGCCGCTGTTTCAGCATGTTCTTGGCCTCGGTGATCCCGATGGCGCGTTGCGGCACATCGAGCCGGAGCAGCTGCGGCGACAGATCTTCTATGCGGTGCGCACGGTCTTCGAGCGGCGGCTGGCGCAAAGTCCGCTGCTGCTCGTCATCGAGGATCTGCACTGGGCGGACGCCGCCTCGCTTGAAGTGCTTCGCTTCATGATGGATCGGCTGGAGCGAAGCCGGCTGATGCTGCTGGCGATCTACCGGCCGACATCGCAGACCGACCCGCTGAACTCCGATCGCGTCAACGTCACCGTACAACGTCTTGAACCGCTCTTTGCGGCCGATGGGCAGAAGCTGCTCGCTGCCTTTTTCGGCGAGGGTCACGGCAAACTGCCGGTCACGATGCGCAAACGCATCCTCGACCGGGCCGGCGGCAATCCGCTGTTCATCGAAGAAATCCTCCGGGTCCTGATCGACATGGGCACGTTGCACAATGATGGTCAGCGCTGGCATCTCGCCGCCGAAGACACGGATGTCGATATCCCGGTCAATCTGCAGGCGCTGTTGCTCGCCCGCGTCGATCGTCTGCCGCAAGAGATGAGACGCTTGGCGCAGGAAGCAGCGGTCGTCGGGCCGAAATTCGATACCGCCCTGCTCCGCACCGTCGCCACCGACCCGGCCGCCGTCGATGCGGCGCTGGATTATCTCTGCGATGCCGACATCATCGAGGAATTGCGCGGTCCGGATGCCGGGGGCGCCCCAGGCTATCGCTTCAGCCAGACCCTGATGCACGACGTCATCTATCATAATCTGCTGCTGCAACGGCGCATGGAGTTGCATCTGCGGATCGGCCGGGTTCTGGAACGCCAATATGGCCTGGCACCGGAGCGGCCCGAGCATCTGGCGCAGCTCGGCCATCACTTCAGCCTGACCACCGAAAAGGCCAAGGGCGCCGGCTATCTGATGGCTGCGGGCGATCTGGCGCGCAAGACCTACGCCAATGACGATGCCATGCGCCTTTACCGCCAGGCCCTTGCGGCCTTCGCAAACGAGCCGGAGGCGACGGCAGAGCAATTGGCGCTGATGGAGCGTCTTGGCGATCTCTGCGCTCCTGCCGGCCGCCGCGACGATGCCTTGAACCACTATCAGCAGGCGCTCGCGATCCATCGCGCCAAAGACGACCGGATCGCCGCAGCGAGGATATTGCGAAAGACCGGCCGACTGCATCTCGATGCAGGACGCCGCGACCAGGCGGAGACACATTGCGCGGCGGCCGAGGCGATGATCGCGACAATCGATGCGCCGGTCGAACATGCGCATCTCTTGCAGGAGCGCGGCCATCTGGCCTTCCGCATGGGCGATCAGGCTGCCGCCGCCGAGTGGGCGACCCAGGCGCTGCAATGCCTGCAAACGCTGCCGATCGACGGAACCACCGAGGCCGGGCGGGAGGCGGCGCGGGCGATGGCGGAGGCTTTGAATACCAAGGGTGCAGCGCTGGCGCGGCTCGGACGCCGCCGCGATGCCGTGCAGGAAGTCGAGCGCAGCCTTTCGGTCGCCGAAAAGGCCGATCTGCAAAGTGCGGCGTGCCGCGCCTATTCCAATCTCGGCGTGCTCTACACGATCGTCGATCCGGCGAGTGCCATCAAGATCTGCCGGCGTGGGCTGGAGGTGGCAACCCGCATCGGCGATCTCGGCTTCCAGGCGCGCCTTCTCGCCAATCTCGCGGTTTCCTGCTGCACCTTTACCGATCGCTGCGCAGCCGAAGGTGTGCCGGCAGCGGAGAAGGCCGTCGAAATCGACCGGGCGCTCGACCAGCGCGACCATCTCTCGGTGCCGTTGATCGTCCTCGGGCAGATTCATCAATGCCACGGACAGCCAAACCTAGCCCGTAAGTATTACGAGGAAGCCCTTGAGGTTGCAAAGGAAATTGACGAACCGCAATTGCTCTTTCCGTGTTATGATGGCTTGGCGACGCTGAGCCTCGAGCATGACAACATGGACGAGGCGGAACGGTATTTCACGCTGGCTCAGGATGTGTGCATCCGCCACAACCTCGATCCAGGCACACTTGTGGTCTTGCCGTTTCTCGACTGACCTTCCTCTCAGCGCAACTCTCTGAGATCGGTTAGTTAAATCAAGTCAAATAGATAAAGGGAGGAACTAAACATGCAGGAGAACCACTCGGAAAGACCGTTGCAGCCTGGAGATCGGGCGCCGAACGTGGTGCTGGACGCAATCACCCGCCAGGGCAAGATCGCCATCGATGATTTTCGCGGCCAGAGGCCGGTGCTCGTCGGCTTGTTCCGCGGACTGCATTGCCCCTTCTGCCGCCGGCAGATCGCCGCCATGGCTGAACTGACCGATGCATTGCAGGAAAAAGGCATCGATAGCCTGACCGTCGTGAATACCCCGATCGAGCGCGCGCGCCTCTATTTCCGCTACCATCCGCTTCCCAATCTTCTGGCTGCATCCGACCCGGAACGGGTCTCGCACAAGGCCTTCGGCCTGCCGAATCTTCAGTTCACGGAAGCCGAGAACGACTGGCCGTACAAAGTCAGCATGAGCGCCGTGACCTCGATGCGTATCGACATGCCGGGTGAGCTCCCCGAGCCCATGGATGTGATGGCGGCGGTGGACTATCTCGACAAGGCCGATGGTTATGAATTCACCGAGGATGACACGCAGATGATCGCGACCGGTCATGGCCAGCTTGTCGGCGAATTCCTGCTCGATCGCGATGGTGTCGTGCGTTGGTGTTTCACCGAAGTCGAGGACGGTGGCCGTCATATGTTCGGCGGTCCCGCCCCCCGCGAAGTGATGTCGGCTGCGTCGAATATGGCTGTTTGAGGCGGAGGCCTGACATCATCCTGATTTGGGACGGGAAGCCAGCCAATCGTGAAATGCTGCAATCTCGTATCGACGCAACGCCTTTGGCGCGGCGACGATGTAGTACGCCCACTTCACCGGCCAGCGAACGTCCGGCAACAGATGAACCAGCCTGCCGCTGTCGAGCTCCTGTGCCACGAGCGCCCTGCGCACCAGCGCGACGCCCCTCGCCGCGACTGCGGCCTGGATCACTGCGGCCGTGGAATTGATCTTCAGCCCGCGTTCCGATGGAACCTGGTTTGCACCGGATCTGCCCAGCCATTCGGCCCATGTCGGAAAGTCGCCACCCGGATGCGGCGTGCCGTCGTGGATCAGCGTCTGTTCGACGATCCAACCGGCAGTCACCTCCCGATCCACCGGCAGCAGCCGATTATGGCAAACCGCGATAATCTCCTCGCTCATGAGGAAGGTCGATTTCACACCCTTCCAGGAACCAAGACCGCAGCGTATCCCGACATCGGCCTCGCCCTGGGCCAGATCGATGACCCTGTCCGACACATCAAGCCGGACATCGATCGTCGGATAATTCGTCGAGAAGTCGTCCAATCTTGCAAGCAACCAGTTGGCGACCAATGCCGGGGCGCCGTCACCACCACAACCGACCGGGCCTTTCTACCGCGGAGCTTCCGCAACCCCGTTTCGAGAAGATCGAGTCCTCGGGCAATATCATCCAACGCGTCCTGGGCTTCGTCGACGGGCGTCAGCCGTTCGGCGCCGGAGCGGCTTCTCCGGAAAAGCGGATAGCCGACCCAATCCTCCAGCGAACGGACGAGCTGGCCGACGGCAGGAGGCGTGACATCCAGCTCGGCTGCCGCTCCGACAAAGCTGCCATGCCGCGCGGAAGCCTCCAGCGCCTGCAGGGACTTCAATCTGGTCAGGTCTCTCATCTCGCCCACGACAAAGTTTTTCTTTCTTTGCGGTATGCCCGGTTTTCCTCGCCAATGCAATCTCGTGCGCTACCCTGGAGGAAGGACAAAGAGGTTTTAGGATGATGTTTCAGGGAAAGACGGCGTTGATCACCGGCGGCTCGAGCGGGATCGGTCTCGCGGCGGCAAGGCAGTTGCGCGATGGCGGTGCGCCGGTGGCCATTGCCGGCCTCGCAGGAGAAGCTCGACAACGCCGTGGATGATTTGGGCGGCGGTGTCGTTGCGATCCGTGCCGATATGTCCTCGCTTGATGATCTGAAGCGGATGCGAACAGAGCTTCAGGACGCGTTCGGATCGCTGGACGTTCTGTTCGCAAACGCGGGCGTGGCGCTCGCTACACCGCTCGCGACGGCTGACGAGGAGACCTATGATAAGATCATGGATGCGAACGTGAAGGGCGTCTTCTTCACCGTGCAGGCTGTCCTGCCGTTGATGCGCGAGGGCGGCTCGATCATCCTCAACACCTCCTGGCTGAACCAGGTCGGCACGCCAGGACGGGCGATCCTTTCCGCTTCGAAGGCGGCCGTTCGCTCCTTCGCGCGGACGATGTCGGCCGAACTGCTCGACCGCAAGATCCGGGTGAATGCCGTGAGCCCCGGTTCGATCGAGACACCTATTCACCGCGGAAAGAACCAGACCGAGGAAGAGTTTCGCGCCTATGCGGAGCGGGTCGGCGCACAGGTGCCGATCGGGCGCATGGGCAGGCCGGAGGAGATCGCAGCCGCCGTTCTGTTCCTTGCCAGCGACGCGTCGAGCTATATGCTCGGTGCGGAGATCGTCGTCGACGGCGGCAGATCGGAGCTTTGACCATGTTGCTCAATGACGACTTCTCCCGGCGCGCCCTTGTCCATGCCGGCCGGCTCGAATGGATGCCGAGCCCCGCGAAGGGCGTGGATCGGCGCATGCTGTTCCGCATCGGCGACGAAAAGGCCCGCGCCACCTCGATCGTGCGCTATGCCGCCGGCAGCCGGTTCCCGCATCACGAACATCCAGGCGGCGAAGAGTTTCTCGTTCTGGACGGCGTCTTTCAGGACGAGAGCGGCGACTTCCCGGCCGGCAGCTACATCAGAAACCCTCCCGGAACCGGGCACGCACCCGGAAGCGACGACGGATGCGTGATCTTCGTCAAGCTCTGGCAGTTCAAGAAAAGCGACCGGGAACGGATCGTCCGCCTGCCCGGCGAAGGCCGGAGCGGCGAGCCTGGCAGCGCAGCAACGTCGTCGAGAACCCTCTTCGATGGAGCAGACGAGCGTGTGATGCTCGAGGACTGGCAGGCACACGCCGACATCGAGCTGGCCAATCCCCAGGGGCTTGAGCTGCTGGTGATCGATGGCTCCCTTACTGAGGCCGGCGATATACTTGAACGCTGGACCTGGCTGCGCCTTCCCCAGGGCCAAATGTTCCGCGCACGGGTCGGCGATCGTGGCGCAAAGGTCTGGTACAAGTCGGCCCCTCTCCTTCACGCCGACGTTCTAGCCTTCGACCAGGCTGGAGATAGAGGACCGACGAGATGAAAGCTTGCACCGTAGCCGTCGTCGGCGGCGGCCTCGCCGGGCTTTATGCGGCACGCGCCCTCTACGCTTCGGGGATCGATGTGATCGTCCTCGAAGCACGGGATCGGCTGGGCGGCCGCATCCTGACCGCCGATGAAGCCGGCATGGCGGCGGAAGACGGCTTCGACCTCGGCCCATCCTGGTACTGGCCGCAGATGCAGCCGCCGATGGAGACGCTGATCGGCGAACTCGGTCTCCATTCCTTCGCGCAGAACAGCGAGGGCGCCGTGGTTTTCGAAAGAATGTCGCGGGAGACGCCGCAGCGCTATCTGCCGGCGATGCAGGAACAGCAGTCGATGCGGCTTTCCGGCGGCACGGCATCGGTCGTGCGCGCATTGGCGCGCGAGATACCCGTCGATCGAATACACCTTGATGCAACGGTTACGGCGATGGCCCTTTCCGACGCCGGGATCGAGCTCACGGTGAAGAGAAGCCAGGGGAGCATCGGCATCCTTCAGGCGGAGCAGGTTGTCGCCGCACTGCCGCCCCGGCTGCTGGAAGCGACGGTGAGTTTCAGCCCCGAACAGGATTCGGCAACCGCCGCTCGGTGGCGCGACACCGCGACCTGGATGGCTCCGCACGCGAAGTTCTTCGCCATTTACGACGAACCATTCTGGCGAACAGCCGGACTGTCCGGCACCGCGCAGAGCATGGTGGGGCCACTGGTGGAAATCCATGACGCAACGACCGCCTCCGGCAAGGCCGCTCTCTTCGGCTTCCCAGGCGTCGGCGCCGATCAGCGCGCCGCGCTTGGCGAGGAGATGTTGAAACAAGCTTGCCTGGCACAGCTCTCCAGGCTGTTCGGTTCCGGCGCCCTCGCGCCGCGGGCGGTTCTGCTGAAGGACTGGGCTGCCGATCCGCTGACAGCCACCGCCGCCGATCGTGTGGGCGGCGGGCATCCGCTGCCGGGTAGCTCGCAATGGGTGTCTGGCCTGTGGAAGGACCGCCTCATCCTGGCGGGAAGCGAGACAAGCCCTTTCGAACCTGGTTATCTGGCCGGTGCAGTCGTCGCTGCCGGTCGCGCGGTCGCCGACATCCTGTCGAAGATGGACTCCAGATGAACGTCATGCATCAAGCCTCGGCCGACCCGGGAACCGCAAAGCGCAACTCCTGGGTCCTGACGGTTGCGCAGGCCTTCGGTGGCGCCAATGCTCCGATCATCGTTTCGCTGGGCGGTCTGGTCGGGCAGCATCTGTCGACCGATCCCGATCTGGTCACGCTTCCCGTCAGCCTTCTCAGCCTTGGGCTGGCACTCGGGACCCTGCCTGCCGCCTGGGTGATGCGTCGGTTCGGACGCAAGCCAGGATATCTGTTGGGCGCGGTGATCGGCGTGGTTTCGGGCCTGGTCGCTGCGCTTGGGATCGTGCTCTCCAACTTCCTGGTCTTCTGTCTCGGCACCTGTCTGGCAGGCTTCTATTCCTCCTATGTACAGAGCTACCGGTTCGCCGCGACCGACCACACCACCGGGGCGCAGGGCCAGAAGGCGATCGCCCGCGTGATGGTCGGCGGCCTGATCGCCGCGATCATCGGCCCGCAACTGGTGATCTGGACGCGCGACGCGCTTCCGGGAACGCCCTTTGCCGGAAGCTTCGTCAGCCAGGCCGCGCTTGCCGGATTGGCGTTTCCGGTGCTGCTCATGCTTCGCACATCGACACCGCGGGCGGCGCATGCTTCGGAAAGCGCCGCGGAGCCGCCGCTCGTCCAGATCCTGACATCGCCGCGCTATCTCCTCGCCATCGCAACCGGTGTCGTGTCCTACGGGCTGATGACCTTTGTCATGACCGCGTCACCGATCGCCATGGTCGGGCATGGTCACTCGATCGACCAGGCCGCATTGGGGATCCAATGGCATATTCTCGCCATGTATGCCCCGAGCTTCGTCACCGGCCGCCTGATGGTGCGCTTCGGCAAGGAACGGGTCGCGGCCGTCGGTCTGCTTCTCATCGGCTGCTCGGCGGCCGTCGCGCTCTCCGGCTTCGACATCGCCCATTTCTGGCTCTCGCTGGTTCTGCTCGGGATCGGCTGGAACTTCGGCTTCATCGGTGCGACCGCCATGGTGGCCGACTGCCACACGCCGGCCGAACGCAGCAAGGTGCAGGGCGCAAACGACTTCATGGTCTTTGGCACGGTCGCCTGCGCATCCTTCTCGGCCGGCTCGCTTCTCCACAGCTCCGGCTGGGAGACGATCAACTGGATCGTGCTTCCGGCGGCCGCCTTAGTGCTGGTTCCGCTGGTCTGGCGGGCGGCGCGGCCCATCGCCGGCGCTCTTCAAATTATCTGACGGCCGCGCTGCCTGAAGCGGGTTACGCCATGGCCATCACTCGGGAAGACCGGCCTTACGGTAGCCATCGACGAAATGCTCGCGCGTTCGAGCGTCACGGAATGGCTCGGTCTCTGCCCAGTGATGGGTGGAGAAATGGGGGTTGGCGACGAGGAAGAGATCGGTCTCGGCGCGCGCCTCGTCGAGCCGCCCCAGCTGGGCAAGGCTTGCCGCCAGGAAACGGCGGGAGCTGGTGCGATAGGTCTCGTCGCGGCGCAGCGTCTCGACTGCAGCTTGGTAATCGCCGGCCGCGTACTGCGCCTGGCCGAGCGCCAGATAGTACCAGCTTGCCGGAAACGGGTTCAGCCGGAACGCTTTGCGAATGTGTTCGAGCCCCTGCCCGACCCGGCCGGCAAGGACGGTGATGTCGGATAACGCCGCAAAAGTATCGGCCTCGTTCGGGTCGAGCTCGATCGCCTTGGCGAATTCCGCATCCGCTTCGGCGAAGTCGCGCTCATAAGCAAGCAGGTAAGCCAGGACCCAACGGCAGCCGGCGTCGTTGGGATCGATCGCGACAGCCCGGCGCGCCAGTTCTAAAGCAAGGCTGCGCGTGGATTGTGTCGGTCCGCCGCTATGGACCCATCCCATCCAATGGTTCATGGCCAGCCAGCGATAGGCCTCGGCATAATCGGGGTCGAGGGAGACGGCGCGCGTCAGCATCAGATGCGCTTCCTCAGCCGCCTGCGGGGAATCATCCATCAGCCTGCGCGCCCGCACGCAGAGATCGTAAGCCTCTATGCTGCTTGGCCGATTGAGCGGCGGCGCTGTGCGCAGCCGGCCGAGCAGCGCCTCGACGATCCTCTCCGTCACCTCGTCCTGCACCGCAAAGATATCGTCGAGGCTGCGATCGAAGCGTTCCGCCCATAGGTGATCGCCGCTAACGGCGTCGATCAGCTTAGCATTGATGCGGACCCGTCCTGCGGCGCGTCGGGCGCTGCCTTCGAGCAGGTAACGCACCCCGAGTTCCTCGGCGATCTCTCGCATGTCAACCGCCTTCCCCTTGTAGGAAAAAGCCGAGTTGCGGGCGATGACGAACAAGCCCGGCATCCTGGAAAGGTCGGTGATCAGATCTTCGGTCAGGCCATCGGCGAAGAATTCCTGCTCGACATCGTTGCTGATATTGGCGAAGGGCAGCACAGCAATGGATGGCCTGTCGGGCAGCGGCAAAGCTTTCGGCTTGACGGCGCCGAGCCGATGCAGGGCGCCGGTAAAGCGGTAGCCGACGCGTGGAACTGTCGATATCCATTCGCCGCCGCCGGCAGTCGGGCCGAGCAGCTTGCGCAGCTGCGCGATCTGGACGGTGAGGTTGCCTTCCTCGACCGCCCGGCCGGGCCAGGCAGCGTCCATCAGCTCGGCTTTGCCGAGGATTTCGCCGGGCCGGCCGACAAGCGTCGCAAGCAGCTTCAGCCCGCGATGGCCGACGGCAACGGGATCGTCATTCCGAAGCAACGTTCCCGCAGCCGGATCAAGCACGAACGGACCAAAGGCAAAACGCGATCCCTGCATGGGCGTATTCTAGAGTCTTTAAAGCTTGGATCAAACTGTTCGTCCGTGACCCCATGGACGGCTTGCTGCGAGAAAGAGGATCAAACCTGCCGGACGATGGCGCCGATCACGTTGACGAGAAGCCGCGCCGCCGTCAGGGCCGACAGGCCGCCGATTTCAGCGGGAGGATAGAGTTCGACAAGGTCGAATCCCGCAATCCGCGCCCGCCTGCCGAGGCCGGCGATCAGATCGATCAGCTGCGTGTAGGTCAGGCCACCAGGGGTGCGCGCCGCCACGCCCGGCATGATGCCGGGATCGATGCTGTCGCAATCGAGGGTGACGACGACCTGCGCTCCTTCCGGAATATGCTGGAGTGCGGCTTCGACGCCCCGGGCATGAACCTCGCGAGCGGTCACAAGGCAGCTGCCGTAGCGCTGCGCCGCTTCCATATCGGAGATGCGCGCGCTGCCGACGCCGCGCAGGCCGACCTGCACGATGCCGGCGACATGCAGCATCTCGCTCGCCCGGCGCATCGGACTTGAATAGCCGTAGCGTTCGCCATGCACCTCGTCGCGCCAGTCGATATGAGCGTCGATCTGCAGAACCCTGACCGGCCCTTGCGCCGCAAAGCCGGCAAGGAAAGGAATGGTCACGGAACAGTCGCCGCCGAGCAGGATCGGTATGGCCGGCGATGAGAGAATCTCGCGGGTCTTCGCCTCGATCCGGGCCCGGTTGCCAGCATTGTCGTGCATGGTCGTCTCGATATCGCCCACGTCGATGCATGAGATCGGCTTGCCATCGAACAGCGGCCCGCCGAGATCGAAATCCCAGTGCTCGACGAGCCCGGCATCATCCTGGCTTGCAGCACGAATGGCGCCGGAGGCCAAGGCATAACCGCTGCTATCCTTGCCGGGATAGGTGCTGCCGTGGGCGGCGGCGAAAATCACCGCGCGGGGCAAACGGTCATCGGCGAGGCGATTGGGAAGGCCGAGAAAAGTGGGCGAGGCGGTCATTTCCTGATGGTCCTGGGTTCGATCTTGACCTGTTTAGCCCCTTTGGAAATTTTTGAGAACTTTTTGGGAGAGCTTAATTACGGCGCCCGCCACATCCCGCAGAATTCATCCTCTTCGAACCGAGGACATCTGCATGAGTGCCGAAAACATCCTATCACCGAGGGAAGCCCACATCCGATGGGCGGCGATGGCGGGGATCATCGCGACCGTTACTGTATTCGCCGTGGCGCAGGGTCTGACCTATCCGCTGCTGAGCTTCATCCTGCAGCGGCAGGCAACGACCTCCGGCCTGATCGGCCTGTCGGCGGCGATGACGCCGCTGGGTTTCATTGTATCGGCGCCCTTCATTCCGGCGCTGTCGCGGCGCCTGGGCGGGGCGCGGCTGGCCATTCTGTGTTCGATCCTGGCCGCCCTCACCCTGATAGCGATTGGCTGGATACAGAATGTTTGGGCCTGGATGCCGCTGCGCTTGCTGCTCGGCGTCTTCGCCAATCCGCTCTATGTGATCAGCGAGACCTGGCTGATCTCGATCACGCCGGCGGCGCGGCGCGGTCGCATCATGGGCCTTTATTCGTCAACCGTTTCGGCAGGCTTTGCCATCGGTCCGCTGTCGCTCGGCCTCACCGGCACGCAGGGCTGGCCGCCCTTCGTGGCCGGTATCGCGGCCTTTTTCGCCTGCGGCTTCATCGTGGCTGCCGTTGCGCCACGCGTGCCAAAGATGCCTGCTGAAGGCGAGGCAACATCGCTCGGCGGCTTTTTTGTGCTGGCGCCGCTGCTGCTGTTTGCTGTTTTCACAGCTGCCGCCTTCGAGCAGATCCTGCTTTCCCTCTTTGCAGTGTATGGCGCGGCACTCGGCAGCGCCGAGGGGCGGATCGCTTCGCTCATCACCTGTTTCATCGCCGGCAATGCCGCGATGCAGATCTTGCTCGGCCGCATCGCCGAACGGTTCGGCTCGAGACGGGCCATGTCATTCTGCGTGTTGGCTTGCCTTGCCGGTTGCCTGCTGCTGCCTTTGGTCTTCAATGCATGGCTGATCTGGCCACTGATCTTCGTCTGGGGCGGGGTCTCATTCGGGATCTACACCATGTCCCTGATCCAGCTCGGCGAGCGTTTCACCGGCCAGACCCTGATTGCCGGCAACGCCGCCTTCGCCTTCGCATGGGGCGTCGGCGGCATAGCGGGCTCGCCCGCTGCAGGACCGGCGATGCAGCTGATCGGACATCAGGGGTTGCCGATGTCCCTTGGCCTGCTCAGCTGTGTCCTGGCGGTGTTTCTAATGGCAGAGAGACGGCGGGCCTGACCGCGGCATTTTTCCTGTGCTCAGAGTAGACCTCCGTTTGCTGGCGACGGTTCAACACATACCATTCAAAACACCTATCTTACCGCCGCCGGCAGCACTTCGAATTTCCAGAATTTTTCCGGGCTGAAATAGGTCGCGGCAAATTCGCGGATATCCCCGGCGGTGACCTTGTCGTAGCTGCTGAGATTGTCGCGTATCCGGTTCAAACGGCGCTCATCCGTCTGAGCGCCGCGCAGATATTCAAGCCAATATTCGTTGCTCTGCCGCTGATGCTTCAGTGTCTCGATGATCGGTTCCCGGGCGCGCGCGAACTCGTCCGGAGAGACGTCATGCGACCCGAGGTCATTGGCAATCTCGTCGACAAGCGCATAGAAGCGCGCGATCTTTGCCGGCTCCGTCTCGACGTAGAACAATGCGTAGCCATAGCCGGGGATTTCCCGTGACAGGTTCGCGTCACCCTCCAGGGCGTAGCTTGCGCCTTCCGCAATACGAAACTGGTCGATCAGCCTGTTCTGGAAAATCTGGGTAGCGATATTGGCGGTGAACGACCGCGGCAGATCGGAGAGCAAATCGCCGATCGGAGCCCCGAAGCCGGCGGCGGCGTTATCCGCCCTGCCGCTATGGGTCAGCAAGACGGGCGTCTTGTTCACCGCCGGAAAACGTACGTCACCCCAATCCTTGCTCGCCACTGCCTCGGGCCGCGGCGGCAAAGCGCCGAAGGTTTCAGCTGTCATCCGGATGGCGTCATCCACCGTGACGTCGCCGACAATGGTGATGTCGATCGGGCCGTTGGAAACCATAGGCCGGAACAGCGCCTCGAAATCGGCCGGCTTGGCGGCGGACAACTCAGCGCGATCAGGGAAGGTCCAGCGCCGATCGCCGGAATGCACCAGACCTCCGAAATCACGACTGACAACCCCGCCGGGGGTCGACTGATACTGATCAAGGCCGCTCAAAAGGGCCTTCTGCACCCGCTTGAATGCCTCGGGGCGATAGGCGGGATCGGAGGTGTATGCCGCCATCAGCTGCAATTGCGTTGCAAGATCTTCCGTCCGCGTGCGACCGTCGAACTTGAAGGAGCTGTCGCCGACCGAGAAGTCGATGCCGACGATGTTGGCCGTCAGCGCTTTCTGTATATCCTGGTAGTCCATCGCCTTCACGCCGGACAGCGCGACGGCCGGAGATGCCCAGATCGGCACGGGACGGTCCTGCGGCAGGTCCAGCCGGCCGCGGCCGATATCTTCGCGCACCAGCACTTCGTTGGCGCGCAGCTTGGTCGGCTTGACGGTCAGCCGGACGCCGTTGGAAAAGCGCACCATGGTCAAGCCGAGATCGTCGACGGCGCGGCGTTCGACCACGGCGCCCGGCTCGCCGAAATGGGTGTAGGGCCAGGCGACGTCGGCTGCACCGGATGATGCCGAGACGGTAATAGCCTTTGAAGCATCATAGACTTGCCGAACCGTGTCGGCTTCCCCCTGCGGTGCTTGGGCCGTCTGCAGCACGACCTGCGGACCGTTGCCGGAGAAAGCATGCCGCAGGGCCTGATTGACCTCGGCCGCGGTGACGCCGTTGGTTATCGTCTCGAACAGCGAAAGGTCTTCGGCGGGCGACGTGAAGACCTGATTGTCATCGACGCTACTCGCCAGCATGGAAGCGATGTCGGTAGTCGTGCGCGTCGCGGCTCCAGCCGCAGCAGCCTGAACGAACGCGCGATATTCGAGGATTTCGCGATCGAGTTCAGCCTGCGCAACGCCGAACTCCTGGATGCGCCGCTGTTCCTGGTCGATGGTCGTGAGCGCCGCCTGCCATTTATCCGGCTCGGAATTCGCCACAATCAGGACGATATGAGCGGAATCAAGAAGATCCTGGGAGCCGGCGACCGCACTGATGAAAGGGGCATCCGCCTTGCTGGCAATGGTGCTCAGCCGGCGTTTGAGCACCAAAAGGCCGAGATCTTCGATCAGCTGCGTGCGGCGCTTGGCAAACGTGTCGGGCGCGGCGTCGTAGGGACGCGTCCAGGCGATCTGTACGCTGGTCATGCCGCCGGGAACGACGAGGACGTCGGCGTTTTCGCCTTTCGTCTCCAACGTGCCCAGATCCGGTTTTGTCGGTGTCGGACCCACGGCCTTCCAGTCGCCGAAGCGCTGCCGGATTTGGGCTTCCATGGCCGCCGGGTCGATATCGCCCACCACCATCAGCGTCGCCCGCTCGGGCCGGTAATTGGCCCGGTAATAATCGCGGACGAGGTCTACTGGCGCCTTGCTGATGATATCGGTTTTGCCGATCGGCGCGCGCATGGTCGCACGCCGGCCGGCGAGCAACGAATTCATGATTCCGAGCCCGGCGCGATATTGCGGCGTGTCGCGCAGCCGCTCTTCCGAAAGGATGACGCCGCGTTCGCGATCGAAGGCGCCGGCATCGAGGGTCAGCTCGCTTGCCGTCTCCCGCATCAGCATCAGGCCCGTCGAAACCGTGTCGGCATCGACCTCGGGAAGATCGAGCGAATAGACAGTCTCGTCATAAGAGGTATGGGCGTTGGTATCAGGCCCAAAGGCCAGGCCCTTGCGCTGCAGGATGCGGATGATCTCCCCCTCGGCGACATGCGTCGAACCCTTGAAGGCCATGTGCTCGAGAAAATGCGCCAGGCCCTGCTGGTTGTCGTTTTCCTCAAGCGAGCCGGAGCCGATGCGAAAGCGGATCGCTGCCTGCCCGGGTGGCGTGGCATTGCGCATGATCGCAAACCGCATTCCATTGGCGAGCGTGCCGAAATGGAGGTTGGTGTCGGCTTTAAGGTCGCTTTGCGTTTGTGGCCAGGGCGTGGACAGGGTGTCCGCAGAGGCCGACGACGCGAAGCTTGCGACAAGGGCGACCGTCGCGAGAAACCGCCAGGCGGCGGAGCATTCCATTTTGTGAGGCATTCTTGTCCAGGGATGAGCTTGAAGGGGGGATCGCGCTGATCTGACTATTCCACAGGTTGCATTTTTCTTCAACTTCCATGTGTATGACCGGACGAGAAGCGAAACCTCCGACTCGCCGCTTTACCCACTGTCAGACCATTGTCATCGAAGCCTCCTAAGGGATTGCGCCTTATCTGTCACCAGGAGACGTTTTCGATGGCGACATTGCAGCAGGTCGCATTCCGGGCCGGATGCTCGCTGGCGACGGCAAGCCGGGTTCTCAACCGCAATGGACCGGCGAGCGACCTGATGGTGCGCAAGGTGCGCCGCGCGGCCGCTGAACTCGGTTATCACTCCGCCGGGCGGCTCGGGCGCAGGCCGGTGGTCGGCGTGCTGATCCCGAGCATCACCAATCCGGTCTTTGCCTCGTCGCTGTCGAGCATCCAGAACCGCATGCTGGTGGCCGGCCATGGCGTCTTGATCGCCCAGTCGAATTACGATCCGGCGCGCGAGGCCGATGCCGTCGCAGCCCTTCTGAACGATCGGCCGACCGGGCTGATCCTGACCGTCTGCGATCCTTCGACCAGCGAGGCGTTGCTCGCCAGGCTGCCGCCGACCGTGCTGCTCAACAACCTGCCGACCGCGCAATTTCCGGCCGCCGTCACCGCCGACAATCGCGGCGCCGGCCGCGAGATCACCACCTTCCTGATCGGCATGGGCCATCGCCGCATTCTCTTCCTCTCCGGCAATTTCGCCGCTTCCGACCGGGCGCGGCTTCGATACCGGGGTTATCTCGACGCTATGGCCGAAAATGGACTGACATCGCTCGAGGCCGTAGAGATCCCCTTCGTCGGCGGTTATGACCAGCTCGATCTCGGCACGGCGATGACCTCGCTATCGCCGACGGCGATCATCGCCTCCAACGACCTTCTGGCGCTCGGCGTCATTGGCGCGCTGAAGCGCGAGGGGCTGTCAGTGCCGGGGGATGTTTCGGTCGCCGGCTTCGACGGCATCGCCATCGGCCGGCTGATCGATCCGCCGCTGACCACAATCGAAATGCCGGATGCCAGCATGGGAGCGACGGCCGCCTCGCTGCTGCTCGATATGGCGGAGAATGCCGCCCCTGCCCGCCATCTCGATGTCGCCTATACACTTCGCCGTGGCGGCACGGTGCGCGCCATCTGAAGCTTCGAAACAAAAAGACCGCCACTCGGCGTGACGGCCCTACCCACTTCCCTGATGGAGGAGATTATCAGCTGCGCGGCAGCATGCCCTCGACGTCGGCGGCTGCGTCGTCAAGTGCTTCCTTCGGCTCGGCCGACTGGTCGACGATGCGCGAGAGGTTGTCGACGATCGTCTGGGTAACCTTGACGCCATTCGAGCCCGGGAAGGCATACCAGGGGATCATCACCGGCATCTGGCTGAGGCCTGCCTGGAACAGCGGGTTCTGCTTGTAGAAATCGCCGAGATATTCCGGCGACTTGGCGGCAAGCTCGTTGTTCGGGACATAGCCGGTGCCGGGCACGACGACCGAGGCGCCGTAACGGCCGGCGGCGAATTTGGCGAACTTCCAGGCTGCATCCTGCTTGGCGGCGTCATGCGTCAGGATGACGACGGCATTGCCACCTGTGGGAAGACGGCCGTTGATCGGGTCGATCAGCGGGATCTTAGCGGTGCGCAGATCGAATTTATCGCCGACATTCTTGATCGTGTTGCGCAAAGCGCCTGTTGTCTGGAATTCGAAACCGACCTTGCCGGCCGCGAAGGCCTGTTCGCCGGCCGCCTTGGTGAAAACAGGCATGCCGCCCTCGGTGGCCAGGCGATGCAGGACCTCGACGGCCTTTTCGCCTTCCGGGCCGTTGAAGGCGACCTTGCTTTCATCTTCGCTCAGCATCCTGCCGCCGGCGCCGAAGAGCAGTGCGGAGAACATCCAATCATCGCCCTGCCAGCGGAAATCGATGCCGTCGACGCCATTGCCGAGCGCCTTGATCTTACCGCCGAGCGCGATGACCTCATCCCAGGTCTTCGGCGGGTTGTCGGGATTGCCGCCGGCCGCCTTCACCAGATCGGCGTTGTAATACATGATCGGATTGGAGGTCGCGAAAGCCAGGCCCACCTGTTTGCCCTTGACCTGGGCAAGCTTGAGGATGGTGTCGGAGAAGCCCTGCTCGGCCATGTTGCCGTCCTTCTGGACGAGCGGACCGAGGTCGACGGCGACGTCGCGTTCGTCGAGCATGCGCAGGCGGTTCAGGCCAATGAAGGTGATGTCCGGCATTTCGCTGGTGCCGACCTGGCGAAGGATCGTCTGGATACCTTCTTCGTAGGTTGCCGACGGGCTGGCGAACTGGATCTTGATATCAGGATTTTCTTCCATGAACTTCTTCGAGATCGTGTCCATCACGTCCTTGAAGAAGCCCGGCATCGGGTAATGAACCGTCAGCGTCGTCTCGGCCTGCGCGGGAAGCGCGACTGCCATCGATACGGCCGCTGCGGCGAGCAGCTGGGTAATAAGTTTCATCGCTCGTTCTCCTGAGTTGAAACCGGTCAGCCTTTGAGACCGGTCATGGTGATGCCTTCGACGAACCGCTTCTGCGCCAGCAGAAAGGCGACGACGAGGGGAAGGGTAATGATCAGGGTCGCCGCCATCAGCGCGCCGTAGTCGTCGCCGGCCTCGGCGGCGCGGAAATACATCAGCCCGAGCGGCGGCGTGGCGTAGTCCTGCTTGCTGATGACGATCAGCGGCCAGTAGAGATCGTTCCAATGGGCGACGACCGAGAAGATGGCAAAGGCAGTGACGGCCGGCCAGGCATTCGGCACGATGACCCGGGCGACGATACCGAGTTCCGACATGCCGTCGAGACGGGCCGCATGGATGAGATCATCCGGCATGGCGCGGAAGTACTGCAGGAACATGAAGATCGCGAAGACCGAGATGGTGAAGGGCGCCACCAGGGCGGCATAGCTGTTGAGCAGCGAGGCGCTGCTGAAGGCGACATAGAGCGGCAGTGCCGTCGCATGGATCGGCACCAGCAGACCGAGCATGACCAGCACCATCATGGCCCGCGCCGCGCCGAAGCGCAGCTTGGCCATGGCGTAGGCGCAGGGGATCGCCACCAGCACCTGGAAGAAGAAGATCAGCCCGCAGACGACGACGCCGTTCCACAACAGCCGCGCCATCGGCACCCGGCTCAGAGCCTTGGCGAAATTCTCGGCATAAGCGAGATGCGCCGGGATCAGCGACAGCGACGAGGTGAAGATGTCGCTCTGCGTCTTGCCGGCCGCCGAGATCATGAAGATGTAGGGCGACAGGAAGACGATCGCTCCGAGGCAAAGCAGGCTCAGGCGGATGACCCTGCCGAGGGAAAAAGCGCTGGCCATCATGTGTAATGCACCCGGCGGTCGAGAATGCGGTACTGCAGGAACATCAGCACCACGAGGATCAATAGAAACACTACGGTCATCGCCGAGGCGTAGCCGACGCGCAGATAGACGAAGCCCTCCTGGTAGATCGTGAAGAGCAACACTTCCGAGGCCTTGTTCGGACCGCCCTCCGTCAGGGTCTTGACCGTCTCGAAGACCTTGACCGCATTGGTGATGCTGATCGTGATGACGAAGAGCGTCGTCGGCCCGAGCATCGGCCAGGTCACCAGCAGGAAGCGGTCGAGCGCGGATTTCGCACCGTCGACCTCGGCGGCCGCATAAAGCTCACGCGGGATCGCCGTCAGCCCGGCCAGGAAAAGCACCATGTTGAAGCCGGCCGATTGCCAGACGCCGATGATCGACAGGCTGTAGAGCACCGTGCCGGAGCTGCCCAGCCAGTTCGGGCCGGGCAACCCGGCAAGCGCCAGCAGCGCATTGATCGGGCCGATCGTCGGGTGGAACATGTACTGCCAGACGGTTGCCATTGCGACGATGAGCGAGGCGACCGGCAGGAAATAGGCGGTGCGGAAGAAGCTGCGCGCCGCGGTCTCGCTCTCGATCAGCATGGCGATGCCGAGGCCGAGAAGGATCGAGACGGGTGCGACGATCGCCGTATAGACAGTGGTATTCCACAGCGACTTGCGAAAGGTGCGGTCGGTGATCAGGTGCGCATAATTCTCGAAACCGACGAAACGGAACTTGCCGTAACCGAGTTCGAAATCGGTGAAACCGAGGACGATGACCGCAGCAACCGGCAAAAGCACGAAGAGAAAAAGCAGGACGACCGCCGGCAGCACCAGCATCCAGGCGATGCGGGCCTCACTGCGCCGATGCGCAATGGCTGAATCCTGCGGCATGGCTACCGAGACGACACTAGCCATGCGCGCGCTCCCGTGCGGCATTGCTAAGAGCGAGCCCGGCATTGCTGGGAGCGAGCCCGGCATCAGCGGCGCTGAGCCCGGCATCGGCGTTTGCGAAGCCGGCCAGCCGGCTGCCGTCCTCGGCAAAGATCAGCGTACGGCCGGGCGACAACCGAAGCCCGATGGGATCGCCGGCCACAAGGCCAGCGGCTTCCGACGGCTGAACCTTGGCGATGACAGTTTCGCCGACCGCATCGAGCCGGCAATGTAGAATGACTTCGGACCCGAGGAACTCGGTGCGTTCGATATGGGCGGCAAGACCGTCATGCCGGTTCTTGGACAGAAAGACGAATTCGGGGCGGATGGCGAGCGTCACCGGCATCTTCCTGTCGGGCGCATTCTCAAGCGTCAGGCGCAAGCCGCCGAAAGCGATGGTCCCGCCTTCGGCCACAGCCGGGAGCAGATTGATGCGCGGCTGGCCGATGAAGCGGGCGACCTCGATATGGGCGGGATCGTCGTAGATCACCTCGGGGCTGGCGATCTGCAGCAGTCGGCCGCCCATCATCACGGCGACGCGGTCGGCCATCGACAACGCTTCCGCCTGGTCATGGGTGACATAGAGAGTCGGCACACCGGCGCGCCGATGCAGTTCGACGATCTCGCCGCGGGCATGGACGCGCAGGTTGGCGTCGAGATTGGACAGCGGTTCGTCCATCAGGAAGACGCTTGGCTGGCGCACCATCGCGCGGGCAAGCGCCACACGCTGACGCTGGCCGCCCGACATCTGGCCGGGTTTGCGGTCGAGAAGGTGGTCGATCTTCAGCGATGTCGCCATCTCTCGGACGTCGCGGGCGATCGCCGTGCGGGTGGCGCGCTGGCCCGGTATCAAAGATCCGACGAAAGGCAGCCGCTGCATTCTCGACAGCCGGCGCATCGCCAGCGGCACGGCGATATTCTGAGAGGCCGTCAGATGCGGATAGAGCGCGTAGGATTGGAAGACCATGGCGATGTTGCGGTCGGCGGCGGCCACGCCGGACATATTCTGGCCGCCGATCAGGATCTCGCCGCCGTCGGCGTGGTCAAGGCCGGAAAGGACGCGCAACAGCGTACTCTTGCCGCAGCCGGAGGGGCCGACCAACGCAATGAACTCGCCCGCCTCGACGTCGAGGCTGACGCCGTCGAGGATCTGGTTGCCGCCGAAAGCCTTGGTGATGCCGCGAAGCGAGAGCGCGCTCATTCGACGGGTTCCCGCTGCTTGACCGCCTGGGGATAGACCTCGTGCACGACATCGTCGAGCACATAAGCGGTCATGCCGGGAATGGCGACGATCTCGCTCTCGACCGACGTATCGAATTCGTGGACGACAGCGCCGATCAGGCGCTCGCCCGGCATCTCCCGTTCCATCTTGTCGATGATGAAGGCGGCCGACGGACCCCAGGTCAGCTGAGTATTGTTAAAACGTCCCTGCCAGGCCCAGTGAAGGTGGCCGCTGGCAAACAGCGCCACGTCATGGGCTGCTATCAGATCATAGAGCTGCTGGCGCTGAGCCGGACGAACGCTCCAATAGCCCGTATCGCCTTCATCGGGCGCATCGACGAACAAAGGCTTGTGGGCGAAAAGAGCCACCCGCCGCCCTGCCCTGTCTTCGAGCGCCTTGGCGAGCCATTCGAACTGGGCCTCTTCCTCCTCATCCTCATGCCCGAGCAGCAGCGAATTCAAGCCGATGAAGCGCCAGCCGGCGGCATCCTCCAGCCAGCGATCGTCACCGGCAAGGCTGCGCCAGCGGGCCAGCCGCTCGGTGTTGACGGGCTGGTCGGATCCCTTGAGATGGCCGACATCGTGATTGCCGGGGACGATCAGCATTGGGATCGACACCTGACGCATCAGATCCATCGAAAAGGTGATGTCCTCGTCCTTGTCGGCGCCGTCGACGGTGAGATCGCCGGTATGGACGATCAGGTCGGCGCCGGTCGCTTCGATCCAGGTCAGGAGCGGCGCCCAGTTGCCGTTGAAATGCGGCTTGTTGGGGCTGAAATGGGTGTCGGTGATCTGAATGATTTTCATGGGGGCGTCTCCGAGACCTGGGAAGCGCGTCGTGCGCACTCCCTTCTCGTGCCCTCTCTAGAAGGCTCCCATGTCAATCAGACACCTGATGTTTTCAGCTGTTTCTCAGTTTTGACATCCAACTGTCATGCGAGAAGAAGGCTGCCCGCGTGAACCGGGCAGCCTCTGTCTGCATTTGCAATAACAAGGGTGAGATCAGTGCCGTCGCGCGTTGGCGGGAATAGACGAAACCGTTGCCGAGACAGGGTCGCTTGCAGGAAAGCTGTCCTCGAGGCCTTCCTCGAGTTCCTCTTCCAGCGTTTCAGTGTCGTGGGTCGAACGTGCGCTCGGCTGGCCGATCAGGCCCTTGCTGCCCTCGTCGAAATTGCCGTTGCTCAAGGCATCGTAACGGTTGATGCTGCCATCCGCCTCACCGCCCGTAAAGCTGGTCAGCTGGACCATCATAACCTTGGCGTGGTCGACGGCCTTGGTATCGTCTAGTTCGCCGTGGGAGTTGTCGATCTTGACGGAGATCGATTCTCCTCCCTCGCCCAAGAATTCGACGGTGAAGATGTCGCCGGCCTGTGTCACTCGCGTATCGATCAATTGCATGGAAACCTCCTGCGTTCATCGACATCAACGGCAATCACGGTCCGTGAGTTCCATGGAAGCCTCGCAACGGGTGCAGAGCCGAGACGACGCTTCGGCACCGCATGCAGCACCACGCTGGAACAAAAAATGGAGGCGCGCGTTTATCGGCACTTCAACAGGTCGCATCCATGCCGAAATCCCTACCGTCCCCGCATGAGCAAGACTTGCTCGGCGATATCTCAACAGATCAGAAGCTCGTACTGATTTCGCGATATTCGCAAGCGCTCCGTAAGCTCGCACGCTCGGCCGAGGCAGTCGGGCGGGCCGACGTGCTGCCGGCGCTGATCCGGGTCGCGGACGGGCTGGAGAGCTTGGCAACCGAAATTGCCGAAACAGAGACGGGGGCGGAAGTGATGGTGCGCGCGGCGCGGCTAATCCGCACGACCGAGGGAATGCTCGCGTCGATGCCCCCGTCGTCAATCATCCATTGAACGTCCATCCAGCGTGAACGATCGGTCAACGGCGGCGTCGACCCCGGCACTTATGGTTAATTTATTAATAATTCACGGTTTATAGATGGGGTGTAACGGCCTTTCCGAATGTTGATGGTGCGCCGCGGAGGAACCCTGATGATCCTGAAAATCCTTGCCCCAAAGATCGAGGCCGATAACCATGACACCGGCACTTATGCCGATGGGATCTTTGCTGAAAACCGGATCGATCTGTCAGCTCGCCGCGACGGCCGCCGCCGCTCGCCGCATGAACGCGACTACGGTGCCCGCAGAAAACTGGAAAACCTGCCGGTCGGGTTTGCCTGAGCGCTGTGCGCACGCATTGCCTGCTGCCTTGCAAGGCGTGACCTGCGGTGTGTTGCAGCCTGCGAAAGACCAGGACGCCTGAGGCAGGCAGCACGGCATCGAGCGCTCCCGCCGCGGCTGATCTTTGCGCCGCCGTTGCCGACATTCCAGCCGCCATAAGTCTGAGCATTGTCGCCGAAACCTGCATTCTTCAACAGCTGCGCCTGTGCGCCGCCGTGACATTCGACGAGGTTGTGGTGAAGATCGCCATACCAAGTCGCATCGAAGCAGAGCCCGCCGCCGGTCAGGCTCGGCTGGGTCATTGCCAACCAGTCCGAATATCCTTGGCCGTCAGGAAAAGCTGCTTTCGATGAGCCGCGTCGTGTGGGTCCACTGCTTCGAGAATTTGGCGCCGAATGAGCAGCACGATCGGCGCGCCGACCGTCGGCGTGGAGCACCGGATGGTTCCGCTTATGCGGCCGTCCCAATGACATATCTGTCGGCCGACTGCGAAAAATGCAAGCACAGATTGATGATTCCACTGGATAAATTCCTTCCCGATAGCAGCCACATTCAGGACAATATGCCGTGGTTAACGGGAAACGCTGCACGTGCCTCCTCGTGTATAAAATCGAATCGGCCTCAGAGAATGGGGATATATTCCCATGACCGGCTCCCTCGCAGACCGGGAGAAACAGAATGGCTCAAGCCGTTAGAATCAACGATATTATTCGTTCCTTTGGAATCGATACGCATATGGATTACACCGACGGGAAATACTCCAATGTCGGTGAGGTTGTTAAGGCCTTAGACTATCTTGGCCTCGATACGGTTCGCGATCACGCCCCCAACTCCGCTTCCGACCCGAACGGTCAAACGCATCTCGGCGACGCGGCCGACGCCGGCCTGCAATTCGTCTTCAGCGCCCAGCGGGAAGTGGACCCTGCCGCTGTGGTGCAGCGGCTGCATGCCTTCGTTGAGGCTCATCCGGGGTCGGTCGTCGGCATCGAGGGGCCGAACGAAGTCAATAATTGGCCGGTCAGCTATCATAGCCTGAGCGGCCAGGCCGCAGCAGTCGCCTATCAGAAGGACCTGTCCGCCGCAGTCAACGCCGATCCGCTTCTGAAGAACATCCCGGTCCTCGGCTTTACCGGATATACCGTCGCATCCGCCTCCGATTTCACGACGATCCACACCTATGCGAAGGATGGCGACCAGCCATACTCATGGCTTTCCCGGGAATCCGGTGTTCAGCGTGCTGCCGATCCGGGCAAGCCGCTGGCGATCACCGAGACCGGTTACCACACCTCGCTCAGCGCCGACACCAATGGCGGCTGGGAAGGCGTCAGTGAAGCGACGCAGGCAAAACTCCTGCTCAACACGCTGATGGACGGCGCGGCACTCGGATCGAAGCAGACCTTCCTCTACGAACTGCTGGACGCCTATTCCGATCCCCAGGGCGCCAATCAGGAAAAGCATTTCGGCCTTTTTCATCTCGACTATTCAGCCAAGCCGGCGGCGACGGCGATCCACAATCTGACCGAAATACTGGCGGACGACGGCGCTACCAAGGCGACCTTCAGCGCAGGGACCCTCAATTATTCAATCGACGGCCTGCCGTCCTCGGCCCACAGCCTGCTCACCGAAAAATCGGACGGGAGCTATCAGATCGTCATCTGGAACGAGCCGGATATCTGGAACCAGTCAACCGACACGGCCATCCAGGCCGCAGTAACAAGCGTCAAAGTCAATCTCGGGACCGCCTTCGGCTCCGTGAAGGTTTTCGATCCGCTGAGCGGGACGACGGCGATCAAAAGCCTCAGCAATGTGTCGTCCCTGACGGTCGAGGTCGTCGACCATCCCGTTATTATCGACATCGGCGGCAGCGCCAGCACTCCGCCGCCGGCCACCGGCCATATCTATGGCGGCACGGGCAACGACATATTCACCGTAACCAACCCAACGCAAATCGTCGACGAAAGCAAGGGCAGCGGGACGGATACCGTCATGTCTTCTATCAGCTTCAGCCTCAAGGATACGACGCATACGATCGGCAACGTCGAGAATCTGACGCTGACCGGTTCCGCGAATATCAACGCCACGGGCAATGCGCTGGCAAACGTTCTCGTCGGCAATTCCGGCAACAATATCCTCGATGGAAGCACGGGCGCCGACCGGATGTCGGGACATGGCGGCAACGACGCCTATGCGGTCGACAACAAAGGCGATTTTGTCGATGAAGCAGGTGGATCCGGCAAGGACACCGTCAAGTCCTCGATCTCCTTCAGCCTAGTTGATCAGGTGCATACATCAGGAACGATTGAGAATCTCACCTTGACCGGAACGGCCAACCTCAACGCGACGGGTAACAACACGGCCAATGTGCTGACAGGCAACGACGGAAGCAACATAATCAATGGCGGCAAAGGCGCCGACCAGCTGACCGGCGGGCTCGGCAACGACAAGCTCATCGGGAAAGCCGGCGCCGACATTCTGACCGGCGGCGGTGGCGGCGATAGCTTCGTCTTCGATGTAAAGCCCGACAATATCAGCGTCGACAAGATCCGCGATTTTTCCTCCGCGGCAGGCGACAAGCTGCTGCTCGACCATTCGATTTTCGCCGCGCTCAGCCTGTCCGCATTTTCGGACGAGAATTTCGTTCTCGGCACCAAAGCGCTCGAGGCGGATGACAAGCTGATCTACGATCAGGCGAGCGGCATCCTATCTTTTGACGCGGATGGGAGTGCGGCGGGCGCAGCCATCCATGTCGCTGATCTCGATCATTCTCCGGCGCTTCACTTCAAAGATTTCGTCCTTGTCTGATCCAGTCGGTCCGTCGCCCTTTGGCGGCGGGCTGCCTCTCCCCCGGCTTTTCAGTCTGGTCTTGCCGGCATGATATTCCCGGCCACATTCCTCCATTGATGCCACTAGCAGCACTGGAGAAGTTCTTGCCCTGGATCGCCTATATCGTCCATTTCATCGCCGCGGCCTTTCTGACCAACGGTATCCCGCATTTCGTCAACGGCGTCAGCGGCAGGCCTTTCCGCATCCCGTTCGCGCAACGGGGCAAGCTCGGCTCGCCGATTGCGAATGTCCTCTGGGGTTGGGGGAATTTCCTCGTCGCCTTTCTGCTCTTTGCCAATATCGGACCGCTCTACATCGGCACACCGGGCGACACGATCTTCGTCGCGGCCGGCATGCTCGTCGCCGGCGTGTTGCTCGTCCGGATTTTCGAAGGCGACGCGCGATAGTCACTTGCATGATGATAGTCACTGATATAGTGACTGCGGCATGCAACGGACGAGCTTCAGCGATTTCAAATGCCCGGCGGCGCGTGCGCTCGACAGCGTCGGCGACTGGTGGAGCATCCTCATCCTGCGCGACGCCTTTCAAGGTCTTTCGCGCTTCGACGGTTTCCAGAAGAGCCTCGGCGTGGCGCCGAATATCCTGACGCGGCGGCTCAAGCACCTGACGGATCAGGGGCTGTTCGAACGGCGTCTCTACCATCAGCGACCTGCCCGCTATGAATATGTGCTGACGGACAAAGGCCGCGATTTCTTTCCGGTGCTGATGACGCTGTTTTCCTGGGGCAGCCGGCACATTCCGGAAGAAGACCTCGCCTATCTGCTTGGCGATGCCGCCTCCGGCAAATCGCGCGAGACGGTGCTTGTGGACGCGCGGACCGGCGAACAGGTGACACCCGAAAACACCAGCCTGCTTGCAGGCCCCGCCGCCGACGACGAGGTGCACGCGCGGATCGCCCGCATGCGCGCCTGGTATCTCGGCATCGACGCCTAAAAGGAGAATAGAATGGATCGCATCGTTGTCACCGGCATGGGACTTGTGTCGCCGCTCGGCACCGGCGTCGAACCCGCCTGGAGGCGCCTTCTCGACGGCGGATCGGGGCTGCGGGTGCTTTCGGACGATGTCGTCGGCGAACTTCCGGCCAAGGTCGGCGGTCTCGTCCCCGGCATCGCCGAGGATGCAGAGGCCGGTTTTGATCCAGACCGCTACATCACGCCCAAGGACCAGAAGAAGATGGACCGCTTCATCCACTTCGCCATGGCGGCGACGGAGGAAGCGGTAAAGCAGGCCGGCTGGATGCCGACCGACGACGGCAAACGCGAACGCACTGCAACGATCATCGCGTCGGGTGTCGGCGGCTTTCCGGCCATTGCCGAGGCGGTGCGGATCGGTGAGGCGCGCGGCGTGCGGCGGCTGTCGCCCTTCACCGTGCCCTCCTTCCTCGTCAATCTCGCCGCCGGCCAGGTCAGCATCCGCTACGGCTTCAAGGGTCCGCTCGGCGCCCCGGTGACGGCCTGTGCGGCCAGCGTCCAGGCGATCGGCGATGCGGCGCGGCTGATCCGCTCGGGCGAAGCGGATGTGGCGATCTGCGGCGGCGCCGAAGCCTGTATCGACAAGGTGAGCCTCGGCGGCTTTGCCGCTGCGCGTGCCCTTTCCACCGGTTTCAACGACACTCCGGAACTGGCGTCACGGCCCTTCGACACGGCGCGCGACGGTTTTGTCATGGGCGAAGGCGCCGGCATCCTGGTCATCGAAACACTCGAACACGCGCTGGCCCGCGGGGCGACGCCGCTTGCCGAACTCGTCGGCTACGGCACGGCGGCAGACGCCTATCACATGACCTCGGGCCCCGAAGACGGCGATGGCGCGCGCAGGGCGATGGAGGCAGCCCTTCGGCAGGCGAAAATTCCGGCTTCGGAGGTCAAGCACCTCAATGCGCACGCGACCTCGACGCCGGTCGGCGACAAAGGCGAGATTGCAGCGATCGGCACGGTCTTCGGCCGCAACGGCGGCATTGCCGTCAGCGCGACGAAATCGGCGACCGGCCATCTACTCGGGGCCGCCGGCGGGCTGGAGGCGATCTTCACCATCCTGGCGCTGCGCGACCAGATCGCGCCGCCGACCCGCAATCTGGAGCAGGCCGATCCTGATGCCGACGGCATCGATATTGTCGGCAAGACGGCGCGGCCGGTGGCGATGGACTATGCCATTACCAATGGTTTCGGCTTCGGCGGGGTGAATGCCAGCGCCCTCTTCCGGCGTTGGTCGTAAATCAGCTTTCCCTAAACGGAAAATCGCCTACACTTCTACTCCATCAGGCATCCTTTCCTGATGGAGCCGGAGATCACCCATGCGCGCCTTCTTCGCAGTTTTCCTTCTGTGTGCCGCGTCCATTCTCTCCACCGTCTCAGCCCGCGCCGAAGATCCGATTGATACGACGCGGACGATGATCGAGGAGCAGATCAAGGCCTTCCTCAAAGATGATGCCGAGACCGCCTATTCCTTTGCCGCTCCCGGCATCAGGGCGATGTATCCCGACAAGAACCTGTTCTTCGCCATGGTGAAGAAGAGCTACGAACCGGTTTACCATCCCGGCAACTACGCCTTCGGCCGCAGCCGCTCGATCGACAACGGCGCGCTGATCTATCACGAGGTGCTGATCTCAGGCCGCGACGGCAAGGACTGGACGGCGATCTACCAGATCACCCGCCAGCCTGACGGCAGCTACCGGATCAACGGCGTACAGATCATGCCGGATGCCGACAGCAAGGGCATTTGACGCATGTCCGTTAAGCGCGTGCGGATTAAGCATCCCTGCAGAGTTGTGTCCGGCAGCCTCGGAACGTAGAGAACCCACGTCTTTCTATCCGGGGTGAAACGCAATGCCTATTTCATTCAAGTGTTTGGTCGCCGCTGCGGCGCTCGGCTTAGCCGTCATGCCGGCTACAGCGCAGGCGGAATCCTTTTCCAAGCTTGCACGGCAGGATTACGCCGTCGGCAAACTCACCAAGGGGAAGGCCGGCGGCTACGGCTGGCTCCTCTCGAACGGCAGCAAGCGGTTCTTTTGCCGGCTGGACGCCAGCCTGGCTTATGTCAGCAAGAAAGAGATGGTGAGCATCCTGGCAAGCGGACGGCTCATCAAGCTGGACCGTGCCGCGTTTGAGGCATCGATCGGTGGCCCCGATGCGTCCATACCGCAATGGAGCGATCTTCAGGCCGGCCGCGTCAAGCCGGCCGATGTCGGGAACTGCACACCAGCTCCCTGATTGACCGAAGTGCATTATACAGGCTGAAGATCGCCTCTCGCCCATTCCTCCTGCGTTTCCGCCATGAAATCGGCGAAGCGGCCTTCGGCGATCGCCTTGCGGATGCCCTGCATCAATTCCTGGTAATAAGCGAGATTGTTCCAGGAAAGCAGCATGCCTCCCAGCGCCTCGTTGGAGCGCACGAGATGGTGCAGATAGGCGCGTGAATAGTCGCGCGAGGCCGGGCAGTTCGACTGTTCGTCGAGCGGACGCATATCCTCGGCATGGCGGGCATTGCGGATATTGACCTTGCCGCGGCGGGTAAAGGCCAGGCCGTGGCGTCCGGAACGGGTCGGCATGACGCAGTCGAACATGTCGATGCCGCGGGCGACCGACTTCAAGATATCGTCCGGCGTGCCGACGCCCATGAGGTAACGCGGTTTTTCCAGAGGCAGCACCGGCAGCGTCGTTTCCAGCATCTGCAGCATGACGTCCTGCGGCTCGCCGACGGCAAGGCCGCCGATCGCATATCCCTTGAGGTCGAGTTGGCTCAGCGCCTCGGCCGAACGGACGCGCAGCGCCGGGATGTCACCGCCCTGGACGATGCCGAACATCGCCTTCCCCGGCTGTTCGCCGAAGGCGATCCGGCAGCGCTCGGCCCAGCGCAGCGACATTTCCATGGCGCGTTCGATCTCCTTCGGCTCGGCCGGCAGCGCCACGCATTCGTCGAGCTGCATCTGGATGTCGGAGCCGAGCAGGCCCTGGATTTCGATGGAGCGCTCCGGCGACATATGATGCAGGCTGCCGTCGACATGCGATTTGAAGGTGACGCCCCGCTCGTCGAGCTTGCGCAGGCCGGAGAGCGACATGACCTGGAAACCGCCGGAATCCGTCAGGATCGGGTGCTCCCAACGGATCAGCTTGTGCAGGCCGCCGAGGCGGGCGACGCGCTCGGCGCTCGGGCGCAGCATCAGATGATAGGTATTGCCGAGGATGATGTCGGCGCCGGTCTCACGCACCTGGTCGAGATACATCGCCTTGACGGTTCCCACCGTGCCGACAGGCATGAAGGCCGGCGTGCGGATCGTGCCGCGCGGCATGGAAATCTCGCCAAGCCGGGCGCCGGCATCAGTCTTCTTCAACGTGAATTGGAATTTCTCTGTCATTTAGTCTTTCCGGAAAAGAAGGCTCGCGTCGCCGTAGGAGTAGAAGCGGTAGCCTGTCGAAATGGCGTGTTTATAGGCCGCATGCATGGTCTCGAAGCCTGAAAAGGCCGAGACCAGCATGAACAGCGTCGAGCGCGGTAGGTGGAAATTGGTCATCAGCATATCGACCGCCTTGAAGCGGTAGCCGGGCGTGATGAAAATGCCGGTGGCGCCGCTCCAGCCGCGGATCTCGCCGCTTTCCCCAGCTGCACTTTCGATCAGCCGCAGCGAGGTGGTGCCGACGCAGACGATGCGCCCGCCCCTTGCCTTCACGGCGTTCAGCCGTGCGGCGGTCTCAGCGCTGACGGTGCCGCTTTCCAGATGCATCCGGTGATCGGCGGTATCGTCCGCCTTCACCGGCAGGAAGGTGCCGGCGCCGACATGCAGCGTGACGAAATGGCGTTCGATGCCCGCCTTGTCGAGCGCCTCGAACAGCGCAGGCGTGAAATGCAGGCCGGCGGTCGGCGCAGCAACGGCGCCCTCTTCGCGGGCATAGATCGTCTGGTAATCCGCGCGGTCGCGGTCGTCCTCCGGGCGCTTGGCGGCGATATAGGGCGGCAGCGGAATATGGCCGACGGCGGCGATCGCCTCGTCGAGCGCCGGGCCGGAAAGATCGAAGGCGAGCGTCACCTCGCCGGCCTCACCCTTTTCCTCGACGGTGGCATCGAGCGAGCCGAGGAAGCAGCTTTCGCCGCTATGGCCGAAGGCGATGCGGTCACCTTCCTTGATACGCTTGCCGGGCTTGGCAAAGGCCTTCCAGCGACTCGGGCCGACGCGCATGTGCAGCGTCGCCGACACTTGCTGGCCGCCGGCGCCGTCGCGGTGGCGGACGCCTTCGAGCTGGGCGGGAATGACTTTGGTATCGTTGAAGACCAGCGCGTCGCCTGCCCGCAGGAAGGACGGCAGCTCGCCGACGTGATGATCGGAGAGCGTGTTGCCCGCATTGGAATCAACGACGAGCAGGCGCGCGCTGTCACGCGGCTCGGCGGGCCGCAGCGCGATGCGTTCATCGGGCAGATCGAAATCGAAAAGGTCTACGCGCATAAGGGCACTTTCAAAGCGAAACCCGCCCTCGCGCGGTCACGCAAGAGCGGGTTTCAGCAGAAATCACAATCAGACGTCGGCGGCAACCCGCATCGAGACGATCGAGTCCGGATCGGAAACCGGCTCGCCGCGCTTGATCTTGTCGACGTTGTCCATGCCTTCGATGACCTGGCCCCAGACGGAATACTGCTTGTTCAGCCAGGGCGCGTCGGTGAAGCAGATGAAGAACTGCGAATTGGCGGAGTTCGGGTTCTGCGAACGGGCCATCGAGCAGGTGCCGCGCGTATGCGTGGTGGCGGAGAATTCAGCCTTCAGATCCGGCTTGGAAGAGCCGCCCATGCCGGCGCGGCCGGGATTGAAGGTTTCAGAACCCTTCTTGCCGAATTCGACATCGCCCGTTTGGGCCATGAAATCCTGGATGACGCGGTGGAAGACGACGCCGTCATAGGCATTCTCGCGGGCGAGTTCCTTGATGCGGGCGACATGCTCGGGGGCGACCTGCGGCAGAAGCTGAATGACAACCTTGCCCTTGGTGGTTTCCAGAATGATGGTGTTTTCGGGATCCTTGATCTCGGCCATAATCTTCTCCTCTTGTTTCTCTGGTAACTTACTTCTTGCCCAGGGTGACCTTGATCATCCGGTCGGGACTTTTGACTTCGCCGTTCTGGCCTTCGCCGCGCTTGATCTTGTCGACATTCTCCATGCCGGACACGACCTTGCCGACGACGGTGTACTGGCCGTTGAGGAAGGAGCCGTCGGCGAACATGATGAAGAACTGCGAATTGGCGGAATTCGGATCCTGCGAGCGGGCCATGCCGACCGTGCCGCGTACGAACGGGGTCTTGGAGAATTCAGCCGGAATATCGGGCATGTCGGAGGAGCCGGTGCCGGCAAGGCTGGCATCGAAGCCCTTTTCCATGTTGCCGTATTTGACGTCGCCGGTCTGGGCCATGAAGCCCTCGATGACGCGGTGGAAGGCGACGTTGTCGTATTCGCCCTTCTTGGCCAGCGCCTCGATCTGGGCGACATGCTTCGGCGCCACCTCAGGCATGAGCTGGATGACGACGGGGCCGTTCTTCAACTGAATGGTGAGATAATGATCGGCCGACTGGGCGAAGGCATCGCCGGCGAAGGAGGCGAGATACAATACGCCGGCAAATGCGAGATAAAAGAGTTTCATGTGGGCTCCATTGCGGCGGGTTCCGCCTGGTCTTTGCGCTTGCTCGTCTTTGTCTTGCAAGTCTTTGTAGCTGTTAATTTTGGCGCTTGGATGTGAGGGCTTGTAGGACGGCGGCCGGCACGAAGGCGCTGACATCGCCGCCCATGGCGGCGATCTGGCGGACCAATGTGGCGGTAATGGGCCGCGAGGCCGTGCCCGCCGGCAAAAAGATGGTCTGGATATCGGGCGCCATCGTCCTGTTCATGCCAGCCATCTGCATTTCGTAATCAAGATCGGTGCCGTCGCGAAGACCGCGGATCAGAAGCGTGGCGCCATGGGCGCGGGCGGCGTCGACAACCAGATTG
Source organism: Rhizobium leguminosarum bv. trifolii WSM2297 (assembly GCF_000271845.1). The sequence continues at coordinate 877,636 of NZ_JH719395.1, read as the reverse complement.
TCGAAGGCGACGACTGATATGTCGCCCGTCTTACCGGGCAGCGTTGCGGCGAGCGAAAGGCGGATCAGCTCGGCCCTCTCCTCGAAGGAAAACAGCGGCGCCTTGCCGGGATGGGTGCCGATCGCGACGATCACCTTTTCGGCGACGTTCAGCGCCTGGACCAGAACATCCACATGCCCGTTGGTGATCGGGTCGAAGGACCCCGGATAAAAAGCTGTCGTCATCTGGCCCGACCGTTGGTTTGACGCCTTTTGTCACGGATGCCGCCTTCCCGCAAGTGATTTGGGCAATCGTCCCGGACGGTTGAACGGCGGATGAATGACCCGTTCAAGGCGGTTTCAGACAGGATCTGCTTTATTCAAATCATCAACGCGGCCGATGCCATTCCGGCAGCCGGCGCTCCCCGAAAGACCAGACCCATGCTGATCGTGCTTGTTGCACTTGCCGTCGTTTCCTCGCTCGCCGTCGAGATGGCCTATGGCTATTTCGCCGATCGCTACGAGGTAAGCTGGGTGCGGCCCGAGCTTGCCCAGCATGCGGCGATTGTACGGGCCCAAGGTCGCCTGCGTGAAAAAAACCGGGCCGCGAATCTGAACGCCAGATGAACGAGACATTCAAGGAGGCTTCAGATCGGCATTGCTAAACACCGCCTCAACATCCGGCGGAACCATTTTAAAACGGATGCGTTCATTCAACCGACACATAGATGCGATTATCGCGGCAGGAAGGACTAAAGATGCCCGGCAAGATTACGATGATTAACGTGCTCTGGATGGTAATGGTCACGGGCATGCTAACCGCAACTGTCGCTCTCTATGATCAGAAGGTTGATACGTCCAAGGTTTATGGTCCCTATGCTTCGGCCCGGACGGCCGTACTGGGCCAGTACTGAGGGGCGCAAACGCAACTCCCCAGGAAAGGAATGCCTATGTTCACGATCTTGACAGTGCTCACCGCCCTCCTCAGTGTCATGTTCATAGTGTCTGTAGCCTCCACGATATCAGCGCTCCGGCGCGAAGGTGAAGAGGTCAAGGCGCTGAACGAAAAACATAGAGCGTTCTGACGTTCCTTTTTCCAACCCCTTCCCCACCTTGAGCGGCACCCTTCCGCTGCCCAAGGCCTTTCAAAGCCGGATGCACCCAGCGTCCGGCTTTTTCTTTGGGCGTTGTCTTCAGCCATCTCCGGTTGAAAAGAAAAGGCGGCTTGAAAAGAAAAGGGCGGCCCGAAGCCGCCCCGTTCATCTGATTATTCCTCGGTGGGCCCAGCAGGATCACCATCGGCACTCGGCACTTCGCCGGCAGCCCCTTCGTCGGTAGGAGCAGCACCTTCGGCGAGTTCGACAGCCTCCTCCGTCTCCTCTTCCTCCGGCTCGCTGATGCGCTCGACCGAGACGACCTTTTCATCCTTGTGCGTCGAGAAGATGGTGACGCCCTTGGTGGCGCGGCTGGCGATGCGGATGCCGCCGACCGGCACGCGGATCAACTGGCCGCCATCGGAAACCAGCATGATCTGGTCGCCGTCATCAACGGGGAAGGCAGCCACCAGTTCGCCGATCTCGCTGGTTTTCGACGTGTCGGTGGCGCGGATGCCCTTGCCGCCGCGGCCGGAGATGCGGAAGTCATAGGATGAGGAACGCTTGCCGAAGCCCTTCTCGGAGACGGTGAGCACGAACTGCTCGAGCGCCTTCAGTTCCTCGTAACGCTCGTCGGAGAGTTGTCCCCCTTCGGTGACTTCCTCGCCAACCAGCGCGATTTCCTCGGCCTCGCCGGTCGTCAGGCGCCGGTCGTTGGCGGCGCGCTTCAGATAGGCGGCGCGTTCCCACGGCTGGGCATCGACATGGCGGACGATGGTCATCGAGATGATGCGGTCGCCGCCGGCAAGGCTGATGCCGCGCACGCCGATCGAGTTGCGGCCGGCAAAGACGCGAACGTCGTCGACGGAGAAGCGGATGCACTGGCCGAGCGCCGTTGTCAGCAGCACGTCGTCATGTTCCGTGCAGGTCTCGACGGAGAGGATTTCATCGCCCTCCTCCTCGAGCTTCATGGCGATCTTGCCGTTGCGGTTGACCTGGACGAAATCCGACAACTTGTTGCGGCGAACCGTGCCGCGCGTCGTCGAGAACATCACGTCGAGATTATCCCAGCTCTCCTCGTCCTCGGGCAAGGGCAGGATCGTGGTGATGCGCTCGCCGGGTGCCAGCGGCAGCATGTTGATCAGCGCCTTGCCGCGCGAGGTCGGCGTGCCGATCGGCAGGCGCCAGACCTTCTCCTTGTAGACGATGCCGCGCGAGGAGAAGAACAGAACCGGCGTATGGGTATTGACCACAAATAGCCGGCTAACGAAATCCTCATCGCGCGTGGTCATGCCGGAGCGGCCCTTGCCGCCGCGGCGCTGGGCGCGATAGGTGGTCAGCGGCACGCGCTTGATATAACCGAGATGCGAGACGGTGACGACCATGTCCTCGCGGGCAATCAGATCCTCGTCGTCCATTTCGAGGCCGCCATCGACGATCTCGGTGCGGCGCGGCGTGCCGAATTCGTCGCGGACGGCGATGAGTTCATCCTTGACGATCGTCTGGATGCGGACGCGCGAGGAGAGAATATCGAGGTAATCCTTGATTTCTTCGCCGATTTTGTTGAGTTCGTCGCCGATTTCATCGCGGCCAAGCGCCGTCAGGCGGGCAAGACGCAGTTCGAGGATGGCGCGGGCCTGCTCTTCGGAGAGATTGTAGGTCAGGTCCTCGTTGATGCGGTGGCGCGGATCGTCGATCAGACGGATCAGACTTTCGACATCTTCGGCCGGCCAGCGGCGGGTCATCAGCTCTTCGCGGGCCGACTGCGGATCGGGCGCCTGGCGGATGACGCGGATGACTTCGTCGATATTGGCGACGGCAATGGCGAGGCCGACCAATACATGGGCACGGTCACGTGCCTTGCGCAGCAGGAATTTGGTTCTCCGGCTAACGACTTCTTCGCGGAAGGAGACGAATGCGCGCAGCATGTCGAGCAGCGTCAGCTGTTCCGGCTTGCCGCCGTTCAGCGCCACCATGTTGCAGCCGAAGGATGTCTGCAACGGCGTGTAGCGATAGAGCTGGTTGAGGATGACCTCGGCATTGGCGTCGCGCTTCAGCTCGACGACGACGCGATAACCCTGGCGGTCGGATTCGTCGCGCAGGTCGGAGATGCCTTCGATGCGCTTATCGCGCACCAGTTCGGCCATCTTCTCGATCATCGTCGCCTTGTTCACCTGATAGGGAATCTCGGTGATGATGATCTGCTCGCGGTCGCCGCGCATCGGCTCGATGGCGGCGACGCCCCGCATGATGACCGAACCGCGGCCGGTCTCATAGGCTGAGCGGATACCGGCACGGCCGAGGATCTTCGCACCCGTCGGGAAGTCGGGGCCGGGAATGATCTGTATCAGGTCCGTCAGCTCGATGGCCGGATCGTTGATCAGTGCGATGCAGCCGTCGATGACTTCGGAGAGATTATGCGGCGGGATATTGGTCGCCATGCCGACAGCGATGCCGCCGGCGCCGTTGACCAGCAGGTTCGGGAACTTGGCCGGCACCACGACCGGCTCGGAAAGCGTGCCGTCATAGTTATCGCGGAAATCGACAGTTTCCTTGTCGAGGTCGTCGAGCAGCGAATGGGCAGCCTTTTCGAGGCGGCATTCGGTGTAGCGTTCGGCCGCCGGCGGATCACCATCGACCGACCCGAAATTGCCCTGGCCGTCGATCAGCGGCAGACGCAGCGACCAGGGCTGGGCCATACGGGCGAGCGCATCGTAGATCGCGGAATTGCCGTGTGGATGGAATTTACCCATCACGTCACCGGTGACGCGGGCGCATTTGACGTATTTCTTGTTCCAGTCGATGCCGAGCTCGGACATGCCGTAGAGGATGCGCCGGTGCACGGGCTTCAGGCCGTCGCGCACGTCGGGCAGCGCGCGGCTGACGATGACGCTCATGGCGTAATCGAGATACGACCGCTGCATTTCCTCCATGATGGAGATGGGCTCGATGCCTGGCGGGAGCTTCCCGCCGCCGGGGGGTGTTTGCTCAGTCAAAACAGATCACGATCTCTTCTAGAATCACTTGAAGATTTATAGCGGAAAGCCTGTTCCCGCGCCATTTTCACAGGGCGTTTTGAACAGGCTTTTGCGGCTTAAAGAGGGTAAAACATGCAAGTCGCGGGGCCGGAGCGGACAAATCCGCCGCCGACGGCCGCGGGATATTTGCCAAATCGGAATCCCCGCTTCACAATCATAAAAACCACGTGACCATATGGGCTTCCGGAGAGACGATGGCAAGCGCCGACCTATTGATCAACGCCTTCACGACGCTGCTCGTCACCATCGACCCGCCGGGGCTGGCACCGATTTTCCTGGGACTGACGACGGGCATGAGCCGTGCCGAGCGCACGCAGGTGGCGCTGCGCGGCTCGACCATCGCCTTCATCATCCTCGCCGTCTTCGCCCTGTTCGGCGCAAGCGTTCTCGGCGTGCTCGGCATCTCGATCGGCGCCTTCCGCATCGCCGGCGGGCTGCTGCTCTTCTGGATCGCCTTCGAGATGGTGTTCGAGCGGCGCCAGGAGCGCAAGGAGAAGGCCAGCGAGGCTGCCGTCACCAAGGATCATATCGAGAATATCGCCGTTTTCCCCCTCGCCTTGCCGCTAATCGCCGGCCCGGGTGCGATCTCGGCGACGATCCTGCTCGCCGGCACGCTTGCTACCTCCATCGGAAAGGCCCAGCTGATCGGCGTCATTGCCGCCAATCTGCTGCTGACCTTCCTGATGCTGCTGATCGCCGAAAGGCTCGACCGTTTCCTCGGCGTCACCGGCCGGGCGATCCTGACACGGCTCCTCGGCGTCATCCTCGCCGCGCTTGCGGTGCAATTCGTCGTCGACGGCGCGAAAGCGGCGCTCAATCTCATCAGCGCGACGCCGCATTGAAACGCGGCCTCTGCCGCGAGATCAAAAAAGCATGACGCCGTTAAAGACGTCATGCTCTCGGATAATTCATAGAACCAGCAAAGCCTACCGATCAGAACGGGATGTCGTCGTCGAGATCCCGCGAGAAGTTGCCTCCGCCGCCACCGCCGCGGCTGGGCGATGAAGAGGGAGCCGGGGCGCCGTAATCGTCGCCGTAATCATTGTTGCTGCTGCCGCCACGGCCGCCGCTGGAGCTTGCACCGCCGCCTTCGCCGCGGCCGTCGAGCATGGTCAGGGTCGAACCGAAGCCCTGCAGCACCACTTCCGTGGAGTAGCGGTCCTGGCCCTGCTGGTCCTGCCACTTGCGGGTCTGCAGCTGGCCTTCGATATAGAGCTTGGCGCCCTTCTTCACATATTGCTCGACGACCTTGCAGAGGCCTTCGTTGAAGACGACGACGGTGTGCCATTCGGTCTTTTCGCGGCGCTCGCCGGAATTGCGGTCGCGCCAGGTCTCCGAGGTCGCGATGCGAAGATTGGCGATCGGCCGGCCATCCTGAGTACGGCGGATTTCCGGGTCCGCACCGACATTTCCAATCAGAATTACCTTGTTTACGCTACCAGCCATGCTTCTCACCCTGCCTGCCGCCCTGCCCGGCGGCGTTTCAATCGATCGGCGCACCTTAAACCATCACGGACCGCCGATGCGCATGAACGGTCTTTAATCCACATCTTTATCCATCAGAACGCCACATGCATCCATCAGGAATTTTGTTCTTTATTTGTTCTAGTTTATCCGTATGATCCTGTCAACAGAATCGAAAACCTTCAGTGTTGCGGACATTCAGCCTCGACTCGCCGGTCGGCATCACTAAATAAGGGCTGTTATCCCAAAGGACCAAAGCTGAGACGATGAGCGAACTGAAGACGATCTCCATCCGCGGCGCGCGCGAGCACAATCTCAAGGGCATCGATCTCGATCTGCCGCGCAACAAGCTGATCGTCATGACCGGGCTGTCAGGCTCCGGCAAATCTTCGCTTGCCTTCGACACGATCTATGCCGAGGGCCAGCGCCGTTATGTCGAGAGCCTGTCGGCCTATGCCCGGCAGTTCCTCGAAATGATGCAGAAGCCCGACGTCGACCAGATCGACGGGCTGTCACCGGCAATCTCGATCGAGCAGAAGACCACCTCGCGCAATCCGCGCTCGACGGTCGGCACCGTCACCGAGATTTACGATTATATGCGCCTGCTGTTTGCCCGCGTCGGCGTTCCCTATTCACCGGCGACCGGCCTGCCGATCGAGAGCCAGACGGTCAGCCAGATGGTCGATCGCATTCTCGATTTCGGCGAGGGCACCCGTCTTTATATTCTCGCGCCGCTCGTGCGCGGGCGCAAGGGCGAATACAAGAAGGAACTGGCGGAGCTGATGAAGAAAGGCTTCCAGCGCGTCAAGGTCGACGGCCAGTTCTACGAGATCGCCGAGGCGCCGGTGCTCGACAAGAAATACAAGCACGATATCGACGTGGTGGTCGACCGCATCGTCGTGCGTTCAGATGTCTCGGCCCGCCTGGCCGACAGCCTGGAGACTTGCTTGAAGCTCGCCGACGGGCTGGCGGTTGCCGAATTCGCCGACAAGCCGCTGCCGCCGGAAGAGACTTCGGCCGGCGGCTCGGCCAACAAGTCGCTGAACGAGACGCATGAGCGCGTGCTGTTTTCGGAGAAATTCGCCTGCCCGGTCTCCGGCTTCACCATTCCGGAGATCGAGCCGCGGCTATTTTCCTTCAACAATCCCTTCGGCGCCTGCCCGACCTGCGACGGCCTCGGCGCCCAGCAGAAGATCGATCCGGACCTGATCGTGCCCGAACCCGAGCGGACGCTGCGCGACGGGGCGATCGCCCCTTGGGCCAAATCGACCTCGCCCTATTACAACCAGACGCTGGAAGCGCTCGGCAAACATTACGGCTTCAAGCTCGGCACCCGCTGGAACGATCTGTCTGACGAAGCCAAGGACGTCATCCTCAACGGCACCGAGGACAAGATCGAATTCCATTACGCCGACGGCGCGCGCTCCTATACGACGCATAAGAATTTCGAGGGCATCATCACCAATCTCGAGCGCCGCTGGAAGGAGACCGATTCCGCCTGGGCGCGCGAAGATATCGAGCGCTTCATGTCGGCTGCCCCCTGCCCTTCCTGCAACGGTTTCCGCCTGAAGCCGGAAGCGCTGGCGGTAAAGATCGACACGCTGCATATCGGCGAAGTCACCGGCATGTCGATCCGCATCGCCCGCGACTGGTTCGAGACGCTGCCGGCGAGCTTCAACGCCAAGCAGAACGAGATTGCCGTGCGCATCCTCAAGGAAATCCGCGACCGGCTGCGCTTCCTCAACGATGTCGGCCTGGAATATCTCAGCCTGTCGCGCAACTCCGGCACGCTGTCTGGCGGCGAAAGCCAGCGCATCCGGTTGGCCTCGCAGATCGGCTCTGGGCTGACCGGCGTGCTCTATGTGCTCGACGAGCCGTCGATCGGCCTGCATCAGCGCGACAATGCCCGGCTGCTCGACACGCTGAAGCATCTGCGCGACATCGGCAACACGGTCATCGTCGTCGAACATGACGAGGACGCGATCATGACGGCCGACGACGTGGTCGATATCGGCCCGGCCGCCGGCATTCATGGCGGCCAGGTTATCGCCCACGGCACGCCGCAGGATATCATGGACAGTCCGATGTCGCTGACCGGCAAATACCTCTCGGGCGAACTCGGCGTTCCCGTTCCCAACGAGCGCCGCAAGCAGAAGAAGGGTCGCGAGATCAAGGTGGTCGGCGCCCGCGGCAACAATCTGAAGAACGTCACGGCATCGATCCCGCTCGGGGTGTTCACGGCGGTGACCGGCGTTTCCGGCGGCGGCAAATCGACCTTCCTGATCGAGACGCTCTATAAATCGGCGGCAAGGCGGGTCATGGGCGCGCGTGAAAACCCGGCCGATCACGATCGTATCGACGGCTTCGAGCATATCGACAAGGTGATCGACATCGATCAATCGCCGATCGGCCGCACGCCGCGCTCCAACCCGGCGACCTATACCGGCGCCTTCACGCCGATCCGTGACTGGTTCGCCGGCCTGCCGGAGGCCAAGGCGCGCGGCTACCAGCCCGGCCGCTTCTCCTTCAACGTCAAGGGCGGACGCTGCGAAGCCTGCCAGGGCGACGGCGTCATCAAGATCGAGATGCACTTCCTGCCCGATGTCTACGTCACCTGCGACGTTTGTCACGGCAAGCGCTATAACAGAGAGACGCTCGACGTCACCTTCAAGCAGAAGTCGATCGCCGACGTGCTCGACATGACGGTTGAGGAAGGCGTCGATTTCTTCGCGGCGGTGCCGGCGGTGCGCGACAAGCTGCAATCGCTGAAGGATGTCGGCCTCGGTTATATCAAGGTCGGGCAGCAGGCCAACACGCTCTCGGGCGGCGAGGCGCAGCGCGTCAAGCTCGCCAAGGAGCTGTCGAAACGGTCGACGGGGCGCACGCTCTATATTCTCGACGAACCGACGACCGGCCTGCATTTCCACGACGTCGCCAAGCTGCTCGAAATGCTGCACGAACTGGTCAACCAGGGTAATTCGGTGGTGGTGATCGAGCATAATCTCGAAGTCATCAAGACTGCCGACTGGGTGCTCGATTTCGGCCCGGAAGGCGGCGATGGCGGCGGCGAGATCGTGGCTGTCGGCACGCCCGAAGCGATCGTCAAGGAAAAGCGCTCCTATACCGGACATTTCCTGAAGGAATTGCTGGAGCGGCGGCCGGCGAAGAAGGCAGTTGCGGCGGAATGATGAGGCCGGCGTCGCCCGATGATCTCAAAACGATCGCGACGCTGACGGCCGCCGCCTATCGACCCTATACCGAGCTCTTCGGCGCTCCGCCGGTCCCGGTGACAGAAGACTACACGCTGCGGATCGAACGCGGCGAGGTCTGGCTGCGCGAGATCGGCTGCGAAACGGCCGGCCTCGTGGTTGTCGAGCGGCATTCCGATCACCTCATGCTGTTCAGCATCGCGGTCTCGCCGGCCTTTCAGGGGGCTGGGCATGGGCTGGCGATGCTGCGCTGGCTAGACGGCAAGGCGCGGGAATGGGCCGTGCCGGAGATCCGGCTTTATACGAATGCGCTTATGGAACGGAATATCGCGCTTTATGGCGCCTTCGGGTTTCAGGAAACGGGTCGCCGGCCGAACCCTAATCGGCCAGGATGGACACTCGTCGACATGACGAAAGCGATCGATGCGGCCTGAACGGCTGCGAATGGGGAGGACGACATGACGAAATCCGGCACTATCCGCACCGGCATCGGCGGCTGGACCTTCGAGCCCTGGCGCGGGCATTTCTTTCCGGATGACCTCAAGCAGAAGGACGAGCTGAATTATGCCAGCCGCCAATTGAAGGTCATCGAGGTCAACGGCACCTACTATAGCACCCAGAAACCGGCAGTCTTTGCCAAATGGGCGGCCGACGTGCCCGAGGGTTTCATCTTTTCGCTGAAGGCGACGCGTTTCGTCACCAATCGGCGGGTGCTTGCCGAAGCCGGTGAATCGATGGAGCGTTTCCTGTCATCGGGGATCAGCGAACTCGGCGATCATCTCGGGCCGCTGCTTTGGCAGTTCGCGCCGACGAAGAAGTTCGATCCGGACGATTTCGAGGCCTTCCTAAAACTGCTGCCGGCAAAACAGGACGGGCTGGCGCTCCGCCACGTGGTCGAGGTCCGGCACGATTCCTTCAAGGTGCCGGAGTTCGTGGCGCTGCTTGCGAAATATGGAGTGGCGCCGGTTTGCGCCGAGCATTTCGAATATCCGATGATCGCCGACGTCACGGCCGATTTCGTCTATGCCAGGCTGCAGAAGGGCTCGGACGATATTCCGACCTGCTATCCCGATAAGGACTTGGAGGCCTGGGCAAAGCGGCTCGAGACCTGGGCCGAAGGCAAAGTCCCTGACGATCTGCCGCTGATTGATGGGGATCGCAAGGTCAAAGCCGAGCCGCGCGACGTCTTCGCCTTCATGATCCATGAGGGCAAGGTAAATGCGCCGCATGGGGCGATCGCCCTGCAGCAGGCGCTGGCGAAATAGGCCAGCCTAAGCTAGGAGCGGTTATGCGCCGACCGGGCTAAAGCGGCAATACGTGGGCGGCGAGTTCCTCCGCCGTCAGGCCCTTACCGGCGCGGTGGCCGGCTTCACCATGCAGCCAGACGCCGGCGGCGGCGGCCTCGAAGGCCGGCAGGCCTTGGGCGAGCAATCCGCCGATAATGCCGGCGAGCACATCGCCGGAACCGGCGGTGGCAAGCCAGACGGGAGCGTTGGTATTGATCAGCGCCCGTCCGTCCGGGGCAGCGATGACGGTATCGGCGCCTTTATAGACGATCGCAGCATTGGCGCGGCGGGCGGCGGCCAAAGCCTTGTCCACCTTCCCCAGCGCATCGTCGCCGCCGATATCGGGAAAGAGCCTGGAAAATTCACCTTCGTGCGGCGTCAGCACCAGGCGCGGTTCGCCCTGGAAAAGATCAAACAACTGCTGCGGATCATCCTTGAACGAGGAGATGCCGTCGGCGTCGAGAACCAGATGGCGATCGGCAAGGGCGGTGACGAAGCCGCGCGCCCTGGCGCCAATACCAAAGCCGGGGCCGAGGACGAATGTCTGCAGTCGCTTGTCAGAAAGCCAGTCGTCGAGCTCGGCTTCGTCATCGATCGCATGTAGCATCACCGCTGTGAGATGCGCGGCATTGGCGGCCATCGCCGCATGCGGGGCTGCGATCGTCACCAGGCCGGCGCCGGCCTTCAGGCCTGAGACCGCCGACATGCGCGCGGCCCCCGTCTTGTCGGCCTCGCCTGAGAAGACCACCAGATGGCCGCGTTTGTATTTGTGGGTTTCCAGCTGCTCGGCCGGCAGCACACCCTTCCAGGCGTCCGGCCTGTTCTCGGCGATGGCGCCGCTTGCCTCGGCCCTGATGATACGGGCGGGAATGCCGATATCGAAAACCTCAAGTTCGCCGCAAAGCTCCCTGCCCGGCATCAAGAGATGCCCGGGCTTGCGAGTCATGAAGGTGATGGTGTTCTGCGCCTTGAAGGCCACCCCCAACACCCGGCCGGTGCGGCCATCGAGGCCGGAGGGCAGATCGATGGCAAGCACCGGGATGTCGGCCTCGGCGACGCGCCCGATCAGGGCGTTGACATCGGCCGGCACCTCGCGGCCGAGGCCAGCGCCGAACAGGCCATCGATGACGACGTCGCCGGTTTCGGGCTGGTAGAGATGGAGTTCCCGGCTTTGGAGCGCGCATCCGGCTTTCGCGCGGGCCGCATCGCCCTTCAGCCTCGAGGGATCGCCAAGATGGAAGAGCGCCACTGCAGCTCCGCCCTCCCGCAGGTGCCTTGCTGCCACATAGGCGTCGCCGCCATTGTTGCCCGGCCCGCAGAGCACGACGAAGCGCAAAGCGCCGGGATGAAGACGCAGGGCCGCAGCCGCGACCGCGGCGCCTGCCCTTTCCATCAGACCAAAAGAATCGATACCGGATGCGGCAGCGGCCGTGTCGACTGCAGCCATCTCGGCGGGCGTGAGAAGAAGTTCGGACAGTTGGTGGCTCATTGGCCTATTCAATCGAAAAACGCCTAAAAAACAACCGCCTGAAACGTCAAAGAAAAGAACTGCTTTTGTGCATTTGCCTATATTTTCATCTTACGTAAGCATGGTTGCGCGACTCCTTAGACATAGGTTTTTTCAGATTTTCGATATGATTTTGATCGAAGGGCAGAGTTTTTCGGCAATTTTGTCACCAAACCGACATCAGAATCTCCGCAAATGCGGCGGTTTCGGCAAAATCCGCGGATTTTTTTAAGAAGATGGATTTCAAACTGGCACGATATCTGCATCATATCCGGCGAGCGGGAAAGTTCCTGCCATAACGGGAGAAGCGGAGAGACATTTTCTCATGAAAAAGATCGAAGCGATCATTAAGCCTTTCAAGCTGGACGAAGTGAAGGAAGCCCTTCAGGAAGTCGGCCTGCAGGGTATCACGGTCACTGAGGCCAAGGGTTTCGGCCGTCAGAAGGGTCACACGGAACTTTACCGCGGCGCCGAATACGTCGTCGATTTCCTGCCGAAGGTAAAGGTCGAGGTCGTGCTGGCTGACGAGAACGCGGAAGCGGTCATCGATGCGATCCGCAAAGCGGCGCAGACCGGCCGCATTGGCGACGGAAAAATCTTCGTCTCCAACATCGAAGAGGTTATCCGTATCCGCACCGGCGAGACCGGCATCGACGCTATCTGACCCACTTTGCCAAGCGCGCAAAGTTCGATACGGTCAGCGCAGCCATGTATTGTCATCGTAAATCGGAGGAAGGTATTTAATGGCGACCGCAAGCGAAATTCTGAAGCAGATCAAGGAGAACGACGTAAAGTTCGTCGATCTGCGCTTCACCGACCCGAAGGGCAAGCTGCAGCATGTGACGATGGACGTTGTCTGCGTCGACGAGGACATGTTCGCTGACGGCGTGATGTTCGACGGCTCCTCGATCGGCGGCTGGAAGGCCATCAACGAGTCCGACATGGTGCTGATGCCCGATACCGAGACGGTGCATATGGACCCGTTCTTCGCTCAGTCGACCATGGTCATCATGTGCGATATCCTCGATCCGGTTTCCGGCGAGGCTTATAACCGCGATCCGCGCGGCACCGCCAAGAAGGCCGAAGCCTATCTCAAGGCATCCGGCATCGGCGACACGATCTTCGTCGGCCCGGAAGCCGAATTCTTCGTCTTCGACGACGTCAAGTACAAGGCCGATCCCTACAATACCGGCTTCAAGCTCGACTCGACCGAACTGCCGTCGAACGACGATACCGATTACGAAACCGGCAATCTCGGCCATCGGCCGCGCGTCAAGGGCGGCTATTTCCCGGTTCCGCCGGTCGACAGCGCCCAGGACATGCGTTCGGAAATGTTGACGGTGCTGTCCGAGATGGGCGTCGTCGTCGAAAAGCATCACCACGAAGTCGCCGCCGCCCAGCACGAACTCGGCATCAAGTTCGACACGCTGGTGCGCAACGCCGACAAGATGCAAATCTACAAATACGTCGTGCACCAGGTGGCCAATGCCTACGGCAAGACGGCGACCTTCATGCCGAAGCCGATTTTCGGCGACAACGGCTCAGGCATGCACGTACACCAGTCGATCTGGAAGGGCGGCAAGCCGACTTTTGCCGGCGACGAATATGCCGGCCTCTCCGAGAGCTGCCTCTACTACATCGGCGGCATCATCAAACATGCCAAGGCGATCAACGCCTTCACCAACCCGTCGACGAATTCCTACAAGCGTCTCGTTCCGGGTTATGAGGCACCGGTGCTGCTGGCATACTCGGCCCGCAACCGCTCGGCCTCCTGCCGTATTCCGTTCGGCTCCAACCCGAAGGCCAAGCGCGTCGAAGTCCGCTTCCCGGATCCGACCGCCAACCCCTATCTCGCCTTCGCCGCCATGCTGATGGCCGGCCTTGACGGCATCAAGAACAAGATCCATCCCGGCAAGGCCATGGACAAGGATCTCTACGACCTGCCGCCGAAGGAACTGAAGAAGATCCCGACCGTCTGCGGCAGCCTGCGCGAAGCGCTCGAAAGCCTCGACAAGGACCGCAAGTTCCTGACGGCCGGCGGCGTCTTCGACGACGACCAGATCGATGCCTTCATCGAATTGAAAATGGCAGAGGTGATGCGTTTCGAAATGACGCCGCATCCTGTCGAATACGACATGTACTATTCGGCCTGATTGGCCTGAACACGGAAAGTCCCGGTCCGCCGGGGCTTTCCCCTCCCAGGGTCATGGACGCCAGCAGGAGGATATGACGTTCATGTGACGAGCTTGCGCAAAAATCTTGATTTGCGCGGCACCAATCACCAAATTTGGTGATGAAAGGAAGTCGTACCATGAAAGAAAAAATAGCAAAGTTCAGTATCGGCGAAGTGGTTCGGCACAAGGTTTTTCCGTTTCGCGGCGTCATCTTTGACGTTGATCCGGAGTTCGCGAATACGGAGGAATGGTGGAATTCCATTCCAGCCGAAGTGCGCCCAAGCAGGGACCAGCCCTTCTATCACCTGCTCGCCGAAAATGACGAAAGCGAATATGTCGCTTATGTCTCCGAGCAGAACCTGACGAACGACGAAAGCGGCACGCCGCTTCGCAACCCGCAGATCTACCAGATTTTCGATCAGGCCCCGTCAGGGCAGTTCAAACCCAAGATGAGCTTCGCCCATTAAGATCGGCTTGCCCGGTAAGTGAAACAAGGCCTCGCCTCTCCCAGCGAGGCCTTTTCCTTTGGCGCAGCTTATCCGGTTAAGCTGATGACAATGCCTGTAATTCCCTTTGCCTTCGGCGGGATGCCCTCATCCGCCTGCCGGCACCGACCGGCGTCGAGCCACGGGTCTCGCCCCGTCCTTCGGACCCCCGTAAACGGGGCGAAGGAGGATTGCCGCGACCCCTCCGTTCCCACGCACCCCTCGCATGGCACGTCCCCTCTCCCCGTCAAAACGGGGAGAGGGTTAGGGTGAGGGGCAGCCCATCGACGCGAACCGGACAGCCGTGGCGCACAGCAGAGACAGCAATTTATCAACAAAAAACCCGGCACTAAGCCGGGTTCCTTGTTCAATATGAGGGCAGGATTACTGCGCCTTGGCTGCCTTCTGGGCGTCTTCCAGCTTCTTGCGGGCTTCCTCGGCCTTCTTCTGCATGCTGTCCTGCAGGCTGCGCTGGCTTTCAGCGAGCTTGGATTCGGAAACCGGTTCGCCGTCATAAGCGCCGGTGAAGCCTTCGAGCGAAATCTTGATCGGGTTCGGCGCGCGGCGGAAGTTGATCGAGGTGAAGATCACGTCGCTGCCCTTCTTGAGGCTGGCGATCATCGCGTCGGTCAGCGGAATTTCAGCCGTGCACTTATCAGGCAGGCAGACGGCGTAGTCGAGCTTCTGGCCCTTGCCGCCGTCGATCTGCATGATGATGCCCGGGGGGATCAGGCGTGCGGTGGGAACCGACACCTGCAGGAGCTTGCGGTTGATCTTGCCGGTAACCGAGATCAGGCCGACGGCCGTGACAAGCTGGCCGCCATTGGCGAGAATCAGGTTCTGGACAACACAGATGTCGTTGTCTTCCTGCTTGCTGCAGGTCTTGTACCAGCCGAGCTTCGGCGCGCCGGCGGCCTGTGCCGGAGCATCGGCCGGAGCCTGTGCCGCCGCATCCTGTGCGAAGGAGGAGACCGGAGCCGAAGCGGCGCCGAACATCACTGCCAGAACGGACAGCGCTGCCCGCATTTTCTTTTCAGACTTGAACATCATAACGAATTCCGTCTCCTGATATCCGTTCGGGGCAGCGACTTGCCGCCCCAACCATCGGGTCGTTCGGCACCCACCTCTTAAAAAAATAAGGCAAATGCATGACCCCGAAACTTCGGGTTCACCTGTTACATCGCAGCGTTCAAGATATCCAGCTTTTCTTTGGCAATTTGAGGCGCATTTCGTCGCGATGCCAAAGAAATCGCCGCTTCGTGTTGGAATCGTTCGACCCCATGATAATCTCCGCCGTGAATCATGCCCTTTTTTGGTCGCAAGGATTGCCGAATGCTCCGGATCGTCGTCCCCCTCGTCCTGTCGCTGCTGTGCGGCGCTGTTGCCGCCGAGCCGCTGCACGGCATCGCGATGCATGGCGAGCCGGCCTTGCCGGCAGATTACAAGCACTTCCCTTACGTCAATCCCGACGTCAAGAAGGGCGGCAAGATCACCTATGGTGTCGTGGGCACCTTCGACAGCCTCAATCCCTTCATCCTGAAGAGCATGCGCACGACGGCGCGCGGAATGTGGGATCCGGAATATGGCAATCTCGTCTACGAATCGCTGATGCAGCGCTCTCGCGACGAGCCCTTCACACTCTACGGCCTGTTGGCCGAGACGGTGGAATGGGATGACAACAGAAGCTTCATCCAGTTCAACCTCAATCCGAAGGCGAAATGGGCCGATGGCCAGCCGGTGACGCCTGAGGATGTGATGTTCACTTTCGAGCTGATGCGCGACAAGGGCCGTGTGCCCTTCGCCAACCGCCTCAACGTCGTCGCCAAGATGGAAAAGGTCGGCGAACACAGCGTGCGTTTCACCTTCAATGACAAGGCCGACCGCGAGACGCCTTTGATTTTCGGTCTTTTCCCCGTGCTGCCGAAACATGCGATCGATCCGGAAACCTTCGACCGTTCGTCGCTGACGCCGCCGGTCGGCTCCGGTCCCTACAAGGTGAAGACGGTGAAGCCCGGCGAGAGCATCACCTATGAGCGCGACCCCAATTACTGGGGCAAGGACATTCCCTCCAAAGTCGGCACCGACAATTACGACCAGATCACCGTCCAGTATTTCCTGCAGGATACGACCCTGTTCGAGGCCTTCAAAAAGGGCGATATCGACATCTATGCCGACGGCAATCCTGGCCACTGGGCCAACGCGTATAATTTCCCCGCCGTCACTTCGGGGGCCGTGGTCAAGGACGTCTACACGCCGAAGCTGCCAAGCGGCATGCTCGGCTTCGTGTTCAATACCCGCCGGCCGATCTTTGCAGACATAAAGGTGCGCGAAGGCCTGTCGCTGGTGTTCGATTTCGAATGGGCGAACAAGAACCTCTATTCCGGCGCTTACAAGCGCACTCAGAGCTTCTGGCAGAATTCCGAGCTTTCGAGCTTCGGCGTCCCCGCCGATGCCCGGGAAGTTGCACTGCTCGGGCCGATCAAGGACAAAATCGCTCCAGCAATTCTCGACGGGACCTACAAGCTGCCGGTCACCGACGGCTCCGGCCGTGACCGCAATGTGCTGAAGCAGGCGGTCGAGCTGTTGAAACAGGGCGGCTTTACGATCCAGAGCGGCAAGATGCTGGATGCCTCCGGCCGCCAGCTCGCCTTCGAGATCATGACGCAGAATGCCGACCAGGAGAAGCTCGCCGTCGCCTATCAGCGGTCGCTGCAGACGATCGGCATCGGCGCGTCGATTCGCACCGTCGACGATTCGCAATATCAGAGCCGAACGAACAGTTTCGATTACGATATGATCCTCAAATCCTATACATCATCGCTGTCACCCGGAAACGAGCAGCTCGGCCGCTGGTCTTCGGCGGCGCGCACGCGCGAGGGTACGGACAGCTTTGCCGGCGCCAACGACCCCGATATCGACACGCTGATCGACCATCTGCTCAGGGCGCGCTCGGCCGAGGATTTCACCGCGGCGGTGCGCTCCTACGACCGGTTGCTGCTTTCCGGCCACTACGTGCTGCCGCTCTATCACGTCGACCAGCAATGGGTGGCGCGCAGCAAGCGCATCGGCCATCCCGACAGCGTGCCGCTCAATGGCTATCAGCTGCCGGTCTGGTGGGATACAAGCGCGCAATAACAACGGCCAAACGCCGAACGCATTGAGATAAGGAAGATTCATCATGGAGCGTATCACCATTGACGTTGTCTCGGATGTCGTCTGCCCCTGGTGCTATCTCGGCAAGGCGCGGCTGGATCTCGCCATTGCCGAGGTGCAGGACGAAATCGGCGTCGACATCAACTGGCGGCCCTATCGGCTCAATCCCGACTATCCCAAGGAGGGCGTCGACCAGAAGAAGGCGCTGGCTGAGAAACTCGGCGGCGAGGAGCGTGTGGCGCAGGCGCACAAGATGCTCACCGATTTGGGCCGCGAGGTCGGCATCGGCTTCGATTTCGAGGCGATCAAGATCGGCCCGAACACGCTCGACGCCCATCGGCTGATTCACTGGGCGGTGATCGAAGGCCGCGAGAAGCAGGACGCAGTCGTCGCGGGTTTGTTCAAGGCGAATTTCGAGGAAGGCCGCAATGTCGGCGACCATGCGGTGCTGCTCGATATCGCCGAAAAATCAGGCCTCGACCGCTCGGTCATCGCCTCGCTGCTCGCCTCCGATGCCGATCGCGACCTGATCGTCGCCGAGATCAAGGCGGCGCAGGAGATGGGCGTCAATGGTGTGCCTTTCTTCATCTTCGATCAGCAGTATGCGGTTAGCGGTGCTCAGACGCCTGACGTACTGGCGAATGCGTTGCGAGATATCGCCAAGGCGAAGGCCGAAGCACGATCGGGGCTCAACTAACGCTGCCGGCCATGCAGATCGAGATTGAACTGCCGCGACAAAGCTATCCGCGAGAACCGGCTATACCGTTTTTATTTTCATGCAGAACTTGGAACGAAGCATGAGTGGCGCCAGAGCGAAGCCTCAAGGGATTTACATAGTTGGCTCCAGCGGGGATTACAACTGGGAGTTCTCAAACTGGGACAGGCTGCAATTAAATGGACGTGGGCTCGGCCTCAATTATGGGGAAGCCTCATGGCCGGATAGTATGCTTGATTTGCCGCGCGGCCCGTGGCGAATACCTGATTACATCGAAACACCGAAACTGATCGTTGATCAAAAGCGAAAGATGAAAGATCTCTATTCGGTCGAGTATTTTCTTTTCATCTCCGACAAAATGAAGGGGCTGCTCGACCAATTCGCTCCAAAGTCCTGCGAATATATGTTGTGCGATACCAAATTTGCTGACGGAGAAACTGGCCCGGCAATCTGGCTATGCAGCGTTGTTGATTCATATCGGAACGCGGTGGACTTAGAGAAATCTGAAATTCGCGTCAGCAAATGGGGCACGTATTTGATCTCCGGTGAATCCAATTGGCAATTTTTGCCTGCTGTCCTCGATGGTGAGCACTTATTCCGTTTGGTCGAGTGTGCAAACTTAACCTTTTGTGATCAGGCATTTAAGGACATTTGCAAAATCCAAGATATCAAAGGCATTTCTTTCCGACAGGTAGGTCTCCTGCTGAAATAGTAAGGGACGTTTCGATGGCCGCATTCGAACTTCGGTGTAGAGCAAAGCTTCAGTGGGTCCGGCTTGGTAACGACCAGCTTCAGCCCAAAACCGGAATACAACGCACTTCGGTCTTCACTGAATTGGCGATGAAGCATTCGTCGTGGGCGCGATGATGCAGGGCTTCGAGTTCGCTGAGTGAAGGCTGCTTTTCACCGCTGAAGACGACATGCGGGTGGAGCGTGACCACGGTCATCGCAAGGCGGCCTTCGGCATTCTTCTCCATCACGCCCTCGGCGGCATCGGTGTAGCTGTCGACGCAGAAGCGCTGTTTGGCGGCGAGCGACAGGAACCAGAGCATGTGGCAGCTGGAGAGCGAGGCGACGAAGGCCTCTTCCGGATCGACGGCGTCCTCCGCGGAATAGGGCAGCGGCACGACATGAGCGGAAGAGGACGCCCTCACCTCGATACCGCCGTCGAATGTCCAGCGGTGGGCGCGGCTGTAGCGGTTGTCGGTGAAAGTCTCGCCGTCTCGCTGCCAGGCGATCGTTGTGCCGTATGTCGCCATCTCCGTCTCCCTCTATTTATTTCGCCATCTCGGCCAGTTGCGTCATGATCACGGCGGCGCCCTGCAGGCGTTTTTCCGGAGTCGGCAGGTCGCGGGTCAGGAACAGGCTGTGGTCGGGGCGGATCTTCGCCATCGCGCCCTGTTTGCCGATATAACCGACGAGGTTTGCCGGGTTGGGAAATTCCTTGTTGCGGAATTGCACGACGACGCCCTTCGGGCCGGCGTCGAGCTTTTCGACATTGGCGGTGCGGCAAAGCGATTTGATGTAGACGATCTTCAGGAGATGCTGGACTTCGATCGGCATCGGCCCGAAACGGTCGATCATCTCGGCGCCGAAGCCGTCGATCTCCTTGAGTTCGGTGATTTCGCCGAGGCGGCGGTAAAGCGCCATGCGCAGATGCAGGTCGGGCACATAGCCATCCGGGATCATCACCGTGGTGCCGACGGAGATTTGCGGCGACCAGCCGGTATCGTGGATCTCGTCGACGCCCTTGACCTCGGCGACCGCCTCTTCCAGCATCTGCTGATAGAGTTCGAAGCCGACCTCCTTGATGTGGCCGGACTGCTCTTCGCCGAGCAGGTTGCCGGCGCCGCGGATATCGAGGTCGTGGCTTGCCAGCTGGAATCCGGCGCCGAGCGTATCCAGCGACTGCAGCACCTTCAACCGGCGTTCGGCCGTGGCCGTCAGCACCTTGTTCACAGGCAGGGTGAAGAGCGCGAAAGCCCGCACCTTCGAGCGGCCGACACGGCCGCGCAGCTGATAAAGCTGGGCCAGGCCGAACATATCGGCGCGGTGGACGATCAGCGTGTTGGCAGTCGGCACATCGAGGCCGGATTCGACGATGGTGGTCGACAGCAGCACGTCGTAGCGGCCTTCATAAAAGGCGTTCATGATGTCTTCGAGTTCGCCGGCCGGCATCTGGCCATGGGCGACGGCGACCTTCAGCTCCGGCACATCAGACTGCAGGAAGGCGTGCACATCGGCGAGATCGGCAAGCCGCGGGCAAACATAGAAGCTCTGGCCGCCGCGATAGTGCTCGCGCATCAGCGTTTCGCGGATGACCAGGCTGTCGAAGGGCGAGATGAAGGTGCGCACCGCCATGCGGTCGACCGGCGGCGTGGTGATCAGCGACAGTTCACGCACGCCGGTCATGGCGAGCTGCAGCGTACGCGGGATCGGCGTTGCCGACAGCGTCAGCACGTGTACGTCGCTCTTCAGCTCCTTCAGCCGTTCCTTGTGCTTGACACCGAAATGCTGCTCCTCGTCGATGACGAGCAGGCCGAGATTGGCGAATTTGATGCCGGCGCCGAGCAGCGCATGGGTACCGACGACGATATCGGTCTTTCCCTCAGCCACTTCCTTCTTGGTCAGCGCCAATTCCTTGGCGCCGACAAGGCGCGATGCCTGCTGGATGCGCACCGGCAGGCCGCGGAAACGTTCGGAAAAGGTCTTGAAATGCTGGCGGGCGAGCAGCGTCGTCGGCACGACGACGGCCACCTGGGCGCCGTTCATCGCCGCGACGAAAGCGGCACGCAGCGCCACCTCGGTCTTGCCGAAGCCGACGTCGCCGCAGACCAGACGGTCCATCGGCCGGCCGGCGCCGAGATCGGAGCGGACCGCCTCGATCGCATTGTCCTGGTCCTCGGTCTCGTCATAGGGGAAGCGGGCGGCGAATTCGTCGTAAAGGCCTTCCGGCGTCGTCAGCATCGGCGCGTGACGCGTCAGGCGCTCGGCGGCGATGCGGATCAGCGCATCGGCCATGTCGAGCAGCCGCTTCTTGAGCTTGGCCTTGCGCATCTGCCAGGCGCCGCCGCCGAGCTTGTCGAGCTGGGCGTCGGTGCCTTCGCCGCCGTAACGCGAGAGCAGGTCGATGTTTTCGACCGGCAGGAAAAGCTTGGCCTCGTCGGCATATTGCAGCTCGAGACAGGCATGCGGCGCGCCTGCCGCCTCGATGGTCCGGAGGCCAATGAAACGGCCGATGCCGTGTTCGGCGTGGACGACGATCGAGCCTTCGTCGAGGCCGGCGACCTCGGCGATGAAATCGGCCGCACGCTTGCGGCGCTTGGAGCGGCGCACCATGCGGTCGCCGAGAATATCCTGCTCGCCGATGACGACGAAGTCGCCGGCCTCGAAGCCGGATTCGAGACTGAGCACGGCAGCGGCGGCTTCGCCCCGCGCCAACGAGCCGACATCCTTCAGCGCCTCGATCGGCTTGACCTTTTCCAGGCCATGCTCGTTCAGCACCTGCAGCAGGCGTTCCAGCGAGCCTTCGGTCCAGGCGGTGACGAGCACTTTCGCGCCGGCCGCTCGGCGGTCGGCGATATGCTTGACGACGACGTCGAAGATATTGATGCGTTCGGCGTCACCGCCGCCTTCGGCATTCGAGCGGGCCCAGCGCTGGCCCTGACGGGCGTCGATATTGACGACCCGCCTCGCCTCGCCCTCATGTTCATTGAAGGGGCTGATGCGGATCGCGCTGAGCGCGTCGAGGGTTTTGGCGAACAGCTTGCTGTCGAGATAGAGCTGGCCCGGCGTCACCGGCTTATAGGGCGTGCCCTGCGACATCTGGCTCTTGGCCGGCTGACCGGAATTCAGGCGGGCGTCGTAATAGTCGAAGACGAGCTTGGAGCGCTCCTCGGCTGCTTCACGCACCGTATGATCGGTGACAAGACGGAAGCCGCTGAGATAATCGAAGACGGTATCGAGTTTCTCGTAGAAGAGCGGCAGCCAATGCTCCATGCCGGGGTAACGGCGGCCTTCGGAGACGGCGAGATAGAGCGCGTCGTCACGTGTCGTCGCGCCGAAAGCCGAGAGGTAATTCTTGCGGAAGCGGCTGATCGTATCCGGTGTCAGCGTCACCTCGCTCATCGGGTTGAGATCGAGAGAACGCACCTGCCCGGTCGTGCGCTGGCTGGCCGGATCGAAGCTGCGGATCGATTCCAGCGTATCGCCGAAGAAATCGAGGCGGACCGGCTCTTCCGAACCCGGCACGAAGACATCGAGAATGCCGCCGCGCACGGCATATTCGCCGACCTCGCGCACTGTTGCAACGCGATCGAAGCCGTTGCGCTCCAGGCGCCCGGCGAGATCGTCCATGCGCAGCTGGTTGCCGGGACGAGCCGAAAAACTCAGGCTTTCGATCACATCCTGCGGCGCCACCTTCTGCAGCATGGCATTGGCGGTGACGAGCACGATTGCGGCATGCGGCTTCTTCCGGTGGGCAATCAGGCCGCCGAGTGCAGCAAGGCGGCGGGCCGAGGTGTCGGCGCTCGGCGAGACGCGGTCATAGGGCAGACAGTCCCAGGCCGGCAGGCTGAGAACCGGAATGTCGGGGGCGACAAAGCTCAGCATCTGCTCGAGATCGGCCATGCGATGGCCGTCCGACATGACATAGGCGACCGGCTCTCCCGTTCGGGCGAGCTCGGCGAGCAGCAGCGTTTCGAGGCCGGCAGGCACATTGCCGATCGTCAGCGGCTCGGCAATGTCCGCAAGCTTCTTCGCATCAAAACCAGGGATCATTCCGGCGTCCTGAGGGGCTTGTCGAAATCGGGTGTATAGGCGGCCAGGCGGGCAAACATCGGTGTCTGGAAACGCTCTGGAACCGGCCATGTTCCCATGATCCAGCGGACGAGATCATTGTCCTCTTCCGCCATGATCGTCTCGAACTCGTCGAGCTCGGCTTCCGAAAGCGTCGCGATCTCGGCTTCGGCAAACTGGCCGAAAACCAGATCCATCTCGCGAATGCCGCGATGCCAGCAACGGAAAAGGATCCGGCGGCGGCGCGGGTCGAGACCGGCACTCGTGAGCGTGACACCTGTCATGGCATTACCTTCCTGTTGATGCGCCTCTATAGACCCTGGAAAGCGGCTTGTCAGCCTTGCCAAGGCCGCATTGTTCATCGCATTTTGACCGCATGCGCCCCGCCATTCTCGATCCGCTGTTCTCCCCCATTTCGGGCCTTCCGGGCGTCGGCCCGAAGATCGCCGAGCTGCTGGTCAAGCTGCTCGGGCGCGAGACGCCGGAGGATTGCCGGGTCATCGATCTCATCTTCCACGCGCCCTTTTCGCTGATCGACCGGCGCAACCAGCCGGGGATCGCCCGGGCGCCGCAAGGCGCGATCGTGACGATCACCGCCCGCGTCGACCGCCACCAGGTGCCGCCGCGCGGCAAGAGCAACGTCCCCTACCGCGTCTTCCTGCATGACGAGACCGGCGAACTGACGCTGGTCTTCTTCCGCGGACAAGCGGCCTGGCTGGAAAAGCAGCTGCCTGTCGATGCGGAGGTGACGGTCAGCGGCAAGGTCGACTGGTTCAACGGCCGCGCCTCGATGGTGCATCCCGACTATATCGTCAGGGCCGACGAGGCGGAGAGCCTGCCGCTCGTCGAGCCGATCTATCCGCTGACGGCGGGGCTTTCGCCGAAGACGCTGCGCAAGATCATCGATGCCGGCCTGCCGCGTTTTCCGGAACTGCCGGAATGGATCGACCTGGCGCTGACGCAGAAGCAGGGCCTGCCGTCGATCCGCGACAGTTTTCATATGCTGCACGAGCCGCGCGATCCTTCGGATATCGACCCGCAGGCGCCCGCCCGGCGGCGGCTCGCCTATGACGAATTTCTCGCCGGCCAGCTTTCGCTGAGCCTGGTGCGGCAGAGGCTGCGCAAGGTGGCGGGCCAGCCGGTGCATGCCACCGGCGAAATCAGCGGCAAGATTGCGAAGACCCTGCCGTTCTCGCTCACATCAAGCCAGAACGCAGCGATCGCCGACATTCTGAAGGATATGGCCGGAGCCGAGCGCATGCTGCGGCTACTGCAGGGCGATGTCGGCGCCGGCAAGACGCTGGTGGCGCTGATGGCGATGGCGGCGGTGATCGAGAGCGGCGGCCAGGCGGTACTGATGGCCCCAACCGAAATTCTGGCGCGCCAGCACCATGCGACGATCTCGAAATTCGCCGCCTCTTCAGGGCTCGGCATCGAGGTCTTGACCGGGCGCACCAAAGGACGCGAACGGGAGGAGATCCTGGAACGCATCGCCTCGGGTGCTGCCCAGATAATCATCGGCACACATGCGCTGTTCCAGGACAGCGTCGCCTATGCCAACCTCATGCTTGCCGTCGTCGACGAGCAGCACCGCTTCGGCGTGCATCAGCGCCTGCGGCTGACGGCCAAGGGCATCTCGCCGCACATGCTGGTGATGACGGCAACGCCGATCCCGCGCACTTTGGTGCTTGCCGCCTTCGGCGATATGGACGTTTCCAAACTCACCGAGAAACCGGCCGGCCGAAAGCCGATCCAGACGATCACCGTGCCGATGGAGCGGACCGGCGAGATCGTCGGGCGGCTGCAGGGCGCGCTTGCCGAGGGCAAGAAGGCATACTGGATCTGCCCGCTGGTCGAAGAGTCCGAAGAGCTCGACCTGATGTCGGCCGAGGAGCGGCATGCGACGCTGGTCTCAGCGCTTGGCCTTGATGTCGGCCTCATCCATGGCCGGATGAGCGGACCGGAGAAGGATGCGGCGATGATGGCGTTCAAGAGCGGCGAGACCCGGCTTCTCGTCGCCACCACCGTCGTCGAGGTCGGCGTCGACGTGCCGGATGCAACGATCATGGTGATCGAACATGCCGAGCGCTTCGGTCTGGCGCAATTGCATCAGCTGCGCGGCCGGGTCGGGCGCGGCGACGAGGCCTCGACCTGCATCCTGCTCTATAAGGGTCCGCTCGGCGAGACCGGCCATGCCAGGCTTTCGATCATGCGCGAGACGGAGGACGGTTTTCGCATCGCCGAGGAGGATCTGAAACTGCGTGGCGAAGGCGAGCTGCTCGGCACCCGCCAGTCCGGCACGCCGGGCTTTCGCATTGCCAGCCTCGAGGCGCATGCCGACCTACTGGAAATCGCCCGCAAGGATGCGGCCTATCTGATCGAGCGTGATCCCGAACTGACCAGTGAACGAGGAACTGCGATCCGCACGCTGCTCTATCTCTTCCGCCGCGACGAGGCGATCCGGTTTTTGCGAGCGGGCTAGTCGGGTAAATTAGTCAGCCTTGGAAACCGCCACCGGCTTCGGCCGCGGCAAATGCTTCTGCTTCGGCTCCGTCTGCGGGGTTTCAGGAGCCACGAGACCGCCCGAAATCAGGAACTTGGCCGCATCCTCCGGCGACATGTCGAGCACGACGATCTTCTCGCGTGGGACGAAGACGAGAAAACCGGCCGTCGGCACCGGCGTCGGCGGCAGGAAGACCGCGACCATATCCTGGCCCATCGCATTGAACTTCGAAGCGATCTCGCCCTTGGCGTCGGTGGCGACGAAAACCAGCGCCCAGAGGCCGGGACTTGGATATTCGATGAGGCCGACTTTCTTGAAGGAGTTCGACTGCTCCTTCAGCACGGTTTCGAAGATCTGCTTCACGCTTCTGTAGATCGTGCGCACCAGCGGCATGCGCTGGACGACCGATTCGCCGAAACCGACAATGCTCTGGCCGATGAGGTTCTTGCCGAGAAAACCGACGACGGTGATCAGCACGATGGCCGTCAGCAGGCCGAAACCGGGAATGGCGAAATTGAGATAGCTTTCCGGATTCCAGCGGGCCGGAATATAGGGCCTGACCCAGCTGTCCGACCAGTGGATGAAGGTCCAGGTCAGCCAGATGGTGATCGCGATCGGGGCGCAGATGATCAGGCCTGCGAGAAAATTATTCCTCAGCCGGGTCGCGACCGGCATTCTGGGGGCATTGTCGGTCATCTCTACTGATGAACTCCATCTCGGTCCTGGACAGGCCGGAACGCCGGCCCTTCCCCCTTTGTCCGCCGACCAAAATTGCCAGAATTCGGGGTCCCGCACAATATGTTTCGGCGCGAAGGCCGGGGCGTCGCAGGCTTATTCCACGGTCACGGATTTCGCCAGGTTGCGCGGCTGGTCGACATCGGTGCCCATGAAAACGGCGGTGTGATAGGCGAGCAGCTGGATCGGCAGAGAGAAGATCATCGGCGCGATGATTTCGTCGACCACAGGCAGGGTGATGGTCGCCATGGTCGGCAGTTTCGAGGCTGCCGCACCGGCCTCGTCGGTGATGAAGATAATGCGGCCGCCGCGGGCTGCGACTTCCTGCATGTTCGAAACGGTCTTTTCGAAGAAACGGTCGTAAGGGGCGATGACGATGACCGGCATGTTCTCGTCGATCAGCGCGATCGGCCCGTGCTTCAATTCGCCGGCGGCATAACCTTCGGCGTGGATATAGGAGATTTCCTTGAGCTTCAGCGCGCCTTCCATGGCGAGCGGGAAGCTGGTGCCGCGGCCGAGATAGAGCACATCCTTGCATTTCGACAGCTCGCGCGACAGGCTTTCCATCTGCGGCTGGATGAGATTCAGCACCCGGCTCATGATCCGCGGCATTTCGGCGAGATGGCGCACCAGCGCCCTCTCCTCCTCAGGGCTCACCGTGCCCCGCGCCTTGCCGGCGCCGATCGCCAGCGATGCCAGCACGGCAAGCTGGCAGGTGAAAGCCTTGGTCGAGGCGACGCCGATTTCAGGGCCTGCCATGATCGGGAAGACGGCGTCGGATTCGCGAGCGATCGTCGATTCGCGGACGTTGACGACGGCGCCGATCTTGAGGCCGTTGTCGCGGCAGTAGCGCAGCGATGCAAGCGTGTCGGCGGTTTCGCCGGACTGCGAGATGAAGAGTGCAGCCTGCGAGGGCGAGAGCGGCATTTCGCGGTAGCGGAATTCGGAGGCGACGTCGATCTCGACAGGCAGGCGGGCATAACGCTCGAACCAGTATTTGCCGACCAGGCCGGCGAGATAGGCGGTGCCGCAGGCCGAGATCGCCAGGCCGGTCGCCGCCTTAAAGTCGATCGCAGCGGCATTGGCGCCGATCGTGTTTTCGGCGAAATCGACATAGTGGCTGAGCGCGTGGGAGATGACCTCCGGCTGCTCGTAGATTTCCTTTTCCATGAAATGGCGGTGATTGCCCTTGTCGACGACATAGGCGGTCGCCTGCGAGATCTGGCGGGCGCGCTTGACCGGTTTGCCGGTAAAATCGATGACGGCGACGCTGTCGCGGGTGATGACGGCGCAATCGCCGTCGACGAGATAGGTGATCTCGTTGGTGAAGGGCGAGAGCGCAATGGCATCCGAACCGAGGAACATCTCGCCGCGGCCGTAGCCGACGGCAAGCGGCGGGCCGGAACGGGCAGCCATGATCGTGCCAGCATCGGCCTTGAGCATGACGGCCAACGCATAGGCGCCGGTCAGCCGGTTCAGCATCTGCAGCATGGCGGCGCGCGGCTCCAGGCCTTCGCGCAGATATTTCGCCATCAGCTGGGCGACGACCTCGGTGTCGGTCTGGGTTTCGAAGACCGAGCCCTCCGCGGTCAACTCGTCGCGCAGCTCGGAGAAGTTCTCGATGATGCCGTTATGGACGACGGCGACGCCTTCGACGAAATGCGGATGGGCATTGGTCTCGTTCGGAACACCATGAGTCGCCCAGCGTGTGTGCGCGATGCCGACCGTGCCGGGCAGCGGCTCGGCGTCGAGGCGCTTTTCCAGATTGAACAGCTTGCCTTCGGCGCGGCGGCGATCCATCACCCCCTCATGGATGGTGGCGACACCGGCGGAATCATAACCGCGATATTCGAGACGCTTCAGCGCATCGACCAGGCGCCCGGCAACAGGCTGAGTTCCGACGATCCCAACAATTCCGCACATACAATATCCCCACACGGCTTCGACAATCGAGGCCAGTCCTAACGATTCCCGCTTATTTATCAATCACCTCGGCGGTCACTTTGAATTTCCGCCGGTTACGGAAAGCGGCCTCAAGTCTTCGCCTTCTTCGCGGCCTTGACGGCGAGCGCGCGCTCGCGCAGCAGCGTCGCGCGGCCGGGCTTGATCTCCTGGCGGGCGCGGCCAAGCGCCAGCGCATCGGCCGGCACGTCGACGGTGATGACACTGCCGGAGGCGATATAGGCGCCGTCGCCGATCGTCACCGGCGCGACAAGCGAGGAGTTGGAACCGATGAAGGCGTTTTCGCCGATCACCGTTTCGCTCTTGTTGACGCCGTCATAGTTGCAGGTAATCGTGCCGGCGCCGATATTGCTGCCGGCGCCGATGACGGCATCGCCGATATAGGTGAGATGATTGACCTTGGCGCCCTCGCCGATCCGGCCGTTCTTGACCTCGCAGAAATTGCCGACCTTCGAACCGGTAGCGAGATCAGCCCCCGGCCGCAGCCGCGCAAAGGGACCGACGGTGGCGTCCCGGCTGACATGAGCGCCTTCGATATGCGAGAAGGCATGGATGACGGCGCCGCTGTCGATCACCGCGCCGGGACCGAAGACGACGTTCGGCTCGATCAGCGCATCCTGGCCGATGACGGTGTCGTAGGAGAGAAAGACCGTTTCCGGCGCGATCATGGTGACGCCCGCCAGCATCATCTCGTGGCGCCGGCGCTCCTGCCAGAACCGCTCGATAACGGCGAGTTCGGCCCGGTTGTTGCAGCCGGTCATCTCGATTTCAGGCGCATCGACGGCGGTGACGCGGCCACCGAGCGAGCGGGCGATCTCGACGAGATCGGTCAGATAGAATTCGCCCTTGGCATTGGCGTTGCCGATGCGCGAGAGAAGATCGAGCGCCTTGCTGCCGTTAATCGCCATCAGGCCGCTATTGCACCAGGTAACCGCGCGCTCGGCATCGGTCGCGTCCTTCTCCTCGCGGATGGCGATCAGTTCGCCGTCCTTGACGAGCAGCCGGCCGTAGCCTGTGGGCCGGTCGGTGTGGAAGCCGATAACGACAATATCGCTGCCATCGGCAAGCCCCTGGCGGGCGGCCTTCAGCGGTCCGTCGGTCTGCAGCGGCACGTCGCCATAGGTGACGAGGATGTCGTCATAGCCCTTGGCGATTGCTTCGCGCGCCGCCAATACCGCGTGGCCAGTGCCGAGGCGCTCCTTCTGCAGGCAGGATTCGATCCCGACACCGGCAACGCTTGCGGCCTTTGCCACCTCCTCGGCATCGCGGCCGACGACGAGTGCGACGGAGGAGATGCCGGCCGAGGCGACCGCCTCGACCACATGGGCGATCATCGGCCGCCCGGCGACCGGATGCAGCACCTTCGATTTCGAGGATTTCATCCGCGTGCTGTCACCGGCGGCGAGGATGACGGCAAGACAAGTACGTTCCATGATCTGCTCCGCGAATCCGCGCCATGAGGCGGCTTTGTTGCCTCATACTGTATAATTGCTGAAATCGGAATCGATTTTCGGAAAGCCCACTGCGTGAATTGAAAGCCCTGCAGCGTCCTTTTCGCGCCCGAAAAGATGCGTGGCGCCGCAGACAGCAAAGCCTTTACGAGTGTGAAATTTAGGTCGAAATCGGCACTCTGACGGTCTCCGAACCGCGGGCGGCGAAGGCCTCGTGCACATGATGGCGGCCATCCAGGATGACGAGCTCCATCGCGCGGCGTGCGGCAGCGCTATCACCGGAAACGATGGCATCGACGATGCGCATATGGGTATCGGCGATATTGGCGAAGCCGTTTTCGGAGGGCGGCGTGCTCATGCGGAACATGCCGACGAGGGCCGCTTCGATGAGGCTGCCCAAGGTGCGCATAAAGGGATTGTGCGAGGCTTCGGCGAGCGCCAGGTGAAAACGAAGGTCGGCGAGCGCCAGGCTGTCGGCAGTGT
This sequence comes from Rhizobium leguminosarum bv. trifolii WSM2297, assembly GCF_000271845.1. Next base: position 847,602 of record NZ_JH719395.1, on the reverse strand, counting down.
GGCCGCTCGCCGCCATATCGAGCGCCAGTGCCCGCAGCGTCTCGATATCATCCGCATTCGCCCGCTCGGCGACGAGACCGGCAGCGAAGGGTTCGACCGCAAGACGGATATCATAGAGCTGCAGCAGGAACTCTTCCGTGACGCCGCTGTCGAAGTGCCAGGCGATGATCTCGCTGTCGAACATGTTCCAGAGGTTCTTCTCGGTCACACGCGTACCGACCCGCGCCTTGGCGACGACCATGCCCTTGGCGGCAAGCGTCTTCATCGTCTCGCGCAAGACGGTACGGGACACTTTGAAGCGCTGCGCCAGTTCGGTATCGCCGGGCAGGATCGAGCCGACGGGATAGGTGCCGGCGACGATCTCCTTTCCGAGCTCGTCGACCACCTGCGCGTGGCTCGTCCGGGTTCTGCGCCCCGTCTTCCGTGTCTCGTCCAATTTGTTGCGCAAGCGATCCGTCTCCCCCTCAAGCGTACCTCTTGTTCAGACTGGAAACGAACAGGATCGCCTTCTGCATCAGAATGAATGCAAACAGCAGGAGGCCAATCAGGATCTTGGTCCACCAGCTCGACAGCGTGCCGTCGAAGGTGATGTAGGTCTGAATGAGCCCCTGGATCAGGATACCGATCAAGGTTCCCGCCACGAATCCCGCGCCTCCGGTCAGCAGCGTCCCTCCGATGACGACCGCCGCAATGGCGTCGAGTTCGACGCCCACTGCTGCAAGAGAATAACCAGCAGAGGTGTACAGCGAAAAAACGATCCCGGATAGGCCTGCCAGAAAGCCCGACAGCGCATAGATCTGGATTGTCGTGCGTCCCACAGGCACACCCATCAGCCGCGCCGTCTGCGGGCCGCCGCCGAGCGCATAGACATTGGTGCCGAAGCGGGTCCGCTGGGCGATGAAAATGCCGACGGCAAAGACCAGAAGCATGATGCCGCCGATCAGCGTCAGCCGGCCGCCGCCAGGCAGGCGCCAATAGAGGCTGGTCAGCGTCGAATAATATTCGTGATCGATCGGGATGCTGTCGATCGAGAGCACGAAGGCCATGCCGCGCGCCAGGAACATGCCGGCGAGCGTGACGATGAAGGCCGGCATTTCGAGATAGTGGATGATTGCGCCCATGACCGCGCCGAAGGCGGTGGTGATGACGAGCACGATCGCAAAGGCAAGCAGCGGATGGATCGAGGTCTTCTGCAGGATGACCGCCAAGAAGACGCCGGTGAAGGCAATGACCGATCCGATCGACAGATCGATACCGCCCGAGATGATCACAAAGGTCATGCCGACGGCGGCGATGCCGAGGAAGGCGTTGTCGGTCAGAAGATTGCCGATGACACGGGTCGACAGCATGTTCGGATATTGCAGCGTGCAGCCGGCATAGGCGAGCACGAAGATGACGATGGTCGCCAGCAGCGGCAGATATTTGGAGTTCATTTCGGCTGCTCCCTTCCGCCCTGCCGGCGGCTGGCGAAGATGGCGAGCGATTGCACCGCCGGCGACTGGATGACGAGGATGACGATAATGATGACCGCCTTGATGATCAGGTTGAATTCAGGCGGGAAGCCGGAAGACAGGATGCCGGTATTCACCGCCTGGATGATCATTGCGCCGATCAGCGATCCGAGAATGCTGAAGCGTCCGCCGAGCAGCGAATTGCCGCCGACCACGACGGCGAGGATGGCGTCGAGCTCCAGCCAGAGACCTGCATTGTTGGCATCGGCGCCCTTGATGTCGGCGGCGACGATGATGCCCGCGATCGAGGCGCACAGCCCGCTCAGCATATAGACCGCCATCAGCAGTACCGGCGTTTGAATGCCGGAGAGCGTGCTGGCGCGGCGATTGATGCCGACGGCCTCGATCAGCATGCCGAGTGCGGTCCGGCGGACGAGCAGGATGACGAGCAGGCCGACGAGAAGCCAGATGACCACTGGCATCGGCAGGAGGGCCATGGAGCCGCTGCCGAAAAAGGTCAGCCCGTCATCGTTGAAGGTGAGGATGGCGCCTTCGGTGATCAGCTGGGCGATGCCGCGGCCGGCGACCATCAGAACCAGCGTGGCGATGATCGGCTGGATATTCAGCACGGCCACCAGCAAACCGTTCCAGACGCCGCAGGCAATGCCGATCGAAAGCGTCAGGACAATGGTGTAGGCCACTGAATTTCCTGAAACAATCGACGATGCGGCGACAGCGCCGCAGATGGCGATAACAGCCCCGACAGAGAGATCGATGCCCTTGGTGGCAATGACCAGCGTCATGCCAATCGCCAGCAACGCCACCGGCGCACCGCGATTCAGCACATCGATCAGGCTGCCGTAAAGCCGGTCATTCTGAATCACGACATTAAAAAACTGCGGCGACGTGATGAAATTCAACAAAAGAATGACAACGAGCGCGATCAATTGCGGCGCCAGGCGAAAAGCCAGCGCGTTCAGCGAGGACCTCATGCCTCCTCCATCTTATGCTCGGCCGCGACGATGGCATCGACGATGCCGGCGGCGGTAATGCGTTCGCCCGTCAATTCGGCGATATGCTGCCTGTCGCGAAGGACGATGACACGTGAACTATAGGCGACAAGCTCTTCAAGTTCCGAGGAAATCACGATCAGCGACATGCCTTCGGCGCAGAGCTGTTCGATCAACCGAATGATCTCGGCATGGGCGCCGACATCGATGCCGCGGGTCGGCTCGTCGAGGATCAGAAACTTCGGATTGGTGGCCAGCCAGCGGGCGAGGATCGCCTTCTGCTGGTTGCCGCCGGAGAGCAGGCGGATCGGCTTCTCTCGGTCGGTGGTGCGGATATCGAGTGCCTTGATATAGCGGTCGGCAAGCGCATTCTGCTCGGTGCGCGACAGCGGCCGGGTCCAGCCGCGGCGCGCCTGCAGTGCAAGGGCGATGTTTTCCCGGATCGACAGGTCGCCGACGATACCGTCGGTCTTGCGGTCCTCCGGGCAGAAGCCGAAACCTTTTTCGATTGCGGCGCGCGGGCTCGAAAGCGTGACCGGCTGGCCGTCGATCGTGGCGCTGCCGCTGTCGGCATGTTCGATGCCGAAGAGCAGTTCGGCGGTTTCGGTGCGGCCGGAGCCGAGCAGTCCGGCAATGCCGACCACCTCGCCGGCGCGTACATCGAGATCGAAGGGCTTGACCTTGCCACGCTTGCCGTAGCCTGCGAAGCGGTACCTGACCTCACCGGCGGCAAGGTTGTGCTCACGCACGCTCTCCTCTACATGCGCCAGTTCGCGGCCGAGCATCATGGCGATCAGGCCCTGGCGCGGCAGATCGGCGGCGTCGCGGGTGCCGACGAGCTTGCCGTTGCGCAGTACGGTGATCCGGTCGCTGATCGCATAGACCTGCTCGAGAAAATGGGTGATGAAGACGATGCCCAGACCGCGCTTCTTCAGGTCCTCAATGATGCGGAAGAGCAACGCCACTTCCTGATTATCGAGACTTGCCGTCGGCTCGTCCAATATCAAAACCTTGCCGGAGAGATCGACGGCGCGGGCGATGGCAACGACCTGCTGAACGGCAACGGAGAATCGGCCAAGCTCGGCGGTGACGTCGATCTCGATGCCGTAGCCGGCGAGCAGTTCGCGCGCCTTGCGGTTCATCGTGCGCACGTCGGTCATGCCGAAACGCCTTGGCTGGCGTCCGAGAAAGAGGTTTTCGGCGACGCTCAAATTGGCAAGGAGGTTGACCTCCTGGTAGACCGTGCCGATGCCGAGCTTCTGGGCGGCGAGCGTATTGGCCGGATTGATTTCATGGCCGTCGAGCGTCAGGCTGCCCTCGTCACGATGATAGGCGCCGGTGATGCATTTGATCAGCGTCGATTTGCCGGCGCCGTTCTCACCCAGTAGTGCATGCACCTCGCCCTTGCGCAGCGTGAAATCGACCTTGTCCAGCGCCACTGCGCCGGGAAAGAATTTCGATATTCCGGAAGCCGCGAGAACGTTCTCGAAATCGTGAATCATAGGGGTCTGTTTTCCTGATATTGACGGCAAAAGCCGCGCCGCGGCCGGACATGACGTCCCAAGGCGGCAAGGCAGTTCCGCACCGGTCCATGATGGGCCGGTGCGGTTCTACAGCGCTTGAATGCTGCATCGTTTCACCCTCAATCGATCCCGATTCAAGGATTGCGCAGCGGCGTCAAATCAGATCAGTAGCCCTGACCCTTCTTCTCTTCGTAGACCTTCATCGGCTCGTCGGCAGGCGTGTAGAGCTTGGATTCGGTCTGGATCCACTTCGGCGGAGCCTTCTTGTCCTTCAGGTAGGCATCGAGGGCATCGAAGGCCGGACCCGCCATGTTCGGCGTCAGCTCGACCGTGGCATTGGACTCGCCTTCGGACATGGCCTTGAAGATATCGGGCACGGCGTCGATCGAGACGACGAGAATATCCTTGCCTGGCTTCAGGCCGGCTTCCTTGATCGCCTGGATGGCGCCGACGGCCATGTCGTCATTATGGGCGTAGAGAGCGCAGATATCCTTGCCGCCATTCTCGGCCTTCAGAAAGCTTTCCATGACTTCCTTGCCCTTGGTGCGGGTGAAGTCACCGGTCTGGCTGCGAACGATCTTGAGGTTGTCGTGACCGGCGAGAGCCTCTTCGAAGCCCTTCTTGCGGGCGATGGCCGGCGACGAACCGGTGGTGCCCTGCAACTCGACGACGTTGCACTTCTTGTCGCCGACGGTCTTGACCAGGAAGTCACCGGCGACCTTGCCCTCGTGGACCAGGTCCGAAGTAACAGCCGTCAGGTAGAGATCGTCCGGAGCCTTGATGGTACGGTCGAGAAGGATGACCGGAATCTTGGCTTCCTTGGCTTCCTTGAGAACGTCGTCCCAGCCGGTTTCAACGACCGGAGCAATGAGAATGGCATCGACGCCCTGAGCAATGAAGGAGCGCAAAGCCTTGATCTGGTTTTCCTGCTTCTGCTGCGCATCGGCAAATTTCAGATCGATGCCGCGCTTCTTGGCCTGTTCCTTGGTGACGGTCGTTTCAGCCGCACGCCAGCCCGATTCCGAGCCGATCTGCGAGAAGCCGACAGTCAGTCCGCCGGCCGAAGCCGAACCGAACATGCAGGCAGCAAGAATCGTGGCACTCAAAAGTGCAGTCTTCAATTTCATGATTTCCTCCCAAGCCGCGTCTCGCGGCGCAGGGTCAAAAAATCATATAGTATTACTTTTGTAAATCGGAATCTTGGTATGCAGTGCAGCAAAAAAAGGGCGGCCACAAGGGCCGCCCTTCGCAACTGCGAATTGAAGGCAACTTATTGCGCCGGCAGCTTGTCGTCGACGCCTTCGACATAGAAATTCATGCCGAGCAGCGTGCCGTCATCGGCCTTCTCGCCGGCCTTCAGCCAGGGCGTACCGTCCTGCTTGTTGATCGGGCCGGTGAAGGGATGCAGTTCGCCCGATTTGATCTTGGCTTCGGTTTCCTCGGCCATCTTCTTCACGTCGTCAGGCATGTTGGTGTAGGGCGCCATCTTCAGGATGCCGTCCTTCAGGCCGTCCCAGCTCTGCTCGGACTTCCAGGTGCCGTCGAGAAGCGCGTGCACGCGCTTGGAGTAGTAGGTGCCCCAGGTATCGACGATTGCCGTCAGCTGCGCCTTCGGGCCGGCTGCGATCATGTCGGATGCCTGGCCGAAGGCATGAATGCCGCGTTCTTCGGCAACCTGCATCGGTGCTGTGGTGTCGGTATGCTGCGTCAGCACGTCGACGCCCTGGTCGACCATGGCCTTGGCGGCATCGGCTTCCTTGCCAGGGTCGAACCAGGTGTTGACCCAGATGACCTTCAGCTTGAAGCTCGGATCGACCGACCTGGCGCCCTGCTCGAAGGAGTTGATGCCCATCACCACTTCCGGAATCGGGAAGGAGGCGATGTAGGCCGCACCATGGTTCTTCGAAGTCTTCGCGGCGATCTGGCCGAGGATGTAGCGGCCTTCATAGAAGCGCGAATTGTAGGTGGCGAGGTTGGGGCCGGACTTGTAGCCGGTGCCGTGCTCGAACTTCACATCGGGGAACTTGGCGGCAACCTTGACGGTCGCATCCATGAAGCCGAAGGACGTCGTGAAGATCAGCTTGCAGCCGGAACGGGCAAGGCGTTCGATGGCGCGCTCGGCGTCCGGGCCTTCCGGCACGTTTTCGAGGTAAGGCGTATCGATCTTGTCGCCGAATTCGGCCTGAACCTGCTGGCGGCCGAGATCATGGGCCTGCGAATAACCGCCGTCGGTATGCGAACCGACATAGACGAAGCAGACCTTCGTCTTGTCAGCGGCCTGAGCGGCGGAAGAGATGCCGATCACGGCGGCAGCCGAGGCGGCAAGTGTCAATGCGAACTTCTTCATGATGACCCCTGTTGGTTTGAAGTTGGGAAACCCGTCTTTGTGTTGTTGCCTTATCGCTCCGGCACGAAGGCCTTTCCGAGCGAGGCGGGCGTATTGATCAACGTCGTGCGCCGATTATGAGAAATGATGATCAGAACCACAATAGTCGCGGCATAGGGCAGCATCGAGAGGAACTGCGAGGGAATGCCGAGACCGAAGGCCTGTGCGTGCAGCTGCAGGATGGTGACCGCGCCGAACAGATAACCGCCGGCAAAGACCCGCCACGGCCGCCAGGAGGCAAAAACCACAAGCGCCAGCGTGATCCAGCCGCGGCCGGCCGACATGTTCTCGGCCCACTGCGGGGTGTAGACGAGCGACAACTGCGCGCCGGCAAGACCGGCGCAGGCGCCGCCGAACATCACCGCCAGGTATCGCGTGCGGATAACATGGATGCCGAGCGCATGGGCCGAGCCGTGATTGTCGCCGATCGCTCTCAGCTTCAGCCCGGTGCGGCTGCGGAACAGGAACCAGCTGACGCCGATCACCAGCGCGATCGACAGATAGAAGATCAGATCCTGCCTGAAGAGCACATGGCCGATGACCGGAATATCCGACAACACGGGAATGACGATCTCTCCCAGCCGGATGCCGGGCATGCTGACATAGGCCTCGCCGAGCATGCCTGAGACACCGAGGCCGAGAAGGGTGAGCGCCAGTCCCGTCGCCACCTGGTTCGCCACCAGCGTCAGCGTCAGGAAGGCAAACAGCAGCGAGAACAGCGCCCCGGCCACGATGCCGCAGACGATGCCGACATAGGGTGAGCCCGACATCTGGGCGCCGGCAAAAGCGGCAACCGCGCCCATGATCATCATGCCCTCGACACCGAGGTTGAGAACGCCGGAGCGCTCGGTCACCAGTTCGCCGAGGGCGGCAATGACGAGCGGCGTCGAGGCGGTGATGACAGTCAGCAGAATGGCTTCGAAGATGCTCATGCCGCTCCACCCCTTAGCCGCGACCAGACGATGCGGATTTTGTAATAGATCAGCGTATCGCAGGAGAGCACGAAGAAGAGCAGTAGGCCCTGGAAGACGCGGGTGACCTTGTCGGAGACGCCGAGCGACAGCTGGGCCGCCTCGCCGCCGAGATAGGTGAGCGCCAACACCAGGCCCGAGGCGATGATCCCGAGCGGGTTGAGGCGGCCGAGGAAGGCGACGATGATGGCGGTAAAACCGTAGCCCGGCGAGATCGCCGGCTGCAGATGACCGATCGAGCCTGACACCTCACTGATGCCGGCAAGGCCGGCAAGGGCGCCCGAAAAGAGGAAGCTGAACCAGATCATCTTCCGGGAGGAGAAACCGGCAAAGCGCCCTGCCCGCTCGGATTGGCCGAGCACGACGATCTCGAAGCCTTTCAGCGTATAACGCAGCATGAACCAGACGCCGATGGCCGCGACAATGGCGAAGATGAAGGCCCAATGGGCCCGGCCCGATTCTTCCCAGATCGCCGGCAGCACCGCTTCCGGCGCGAAATCGCGCGAGACCGGAAAGTTGAAGCCCTTCGGATCGCGCCAGGCGCCGCGGATCAGCCAGTCGAGAAAGAGCTGGGCGATATAGACCAGCATCAGCGATGTCAGAATCTCATTGGTGTTGAAATGCGCCTTCAACAGTGCCGGAATGGCGGCGAAAAGCGCGCCGCCGAGCGCGCCGAGGACGAGCATCAGCGGCAGCACCAGCGGCGAATGCCAGTCGTAGAAAACGATCGGCAGATAGGAGCCGGTGATGGCGCCGATGGTGAACTGGCCTTCGGCGCCGATATTCCAGTTGTTCGAGCGATAACAGACGGCGAGGCCGACGGCGATCAGGATCAACGGTGCGGCCTTGATCGCCAGTTCGTGCAGAGACCAGACCTCGAGCAGCGGCTCGACGAAGAAGGCGTCCAGCGCTTCGACCGGATCCTTGCCGAGCATGGCGAACATGATGGCGCCGAAGGCCAGCGTCAGAACAAGGGCCAGCAGCGGCGAGACGAAGGCGAAGAGCTTCGAGACGTCGGGGCGCTTTTCCAGTTCAATGCGCATGGGCTGCCTCCGCACCAGGGCTGCTCTGATGCAGGCCGCCCATCAGCAGGCCGATCTTTTCGCGCGTCAGCTCGCCCGCCGGGTACGGACTGGAAAGGCGGCCTTCGCAGATGACGGCAATATCGGTCGCCACTTCGAAGATCTCGTCGAGATCCTGGCTGATGACGACAACGGCCGAACCGCTTCTGGCGAGATCGACGAGCGCCTGGCGGATGCGGCTGGCGGCGCCTGCATCGACGCCCCAGGTCGGCTGATTGACGACGAGGACGGCCGGCTGGCGGTCGAGCTCGCGGCCGACGATGAATTTCTGCAGATTGCCACCGGAGAGCGAGCCTGCGGCCGGATCATCGCCGCTCTTGCGGACATCCATCGCCTCAGAGATACGGCGCGCGGCTGACTTTACCGCGCCGTGCCTGATGATGCCGAGCAGACCGAGAAAGGCCTTGCGATCCGACTGGCTGCGGGCCAGCACCAGATTGTCCGACAGCTTCATGGCGGAGACGGCGGCATGGCCGTGACGCTCCTCCGGCACGAAGCCGGCGCCGAGCAGGCGGCGGGCGGTAATGCCCTGGTCGCCGACCGGTTTCTTGCGGATGACGATCGCTCCGGCCGAAGCAACCGGATATTCACCGGAGAGCGCATCGAAGAGTTCGCTCTGGCCATTGCCGGCAACACCGGCAATGGCCAGGATCTCACCTGCGCGCACCGTCATCGAGACATCGCGCAGCGGCATGGCAAAAGGTGTGCGGGCAGCAACCGACAGGTTGGCGACGGCAAGCTGCACCTCGCCCTTGTCGCTACGCTCCGGATGGGTAACGGCCGCCACCTCGCTGCCGACCATCATGCGGGCAAGCGAAGCGGGCGTTTCCCGCTTGGGATCGCAGGCGCCGGTCACGCGACCATGGCGCAGCACCGTGGCGCGATCGCAGATGCGCTGCACCTCTTCCAGTCGGTGGCTGATATAGAGAACCGAGCGGCCTTCGGCGCGCAGCTTGAACAGCGTCTCGAACAGCCTGTCGGCCTCCTGCGGCGTCAGCACCGAGGTCGGCTCGTCGAGAATGATGAGCTTCGGGTTCTGCAGTAGCGCCCGGACGATCTCGATGCGCTGGCGCTCGCCGACCGAGAGATCGGCGACGTGGGCATGCGGGTCGAGCGGCAGGCCGTAGGCTTGCGACAGCGCCCTCGCCTCCGCGGCGATCCGGTCGATCGGAATGGCGTCATCGAGCGACAGCGCGATGTTTTCGGCAACCGTCAGCGCCTCGAACAGCGAAAAATGCTGGAAGACCATGCCGATGCCGTGCTTGCGGGCTTCCCCCGGCGAGGCGATTACAACCGGCTTGCCCTGCCAGAGGATATGTCCGGCCGTCGGCTCCACAACGCCGAACAGCATCTTCACCAGGGTGGATTTGCCTGCGCCATTTTCGCCGAGAAGCGCGTGAATTTCGCCCGGCGCTATATCGAGATCGATTTCATTGCAGGCGGCAAAGCCACCGAAAAACTTCGTCAGCTTCTGCACGGATAATAACGCACCGGGATCCGGCACATTCAATGGCGACACGTTCCCCTCATTTCTTCTGCCGACCGGTCCGTTCGGATCTCATGGAATCAGCAGCGTCGTTCCTGTTGTTTTTCTTGTTTCCAGATCCGCGTGAGCCCGCCCAACCTCACGTAACGGATAGGTTTGATTGATATTGATACGCACTTTGTTGCTTTGCACAACATCAAATAGCGCCTTGGCGCTGTCGATCAGCTCATGGCGCGCGGCGATATAGGTGAAGAGCGTCGGCCGCGTCGCATAGAGCGACCCCTTCTGCGCCAGCATGGCAAGGGTGAAATTCTCGATCGGCCCGGAAGATTGGCCGAAAGAGGCAAAGAGACCGCGCGGCTTAAGGCAATCGAGCGACTGTGGAAAAGTATCGCGGCCGATCGAATCATAGACGACATCGACGCCCTTGCCGGCCGTGATATCGCGGACCCGGCTGACGAAGTCTTCGCTCTTGTAATTGATCACATGGTCGTAGCCATGGGCGAGCGCCAGTTCGACCTTGTCCTCAGAGCCCGCAGTGCCGATGACGGTGGCGCCGAGCGCCTTTGCCCATTGGCCGGCGATCAGTCCCACACCGCCGGCAGCGGCATGAAACAGCAGGACGGTCTCAGGGCCGACCTTGAACGTGCGGTTCAAGAGATACTCGGCAGTCATGCCCTTCAGCATCATCGCCGCCGCCGTTTCGAGTTCGATGCCATCAGGCACATGCACAAGATGGCGCGTCTCGATATTGCGCTCAGCGCTATAGGCGCCGTCGGCGCTGGCATAGGCAACGCGATCGCCAAGCTTGAAATCCGTAACACCGGGGCCGAGCGCCGTCACGGTACCGGCGCCCTCCTTGCCGGTGACGAAGGGCAGATGCGGCACCTTGTAAGAGCCGTTGCGGAAATAGACATCGATGAAATTGAGGCCGACCGCCGCCTGGCGGATCTGCACCTCACCCGTCGAGGGCTTGGGGAGATCGACTTCGACATAGTCGAAAACCTCCGGCCCGCCCGTCCTCGAGAATGAAACCGCCTGCGTCTTCGTCATCTCAACCGTCCTTAGTTTCGCGTCCGAGAGCGGGGAAGAATTGCAGCACCGCACCGATGACGTAAAGATAGAGCCCAGTCACAATGAAGAGAATGAGCGCCCATTCGGGCGTGTCGAAATGCATCAGCAGCGAAAAAATGCCCAGCGCCGACCACAGGAAAAAGACACCGAGATTGAGCGGGCGCAGCCTTTTGACCCGGACCGGGTGCAGGAAATTGATCGGCAGGAAGGTCAGCACCACCGAGACGATGACGACGGCGAGCGCGGTCATGGCGCTGGCATCGATAACGAACAGCGTAAAGACGATCATGTTCCAGACGACGGGGAAGCCGGAGAAGAAATACTCGTCCGTCTTCATGCCCATATCGGCATAATAGATGGCGCTGGAAACGACGATCAACCCGGCGGCGACGAAGGACCAGGGCTCACCGATCATGCCGCTCTGATAGAGCGCGAAGGCCGGCAGCAGCACATAGGTGACGTAATCGATGATATTGTCGAGCGTATCGCCCGACCAGTTCGGCAGCACTTCCTTGACGCGCACCTTGCGGGCGATCGGCCCGTCTATGCCGTCGACGAGAAGGGCAAGGCCCAGCCACCAGAACATGTCGATGAAGCGGTGCTCGGCGGCGGCAACGACGCCGAGAAAGGCAAGGAACGAGCCGGAGGCCGTCAGGATATGGACTGAGAAGGCGCGCATCTCCGCGTAAGGAACGCGCTTATAGTTGAAAATCTTCATATTCCCCCGAACCGCCCTATCGCGCTCGCCCCGGCAAGCGTCTTTATTCGCCACATATCGCCGAACCCCCTATTGCTGAATCGGGTCCCGCGTCGTAGGTCCTTGTTGTCGCACCGTTTTTGCCGAAAACCGGCATGCAGTTCCGGCGCGCCGCTCTAATATGCATCCTTTGCCTGGCTTCGCCAGCGGGAAATAAGACATTCCCCGCCCGCCATTGAATCCTGACAATGGCATGCATATTTCCCTTCTGAAGCGTCGCGTGGAATGGAATGCCTTTAATTCGGGCCCGATTTGTAATATCTCGCTCGCATCCGACAGTTCATCCGACGAATACGGGACCTGCTACCGAAATGAACGCGCCTGCAAAGACCGAAGACTTCGCCACGTCCATCCCCGCCGGCGTCTATGCCGAGACGGTGCTCGATGTGACGCATTATACCGACCGGCTCTTCCGCTTCACGATGACCCGGCCGCAGGGCTTCCGTTTCCGTTCCGGCGAATTCGCGATGATCGGCCTGATGGTCGAGGGCAAGCCGGTTTTCCGCGCCTATTCGATCGCCAGCCCCGCCTGGGCCGAAGAGCTCGAATTCTTCTCGATCAAGGTGCCGGATGGCCCGCTGACCTCGCATCTGCAGGCGATCAAGCCGGGCGACCAGGTGCTGATGCGCAAGAAGCCGACGGGCACGCTGGTGCTCGACGCGCTGACGCCCGGCCGTCGTCTTTACATGTTCTCGACGGGAACGGGCATTGCGCCTTTCGCCAGCCTGATCCGCGATCCCGAGACCTATGAGAAGTTCGAGGAAGTCATCCTCACCCATACGACACGCGATGTCGCCGAGCTGAAATACGGCTTCGACCTCGTGCACGAGATCCAGAATGACGAACTGCTGAAGGAAGTGGTCGGCGACAAGCTGCGCCATTACCCCACGGTCACCCGCGAAGACTTCGAATATCGCGGCCGCATCACCGACCTGATCTCCTCAGGCAAGCTGTTTACCGATCTGGGCGTGCCGCCGCTCGACCCGGCAATCGACCGCGGCATGATCTGCGGTTCCTCGGCCATGCTGAAGGACACCAAGGAACTGCTGGAAAAGGCCGGCCTCGATGAAGGCGCCAACAGCAAGCCTGCCGAGTTCGTCATCGAGCGCGCTTTCGTCGGCTGAGTTTTTCGACAAGCATATCTGACGGCGGCTCCGGAAGCGGGGCCGCTTTTATTTGCGGGCGAGATAGTCGATCAACGCCGCCATGGCGGCGCGCGCCTCATCCGCCCTGCCCAGCTGGATAGCGCGGATCACGGCAACATGCAGCGCGATGGCGCGATCCGTGCGCTCCGGGCTTGCGGTGGAGTACCAGAGGCGGCGTGCATGCGTCTGCACCGGACCGAGTGCCGCCATGAGGAAGCCGTTCGGACAGGCATCTTCGAGGATTTCGTCGAAAGCCTTGTCGGCGGCGAAGAAGCCGGCAAGATCGCCGGTGACGGCGCATTCGTCCATTGCGTCGGCGCAACCGCTAAGGCGCCGGCGCTGTTCGTCCGTCGCATGTTCGGCAACAAGGCTTGCTGCGATCGGCTCCAGCTCGCGGCGCACCTGCATGACACTGCCATGATCCTCAGGCGCGATCTCGGCCACCTGCAGCCCGACACGCGGCTTCACCAAGATCAGCCGTTGCCAGGCGAGTTTCTGGATCGCTTCGCGCACCGGGGTGCGCCCATGGCCCGCCATATCGATCAGCTGCTTTTCGGTAACGAGCGCCCCGGGTTTCAGCGCCAACGTGACGATCAGGTGCTCGAGCGCCAGATAGGCAAGATGGCTCTGGGAAGTCTGCATGCTGAAATCCAAGCTGATATATCACATTGTGGCACGCTCGAAAACCGAACGCAAGTCGATGCTGATATATCCGAAAGGAAACAGATAGATAACATAAGCAATATTTTGAAAGCAACGATACGAGCGCCTGAGCGAGGCTCATGCTTACGCCCGCCCCGCCCTCCGTCTTGCTCGGCCTTGAGCCGAGCATCTACGGGTATCAACCATATATCGAAGCAGGGATCCTCGGCTCAGGGCCGAGGATGCCGGAGAGTTGGGTAATGATGGTGCCCTCCCCGATAGGGTTCAGTCATGCGTCACTCGTGCCGCAGCGCCTCGATCGGGTTCAGCTGGGCTGCCCGTCTCGCTGGGAAATAGCCGAAGATCATGCCAATGGCGGCGGAGAAGAGGAAGGCGACGGCGATCATCATCGGGCTGAAGACGAAGGGGACTTTCAGCAGCGTTACGGCACCGAAGCCGAGGCTGAGACCGAGGACGATGCCGGTGATGCCGCCGAAGAGCGATAGCGCCACCGCCTCGACCAGGAACTGGGTCAGCACCTGGTTTTCGAGCGCGCCGATCGCCAGCCGGATGCCGATTTCGCGGGTGCGCTCGGTGACGGAGACCAGCATGATGTTCATGATGCCGATGCCGCCGACGAGCAGGCTGATGGCGGCGACAGCGCCGAGCAGACCGGTCAGCAGGGTCGTCGTGCCGGTCATCGCCTCGGCGATCTGCGTCATGTCGTTGACGTTGAAATCGTCCTGACGGCCGGGCAGGATCTTGCGGCGCTCGCGCAGCAGATTTTCGACATCGGACTGGATCTTGGCGGTGGACACGCCGTCGCGGGCGGAAATGATGATCTGCGGCACGTTGCTGTTGCCGCTGATGCGGCGCTGGAACACCTTGACCGGCATGATGACGACATCGTCCTGGTCGGTGCCCATGCCGGACTGGCCGCGCTTGGCCAGCACGCCGATGACCGGGCACGAGACCTTGCCGACGCGGATCTGCTGGCCGGTCGGGTCGGCGGCGCCGAAAAGCTGCGAGCGCACCGTCTCGCCGATGATGCAGCGGGACTGGCCGCGCTCCTCGGCGGGGGTGAAAGTGCGGCCGAGCGCCAGGTTCCAGTCCTGGGCGACGAAATAGTCGTTGGTGGTGCCGGAGACGCTGGTCGAATGGTTCTGGCCGCCCGATATGACGGTCGCCGTGGACTGGTTGAGCGGCGCCACCGCCCGCAAGCCGCCGATCTGGTCGCGGATGGCGGCGACATCCTTGACGCTGAAGCGTTTGGCCTCGGAGCTCGCCCGGCCGGGGCCGAACTGGCCGGGGCGGACGAACAGCATGTTGGTGCCGAGCCGCGACAGTTCGGTCGAGACCTGGGCGGTCGTGCCATTGCCGATCGTCACCAGCGCAATGACGGCGGCAACGCCGATGACGACGCCGAGCACGGTCAGGAAGGAGCGCAGCATGTTGCGGCTGATGGCGCGCAATGCCAGCTTCAGCGTCTCAAAGAACATGATCCGCCCTCCTCCGATGCTCGACCTCGGTCTCCAGCTTGCCGTCGACGAAACGCAGCAGCCGCTGCGCATAGGCGGCAATATCGGGCTCGTGGGTGACCATGACGATGGTGATGCCCTGCTCGCGGTTCAGCCGGGTCATCAGATCCATGATCTCGACGCTGGTCCTGGTATCGAGATTGCCTGTGGGCTCATCGGCCAAGAGCAGCGCCGGCTCGGTGACGATGGCGCGGGCAATGGCGACGCGCTGCTGCTGGCCGCCCGATAGTTCCTGCGTCTTGTGATGTTCGCGGCCGGAGAGGCCGACCAGCGCCAGGGCTTCGCGGGCCCGTTCGCGCCGCTCACGCACGGCCATGCCGCGATAGATCAGCGGCAGCTCGACATTTTCGACCGCCGAAGTGCGCGATAGAAGGTTGAAGCCTTGGAACACAAAGCCGAGCATATGGCGACGCAACAGCGTCAGCTGGCCGCGGTCGAAGCCGCTGGTGGGGATGCCTTCGAAGACGTAATCGCCACCGCTCGGCACGTCGAGGCAGCCGAGGATGTTCATCGCCGTCGACTTGCCGGAGCCGGATGGGCCCATGATGGCGACGAATTCATGGGCGTTGATCGCAAGGTCGACATGGTCGAGCGCGCGGATGGCCGCCTCGCCCTCGCCGTAAATTTTCGAGACCTGCCTGAATTCGATGAGCGGCGGGCTTGCCATCCGTCTCTCCGCCTAGTTCGCACGCGTCGTGGCGTCGGTCACCAAAGCGTCGTTTTCCCTCAGGTCGCCGGAGACGACCTGGGTGAACTGGCCGTCGGACGAGCCGACCTGGATGACGACGGGCGTGGGACGACCGTCGCGCAGCACCCAGACGCGCCGCTCAGCGCCCGTCAACGCCTGACCCGAATTGCCGCGGCGCTGGCGCGGCGGGCCGAAGATCCCGAAAATGCCGCGGCCGCGCCGTTCGGCCTGCGCCGGCGCATAGCGCAACGCGCTGTTCGGCACCATCAGCGTATCCTTGACGGCCTCGACGGTGACGTCGGCCGTCGCCGTCATGCCGGGGCGCAGCAGAAGATCGGCATTGTCGACGGAGAGGACAGCCTTATAGGTCACGACATTGTTGACCACTTCGGAGGCGAAGCGGATCTGTTCGATCTCGGCGGGAAAAGTCCGGTCGGGATAGGCGTCGACCGAAAACTTCGCCTTCTGGCCGACGGCGATCTGGCCGACATCGGCCTCGTCGACATCGACCTGCAGCTCCATCTTCTTCAGATCGCCGGCGATGGTGAAAAGAATCGGCGCGGACAGCGAGGCTGCGACCGTGGCACCCGGATTGACGGCGCGGGTGAGGATCACGCCGTCGATCGGCGAGATGATCTTGGCCTTGGCGAGATTGACCTCGGCAAGCTGCAGGTCGGCCTCCGAGGCTAGGACCTCGGCTTCGTTGATCTGTTTGGCGGCGACGGCGGAATCATATTTGTAGGTGGCGTCGTCGAGGCTCTGCTGGGTGGAGACGTTGCTCCTGACCAGGCTCTTCAGCCGCTCGAGCGAGGTGCTTGCCGACTGCAGGTCGGCATTGGCCTTGGCGACATTTGCCTTGGCCGAATTCAGCTTGGCACGCGAACTCTTTACATCCGCCTCGAGCTTGTTGGTATCGAGGAGCGCCAGCACGTCACCCGCTTTGATCGTGCTGTTGTAATCGACATTGACGTCACGGACCGTGCCGGAAAGCTCGCTCGATATATCGACCTGTTCAGTCGGCTGCACCGAGCCGGTGGCGGTGACAAGTACCGTCAGAGCGCCGCGTTTAACCGGCTGGGTGGCATAACTCACTTCGCTTTGGCCGCGGCCCATATAGGCGTAAGCAGCACCTGCCGCAGCAGCAACGAGGATCAACAGGATAAGCAGCCGTCCACGCCAGCGGCTGCGCTTGCCCTGCCGTCCCGATGCGGCAAGGACCGCTGCGAGGTCGGACGCGCCGCTTGTCTGTGGCCCGGTCTTGTTGCCGGTTCCGGTGTCGTTCATGTCATCCTCGATCAGTCATTGGCCGTCTCGGCTCTGCAACGAAATAAGCACAACGCAGATGAACCGGGCATTAGCGTTGCCGCGGAAGTGGCACGGAATTGCGGATGGGGGAAATGAAATATTGGTAAGAAAAGTCAAGTTTTGGCGCGGAAGCGCTCGTCAGTCGGCGTCCTCGGCATATTGCCCCGCACTCGGCAGCGGATGCAGCCAGGGTTCGCGCCGCCTGATCCAGACCTCATGATCCGGCAGAAGGTCCGTCGGTGGGCTGTCGAGCGAGCCGAGGCGGATTTCCGCCTCATCTTCCCTGAGGCAGAAAAGCCTGCTGCCGCAGGTCGGGCAGAAGCTGCGGCCGGAGAAGGTGGCGATCTCACCGCTCATGGAAAAGGCCGGGCGCGGCCAGACCGCGAAGAAGACGAAGGCGGAGCCGCTGGATTTGCGGCAGTCGGCGCAGTGGCAGAGGCCGACGCGCAGCGGCTCGCCCTCCAAGCGATAGGCAACCGCCCCGCAAAGGCAGCTTCCGGTGCGGATCTTCATCGCGGCCGTCAGGCCTCGAGACTCGTAGGCAGTCCCGGTGGACGCCGCTTTGCCGCCATCAACAGATCGAGTTCGGTGGCGGAAGGGCCGAACTTCTCGTAGAGGCGCTTGGCCTCTTTCTCGTCCAACCGATATTTCCTGGCAAATTCGCCGATGCTGTAGGGGCGGCCCCGCAACACTCTTCGCGCCGGGGTCGCCGTATTCGGTGCGTCGGTCATGAGTTTCTCCTTTCTTTCCATGCCTTTTAAGCTAGAGCGATAGCTTGAATTGAAAAGAGTAGACGAGCCTCACCGGCCCTTCCGGCATGGCTGGAGCGGGTTCATTTCCGGAACCTTCTTGCCGCCGGCCGCATTGATAAATCGAGGTTGCGGGCCGCGCCAAGCGGACGCGGCGGCGCCGGAGAACATCGGGATTTTTCCGCTTTCTCCCGATGGCCGACGAAATGGCAGGCGAGCGTCCTACCCGCCCGGTCCGCTTCCTCGTCTCTCTCCTGCAGACGAAATCACGAAATATTAAAATCGGGAACAACATGCGCCAGAGTGAGGTTCTATCTTTCGGGGTCGACGTGGCCTCGTTCAAACCCAAGGAGAACCGTATGGCAAACCAAGGTGGATCCCATGAACAGCACGTCAAGACCGATCAGCAAAGTCACAAGAACGACTCCACTGAACGCAGCGCCTCATCAGGCGTTCGCGACGCGCAGTCCAGCGGAACCCGCGGCGGCAGCCATGAACAGCATGTAAAGGCTGGTCAACAAAGCCACAAAAACAGCCACTAAGGCTGTCCCGATGTGAAAATTCGGCCCGCGCCCCCATTCCGGCGCGGGCTTTTTCGTGACCCTTGAAGATGGCTCGGCATTTCGATAGCATCATAGAATATAACGAGACCACCAAGAATATGAATAAACTCAACCTTGGAATGCCTCAGAGAGGCCTGTTCTTTCAATCATACTTCGTGGGCATGACTTTGGCCCATATCCCTTTGTTCTTTGGCGACATCGCACTGATAACATTCGTTTTTAAATTTATTTTTTCAATACCGGTCATTATCGCAATATATCTCTTATATTCTCTTAAATACAGCCAAGTACATTCACGTCCTTTTTTCTAGTCATTTCTAACATTTGTTTTTTCTTTATGCTTGGTCATATTGATTTACTTTTTATTATTGCTCGACGGTGGCCAGAATGATTTTCGTCTTTTGTTTATTTTTTTGATCCTTGCCGTAGCGTCGTCGCTCATTGCCTGCGGATATTTCGCCCTCAGACTTTGGCTGCAGATAAGATTTTCTCGCGGACGGCGGGGCGAAGCGCCTTCGTGGATTGGACGCTGAGGCATCAAGACAGACGCCGGCCGTCTTCGCCAAAGAGATGCAGCACGGCCGGGTCGAGATGCAGCGGCAGGCTGTCGCCCGATTTCATGCGTTGCTGGCCGGCAAAGACCGCGATCAGCTTCTTTCCACCCGCGTCGGCATGCACCACCGTCTCGGAGCCCAGTTCCTCGACGAGAGTGATGCGGGTATCCAGCCTGGTGGCCGCACTCGCATCGGCAAGGGTGATGTGTTGCGGGCGGATGCCGATGCTGACCCTTTCGCCGATCGGACGCGCTTCGCTGGCAATCACGGAAAGGCGATGGCCGCCGACGGTTTCGACTTGCATGAAACCGCCGTCGTGACCGACGATCGCGCCTTCCAGGAAATTCATGTGCGGCGCGCCGATGAAGCCGGCGACGAAGCGGTTTGCCGGCTTGTTGTAGAGTTCCAGGGGCGTTCCCACCTGCTCGACCCGGCCGCCTCTCAGCACCACGATGCGGTCGGCGAGCGTCATCGCTTCGACCTGGTCATGGGTGACATAGATCATCGTCGCCTTCAGGCGGGCGTGAAGGGCAGCTAATTCGGCGCGCATGCTGACCCTAAGCTCGGCGTCGAGATTGGACAGCGGCTCATCGAGCAGGAAGGCATCCGGCCGGCGGACGATGGCGCGGCCGATTGCGACGCGCTGGCGCTGGCCGCCGGAAAGCTGGCCGGGGCGGCGCTCGAGGAAAGGCTCGATCTCCAGCATGCGGGCGGCGTCAGCGATGCGCGCTTCGATCTCGGCCTTCGCCACCTTGGTATTCTCAAGACCGAAGGCCAGGTTTTCCCGCACGCTCATATGCGGATAGAGCGCATAGGACTGGAAGACCATGGCAAGACCGCGGTCGGCGGCGCCAATCTCGGTGACGTCAGTGCCGTCGATGGCGATGCTTCCGCCAGTCGGCTTGTCGAGGCCGGCGATCAGCCGCAGCAGCGTCGATTTCCCGCAGCCGGACGGGCCGACGAAAGCGACGAACTCGCCGTCATTGACAGCAAGCGAGACATCGCGGATGACCTCGACGGCGCCGAAATTCTTGACGATGTTCCTGAGCTCGAGCCCGCTCATGCACTCTCCTGTTTTATAATTGTCGGCCGGCCTATTTCAGCCCCGAGCCGGCGATGCCCGTGGTGATGAAGCGCTGCAGGAAGACGAAGATCAAGACGACGGGGATCATCGAGACGACGGTCATGGCGAGAATGTAATGCCATTGCACATTGAGTTCGCCGGCATAGACGTTGAGGCCGACCTGCAGCGTGTAAAGCTCTTTGCGCGACAGCACGATCAGCGGCCAGAGGAAGTCGTTCCAGCGCCAGACGACCGAGAAGATCGCCAGCACCGCCAAGGCCGGCGCTGACAGCGGCAGGATGATGCGCCAGTAGATCTGCCATTCGCTGGCCTTGTCCATGCGCGCGGCGTCGATCAGCTCGTCGGGAATGGTCAGCATATATTGCCGGAGCAGGAAGACCCCGGTCGGGGTGGCGACCGTCGGCAGGATGACGCCCCAGAGGCTGTCGAAGAGGTTGAGCGTGCCGATGACGGAATAGAGCGGTACGACGATCACCGAAAGCGGCACCATCAGCGTCGCCAGGATTATCAACATCACCGCGGTGCGGCCGGGGAATTGGTATTTCGACAGCGCAAAGGCCGCCATGGAATTGACCAGCAGGGTGATGGCCGTGGCGACCACCGTCACGAAAACCGAGTTGCGCAGGAACAGCAGGAAATCGAAGCGCTGGAACGGTTCGGTGTAATTGCCGCCGGCGAATTCGACCTGGCGCACCGGCGTGCGGTCCTTGATGTTGACCTTGACGATTTCATCAGGCTGCTTCGGATCGACCATCTGGCCCATGATGCCGATGCGGCGGACTTCGGCGAGCTGACGGCTGCTGCCATCCGGCATGGTGACGTTATAGAGCGGCAGCGGCTTGTCATAGCCCGGCACCACGGCCTGTTCGGTAACATAGGGCAGGAAGGACGGCGGGAATTCGGCCAGAGCCGCCGGCGTCTTGAACGAGGAGAAGACCAGCCAGACGGCCGGGCCGAACATCAGGAAGACGCCTGATATCAGCCAGATCCAGGTGACGACGTCGGTCCAGTGCCAGCCGCGGCCGCGGCGTCGCAGCAGAAAGGTGCTGACGGCGCTCATTGGCGTGTCCCCTTCTTCTCGTTGCGGCTGCTGACGCCGAGCTGGACCAGCGTCAGGATGACGAGCACGATGCCCATCAGGATCGAGGCGGCCGAGGCCAGCCCCGGATTGCGCAGTGAACTCGCAAAACCGGTCTCATAAATAAACTGGGTGATGTACATGGTGCTGGTGCCCGGCCCGCCGCCGGTGAGCACGAAGACCTCGTCGAAGATCTGCACGGCGCGGATCAACGCCAGCACCAGGACGACGATGAGGTTCGGCATCAGCAGCGGCAGGGTGATGCGGCGGAAGATGCGGGTCGGGCTCGCCTTGTCCATCGCCGCGGCCTCGTAGAGATCCCTCGGGATTGCCTGCAGGCCGGCAAGCAGGATCAGCGCATAAAAGCCCATATGCGCCCAGACCGAGACGAAGACGGCGAAGAAGAAGGCCCAGAAACGATCGCTGAGCCAGGAGAAGGGTTCGAAGCCGAAGGGGCTCAGCGCATAGTTCAACAAGCCTTGGCGCTGCAGGATCCACTTCCAGATCAGGCCGACGACGACAGGCGAGAGCAGCACCGGGAAGAAGAAGACGGCGCGCCAGAAGCCGCGATTGGAAAGCTCGCGGTTGAGAATCAAAGCCGTTGCCAGTGCGGCAACCAGCATCGCCGAGACCTGGAATACGACGAAGACGGCGGTGTTGCGCACGGCCGCCCAGAAGGTGTCGACAGCACAGGTCGAGGGGTCGAGATAAGAGCCGCAATCAAACAGGATGCGGTATTGGTCGGCGCCGACATAGGTCCTGTTCGGCAGGAAGATGGCGCTGCCGCTCGTCGTCGAATAGATGAAGTTGATGACCAGCGGCAGAAGCACGAAGACGGAGAAGATCAGCATGTTGGGCGCCAGGAAGACGCCCGCCATGCCGTTCAGCCCGGTCAGCTTCTGCCAGGCGCGCATGGGAATGTCGACGATCCCCATGGCGAGCCGGACAGGCGCAATCAGCGCCTGCCGCAGGCCGGCCTTCGCCGGCGGTTCGGAAGAAACCGTCTTTTCCGCCATCCGTTCGTCCGTCAGTTGCCGCCAACCTTGGCCTTGATGTCATCGTCGATGCGGGCATAGGCATCGTCGAGCTTCATTTCGCCTGCGATCACCTGGCTGATGCGGGCGACGATGGCGCTGTAATAGGCGTCCGACCACTTCCAGCCCGGCAGCTTCATGGCGGGTGCCGCGGTCTGGCCGGCCGATTCGACGAAGGCCTTCAACGCCGCCTTCACATGCGGATTGTCGGTCTTGAAGTCCATCTGGCCGGCAGCCACAGCCTTGTGTGCCGGAATGAACAGGCTGCGCTCGGCGAACTCCTTCTGCACATCGGCGCTTGCCAGATAGTCCATCACCTTGGCGACGTCCTTGGGGTTCTTGGTGTATTTGACGGCGACGAGACCCGCGCCGCCCTGCATGCCGGTGCAGGCGACCGTGCCGCAAGGGCTTCCGGCCATCACCCAGTCGAAACTATCGCCGATCTTCTGGGCAAAGCCCGATATCTGCCAGCTGCCCGAATAATAATAAGCCAGGCCGCCATTGATGAAGTCGTCGGCCGCAGCGCGATAGGTGGTGCCGGCAGCACTCACCCAGACATCCTTGTTGATGGTTCCGTCCTCGTTCCACTTGACGAAGCGGCTGAGGAACTCCTTGGAACCCTGGTCGATCGGCGCCGGCTTGCCATCGGCGGCGATATAATTGGCGCCGTAGGAAATGTTCGGGCCGGAGACGCGGTGGCCGGAGCGGTCGATCGCCATGGCGAAGACCTTCTGGCTGTCGGCGACCTTTTTGGCGGCGGCCGCCCAATCGTCCCAAGTGGCCTTCGGGCCGGGAATTTCGACGCCTGCCTGCTCGAACAGCGTCTTGTTGACGAAGCCGCCGGTCAGGGTCAGCTGCGTCATGAAGCCGGTGATGGCGTTCGAGCCGTCGGGACGCATCCAGTCGGCCTGGGCACCGAAATTGTCGTCCCAGTATTTCGCGTCCGCCAGCAGCGGGCGAAGATCGAGCCAGTGCTGCGCCTGCGCCTTCAGATTGGTGACGCGGGCAATGTCAGGCCCCTTCCCGGCTTCGAGCTGCACCGGCAGCTGCTCCTTGACGACGTCATAGGAGACTTCATCGAGGATGACGTTGACATCGGGATTGGCCTTCGAGAAGCGCGCCAGCAGATCCTTGATGACAGCACCTTCGCCGCCGTCGGAATACCACATGATGCGCACGTCGCCGGCATGGGCGGCAACAGAACTCAAGAGAACCGCAGCAAAAGCCGCGGCGATCGATTTCATTCTGGTCATTTTCTCCTCCTCTTGACCGATGAATTCCTGCGACCGGCCGGGTCCTCCACCTGCCGGACATGTCGTCTACGAGGCTGCGCGCCGAGGCTGCCTGCCCGATATCTCCAGATGTACCGCTTCTCCCCGAACCGACCAGTCCGAAGGTCTGAGAATACGGCGTTCGGCGCGCACTGTGCCGTCTTTTTCGAAGATAACCTGGCCATAATCCGGATCGGCAACGATCAATGCGTCTTCGTCGTCTTGGTGGGCTGCGAGCGTGGCGAAACGCATTCGCATATCGTCGATGCCGCCTTCGCGCCCGAGATCGGAGAGACGGACGATCCAGCGGCTCTTACGGCCGGCCAGGCGCAGCTCCATATCCGTCGTCGGACCTTCCTGCACCGGCACCAGTGGCTCGCTGCCGATCAGCAGCGCCAGGCCGTTGCCGGAACGGGCAAGCGCCAGATTGCCGTCAACCGCCGTTTCGTCGAAGGCCTCGACCGGGAACCAGGCATGGGTGAAATCCGGCTGGCCCTCGTGGATCGCGAAATCGAGGATGGCGAGATCGCGATACTGGTGCACGCGCGGCAGCGTTCCGCAGCCGCCCCAGAAGCTCGGCCGGCCGTAGCCGAACTGGATGGTCTCGCCGGGATGATTGATCCAGATCTGCGCTTCCGGCCGGCTGCCCAGGCGCAGATGCAGCACCGTCTCCTGATAACCCCAGGCGCCGGGGCGGTAATGGGCGATGGTGCCGAGCGCGGTGTCGCGCGTCTTGTAGTGATAAAGCGCGGCAAACCGGTGCTCGCCCTGGGAAAAGGTCCATTCCTGCGCGTTGTCCGCGTCATGGGCGGCGATCGCCGCAAGCCCCTCGGGAAAACGCAGGCCGTGATCGCGGATGCAGACGGCCAGCTGCGGCAGGGCATGGACGCGCCGGCCGTACCAGCCGCGGCCCCAGAGCAGCCGGGCGATGGCCGACAGTTCGACCGACCGGCCGGGGCGCAGCGTATGTTCGTAGGAGCGGCCCTGGCTGCCGGTCAGCATGCCGTGATGGGCGGAGCGGGCGACGATCTCCATCAGCCGGACGATGCTGGCGCTTGCGCGGGCGCGGATCGTTTCATCCGGCGCACAGGCGGCAAGCGCCGTCAGGCCCTTGAGATCGATCGGGAAATAGGGAACGGAATTCCACTCGGCCATTTCCCAGCGCTCGAAATGATCGAGCCAGGCGCGGACGCGCTCTTCGCCAACCTTCATCTGCTCGGCGCCGGTGCGGCCGGACCGGATGAAGCGGGCATCGGGGAAAAGCTGGCCGCCGAGATAGGCGGCGGTATGAAAGAGAAGCGCGTGGTTTTCCGAAAAATACCACTGAACGTCGTTGCCCGGCTCGTCCATCCAGTAGCGGTAGTTGAGCACGGCGTGCTCGATCCGCTGCCGCAGGCCTTCCGACAGCAGATCGCTCCAGCGCGTATAGGCAAACAGCAGCGGCACCAGCACGAAATCGGCGCAATCGTGACAGTCCTCGATAACAGGCAGCATCGCCGAGATCATCGCCTCGGTCTCTTCGCCGCCCTGCCCCAGCGCCAGTCGCGCGAAAGCGCAGACGGTGTCCGGCTCGGAATGGGCGGCGACTTCGGTCAGCGCCTCGGTGACGCGGTCCGCCAATGCGGCGGGCGCCTGCCCCTGGCGTTCGGGATGACAGATCTCGACGCCGAGCGTGCGGCCGAGCGAAAGTTCGCCTGTTTTGAAGGCGATGCGGAAATGGCGGAAATCGGCGGGCATATCAGCCGAGCTGCCAAGCTCCAGCCTGGTTGAGCCCTTCTCCAGCGCGAAATCATAATCGAAACGCTCGGTTGACATGAAGTCGCCTTCGATCTCGACATGGCAGGTGAGCGCCACCGGCAGCGGCGCGGGAAACAGGATCGTCACGTCCTCGCCGAGATAGGCGGTGCGGTCGAAACGCATGCCTTGGAGGATCGCCTCCAGCGTATCCGCGTCACCGGCGGCGATCGGAACCGGAACTGCCGTTTCGACCTCCGGCCCTTCGAGATAATCCAGCTGGAAATAGAAACGGGCGTCGCGCTCGGCGAGGTCGTCGAAATAGACGCGGATCTCGTTGAGGCCGGCGACAAGCTCGACCTCGAAGACCTGCTGGGCTTCCAGATTGCGCTCGTAAGGCGCCATAAAACCCTGTTCGGCGCCATTGACGAAGAGAATGGCGCCGCCGCAGGTCGACAGGTGAAGCATAGCCCGCCCCGCCGAGTTAGCATCGAGGAAGGACCGTGCCCAGCAGCCGATGCGGGTCGGGCGAAACCAGAAGCCGGAGAGATCGACACGCGGCGAGGCAAAGGGAAGCCACCAGCGGCTAGCCTCGAAATCGGCTGCCGGCCGCGGCCGACGGCCGGAGAAGGATTTTTTGAATTCAGTGCGGCAGGGATATTCGTGCGGAATGAAGTTCTTCGTCTTGGTGACGAAGAAAAACGGATCCATGCTGCCTTCCATCGGCCTGTCGGCGACGTCGTAGCGCTGCTGCGAGAGATCGCCGAGCTGCCAATAGACGATCGGGCTCTGTCTTACGGTCCCGCGGCGGAGATGGGATTGCTGCTCGGCGGCCATGCTTAACCCGCTCGAACCTTGAGACGCCGGGCAAAACACCGACGCGTGGACTGGCCGTCAAACCGCATCTTCAAAGCCTCCCTGCTCTGTCGCTTGTCGCGGACTCCTAAAGCCAATTGTGCATAGGCATGCCATTTGCGCAATCTGAAAGATTTTTGCATACTGGGGAAGAAGCGAGGAGATGTCATGGCGGAGCAGAAAAAAGGCAGGCGCACACGCCTCGACGACATCGCCGCGCGCTGCGGCGTCTCGATCAGCACGGTGTCGCGGGCGCTTGCCGGCGAAAAGGGCGTCAGGCCCGAGATTCGCAAGCTGGTGCTGGAAACGGCAAGTGCGGTCAGCTACGCGCTGCCGGCAAGTGTCGCCGGCAAGAAGGTCATGCTCGTTGCCTCCGGCGCGGCGATGATCGACTATGTCCGCAACCAGTTCACCCTTTACGTGCTCGAAGGACTGAATGCGCGCGCAGCCGCTCTCGGCATCGAGGTGGCGATGCGCCCTATCGCCGACAAGGGTGATGAAGCCCGCGTCGTCGCCGAGATGCGGGACGATCCGAGCTTCGGCGGCATGCTAATCCTGACGGTCGACGAGGAGGATATGCTGGCGGCGGCGGCCGGCCTCGGAAAACCCGTCGTGCTCGTCAACAGCGACGACCCCTATATGCGGCTGTCGAGTGTGACGCCTTGCAACCGCGCGGCCGCCTTCATCGCCGCCGAGCGGCTGATCCAGGCCGGGCATGAACGCATCCTGTTCATGCTGCGGCCAGGGCGGCGAACGATCGAGCGGCGTCTGGAGGGCTGGCGTGATGCCCTGCAGCATCACGGGCTGAAGGCCGATGCCGATCTGGTGCTCGAGGTCGACGACTGGCTGCCGGAACTCGGCGCCGAAGCCCTCACCCGCCTCGTCCGCGATAAGGGCCTCTCCTTCACCGCCGTGCTGACGGCAGGCGACAGTCTCGCCACCGGCGCCGTGCGCGGATTGCAGGCGATGGGTTATGCCGTGCCGCAGGACGTCTCCGTCATGGGCATCGACGACCTGCCGCAATCGGCCTTTCTCAACCCGCCGCTGTCGACGGTGCATATTCCGATGCGCGAACTCGGCGCTACCGCGCTTGACCTGCTGCGCGACATGATGCTCGGCCTTGCGGCACCACGACGGCGGGTCGAGCTTGCCTGTCATCTGGTGGAAAGAGGCAGTGTTGCGGCGGTCAGACGGGTCGAGGCAGCAAAGGGACATCACTGACGATGCCACGGTCACGGTTGCATTGTGATTCTAGCCTGTGCAATGTCATGCTGCATTCCCGAGCCTGTAGATCGGCGAGAGCAGCCCCTTGCATGTTCAATTCGCACTAATTGTTGGATGATTGGTGTGCGCTCCGGCGGATGGCCATCCGCCGGAGCGCGGACGGCCGGGACCGCAAGCCCCTTGGCTAGAACCGGGGATGAGATTGGTCCGGCCGTCCTCGCGTTTGTCCTGAACAGATGATGGGGAGCAAGTCCCGCATGCAAGGCAAGGTTTCGTTCCAAGAAGACGCGATGCCGGTAGTTTATGCCGGTGTGGACGTGAGTAAAGAGTGGCTTGATGTTCATCTGCATCCGCTGGGCGAAAGCCGGCGGTTCAGTAATGACAAGATGGGCATCCGGCAGCTGAAACGGCTGCTGGCCAAGCATCGGCCCAAAAGCATCGTGATGGAGGCAACCGGCAAGTTCCATCGCGCCGCCCATCGCTCGCTTTGGCTCGCTGGCTTTGCCGTGGCTGTGATCGATCCGCTGCGTGCGCGCATGTTTGCCCGCGCTTGCGGCTATCTCGCCAAGACCGACCGGCTCGACGCCCGTTTCCTGGCGCTCTTGGCCGAGAGCCTGCGCCCGCCGGCCGACGCGCCGCCAACTCCTCACATTGAGGCCTTGCAGGAGCTGGTCAATGCACGATCGGCAACCATAGGCGACATCACCGCCCTGCAAAATCGCAGCAAGACGACCACCACCGCCTTTCTGCGCGGAGAACTCAACCGCCTCACACGCCAGCTGGAACAGCATGTCGAACGTCTCAACAAAGAGATCGAGCGCCGTGTCCGCGAGGATCCGCAGCTCTGCCGCAAGGCTGAGATCCTCACCTCCATTCCCGGCGTCGGCCGCATCACGGCCCTGGCCTTGATGGCGGGAATGGACGAGTTGGGCAGTTGTTCGGGCAAGCAGGCGGCCATGCTGGCAGGGCTTGCTCCAATCGCTAACGACAGCGGCGCGCGAACCGGGCGTCGTTCCATTCGCGCCGGCAGGCCCGCACCCCGGCGTGCACTCTACATGGCCGCCTTGTCGGCTTGTCGCTACAATCCCGCTCTTGCTCGTTTCGCAGACACACTCAAAGCCACAGGAAAACCACCCAAGGTGATCCTAGTCGCCGTCATGCGCAAACTTCTCGTTCTCGCTAACTGCCTCTTAGCTCAGGACCGCCTCTGGACCCCAAA